>NC_021661.1:0-3079438 GCF_000418305.1 Psychrobacter sp. G
ATGATTACTTATACACAAAAATATCCACAGGCTTATCCCCAGAAAACAAGGTTTTATCCACAGGTTATTTGTGGTAGATTACTCCCCTATAAGATATAAGGTGTTAGTGTACTTTGTAATAGGTTGTTTAACGTAAACCTCAACGCCTTTTTAGACCTAATTCGATCCATTCTTACAATAAAAAATGCTAATACTTTGAACTATAGGGCTACTGATATTCATGATAGATACAGCAAATATTTGGGATAAATGCCTAAACGACTTACGTTATCATGTCAAAGATAACGTGTTTACCATGTGGTTAAGACCATTGTCAGCTCATCAAGAAAACAACACTTTAATCATTCTTGCACCTAATGATTACTTTGTAACTTACATTAAAAAGAACCACTTAGAGGATATTCAACAGCTGGTTACTAAGCATAGCCAAGGAAGTATCGAAGAAGTTATTGTACGTGTTGATAATGCTGGTCGTACTGCTGATGATACTAGCTCGCTACAATCAGGGTCTTTATTCTCAGAAGATAACCTCTCCCCTACCCTTGCAAATCATGATTTTGAAACCATTCATCATAATAATGCCAAAGCAGATATCGATGCCAATATGCGTCATGCGGAAGCCGTTGACTCTGCTGATGCGAAATCCTTAAATTATTTAAATCCTGATTTTACCTTTGAAACCTTTGTCACAGGTAAGTCTAATAACCTTGCCTATAAGGCATGCTATGAGCTTGGTAAACGCCAATCAAAGAATCGCCACAATCCTTTATTTATATATGGACCTTCTGGTTTGGGAAAAACCCATTTAATGCATTCAGTAGCACATCGCTATTTAAAAAATAATCAAACTTTTTATTATTTCACTTCTGAAAAATTTATTAATCAATTGGTTTATTCATTAAGAAATAATAAAATAGAAGACTTTAAAAAGAAAATAAAAAAAGTAGATTTATTAATAGTAGATGATATTCATGTATTAGCTGGAAAGACTAAAAGTAGTAATGAGTTTTTAACATTGTTTGCAGATTTTACTAGTGGTGATAAACAGCTGATTTTGGCATCCGATCGTCATCCATCACAAATGACTGAATTTGACGAGCGCTTTAGATCTCGTTTTTCTTGGGGCTTAACGGTCGCAGTTGATCCGCCTGAAATTGATACGCGCGTACAAATCTTACAAAGGAAAGCCGCCTCTTATGGAATGAGCCTTCCTAAAGAATGTGCGTTATTCATCGCTCAAAATGTTGTTTCTAATGTGAGACGTTTAGAAGGTGCTTTAAACCAAGTATTTGCCAATGCTAACTTAACCGGCGCCCCTATTACCCTTGAAATGGTGCAATATGCCTTAAAAGATATTGTTGCCATGCGCGTACAAGCGGTCAATATGGATAATATTCGTAAAGTGGTCGCTGAATATTATGATGTGACGATTAAAGATATGCTTGGTCGCAAGCGTACGCGTAGTATTGCTAGACCTCGCCAAATAGCGATGGCACTATCACGAGAGTTGACCAGCGAGAGTTTTCCTGAGATTGGGCAGTCTTTTGGAGGACGCGACCACACAACAGTGATGCATGCTTGTGATAAAGTGAATGAGCTACGTGCCGCCGATCCAGCGTTTGACAAGGATTACAAGACCCTAGCTTTGATGCTGCAAGCTGGTTAGAAGGCTCTACTATCACTATATTTTAGTAGATAGATATGGTTTATAATGTTGAAAACGGGCGTATACAGACCCCTAATAGATTATCGTCAGTAGACAGGGTATATTAAGTCAATATTCTTTATTTTTATAAAAAGAATCAATCAAATAAGAGTAACTAAGCATGCAATTATCGATTAATCGAGAGTCGTTACTAAAAGCCATTAACTTGATCGCCAAGGCTGCTGATAAACGCCATAATATGGTTATTTTGGGTAATATCAAGCTACAGCTATTTGAATCAGAGCTTGTTTTGACCGCTTCTGATTTAGAAGTAGAGCTGACATCGACGTTGAAATTGCCTGCTGGAGCTTGTGTTGAAGCAGGTACGACGACATTGCCTGCCACTAAATTAAGAGATATTTGTAAATCTTTACCCGCTCAAGCACAAGTTAGTCTGATAACTCAAGAAAACCAACGCTGCTTATTGACCAGTGGCAAGAGCCGTTTTACCTTGGGGACATTGCCTAGCGAGGATTATCCAAGTTTGGGCAATCCTGAAAATATTACACCATTAACGATTAGCCGTAGCCGTCTTATTGATTTAATTCATAAGACCCAATTTGCGATGGCGATTCAAGATGTCCGTTATTATCTAACGGGTATGCTATTTGATGTATCACAGCAGCAGTTAACGACTGTTGCAACCGATGGTCATAGACTGGCATTAGCACGTAGTGTTATTGAGGTCAGTGCTGATTTAAGTATGCAGGCTATCTTGCCACGTAAGGCTGTAATTGAGCTTGAGCGTTTGGCTACCGAGCTGGGCAAAATGCTTGGTGATAAAGACAATGCCGTTACGTTGAGTTTCGGTCGTGAATTTTTGCAAGTGAGCTTACCCTTTGGTGATGTGGATAGTGCAGGGCAGGTTAGTCAGGATTTGATGGTGACTTTTACCGCGCGTCTGATTGATGGTAAATTCCCTGATTATCGCCGTGTGATGCCTAGCAATACAGACAAACTTGCTCTATTTAATCAAGAGAAAATGATGGATGTGCTGCGCCGTGTCGCGATTTTGAGTAATGAGAAGTCTCGCGGAGTAGTCTTTAATTTTGCCAGTGATGGTATGGTAGAAGTACGCGCCAATAATGCAGAGCAAGATGAAGCGGTGGAGATGATTCAAGCTAAGTATCAAGGTGAGCCGATGGAGTTGTCCTTTAATGCTGCTTATCTACAAGACGTGCTAGGTGTCATCCAAGGCGACTTGCAAATGCATATGAGCCAGTCAAATGCGTCGGTATTGGTTAATCAGTTAAATGATGAGTTTCATCAATACGTTATTATGCCAATGCGCATATAATCTATTCTTTAAATGATAGATAATTAGGGTTGAAAGTTATAATTGTTATGAATTTTAACCCTCATCATATCGATAATTTTAAGCTTCCAAAGCTTAACATTCTATATTTTAATTAAACTTTTGCCTGCTAAAATACAAGTAGGATTTATAGGCGGCTGTCGGTATTATGATTGAACGTCTACAAATCTCTCACTTGCGCAATTTAACGCACATCAATTTATCTCCTGCAGCTTGTAATGTTATTATCGGCGCTAATGGCAGTGGTAAAACCTCGTTACTTGAAGCTATATTTTTGTTATCAAGAGGCAAAAGTTTCCGTCATCATCAGCCTAAACGCTATATCCAACATTATCAAGAGTCTGCCACTATACATGCTAAGCTCAATGACAGCCGTACCTTAGCTATCCAAAAGAAAGCAGATGCGACGACTATTCTGCGTTTAAATCAAACCACTGTATACAACCAAAGCATCTTGACCGAGCAGCTACCAACATTGCTTATAGACCCATCAACGATGGACATGCTAGAGCAGGGTAGTGCCAGTCGTCGCCAGCTATTGGATTGGTTAGTGTTTCACATGAAACAAGGCTTTCACCCCCAGTGGGTTGCTTATCAACGTCTTCTAAAACAGCGCAATAGTTTACTAAAGCAACGGCGTCATTTAACTCAGGTTCAGCTCGCTGAGCTTAAAGCTTGGGATAAGGGGCTGGCCAGTCATGCAGCGCTGATTCATCATTACCGTCAAGCTATATTTGAAGCTTGGCAGCCTTATTTTTCTAAGAGCATTGCACAGTTATTGCCTGCTTATGCTGAACAATTGAGCTTAAGCTACAATGCAGGCTATGATACTGGTATAGCGCTCGACATACAGCTTAACGAACGCCTAGAGCAGGATTTGCAGTTGGGTTATACCCGTATTGGTAACCATCGTGCTGATATTCACGTACATTGGCGCTCGATAGGCTCAAGACAGATAGCTGATGAGAATCTAAACTCACCTTTATCAGCAGATTCGACTGTGAAACTGCCTATTTTAAAAGAGCAGGCGGCTAATATCTTATCTCGTGGAGAGAAAAAACTGTTGATTACGGCATTGCGTTTATCACAATTACCATTGTTGCTTAATGCTAAAACTAATAGCGAGCTATATAACAGTGACGCTAAATTAAGTGCTACACCAGTAGTATTACTAGATGATATTACTGCAGAGCTAGATGATAAGGCGATAGAGATTTTATTATCAACATTAGCACAGCTACCATGTCAGGTATTTGTGACCAGTTTGACAGACAGTATTTTACCTTTAGTACATAAATATTGGGAAAAATCTCAAGTGTTTCACATGAAACAAGGATGTATTTTGCCAGCTCAGTAGCTTTTACTAGGGTATTGATATCTGCGTTATTAATCCTTATTTTATGTCCTTAAGCACCCTTCCCCTTGCATATTTCACCCTCATCTTATACCGCATTCTGCTACTTAAAAATCGTTCCCTAAACAGTGACTTACAGGCAAAAAAATGCTAAAATAGAGCTTTATTTTTGTCCTATTCTTAGCAAGTTATCTTACCGTTTTATATGGATTTTTATTATTGGTTGTAAGGACTTAAGTTATTGATAACAATGAATTTGATTCAATATTTTTAAACTTCATAGTTTTAAGAATAATCGCAGTATGGATCAAATAGAGTATGCAGACCTGACATATTTTTCAATCTGGTTTTTTGCCTCTATATTATTTTCTAAAAAGCTTGGGCCAACCTTAATAAAGACAGAATATGACTACAAAACGATATTATAGATAGCATCATTAAGTATCACCACTGTGGTGAGCTGATGATAAACAGCTGATAATGGCTAGATCAAGGAATGCACATGAGTGACTCATTACCTACCGACCACCAGCAATTAACGTCAGACAGCGCAGTTGAGACTATTGCCGCCGCTGTCGCTCCTGAGGTATTACCCTCTGATTACAGCTCGAAAGACATCCGAGTACTGCGCGGACTAGAAGCGGTGCGCGTGCGTCCTGGTATGTATATTGGTGATACCGATGATGGTACTGGCTTGCATCATATGGTCTTTGAGGTGGTGGATAACTCTATCGATGAAGCGCTTGCTGGTCATTGTGATCAAATTGATATCATTATCCACGAAGATGAATCTGTCAGCGTGATGGATAATGGTCGCGGTGTCCCTGTTGACATTCATCCAGAAGAAGGTGTGTCTGCCGCACAGGTTATTATGACGGTACTGCATGCTGGTGGTAAGTTTGATGATAATAGCTATAAAGTCTCTGGCGGTCTGCATGGCGTTGGCGTTTCAGTCGTTAACGCCCTATCCAAAAAGCTTGAGATGAATATCTGGCGTGAAGGTTATCATTATCATCAGACTTATACTGATGGTGTGCCTGATGGCGATATTCAGCAAATGGAAGCGACAGATCAAACTGGCACACAAATCCGTTTTTACCCTAGCAATGACGTATTTACCGGTACTATTTTTGAATATGATATTTTAGCCAAGCGTTTACGTGAATTGTCATTCTTAAACTCTGGCGTACGTATTGTTTTGACTGATGAACGTATTGATAAGCGCCATGAGTTTGAACATAAAGGTGGATTGTCAGAGTTTGTCAGCTATATCAATGCTGGTAAAGATGGCATCAATGATGTGTTCCATTTTATCAGTAATCAAGATGATGGTATCAGTGTCGAAGTGGCGTTGCAGTGGACAGATACTTATAACGAAAAGGTGTTTTGTTTTACCAATAACATTCCACAGCGCGATGGCGGCACGCATTTATCTGGCTTCCGCTCAGCACTCACGCGTTGTTTAAATACCTATATGGATCGTGAAAATCTCTTCAAAAAAGAGAAAGTGGCTGCGACTGGTGATGATGCCCGTGAAGGTCTAACGGCTATCGTATCTGTCAAAGTTCCAGATCCTAAGTTTTCGAGTCAAACCAAAGATAAACTGGTATCAAGTGAAGTAAAATCTGCCGTCGAATCAGCAATGCACGATAAGTTTAATGATTATCTGCAAGAAAATCCAAGCGCTGGTAAATTGATTGCCGGTAAAATAATTGATGCTGCTCGTGCTCGTGATGCCGCTCGTAAAGCGCGTGAGATGACTCGTCGTAAGACCACATTAGATATCGCAGGTCTGCCGGGTAAATTGGCAGATTGCCAAGAAAAAGATCCTGCATTATCAGAGTTATATATCGTGGAAGGGGACTCTGCTGGCGGTTCAGCCAAGCAAGGTCGTAGCCGTAAAACGCAAGCAATTTTGCCTTTAAAAGGTAAAATCCTAAACGTTGAGCGCGCGCGTTTTGACAAGATGTTATCATCACAAGAAGTCGGTAATCTAATTACTGCACTTGGTTGTGGTATTGGTCCTGATGAATATAATCCTGATAAAGTTCGCTATCATAAAATCATTATCATGACCGATGCGGACGTTGATGGGTCGCATATTCGCACTTTGCTATTGACCTTTTTCTTCCGTCAAACGCCTGAATTGATTGAACGTGGTTATATTTATATTGCTCAGCCACCACTTTATAAAGTCAAAAAAGGTCGTCAAGAGCTATATCTAAAAGACGATGAGGCGCTTAAAGCGTATTTATTATCTTCAACGATTGATAATACTAGGCTGCATATCAGTGCGGACGCCCCTGCCATTACTGGTCAAGCGTTAGAGACTTTATTAAACGACTATAACCAAACGCAACTGATTAAGGCGCGTTTGCAGATTCGTTATCCAGCCATCTTATTGGATGCATTGACTCATACGCCAAAGCTTAGTACTGATATGACGTATGATAAAGATGTAATGCAAGCATGGAAAGACACGCTACAGACCCAGCTTGAACACTTTGGTAGTGACTTAAGTCCTGAGATTGAGCTGGTGAATATCCATGCACCGCAGCCTAAAAATATGGATGCTGCTGCCGCTGATTTACTGGGTATGAAACCTGTCGTTGCCGTTGAAGAAAGTGATAGCTCTGACACTGAAGCGGTAGTCGCAAAAGCACAATGGCTGCCACGTATTACGGTCTATGTGCATCAGTTGGCCCATCATTACTTGCTCGATGCCAGCTTTATCAATTCGGGTGAGTATACTAAGCTGCTGCGTTTATCAGCTGAATGGAATACCTTGCTTGATGAAGATGCTTTTATTCGCCGTGACGCAACAGCGGGTACAACCAAAGACATCCCCATACGTGACTTCGATTATTTGTGGCAGCAAATGATGCTTGATGCGCGTCGTGGTCTAGCGATCCAGCGCTATAAAGGGTTGGGCGAGATGAATGCCGATCAGCTGTGGGATACCACTATGGATCCTGAAAACCGCCGTATGCTGCGCGTCAATATTGAAGATGCTATCGCAGCGGATCATATGTTCACCTGCTTGATGGGTGATCATGTAGAGCCGCGTCGTATCTTTATCGAAGAAAATGCGTTAACGGTTTCTAATTTAGATATCTAAATGGCATAATATTGTGAATCAATGAAAAACCACCGCTTTGGCAACCAATGCGGTGGTTTTTTAATATCAAGCTTGTTTCACGTGAAACTTAATTGAATAAATGCTTTAAATAATGGATGTAGAAATGATCGAAGTTATTTTACTTGCTATAGCATTGGCAATGGATGCGTTTGCGGTATCAATTGGTTTAGGCGCTAAGTCTCAAAAACAATCGTCCGCTTATGTTTTACGTTTAGCGGTTTATGCAGCACTGTATTTTGGTATCGCACAAGGCGTTATGCCGCTGATAGGGTATTTATTGGGCGCAGTATTGCTAGGCTGGTTAGCGACTGCTGCACCGTGGATTGGCGGTGGTATCCTTATTCTGCTTGGCACTAAGATGTTATATGAAGCGTTTAATGGTGAGGTTGAAGCGGTATTAGAAGACAGTTTTGATAGAAATATGCAAGAAAAAATCAATCATCGCATGATGTTTACACTGGCTATTGCCACCAGTATTGATGCCATGGCAGCAGGATTTACTTTAAATTTACTGGCACTTAATGCGTGGTTAGCGTGCTCCATCATCGCTATTGTTACCGCTGGATTTGGCTTTTTTGGTATCTATTTAGGTAAGTTTTCTGGAACGTGGCTTGAGGATAAAGCTGAGATACTTGGTGGATTGGTATTGATAGCCATTGGTATAAAGGTTATGTTTATCCGTTAATAAGCACCATTATTTGGATTAATTCTCTACAATAAAAAGCACCCCTTTGATGATCAAAGGGGTGCTTTTTTGTTTCACGTGAAACTATAGTTATTTATGATCTTAATTATTATTTACTCTTCATCAGTATTAAAACGCCATGCAAGTATACGAGTACTTTTTTGACCTTGACTCATCTCGATGATACGCATTTGGGCGACACCAAGTTGTTTCAACAGTAATTGCAGAGGTTTTACGTTTTCTGACTTAGATACCAGTGTCGTAAACCAGCCAACATGCTCAGCGAAATCTTGACTCTCTTTTGCCATTTTGGTTAAAAAGGCAATCTCACCGCCCTCAGACCACAGCTCTTTATGCTGACCACCAAAGTTTAGGTTTTGCGCGGCATTGCCAGACTTTGTTGAGCTGCGGCTGATTTGTTCATTCTCATTCTTACCACGATGTCGTTGTAAATTATGCTGCTTACGACTATTGGCTTCCATCGCTTCTTCCAACGAGGCATGAAACGGCGGATTACAAACCACCACATCAAAGTAATCTTGGCGACCGATGATATTTTTAAAAATAAATTTAGGTTCGGTCTGTAGTTTGACTTTAACGGCACTTTTTAGCTTTGGATTGGTCTCACAAATCAGCGCGGCAGTATTGACCGAAATAGGGTCAATGTCTGAGGCGGTAAATCGCCAACCGTAGCTTTGACTACCAATAATCGGATAAATCGCGCTGGCACCCGTGCCAATATCTAGGGCGTGAATTTCTTTGCCAGTTGGCGGTGTATTGTCTTTATTCACATGCGTGGTTTGCGCGAGCAGGTCAGCGATATAATGGATATAGTCGGCACGACCAGGGATTGGTGGGCAGAGATAGCCTTCAGGAATATCCCAAAATTTCACGCCATAATAATTTGCTAGTAGCGCCTGATTGAGCACTCGTACCGCTTGATGATCGGAGAAGTTAATCGTCGACTCACCTTTAGGATTGGTAATGGTGTGCTTGGCAAGCTCTGGTAAGGCACGAGTCAGTGCCACAAAGTCATAGCGACCTTGGTGCGGATTGCGCGGATGCAGCTGACCGAGTTTTTTGGCAGTCTCAGGCGAGCGGTTTCTGTGATTATTGGCGGTCGGGCGACGGTTTATAGGCTTACTGGTCATAGTATCGGGCTTTGATGTTTGAATATAATGCACCATTTTAGCAGATTTCACGAGTCACTAGCGTCTTATCGACTACGTAAAATAAGATTTAATCCCAATATTATCATCGCTGTACCCAAGACGCGGTCTATCCAATGCTCAAAGCGTTGAAAGCGACGATGAATGGCAGGAATAGACAGTAACATCACCACCGTGCTAAACCATGCCATCTGCAAGACCATCATCCATACGCCATAGATTGCTAACTGCCAAAGCGGTATGTCAGGTGACAATACTAAGGTAAATATCGCCACGAAATACACTGGTGCTTTTGGATTAAATACATTGCAAAAAAAGCCACGGCGCAGAATGGCAGTGGTCGATTCAGTATCAGTAGGCGGTTTTTTATTAGAAATAGCTTTATCAGAAAGTGCTGTATGAGTGCTAAGCGTCGTTTGCTTGGTAAGCGTATCTTGCGAAACGTAAGCGCCTGAATCTGTTGGTTCTGCGGAAAGGGCTAAATCTGCTGGCTTTTTAGGTTTGGCTTGAATACCTTGCCAACCTAAATAAATAAGATAACTGCCACCTAACCATTTAATAGCAGTAAGTAATGGCTGCGAATGGGCAATTACCGTCGCCAGTCCTAGCACCGAATAAGTGATGTGTATCGCAAGACCTAAAGTAATACCAAGGCTACAAATCAAACCCGTGCGTCTACCTTTTGCCAAGGTTTGCTGCGAGACCAATACAAAATCAGGACCCGGAGAGGCGGCAGCGAGTAAATGGACGCTGGTGATAAGCAAAAAACCGTGCCAAAATTCCATAAAATGCTCTGAGTCATGTCTTGAGTTGGATAATAGTTGCACATTAGCGTAAATGAGGTCAACTGATATTGATACCAGCTATTGATGCTCATGCTAAAACGTTGCTTGCGTTGCACGTAGCGTATGTCTATATTGAAAGTAAGTTACATGATTTTTAGCAGTGTTAATTCGCCATGTGACAAACCATAAAACGATCGCTCTAATAAGGATAAAAATATGACTACGGAAAGTAATAACAGTAATTCTACTAGCAATGACACTCGCATTACTTATGAAACTCAAGATTACATCTGCTTGATCGGGCTCAATCGCGCTGATAAACGTAATGCCTTTGACAGTCATATGATTAAGCAATTATCTGAGGCACTCACTCAATACGAAAATGATGCCAATCTTCGCTGTGCGCTGATATTCGCTCACGGTGAGCACTTCACTGCAGGGCTTGATTTGATGGAGCTACAAGATAAATGGGATAAAGGCGCGTTTGAGTTTACTGCTGACGAAATCGATCCTTGGGGTATCGGTGGAAAATTGCGCAGTAAGCCCGTTGTCGTCGCAGTACAAGGCACGTGCTTTACCGCTGGGATTGAGCTGATGCTCAATAGTGATGTCGTCATCGCAAGTGATAACTGCAACTTTGCACAAATGGAAGTGCAGCGCGGCATCATGCCCTTTGGCGGCGCAACCGTACGCTTTGTCGCTGCTGCTGGTTGGCAAAAAGCTATGCCTTATTTACTCACTGGTAAAGCGTTTGATGCGCAAACGGCTGATAGACTGAATTTGGTCAGCGAAGTGGTGGCAAATGGAGAAGAATACGAGCGCGCGCTAACTATCGCCCAAGAAATTTGCAACGCTGCACCGCTTGGGGTGCAAGGGTTATTGTCATCAGCGCAAGATGCCAGTCGTAATGGGGCTGCGACTGCATTAGCCAATATCCATAGTTATCTGCCACCGCTCTTTCATTCAGAAGATGCCAAAGAGGGTGCGATGGCGATGGTTGAGAGACGTGAGGCTGAGTTTAAGGGGCGTTAGTTTTAAACATAGTTATAAAGCTTATTTTAAACTTTAAAATAAGCTTTTCCGTTATTTAGTTCTAACCATGTGTCAACTATGGAATATCCGACTTCTTTTTTCTCTATTAATATATCTGGATCTACGTTATCCCAATCAAAGTAGTGTGCGATAGTACCTACTAGCTTTTCTTGTTCCAAAAAGCTTATTACTTCTTCTGGTTTGAATAACCCGGGCAATTCGTTTGAAATTTTATTTTCTAAAATGTACCAATCACTATTTTCCCAGATAATATCTAATTTGTTCTGAAAACGTTTGGGTAAAAATGTTGGTTTACATATTTCTTCATAATCGTCAATACGTATAAATAGCCTTGAACCAGACAAGAATTTTAAAAGGAAGTTTCCATATAAGGCTCTATAGTGATTTGTACTTGAAAACTCAAAGTAGTTTCTAACCCAATCTAGCCTACCAGTTTTAGTATCGCCAGAAACTTTAACAAATGAGAAGTCAGTGTAAAAACCGTTTAAAAGCTTTTTTTCTATAGTAGGAGTATCATGAAATGGAATGATTTGAATTGAAGTTGGCTTGGATTTCACTATAGTTTGCTTATCTACTAGAGATATACCTTGTCTTGAAAACAAAAAAGCACTAATGTAGCTATCTTTATGTCTACCAATTTCCCAGTTCAACTTTCTCAAAATTAAAGTTTTCTTGATAGTATTTTCGATGCTAATAAAGTCTGTTTTACTAAAGCTTTCAAAGAAATTCTCTATGAGTTTCTTTGTTACATCTTTACTTACTTTGCTTATAAAACTTGCGTTAGAGTAAGTAAGGCTATTTCTTTGTATATCAAGCGGTACTTGCCCGTCTTGGTCATAAACTACTACAGTTGGATCTTCTGGAGTAAGTATTTGATTTCCTCTATCCCAGAGGAATTTTATGTTGCTATTGTATTTAACTGAATTGATAAATATACCATTGCACACTAATACTGAGAAATATTTGTTTGAATGATATTCACTATCTTTAGTTTCAAAACCTTCGTATGACCAAACTACATCGTCAAGTCCTTCAGTTTCAACTCTAAACCAGTTAGTACCTTGTAAATTACTTCTAGATTGTGGAACAACTATATTTTGTTCCAAGAACTTTGTATGTTTCTCATTAGAATCATTAACCTTAATTAAACTTCTCTTTACTTTAGGCACTGATAAACAGTACCAATCCCAAGATTTTGGATTTTTGCTTAAATTACAAACAATATTTTTACTTGTCTTAATAGATACCTTAGTACCTACGTGACAATCAGTATGAGATATAGTGACAGACTTACTTCCTCGACTGCATCGAAACTTCAAACCTTTATTTTCTGGACAGCTTATGTGTCTGGTTTCAACCTCTAATTCATCACCCAATAGGTAGGCTGCTAACAATCCGATACCAAATCTTCCTGTACGGTGAATATCAGAGCTACCTTCAGTTTCATGAGTTTTTTTCCATCTATCACTATTTCTAAAGGAAGCACCGATATTTAAGAAATAGTTTTCGATAATATCAAGTGTCATGCCTACACCGTAATCCTCTACAATTACTTCACCATAATCTCCATGCTCAATTACTGAAACGCATACATCAAAGTCTTCAGGTTTTTCGATGACAATTTTTTGCTGTTTTTTGCTTATATCTTCAAGCTCTAAACAGGCATCTACTGAATTTTGTACTAATTCTCTAATACCAATTTCTGGTTTGTTCCCATATAAAGGTGCAATAAGTAGTTCCATCATTTCAGAATCAGCAGTTCGAAATTTGAGAACCTTAGGGATAAATTCAGGTTTTTTATTTCTAGTATATTCATTGATATCATCTAATGAAGAGCGTAGGCGACGAATATTGATACCTAGATTAGCCATCTTATCGTACCTTCCATAAACCTCGCCCAGCACAGCCCAAACCTCATCCAGCTCTCTTTGGATGTCAGTGAAAAGCCATCTCAAGTCTTCGAAAAGAATCGCATCTTGAGGTTCAGCATCTATAAATAAAGCTTCTGGATCTTCATCGGCATGATTGATTTCGAGAATAGCATCATGCTTTTTCCACTCACCTTTTGATATAGGGCTAATCAACGATTTAACATTTAATAGTTGAGAAGGCGCTCTAGTTGCTTGTACCTGAATATAGTCCGAGATACGTAATACGGACATCAAGAATGGAACGTGGCAACCAAGATGCTCTCTTTTCTTCTTTGTATTAAGAGCATCTACGGCTTGCCTTAGAGACATATTATGACTTTTAGCAATGAACCCACACAAATCTAAAAAATGTCGTCTTGGTTCTTCCGCTAGCTTGAGAGTTTTTCCATCAGTTCCTGGTACACCATTAAACACGATCTCGTGTGCTATTCGAGCATGATGCCTTCTAATAAACTCACCAATCAATAGTTTATCTCTAGTCGTAAGATCTATTTTATTATCTGGAATATCACTGACAGGTTTAGAGTCATTGAAAATAGACTTGAGCTTATCAGAGTTAAAACGTTTAGCTTCTGCGATATAGTCAGACCACATCTCACTCCATTTAGGATCGGTACTAAAATATTGAGATTTAATTGAAGGATAAGTATCTGTTATCAGAGAATAGAACCCATCTTCTGTAATATGCATTGCGCAATCATGAAGTAAGACGGAAATTATCATTGCTGATACGTCTTCGGGTGTTATGGTATCCCAGCTTTCATCTGTAATAATACTTTCAGCTGTCGCTAAGACTTCATTCAAATGTATGAAACTATGATCAGTGTACTCAGGAAAAAACACTGTTGTATTTGCATCTAGCCAAGGTTTAAGATTGTTTACGCTTGTTAAAGTAAAAGAGTTGATACCAGAATCTTGTTCTAGTCTTTCTTTCATTCTATTCGGGATATTTAATGACACTAAGATTCCTTAATTTTTACTGATTTTAATTATAAAGTCATAAATTTATGTTCTGTTGAGCTGTTATAAGTTTGCAGCTGATTTATTATTCAATCTATTGTAGCAAAGAGAACCAAAGTTGACTTGAATATTAGCTACTAAGGGTTTCAAAAAAACGCGATAGTTAGTCTCAATTTTAGAGCTTGCCACGAAGGCGCGTTTTAGCCCTGATATGAGAGCCGTAAAAAAATTGCACTGCAATTTTAGGCTTGCAAGTGAAACTCTCTTAAATGAGAGTTTCTTAAGGCTATCCTGCTTGAATAGGCGTGTTGCGAAGGCTAGGTTTTGGGGCAGTCTCGTGACCAAACCTAGCCACAGAAAATCATAGATTTTCTCTTGCGTCAGGGCGAAGCAGTACTTCGCTTGATCCATCCTCACACCTAGATAAGCAGATAATAGCGAATGGCAGGATTGGCTCCCCTTATTACTGCAACGGTTTTACCTTCTAATCCGCAAATTCTAAACTATTCCCAAACCATCTAAAGCCCCAAGCCAAACCCCTAAACCTAGTACCGTAATCTCAAATAGCAAAAACCTCGCAATCGCGAGGTCTTATTATCTTATTGAGTATAGCTGGTGATAATTGCACCAGCGTTAGCAGCTTGGCTCTGATTGATTACTATTATTTAGCTGATTTTTTATAGTAATCAACCATCATAGTACCTAAAGTACCATTGTCATCGATAGTGACGATTCTGACCGTACCTGACTGAGACGCAGTACTGGACTGCACTTGTCCAGCATTACCTAAGACGACTTGATTGTTTTTCGTCGCCATTGCTCCGTTACCGATAGCGATGCTATTCATGCCGCCAGCCATAGATTTATTGCCTAACGCTACCGAGTTTGCACCTTGTGCGGCAGCCGCTTCACCAACTGCGGTAGAGCGTACGCCACTAGCATTGGCTATATGACCGAATGCTTGCGCGCGTTCGGCAGTGGCTTTTGACTGCCAACCGATAGACGTCGAGCCTAGACCTGCGGCATTGGCTTCACCGCCAACAGCCGTTGCTGAGTTCAGACCTGCATTGGCTTTATTGCCGACAGCGACGGTATCGTTAGTGCCACCAGCCATGGCTGCTTCACCAACAGCGGTAGAGCGTACGCCGCTAGCATTGGCTAGATGACCAAAGGCTTGCGCGCGTTCGGCAGTGGCTTTTGATTGCCAACCGATAGACGTTGAGCCTAGACCTGCGGCATTGGCTTGACCGCCGATGGCAGTTGCCGAATTAAGTCCTGCATTGGCCATATTACCGATTGCAACAGTATCATTGCTGCCGCCAGCAGTGGCTGTATTGCCAAGAGCGAGGGCAGTAGTGCTAGTAGTGTTTGCGGTGGTTTGTGCATTTGACATTTGATAGTCAGCGCCTGTTGCCATAGTCGTGCATGAAGCGGTGGCAGCGATGGCTAAAGTAAGGGCACACGTTTTGAGTGCTAAGTTTGGTAAAAAGTCCATTTTCATCATGCTAAATCCTTTTAGACAAGCCATCTTGGCTTAGTAGGGGGTTTGAGTAAAAGCTGATAGATCACAATCCTTGCAATATCAGCGTACTCTGGCATAAATAAATGATCATATGTAGAGTCCGCAACATTAATGTAACACTAATTTTTAACCATTATTCAAATAATGATGATGTTATATTTTCGAATATCATTTAAGCCGATGGATGAACAGTTATAATATAAAGCAATCGTAAAGGGGAATGCTGGTGTTGTACAACTTTAATAAAATAATAGACAGACGTAACACGGGATCGTTTAAATGGCACTATACCGATGACACGATTCCGCTGTGGGTAGCGGATATGGACTTTAAGACTGCTCAGCCTATTTTAGCGGCGATTGAGCAAGTAGCGCAGCATGGCATATTGGGTTATACCGTGCCGACCGAGCCGTTGTATCAAGCGATTATCGACTGGCATGGCAGTCGTTATGACTTGTGGCTGGATAAGCAGGATATCCTGTTTTCTCCGGGTGTCGTGCCAAGTTTGGTACTGATGATGAAGGTATTTACCGAGGTAGGGGATGCGGTACTCATCAATGACCCTATTTATACGCCTTTTATGACCAAGGTTTTAGACAATGATCGTAAGCTGGTGACTTCTGCATTACAGGAGGTTGAGGGCCGATATCATCTAGATTTAGTCGATATCGAAGCCAAAATTATCGAGCATAAAGTTAGGCTGTATTTGTTCTGCAATCCGCATAATCCGGGCGGGCGGGTATGGACAGCAGATGAAATTGAGGCGTTGCTTTCGATTTGCAAAAAGCACGATGTGGCGATTGTGAGTGATGAGATTCATCAAGATTTAACTTTGAGTGGGCATACATTCACGCCTTTTTTAACCCTAGCAAAAGACTATGAACACAAAGTAGTAAGCCTAACCTCGATGACCAAAACCTTTAATATTGCCGGTACCAAAGGCTCGATGATATTTGCTAAAGACAGCGCATTACTGAGTAAAATTAACCAGCAGCAGCGTTTAAGTGACGAACATGAGCTAAACTTATTTGCTTATACAGCGATGCGTAGTGCATATGAGCAAGGTGGTGAGTGGTTGGCGCAGGCGCTGACTTATATTGAAGCCAATATTGACTTAACCCTGCAATTTTTAGAAGAGCATTTACCTAAAATTAAGGTGATGCGTCCAGAAGCTTCGTATTTGATTTGGCTTGACTGCTCGGCATATGAGCAAGACGATCAAACGCTTTATGACAAATTGAGAGCCGCTAAGGTTGAGCTGAGTGCAGGTATCAAATATGGTAATGAGGGACATCTTAAAATGCGCCTTAATGTAGCGTGCCCTAAAGCGCTACTGATAGAAGGGCTAAACCGTATGCATACTGCATTAAATAGTAATGAAAACTGCAAAGCCTAATCAGCATTAAGTCTAAACAGACATTGAATGTTATTTAGCTGGATAACCGGTAATATCTTGAATACTTTGATATAAGGGTTTTAGACGCTCATACATTTTGAGATAAACCTCATTATAAAGACGTTTGTAGAGCTGAACATTGGCGTCAATGGGTAAGAATTCATCGCCCAAATGGGTCATGGCCTGAGTTGCGGTTAAATGGTCAGGATAAACGCCAAGTCCCACCGCACAGTTGATGGCAGCGCCTAAGCCTGAGGCTTCATAAGTATGCGGTCGATAAGCAGGCATACCAAAGATATCTGCCGTCAGTTGCATCGCTGAGTCACTTTGGGAGCCACCGCCAGACACACGCAGATGCTTAATGGCTTTGCCTGTACGCTTCTCAATGGTATCAAAACCAAGCTTTAGCTCATAAGCCAGCCCTTCTAAAATAGCGCGGTAGACATGCGCTCGCGTATGTACATCACCAAAACCAATAAGCGCACCTTTGCCTTCAAGACCTGGATGACGAACACCGGGCGACCAGTACGGCTGCATCATCAAACCCATACAGCCTGCTGGAATGTCTTTGACTGCCTTGTCGAGTAGTTTTTCAGTATCAACACCCTGCGTTTTTGCCAGTTGCTCTTCATACTGGGCAAATTGCTCTTTAAACCAGCTAACCATCCAAAAGCCGCGATAAATCATATACTCATGATTGTAGTAATTTGGCGCGGCGGCGGTATAAGCGGGCATGTGCTTGAGTATCTCAATATAACGGCTCGACGTGGTATTGATAGTCGCAGTAGTGCCAAAGCTTAAGCAGGCGGTATCGGCGGCAAGTCCGGCGGAACCCAACGCTTCGCAAGCTTTATCACTGGCGGCAGCAATCATTGGCGTGCCTTCAAGAATACCAGTAGCGGCGGCAGCGTGAGCGGTAATATGACCAAGTAGCTGCCCCGGTGCAATGAGTCTAGGCATTTGCTCTAGTCGACAACTGAACAGTCGCCATTTGATGTTGTTTGGCTTAAACCATGCTTGTGTTTTGTAATCGTAAGGCAGGTAGCCTAAGGCATGACCAGTAGAGTCGGCAATCTCGCCTGTGAGCTGATAGGTGAGGTACGCTGATAAATTGACATAATAGGCTGTTTTTGCCCATATCTCTGACTCATGATGCGCAAGCCAATTACAGCGTGCTTTTTGCTGCGCCTCTTGTACCAGCTCGCCCATACCGATGACTTTGGTGAGTGGACCTAGAAAGCCTATGTCATTGTTCTCGCCGCGACGCAAATCCATCCACACAATGGCTGGGCGTAGCGGTTGTTTATCCTTGTCCAAACATATCATGGTATAGCGCTGGGTGGCGAGGCTAACGCCGGCAATTTGTACTGGCGTGATATCGCAATTTTGCCACAACTGCTGACAGGCCTCGCTTAATTTTTGCCAATAGTAATCGGCATGTTGCTCGGCAAAACTAGGCTGCTCAGAAAAATACGGCTCGATAGGAACGCGTGCTTTGGCTATCTCGGTGCCGAATTGATCAAAGATAAGCGCTCTGACGCTTTGGGTGCCATTGTCGATGGCTAAGAAATAAATAGGCGCATCAAAGTTGTCGGTCATAGTCATCCTTAACTATGTGGGAATATAGGTTGAAGCTAACTTAGAGTATCAAGCGGAACGGGTATTAATTTTTCTAGCTTGCTGTGCCTACGCCGACAGAGGCTGAAAAAATTCATCCCAGTTCCGTCATATCTTTTCAACAATGAGTTTAGTATAGATAAATTAGGATGTAAAAGAGCGCTAAGCCGCAGGCAGATAATAGTAGCGTTGCCATAAGGCTTGATAACGGTCAGCCTCTTGCTGCCATTTTTGCTCATCCCAGCCTAGCTCCTGCTGACATATTTGCTTGACTCGCTGACTGATTAGCGGGGTCATCGCACCATTGGGCAATATAAGACCCAAGCGCGTGCGTCGTAGTAATAAATCATCCAAATGAATAACCTGCTCATAGCGAGCAGCAAAGCGAATCTCCGCCCAAATGGTATTGCTATCGGTCACATAAGCCAAGTCATCGTCATGAGCCAGCTCTAGCAAAGTATCGAGCTGTAGGCCATAAAAACCTTTTAAGCGCTGTTGTAATGGTAGCGGCAGGGCAGTAAATTTAGGATTGGTTGAGGTTTGCTTGCTAAAAACTTGGCTGCTATACAACACATTATCTTGAGTAGCTGATTCATCGAGTTCGAGCACCTTTTGACAGACTTTTAGCACATCAAGGGCGATTAGGCGAAAAGTGGTTAATTTGCCACCGCTTACAGTGACCAGATTATTATCCAACCAGACGCTATGATCGCGTTTTTCCTTACTAGGACTGACGCGCTTACCATCATTGCCATCAGAAATCAGTGGGCGCACGCCTGCCCATGAGCTGATGACATCCTTGCGGCTAATATCTACATCATCAAAAAGATCATTGGTCGCGGTCAACAGATAGTCCACCTCAGCATTGGTAATGCCGACTTCTGTATCATCTAAGGGTGGATGGTCCAAATCAGTAGTACCAAGAACGGTTCGGTTTTCCCACGGAAAGACAAAGATTGCTCTTTTATCGACAGGATGCAAAAAGGTATAGGCTTGATTGAGCGGTAGGCGCTCTTGACTGACCACCAAATGACTGCCACGCGATGGACGAATTTGCTTATGAAAGGTTTGTTCCGTTTGCTGACTGGCTTGCATCCGTAACGTATCTGCCCAAGCGCCCGTGGCACTGACCACGACTTTGGCCTGAACGTCGTAAGTATGGGTACTATGTTGAGGAGAGGTGTCTTTTAGAGTAGCCCCCACCACTAAACCTTGTTCAGTGGTTATGAGTGATTCTGCTTTAAGATAGTTAATCGCGTGCGCACCATCATGAATAGCTTCGTCCAATACCCGCATCACGAGCCGTGAGTCATCGGTCACGGCATCACTAAATTGACTGGCACCCAAAAACTTATCTTGTTTAATATGAGGATTAAGGCTAAGAAAGGCGTCTTTTTTAAAGTACTTAAAGTAGTGCTTACCCGCGAGCTTATCATATACCCTAAGTAGATTATTAAATATCCATGGCGGTGGAAACTTGCCTTTGTAATGGGGCATGACATAGTGCATCTCATTAACGAGGCCACTTGCTTCATTCAGCATGCGTTCACGCTCGCGTACGCTGTGCAGTGTCGTCTTGAAATCGCCTGAGGCAATGTAACGTAGCCCGCCATGTACCATTTTGCTTGAGCGGCTGGAGGTGCCCCAAGCGAAGTCTTTTTGCTCAATTAATAGGACTGCTAAGCCGCGCCTTGCTGCTTCGCGAGCAATACCAGCACCAGTGATCCCGCCACCGATAATGAGCATATCCCATGGTTCAGAACGAGACAGTGGTGCTAATGCTTGCTGGCGTTGTTGATACTGATTAGCTCGGTTCATAGACGACTCATTTTAATTGTTATTTAATTTCAACTATGTATGTTATCCAAATAATCTAATTCATAGTCGTTACTAAATAAAATAAATACACTATATTATAATGCGCGACTGGTATTAATTTTCCTTGCGTGCTGTGCCTACGCCGACAGAGGCTGCGAAAAATCAATGCCAGCCGCGCTGTAACGCTCTTAAACCAAACTAACTATAAACAAGGTTTTTGAGTAAAGTTATTATTCAATCAAAACACCCGGATTCATACGCTGCTCAGGGTCCAGACTTTTAAGCATATCACGGGTAACCTGAATACCTAGCTTACCCTTTTCAGCAGTGAGGTAAGGGGCATGGTCACGGCCGACACCATGCTGGTGCGATATTGTCGCTTTGCCATTTGCCAGACTTGAGCTGGCAGCATGCTTGATTTTTTGCCAGCGACTTAAGGTACTGGTGTGATCTCGTGCTGCTCTAAAGAAATAGGTGGTATAAAGGCTAGCACCTTGCTTATAGACGTGTGAGATATGCGTAAATGCCATCACGGCTTCGCCTTCGTCTGCCAGTGCAGTTTGCACCGCTTCTTGCATCTGCTGCATTTGCTCGTCGATATTATGCCAATTGGTCGCGGTCTCAAAGGTATCCACCATGATGCCTTTTTCCCACAAAGTACCGCGCAAATATGGAAATTTAAAACGCCCATGTGACCATATCTTACCCATCAGATTGGCAAGCTTGCCACTGATACCCCCATGCTGCTTTAATAGGTTTTTAAACTGCGTCAGTGCCAGCGCATTCTGTGCTTTATCACCTGATAGGCCATAGGTAAGCATGACTTTTTGTGAACCTAATCCGCGCGCTTTTAGATAGGTATTAATGGCTAAAAATTGACTGGGCGTCGTGCCTAAATGTAGATGAGCATCAGTCTCGACCGCATTGCTTAGGCGTAGCATTGATAGGCGGATGTTTTTTTGTACTGCTTGTCTGAGCACTTCTTTACCCGCTTCCCAGTTGGGGAGAAATGCGACTTTAAACAGCTCTTCTTCAGGCTGCTGTTGCACGCGCATTTTGACTTCAGTAAAAATACCAGCACGACCTTCCGTACCCATCGTCATCTCACGCAGATCAGGCCCTGCTGCTGACGCTGGAATATCAGCGATATTGAGTACACCCTGCGGCGTGACCAACGTACCACCAGCAAACATCTGCTCGATACGTCCGTAACCCAATGACTGCTGACCGCTAGAGCGTGCTGCAATCCAGCCGCCAAGCGTCGATAATTCCCATGACTGCGGATAATGTCCCAAACGGTAACCGTGGGCATTTAATTGTGCCTCGACTGCTGGACCTTGTGTACCTGCGCCAAAAGTAGCAATTTGGCTCTCATTGTCTAAATCAATGAGTTGATCCATCTTGCTCATGGCGATGGTCAATACGGGGCGTGAACCCTTTTGCGGATTGATATGACCAGCGACTGAGGTACCACCGCCAAAAGGAATGACGATCAGGTCGTACTCGCTTGCTAGTTTTAATAAGATTTCGACATCAGCGGTTGATTGCGGATGCGCCACGCCATCAGGGAAAGCCCCAAAGTCGCCGCCGTGCATGGCTATCCAATCTGGAAAGCTTTGACCACGGGCGTGTCTGAGTCTTACTTCGTTATCGACAGATACAGTATCAAGCTCAATCATAGCAGCAGGTAAGCGTGATTTTGGAACGGTTTTGAGCACCTTTTGTAAGCTGACAGAAGACAGTTTTTTAGTTTTACCGATATGAGATTTGATCAGTTTTGCGCCATGTGGCGAGACTTTTTTATTGATACTGACATTGCCCCAACCATTCCAGCGCGTCTGTTCTATAGGTGTGTTGGCAGGCGTAATGACGGACGTATCTATTTTTGAGAGCGTATCTAAACTGGTATTATCAATAGGAGAGGTCGTTGAGATAGAGGCAGTTTTAGACTTTTTACGCATAAAGGATTTAATTTTGCTCATAGTAAATTTAACCTATCTATTTATAATCACGGTTTGAGTGTCGCTACTGTGGCTATCTAATTGTCTATGATCAGGCAATGAGGATATTTTTCTTTATCGAATTAGCATATCACAAATGATCTGATTATTTGTGATATGCTAAACATTAGTAGAATAATTAAAAAATAGATAATAATAAACGCATATCTAACCGCCACTACATTCGTGAAACTTGTTAAAATAGCGCACCAATTTATTTATTGATGGACACTACGTTATGACAACTGCTGCCAACGTTCCTACTATTAAAGAAGATCGCATCTTAATTCTCGATTTTGGCTCGCAGTACAGCCAGCTTATCGCTCGCCGTGTCCGTGATTCAGGCGTATTCTGTGAGATGTTCCCGTTTGACATCGACACCCAGCGCATTACCGATTTTGGCGCAAAGGGCGTTATCTTATCTGGTGGTCCTGAGAGCGTCCACGCAGATGACAGCCCACGTATCAATGATGCTGTATTTGATCTAGGCGTACCAGTATTGGGTATCTGCTATGGTATGCAAGCGATGGCAGAGCGTTTCGGTGGTAAAGTTCACGCCAGTGATATCCATGAATTTGGCGCAGCAACCATCAATATCGATGGCAAATCAACGCTGACTGATGGTATCGAAGACGCAGCAGCGAAGCTAAATGTCTGGATGAGTCATGGCGATAAAGTGGTCGATGCCCCACAAGGTTTCGATATCGTCGCTAGTACGCCAAGCTGTCCGATTGCGATTATGGCTGATGATTCGCGCCATTATTATGGTTTGCAGTTCCATCCTGAAGTGACGCATACCGCACAAGGGTCTGCATTACTTGGTCGTTTCGTCCATGAAATCTGTGGCTGCGCCGGTAGCTGGACGCCTGATAACATCATCGATATGCGTATTGAGCAACTGAAAAAGCAAATCGGTGATAAGCAAGTATTGCTCGGTCTTTCAGGTGGTGTAGATAGCTCAGTCGTCGCAGCATTGCTGCATAAAGCGATTGGCGATCAATTAACGTGTGTATTTGTTGATACTGGTCTCTTGCGTCTGCATGAAGGCGACCAAGTGATGCAAATTTTTGCAGAAAACATGGGCGTAAAAGTCATCCGTGTTGATGCCGAAGAGTTATTCTTAACGGCATTGGCTGGCGAGTCTGATCCAGAAGCCAAGCGTAAAATCATTGGTAAAACCTTTATCGATGTATTCGCTAATAGCGCCCGTGAAGTCAGCGAGCAAAGCGATGGTAAAGTCATCGAATTTTTAGCGCAAGGCACGATTTATCCAGACGTGATTGAATCAGCTAAATCGCATCAAGGTAAAGCGCACGTCATTAAGAGCCATCATAACGTTGGTGGTTTGCCAGATGATTTGGCGTTTGAATTGGTTGAGCCGTTACGTGATTTGTTTAAAGATGAAGTGCGTAAATTGGGTATTACCCTTGGCTTGCCTGCGAAGATGATCAACCGTCATCCGTTCCCAGGACCGGGTTTGGGCGTGCGTATCTTGGGCGAAGTGACCAAAGAATTTGCTGACATTCTGCGCTCAGCCGATGCTATCTTTATGGAAGAGTTAGAGCGTTCAGGCTGGTATGAAAAGACTGCGCAAGCATTTGCTGTATTCCAACCAATCAAATCGGTCGGTGTGGTCGGTGATGGTCGCCGCTATGCGTGGGTGATTGCGCTACGTGCGGTTGAGACTGTAGACTTTATGACCGCACGCTTTGCGCATCTACCGTATGATTTGATTGAAACGGTATCAAATCGAATCATGAACGAAATCGCTGAAGTTTCACGCGTGACTTATGATGTGTCGAGCAAGCCACCAGCGACTATTGAGTGGGAATAATATCTACTTAGCCTATAGCTGACATAAAAAACACTCAACTTGGTTGGGTGTTTTTTTGGTTAAAAATCTCTGGAGCTAATCTCGCTTTCCGCTATTATCTTGTCTGCCCAATAGAGCTGCAATCTAGTAGTCAAACAAGAATAACCGCTACAATCAAGGCTAAAACGCTCTACAAGTAGAAGATTAAGGTTTAAAAGGCAAGTGTATCGAAGCTAAAATAATCATTAAAATTTTCTAAAAGTTATCTACTTTTATCATGTCACTATAGAACTGATCAAAACCGTGGCGTAATCGTATTATGAATAGGATAAAAAATTTGTCGCAAGTGACTGACGATGTGTTGAGTAAGCTACTAGCTACTATTAAGTGGAAGTAGGAGATTACTTAGTCTTTAGCTAGTATTGAAAAACACTCAACTTGTGAGTTGTTTTTTCAGACGTATCTTCAATCAATATATTCACCCAAAACGTCTTCTCGATAGACTTTTGCTAAACTTAAAGCATTAGAGTACCACTGATTAATAATACTATTATTGTTAGGAATGTCGAGAATTGACAATATACGGCTACCATCAGAGAGATAAGAAGTTGTTATTTGTCCACTAATAGATTCACATAATTCAGATAAACTAAAAAATAGTCTTTCTCCTGCTGGCAAAGTTTTAGCTAAAGTACTAACATTACCTTGTGCCAAAAAGCTTCTAACCCCGTTTAGTGCATGAAGCATACGATCATGCTCAATGTACAATTGCAAAAAAGGATCAAAATCTTTTTCTAGAACGTATTCACATGAGAAGTTCCAGCTTTCTAACCATTCTAAGTTTTTGTTATTAATAATGTTAGGAATTATACTTTTTAAACTATTTACAGATTCTATATATTGTTTGTTTGGGCTGAGTTCTTCTACAGTTTGTAAAAGTTGAGGAAAAAAATTGATTAAAGCTCGACGGTGTGGCTCTTCATAAGGATTTATATCATCCCAATAATAAACATGTACTTGAAATTTCTCACCATTTGGTCGAGTATGACTGTTTTCACCGTTATAAAAATAATCCTGAAGGGTAGTATCTTTAGGAGCAGTAGTAAAAATTATATAATGTTCGATTTTACCCCTAAAGCTGTCTGTTTTCTTAAGTTCTGACAAAATAATTTGAAAACTTAAATTAGAATTTAGTTCCTTACATTGTACTACAATGGGAATTAAAGTATCTTGTGAAGGAATTAAATCAACTCCATATTGTTTCTGACCATTTCTACCATAGCTAACAAACTCTACATATTTACCAGTTTTTTTATATACTAGGTCTTTGGCAAGATGTTTACATATTTCTTCCCAATCATGATGGTTATTTACTTTTAAGTTATTCATATTCTTATTTATGACTCCCGATATTCACTCTTCTTAATTAAATTACTATCCCTATTTGCGTCATTAAATGCTTCTGTGAATGAGTCTTCTAACTGTTGTTGTAATTTTTCAGTATTTTTAAAATATAGTAATCCTAGGATAACTGTTAGCAAACCAGATAATATTGCAAATAATGTAAAAAGAATAAAAAAACTAAGTGTTTCGCTTGAAGCATTATAAAAAATGGAAGCTTGGTCTAAATTTCCAGGGTTTGTGATGAGGGTATATTGACCAATAGCGGTAGTAAGGCCACATAGCAGTGGAAGCAAGAAACCCAATAAAACGAAAAAAATGGATCTGCCTCTCGCATGTGAAATTCTAGAAATATGTAGTTCTCTGTATGTTTTGTCAGTTTTTAGAATTGAAACCTCGTATGCCCATTCTTGTTTCACTTTTTCATTCTTATCCTTTCTTGATTTTGAGTAATTTGATAACCAAACGTCTATGTGTGGTTTTAAATAACTTGCTCCTAAGCTAACTGAAATTCCAACAAAAATAACTCCAAACCACCAAGATACAGAGCTCAGGTTGTTTAGAATATCATTCATTTACTAAATCCTTATTATAATTAATATTATTTTGATCATAAAGGATCAGGAGAAATTGTTATTTAGTATAAACTAATAACAGTAATAGATTTTTATTTGATAAACAAGTGTGCACTATACAAAATTTAAGATATCGGGTTCAATATAATAGCTGAGATTAATGTCAAAAAAAAGCAGCACCCCAAAAGAAGCACTGCCATTATCTAAAAACTAAATTTTATAAACAAAAAACCTAACCCCGCACATTCACCACATAACGCCCAACCGTTTGACTCGCCATAAAGCGATCCAAGTATTCTGGCGTTTGTTCTAAAGTGATTTCTTCACCATAGCTTTCAAGATTGGGCAACTTCATATCAGTAGCAACGCGCTGCCAAATCGCTTTTTTATCAGCCAGTGGAATATACACCGAATCGATACCGAGTAGGGACACCGCGCGGGTGATAAACGGCAATACCGTCATCGTAAACTCAGCACCGCCCGCCAAGCCACAACTGGTGACCGCGCCGCCTGCTTTGGTTTGCTTAAGTAGGTTGGCCAAATAGTCGCCGCCTATCGTATCAATAGCATTTGCCCACAGCTCACGACCGACAGGTTTATCGCCGATTTCATTGATAGTATCGCGATGACGGACTTCGCTTGCGCCAAGCTCTTTTAGATAGTCGCTTTGCTCAGGCTTACCAGAGAAGGCAATCACCTCATAGCCTAGCTGCTTTAAGATGGCGATACTGATACTACCGACACCGCCCGTTGCACCCGTGACTGCTATAGGACCGTCTTCAGGTTTTGCGCCCATTTTTTCTAACTTTTGAATACTTAATGCTGCGGTTAAGCCGCCAGTACCATAAATCATCGCTTCTTTTAATGTCAAAGAAGATGGGCATTCGACCGCCCAATCGGCGGGTATAGAGATCATTTGACTTAAGCCGCCATCGGTATCCATGCCCAAATCATAACCAAAGACCACGACTTCTTGGCCTGCGGTAAAGGTACCAGACTTATCACTGACCACCACGCCTGCTGCATCGATACCAGGGGTGTGTGGATAGTGCTTGGTTATCCTTTTATTACCTGATGCTGACATGGCATCTTTGAAGTTTAGTGATGAGTAATGCACCTCGATTAATAAATCGTTTTCAGGTAAATCACTGACGCTGCGCTGTTGAATACTTTTATTAAAAGTGCCATCAGCATGTTCTTCGACGACCAAAGCTTTAAAAGTGGTGTTATTAGACATAAGGCTATTCCTAATTGGATTTTTTATATAGATATCCGTTTGCGAGTAGAGAAGAATGCTCGAAACCTTAAGATATAAAATGAATCTTAAGGTTTTAACAGTACCTTACCGTTTTTTTCTGACTGCATTTTCCCGTCAACTGCTTTTAAGATATCAGCCAAATCAAAGGTCGCTTCAACGGGCAGTTTTAAATTGCCATTGTTAGCACGCTCGATCAGCTCATCAACCAAGCGTTGTTTATTCTCAACGCTCATTTCTTGACTGATTTTGCTGCCCCAAAAGCCTTTAATCGTCGCTTGTTTAAAAATAATGTGGGTTGGATTTAGCACCATTGGTTTGCCTGACATGATGCCAAACGATGCCAATGTGCCACCATGACCCAGTAATGCCAGCAGATCATTACTAGACTCACCACCGATAGAATCAACCGCCGCACTGATTTTCTCATCACCAAGAATGGCTTTTACTTGATCTTTCCAGTCGTCATCTGAGGTGTTGATATTATGCTTGATATCCAGTGCTTCTAATTCCTCGATAGCATCGCCACTTCTTACGACATTAATGGTGTTAATACCACGCGCGGCAGCTAGCATGGCGAGCGATTTGCCGACCGCGCCATTGGCAGCATTATGGATAATCCACTGACCGCTTTCTAGTTCTAAGAACTCGATCAGCATCAGCGCGCTCAGCGGCATTGCAATCAATTGTGCTGCCATTTCGTCATCTAAGCTGTCGGGCATCGGGAATACCATATCTTCCACAGCGACGAAATACTCTGCCCACGTCGCTTGTACACTGGCGGCTGCGACACGCTGACCGACTTTTAGATTCTTAACATCGCTGCCTACTGCATCGATGATACCGACCGCTTCACTACCACCGATGGCAGGCATTTCAGGTTTAAAACCATATTGACCGCGAATGGTTAGTAGGTCATGGTTGTGGATAGAGGCGAGTATCGTTTTGACGCGGACTTCATTGGCTTTGGGCTCTGGAGTAGGGCGGTCGCCGATGCTGAGTACTTCAGTGGGTTTGCCAAAATGATCATAAGTTGCGCTACGCATGATAAATCCTTTTTTTAGTTTTTAGATATTTGTCTAAGAAGTGAGTTGATGAGTTGATTTACAACCATCAACAGTAACAATTCTGCTTGCCAGTTATCAGTACTTGTTTGGTTAAGGAACGTTGTTATGTACTTATCGTCGTATGACTTAGTAAAACTCAATCCGACTAAGCACGTGCTCTTGTACCAGATACGCACAGATATAAGCGCTCGGCCACGCAAAGACAAAGGCCAGTACCCACGAGTGCATTAATTCCATAAAGAAGCCATCGACGAACCCTACTTTAACCAGTAATAGAGCGGATGAGATAATAAGTGACATCATCAGCGCCATCAGACCGGTAAAGATAAGACGGTAGTACTTACGCCTTGCGCGTATTCTGATAATAGGGAAGTTTGCCATAATGTTGAATTTTCCTACATGATAATAGTGAGGCTCAATGAACGATGATAAATAGCATTATGAGGCGTCGTTATTGACTATCATAGCGTATGCTGGTGAGTGGATAAAATCGTTGTTATTAATAGTGATGTTCGTTACATTTTAATGATCGTTATTTCTTTTCTAATAATGAGAATATTCTAAATATTGGCAAATTAAAGCTGATCTTTTGCTACGATAACTAAGATTGAAATACATATAAAGAGTAATAGTATGACCGTTCAAAAGCAGCGAACCTTAGGTATCATCGGCGGAATGAGTTGGGAAAGTACCCAAAGCTATTATCGGCTGATTAATGAAGGTATCAAGGCTAAGCTTGGCAACTTACATTCAGCAGACTTATTGATTCATAGTGTCGACTTTGCGCCAATTGGCGAGTTACAAGCCCAAGGCAAGTGGGAAGAGTTGGGTGATATCATGGTAAACAGTGGTAAGCGCTTACAAGCGGCTGGTGCCCAAGGTTTATTAATTGCGACCAATACCATGCATAAAGTAGCAGAGCAGGTACAAGCGGCGACGAATTTGCCACTGATACATATTGCAGATGCGACCGCAGATGCGATTAAGCAGCAAGGTTTAACCAAGATTGCTTTACTCGGTACACAATTCACCATGACTGAGGACTTTTATAACCAGCGTCTGATTGATGCGGGCTTGCAGGTGCTGATACCAGATACCGATGCGCGTGCTGAAGTCCATCGCATCATCTATGATGAGCTGTGCCAAGGACAATTGCTTGCCAGCTCACGGCAATATTATACGCAAGTGATTAATGAGTTAGCGGCACAAGGCGCTGAGGGCGTGATATTAGGCTGTACCGAGATTGGACTGTTAATTAGCCAAGCAGACAGTCTAATCCCTGTGTTTGATACCACCGCTATTCATGCAGCCGCAGCGGTACAGTTTTTATTAGGTAATGAAAATTTTAGTTAAAGGTAAAACCAGTTTCGGTATTTGCAGTGGTAGGCAAGTATGATGAACAATTTACTCGCCCATGCTAATGAGTAAAAGCCGCCCGACTAGGCGTTATGCGTGTATATATAAACCACGCCATTATCGTTTATTCTTTTTTATCACACGGAGTCTATGAAGATGAAGTCTTCTATGAAGTCGTCGATGCAACCTTGTGATACGGCGCAAAGGTGACAGCTTCCATACAGTCGTCGGTACAAGATCTCGAAACGACGCACTGGTGCCTGTATGCGCGCGAAACTCCTCAGACCTTTGCGCAGCTTCCTCTGCGGGCAAGTGTTTGCCTTTGCGCCATCCGCCGTACAAATATAGTCCTGCTCCCATCACGGCGGTTGCCACCATGCCTGCTGGAAAGGATAGCCAAAGGGCATCGGTTCCAAGTAGAGGATAAAGCCCGAAAGCAAATCCAAGACGCACTGGATACATCGAAATGACCATGACAATCAGCGGCCAAATCACATAACCGTTTGCACGCATGGTGCCAAACAAAACCTGTGCTATCCCAAAAAAGATAAAACCCCATGTCGCCATTAGCTGAATATGACGCCCAATCGGCACCGCTTCACTGTCACTGCCAAGAAACAAGCCCAGAATGGTCTCATCAAAAATGGTCAGTAGCACAATAATAAAACCGGTCAATGCCAGATTAAAAATCAGTCCCCAGCGTGTGATCCCTGCGATTCTGTGCCATTGATTGGCACCGATGTTCTGTGCAACCATCGCACTGGCCGCAGCACTTAGCGCCATTGCTGGCATCTGCACGTAGGTCCAAAGCTGCTGGGTTGCGCTGTAAGCGGCTGTGGTCTGTACACCTTCGCGATTAATCAGCGATAACATTGTCAATGCTGCCGAAGAGATGACGATCATCTGTAGACCCATCGGTAACCCCTTAGAAAACATCGACTTCAGGATGTCTCGGTCTGCGCGCAAAAAGCGAAGCTCCGGCAACTTAAGCGTCAGCACAGAGCCACGCAGATACATAGTGGCTAACATGCCAATGAGCGCTAGCGTATTTGCGACGGCTGTTGCGAAAGCCGAGCCAAATATGCCCCACTCGGGAAATGGTCCTAGACCCAAAATCAGCGTCGGCGTCAAAATAAGGTCAATCACGACCGATATAATGATAAACCAAAGCGGCGTCGTCGAATCGCCCGTCCCGCGCAGTGCCATCATTATTAACGTAAAGGTAAGTGTGACAGGCATCGCAATAAAAATCATGCGCAGATAGGTTAGGGCAAGATCTACAGCACTTGCCGGCGTGCCAAGCAGCTCAAGTAGTATCGGCGCAAATATCCACCCTACTGCCGACACTATTACGCTTATCGGAATAATACTGCCCAGCGCCGTGCCCATGGTTTTCTTAACCATAGCGTTGTCACGGCTGCCCATTGCCTGACCAATCAAAATAGTAGACGCCATACCGAAACCAAACACGAAGGAGATCAGTATAAACATCAAGATATTGCCGTTGGCTGTCGCTGCTAACGCTTCCTCACCCAAAAATCGACCTACCCAGACAGCATTGATCGAGCCGTTCAATGACTGTAATGCAGATGACCCAAGGGTTGGTAATGCAAATAAGAGCATGGTTTTAGGGATCGAGCCTTGGGTGAGGTCACGCCGTTTACCAGTAGAGGTATCTGTTTTACTCAATGGTTATCCTTTTGCAATATGCAGGGCTGACTAAACAAAAGCGCTTATCATAAACCAGAAAGCGTTTACCGTCTTTATTAGAGCTGTAACCCCTCGGCAAACGCTATGATTATTTGCCTGTCATTTTTTTAGGCGATTGTCGAGCAATTTATAGGGGGAGGGTGGTTATTATAAGTGCTGAAACTTAAAATATTCTTGTGCTAGGATGATGCTTTTTACTTCTTACTTCTTACTTCATTTTTCTAGTTTTCAAAAAGGATATTTCGATGCTATTAAAACGCCTAAGCCTTGCCACTTTGTTAAGCTTTTCAGTCGTTGGTTGTACCACCGCGCCCAATACCTTGGCGATAAATACCACCCAAAAGATTATTCAGTATGAACGCTCAAAATCAGACCTTACGACTCAGTCATTTACGTTAAGCTCTGGCGATAAAATAGTCTATGCAGAAAACGGTAATGTCGCGGGCGAGCCTTTATTATTGATTCATGGCTTTGGCGGTAATAAAGACAACTTTACCCGTATCGCTCGGCAGTTAGAAAACTATAATCTGATCATTCCTGACTTGCTCGGCTTTGGTGACTCTAGTAAACCGATGGCGGCTGACTATCGCTCGGAGGCGCAAGCGACGCGCTTACACGAGCTACTGCAAGCTAAAGGCTTGGCATCTAACATTCATGTCGGTGGCAACTCAATGGGCGGCGCTATCAGTGTTGCTTATGCTGCGAAGTATCCTAAAGAAGTCAAAAGTCTGTGGCTGATAGACAGTGCGGGCTTTTGGTCAGTGGGTGTGCCGAAATCCTTAGAAAGTGCAACTCTTGAGAACAATCCGCTATTGGTCGATAAGAAGGAAGACTTTTATGCTATGTATGACTTTGTTATGTCTAAGCCGCCTTATATTCCTAAGTCTGTAAAAGCCGTATTCGCGCAAGAGCGTATCGCTAATAAAGCAGTAGAATCCAAAATACTCGCGCAAATAGTTGAAGATAATGTTGAGCAGCGTGCCAAGGTTATCGCTGAATATAATATTCCAACACTAGTCGTTTGGGGTGAGGAAGATAAGGTCATCAAGCCTGAAACAGTGACGCTAATAAAAGAAATCATCCCACAATCACAAGTGATTACGATGCCAAAAATCGGTCATGTACCGATGATAGAAGCGGTGAAAGATACGGCGAATGATTATAAAGCGTTTCGTGAAGGGTTAAAGAAATAGTCATTTACATATGATGTTTTAAGGCGTAAATGATCCAACGTTTGATTAGATATGAGCTGTAGTCAGTCCTAAATAAAAGAAATACAAAAATTATAAAGTGCTACTGGTATCAAATTTTGTTGCTTACTGTGCTTACGCAGACAGAGGCTGCGAATAATTAATCCCAGTAGCACTGTACTCTTTTAAAACTGTATCTACTCTATTGTAGGCTGAGTTAAAAATCAGCCTACGTCGATCAAACTAACTCTCTCTTACCAGTCGCTCTAGCAGTTCAACCGTGCGCTCTTGTCTGACCAAAGCGACGCCTTGTCCTGCCCATAAAGACTGATGTTCGGAATCGTGGTTTTTGGTTGCATGGGCACGCAAAAATTTGGTCATCGCATTTAATTGTGGGTAAGGCGGTAGCTCATGCGCGCTCTCGAATTGAGCAAAATCATGCAAATAATCATTTAATAAACCACGAGCCTGTTTCCCTGAGAATAATCTGGTTAAGCGCGTCTCAGAGCTGCGTCCACCTTGACTGGCATCGAGTAGCGCTTGCTTATAAATGTCATTGATTCCGCATTTATCTGTGGTCAAAAATGCCGTCCCGATTTGCGCCAGCTCGGCACCAGCCGTTTGAACCGCTTTGATGTCCTGTCCGTTCATAATGCCACCAGCCGCGATTAAAGGAATATCGGTGCAGGCACGCGTTTGACTTATTAGCGTCAATAATCCTAATGGATCGTTTTCACTTTGCGGCAACCAACCACCGCGATGCCCACCCGCTTCGACCCCTTGCACGCATACCGCATCTGCGCCAATATCTGCCCATGCTTTTGCTTCTAATGGATGATTGGCAGTACCGACGACCCTTGTGCCTAAACTCTGCAAACGCTGTACCTGCTCAACGCTGATAATGCCAAAGGTAAAACTGGCGACAGGAACGGGATTGTCATAGAGCACTTGTAGCTGCTCTGCAAAGCTTAGCGCTGGGTGCTTCGGTAGAGTAAATTCGATATTTTTCTCTTGATAGTACTTGCTTAGCCAAGCAGGGATTTCGCTACCTAAAGCACTAGATTCATGCTCTGATAACACCATCAGATTGATCATAAAAGGACGATCGGTGAGCGATTTAATGGTGTTGATTTCACTATTTAAAACGTCTGGCGCCGTCATGCCAGCCCCCAATGACCCTAATCCACCAAACTTACTCACCGTCGCCGCCAGCTCAGGGGTGGTCGCTCCTGCCATCGGCGCTTGCACGATAGGGTAGGTCAAATCAAGGGTATTCAATAAGGTCATAACTGGTTTCCTTCTTATTTTATGAGGAGTTTTGCATGACTTACTTTAGCAAAGCTGGATGGCGTACGTGTTAGATAATGTATATTTAGTTGCTGAATATAGGAGGTGAGGTTTGACTATAAAGTTGTAGTCAACTCATGCATCAAAATCTGTAATTATAAATTAATTTTTTTAATTATTTATAATGTAAGATACAATTATCGACTTCTCGTGACAATCTATCCAATGAGTTATAAAATGAATGCAATACTAAAAGAATATGACAATTCAAAAATTTTATTGGACAATTTAGATAGGACTCTTCTAAATCTAATAAATTCTCTACTCGAACAAAAAAGTATTAGAGTCCATCAAGTACAGACTAGAGTTAAAGATAGAGATAGCTTGGAAAATAAAATTATAAGAAAAAATGATAAGTACGGATCTTTAAGTGATATTACAGATATAGTTGGTGTACGTATTATTACTTATTTTGATGATGAAGTAGATCAAATTGCGGCTATGATTGAAGAAGAGTTTGTTATAGATCAGGACAACTCCGTAGACAAGCGGAAAATAGATAATGATAAATTTGGGTATAGAAGCCTTCACTATGTGGCTAATTTAAAAAGAGATAGGATAAACTTACCAGAATATTCTAGCTGTGGAGAGCGTAAGTTTGAATTCCAAATTAGGACAATCTTACAGCATTCTTGGGCAGAAATTGAGCATGGTCTAGGCTACAAAGGTGAGTTTGAGATCCCCTCTACTGCTAAACGTACTTTTTATAGAGTTGCAGCCCTTCTAGAACAAGCAGATATTGAATTTGTAAAATTAAAATCAACCATAGCCGAGTATGAGAGTGGTTTGAGTCAGAGTATCAAAAATAATCCTAGTCAAATTGAAATAAATAAAGCTTCATTAACTTCATTCATGACAACAAATGATAATGTGATTAATTTTGAAGATAATGTATTTTTGCATGAGTATGGTTTGGTTATCACGGAGCCAGATGTTGATAGCTTTGATCACTACCGATTAATAAATAGAATTAAAGACTTAGGTATTAAAAACATAAAGCAATTGGAAGAAGCTTATTTGAAAAATGAAAGACTGCTTAGGGAAAGTATTAAATCTATTTTTCCACTGGCAAGTAATAGTATCAAACGAGGTGATTCTGTGTTAATACTTCTAAATTATACATCTTCTAATTATGAAATTCAGAAGTAGTATAATCAAAATATTGATATCCCTTCAAATGTGGAGCTTTTGTTAGAGTTGTTCTGATAATTATTAGGATTTATAAGTTTATTCTATGCTGCCTAATAGTTCGTTTTAGATATTTTGTAAACTGACTTACTATACAAAAAAGAGGCTGGCCCTCAAAGCCATCAAAAGATGCTAAAGAAAGCCAACCTATTCTTATAGCTTTGCTTTTTAAATGTTACTATTAATTCAACTGCAAAGATCCCTTAGCATTCATCAGCAGCTCAACCACATCATCACCACTGATGACCGTGAAGCGCTTATCAATGGCTGATTCTTCTACGCCACCATGTTTCATACACGCGCCGCAAACCAATACTTGACCGCCTTTTTCGATAAAGGCTTCTAGTAATTCGCCAGCAGGTTCAAAGGGATCGCCAATATCGACATTATCTAAAGCGTTTGGCAATGCCAAATGTACCGCGTCCACCATCAATATGACTGATGCAGAGTGACCTTTTTTAAGTGCCACACCCGCCATAGTAAAAGCTAAGGTGATCTTGCTTGGGTTTGACTCACTATTATCAAACAGCGTACCGACATAATCCGTATTATTAACCATATTATTTTCCTTTATTAGATTATTTCTAATTAGATAGTATTCAGTTGAGTATAAAACTCACTACTATCCTAACATTGATTATATTTATTTATATAATGTATTGTTAGCAAACAGTAGTTATAAGGTTAACTGATTGTGAATAGCTGTCTATGAAGAAATTGATCATGACAAGCGGATTTTGACGAAGCGCTGCGATGCAAATGGTTAAATAATCAGTCCTTATTTTGAGGTAAGCCTAGCAAAACCTAAGATTGTGGCGGCCATGGACGGTCGGCATCACTGACAATCCATTCTGCCACATAGCCGCTCGGCGGTAGCTGCCAATCCGATTGGTCTAAAGCTGCCAGTACTCGTGCCGTCTCGATGACCTTACCGCCTTTGGTGACGCCTGTACGTAGTAGTGCCGACGAGCAAGGCTTGCCCTTTACCCACATCGATTGCTCAATATATATCCAGCGCTCATCGAAGCCGACGATTTTGGTCTTCATGGTGACTTTTTCAAAAGCACGAATGCGTTTGCGATATTGGATGGTACTACCAGCGACGACCAAGCCCCAACGCTGCTTAAGCAGTTGAGTGCCAAGCCCGCTCCGTACTGCAAAGTCGGTACGCCCCATATCATAAAGGGTCAGCACGCGACCATTATTCATCTCTAGGAAATTATCAATATCTGTCAGACGGCAGCGAAAGGTAATCTCACTGGTTTCTTTGAACGTCAAAGTATTGCCTTTTTTCACTTGCAGCGCGGCATGGGCGATGGTGCTGGCGTAACGGATAAACGGATACATAAAGCAGTCTCAAAATATTTAAAGATAAAAATGATGTTTTTTATTTTATAGTTTATCTAGTTTATCTAGTTTATCTAGTTTTATTAGATGGCACGCCAATATGATTAAAGTAGGCACTCACGGTTTCAGGTATCCAGTTGATGTCAAACTTTGATTTTTTACTTGGAGTTTTTACATTGCTATTGCTTGTACGATAACGCAAATAGCCGATATGACCCCCGTGTGCCGTATCTAATATGGTGACACTGTCTGAGACATCATTGGGCGTGGCAGTAAAGCCAATAAAAGGATCGTCTTTGGCGCTAATAAGCAACAGCGGGCGTGTGACATTCCTTAAGTGAGGTAGGGCAGAGGATGAGTGGTAGTAATCATTATTAGAGCGGTAACCATGCCTAGGCGCAGTGAAGATATTATCAAAATCGCTAATGCGTTTTACCGCTTTGATAGAAATAATCTCGTCTGCAGTAATTTCATTTGCCAAGGCTTTTTTGATAATCGGGTTGAGCAAATATGGGGTATAGATACGATGACTCAAAAAGCTATGCATCGTAATAGCAGCCGATGACATGTCAACTGGCGCAGATATTACCGCTGCGCCGTCGCATAGCGCCTCATCACCATATTCACCCATATACTTTGCCAAGGCATTACCGCCAAGTGACACGCCAACCCCATAAATATGGGCGTAATTCTCGCGTAAGTTCTCTAACATATGATGCACCTCGCCCGTGTCACCAGCGTTATAAAACACTTTGCCATTAGCGGGAATACCACCACAACTGCGAAAGTGAGCGACGACAAAGTGCCAGCCTTGCGCGTGCATCTGATATGCCAAGGCACGCGCATAATGACTGTCACTGCTGCCTTCCATCCCATGAAAAAGTACGATTAATGGTGTTTGTTCAAGTTTGCCATTTTCTGAATCTTGGACAGGATGGGCATCATAAAAGTCATAAGCGATATCAGTTTCGCAAAGTGAATCTTGTTTAATCACGCGTCGGTAATTTGGTGTTTTTGGCGCAAAAAACTTTGGCAAAATACTTTGCAAATGCGGATTGGTGAGCCAAAACGGCGGTTTAAAAGGGGCAGGTGCGAATGGTTTTGTCGACTTTGAGGTTGGCATATTTCAGTCTTATTTTATGTTTGTTAAAAAATCGTCTTTGAAAATCAGTGCCTTATCATATCCAAGGTCGTCATCAAAACCAATGGTTTTCAGTGAACGCATGATTACTCATTTAATTTTAAGACTTATCTAATACGCGTCCATCCATCGCAAGACGTTCTTTTAAGTGCTCGATATTTGCCTCAGCGAGCGTCACAGTCAAGGTAACCTGCTTACTATAGGCGACATTATCTATGCTGCCGTTTAAGCTCTCAACGACATAGCGGCACTGGGCTTCGGTGGCGAATTCTGCCAGTATTTGTACTGTGATCATAGGAACATAAGGGCTTAGTATCATCTCATCGACTGCCGCTTGCGCTGAGCCTGCATAAGCACGAGTCAAACCGCCAGCACCGAGCTTGATACCACCAAAATAACGGACAACGATAATAATGACATTGCCGATAGATTTATGTTGCAAGACGTTTAATATCGGTCGTCCCGCAGTGCCATTGGGCTCGCCATCATCGTCAAAGCCTGCGCTGGTGGTGTTATTGGGATCGCCAATAATATACGCCCAACAGTGATGACGGGCATCAGCATATTGCTCACGTAGTTGTTCCACATGAAACATTGCCTGCTCACGCGAGGTCACTGGATAAGCATAGGTAATAAAGGCAGATTTTTTGATTTCTAAGCGTGCAGTGACGGCACGTTTTAGCGTTTGATAGCTCATATTTCATCAGGCTTAGGTTGGATATGGTAAACTTGTCTAACTTTCACTGTTGTCCGTATTTGGCGCAGTGTAAATTTCATTTTTCATTATAGTACCACTTCTGACCATTGAAGATAGCCAACAACAGACGTGCACGTGCATGCATCGTTGGTCTTTGATTGAGAGTGAGTATCCCAAAACGGATGGTAGGCAAATCGTATGCGTCTAGATAAATTTCTGAGTAAAGCCACTGAGCTGTCGCGTAAAGAATCCAAAAAAATTCTGCACGCTGGTGAAGTCACAGTAAACGAGCAAGTCATTAAAGATCCCGGTGTACATGTCGATATCGTTAATGACGATGTACAGTGGGCAGGCGAGCCATTGTCGGTCGCCACTGGCAATCGCTATATCTTGCTTCATAAACCAGAAGGCTTTGAATGTACCCTAAAGGCTAAAGAATACCCAATCGTCACTGACCTTATTGCGGTGCCAGAGCTTGGCAGTTTACGTATTGCTGGGCGTCTTGATGTTGATACAACTGGTGCATTGCTCATCAGTGATGATGGCGGCTGGCTACATCGCGTAACTAGTCCAAAGCATGAACATGCCAAAGTCTACGAGTTGACGTTAGCAGATGCTATGGATAGTGACGCTCAAGCCAATGCTATTAAAGAAGTTGCTAAAGGCATCCTTTTAGAAGGTGATCACGAAGAAACCAAGCCTGCGACCCTCGAGTTTATCGATGAAACTCATGCGCGTTTAACCTTAGAGCAAGGTAAATACCATCAAGTGAAACGTATGATGGGCTATTTCGGTAATAGAGTGGTTGAGCTACATCGTGCTAGTGTCGGTCATATTACTTTAGACGGGTTAGAAAAAGGCGACAGTCGCTTCTTAACACCAGAAGAAGTAGCAAAATTTTAGAGTTGTAGCTTATTAGGTTATAAAATTATGCTTTAGAAAAATTACTCCAAAATCAGCAGCCACTTAATAGTGTGCTGCTTTTTGCGTTCTGCTACTCAGCTATTTCTGTTAATTAGCATTAGCGGCTGCCTGTGTTGCCTATCTCTTAAAGCTCAGTAGCAGTTTTGCAAAATTAAGTCTTTAATACTTTGAAAAAACCTTCCTTGTGCTACAGTCAGCCTATCTTTTTTAATCTATATTTTTACATAATGTTATTTGCTGCTCTTTTATTAAATATTCATGAGTGAATAACGATCATTGTTAAAAACCAGATAGGACGGTCTCTGTGAAACTCCCTGTATTAAAATCCGCAAGTTTGATTGGTGTTATGTTGTTAGCAACCACTGCTTGCGCGCAGCCGAACACTGCCGATATGACCAATAAAACAGTCAGCCAAAAGGTTAACAACAGCGCCCAAGCTGGTCAGAATACGAAAGCTATTGGTACAGTCAGTAAATCTGTTGATAGCCGTTTGCGCCAATTGCTGACCCAAGCAGGTATCAAAACGCAGATAACCTCGATTGTACCCTCTAAATTACCCAATATGTATCAAGTCAATTTGGCTGAGCAATTGCCACTGCATATGACTGAAGATGGTAAATATGTCATTCAAGGCGAGCTGCAAAAGAATCCAAGCAAGCGAGTAGTAACCAAAACGCCAGCACGTAGCACCAGCGCGCAAATAGGTAAGTCTGTCAGTGCCAGTACCAAATCTGACATATTGGCAAATATGGGCGCGCTTAAGAACATGAGTAACAAAACACCGTTCTTTTACACTGCAGTACCGGGTGTGATTTGGGGCGCGACTTTAGAGGGCGTACCGTTCTTGTTATCAGATGATGCCCAGTACATCACCGATGGTGAGATATCAGTCATCGAAAATGGTCAGTTTACTGGGCTTGATAACCGCTTTGAAAAGCTTAAAAATCAATCTGTCCTAACCACATTGGATACTAAGCAGCTGATTACCTATCCTGCCACTAGTGCTGAAAAAGCGGTGATTTACGTAGCAACGGATGTCAATTGCCCTTATTGCCGCAGATTACATAAGCAGATGCCGATGCTTAATGCCAAAGGCGTGACGATAAAAACCATTGGTTATCCGATTTATGAAGCGTCGCCTGAGCAAATGCGCGGTATCTGGTGCCAAGGTAATGAGGAAAGTCGTCGTAAAGCGCTTGATCAGGCGATGCTTCATGGCAAGATGACACCAGCGCCCGCATCTTGCAAAACTGATGATGTGGCAGGCAATCGTGAAAAAGCGGCAGGTCTAGCTGTTATGGCAACTCCTGCTATTTATCGTGAAGATGGTGTACTGTTTCAAGCGAGTTTTGAGAGTCCTGAGTTTTTAGAATTCTTGGGAGTAAAATAAGTTGTTGATATTTCTATAGTGTGATATTTCTATAATAGTTATGATGGATATCATATTGAATAAGAAATAAAAACCCGCCCTATGAATATAGCTCATAGGGCGGGTTTTTATTCATATAACAGTTGATGGTAGCAAGTCTATTGCGGCAAGACGATATCGACGATTTTCCAGTTAATTAAACCCTCACGCTGCATCTCTATAGTCAAAGGATAGCCTTTTACCTGACCACTGATGGTGAAGCAGTTGATACCGCAGTAACTTAATTGGGGTTTGTCACTGTCAGTCCCTTGGGCTGCCTGCTGTTCAAGCTCATCAGCCTGCTTTTCCATGATTTGCTGCATCTGATTTTTGACCACAGCATTAACATCACCGCGATGAATAATCAGATTTTGAATGAGATTTTTTAAATCGACTTGATTGCTAGCGATTGCCCACGCTGCCGCCAGCTCTTTAGTGGCAGTGTTGGCTTGACCTTGGGTATTGATGACTTTTTCAATGTTTTGCGGCGTGATGGCACCAGCGACTGCTTGCATAATAAAACCATTAGCCGCCTCTTTTAGTGGCTCGCCGCCAAGCTCAGCGACCAATGGGTATTTTGTCATGGTCACAGCGAACTGCTCAGTGAGCTGGTTTTGCATACTTGGGCGTACTTGCTCATAGTCGATAGCTGCCGCGATAGTCGCACCATCTTTGGCATCATAAGCCTTTTTAAGCTGATAAGCGCTGTAATAAGGCGAGCCTGCATAGATAGTAACGGCAATGACAATTAATAAAATAATCAGCTTTTTCATAAAATTGATACCTTGATACCAGCGTAATGGCGATGAGTATAAATAGGACTTTAAAGAGTAATATTCGAGTACAGTTGGCTTAAAATAAAAGCGCATCACCTTTAGTGGCATTCATGCTTTAAACGGACTCGACTACCGCTATCTATATGGCGATAAATACTAGCATGGCTGAGCATTATGTAGGTATAAAAACCTTTGTTCATTCCTTAATGAATTCTTTTTAATATTAACTAAAGAGTCTAATTAACACTTTGTACTTCTGCCAACTTGATAAATGGTGCTGCCATCTCCATAAATAGCGCAAACTTTTAATAATTGATTTGACTAAGCAGTACCCCACTGTATTCGCTGGTAAGATTTATACGATTGTCATCACTATTCTCTGTCTTCCGCTAGGTTTCATGTGAAACATTTTTTGCGATGATGAGCAGTATTGAACGATAAAGCAACCAAGCGGTGGACTGTGAAGACGATAGGAGAGCCCATGAGTAAGCGCGATTTTTATGAAATACTAGGTGTCAGTAAGACCGCTGATAACAAAGAGATCAAGCGAGCCTACCGCAAGCTTGCCATGAAATACCATCCAGACCGTAACTCTGAAGACCCAGATGCTGAAGAAAAATTTAAAGAAGCATCGATGGCTTATGAAGTATTAAGTAGCGAAGAAAAACGCTCAGCCTATGACCGTATGGGTCATGCTGCTTTTGAAAACGGCATGGGCGGTGGTGGTTTCGGCGGTGGCGGTGGTGGGAACTTCCAAGATATCTTTGGTGATATCTTTGGCAACTTTGGTGATATCTTTGGTCAGTCACGTGGCGGCGGCGGTGGGCGTTCGCGTCGCGGCTCAGACTTACGTTATGTGATTGAGCTGACTTTAGAAGAAGCGGTACGCGGCTGCAAAAAAGAAATCAGCTTTACAGCTCCTGCGCCTTGCGATACCTGTGATGGTAAAGGCGCAAAAAATGCCTCTGATATCGTGACTTGCCAAACTTGTCATGGTCAAGGTCAAGTTCGTATGCAACAAGGCTTTTTTGCCGTTCAACAGGCCTGCCCACATTGTGGCGGTACTGGTAAACAAATTAAAAACCCTTGTTCTGACTGTCATGGTAATGGCGTCAAAGACAAGTCACGCACGCTAGAAGTTTCTATTCCAGCAGGCGTTGATGATGGTGATCGCGTCCGTTTAGCAGGCGAAGGCGAAGCGGGCGGCGCTGGCGTACAAAACGGCGACTTATACGTCGAAGTACGTGTCAAACAGCACAACGTCTTTACCCGTCAAGGTGCAGATTTGTATATGGATGTGCCAGTTAGTATCACTGATGCAGCACTTGGTAAAGAAGTTGAAATCCCAACCTTAGATGGCAAAGTGAAAATCAAGGTTGCAGAAGGTACACAAAGTGGTAAATTATTACGTGTCCGTGGTAGAGGTGTGACACCAGTACGGACGACCATGAAAGGTGATTTGATCTGCCGTGTGGTCATCGAAACACCAGTGAATCTGACTCGTGAGCAAAAAGATTTGCTACGTCAATTCCAAGATACACTGGATGGTGATAGTAAGCATCAGCAGTCACCACATAAAAAATCTTTCTTTAAAAAGATTGGCGATTTGTTCGACTAGCAGTATTCGCTATTTAAATGAATAGCTGATAAAAGCTCGATAGTTTCACGTGAAACTATCGAGCTTTTTATTGGTGCTATAAAAAACCATTCACAAGCTGATATTTGCTAAACTTAGCCTAATAAATTTAAAAACCAGCGTATTAAAAATAAAGTACTTAGGATAATTATATGAGTCAGCCAGAGAATAAAAAAATGATTAATGTCGGTGTCATCGGTGCAGGTGGTCGGATGGGACGTATGCTTATCGAAGCGATACAAGACAATCCACAAACGACATTAATTGCAGCGATTGAGCGTCAAGGCTCAAGTTTGGTTGGAGCAGATGCGGGTGAAGTTGCTGCGGTCGGTCGATTGGATGTGCAAATAGTTGATGATTTACGGTCAATGATTAATAAGATTGATGTATTGATTGACTTTAGCTTGCCTGCTGCTACTGAACAAAACATGCAAGTCTGTGCTGAACACAACGTCGCCATGGTTATCGGCACGACAGGATTTAATGAGCAGCAAGAGCAAGTATTGGCAAAAGCGAGTGAGCAAGTTGCTATCGTTTATGCGGGTAACTATTCAACAGGCGTTAATCTGTCATTAAAGCTATTAGGTATGGCTGCTAAAGCTTTTGGCACTGATGCTGATGTAGAGGTCATTGAGGCGCATCATAAGCATAAAATCGATGCGCCATCAGGTACGGCTTACATGATGGCAGAAGCTGTGGCAGAAGCACGTGGACAGAATCTAAAAGACGTTGCTGTCTATGGTCGTGAAGGACAAACTGGCGAGCGCGAAGCAGGTACGATTGGTATTCATGCGATACGTGGCGGTGAAATCATCGGCGATCATACTGTGATGTTTATTGCAGATGGAGAAGTTGTTGAAATTACCCATCGCGCGCGCGCAAGAATGACTTTTGCTGCTGGCGCTGTGCGTGCCGCTACGTGGATTGTTCAGCAATCGGCTGGACAATATAATATGCAGGATGTCTTAGGTTTGAATGACTAGAATTTAACGAGCAAGATTTGAATTATTAAGATTTTTTCTCATGGTTTGGTAGCTACTGAGTATGGCTTTTGATAGCGTTTAACTATTGCTAGAGGTCAATTATGAATAAGTTTAGTGAAAATCTGATAGCGAGTTTTGGTCGAAAGCTGGCTATTATAAAAACTGCCAAAACTATAAGTTATGGACGCCAGATAGCATTTATCCTAAGTTTAACTGTAGTGCCAATAGTTGTACAAGCAGCTGCTTATCAAACCTATGTCATTCATACGTATGGCGGTGATGCATTGCTACCTTCCGTTCGTCAGCAGTTAAATGCTAGTCGCGACGGCGGCACGGTGTCGACTTATCAAGATAAGCTAGTGCTTCGTACCACTGCCAGCAACTATCAGGCAATACAAAAGCTATTGGCACAGATTGACCGTCAGCCACAGGCATTGACGGTCGCTGTGCGTGTTGGCAATAATAGCAGTGCTCAGGATAATATTCAGCAAGGTCGAGTCACTATCAGCAATAGCGGTATTCAAGGCGTAAGGATTATCAACCAGAGTAATAGCCAACAACAAACAAATAATTTATATCAAGTACAAACCTTGTCAGGTAGTGCCGCCAGCATTAGCACTGGTACACTCTACGCACTAAATCAAACTTATACTGCCAATAGTTATCCAACCTATCCAGCTTACAACCGTCCAGCAGGAAGGATTATTATCCAGCAGCAGCTCTTATTGCCAACGAGCCAAGGTATTGCGGTCACGCCAAGACTGTTACCGAATGGACAAGTCGAAGTACAATTGACCCAAGTTGAAGAAAAGCTCGTGCGCGCCAATCCTTCATACAATCGCTATGGTTATAATAGTAGCGTGCAAGGGCAAAGATTGCATAGCACCATTATTGTGCCACGTGGACAGTGGGTGACTATCGGGCAAATCTCTCAAAACAGCCAAAATCAGACCGCAGGTTATGGTGGCAACCAAAATAACAGCCTTAGCAATGGTGTGCCAATATCGCTACTAGTACAGTAGCTAATGATAAATAATATAGCGAAATAAAATATAAAAAGCGCGGCACTGTTATTTACAATGCCGCGCTTTTTATAGTAACGATTATTTATCACAAATTAGTCAACATAGACCACTTCTAACGGTGGAAAACCATTGAACTCAATAGATGAGTACGAGTTGGTATAAGCACCCGTAGTTAACCAAAATATCTTGTCACCAATCTCCAGCTCTTCTGGTAGCTGATAACCTGCCTCTTCATACATAATATCAGTTGAGTCACAAGTAGGACCTGCTAATACCACCGTACCCGCGCTGGTTGAGGTTTCCATTTTAGGTGTATAAACAGGGTACTTGATGGCTTCACCTAAGGTTTCAATTAAACCTTGAAATAAACCCACATCGGTATAGACCCAACGTGTCAGATCAGTATGCGATTTACGAGAAATCAATACCACGTCACTAACCAGTACGCCTGAACCGCCAACCAATGAGCGACCGGGCTCTAAAATAATCTCTGGCATATCTTCAGCACTATAGTCATCACTTAAGTAGCTTTGAATCTCTTCAGCATAGACTTTGATAGGATTGACTTCGCTCAGATAGTTTGCCGGAAAGCCGCCACCCAAATTAATCATTTGAAGCTTTATGCCTTCTTCGTTCTTCATCCAATCAAACATATATTTAACTTTGGCTAAAGCATCATCCCAAGCGGCAACGTCTTTTTGCTGACTGCCCACATGGAATGAGATGCCATAAGGTACCAAGCCCAATTCTTGCGCTTGAATCAATAGTTCAATCGCCATATTGGGGTGACAACCAAATTTGCGTGATAATGGCCATTCAGCGGTATCTGACCCTTGTACTAAGATACGTACAAATATTTTTGAGCCAGGTGCATGTTTTGCGATGTTTTTTAAATCTGCTTCTGAGTCGGTCGCATACAAATCAACCCCTTTTTCAAAGGCGTATTTGACATGTTCAGGCTTTTTGATGGTATTACCATAAGAGATACGTGAGGGCTCAACGCCGCAGTCAAGTACGCGATCAAGCTCATAAATCGATGCACAGTCAAAGTTTGAACCAAGCTCAGCAAGCAGATTGATGACCTCGACAGCAGGGCTTGCTTTCATCGCATAATGGATTTTAGCATGAGGAAAAAAACCAACCATTTCATGATATTTTATTTTAATGCGATTAAGATCAACCACCAAAAATGGTGTTTCACGACCTTCAGCCGCTTTAGTAAATTTCTGCCAGCCGGCAGGGTCAAAATATTGGTCGATTTTAATCATAGTAAGACCTTTAATAAAAACAGTATTTAATGAGAACAAGGAGTGAAGCTAACAAGGAGTGATGCTAACCAGAACTAATAATAAAAGCCAAACTCTTTACGCTAAAATCTAAGCGTTCAATCGTCGCCTTATCGCTGCGCTATGTGCAGTATCTAAAACAGACAGCGTTTAAAACGTAGCATAAGGCATAAAAAAACCACTTGACGATAAACGTATGTGACAATCAACTTATCAAAGAAATAGATCAAGAATTTGCTGGCTGTGGCTCTTTTTCCGCCATTTGCTCGCCTTGTTTTTCACGTATTTTAAGGACTTTACGCACCTTATCACGCGCACGTGTCTGTTTCAAACGCGACAAATAATCGACGAAAATCACCCCATTCAGATGATCCATTTCATGTTGGATGCAAACGGCAAGTAAGCCTTCTACTTCTTCATCAATCTTATCGCCATTCTCATCTAGTGCTTGGATACGCACTTTGTTTGGACGCTCAACCTTGTCATAGACGTCTGGCACGGACAGACAACCTTCTTCATACGGCTGCTTTTCTTCAACCAATGGCGTTACTTTGGGATTGATAAATACTCTTGGGCTGTCTTTATCTTCTGATAAATCTATCACGATAAGCTGGATATGTTGATCCACTTGGCTTGCAGCCAGACCGATACCTTGCGCATCGTACATGGTCTCAATCATATCGGTGATTAAGGTTTTGATTTCAGCAGTGACTTCCTTGACAGGCGTTGCAATCGTACGCAGACGCGGGTCGGGATAGCTTAAAATAGGGAGTAATGCCATAAGGCTCACCTCAATGATAAAGATAAAAAATAGGTTTGATATTATAAGATAAATGGGGACAAAAGTAATGCTTATCAATAGCTAAAGCGAGATATCCTGACTGATAAATATAAGAAAACTATAGTAATAATGTATGGATAGAGGAATTTGAAACAATAAAAAAGGCCTTGATTGCACAAGACCTTTATTTTATGTATTCGTTATTGAAATATATTAGCTATTTAGCTGTGTCCAATTATATGCGACGTTTACTCATAATCATCTCATAGATGAACAGTAAGATAATCGCACCAATTACTGAGAAGATTAGACCAGTGAAACCGCCATCAGCATTAATACCAATTAGGCCAGCCACGAAACCACCAAGCATCGCACCAACGATACCCAATACAATCGTCATAATCCAACCCATAGGATCGCTACCTGGCTTAATCGCACGTGCTAATAAACCTGCAACCAGACCAACAATAATCATCCAAATAAAGCTCATATCAATTCTCCTAAAGTGTCTATCATTTATAATGGTTTACTTATTTTGTTGAATCCATTGTAAACATTATCGAGATCGAGAAATAAGCAAAAAATGTTACCTATGTATGGGCTCTGTGAGAAAAAAGCGATATTTGCTATTTAGCAGGGGAAATAGGTAAACGGGGTGTTACAAAGGTAGTAAAGTCGATAATAAAATGACTGTATGTCTCTATCAAAGTAGAGATAGTTTTTATGAGTATAAGAAGAAATAAAAAGGCGTAGCTCATTATTAATTAGCTACGCCTGTTATTCTACAGGGTTATAGAGCCAGACTAACTATTAGCTAAAGCGGTTAATACATGCTGATGAATACCTTCAAAGCCGCCATTAGACATAATCACAATCGCATCACCAGCCTTGGCATATGTACAAATATGAGTAATGATATCTTCCACGCTAGAGAGTACCTGTTGGCTGCCAATATCTGGATTTGCGATAGTGGCATTATTAATGACTTCTTTTAGACCCCACTCCAGTCCGGTAGGCTCATACCATAAGGTATGATCGGCGAGAGCAGCAGACTCAGCCAAGCTGTCTTGATGAATGCCCATTTTCATGGTATTGCTACGCGGCTCAATAATTGCCCAAAGTCGTCTATCAGCTAGCTTTTTCTTAGCACCATCCAAAGTGGTCGTAATTGCCGTTGGATGATGAGCAAAATCATCAAAGACAAAGATATTATTTACATTACCTATAAGCTCCATCCGACGTTTAATACCCGCAAATGCTGATAACGCCGCGCAAGCAGTTTTGACACTGACGCCGATGTTATAAGCCGCTGCGACAGCAACCAAGGCGTTATTCACATTGTGAATGCCACTCATCGACCAATCGACGACTCCCGTGGCTTCTTTATCAGCAATATCAGCCGCAAAACTAACCGCAAATCGACCACCGTCTTCGCTGATAAGTTCAGCTTGCCAATCACTACTATCTTTCACATGCTTATCTGTTGCATAGGTATTATGTGCCGCTGAGTCCAATACTGCTGTCCGCCAAACGGGTGTCCAAACACCTTTCGCTAACGTTTCCTCTAAGCTGGCAGTCGCTGTGGGCATAATGATTTTGCCAGTGCTTGGAATCATACGTACCATATGATGAAATTGGTTCTGAATAGCATCAAGATCCGCAAAAATATCCGCATGATCAAATTCAAGGTTATTTAAAATAGCCGTACGCGGACGGTAATGTACGAACTTTGAACGCTTATCAAAAAATGCAGAATCGTATTCATCTGCTTCGATAACGAAATAGCCAGTATTTGCCGAATCGTCATTATCAATTTTGTCAGCACCCAAATAACTGCTGTGAGCGAAGACGTGCTGTAAATGCTCATCAGTGGTATCAACAAGTGGCACACCACCGATTAAAAACCCAGTATCGATACCCGCATAGTGCAATATCCAAGCGAGCATGGTCGTCGTCGTGGTTTTACCGTGAGTACCGGCAACGGCTATCACATGACGCGATTGTAATACCTGCTCAGATAAAAACTGTGGTCCTGAGGTATAGCGTAGACCTGTGTCCAGCATATATTCGATGACATCCATACCGCGCTTCATAGCATTACCAACCACGACCAAATCTGGTGCTGGTTGTAAATGCTCTACCAGATAGCCTTGCTCAATGGTCACGCCCGCGTTTTCCAGTTGGGTAGACATCGGCGGATAAACGTTGGCATCTGAGCCCGTGACCGTATGTCCAAGCTCGCGCGCCAATAAGGCCAGCGAGCCCATAAAAGTACCACAAATACCAAGAATATGAATATGCATAGACGTTCCGTACGAGCTTGAATAAGAGGAATGAAAATCTAACGTAAGCCAATAAAAGAGATTGCTGTATTTCGGCTGAGCTAATATTTATCTTAGCAAATTACTATTTAAGCCAGTACTCTTTTATGTTGAGCCAACGACCGTAGCACAGCAGGCAAGCGCTCATTGTAAAGTAATCATGGTTCATTGACCAATAAAAAACGCCTAGTAAATAGGCGTTATCAAAATTATAAAGTAGTCGGATTTATTGTTATCTCAAAGATGCTATATGGCGTTACTATTCACGCATTTATTGACGTGCTAAAGCATAGTTTTCATCAGGATTTTTATACTCATCCATCATGATCAAGTGATTGTCTTGAATTTGATAGGTTTCGATGTTTTTTTTCTCATAAACGATAGTAATTACATCATTGTCTTGACGATAGACACCGGATTCTACCAAAGGCGGTTGCGGCGTTTTGGCCTGATTAAAAACACTGGTTTTCAATACTGAACCGTCAGCGAATAAGTTTAGAGTGAGGTCGATACTGCCACAAGATGGGCAGGGGACAACGCCACCATAATCGCCCATCAAGGTCGCTTGCAACATACTGTCGCTATTTGCTGCTGAAATCATCGGTGAACGTGTTAAGTTATCATTCGAGTTTGCTGCTGCAATAAGTGCCTGTCCTTCTTGATCACTGTCTTCATTAGCTGATGCTTTAGCACTATTGTCTTCTAAGGCAGGCTCATCATTATTCAAAACGTTACTTTGGTCGCTGTTAATCGGCGCACCTTGGGTATTTTTATTTGTAGAAGAAGAGGCACTGTCACAACTCACCAAGGCGATACAGACCGGTACGGCTAATAATAGGCGTAGACAGCGGTTGTTAAGCGAGGAAGCAGAAAATACAGGCGAAAAATTTATCATAGTATTACCACAGAGCAGATTTTTAAACAATATTGCTAATTACAACTGATGTCATTTTGACTCTAAAATCAGCGTAAAAACCACATAGAACGAAAACGACTAGAGTAACGACAATAAGCCCGCGTTGCGAGCTTGATTTCGTTAAATTATGTGATAAAAATGGAGAAACTATGAATAGCGCGCCGTGCGTTATTTATCGAGCGATAGGCTTAGGAGTAGCAGGACGTACGATACGCCACAAGATAAGCAAATGGGTCAGTATGAGAATACTAAATAAAATCAAGGATTGTTCAGGGATGCTTAAGCCCAGAAACGTCCAGTCAATAGAGGCGCATTCACCAGAGCCCGCAAATACTTCTTTTAATACCTGCTGCATAGGCAAGGTATCAAGCCAATAATCTAAACCCGGACCACATGACGGGACTTGATCTGCTGGTAAATGCTGTAGCCAGACATGACGTCCTGCGACTATCGCCGCCCAGCCGATACCCGCTAAACTACCAAGCCAAAGTAGTAGTCTGATAACCATCGATTTTGGATGAAACAAAGCGGCGATTAAAGCAAACCCGCCCATGATCATCAGACCAATCCGCTGAAAAATACAAAGCGGACAAGGTGAAAACCCCATATAACGCTGTAAGAAAAATAGTGCAAAGCTCATGCCTATCGCGGTCATTATGACTAAAAACACTTGCAGATTGCGGTAAGTGGTTAGCTGTAGCATGGGGCAGATACTCTTATAAAGTGCTTGTTAATAAAGGACAGAAAGATATGAAAGATATGAAAGATTAACGATATTGCTGCAAGAAATCCATGAAATCTTCTGTTTCAGCTGCTTCTATTTCCGCTTGTTGTAAGATGGATTTTTCGGCGAGCACTTCATATTTTGCTTGGGTATTTGGACTGAGGGTCTGCTGCAATAACGAGTCGCGGTGCTGCTGCGCTAAGGTAAAGCCCAACTGCCATAAACTGCCCAAGCGCTTGCTATCAGAGTTCACTTGCGCTGAAATAGTTGACTCAGAGTGACCAGCTTTGCCTTGCATCAAGGCAACTGCTGCACGATAATCATTGCCCCCATAGTGTGCATCTAGTAGTGCCGCTAACGGCTGCATACGATTTAGATGCATCAGCATCCAGCTCTCTAATGATTGCTCGGCGCCATTATTAAGGATTTGTAAATTGTCGCGGCGACCTTCATTAACGACGCGCTCAAGATTGATAGCGAGCGCATCTTCTTCCTCAGGCATTAATTCAGGGGAATCACTAAGCAAGCAATAAAGCGCCATCACTTCTAAAAAGCAAGCACTAGATAAGCGGATACCGATATCGCTATAAGGGTCCAAATCAATCGCACGAAACTCAACGTAAGCGATACCGCGACGCTCAAGTGCTTCAGTTGGGCTTTCGCCACTCATGGCTATTTGTTTAGGACGAATAGGGCTGTAGTATTCATTTTCTATTTGTAAAATATGATTGTTGATTTGAATAGGATTGCCATTCTCATCATCTAAGCCGAGTTTCTCAAAGCTTTCATGCGGGGTTTGAATCGCACGGCGCAGACCTTTGACATATTCAGGCAAATTGTTGTAGCGGATATCAAGGTGCTCTTGCACACTATTGGTGTAACCAAGTTTGCCCATACGCAGGCTGGTAGCAGTTGGTTTATAATAGGTTGAATTATTGAACATCTCAAGGTCGTGCTCAATCCCTGAAACAAAACAAGGGCAGACACTCGGACTTGCGCCCAATAAATACAGCACCAAGCTGGTCAGGCGCTTAAAGTTACGAATTAGACCCAGATATTTATCGTTTTTAAACTCTGTTAATGTCAGAGATTGTGCAGTAGGCGTTTGTGTTTGCCACGCAGTGAATAAATCGTCACCAAATGATAAATTATAATGTAAACCTGCAATGGTCTGCATCCGGCGACCATAACGAACACCAAGTCCACTACGGTACAAAGTTTTCAATTTACCCGTGTTAGAGCTACCATAGTCCGCGAGCGGAATATCTTCATCATTTGATGATAGCATACAAGGCATAGACAGCGGCCACATCAGCTCATCTTCAGGCATACCTTTATAGACCAATAGATGCAGCTGACGCAGCATGTTTAGCGTCTCTTTTGGTGATGACTTGGGGTCGGTAATCAGCTCAAGTAAGCTTTCAGAGTAATCCGTCGTAATAAAAGGATGAGTCAGCTTGGAGCCGAGTTTGGCAGGGTGCGGCGTTTGGGCCAAATAACCATCAGGCGTAACACGCAATCCTTCTTTTTCGATACCACGTAACATGCCTGCTAAATGCTCGCTGGCAAACCAGTTTGGAATATCAAAATCGACAAAGCTACTCGCAAAATTACTCATAAGGATCATCTGTTGTTATTGGTTATTATTGATTAAAAAACCATCAATGGCTAATCGGAAAATAGAGAATAGTGACTTCAGTTTAGCCCAAAGACAGGCTAAAAACCACGCACGATTACAAATACGGTCAGTTTTACTGAAGGTGAATTCCACATTGTTTGGCAGAAAATCTAGCCATAAAATAGCAGTAAAGCCCTAAGAAAGTTGTGACTTTAATTGATCGTTTGTGCTTATTTTCTTGAAAGCTTTTATGGAGGGCAACTCTATTTTTATCAATAGCCCATGCACCCAAATTTTTACAGGAAAAATATCTGAAATAAAAAGCACCTACCAATCGGGTAGGTGCCATAGCAAAACAATTTTTCATATAGTCATTGGATATTAAGATATACCGAAGCGAGTATTTAGATCGAGAATGACGAGCCGCAGCCACAAGTGGTCGTGGCATTAGGATTGGTCACGATAAAGCGTGCGCCTTCCAAGCCTTCGGTATAATCAACGGTAGAGCCTTGCAGGTATTGATAGCTTAATGAGTCAACGACCAAGGTCACATCGTTATTATCGAAGTTGGCATCATCTTCATTGAGCTCATTGGCGAAGTTAAAGCCATAAGAAAAGCCTGAGCAGCCGCCGCCCGTCACATAGACGCGTAGCATCAAGTTGTTATCGCCTTCTTCTTCACGCAGGCGACGGACTTTTTGCGCCGCACTGTCAGTCAGGTTCAATACAGTTGGATCGACAGGTTGGCTTGAGCTTGGATTAAATTGGTTGGCTGGTTGGTTCATATCTACCTCAATTGCTAAAATCAGATGTTATTATTTTTACGTATGCGAGGTCGTCTATTGATACAGGCTAAGATGACTTGCCAGTAGCTTTTCATAGCTGCTATTCATGATCTACCGGCAACTGCACTATTCTTTATGCAAGGTATCGCTATTTTTGGACAACCACTGCGATATAGACAGCATAGTAACTAGGCTTTAATTGAGAATATCAGCACTTAACTGCCTGATGTCAATAGTGTTTTGCTAGTATAACATAGTTGGGCTAATGATTAATTTGTCAAGGGTAACAATAGCGTTTGCTATTATAACGTACTTATATATGCCCCTTGTTGTTTGTTAATACAAGGGAATTAGTAGCAGTATAAAGGTTTGAATTTAAAATACTTATTTAATTGTTTGCCTATCGGTTAGGCGTTTGAAATAATAGCCGCCAGTAAACACGCCAGATAAGTGTTTTTCCTATTGCCTTATGTTTTATATTACCGCTGAGATGAAGAAATTATATGATCGAATTTAAAGACGTTGGTGTTCGCCGTGATGGTCGTGAGTTGTTTGCAGGGGCAAGCTTCCAGCTACATCCGGGCCACAAAGTTGGCTTAACGGGCAATAACGGGACCGGAAAATCGACCTTATTTGCCTTGTTATTGACACGAATGGGTACCGGCGATACCGAAGTAACCCTTGATAGGGGTGAAGTGAGTATCCCTGATAGCTGGCATGTGGCGCATATGGCGCAGGAAGTTGGCGCGACCACACAGACGGCGATTGATTATGTGCTAAGCGGTGATGAGCAGTGGTATGAGATTAATGCTACTTTGAATGATCTAAGCAGCGTCAGTGATGAGCAGATTGGTGTGCTGCATCAGCAATTTGATGAGATTGATGGCTATCGTACACCAACCAAAGCCGCGCAAATCATGGCAGGACTTGGTTTTAATACTAACCAGCATGAGCTACCGGTAGAAGGGTTTTCGGGTGGTTGGCGTATGCGCTTAAACCTTGCTAAGACCTTGATGAGCCGCGCTGACTTGATGCTACTCGATGAACCAACCAACCATTTGGATTTGGATGCTATCTTGTGGCTTGAGACGTGGATTAATGCCTTTACTGGTTTGGTCATCGTCATCTCGCATGATCAAACGTTCTTGGATAATACTGTCGGTCATATCTTGCACGTTGAGCAGCAAAAAATCACCCTTTATACCGGTAACTATCAACAGTTTATTCGCACACGTCATGAGCGTATGGCGCAGCAGCAGCAAGCGTTTGAGAAGCAAGAAGCGACCAAAGCACATTTGGATGACTTTATTCGTCGTTTCCGTGCTAAAGCCAGTAAAGCAAAGCAAGCGCAGAGCCGTATCAAGCAGCTTGAGCGCATGGCAGAGCTGTCACCGATGATGGCAGACAACCCGTTCTCGTTTCGCTTTTATGAGCCGGCTAATATGAGCTCGCCATTGATTGAGTTGACCGATGCGGATATTGGTTATAGCGACACGCCGCTACTTTATAATGCAAACGTACAAGTCACTCCTGATACTCGTATTGGGCTGCTTGGAATGAATGGCGCTGGTAAGTCGACCTTGATTAAAGCCTTGGTCGGTGAGCTTGGCGTATTAAAGGGCAGTTATAACGTTTCTGATACGCTAAAGCTTGGCTACTTTAACCAGCATCAAATGGATATCCTTGATCCGAAGGCAACGCCGATAGAGATGTTGCGTCGTTTGGCAGGCAAAACGTCTGATGCGATGTTACGCTCGTTTTTGGGTAGCTTTGATTTCCGTGGCGACCGTATCGATACCATAAGCGAGCTATTTTCTGGTGGTGAGCGTGCGCGCTTAACATTGGCTTTAATTGTTTGGCAACGTCCGAACGTGCTGGTACTCGATGAGCCAACCAACCATTTAGACTTACAAATGCGTCAGGCGTTGACCATTGCCTTGCAAGGGTTTGAAGGGGCAGTAGTACTGGTCTCGCATGACCGCGAGTTGATTGCCAATGTCTGTGATGAGCTATTTTTGGTACATGATGGTCAAATCGATGAGTTCGATGGTGACATCAGTGATTATGGTAAATGGCTTGCTGAAAAACGTAAACAAGAAAATTCGCAAGACAAAAATACCAGTAAGAAGAAAAGCAAAAAAGAGAGTAAGAAGTTTGTTTCACGTGAAACAGATGCCAATTCAGTAGGTAGCCAAGCAAGCAAGCAAGTGGGTAAAGATGCGCAGCGTAAACTGGCGGCTGAGCAACGCAAATTAACCGCGCCTATTCGCCGTGATATTGAAAATACAGAAAAGACCTTAGCAACAATTGATGGAAAGCTGCTGGTGTTAGAAGAAAAGCTGGCGAATACGGATCTTTATGAAGAAAGTCGTAAGGCTGATTTGATGATATTGCTGAATGAGCAAACCGCGCTACAGCAACAACATAGTCAACATGAAGAAAAATTGCTACTGGCAATGACAACCTTGGAAGAAATGGAAGCCAATATCGGCTAATATAGTGAGGTTTTTATCAATTAGTTTTTAATCGAAACCAAGCGATAAAACTCAGTCATTAAAAAAGGGAAGGCTTACGCCTTCCCTTTTTTTACTTTATTGCCTTACTCTCTACGATATCGACCATCACCATAAGATAGGATTTCCATCGTAGTAGTACAAAGCTGACAGTTTATTTGACCAGCAGCAGCTTTAGATAAATCAAGGATGCGACCTCGTATAAAAGGCCCTCTATCTGTAATTTTCACAATCACACTCTGCTTTGTCTTTTTGTTGGTCACTTGTACCTTCGTACCAAACGGCAGCGTTCTATGTGCGGCTGTCAGGGAGTTCATATTGAAGATACTACCACTTGCCGTACGCTTACCGTGGAACTTGCTACCGTAGTAGCTAGTATTACCGGCGAAAGCAGTGGCGCTCAATAGTATTGATAAAGTGATGACTAAAGACTTGATTAAATAAGACATTTAAAACCTTTTTGCTATTGAAGAAATAGACAGATACTCTTGCCTATGTTATGCATACTCCCTATGAGTACAAATAATATAAAACATCATACAAGAAATAACTTTTCACATTCTTACAGCTCTGTAAAAAAACTCTTTAGGTCAAAAATGCTGTTTTAACAGTAAGTTATGATATATATACCTATTTTGCTATATTTAGATTGCTGTTAATATAAACAATTTATTGTTCGATTCTCTCATTATAAAATCAGTTGAAAGTAAAATCCTTCATAGTAAACAGTATGTTTCAAAGAAAAATATCCCTTGCATACTACTATCTGCCTAGCAGAGACGATAATAATGTATAGCAAGTGCACGGTATCGCTTTTAAGTTGAATCCCCTATATTGGTAATATTTCTATAATGGTATTTGGTTTTTTTAGCGCTATCATTATAAGTAGACTAGGGTCACAATCTGTTATATCGCCAACCTAATTTCGATTACTAGCGTTTACAATTGGCATTTCATTATTATTAATAGATCTTATTTTGAGGAACATAACATGGCAGAAAAAAACTACTATGACATTTTAGGGGTCAACAAAGACGCCTCAGACGCCGATATTAAAAAAAGATATCGTAAGCTCGTCCGTCAATATCATCCAGATGTCAGCGATGCGCCAGATGCCGATAATAAGATTGCTGAGATTAATAATGCTTATGAAACCATCAGAGATAAGGACAAGCGTGCTGAATATGATGCGATGCTAAACAATCCTTTTGCTGGTCAAGGCAGTGGTTTTGGCGGGCAAGCAGGTGCTGGTCAGGGCGGCTTCCGTTGGGAAGATATCAAAGATCAGTTTGGGGAAGGTGAGGCTTACGGCGATGGAGGTTTCCGCTTCGATGATATTTTTTCGGCATTTGGACGCGGCGCACGCGGACAAAATAGTGGACAGGCGGGTAGTCAGTCACAGTATGGCGACTTTGGCAACCAAGATAGCAAAGGTCAAGATCAACATGCCGAGATTACGGTTGATTTGGCTTCAGTCTATAACGGTGATGACTATAGTATTAAGTTAAATGTTCCGGTGCGTCAGCCAAATGGCAGTGTGGGCTACGATAATAAGACCCTTAAAATTAAAATCCCTAAAGGCATTACGGATGGCAAGCAAATTCGATTGGCTGGACAAGGAGCGGCTGGCAGCGGTAATGGTAAAAATGGTGATTTATTTTTAAAGGTTAAAATCAGTCATGCTTCAAATATCCGTATCGAAGGCGCAGATATTTACCAAACTGTAAACATCGCCCCATGGGAGGCAGCACTGGGTGAAAAAATTAATGTTAGTACGCCAGCGGGCACGCTGGGTGTAAGTATCCCTAAAAACAGCAAATCAGGCAGCAATTTACGTCTAAAAGGCAAAGGTATTCCTGCTAAAGAAGCAGGCGATTTATACTTAACCCTAAATATTGTCAATCCGGATATAAATAGTGAAGCGGAAACCAACGCTTATGAAGCACTAAAACAAGCCTTCACTGACACAACCATTGAACGATAAACAAATAGATTTATAAAAGCCGTTTAATACCCTAATAGAGATGTAGACGATAACGATAAAATAAAGAAAAACGAGGATAATCGCTATGAAACACTCGCCTGAATTTAATGACATTATCATGAGCTTAGATGAGCTGATATCTGCCTGTGGTCAAGAGCGCCAGTGGGTGATCGAGCTGATTGAAGAGAACATCATCGAATATGATGTACCAGAGCGCGAGCAGTTTACTGGCTATCAGCTGACGACTGTGCGCCGTGCGTCCCGCCTAAGTCGCGACTTTGAAGCCAGCGTGCCAGCAATTGGTCTGATACTTGAGCTGCTAGATGAAATCGAGCAACTGCGCCAATTAAAACGTCAATTGAATATGCAAGCACCTGTTATTGAAGTCACGATTGACCAATTAAAATAGTTAAATGAACAGTAAAAGCCGATCATAAAAAAGAGCCCAATCATTGATTGGGCTCTTTAGCATTTAAACATACGATTTTATAGCAAATTAACGAGCATATTTTGGATCAGCAGCAGCGGTAAATAAGACGTCTGTTGATGAGTTCAGAGCGGTTTCTGCAGAATCTTGTATGACGCCGATGATGAAGCCAATTGCGACTACTTGCATTGCAATGTCATTTGGAATACTAAATAGGCTTGCCGCTAATGGAATTAGTAGCAATGAGCCACCAGCAACACCAGATGCGCCGCAGGCACTAATCGTTGCGACCAAGCTTAATAGCAGTGCTGAGGCAAACGTCACTTCGATACCGAGCGTATGAGCAGCAGCAAGCGTTAAAACGTTGATAGTGATTGCAGCGCCTGCCATATTGATGGTAGCACCCAGGGGAATAGTCACTGAATAGGTGTCTTCATGTAGACCCAATTTACGCGCAAGGTTCATATTGACAGGGATATTTGCCGCTGATGAGCGGGTAAAGAAGGCGGTGATACCAGACTCACGTAAGCAGATAAACACGAGCGGATAAGGATTTTTTCCTGTCTTAACTAAGATAATGAGTGGATTGACGACTAGCGCGATAAATAGCATACAACCGACCAATACCATCAAGATGCGTGCATAGCCAGCTAAAGCTTCAAAGCCTGTCTCAGCGACGGTATTGGCAACCAAACCCAAAATACCAAAAGGCGCTAAGGCAATAACCCATTTTACCACTTGTGAGATGGCATCAGAAAAATCACCGACCACGGTACGAGCAGTATCACTTGCCTGACGTAAAGCAAAACCAATAATGATTGCCCATGCCAAAATACCAATATAGTTGGCTTCAGCGATAGCTTGAACGGGGTTGGCGACCAAATTCATCAGCAAGTTGGTCAACACTTCTTTTAAATTTGCTGGCGGTACTTGTTCAATTACCGCATTGACTAAAACCAGCTCGGTTGGAAATAAGAAGCTTGCCCCTACAGCAGTCAGCGCTGCTAAAAAAGTGCCAAACATATACATGATCAGCACGGGTTTAACATAGACCTCGTTGCCACTACGATGTTGGCTAATGGCTGCCATGACCAAAACGAATACCAGTATCGGCGCGACGGCTTTTAGTGCCCCCACAAATAAAGTACCCAATAATCCTAATGCAATACCAACATTTGGTGCCAACCAACCTATTAATACCCCTAATACTAAACCGATAATAATAAGCGGTACCAGTCCTATACGCTGGTACATCGCAATCAATGAACGCATCTATACACCCTCAACCTTGTCAATAAATAAGATATTTATAGCGAAAACAGAAAAATAATCGGAGGATGGTAGCATTTTTTGGGATAAGCGCCTACCTTTAACCCGCATCTGACTGGGCTGGTAGAGCTAAAGAAAAGGCGTTATATGTGACAAAAAGAATGATTTTACCGTAACAAATAAAGCGGTTTGAAGAATTAAACTTTAAAGTGGGTCAGCTCATAGCCGAGTTGTTGATAGCTTTTATATTTATGACGACCTTCTTGCACACTAGCTGCATCAGGTTTTATCAGCTCAAGGACGCGAGTAGGTTTCGCATTGATAGTAGCTGTCATAAAAGTGCTTACTGGATGTATAGTGGTATTAAGAACCATACCTTTAAAGTTAGCAGGTATATAATTGCTAAGAAGTACAGGCGCTAACGCTTTATGGTTGATATCAGTATCAGCATTCAAAAGGCGTTGATGTGGGATAAAGCTAGTAGCCTCTTGCGCCCATAATGCCTTATCAAGCGTCGATAGCAATTCATCATCGTCGATAAGAATTAACAACGATTGATTGCTTTTATTAAGCGCGGTTTGGGTCAGCTGACAAATAAAGCCCAAGAAATCTTGGGCTTTATTCTCAGTTAATACATAGAAGCTAACGTTCATAAACTGATTTTCATTAATAAGTTATGCCATGTTTACACTATTTCTCAGATATTGCATGAATAACGGTACAGGACGACCAGTCGCAGCTTTGTCTTGACCTGAAATCCATGCCGTACCAGCGATGTCTAAATGCGCCCATGCTTGGCCTTCTTCTATAAAGCGCGATAAGAAACATGCGGCAGTCACAGCGCCAGCACCTTTACCACCGATATTTTGAATATCAGCGATAGGCGAGTCAATCTGCGCTTGATACTCGTCATCCATTGGCATGTGCCAGATAAGATCACCTGATAAATGACTCGCGTTTTCTAAGTCGAACAACACATCTTCGTCATTACTAAAGACTGCTGAGCGGACATGACCTAGGGCAACCACACAAGCACCAGTCAAGGTTGCGACATCGATGATGGCTTTTGGCTGATAATACTTCTGTACGTAGCACAAGGTATCGCACAATACTAAACGACCTTCAGCATCGGTATTTAATATCTCAACTGACTTACCGTTCATTGCTATGATGATATCGCCAGGACGCGTCGCCTCTCCTGATGGCATATTTTCAGCACAAGCTAGCGCACCGACGACGTTGATAGGTAGACGCGCTTCACATAATGCTTTTAGGGTACCGAGTACCGCAGCAGAACCGCCCATATCAAATTTCATCTCATCCATCGCCGCACCTGGTTTGATTGAGATACCACCTGAATCAAAGGTCACGCCTTTACCGACAAGAACGATAGGTGCATCATCATTTGTAGTTTGGACATTGTCTTCGCTATTTTGGTCAGCTTTTTTAGCGGCTTTTTTGCTAGCAGCTTTGGTTGGTAACTTATCAGCCAATGCTTTTAGACCACCCGCTACTTTTGCGCTGTTGGTAATGGCTTTACTAGTATCGCCATCAGCATTGACGCTAAAATTAGACTTGCCACGATATTCCATTAACACCAGCTTGCCCTCTTTGGTCGAGCCTTGCGCGACCGATAAGAAGCAGTTCATACCTAATGCTGACATCTCTTTTTCACCTAATACGGTGACTTTTAAGAGGTCAGGATAAGTGGCTGCCAATTCCTGTGCTTGCTCAGCCATATACGCTGGAAAACAGATATTACCCGGCTCATTGGCGACGTCACGGGTTAAGCTTTGACCAGTGAAGACCGCTTGTGCAAAGTTTAACGATTCCTCTAAAGATGGCTCTGCCAATAAGTAGATGTCGGTTAAAACAGGCGTTTGCTGCTCAGATTTGTACTTGTCAAAACGATAGCTTGCTGCCAGTAGGCTCAGCGCGAATTGACTAAAATGGTTTTCTTCTAAAGCATCGCCCAGCGCAACAGTGATAGAGTCAACACGCTTTTGCGTGCTCTTATAAATGGTATTGGCAATTTTTTCTAGAACGCTATGACGCAATTTATCAACATTACCCACACCGACCAATAACAGCTGTACTGGATTTTCTTTGGTGGTTTTTTTATCGCCAGCTAAAGCATAGTCAGCAACGGTTTCACAAGCTTTGCCGTTAAAGTGCGATACTTCAATCAATTGCTCAATACGGGTTTGATAATCGTTTAATACTGACTCAGCTAAGATATTTTTCTTATCATCGATTAAGACGACAAGGCAAGCGGCATCTTTGCTTTTAGCTTCTTTTTTAAGAATTTTTTGTGTATGGGTTTTCGGTAAACTTTGCGTTAATTTAATATTCATATATTGTTATCCTTATTAGATGAATGCATTTTTTTAAAAGCGTGAATACAGTAAGGTGTCAAATTTAAAAAGATATCAAATTTTAACTGCTAACGCATTTGAATCGATAGTGTATTCTAACTGCTACTTATCTTAAATAGCACACCTATCAAGCAAGCATAGTAGTGTAGCATATCGGCATACAGTACGCAGTTAGCAAGGGTTAGGTAATGTTTCTGGAGCTATTTCTTGCATTATTCTAGGGTCTGTCGTTAGCTGTTAGTCAACTTATCAGTCGCTACTAGAGCGGCAAATCTATCTTGAAGTGCAGCCATCGCACTATCATGCACAGTATTAGCCGTTATGACTTGTCCTGCAACACTAGGCAGATCGCGCGTGGCACAAGCATCATGACACACGAAATTTTCAAAACCCAAATCAAAAGCTGCTCTGACGCTTGAGCTGACGCACATATGGCTCATAAAGCCTGCAAAAATAATTTGTTGCTTACCAGCCGATTTTATTAGTGCTTGCAGCTCGGTATCATAAAATGCATTAGGGTGCATTTTAACAATGGTTTTTTCGTCATTAATAGGCTGCAGGCTATTAATAATATCTACTTTTGATGATAATGGATTGAAAATTTTATCATTATCCTGCCCGTGATGAGTAACATGAAATATCGGAATAGATTCGTTCCTAGCTTTATCGAGTAGCAGGCGCGCGTTCGCAGTGGCTTTATTACCGGCATCACCTAACGGCATCGCGCCGTCAACATATTCATTCTGAAAATCAATCATGACGATAGCGCAATTTGACCAATCAATCTCATTAAATTGACCACCAGCTAATCCAAGTAAAGTAGAGGGAATAGACATTTTATGCTCCGTTAATTAGTAAACGATATAAGTATAGATGCTAAATCTTAAATAATTTTGAATGTTAACTGACGTTAAATACTAACAACTAATGCTGATAGTATTCAGTACGTGATACGTACAGTACACAAATTCAGTTAGAAAGCATGCATGAGAGACTTAATCGTGATGTCTGAGTTAAAGCGCTTATATCTTATATAGTGCGATTAGGTTTTAAATAGCGCAGTTACGTCCCAATTTAACCCTGTTGATGAGTGAGTAATAAATGCGTTATTGGTAACGGCTAGGTAATGTTTCCAAACACATTTCCACGCTATTTTTTCTAGAAATATGCTAGCATTAGCGGTTATGCCTATCGTCTCTGGTCAAGCTTAACTGTCCTTATCAATACAGACGCGATGAACCGCACGAACGCCAACTTCTACAACCGCTAAGAGTGCCTACTGTGATATTACGCCGCTATATGACCCAACAAGTTGCCTCAACGACCGCATTGGTCTTGGGGTTTTTAGTGGTGATGATGCTTGGCGGACGTTTGATACGCTATTTTGGTATCGCAGCTGAAGGTAATTTAGACATCGGTTTGCTGTTTACCATCATTGGTTATAACCTACCGTATTTCTTAGAGCTTATCCTACCATTGGCGTTCTTTATTGCGTTAATGCTGGTATTTGGGCGCCTGTATGTTGACCAAGAAATGGCAGTGATTAATGCCAGTGGCGTGTCGCGCGGTCGGCTTGGGCGCTTGATGACGCCATTGATTTTGGCATTGTTCGTTGGTGAGGCAGCATTATCCATCGTTGGTAAGCCATGGGGCGTGCGTTCATCTGAGAATGTCTGGCAACAGCAAGCGTTGACCAGTGCCTTTGACTTAATTCGCCCCAATCAATTTATTAGCAGTGGCAATTATCATCTGTATGTGGGCAGTTTAAGTGATGATAAAAAACAATTACAAGATGTGATATTGATTCAGTCTGAGCCTGAAAAAAAGGGCAATGGGGCTAAAAATAACACTGCTAAAAATAGTGCTATGGATCTTGAAAATAACATCGATGTCGAAACTGCCGAACAGCTCAATATTCCAGAATTGCCCACAGCGCTTGCCAATAATAATATTAGCAAAGACACGATTACGCTTGCCAAACGTGCTGAACAAGTAGATACCGGCAATAGTGGCGTAACCCAATTGGATTTGTTCCAAGGTCGCCGTTATGAAGTCGGGGCTGGTAGCTTAAAATACAATCAAGTAGGTTTTGATCGCTATCGTATTACCTTGACGGAGTCGTCGAAAGAAGTCATAACCGAAGACAATATCGAGACGCAGGCGATTGGACCGTTATGGCAAGCGGCAACAGGCAATGCGCAAGTGGGTAGTAATAATGCCATGCGTGCGGCCCAAAGCGAGCTTGGTTATCGTTTATCATTACCATGGCTGATGATTATCGCGCCGATGCTCGCCGTACCACTGGCGCAAGTTCGTCCACGTCAAGGTCGTTGGTTACGCCTATTTCCCTCCATTTTACTGTTTGTCAGCTGCGCGCTCGGTATCATCTCGCTCAAAAATGCTGTCGGTAAAGGCAGTGTAAGCGTGTGGGCTTATGCATGGCTCATCTTAGGATTTATGGCCTTGGCACTGTATATGAATTGGGGTAGCCGCGTGCAGCACCGATTGCGCTTTCGCAAGCCAGAAAATGAGCTTTTGACGGTTACCGACAATCAAAATAGTAGCTCACAAGGAGGGCAATCCTAATGAGTGCTCTATTCTCTAAATCATCGAAGCCGAATTCGCCAAATGCTAAATCGATGCTTAGCTCAAAACCGACTAACCTCAAAGTGCTTAGCCGCTATGTGAAACTAAATGCCTTGCTAGCGATTATCGCTGCGGTCATAGGATTGTGGGCATTACAGCTGGTATTCTCTTATTTATCTGAGCTTGATTCGCTAGATGAGAGCTATACGATGGGAGAGGCAATCAGATATATCTTTTATCGCTCGCCTTATTTTTTAGAACAATTTATCCCAACAGGGGCATTATTGGGTGCGGTCGTTGGTTTGGGCTTGCTGGCCAATAACAGTGAGCTGGTCGTCATGCGAGCTGCTGGTATTAGCGTTTATCGAATCGTCAGTTGGGTATTGCAGCCAGCTATGATTTTTGTAGTATTAGCATTATTCATTAACCAGTTTGTGTTGCCGTATTCCAATCAATTGGCAAATGAGATTAATAGTGAGGATAACAGCTCGCTAGTGACTTCAGTACGTGGTTACTGGACAGTGCAACCACGCTTTGAGAATACAAAAGACGGCAGTGCCAAGCCGGATGGTAGTGATATCTTGTATATCGATTATGCTGATGTCAAAGGGAATATCGGTCAGGTAAAGCGTTGGCACTTAGATAATAACGGCAACTTGCAAACCGCCATTCATGCTGAAGGTGGTAAATATATCGGGCGCGAGGCGCTTGCTACCGCTAGCAGCAAACCGAGCGAGCAATATCGTTATGAGTGGCAGCTGAACAATATGACCAAACTGATGATTAATCAAGGCTTTGAAAGTAGCCAAGCCATATCGCCCACAGACGCATTGAGTTTACCGTTTGCCCCTGAGTCTGTGTATTTGCTCACGCGTCAAGCTGAGGATTTATCTCTTACGCAACTTTATGAGCATCGTCAATTTATGCGTCAGCAAGGCACTCGCTCTTTAAGCCATGAGCTGGCGTTTTGGCAAAAGCTATTATCACCTTTATCCATTCTGTCACTAGTGATTGTCGCCTGCTCATTCGTTTTTGGCTCATTGCGTACGCACAGTCTCGGCTTGCGAATTGTCGTGGCATTATTATTTGGGCTGCTATTTAGTTATGTGCAGGATTTGGTCGGTTTTGTGTCACTAGCAACGGGCTTTTCGCCGCTACTGATGGTGATACTGCCAATTATTGCCAGTGCATTGTTGGGTGGATATTTACTGAAACGGCAGATGTAACTCTCAAAATGAGGTAAATCTAAAAGTTTAGCCATAAAAAAGCACGCTAGATCCTTATGATTTAGCGTGCTTTTTATTTGTCTGGTTCTAGCGTTTAATCTTTGGTTGCCATGGTAATCGTATAAGTCTTGCCCTGTTTTACCTTTTCGCTATTACCAAAGACTTCGGTAAATGAGCGTTTCATAAACTGACGTAAGCCATTAATCGTCACCACGTAAAAGCGTCCACCTTTACGCATACGCGCATGAGCATCTAGGAAATAAAGGTAATGCTGCTCTTTGCCTACTTTGGCTGGTAAGTTTGACATCACAAGACTAAAGTCTTTGTCTTTGGCCACGTGATTAAAGCCATTTGATAAATGTACATCGACATTTTTTAGACCATTCTTTTCACAATTAAGGCGTGCATATTCTACTGCCATAAAGTCTTTATCAATCAAAGTATGCTGACCATTAGGACATTCGCGCGCTGCTGCCATACCCAATACGCCGTAGCCACAGCCCAAATCTATCGAGTCATCATCCGCCTGAAAATCCACATAATCAAGTAACATCAAGCTACCGTCATCGAGCTTTTGTGGTGAAAAAATACCCCACGTGGTCGCAAAATCAAACGGCTTGCCGAGTACGTCTTCGCGAAAATTAATATCTTCGCGCCAGTATTTGGCTTTTTCTAATAGATCGCTAGGTGGTCTATGGCTCATGGAATTCTCGGATTATGGATAAGTAAAAGGTGGTGCATTGCTCAAACGAACAGGGTGCACATTATGATGAGTATTGTAACGATAAAAGGGAAGATTTGCAGCTACGTATTAGTGGAAATTGTGATGGGCACTAAAGGAGGGGTATTTGACAGAAACCATTATCAGATTTATGTCAGGTTGAAGTTACCCGTTTACGCATTTATATCGTAAATGCTATAGCATCCTTATTGAAGCTATGGAATACTAATAAAGCTAACTAATTGGTCAACTATTTATTGTAGTGTCTTCTTGATATGAAGAATTACGGTCATACTAGGAGTTGTACCAGCTTACTAAGATTAAACTCACCAAGCTTTACTTAATTAGAAAGGATGCTTAAATATGAAGTCTAAAATCAAAACGAAAATAAATCCAGCGCAAGAAACATTTATTCATATTGTACATAGTAAGCGTATTAAGCCTCTCAAAAAACAGCCGGGTGTCAAATGTGTGGAAGCAGTAAAAACGATCGACAAAGCTTATTTGGCTGAGCTATCTGGTTGTGATGAATATGTGTCTATCGCTTTTTGTTATAAAAACTATAATGAAGAGACCAAGCCTCGTCTTAGTGAAAATGAAAGCTGTGCTGTGATTAGTGTGGCCAAAGCCAAAGAGCTATTAAATACTACAGAGTTGGCTGAAGAAGCATTGTCTGCTGTCAGTATTATTTTATTTAGCGCTGTATCACAGACGTTTGGTGGCTTCTTAACGGATGGGGAAACCAGTAAGCGTTATGTACTATCAAAAGGCACAGAATATGCAGGCTTGTCCTCATTATCGCTATAGCATATAAGCAAGCTTACGTTTCTACTAAGTATGAAAAAACGGCAGTATTATTATAATATTGCCGTTTTTTTGCTTTAATTCATAGGTTTTTATGTTGGTAATAATATCTCGTAGATCAGTAAGCTAACCCCTTGGATGATGTTCAGCATGTAACTTCTGCAATCTAGCCGTCGCCACATGGGTATATATCTGCGTCGTCGATAAATCACTATGCCCTAATAATAACTGTACGCTCCGTAAATCGGCACCGTGATTGAGTAAATGAGTAGCAAAAGCATGACGTAAGGTATGCGGTGATAGGTCTTTATCAATACTGGCAACTTTGGCGTACTTCTTTAGCAGATACCAAAAGTTTTGCCGGGTCATATAGCCACCTTGCGCAGTTAAAAACACTGCTTGGCAATTTCCTGCTTTTAAATGGGCTATCAAATCACCACGTCCATGCGTCAAATAATCTTCAAGCGCATCTGCTGCATATTCCCCTAAAGGCACTAAGCGGGTTTTATTGCCTTTCCCCGTGATTTGTAGCCAGCCTGAGTTTAGATTCACTTGTTCAAGAGACAAGTTAACCAACTCACTAACGCGCAAACCGCAAGCGTAAAGTACCTCTAACATGGCTTTATCACGTAGCCCTAGCGCAGTACTGCTATCGGGCGCGGCAAGGAGATTATCGACGTCAGCTTCTGCCAAATCTTTTGGCAGTGGACGACCAAGTTTCGGGCTTTTGATACGCTCGCAAGGATTGTCTTCACGTAGGTTGCTGGCAATCATCCACAGATAAAACTGACGCAAACTTGAAAGCATGCGCGCTTGCGTACGCGGCGTTTTCCCATCTTGAGTAAGAATAGACAGGCAGTGCAGCACATCTTCGGGCTGCCAACGCGTTAGTGCCGTATGATTGGTTAATTCGCAGGAGCGCAAATCACGCACATAGGCGTTACGGGTACGCGTGGCCAAACCACGAGCCAGCATTGCTTGACGAAATTCGGTTATATAAGCCGGTTCATCATCTACGGCCAGCGCTTTTGGTTGGCGCTGCTGTACGGCACGGTCGCGGCTCATAAAACATACTCGGCAGTGGTATAAGAAATTACAAGTGGATATAAATGATATTTTTTATATTAAGTTGACTATCCGTTAATAAAATTTGGCAAAGTCATTTTTACCCTTTAAGTATTAACAGGTACCAAACACCATAGCGAGGTGACTTCCGCATTACGCGCTGCAAATAGTGGATCAGTATCGTCTTGGCTTCGACCGTGTTTAGGTTGGGTATCGAGACGGTATTTTACTTCTAAACCAGCATTAGTAAACCAGCCCAATAATTCATCGCGGCTGCGCAACTGCAAATGTTCTGCCAAATCTGACAGAATCAACCAGACCTCTCCTTGTTTAACTAAATGCTGCTTTGCGCCTTGCAAAAACCCACGCAACATCGTGCTATTGGCATCATAGACGGCAAATTCTAAGGGCGAGGTTGGCTTGGCGGGCAACCAAGGTGGATTACAGACTAGCAGATTAGCCAGTGGCGCATCAGTCGGATACAAGTCCGCTTGCTGCAATTGCACTGCAGGTAAAGCTAAACGTGTAAGGTTGTCACTAGCGCAGGCTAATGCACGCGGATTTAAGTCCGTCGCAATTACCTGTTTCACACCGCGCTGCGCCAGAATAATAGCAAGCAAACCGGTTCCGGTACCGATATCAAAAGCAACATCATAACTTGCTGGCAACGGTGCGTCGAGCAACAGCTGTACATACTCATGACGAGTCGGTGCAAAGACGCCATAATGTGGGAAAATTGATAAACCCAAATTTTCGATTGCCACCCCTTTTACGCGCCACCCTGCCGCACCTAAGGCACCTTGCAGGTCACGAAATGAAATTAGACATGACTCATTCAACTCACCAAAAGCAGCGGTACAAGCAGCACTGACATCAGGGGCGCGGCGTAACTGGCTGACATAACCGGCATCAAGCTCTAATAATAAACGGCTTAATAGGCGCGAACGCTGTGATTGGACTTGGCGTTGCTGATGAAAAAGATTAGGGATGTCTTTAGAGGGTGCCAAAGTCTCATCTGTAGATTTAGCGGACTTAGCAGGTTTATTAGCTGCTTTATTAATTTTACGCTGCTCAGAACGCTCATTCGCACGGTCAATGCGTCGAGTGATGGCTTGCAGCAGTTGCCTTGCATTATTAAAGTCACCGCGCCACAGCATTGACGTTCCAGCACAAGCCAAGCGATAAGCCTCATCGGCTGTTGTTTTGTCGTCGACCACAACAATACGTGCAGGCGGCACATGATTGCTTTGAGACAACCAGCGGGCCTGACGTAAGGTTTCATTTTCGTGCCATTGCACGTACTGTATTTCTGTTGCTAACACGCGACCTACCTTTCAGATGTGAATGATGTATTTTTATAACGCAAAGATATTTCTGCATTATATATTGCGCTAAGCGCTCTTTTTCTTGACTAAATAACGATAGGTTGGCGCATCGTTTAGCGTTTCTTGATGGACAAGGGTATGTCCCAAGTGCCGGCAGAAATTAGGAATGTCACGCGTAGTGGCAGGATCAGTGGCTAATATCTCAATCACATCGCCGCCATCCGCTTTACGAATTGTCTTATGTAGCATCATGACTGGCTCAGGACAAATCAGTCCTTGGGTATCTAGATGATGGTGAATAGTCGTGTCTAATATTGAAGTCGTCATATTTTTTTATAAACCTAATAGATAAGTTTGGTAGCTGAATACTTGTTTATTACTAATCTTGTAAAGGCGTATTTTCTGCATCAGTAGGGGTAATAATTTTATTATTTTCAGTGCTGTTATTATTTTCAGGTAAGTCGGCTAGGGCTAAGAAATTAAAGAAGCGCTTAAAGCTCACCTTAAATAAAAAAGCCACACCGAGCCACGATGCCAATCCTAACCAAGCCGTATCGGCAAATAACAGCCCGCCGATCAGGATAATACTTGAGACACCAATGGTCATGATAACCATCGAGGTTTGATTGAGACGATAGCGATAGATGATAAAGGCATTATATAGCGTCAGTGGAATGGTCAGCGCCACCAAAGCATAAGGTAAGTTGTAGAATAGTTGATACAGGAGCTGATTGTCATGAAAGGCTTTGATACTAGCAATGGTGCCAAAAACCATAAAAGCGATAATAGCGGCATAAATGAGATAGACGGCTATTTGGTTGACACGTTGGGCGCCTTTGATACGCGCAATAGCAAGCGGTGCAAAACCATGTCGTGAGCTATTGTGCAAAGAGTGGTCTGAGACAGAGGTCATAATAATCAGTCATTTATTCGTTTGGATTGAGGAGGTACAGTTAATTCACTTTTAAAAGGGTACAGAACTACTGGGGTTAATTATTCGCAGCCTCTGTCTGCGTAGGCACAGCAAGCAAGGAAAATTAACCCCAGTAGTGATTGATAACATTTGTATTTCTTTTATGTAGAACCGACTATATCAGGTATTGATGGGACATTAAAAAGAAAGCTAATGCTCAATTAATCTGCTTTGATGGCGTCGATGGCGATACTGCTATGAGGATCAGCAAAGTAGGTCGACATTAAAATACAGGCAGAGATATCATCAATCGGAGCGCGCTCATGTTTAATCCAGCCATTTTCCCATGCTATCTCACGCGCGGCGACCGATGTTAGGCGCTCATCGCATAGAGATACGATGACAGGTAAATGCTGCTCCATGATTCTATGTGCCAGACGACGGGCAAATTTATGTGCTCGTTTTGACAGCATAGAGCTGCTACCGTCCATATTTAACGGCAGTCCGACTACTACCTTTGCCACGCCCCAAACCTTGATAATACCGAGTAGATTATCCCAATCAGGTTGCCCATTATTCATCGCTAAAATATCAAAGGCACGCGCCGTTTCTGTCAAGCTATTACCGAGTGCCATACCCATTTTTTTAACCCCATAATCTAAGGCTAAGATAAGATGTGGCTTAATCGCTGGCTCAGCAACGCTAGTGTCAGTACTGTCTTTTATAAGAGTGCTATCTACCATAATAAGGGGTGTTTCCTATTTTTAGTTCTGTATTCGTTCAGCGTATGAAATTAAGCATGACCGATGTCACTGCTTAAATAATCAAAATTAACCCCAATCTTATCAGCGGCCATTTGCCAGCGTTCCTCAAAAGGCGTATCAAACAATAAGTTTAAATCAGCAGGGCATACCAGCCAATCGCCGTTGGCAAGCTCACGATCGAGCTGTTTTTTACCCCAGCTGGCATGACCTAAACAGAGCTGATAATGACCAACGCCTTGACCGGCTGCAATACGTTTGAGGATATCTTGGCTGGTAGTGATGCAGACATTTTCTGAGATGGCAAATGAGGATGCCCATTCTGGCTGCCCTGTATGCAACACAAAGCCAACCTCAGGGTACATAGGTCCACCTTCTAATGCCAGATCTTCCATCACCTGTGCGTCTGTTACCTCAATATCCAGATCTTCTAGCAGTTTTCCCACGCGTGCCTGCTCTAATGGACGATTGACCATCAGACCGAGGGCACCGTGTTTATCATGACGGCAAATATAAATCAGCGCCTGCTCAAACCGTGGGTCTGACAGCTCAGGCGCCGCGATTAAAAAATGATGGGTCAAATTGGCTTTGGACATAGAGACAAATGCAACCTACTAATAAAGGTAAAATAACAGAGCTGACACCACTATATGGCGATAATGAATAAAAAATCAACTAAAGCAAGGATTTAGCAATAAAAAAGTATTTATGGTGGTCAATCAATGATCATTTAACATCGCTCAATAAACTGCGCGCATGGTCACGAGTGACATCGGTGATAATAACGCCACCAGACATACGTGCCAGTTCATCTACTTGCGCACTCTCGGTTAAGATGACAAGCTCACTTTCAGTTTGCTCGTCATGGTGTTTTTGTACCAAGATATGCTGATGCGCTTGCGCAGCGACTTGGGCTTGGTGGGTAATGGCGAGTAATTGCTGCGTTTGCCCAAGGGCGCGCAACAGCTCGCCCACCACTTGTGCCGTACCGCCACTGATACCGACATCAACTTCGTCAAAGACCAGCATAGGTTTTGCCGCATTATTATCTGCATTGGTCGCTTGCAAGACCTGCATCACTAGTGCCATACGCGATAGCTCACCACCTGAAGCGATTTTGTGTAGCGGCTGCATCGGCATACCGACGTTGGCGCTGAATAATAAGTCGATATCATAACAGCCTTGTCCATTATATTGGCTGACATCGGTCTTTTTGGTAAAAACGAATTCACAACGTGCATTAGGTAGGGCAAGCGGCTGTAGTTGCTTAATCAGCTGTTTGCTGACAATCGGTGCAGCTTTAGCCCTTTTTTTATTTAGCTCAGTTGCTAGTGCTATATACTCTTGCCATGCTTGCTCAATTTGTGCCGCCATTGCATCACTGCTTGGCTCGTTTTCTAATTGTTCTAATTGCGCTTTCCAGCCTTTTGCTTCATTAATCAAGTCGCTAGCTGGCAAGTTATGCTTACGTGATAGGCGATGACCTAAACTGATCAAACTGTCTAATGACTGCAAACGCTCAGGGTCAGGCAATTGCTGCTCAGCATAATCTGACAATAAGCCAGTCACTTCAGTGATTTGCTGCTGCGCCAAATGTAGCTGTTCTGAGGCTTGCTCAAAGGTTTGGCTAACGCTCATTTGATTATCGCATAGTTTAATTGCTTGCCCGAGCAAGGTCATTACATCGGGCTCATCGGTATCATTATCGAGTAAATGCAAGCCATGACTGGCCTCGATCATTAGTGCTTCAATATTAGATAATTCTTCGTGTTCTGCTTCTACTTCTGCATAATCAACGACCAATAACGGTGCGATATCTGCTAACTGGCTTTGCAACAGTTGAATACGATCTTGGCGCTGAGCTTCACGGCTAGCGAGATCGTCAGCGCGGCGTTTAAGTTGCTGATAAGCTTGATAGCTACTTGAGGTCTGCGTAGCAAGAGAAGTTATCTGTGCCATTTCATCTAGCCATTGCACTACAAATTGTGGCTTGAGTAGCGCCTGCTGAGCATGTTGACTATGAATATTGACCAGCAATGCACCCAAACTCTTAAGCTCAGCTAAACTGACAGGTGTGCCATTTAACCATGCTTTTGAGCGCCCTGTATTGCTAAGCTGGCGGCGAATCAATACATCTGGCTCTTCTAACGCCCGCTCATTTTTGGCAAACCATTCAGCAATGATACTATTGTTTTCTACATCAAATTGCGCGTAGATATCCGCGTGCGCCGCGCCATGTCTGACCATCGCACTGTCTGCGCGCTCGCCGATACATAAAGACAGCGCATCGAGTAATAGCGATTTGCCAGCGCCTGTTTCACCAGTGATGACATTGAAGCCTTCAGCCACACTCAGCTCATGCTGAGCAATTAACGCAAACTGATTTAAAGTTAATGATACTAGCATCAACGCCTCTCATGACAGACAACAAACCTCAAATACGATGTCATGTCGTACAAGGAGGTTATCTCTACAATAGGTTAAATAAAGGAATGAATCGGTTCAGTTCATACTGCAACATAGATAAATGCAATTGGCAAATAGTATGGTGGCAAATAATCTTAAATACAAATATTAAAGGTAATCAATAACATCACTTAAAGCCATCATAATAAGCGGAACTTTCCTGCCGCTGTAACAAACTTTATAGATATAATGTGGTAGCATAATCTCACATAATGATAAACTCTTACCACCAGATTTTCGTGCATTCTACGACAGAGCAGTTAGCTTGTAGAACATGATACAAACCTGTGTGTCAGTAAGTATCAGTAATAAATGGTTATTTTTAAACCTATAAGATAAATCAATTCTATAATCAGCGCACAGCAAAGTAAAAATGATTTAGAGTCGATGGTAAAAGGTAGATACAACAACGCTTATCTACACATTCAATTTGGTTTTTTAGTTGGCAATAATTATTTGATAAGGAAGCCACTATGACAGCGGCGCAATTTACTAATGTAACAGTCAATGCTCAAGCCACGATATCCTATGATGGTCGTTGCTCAAGCCATACCATTATGTTCGAGGACGGTCGTCATAAGACATTAGGTGTTATCTTACCTTGTGATAATTTGGTCGAGCATTATCACTTTAGTACCAATACATCTGAACGTATTGAAATCACTAGCGGTGAGTGCGAAGTCAAAATAAATGGGGAAGAGGATTTCAGCTACTACCGCGCAGGACAGTCATTCGTGGTTGAAGGTAATAGCGGTTTCAATTTACGCACAGAACAGATCGTCCAGTATATTTGTCACTTAGAAGGCTAATGCGCCTCAAAGTATCGTTATATAATTGATGAAGCCAAAAGCCAATGATTCCAAAGAAATAAATCTTATGAGGTTTATTTCTTTTTTTTGCTGACATTATTTAGATGAAGCTGGTCATTAATTGCTACAATTACACATCTCTATTTTTATTGCATGTTTTTTATAACACTGTGCAATACCCACTTTATAATCAATAGGTCTATTATGGCAAAACCTACCTATTTTTATGGCATTCATGCCATTGATGCCTTGCTCGAATACCGTCCTCTTGATGGACTGAGCTTGTTTGTACAGCAAGGGCGCGAGACTGACAGTCATGTACAGTCTATTATGGCGCAAGCACGTGATAATGGCATCAGTATTCAACCAACGCAAAAAGACAAACTTACTCAGCTGTGTGGTAGCCCGCAACATCAAGGCGTAGTGCTGAACGCCCGTCCATTAGGCTTCGCTGATGAAGGTTTGCTAGATAAGCTTGCTGGTCGAGATGATTGTTTGTTACTGGTACTAGATCAAATTACGGACGCCCATAATTTTGGCGCTTGTTTGCGTACAGCAGTAGCCATGGGTGTCGATGCAGTCATTTGTCCGAAACATCATGCAGCTAGCTTGACGCCAACGGTTGCCAAAGTATCTGTCGGTGCAGCTGAAATGATGCCTATTGTTAGCGTGACCAATCTGGCACGCACGCTGACAAAAATTAAAAATGCCGGCGTTTTTGTGTTTGGTACCGCTCTTAATGCCGATGCCAAACCAATCCATGCTGCAGATCTGACTGGTAAGACGGCTATTATCATGGGTTCAGAAGGTGAGGGGATGCGTCGCCTGACAACAGAAAGCTGCGATGAGCTGGTTTATATTCCGATGTCAGGCAACGAGCATGGCAACTTGCAAAGCTTAAATGTCAGTGTGGCGACAGGTATGGCTTTGTATGAGATTAATCGGCAGCGAACTTTAGCTGCTGGGCAAGCTTAAGATAATCTTGATGGAGCGGCTCTAATTGTACATATAGCGCCGCAAGATCACTCTCATTTAATACCACATCATCCGCATGACGATTGCGCTCTTCACGGCTTAGCTGATTGACCATAATGGCTTTAATTTTTTGCACACTTAGCGCATCACGTTGACTGGCACGCGCAAGCTGGGTATTTTCTGTGGCATCCATCACCAAAATACGTTGACATAGATTGGCAAGCCCGGCTTCAGCTGCTTCAATTAATAGCGGCGCTGACAACACTACATACGGCGAGGTACTCTCTGCCAATTGCTTTTTTGCAGCTTCGCGTATCGCGGGATGGGTAATCGCTTCAAGCTCAATTAGAGCATCAGGGTAAGTAAACACATGGGTTCGTACAGCGGCGCGATCCATCTCACCATCAGCATTTAGCACCCAATCTCCAAATTTCCTCTGGATTTTGCGCAACGTTGAGCTGCCTTTGACCACCACTTCATGTGCAATGACATCTGCATCAATAATATCGATTCCCTGCTGTGCGAACCAGTCACTGGCGGCTGATTTGCCACTGCCGATACCACCCGTTAAACCCACTACCAATGTTTTACTTTTATACTCAGGCGTTTGCGGCTGATGCGAATAAGGTGAAGGTGCTGCTGCGTATTTTGACATAATGATGACTTATCTGACTGATAGAAGGATAATGACTATAATCAATGAAAGGTTAAGATAACTGATTGAGAAGTGACTACTGCTTAAGTATACATGCCTAAATACCAATTAACGATATCTGAGCCGTATAACAACGCCACAATACCGGCAATAGCAATATAAGGACCAAAGGCAAAAGGCTTGCTCTCACCTTGTTTTTTCATCAAGATAAGACCAACGATGGAGCCAAGTAAAGACGACAGAAGGATAATCAATGGTAACATCAGAGGACCAAGCCACGCGCCCAGTACTGCCAATAATTTAAAGTCGCCTTGTCCCATACCATGCTTTTTGGTGATTAAATAAAATATCTTGACCACTATCCATAACGATAAAAATCCCAATAACAGGCCCCATATCGACTGAGTAGGGGGCACAAACCAACCTTGTAAATTGACCGCCAATCCTAGCCCTGCTAATGGAAAAGTTAAGCGGTCAGGCAATAACTGTGTATCAAAATCGATACCAGTTAAGGCGATGAGTGTCCAGACTAAAACTAATGCCGACAGCCCTACTATTCCGACGCCAAAATGATAAATGACTAGTGCAGATAGCAGAGCAGTGACCAGCTCAACGATAGGATATCGAAGCCCGATAGCCGCTTTGCAAGCTGAGCAACGTCCGCGTAGTACTATCCAGCTAATTAAAGGGATGTTTTCATACCATTTAATTTTATGGGTACAGTGCGGGCAGCGCGATGCTGGTTTACTTAAGGTAATAGGTGTATCAGTGGCAACAATATTAACTAATGGCATCGTATGCTCACGCGGCATATCTGCTTGCTCATATATAAACTGGCTACACTCTTGTCGCCAAGCCGATACCATCATCAGCGGAGTGCGATGAATTACCACGTTTAAGAAGCTACCGACGCACAGCCCTAGTAGACCAAATACGACCAAAGCGATTGTCATATTTTCTTGTAGTAACTGTATAAATTGCATGAATTAGCTGTCCTTTAATTAGCTTTTAACCTACTACTGAGCCCATCTGGAAGATTGGCAAGTACATGGCAATGACCAAGCCACCAACTAATACGCCAAGTACCGCCATAATCATTGGTTCCATTAAGCTAGTTAGTCCGTCGACCGCGTTATCGACTTCATTTTCGTAATAAACAGCTACTTTATCTAGCATTTCTTCTAAACTACCGGACTCTTCACCGATACCGACCATTTGAATAGCAAGACTTGGAAATAAATTGGTTGAACGTATCGAGAACTGTAATTGTTGTCCCGTAGAGACGTCATTTTTGATTTGTTGAATAGCGTTATAAAATACGACATTATTTGCTGCACCGGCAGTAGAGTCTAGCGCATCAATAAGCGGTACGCCGGCAGCAAAAGTCGTGGACAGCGTACGAGCAAAACGCGCAATCACTGCTTGGTAAGCGATATTGCCAAATATTGGGGCTTTTAATACCGCACGGTCTAGGACATCACGAAATTTCTTTGAACGCTTCTTAGCTTCTGAAAAGCCAATAATTGCGCCACCAATAAATACAATTAAGATGAACCACCATGCTTGCATCCACTCAGACATACCTACGACCATTTGGGTAAAAGCAGGTAATTCTGCACCAAAAGAGCTAAATAAATCAGCAAACACTGGAACGACTTTAACAAGCAGAATAATGGTGACAATAATAGCAACTACAACGACCGCGATAGGATATTTCATGGCTTTTTTAATTTTAGCTTTTAACAGCTCGCTTTTCTCTTTATAAGTCGCAACTCGCTCTAGCATGGTTTCTAACGCACCTGACTGCTCGCCAGAATCAACAAGCGAGCAAAAAAGATCGTCAAAATAGCGGGGATGCCTTCGTAATGATGAAGCAAAGGTTCCACCAGCTTCGATATCGGCTTTAATTTGTAACACCAAGTCTTTCATACTCGGATTATCTAGAGAGTCCGCGACAATCTCAAAGGATTGAGTCAATGGCACCCCAGCTTTCATCATGGTTGCCAATTGACGTGCAAAAATAGCAATATCGATAGGCTTGATAGACTTTTTAAAGGTGTATAAGGGTTTTGGCTTTTTCTTGATACCTTTAACCGTAATACCTTGTTTGCGCAACGTGGCTTTGGCAAGCTCTAAGCTACGACTGGTCGTCTCACCTTTTACCTTTTGCCCGCGACGGTTGACGCCATCATATACAAAGTCTAACAGCATGTCGGTCTTAGCTTTTGCCATGTCCGTTCCTTCAAAAAATGGTCTGATATAGTCCAATATAGATAATGCCTGCTATAAAACGTAGTTAACCCATTGTTTTAAGCGGATATACTTTATTTTAGCGCAAAAAACCAGTGTTTATCTGTTTTATTTTTCCTACTGGCTATTATTGTTTAATAGTAATTAAACAACAAGTTTTACGGACATAATGAAATTTACTCAGAGGAATATCTGTACCAAGCTTTTCAACCAAATATGCTATTCAGAAGTCACGCGCATCATTTCTTGAATACTGGTGACACCTTGTAAAACCTTTAAAACACCAGAGCGACGTAAGTCTCTAAAACCGTTTTTTAGCGCCGCATCTTTGATGTCTATCGCGTTACCATCTTCCATGATAATACGTGAAATATCTGGAGTGACTTTCATCACCTCATAAATGCCCACACGTCCTTTGTAGCCTTCACGGCACTCATTACAACCGACTGGCTCGTAGATGACATTGTCTGTATTGTCCAAATCTGTATCTGTAAAACCAAGCTCAAGCAGACTTTGACGCGGAATATTGATAGGTTTTTTACAGTTTTTACATAAGCGCCGTGCCAATCGTTGGGCAATGACCAAGTTCACGGAAGTGGCAATATTAAAAGAAGCGACACCCATATTGCGTAATCGCGTTAACGTTTCAGGCGCTGAATTGGTATGTAAGGTTGAAAGTACCATGTGCCCTGTCTGTGCTGCTTTAATCGCAATCTCAGCAGTTTCAAGATCACGAATCTCACCAACCATCACAATATCAGGATCTTGGCGTAAGAAAGACTTAAGGGCGGTGGAGAAAGTCAGCCCCACTTTTGGGTTGACGTTGACCTGATTAATACCTTCAAGGTTAATTTCGACAGGATCTTCGGCAGTCGAGATATTGGTCGAACCAGTATTCAGGAGGTTAATACCAGTATAGAGTGAGACGGTTTTACCAGAACCAGTGGGACCAGTAATTAGGAGCATGCCTTGCGGTTTATGTAACGCCTCCAAAAACATATCTTGTTGGTCAGGCTCATAGCCCAACGCTTCAATACCAAGCATGGCTGATGAGGGATCTAGAATACGCAAAACCAGTTTTTCGCCAAACAAGGTAGGTAGGCAACTTACCCGAAAATCGATGGCCTTATTTTTAGATATCTTTAGCTTAATACGTCCATCTTGAGGGACACGGCGCTCTGAGATATCCATTTGTGACATTACTTTTAAACGCGCAGCAATTTTCCCCGCGAGTTGTACGGGCGGGTTGGCCATTTTTTGCATCACACCGTCGACTCGAAAGCGCACTCGATAGCTTTTTTCATAGGGCTCAAAATGTAAGTCGGACGCACCCATACGAATGGCATCTACTAGCATTTTATTAACAAACTTGACGACCGGTGCTTCCTCGACGCTATCAGAGATTTTGGTCTCACCGTCATCTTCTTCTTGATTCTCATCAAAGCCAATATGCAAATCACTATTAGAAAAGCTATCAAAATTTTGCATACTATCAGCATAGAAGCTTTCAATACGCCTTTTAAGCTTATCTTCTTCGACTACAACGGTTTCAATTGACAAGCGAGAGTTAAAGGCAATCGCATCAATCGCATCGATACGGGTCGGATCGCTCAGTGCCACAAATAAGCGTTGCCCACGCTTAAACATTGGTAAGGCATTAAACTTACGGACGATTTTTTCGTCGACCAAGTCTTTTGGGATGACCTCTGAGCTGAGCGCATCGAGATCAAATAAAGGATCGCCGAATGCTTGCGATAGCATTTGAGCCAATTGATAGGCATTGGCGAGCTTATGCTCTACCAGATAAGAGACCAGTCCTACTTGCTGCTGCTGCGAATCAGTCTGCGCCGCTTTCATATGCGCTTCGCTTACGATACCTTCGCTAATCAGCTGCTGTGCTAAGCCACCGTATTTACTGGTTGTGATAGACATTAAGACTTCTCCTTGCTCGATATCTTGTAGGCGATAGATTTACCTAAATAGCAGGCTATTCACCGTGTTTTACTTATTGCCATTTTATCGTTGATAGTTGAGCTAATTATTAAAATAGTTATTTTAAATACGGGTTTGAGATAAAAAAATCGATTGTCTGCACTTTATCCTATATTGAGAAAATCATATAGGGATTTACGTGAGCGCAAAGGTTTTATAGAGAGTAGGGCTCGATTCGCTAATCAAAAATAATTATTCAGCAATAGTTACTAAAGCAACGGTTGAAAGGTCAGTTTTGATTTGGGGCGCACTATACTATAGCACTTGTGAAATATTTGTTATACTTGCGCGCATATTAGCCATATTGGCAGCCATATATAAGACAAGGTAGAGAAGAATGCAAGCTTGGGTAATTGGAAATTGGAAGCAGAATCCAGCAACGAGCCATGACGTAAACGCACTACTGGACGACTTATACGCTGCTATTAGTACAACCAAGCAAATGAGCCACGATAACTCCGCGCGTTGTCAAATAATGGTAGCACCAAGCTTCATACATTTAGCAGCAGTGAATAGTCGCCTAAAAGACACCTCAATACTGTGCGCAGCTCAAGACGTTAGTGGACACAGTGCCAGTGTTGGTGCTTATACAGGTGAATGTTCAGCGCAGCAGATAGTCGATGCTGGAGCGACTTGGACAATCCTTGGTCACTCAGAGCGCCGTCAGTATCATCAAGAATCTAACGATTCTTTATTGCAAAAAATGATTCATGCGTTGTCACAAGATTTAGGCGTGGTATTTTGCATTGGTGAAAGCCAAGCGCAATATGATACCAAGCAAACGCTTGAAGTCATTGATAATCAGTTAGCAGTTATCAAAGAATTCATTACACAGCAGCCAGAACTTATTGAGGCATTACCGACTCGTCTCATTATTGCTTATGAGCCAGTATGGGCAATAGGTACAGGTAAAGTGCCAACGGTAGCAGAAGTCAGCGCCACTCATAAGCATATCAAGCGAACGTTGGCAGGATTTGCCGACTCATTGTCTAACATGACGGTTTTGTATGGCGGTAGTGTCAATGCTGATAATGCCAATAGCTTTGCTGCTGATCCTATGATTGATGGCGCTTTAGTTGGCGGTGCTTCATTGAAAGCTGACAGCTTTCTGACGATTGCCACCGCTTTTAGCCAAGCCACTATCTAGTAGATTCTTGATAGATATGATAAAAACGTGAGTCTTTATTGTAATTGTTATTCACAAAATGTCTTTATCAGTTGGCAAAAGTGGGTTTAACAGTGCCCTTGCAATCGTGTACAATACGCCCTATTTATATCATCGATATGGCAACATTTACCGCCAATCTTTATCACTATTACACCATACGATTTGTTTTTCGTTATCAGTCGTCATTACGCGGCAAAAGAGGCCACCATGTTTACGTTTATATTAGCCCTGCATATTATCGTGGCGATTGCCATGATTGGCTTGATTTTGATACAGCATGGTAAAGGGGCAGATGCAGGGGCTTCTTTTGGTGCCGGTTCATCAGGTACAGTGTTTGGTGCAGCGGGCACTGCCAACTTTTTAACACGCGCGACAGCCGTATTGACCGCCATCTTTTTTATCACGAGTATGACCCTTGCGGTCCATGCTCGTAAGCAGGCAGAAGATCAGTTTCGTCTAGATGCACCGGTTTCAGCACCACAAACGCCGCGGCCTTTGACACAAAATCCTCAGTAGCTGCTGTTACTCTACTTTTTTAAGTAGGCAGCCCTTGCTATTTGAAAGCGTTACATTTACAATGCTTTTTCTGTTTTTACAAGTCTTAGACCTTTGATGCTTACCTTACGCGTCAACTATAATGGGTATTGAGAATATAGAGAGAACAGTTAGAGTAATGCGATTGTGGTGGAATTGGTAGACACGCCATCTTGAGGGGGTGGTGGCGCAAGCTGTGGGGGTTCAAGTCCCCCCAATCGCACCAAGTTTTAAAGTTGTATCGTATTAAGTGAGTCGTTCATAAATAGCTAAGATTTTTAATTTAAATTATTTTTAAATAAAGATTGACACTACTATAAAACTTCCCTATAATACGCGTTCTAGATTGATGCGGGGTGGAGCAGTCTGGTAGCTCGTCGGGCTCATAACCCGAAGGTCGTTGGTTCAAATCCAGCCCCCGCTACCACTTTTTATACTGATGTTTTGCACACTAAATTTGTCAGTAACAATTAGCCCACCATTATGCTTGTGGGTTTTTTTGTATCTGGCGGTCTGTGTAATCGCGATATCTATCCTACTTATGCTAAGCTCTATGTCTATAGAGTGCGATACCATTTATAGAAGCTTGTCATCACATGTCATTCATGGCGCGATGATACTTAAGCACACTATCTTTTATTCCTCACTCTTTTATCGATAGTACTGCTTTATAAGTAATAAAAGCATAGCGCGGCTGAGCTTGATATTTGTCAAGCTTACCCTGATACAAATACCCGGTAGATATCATTTGTGTTTATGCTTTAAGCATAAGACAATCACTGTGGTTTAAATAACGATAGGTTCTTATTAAATAATGATGAAGAAAAACTTCAGCAGCATTTATTAAGTAAGATAGATAAGTGAATAGGAAAATATAAATAGATTATGAAGCTTTCGACCAAAGTTACAGAATTGACTAATATCATTGCTCCTGCCGTCGCGGCTTGCGATGTGGCACTATGGGGTATAGAGTTTGCACCACAAGGCAATCGCTCTTTGTTACGCATTTATATTGAGGCATTGCCAGAAGAGCAAGCTCAAAATAAACAAGTAACGATTGAAAACTGTGCAGCAGTCAATCACCAAGTGAGCGGTATTCTTGAAGTTCATGATCCGATTTCCGGTGAGTTTATTTTAGAAGTCTCTTCACCTGGTTTTGACCGTGCGTTCTTTTCAGATGAGCAAATGCATGCTTATGTCGGTCAGACAGTGAGCTTGCGTTTGATACAAGCGATTGGTGAAGGTGATAAAAAACGCCGTAAAGCAACTGGTACTTTAAACAGTATCGATGCCACCTCTTTAAAGCTGACTGCCACTGATGGTGAGCAGTTTGAGATTGCATTAAGCAATATTGATAAAGCCAATTTAATTTATGAAGATGCTTAATCTATTCGCTATTAGACCTTTTAGTGTATAAACGCAGTTAGTCTAATAGTTTAGATGGCTGATGGTGAAAATATAGAGTAAGTCAAAAATTATAAAATTTAAGTCAATTAAAAAATGATAGGACAGGCATAGTATGAGTCGTGAAATCTTAACGGTAGTAGAAACTGTCAGTAACGAGAAGGGCTTAAATCCTGAAGATATCTTTGAAGCAATCGAAGATGCTTTGGTCGTCTCGACTAAGAAAAAAGTATATACCGATCAGCCGGAAGTAGAAGTGCGGGTCTCAATTGACCGTACAACAGGCGATTATGATACTTATCGTTATTGGACAGTGGTTGCGGATGAAGACCATGAAATGCCTGCTTGTCAGCTTGCGATTACTGACCTTGATCAAGAAGAATGGTCAATCGGTGATATTAAAGAAGAGCAAATTGAGTCGATCGAGTTTGGTCGTATTGCTGCCACTCAAGCCAAACAAGTTATCATCCAAAAGATTCGTGAAGCTGAGCGTAATTTAGTAGCAGATGCTTTTGAGCCACGTGTTGGCGAGATGATGTATGGCGAAGTCAAAAAACAAACCCGTGATGGTTACATCATTGACTTAGGTGATAATGCTGAGGGTTATCTATCACGTGATCAGATGCTACCACGTGAGCAATTGCGCGCAAAATCGCGTATCAATGCCATCTTATATCATGTGAACCGTGAAAATCGCGGCGCTCAGTTGCTTCTATCACGTACTCATCCTGAAATGCTCTCGGCATTGATGCAAAAAGAAGTGCCTGAGATTGCAGAACAAATTATCGAAATCCGTAACGTCGCGCGCTTACCGGGTACTCGTGCTAAAATAGCGGTTAAGACCAACGATCATCGTATCGATCCGGTTGGTGCTTGTATTGGTATGCGTGGTACACGTATCCAAGCAGTACAGCAAGAGCTTGATGGCGAGCGTATTGATGTAGTGGTTTGGTCAGATGATCCTGCCCAATTTATCATCAGCGCTTTAGAGCCTGCAGACGTAAGCAGTATCATCCTAGATGAAGATACGCAAACGGCTGATATTATCTTTAGTACCAATGATCAGCTAGCACGTGCGATTGGCTCACAAGGTCAAAACGTACGCTTAGCTTCTGAGCTGACCGGCTATAAGCTAAATATGATGCTAGAAGAAGAGTATCAGCAGCGTCAAGCAAACGAATCTAAAGCATTCATCGAACTATTCTATGAACGCCTAGAAGTGGATAAAGACCTAGCACAAGCGCTTGTCGATATTGGTTTCACCAGTATTGAAGAAGTGGCTTATGTACCTGTCGAAACCTTCTACGATATTGAAGGATTAGATGATGAAGCGATTGATATGATCCAAGAGCGTGCGAAAGAAGTCGTTATTGCAGACGAATTGGTCAAACAACAGAACATGAAAGAGCCAAGTCAGGAACTACAAGATCTTGAAGGAATGACAGTCAGTTGGGCTTATAAAATGGCTCAAAAAGACATCATTACGGTGGATGACTTGGCAGAACAAGCCGTCTTCGACTTAGAAGATATCGAAGACTTAGATACTGAAACCGCAGGAAAACTCATCATGAAAGCTCGGGAATCTTGGTTCAATGAATAAGCGGTAACTGCATATCGCTGTCTTTTGGTGATATGCTATCGATAATAAAGTGCTGGTATGAGCAAAATTTATATCAGCCTTACCCCAATCATTTGTAGCCAACAACTGAATTGAACATATAGCAAATAATAGACAGTAGGTGATAATAAATGGCAGATAAGACCGTCAAAGAACTGGCAGATATGGTAAGCAAAACCGCAAGTGCTGTACAACAGCAATTGGTAGATGCTGGACTGCCTGCGCGTGCAGAAGGTGACTTAGTCACCGAGCTTGAGCAGGAAAAGTTGGTGACGTATTTAAAGCAAAGTCATGGTCAGGAAGAAAAGCGTCGCATTAGTCTGAAGTCTAAAACGACTAGTACTGCGCGTGTGACTGGCTCTTCGGGCAAATCTAAGAGCGTCAATGTTGAAGTGCGTAAAAAGAAAGTGTTCGAGAAGCCTGATCCAGAAAAGATGGCTGAAGAATTGGCTGCACGTGAGCAAGCGATGATTGAGTCGCAAGCGCGTGCTGCTAAAGATGCCGAAGACCGTGCTGCTACTAAGAAAAAATCTGAGGAGCGTCAAGCTGCTACTTTAGCTGCGATGCGTGCAAGCCTTGGCTCTAGCAAAAAGTCAGACGACAAGAATGACGATATTTCAACGTCAGTGGTTGTGAAAAAAGGCGGCAAGACTACTATTGAAGTTAAGCCGAAAGACCAACCTAAGAAGAAAGTTACAGCGACAAAACCAAAAGTTGAGACGGCAGTTGAGCGTAAAGCTCGTGAAGTGCGTGAAAAAGAAGAAGCTCGTTTACGCGAGATCGAAACTGAAACACGCCGTACCCAAGCTGAAGAAGCGCAAAAGCGTACGCTTGAGCAAATGCGTAAAATGGCTGGTCAATATACTGATCAGCCCGCAACTGAAGTTCGTAAAGATGAGCCATTGGCAGAAGGTTTGGTTGGTGACGCATTAGAAGAATCGTTTGAGAAAGAACGTCGTGAAATCAAGCGTGGCACCAGTACTACTAGTGCCCGTGGCCGTGGTCGTCGTAAAAATCAAGACGAGCGTGAAATTAAGAACCGCAAAAACGGTCTACGTTCAAGCCAGTCTTCACAGCATAAATTCGAAAAGCCTGTCGAAAAAATTGTTTATGATGTAGAAATCAGTGAGCAAATCACGGTTTCTGATCTTGCCCAGCGCATGGCAGTGAAAGCTCGTGAAGTGACTAAGTTACTCATGAAAATGGGTGAAATTGCTCGCGAATCAGACATGATTGATCAAGCAACCGCTAGTCTAATCGTAGAAGAGATGGGTCACAATCCAGTACCCGTCAGTGATACTAAAGTTGAAGACGATCTACAAGATGCTGTTGATGAGCGCAGCAGTAACGTACAAACGCGTCCACCAGTAGTCACTATCATGGGTCACGTTGATCATGGTAAGACGTCATTACTAGATAAAATCCGTGAAACGAAAGTGGCTACGGGCGAAGCAGGCGGTATTACTCAGCACATCGGTGCTTATCATGTGAAAACAGCACGTGGTGTTATTACTTTCCTTGATACTCCAGGACACGCCGCCTTTAGTGCAATGCGCTCACGTGGTGCTCAAGCGACAGATATCGTTGTATTGGTCGTTGCTGCAGATGACGGCATGATGCCACAAACTGAAGAAGCGATTGATCATGCTCGTGCTGCTGGTACGCCGCTGATTGTTGCTATCAACAAAATGGATAAGCCAAGTGCTGATCCTGATCGTGTTCTTAACGAGTTGACTGCAAAAGAAGTGGTATCGGAAGATTGGGGTGGCGATACTCCTATGGCTCGTATCTCAGCCAAGACAGGTGATGGTATTGATGAGCTGCTAGAGCTTATTAGCTTACAAGCTGAGCTAATGGAATTAGAAGCACCATTAGATGGTCCTGCTCAAGGTGTGGTTATTGAGTCAAGACTCGAAAAAGGTCGTGGTCCTGTCGTTAGTGTCCTTGTCAAAAAAGGTACATTAAAACAAGGCGATTTAGTCTTAGCTGGTGAATATTACGGTAAAGTTCGTGCGATGACTGATGAACATGGCAAACGTATTCAATCAGCTGGACCTTCTATCCCTGTAGAGATATTAGGCTTACCTGAAACGCCGGCAGCTGGTAGTGAATTCTTAGTCTTAACGGACGAGAAAAAAGCCCGTGAAGTCGCGGACTTTAGAACCAACCGTGAGCGCGAGCGTCAGCTTGAGCGTCAAAACGCGATGCGTCTAGAGAGCATGTTTGATCAGATGGAACAGGGTAATGTTTCATACCTAAATATCGTTCTAAAAACCGATGTTCGTGGCTCGCTTGAAGCACTACTTGCTGCATTGAATGAGTTATCGACGGATGAAGTTAAAGTCCGTGTGATCAGCTCAGGCGTTGGTCCTATCTCTGAGTCAGATGTGACGCTAGCCGAATCTAGTGAAGCGGTATTATTAGGCTTCAACGTTCGTGCAGATGCTACCGCACGTCGTAAATCAGATTCTGCCAACATGGATATCCGCTATTACAGCGTTATTTATGGCTTGATTGATGATGTGAAAGCGGCAATGAGCGGTATGCTTGCGCCAGAACATCGCGAGAAAATCTTAGGTGTTGCAGACGTTCGTGAAGTATTCCGCTCTAGTAAGTTTGGTGCAGCTGCTGGTTGTATGGTGGTTGAAGGTACGATTTATCGCAACAAACCTATCCGTGTATTACGTAATGACCAAGTTATCTTTACTGGTCAATTACAGTCATTACGTCGCTACAAAGAAGACGTTAATGAAGTACGTACGGGCATGGAATGTGGTCTAGCCGTCCGCGGTTACGATGTAGAAGCTGGTGATAAAATCGAAGTCTTTGAGATTCAAGAGTTCGCACGTACTATCTAAAGTCACTGGTGAAATTAGGATGGTGCATCATGCGACCCGCTTTATTAACTGCGCATGGCATGATGGATTAGCTATCTTATAAATATTCAGCTGTACTTAGGCCTAACAGGTACATCCTGCTAGGCCTTTTTTAACAAATATTAGTCGTTAAACTTATTAATAAATGATTATATTGATCAATAAAAACAAGGTAATAACATGAACCAACGTTTACAACGTTTAGCTGATCAGATTCAGCGTGAGCTTGCTGTCCTTATCCGTGACGCGGTCAATGATCCGCGTCTGACAGGTTTTGTCACTATCTCTAGTGTTAAAGTCAGCCCAGATTTGGGCTATGCTGATGTGTATGTGACCATTATGGAGCCTGAGCTCAATGATGCCATGACCATGTCAAATCATGAAGAAAGCATCAAGGTGCTAAACAAAGCAGCAGGATTTTTGCGTACGGAGCTGAGCCATAGTTTAAAGACTCGCACAACACCGCGTTTGCGCTTTCATTATGATGAAGTGACTGCCCGTGGTAATTACATGATGGATTTAATCAGTAAAGCAGTTATTAAAACTGAAGAAAATGAGTCTGACGAGCAAGAAAACGAAGAATAGAAGGGTAAAAGCCATTATGTCTATCGCGTCTACGCAAGCGGGTAAAAAGTCTAGTAATCACCCTAACAAGATTAAAGTTTCTGGTGTGATTTTAGTCGATAAGCCTCAAGGTATGACTTCTCAGCAAGTGGTTTCAAAGGTAAAATATTTATTTAAATCACCTAACCATGACAGCAAGAAAGCAGGTCATACCGGTACACTTGATCCAATGGCAACGGGATTATTGCCTATCTGTTTGGGTGAAGCGACCAAATTCAGTCACTATCAGCTTGATGCGGACAAATCCTATCAAGCGACTATTTTACTTGGCAGTCAAACTGATACTGGTGATGCCGATGGTCAAGTCACTGCTGAGGCACCGATTCCAGCGTTTGATGATGCACTGTTAGACAAAGTCGCTCAGCAGTTTTTAGGTGCCCAGCAGCAAATTCCACCGATGTATTCTGCCTTAAAAAAAGATGGCAAAAAACTCTATGAATATGCTCGTGCTGGTATAGAAGTAGACCGCCCGCCAAGAGACATTGTCCTTAAAGCCATTGAGTTAAAAGCAATCGATGAGCAGCAAATCCAGTTAACAGTAACCTGTTCAAAAGGCACTTATGTGCGTGTATTGGCAGAAGATATTGCCAAAACTATGGGTACACTTGGACATTTAACGGCATTGCGCCGTCTACAAGTAGGTGACTTCAAAATCGATGAAACAATTGCGCTTGCAGATTTAGAAGCATTGCCATTAGAACAACGTCAGACATATCTACTGCCAGTAGATGCCTGCATTGATATTAGTGCCGAGCTGTCACTATCGTCAGAGCAGTGTGAGCGCGTACAAATGGGTCAACGCTTGAATGTTATCGATCAGTTGACTGATGATGTGCAAAGTTATATCGCAACAGCTATCGATCAGCATTTAGCTGCTAACAATAACAGCGCTGCTGATAGTCAAAATATTGAAGAGACTAACGATGATAACGAGCAGCAATTGGTACATGAAATACCGATAGATATTCGTCTTATCGATGAGCAGGGCGCATTTATTGGTCTAGGGGCAGTGAGTTTGAATGGTCGATTGCAACCTAAAAAGCTGATTCAGTTATAATGTCAACACGTAAATTTGGCTAGATTTATAACTTAAAAGCGGCAAAACTTACTAAGAGTTCACACAAATCACATATCGTCACATTTTATTGCAGGTTTCACCTATAGTGAAACCTGCTTTTTTTGTATCTTGATTAAGTCAGTTAGGGAAAGCATGACATGGATGAAAAGAATAATAAGAAAGTACAATATAAAATATGAAAGGGTGATAATAATATAAAATGGATTTACTATAAATTTCGTTGAATAAAATAATAATAATGATAAATTTGGGCAGTAAAACTAAATAAAAATAATAAGACATTAATTCATATAAATTAAATTTTACAATTATAAGAAAATTATTCAGTCATAAATATAATTTACAAATAATAGGAAGTACTATGAAAACGATTGCTTTTTTACTTCATAACAACTTTGAACAAGCAGAATATGAAGAGGTTAACAGCCAACTAAAAGCCAAAGGTTACAGCACACTTCTAATAACGACCAATAAAGAAAAAGAAGTCCAAGGTATGCAGCAAGACGTCAACAAAGGCGATACCTTTACCGCTGATATTTTTGCAAAAGATGCAAAACCTGCAGATTATGATGCTTTAGTTTTGCCGGGTGGTACGGTTAATGCTGATACCATGCGTGGTAACGAAGACGCACATAGTATTATTACTGCAATAAATGAGGCTGGTAAACCGCTTGCTGTTATCTGCCATGCGCCTTGGATATTAATCAATACTGGTATAGCTAAGGGTAAAACGTTAACGGCTTATCATACTTTACAACTTGATTTAGAAAATGCTGGGGCAAAATTCGTAGACGAAAGCGTGCAGATAGACGGTAATCTGATTACTTCACGCAACCCAGATGATATTAATAATTTCGTCGCAGCGATTGATAAAGCTTTAACATAAGTTCCAATCGTTTTAACTTAGAGTAATTTTTATTCATTATCTATAAGGATATAACACGATGACACAGCCTAATCCAAACGATACCAAATTTGAGCAACAACGTTCTGATTCTGCCAAAGCAGCGCTTAAAAGCCAGACGGAAAATAATCATACAGAAGACACTGAAGCTGCCGCAGAGCGTATTGCTGATAATTTGGAAACGAAGGAAGATAAATAGTTTCTTAAGTATGAATATATGAGTTAAATGTAAATAGGAGTTACTATGAGCAATTCAGTAAAAGATATGGATGAGCAAGAACAAGAGATTAATCAACTTGTAGAAGATATCAATCCTCGTGCTGATAACTCTCCTGATAGTTTAGCAGAAGCTACGACTGTGCCTTTAGCAGACGATGAGCTAGGCGGTACGGCTAGCGAAGAAGATATCCAAAAAATAAATAAGTCTTAGATTATAAGGCTGGTATCTACATTTCATGTTTACTTTTGATGGGTACTAACAATTTAGTCAACTTACTTACCAATAATCAGATATTCTTAAAACCATAACAAAAAACTGCTGTTAGCCCAGCAGTTTTTTGTTATAATTGGCGTCATATTTAAATACGGTTTAGATTATTCTAAATGGTTTTAAATGACAGTTATGACTCATTGAGTTTGTCGTACACTAGGTCAACTCTAGTAATGCAGGGTTGTCCTGAATGACGTGCAGGCTATTTTATTGACTATTCTATTGCTCCTCGATACTTAAACTTTTAAGGTTATCTTGGTGCTCTTAGCATTGCCGGAGAGATTTATGCTAACTAATGCCGATCGCGAACAAATCATTGCCCAATACCAACGTGGTGAAAGTGACACTGGTTCACCAGAAGTTCAAGTAGCTTTGTTAAGTGCTCGTATCAACGATCTACAAAACCATTTTAAAGCACACAAAGCGGATCATCATAGCCGTCGTGGTCTTATCCGTATGGTTAATACCCGTCGTAAACTGCTTGATTACCTAAAAGGTAAAGATCTTGGTCGCTATACCACCCTTATTAGCCAGTTAGGTCTACGTCGTTAATTTGACGACAGTAGTACAAATGGTTGCTAAAACGAGATATGCCTTAACTGGGAAGTATTTTAGATTTTTTGCGCAGCTATTTGGAACTTGCTTGTTGATATCGATAAAGTAGATTTTTCTAAAAACGGTGTGGAATAGTTTCACGCCGTTTTTTTATGCTTATCAGTATGGTATGAGTTTAAGTACAGAAGCAAAAGCTTATATTTAACTAATTATTAAGAATTAGATAGTAGTGCATTAGGTTGGTCAATGATCATAAATCACTGTAAAATAATGCCTGAGTCGGTTTTTGCACTGTTTATGATAGATAAACGTGCATAGGTAAAGTATTGAAGAGGCTCCATAGATGGAGTAGTTTTGATGCTATAAAAATCCAAATGATCGTTATAGCAAACCGAATTTTAGCAGCAACCAATATGCAGGGCTAAGCGAGCTAGACAAGCCAGTAGCATAAGATAAATATTTTATAATAATAGTTTCGATAGACAAGATTTATAACTGTAAAGACAGTCGATTAGAAGCTATATACAAAGAATTTTAATGACAGATATCAGCGTTTTTTGTGCTGATATTATTTCGTCAGTCAATATTAGGAAAATTATATGACAATGTTTAATACCATTAAGCGTGAGTTTCAATACGGTAACCAGCAAGTTGTTATCGAAACAGGACGTATTGCGCGTCAAGCCAACTCGATTTTAGTCCACATGGGCGGCGTTACTGTATTGGTAGCAGCGGTTGTAAAGTCTGATGCCAAAGAAGGTCAAAACTTCTTTCCATTGACCGTAAACTACCAAGAAAAAATGTATGCAGCAGGTAAAATTCCAGGTGCTTACGGCAAACGTGAAGGTCGCGCGAGCGAGTCTGAAACCTTAACCTCGCGTCTGATTGACCGCCCAATCCGTCCACTATTCCCTGAAGGCTATGTAAACGAGATTCAAATCACAGCGACGGTTGTGTCATCTGACAAAACTCAATCAGCGGATATCGCAGCACTAATTGGTGCTTCAGCAGCGTTAGCTATCTCTGATGCCCCATTCAATGGTCCTGTTGCTGCGGCGCGTGTTGGTTTTATCAATGGCGAATACGTACTGAACCCAACCCTTGAAGAGCTTAAAGAAAGTGATCTTGACTTGGTCGTCGCTGGTACCAAGTCTGCAGTATTGATGGTTGAGTCTGAAGCTGCAGAGCTATCAGAAGATCAAATGCTAGGTGCGGTCTTATACGGTCATCAGCAGCAGCAAATCGTTATCGATAACATTGCCTCAATGGCAGAAGAAATTGGTACTGCTAAGCAGCAATATACCGCTCCTGTACGCAATCAAGCATTAGAGACCAGCATGAAAGAGCAGTTCGGTACGCAAGTATCTGACGCTTATACCGTTACTGATAAGCAAGCTCGTTATGCGAAACTTGACGAAATCAAGGACGCTGCCCTTGCTGCTCTTGCTGGTGATGCTGAATCAGAAGCGTATAGCAATAATGTTGCTGAGCTTAAAGAAATTTATAACGATCTAAAATATCGTACCGTTCGTGACAATATCTTGTCAGGCAAGCCACGTATTGACGGTCGTGATTTAGAAACCGTTCGTGCCCTTGATGTACAAGTCGGCGTATTACCATTTACTCATGGTTCAGCATTGTTTACACGTGGTGAAACCCAAGCATTGGTAACGACTACCCTTGGTAATACTCGTGACGTCAATATGATTGACTCACTAGCGGGTACCATTCGTGACCATTTCATGTTGCATTATAACTTCCCGCATTTCTCAGTAGGCGAAACAGGTCGTGAAGGCATTCCTAAACGTCGTGAAATCGGTCATGGTCGTCTAGCACGCCGTGGTGTACAAGCGATGCTGCCTGATAGCGATCGCTTCCCATATGTTATCCGTGTGGTTTCTGAGATCACTGAATCAAATGGTTCATCGTCTATGGCTTCTGTTTGCGGCGCAAGCTTGGCATTGATGGACGCTGGTGTGCCAATTAAAGCACCGGTTGCTGGTATTGCCATGGGTCTAGTTAAAGAAGGCGAGCGCTTTGCTGTATTGTCTGACATCTTAGGTGATGAAGATCATCTTGGCGATATGGATTTTAAGGTCGCTGGTTCTAAAGACGGTATTACTGCTCTACAGATGGACATTAAAATCGAAGGTATTACCCCAGATATCATGGAGCAAGCGTTAAAACAAGCTCATGCTGGTCGTATCCATATCTTAGACGCAATGAACAAAGTATTGCCTGAAAGCCGTACTGAAATTAATGCTCATGCACCTAACTACGCCGTAATTGAGATCAATCCGGACAAAATCCGTGATGTTATCGGTAAAGGTGGCGCAACGATTCGTCAGCTAACGGAAGAAACTGGCGCAGTTATCGACATCGATGATGCTGGTACCATCCGTATCTTTGGTGAAAATAAAGCGGCAACCAAAGCAGCGATCGCTAAAATCGAAGCAATCACGGCAGAAGTTGAAGTAGGTAAAACTTACGAAGGTACAGTTGCTCGTATCGTTGACTTCGGTGCCTTTATTAACGTATTGCCAAATACTGATGGTCTCGTGCATATCTCGCAAATCGCTGATGAGCGCGTAGAAAACGTATCTGACTATCTAAAAGAAGGTCAAATCGTTAAAGTATTGGTTCAAGATGTTGATAACCGTGGTCGTATCAAGTTGACTATGAAAGGTATTGAGCAGAGCTAATGCTTAATATTTGATAGCGTTAATATTTAAAGAACCGCCTTGAATCACTTATTATGAGTGCTCAAGGCGGTTTTTTTATGGACGTAAAATATAACTAAAATTAGAAAATATGTTATATGGCAATGTCTTTAGGTACATGGATATCAATGCGAAGCTCAGGTAAATTTGCTAAATAATGGGTTATGAGAGGCAATATATCAATATGCCAATCTAATGGAAGCGGGTTTGTTGTAAGAGACTCATTGGTCGAAGGATTGGCTTCATTGCGTAAATGGTTATAAATAAGTGGACGGGCAAGCAGAGCAATGTGACGGATACCTTGATAGCGTATCAGCGTTGTCAGTTGTTGTCGTAAATCTACTAAAGCTGCCGTCAACCAGCGTACTCTTACTGGATGATGAGAGTGATCTGATATAACAAGGTTGGCAATATAACTGGGTTGGTTACCATTACTACTGACACTAAGCCCAGCTTGCTCACGTATGCGTTTATGCAGTAAACAGCTACCAACCATTAAGCTACCATCACGGCACGCACGATAGTAACGTTGATAATTATCAGGATATAGGGTTTTTGCGCGAGTCAAAATAGGATCTAAAAGGAGACCAGCGCTATTAACAGGAAGTATGAGCAGCTGAGCGCTGCTATTTAGAATAGGATTATGAGTGAGTTGCAAAGATGCCATCATCAACCCCTGAATAAAAGCATACATTATTTGGCGATAACGGCTAATTAGTGTTGGTTTTAACCGCAGTATCAGCCTCTAATTGGGCAATTTGTTGCTCAAGTAATGCGATTTCTTGAGCTTTTAGTTCAGTTAATTGTTTGGTCATGGCAATCTGTTCAGCAGCGAGCTTTTCTTGTTCGGCTAAGCGCTTACGTTCATCTTCTAAACGATCAATTTCTTCTTTAGCTAAGCTGTTCGTTTTTGGTAATGGGGCTTCTAAGATAGCTTTGGGATCTGAGATATCAGAATCCGTTATGTTAGCGCTACCTTGATTTTCATCATCAATAATATTATTAACGTCATCTTCTAATGGTACAGAAGCAATCTGTGTAGGCTTATCTTGTTCGGAAGTCACCGGCAAATTTTCAGCAGAGCTCTGATTAGATTGAGGTGCCGTGCCTTTCCAAACGAAATAACCGATTAATAGCACAATTAATAAAATACCAAACCACCATTTTTGACGTGGCTTAGCAGAATGGGTAGATTTTTTTGAGACTTTATGGGAGAAAGGACGCATTTTTTTGCTTTTCATACTACGTTCAATTTAGGTTAAAGATATCCTGCCATACTATAGCAAACTCGAAATAAAAAAGCCCATCTATTGATAGAAGGGCGATTAAATACAGAATTGTTTATAGCAATCATGAGATATAACTGTCTGATCGTCAAATATAAAGAGTTATTCTTTGAATTTGACCGTCCCACTGGTTCCGGTAATCATAGCGTCACGAGTTAATTGGTCTTCAAGATGGTTCTTTGCGCTGATCTCATCAGGATCAGGGCGATGTTCAGTATGCCCGCATAGCGTACATTCAATATATTCATCAGGCGCTGGCACAACGATATTGACTTGTACTACCGCATCCATGATTTGACATTTCGGGCAGCGAACGCCCGCTAAAAATTGACGCTTTGGACGCGTTGATTGATAGCGCATTTAAATCACCTCGCGTGTTATTGAGGCATTGGCAGCCGTACTACTTTTAGTCTGGTCTTTAGTATCAGAAAAACCGCTATGACGTAGCAAAGCATCAATACTGGCGCTACGACCACGGAAGTTTTCAAAATTCACCTTAGCTGGAAAACTACCGCCCACTGATAAAATAGTCTCACGGAAGGCTTTACCTGTGATGGGATTAAAAATACCGTCTTCTTCAAATTTACTAAAAGCATCAGCAGACAACAGCTCTGCCCATTTATAAGAATAATAACCAGCGGCATAACCACCAGCAAAAATGTGACTAAATCCATTGGCAAAGCGGTTGTAATCAGGCGTCTGTAAAATGGCAATATCATTACGTACGCTGTTAAGCGTAGTCAAGATACCTTCATAATTAAGCGCTGGCGTGTGCGCATGAATCAACAAATCGAACAAAGCAAATTCGATCTGACGGAGCGTTTGCAAACCACTTTGGAAGTTTTTGACTGCCAATAGCGCATCGAGTTTCTCTTTTGGTAATGGCGCGCCAGTTTCGACATGACTGCTAATAAGAGCAATACCTTCCGCGTCCCACGCCCAGTTTTCCATAAACTGACTCGGCAGCTCGACGGCATCCCATTCTACGCCATTGACGCCAGCAACATCACCTACCGTTACTTGGGTTAATAAATGATGGAGACCATGACCAAACTCATGAAACAAGGTGACAACTTCATCATGAGTCAATAAGCTTGGCTTACCATCGAGTGCTGGGGTGAAGTTACCGACCATAAAGCACACTGGTAGCTGTTGGTGGTTTTGCTCTTCATAACTATAACGTGACTGAAAGCCACTCATCCAGGCGCCGCCGCGTTTACCACTACGGGCAAATAAATCAAAATAAAAACCGCCAAGCAAGTTATCATCAGCATCAAATAACTGATAAAAACGCACGTCATCATGCCAGCGTGATACGGATTCATTTTGCTCTTGTACTTTGATACCGTATAAACGCTCAACGATAGCGAATAACCCGCTAATCACTTTTGGTAATGGGAAGTACGGGCGAATCTCTTCTTGTGATAAGCTGAACTCGCTTTGTTTGACCTTTTCGGCGATATAAGCACTATCCCACGGCTGCAAATCTTCAGTACCGTAATCTTGCGCATATTTTTGCAATTGCACCAAATCTTGCACAGCAGTTGGCGTTGCTTGCACTGCTAAATCACGTAAAAAGGTTTCTACTTCTGCCACGCTGTCTGCCATTTTGGTCGATAGCGATACCTCTGCATAGTTATGAAAACCCAATAGTCTGGCTTTTTGTTCACGTAACTGCAAAATCTCACTCATGATATTTGCGTTATTTAGAGACTGACCTTTAGCATTAGTATGATCATCAAACTCAGAGGCGCGAGTGACATAAGCACGATATAACGTCTCGCGTAAGTTGCGATCATCGGCATGGGTCATGATGGCAAGATACACAGGAATATTTAAGCTTGCCACATAATAAGGCGTCGATAAGGTATCAATCTCTGTTTGCGTGAGCGAACCATTTGCAAGCTGGCTTGTTTTGTACTGCTCACCAGCATCGGCTATTAATGCCAAACCACTTTCAGTCAAACCTACTAACTGCTCTGTTTTAAGCGGCAAAGCATAAGCTTGAGTGGCGTCTAAAACATGGTCTGAGAAAGTGGCTGATAGCGTAGATAGCTTACTTTGAATAGCCGCAAATTTATCTTGCTCAGCTTTTGGTAATGCGACCCCTGATAACTCAAAGCTACGTAGCGCAAGCTCAATAGCTCGTGCTCGTGCTGGCTCAAGGGCTGCGAAGAAAGCTTTATCATTGACAATCGCTTGATAACGACTAAATAGCGGCTGATGCTGCCCAACGCGCGTACCATAAGCTGATAGCTTTGGTAACAGCTCATGATGGACATGGCGGATATCATCATTACTCATCACACTATTCAGATGCGACAAAATGCCCCAACTTCGATCCAATGCCAAATTGATGTGGTCAAAGTTTGTTATATCAATTAGCGCTTGCTCAGCGTCTATCGAGGTAGACGTATCCTTGCTATCTGTACACACCGTCAACTCATCTAAAAACGCATTAGCCGTGTCAATGGCGCTGATTACTTGCTGTTGTAAAGTGCTTGGTGCAGTATCGGCAAAATCGACAAGATGTAACTTTGAAGAAATAGAAGTCATAAAAGGTTCCGTTATAAATAATGAGTTTGATAGATAAAAGGGTTTAATTTGGCGTAATTATTCAAATCGTTCAAATGATTAACAGGCGTTACTGTTTATATTTTAAAGATATATTAATATCAAGGTTTCTCAAAGTTAAATAGCTTGATGTAAGGCTAATCGTTATGGGGTATTGATAACCATTGTTAATAATCAGCATTGTAATATTCAAATAATGGGTCTTCATTAATGAAAATACAAGCTGAAAGCTTGAGCTCTGCTAAGCTGTTAATCAAATGACCTTTATTAAGGCTACTGTTATTAAGGTTATTGTGGCAAGCGTTGATATTATTTACAAAGCATCATCATTTGCTTGCAAATTAACCCTATAGCTTGTGTGGTCAAGTTGGTAGTGTAATAGGATAACAGGCGTTAATAGTGCTGTAGTATGAATAGCCTGTTAAGCATGCTATGTTATTAAGAGTATGCAGTCGCCTGACCGCAAAAATCTAGAATAAGTAACAGGCAAGGCGTACCAAAAGTAGTATTGGAAATTTATAGTCATAAAACAAGGAGTATTAAATGAAAGCAACTCTTAAAAGCTTACGTGAGACAAAGGCGAATCCAGCAGTCAGTATTTTTGTCAAAACGCACCGCGAACACCCTGCTAATGACAAAGACCCTATTGCCCTAAAAAACCAATTAAAAGTCGTCGAAGAACGTCTAACCAATGAGTATGACAAGCGTACGGCAACCACTATCTTAGACAATATCCATGCTAAGACCAAAGAGCTGAATCATAATCTTAATCTAGATACCTTAGCTATTTTTGCTAGTACTGACGATGTGCAAGTGATCCGTATGCCTATTGATACCACTGAGCGCGTGGTTATCTCACATCGTTTTGCGACCCGTGATTTAGTGCGTGATATGGCAAGCGCTGTGCATTATTATACTTTGGTATTGACTCGTGATAAGGCACGTTTAATTGAAGCCTCTAATGATCGCGTGATACGAGAGTTCGATCTAGACGATACTGCCCAAAATAATATGGAAAACATTCCTTTTCCTATCGACAATAATGGACTTCATACGACAAGCGATGGCGGATCAGATCGCTCAGCGAATAATGAGAGTAGTGCGTTAAAAGAGTTCTTTAACCAAGTAGATAAGAGTGTTCAAGAGCTGTGGGGCGAGCATAAAATGCCGCTAGTCGTAGTCGGTGATAGCAAAAATATTGGCTACTATAAAGATGTTTGTGACCGTCCGGATAATATCATCGCTACGGTATCGAACGCCACCAATCTAGATGAGGGTGGGGCACAGCATGTTATCAACAGTGTACAAGAAGCAGTAGAAGGTTATCGTACCTCCTTACACCAAGCGGCACTGGGCGAGATTGATAAAGCGCGCGGGGCAAACAAACTACAGACTGATTTGCAAGAAGTCTATCGCAGTGCTTTTCAGGGTATAGGCGATACCTTGTATGTCCGCCGTGGCTATATTCAACCAGCCAAAATTGATGAAAAAGCGCAAACGCTAAGTCTTGCGGACGACTCAAGTGCAGAAGGTATCACTGATGATGCTATTGGTGAAATCATTGAGCATGTCATTCATAATGGCGGTAAAGCGGTCTTTATGCCACAAGATATTATGAATGCAGATCAACCGATTGCTCTTGTCACCCGCTATTAATAGATGACATAGGCTCAGTAACGAATTAGCCATTGGTCATTGATAGCACATAGGTATAGTATGAGAGCATTGGTTCAGTATGAGCCAATGCTCTTTTTATATTTATGGTTTTCTAGCGCCTCGATTCTATTTCAAACGATTATTTTTTATTTTAAGCTGACCATATTCGATACCCAATATCTACTCTATAAATACTGAATTTATGACTACTACCATTATGACTAATACCACCTCTTTTGTACTCACAAGCTATAACATTCATAAAGGCATGTCGCCGATGAATCGCCAAGTCAAAGTTCAGGGTATTGCCCAAGCACTTGATATTATTGGTTCGGACATACTCTGTCTACAAGAAGTACAGGGGCAAAACCTTAAGCGCAATATTCAATACAACGAGTACCCTGACCAGTCTCAGCACGAATGGTTTGGTGAATATCTGCAACTAGAAAACAGTTATGGCAAAAATTCAGAGTACGATAACGGCCATCATGGCAATGCGGTGTTGAGCCGATTTCCACTTGATCCCAAGCATAACGTCAATATTACGGTCAATAAGCTTGAGCAGCGCGGGGTTTTGCACTGTGAAGTGCAGCCGGTAGGTTGGGAGGTGCCAGTGGTGGTTTTATGCGCCCATTTAAACCTATTTGAGCGCGATCGTATCAAGCAATATGAAGCGATTTCTAACTATGTCCGAGATGAGATTGCCCCTGACCAGCCACTAATTTTGGCCGGCGATTTTAATGACTGGAAAAAAATGTCTTGTGATAGATTGGCATCAAGCTTGGGTATGACGGAAGCTTTTAAACATTGTCACGGCAAGCTACTGCCTACCTTTCCAGCAAAGCTACCTGTATTGAGCTTAGACCGTATCTATGTCCGTAATCTCAGAATAAAGGATGCTTGGGTACATACGGGTAAACCGTGGTCAACTCTGTCTGACCATCTGCCTTTGAGTGCAGAACTGGCGTTGCTATAGAGTAAAAATTATTAATGGAATAAAGAACGCTAAACTAAAATAAACAAGGATGATAAACAATGTCTGATAAAAGCATACCAATGACTCAAAATGCCGTACTCATACGTGAGTTTGGTGAACCTGAAGTCATGATATACCAAGATGATGTTGCCGTACCTGAGTTGACAGATGCTCAAGTGCTGGTAAAAGTTGCTTACGCCGGTATCAATCCAGTCGATTATAAAACTCGTCAAGGTAAAGGCTGGGGCGCTACCAACATCCAAAAAGATAAGTTTGATCATAATCAATCAGCGATTTTGGGTTTTGATATGTCAGGCACAGTGGTTGACAGTCAAAGTACGAAATTTGCCGTTGGTGATAAAGTCGCAGCATTAACTTTTAACGGTGGATGCTATGCTGAATATGTCGCTGTTGATGCTAAAATGCTGGCACGTGTACCTGAAGCTGTCACCTTAGAGCAGGCAGGCGCATTACCTTGTATCGGACAAACGGCGCTACAGTTTGTTGAGTTTGCTGATATCAAAGAGGGCGAGCATGTAGTGATGAATGCCCCAGCAGGCGGTGTTGGTCATCTATTGATACAGCTTTTGATGAAAAAAATCGCTAAACATAATATTAAAGTTACGCTTATTTGCTCAGCAGAAAAGTATAAAAAACTGGATAGCTTGATAGATACTAGCCAGCTTACAGGCTGGATTGACTACACCAAAAATGATCCGTTCCCTGAGCTGCAAGCCGACGTCTTATTGGATTTGGTCGGTGATGAAGCGGGTGTAAGGGCGCTAGACGTTGTCAAAGAGTCTGGACGTGTATATGTACTACCAACAATTTGGGTAGATAAACTCAAAGAAGCAGGCAGTCAAAAAAATCTAAGCGTTGAAGGTTATGCGGCTCAGCGTAATGGTGAGGATATGGCACGAGTGCTACAGCTGGTGGCAGATGGTCAACTGACTTTACGTTTGCAAAAGACTTATCCATTGTCAGAAGTCGTTACCGCCCATCACGAGCTGCAAAAAGGCGATGCTTTTGGTAAATTGGTATTGAAAGTCAGTTGAGCCGAGGTTGATTGGATAATAGATTTAGCTAATGGTTATTTGGATATATTTGCCGAAAAGTTAGGCTAATGCGTCCTGTGGCTACCTTTTTAGTTTTGGTAATACTGTGATTCCAAAAGTTCTGGGTCTCACCATGCATGACAATTAGCTGACCTGACTCAAGATAAAGCTCAACTTTATCTTGAGTTTTTTTATGTTTAAAGACAAATTTACGAGTAGCACCAAGAGATAATGAAGCGATAATCGGTTGCTCACCAAGCTCTTTTTCATCATCGGCATGATAGCCCATACCATCTTCACCAGAAGGATAATAGTTGAGTAAACAGGAATTAAAATTGGCATCAATTCCAAGATCTAATAATTTCTGTTCGATATGGTGTTTCACATGAAACACAGTATCTGTCCAAGGTATGGTTTGACGCGTATGACCAGAGTACTGATAATCAATATCGCTATCACCCATCCAAACGATTTGACGCGTTGTGACATGTGTCTTGCCAAATAAAGTAACGATATCTTCTTGCCAAGGTAACTCAGTCACCAAGTTATAAAATAAGGGGCTGGGATAATCGATCACAATTCCTAAGTCATTTACCTGACCGTCATAAGGCAACAGGTTGTCAGTCGGTTTGGGCGCAAAAAGGTCAGTCATAGGTCAGCTTATTTATTGCTCTGATAATGCTCATTGATAATTTGAGCGCAGATTTCTGGCGCTTCCATGGGTAATAAATGTCCATATTTTGGTAAGGAAATAATACTGCTATCAGGAACAAATTTGTGCCATTGTTTACGCACTTTTGGATTGATAAATAAGGTGGGTTTGCCAGTAATCAGAGTGTAAGGGCAGCTTAATTTCTTAAGTGCAGCATCGATATGAGGGGCACCAAAATAATTAGCCAGCTCTTGCTCCGGTGCGAATAGCAGGGTATAGCTACCGTCATTATTGATGCTCAAGCTTTGTTCAGCAAAAGTTTTTAAGTGAGCATCACTGATACGTTGATACGCTCTCTGTGCCCGCAAGTGCTCGAAGTATTCCTGAATACTTGCCCAAGTGGTTTGCTTAGTTAATGTGCTTTTAAAGGGTTCTTGGCTTAATAAAAACTGCCGCGGCAACAGATTATATATTCTTGCTTGTTTTTTGGTAAAGGTAACAGGCTCGATAAGGTAGAGCTCTGAGAAAAGCTCTGGACGCTGAGCCGCCGCTATTGCAGTAGCAGTTGCGCCCTGCGAGTGTCCAATGCCAACAACTGGTTTATCTTGGGTTTTTTCTAAAAACTCAATCAGCATCTCAGCATCTTGCTCACGCGTTAGGCGGCGTGCTTGCGGTTTATCGTACCAATAGCCGCGTAATGCCAATGAGCTAAGCTCAAAACTGGCTGCCAGCTCATTTAACAATGGTGCATAGGTACCAACGGTAAAGCTGTTACCCCCATAAAAATGGGCAGGCGCACGTTTATAATCAGTTTGATTGGCTGACCCTAGTTGCTGTAAGTCATAATAGCGAGCCTGTTTGCCAGCAAGGTTGATGCGATTTGTATAAGCTTCCATAAAATAAACACGTCCCTGTGAGAAGTTGCTCTTAATAAAGCGCTTTTAATTAACTGTCTTCACCTAAGAAGCCGCCGCTTTGGCGATGCCATAATCGTGCATAGATACCATGTAGATTCAATAGTTCATCATGGCTGCCTTGCTCAATAATTTGGCCTTTATCCATCACAACCAGTCTATCAAGAGCGGCAATGGTTGATAAGCGATGGGCGATGGCAATAACTGTCTTGCCAGTCATAATATCGTTCAGGCTTTCAGTAATTGCAAATTCGATCTCAGAATCAAGGGCGCTGGTGGCTTCATCAAGTAGTAAAATCGGCGCGTTTTTTAGCATAACGCGTGAGATGGCAATACGCTGACGTTGCCCACCAGACAGTTTGACCCCACGTTCACCGACTTGAGTATCAAGCCCCATGTTGCCCTTATCATCATATAAATCTTTGATAAAGTCCCATGCCTGAGCTTGTTTTGCTGCGATGATAATCTGCTCGTCAGTAGCATCAGGACGACCATAAGCAATATTTTCGCGTACGGTACGATGTAATAAAGAGGTATCTTGGGTCACCATGCCGATTTGCTGACGTAAGGACTCTTGGGTCACCTCATCAATCGCTTGACCATCAATGAGGATTTTACCTTTATCGACATCAAAGAAGCGTAAGAGTAGATTGACCAAGGTGGATTTGCCGGCACCTGAACGTCCAACCAGACCGATTTTTTCGCCGGGTTTGATGTCCAAGTAAAAATTATCGAGAAGTTTGATAGTAGACGTGGCTGATAGGTTGCCGTCGTTTAAATTTCCACCATCATTATTGTCTGCATCATCGCTGTCATTCTCATAACTGAAATCGACATGATCGAAGACAATACGACCTTCTGTGACTTTTAAACCTGGTGCATGGGGTTTATCAATGATGGTTTGCGGTGCAGATAAGGTACGCATACCGTCCTGTACCGTACCGATACTTTCAAACAAACTTGCCGTCTGCCACATAATCCAGCGCGTTAAACCATTCAAGCGTAGCGCCATGGCAGTTGCAGCAGCAATAGCACCGACACCAATGGCTTCTTGTTGCCATAAATACAAGCCGATACCGGCAGTACTACTGACCAAAACAACACTAATCAAATGCGTTGAAAACTCAAGATAGCTGACCCAGCGCATTTGTGCATGGACGGTACCCAAAAACTGCCCCATGGCGTTTTTGGCGTAACTGAGCTCACGGCGCGAGTGACTAAACAGCTTGACGGTCATAATATTGGCGTAGGCATCAGTAATGCGCCCCGTCATCAAGGCGCGAGCATCTGCTTGTACGATAGCCGTTTGTTTGAGTTTAGGTATGAAATACCACATTGCAAGCCAAACTAATACAAACCACGCGATAAAGGGGATCAGTAGCAAGCTGTCAAGGTTGAAGAGAATGATACCTGAAGTAATAAAATAGACCGCGACATACATAAACATGTCAGTAACTGTCATAACGGTATCACGTACTGCCAATGCAGTTTGCATCACTTTAGCAGAAACGCGACCGGAGAATTCATCTTGATAAAACTGCATCGATTGACCAAGCATACGCTGATGAAAACGCCAGCGCATCTGCATGGGGAATACCCCTTGCAAGGTTTGAAAATGGATAAATGAGGATAAGGCAATCCATAATGGGCTGACAATCATCACCGCCAGCATGAGCAGCAGCATATCGCCTTTTTCTAGCCATAGGTTTTGCGGAGTATAAATTCCAAGCCAGTCAACAATATTACCAATCCAAGCAAAGAGCATGGCCTCGTAAATACCGATACCGGCTGACAAAATCATAAATATCAGTAGCCAGCCACGTAGACCATTAGTGCATGCCCACAGAAACTTTAGCATACCATCGCGAGGTGAGGGTAGTGGCATCGGCGTTTCAGGGAAGGCAGGTAGGCGATTTTCAAAAAAGCGAAATAGAGCGTTCATAGGCAATAGCAATACGTCAAGAAAAGCGTGAATAGACGCCATCTTGAGCAATTATATAGGTGAATAAGTAGGCGTCTATTTTAGCAAATCTTGACCAACACACTTACAGGCTAATTGTAATTTGAACGCAGCAGACACTAATTTGCATATCTTATGACTCGTCAAAATAAATGGCTTGCTGCATAAGAAATATATTGTTACATTCTATGGTTTTTTCTCTTTTAAAATTAATTTTGATATATACCCTCGATATGATGGATGACTAAGGTAAAGCGTTATGATGTATTTAACGATAGCAGTGCTGTGTAGCGTTGCCGTCTCTGTGTTACTTAAAATATTGCGCCAACGTGATATTGATATTCGTCAAACCATCGTTGCCGGTTATCCGGTCGCCTTTTTGTTGACTTGGTTTTTATTGAAGCCAGATGTCAGTGGCATGAGTGACCTTGGTGGAGCATGGGCAATTATTATTGCCCTTGGTGTACTACTGCCTGCGGTATTTATCATTCTTGGGCGCACGATTGAAGCAGTCGGTATGGTAGCTACTGATGCCGCTCAGCGACTGTCATTGATCATTCCTATCGTCGCCGCCTTTTTATTATTTGGTGAAGTGCTCACCGGCACACGCATTTTTGGCTTATTGCTCGGGTTTTTGGCGCTCGGGGCGCTGATTTATCGTCCGCAGCAGGGTGAGATTAGCAAACAAGCCAAACATACACCGCTATGGTTGTTTGGCGTCTGGGCAGGCTATGGCGTTATTGATATTCTATTTAAACAAGTTGCCAAGCAAGGTGCTGCCTTTCCACTGACATTATTTGTCAGTTTTGGGTTGGCAGGTCTGCTATTGTTGATTTATCTGCTCATCATGCGTGTACGCTGGCAGGGCAATGCACTTGCAGCAGGGATATTACTTGGTGCGCTAAATATGGGTAATATTTATGCTTATATTCGCGCTCATCAAGTATTGTCAGAATCGCCAAGTATCGTCTTTACTGGGATGAACGTTGGTGTGATTGCTGTTGCTACTCTTATAGGTGTTGGAGTATTTAAAGAATCACTCAACCGTATCAATATATTGGGTTTATTATTGGCGATTTGCTGTGTCGCAGTCTTGTTTTTGGCGTAGATATTTTTGGCATAATATAGGTATGACAACAATTTTATAAATGCTTTTATCGTTCAGTTATAGGCACATATAGCATCCTATGGTAAGGTTATCTACGAACAGTTAAACTAATATCAGCTAAAAATATCATTTGTGACACTTGACCTCAATAAATAAAATAGGATGCTCTTTCCATGGAATACCAAAAGCAATTACAACGTATCAAAAATGGTTCGGGATTTATTGCAGCCCTTGACCAAAGTGGTGGCAGCACGCCAAAAGCGTTAGAGAATTATGGGGTTATGGGCGATACCTATGACAATGACGAAGCCATGTTTGACCAAGTGCACGAGATGCGAGCACGTATCATGACGTGCGACTGCTTTGATAATGAGCGGGTACTTGGTGCAATTTTGTTTGAAGATACTATGGAGCGCGCGGTCAGTGGCAAGCCCACTGCCAACTATTTATGGGAAGACAAGCAAATCGTCCCGTTTTTAAAGGTGGATAAAGGCTTAGCAGAGCGTATGAATGGCGTGCAAGTCATGCGCCCGATGCCAAATCTAGATCTATTATTGGACAAAGCAAAAAACTATCCAGTATTTGGTACTAAAATGCGCTCCGTGATTTATGAGCCAAGTGTTGATGGCATTGAGCTAGTCGTCCAACAGCAGTTTGACGTAGCAAAGCAAATCCTATCAAAGGGTCTAATGCCGATCGTTGAGCCAGAAATTGATATCAATAGTGAGAAAAAGCATGATTGTGAGCTGATTCTTAAAACCAGTATTTTGCATAATCTTGATCGCTTAAATGATGAGCAACAAGTGATGCTCAAGCTGACCTTGCCTGAAGAAGCTGGATTTTATCAAGAACTGATTGACCATCCAAAAGTACTCAAGGTCGTCGCATTATCGGGCGGCTATAGTCGCACGGATGCCTGTGCAAAATTGAAGCAAAATCCGGGTATGATTGCCAGCTTCTCACGTGCCTTTACTGAAGGTTTGAGCAAGCAGCAAAGCGATCAAGAGTTTGCCGATACTATTAATACTTCGATTGATGAGATTTATCAGGCTTCTAAAATTTAACTTGTAAAGTCTAATTTGAAATTTTAAAGCATTCATCTATTAGTATAAAAAAAGCCCCTGCACATAACAGGGGCTTTTTTTATACTTGAACAATAGTTGTTAGCGTTGTATCTCTATACTTTTTTATATAACTGCCGAGCTTCTTTGTGAGATTTTTCTGTCAGTTTATTGGGTATTTAATCCTTTGGCATACTCACGGACATTCTGAGTGATTTTCATTGAACAAAACTTTGGACCACACATTGAGCAAAAGTGTGCCGTCTTGTGTGCATCTTTGGGTAAGGTTTCATCATGAAATTCGCGCGCGGTATCCGGATCAAGCGCCAGATTGAACTGATCGTCCCAGCGGAACTCAAATCGTGCTTTTGACAAGGCATTGTCACGCGCCTGTGCACCGGGGTGTCCTTTGGCAAGGTCAGCAGCATGAGCGGCAATTTTATAAGTAATAATACCGTCTTTCACATCCTTTTTATTGGGCAGACCCAAATGCTCTTTTGGCGTCACATAACACAGCATCGCCGTGCCAAACCAGCCAATCATCGCCGCGCCTATCGCACTAGTGATATGGTCATAACCCGGTGCGATATCGGTGGTTAAGGGTCCTAGTGTATAAAAGGGCGCATCAGCACAAACTTCAAGCTGCAAATCCATATTTTCTTTAATACGGTTCATTGCCACGTGTCCCGGACCTTCAATCATGACCTGTACGTCATGCTTCCATGCCACTTGCGTCAGCTCGCCAAGGGTACGCAGCTCACCAAACTGCGCTTCATCATTGGCATCTTGCAAGCAGCCCGGACGTAAACCATCGCCCAAACTAAATGCCACATCATACTGTTTCATAATCTCGCAGATGTCTTCAAAATGAGTATATAAAAAGCTTTCTTTATTATGAAACATGCACCACTGTGCCATGATAGAGCCACCACGCGAGACGATACCGGTTAAGCGTCCTGCAGTTAGCGGTACGTATTCAAGCAATACGCCAGCGTGAATGGTGAAATAATCAACACCTTGCTCGGCTTGCTCAATCAAAGTATCGCGAAATATCTCCCACGTTAAATCTTCGGCTACGCCATCGACTTTTTCTAACGCTTGATAAATCGGCACCGTACCAATCGGTACAGGTGAGTTACGAATCAGCCATTCACGGGTTTCATGAATATGGTTACCAGTAGACAGATCCATGATGTTATCCGCACCCCAACGCGTCGCCCATGTCATTTTCGAGACTTCTTCATCGATAGAAGAACCCAGCGCTGAGTTACCAATATTGGCATTAATTTTCACCAAAAAATTACGCCCGATGATCATCGGCTCAGATTCAGGATGGTTGATATTGTTAGGGATAATAGCGCGACCCGCGGCAACTTCACTGCGGACAAATTCTGGGGTGATAATCGCTGGCGTGTGCGCACCAAAAGTCTCGCCTTCGTGCTGGCGCATATCAGTCAGCTCATGCTGTTTTTGGGTTTCGCGGATGGCTATATATTCCATTTCTGGGGTAATAATACCGCGACGAGCATAGTGCAATTGAGTAACGTTACCTACTTTCCCATCAACAGCTTTAGCACGGCGAGGCTTGTCAATATGAGCAAAGCGTAAGTTTGCAGTACTGATATCACGTGCGCGCGCTAGACCGTATGAGCTTGATAAACCAGCTAGCTGTTCGGTATCACCGCGCTCATCTATCCAACCTTCGCGTAGTTTTGGCAGACCTTTGGTCAAGTCAATCGTGGCATTGGGGTCGGTATAGACGCCTGAAGTGTCATACACATAAAACGGTGGATTTTGCTCCCACTCGGACTCGGACACGCCTTGGATAGGAGTAGGGTCTAGGGTAATCTCGCGCATCGGCACTTGAATATCAGGGCGTGAGCCTTCGATATAGACTTTACGAGAGGCAGGCAAAATGCGATGTAGGTCGCGTGCGTCTTCTTCAAAACGGGCATCAGTTTCGCTGCGATGGGCGGGAGTTTTTAGTGCGTCTGCTTTGCTTGCTTTTACAGGGGTATGCGTGGTGGCTTGCGAGCCAATATCTGAAATAGTCATATGCTGTCCTAGCGTGTTGGTTTTTGAATAAAATCAACACCGCCAGTATCTGCGGGGCAAGCCTATCCCATATCGATAAATTCAATCACGAAACAATAATGCTATCAAAATAAATTTTAATAGCATTATCTATAAAGGATTGGTGGGCATCATTTTATTTATTGGCATACAGCAATATAAAGCGCTGCTAGATATGAACAATAATAAGAAGGCATTTCTGCGCGCCCTTTATACAGATATAACATAAGCTTAAGACTTCCCTGCGTCGGTACTAACCGCATCAGGTTCGGCGGGTGGTTTCTCAGCGACCATACGTCAACTGCATATTAAGCAGTCAATATATATCGCACCCCGAGTCTGTCAGTGTTGTGAATCTTCTTAATACTATCAAACTTCGACGACAAGTCCTAGTCATTTACCGATTTGTTAGTATCGTTTCAATATTAACTTTCTGGTGTCCAGCCCTGAGCACGCTCATAATCTTCATTATCTAAAAATTTATCACGCTGCTCAGTCAAAAACTGCTTCGCTTTTGGATCCAGCATACTAAGATGGTTTTCGTTAATCAGCATGGTTTGCTGCTCAAGCCACTCTTTCCAAGCCTTTTCAGACACGGTTTCTTGCAGTTCTTGACCTTTTTTATTCGGAAAAGGCGGATGCGGCATTTTTGGTAACTCTTGCTGATATTTGCGGCAAAAAACGGTATTGGCTTGTGGGTTAAAGGTTTCGGTCATGAATGACTCCTGTTTATAATGGCTTTTTTAATGAGGTTAATAACAAATGATATTACCTAATACTGTACCTGATTATGCTCAAAAAAACACCCGCAACGAAGGCGGGCATTTTTAATAATAAAGCGCTAATACTATTAAACAGATATTAAGCGAATAATTCCAATCGAGTACGACCACGGCTAACGGCTTTTTTGACTTGATTCGGCGCAGTACCGCCCAAATGATCACGCGCGGCAAGTGAGCCTTCTAAGGTTAAATACTCAAACACGTCTTCACCAATCGCATCGCTAAACTGCTGGAGTTGCGCAAGAGATAAGTCGCTTAAATCAACGCCCTCAGCAATGCCCAAAGCGACGGCATTACCGACCACTTCATGAGCATCACGGAACGCCACGCCACGGCGCACCAGATAATCCGCTAAATCAGTTGCAGTTGCATAACCTTTCATCGTGGCGGCGCGCATATTTTCTTTATTCGGCGTGATATTTGGTAGCATATCAGCAAATGCTAGTAATGAACCGGTCAAGGTATCAACACAATCAAATAGCGGTTCTTTGTCTTCTTGATTGTCTTTATTATAAGCAAGCGGCTGACTTTTCATTAGGCTAAGTAGCGTCATTAATTGACCAAATACGCGTGCGGCTTTACCACGAACCAACTCTGGTACATCAGGGTTTTTCTTTTGCGGCATGATAGATGAGCCGGTACAAAAGCGGTCAGGAATCTGCACAAAGTTAAATTGCGCTGACATCCAAAGAATAATCTCTTCGCTCATGCGTGACATATGCATCATTAAAATAGATGCTGCCGAAGTAAACTCGATGGCAAAATCCCGATCTGATACAGCATCTAGCGAGTTTTGGCAAATACCTTCGAAACCTAATAGCTCAGCGGTAATGGTACGGTCAATTGGAAAAGTCGTACCAGCAAGTGCCGCGCTACCAAGCGGCATTTGGTTAATGCGGCGACGGGCATCGACTAGGCGCTCGGTATCACGGTATAGCATCTCAAACCATGCCATGACATGATGACCAAAGCTGACCGGCTGCGCGGTTTGCAAATGGGTGAAGCCTGGCATGATGGTATCAGTATGTTGCTCAGCCAAATCTAGCAAGCCACTTTGCAAGCGCACCAATAGCGCAATGATATTATCAGTCTCTTCGCGTAACCAAAGACGAATATCAGTCGCCACTTGGTCATTACGGCTGCGACCGGTATGCAGCTTTTTGCCCACCGCGCCGACGATATCCGTCAAGCGCGATTCAACGTTCATATGCACGTCCTCTAACGCAATCGACCAATTAAACTCACCGGCTTCGATTTCGCGTAGCACTTGATGCAAACCATCAATGATCGTTGCAACGTCATCAGCTTCCAAGATACCGCATTCTCTGAGCATGGTCGCATGGGCAATTGAGCCTTGAATATCGTGGCGGGCAAAGCGCTGGTCAAAACCAACCGATGCGGTAAAGGCTGCCACAAAGCTGTCAGTCGCTTCACTAAAGCGTCCTCCCCACATCTGCTGACCCTGACTACTAGTAGTAGGGCTGTTCTGTGCGGCAGCGTTTGTTATAGAAGCATCTGTGCTAAACTCAGAAGCAGATGAATTTTTATTTGAATCGGGATTACTAAGGTTTGAAGAATTGGCGTTCATATCAGTCTAAGACAAGTCAAGAGAATAAGAACTCAAGTATAGCAAATGATGAGGTTGCCTTACTAGCGGAGCGCTTAGAGTTTTTTATACCCAAGCTCATGGAAATCATGAAACCTTGGCAATGGCTGCTGGTAATCTTTTTTTGGTCGCTTTTTTTAGCGATTGTCGATCGTCATAGCGTTGTCAATGAAACACAATTTGCCATAAAAATGACGGCAAGATTTATCCAAACCACCTTAACACTACTGCCTTCCTTTTATCTCATTGACTATCTACGCCCTGTTTTTAAACGTATGCGTACATTGAAGGTGAGCTTATATGTTCTGTTCATCATTACTATCAGTGCCATTATCACGTTGATACTGGTTCTGTTATTGATGATCAATACAGGTGCCTTTACCTTTACTCTCACTGCTTTTATTTCAACCGTTATCTTTAATACTTTAATTATTGCAGGATTTACTATTACAGGATTGCTGATCTTTTTACGTCGTTATCGTGAGATGACGGCGTTGAAGCAATCGTTTGAAAAAAAGCTTGCCGCACAAAATGATGTATTAAAAGCGCGTCTGGCACCGCATTTCTTTTTTAATACCATTAATACCTTGATGTCACTGATTGAGACCAATCCTTCTCGCGCTGCCGATTTATTACAACACGTTTCAGTATTATTTCGTGCCAGCTTTAATGGTGCGCGCGAGATCAGTTTTGCAGAAGAGGTGGCACTTTGTGAGCATTATTTGGCCATTGAGACGATTCGATTGGCAGACAAGTTGGTAGTAAGTTGGCAGCTGCCTGATGAAAATATCATGTATGACATGGTCATCACCGCTTTGAGTTTACAGAGCGTGATTGAAAAAATGCTGCTGAATGTGGTTGAGAGGAGCACTGAAACTGTCTATATCGATATTCATGTCACGTGGCTGCAGCACCGTGTGGCAATCACCATTAATGTGCAATTACCTAAAAATAGTTTAATGATCCATCATGATTTGCGCCAACATATGGATTTTCATATTCAAGCGCAGCGTTTACAAGCATATTTTGGTCAGAGTGCAGATATCCAAAGTAGGGTGACAAGCAAACAGATTATGACGACTATCGATTATCCGCTGCAGGACGTTAGCTTATAGCTTTTTTTAACCGTGGCATATTTATTGCAGCATTTATAATATCGCACGAATAGTATGGACGGATAATAAGTCTGATTAAGGTAAATCTATTATCAAAAACCATTATTTCCCTATACTAGATGATAGGTTATAAGTGCTAATATATTATTGATATTTTTAAATATATGTTCAAAGTATGCCCTTGAAAGGAGCTTGCATGCGGATCGTAGTTTGTGATGATGAACCATTAGCTCGTGAACGTTTGGTTAGGATTGTTAAAGAATCAGGTCATGAGGTAGTTGCCCAAGCAAAGACGGGTATCGAAGCCATTACTGCCGTAAAATCTCAGCAGCCAGACATCATATTGCTAGATATTCGTATGCCTGAGATGGATGGCGTACAGTGTGCGCAAGAGCTTGCTAAGCTGCAACATCCGCCCGCAATCATCTTTGTGACGGCCTATGATCATTATGCCATTGCCGCTCTAAAAGCCAATGCTATTGGTTACTTGCTAAAGCCTGCCAATAAAGATGAGTTGCTGGAAGCCCTAGAAAAAGCCACCAATCTCAATGCTGCGCAGCTCAATGAGATTCGTAAACTTGAAAGTCCAACGTCTCGTCCAGTGCGCGAACATATTGCAGCGCGTACCCATCGCGGTGTTGAGCTGATAAAACTCAAAGACATCTACTATTTTACGGCAGATCAGAAGTACGTCAAAGTACGGCACAAGGATGGCATCGTGCTCATTGATGACACCTTAAAAGAGCTTGAGCAAGAGTTTGAAGACAAGCTGTTCCGGGTACATCGTAACGCTATCATCAATATCAAATATTTAGATTTTTTAGAGACTTTAGATGCCGGCCAATATCAGTTACATTTTAAAGGAATTGATGAGACTTTAGCAGTGAGCCGCCGCCATTTACCAGGGCTGCGCGAAAAGATTCAAAACATCTAAGCATGCCTCACTTTGTCTCCTAAAGTAATCACGCCATATCATCAAACCCTTATTTATGCTTAAATAGGGGTATTTTTTTTGCATTATTATCGTTATAAACCATTTTTACGCCCCATCTTGGGCGAAAAACTCACATTATCGTCGAGCAATGACCGTTTAGTATTAAAATTATTGAGGCCTTTTATGAGCACCATGCAGCAACCTGCTTTGACTACCTTAAATATCGCTACGCGCCAGAGCCCACTAGCATTATGGCAAGCTGAGCATATTCGTAATCGATTACTAGCTTTGTATCCTGAGATGACAATTAATCTGCTAAAAATCGTCACTAAAGGTGACAAAATTTTGGATACGCCACTGGCTAAAATTGGCGGGAAAGGTTTATTTGTTAAAGAGCTTGAGCAAGCACTGTATGACAAGCAAGCAGATATCGCGGTGCACTCACTCAAAGACGTGCCCATGGATTTACCAGAAGGGTTGACGCTAGGCGTTTATTGCAAACGTGCTTCACCAACCGACGCTTTTGTATCGAATACTTATCATAGTATCGATGAGTTGCCACAAGGGGCGGTAGTCGGTACTGCAAGTTTGCGTCGTCAGTGTCAAATCAAAGCTTATCGTCCCGATTTGCAAATTAAAACCCTACGCGGCAATGTCGGCACGCGACTAAGCAAGTTAGATGCGGGCGAGTATGATGCGATTATTTTGGCGACTAGTGGTCTACAGCGCATTGAGCTTGATGCACGTATTCGTAGTGAGTTGGATATCAATATTTGCTTGCCAGCGGTTGGGCAAGGCGCATTAGCGATTGAATGTCGTGAAGATGATGCTGACGTATTAAAATTATTGGCACCACTCAATGACGACAAAGCCCGTATCCGCTTAATCGCTGAGCGCGCATTAAATCGTCATCTGCAGGGCGGTTGCCAAGTACCTATCGCCGCTTATGCTATATTACAAAAGGCAGATGCATTGGCTGCTGATAATGATAGCAATGATAATGACAGTGGTAACAACGATGATGGCGATACCTTATGGCTGCGCGGTCGCGTTGGTCAAGAAGATGGTAGCGAGCTGCTTAAGGTGGACAAGCGCCAGACGTTAACAGGCAGTCAAGCTGAGCAAGAAGCCCAAGCAAACCAGTTGGGTATCGAAGTTGCTGAGATGCTATTACAATCTGGTGCTGGTGAGATTTTATCAGCGATCTATCATCCTGAATAGTAGCTAGTCTGTATAACACTGGATCACCATTATCAACTCAGTCATAGAGTTATCATGGTTTAGATGACTCTATGATGGTGCTAACTCTATTTGCTTTTTTCACGGTATATTTATGTCTTGGTCATCATCTAAGTCCACAGATTCACATCAACCAATTAATACGCCATTATTGCTGCCGCAGATCGTCATCAATACACGCCCCGTCGAGCGTGCAGCACCGCTGACGCGACATTTACAAGCGGCAGGTTTATCGGTCGTTGATATGCCGATGTTGACACTGCAACCGCGTTTGACCACTGATAGTGATATGATACTGATGCGCCAATGGCTAGCAGGCGAGTATCAAGCATTGGTCATCGTGAGTCCGACAGCGGCAGCCTCAGGTTTGGCTATTTGGCAGTTGCTTGAGCGTGAGCACCAAGCTAATGGCGCGACTGATAAAGAAGTAGAAGGTATAAAAGGTAGCTCTAATATTTTAGTAGCGCCACGCCATCTGATTGCGGTTGGTGAAGCGACTGCTGCTGTGTTAAATGAGGCAAAGTTATCAAACGCCAGTTATCAAGTACTGCAGCCTGCTATTGCTAATAATGAAGGTATGCTGGCGATGCCTGAAATTGAAAGCTTGCAGGCGGGGGATAAGCTGCTCGTGTGGCGAGGTCTTGGTGGACGACGATTATTGGTCGATACTTTGCAAGCGCGCGGTGTGCATATCGATAGCATTGCTTGGTACGAGCGCAAAATGCCTATTGATGCCATGATGCAGTATCAGCAATGGCTACAAGGTTTTAATAGTCAGAATGTGACATCTGGCATAACCGCGTCGCAGCAAGTAAAACCCATTGTCATTGTAAGTAGTGGTACCGCATTTGAGCATTGGGAAAGTATCGTTCAGGCTGCCAAAACATTCGATGTAGCAGCAGAACACCAAGTAATGTCAGTCAATGCGCCACTTAAACTATCAGACTTTTCTTATGTGGTATTGGGTGAGCGCTTAGCCAATATGGTTGCTGAACAAAATTTAAGTTATTGGCGCGTAGAGGATTTGGCGCCAGAAACCATTCTCACTGCTATTAAGAAAACCAGCTTATAATATTTAACATATAGTTAATTTGAGATAAAAAAGAGCAGTTTAGCGTAACGTGCTACTACTCTAAAATTACTTAAACTACTTGCTCAACTGTTTACGCTTAACCTTATCAATCATGAACGGTGTGGCCTTATGCCAATGAATTCTGAATCGTTATCGAAAGATCCTTCTGCTCTTCAGCAGCGCCGGCAAGCAAATATGTTCTTGTTGCGCTTGCAATGGGTGGTTATTTTATTGTTGATAGGCGTCTTACTGTGGCTATATATCAGTCAGCAGCGTTTTCAGCATACGGTCAATGAGCGCTTGCAAAGTAATGAGCAAGTTGTCAGCCGTTTAAATGAGATGGACGACCGCTTATTTGCGATGAGTCAACAAACGCTGCCAGCGACTAGTGCAGCGGTCAATAGCCAAGCTCAAAACCAGTTAGATTTATTGCGTATCCAGATACAAGCTGCTGATAGGTTGCTGGCAGACAGTAATGGCAGTGCGGCGATTGATTTATTGCAAGGTCTACATTGGCAGCTTTCACAAAAAAGTAACGAGATTGCGCCTGCACTAACGGTCGTCATCAAGCAAAGCTTGGTTAAAGATATTGAGCGTTTACAGGCGAGAAGTGCTCAACCAAGCTCTTGGCAGCTGCAAAACCTTGCGATTCAAAATATCCAAGATTTTTTATATCGCCATGAGCGCGCTGCTAATACTGAGCTCAACAGTACGTCCCAGAAAAACACAGCGACGAGCCAATTTACTGACAATAGCCGTTTAACGCGTCGGCAGCTGACGATTCATGAAGCCATCATGACCTTAAATCTAGCTAGCCAAGCCAGTAACATGCATGATCGTGATCAGTTAGTCATGTATTTAAATCAAGCACGTAAGCAGCTGCAAACGCTGATGCCTAAACAAGCAGAATCACAGGTTTCTATCGATAACAAGCAACAGTCAGACAAAAATGACTTGCAGACCAAATCCTCTCCTAGAAATATGCCAGAAGTGATCGAAGGTTTGGATAGACTGATTGTCAATGCACCAAAAATATCGCCATTATTAACCTCACAGATTTTAAATAAGCCGCAACGTTAATGTACTACTGATTTATGAGATTATTTTAAAGTATTATAAAAATAAGAGACAGGCAGTTATGGAACTTTTCAATCAAACATCTATCATTGATAATTTGGACAATCATCGTCCTGAAGAGCTAGCGCATTATCCTATTATCCATCAGCAGCCGATTCATTGGGGTGAAATGGATGCCTTTAATCACCTAAATAATGTGGTGTACTATCGCTACGCTGAGTCAGCCCGTATTGGCTATTTGCAGACGCTGGGCATGTTTGATGGCAATATGGTTACGGTATTGGCACAATCAAGCTGCCAGTATTTGCGCCCAGTGATTTTTCCTGATACTTTGTTATTAGGCGTTCGTTGCCAGCGTTTGGGTACCACCAGCATAGTAATCGAGTACAGCTATTATAGTATGGCACAAGCTGCCATCGTTGCGACCGCTGAGGCAGTGATAGTGCGCTTAGAGAGCAATGGTCAAGACAAAAAGCCATGGACGAATGAGGAGCGCGAACGACTACTAGCTCTAGAAGCAACGTTCGGTCATATCCCACAACTCTAAGTATGATGCTTTGTGATTAAGCTTTGAGCAAATAATAAAAAAGGCGCACCAACCTAAGCTGATGCGCCTTTTTTATTGATCATAAGTTTCTATTAATTAAGCCTATTAATCTTGCTTTGGTGCATGGACAAAATCAACCACGTTCAAATCAAAACCTGATAAGGCATAAAACTTCATCGGTGAGGACAAGAGGCGCATATCACGTACCCCTAAATGACGCAAAATCTGTGCGCCAACACCAATACTGCGATATGGTTGCTGTGTGATGGTAGACAGAGCTTCATTCAATGCCGCCTTATCCAAAGCATCACCTAGGTCAGTCGGCTCATGATTGCCAATCCAAACCAAGACACCACGCTCTGATGCACTGATCTCTTCTAATGCTGAGCGTACGCTCCAGCCGCTACGACCAGTGGTATCATTTTTGGCAGCGAATAAATCGCGTAGAGGATGGAAACCATGGACGCGAACAGTGCTAATACCTTGACTCACATCGCCTTTAACCAAAGCTAAATGGGTTTCAGTCGCACCGAACTCACGGAAACGATGTAAGATAAAAGTGCCATACTCGGTCTCAAACGGATGCGATGCAATTTCTTCGACAGTTTGCTCATTAGCAATACGGTAGTTAATCAAATCAGCAATCGTACCAATTTTTAAATCATGTTCCTTTGCAAATACTTCAAGATCATCACGGCGTGCCATGGTGCCATCCGCATTGATAATCTCTACAATCACCGCTGCTGGCTCAAGTCCGGCAAGACGTGCCAAATCACAACCTGCTTCGGTATGTCCGGCACGATGTAAGACACCACCATTCTGTGCCATGATTGGGAAAATATGCCCAGGCTGAACGATGTCTTCTGGTTTTGCAGAAGAGGAGACCGCTGCTTGAATGGTACGCGCGCGGTCAGCGGCTGAAATACCCGTAGTCACGCCTTCAGCCGCTTCAATAGAAACGGTAAAATTGGTACTAAATTTTGCTTCATTACGATCAGACATGAGTGGCAGTGCCAACTGCTGGCAACGTGCTTGTGACAAGGTCAAACAAACTAAGCCACGTGCATGAGTAATCATAAAGTTGATATCTTCAGGGCGCACGTGGGTCGCTGCCATGATAATATCGCCTTCGTTTTCACGGTCTTCATCATCCATCAAGATGACCATTTTACCTGCACGAATGTCTTCGATAATCTCAGGAATCGCATTTAAACTCATAGGATGTCTCAATATTTTATTATATAAATAGGTGTCAATATGGGATATAAAGCGTTGTCTGCCTATTGTAGCAGTAGATGCGACAAAGCGCTGTTGTGGTCAAGCAAAACGCACTGGATCAAATAGATCAACTGTAGACGTTATCTAATCATTGCTTATACATCATTATGAGGACATTTTAACGCTTTTCATCCCACTGTGCTGCCTCATCTCGAAACTATATAGGCCAGTCTGTCTAAAACCGTGATTAGTATCACTAATGGTAACGACAATTGATAGATCAGTGCATATAATCAGTCATATTTTGAATGATTAGTCATTACTGGCTGCTTGGTCTTTCAGCCAATCGATAAACTGCTTGCTATGCTGCTCACGCTGATTGTCTGCAAATTCATAAAAGCGCGTACCGATTAAATTGTCTGGTAAATAACTTTGCGCATAATAATGATTGGGATAATTGTGGGGATAGACATAATCTTGTCCATAGCCTTGATTGCGCATTAATTTGGTCACGCCATTACGTAGGTGTAGCGGCACAGGTGAGGCGTCTTTTTCTGCCAAGCTCATCGCAGCATTGATAGCGTTGTAAATACTATTACTCTTGGCACTGGTTGCCAGATAGACCACCACTTGCCCCAAGATAATACGTGATTCTGGCATGCCGATGGATTGCACACTGCGCAATGCCGCATCAGCAAGGAGTAGAGCATTAGGGTTGGCATTGCCGATATCTTCACTGGCCAAAATGACCAAACGCCGCGCGATGAAGTCAGCCGGCTCGCCGCCCACCAGCATACGCGCCATCCAATATAGTGCCGCGTCAGGATCTGAGCCCCGTACTGACTTTATCATTGCTGATACCATATCATAATGCTGCTCACCATCTTTATCATAGCGTACGAGTGCAGTCTGTGCTACCCGACCGACCAATGCATCGTCGATAATGATCGGTGATTGCTTGGTATCAGCCGTTTGAATCGCCAGCTCTAATAAATTAAGGGCTTTTCGTGCATCACCATGTGCCAACTGGCTAATCGTATCTTGCGCCTGCAAATCGACCGATAGGTTTTTCAGTATATTATCTTCTAAAAGCGCCCGCTGTAATACGGCACTGATTTGCTCAGGCGTCAGCGGCTCTAGGCGATACACTTGGCAACGTGATAACAGCGCATTATTGACACTAAAGGAAGGATTTTCAGTGGTCGCGCCAATCAAGGTGATATCTCCAGACTCTACTGCACCAAGTAGCGCATCTTGCTGAGCTTTATTAAACCGATGAATCTCATCAATAAAGACCACAGGCGACTCAAAACTCAATGAATCCTTACTGTCTAATACTTCACGCAACTGCTTAACCCCAGTATTTAAAGCAGATAGTGCATGGAAAGGTCGTTCAACGGCATCCGCCAAAAGCATAGCGATGGTTGTTTTGCCAATACCTGCTTCCCCATGCAAAATAATAGACGGTAGGTGTCCTTGCTCTACCAAGCGCCTTAGCGGAGCACCTACTGCTAACAAGTGCTCTTGACCAATAATGGCATCAAGCGTGGTCGGGCGCATACGCTGGGCAAGGGGTGTATCAGCATGAAAATTAGGTGGCATAAAATTCTCTATAGCTTCTGTGATTCAAGGCTTTTTATTGTAAGATTAAACAGTTGTCCATAATATACGAACTCAAATTACTGCTTTCCATATTTGTCTTTATAATGCTGTCCTTATTGCGATTAAGCAATAAGTCATAAATAAGATAATAATTCATGATGTCTTTAACATTATTATAGAAGCTAGGCTAACGCAGATTCACGTTAATAAAAGTCAGCTAAATGTACAGCTTATGTCTTTAACGCTTTACTTATATCTATATTATCCCTATTAAGGTGTTAACTAACTTTACGAAAATGATAGATCACAGATAAAGGATGATAGTAGTCATGTTGCAGTCGATTTTTAAGCGTCTATTAAATCGTAGTTCGGTATCTGCTAACTTAGGAACTGCTAAACAACAAGCGCGGTCTCTTACTGAAGGTGAAATTACTCTTGCACGTTCGGTTTTTGGTGACAGCCTCAGAATTGATGACGTTCAGCTGAAAACAGCATGGTGGGTACTCAAACATTACGCTGTGAGTCCTAATGGTCATATTTATTTTCATGCATCAGATTGGATAGATGATTTCAGCCAAGCACCATTGGGCAAACAAGGGTGGCTGATACATGAATTGACACATGTGTGGCAGCTGCAACAAGGCTTGAAGGTGGTACGCGGTGCTATTATCGATCGTCGCTATAATTATGTACTAGAAATGGGTAAGCCTTTTCTTAAATATGGTATCGAGCAGCAGGCACGCATGGTACAAGACTATTTTGTCCGTCGTCAGCGCGGACAATACTGTCAAGATCTTGCAGGCTGTATTCCATTTTTAGTGGTTTAATTGCGACTAATCTTGAGCCTAGTAGACCATACCGCGACTGATTCTTAACCTTTATATAGCTATGTGATATTTTTGTTTTTAACACAGGAAATAAATTCAGATGTTTAAATTTTGGCTAGTAAAACATGATAATGGTGTTTATGGTAACCTTACCAATAAAGGTATTGAGTGTCCACAGCACTCAAATGCCTTACTGGCGGCGGCATTGACTGGTGTCTTGTTGTTAAGCGGATGTCAGCAGCAAGCAGCAGAAGAAAATGTAGCGGATAAGCCCCAAACCAGTGAGCAAACAAGTGAAGAAGACAGCCAACCGATGCCGCAAAGTGATTCTGCTGCCGCACGTATTGAGCAGTTCCAACCTTTATATGTTACCCAGTTTCAGGCATTGCAGGGGCGTCTGCAAGCAGAGTACGAGTCGCTACAAGCTGCTGATATCGCAGACAGTGAAAATGCTTTATTAATCGATGAGCCTACTGTTGCAACTGGCAATAATCAGCCAGTTGACAGCTATCAAGGAGCTATAGCTGCTACGCCACAACTAACACAAGATCCGGAAGCAGCTGCAAAGGATGTAGCAAATGGCAACTCTGCGACAGATACTGACATAAACGATGAAATCAACACCAGTACCGAAGTTGGTGAGCGCGATTTAACGGTGTTAAAGCGTATTAGCTTAGAGCCACGTAAGCCTGTGATATTAACTGAAAAGCAGATTATAGAACGCTATGAGCAAGCAATGGAAGCGCTTTATCAGCCAGTGACCACGCCACTGAATGCGCAGGATACGGATACTTTGATTAATATCGCCACCTTAGTACCACAGCTTTTTGAAGATGCAGAAATTGCTGGAAGAGTCAGTGCTAAAAGCCCTGCATTGGCACGTTTAATTATTCAGCATCAAGTTTGGGAGCAGATAGAAGCCCAGCAAGTACTAGATATGCAAAAAATGAAACAAACCCAACAACAAGAATTTGAGATGCTGATGGCAAAATTCAATGAAACGATTGAAGGTTATGATGAACAAATCGCTAAATATGAGCAAACGCTAAAAGAATTTAAGTAGTCCGTTAAATTTAGCCATAAAAAAATCTCGCACATGGCGAGATTTTTTATTCATGTTTAAAAACTATTTACGGTCTTCAACTTTAACGAAATCGCGCTGCGTTTCACCAGTGTATAGCTGACGTGGGCGACCGATTTTGAACGGTGCGCTGTGCATCTCTAACCAATGGCTGATCCAACCAGAAGTACGAGCTAGTGAGAAGATAACGGTAAACATTGACGTTGGGATACCGATGGCTTTAAGGATAATACCAGAGTAAAAATCAACGTTTGGATACAAATTACGCTCAACGAAGAACGGGTCTTCTAAAGCGATTTTCTCAAGTGCCATAGCAAGCTCAAGCTTAGGATCATTGATACCCAATGCACCTAGTACTTCGTCACAAGTCTCTTTCATCACTTGTGCACGTGGGTCAAAGTTTTTGTAAACACGGTGACCAAAGCCCATCAGTTTCACTTCACGGCTTTTCACTTTTTCCATGAACTCAGGAACGTTTTCTACTGAACCGATTTCATCTAGCATCTCAAGTACGGCTTCGTTAGCGCCGCCATGTGATGGTCCCCAAAGGGCGGCGATACCAGCAGCGATACAAGCGTAAGGATTGGCGCCAGTAGAACCTGCTAGACGTACGGTAGACGTTGAAGCGTTTTGTTCGTGATCAGCATGCAAGGTAAAGATTTTGTCCATAGCACGCGTAATAACGTCGTTGGTTTTATAATCAACATCAGCAGGTGTGGCAAACATCATGTATAAGAAGTTTTCCGCATAATTGAAATCATTACGTGGATACATGAACGGTTCGCCTTGTGAGTATTTATAACTCATTGCCGCAAGTGTAGGCATTTTAGCGATGAGACGAATCGCGGTAATTTCACGATGTTCTTCATTGCTGATGTCTAAATCTTCATGATAAAACGCAGATAAGGCACCAACGACACCAACCATAATTGCCATTGGATGGGCGTCACGACGGAAGCCTTCAAAGAACTTACGCAATTGATCATGAACACCAGTATGCTTACGAATTTTTTCAAAGAAATCGGCTTTTTGCTCAGCGTTAGGCAGATCACCATGAATCAGTGCATAAGCCACTTCTAGATATTCTGCATTGTTTGCTAACTGGTCAATAGGATAGCCGCGATGCAATAGCTCGCCTTTACCACCATCAATGAAGGTAATTTTCGATTCGACAGGAGCAGTTGCCATGAAGCCTGGATCATAGGTCCAGTAGCCAGCTTGTTGGAAAGCAGCAACTTCGATAACTGACGGCCCTAAAGTACCTTCAGTAATAGGAAGTTGGTAGTCCTTACCATCTACGGTCAATGTGGCTTGATTATCAGCCATAATTTAATCTCCATTGTTTTAACTTGTTAGAACAAAAATAATAGTGACGCACACCCTCGCGTCATAAATAGTCAAATGGCCAAAATGAATGTGACCTATTTAATATGCAGGCTATATTAGCAGTTATTACTTAAGTTTTGAAAAGACTTTTACTTGCTAGACCACCAATAGACGTGCGCCAATAGTGCTTATCGGTTGTAAACTTTGTATCAAAATATGTCTAGTAGGTAATTTGACTGTAAACCATCTTATTTATCATAGCGTAATGATTATTATTAACCTAAATGTAAAGAGACAGTTTTAACCAAGTACTCTGTTGAGATATCTTCTAATATTTACTATAAAACAGACAGAGCATCATTAGCTGATACATTCGTTTGGCTTCATAGGTCACTAAGCCTGAGTAATACTAATGAATTCATATTGCAAATAGCCAGTTTTTTGTTAATAAATCTCTAATAACCACTATTTAGGGGATAAATTTGTAATTAGTGCTCAGTCATTTTATAATTAGAGGGATTTAACTGGCACTAGCTTTGCGCAAATTGATGACTTGTCCTAATAAAGTAGGTGAGGGGCTTTGCTCCACTCATACTTTGTTACGATTGAATAATCACTTTGTAGACCAAGACCGAGCTTATCGCTTGAATATTCTTGTTAACTGTTCTATTTTTAAATAGCCTACAGTGAAGTTTACCTTAACAAAAAAGGATAACATAGAGATGACTCCATGGCGTTGTTCTTTTTTTTGTTAATGGGAACCAGTAAAAATAGAATAGTTAATCGATTTATCCCGTGCTTCGTTTTGTGGTCTGTTAATATGTAGAAAGCTTATTGTTGAAAGGGTTTATTGAGCGATAGTTGAATGCCCATAATGACCATGTCAATCTCCGTATGCTTTCAGATTTAGCGCAAATTAAATGACGTCAGCTAGCTCTTCCTTCCTTACTTTATTCGTCTTGTGTGGTGCTCAGTGTATTTGGCAGACGATTGCTAAATCATAAGTAACTACCAGACATAACCGCAAAAAGGATGCCCGCTGTGAAAAGCAACCGACCTATTGATCTGCCCCTCAGCCAAGTGATTAGTGTTAATCGATCACCGATTGCGATTGCTTCAATCTTGCATCGTATCTCTGGCATCATTTTATTTTTACTTATTCCAGTCATGCTGTGGTTATTGCAGAATTCTTTGGCATCGCCTGAGAGTTTTGAAACCGTTTTTGACAATGTTTTAGTGCGCTTTTTGGCATGGATTTTCGTCGCCGCCATCGCTTATCACTTTGTGATGGGTATGAAGCATTTATTTGCTGATATGGGCATGAATGAAGAGCTGAAATCTGGCCGTGCTGCCTCTATGATCAGCTTTGTAATTGCAGCGATATTAATAGTCGCGTCATTTGTATGGGTGATGTTCTAATGAGAAACGATTCAGGAATAAAAAGTGCAACCAGTCTAACCGGCTCAGGCTCACGTGATTGGATAGTCCAACGTATCAGTGCGGTGGTTTTAGCAGTTTATAGTGTGGTGCTATTGGGCTTCTTTTTGACCCATGGCGATGTGAGCTACACAGAATGGTCAAACTTTATGACCAGCTTACCGATGCGTCTATTTAGCTTGATAGCGGTTCTAGCGTTAGCCGGTCACGCATGGATTGGTATGTGGACCGTGTTCACAGACTATATCACTACCGGTAAATTGGGCGCGAGCGCAGCTGGCCTACGCTTGGTCTTACAGACATTAATGATTATTGCCGTTTTTGTATTTTTATTCTGGGGCATCATGATTTTTTGGGGTAACGGCTTCGGTGTCGTTGCTGTTTAACGCTCAGATAGATATGCACATTTTAGTAAGTGGTTGAAGGCGGCTTAGATACCCAGTTATATACAATTACATCATCCATATCCGTGCTTTGAGTCGATGATTCAGCTCAGAGTGTATGACTGGTTAAGCAGTCCTTGTATTTACTTCGCAAGTATTAACAGGCATTAGGAAAACCGTAATGGCAACTAGACAAGACAATACCATTAGCAATATCAAAACCCTAAACTATGACGCGGTCATCGTTGGTGGTGGTGGTTCAGGTATGCGTGCATCATTGCACTTAGCTGAAGCCGGCATGAAGGTTGCAGTCTTAACCAAAGTATTCCCAACCCGCTCGCATACCGTTGCAGCTCAGGGCGGTATCGGTGCAAGTCTCGGTAACATGAGCAACGATAACTGGCATTTCCACTTTTATGATACCGTTAAAGGGTCAGACTGGTTGGGTGACCAAGACGCGATTGAGTACATGTGCCGTGAAGCGCCAAAAGTAGTATACGAGCTTGAGCACATGGGCATGCCGTTTGACCGTAATGAAGATGGCACGATTTATCAGCGCCCATTCGGTGGTCATACCTCAAACTATGGCGAAAAAGCCGTACAACGTGCGTGTGCTGCTGCTGACCGTACCGGTCATGCGCTATTACATACGCTCTATCAAAAAAATCTACAGCAAGGTACTGAATTCTTTATCGAGTGGATTGCCCTTGATTTGATCAAAGATGAAGCCGGCAACATCAATGGCGTCATCGCTATTGAGCAAGAAACTGGTACTGTTGCGGTATTCCAGTCGCCAATTACTGTCCTAGCGACAGGCGGCGCTGGTCGTATCTTTGCTGCCTCTACCAACGCTTATATTAATACTGGTGACGGTATTGGCATGGCGGTTCGTGCTGGTATTCCATTACAAGATATGGAGTTTTGGCAGTTCCATCCAACCGGCGTCCATGGTGCAGGCGTACTATTGACTGAAGGTTGCCGAGGTGAAGGCGCTATCTTACGTAATAAAGATGGCGAAGCGTTCATGGAGCGTTATGCTCCAACGGTTAAAGACTTAGCACCACGTGATTTGGTTTCTCGTTCTATGGACCAAGAAATCAAAGAAGGCCGTGGTTGTGGTCCAAATGCTGATCATATCGTGATGGATATGACCCATTTGGGTGTTGAAACCATCATGAAGCGTCTGCCATCAGTATTCGAGATTGGTAAAAACTTTGCCAACGTCGATATCACGAAAGAGCCAATTCCTGTTATTCCAACCATTCATTATATGATGGGCGGTATTCCAACCACGATTCATGGTCAAGTGATTGTACCGGATCTAGAAGCGGGTACGGATGAAGATGGTCTATATGCCAAAGGTAACGTGGTTAAAGGTCTATATGCAATTGGCGAATGTGCGTGCGTCAGTGTTCACGGTGCCAACCGTTTAGGTACCAACTCATTGCTTGATTTATTGGTATTTGGTCGCGCTGCAGGTAAGCATATCGTTGATGAATTCCATCATGCAGATCATAACTATAAGCCACTTGATCCTCGCGTCCTTGATTACACAGTCGGTCGTTTAGACAAGCTGCAACAGTCAACTTCAGGCTACAATGCGCAAGACGTTGCCGATGAGATTCGTGCAACCATGCAAACGCATGCCAGTGTATTCCGTACACAAGCGATGATGGATGAAGGCGTTGCAAAAATCCTAGCGCTAGGCGAGAAGATTGATCAAATTCATTTGGCTGATAAATCACAAGTCTTTAACACTGCTCGTATTGAAGCCTTTGAAGTGGGCAATCTTTACGAAGTAGCAAAAGCGACGATGATATCGGCGGCCCAGCGTCATGAAAGCCGCGGCGCGCACAGTGTCTCTGACTATGATCGTCCTGAAGATGATGAATATGCACCAAACGGTCGTAACGATAATGATTGGATGAAGCATACCTTATGGTATTCTGAAGGCAATAAGATTATCTATAAGCCGGTTCGTAAAATTCCATTAACGGTTGATTATATCGAGCCAAAGGTTCGTGTCTACTAAGTCAGACGCCTTGCGCCTGATGTGTATAGACAGCATAAACGTTTTATCCTTTATTCATTTATTAAAAAGGTGACCGCCAGCTACAAGCTCATGCCAGCGCTCTATTAATCAGTATTTGATCATTCTTGTCAGTACAGATTAATAGCCAGTGCGACTATGTTGCAATCCTTGTATGCCCGCCATCACCGACGTGTGGAGTTTAGCATTATGAGCCGAGGTACTCGCACCATCGAAATCTATCGCTACGATCCTGATCTGGACGCAGCGCCGCGTATGCAAACTTATACGATTGAGCTATTAGACTCAGATCGTATGTTGCTTGACGTGTTATTACGCCTAAAGAAGGAAGATGAAACTCTTACCTTCCGTCGCTCGTGCCGTGAAGGCATCTGTGGCTCTGATGGCATGAATATTAACGGTAAAAATGGTCTAGCATGTTTGATCAACATGAATACTTTGCCAGAAAAAGTAACCGTTCGCCCGTTACCAGGTTTGCCAGTGGTTCGTGATTTGGTCGTTGATATGAACCAATTCTACGAGCAGTACGAAAAAGTACATCCATTCTTAATTAATGATCAGCCAGCGCCTGCCACTGAGCGCTTGCAGTCACCTGAGCAACGTGACAAGTTAAATGGTTTATATGAATGTATTTTATGTGCCTGCTGTTCAACCAGTTGCCCATCATTCTGGTGGAATCCTGATAAGTTCTTAGGACCATCAGCACTACTGCATGCTGATCGTTTTGTTTCTGACAGCCGTGATAGTGATACGCGCGCGCGTCTGGCTCGTTTAGACGATCCATTCAGCTTATTTCGTTGCCGCGGTATCATGAACTGCGTATCAGTATGTCCAAAAGGCTTGAATCCAACCAAAGCTATCGGTCATCTGCGTAATTTGTTGCTTGATCAAGCAGGTTAATATACCTTTTAAGCTCAATTAGCTTTATAATAGCGCTATAAAAAAACACCACCTGAGATAAGGTGGTGTTTTTTATTCGTTAAAATAAGCAAAACAATAGCGTAAGGTCACCATGCTTGTTAAGTCGTCTTAGAACAAGATTTGAATTTGCATCAGAATAATCATGGCAAGTAAGGCCATGCTAACAATACGTTGCTTATATGTAAGACAACCTGTTATCTGCTCCATCTGCCTATATAATTATAAGTAGTAATGGCTAAGCATAAAAAATGCTTGGTTATTATAAGATTATAGGGGTGAATGACGATGATAGAAGGTATATAATACTGAGGTTAAAACGGATGCATAGCAGTGATGTGTGAATATGCAGGAAGTCAATCACCTATGAATTGCGTAAAGTGATAATAGATATTCATTGTGTAAATACTTAGTATTGAACAAACAAACTATGGCTGTAAAGGTAGGCATGTTACGCTATACAGCAGTGCATAATTTGTCAAATAGCCATTGTAGAGCTACAATAGCCAAGTTATCCAGCAGAAATGGCTTGTAAATAAGCCAGCTGAACAAAAAAATTTTGAAAAAAATGCTATAAATAACAATCTAGTTATAACTTGTAGCATTATATATAAATTAATGTTTTGCGACGAGCGACATAAGAAAACTGAACGTTCACAAATAATTTGAATGGTGTTCTATGTTGATTGTTCATTGTTAAAAAGCTATTTATACAATAGCTAAGCCGCCTATATCCAACAGATTTTACAATAATAAGCACGATTCCATTCATTTATCTATCAAATAGACGATTATTATGAATAGTATAACTAAAGAAGCAGCGAGCGTAGATCAAACAGAGTTGGCCGCTGATAACGCCAATTATATTGATATTCTCTACGAGCAATACCTAGAAGATCCTAATAGTGTTGGCAGTGATTGGCAAACGTATTTTGAACAATACAAATCGCCAAATGATGCGCCGCACAACGCCATTAAAGACCAGTTTTTATTGTTAGCCCGTAACCAGACGGCTAATAAGGTCAGTACTGATACCAGTAGCTCGGCTATCAGTCATAGCAACAATGTTGGTGACAATAAGCAAATGGGTGTACAGCAACTCATCTCAGCTTACCGTCGTCGCGGTCATCGCCGTGCGCAGTTAGATCCATTAAGTCTGCATCCACGTGCGGAAGTAGAGGATTTGACTCTTCCTTATCACAATCTTTCTGAAGCGGATCTTGATACAGTATTTCCGACTAATGATCTAAATATCGGTAAAAATGAAGCACCGTTACATGAAATCATTGAAATCATGGAGCGCGTCTATTGCCGTTATATCGGTACAGAATATATGCACGTGACCACCAGCACAGAAAAGCGCTGGATGGAAAAATATCTAGAAACCAATCTAGGTCATATCTCTTTTGATACAGAAAAACGTTTGTCTATTCTTGAGCGTTTGACGGCAGCAGAAGGCTTAGAAAAATATCTTGCTCGTAAATATACGGGTGTGAAGCGTTTTGGTCTGGAAGGCGGCGAGAGCTTTATTCCAGCGATCAATGAAATCATTCAACGTGCTGGCGGTTATGGTACAAAAGAGATGGTCATTGGTATGGCGCATCGTGGGCGTTTAAACTTATTGGTAAATATCTTGGGCAAAAACCCTGCTGATTTGTTTGATGAGTTCGATGGCAAAGTTCAGCCAGAAAAGGGCTCAGGCGATGTTAAATACCATAATGGTTTTTCATCGAACGTGATGACACCAGGTGGGGAGGCGCATTTAGCGTTGGCATTTAACCCGTCACATCTTGAAATCGTTGCGCCAGTATTACAAGGCTCAGTACGTGCGCGTCAAGTACGTCGTAATGATCAGCCACTTCATGAAAATAAGACGGGCAATTCAGTATTGCCAATCGTCATTCATGGTGATGCGGCGTTTGCTGGTCAAGGCGTGGTACAAGAGACATTCCAGATGTCACAAACCCGTGCGTATACGACGGGCGGCACCATCCATATTGTGATTAATAACCAAGTTGGTTTTACCACCAGCCGTCAAGAAGATGCACGCTCAACTGAATACTGTACTGATGTGGCAAAAATGGTTCATGCGCCAATTTTGCATGTCAACGGTGATGATCCTGAGTCTGTGGTATTTGCCGCGCAATTGGCGTTAGATTATCGTCATGAGTTTGACAAAGACATCATTATAGATCTCTTCTGCTATCGCCGTAACGGTCATAATGAGGCAGATGAGCCTTCAGCTACTCAGCCACTCATGTATGCAGTGATCAAAAAGCTCCCAACGACTCGTACTATTTACGCGAAACAGTTAATCGAAGAAGGTTTGCTGAGTAAAGAAGATGAAACGCGTTTAGAAGATGAGTATCGTGAATCATTAGATCGCGGTGAATATGTTGCCAATTCATTGGTAAATGAGCCTAACGAGCAGCTATTTGTCGATTGGAAACCTTATTTGGGTCACGATTTGGTTGATGATTGGGATACCAGTGTTGATATCGAAGTGTTGAAAGGCTATGGTCGCCGCATGGCACAAATGCCTGAAGGTTACAAGCTACAGCGCCAAGTACAAAAAGTGGTCGAGCAGCGCTTAGCAATGCAAACTGGCGAAGAGCCTTTGAACTGGGGTGCAGCTGAGACATTGGCATACGCATCACTGGTTGATAACGATAAAGTACTGGTACGTATTACTGGTGAAGATGTAGGGCGTGGTACGTTCTCACATCGTCATAGTGAGCTATATAATATTGAAGATGGCAGCATGTATGTGCCACTTGCTCACCTGAGTGAAGATCAAGCACGCTTTGCCACTTATAACTCATTGCTATCAGAAGAAGCGGTATTAGCTTTTGAATATGGTTATGCGACCACGGTGCCAAATGCATTGGTTGTTTGGGAAGCGCAGTTCGGTGATTTTGTTAACGGTGCTCAAGTAGTTATCGACCAATTCATCGCGAGTGGCGAGACCAAATGGCAGCGCGTTTGCGGCTTGACCATGTTATTGCCGCATGGCTTCGAAGGTCAAGGTCCTGAGCATTCATCAGCCCGTCTTGAGCGCTTCTTGCAGTTATGTGCTGAAGACAACATGCAAGTCATCACACCAACGACGCCTGCACAGATTTATCATGCGCTACGTCGTCAAGCGGTTCGCCCGATTCGTAAACCGTTAATCGTGATGTCGCCAAAGAGCTTGCTACGTCATAAGCTTGCGACTTCTCAATTAGAAGAATTGGCAAATGGTAAGTTTGAAACAGTATTGCCAGAGATGGATCAGCAAAATCCGGACAATGTGACTCGTATGGTTCTATGTGGCGGTAAAGTTTATTATGACTTGCTTGAGCAGCGCCGTGCTTTAGGTCTAGACCATGTAGCAATCGTTCGTATTGAGCAACTCTATCCTTTACCAGAAAAACGCTTAATTGCTGAAATTGAAAAATACAGCAACTTAAAAGAAATCGTTTGGACGCAAGAGGAGCCGTTGAACCAAGGCGCTTGGTATTACTTAGCACCACATATGTTCCGTATTGTTGTACCGCATCCAACCAGAGCAAAAGTGATGGAGCCAGTTGCACGTCCTGCCAGTGCAGCGCCTGCGACAGGATCAGCAAAATTACACGTTAAGCAACAACAAGATTTAATCGCTGGTGGTCTTGGTATCAGTGTAGATGAGCTGTCTATTTAATAGCTTATATAAATAACAGATTGTATGTAATCAATGAATCAGGCGATGACAGTCAGTACCCAGTAAGACAATTTAAATATCACATTTTAAATGGCACTGACTGCCTATCACGACTTAATTATAAATAGTAATATCCAAATCTAAGGAGTATATCGATGGCTGAAATTAAAGCCCCCGTTTTTCCAGAATCGGTTGCCGATGGTACAATCGTTGAATGGCATGTCACTGAAGGTCAGCAAGTAAACCGTGATGACCTATTAGCTGAAATCGAAACTGATAAAGTTGTATTAGAAGTGGTCGCGCCTGATAACGGTGTTGTAACCCGAATCGTTAAGCAAGTAGATGACACCGTATTGTCTGATGAGCTGATTGCCGAATTTGAAGCTGGTGCTAGCGCCAGTGCTGAAGCTGCTCCTGCCGTTGATCCAGATCAACCAGCTGCGCCAGTACAACCTAAGCAAGAAACAGATGGCGGCGAGCCAGTACAAGCCTCTGCTGAATCTGATCATAAAGATCAAAGCCCTGCGGTTCGTAAAGCAGCCAAAGAGTCTGGCGTAGATCCTAAAAACGTCGAAGGTAGTGGTCGCGGCGGTCGTGTGACTAAAACTGACATGTCAAACCCAACGTTGAAAGCGGACAGCTCAATCACTTCTGATAGTGGTCGTCCTGTTGCTGAAGCAGTTGGCGAGCGTACTGAAAAACGCGTACCAATGACACGTCTACGTAAAACAATCGCGAATCGTCTACTAGCTGCTTCTCAAGAAACGGCAATGTTAACGACGTTTAATGAAGTCAACATGAAACCGTTGATGGATATGCGTACCAAGTATAAAGATCAGTTTGAAAAGCGTCATGGTACACGTTTAGGCTTTATGTCGTTATTCGTAAAAGCGGCGACTGAAGCCCTAAAACGCTATCCAGCTGTGAACGCGTCATTAGACGGTGATGATATTGTTTATCATGGTTACTATGACATCGGTGTTGCCGTATCTTCTAACCGTGGTCTAGTCGTACCAGTACTGCGTGATACTGATCGCATGAGCATGGCAGATGTTGAAGCCAAGATTCGTGAATTTGGTGGTAAAGCACAAGAAGGCAAACTTGGTCTAGAAGACATGGTTGGCGGTACATTTACCATCTCAAACGGTGGTGTATTTGGTTCACTGATGTCAACACCTATCTTGAACCCACCACAAACCGCTATCTTGGGTATGCATGCTATCAATGACCGCCCTATGGCAGTTAATGGTGAAGTTAAAATCTTGCCAATGATGTATCTTGCCCTGTCTTATGACCATCGTATGATTGATGGTAAAGAAGCGGTACAATTCTTAGTAACACTGAAAGAATTGGTTGAAGACCCTACTATGCTACTTTTAGATCTTTAAGTTTTTAGGCTTGTATCAGTAATGACTGATACAAGCTTTTTAGCTTTGTATAGATTATCTTTTAATGCCTTTTAGCTTTTTCAGTTCTATCTTATGAGCAATGAGCTAAGAATACTCAGCAGCCATCTTTATCGTCTTTTTAAACGCATCTATTATCTAGCATTTAGATATCGTATTGGTTATCGAACAGATAAGTCGATGGTTTACTAACGAGATAAAATTGGTTTATATGATACCTAACATTAAACTAAAATTAAAATAGGAACGTATTATGAAAGACAGTTACGATTTAGTCGTCATCGGCGGCGGACCTGGTGGTTATGAAGCAGCAATCCGTGCAGGACAGCTTGGCATGAGCGTCGCTTGTATCGAAAAACGCGTTTATAAAGGCGAGCCTGCACTTGGCGGTACTTGCTTAAACGTCGGTTGTATCCCATCAAAAGCATTGCTTGATAGCTCACATCGCTATGAAGCGACTAAGCACGACCTTAATGAGCATGGTATTACTACTGGTGATGTTGCTATCGATATCGAGCAAATGATTGCTCGTAAAGAAGGCATCGTTAAGCAGTTGACTGGCGGTGTTGCTGCGTTATTGAAAGGTAATGGGGTTGACTGGCTACAAGGCTGGGGCACATTAGAAGATGGTAAAGGTGCTGATAAAAAAGTTAAATTTACCGCCCTTGCTGATGAAGCAGAAACGACTATCACTGCTAAAAACGTGATTCTTGCAGCTGGTTCAGTACCGATTGATATTCCAGTTGCCAAAAATGACGGCGATCGTATCGTTGATTCTACTGGCGCGCTTGACTTCACTGCTGTACCTAAGCGTTTAGGCGTAATCGGTGCCGGTGTTATCGGTCTTGAGCTTGGTTCAGTATGGCGTCGTCTAGGTGCAGAAGTTGTGGTATATGAAGCACTACCTAGCTTCTTGGCTGCTGCTGACAAAGACATCGCTAAAGAAGCAGGCAAAATGCTGAAAAAGCAAGGTCTTGATATCCGTGTCGATACCAAAGTGACCAATGCTGAAGTGAAAGGCGATCAAGTCATCGTTACTAGTGAAACCAAAGGCGAATCTAGTGAAGAGAGCTTTGATAAGCTGATCGTTTGTGTCGGTCGTCGCGCTTATTCTGAGAAACTACTTGGCGAAGACAGTGGTATTCAATTGACCGAACGCGGTTTGATTGATGTCAATGATCAGTGCAAAACCAATCTTGATGGCGTTTATGCAATTGGCGACTTGGTACGTGGTCCTATGCTTGCGCATAAAGCCATGGAAGAAGGCATGATGGCTGTTGAGCGTATTCATGGTGAAAAAGCTCAAGTTAACTATGACACTATCATCAACGTCATCTATACGCATCCAGAAATCGCATGGGTTGGTTTGACAGAGCAAGAAGCAGAAGCTGCCGGTTACGAAGTCAAAACAGGTTCATTTAACCTAGCAGCTAATGGTCGTGCTCTTGCTCAAAGTGAAGCTCAAGGCTCTATCAAAGTCGTTGCTGATGCCAAAACAGACCGTTTGTTAGGCATGCATGCGATTTCTGCTGGTGCAGGCGATATCGTCCATCAAGGTATGATTGCGATGGAATTTGTATCAAGCATCGAAGATTTGCAGTTGATGACGTTTGCGCATCCAACGATCTCTGAAGCCGTCCATGAAGCAGCATTGTCTGCGGATGGTCGTGCCATTCACGCGATTCAGCGTAAAAAACGTAAATAATTTTAACGGCTAAAAATATTTGTATAAAGATATGTTAAGTGTCTTAAATGGTTATTAGATGATGGCATGACCATCGCATTGTTCGAATAGCTATTTTGAATGACTATTTTGAATGATGAGTTGGTCTAACATACAGTAGAGCATTCTACGATGTATGAGTTTTCATTTTTTATTAATGGTAAAAATAAAGGATTCAATCAATGAATTTACATGAGTATCAAGCAAAAGAGCTATTGAAAAGCTATGGCTTGCCAATTCAAGAAGGCATCATTGCCTACAGTGGCGACGAAGCAGCGGCAGCTTTTGACAAAACCCCAACTGATATCGCAGTCATCAAAGCGCAGGTTCATGCTGGTGGTCGCGGTAAAGCGGGCGGCGTGAAACTGGTTAAGACTCGTGAAGAAGCGAAGCAAGTGACTGATGAGCTTATCGGTAAAAACCTTGTAACGTATCAAACCGATGCCGCTGGTCAACCAGTGAATTTCGTTTTGGTTGCAGAAGATATGTATCCAGTACAAACCGAGCTATATCTTGGCGCTGTTGTTGACCGCTCTTCACGTCGCGTGACGTTTATGGCATCAACGGAAGGCGGTGTTGAGATTGAGAAAGTTGCAGAAGAAACCCCTGAAAAAATCTTTAAAGTAAATATTGATCCATTGGTTGGTTTATTGCCATTCCAAGCGCGTGAAGTGGCGTTTAAATTGGGTCTTGAAGGCAAGCAAATCAATCAATTCGTTAAATTGATGTCTGGTGCTTATCAAGCATTCGTTGAAAACGACATTGATTTACTTGAAATCAACCCATTAGCGGTTCGCGAAAATGGCGAGATCGTTTGTGTTGATGGCAAAATTGGTATTGACTCAAACGCTTTATATCGTTTGCCTAAGATTGCTGCGCTACAAGACAAATCACAAGAAAATGAGCGTGAGCTTAAAGCAGCTGAGTTTGATCTAAACTATGTTGCCCTAGAAGGCAATATCGGTTGTATGGTAAACGGTGCTGGTCTTGCAATGGCTACGATGGACATCATCAAATTGTACGGCGGCAAGCCTGCTAACTTCTTGGACGTTGGCGGCGGTGCAACTAAAGATCGCGTTGTTGAAGCCTTCAAGATCATTCTTGAAGACAGCAGCGTTGAAGGTGTTCTAATCAACATCTTCGGTGGTATCGTACGTTGTGACATGATTGCAGAAGCTATTATCGCTGCGATCAAAGAAGTTGACGTCAAAGTACCAGTTGTTGTCCGTCTAGAGGGTAACAATGCTGAGCTTGGCGCACAAATTCTAGAAGAATCTGGTCTGAAATTGATCTCAGCTCAAGGTTTATCAGACGCCGCTCAAAAAATTGTTGACGCTGTTAAAGCTTAATTGCTCAAGAGTATAAGGCGTTTGCTGTTATTCTACCGACGTTAACATTTAACGTGGCAGGATAGGCAAGCGCCTACCAGACAACCGCATACAAGGATAAGATAATGAGTGTATTAATTGATAAAGACACCAAAGTATTGGTGCAAGGTTTTACCGGTAAAAATGGTACGTTCCACTCAGAACAAGCCATCGAATATGGTACAAAAGTTGTTGGCGGCGTAACCCCTGGTAAAGGCGGTCAAACGCACCTAGGTTTGCCAGTATTCAACACCATGTCTGAAGCAATGGCTGCCACCCAAGCAGATGCTTCTGTTATCTATGTACCAGCCCCTTTTGTACTAGATTCTATCATCGAAGCAATTGACGCTGGTGTGAAGCTGATTGTTGTGATCACTGAAGGCGTACCAACGCTTGATATGCTTAAAGCCAAACGCTACCTTGAAACAGCAGGCGATGTACGTCTAATCGGTCCTAACTGCCCAGGCGTTATCACCCCAGGTCAGTGCAAAATCGGCATCATGCCAGGTCATATCCATTTGCCAGGTAAAGTGGGTATTATCTCACGCTCTGGTACTTTGACTTATGAAGCCGTTGCTCAAACTACTAAACTTGGTTTTGGTCAATCAACCTGTATCGGTATCGGTGGCGATCCGATCCCTGGTATGAACCAGATTGATGCATTGAAATTGTTCCAAGAAGATCCACAAACTGAAGCAATTATCTTAATCGGTGAAATCGGTGGTACTGCTGAAGAAGAAGCAGCCGCTTATATCAAAGACCATGTAACTAAGCCAGTTGTTGGCTATATTGCTGGTGTAACTGCTCCTGAAGGTAAGCGTATGGGTCATGCCGGCGCTATCATCTCTGGTGGTCAAGGTACAGCTGAAGATAAATTTAAAGCGTTCGAAGCGGCAGGTATTGCTTACACGCGTGACCCATCAAAATTGGGCGAGAAGCTAAAAGAAGTGACAGGTTGGTAGTATCAGCAGCTAACTGACTGTTAATACTCAAATGACGTTGAAAAATAATGAAGGCACCCCTACAATGGGGTGTCTTTTTTTGTTTGAAAATTGCTTTGGATATCAATATGGAAAATTATAAAAATAAAATATTAGTGACTGGCGGCGCAGGATATATCGGTTCACATACTTGTATTGCACTGCATGAAGCAGGCTACGAGGTGGTGATATACGACAATTTATCCAATAGCAGTTTTGAGGCAGTAAATCGTGTTTCTAGCCTTATTGGGCAGCCTATCGACTTTATCGAAGGCGACATACGTGATGCTGATTCACTCAGGCAAGTATTTGCCGCGCATCAATTTTTTGGCGTGATCCATTTTGCTGGCTTAAAAGCGGTTGGCGAATCTGTAGCTAAACCCTTGATGTACTATGATAATAATGTGAGTGGTACAATTACCTTACTTAAAATCATGGCTGAATATGAGGTTAAAAAACTAGTCTTTTCTTCATCAGCTACGGTCTATGGTGATCCTGAAATTCTGCCCATTAATGAAGACTCTCCACGTTCCTGTACCAATCCTTATGGACAGAGTAAGCTTACGGTTGAGCATGTTCTAGAAGATTTAGCGCTATCAGATAACAGTTGGAGCCTTATTCCTTTGAGGTATTTTAATCCTGTTGGCGCGCACCCATCTGGACAAATTGGCGAAGATCCCAATGATATTCCAAATAATTTAATGCCATATATCTCACAAGTTGCGGTCGGCAAGCTTGATCAATTAAGTATTTTTGGCGATGACTATGCTACCGTCGATGGTACGGGTGTGCGTGACTTTATACATGTCACGGACCTCGCACAAGGTCATGTCGCCGCGCTCAATTATCTAAAGCAGCAAAAGCAAAGCTTAGGTTTTCTTCCGATCAATTTAGGATCAGGTAAGGGAACGTCTGTATTAGAGTTAGTTAGAGCTTTCTCTGCCGTATCAGCTAAAGATATTCCTTTTCAGTTTGTTGGGCGACGAGCTGGTGATATTGCCAGTTGCTATGCTAGTGCTGATAAAGCACAAGAATTATTAGGATGGAAGGCAAGCTTATCTATTACTGATATGTGTCAAGATACATGGCGTTGGCAAAGCATAAATCCAAATGGTTATAACTCAATATAAGTATTATAGAAAACAAACCCTTATCCATTCTTATTAAGTATGTATTAATCCTTATGAAAAAAATTACTCACGCGGTGATACCCGTTGCAGGCTTTGGTACTCGTATGTTGCCATTGTCTAAATCCGTACCTAAAGAGCTACTGCCGCTTGGTAATCGCCCTGCCATCCATTATGTGGTGGCAGAAGCCATTGCTGCTGGTATTAAGCACATTGTCTTGGTTGGTCATGCACAAAAAAGTGCTATTGAAAATTACTTTGATCTCAATGCCGAGCTTGACAATCAATTGCGTGTTAAAGGTAAGAACGAGCTAGCAGACAGCTTAAACTGGCTACCAAATGATGTGACTATATCGATGATACGTCAGGGTCAGCCATTGGGTTTAGGTCATGCGGTGCTTGCCGCACGCCCAATCATTGGTGAGCATGATTTTGCAGTACTGCTGCCAGATGTGGTGCTTGATCCTTTTAATGGTGATATGTCTGCTGACAATTTGGCGTTTATGATTGACGCTTTTGCTGAAGATAACCATTCGCAAATATTGGTCGATAAAGTAGCCGATGAAGACGTACATAAATACGGTATCGCTCAATTAAGTGAAGCGCTTATGGATGAGGGCGATATAGATGATAAAACAGATGAGAATGTCAGTTTTAAAGTGGCAGGTTTTGTAGAAAAGCCAAATCTCTCTGATGCGCCATCAAGACTAGCTGTCGTCGGTCGTTATGTCTTTAGCCATCATATTTTTGATTATCTGGCGAATACCCAAGCCTCAGTTGGCGGAGAGATCCAATTGACTGACGCTATTGATGCGCTTATCAGTGAGTATGGTGTCAATGTCACGACCATGCGTGGTAACAGTTATGATGCTGGCGATATGCGCTCTTATATGCAAGCTTTTATATATTTCGCTCAGCAGCAACTAGCCGATGAAGAGTAGTTAATGAACGATACAAAAGACAATAAAGTCTATAGCAGTGCCCGCCATTCAAAATATTGGCAGAAGCTGAAGGCAGCAGCTGAGTCGAAGTGGTCATTAGCTGCCTTGTTTGCACAAAATAATACGCGTACCCAACGTTTTAGTGCTCAAAGTGGGGCGCTGTATATGGACTACAGCAAGCAATGTCTAGATGATACTGTGCTAGAAAGTTTATTAAATCTGGCAAATAGTTGTGAATTGTCTGCTCGTATTCAGTCCTTGCTACAAGGGGCGATGGTGAATACCAGTGAAGAACGTGCCGCTTTGCATACTGCACTACGATTGCCCACCACAGCAAACTTACAACTTGATAATCAAGATGTAGTCGCTGATGTCCATCAAAGTTTGGGGCAAGTTGAACGCTTATCTGAGCGTGTACGCAGTGGGACATGGCGCGGGTTTTCAGGTAAAGCGATTACAGATGTTGTTAATATCGGTGTAGGGGGTTCTGACTTAGGGCCACTGATGGCAACCACTGCCCTTGATGAGTGGGCAGATACCTGTGTTGAGGTCCATTTCGTCTCCAATATGGATGGCACGCAGCTGGATAATTTGCTAAAACATCTAAATCCTGAAACCACTTTATTTATTATCTCATCTAAATCCTTTGGTACCATTGATACCTTATCCAATGCCAAAACGGCACTATCATGGCTGTTTGCAACCGCAAAGCTGCGTGCGGGCACTGAAGACAGTGTATTGCGTCGTCATTTCATCGGTATCTCGGCCAATAGTGAAAAAATGAGTGATTGGGGTATTCATCCTGAGCACCAGTTGCAGCTTTGGGAATGGGTAGGGGGTCGTTTTTCTTTATGGTCAGCGATTGGTCTTGCCATAGCTATTCGTATCGGTATGTCTGGGTTTAAAGAGCTGTTGGCAGGCGCGCATAGTATGGATGAGCATTTTGCGCAGGCGGATTTTGCAGAAAACTTGCCAGTATTATTGGGCTTAATCGCAGTTTGGAATAGTACCTTTTTGCAGGTAAATGCTCATACTGTGCTGCCTTACGATGGGCGCTTAAGCTATTTACCCAGTTATTTAACTCAGCTAGAGATGGAAAGTAATGGTAAATCGGTGACCCAGCATGGTGATCGTATTGATTATGATACCTGTCCTATTCTTTGGGGTGAAATTGGTTCTAATGCCCAACATGCTTTTTATCAGCTGCTACATCAAGGAACGCAGCAAGTCTCTTGTGATTTTATCGCTTGTGTACGTCGCTACAGTGATGAGGCAAAAAATACGCCACTACAACAGCAGCATGAACTGTCTTTAGCCAATTGTTTGGCTCAAAGCCGTGTACTGGCTTTTGGTAATGCTGCTATCGCTGAAACGGATGGTCAAATTGCTTGCGATGCTGATAAATATAAATACTACCGAGGCAACCAGCCTTCTACAACCTTGCTGATTGATGAACTTACTCCGCATAGCTTAGGGGCGTTAATCGCGCTTTATGAGCATAAGGTTTATGTCATGGCCAGTATCTGGGATATCAATCCATTTGATCAATGGGGCGTTGAGATGGGTAAGCAGATGGCAGAGTCCGTTCATGATGCGATGCAGCAAGAGGGCAACACACCATTCGATACCTCAACCAATCAGCTATTAAAACACATCAAACAGCTTTCTTGAGAGCGCTGCTATATTAATAACGACTAAAGGTACACTCATGAGCGCCGAGACTATGGATAAAAATATACCCCAATCTGAATCCAATTCGTTTAGCGATTTGGCAAAAGAATCTGCTGTCTGTGTACTTATTGGTCATAGTATTGAGGCGGTGACCAGTGCTGTCGTACTGGCAGGTCTTGGTCAGCAAGTGCATTTATACGCAGACCAAGAGATATTGGCGCAGCAGCTACATCAATATGGCTTTGAGCATCATTTGCAGGCACTATGGCAAATGTATACGCAGCAACAGCATATTGTTAGTTATGAGCTGCCTAATAACGCTGATAGGCTTATACAGCTTTATGAAGTAGCAGATCATAGCAATACGAAAGCTATCGAAGAGCAGCAAAAGGTAAATCAACCAAAATCAGTAATCCTATATTGGTTGTTTTTAGACAGTGTGGATTCGGTATGGGTAGAGGATGATTGGCTTACCGCTTTTAATCACAGTCAACAGCAGACACAACCGCTCATGATGAGTGGCATTAAGCAGCTTGGCACTATAGATGCATTGTCTCAGCGCTTAAAGCGTGCTTGGGTCTATTATCTACCGTTCGTTTTCTTAAAAGATGGCGACGCTTATAGCTCGATGTTAAATCCGTCACTATGGCTACTCGGTGAAAAAACCTCTAATAGTCGTCATCATTTGGGTATACTACAGCCATTAATGCAGCATGCGCGTGCTACTCATTATGCCAATATCGCGACTATCGAATTTGCTCGTAGTAGCATCATGGCGATGCTCGCAACGCGGGTCAGTTTTATGAATGAGATGTCGCGCTTGGCGGATAGTCAACAAGTCGATATCCAGCAAGTCAGCCATATCATGGGGCTTGATGAGCGCGTGGGCAGTAGCTACTTGCAGGCGGGCTGGGGATTTGGTGGTAATACGCTACCGACAGAATTGCTTCAGCTACAACAATCAAGTCAAGCACAGAGCTTGGCCATGCCGCTATTGCAATCGGTTATGCATATCAACGAAGACCAAAAAGAGCTGATATTCCGCAAATTTTGGCAATATTTTGATGGTTTTATCGATAATAAAACGGTCATGATTTGGGGCGGTAGTTATAAAGCCGGCTCAGGACGGACGGCAGAGTCGGCGATTCATCCTTTATTGGCATTATTGTGGTCTTATAATATTCGTACGCTGGTTTATAGCGATAAAGCGCAAACGGAGCTTGCAGCACTTTATAAGCAGCAGTCATTACTGGAGTTAATAAATAATCCTTATCAACAGCTTAATGAGGCGCAAGCAATCTTTATTATCAGTTGGTTACCAGAAAATAGACTAGATATTGCTAAGCTTAATGAGCAAGCGATGCCCGTATTCGATGCGCAAAATGCCTTGTCACGAACGCAGATAGATGGTCTAGTCGGCGACTATATGGGGATTGGTCGCGCTAAATAAGATTTTCTATCAAGTATAAAGTAAGCTCAGTAGACAAATAGTTATTAGACTAAAGCTAAATAAAAGCGCCGATTAATATAAAATTAATACGCGCTTTTTTTATCTTTATAAGTTTAGAATGTCTTTATTCAGCACAGCAGCTATTTAAGCAGGTACAGCACCTTTACTGGCAAGCCATTGTTGAATCTCCTGGGTCTTGCCTTGTAATAAATCCTTATCACCGCGACTTTCAATATTTAACCGAACTAATGGTTCAGTATTTGAGGCGCGTAAGTTAAAACGCCATTCGCCAAAATTGAGGCTTAAGCCATCAAGGGTAGATTTAGCTGGATTTTCGGCACTAAACTTCTCTTCGATAGCGCTAATAATCGCCTGCGCATCATGAGTGGTCAGATGAAAGTTCAGCTCACCTGAGCTTGGATACGCTTTAATATAACCGCTGACCAATTCTGACAAGGTTTTACCAGTAATCGATAATAACTCAATGGTTAGCAGCCAAGGAATCATACCGCTATCGCAGTAGAAAAAATCGCGGAAATAATGATGTGCGGACATCTCGCCGCCATACACTGCGCCAGAATCACGCATGACTTGCTTAATAAATGAGTGCCCAGATTTACTAATAACCGCTTTGCCTTTATGCTCATGAATGACTGCTTCAGTATTATAAATTACCCGTGGATCATAAACAATCGACTCGCCCGCATATTTATTTAAAAAGGCTTGTGCCAACATGCCAACGACATAGCTACCATCGATAAATTCGCCGTATTCATCGAATAAGAAACAGCGGTCAAAATCGCCATCAAAGGCAATACCAAGGTCGGCTTTATTCTCTAACACAGCCTGCTGAGTGGCGGTTCTATTAGCCAAAATCATCGGGTTAGGGATGCCGTTTGGAAAGCTGCCATCAGGGGCATGATGCAATCTAATCACTTCAATTGGCGCGCCAGCTTGTGCTAACTTATCGATTAATAAATCAACTACAGGGCCTGCACTGCCATTGCCTGAATTGATAACCAGCTTAAGCGGTTTTAATTTATCAGTATCAATGAAAGTCATTACATGATCGATATAGGCGCTTTTATCCGTCAGTAATTGTAGGTTGCCTAACGTATTGTCAGTGATGAATTGCCCTGATTCTGCCAATGCTTGAATCTCTGCCAAACCATCATCGGCGCTAATCGGTTTTGAGTACTCTTTGACCAGTTTTAAGCCGTTATAATTAATCGGGTTGTGACTTGCTGTGACTTCGATACCGCCCAACGCCTGATAATAGCTAGTAGCAAAGTAGACCTCTTCCGTTCCTGTCATACCCAAATCGATAACGTCGACGCCAGCATCTAACATACCTTTGATGGAGGCTTGTTTTAACTGTTCACTTGAATGACGGATATCGCTACCAATAACGATAGCTGGTTTTACGTCTTGTAAGTCAGAGGGGGCATCAGCTGTGCTATAACGCTCGAATAAAATCTGGGCAAAAGCACGTCCGATACGGTAGACAATGTCTTCGTCTAGATTGACGTCAAGCTCGCCGCGGATATCGTAAGCTTTAAATGAGTCAATTTTAATCGGTGCGAACTGGGTTTGAGTCGCATAGCTGGCATTATTCGTATCGGATGTGGGCATAACGATAAAATCCTTGCGTTTAAGCAGTGAGATGATAATTAAGTAGATTACTCAATTATAAGCTAATCAGTGTTCAATGCTACACTAACGACAAAATCGTTATAAACTTAATATGGTTCTATTTAATAACCAATAAAAGTATAAGAGTGTTTTTTTATGAGTAACCCAAAAAATAAAGTTAAAGTGCCAACACCGGTACAAGGAACGCCAGAAGCAAGTGGCGAATTAGCGGATTTGTTGTCCTTAATGGCGCGGTTGCGTAGCGATTGTCCGTGGGATAAAAAGCAAAGCAATCATAGCTTAATTCCGTATGCGATTGAAGAAGCCTATGAGCTCGGCGAAGCGGTACAAAGTAATGATGATGAAGACATCAAAGGCGAGCTTGGAGATGTGCTGCTGCAAGTGGTTTTTCATTGTCAGATGTACGCTGAACAAGAGCGCTTTGATATGAGTGATGTGATTACCACTTTGCAAGAAAAGCTGATTCGCCGTCATCCGCATGTGTTTGAAGCAGAAACGCTTAAAGATGAAGCAGCGGTAAAAGAACGCTGGGATGAGATTAAGGAGGAGGAGCAACAAGCCCGCGCTGCACGTGGTAAACCACAGCGCCGTTTGGACAATACCAAAGCAGGCAGCGCGCTCATGCAAGCGCAGGATGTGCAAAAACAGGCGTCAAAATTGGGTTTTGATTGGGAAGGCGTCAGCGGCGCCTTTGATAAACTCGATGAAGAAATTGCCGAGCTAAAGGCCGAGATTTTAGATAAGCCAAAAGTCGAGATACAAGATAATATTGCCGATATTGAAAAAGAGCTTGGCGATTGCATGTTTGCGCTGGTCAATGTGGCACGCAAATTAGACCTTGATGCGGAAACAGCAACGCTGACCTGTGTGCATAAGTTTAAATCACGCTTTGGCTATATTGAAGACCAGTTAGCTGCCGCTGGCAAGCGTTTAGAAGACAGCGATATCAATGAGATGGATGCGTTATGGGAAACGGCGAAACAACATGAACGCACCTAGTAAGTATTTACTCGCTACCTTGCTCCCTAAACTACTCCAAAAAAGGGGTTTTTATTTAGTGGGCATGCTTTCTATGATTTTTACGTCAATTAATGCTGCTAATGCAGCACCGTGTTTTGATAATGCCCAAAGTGCTTATAACTACTTATTGACGCAAGAGACAGCGCAAAATCAAGCACGTATGCAGTCAATCATTAATATTAATCGAGCAACAGAAGGTGAGCTTACGTTGCTACATGGTATCGGTAGCAATAAGGCGCAAGCCATTATCCTATATCGTGAGATGTTTGGCAGTTTTAGAACGGTTGATGAATTGACAAAGGTAAAGGGTATTGGCGCAAAAACCGTTGATAAAAATCGAGGACGTTTGACCGTGCAAGATTAATCGCTGTATTTTACTTTAATTAACCCCAATATTGACAAAATAGCATGTAAGTAACTGTCTAAATACACCCACCATGGCCAAAATTTGTTAAACTAGCACGTACATCCGCCTGATTGACGCTGTGTTCGTCAGGGTGGTTAAGAAAAAAGGCAAGGAGTAGATGCATGGCCGAGCGTGCCGCCAAGCAGTTAGAACTGAATAAATCTGAATTACCCAATTCTATTACCGAAGTAATCGCAACCCTAACCCGAGCTGGGTTTGACGCCTATATCGTCGGTGGTGGCGTGCGTGATACCTTGCTAGGACTGCGTCCAAAAGATTTTGACGCGGTCACTGATGCCAAGCCTCATGAGATTAAAGACGTCTTTGGTAAGCGCTGCCGTATTATCGGTCGCCGTTTTCAGTTGGCGCATGTGTACTCTGGGCGTGAGCTTATCGAAGTAGCCACCTTCCGTGGCCCACCTATCAATGATTCTAATACCAATCAAGACGGTATGATTCTGCGCGACAATGTATGGGGTGATATCAAACAAGACTTTGCCCGTCGTGATTTTTCTATCAATGCCCTTTATTATCAGCCGCTTAAAGGCATAGTTCATGATTTTTGCGACGCGCTTGAAGATATTGACAATAAAATTATCCGTTTATTAGGCAATGCACCGATTCGTATCGAAGAAGATCCGGTCAGATTGCTGCGTGCCTTGCGTTTCAAAGCAAAATTGGGTTTTGAGTTTGATAGCGAATTAGCCGCACAGTTCCATGATGGCAACTGGTCATTACTTGAACAAATCTCTCCGCACCGTCTGTATGATGAAACGCAAAAGATGTTTACCGGTGGTTATTTAGTACCATTATTACCGTTATTGTTTGATTCAGGCGCGATTGATAGTCTCATCATTTATCCGCCTTCTGAGCCAAGTGCCTTAGTTAAACAAGTCGCTATTAATACCGACAAACGTATTGCTGCTGGCAAAAGTATCAACCCAGCATTCTTTTATGCCGCTTTGCTGTGGGAGAACTACTTACATCAACTAGAAAAAGCCAAAAAGCGCAATATGCCTTTTGCGGATGCACAAATGCATGCAGCAGGCAAAGTGATTGATCGTCAACGTATCAAGACTGCCATTCCAAAATTTGCTGAACAGTTTATTCGTGATATCTGGATATTGCAGCCAAAGCTGGCCGCGCCGCGTAGCAAACAGATTGTACAGCTATCTGAGCATCCACGTTTTCGTGCCGGTTTTGATTTTTTATTATTGCGCGAGCAGTGCGGCGATGCAGAGCATCCGCTTTCTGAATCGACCAATGATATGGGCGAGTGGTGGCAGAGCTATCAAACCTTGACTGAGCAGCAGCAGGATCAAGCGATTGATGACTTTGATGAAAATATCCGCCGTGGTGCTTATAAACAAGGTCAGCGTGGTCGTGGACGCAATCGTCAAAAGCAACAGAATTCGAATGATAATGCTAAGTTAAGTCAGTTGGATAATGACTATCAAGGTAAAGCGCTGAGTAATGGTCATGCAAAACCAGCAATGGTTAATGACGCCTCAAATGTGCCATCACGTCGTCGCCGTGCCAGTCAACATACTTCTGCTAATAGTAAAAGTTATAGCCTGCAGCAACTCACACAAGACAATAATGAGCTGGCACAGTTGCAGCAATTGTCTTTGGCGAGCAGTAATAATGGTAGCAATCAGCAGCACACGCCGAAACCTGCACCATTGTTTGTCATAGAACACGGCAACGTCGTACCGCCTTTGAAAAAGCAGCTATCTGGTTCAGATAAAGCACTGTCTAAAGCGACGCAAAAAGCGCCTAATCAAAAAGTGCTTGAGCAAGCAACAGTTAGTAAAAAGGCATCGGCTGATAGTCAATCGCAGCTGCAAGAAAAAGCTGTTAATAAAGCGAGTGACTTAACTAATAGATCGCATGCACCAAAAGAGTCAGTGAATACTCAGGTGTCTTCAAACAATGCTCGTAGTACTATTTATAAAGAACGCAATGCTGCTCAGTCTCCAGCACTTGTTAGTATGAATAATGAGCCGATACCGCACAAGCGCCGTCGTCGTCAGCCTACTGTGATTGAAAATAGTGGTATTGTCGCAGAGGCTAGCAGTGCTAAAGAAGCAACGACAATAGACACCAGTAGTAATGAGAAATCATCTGGGAAGTACGCAAAAAAAGTGCCTAAACCAGCTGTTCACTCTACTGATAACACTATTACTCAAGCGCCGAAACCCGCTAAAGCATCAAGTACTAAGCCTACTAAAGCTAAACGAGACGCTAGTAGTCAAAGTGCTACTAATCAAAGTTCTAACGAACCGCAAGATGCTAATAAAGTAGCTAACAGTAATATGAATGCCAATAAAGGCCCTGTGCCATCGAAACGTCGCCGTCGTCAGCCAAGCGTCAATGACGTTTAACGTTGACAGCGAATATAAGAGTAAAGTGATAACGATGAACACGCGCTTTAATGATACTGATTTTGATAGCAAATCTATCGCCATTTGCTCTTGGGTCACTTGTTATGTTGGCTTGGGTAGCAATCTGGCAAATGAGCTTGGGGCGCCTGTTGATCATTTACAGCACGCGTTTGAGATGATGCAAGAGCAAGAAAAGATACGCACTGTGCGTATTTCTTCATTTTATGCCTCGGTACCGATGGGACCGCAAGATCAGCCAGATTTTGTGAACGCCGTTGCTGGCTTTGAAACTATATTTACGCCGTTTGAGCTGCTGACATTTTGCCAACAGTTGGAGCAGCAAGCAAAACGCGCCCGCCTGCGTCATTGGGGTGAGCGTAGTCTTGATGTGGATATATTGTTATACGGCGATGAGCGGATTTCTGAGCCAACATTAACGATACCGCATGTGGGTTTGCATGAGCGTAATTTTGTTTTGATACCGTTACGAGAGCTCGCACCTGAGCTAATGATTGTAGGAAAGTCGATAATCGACTATCCCCAAAGCAGCGATTGGGCAGGTTTGAAGCTGTTAGAACATGATGCGTCAAGTCATAAATAAAGAGACATTCATTTAAAGTGAATGACAGTTGATTGATATTCAGAAGTATTGAGGATGATATAACGATATGACAACGTTATCTACTTTAAATAAGTTTAAAAAAGACGGTACCAAATTTACTTGTCTGACCTGTTATGACGCCATGTTTGCGCGCATGATGGAAAAAGCGCAGATTGATACGATTTTAATCGGTGATAGCTTGGGTATGGTGGTGCAGGGTCATGAGTCAACTTTGCCTGTTACCGTCAATGATATGGCTTACCACACTGCTAATATCTCCCGTAGCAATAAGCAAGCGCTTATTTTAGCGGACTTACCCTTTATGAGCTATGTGACGCTGCCTGAAGCCGTTATTAATAGCCGCAAGCTGATGCAGGCAGGCGCTCATGTGATTAAAATTGAGGGTGGTCGTGAGCTTTGCGAGTTGATTACAACATTAGCGCAAGCAGGTACGCCAACGTGTGTACATTTAGGCTTAACACCGCAGTCGGTAAACGTTTTTGGCGGTTATAAAGTCCAAGGTCGCGGCAATGAAGCAGGTCAAAAACTCCTTGACGATGCACAAGCTGTGGTTGACGCTGGTGCAGCGCTTTTGGTACTAGAATGCGTCCCTGCTGAGCTTGCCAAAGCGGTAACGGAAGCCGTCGCTGTACCAGTGATTGGTATTGGGGCAGGCGCCGATACCGATGGTCAAGTATTGGTCATGCACGATATGCTCGGTATGGTTCATGGTCGCGCGCCGCGTTTCATCCATAATTTTTTGACTGATGAGCGTAACACTGAGCACAGTATCGAAGGCGCATTTGCCTTGTATCAGCAGTCAGTAAAGGAAGGTAGTTTTCCAACAGAGCAGCACCAGTTTAGCTAAGCAAATATAGAATTTCAGTAATTAGGTCCATCAGTAAAAGAGCAGTTAACCATGCCGACGATTCATTACCATATCTCAGACTTACGCGTTGCTCTGCAGCCTTACCGAACAGCGCAGCGCATTGCTTTAGTACCTACAATGGGCAATCTACACGATGGTCATCTGGAGCTGGTAAAAATTGCCAAACAGCATGCAGATATCGTGGTGGTTAGTATTTTCGTCAATCCAACGCAGTTTGGGGTTGGTGAAGACTTTGATAGCTACCCTCGTACCTTAGATGAAGATGTCGCGAAGCTTACCACGGTTGGTGCTGACTATGTTTTTGCTCCTACTATTGATGAGATGTATCCGGTATTACCGCCGCCGACCACTATTCTCGCTGGGACTATTACTGAGCAACTATGTGGCAAAACTCGCCCCAATCATTTCGATGGTGTCGGTATTGTTGTCTCTAAGCTCTTCAATATCGTGCAACCTAACATAGCTGTATTTGGGCAAAAAGATTATCAGCAATTATCCATTATCAAGCAGTTGGTTCGTGATTTGAGCTATTCAATCGATATTATTGGTGCGCCTATTATTCGTGCTACTGATGGCTTAGCGTTATCATCGCGCAATCAGTATTTAAGCGAGTCTGAGCGCCAAACAGCGCCTATCTTACAGCAGGAGCTGCAGTATTTAGCCAAACAGATTAGTGATAATAAACAACCGTTAGAGGTGCTTTTGACAGCAGCTCACGAGCGTATTACTAGTGCGGGGTTTATGATTGATTATCTAGAAGTAAAAACAACTGAGCTAACGGCTGTTGATGATGAGAGTATCAATGACCATCAAGTCTTGGTTATTTTAGTGGCTGCATGGCTAGGTCGTGCACGTTTGCTAGACAATCGATTGGTCACGATTAATAAAGTTTGATCACGCTGCTATTTATAACATTGTAATTTGCGGGATGCAATTTATAAGGATGACGGAACATGCAGGTAAATCAAGACACCCATAATGCTCAATCAAAGGTAACAGATTCTAACGAATCCACTGGTGATAAACTAAGTATACTGGTAGTGTCAGGACGTTCAGGCTCAGGGAAAACCTCGGTACTAAATATCCTTGAAGATCTGGGTTTTTATTCTATTGATAATTTGCCTTTGTCTCTTGTGCCTGAAGCGGCGCAAAAGCTGGTCTGTGATAGTGGAATTAAGCGCATTGCCCTTGGGGTGGATATTCGTACGCCGCGCGCAGATTTATCTAACTTTGATGCAATCCATGACAGTTTAAAGCAGACCTATGGCGAAGAGGCGGTCACGGTGATGTATGTGACGGCGCAAGAAGAGACGCTGGTTGCACGCTTTAATGCCACTCGCCGCATCCATCCGTTGATGGTGTTAGATACCAAAGGCGTAGAAAATAACGTTTATAATCTACCAGCAGCTATTGAGAAAGAAATACAGCTTTTGCAGCCGATATTCAAGCATGCCGATATCAAGATAGATACCAGTATGCTCAATATCCATCAGCTAAAAGAGCGTCTGCGTGATTATGTGGGTGTAGATAATCAAATCGTGATTAATTTACTATCGTTTGGTTTCAAGTACGGCAGCCCTATCGATGCAGATTTTGTCTTTGATGTACGCATCTTACCCAATCCACATTGGAATCCGACACTGCGCTCGGCGACAGGTCTTGACGCTGAAGTGAGTGCATTTTTTGCCGATTATCCAGAGGTTGCTGAGATGACGGGAGATATCGCTACATTCTTGAATCGTTGGTTACCTGATTTTTTACATAATAATCGTCATACGGTAACGGTTGCCATTGGCTGCACCGGTGGGAAGCACCGTTCGGTATTTATCACCAAACACTTACAAGACAGATTGCAAAATAGCTTGCCAGAAGGCTTGACCGTGACGGCGAAACACCGTGAAAAGCATCGCTGGTAGCGCTTGCTGAACCTTTTATACCTAATTTTTTATACCTATTATTTATTTTTAAACATGGAAAGCTTTTATGATTGACTGGTCAGAACAAGATATGCGCGTCTCACGCACAGAGCTCAAAAAAGCTCATGAGCGCCTGCAACAGTTGTCGATACCGCTTGCCAGCTTATCGAAGAAACAACTTAAAGCTTTACCTGCCAGTGATTATTTTATGGCGGAATTAATGGCGCTTGCCGATATCACCAGCGCCAATGCGCGTAATCGTCAGACCAAGCGCGTTGGCAAGCTTATGATTGAAGAAAATCGTCATGAGCTGATAAAAGCACTATTTGATGCCTATTTTCCTAAAGAGCAGGTTTCTAAGATAGAGAGCTGGTATGAGCGTTTAAATATCAATGATGAAGGGACGCTTAAGCAGTTTGTCAAACAATATAAAGCCTCTGAGCAGCATAGTATGTATCAGCTGTTGCTCTGGATTGAGTACGCTAAGCATACAAACGATGAGGAGCTAATGGCGGAGTCAAAAGCAGATTTGGCCAGTTATATCCGTGAAGTCGCTATTTTAACGAATCTAAAAAAATAGCGGTAAGAGCTATAGGCAAGCGAATTTGGTTAGTGGGTACCTATAAAACACTAAAGATAGAATACTAAAATACAAAAAAGCCAATCAGTAAAGATTGGCTTTTTTAATTGATCAGAAATAGCGTTTTTATATTTTTTTAAAAAACTAATGCTACTTTTTCTCTGCGCGTACTTTGTCGACTAGGAAATCAACTACTTTAGGTACGGTAGCACTTTCACCGGTTACCACGTACTTGCCTTGCACGACAACGGCTGGCACACCTGATAGCTGATAACGCTTGGCACCTGCTTGTGAGCGACCGATTTTGGTACCAACAGCAAAAGAGTTATAAAGGCTATTAAATTTCTTTTCGTTCACACCTTTTGAGGCATACCATTTGCTTAATGAAGACTGGTCAAATAACTGCTTACCATCTTTATGTACGGCATCAAATAAAGCGTCATGGGTCTTGTCTTCAAAACCCAGTAATTGCGCGGCATAAAAACCACGGGCACTGGCTTCCCAAACAGGGTTTAATGCTGCGGGTGTTTTAAAGAATGCCACATCTTTATCTTTATTTTTTGCCCATTTTTCCATGTGTGGATTAAGGACATTACAATGCGGGCAACCATACCAAAAAAACTCACGCACAATGATAGCATCACCGCTGATTTTTTCTGGATTATCTAACACACGATAGTCTTTTCCTGCGACATAATTGGCAGCTTGTGCACCCATATTGGCAAATCCAATAGCGCAAGCCAAACCAGTTAATGCGATGATACGTTTCATACTTATTCCTTGAAATAACGACATTCAGAAGTTTGCTTTAATAGTTATAGCTTTGATAGTCATATAAATACCAAAGCAAATAAGCAATGACAAAGTCAATAGACGACGATAGGTCGACTGAGTCGACCTACTATAGAATAGCAACTATAATAGCGTAAAATGCGGCAGTTTGTGAACCGGATTCTTAACTAATGGTTGTAATGCTGTCAGTCATTATTTAAGGTATCTTACTTATAGCCTGTTATTCTATTTTTATTGACCTTTAGAGCATCAATAAAGCAGTTCACAATCGGTGACGATGTACTTACGGCAGCTTTACGGCTCGCATGTTAATATTGAGTCTTTAGTCACATACTATAACAATAAAGGAAAAACTATGAGCCAAGCTTTATTTTCTGGGCAGCCTTTGCACACTCAAGCAAATGATAGTGGCATGGCTGACGATACCATAAACGCTATCAATGTCGATCCAAGCGAAGTTGAAAAATTTAATAAATTGGCGGGTGAGTGGTGGAATAAAACCGGTGCCTTTGCTACCTTACACGAAATCAATCCGCTGCGTCTAAACTGGATAGAGGAAAATGTGAAGCGTGGCTACGTGAGTGCTGATAGTCAAAAAACGGCAGAGATGGGCTTGGCGGGTAAAAAGGTTCTTGATGTCGGTTGTGGCGGTGGTATCTTGTCAGAATCAATGGCACGTCGCGGCGCAGATGTGACAGGTATCGACCTTGGGACAGAAAATCTTAAAGCAGCAAGTCTCCATGCTGAACAAAGCAACTTACAAGATACCTTGCGCTATCAGCATATTCCGGTTGAGCAATTGGCTGCTACCCATGCTGGTCAGTTTGATGTGGTTACCTGTATGGAGATGCTAGAGCATGTACCAGATCCAGCCGCTATTGTAGATGCTTGTTTTAAGCTGTTAGCGCCAGGCGGCGTATGCGTACTATCAACGATTAACCGTAATCCAAAATCTTATTTGTTTGCTATCGTGGGTGCAGAGTACGTATTGCGCTTGCTTGATCGCGGTACGCATGATTATGCCAAGTTTATTACGCCAGCTGAGCTCGATAAAATGGCAATTGATGCAGAGTTTGCGCGCCAAGATATCATTGGACTGCACTATAATCCATTGACCAAGCGTTACTGGCTAGCTCAAAACGTCGATGTCAACTATATGATAGCAGTACAGAAACCTCTCGCTTAATACCCTTTTATCACCTTAATTAAGAGCCTTCGTAATGAGCCAATTTGTAAAAGCGGTCTTATTTGACCTAGATGGGACATTGATAGATACTGCTGCCGATTTTGTACGTATTATTGGCAAAATGAGCCAAGAAAACGGCTGGCAAGCGCCGTCTGAGACAGAGATTCGTGAGCAAGTATCGGCAGGTGCTTCAGCGATGGTGCAGCTTATGCTACGTCATAATGAGCAAACAGACTTTAGCGAAGAGACGTTACTTGAGTTTCGTCAGCAGTTTTTAGACGATTATGAAGCGGATATTTGTGTGGATAGTCATGTTTTTGACACGCTTGAGGACGTCTTAAGTGCCCTTGAAGAAAAAGGTGTACCGTGGGGTATAGTGACCAATAAACCGCGCTATTTGTCAGAGTTGTTATTAGAAAAAATGCAGCTAGATACGCGCTGTGCGGTTTTGGTTTGTCCTGATGATGTGTCACGCCCTAAACCTGATCCAGAGCCTATGTATGCGGCGCTAGAGAAGCTTGGTATCCCTCGCGGCGCTGCTGCAAGTGTGATTTATGTTGGCGATCATATCCGTGATATCGAAGCTGGTAATGCCGCTGGTATGCCCACGATTCTGGCCGCTTATGGTTATATTCCGCCTGAAGATCAAAACAACCTGAAGAAATGGGGCGCAGATTATATTACGGAAACCCCTGAGCAGTTGAGTAAGTTACTGCTTTCTTCTGGTAAATTCGACTATTTATAACTCAAATGAGCCACAAGATCAGCGTGTTATCAGGCAAAATTTAACAACATAGCATAATGGTTAACCATCCCATTTATTAAACGATAAGTAGTGAGTAACGCCATGAGTGACAATATCAACCCATTAGCGAATCAGTCGGCAAACCATTCAGCCGACAATATAGCCAATAATATTGCAAGCCATCAGACTGAATTGCAATCGTCTGCAACCGAATTAACCCACGGGGATATTCGTGACTTTGTACCCTCTGAAAACTGCTTAGATGGCAAGACCATTTTAGTCACAGGCGCAGGTGATGGCATTGGTCGGGTCGCTGCATTGACCTATGCACGCTATGGCGCAACGGTGCTGCTATTAGGACGCACCAGTAGCAAGCTTGAATATGTTTATGATGAAATCGAGAGCTTTGGTGGTAAGCAGCCTGCTATGTTACCAATGAATCTAGAAGGGGCTACCTATGCAGAAATGCAAAAGCTAGAAAATTTGATTCATAGAGAAGTTGGTCAGCTTGATGGGATATTGCATAATGCTGGGATGCTTGGTCCATTGACACCACTTGAGATGTACGATGTAGATATGTTTGCTCAAGTCATGAAGATTAACTTCACAGCGACCTTTATGCTTACCCAAGCGCTACTGCCGTTACTCAAAGATGCACCGCATGGTTCTATCGTATTTACCTCTAGCAGCGTTGGTACGCATCCTCGCGCATTTTGGGGTGCCTACGCGCTGTCTAAGCAAGCGGTAGAAGGAATGAGCGATATCTTTACCCAAGAGACGCAAAACACTACCAATCTGCGTTTTAATTGTATCAATCCGGGTGGTACTCGCACCAATATGCGCGCCCACGCTTATCCAGGTGAAAATCCGATGAGTCTGAAAACTCCTGAAGATATTATGGCAGGCTATGTATGCTTGATGAGTGATGAGAGTATCGGGGTACGTGGACAAGTGGTTGAGTTACAACCCAAGGATTGAGCGACAATTTGTCTGCGCAGGTAGATTGAAATTGCTGATATTTAACCCCATCTATTTGTTATCAAAGACCTTTATGCTTGATTAAAAATACGCATAATGAATAAAAATAAATAGGATAATACTATGGCAGGTGGTTGGTCAAGAGATGGTGCTGAGCATGAGCAAATGGATGCGACCGTTAACGATGCGCTAGAGCGCGCACGCCGTGCATTACCGACAGGTAAAAGCGCAGAGTTTTGTGATGAATGTGGTAAGGCGATTCCAGAAGCTCGCCGTATCGCAGTACCGGGTGTGCAGCATTGTGTTGGCTGTCAATCTGAGCTTGAGCAAGAAGCAAAAGCTGCGGAATTGTTTAATCGCCGTGGCAGTAAAGACAGTCAGTTACGCTAATAAAACCAATGCTGCTCAATAAAAAAGCCCCTACTATCAAAATAGTGAGGGCTTTTTTATTGGTTCTATTTTTATCAACAATCTTTCTATCACTACAATAGATGGCTATGCAATCATTAGCTATAGTATCAACGCCATGAGTTCATGGTCATAGGCTTCCCAATCTAGCTTAACCTCTATCGCATCTTCTTGCCCAGTACTTGTTTGCAAAATAATTTCTAGTCGGCTGTCGGCTTGTACGCTCAATGTCTTTGTGGACAAGCTATCAGGCGTAAAATTGATTTGTAGCCAGCCATTAGACGTATGCAATACGCCTTTGATGCGTTGCCAGTTTGGTAGCGTTAGCAGCCAATCCTGTAACTTATCAGCATTTAATATATAGTCCGCTGGTAATCGCCAACCTGCAACTACGATATCTTGCTGTATTTCATGATAACGATAGGGCAGCTCGATGTCTTTGTCTGCCTGAATATTATTATCGTTTGTGGAAGGGTCGAATAATGACTTATTCGATAATGAATGACTCAGCGGCTGCAAGCTAATCACAGATTTTTTATGCTGAGCCATATTAACTGTCCGCTGTTGTGAGATAGTCTGGCTAGGCTTGATCAGCTGCGTGCTTAAAACTGCTGAATAGTCATTTGATGTGCTTATATCGTTAATTGTGGTCTGATCATCAGATTCTGCCCAAATAATAGTGATTTGCGCATTTAACTCTGCTATCCAATCTTGTAATGCTTGCTTATCGTCAGTACTTAATTGGGCATAGCGATTAACGACCAAGACATCGGCATCACGAATATGCGCTTGGAACCCTTCGTGAGCACGATATTTTTCTCGTTGCCACTGCAGAGCGTTAAGTACAGTTATGACCGCTTGCATCTTTAGAGCCGTCTGCCAATGCGGCGCGCTCAGCTGCCGTATAAGCTCACGTGGATGAGCAAGCCCTGTTGGCTCAATAAGCAGGCGTTGCGGATGATGGTCACTCAGTAGGCGACTAATAGCTATTTGTAGAGGTAACTGGCTGGTACAGCAAATACAGCCGCCGCTAACTTCACGAATGGCGATATTATTTTGAGCGGAATTGCTATCTTGTGAGCTTGAAACCAAGGATGCATCGATACCAATCCGACCAAACTCGTTAATCAATAATGCCCAACGCTCATCAGTGGATTTATCGGCAATCAATTGATTAATAAGTGTGGTTTTGCCAGAACCCAAAAACCCTGTCACCAAAGTGCAGGGTATATTTTGATGAATAATAGAGGATTTCAATGTTGCGCCCGTTGTATTAATAGGATTACCCATTAATAGTATGATATATCAACGGACACAAGCAATACTTAGAAATTTAAAGTGATTCGCTCTTAGCTGCTTCGACTTCTGCTTCATCAGGTACGAATACATAGCCTACGCCCCAGACAGTCTGGATATAACGTGCTTGTGAAGGATTGTCTTCAATTAAGCGGCGCAGACGTGATACTTGAACGTCAATTGAACGCTCCATCGCACCCCATTCACGACCACGGGCAAGGTTCATCAGCTTATCACGGGTCAATGGCTCACGTGGATGCTGAACCAATGCCTTTAGTACCGAGAATTCACCCGTCGTTAAGGTGACAACATTGCCGTCGCGTTTGAGCGTACGTGTCGATAAATCAAGTGTCCATGGACCAAATTCTACTACTTCAAGCTGATGACTTGGTGCCCCTGGTAGCTCACGATTTTGACGACGGAGTACTGCTTTGATACGTGCTAATAGCTCTTTTGGATTAAATGGCTTTGGTAGATAGTCATCCGCACCCGCTTCTAGACCTGCGATACGATCAGCGTCGCCACCTTTAGCCGTGAGCATAATAATAGGGATGTCGCCATTATCTTCGCGCAGACGCTTACAAATACTGATACCGTCTTCGCCTGGTAGCATCAAATCAAGTACCACTAATGAAAAAAGCTCACGCTGCAGCAGCTTATCCATTTGACTGCCATCGTGGGCAGTACGGACAACAAACCCATCGTCTTCTAGAAAGCGCTGTAACAAAGAGCGCAATCGTGCATCGTCATCAACGACTAGAATACGCTGAGTTAAGGTATCGGGGCTGTTATTTTCAGACATACAGGCATCCTCTTATAAAAATTATTATTAGCAAAAATTATTGTTAAAACGCACCAGTCAGTATATTTACTCTCGATAAAAACAGTGTGAATACCACTTTTACTATTTATTAGTGCAACTATTTGAGCATCATTCCATCGATTGGCAAAAAAAATATAAAAATGAGAACTATTGTTCAGTACGTTGGTACACAGCAATATTTGTGCTGATGAGACTTTAGTGTATAAGATTGCAGTCATAATTGCATCACTGATAAAGGCAAATGCTGTAGGTGTTTGTTTAATAAAGCGTCAAGAGTGTGCTCATTAAACGATTTTTGCGATAAATAACACGATAAATAACGAAAAGATAAAAAGGATTTCTATTCATGCAGCTTTTGCTATAATGCAAAACTACATTTCTCAACGATTGATACGTCTATGAGTAGCACTGATACCTTAACGCCATCTCAAACCTCGACAAATGCACAGGTTTTGGATGCAACCACACACGCGAATATTCACGACAAGCTTGCTCGCGCGCTTGGCATTAAGACTGCTCAAGTCAATGCGTTTGTCAAACTGTACGATGAAGGCGCGACCGTTCCGTTTATTGCCCGTTACCGCAAAGAAAAGACGCAGAATCTCGACGATGCGCAATTGCGCGCGCTAGAGAAGTCTCTCAATTATGAACGTGATATGGCAACCCGTCGCCTTAAAATTATTGAATTACTGAGCACACAAGGCAATTTGACTGACGAGCTGCAGACACGTATTGATAATGCAACCTCAAAACTTGAGCTTGAAGACATCTACTTGCCATATCGTCCGCGCCGCCGTTCACCAGCTGCCAAAGCACGTGCTGCTGGTCTTGATATTGCTGCACAAGCAGTGTTAACGCAAAACGTGACGCCAACCGATGCATTAGCAGACTATCAAGTACAATCAAGCATTACTGATGAAAGCGGTAATGAGATTGAAGTTGATTTTAGTGATATCGAGAAGCAACTTGCTGGTGTACAAGCCATTATCGTAGATGAATGGACGCAAGCATTAGACTTGTTAGATCATTTACGCAGCAGTTTTTCCAAAACAGCCAGCATCGTATCGAGCGTTGCCAGTGAAGAAAAGCGTGAAGTCGGTGAAAAATTCAAAGATTACTTTGAGCATAGCGAAAGCCTTGCACGTTTGCCAAATCATCGCTTATTAGCGATGCTACGTGGTCGTCAAGAAAACGTCTTGGGTCTAAAAATCGAAGGCGAAAATGCGCCTTTTATTGAAAAAATTATTAAGCATTTTGAGATTGATGCTAAAGCGCCAACTGAGCGTCAAGCTTTTTTGACAGAAGCGGCGAGCAGCTTATGGAAAGACAAATGGCGTCCACATATCGAGCATCGTTTATTGACTGAAAAGCGTCTGACTGCAGAAGCGGCTGCGATTGATGTTTTTGCCAATAATTTACAGCATTTATTGATGTCAGCACCTGCTGGTCGCAAAGTTATTTTGGGTGTTGATCCCGGTATCCGTCATGGCGTAAAAATGGCGATTGTTGATGCTCAAGGTCATGTGATGTTAGATGGCGAAGACAAGCCTGTTATCGCAACGGTTTATCCATTTGCGCCTGATAATAAAATGACTGAAGCCAAAGTGGTTATCGATGAGTTATTAAGTACTTATAATGTGGATCTAGTGGCTATCGGTAATGGTACGGCAAGCCGCGAAACCGATGCGATGATTAAAGAAATTTTGGCAGCAAATGATGCGCTAAAAGCCAAAGCAGTCATCGTGAATGAATCTGGCGCGTCAGTCTATTCTGCCAGTGAGCTTGCTACTGATGAGCTTGGTAATTTAGATGTCTCTGTACGTGGGGCAGTATCTATTGCTCGTCGTCTACAAGACCCATTGTCAGAGCTGGTCAAGGTAGATCCAAAAGCCATTGGTGTTGGTCAATATCAACATGATGTTAACCAAGCTCAGTTGGCAGATAGTCTTGATAAAGTCACACAAGACAGCGTTAACGCCGTTGGTGTTGATGTGAATACGGCAAGCCCCGCTATCTTGGCGCACATTGCTGGCTTAAATAAAAATGTTGCGCAGCAAATCGTTACCTATCGCAAAGAGCATGGCGCTTTTGATAGCCGCGAGTCATTGAAAAATGTGCCGCGCTTAGGTGCTAAGACCTTTGAGCAAGCCGCAGGCTTCTTACGCATACATGATGGTAGCAATCCACTTGATGCAACTGGTGTACATCCAGAAAGCTATGCGCTGGTCGACAGCTTACTTGCCCAAACAGGAAAAGCATTGCCAGAAGTTATCGGTAACGATGGTGTATTAAACAGTATCGATACCACAGCGCTAGCTGCTAATGATGAAAATGTTAGCGTAAAAGCGATTTTAGATGAGCTTGCTAAGCCTGCTCGTGACCCACGTCCTGAGTTTAAGACGGCTAACTTCCGTGAAGATGTGAACAGCATTAAAGATTTGAGCGAAGGCATGACATTAGAAGGGGTTGTTACCAACGTGACTGCCTTTGGTTGCTTCATTGATGTTGGCGTGCATCAGGATGGCCTGGTTCATATCTCGCAAATGGCCAATGACTTTGTCGCAGACCCGATGAACCGCGTCAAGCCCGGTGATATCGTCTCGGTCCGTGTCATCTCTATTGACGAAAAACGCGGTCGTATTGGTTTTAGTATGAAACCTGAAGCTGAAAAACCTGCACGTCCAGCAGCGAAACCTGCGACGGCAAATGTTACTAATAATGATGAGAATACCAGTCGTCCGCGCAGCAATCGTCCAGCTGGCGATAAGCGTCCGTCTAAGCCTAAGCGCCAACCTAGTAGCAGCAATAATAGCGACAGTCGCAGCAAGGCGCCTCGTGCAGAAAAAGCAGAAGCGCCTAGCAAAATGGGTACTTTCGGCGCGCTATTGCAAGAAGCAGGTGTGACTAAAGTTAAGAAATAAGATGTCTTATTCTAAATAGAAACAAAAAAGGCAGCCTAATGGCTGCCTTTTTTATTAAATCAAATATATCAATGGTGCTTTTTAATCACTATATTTATTTCAAGAATCGCCTTAGTATAATTACTTAGGTATTTACTTATAGCTCATCTTCTTCTGAAACTTCTGCTAAGTCTTCTTCTGCATCTAGCGCTACATCTTCAGAGATAATCTCAGTTGTTTGTAATTCCGAATTTTGTAAAGCTTCTGCTGGCGCTTTTATTTCGGTAGTCATCGATTGTTGACCGTTTGGCGCTTTTATCTCAGTAGTCATTGGCTGTTGACCAATATTGCTATTGACGCGTGCGCGCGAAATCGTTTGAGTTTCGCTAATCGCAAACGGCGTCATTTTGCTTGTTTTAGAAGTATTTGCATCAGTCTCATTGCCTGTGCTTTCAACTTTGGCTTCAACAGCAATCTCAGCAGTGGCGATCGTCTTTTTAGCGGCTTTAGTATCAGCTGGAGCTGCCATTGCCGGAACAGTAAGTGCCGCGCCAATCAGTAATGATAAAGCTAGAGTATGGTTTTTCATTTATTTAATCCTCAATTTATATTTTTATAATGTCAGCTAAAATGGTCGTAGAGATAACTTTGATTAAATGCGGTCTGATACGATACTTATCTATGTAGAATACAGAATTTATATATTTAAAATAACTAATATATAATCTATAGAAAAAATAAAATCATGATAATCAATAGGAGACTATCATGATTGATTCGTATAAAAATTCTGGTCAGTGCATAACGTTATCTATAAACGTAAAAGACGTCGTAAACACTAGGCGTAATAATAACAATTTAAATACTAATCATTCAGTGGTACATCCATGAAAAATCTAACAGACTCCTACTAATAAGTGATGTCGTGCAATTATTGTAGTGTTATTGTGAGATAAAAACCGCACCTTGTGACCAAAATGCGGTTATTTTAATACTACTGATTGATATTCTAGAAACTGCTTTTTAAGACATAGGTTTAGCTATCAATCACATCAAAGCTCAGACCAGCGTGTTTCTCTAAACGAGCAAGTAGCTTGTCGCCCATTGCTGAAGCAGGTGTCCAAAAACCACCCTTCACTTCTTCTTTGCTGATATCTTGCGCTAGACATAATGCCGCTTGCGACAACATACGTGAAGTGCTGCCATAGCCTGGATCTTTATCACCCGTTACTTTGGTAGTAATACTGTCTTTGTTAGCTGTTTGTCCAAAGAGACGAATATCAAAATAGCCGTTTTCTTGCTCTTCTTTAGAAGGTCCTGAACCTGATTTAGGCAACACGTGCTTGGATAATAACTCGCGGCTTGGCGTAATCATCATGGCAGTGGCAAAGCCGAGCAAGCCTGCACTCAAGGCATAACTCGTAAGCTTACCTTTGATACCATCTTTCATCCACATTGCTTCATCATATTTAAATTCGTGTCCATATTCATAACCAAGCAACTGATTACTGCGATGCACAATGCGCGTATTAATACTTGCCATCACAAAAGGTGCAAGCCAGCGCTTATGTTCGCTATCGTATTCTGGTTTACTGACATTGCTTTGACGTACGTTTGGCGCATCTTTATCATCGTTCAGCAAATAAGGATTTGCCACTTGCTTACGACGAGATTTATCTTGTCCAACTTCCTCAAAGATGGTTGCCATTGAGGCAATCGTGCCGCCTGATAGTCCGCCTTTCGCGGCTTTCACGCGCATATGAATAACATCACAAGCACTGTCAAACTTCGCTTCTGCTTGCTTTTGCGTAAAGTAAACGCCTAAATCTGATGGGATAGAATCAAAGCCACACGAGTTGACGATACGGGCGCCGCTTTGTTTTGCCGCCTCTTGATACTTATCCATCATATCTTTGATAAATATTGCCTCACCAGTGAGATCAACATAATCTGTGCCATTATCAACACACGATTTGATAAGCGGTTCGCCGTATTTAAGATAAGGTCCAACGGTTGAGATAATGACTTGTGTTTGCTCGGTCATTGCATCAAGGCTTGCCGCATCATCGCTATTGGCAATGATAATATCTACTTTGCTTACCAGTTTAGATTGCAACTCGTTGAGCTTCTCTTGATCACGACCTGCTATCGCCCAATTAATTTCAGAGCCGCTCTTATCTTTGTTAGCAGACAAAAACTCTGCCAGATAATGGGCAGTGATTTGCCCAACAAAGCTGGTTGCCCCATATAAAACCACCGCATAAGCTCGTTTTTCACTATTAATTTTTTTGTTATCACCTGATGAGTTGGTACTCTTTGCTATATCCGTATTCATCGTTATCTTCCTTGTTAGTGTGCTTTGTCAAATGATTGTTATAAGAAAATGATCGTTAAGTTCAATTGAGCTTAAAAAAGCATCATAAATAACATTTATAAAATCGAGCGTAAGATCTTTGAATAATTTTCTCATATACTTAGTAGTACTTAAGTGCTTATTTACCGTTTCCACACATAAGTACTGAAAATATCTTTAAATGGTAAGATTTGCTACAAAGTTTACATAACCTATCGACATTATTACCAAAATGAACCTTTTAGATTGAAAATCATTGCTACTCTATATTCCTAAGCACTATCTACAGCATTATCTATATTTTTAAACACTAATAGCTGTAAAAAAATAAAAAGCAAAATATCGGATGACTGAGGTTGGTAATGTAAGAGTTAGTTGGTTAGCAATTACTATAGCAACCTTATTATTTGACTTTTCAATTACTATTTTAGGAGAATTATTATGTTTCGTTGGGCTATTATTTTCGCCGTCATCGCATTGTTAGCAAGTTTCTTAGGATTTGGTGGTGTTGCTGGATTGTCTGCAAACTTCGCCTATATCTTGTTAGCATTAGCAGTCATTCTATTCATCGTGGCATTCGTTAGCCGCCGTATGTAATAGGAAAAGTATACTCGTCCTATAAAGACATTAGCCAGTTAGAAAACTGGCTAGTAAAAAAGACCTCAGATACTATCTGAGGTCTTTTTTATGGCTAGAACATAACTATCTGCTAAGTGATAAGTAGTAAGCACACAGCTTGATATTTATAAGCGTTTGGGCTGGACGATATGTTCCATGCGTTTTGCTAAACGAACATCATGGCTGGTGATGCCGCCAGTATCGCCAGTAGTCAGGCGAACTTCTACCAAGTTATAGGTATTACTCCATTCAGGATGATGTTCTAAGGCCTCAGCATGAAAAGCCGCTTGATTCATGAAGCTCATAGCTTCAACAAAATCGCCAAAGTGGTAAGTTTTTACGATCGCATTACCTTCGCGCTGCCAGCCTGGTAATTCTTCTAGCTGCAAATCGACTTGTTGATTAGATAAACTACTCATGGTGATATCCTTTATTATTATGGTGGATAGAAAAATCATTATTAACGATAAAATAGTGTGGCAACTACTGTAATTTTTATTTGCCTTCACGAATGTAATAAACGCTTATAAAAAGTCATAGGACAAAAAACCCACCTGTCACTGACATTTTATTATATATTTGGTTAAAAAAATATAATAGAAGTATCAAGAAGATAAGAGGGCAATGACGTTATTAGTGAGAGTATATAGCGCTAGTATAACGGTTAATAGAGCAAACTATCGTAGCTATTTATCGTTAAACATACTTATTCAATAGTTTGAACTATAGTAGATCCTTGTAGTCAGGATTTTTATCAATATACGAAGCAACAAACGAGCACTGCGGTACTACTTTCTTATTGTTTTCACGAGCATAGTCCAATGCATGTTTTACTAATGCCGAGCCAACTCCTCGACCACCTAACTCCTGTGGGACGATAGTATGATCATATACCAGCTTATCCTCACGCTCTTTGTAACTAATATAACCTGTCTGCCCATCGATCGAAGTCTCAAAGCGTCTTGCTGCCTCATTATGGACGATATTCATATCTGATTTTGTACCGACGTTACTCATAAAAACTCCCTATTTTCAAATATTATAATTATTTCTACTCTTGTTATTGTGCAGATTTCTAGTTTACATCTCTAGGCTGTTAGCGTAAGAGCAGATAGGGCAAATGTTAATATTTTTAACAGGCTTCTATTCTAAAAGCTCTTTTCAAGATTAAAGACTATGCCAGTCTCATTAATAAAAAATCAGGCATAAAACATAGCTTGGCGCACGACCTGAGGGAGAAACCTTCTAAAACCACGTAATGTCTCAGTAGCTTTGTTAGAGGCATGGTTATTACTGCTATTGTTGGTAATGCTTCTATCATTATTTGATATCGATTGTGTGTAAGCGCGCCATTCATCGCTATTTGGTTTACTAAAATGGCGAATGCGTCCAATTACTTGCTTAAATTGATGACTAAAGTGCCCAGTATTATAGGCTAAATCGTATTTATCGCAGATGGCTTGTACGTTTGGTGCAATCTGCGCATAGTGCCTAGCAGGCATATCCGGAAAGATATGGTGCTCAATCTGATGCGATAAATTACCAGTCAGAATATGAAACCATTTATTACCCTGAATATTACTAGAACCGAGAATTTGGCGTACGTACCAATCACCTTTGCTCTCATTGGCATCAAGCTGGGTATAAATATGCGCCTGCTCAGTAAAGTGACCACAAAATATCACCGCCCATGTCCATAGATTACGGGCGATATTGGCAGTGATATTACCGCTTAGGGTCGTCATTGCACTACTATGACCTAATGTCAGACCTGCCACCGCAGGAAAAGCAATATAATCTTTACCCATTTGCCGGGCGATTTTACTGAATAGGGCACGAGCTTTTGGCTGCATTATTCCTGCCAGCTGCGGCTTATCTGCGTATTCGTCAACACTGATTTGGATATCATGGAAAGCGACTGCCCATTCAAAGCCTAATGCCAATATCATCGTCTTAAATAAGTTATAACGATCGCTTGGCGTCCAAGGCTGCTCATCAGTCACACGAATCAAGTGATAGCCGACGTCATGGTCGCGACCGACGATATTGGTAAAAGTATGATGCAAGTAGTTATGCGAATGCTGCCATAGGGGCGCAGGGCAAACGATATCCCAATCGAACTTTTGGCTGTTAAGGTGAGGGTGCTGCATCCAATCATACTGACCATGCATGACGTTATGACCAAGCTCCATATTGTTTAAAATTTTACTAAAACTCAGTAAGGATGTGCCAAGTAGCCAAACGCTAAGTTTGCTACGTTTTGATGATAATTGCCCAGAAAATGCCAGTAATGCCCGTGAAATGACCTCGCTATATACCACCGTTCCATAAACACGCTGAATATAGCGCGCATCATCGCTGCCTAGTGAGTCCATCACGCTTTGATACAGAGTATTCAATTCATTAGCGAGCGCTTCGGTTTGCACTTTTGGTAACGGCGTACCCGTTAACGTTGGATATCGCGTGGTTTTGAATGGTGCATCGACTAACGAAGTTATAGTAGAGACTGCAGATTTAGCTTTAAATATAGGGGGTAACAAGCGCATAGATAGTCCTTATCCGAAGGTGCATCAATAAATCGTAAGCACAACGTTCGGTTTAATCATCGGTGTCAGTTTTAATAAACATTACAAATAAATGTTTATGCAAGGCTGTCTTATCCTTGATAATATTTTTTAAATATCCAATATGACATCAGTCATTGGTACATTAATGCAGGTTTGAATAGACTCATAGCCATCATTACTTATCTTACCGGTTTGAATGTTTTTTACTCTACCGCTGATTTTATTACAGCGACACAGCTGACAGATACCTTGTCTGCAGCCGTGGCTCATTCGAATACCAGCGCTCTCAGCACCTAATAGTAATGTCGTACTACTGTTATATTGTCGTTGCCGTCCACGTAAATAAATTGTTTTTACGTCGCTAGTAATCACTTCTTCGTCTGCTTTATCTATAGCAGGCAAGATATGATTGAAGTTCTCTATGGCACTAAAGCTCTCTATCGTAATGTTGTCACGCAGCTGCTTGTTATCTGGCAAATTAATCTCATCGCAAGCGCGGTACAAACCCGCTAACAACGCCGGCGAACCACAGGCAAATATCTGTGTATCCATCAGCGGTAATTTTAATGCTGTTAAAGTTTCTACGCTCAAATGTCGTGAGCCGGCAAGATAAGTATTGGGGTCTTCTGTATTAATAAGATGATAAATGAATGTTGGATACTTAGTAGCTAACTGCTGCCATTGATCTTGCAATGGGGATTTATAGAAGTTTGTACGATTGTAATGTAGCAGCGTTACTGGATGCCCATTTTGCAGCGCCTGCGTAATCAAACCTAGCATTGGCGTAATACCACTGCCGCTAGCGATAAACAATAGTGGCAGTGGTGTAGAGGTAAGGGATAAGGGTTCGCTTATTTGACTTGCTTGCTGTGCTAACACTGTATGAGCTAGAGTAAATTCGCCACTGGGTAAACTGCTATTAAATATAGCACCCAGTGCTGCACGTTTACTTAGATAATCTGATACTAGACCTTGCGGCTTAACAGCAATAGTCATCGTAGAGACAATAGCTTGCGGTTGTGACTTTTCATCAAGGCGATCTCTATCAGAACCGTTTTTATCAAGGCTATTATTAAGGTTGTCTTGATTTCGATTAGAATTTTTATCGCTGTCCTCATGCCACCATAATGGCTGCTGCGCTAGACCAACCAATGAATAGGGGCGTTGATGATAAATACCATCAATCAGTATGCTTAAATTAATATGCTGACCGCCATGCCAGCCATCGTGTGAGCTATTACCTGAACTAAAAGCTTGCTGCTTAAAGGCGCGGTTAGGCTCAAATTGTAGCGCTATCAAGTCATCACTGAGTGTACGGCGTGCTATAAGACGCAATTTAGGCACAGTTAATGACCAAAAGGGGTGCAGCCGTGTACTGATGAAATCAATAAACACACGTTGGATCAGTTCAGGGCGATAGCCAGTCGTCATGGAGTACCTTTTCTATTGAGCCGTTTTTACAAAGCTATTTTATTAAGATTAGCTAATATAATATCGTCTATTGATTAATTTTGCGAAATGTTTAATGCTGTTTTTTGTGGTTTTTATAAAACGGCCATGGATCAGAAAGATACACCAGTAAGCTGAATGATAATTTTAATAGAAGTATTTTATATAAAATGCGCTCAGCTTTATGTCAAAAGGTATGAAACAAGCGGTAAAACAGCCAGTTAGCTTGCAGGGGTTGCGCCACAATGCGATAATGACAGTCAATGAATACCCCTGATTTTGAGGTGCAGCTTACTTGGTAGTATTGCTAAGTCTGTTTGTTTTCCTCTTTTATGCAGTCTATCGGAGTGTTAATGGCTCAATATATTTACACGATGAACAACGTGTCAAAACTTGTTCCACCTAAGCGTGAAATCTTAAAGAACATCAATCTATCTTTTTTCCCTGGCGCCAAAATTGGTGTTTTGGGTATCAATGGTTCAGGTAAATCAACCTTGCTACGCATCATGGCGGGCGTGGATACTGAATTTAGTGGTGAAGCTCGTGCGCAAACGGGTACCAAAATCGGTTATTTGCCGCAGGAACCGCAGCTCGATGACAGCAAAGATGTCCGTGGTAACGTCGAAGACGGTATGCGTGAGGCGTTAGATGCGCTTGCTCGTCTTGATGCCATTTATGCGGAATATGCTGAACCCGATGCTGACTTTGACAAGCTTGCTGAAGAGCAAGGTAAGATGGAAGACATCATCCAAGCATGGGATGCGCATAACTTAAATACCCAGCTTGAGAAAGCGGCTGATGCACTTCGTCTGCCACCATGGGATGCGGATGTCAGTAAACTATCAGGTGGTGAAAAACGCCGTGTAGCGCTATGCCGTTTGCTATTATCTCGCCCTGATATGTTATTACTTGACGAACCAACCAACCATTTGGACGCTGAGTCCGTGGCATGGTTAGAGCAGTTCCTGCAGAACTATAGCGGTACTATCGTTGCCATTACCCACGACCGTTATTTCTTGGATAATGTCGCTCAGTGGATTTTGGAGCTTGACCGCGGTCATGGCTATCCGTATGAAGGCAACTATACTGAGTGGCTAGAGCAGAAGAACACTCGTCTAGAGCAGCAGAATAAGCAAGAAGAATCGTTTGCTAAAGCGTTGAAAAAAGAGCTGGATTGGATTCGTAAAAACCAAAAAGGTCAACAAGCTAAGTCTAAATCTCGTGTGCAGCGTTTTGAAGAATTGAACTCACAAGAATTCCAGAAGCGTAATGAAACCTCTGAGATTTATATTCCACCGGGTCCTCGTTTGGGTAATAAAGTCATCGAAGTCAACGATATCTCCAAGTCATTTGGTGACCGTTTACTTTATGAAAACCTTAGCTTTAACGTCCCAGCTGGTGCCATTGTTGGTATTATTGGTCCAAATGGTGCGGGTAAAACCACACTATTTAACATGATTACCGAACGCGATACACCGGATACAGGCTCAGTCGATTTGGGTGAAAGTGTCAAAGTTGCTTATGTTGGTCAGGTACGCGACAATTTAGATGATAGCAAAACGGTTTGGGAAGAAATCTCTGACGGGCTTGATATTATTACCGTTGGTGACTATACGACGCCAAGCCGCGCTTATATTGGTCGCTTTAACTTTAAAGGTTCAGACCAGCAAAAGCACGTCGGTCAATTGTCTGGTGGTGAGCGTAACCGCTTGCAGTTAGCTAAGACCTTGAAGCAAGGCGCGAACGTCTTGCTCCTTGATGAACCGTCAAACGATTTGGATATTGAAACCTTACGTGCGCTAGAAGATGCGATTCAGGTCTTCCCAGGTACGGTCATGGTCGTCTCGCATGATCGCTGGTTCCTTGACCGTATCGCGACTCATATCTTGGCGTTCGAAGATGAAGGTCCAGTTTGGTTCGATGGTAACTATTCTGAGTTTGAAACGTATCGCAAAAAGACGATGGGTGATGCTGCCACTCCTAAGCGTATGAAATATAAAAAGATTTCAACTTAAGATAGCTACTCAGAAATTTCAAATGTAAAGTAATAAAAAAGACCTCTAATATTAGAGGTCTTTTTTATGAGTATTACTTCAGTAGGCTGTTTACGTCTATGACCTAAAATTGTTAATTAACGCTTACGCCCAAACTTACGCTGCTTTTTATTACTAATCTCAGTAATAGCATGGGCAATCTCTTCTTCATTGAGACTGGCAACTTGATGCAGAATTTGCATCATCTCAGGTCTCAGCACATATTTTGCATGATGAGCAATATCATTGATACGTTGATCAAAGGTTAAGATGCCAGTTTCTGCATCTTTTTGCAGATAATCCAAACGAGTCAATGCACCAAGGAAACTGGTGAATAATGCGCGATCAAAGAAGTCGGGAATATCATCAGCATATAGCACTGATAAACGCTGACCAAGCAAGTGACATAAATCAACCACTTCGTTTTCGGTTAAGTTGCCTGAGCCTTGTTGAGCGAGTAGAGCCAAGGTCATAAAGTAGCGTTCAAGACTTTGCTCAACCGGCGTGGCAAGTACTTGTAGCTGTTGGTAGCATCTGCTATTGGCTTCAGGGACGCTGAGCATACCATCGCCCAATTCTACAATCAAACCATGAGCAATCAGACTGTCAACTTTTTTGTTCAGGGTATCCGCCAAACCATGCGCAGGATAATATAAGAATAGCTCGCTTTGTAAAAATGGATAGAGCTGCATGGCGATATTGTCTAGACGGCTACGTTCGATACGACCATTACGGGCAACTAAAGCCGCTAAAAAAGACAGAAGAATAAAGACATGCAAGATATTATTACGGAAATAACTCAGCAGTGCTGCTTGTTTACCTGCAATCTGGATAATATCACCCAAGATATGAGGGATACGTTCAATAAGCTTAAGCTTAATACCGTAATCAATAATTTGCTGCGGTGACATGTCGGTAACGACCGTATCACTTGAATACGGCAGCTGTTGAGCCAAGCCTTGATAAAGGGCAATTTGCTCGCGGCAAATATCTTCATCGAGCGCCGATTTTGGTGCAGATAGTAACACCAGTGACAGCAAGGATACCGGAGTAACCACTGCTGCTTTATTGATATGCTGCATGACTTTGACACCGATATTATCAACCATGGCGCTGGCTTTATCATCGAGCGGCGTATCGGTGCGATCAGCAGGTAAGCTGTTTTCTGGTACATCAAATTTGGCCATAAAATCGGTTAGATGTAGCGGTGTACCAAAACTTAAGTGCACATTGCCAAAAATACGTTCAATCTTGCGACCGACTTTGAGGAGTCCAAGTAATGATTCAGACTCTTTTGGCTTACCTTTTAGCTCACCGATATAGGTGCCACCTTCCATGATGCGCTCATAACCGATATAAGTCGGAATAAAGACCACTGGCTTGTTACTCTGACGCAATTGGCTGTGCACTGTCATTGCTAGCATACCCATTTTCGGTGGTAGCAAACGTCCTGAGCGTGAGCGCCCGCCTTCGATAAAGTATTCAATCGGCGTATTACGAGTAATAAGCGTGTGCATGTACTCACGTAAAACTGCGGTATAAAGCGCATTACCACGGAAACTACGACGTATATAAAAAGCCACTGCACCGCGTAATATTGGACCTAAAACTGGCACATCTAAGTTGTCACCCGCAGCGACATAAGGAATACTCAAGCCGCGTTTATAAATGACATAAGACAGTAGTAGGTAGTCAACATGGCTACGATGACAAGGTACATATACCAGCTCATAATCTGCTGCCAGTTCACGTACACGCTCGAAGTGATGGACTTCTACACCATCATACAGTTGCGTCCATAACCACGTTAAAAATTTATAAAAACCGCGGATGATGGCATGTGAGTAATCATTGACCATCTCATTAGCGTAGCTCTTTGCAAGTAGTCGCGCTTCTCGAGGGCTAGTACCGGTCTCTGCTGCTTCTGCCTCTATTGCATGTTTAATGGCAGGTGAGTAAACCAGCTTATCTACTAAGTTACGTCTGTCTGATAAGTCAGGACCGAGCATACTGGCGCGTTGTTTGTCCAAATAAATATTAAGCTGCTGCTGCAATGAGCGTACAAGCTCACGATTGCCATCAGCCGCAGCTACCACAGTATAATTTGGCGCTACACCGATTGTATTTTCAGTGGCGCTATCTGTAGCATCACTGGCATTCGTATCAAGAGTAGTAGATTCAAAGATAACGGAATTTAAGTCAGTAGGCTCATCATCATCGCCCTGAAGGCTGTTATTAATAAGGGTACGCAAATCTTGCGGAGGATGGAACTGTATAAAAGTATCGCGTCCCATCACGCCGATATTAAATAACTGTTTGGTAATGCTAGGATCTTGCCAGTTATCAGCCGTTAGCAGTTTAAATAAAGAATCCTCTTTTTCAGGCGCGCGTCCCCAGAGGATAGATACTGGTACCAAGCGTACTTTTAATTCTGGATACTGCAAAACAGCAGAGACCAGACGTGATAGGCGCGGTGATAGTTGGTTTTCTTTAGCATGGGGGTGATGTAAAAATATAATGGCAGCATTTTCTTTGATATTATGAGCACTGTCATTTACCCCAACCAATGCTGGCGGTAATTTATGTTCTTGCGTTTGCAGGTCAATCAAAATACTGTTGGAGCGCGAATAATCTTGCAGCACATAAAATCTTAACGTCTGATCATCCTGATCAAACTCTGGCAATTCGCCCAAAAGCTTTGGTTTTACCGCCACATCTAGCATCTGTCCCGAGATTTTACGGTACAATTGATTAATGGGGGCATTAGTATAAGGCGTGGGTACAATAGGGCTGCCATCAATTTTTGGCGTGTCTGACGGTTCAGTGGCTGGCGTATTGCCGCTGACCACTGGTGCTTTAAAAATCCGTTTTTTTAAGAACTTCGGTATCATAATCGGTATCAAAATTAGTCAAATATATTGCCCTTATAATGCCATAAAAGCCATCAAAGCGATATATAGTGTCTGTAGATACTACCAATATTAATAAGCTCTGGTTACTGTGCAGTAAGATACGCGCTGCGTAAGCTATTCAATGATTTGAAAAGTAAAGTATTTAGGGTAAAAATAGTTTTGAACAAGATATACTATCTTGTATTTCTGCTTACTCATTAACGTCACTTAATTCAGTGAGAATATTATGACGCCAGCTATCAATCTCGCCAAACAACGTGGTCTTGATTATCGATTACACGAGTATACTCATGACAGTAACGCTGCCTCTTTTGGGTTAGAAGCGGCCGAAAAGCTGAGTGTTGACGTGACACAGGTTTTTAAAACCTTGGTCGTATTGACCGATACAGATGTGCTCGCTGTTGCTATCTTGCCAGTGGATAAAACCTTAAACTTTAAAAAAATGGCTAAGGCGCTATCTGTTAATAAAATGCTGGCCTGCAAAAAAGTCCAAATGGCAGATCCCAAACAGGTCGAGCGTAGTACCGGCTACGTATTAGGCGGTGTCAGTCCATTGGGACAAAAAAAACGATTGCCAACTGTTATAGATGAGTCAGCGCAAACACATTCGACTATCTACATCAGTGGTGGTCGCCGTGGTCTAGAGATTGAACTGCCGCCAGCACAATTAGCGACGACACTTACGGCTCGCTTTGCCTCTATTACCGATGATTGAAAACAGCTGATTGTCAGATACATTAGCTTTGCGAAGCTATTCACTTTTCGTTTTTTACCCGTATTGTATAAGGATATAATCATGCCGCATTTAACCATTCAAGTGACACCCAATGTCAGTATTGCTCACGAAGAATCATTCCTCAAAGCGTTGAATAAAATCTTGTGGGACAGTGGACACTTTGGTAAAGCAACAGATATTAAAGCACGCATCATTCCTGTCGAAACGTTTTTAGTGGGCGTTGAAGATGATGAGCAAGTTAATGGCTTTATTTATGCACATCTAAAAATCATGAGCGGTCGTGATATAAGTATCCGTAATCAGCTTGCTGAGCAATTGATGACTACTATAGAGCAAACTCTGAGCGCTGAGCAATCAGGACGCGCATCGTTACAAGTATGCGTAGAGGTTGAAGAGATTAGCGCGGTGTATCATAAGAAAATGTTAAATGCGTAACTGAATTTATTAGTTACTTGCTAATACAGTATAAAAAAAGCGCCTAGTTATTCAACTAAGCGCTTTTTTATTTATAACAGTCTTAGGCTAGCTTTTAATCAATCCTAGTCTAAGAAAGCAAAGTTATCAATGTCCATTGCTGTCATGCTGCTGCTTGGTGCAACCATGCCTTCGGCGTGACCTGAAGTACGTGGTAACAGCTTATCAAAATAGAATTCTGCCGTTTGGATTTTGGCTTTGTAGAACTCTGGTGATTCTGTACCGCCATTTTCAAGCTTGTCATAAGCAACCGCTGCCATACGTGCCCAGTGGTAGCCCATCATCACATAACCTGAGTACATTAAGAAATCATCAGATGCTGCTGAGATGATTTCACGGTCTTTACGTGCCATCAGCATCAAGCGTACAGTCAGAGTGTTCCACTCAGCACACAGCTTGGTCAATGCCCAAACAAACTTGCGCATGTCTTTGTCTAAGGCATACTCGCCACACCATTTCATGATGCTTGAAGTGTAATCGCGAATGATTTTACCTTTAGACTGCAAGATCACTTTACGACCTAGTAGATCTAATGCTTGGATACCAGTCGTACCTTCGTACATAGTCGCGATACGAGCATCACGAGCGATAAGCTCCATACCCCATTCTTTGATATAACCGTGACCGCCATATACTTGCTGACCGTGTTTGGCTGCTTCAATACCAAGCTCAGTTAAGAAGCCTTTTAGGATTGGCGTATAGAAGCCAAGTTTATCATCCCATTTTTCAAACTCTTCATCATCGCCATTGATGATGCCTTGAACCATTTTATCTGCATAGCGTGCTGAATGATAAATCATCGAGCGACCGCCTTCAGCAAAGGCTTTTTGGGTAAGTAACATACGACGTACGTCAGCATGATGAATGATTGCATCAGCAACTTTTTCAGGATCTTTTATACCTGATAAAGTGCGCATTGAGCGACGATCTTTGGCATATGGTAGGGCGTTTTGGAATGACAATTCAGTGTGCGCCAGACCTTGGATACCAGTACCGATACGGGCAGTGTTCATAAAGGTGAACATGGCTTTTAGACCTTTGTTCGGCTCACCAATCAAGTAACCAACCGCATCATCAAAGTTTAGGACACAAGTCGCTGATGAGCTGATGCCCATTTTGTGTTCAATAGAACCACAAGAGACGCCATTACGCTCGCCAATTTCGCCTTCAGTATTTGGCAAAAATTTCGGTACGATAAACAATGAAATACCGCGCGTGCCTTCTGGCGCATCCGGTAGGCGTGCTAAAACGATATGGATAATGTTTTCAGTTAAGTCATGCTCACCACTTGAGATGAAAATCTTAGTACCGCTAAGCTTATAGCTGCCGTCCTCTTGCGGAATAGCTTTTGATTTTACTTGACCCAAGTCTGTACCGCACTGTGGCTCAGTCAGACACATGGTGCCTGCCCAAGAGCCTTCGACCAATTTATGTAGATACGTCTCTTTTTGCTCATCCGTACCGTACTGCATAATGGTATTGATACAGCCGGTTGATAGACCAGGATACATTGCCCATGGCCAGTTAGCTGTACCGATCATCTCAGCTTTGATAAGGTTCAATGAAGTCGGTAAGTTCATACCACCGTACTCTTCAGGGTACGAAATACCTTGCCAGCCACCATCGACAAACTGCTGATATGCTTCTTTAAAGCCTTTAGGCGTTGTGACCACACCATTCTCAAAATGACAGCCTTCAGCATCCGCTGGCTGGTATAAAGGTGCTAAAACATTTTCGGCAAAATCTGCCATTCCTTGAAGAATCATATCAACGGTTTCAGGATCTGCATTTTCGCCATTATCCAAATCTTTATAATGCGTTTGGTAGTCAAATACATCATTAATTAAAAACTTGATATCACGTAAAGGTGCTTTGTAAGTTAACATAGTCGTTCTCTTTAGTTGTTCGCTATCATAGACGGTTGACTTAGTTTTTAAGCCAGAGTTTATGGAAACGATTTTAATTATTTGGAATAAAAACAGAGAATATCTTGAGTCAATGGGTGGATATGTTAAGGCTAGCTTGTCTATTTTGGAAACTGTTAAGTTATCCTTGATAAAAAACAGTCGTTACGCATTGATGCAGTATAAATCTTATATAGCGACAAATATATAACTAATAACTAATATTCATAGTTAATTAGTATAATTAAAACATTAAGTTATTATTGTGTCAATGAGCTTTTTAACCTCATATTTTGCTAAGCCATTATCTATAATAAGAATAACCGTATGTTCAAGGCGAACAGTAAGCCCATTATTCTAATGCATTTACGATATAAGGAAGGCCTTGTATGAGCGCACCAAAGTCCAAGGCAAAGCGGGTGTCTTGGCTGACACTATTATTGACTCGCCTGAAGTTTTTGATAGATGGTGAGCTTGCTCATTTGCTCACCGTCAATCAAAGCAAGAGACCATGGCATATGCCCATTATCGCTGCCATTACCATCAGTTTCCCCGTATTTGTGGGCGCTTACTTTGAGGCTTTGCCATCAGGTATCAAAGCGTCTTTGGGGGCAATGGTCATCTTGAATTTACCTTTAATAGGCAAGCTGCCTTATCGTTTAGTGACTTTAATGGCATGGGGCTTTGCCATGTCGTTATGCTTTGCATTCGGCTTGGCAGCACAGCAAGTGCCTATTCTTAGGCTGCCAGTGTTTATGCTGATAGCCTTTGGTGTGGTTATGTTTGGACGTTATTATCGCCAGCCGCCGCCAGCTGGCTTGTTTGTAATGATGGCTGGGGCGCTAGCATTATTTATACCACTGCCATTAGAGAAAATCATGTCAGCCACTGGGCTTGTGATGCTGGGCAGTGGCTTTGCCTTAATCATGGGGCTGCTGTATTCACTATTTTTATTAGCGACGCATCCTGATACGCCGACACCAACTTATAGCTATGAGCCTGATACTATTAGTGAAAGCATTATTGTCGCGGGTTTTGTCAGTTTAGCGCTCTTGATTCCCTTAATGCTAAATATGTCTAATCCGTACTGGGCAGCAGTTAGCTGTTTTCTGATCATTCAGGGTATCCACTTACGGACGATGTGGATTAAGCAACTACATCGTTTACTAGGGACATTGGTAGGCGCGGGTCTGGCGAGTTGGATGCTATCTTGGGGGCTGTCGATATGGGGTATCGCTACTTCAATATTGGTTATGATGCTTTGTATTGAATCCTTGGTAGATCGTCATTATGGACTAGCCGTTGTATTTATCACACCACTGACGATATTCATTGCAGAATATGGCAGTGGGTTGCCACTTACGTCAGCGGTCTATCAAGAGGTCACGCACACACGCTTGTTGGATACACTACTTGGCTGTATGGTTGGTCTTGGCGGCGGGGTTGTCATGCATTCAACGAATTTGCGTGTACCGCTGCGCCGTATAGAAAGATGGCTGCTAACACGATTTGGCTAGTATAAAAACGTAGATCGTTTTTGTCATTTAGATAGATGGTAGCTGCACTCGTGCACCGTTTATTATGTTGATACGTTTTCCAATGCGGTAGTCGCTTGCGCAACATCAATAGCGCATCCTGTCCAACGCTCAAAACTTAACGCCGCTTGCCCGATCAGCATGCCGTAACCATCTGATGTCTGAGCACCACGGATAGAAAAATGTTGTAAAAATGGCAGCTCACGTCCATACATCATATCGTAAGCATATTGGCAGTTTAGCGTATCGGCTAATGGCAAGGCTTCACCTGATAGTCCGATGGATGTGGCATTGACAATGATATCAAAGTCGCCACTTAAGTCAGCCGTCGCATAGGTCTGAATGCTATGTTGATTTATCTTTTCGCTTGCGGTGCTAAGTTCATCGACTAAAATTTCTGCCTTACTCACTGTACGATTGGCGATACTCAGCGTTTCAATACCAGCCTCTATCAGCGGCAATACCACGCCGCGCGCTGCACCGCCTGCGCCAATGATTGCCACGCGTGCACCATTCAATGGCCAGCCTAAGCGCTGCATATGATTGACCAATCCTTGACCATCAGTATTGTCACCAAATAACGCCTCTACGGGTGATACACCTTTTGCCAATAGTGCTTTATCTAACAATAAAGTATTGACCGCGCCAGCCACTTTGGCATGTTCAGATAAGCCGCCTCGTGCTGCACAGCATTCATATGCGACTTGTTTAAAAGGCACAGTTACATTAGCGCCCACGCCGCCACCGTGAAAAAACGCTTCTACCACTGCCGTAAAACTTGCCGCATCATCTGGACAATATTGTCGTTGATAACAGATATCAAGCCCTGCTTGCGTACCAAATAACGTATGGATTTCAGGAGACTTGCTGTGGGCAATCGGATTACCAATAACAATAAAGTGCTGGGTCATAAAGGCTCCACTGGCAGTACAGGGCATAAGTAAGGGAGATAGAGTAAGGGTATCAAAGCGTACTTATCATAAGGGATAACGCGCCGTTTGACAAACCTGAAGCTATGGATATAACTAGCTGAGTCGGGGTAAATTTTTATGACGTTAGTGTCTTAACAAATCTGTACTCTCTGCGAGTGTTATCCGTAAGGTAAAGGGTGGTCAAGCGCTAAGCAGTTGGGTAAACTAGAGAGCATGAAAAAGTAACCATATTATTTTTCCCTGTGCTTTTTTAATGTGATTTATAGAGTATTTAAATAGAAAAAGTGTATGTATAAAATTCAGTGATAGCAAGATTTCAATAACAGACACTATTCATTATCAGCGGCATACCTAGCTGCTTGTTAATACCATTTTCAGAACTATCTTAAAGTGTGAGTAAGTTGCCCATGTGGAATAACACCCTACAGACCCTTATGGTCAGTACGATAATGGCAGTTGGCGTGTCGTTAAGCGCCTGTGATAACAATAAAAGCAGCAAAGTATCAACAGAGGAAGTAAGTGCTGATAAGCAGACCGTCTCCGATACACCAAAACCAAAAGACCCTGCGCCACATGCTGATTTAGATGGTGCTACTGCGCAAGAGGGCACCCCAGTCAAATATGATGTCGCGTCATGGGGTCCTAAGAAAGTTGAGCCGCTTCGTGTCGATCAACTAGACGATATCAAATCAACACTTGGTAAAGTGGTAAGCACCGATGAAAATAGCTTGGATTATGCCAGTAATCCTGCGTCCAAATACCGCTTTATGAATACCGAAGCACCTTATTTAGATCTTATCGATTCTGAAAAATATCTCGAGCTTGGTTGGTATTTTGCCAATCCTACCGACTCGGATAAAGAAAAAGAGCTGAGTCAAGGTCATGCCAAAAAATCCTACCAACTTGCTCGTCAATTAATGGGTGATGAGGGCGGTAAGCTGGTGGCTGATATGCTAAACGGTCAAATTATCAAAAATAAAGTCATCGGTGGGCAAAAAGTAGAGCTGGCAAAATGTGAGTTCTATAGCTGTATGCTGGTCATCAATAAGTCTGCTAGCCAAAAAAATCAGTAAGCCATGCAGCCATCAAATAGCTGGGTCTGTTTATCTGCATTAGACAAGCAGACCACAGCCAGTACCGCTTCATTAGACAATCGCGGATTAGCATACGCCGATGGTTTTTTTACCACCATGGGCGTTATCAATGGGCAGATACTGTGGGCGGAGTATCATCATCAGCGTCTCATCTCTCATGCGACTGCCTTGCAGCTTGATTTAGACCACTGCTCTTTATTATCTATCTTGCAAATGCATGCCCAGCAGCTACACCAGGGGATGTTAAAGCTTATTATCACACGCGCCGCGCAAGACATCCGTGGTTATGGCTATACGCCAAGTGAGTGCGGTAGCACATGTGAGATTTGGCTAAAATCCTTAGCGATGAAGATTAGCACTACTGCGCAATTGCCGTTAGCTGATGGTATTTTTGTTCCGATGCAGCCTATGAGCACTGCTGTTTGTTTATCTTCGCAAATCGCTTGTCTGCCGCCGTCTCTTGCTGGACTAAAAAGTCTAAATCGTCTTGATAATGTGTTGGCGAGTGCGGAGTTGCAGGCTATCAAAGCTCGTTCATTAAACTCTAATGGATCGCAAGATATCGGTGAGGGCTTGCTACGTGATATGACAGGGTGCTGGGTTGAAGGCACGATGAGCAATATGTTTTATCAATTATCTGATTGCCGACTGGTAGAGTCGCCATCTTCAGAGATGATAAATACGGCTAATGATGATAAAGATAGTGCTGATAAAAACAAGGCTGTTAAAGGCAACGCAAATTATTTAACCCAAGGTCAATGGTATACGTCATCAATGGCACAATCGGGCGTCGCTGGCGTGATGCGGCAAGTACTTATCGATGAGTTATCGACTACCGAAAATCCCGTTATCATCAGGTCGTTACAAGATGAGGATTTACCCCATGTAAGCCAGCTGTTCTTTTGCAATGCGCTACGCGGTATTATGCCAATGACCAGTCTGACGTTACTGTCGGGTGAGGTAGTGGGTTTTTAAGCGATTTAATCATATTTAAAAAGGGCAGCTTAGAGCTGAGCGTTATAACGAAAAGCGTTTAATATAATTTTTGATAATGACCACGACCCAAAAACTCAATAATGCCTCTATCGCGTAGTACTTGTAATTGCTGACGGATTTTATCTTTAATGTGGTTGTTTTCAGGATATTTGAGTTTTAATAAGTCGGCAAACGCATAAACCTGATTGAGAGAGAAATTAGCCTCTAGCTTATCAATACATTGCAGTATATCTAGTGTCCAGCCGCGTGAGTCGATAGATTGTGTACGTAAAAATAAAGTTTTTTGAAATTGCTCAGTGACATTATCTCGTGGTATGAGCTGCTGGTCTTTGACTAAAAATACTTTTCCTGATTCGGGCACTTTACGCAAGTCAATATTACAGCCAACCCAGCCCGCACGTTTGGCAGTGACTGATAATGGCTTACGTTTTATGATCATATCGGGTTTAAAAAAATGCTTGGGAATGATTAAGAAGTTGTTGACGCTCAATGCTTGAGAATAGGTCAAAAAGAAAAAGCTGGGATTATTATCGCTATTGATACGTTCAATCATAGTGTCATAAGTACCATCATTAATAATGTTACTTAATTTAGCCTTCTTACTTTTTAATTCGTATTGCTCATCACAGTTTGCACAATAAAAGTCAGCGACAGGTTTGCCGTTCGTAAATGCAGCCAATGGTTCGGCATTACAATTAGGACAATAACTTTGCTTAGCGACCCAATCTTCGCTGAGCACACGAATTTTTTGAGGTTCAGATTCATATTTTTTGGCAAGACTTTGTTTAAAATTTAGGTTCATAGCCCGTTTTCTTATTAATAGCCCGTTTTCTTATTAAAGGAAAGATTTGAAGTGATAGATAAGCGATATGAGTATTAAGCCATATAAATGAGCTTAAACGCTAAGTTAATGGATAAGCTAAGCAAATCCCATTGAAAAATAAGCGGTTCAATGCTAAATTCTAGCAAACTTCTGCCTCGCGAGTGACCATGAGCACGCCAACCCCTGAAACGCCTCCTGAACGTCCTAATGATACGCTGTCGAATGACCAAAAAGGCACTGTTGATGAACGTGTCGACGGGGCACCTTTGAATTCAAAGCCAGTCGATGAGACAGGTGTAGAGGAAGTTCCGCCTACAGATGTCTCGCTCATCAGCGGCGATAATAAACCACGCCATTATAAAGCCGACAACCCGTCATTCTTTATGCAGCGCGGTTATCAAGTGTTGTTGGTACTTGGGTTAATTGCGGCATTTTTCTTAGTCATGGTTTATCAGACCTTATTTGGTCGGATTGAACAGCCGCAGCAAATGGTGACGATTGAAAAGGGTCAGACCTATTACGGGTTGCTACCGCAGTGGCAACAGGAAATTCCGCTATTTTCTGCCACGATTGCCAAGCTTTATATGAAAACGCAAGTCGATGGTCCATTGCACGCAGGTATTTACCAATTACCGGAAAACCCTACCGTTGCTGAAGCGCTACACGTGCTTGGGCAAGGGGTAAAAGCGGCGATGGTTAAAGTACAAATTATCGAGGGCAAAACCTCAAAAGATTTGTATCAGGCGCTACGTGATAACAAAGGCATCAAAAAAGAAGTGCTGACCGCTAACAGTACGAATGCTAGCATCGCAGAAGCGTTAGATTTGGTTGGCATATTGCCGGATGCAGTTGCCAATAGTAATGATCCTATCGTCAATCACAATCTTGAGGGCTGGTTTGCTCCTGATACTTATTATTATGGGGAAGGCACTACCGATAAGAAGGTATTGACCGACTTGTACAAACGCCAACAGCAAGCGCTGACCAAGGCATGGGAAAACCGTGCGCCAAACCTCCCTTATCAGACTCCTTATGAGGCACTGGTAATGGCGTCTATTATCGAAAAAGAAACCAGTGTGGCAGCAGAGCGTCCTTTGGTCTCAGCCGTCTTTAATAATCGCTTGAACAAAAGCATGCGTATGCAGACGGATCCTACCATTATCTATGGTATGGGCAGCCGCTATGAAGGCAATATTCGCCGTAAAGACATCGATGAAAAAACGGGTTATAACACCTATCAAATCGATGGTTTGCCGCCGACACCCATTGCACTGCCGTCAGCGGCTTCTATCGAAGCAACCTTACATCCTGCCGATAGCGCAGCGCTATATTTTGTGGCGACAGGCAATGGCGGGCATAAATTTACCAATAGCCTAGCTGAGCACAATCAAGCAGTTAAAGAGTATCTCGGTGTCATGCGTGAGAAGAAAGCTCAAACGCCGCCGCAGTAACACTATTTTATGTTATTATTTATATTGCTTTAAAAAACCATCATTTATTGAGCATTATCGTTATAAAATAAAAGTAATGATAACGCTCAACAATGACATAAGGTCATATCATGTCAGCATCCATACAATCGCCGTTTTCTCAAACCACCACTACGCCCACTCAAGGGCGTTTTATTAGTTTTGAGGGCACTGAAGGCGTTGGTAAAACCACGGCGATTGAGCAACTATGTGCGCGTCTGCAAGCGCATGGCATTGATTATCTGCGCACCCGCGAGCCGGGTGGTAGTCCGTTTGCTGAACGCTTGCGCGAGATATTGTTAGACCCGAATACCGCTATCAATGATGATACAGAGTTGCTACTCATGTTTGCTGCGCGCTGTGATCATATGCAGCAAGTCATTTTGCCAGCGCTGCAACGTGGTACATGGGTAATATGTGACCGCTTTACCGACTCGACGGTTGCTTATCAAGGCTTTGGACGTGCAGATGGCGATGCGATTGTCCGTGCCAAAATTGACATGCTTATCGAGCAGTTTGTGGTGCAATTACCCGAGCTTACACTGTGGCTAGATCTACCAGTATTAGAAGGCATGGCACGTGCTAATAAACGCAGTGCCGCTGACCGCTTTGAACAGCAAGCGACGGCATTTTTTACCAGAGTACATCAAGGTTTTAGTGTCCTTGCTAGCGAGCAGCCTGAACGTATCCAGCGTATTGATGCCTCAGGCAGCGCTAATGAGGTCAGCGCACGAATATGGCAGACGATCGAAGAGAAGTTGGATATTTAATACACATTTTCATAAAGAAATAAGCTTGTTCCAATAAAAAGCCCCAACTAACTAGTTGGGGCTTTGTTCATTGATAGGCATTTAATAAACACTATTTAAGCGTTGTTTGTTTAGGTTTTATCTATATGACCATTATATCAATCATTTTTACCTATATCTTTACTTAATATAACTTCAGCAGTATTACTCTTGGCTGCTTTATCTTGGCCTGAGTCCGGTAAACGGTTGGGGTCTAGAGAGCCGTTTTTATTTTTAGGCGCACTGCCATTACCGTTACCACTGTTTTTATTACTGCTGGCTGTTTTCGGTATTACTGGCGTATTGGGATTCGCAGGCAATACTTCGGGATTGACCTGACTAGTACTGGCAGATTCAGATGTTGCTATTTTTTTGTTAGCTGCTTCATCATTTAATGCTGTTGGCATGGTTGAAGATGGATTAGACGCTAAGCTAGCATCAGTTGACACATCATTAGGTAGATTTTGTTCAGCGTCTTTGTCGTTATCTATCAAAGATGCTTCCTCTACATCACTATCATCGTCCGCCAGCTCTATTTCTTGGCGTTTTTCAGGCGCTTTAGAGTCGGACTCAAAGCTTGCGTCAGCTGCAGCGCGCGCTTGCTGTTGTTGCGGCGTCACATCGACCGGTTTTGGCTGTACGTCATCATCGACGACCAATGAAACAAGCTTGCGATCACGCGGCACCGTACCATCGAATTTGTCAGTAATTACATGTAGCTTGCCTTCTTTATCGACCGTATAAAGCGGCACAAATTGCTTATTATCGGCTTTATATTGCTCAAAGCTATAGCTGTCGGTGATATTGGTGATTTTGATACGGGCTTTCTTAGACAGCATACTGGCAAGCTTGGTATAGGTCACATCTTTGCCAAATAGCCACTGCGAATGGAAGTTTCCTTGCTTGTCATCGCGCTCATTTTTGACTTTTTCATCGCTAAACTTTAAGCGGTACAGTTTGCGCTCACCGAACTCATGACGATAGTGAATCTCGGATAAAGTATTCAGCTCTTTATCCATACTCATAGCAAATAAACGTCCGATACCGATGAGATCCAAATGATGGTCAGCGTGGTCAGAGACAGGATTGCCAAAGTAAGTACGCAAGCCACTCATGCGCGCGCTAGCGATGTTGGTATAGTTATTATGAGCAACGATGACATCAAAGCCCTGATCCTTTAGCGAGGTAGCGACCAACAAGGCGACAGGGTTTGAGCCAACGACCAAGATACCGTTGGTTTCAGGCTCACGGACCCCCAAAAAGTTCCCTACCATTTTTGCGCCCAAACCCTGAATCATCACCGTACCAATAATGACCAAAAACACCAAAGGCACTAGTAGCTCAACCCCTTGAATATCATACTCTTGTAGACGAATGGCAAAGAGTGATGAGATAGCAGCAGCAACGATACCGCGCGGACCAATCCAGCTGATCATCAGCTTCTCTTTGGTTTTTAGGTTAGAGCCGATAGACGACACCCAAACCGATAAGGGGCGGGCGACAAACATCACAATCGCTAGTAGCACGAGACCTGCAAAGCCGACACTCAATAAGCTTTCCAGCTCAACACGCGCTGCAAGAATAATGAATAAGACCGACACCAATAAGATGGTGAGCGATTCATTGAACTCTAAAATCGTATCACGTGGGAATTTTGGCCAATTAGCCAGCGCAACCCCAAGTACAGTCACCGTCAATAAACCGGATTCATGTTCCAGATGGTTGGAGATTGAAAACAACACCAGTACAAAAGCAAGGGTAAAAACATTGCGTAAAAATTCAGGAATCATATGGCGACGCATCAAAAATGCTAATGCCCACGCGCCAGCTAGCCCCATTGCTACTGCCAATACCACAATCTTAGCAAACAGCAAAATACTACTGGCTTCACCACCTGAGATAATATATTCATAAACCAATACCACCGCAATCGCGCCGATAGGGTCGATAATGATACCTTCCCACTTTAAGATATTGGAGATGGTTTTATTGGGTCGTACACTGCGCAGTAACGGCATGATGACCGTTGGACCAGTCACGCAGACCAATGCGCCAAACAATAAGGCAATAATAGGGTCGATATCAAAGAGCAAGTACGTCGACAGCGACACGATAGCGATAGTGATTAGCACACCGACGGAAACCAGCATCTGTACTACAGAGCCGTGTTGTTTAATCTCTTCAAACTCTAAGGTCAGCGATCCTTCAAATAAGATAATCGCTACGCCTAGTGAGATAAAGGGAAACATCAGTTCGCCGAGTACTAAGTCAGGATCGAAAACCCCTAATACTGGACCAACTATAATACCAATCAGTAATAAAAACAAAATGGACGGTTGCTTTAAATACCAAGCCAACCATTGGGCGGCAATGCCAATCCCAACCACGCCAGATAACAATAGGGCGGTATCCATAAATTAATCCTTTTATAATATAGTCATGCTGTAGAGCGATTCGAGGCTATAGCATTTAGCATAGACGGTTTTTTAGTTCATGATTCACTCACATCATTATTAAAAGTCGCTATCAAAAATCGCTATCGACGGTTACCGCAAGAGTCACAGCAAGAGTCATGTATACTATATAGTAGCAAACACAGAATAATAGCAAAGATGAATACGCTTCTAGATAAAGTCGCGGAGCTTTAGAATATAAGATCTAATAGCCAGAAGTGCAAAAGAGAGAAGATACGGTAAAATAATAGCCAATTTAAACAATGAAGCATTAATAAGTTTCAGCGCTAACTTTTGTTTTTTTAAATGTGTTTTACTGGTTATCATAACATGATTTTATTTTATATAACTGAGTGCTCACTGTCACCCAAAGCGTTACAAGACTCTTAAAAAGACAGACAGCATAAGTCATTTTAGTTATGAACTAGCGACTGAGTGCTGCAACGATGTTGTTCATTAGCTATGGTTGGTCAGTGGTTCTAATAGCTAGCATGATAGCTCGATGAAGTCCTTAAGTGACGTCGCAAGAAATAATCGTATTCAGATGATTCTGAGTTTGCGGTGTATGGTTTAGCGTATAGTGCAATTAGCATATTCAAGTTAACTTACCGTATTGAGATAGATGACAAACTAAGCTGCAGTCAGCAAAAATACTCTATAAACTAAGATAAAAGTACTCTTTATTAATCATGAATTAAAATGCCAAGCCGTGCTATAAGTTAATAGCATAGCCACTCACAAAAATTATAAAAATCACTTGGATGAGGGATAAGATGCCAATCGACATATCTAAATCGAAAATCACCATAGCTACCATGCAGCGCTTGCTTCAACGCAACACCTTGGCAATCGCTGTCGCTACTACCATGGTTGTTGGTATTAATCTCAACACTATGCCAAGTGCGCAAGCTGCTGTCACCACAGCGGATTTTTCAGGATTGGTACAGCAAGTCACGCCAGCGGTGGCACGCGTCAATGTGACCAAAACTGTGAGTGAGGCTGAGCTTGCAAAAGCCCAAACGGCTGAGCTATTACGGAAATTCTTTGGTGATCGCCTACGTATCCCTGATCAAGCCGTGACGCCAGCGATTGAGCATGCATATGGCACGGGGTTTTTTGTGACCGATGATGGTTATATGCTGACCAATCACCATGTAGTGGCGGGCGCAGACAAAATTACAGTGACTCTCAATGACAGAACTGAGCTGGATGCGACCTTAGTTGGCAGCGATGAGCGCTCGGATGTGGCAGTATTAAAGGTCACAGGCAAAAAATTCCCAGCGCTACCGATTGGTGATTCTAATAGCCTAAAAGTCGGTGAACCAGTACTGGCCATTGGTTCGCCATTTGGTTTCGATTATTCAGCATCAGCAGGTATTGTCAGCGCCAAATCGCGCAACTTTTCGCGTGAAACCAGTGTGCCATTTATTCAAACCGATGTGGCATTGAATCCTGGTAACTCAGGCGGACCTTTATTTAACCAGCGCGGTGAAGTGATTGGCATTAACTCACGTATTTTTAGTGGCACCGGTGGTTATATGGGATTGTCGTTCTCCATCCCGATTGATGCGGCAATGGATGTTTATGAGCAGCTCAAAACCAATGGCAAGGTTGAGCGTGCTTATTTAGGTATTTATCCGCAAGATATCGATCGCAATCTCGCTGAAGCTTATAACCTAGCGCGTCCGCAAGGGGCGTTACTGACACGCGTGTCGCCTGATTCACCTGCCCAAAAAGCAGGACTAAAATCAGGGGATATTATTTTACGCTACAATGATGTCCAAATTATGGAAGCCTCTGATTTATTGAACCTGATCAATCGCGCGCGTCCCAATGATGGCTTTCGCATGCAAATCCAGCGTAATGGTAAGCAATCGCTTGTCACTGGCAAGCTGAGTGATGCCTCAAATGACATGCAATCACAAAGTCGTGGTCAGCAAAATAACGAGATAAGTCTGGGCTTAGCCTTACGTAATTTGACCCCAGAGGAACAAGCAGAGCTGGCGTCTGATAATAAAACTGGTGTCTTGGTCACAGCGATTGAACCAACTGGATTGGCAGCACGCTCAGGTATATTAGCAGGCGATATCATTACCAACCTACATCAAAAACCGATTAAAACCGTTAATGATGTTTCGAGTGCGGTGTCGGTATTGCCTAAAAAGGGAGTGGTGACGATCGAAGTTATGCGTCAAGGTATCCCCGGTATTATCGGATTACGGATAGAGTAGTTAAAGATATTGCTATTACTTGTGGCACAAAAGGACATAAGCGTTTGTTTGCTTGTATCGGCTAGCCAACGATGTGTTGACGATTGGTTAAAAGGCTTAAAAAGATTTTATCGACCCTTGGCAATTACGCTAAACTGACGGTTTGGTTTAAAACTAAACGTCCTCAATCTCACTGTCTATTAATGGCGCAATGAGATTGAAGCAACTGGGCAATTATTTTCAGAATGGCTTGCTTTGGCATTAATTGATTAATAGCGGTCAATCCAAAATATGCTACACTAGCAGGCGTTTTTATAGCGAGATAATCATCCTATTAATGTCAGATAAAATGGCGTCAAGGACGGTATAAGACATACAAACATTCAGTATTAACCTCGAGCAAGATCTTACCAATGATGTTTATGAGCATGCATATTATTTATAGTATCCATGCAGCTATTTGACAATGAATACTTCAAAATATGCATTGGTACTTGCAAACGACCTATCATGTGATAGCTTTAGTCAAAGCTAGGATACGAGAGTAAGGCACAGTTATGAGCACAGCATACGACGATATTAAAACCCGACTACAAGGCTCAATGGTAGCTTTGATAACGCCCATGCTTCGTGACGGCACGGTCGATTATAAACGTCTGGCAGACCTCATAGATTGGCAGATTGAACAAGGCACACATTGCCTTGTCGCTGTTGGTACGACTGGCGAATCTGCAACCTTGTCAATGCAAGAGCACAGCGATGTCATTCGCTATTTTGTACAGCATGTTAAAGGTCGTGTGCCGGTGATTGCAGGTACTGGTGCGAACAATACGGTGGAAGCCATTAAGCTGACCCAAGATGCCGCAGATGCTGGTGCAGATTGTGCATTATTGGTCGCCCCTTATTATAATAAGCCGCCACAAGAAGGCTTATATCAACATTACAAAGCCATTGCTGAAGCTGTTAATATCCCGCAAATGCTGTATAACGTCCCTGGACGCACCGTCGTTGATATCGCGCAAGAAACAGTCGAGCGTTTAGCGGATATCGATAATATCGTTGCTATCAAAGACGCGACAGGTTCTGTTGCTCGCGGTGAACAATTAATAAAAGCAGTTGGCAATCGTCTTGTTGTCTTGTCTGGTGATGATGGTAGTGCCCTTGAGCTGATGAAATTTGGTGGTAAAGGGAATATCTCTGTGACTGCCAACGTCGCACCAAAAGCAATGAGTGAAACCTTTACAGCAGCCTTGCGCGGTGATTTCGATACCGCCAATCAAGTACATGATATCGTTAAACATTTACATCGTGACTTGTTTATCGAATCAAGCCCTATTCCAGCCAAGTACGCTTTGCACAAAATGGGTATGATAGATCAAGGTATTCGCCTGCCGCTGGTATGGCTAGCCGAGCAACATCACGCGACGATTGATAGTGCTTTGGTTCGTGCAAACTTATTATAAAATGATGCGTGTAAATGCTAACTCAGAGAGATAATATGATGAAAGTATCATCAATGACTGCAAAAATATTCCCTGCTGTAATGACGGTCGTGTTGGGTAGTACGTTAGTATTAAGCGGCTGCCAAGCGACAAAAGAATTTATTGGTAAGCGTGACAATGGTAGCCTAGAGTATCAGCAAAGTAAAAAGTTGGCGCCGCTACAGCTGCCAGCTGCTCAAGAGACTGCACCCTTTGTACCGCTTTACCCAACCCCTAATGCAGGCGCCAATACGCTTACATTACAGAACGAGTCTGGTAAACAGTACCAGCTACCAAAACCGCAACGCGCTGTTGCGAGTCGTACTGAATAAAGTCTTTTTTAACCTTATCTATGCCGCTGATGCTTTTATCAATACCAATGTATCTTATTGGTTTTATAAGTTATCAGCGGTCGCTGCGCGTTTTTACCACATAAGCTTGAACGAACAGGAAACCTCCTAATGCAAAAGCAAGAACTGCTCTATAAAGGCAAAGCCAAATCTGTTTATGAAACAGAAGACAACGACCTACTGATTTTACATTTCCGTGATGACACCTCAGCGCTTGATGGTAAGCGTATTGAACAGCTTGCACGCAAAGGGGTGGTTAATAATCGCTTTAACGCGTTTATTATGCAAAAGCTTGCTGACGCTGGTATCGAGACGCATTTTGAAAAGCAATTGTCTGATGATGAAGTGTTGGTCAAGCGTTTGGATATGATTCCGGTTGAATGCGTTGTGCGTAACTTTGCTGCGGGCAGTTTGGTACGTCGTTTAGGGTTGGAAGAAGGTCAGGCTTTGACGCCACCGACTTACGAGCTATTCTATAAAGATGATGCGCTTGGCGATCCGATGGTTAATGAGTCAATCTCAATTTCTCTTGGCTGGGCAAATGACGCACAGCTTGTTAAAATGAAAGAGCTGAGTCATCAAGTAAATGAAGTTTTGACAGCGCTGTTTGATGCTGGTGATTTGATACTAGTAGATTTCAAACTAGAGTTTGGTGTATTTCATGACCGTATCGTCTTAGGTGATGAGTTCTCACCAGATGGCTGCCGCATTTGGGATAAAGCCACCAAGAAGAAGCTCGATAAAGACCGTTTCCGTCAGTCATTAGGTGATGTCATCGAAGCTTATGAAGAAGTGGCAAGCCGTATCGGTGTACCACTGAGCTAAATGTAGAAAATTAAAACCGTTAAAACATAAAAAACTGAGCCATGGCTCAGTTTTTTGCACTTAAATTTATTAGCTGTCTTTGCGAGCGTCTTTGATTTTCTTAGCAGCAAACTCCATGGCATCTGCCGCTTTATCTGCTAATGTACCGACCACTTCTTTTGCCTTTGTAGTAGCAGTATCAGCTAAAGAAGAGTCTTTATCGCCCTTACTTTTAGCATTTTTATCTGAAGACTTACTATCTTTACTATCGTCTTTATCTGATGCTTTGTTGTCTTTGTTGTCTTTGTTGTCTTTGTTGTCTTTGTTGTCTTTGTTGTCTTTGTTGTCTTTGTTGTCTTTGTTGTCTGAGCTATTATTTGAATTCTTACTGTCAGAACCTTTATCAGTATTCTGATCTTTAGTGTCATTGGCAGTGTTGTTGTCTTTTACATCATTTTTTTTGTCTTCTGCTTTATCACTACCATTTTGCTGCTTATTGCCTTGGCTATTAGAGTTACTCATTGTTCTATCCTTTTAATTTAATTATGTTTTTTAGTGTGGTATATCTGGGATCAAGATTACTACCATATTGAGTTAACTGTCTGTATAACATCAGTTGCAATAAGTAATGGTGGTCGCTATCAGACAGCCTTTGATGGCTTTTTATGTTAAATTTATGCTGCTGTGATAATAGAGTGTAAATACAAACCCTTATAAAAAGGTTATGACTGATGTTAGCGTCTCAAGTTGTATCGAGTGTTGTGAAGCCATCTTGGTTTGCCCGTCCCACTTGCGTGGTGGCTGCCGACTTAATTGGCAAGGTGTTGTGTCGAGAGCTGACAGACAGCGATGGTCAACAAAAAATCTTGCGTATGCGTATCTCAGAGACAGAAGCCTATATTGGCGAGGGGGATGCTGCGTGTCATGCGCATGCAGGCACACGTACGCCGCGTACAGAGATTATGTACCATATAGGCGGTGTTTTTTATGTATACCTGACTTATGGTATTCATCATATGCTCAATTTGGTCAGTGGACCAACAGAGTCGCCAGAAGCTGTTTTAATACGTGCTGGATTTTTAATAGAGGGTAGCGCTCGCTTAATGAATGAGCAATTATTAGACGTTAATAGACAACTTAATCATATCAAACAGCTGGCAGGTCCTGGCAAGCTGACCAAGGGCTTACAGATAGATAGAACGTTATACGGTAAGCCAATCACGCCTGCGTCAAAAGTTTGGGTGGAGGATGATGGTTGTCAGCCACTAGTATCATTACGCCCCCGTATTGGCATTGATTATGCTGGCGACGCAAAAGAGTGGTTGCTGCGTTATATATGGACTGATCACCCTTCTTTGTCAAAAAATTAGAAAATTTTTTATAGTTTTAACTTAATTTTCAAGTATTTGATGAGGCGATTAATTTAATAAGGTTGCTATTTAATGGGGCTAGAACATGTATAAACTCACCTTTTTTGTACCAGACTCAGTATTAGAGCAGGTAAAGTCAGCGCTATTTGCAGCAGGTGCTGGCAAAATTGGCGATTATGAGCAATGTTGTTGGCAAGTGCAGGGGATAGGGCAATTCATGCCACTGGTAGGTAGCACGCCACATATTGGTACACAGGACAGTTTAGAGAAAGTCAATGAATGGCGGGTAGAGATGGTGGTTGCGAAGGTTAATATTGGTGATGTCATTATCGCATTAAAGCAGGCGCATCCTTATGAAACACCTGCTTATGATGTGATTGAAGTCTTAGATTTTTGATCGCAGTTTTCAATGCTTCTTAAAACAGACTATTAGTCTTCTTTTATTTTTAAGACATTATAGCCGGGATAGCCAAGCTCGATTTTATAATCTTCACCACCGCGGTATGCTTTTACTTTTATTTTGTTGTCGCCTTTTTTGTATTTAACGTCTTCAACACGGTAACCCATGCTACGGACTTTATTTGCTGCTCTTTGCTCGATAGCAGGACGGTAAATATCTTTATCAACGTTATTGATAGTTTCCTTATGTTTCTTATAGACGCTACTGTCTTTATAAATATCTTCATAAAGGTCGCCATAAGGGTTATATCCAGGTGTCGTAACACAACCTGTGGTTATCGTTAATAGCACTGCTGCCATACTGCCCGCTGCTGTGGTTTTTAGTAAAGAATTAATGTTCATAAGATGATCTCAGTAATGATATGAAAATTGCGTATGAAACGATGATAAATAGATAGTATACGATAAACAAGAAAAAGAGATAAAAAATGGTCAAATAAACCAAGGGCTGGCTTATTTGACCGCGGACATCAAATACTAAATGATGCCAAAATTTGATAAATAATAGAACGAATAAATGTTATTCGGATGCTATGGCTTTAACATTAATCTTTTTTAATCTTGATTACATTCAAGTTTGGATAGCCAAGTGTAATCTCATACTCTTGTGAGCCACGTTTGGCTTCAATCTCAAACACGCCACGATTGTTCTTTTGTTCAAACTCGATATCTTTGACTCGATAACCCATACCCTCAACTTTATTGATAGCACGGCGTTTAATCGCTGGATAACGTGATTCGTTTTTGATGCTATCTTCATTTTTATAATGTTTATCTTTGTATTTGCCATTATCTTTATAGTCGTTTTTATCATCCCAGACATTAGACCAAGGTTTTTTGGTCGAGCTGATCAGCCTGAGATCTGGTGAGCTATATTTTAGTTCATACGCTTGATTATTTTTCTTAGCAAGAACCGTCAGCACACGGTTACCGCGGTAGCTCTCTGTTCTGATGTCCATCACGTTATAACCTTTACGGCGTAAATCCTGACGCAGCTGCTGAATGGCACGGTTGTTTTCAGCGTGGTTATAACCGCTATTGTCATTGTATATCGGATAATTGTCATAACCTGGACCGGCGACAGCGCAGCCAGCAGTAACGCCGACGAGTGAAAATGCAAGTGAGGCAGAAAGGACAGTTTTAAATGAGAAAGGTTTTAACGTTTTCATGATGGAATCTCCTAAGATATAAGTTGACTTAAAAAGTGCTTATATACAGTTGCAAAATTTTGTCAATATATAATGCAGAATAACGCTAACAATCATGAATAATACGCAAGATATGCTTATAAGCTATGGATGTTTGTTCTTAATTACCGTTATTCTTGAAATGTTTTCTTACATACACATAGTAAGACTTAAAGCTCATTAATACGTGTCGTTGGTGTTAAGAAGTTGTAAATTTTGCAAATAATTGCGTAAGCATTCGATACTTTGAGTGACTAAGGTGTTGCTTAGAACAGCGAATATCGCTAATACTTAAGTGGTCTGTATTAGTTTTTTCTAGCTTAAAAATAGATATTTATATTAAAAGCTATTAATATCAGAAGGTTAAGCCTATTAACCTTCTGGATTTAAACTGATGTAAGCATATGCTTACACGCAATGACGTTTACGCGACTTAACAGTAGCTCAATAATTTGACACTATACACACACGGCATAAGGGAATGTGACTCAAGGATTGAGTTGACCGTATTAAGGATAATATTTCAACGGCTAGCATCAGGATGATAATAGCAATTGGATTAAGGACACATAACCCGTGTTGCAGGCAGATAATGCCACTAGTAGTAAAAAGGGCAGGATGCCCAACTGTCACAATATGCTCAATATCTTGCAAGGATGCAGTGATTAGAGCTGTGGTGGGTAACAAGGATAGTTAACAATAAAACCGCATAACAATTAATTGCTATGCGGTTTTATCGTATCTGAGGTTTGAGTTTTGTCCCTGATAAGCATTTGCTGATACACTGAGCATAAAAAAACCGCATTAGTTTCTAATGCGGTTTTCGTTTAAATAATCTGCCTATAAACATTTTATCTTAACTCTTGTTACAAGCATCACTATTTACTAGTATTTATTTTCAGTACGCCATGCATCTACTTCACGCTCAGCGTCATCTTTACTATGACCATAACGCTCTTGTACTTTACCAACGAGCTTATCACGGCTACCTTCAACATGTAATAAATCGTCATCAGTAAGGTCAGCCCATTTCTGCTTTGCTGAGCCTTTTACTTGGTTCCACTCGCCTTTTAGAGTATGTTCATTCATTGCTATTTTCCTTGTTTTAGTTATTGCGTCTTTTACAGTAGCTGTTATTTAAAAGTTAAATCAACAGGTTGCATCACGCTTTAATATTCAAATTATTATTTATGATTCTTATTGCTAGTACAGTATTGCTGTTAAATAGCTTATTTCTTATATAGCGTATTTTAAAACACTTAACTACATTACAAATAGCCAATGGCTAACTTGTGCTACTAATATATGAATTTCAAAATGCTTTGTCTGTATGGACAATGTTGATACTGTTGCTCAATTATAAAAAAAATCATGACTATGTTATGAGCAGTCTAGTTATGTAATCATTAGGATATTTTGTCAGTGAGGTACGTAACTAAGGTGCATAACTACAGTGCACACATTTGGCTATGAGTTACAGCATCAGCGAGATATAGTAGAGAATAGACTGTCAGTAATCACAGTCTTAAAAAGGAATTCAGTATCGATTTATTGAGAATGACAATATAAAACAGGGAGCGTGACCGTGGTGACTGAACAAATCAAATCCAAAGAGCAGACGCATTTTAGAACCTGTACTCTGTGTGAGGCAATGTGTGGTATCGAGATAAAGCACGATGGCAAAAAGGTTTTATCGATTAAAGGGGATAAGAGCGATCCATTTTCTAAAGGGTATATTTGCCCAAAAGCGACTGCCTTGCAAGATTTGCATGAGGATCCTGACCGCCTGCGTCATCCTGTTGAAAGAACGGCTAAAGGCTGGAAAGAAATTAGCTGGACTGAAGCGTTAGATAAAGTCGCAGCTGGTATTGGTGCAGTGCAAAAACAACATGGCAAAAATGCTTTTGGTGTTTATTTGGGCAATCCCAACGTACACAATCTGGGTGGCATGCTGACGATTAAGTATCTGCTAAACAGCCTCAAAACGCGCAGTCGCTTCTCTGCCACTTCGGTCGATCAACTACCGCACCATATCGTTAGCATGCATTTATTTGGGCATATGCTGCGTATTCCTGTGCCTGATGTCAATCGTACTCAGTATATGCTCATCATCGGTGGCAATCCGCTAGCGTCTAATGGCAGTATCATGACAGCACCAAACATGCGCCAAAAACTAAAAGACATTAAAGCACGTGGTGGCAAAGTCATCGTCATCGATCCAAGACGTACTGAAACCGCTGATATCGCAAGCGAGCATCACTTTATTCGTCCAGCGACTGACGTGTTGCTACTACTAGCGATGCTCAATGAGATTTATTTGCAAGGCTATGCTGATAAAGCAAGTATCAATAATAGAGCAGCAGCACTCGCGCCAGAAATAGAGCGACTGGCAGATTTTGCCAAAGACTATAGTGCAGAGTCAGTTACTGCTATTACGGGCATAGCCGCCATCGACATCAAGCGACTGGTCACAGAATTTTGTGAAGCAAAAAGCTCGGTTTGCTATGGTCGGATGGGTATATCAGTGCAGGAATTTGGTTTATTAAGCCAGTATTTGTCTATGGTTATTAATATCGTGACGGGGCGCTTAGATGAAGTAGGCGGTTTGATGTTCCCGAATGCTGCAGTCGATGTGGTGAATAATTCTGGTCCGGGGTATTTGGGTAAGCGTCATAGTCGTGTCAGCAAGCTGCCTGACTTTAATGGTGAATATCCCGTGGTTGCCATGAGTGATGAGATATTGATCGAAGGTGAGGGGCAATTAAAAGGCTTTATGACTGTGGCAGGTAATCCTGTCTTGAGTACACCCAATGGCGAAAAATTAGATCAAGCCTTTGAACAGTTAGATTTTATGGTCGCCATTGATTATTTTGTCAATGAAACCAGTCGCCATGCTAATATTATTTTGCCACCAGTCTCACCGCTAGAGCGCGACCATTACGACGTTACCTTTAATAATTTTGCCGTACATAACGTGGCTAAATATTCAAAAGCGTTGTTTCGTAAAGATAAGGACGCCAAGCATGACTGGCAAATCTATCTAGAGCTGGCAAAGCGCTTGGATAAAAAAGCGTCTTTAGCAACCAAAGCCGAACGGCTATTGATAAGGCGGATAGGACCGAAATTCGTACTCGATCAGGGATTACGGCGTGGACCTTATGCTGGCATGACACTGAACAAGCTCAAGAAAAATGCTCATGGTCTTGATCTAGGACCGCTCAAAACCATGCTGCCGCAAGCATTAAAGCATAAAGATAAGCAGATTCATCTGAATGTCGATTTTTATCAAGCAGATCTTGCCCGCGTGCAAGCGATGATGCAAAATTATGATGACAGCGAGATTTTATTGATAGGTCGTCGTCATGTCCGCAGTAATAATTCGTGGCTGCATAACAGCTACCGCTTGGTCAAAGGTAAGCCGCGCTGTACGCTCATGCTGCATCCAGATACTGCTGCGCAATATGGTATTGAGGATGGTCAAGACGTGAAAGTCACCTCGCGCGTCGGTAGCGTGATTGTTGCAGCAGAAATCACTGATGAGTTGATGGCGGGGGTAGTGAGTATTCCGCATGGCTTTGGTCACGGCCGTAAAGGCGTTAAGCAAAAAATCGCCCAAGCGCATGCAGGTGTCAGTGTGAATGATCTGACAGATGATACGTTGATTGATGAGTTAAGCGGTAATGCCGCTGTAAATGGCGTCCCTGTGCAATTGGAAGCTATACATGCAGGAACTATATCCCCAGAAACTGCTGGATTCTCAGAAACTGCTGAGTCAAACAGTTCGAACTCTTCGTCAAATTCAAAAGCCGAGTCGGGTAGCGCTGCATAAATACAATCAGTCCTATAGTTAAGATTGGACTCGAAAGCGCTTATTTATAATGATAAGCGCTTTTTATTTACCTTATTAATTTGTCTTAGACTAAATCTAGATACCGATAAAATCAAAATCAACCTCAGGTATCTCGCCTTGTATTAGTAAGCTAATCGCTTTAGCCGAACCACATGCATGCGTCCAGCCAAGCGTGCCATGACCAGTATTGAGCCATAAATTATCAAAAGTGGCGTCAATATTTCGACTACCATGTCGGACTTTACCCATATGCGCGCGCCCTATTAACGGTACATTTGATGGTGTCATTGGTCGTAACCCTGTCCAATATTGTACAGAGTTGGCAATGATGCCTTTGGGAAACAATTGCTGCACGCGGCGAGTAATGGCTTCACAGCGTACGGTATTCAAATCTAAGTTGTAGCCATTAAATTCTGCTGTCCCTGCCACTCGCAATTTATCACTAAGACGCGATGTGACCAGCTTAAACTCATCATCAATGAGACTGACAAAGGGTGCTAGATGGGGTGCTCGTGGGTTGATTTGATAAGTGGCTGAGTAGCCTTTGGCAGGGAAAATAGGCAGATGCATACGAAGAGGTTTCATTAAAGCGACGCTATGGCTACCAAGCGCCAATACATGGCTATCTGCACTAAAGGTTTGCGCATTTTCGCCTTTGGGTCGAATGGTAATGCTATGTACGTGCGGACGCGCAGAGTCAGCATCCACATTAATCGCTAAAATCTCAGTGTCGTATAAAAACTTAACGCCAGCCTCAGCGCAGCGTTCAGCTAAACGCTGAGTAAATAGATGGGCATTGCCTGACTCATCATGGCTGGTATACGTCGCGCCTTTGAGCTTATGGGCAATGGGGTAGAGTGCTGGCTCGAGACTAACGGCATTATTGATGTCAATCACATAACGCTCGCAGCCAAGCGCCTGCATACGCTCTGTAGGCGCTATCGCAGCATCAAATTCCGCTTGATTGGTATAAAAATGCATGATACCGCGCGTTTGCTGTTCATAATCAATACCAATATCAGCACGCAGCTGCTGCAAAGCATCTCGTGAGTACAATCCCAAACGTACCATTTGCACCAAATTGGCATCAGCACGATCTGCGCGGCACTCTTGCAAAAACTGCATCGCCCATTTAATTTGCGCCTTATCCGCACGCAACCGATAAAGCAGCGGTGCATCCTCGCGAAACAACCATTTGAGTGCTTTTATCGGTGCAGTAGGATTTGCCCAAGGGGTCGCATGCGAGACTGATATCTGTCCGCCATTGGCAAATGAGGTTTGCATACCTGCCGCTGACTCACGCTCAATCACGGTCACATCATAGCCTGCTTGGCGGAGATACCATGCGGTGGTCACGCCCACCACGCCTGCTCCGAGTACCGCAATATGGGTCATAGATTACTCTGCTGCGATTGATGAAATTAGATGAGAGCGTTGTTATCTGGTATTACTTGGGGCGAGCAACATCCGCTTGTAGCGCCAATGGTAAGTCCAATATGGTCAGATTACTTTCAGCCAACTGTTCTGGACGAGCCACGACCAATGCCTCAAAGCCTTCACTAGTAGTAATCGCATTGACGACTTGTACTTTATCCAGTTTTTCACCAGCGGCAGGAGTTGTACCTGAGCCTTTTACACTTGTTCCTTTTACATAGTGCAAAAACGCTTTCGGCGCTGATTTAAAGTAAATACGGGCGATGACTTCTTGACCCAAATAACAGCCTTTATCGTAGTCCATGCCGCCGCGCTGATGCAGACGCAACTCTTGTGGTTGGAATTCGCCTTGCGTTGCCGCTACTATCCAATAGTTACCAGTTGCGATACTAGACTGCATCCAAGCTTGAATATTCTTAGATGTATTGTGGTCGTCCTGATGGCTAAAAGTCGGCACTTCATCAATAACACAAGGATAAATAGGTGTCGGGGCACTAGTATCAAACTTTGAAAAGGCACCGAATTTTTTTAAATGTCCTTGGAAAGCCTCAGCGCAATCTGCACTGATGACCATGTCAAAATGCTTTTCCGCTTGTTTTTTAATCCAAATACCGAATTCTATGCGACCTTTTAAATTCCCAATGGCTGCGGCTTGATAGCTAAGACCGAGCTTAGTGACATCACAAGTTAATTGTCCTTGCAAAAATTTTTCGGCATCCTCGCCTTGGATAGATAATTGGGAAAACTGTGGCAATGCCGCCGTATTGATAGATTGAGTCATTGTTATTATCCTTCTGAAAAGAGGTTTTTTATAAAGCACTAAATGTTAAGAATAAGTATCAAAAAATGATAGCTCAGATTTTTATGCCAAGATAAACAATTATAAAATCAGATGAGGCTAAGAAGAGTACCACAAAAAACACCCTCATAAAAAACGTCATCGTTAAGATAGCTATCAAGCGTTAAATTGGGCATAGCCAGCGGTTTTCAAGCGTACAAATTGGTTAAAGAGTGCGAGTTACGGTACAATGTGAGCTCTGGAATAAACCTAATATATGATGGCTGCCGAGGGAATTATGAGCTTACCAAATTGTCCGAAATGTGATGCTGAATATACGTATGAAGATGGCGCGCTGCTGGTATGCCCGATGTGTGCTCATGAATGGACAGTGGCAGAAACCGATGTAGCACAATCTGAAGATCAAGACGCGGTCATTCGCGATGCCGTTGGTAATGAGCTGCAAGACGGCGATGCCGTGACCGTGATTAAAGATTTGAAAGTCAAAGGCTCTTCAACCGTTATCAAAGTAGGAACAAAAGCAAAAAGTATTCGTCTATTGCCAGATGCGACCGATGGTCATGATATTGATTGTAAGCTTGATGGCTATGGTCCGATGAAACTTAAATCATCGGTAGTTAAAAAAGCTTAAGCCACACACTTATTGTGAAAAAAATAATACAAATTACTGAATAGACAATCCCTAATTATAAAATCACTAAATAAAAAACGATTAAGTAGAGAATAACTATGAGCACTAAAAATGAACAACTATTCGCGCAAGCACGTAAGCATATCCCTGGCGGTGTAAATTCGCCTGTCCGAGCTTTTGCTGGTGTCGGTGGCACGCCAATCTTTATGCACCGTGCCAATGGTAGCAAAATCTATGATACCGAAGACAATGCTTATATTGATTATGTTGGCTCTTGGGGTCCAATGATTTTGGGTCATGCCCATCCAAAAGTTATTGATGCGGTCAAAAAAGCGGCTGATGATGGTTTGAGCTTTGGTACGCCAACGCCATTTGAGACCACCGTTGCCGATAAAATTTGCGAAATCGTCCCGAGTGTTGAGATGATTCGTATGACCAGCTCAGGCACGGAAGCGACGATGAGTGCGATTCGTTTGGCACGTGGTTATACTCAGCGTGACAAAATCGTCAAGTTTGAAGGCTGCTACCATGGTCATTCAGACAGCCTACTAGTAAAAGCAGGCTCAGGCATGCTGGATATTGGTGAGCCAACATCAAAAGGTGTACCAGCAGATTTTGCCAAGCATACTATTACGATTCCATATAACAATCCGCAAGCGATTAAAGACTGTTTTGAGAAATGGGGTGAAGAGATTGCCTGCGTTATCTTAGAGCCTATCGCTGGTAACATGAACATGGTGATTCCAAGCCAAGAGTTCCATGATACGTTGCGCGAGCAGTGTACTGTAAATGGCGCAGTATTGATTTTTGATGAAGTGATGACGGGCTTTCGTGTTGGACTTGGCGGTGCGCAAGCGCACTTCGGTATCGACCCTGATTTGACTTGCTTTGGTAAAATCATCGGTGCAGGATTGCCAGTTGGTGCTTTTGGTGGCAAAAAAGAAGTCATGTCTTGCATCGCGCCACTTGGCGGTGTCTATCAAGCGGGCACGTTATCAGGCAACCCACTAGCGATGCGTGCTGGTATTGCGATGTTTGAAGACTTAACGGCAGACGGTTTCTATGACGAGCTATCAGCGAAAGTAGATCATTTGGTTGATGGCTTCCAAGCGGCTGCTGACAAGCATGGCATCAATATGCGCACCAATAAATTGGGCGGTATGTTTGGAATGTTCTTTGTCAAAGACAGTGCGACGACTGTACCTCAAAACTTTGATGAAGTGACTGAGTGTGATATGGAGTTATTTAATACCTTCTTCCACGGTATGCTTGATCGTGGTATTTATCTGGCACCGTCTGCTTATGAAGCAGGCTTTATGTCTATCAAGCATAGTAACGAAGATATTGAGGCGACTATTAAAGCCGCTGATGAAATATTTGCAGAAATGGCAAAAGCGTAACACAGCAGTTTTAGGCGTCTGAAAAAACCAGCATAGTGACAAGATTACTGTGCTGGTTTTTTTATGAATAATAAAGGCAGTTGTATTTATCGCACTTTATCAAACTTACGGTCTCTCAGACTCAAATTACCTCGCAGCACATCCGCATACATACGAAAATCACTAGCAAAGCTTTTTAAAGGAAATTTAAAAGAGGCGGGTTTATTCTTTTCAAAGAAAAAATGTCCGACCCAAGCGCAAGCGTATCCTGCGGCAATACCTTTAAGTAAGGGTTTTGCTGAGCGATTCTTAACAGATTTTGCCAGTCCAATTAACCCAAAGCTACTGCCTGCAAAATGCAATCTACGGCAAGCCATATTTTGATGCTCATCAAGATAAAAGTCATAAAATGACGGTTTGTCTGAGCTATCCATTTTTATTAGATTGTTCCGGCTGTCTTTTTCGGCAGTAATTTCTTTAGTTTGTGACGTTTGCGTAGGGGTGTTATTCATCGATTTGGCTTCCTTGTAGGTTATGTCTCATCTATCCGTAATGAGTCTTGTCAGTAGAATGAAATAGCTTGATACCATAAAGCTCATAGGTAAGTACTTGTTCTCTATTATAATATAGACAATAGTGGTGGTAGCAAGCCAATATTGAACAAATAATGGCTAAGGGCAGAAGATATTTTTTGCTTCACAAAGTACCTATCCTGTTTTTAGCCGCTGTTTAGCGGTTGTCTTCGCTTACTTGCCAGCGTTTGGCATAAATGTTTTAATGGCAAAACTTGCCATCATTTATGTGACTATTATCTTTTTTATATATGGTAGTCCTTACTTTAATCCAACGTACTTTCTATTTTAAAAGCCTAAACCCTTTTAATTATCTTTTGATCTGACATGGTAACGACCTTCCTTATGCCCAAAGACAACCTAAAAAATCCACCACTCGCAGAAGATGAACTGATGGCAGCCATTGATATTGGCTCCAATAGTTTTCATTTAGCCATTGCTCGCCTCGATCATGGTGAAGTGCGAAAAGTGGTGTCTATGTCTGAAAAAGTTCAGTTAGCTGCAGGACTGGATGAGCATAATATTTTGGGTGCAGCAGCGGAGCAGCGTGGTTTAGACTGTCTCAGCCGCTTTGTGGCGCGTCTAGATTCGGTGCCTCCTGAGCGTATTCGTATTGTTGCGACCAACGCCTTACGCCAAGCCAAAAATGCCAATCATTTTATCAGCCGTGCCAATAAAATCTTACCCAAGCCTATTGAGATTATCGCGGGACGAGAAGAAGCGCGTTTGATTTATTTAGGAGTCTCGCATACCAATGCCAGTAGTGACAAGCGTCTGGTTATCGATATTGGTGGCGGCTCAACAGAGTTTATTATTGGCCAAGAGTTTGATCCATTATTGACCGAGAGCTTACAGATGGGCTGTGTTGCCTTTACGCAGAAGTATTTTGCTGATGGGCAAATTACCAAAGAGGCCTTTAACAACGCCATATCGGCTGCGCGCAAAGAAGTACTGGCGATCAATGGGCGCTACCAAAAAGTAGGCTGGAGCAGCGCCATTGGATCGAGTGGTACGATTAAAGCGGTACGTAACGTCCTTGTTTCAAAAGGTTGGGCAGACGAGCAGGAGCGTATCACTTATAAAGGTGTTAAAAAGTTAGAAAGATTATTGCTTAAAATTGGCAACGTTGATGACATTGATTTAGAAGGCGTCAAAGAGCACCGTAAAGCCGTATTTCCAGCAGGCGTTGCGGTATTACGAGCAGTCATGAAGGTGTTGGGCGTAGATGCTATTACTTACTCAGATGGCGCGCTACGCGAAGGTGTCATGTACGATATGCTTGGACGATTTGCCAGTGAAGACGTACGTGACCGCAGTGTATTGGCACTGATTAAGCGCTATTCAGGCGATAAAAAGCAGGCTAAGCAAGTAGTCAAAACCAGTCGCCACCTTTTTGGGCAAGTGCAAACTAAACTTGGACTCAGTACGGAAGATGGCGATCTACTCAGGCGAGCTGCATTTTTACATGAGATAGGGCTGGCGATTGCTCATAGTAGCTATCACAAACACAGTGCGTATTTGATGGAACATTCTGATATTCCAGGGTTTTCACAAGTCGATCAAAAACGTATGGCACAGCTGATGTTAAATCATCGCCGTAAGCTCAAAGCAGATATGTTAGAGCAGACGTGTACTATCGGCGGTGATCAGCTCGTTTATCTGTGCTTGCTGCTACGTTTGGCAGTACTGGCACATCACAGTCGCAGTGATTATGAATTACCAACATTAGAATTAAAAGTAGATGATGACAATCATTGGCAAATCATGGTTGGTGATAGTAGCGAGCACTATGCTTTCTTATTATCTGATTTGCAGACTGAAATAGAACAATTCGCTAAATGGGGCGTCAAACTAAGCGTCATTGAGGTTTAATTTTTTATCAGCTAAAACTGTTAGTAGATTACTTGATTAATGCGGTTAGAAATAACATAACAAAAGCGGTGTTGTCGGTAATGTTATGGCATATAAGATGTGCTATTATGGTTTTTATTGAGTTTACAACTGTACTTTCATTATCCTAAAGCCGATAACGATGTTATTATTAAATATAACCATATTGAATATATTTCTATTAAGTATAACTAAGAAAGGGAAGCGTCTATGAGTACCGTCTGGGATAGCGTTCAGCTTGCACGGCATGCCAAACGTCCATTGTTTATGGACTATGTAAATCAGCTATTTACCGAATTTGATGAGTTGCACGGCGACCGCGCTTTTGCTGATGACAAGGCAATCCTTGGCGGACTTGCACGCCTAAACGGTATGCCAGTGATGGTTGTTGGTCAACACCGTGGTCGCAGCACACGTGAGCGCATTGAGCATAACTTTGGTATGGCAAACCCTGAGGGCTATCGAAAAATCATTCGTTTGGTCAAAATGGCTGAGCGCTTTAATATTCCGGTTATGACCTTTGTCGATACCCAAGGAGCTTATCCGGGTATTGGCGCGGAAGAGCGTGGACAAGCACAAGCCATTGCTGAAAGCATTGCTGTGTTTTCTAGTTTAAAAGTGCCTATCATCGTCACCATTATTGGTGAAGGCGGCTCAGGTGGCGCATTGGCGATTGGCGTTGGTGATAAAGTAAATATGCTACAAAATAGTATTTATTCAGTCATCTCTCCTGAAGGCTGCGCTTCTATTCTATGGAAAACTGCCGAAAAAGCGCAAGATGCCAGTGAAGCCTTAAAGTTAAATGCTATCAATTTGTATCAAATGGGCTTGATTGATGCGGTCATCGACGAAGGTGAAGGTGCTCATATTCAGCCACAGCCAGTAATGACGGCATTAAAAGCTCTATTGGTTGAGCAATTGGATGAGCTGAAAGATTTAGATACCCATACGCGTTGTGAGCTACGTTATGAGAAATTCAAATCGTTTAACTCAGAAGTCATGTTGCCTTGCTAGTATGTTCCATCGCTAAATAGTTGACAATCAGCTTTTAGCACTAGAGGCTTACGCTTAATGTTAAAATAAAAACGTGTCATGTTATGGCGCGTTTTTTTGTGTCAATTAATTCATATACTAACTAATGAGATAAGGTCAATGATGAGCAGCAGTGCAATCCTACCATATCCTATTGAGCCAATAGCTGAACTGCCGATTGACGATAATTTGGCAGAGGCATTATTGACCAGTATGTCTGAGTATGGCGAGCAGTTACAGGGTCGGCGAATTTGGCTGGCCTGTAGTGGTGGGCGTGATTCATTGGCACTGGCAACGCTATGTGTGCAACTCTATCAGCAAGGTCGACTGCCATTTTTACCGCAACTATTGCATGTCAACCATGGCTTGCAAGCGGATAGCGCTATTTGGGCTGCGCACGTTGCTAACTGGGCAAAGGCTCAAAAGATACCATGCACTATTTTGCAAGCACACGTAAATGGACGTGATGAGCAAGCCGCACGGCAAGCACGTTATGATGTGATGCGTGCGCAACTCAATCAAGATGATGTATTACTATTAGCCCATCATGCTGATGACCAAGCTGAAACTGTGTTGATGCGGTTGATTCAAGGCGCAGGAGTAAATGGTCTGTCGGGTATGCATCCGTGGCGTGTACAAACGCAGGACGCGCATCGCATCATATTATGGCGACCTTGGCTCATTATACAGCGCGCCGATATCAGCGCCTATGCGCAGCGTTTAAAGCTGCCTTATATTGATGATCCCACCAATAACGGCGGTGATAATATGCGTAGCGGACTGCGCCGTGACATCATGCCAGTATTGGCAAAATACAATCCCAACGTTATTGATAACATAGCTCGTAGCGCGATTTTACTCAGTGATGCGCAATTAACCGTTAAGGCACAAGCGGCAGAGGATTTAAAGCAGACAGAGGTAATATCATTACAGCTACCATCTGCCCAGCGTGTGCTAAATATAGATAAGCTGCAAAAGTTACCGCTTTATCGCCAGCGCCAATTATTACATCATTGGCTTGGTCAAGATGAGCCATTACCACCCGCTAAGCAGCTTGTCGATAACGTATTGAGCCTAAGCCAACGTGATGACCATGACCATCAAACGGAATTGTTTTGGCAAGGACGCGAACAGTCATATACTATTCGCCGTTATCGTCAGCAGCTTTATCGTCTAAGTAGCGACTGGCTCAAATGGTTAGAGTTGCCGCTTGCCGAACAGACGCAGAGCTTGTTGATTAATACTGAGTCTAATCTTATTGGGGCAGATGTTCATGCAACTGGAAGACAACCCGTTCCAATTAATTTACGCAATGATGATAAATTCACTTGGCAATTACAGATTCTGCCAAATGAAGTAATGCGACTATTAGAAAGCGATAAAGATAAGGTTGCGATCACTTTTGCGCCATTACATCGCAGCACGCGTATCCAAACCGCATTGGCGTCGCGTCCACAATCGGGCAAAAAGCTCTATCAAACCTTAGGTATTCCATCATGGATGCGTGAGAGTTTGGTAGTCGTTAGCGTGACTTTGATAAATAAAGAAAGTAGTGAAACCGAGCTTTTAGAGAACGATTGCCCGATAGAACAACCTATTTTATTATTATCACCTCTTGAAAACTGGGTGTTGGATGGTGCTAAGCGGTTAACTAATACTGTAAATAATTCTTATAGTATAGAAAGTGCTATTAGCAGCTGTTTAACCGTACCTAGCTCGTTTTGATGTTTGTTACTCAAAGCCTTGAGTAGGGTAGATCTTCATTTTTTTGATCATTTTGATATCTACTATTTGTGTATCTTTATAATCTTCTTCACTTTTTTCACCATTACAGACAAAGCCGAATTTCTTATAGAAATGAATGGCAGGCGCGTTATTCTCTAATACCCATAAATAAAAATTTGCATTGATATTAAAACTCAATATGGCTTGTAATGACCTTTTCATCAATTCGGTGCCTATACCTCGCCCATGATATTCTGATAAAACATAGAGAGTTGTAATTTCATAGCTATTATTTTTAGTAAAATACCCAATAAATCCTAAACTCTTATGATTAGCATCATAGGCTATCCAAATAATGACATCAGGATGATTAATCAATTCCTGCCACATTTTTGTTTTTTCACTAAGGTTGTTTTTATTGTTGATATAAGACTTAGGTAGCAGATTCAAGTAGGCGTCATGCCAACTTTTGCAATGGATATGAGCAATATCCGCAAAATCTTTTGAATGAGCTTTACGAATGCAAAACATGTTTTTCCCCTGTACCACTCTACCTAAACGACTTTTTAATCTAACAGGTAAGCTGTGTGATATTCGATGTTAATTTAGTATCTCAATTAAACGGTAGTACTAGTAGTACTATTAGTTAGCGTTTGAATTTCCCGAACAGCGCCAGTAGCAGTATGGTAAACTGAGTGTCATTTTACCTATCATTATGTTAGTTTGAATACCTTTGGTTTTTTGAATAGGAGACATGTATGTCAGTATTAGATAATAAGAAAATCAGCTTTATCGGTGGCGGAAATATGGCGCAGGCTTTGATTAGCGGGCTTGTTAGCTGCGGTGTCAAACCGAGTCTGATTACCGTTGCTGATCCGAGTAGCGAGGCGCGTGAGCAATTGGCTGCTAAAGGATTGAACACGGTTGATCCAACTGCTGATGCAAAAGCTGCCGTTATCGATGCTGACATTGTGGTGCTGGCGGTCAAACCGCAAGTGATGAAAGCGGTAGTCAGTAGCTTTTCGGATATCTTAGACAAGCAGCTGGTGATTTCAGTGGCAGCAGGTTTGTCGACTGAGCTTTTATCTGACATGTTGGGTGGGTATGACAATATCGTCCGCGCGATGCCAAATACACCTGCAATGATTCAAATGGGCGCAACGGGTCTGTACGGTACTGATGATATTTCTGCTGAACAGAAGCAATTGGCAACGGCGGTCATGGAAGCATCAGGATTGGTCATGTGGGTCGATAATGAAGAACACATGCATGCGGTAACTGCTGTATCAGGGTCAGCGCCAGCGTATATGTTTTACTTTATTGAAGCTATGGTTGATGGGGCAGTGGCTCTAGGATTGGATAAAGAGCAGGCCTCCGCGCTTGCTATGCAAACCATGTTGGGCGCGGCAAAAATGGCAATGGGTAGCGAAGATGCGCCAAGCGAGCTACGTCGTAAAGTGACCTCACCAAACGGCACAACCCAAGCTGCGATTGAATCGATGCAAGCCAATGATATTGGTCGTCAAATTGGTGAAGCCATGCAAGCGTGCTACGATCGCAGCCAAGCTTTGAGTGAAGAGATGAGCAAATAATCATCTTTATAATAGAGGTAGTATTTTATAAAATGCGGCCTCTGACTGGTTATAATAAATGCCTGATAATGACATTCGTCATCCTCAAACCTGTTAATAATGTCACATTGAGTAGCGCTTCATGAACAATATGTTATTGCAAATTTTTGATTTGGTCACCACCTTCGCCATGATGTTGGTGTTTATTCGTTTTATGCTGCAGTTTGCAGGGATGGATGCCAGCAATCCTATGATTGCGCCTGCCTATAAAGCGACCCATATCGTCGATGTCTTTGGACGTATTTTTCCAACCGTTGCACAAGGTCGTATTAGTATCGCTGCCATCGTGCTGATGTTTTTGATTCGCCTGATTGATATCGCAGGAAAAGCAGCATTAACACATAAGGGTATTGCGCCAGTCCCATTGTTTTTTACCGGTACTATCAGCTTGGTTTTAGACTTTTTACGCATGTGCCGCTACTTGGTGATAGGTTCTATCATCGTTAGCTGGATTGTGGTTTTTACACAGTCTCAGCATCCGCTTATCGGTATTATTGTTAATTTAGCAGAACCTATTTTGGCACCGTTTCGCCGTATTACGCCAAACTTAGGCATGATTGACTTATCACCGATGATTGCCTTTTTTGCCTTTTACCTACTCGAAATCTTTATCGGTGGTTTAGCATCAAGCTTTATGCCGATGTTGGGTTAAGCCATTTAAGTTAAAAAGATTTTTGGGATAATAAAATTTCAAATAAAAAAGGCGCTCTATACAAGATAGAGTGCCTTTTTTATGTTCGTTATTTAGATAAAATCATACGATAAATACTAAGGGCTAAAAGCGTACAAAGCGGTTGGGTATCAATTGCGCTTTAGCATCCTCAGAGTGCGGTGCATCAGCGGCACGCAGCGTTTTGGTAATCCAGCTATCCGCCGCCTTTACCGCCTCAATAAGCGCATCACCCATCGCTAAGCGCCCAGCGATAAAGCTCGCTAGTGAACAGCCAGAGCCGTGAAATTCACCTTTTAGGCGTGGTAAGACACTTTTATGTACCATCTCGCCTTTTATGTATAAATACTGCTCAATATCACCGCTATCGAAGTCGTGTGAGGTTTTGACCAGTACTGCATGAGTGCCTTGTGCACATAACTTCTGAGCACCTATATGTAAGTCTTGTTCAGCACTCAAGGCGCGCAGCTCATGAGTGTTAGGGGTAATCAAGGTGGCATAGGGTAGCAGCTGTTTAAAGGCGCTGACTAGCGTCTGCTCATCGCCTAAGCTACCACCACTGTTGGCAACCAATACTGGGTCCAATACAAAAGGAGTACCCTTAATAATGATCTCGTCAGCAAATAACTGGGTGAGCATAGTGATATTATCAGTCGTACCAAGCATACCAGACTTAATGACATTAACAGATAAGTCATTAAGTACAGCGCTAGCTTGATCTTTAACTAAATTTGCCGCGCACGCATCAAAGCCGAAGACCTGTTGCGAGTTTTGTATGGTAATAGCCGTACAAGCGATAGCAGCATGAGCGCCTGCTTGACCGATGGCTTCTATATCTGCTTGTAATCCAGCACCACCTGAGGGGTCTAAGCCTGAAAAGCACAATACGACTGGTCGCATAACACATCCTTTGATATCTTTTATAATAAGTGGTAAATACTATAGCCATCTACTGCCAAAAAAGCCATAAAGACCGATAAATCGATAATTATGCAAAAAGCATGATTAAAAGGACAGACAATGCTTGCAATTCGTTTTGGCTTTGCTATAATACTCGCCCACGGCATAAGACGTATTGTTAGCATCAGTACTATGTTTAAAGAGGTGTTTTTATTAAAAATACTTTGATAAGTGTCTTAAATCGTTAGGTGAAGTGGGTGAGTGGCTGAAACCAGTTCCCTGCTAAGGAACCATACGTGTAAGCGTATCGAGGGTTCGAATCCCTCCTTCACCGCCATTTATTCGTTATTATTAGAGTAATAACGCAAAAACAGCGTTAATTATCTTCTGTTTTGTTAAAACAAAAATTAATTTGATTTTAACAAAAAAGATGTTGACACAAGCGAAATTGTCTATATAATGAGCAACCTAATTTACTGTAATTGTTATTAACAAAGCAGTAAATGATGTGTAAAGTACGCGCTTGTAGCTCAGTTGGATAGAGCACTTGGCTACGAACTAAGGGGTCGGGAGTTCGAATCTCTCCAAGCGCACCATTTTACATCATCGCCTATTTACTAAATCAATCGCCTGTCTTATGACAATTTGGCGGTTTTTTTACGTCTGCGATTTCTTCATATCCAATCGACTATCCTGAGTATAGTGTACGATAAGTGCCTGAATTACGGTACAATAGCGCTATTATTCATTGCTTGCTATGAGCTGGTACCATGTCAAAGAGTTTATCTAAACGCCCGTCTAAATCCGCTGCTAAAGCCAAAAAATCTGCACCTCATACCTCTGAGGTTGAAGAGCTAGCGATTGCTAAACCCAGCACCCGCATGGCAGCGATTCTTTATGATGGTATGCTGATTTTAGCATTATTATTTTTGGTAGGGACGGTCCTGACGGTGATTGGCACCTTGTTGACGATGGAGACGGGTAGCGAGTCGTCACAAGCTCAATCACTGCCAACATGGTATCAAAACGTTATTATGACACCCTCTTTTATCCTGACGTTGGTAGGGTTTTATGGGTTGTTCTGGCGTCGCGGTGGGCAGACATTAGGTATGCAGACTTGGCGGCTTAAAACCGTTAATAACAGCGGTCATCTGCTCACGTGGGGGCAATCCTTTAAGCGTGTTCTAGCAGCCAGTATCATGCCACTTATATTTGGCCTCATTGGTAGTGTCATCGGTGGCTCGCGTGCTATTTTATTGACCAGTGTCTTTCTGGGCTTTGTTTTTAATTATGCTTTTTGCCTATTCAACTCACGTGGTCTCGCAGTGCAAGATATACTATCGAATACCATTACCTTAAAAATGCCAAAAACAGAGAATGAAGGACTATGGCGAGTGATTAGAAACCGCAAGCGAGGAAAATAAACCGCATTATCATTGCCATAGTCTGTCAACATATTTTAAACCTTACATGTTGGCTGTTTGCATCAACCATAAAGTATAGCCGACAAAGAATAAGACCAAAGTCGAGCCAGAAGCGCGACCGAATGGACGCTTACTCATAAAGGCAAAAACCGCCATAGCTACCAGTAAGAGCGTGACCAGACTCATCGCCAATATATCACGTGATAAGATAATTGGGCTGACTGTGATTGGCGCTATAAGCGCTGCGAGACCAACGACGCCCAAGGTGTTAAATATATTAGAGCCGATAATATTACCCAGTGCCATGTCGTGCTCACCTTTACGTGCGGCTGATAAGCTTGCGACCAATTCAGGCAGCGAGGTTCCAATAGCAACAATAGTCAGACCGATAATCAGCTCGCTCAATCCCCAAAACGTTGCCAGCTCAACGGCCCCCCAGACGATGGCTTGCGAGCTTGCTACAAGCATTGATAAGCCAATGACTAAACTGCCTAAACCGCGCATCAAGCTAGGATGGTTGTCCTCTGTACCGCTCAAATTTTCTGTAGTAGCCTCTTCATCATTTGATTTGCTTTCACGTAAACTAAGAATGATCTGAATTCCCAACACAATAACCAATGATGCCAATAGTACCAGACCATCAGTTAGGCTTAATAGCCCGTCACGAAGCTGCCACGCTGCCAATGCAGTGATGACTACCAGTATTGGCAGATCGCGCTTGATGACACCTTTATGAATGATAATAGGGCTAATGAGTACCGTTGCACCCAAGACCAAAGCAATATTGATGATATTAGAGCCATACGCATTACCTAATGCGAGTTCAGGGCTGCCTTCCAATGCTGCCAATGCAGACACGACCATCTCAGGGGCAGATGTGCCTACTCCTAATATGATAACGCCAATTAAGAAGCTGGGCGCATTAAACTTTTTTGCTAATGCTGTTGCAGCATCAATGAAGACATCGGCACTCCAAACAAGAATCGCAAGACCAATCAATATTGCAATAACTGCCAACCACATTTAGACAACTCCTTCGTTAGAGATAAAAAACAGATATTGGATTTTTGAGCAAGCTTATGTCATATAAAAATGGCATAAAAAAAAGCTGAATCACAATCTGGATTCAGCTTCGATATAAGTACAAGTATTTTAATGGGCTTTTGACAGAAATGGCAACCGTGTGACCATGTATTTACTCATGGTTTATGTAACAAGTTCTTAAATGATTTTCTTAGGCCACTTGTACTGGAATAATATTTGCGGTGTCTTTAACCGTATTATCTTCATTGCAATAGACCAGTCTTGGCTGGTACGTTGACGCTTCAACTTCATCAAAATGTGCATAGGCACAGATGATAACGATATCGCCTAGGTCTGCCATATGAGCTGCTGCACCGTTTAAGGAGATAATACCAGAGCCCGCTTCAGCGCGAATGGCATAGGTGCGAAAACGTTTGCCATTGGTGACATTATAGATGTCGATAGATTCGTTTTCACGCAGACCGGCAAGGTCTAACAAATCACCGTCGATACCGCATGAGCCTTCATAGTGAAGTTCGGCATGAGTAACACGGGCACGATGTAATTTGCACTTGAGCATATTAAGTAGCATAGATTGCTTCCTTAGTGTAACGGATATAAATGAGTCAAATCAAAACGTTAATGGGGATTAACTTGCTAAAATAAAAGGCCATTATAATTGAAACACCATTCATTCAGGTAATTTAAAACCATTAATTTGCGAACGTGCTTTTTCGACATCACCGCCTAATAGTAAAGGCAGGGCGTCAAAAGCAGCAGATAATGCATTATCAATAGCAATCTGCTCATCTGGCGCAGCTTTTGAAAGCACATGACCACTGACTTTAGACTTGTGACCCGGATGACCAATACCCACACGCAGACGATGGAAGTCGTTACCAATATGGGGGGTTATGTCACGCAGACCATTATGACCACCATGACCACCGTCAGTTTTGAGTTTGATGCTACCAGCAGGAATATCAAGCTCATCATGGGCGATTAACAGCTCGTCATTATCAATGCCATAAAATTTAACCATGGGCACGACCGACTGACCTGATTTATTCATAAAAGTCAGCGGCATCAATAGACGTACGTCATGCCCATGAATCTGCCCGCGTCCTGTCACTCCATGGAATTTTTTGTCGGGGGCGAAAGTGATATTAAACTGCTGAGCCAAATGAAGGACGAACCAAAATCCTGCATTATGGCGCGTAAACATATATTCCTGACCCGGATTACCAAGACCGACTATAAGCTTTATGGCCATAAAAACATCCTGCTTGACTATAATAAATGAGTGGTCAGGTCTGATTTCTCAAACCTTACTTACAAAAACAGCAGGAGATATTCATCACCTGCTATTTTTTGACTGAACGAACCTTACATTATATAGACAATAATAAGTCGCTATATAAAGCCGGTTTATTACTCGCCGTCTTTGCTTTCGTCAGTACCTTGCTCAGTCGCAGGTACGTCAGCGGCATCAACTTCAGAAGCTTCGTCAACTTCTTCAACCGTTGGTGGCTGCATGTTCACGATCGTACGGTCATGACCATCTTCTAATTCAAGCTCAGCAATAACCACGCCTTCAGGAAGAGTGATGTCTGATAGACGGAACAAATCGCCAATTTCCATACCAGATACATCTATTTCTAGATATTCAGGTAACTGTGATGGTATGCAAACGATTTCGATGTCAGTTACTAGTGTTGATAGAACACCACCAGCTTTAGTACCAGGCGCTTCTTCACGACCAGAGAAATGAACAGGAACATTCATGTTGATTTTCTGACCTTTCACAACGCGCTGGAAATCAGCATGCATTGGGAAACCTTTAGCAGGATGGCGTTGCAAGTCTTTAATAACTACTTGATGTTCTTCGCCATCTACATTCAAAGTCAAGATGTGTGAGAAAAACGCTTCAAATTCTAGTGATTTTACTAGCTCATTGATTTTGATAGAGATAGCGGTTGGCTGCTCACCACCACCATAGATGATAGCAGGAACTAGGTTCTGCTTACGTAGGCGGCGGCTCGCACCTTTACCTTGAAGCTCAGCAGAACGATCAACTGCGTTTAATGCAAAATGATTAATAGTCATGGATGTAATCCTATAAAAAAATGATGAAGTGTCTGGTCATAAAAAAGTGGATTTGCGACCAATCCACTAATACGTGATGATAGCTAGTATTTGTCGTGCGTGATAAACGCCGATAATCAAATCTAGCCATGTGCTTAACCTAATGATTGCCATGATAAACATTATAAAGAAAATCATTATTTTAAACGTGATCAGCACTTTTAATAATACCGACTGTTTTAAATCATAAAAAACGGTCAGCACAGGCGCGCATTATACGTGATTAGCTAATAATAAGAAAGACCTACATAAAATAGCTGGGCAAAACCCTTATGCAAGATCCTTATGAAAAACACCTATACGAACAACAGCGCAAAACTGTTAATTAAAATCATTAAACAAAAAAAGCGCCAAGTAATGAAACTTGGCGCTTTTTTCAATCTATGATAACTATTAAGCGTCAAACATCGCGCTGATAGATTCTTCGTTATTAATACGGCGTAAGCTTTCAGCCAACATTGGCGCGATGCTCACTTGACGAATCTTGCTGCAAGCTTTGGCTGCATCAGACAATGGAATGGTATCAGTAACGACAATCTCATCCAATTCTGATTCACTGATGTTCTTAAGCGCATTACCAGATAGGACAGGGTGGGTGATATAAGCCACTACGCGGCGTGCACCGTTTGCCTTGAGTGCTTCGGCAGCTTTACATAGCGTGCCAGCCGTATCGACCATATCATCAACGATGACACAATCACGGTCACGGACGTCACCAATAATGTGCATCACTTGCGACTCATTGGCACGGGCACGACGTTTATCAATAATCGCCATGTCAGTATCGCCCAACTGCTTAGCCATCGCACGTGCACGAACCACGCCGCCAACGTCAGGAGAGACAACCATGATGTTGTCATAATCTTGTTTTTGTAGATCGTTAAGCAATACAGGCGTGCCGTATATATTATCGACTGGGATGTCAAAGAAACCTTGAATCTGATCTGAGTGCAAATCAACGGTCATCACACGATCGATACTAACGATGTTCAACATGTCAGCAACGACTTTAGCAGAGATAGGCACACGAGCTGAACGAGGGCGACGGTCTTGACGGGCATAACCAAAATAAGGCATGACTGCTGTAATACGACCAGCACTAGAGCGACGCAAAGCGTCTGCCATCATCATGATTTCCATCAAATTGTCGTTGGTCGGTGCACAAGTAGGCTGCATGATAAACACGTCTTTACCGCGCACGTGTTCTTTGATTTCTACGGCAATTTCGCCATCAGAAAAACGCGTGATGTCAGCTTTACCAAGAGGTATATGGAGATGATCGGCTACGGTTTTTGCTAATTCTGGGTGGGCATTGCCCGTAAAAATCGCCAAATAAGGCATGACAGAAGTCCTATTGATTGACTCAAGCAGCGACCGCTAAGCAGTGTCAAACTGCTCAAATTCAGAAAAGAGTGGTGAAAAAGATTGATGACTACTATTACAGTAAAAAATGGCAGGGGTAGCTGGACTCGAACCAACGGATGTCAGGATCAAAACCTGATGCCTTACCAACTTGGCTATACCCCTGTAATGTCTAGGCTGTGTACGTCGATATCTAAAAGCAACTTTTTAACAGTCATTATTAGAATAGCGTCACGACCTGTTTGTTATCTCATAAACAGAAAAATCGTCTAAAACATAACTTTTCCCTAACGGTGTTCATTGCGAACTATACCGAAACTGGGATAACATTGTCAATGTCAATAAGATAAGCGGCTGTCTATAAACTGCTTATAATAAGTACACATCTAATGCTTTGAGCTTAAAAATGGCAGGGGTAGCTGGACTCGAACCAACGGATGTCAGGATCAAAACCTGATGCCTTACCAACTTGGCTATACCCCTATTGAGGCGACCTATTATAATTAAATTTTCAGATTTTGCAAGTCATTTTCGCCTTTTTATAGCTTTTATTAAAAAATAGGTCAAAAATAAAAAGGGTATTGGATCCATAAAACTTTTTACGCTGTATTTATAGTCCTCTTATTTTCACACTATAGCTCAAATCTAACTCATAAATTACGAACTAAATAGGCAGGACAGGGCGCCTCTTCAATCCACTTTGCCAAACGCGCTTTATCAGATATCACACCTGCATCCAAAGGCAAAAATACTGCGCTACCGGAACCGGTCATACGAGCTGTCCCTGACGCTTCTTTTTCTAACATTTGTAAATATCGTAAGGCTTCATCGACGGCAGGAGCAAGACTGGTGACCACTGGCGTAAAGACATTTTGATAAGGCGTGTTTAAATGTTGCACATAGTCATTGGACTGGTTTTGAATGGTCTTAATTGATAGCAGGGCGATATCTCGCTGTAGCTTGGGGTGCGCAAAAAGCTCGGCAGTATTAACGTGAGCATTAGGGGTCAATACTAAATACTGTTGCTCGGGCAAATCAATCGCTGTCAGCTCTTCGCCAATGCCCATCGCAATAGCATCTTGTCCAAAGATAAATATCGGTACATCCGCGCCAATGCTTGCGCCAATTTTTATAAGCGTATCTTGATCAAAATTAATCTGCCATATTCTATTTAAGACTAATAATGTCGTCGCGGCATTGGACGAGCCACCACCTAAGCCTGCGCCCATCGGTAAGTGCTTATCTAACCTCACTGACACTTTCGGTAGATTCTTAGGTAGCGAATTTGAGTCTATGGCAGATGCCAGTAAGGCATTAGCCGCTTTAAAGATCAAATTGTCCTCTATGCTGCTGGTTATGGTGTCGGCACCACTTAGCGTGAGTAGCTGACCACACATGCTACTATTATCTACAGCGCTATTGTCTGCTACGCTATCAATAGTAATTATTAATTCATCTGCTACTGAAAAATGCAAATAATCGCCCCAATCGAGCAGGCGAAACACCGTTTGCAAATTGTGATAACCATCAGCGCGCTTACCGGTAATATGCAAAAATAAATTAATCTTTGCTGGTGATAAGCGCGTGATGACAGATGAATTAGTAGCGTTCTTAATCATAAATGATGGTCACAATTCTCAGGTGCAATTTTAAAACGCAAACAGCCATTTATAAAAATGGCTGTTTGCAATAGCGATCAAATCTAATTGGTGCTATTACTTTTGATGATCAATTGTCATAACAACTTTATTACCTTGCGATTGAACTGCACTGATCTTATTTGGTAATTTATCATTGCCTTTGTAGCTAAAGCTGGCACGCCATTCGCCATTTACAGAGCTAATTAGACGGTTTTGAGCATCAAGCTGCGGTGCGCTGTCTGAAGGCGCTGGGCGTCCAGAAATCCAGTAAGGCATCTGAGAGATAGGTGCTTGCCAACCGGTGGCTTTTTTAAGCAGGGTTTCAGGGTCCGCCGCATTCAAAGTACCGGTTTTTTCGCTCACCAAAGTCGCAGATTGACCATTGTATTCGATATTGGTTTTACCAATGCCTAACGCACCAATGAGTTCAATGGCAAAGCGATCATTCTGTTGACCCCATGCATAAAATGCACTGCCGCCTTGCGCCCCTGTTGTATCACTCGCAGCCGTTGTAACACCAATCTTACCTGTAATATTAAAGCTCTCAAGTTTCTTTGGTTGTTCAGTATTTTGACCTTGAATGGTTGTACTAGGCTGGTTGGTCGCGTTGGCGGTCTTCATAGACTGACAGCCAGAGGTAATTACCATTGCTGCTGTCATAGCGGCAAATAGGGCCAATTTATTAGGTTTATAAAAAGATCGCAGGGTAGACATGATGTTTCCTCAAAAATGGACAAATTTGCAAAATTTTTGTTTCGAGAGCAGGTTAGCTTAAGTGTTATTTGTTACTCAGTTATGCGTGGCTGTTAGCTTCTTATACATGACTTGTAATAATAGGATGTCGTATTCGAGGACTTAGAAGCACTATGGCATTGCTTATTAATTATATCGTTTGTTATTAATACAATTGTATACGGTCATTGATATTGTGTTGCCCAAATGAGAAGCGCTGCTGCAAGTCGGCAAGTAAAGCGTCAACTTTTTCACTGTCGCCTAAGCCTTGATAAGCGCGTAATAGCAATGTCCCTGAGCGTAAAGTAGGGAGCACATCGTAAGGCGTTTGCAGATAGTCGATCACTTGCTGATAATTCTCGTTTGCTAGTGCATTACTTGCCAGTACATTGAGGGCTTGCAGATGCAGCTCATTGTCATAGCGAGGGTCATCGTAGCGTATTTGTATGATCGCCGTCGCCAATGCCAATCCTTGCTCAGAACCACGCTCATTGGCCAGCAATAACTGGGCGTAACTCAGCTGATAAGCAGGATTGCTGGGGTCAAGCGCTTGCAAGTGATTGAGCAAGGTACGCTTGACAATATAGTCCTCTTTATCATCAAGGAGCTGGGCGCGTGCAAAAAGCAGCATCTCATTATCAGGGTATTTACGAGCAGCCTTAGTTAATAGGCGTAAGGCTTCTGCAGGTTCATTCTGTTGCCATAAGATATCGGCTTGTAGCACAAAGCTATCAGGAGCGAAGACGCTAAAGTCTTTACGCAGCTTGTCTAACGTTGCGATAGCGGCATCAACATTATTATTGAGTAAGTCTAATGCGACCACTTTTCGTCGAGCTTCCAATACCAAGTCCTCTTGCATGACAGCATTGAGATAGTATTTGGCTTGCTCAAAGTTTTGCTGACGCTCGGCACTGATGCCCAGATAATAATAAGATTGATCTAAATAAGCGGGATTTTTGGCAAGCGTATTAAGCAATTGATCGGCACTAGTGTATTTTTCAATATCTAAGCTAACCAGCGCCGCCAACAAGGTAATCTCAGCATCATCGGCAAAGCGCTGATGAGCGTCTAACAATAGCTGCCACGCTTGCTCATTCTGTTTTAAATCAAGCAAATAGCGAATCTCATACAAGTATAGATTCTTACTGTCAGCATTACGCAAGCGTGCTTGGCTAAGATACTCAATGACTGCTTCTGGCGTTTCGATTTTGCGCAAGATATCTGCTTTTAAGGTAATAAAAGGCACATAATCCGGCTGGCGCTCAACTGCTCGATTGATATGAACGATGGCAATCTCAGGTTCATTAAACTGATAAAGCAAGCCAGCTTTTAAGACTGACAGCGAGGCGTTTTGTTCACTGGCGATGGGTTGCAGAGCGGCGAGTAACTCTCGCTTATCATCATCGCTGTTTGGGTAAATGCCAATCAGAATTTCGCTAAGATCGGCGCGAGGATCATAGCTTAAGATGCGATTTAGAGTTTCGCCTGCCAACTCATAATCGTGCGCCCGCAGTGCCAAATGAGCAACATAAAACCAAGCCGGCACATGGTCTGGGTTTTCATCTTGCCATGCTTTGGCAAATTGTAAAGATTCTTCGACCCTGTCATTACGTAATGATAAGCTCAGCGCGCGCTCAAATACGGCTGTGGCGTCTTGTTTAAATGATTGCTGCTTATAGATAATCAGCGCACGCTCGGTATCATCACGATTTGCAGAAAATTCTGCATCTAATAAGGCATACAAGCTTGGTTCATTGCTTATTTTATTGAGGTCAGATGACGGACTACCTTCGGTTATCGAGGCATCAGTTATCAAATTTTTATTAGCCATGCTTTTAGTCACTGGTGTGTGACTGTTAATAACTTGACTAGAGGCATTAATGGTTCTGGTAACGGTGGCACTACTAATGTTAGTAGGAGAGACTTTGGGCAAAGCTATGTTTGGTAAGACAATGGCATGGTCAGCATGGGCAGGGAATCCTAGGCACAAACAAACCGCCAACGAAAACGCTAGCTTATAACGTTGGCATAGCCGATCAATGAGAGCATGCAACAAAGCGCTAAGGCTAGATTGAGCATTATGCATAGATTGTCGTCTAAATGAAGACCCAAAAAAGACCATAGCGTGCAGTATTTACCTATTCTGACCTTGTTTCTATGCCTAGTAAAAGGATTTGCAGCATAGAAGGCTGGGTTTATTAGAATCGTTTTAAAAACAGATATCTGTGACGAATAATGATGTCAAACATTATAAGAGTAGCATGAAGGGATACACAATAGCAGCCGTGTTACTTAGGTGTCAGTAATAGGGCAAATTTATTCTATTGACAGTCCTAAATGAAAGAAATACAAATGTTATCAATAACTACTGGGGTTAATTTTTCTTGCTTGCTGTGATTACGCTGTGCCTGCGCAGACAGAGGCTGCGAATAATCAACCCCAGTAGTTCTGTATTCTTTTAAAAGTGGTGGATCAACTATAGTAGCACCCGAATTTAAGGGTAACATTGTTAGCTTTAAGTAAACCTATATGCAAGTGTTTGAATGTTAAGCCAGTAATCGCAGTTGATTTGTAAGCCATGCGCCCAGATACAGACAAAATGCTGGCTTATAGAGGTGAGTGTTAAATAAAGCTATCAATAATGATATAATAAACGCTTTTTATTATTTTACTTTTAAAGTTACTTATTAAAGGCTGTTTTTCAAAGATTTCTTGTCAAAAGCTGTCTTTGAAAAATAGGATTTTAATTTTTTAAAAACCGCTAAAGGTGTTTGGTTGGCGAGTGAATATCATATTTATGGTCTGTCAATAATGAGATTAGTGGTCATTGGGGTCAATCACAAAACTGCACCAGTCGCTCTACGAGAGCGCTTGGCGCTTGTCGGTGACGAGGTCAATATCGCACTTGCGCAGCTACAAGGCTTTAGCGACGGTAGCGTGATAGTCTCCACCTGCAACCGTACAGAGATTTATGCATTGGTCCCAGAAAGCATATTATCACCAAACACATTATTGCCAAATTCAGCCTCAGCAGTTGTAGAGACTTCAGTTATAGAGTCTAGTATGACGGCTAACAATAGCGCCAACCTTTCGTCGACTATCATCAGCGCTCACATCCTAAAAATTAAAACTTGGCTTGCAGGTTTTAAGCAATTATCACTGGATGAGATTGACCCTTATTTGTATGTCCATCGAGATACGCATGCCTTAACCCATTGGCTACGAGTGGCTGCAGGTCTTGACTCTATGATACTCGGTGAGCCGCAGATACTGGGGCAAATCAAGCGCGCTGTGCATATGGCGCAAGATCAAAAAGCGCTTAGCAATCAGCTAGGTTGGATTGTCGATCAGGTATTTGCAGCGGCAAAACGAGTACGTAATGAGACCCAAGTTGGCGCACAAGCCGTATCACTTAGCTATGCTGCTGCCAAACTGGTGACGCAAATCTTTGATGATTTGCCAAGTCGTACTTTGCTGGTGGTAGCCGCTGGCGAGATGAACCGCTTGGTAGCGACGCATATCGCAGGTCTTGGAGTCGGTCGCGTTATTATTTGCAACCGTAATCCTGAACGCGCAGAAGCGTTAGCGGCTGAGCTGCGCAATCCCAATCGCCGGATCGAAGTCAGAACGCTGCAAGAGCTGCCACAAGTATTGGCAGAAGCCGATATTGTGAGCAGCTGTAGCGGTAGCATGGACATATTGATTGATAAAACCATGACGCTGCGAGCACTAAAGAGCCGTCGCTATCAGCCCATGCTGATGATTGACTTGGCGGTGCCGCGTGATATTGATTCGACTGTCAGCCGGATAGATGACGTTTATCTATATTCTGTTGATGATTTGCAGCATGTGATAGCCGGTAATATCGAACAACGCCGGCAAGCAGCAGTAGACGCTGAGCTGTTGGTCAGTCAATTGGTGGTTGAGATGGATCGCCGCTTTCAAGTACGCCAAGTAGGCAAGGATATTCAGCAATATCGCGCGCGTACTCATGAGCAGGTAAACAAACTATTGCAAGCCTCTATCGCAGAGCTGCAAAGCGATAATGCTAACCCTGAAGATATTATGATTGAGCTAACGCGGCGCTTAACGCAAAACTTGACCCATGCGCCCTCCAAGCTCATGCGTAAGGCGGCACGCGAAGGTGATAATGAATTACTCGATTTTGTGGTATCAGGTCTACAAGACGCCCATCGGAATCACTGATAGTTGCCTTTTATCATCAAAAATAAGAAATTGTATCAGTATGGTTTTAACGCAAACATAGCATTGTCAACCTGCATTATCAGTGCTAATATCGAGCTGTTATGACGATATTAAGTGATGATGCTTGATTGATGAATAGGGACTGTTTTTAGGATACTCGAGCGGTATTCGTTACAACACCAGCGTCTTTATATTATTTAACTTTTATCTATCCAATCAATCACTACTGTTATCAGCTTACTACCGCGTAGCAACGATAATGGTTTGCGTATCTTATGCGCTTTCACTCAATATCTGATGACATCAACGACGTAAAAGATACCACCGTCAACGGCAATAGCGCTAGGATAAAGTGCTACATCGTCCACCCTGCGTCATATTCTCAATTATTACTCGATATTCGTACTTAGTGAATGCTATCTATAAACGTATCTGGCTATCATATTACGTTGATTAAAATAATAGCTGACCTAAATTGACTAAGACAGTATCTAGATTTTGTTATCACTCATACTTAAAAAATATTACAACAGACAGGAGCGTCACATGACTGCATTACGTCAAGATATTGATCCAAACGGCTTATTAGAATATTCAGTGGTTTATACCGACCGCGCCCTTAATCATATGTCAAAAGCCTTCCAAGAGGTGATGAATGATTTGCTCAGCAACCTAAAAACAGTCTATAACGCTGAAGCCGCGGTTATTATTCCAGGTTCTGGTACCTACGGCATGGAAGCAGTCGCCCGTCAACTGACCATTGATGAAGATTGTCTCATTATCCGTAATGGTTGGTTTAGCTACCGCTGGACGCAAATTTTAGAAAAAGGCAAATTTGCCAAATCATCTACGGTACTAACGGCTGAGCGTACAGAAGATACGGAAGCGCCAAAACCATTTGCGCCAGTGGATATCGAAACGGCCGTTGCCAAAATTAAAGCAGACAAATCTGCTGTCGTTTATGCGCCGCACGTTGAAACGTCGTCGGGCATTATCTTGTCAGAAGACTACATCAAAGCATTAAGCGCGGCCGTACATAGTGTTGGCGGTTTATTGGTTATTGACTGTATCGCTTCAGGTTGTGTATGGTTAGATATGAAAAAATTGGGCATTGATGTGCTCATCAGTGCGCCGCAAAAAGGATGGAGTAGTACACCATGTGCAGGTCTGGTTATGCTCAGTGACGCTGCTATCAAAAAAGTAGAAACCACGGAGTCTAACTGCTTTAGCCTTGATTTAAAGCAATGGTTAACCATCATGCGTGCGTACGAAAACGGCGGTCACGCTTATCATGCGACTATGCCAACCGATAGCTTGCGTCAATTCCGCGATACTATCTTGGAAGCAAAAGAGATTGGCTTTGATAAATTGTGTGATGCACAATGGGAGCTTGGCAACCGCGTCCGTAAGGTACTGGCAGATAAAGGTATTGAAAGCGTTGCTGCCAAAGGTTTTGAAGCTCCAGGTGTTGTCGTATCTTATACTGACCGTGATGACATCCATAAAGGCAGTGCTTTTGCTGAAGCTGGATTGCAAATCGCTGCTGGCGTACCGTTAAAAGTGGGTGAGCCTGAGAACTTTAAAACGTTCCGTTTAGGTCTATTTGGTTTGGATAAATTGACCGATATCGACGGCGCGGTAGAGCGTTTTGAAAAAGCGCTTGATGAAGTCTTAGCAAAATGATTTGAGAGGCTGACTCGTTTATTAACGACTATATTTATTAAGCCAGTCAGCCATCAAATGAGGAGATACTGAGCAATGCGTGACGCAATGTTCAGTATTTTTTTACTTTTTCATTATGTTTTATAATATAATGTATTTATATAAAGTAATATGTAGTAAGATATAAATAATAAAAAATCGTTTATAGCAGTAGTACGATATCGTTGTTAAACTCAATTGAAGATATAAAACCATTTTTAATAAAAAATCAGCTTAGGTAATCATTATGGGTATACAAATAGACTGGCAAGCTTTTACGCCAATTTCCTTGGTAGGCGGGCTGATGCTAGGCGTTGCAACGGTTATCTTGCTATTGGGCATTGGTCGTATTGCGGGTATTAGTGGTATTTTCTCAAGTCTTCTTAAACCCAAGCGCGTCGAGATGTGGCAGGTATTATTTATTGCAGGTCTGATCCTCTCGCCATTATTATATAGTTTATTTAGACCGTTACCTGATATCGAAATCAGTACCTCGATACCGTTATTAATTGGTGCAGGGCTATTGGTTGGTTTTGGGACGCGTTTAGGTTCAGGCTGTACCAGCGGACATGGTATTTGTGGTAATGCGCGACTGTCGCCACGGTCGATGGCGGCGACAGTGACCTTTATGTTATTTGGTATTGTGACGGTTTATATTGGTCGACATCTCTTGGGCTTAATTTAAATAACACATTGCTAAGACAACGTTGAATATGATTCATAAAAGCTTATATCCACGAATGAAGTGCGAGACATAATGATGCTAAAAAATATAATTGGGTTACTGGCAGGTCTGCTATTTGGTATTGGGTTATTAATCTCAGGTATGACTGATCCTGTTAAAGTACAAGGCTTTTTAGACGTATTTGGTGCATGGGATATTTCCCTTGCATTGGTGATGGGTGGCGGTTTAATAGTTGCGATAGTTGGTGTCCAATTGGCTAAGCGTCAACAGACCAGCTGGATTGGCACTTCAATAGATATGCCAAGCAAAACAGTGATCAATAAAAAACTGTTAACCGGCGCGATGCTATTCGGTATCGGCTGGGGCTTGGTAGGTATTTGCCCAGGTCCTGGTATTGTGCTGCTCGGCACAGGACAATGGCAGGCTTATGTTTTTATCCCAGCGATGATAATCGGTATGCTGGTCTACCAATGGCTGGAGCCAAGGCTTAATTAGTTTTTTGATTAATAATAAGCTTGGTTTTTTTAGCACAATAAAAAGGTCAGCCTACATTCATTAGGCTGACCTTTTTTATCAATGATGATTCATTAATATTAACGATACTTCCGTATTATTAAGGCTTAATGATAAACACTTACTTAGCACTAGCCGTTACTTTTGGCGTTTCATGTGCTAAGGATTTGGCCGCTTGACGCAGCTCAAACTTCTGCACTTTACCAGTGCTTGTCTTTGGGATTTCAGCAAAGACAATATATTTTGGTACTTTAAAACCAGCAAGGTGCTGTTTGCAATGTTCCATCACATGATCGCGCTGTAAAGTGCTGCCTTCATGAATCTCGATAAAGGCGACAGGTACTTCGCCCCATTTATCATGCGGCGCGGCGACGACCGCACAGCTTTGAATTTCTAGCATTTTATATAGGACGTTCTCGACTTCGATACTAGAGATGTTTTCACCGCCTGATATGATGATGTCTTTGAGCCTATCCATAATTTTGATATAGCCGTCAGGATATTTGACCCCTAAATCACCGGTGCGGAACCAGCCATCAGTCAAGGCTTCTTCGGTGGCTTTACGACTTTTTAGATAACCTTTCATTACCATATTACCGCGCAGTGCCAGCTCGCCCATCTCTTCGCCATCAGCAGCAACTGGCTCAGTAGTCCCTTGTTTAAACAGCTCAAAGCCACTCATCAAATGTGACGTTACGCCCTGACGTGATTTCTTTTGCGCACGAGCAGCGACATCCAGCTCATCCCATTCTTGCTGCTCAGCGCAGACGGTGACCGGACCATAGACTTCAGTGAGACCATAAACATGCGAGATATGAAAGCCCATTGCTTCCATGGCGGCGAGCATGGTTTCAGACGGCGGCGCACCAGCGACCCAGCCTTTGACTTCATGATTAATGGCGTCTTTATATTCAGATTTGCCGCCTGCAATCATATTGTGCACCACGGGTGCTGAGCAATAATGACTGACTTTATACTTAGCAATCAGCTGCAAAATCAAATCAGCGTCAATCTTGCGCAAGCAGACATTGACGCCCGCACGTTCGGCAATCGTCCAGGGAAAGCACCAACCATTACAGTGAAATAATGGTAGCGTCCATAGATACATCGGGTACTTGGGCATATCCCAATCTAAAATATTGGAGACAGCGTTGAGTGTCGCGCCGCGATGATGATAGACCACGCCTTTTGGCTTGCCAGTGGTGCCAGAGGTATAGTTGAGCGCGATAGCATCCCATTCATCGAGTGGCTTTTCCCAATTATCCAAACTGTCTGAGCTGGTGATTAATGCTTCGTAGCTCATTTGCCCAAAACGTTCAATATCGAGCGCCGCATCGGTCGCATGAATCACGATGAGATTAGGAAATGCTTCTTCGATCATTTCAGCATGTTCAGCAAACTCGCTGTCTAGAATCAATACTTTGGCTTCTGAGTGTTGCAGACAAAAGGTAAGGGCGTTGATGTCGAGGCGGGTGTTCAGTGTACAAAGTACGCCACCTGACATCGGTACACCAAAAGCGCACTCGATCATCGCTGGGGTGTTTGGCATCATGACTGCAACTGTGTCGTTTTTATCAATGCCTAATTTGCGCAGACCATCCGCCAATTGACGACAACGGTCATAAGTCTGTTGCCACGTTTGCATGAGGTTATTATGTTCTAAGTCGTCATAGATGATAGCGGTTCTGTCAGGATAGACCTGAGCACTACGGATGATAAAATCAATAGGGGTAAGCGGTTGATGGTTGGCAGCATTTTTGCCGAGACCGGTATGAAAGTCTGTCATGCAGATAGTCCTTTATCGTATGTTTTTATAGTCGATGACGCAGTAATGGTGCTTTGCTGTCGCCAATCGACTGTATCAGGGTCTAATTATTATAGACAGTCGCAGGCAAAGTTTGGACAGGTTTTGTGGAGTTTATTTAACTATCTGCAAAAAACCTCACTAATTAATAGGATCGTTCAGCGCCGCTATTAATTAGTGTTCACTCATCAGTCGCTTGTCTGCATAGCTGATGATAATGGCGGTGTGGTACGATACCGTAACGCTAAATCCTATAGCACGAGCAATATAAGCACTCTTACAAAGCATTCCTAAAAAATATTCTCATAAACCATTCATAAGGAAAATGATATGTCCGCCAGCCGTACTGCCACTTCTATTGAGACCACCAGCACTAATGCACACTACCCGCATTTATTTGAGCCATTAGATTTGGGCTTTACCACGCTTAAAAACCGCATGGTGATGGGTTCGATGCATACGGGGCTTGAAGACCGTTTTTATAACTACGGTAAACTGGCAGCATATTTTGCCGAACGTGCCAAAGGCGGCGTAGCGATGATGATTACGGGCGGTATTTCGCCCAATCGTGAAGGGTGGTTACTGCCTGCTGGTGGCACCATGAATACGCGTGCTGACGTTATTAACCATCAACGCGTGACCCGTGCTGCGCATAAGTATGACAGCAAAATAATCATGCAAATCTTGCACAGTGGTCGGTACGGCTATCATCCATTTGCAGTCTCATCAAGTCCGATTAAATCGCCAATCTCACCATTTAAACCGCGTAAGATGAGTATTAAAAACATCGAACAAACGGTAAAAGATTATGCCCGTTCGGCTAAACTTGCCAAGCAAGCTGGTTATGACGGTGTGGAGATCATGGGCTCAGAAGGCTATTTGCTGAATCAGTTTTTATCCCGTCATGTGAATAAGCGTACTGATGAATATGGCGGCGACATTCAAAATCGTATGAAGTTTGCGGTCGACGTGGTCAAAGCGGTACGTGAAGCTGCCGGTGAAGACTTTATTATCTTATTTCGCTTATCAGTGATTGATTTGGTCAAAGACGGTAACGTCATGGACGAAGTCATCACTGTTGCCAAAGCGTTAGAAGAGGCGGGCGTGACCATCATGAATACGGGCATCGGCTGGCATGAAGCTCGCATTCCGACGATTGTCACTAGTGTACCGCGTGCGGCCTTTGTTGATTTTACCGCTGAAATTAAAAAACACATCAGCATCCCAATGATGGCAGCCAACCGTATCAATATGCCAGAAACGGCAGAAGAAATCGTCGCCAGTGGTCAGGCAGATATGATTCAGATGGCGCGTCCATTTTTAGCCGATGCCCATTGGGTGAATAAAGCCAAAAATGGTCAGGCAGATCGTATTAATACCTGTATTGCCTGTAACCAAGCCTGTCTTGACCATACTTTTGAGAATAAACGCTCGACCTGTTTGGTCAATCCACAAGCGTGTTACGAGACTGAATTGGTTTATAAGAAAACCAAAAAACCTAAAAAAGTTGCCGTCATCGGTGGCGGTGTTGCTGGTATGTCAGCCGCTCACGTCGCCGCGCTACGTGGTCATAAGGTCACGCTATTTGAAGCAAAAGACATCTTGGGCGGTCAGTTTAACTACGCCAAAGTTATCCCTGGTAAAGAAGAGTTCTTTGAGACCATTCGCTACTATATCAATGAGCTTGAGCACTTAGGTGTTGAAATCAAACTCAATACCAAAGTCGATAAAGCCATGCTTGAGAAAGCCAAATTCCATCACGTTATCGTCGCAACTGGTGTTGTTCCACGAAGCCTCGCTGGCAAACTGGAAGGCGCGGATTTGCCACAAGTAATGAGCTATGCTGAATTACTCTCTGGTGAAAAATCAGTTGGCGAAACCGTTGCGGTCATCGGTGCTGGTGGTATTGGTTTTGACGTTAGTGAATATTTGACCGCCAAACATGGTCAGCCGCTTGATGAGCTAGGGCCTGAATTGCTCAAAGACCCAAGCTATCGTCCAAAAGCCCAGTCTATCGAAGAATGGCGTGAAGAATGGGGCGTCACTTCTGCGACCGACTATCAAACCGAGGGCGGACTAATCAAGCCTGAAGCCATTAAGCCTATCCGCCAAGTGTACTTGATGCAGCGTACCAAAGGTCGCTTGGGTAGTGGGCTCAATAAAACCTCTGGCTGGGTACATCGTGCTCATGTCAAATCACACGGCGTCATCCAAGTATCAGGTGCGAAGTACGATAAGATCACCAATGAAGGTATTTGGATCACTAATAACCAAGGTCAAAGCCAGTTGCTCCGTGTCGATAGTGTCGTGGTCTGTGCCGGTCAAGAGTCGGTCGTTGAGCTGATGCCAAACGTTGGCGATGCGCCAGATGCACAGTATCATCTTATCGGTGGTGCAAAGCTTGCCGCTGAGCTGGATGCTAAACGCGCGATTCGTGATGGTGCTGAGGTTGCGGCAGCGATTTAAGGTTTGATTTAAAAGCTTAGTTCGAACATAGAAGCGGTGAGATTAATTATCTCGCCGTTTTTTTGGTTTGGTTATTATGAATTTATAACTTTATTTATTTTATATTGCTCATCTTCACATATTTCGGATATTTCAGAATACATATTTTTTAGCTTTTTTTCATAAGGGTTCAGATCTAGGCCTAACTTATAAAATCCTATACATGCAGAAAGTATAGTTGAGGATGCCAATTGAAACGGATCAAACTCTAATTTTGTTTCATAAGTCTTATAAATGCTTTGTGATCCGTGTACAAGGTCTGACCTTAATTGATATACTTTTTGGGCTTTACTTTTCCACTTATCGATTTCGCCACGATATATAGCAATCAGACAGGAGACTCTACGACAAAAATTTTCTGTTATACCTTTGTTTTCTTCCTCATTTTTCATAGTGACTAGTCTCTCCATTGCTGTTACTAGCTTAACAACTTGAGCACTACTATTATTGTCTCTAGAAGCATCACCGAACCAATAAAAAGCATCAATTAGACGATCAGCCAAATACTCTTTATTAGTAGGAGATGCTGCTCGTAATATAAGTTTTTTAATGACGAACCCTAAATCTGTTTTTAAGTCTTCTTCAAAATAGTTCCAAAAATCTTGTAAATCTTCGCCAAATGCATATGAACCACCAATCCAATATTCATCGCGACTACTGGCAATATAATGATTGATATTATTTTTGGTGGGATTATTCATTAAGTTTACTTGATTAGCTTTGATCTCATAAGAAGTAGTAAAAACTTTAATAACGCCATAGATAAGTGCTGCAACATTCTGCGCTCTACTTTCACTCATTTTATCTGAGCATTTTGGTATTGTAATACTAAGAAGACAATTGAAACTATCAGGGTTGTTGTTTTTTATAAAAAGATCATAGTAACTATTATCTTTGACTTTCGCATAAATATTATCCTTGTGAATTATTTTCGCACCACCTATCTGTATTTCTTTTTCAGGGCTGAGACTAGGTGCATTAAAGGGGAAGAAGTATGTAATATCCTTAGCTTCTCTATCTATATTTTTACGTACTTTTGATATCAACTTCATGCATCCAGACGTATCAAAGCTTCCATTATTTTTCAAATGCAAATACAGTGTATATCTAATTTCATAAATACATTCATTGACTGTTATGTTTTCTAGCGATAAACACTGTCTTTGAGCAATTTCATGTAGTTTCCTTTGAGCTTTAGAGGAAAGAAAGAACTGAACTTGATTTTGAATTGGTTCTGCAGCATTCTGAGGTGATTGTAATAGAGCTGTCATAAGGTCAATATCGCTATCAAACTCCTTTTTATACAATTCGGAAGAACGCTTAAAAATATTTCTTAAATTTTTTATCTCTTCAAAAATAATATTGAGGTCTTTAATGTCTTCATTAGTGGCACTCATGGGATGAAGTCCTTTTTTATAAAAATTATGATTTTAGCACGTGTAATTTGGGATTTTAGCCCAGCCTACAATCTAAACTCACTATTCAAAAAACCCCCTCCCAAAACACCCTATCCATGCTAAATTAAACCCTATCAACGATATTCATATCTATCAATCACACCATAAAAAAGGATTTTATAATGGTAGTGCTAAAAACACTGTTTAAATGGATCGTTTTGCCTATTTTAGCGCTACTCATTATTATCAGCTTGGGCTTAGTAGTGACCGGTAATGCTTATATCTTTCGCGGTTTACAGCTCACTTATTTGAAAGGTGAAGCCACTGCCAATATTGATGATTATATCGATTTTGACAATCGGACTATCCGTGCAAAAGACGCTATCGAATGGGAAAAAGATTCCAATTTTGAGCAAGTCAAACTCACCACAACGTTGCAGAATGCTTTAGACACAGACCAAACGGTGGCCTTTGCTATTATCAAAGATGGCAAGCTACTGTACGAAAACTACTGGCAAGGTTATGGCAGCGATTCGCACACCAACAGCTTTTCGATGGCAAAAACCGTCACGACTATGCTCTATCTCAAAGCGGTGGAGGACGGCTATATCGGTAGCGTTGATGAGCCGATTACCAAGTGGTTGCCTGAATATGCGGACAAGCAATATGCGCAAAACTGTACCCTCGCGGATTTATCAGCGATGACCTCAGGCTATGATTGGACGGAGGATTACTACTTTCCAATTAACCCCACCGCAGAATCCTACTATGGTCATGACTTAGTTAAGCAAATGGTCAATCGAGATTTCGTCGAAGAATGTGGAGGTCAGTTTGAATACTCATCGGGCGATACGCAAATGCTCGGTATTGCTCTATCACGTGCGTTAGAACCTCATGGGTACACACTTTCTAGCTATTTGGAAGAGAAGTTTTGGCAGCCACTTGGTATGCAAGGTGACGCCTATTGGTCGCTTGATGGCTCAGAGAGTATCGAAAAAGTATATTGCTGTCTAAACGCTAGTGCGCTGGATTTTGCTAAATTTGGGCAGTTATTATTGAACGGTGGCGAGTGGCAAGGTGAGCAACTGCTTAGCAAAGCGCATGTTGATTTTATGATTACGCCAAACGCGGGTGCATTTGCAGAAGGGCAGGCGCAAGTTTATGGACATTCAGTGTGGACGGATATGGACAGTCCGATTCCGTTTTATGCAATGCTTGGTCATTTAGGTCAGAGAGTATTAGTGTTGCCTGAAGAGAATGCAATCATCGTCAGATTGGGCAAGCAGAAAGGTTTACCCACACCAGTAGAGGGATTTCATTTAGAGCCAGATTTGGGTCAATATGTGACGGAGGTAAAAATGATTTTGGATGGCTTAGAATAAAAATAGGAGCGGTTGCAAATATTTATTTCACTTGCAACCGCAAGGCTTTAACCTTCCATCTCTCCAATTAGCCACTCCGACACATCGTCAATCTGCGCTGCCAATTCAGGATGCGCTCTGTTTAGCTCATCAAACTTAGCTTTAATCTCATGCTTGTCGTACTTAACATCTGCCAGTAATTCTTTTAACAGATCAATCAACTCAACATTTAGGGCGTCAGAGAAGATGACCACTTCGCGTATCACTGCTTGCTTCACATCAAGGTGCAAATCAATGATACCCCAATCAAAACGCGTCTCAATGTGATGGGTGAACTCAGGCGTCTTGCCAAAGCGCCAATCCCAATCTGCCATTTGTTGATAGTATTTATTAAGCGTCGGCTGCTGCGCGAGACTGGCTTCATCCAATTCTTCTATCGGCGAAGTATCGCCATAATACTCACAAAACGCTTCGATAATTGCCTTGGATAAAGTCTCATGATTGATGTCTGCATTAAACTCAACCAAATTAGCAACGCGCGCACGGACGGAATTAATGCCTTTGGCTTTCAGCTTTAGCGGATGCGGATTGAGATAATCGCCCAGCTTTTGCATATTGGCATTGACTAGTAATGTGCCATGATGAAAGCTGCGATCTGCTGCATGTTTAAAGGCGCTACCTGATATCTTCTTATCACCGACTTGCATGTCGTTACGCCCAGATAAATCCGCGTCTATGCCCAACTTCTTTAGCGCATTGATAATAATGGTAAAGTTCGCTGCTTGGTCGTAATCGTCTTTGGGTGATAAAAAGGTAAAGTTGGTATTGCCTAAATCATGAAATACCGCACCACCGCCACTCTGACGTCTTGCTAAAAACACATCGTCGGCTTCCATCTTATCGATTTTGCATTCCACCCATGGGTTTTGCGAGCGCCCAATGACCACGGTCTCGCTATTGCGCCATAAGAATAACGTGTGCGAGTCTGGGTCGAGGGTATTAAATATCCAATCTTCGGTCGCGAGGTTAAACCAAGGGTTTTTCACGGCAGACTTTAAGATGCGCAGTTTCATTATTTATCCTTTTTCTCGAATGATTTTCTAGATTGGGTGTTATAAATAAATACTATCATTCTCACCGATGCGAGGTTGGAATTCAATTGCTGTGTGGTAGGTATGGTTAACAATTGACACCATCACTGCCGGTGCTTAAGGCGTGAGCTACTTGCTTTAACATGTGTCAGTATTATGTACAGACTTGACCTTCTAAATAATTTACCTTATTATCTTGTTTCAATGTACTAGAACACAAATACATATAAAATATTTTTATCATCAAAAATGCTAAATAATTTGGCAAAAATATTAATGCTAATACTCATTTTAAAATAATAAGGCTTAACTATGACAACGCAAAATACCGCCACTGGCTACGGTTTACATCAATCAATTTTGCCCAATGACGATGGTCTATATGGTGAGTTCGGTGGCAAAATCGGTCATCCTGAGCTTGCCAAAGCCATGGCAGAAATCGAAGTGGGCTTTCGTGAAATCATTAAAAATGACGATTTTATCGCTGAGATGAAGCGCTTGCGTGAGACCTATGTTGGTCGTCCAAGTCCTATTTATCATGCACAGCGTTTGACCGAGCATTGCGGCGGCGCGCAGATTTATTTTAAGCGTGAAGATTTAAATCATACGGGTGCGCATAAGATTAATCACTGTTTGGGTGAAGTATTATTAGCCAAGAAATTAGGCAAAACCAAAGTGATTGCCGAAACGGGCGCGGGGCAACATGGCGTAGCATTGGCAACGGCAGCGGCATTGATGGGCTTGGAATGTGAGATTCACATGGGTGTGGTCGATATTAAAAAAGAGCATCCAAACGTCAGTCGTATGAAGATTTTGGGTGCCAATATCGTGCCAGTCTCGCGCGGTGCTGGTACGCTAAAAGAAGCGGTTGATAGTGCTTTTGAGACTTATTTGGATGAGCTCGATAGCAGTATGTTCGCGATTGGCTCGGCACTGGGACCTGCGCCCTATCCTGAAATGGTCAGCTATTTTCAGTCAGTGGTTGGTCATGAAGCGCGGGCGCAGTTCTTAGCGACGACGGGTAAGCTACCTAATAAAGTGGTTGCTTGTATTGGCGGCGGCTCTAATGCTATCGGTATGTTTAGCGGCTTTTTTGATGATAAAGATGTAGAAAAAATAGGCGTGGAACCCGCAGGCGAAGGTCTGGATACTCCTAATCATGCGGCGACAATGTCACTGGGTGTGAAAGGCGAGATTCACGGTTTTAAATGCTATGTACTGCTCGATGAAAAAGGTGAGCCAGCTCCCGTACATTCGATTGCTTCTGGTCTTGATTATCCAGGGGTTGGACCACAGCATTCGCATCTGCGAGATTTAAAATTGGCTACGTATGAATCAGCGACTGATGCAGAATGTTTAGAAGCGTTCATGGCATTGTCGCGCCTTGAGGGTATTATTCCTGCCTTAGAGTCGGCACATGCCATCGCTTATGCGATGAAAATCGCCAAAGATATGTCAGCGGCTGAGACGATTTTGGTCAATTTATCAGGGCGCGGCGATAAAGACATCGATTTTATTTTGGATAAGGTGGATTTATAAAATAAATCTGTGATAAGTACAGAAAATACAATACCTATTGAGCGCTTAACCAGTTATCATCGAGGTTTTTTTACTGTCTAATGCTCGATAGGATCATCTCATGTCTAACCGCGACCTCATTATTTTTATCACCTTATCCTTTATGTGGTCGCTGTCTTTCATTTTTTATCGTATTGGCGTGCCTGAGTTTGGTTCGTTAGCTTTTGCCAGCCTACGTGTGGTCTTGGCTGGACTGACGATGTTGGTGTTTGTAATACTAAAAAAGAAAAATAGAGTAGGCATTCGTGAAAATTGGAAAGTATTAACGTTGGTTGGGCTGTTCTCCGCAGCAGTGCCCTTTATCCTGTTTGCATTTTCAGCGCGCTCGGTAAACGCTGGCGTATTGGCAGTGCTTAATGCATCTGTGCCAATGATAAGCGGCTTTATTGCCAGTGTATTTTTTAAAGACAGACTGTCAAAAAAGCAAATTCTCGGTCTGGTCATTGGTGTGATCGGTGTGATGATTCTAATGAGCGAGAACTTATTTGGCGGGCAGGGCGCTGGGTCAGGTTCTGGGTTATTGCCGATGGGCTACGCATTACTGGCCTGTGTTGGCTACGCGCTTGGGGCAAATATCACTCGAAATTACTTGGAAAATGTCTCTCCAGTAGCGATTACCGCAGGCTCGCTTATCATTGCCAGTGTGATTATGTTGCCTGTGGCGGTTTATGAGTTTCCTTATGGCAAGAACATCAGCGTAACGGCTTGGATTTCTGTTATTTGTATCGGTGTGTTTTCGACTGCCATCGCGCTGATTTTTATGAATCAGTTAATCAAAAGTATCGGTCCGGTACGAGCGACCAGTATTACTTTGGTGATTCCGATTTTTGCCATTATTTTAGGCTATCTGCTGCTTGGCGAGGCATTGGATACACCCGCGATTATCGGCTCTATGGTGATATTATTTGGTACTTATTTGTCTTTGAATTTGTCTTTTAAAAAGATGCTCAAATCATAAAATATTTACTATTTTTAAATTTCATATAAAAAACCTGTGTAAAATCAGGTTTTTTTGTGGCTAATGTATTCGGTTAACGGTTAAATAAAAATGATCCATATTTTGGATGCTTTAGATTTAGCCTTCGACACGTTTATTTTGGCAGAATAGCCCTTCCAAGCACTCCCTATTGTCGCCATCGGCACGCCAAATCGAAGAAAAGCGCATTGCGATATACATCCAATAAAAATTTGGCGTCTTTTATCGCGTAGCCATTGAAATAACGTTACCCATAATCTTTCCAAAATACCGCCCGTTCGACCAGCTCTTCAAAAGTAGTGGTACTGGGCAGCAGCGCTCCAAAAAATCTCTTGATTGTCTGTTGCCATCAGCTGGATAAAGGCTTAATGAAATAATCAGCCAATCTGATTAAAGTCATTCGCTTAATATGCTAGTAAGAGGCTTTGAATAATGAGTATTATCAATACCGATATCATGCCATATTGATATTTTTGTTTGTAATTTTTCCTTGGAATTACCATATCTACGCCCTATAAAGAACACGGCTTATGAATAGCGTGCTTAATGCGTTTTGGACGTAATATTAAGTGTGAATTATTCATCATTAACAAATTCTATAACCGTATTTTTATAACAGCAAATAAGGCTTTTTATGGCACATGATAATTTATTCGAACCCGTCAAAATGGGCACCCAAACCCTAAAAAATCGCATCATTATGGCACCTTTGACGCGCTTGCGTTCTGTCGAGCCCGGTGACGTCCCTACAGCGCTTGCTGGCGAGTATTACTCACAGCGTAGCGGTGCTGGGCTTGTCATTGCTGAAGCGACACAGGTTTCTTTTCAAGCAAAAGGCTATGCGGGCGCGCCTGGTATCCATACCGAGGATCAGACGACAGCGTGGAAAACCATTGTCGATAATGTCCATGCAAAAGGCGGCAAGATAGTAGTACAGCTCTGGCACACTGGTCTGGTAGCGCACGAAAGCGTTCAGCCTGATGGTAAGGCGCCGATCTCTGCCTCCGATGTTCATGTGGGAGTACGTACTTCACTGCGCGATAGCAACAACCAAGCCATTCGAGTTGAAGCGACCACACCGCGTCCTGCGACACTGGAAGAGATAGAGCAAGTTATTGCTGATTTCGGTCTTGCGACCAAAAACGCTAAAGAAGCGGGCTTTGATGGGGTAGAGATTCACGGCGCGCATGGCTATCTATTACATCAATTTTGGGCTGAGCATACCAATCAGCGCACTGATGAATATGGCGGTAGCCGTGAGAACCGTGCGCGCTTGATGCTGGCTGTGATTGATGCTTGTGTCGACGCATGGGATGCGGACCATGTCGGTATTCGTATTTCACCGCTTGGTACGTTTAATAATGTGGAAGCTGGATATAACGAAGATGAAAACATTTGGCTGATTGAACAAATCAATCAACGCGCTATTATGTATTTGCATTTATCTGAGCCTGATTGGGCAGGTGGAACGCCTTATAGCGATGCGTTCCGTCAGCGTGTTCGCGATGCCTTTGATCAGACAATCATTGCTGCAGGTGGGTATACAGCGGAAAAGGCTGAAAGAAACATCAAGTCAGGCTACATCGATGCCGTGGCGTTTGGCCGTGATTATATCGCCAATCCTGATTTGGCTGAGCGTATCCGAGAAGGCGCGCCGCTAAATGAACAACATCCGCAGAGCTTCTATGGTGGCGGCACAGAAGGCTATACCGATTATCCGTTTTTAAACCAAGCATAATGGTTTGACAGTCAATAAAAAGGCCACCTTGCGATAATTCATAAGGTGGCTTTTTATGGTTTGGTCAATATGATTTAAGCTATCTCACCGCAGACAAAGCCACTTGCCCATGCCCATTGGAAGTTATAACCACCGAGCCAGCCTGTGACATCCAGCACTTCACCAATAAAATACAGACCATCTTGATAATTACTTTGCATAGTCTTTGATGAGACTTCATCAGTCTTGATGCCGCCACGCGTGACTTCAGCGGTACGATAGCCTTCGGTGCCAGAAGGTTTTAGCTGCCAACCATTAAGTGTTTCACCAAGTTCAATTAAACGCTCATCTTTAATATTGGCAAGCTCTTTGTCTTTAATGTCATCCCACAGAGTCGTTTGTAAAGCCGCAAGCAATTTTTTGGGTAATGCATTATCCGTATAATCAGCCAATACCGTACGGATAAGCTGTCTTGGGTGTGATTTTTTATGTGCAAGCAATAGGGTGGTTATATCGATATTGGGGAGCAAATTGATACTGATGGTTTCGCCTGTATGCCAGTAGTTGGACAATTGCAACATGGAAGGACCAGAGAGTCCGCGATGGGTAAATAGTAGGGGCAATTTAAATGAGATGCGATCATTGCTGGCAATCACAGGGATACTAATACCAGCAAGCGTACGAATCAACTCGCCAGTTTTATCGGTAAAGGTAAAAGGCACTAAGCTGGCATCAGTCGTTATTAGACTATGACCAAATTGCTGTGCCAACTCATAGCCTAAACCGCTCGCACCCATGGTTGGAATGGACAGTCCGCCCGTTGCCACGACCAGTGACTCACAGTGAAAGCCCGTTTGCACAGGCTTAGTGTTCTCTGGAGCCTCTTTTTTCTCTTGCTTTTCTTTTTTGCTCAGCGCTTTACTGGTTAGTAACTGAAAGCGTGCCTTCTTATCGTTTTCGAGTGCTTGCACGCTGTCGACTTGAGTGTTGAGCCTGACTTGTACACCGACAGCGGTACATTCATCGAGCAGCATCGTCAAGATGTCTTGCGCCGAATCATCACAGAATAGCTGACCATGCTCGCGCTCATGGTAGGGTATTTTATGCTGCTCAACCATACCGATAAACTCCCAACTCGGATATCGACTGAGCGCTGATTTACAAAAATGTGGGTTACTACCGATAAAATGCTCAGGCTCCACAAAATAATTGGTAAAGTTACAGCGCCCGCCACCAGACATAAGGATTTTTTTGCCGGCTTTATTAGCGTGGTCCAGTACTAATACACGGCGACCACGGCGACCGGCGGTTAATGCGCAATATAACCCTGACGCACCAGCACCAATGATGATGACATCATAATGCGAGTATTGTGAGGCAGTACGGTGCTTGTCCATGGTCGGTAGTTCCTGATTTTAAAAGTGCAAATAAGTCTTATAGAGCCTATTGTCATATAAAGAATGGCGATATCAATTATAGCGCTTGATATCAGGTTGCTATTGTCCATGTTTTATAACAGGTTACAAGGATTAAATAGCATTGTCGCAACTGCATTTTCAAAAAAGAGCGGTAAAAAATATCTACCATAGAATCTGCACTGTTAAACATACTGATGTGATATGCAATTGTTGCGATTAGTGGTTGATGCCTTGCAACCATTCAGCATATTTGTCAAACTGTCTTTGAGTGTCACTATTATGGAAGATGACCCTTATTGCCTGTGCCAATCCTCGCTATCAGCGATGTTTGCTACAGGTCATAATAATTAAAAAAGGATGAAGCTCATGACTCAAAAATCATTTCCCATTGCGCCTGAATTCCTCGCCGCAGCCAATATCACCGCCGAGCAGTATGCTGAACAATATAAGCAATCGATTGCATCAGCTGAGGCGACAGATGCCTTTTGGGCGGAGCGTGCTGAGCTGATTGATTGGATAAAAAAGCCCACCAAAATCAGCGACGTCAGCTACGACTTAGAAGACTTTCGCATTAAATGGTTTGAGGATGGCGAGCTGAATATTTCAGTCAACTGTCTTGATCGCCACGTCAAAAACAACCCTTACAAGCCTGCCATCATTTGGGAAGGCGATCATCCTTCCTTGCATAAAATAATCTCATTTAAAGAACTGCATGAATCCGTTTGCCGCTTAGGTAATGCCATGCGCAAGCTTGGGGTCAAAAAGGGCGACCGCGTTACCTTATATATGCCGATGATACCAGAAGCGGTGGTTGCCATGCTGGCGTGTACGCGTATTGGCGCCGTGCATTCGGTGGTCTTTGGCGGCTTTTCTGCTGAGAGCTTGGGTAATCGTATCATTGATAGTCAGTCCAAACTTGTCATTACCGCTGATGAAGGTATCCGTGGTAACAAGCGTACGCCGCTCAAAGCCAATGTCGATCGTGCTCTAGATATGGATGGCACAGACAGCGTCAGCAATGTCATCGTCGTCCATCGTACAGGAAATTCTGTGCCGATGAGTGGTCGCCGTGATATCTGGTACCACAGCTTGGTCGATGGTGAGTCGCAGCACTGCGAACCTGAAGTTATGAATGCAGAAGACCCGCTATTCTTATTATATACCTCTGGTTCAACAGGCAAGCCAAAAGGCGTGTTGCATACCACAGGTGGATATATTACTTATGCGCTGTCCACGTTTCGTGATGTTTTTGATATCAAAGATGATGACGTATACTGGTGTACCGCAGATGTCGGTTGGGTGACGGGTCATACTTATGCTACTTATGCACCGCTTGCCAATGGCACCACGACAGTGATGTTTGAGGGCGTGCCAGAGTATCCGACATGGGCACGCATTGGGCATATTATCGATAAGCACCAAATTACTGTCTTGTATACTGCACCGACCGCTATCAGAGCCATGATGAAAGAGGGCGATACCTTTGTACGTGAGTCGGATCGCTCAAGTCTGCGCTTACTTGGGACAGTTGGGGAACCCATCAATCCTGAAGCGTGGGACTGGTACTATCATGTTGTCGGCGGCAGCAAGTGTCCGGTCGTCGATACTTGGTGGCAGACAGAAACTGGCGGTATTATGCTCGCGCCAATACCGGGGACGGTCGCAATGAAGCCGGGCGCGGCTATGAATCCTGTATATGGTATCGTCCCTGAAGTCATTGATACTGATGGTGTTGCGCTTGAAGGTGCTGCTGAGGGTAATTTGGTGATTAATAGTAGTTGGCCCGGTCAGATGCGTACCATTTATCAAGACCACGCGCGCTTTTTAGCAACGTATTTTACCGAGTATCCCGGCTATTATTTTACCGGTGATGGGGTACAGCGTGATGAAGATGGTCACTACTGGATTACTGGTCGTGTCGACGATGTGCTCAATGTGTCAGGACACAGACTGGGCACAGCAGAGATTGAAAGCTCGATAGTCGCACACCCAGCGACGGCAGAGGCAGCTGTTGTAGGAATGCCGCACGACATACGTGGCATGGGAATTTGCGCTTTTGTTATATTAAAGTCGAGTGAAACGGCAACTGAATCACTAAAATCGGAGTTAAACCGTCACGTACGCTCTGAGATTGGTCCGATTGCCAATCTAGATGCCATCTATATGGTCAATGTACTACCCAAAACCCGCTCCGGTAAAATCATGCGCCGTATTTTGCGTAGTCTAGCGGCAGGACAGTATGTTGGACTGGGTGATTTATCTACCCTTGCTGATAGCTCTGTCATCAATGAGTTGGTCGAAGTGGTTAAAACCGAACGGGCAAAATCACATTGATTGTTCAATATCAATAAAATTTGAATAGGGTCAATGCTTAAAAATGATTGGAAGCTGAGGTAAAAAGCCATGCTATAAAAGTAGCATGGCTTTTTACCGAAATATCATGGATATAGTCGGTCCTAAATAGAAGAAATACAAACATTATAAAGTACTACTGGGGTTAATTTTTCTTGCTTGCTGTGCCTGCGCAGACAGAGGCTGCAAATAATTAACCCTAGTAGTTCTGTACCCTTTTTTAAAATGGATTTACTATATTAGCAGGCTTTAGAGGTTCAATATTTTTTAGAATAACCCCCTTACTTTCACCTGACTACTTACTATTTTGCTAAATATTTTATAAGGTTTATTGTCATTATGACTGACTCTACTTTGCATACGACTGAACAATCCATACCAAAAATTGCGATTATTGGCGGGGGTTTGACTGGCTTATTTACGGCTACGTTATTGGAGCGCATTTTTATTGAAGCAAACGGTAAATCAGTATCACCTAAAATTACTATTTTTGAGAAATCCCGTAGCGTTGGTCGTTTAGCGACACGCTATCGCATGGACAGCGCAACGCATAAAAACTGGCAATGGGCATTTGGCGCGCAGTTTTTTACTGCCAAAAGTGCTGACTTTCAGCAGTTTATCAAGCCTTGGATACAGAGCAAATTATTACAGCCGTGGTGTGCCAATGTGGTGGATTTAATACCTTCTGACGATGCCGCTCAGAATGCTGACATACAAGCCAAGGAGCAATGGAGCAGTACCCAAGCGCGTTATATCAGCACGCCCAAAATGACCAGTTGGGGTCGTGCCTTGGCTGATGAACTAAAGCATACAACTATAAACTTTAAAACTCGTGTGGCGCCATTACGCAAAGAAGATTTTGTAGAACAAAATGAGGCTAATAACAAAACTGAGCTGTTTGATGAGAATGGCAACAGCCTTGGCAGCTATGATTGGGTAATTTGTACAGCCCCCAATGGTCAAGCTGTAGAGCTGATGGCGGATAGCAATTTTAAAGAGCTTGCAAAAATTAGCGAAGCACAGATGCAGGCCTGTTATACCTTGATGCTTGGGTGGGATAAAGAGCAGCCTTTACCTGAATCATTAAAGCATCAGGAAATGGTATGGGATGTGGCGTATGTGCAGGATTCTATACTCGATAGAATCTTTATCGAGCAGCAAAAGCCTGCCCATGATGAGCTATTACCCAGTATTACTATTCATGCGCGCAATGATTGGTCAGAGCAGCACGTCGATGCCGATATAGATACGATAAAAGTGCAGTTATTAGCAGCCGCCAAGCAAGCATTAGGTTGGAAGGCGGACAGTATACCGAGCCAAATTGACTGTCATCGCTGGCGTTATGCTGCAACCCTTAAACCGCTTGATAATACAGATTTTGGTATTTTAGTTGATGAGCCGCGTCAATGGATTGTCAGTGGCGACTGGTGTGGACAAGGTAACATCGAAAGCTGCTATCAGATGGCAAAACAAACCGTAGCAAAAATCTGTGCTGACCAAATCAGTTAAAAACGATGACTGAAAGCGTATTTTTTAGAACGGTAAACAAGCTCATAACCAACACTAAAAATTAAAACGTTTATCGTTATAAGAGGAGGTAGAACGCTATGTCTGGATTTGATATCGATATGGAGCTGATGCAATTTCATTTCTTTCAATTAGGAATTGCCTTTATTCTTTCCTTACCGATTGCACTCAACCGCGAGATGAAAGACAACGGCGCAGGGCTTAGAACCTTTCCTTTAGTGACCATTGCTTCCTGTGCTTTCATGCTCGTTGGTATGGATATTTATGATGCGACTGGTGAGGCGAGAATCATGTATGCCATCATCACCGGTATGGGTTTTATCGGTGGCGGCGCGATATTTAAAAATGAACAAGGCTCAAAAGGCACAGCAACGGCAGCAAGCCTTTGGAATACCGGCGCTATTGGTATTTCAGTCGCTTATGGGCGTTATGAAATTGCGATTATCTTGTCTGTGGTTGGTTTTTTGATCTTGCAATTCTCTGAGCCGTTTAAGTCAAAAGAAAAGCTGTAGAAACCAATGAAAATACTGCGAGATGATGTATAAAGGAAAGGGCACCCAGCGAATAAAACGACTAAATAGCAGACAAAAAAAGAGCCCACGGAGGAGATACCGTGGACTGAGGAAAACTTATCATGCGATCAAATGAAAAATCATAAGCCACAAATAAATTGATACAAATTTGTTATTACTAGGGGTTATTCTTATTATTTATATTTGGTTGAAAAGAGAAAGTTCAAGAAACTCTTACATCTGCTTACAATTTTTAGTGTACAAGTGTATCGATATCATCGGCTCATAATAACCGACATTCAGTTATTTTCCTAAGCTTGCTTACATGTTATTACGTTTTAGACGGTGTATATATGAATGTATCTAGGCATTTAATAGAATAACGATATTTTTGCAAAAAAATAGCGTTAAGGATAAGTAATGAAAATCAGCTATCACTCATTAAAATGCCTAAATACGCCACATCTAGGATAAAAATTGCTCGATTAGAAAAATATACGCTTGGCATCAACGATACCTACATAGAGGGCATGACGACTTGGCTGAAAAATGCTAAGCTATCCGTCATTATTAGGTCAATATTAAACTGGGTTTGCCATGACTGAGAGCACGCATTTGCATCCGCAGGAGCCGTCAAGTACGCAGAATAACAAAAGTATTTTTAATTTGCCCAATAACCTGACGATTGCGCGTATCTTGATGATTCCGCTATTTGTTGCGATTGCCTATTGGCCACCTGCTATGGGGATCGGCATGCCAGCAATCTCTGACAATGTGATTGCAAAGGTTGGTATGAGTGACTTTAGCGACAGTCTATTGCGTCACTTGTTATTAACAGGCGTTTTTATACTAGCAGCCATTACCGATTGGCTCGATGGCTATTTTGCCCGTAAGCTCAATGTGGTATCAGCCTTTGGTCGATTTTTAGACCCAGTCGCTGATAAGCTGATGGTAGCAGCCGCGCTGATTATCTTAGTGCAATGGCATCCCAATATCATCATGGCGATAGCAGCAATTGTGATTATCTCGCGTGAAATCGCCGTATCGGCACTGCGTGAATGGATGGCAGAACTGGGTAAAAGTACCAGTGTAGCGGTGTCTTATGTAGGTAAGCTCAAAACCACCTTTCAGATGATAGCGATTACGGTGCTTTTGTTAAATTGGGAATCGCTTGAAACCATCGGCTATGTCTTGATGGTAGCGGCAGTGATTCTAACGTTATGGTCGATGATGATTTATCTTAAAGCTGCGTGGCCGTATTTAAAGCAAAGTGGGTAAAAGGTAGTTAAATGGATAGCGGTTAAATCTTATACTTTATTCTAAAACTATAAAGCCCAGTCAATAAAAAACGCCAGTCGCATCAGCCACTGGCGTTTTTTATTGATAAAAATTTTGTTTTTATCTACTTGATAGTTTAATGATAAATTATAAAGAAACGGAAAAGGTCTCGCCCATATCTTCAGCAGTTTTGCCGTCTTGTACGGCTGCCGCTGCCATCTTAAATATATTCACCACTGTACTACCGCTAAGCCAGCATTCGGCACCATGAGGAACTACTTTAATCAATTGTACGTTTTCATCTTCTTTACCATGCTCAAAAAAGGCATTGTAAACTGGCGACCAAAGCTCATCCAATTTAGCTTTGTCTGTCGGTAATTCAGCGTTAGCACTGATAGAAACAAAGTTCTTTTCATCTTGAGTGGCATAAGTCAGCCCGATTCTTGCATCATCCTGAATATCTTTGACGACATCTGATTTTTTATCGCCGATAAACCAGATCTCTTTATTATCAAGGTTAACCTCACTTGTGGTCATTGGCCACGCATGAATATCGCCTTTTTTGTTGCTGGTACTCATCATGGCAAATTTCACGTCTTTGATGACGGCTTGGATTTTATCGAGATGCTCTTGGTTACTCATGGTGGATATCCTTTTTCATTATTGTAAATAAATTTTGAATTTATAGTTGTTAGGGAAATAATCATTAACAGGTTAATGTATAAAAACCGTTTATTTCATAAAAACTGGCTTTATAAAAACTAGCTGGTCAAGAACTGCTATCTAGAATAGCGATTTCTGCTGGGCTATTTATATAGGTTGCCCGTAAGGCGATGTGAGGGTTTGTAAGGATTATAAGCTTTAGGTAAAAATTGTGACGCTGTGCCGTCAGCCTTGCTGTTTTGATAGCAAATCGTCAGTATTTGCTCAATGCTTTAGCATAATATTACCGAATCAATTGGCAATTTATCTTGGTTTTGTCCTGCTTATTACAGGGCTTCTTGTTATAATACGCGAACCATTTACTTAGCATGGCAGAGATGCCTGTTATTGCCTATATCCTATGGAATATGCCTTTATGATGACCATCGCCGGACAACCGTTTCTTACCGATTTTCAGACGCAGCAACTCATCAGTCAGTTTCAGCAAAAAACCGAGCTAAATGTCAGCCAAATTCATACCCAGCAAGTGTATGTGTTATCACGAGAACTCGAAGGTGATGAGCATAAAAAAGCGCTAGACTTACTTGCTGTCGATAGTAGCACTGTCCTTACAGCCCCGAAAAACAATCAACTACAAGTTATCGTTGGTCCACGTTTTGGTACGATATCGCCATGGGCAAGTAAAGCGACCGATATCTTTAATAACTGTGAAATTGCCATCAATTGTGTTGAGCGTGTCATTGTCTATACGCTAACCGTCGATGGAAAAGCAGAAGGCGAAGTGAATGCAACGCTACCTAAAGCCGCTGAGCAACTATTATTTGACCGCATGACGCAAAGCTTGGTTTATGATTTAAATGACGTAAATAAACTGTTTGACGATGAAAAGCCAGCATCACTGAATCACATCGACGTGATTGGACAAGGTCAGTCGGCACTAGAATCAGCTAATAAAGAATTTGGCTTTGCGTTATCGAGTGAAGATATTGACTATCTGATGAATGCTTATGTCAATGAGCTAAAGCGTAATCCGACTGACGTTGAGCTGATGATGTTTGCACAGGCAAACTCAGAGCATTGCCGTCATAAAATATTTAACGCTGAATGGACGGTAGATGGTACAGTTCAGCCAAAGTCACTGTTCCAAATGATTAAGAATACTTATAAAGCCAATCCGCAAGGCATCTTGTCTGCTTATAAAGACAACGCTGCTGTAATGGCAGGGTCTGATGGTATGCGTTTTTACCCAATTCCTACTGATGCGATGGACGTAAACTCTGCCCATCCTTATGATTTCCATCAAGAAGAAATCGATATCTTAATGAAGGTCGAAACTCATAACCATCCAACTGCTATCGCGCCGTATGCAGGTGCAGCAACAGGTGCGGGCGGTGAGATTCGTGACGAAGGCGCAACCGGTCGTGGCGGTAAGCCAAAAGCCGGTCTCACAGGTTTCCATGTGTCACATCTTCACATTCCAGAGCTTGCGGAAAAATGGGAGCAGTCAGGTCAATTAAGTACGCAGGATTATGGTACGCCGGATCGTATGGCAACCAGTCTTGAAATTATGACTGAAGCACCATTGGGCTCAGCCAATTTCTCAAACGAGTTTGGTCGCCCGAACCTTTGCGGTTATTTCCGTAGTTTTCAGCTTGATACGTCAGCGGCAAAAGATGGCAGCGAGATGCGCGGCTATCATAAGCCAATCATGCTTGCAGGTGGTTACGGCAATATCAAACGCAACCTCATTGAAAAAAACGCCATTCAACAAGGTGACCTGCTTATCGTCCTTGGTGGTCCTGCGATGCAGATTGGTCTTGGTGGCGGTGCAGCATCTTCGGTCGATAGTGGCTCACTTGATGAAGGCTTGGACTTTGCTTCAGTTCAGCGTGATAACGCTGAGATGGAACGTCGCTGTCAAGAAGTGATGGATCGCTGCTGGGCGCTAGCTGGTAATGACGTTGATGCAAGCAATAATGGTAAAGATGGCAACCCAATCGTCTCATTGCATGATGTTGGCGCAGGCGGTCTATCAAATGCGATGCCAGAATTGGTCAATGACCATGAGATGGGCGCGGTATTAAATCTACGTAAAATTCCGTCGCTAGAAGCTGGCATGTCGCCAATGGCAATCTGGTCAAACGAAGCACAAGAGCGTTATGTGCTAGCGATTCGCCCTGAGAGCAAGGATCAATTCGATGCCATCTGTGCTCGTGAGCGCTGCCCGTATGCCATCTTGGGTGAAGCTACGGAAGTACGTCAACTGGTCGTTAATGACGAATTACTGCCTGAGCAACCAGTCGATATGCCGATGCAAGTATTGCTTGGCGGTACACCACAGATGAAGCGTAGTTTTGAGCGTCAAGAAATTACCTTACCAGCTTTAGAGTTAGACGAAGTCAATCTGGCCGAATCAATCAAAGACGTGCTACGTCATCCAACTGTCGCTAGCAAATCATTCTTGATTAGCATTGGTGACCGTTCTATCACTGGTATGGTAGTCCGTGATCAGTATGTTGGTCGCTATCAAGTTCCGGTTGCCGATTGTGCCGTTACAGCTTCAGGCTTGGTTGCTTTAGATGGTCAGCCAATGAGCGGTGAAGCGATGAGTGTTGGTGAACGTACGCCAGTTGCCCTAATCAGCCCTCAAGCCTCAGCACGCCTTGCAATTGGCGAAGCGATTACCAACATCGCTGGTGCGCGTATTGCTCAGTTGTCTGATATTACGATGTCAGCGAACTGGATGGCCGCCTGTGGTGGTGATGCAGAAGATGCAGCCTTATTTGACGCGGTCTATACAGTCGGTGAAGAGCTGTGCCCAGCATTGGGTATCGCTATCCCAGTTGGTAAAGACTCGCTATCGATGCGTGCCAATTGGACTGACAACGACAATGGCGACAGCAAAGAGAAATCAGTTGTATCTCCAATGAGCTTGGTGATTACGGCATTTGCTCCTGTGGTTGACGTGGCAAAAACGCTAACCCCTGAGCTAATCAATGGCGACAGCGCGTTCTACCGTATCGATTTGTCTAAAGGTAAGCTGCGTCTAGGCGGCTCAATCCTTGCGCAAACGCTGAGCCAATTGGGTAACGATTGCCCAGATTTAGCACAGCCAAGCGACTTGGTCGACTTCTTTAACTTTGTCCAAGCGGGCAACGCGCAAGGCGTCATCAGCTCCTATCACGATATCGGTGATGGTGGTCTACTAGCGACCATCGCTGAGATGCAGTTCACTAGCCGTCAAGGTATCAAACTGTCATTGACGGATGATAACTTACTCGGTCAACTGTTCAGTGAAGAGCTGGGTGCAGTCATCCAAGTATTACCAGAAAACGTCGCTGCTCTCATGCAATTGGCAGAAGAGTTTAACGTTGCTGATATGCTCAGCCTCGTGGGTCAAAGCTCGGAAGAAGACAGCTTACTTATCCAAACGCCAACGCTCATGGGTAATGACACTCTCAGCTTTAGCCGTACTGAATTGCAGCAAGCGTGGACTCAGGTCAGCTATCAAATCGCGCGCCGCCGTGATAACCCAGCGTGTGTACAGCAAGAGTATGACTTGATTGCTGATGCGAGCCATCAAGGTCTCATCGCTGCGCCAAACTTTGATCTCAATCAAAAAGTTGAAGAGCCGTACTTAAACAGCCGCGAAACTAAGCCAAGAGTTGCAATCCTGCGCGAGCAAGGCGTCAATGGTCAGACCGAAATGGCGGCAGGCTTTACCCAAGCTGGTTTTGAAGCGGTCGACGTCCACATGAGCGATTTACTTGAAGGTCGCATCAATCTACGTGACTTCGATGGTCTGGTCGCTTGTGGTGGCTTTAGTTACGGTGACGTACTCGGCGCAGGCTCTGGCTGGGCAAACTCTATCTTGTTCCATGATGAGTTGCGCATGCAGTTCGTGCGCTTCTTTGCCCGTCCTGATACCTTCTCACTCGGTGTCTGTAATGGTTGTCAGATGATGGCGCAGTTAAAAGATCTTATCCCAGGCGCGGAGAATTTCCCACGCTTCATCGCCAACCAGTCAGCTCGCTTTGAAGCGCGTACGGTCAACGTAAAAGTCGAGCGTACCAAGTCTATCTTGTTCAAAGGTATGCAAGACAGTATCTTGCCAATCGCTATCGCGCACGGTGAAGGCTATGCCACGCTGGACAATACCGAGATCGACGGTATGGCAAAACACGGTCAGCTCGCCATGCGCTTTGTCGATAGCCAAGGTCATCCAACTGAGACGTATCCGCTCAATCCAAACGGTTCGGTCGGCGGTGTCACAGGTCTGTGTAGCACTGATGGTCGCGTCACTATCATGATGCCACATCCTGAGCGTAATCTAAAAGCCTATAACCATAGCTGGAAACCAGAAGAGTGGGATGAGGACGGCGCGTGGATGCGTATGTTCCGTAACGCTCGCGCTTGGTTTAGATAGGCTGAGTTGGTTTAGAGTATTGTTGTAAGCATAAAAAAAGGTGGGCGTAATGCTCACCTTTTTTTGTTCGAATACTTACGTTGTGGGTTTATATAATACTTCTAAAGGTGTGAGATCTAACGGTTTGAATTCTTTTCCTTTTTCATAGTACTCATACCATTTCGGGCTTGTATTCTTAGAGTTTTCAATAATATACTCTTTTATTCTTAGATATAGCTTATCAAAGTCATTAAAATTATATATCTTATAGATATCCGTTAAGCTATATATGTATTTATTATCTATCTCAATTATTTTGTTTTTATGAACTATGAAAGGAAATATTATGTCTTTTATTTCGTTAAAAACCTCTATTACTTCTTCTTTTTCTGAAATTACTAATTTCTGGTAGATTTCTTTTGTTATATATCTCTCAATTGTATAATCGATTCCTTTTTCTAATTCATATAAATTGAAATTATATAGGTATTCTAAAGATAACTCTTCGGAGTAACTATCCTCATAAAAATTAAAGACGTTCCAGTTTTCTAGTTTTATTTCTGATCTAGAGAATAATATGTTTTCTAGATTGTGTTTTTCGTGCTTTTCGAATAAAATTTCATTACAGTAGGTTTTAAAATTATTTATCTCTAAGATGCCTTTCATAAATCTTGTGTGAATTATCTCTTCAATTATGTTACTACTTATACATATAGTATTCTCTGGTATATCCGTAACTCTTGTATTTTTGTTAAAAATAAAACATTCAGATTCATCTAGCTTGTATAAACTAAAATCCTTTCCTATTTCAAAACTCTTCCATTCATTATCATTATTATTTAGATTAGTTTTTAATCCGATATCTAATATTTTAGTGAAAAATGACTGTGCATACGTAGATTCAAATAAACTATATAGTAATTTCTTGTCTTTCTGAGATTCATCTATTAAGTTTAAAAAAGTTTTCTCAAATATTTCAAAGGCAATTTTTGACTTGGTAAAGCTATTTCGGCTTATATTTAGTAATTCTTTTGCTTTACCTTGATATATATCTATCTTGAAATTCATAAAAATAGTATCTAACTTACCTTTTTTAAATTCTTTTAATCTTCTTATAGGTAGTCTACACACGTACTGGCCTCTATAGTAGAAATCTATAAGGTCGTTGTCTAAATCGTAGATTTGGCTATCAATTTCTGAATAACTACTTTCTATCATAGAAATATTAATACTAGATTTCGAATTTTCATCCCAATAATATTTTTTAACTGATTTTTTATTTATAATTGATGTTTCTATTATATCTTTTATTTCATTTTTAAATCTTATATTGAATAAAGGGTGTGATATTTTATTATATATATCTAGTAGTGTGTTTATAATATAAAAACCACCATCATTGTACTTATACATAGATTCCTGTTTTATTTTGAAGAAAATCTCCATATTATTAAGTGGAGTATTATCTTCATATTTCATAATTTTTATATTTAATACTAATTTTGTTCCATAACCTTCTCTGTTTTGTAGTTTTTCAATAAAGCAGTATCCAGACTTACCGGATAAGGGAGAGTTTAACTCGATTTTTAAACTTTCGTGAGTAAGACGACTCTTTGTGAAAATAGTGATTTTTTGTTGCTCTACTGGTAAGTCTTTCACTAATAGAAATGCACTATGAAGCCCAATACCAAATTCACCAGAGGGTTGCATCCATTCTGGCATCTGACGAATTATTTTTTGCTTTTCTTTATTGTTTTTAGATCCTGCAATTTTTTGCATATATTCGAGATCTTTACGAGAAATACCAATACCATTATCTTCAATACTAAACTCCCAGAGGGTTGAGTCTTCGAAATCGGCTACTTTTCTACAGTCTAGCTCAATAGGGTATTTTTCAAACATTTTGCGAGTGCTTTCATCATATGGATTAGCCTTAGGCGGTAAAGGTTCTTGAGACTTTTCTATTCCATGTTCTAACCAAACACGAATCATCGTGGCATCAATGGCATTTTGAATCAGCTCTCGATAGATACTCATATCATCTTTATATAGGTTATTACCTTGCAATAACTCAATAGCACTGCGCTCGTCAAGTGAGAATTTCATCGGCTTATCATTCAACAAAATCTTTTTGTCGGTCATCTCAACATCAAGCTTATTAATCGTTGGAAGTAGACCAAAATCACGACTAGGCACGATGTTTTTCCACTGTGACATTTGATTTTGAATCTCTTCACGAATCCAATTAAACCAGTTACGACATTCAATGTATGCCATTTCGGTACTACAAACAGCCGTTATGCTAACCGTTTCATTATCTAGCTGAAACTCACGAATCGCTTGATGCTTATGTTTATGCGTTTCACTGAACGATGGCATATTGCCAACCTGCCTTGCCATAACAGGGCAGAAGCGGTTGTCATCAATATCGAATAAATCACCTAAACGTAGTAAGCAGGCGACAAAACGAGGGTGACAGTTTTCTGTACCCATACCTGTTTGACGGAAAGGTAGTGTTTTCATCACATAATCATCAAAACCAAGCCCATGCGCCCAGCATATTTGACCAAGATAACGATAAATGCGCTTGGGAAGTAGCTCAGTACGAGGGGAGCTAATATTAAGTTTTTCAAACGGTTTCATAACTATATCGTTTGAATTTTTGGCATGACCACGACGATACCATTCAGCTATCATTTGGCGATATTTTTCAACGCCTGTATGTGGGTCTGAATGATTAACAAGTGCTTTATTCCAACCATCTTCATGCCACACTTTGGCAAACTCATGTAAATCTTGCGTATTATCATTAGCTAGGCTTTCGACATATTCTTTAAAGTCATCGTCCTCAAAGACCTTTTGAACTTCATCAGCATTGAATAGCATACCGATATCATGCCAGTAAGCCGCTTCTAAGATTAGCCATGTGTCTGTCGCTGTCAGCTTTTCAATGTTGCTACCTAACAGGCGCTCGATATTGACAAGGATTTGCTGTGAGTGCGATTCATTGTGGCTACTGAAATGTGGGTAATAACTACCCACATTTTCAAGCGACTTACCGACGAGCTTTTCATCAAATTCCCATTGCGACATCAATATTTTAGTATTGCTGTCTTCATCAGTCTTCTTTCTTAGATGTTTGATTAAGCCTGCGCTCATGGTAAGTCCTTTTTATTATTTCATCTTTGGGATTTTTTATTGTACAGACTTACTTTTTACCTTCTTTCTGAGCCTCAGCAATCAACTCATGAATCTTAGCGCTTTCTTTTAACACACAAGCCTCATAAGCAGAAAGCGGCTCGGATTCTTGATCTTTTGCTTGCTCTTGCTTAGCTTTTTCTTCTAGATATTTCTGAAGCTCGTCTTGTTCATTTTGCTCGTTGTATTGAGAGTTACTCATATTGATATTTCCTAATGTTTTTATCGATTAATAAAAGTCATCACGACCAGCATACTTCTTATTGAGTGCCTTTAAAATAGCATAAGTTTCTAAATCCAGCTCACCCGTTGGCTGCTGCGGTCTGAAATGCAGTTGAAACGCATAGACGACATTGCGACTGGCTTTATCCCACTCAGCGCTGTCATTGATTTGATAACCGTAATCGCGAAACGCTTGCTTGATCTCGGGTATCGTTGCTGCTGCAAATGCGTCTTGATTCATAAAGAATTGCTTATCAAACTCATCATACCAAGCGCCAATGCCGTAATCGAAATACAGTCGCTGCCAAGGGAACTTCGCACCGGGATCGATTTTACGCGAGGGTGCCATATCCGCATGACCGATGATATTCTTTGCAGAAATATTATATCTTTTTGCCAAGTCTTGCACCAGCTGAGCCACTTTCTTAATCTGTAATTCATTAAATTCTACATAGTGCTCATAAGGATGATAGTCGAGCGCGCTGTTTTTTAAGGCATCTCGATATTCAGGCTTAATCCCTGCATTTACAATCTCGATGCCGATAGAGGTATCGTTAAGTATCGTTCTACCTGCAAAGCCGCCGTTACCAGCATGCCAAGCACGTTCGCTTTCAGGCACTAAGTTATAAATTTTATTATCGTTATTATCCAAGATCAGATAGTGGGCGCTCACATTTCCAGTGGTCAATGTTTTTATAGATCTGGCATTATCTGAAACGGTATAGTGCAGGACGATGGATTTAATCCGCTCGCTTTTACCAGTGGCTTGATAGGTTTCGCTATCAATAACGAAGGGTTCAGTATTCGCTATTTGAATGTTATTAGTGGTCATGCAGCCAATTAAAGGCAGCGTTAAGGCACATACTAATGCTAAAAAGATATTTTTTGCCATGAAATGCTAACCCTTTTTAATCTTCTTAGCCAAAACCTTCTTCCAGCTCTCTTCCAAACACTCAATCGCAAGCCAAGGTTCAATAACTTCTGCTGCAAATGTCTCTTTTGAGTTTGATAACTGCCACAGTTTCTCAAGTGTCGCAAAAGAATAGGGGCGTTCGATAAGATAAACCGGTAAATCAGCACTGATCGTGCCATCACGAACGACTTGAAAATACCAACCAGCGATGCCTTGTTTGCTGACCCAAGACGCAATATTTGGCACTTTAGTAAATTGTCCGATTTGGTCATTGATTTTGTAGCATGGTCGTCGCGGTTGAACGATACGTACTTGCACGCTGTCGCCCCCATTCCCATCAATGATTTCATCTTGACCATACTGAAAAACGTCACCAATACAAACTGTCGCTTCCGTCATTTCTAGCAAACCATTTACTGCTTCTGTAGTGAGGTTTTCACCCAATGTGCCAACACGCACTTTCAAGCTAAACTCTGCATTAATCTTGTCATAAGTCGCCGTCGCTAGTTGATGTACCGCTTTTAGTGGGCCGCCATGATGACGTCTATCGGCTTGCTCATCAGTTGTGAGACCCATAAAGTCGACAGCGACGGGCGCGTTAATTGGTGCTTTATCAATGGCGCTCATTTCTTCACGGGTAAATGGCATGGCTTTGCCAGCGCGAACGCAGGTGAGGGTAGCGATATGTAGCGGCAAGGTTTGGTTAAAGTCAGCAGTATTTTTTTGGCTAGAAGATGCTATTGTTTTTGAGTTTATAGGTTGTACGTTCATAGGTTGTACGTTCATAGGTTGTACGTTCATAGGTTCTAAGTTCATAGGTTCTAAGTTCATAGGTTCTAAGTTCATAGGTTCTAAGTTCATAGGTTTTCCTAATCTATAGGGATTCATTAGGGGAGAGGTTATATCGATATTGGCATTAATAATGCGTATTATCTTAGCTTAATCATTCCTCTAATGGTAAGAATTCAGCCGTTTAAAATTTAACCGTATTTTGAATTTTATTAGCACAGTAAATTTTAGACAAAAAAAGACCAGAATAGATATCTGGTCTTTTTCTTAAGCAGCTTTGGCAATAAATAAGATTATTTATTTTTATTGCGACGACCGGCTGTTTTCTTCTCACGCGGTACAGCAACCAGCTCAGCCAATTGTTCAGGCGATGACCATAGACCTTCTAGGTCATAGAACTCGCGGGCTTGTGGCGTCATCATATGCACGACAACAGCGCCCAAATCAATCAATGTCCAGTCAGAATCGATACCGCCTTCACGACCCAGTGGCATAAAGCCACCCAGTTTGGCTTCAGCGCCGACACTGTCAGCCATTGCACGTACATGGCGCTTTGAGGTACCGTCAGCGATGATGATACGCTCCATTACGTCTGTCAATGCTGCTACATCCATTACGGTGATGTTCTTAGCTTTCATATCGTCTAGCGCGGTTTGAACAAGGGTCAAACATTCTTGTAAACGTTCGTCAGTCATGGTGTTGGTCATAAATTTTAATCTCTTAAATCGTAAATATTAAAAATAAAATGGTAAATCGTCACAATGCATTCTCTAACGAGCCAGATAGGGGCAGACGTTTTTTGAGAAAAAATGATCAAAGTGGGCAAAATTCAAAGTATAAGGCGATTTTAACGGAATTGAGCAGCAGAATATAGCTGATGGGCGATAATATATTGATAAACAGCAGGATTTAGCCATTTAGCTAATGAATTGGGTGCAGTATTGCCTATGATATCATTTATTGGTTGTAAAGATGCAATTTGCATGTCAGTGCTGTGCGTTATATTTAATGATTTAGGTGCTTGCGGCAGCTGCTGATTAAGTTGCTGACGTATGTGTGTGCTTGATATTGCTGTCACAGGGCGCGGGTCGATATAAATATGACCTTGATGGCTATTTTTTACACAAAAGCTGTTTGTTAAAGATTGAGGGTTAGCGGCTAATAATTCAGTTATAGAATCGATGGTTAAAGGTTGTAGCAGTTTTGGAAGTTGGGAGGTTAAAGAATGGTGCAACTCAGTCTTAGAGAAGTTTTTACCAATTTTGATATCAATATCTATATTGCTATCAAAGTTTTCTTCACGGTCAAACACCCATAAACTGACATAATCAGTCAGTTGCAGCCCATTTTTCCAGTGTTCCAAACTACGCGCGCTGTCCATCCCCATGACAAATATCAGACTGTCATGCGGGTAGCGTGCGCGCAGCGTTTGCACACTATCGATAGTATAGACGGGTGGCGCCTGCCACAGCTCAAGCTCGTTAATGTATAAGGGCGACTGTTGTGTTGCCAGCTTTAGCATCGCCAGACGATGCTTAGGATCGGTGCTATCTTCTTTAAAGGGCGAGCGCGCATTGGGCAGCAACGATACATACAGTTCGCGCTGTTGCTGCTCAGCTATTGGTAATAAACACTGATAAACGGTCATCGCCATTTGCAAATGACCATTATGCACAGGATCAAATGAGCCGCCCAAATAAGCACGGATGGCAGACTTAGTATTTTGGCTTTGATAACTGTTAGAAGTATTTGACATAAATGAGTGAGTAAAAACTAATGCAGATGAGCGTTGTAGTTGATTTATTTTAAATCGACTATAGCATGTGATTATTTACTTATCCCGATTATCGATTTTATTATGCTTAATTATAGCGTTTAACAGCCATAAAAAAGCCGACCATCATTATGATAATCGGCTCAATAATACGTGTTTTGAATGAAGCTTTAAATGCTTAAATAACGTCGCTATGTGCTTGAATGGCAGTGAGGGCGATGGTATAAATAATATCATCGACCAAGGCACCACGTGACAAGTCATTGACCGGTTTGTTTAAGCCTTGCAGCATCGGTCCGACACTGACCACATTGGCGCTACGTTGTACCGCTTTATAAGTCGTGTTACCGGTGTTTAGGTCAGGGAAGATAAAGACGTTTGCTTGTCCAGCAACAGGCGAATCCGGCGCTTTTTGCTTGCCGACGCTCATGACAGAAGCCGCGTCATACTGTAGCGGTCCGTCGACTTTTAGATTCGGCGCACGTTCACGGACGATTTGGGTCGCACGGGCGACTTTTTCGACATCAGCGCCAGTGCCTGACGAGCCCGTAGAGTAGCTAATCATTGCCACTTTTGGATCGATGCCAAAGGCAGCAGCAGACTGTGCTGATTGAATGGCAATCTCAGCCAATTCTTCTGCATTTGGATCAGGATTAATGGCGCAGTCACCGTAGACAACCACTTGCTCAGGCAACAGCATAAAGAAGACTGACGATACAAGTGAATACTCAGGAGCCGTTTTAATCAACTGAAACGCTGGGCGGACAGTATTCGCCGTGGTATGAATCGCACCAGAAACCAAGCCATCGACTTCGTCCATCTGTAGCATGGTCGTACCTAAATAAACGGTATCTTGCAGATATTCAGCAGCCACTTCTGCGCTGGTTTTACCTTTGCGACGCTCGACTACAGCGGCGATATATTTGCTCATATCTAAGCTGTCAGGGTCGATGATTTCAAGCCCTTCAGGTAATACCAAGTCGCGGTTTTTGGCGACTTGTTCAACATCAGCCCGCTTAGCGAGTAACACACAGTCGGCAATACCGCGGCTTTGACAAATACAGGCGGCTTCGACCGTACGCGGTTCAGAGCCTTCTGGCAGCACGATGCGTTTTTTGGCGATTTGCGCTTTTTTGACCACTTGATGACGAAAAGCAGAAGGTGACAAGCGTGGCTCATGATTTTGGCTAAAATATGCTTTAATCCAGCTAAGATCTAGATGCGCCGCGACATAGCGCGCCACTTCTTCAGCGCGTTCAGTATCATCACTTGGAATCTCAGCACTCATGTGTAATAGACTCTGTACCGTCTCAAAGCTGTCATCTTCGACACTCATCACAGGAATACCAGTTTTGAGTGCAGATTGCCAAAGCTCAGCGACGGTTGGACTAGGGACAACGCCGCCAGTCAATACCAATCCTGCTAGCGGAATACCATTGATACAGGCAAGACCCGCTGCCAAGAGTAAATCGTCACGGTCGCCCGGCACCACGATAAGCGTACCACGTTTGAACACTTCATCGACACGTGCAATTGAGCGTGCGGTCAAGCTGATGCGATTGATACGGCGCGATTTTGCCTCACCAACGTTGAGCCAAGTGCCATCAAGTTCAGCAGCGATATCCCACGTACGCGGCACGGATAATGAGTCACTGAATGGTACGACACCAATTAAGCGGAATTGTTCGGTATTAAAGTGCGGCGATAAGCGTTGTACTTCTTGTATAAAGCCGCTATCCAAGCTCACAATCGCTTCACCTGGGGCAACGATTTGATTTTCTAAGGTGCTTTGCGTATTCGGCAAGTCATGCATACGCATCAAGATACAGCCAAGCGTACGATCACTTGCCATACCACCAAATTCACGCGCATGGACATCAAGCTTATCGGCTAAATAGGCAGGTTTACTGGTATCGGCGGTGCTAACAAAGATGATTCGGGCATCGAGTGCATGAGCAATCGCACGGTTGATCTGTGAGGCATAAGAAGTTTCAGTCGTCGGTACTAAGCCTTCGCAAATCACCACATCGTAATCATCACCAAGAGTATGGTAGTTAACAACCACTTCTTCCATCAAGTCATCAAGATTGTCATCACCAATCATACGCTCAACATGTTGACGGCTGATCGATTTAGGTGGCTTTAGGCCAAAGGCATGCATGGCTAATGCGCTTGAGCTGTCTAGACTGTTTTGCTTATCCAGCGTATCGTCTTGTAAAAACGGCTTCATAAAACCCGCTTTGATACCGTTATAATCGAAAGCACGAATCAAGCCTAACGCCGCTGACGTCACACCGATACCGCGGCTAATGGGTACAAGTAAAATAGTTTGCATAATATATCCTACTGTTTATTATATTTTTAGAGAGATTGTCATCCTTGAGCGTATAAGAATCAACTTGTGATTCTTATCGCAGGCATATGAGTCTTATTTTAGACCTAGTTTTATTTTAGACCCAAGGCTGCACGAGTTTCTTGTGCGATACGGCATTCTTCATCAGTTGGGACAACCCACAGCTCAATACTGCTATCGTCAGCATGGAAACTGCCTTCATTGCCACCGACCAAGCCAGCGTTCTTATCGGCATCTACTTTGATGCCAAAATGACGCATGACTTCTAAAATACGCGTCCGCGTGGTCACAGAGTTTTCGCCGATACCACCAGTAAAGACAATACCGGTAAAGTTAGGGAGCGCGCAGCTTAAGCTGGCAAGGTATTTACCAACACGATAGCAGAACATCTCGATAGCCAGCTTCGCGTCTTCATGACCTTCATTAGCCGCTTGCTCAATGGTACGCAAGTCATTCGATAAGCCTGAAATACCAAGTAAACCACTTTCGCTATTGAGCATCTTGTCGATTTCTTCTAAGCTCATACCAAGTTGGCGCTTGAGATGAATATGTAAGCTTGGGTCAACATCACCGCTGCGCGTACCCATCATAAGACCTTCAAGCGGGGTCAGACCCATACTGGTATCAAGGCTTTTGCCGTCGTAGACAGCCGTTGCTGAACAGCCGTTGCCCAAATGCGCAGTTAACCAACCATGTGGTCCTGTTGCGCTGGTAATGTGGCTGGCGCGTTCTGATACATAAGCATGAGAGGTACCATGGAAGCCATAACGACGGATTTTGTGTTCTGAATAGAGTGCCTTTGGTAGCGGATAGCGGAAAGCAACGGGTGGCATGGTCTGGTGGAAGGCAGTATCAAAGACCACCACTTGCGGAATATCAGGATAGATTGCTTGTACAGCTTCGATACCTAGTGCGTTTGCCGGATTGTGTAATGGGGCGAGGACTTTTAGACGTTTGACTTCTGCTAACACATGCGCATCGACACGCACCGCTTCTGAGTACTCACGACCGCCATGTACCACTCGATGCCCAACAGCAATAAAGTGATACTGCTCAAGTAGATCAAGGATTTTCTGTAAGGCAAGTTCATGACGACCACCAGCGATTGCAATTTCTAACTTTTCACCATTTAATGTGGTGTGTTTAATACGGGCAGTATCGAGACCTAAGTTTTCGGCAAGACCTGTGATACGAGTGCCTTCATCCTCACTAATTAAGGCGTATTTGATTGAAGAGGAGCCGCAGTTTAATACTAAAGTAGGATTGGTCAGGGTCGATGCTTCAGAATGTTTGTCATCAAAAGTGGTGCTTACGCCAGCGCTCATACTCTATCCTTAGATTGTCTTTTATAAAAGGTGCCGCATCTTGACGATCACCTGTTGAATAAACGAAAACCAGCGATATCGGTGCTGGTATAGGTTGCACGGTTTGGAAACATAAACCATAGCCGCGCTGATTTTCGTTATGCTTGAGCCATCCCTATGTCTAACAGAGGTTCAATGTAAAGCAAACGCCTGCTAGCGTTGCCTTATAGCTACAAGGGTTGACTATAATGTATCATATTTTGGCAGTGACACCACGATAACTCTAAGGCTTTGATCAGCCAGTTCTCGATTGATGGTTACAGGTGTGCACCGAAGACAGTGAGGGCTTATTAGATAAAATAAGTAAAAATTTACCTTTATAAAAATTGTAAGTAAGTTTGTCTAGCTTTAGATCAATAACATTGTTTTATATTTATATTGGATTCTCTATCACTACATTTCAGCAAATTTACTACGCAAACATATTCTATAGGCGCACAGCTTTATAGAATAATGCTATGATTAAAAAATCTTCCTATTTTCCCTATTGCAGCCTTGGTTGTTTTCGCTGATAGTGATTTTTATCGCGTACACCGTTGCAAGATTACAGGTTATCTATCCTATGTTTACGACACGATATACCTCAAAACCCAAGCACTCTCAGACAGTGGGCAGCGCCATTCGCCATAATATGTATAACATCATGCTTGGCACGTCGATCACGATAGCTTCAGCGGCATTGTTGGTTGGCTGCGGACAAAAAGGCGATTTATACCTTGTAGACGCTGGTAGTAAAGCAGTGCGAGATAGCACGGCAATATTAGATAGTGGCAGTAATCCACAAGATACCGCCTTTGCTAAGATTGACAGCGACCAGCAAAATACAGAGAGTTTTCAGCTGCCTGAACCGAGTAACGATCCTAACGATTACTAATAAGTAATCATGGATTATTAAAATGTAAATGTTCAAACGATTTTTGAGTAAGCCCAATACTTTATTGTTACCTTGATAACTTGATTATATTAGAGATATTTATATGAGTCAGTCAGTCACGACCCAAACTGAGCAAGGCCTGTACATCAATCCTGAAGCCTTAACCGCCCATTTACCCGCGCTAGATTATCGCGACAGTGCACTGTATATGGAACAGGTCAGTATTGATGAAGTGGTTAAACACTATGGTACGCCTTGTTATGTGTACTCAAAGCAAGCCATTTTGGATGTCTATCAAGCTTATACCGATAGCTTTGCCAGCTTAAATCACCAGATTTGCTATGCGGTAAAAGCAAACTCTAACCTTGCTGTACTTGGCGTATTGGCGCAAGCAGGCGCAGGGTTTGATATCGTTTCACGTGGCGAGCTAATGCGGGTATTGGCGGCAGGGGGCGAAGCTGCACGTGTGGTATTCTCAGGCGTCGGCAAAACCTATAGCGATATTGAATATGCGCTTAACCAAGGTATTGGTTGCTTTAATGTTGAGTCGATTAGCGAGCTGACTCTAATCAATGAAGTCGCCGCGCAGCTTGATAAATCAGCGCCGATATCACTACGTGTCAATCCTGATGTGGATGCCAAAACCCATCCGTATATTTCAACAGGTCTCAAAGACAATAAATTCGGGATTGCTCACGAGGATGCGCTGGTCGTTTATCAACAAGCCGCCAAATTGTCTCATATCGATATCGTCGGTATTGACTGTCATATCGGCTCGCAGTTGACTGAAGTTGCGCCATTCGTTGCGGCATTGGACAAAGTAATTGAGCTGGTGCATAGCTTACGTAAAGCAGGTATTGAACTGCGTCATATCGATTTGGGCGGTGGTCTGGGTGTGCGTTATATTGATGAGACACCAGTGTCTATTGATGAATTTGCCAATGCTTTATTACCAAAACTTAGTGAGCTTGGCTTGACGGTATTTTTTGAGCCGGGTCGTAGTATCGTGGCAAATGCTGGGGTGTTATTGACGCAAGTTGACGTGCTTAAACCAACTGAGCATAAGAATTTTGCCATTGTTGACGCGGCAATGAACGATTTAATCCGCCCTGCTTTATATCAAGCTGAAATGGCAGTGATTCCAAGTGTCTTGCCTAATAATGGTATTGACACGGAAGGTACACAGCCGTGGGATATCGTTGGCGCTATTTGTGAAACGGGTGATTTCTTAGCAAAAGATCGTTTGTTGTCGCTTTCGACAGGCGATATTCTCGCAATCACGGGTGCTGGTGCTTATGGCTTTACTATGAGTAGCAACTATAATTCACGCCCGCGAGCTAGTGAAGTCATGGTAGCTGATGATCGCCACCAGCTGATTCGCAAACGCGAAACCGTTGAAGCGCTATATGCAGACGAAGTATTGTGGCAAGGCTAACTGCTAAGCAGCATAAAGTATCTCAAAAATCTAACCCATTATCATGATGATAGTGGGTTTTTTTATGGCAAATTTTGATCGAACACCTGAATAATAAGTGTGGAATATAACTTGGCATTTGATAACGGTGATAGTTATGATTGTAACTGACAGCGTGCTAATATAAGACATACATAAAAATAGGATAGGATATCAGGGATATGCTAATAGAATTTACTAAGATGCATGGGTTGGGCAATGACTTTATGGTCATCGATTTGGTGACTCAGCGTTTGGACTTGACCAAGGATTTGGTGCAGTTACTGGGTGATCGTCATTTAGGTATTGGTTTTGATCAGTTGCTCGTCGTTGAGCCGCCAATGCGCCCCGATGTCGATTTTAGTTACCGTATTTTTAATACTGATGGGTCAGAGGTTGAGCAATGCGGTAATGGCGCCCGCTGTTTTGCCCGTTTTGTGCAAGCGCGCAAGTTATCCTTTAAACAGCGTCTCCGTGTTGAGACGGCAAGCGGCATTATTTCGCTGACGACCGATCGTTATGGCTGGGTAGAGGTTGATATGGGCAAGCCCAAGTTTGAGCCAAGTGAGATTCCATTTACCCCAAGAGCCATCACCAAAATCCAAAATGCTTATCATCTGGACGTAAATGGTACGCCGGTGCAGCTTTATGTTGCCAATATGGGCAATCCGCATGCGGTGATAAAAGTTGACGATGTGCTTGATGCTGACGTTGAAACCTTGGGTAAAGCCATCGAATCGCATCCAGCATTTCCAGAACGTGTCAATGTCGGTTTTATGCAAATAATGAATCAGCGTCATATTCGTCTGCGAGTGTACGAGCGCGGTGTCGGTGAGACGCAAGCCTGTGGTACGGGCGCTTGTGCAGCCGTTGCCATTGGTATACGCGAAGGCTGGCTTGACGAAGGCGAAGATGTGCGTGCTCAGCTCTATGGCGGCAGCATGGTAATTAAATGGCAGCCGGGCTATTCGGTCATGATGACCGGACCAACCGCATTTGTGTATGAAGGTGTCTTTAGTCCAGATGGCTTGATGGCACAAGCCGGTATCAAGCCCAATCCAGAAAGTTAATAGTAAAACATAAGTGACAGTTATTTTTACTGGATAAGTAATAGGGTTGTTTTCAATATGGTGATGTCTTATAAAAAATCTCAAGTGACAGACGCACGATCTGATAAACAATCCGTTTCACCGTCATGGCTATCAGCAGAATTGGCAATCACCATAGAAGCGGATGCCGCGTTAAGTGAATTATTAGCCCCTGTGCATCGTTGGCTAAATGTCTTATCTGTGCGCAATCACTCGCCGCATACATTGACGGCCTATTTTGCAGGCTTGAATCAACTGGCGTTATTCCTGCGAGGTAAATGCCTGACATGGACACGTTGTGATAAGCGCCAATTAGCCCAGCATATCAGCCAACGCCTTGATGAAGACAAACTATCCCTCGCCAGCGTTCAGCAAGAGTTATCAGCTATTCGTCATTTTTATGGCTGGCTGATAGAAGAGGATTTGGCACGTATTAATCCAACTACAGGCTATCAGCTCAAGCGCAGCCCTAGACCATTACCCTCTATCGCTGATGTGGATTTATTGACGCAATTGCTCGACCAAGAAATCCCTGATACACCTGAACAAGCACGCTTGTGGCTACGTGATAAGGCGATGTTTGAATTGCTTTATAGCAGTGGTCTACGTGTCGGTGAGCTAGTCGCGCTAGATATAGTAGACGTCGACTTAGCTGATCTACGGGTACGCGTGACTGGCAAAGGTAATAAGACACGCCTAGTACCTTTAGGAATAAAAGCGGCTGACGCCATTCGTCGTTATTTACCGCACCGCAATCTGTGGGTAGAGCAGATGGACCAAGCATTATTTATTAGTGAAAAACTGGGTACGCGTTTATCAACACGGGCTGTGCAGCAGCGTCTCAAAGTTGCTGCTACTCGTGCTGGTATTGCTCAAAACATGTATCCGCATCTATTGCGCCATTGCTTTGCATCACATATGTTGTCAGGAAGTGGCGACTTGCGCGCTGTCCAAGAGATGCTTGGGCATAGCGATATCAGTACCACGCAAATTTATACCCATGTCGATTTTGCTAAATTGACCCAAGTCTATGACCGCGCCCATCCTCGAGCCACTCACGCATCCAAAGACAGCGATTCAACCCTTTAATTTTAAAAGTGTCTTTCATCGCAAATTGCTTTGATTGAAAAAACCTTTTATCAAGACGCTTTTATAAAAATTATTTTATGCCAAACGATGACAATCAAAGATAGGCATCTTTTGTCGTCCCTGATTTTGCGCTTGTCTATCTAACGTCGATAAGACCAAAGCATAATTTTTATGGTCATTATTTAAAGATGGGTTCAATTCGCTATTATTGTAGCTGCTCATTACAGTTCCATCATAAGAGCTAATCGTTGTATGTCCCCACGTCTGACGTGTATGACCGTCTTTGTACGCATGCTCACCGCCTTGTGCTGCTCCAATGACCATACATTGACTGTCTAAAGCTCGCGCTTGCAGTAAGAGCGACCAATGGGCTTGTCCTGTTAGATACGTAAAAGCAGATGGCGCACTTAATAGTTCTGCGCCTGCTTGCCGCAGACGCTGCGCCAATGCAGGAAAGCGTAGATCAAAGCAAACCATCATACCGAGCTGATAAATATCATCATTTACTTCGAGCGCTGCCACGACCGTCTGCGTACCTGGCTCAAACGTTGCCGCTTCGTTATAACTGCCTTGTTTGTCCGCGACAGTCGCAGTGAATAAGTGAATCTTGTCATAGCGTGCCACTTGTGTACCATCCGGCGCAAACAATAGGCTTACTTGGCGCAATCTACCATCAGGCACAATCATACCGTCAGGGCGATATGGGCAGGGCAGAGAGCCCGCTAGTACGTATATACCATACGTACATGCATATTCCGCTATCGTCGCTGACAGCGCATCAAAGCGCTCTGCTGTCGCAAACTGTCTACCCATGCTACAGCAGTTTTCTGGTAGTACGATAAGCTGCGCGCCTTGTGCACGAGCATCCATAATAGCGGATTTTATATCCGACAGATTGTCTTCAATGCTTTGCTGGCTATTCATTTGGATAGCAGCAACGGTCAGCTGTGTGTTATTGATATGTTCATTCATAGCAGGCTTCTCAATATTGTTAATGTTATATATCTCTTATAAAACGTTTTCAGGTTTGTCATTATTAATGGTTTATTTGAACCTTACTCCGCAAATCATTCTATGCAACTATGCACAGGTATAAATTTTTATTAAAGTATTCTTTAGAAGCTACCAGAAAGCTACGGACAGAGGTTTGTCATTCACTTATCTGGCAAGGGCATAAATTATCATAGCAAAATTGTCGCAAAAAATGCTATCGTCATGTCCTGTTAAGGGTAAACCGCTCACTAATCAGCATTACAAAGACAATATTACCAAGACTGGAGTGTAATAAACTGCCCATGAGTATGTCGTTCGGATTGGCGACCACGCTAAGCACCTCACAAAAACTGACCCCGCAAATGCAGCAAGCTATTAAATTGCTGCAGCTCTCTAGTCTTGAGCTGGCGCAAGAGGTTCAAGCGAAGCTGGACAGTAATCCATTACTAGAACGCATCGAAAACGATGAAGATGAGTACGAAAGTATGGATAAAGACGCATTAGATGAGTTTGGCGAGCCACTAACGTTAGACAGTTGGAATCAGAGTACTGCTTCTGATACGTTTTCTATATCTCCTTCATCAAATAATGAAGATGGATTTGACTATGATGACAGTACTAGCGATAGCTTTACTAATGATAGTCTAGATAAATTGCAGCAAGACGGTTTTGATACGGATGCCATCGACAGTTATACGCTTGAAGACTTTGAAGGCTCAAACTATGATAGCCCTAATGCAAATTATGACGGTTTTAGCACCGCCAGTACTGGTTCAGGCGGCATATCAGCGCGTCCAGATTCTGAGGACTTTGATCGCTATGAGGGCAGTACCAATGCGACGATTCAAGACCATGTGCGTTGGCAGCTGAATTTTAAACGTCTCTCAGAGACAGATACTCTTATCGCTGAGTATTTGATGGATTCTATGGACGACATGGGTTTTGTAAGGCTCGATATCGAGGAGTTGCTACAGAGCTTTGATACCATTGCGAGCTTTTATCAGTGGGATGAGCGCGTTGAGCAGGATGAAGTAATGGCAGTACTGCGCATGATTCAATCCTGTGATCCACTGGGGGTCGGCGCACGAAATCTAAGTGAATGCTTAGCGATTCAGCTATCTAAGCTCGACACTGATACGCCTTATCTAAAACAAGCCCAAGCGCTCTTATCTGCCAGTGAGCATCTGGTCAGTAATAATATTAAAGCTTTAACTGAGCGTACAAGACTTGCGGCTCATGAGATTACCCCTGCGCTTACGCTGTTGCGTACTTTAAATCCTTCACCAGGATTGCTATTTCAAAGCCGCCAACCGGATTATACTCAGTCGCCCGACAGCTATGATATCCCTGATGTATTGGTGACGCCTATCCGTCGCCATGATGCTCATCAAAACACCACCATATCTACTCAAGAAGATGGCTGGCAGGTACGTCTAAACCCTGAAACCTTGCCAAAACTACGAGTCAACCAAGAATATGCCAACCTTGTTAAGCGCGGCGATAATAGCCCTGATAATCAATATCTGCGTGAAAATCTCATCGATGCGCGCTTGTTTATTCGCAGTATCGAAGAGCGTAATCAGAACCTTTTAAAGGTAGCCACTAGCATCGTGCGCTACCAGCAATCTTTTTTGCAGTATGGCGCCACTGCTATGCAACCGCTTATTTTAAAGGTGATTGCAGACGAAGTCGATTTACATGAATCAACGGTCTCGCGCCTGACCACTAGCAAAACCATTTTGACACCGCAAGGACTGTTTTCGCTCAAGCATTTCTTTTCATCACATGTTAGCAGCAGCGATGGTGATATCTCATCAACTGCTATCAGCGCGATGATTAAGCAGCTTATCGCTGATGAAGAGCCCAAAAAGCCATTGTCTGATAGTAAGATAAAAGATTATTTGTTAGCAGAAGGTATCGATATTGCCAGAAGAACAGTCGCTAAATATCGTGAAGCAATGAATATTGGCTCATCTACACAGCGCAAACAAAAATATTAATGGTCTGAATTCAATAAGTTATCTAAAGAGTCGATCAATAATCAAAATATTCTATAGGAGATATAAAAAATAAAATTTTCTGATTATATAGAAACATTAAAGAAACAACCGATTTTATTACATTTACTTACAATATAAAGCCTTGCTACTAGCAGGTTTTCATGACAAATTAGAGTCATACCAACAACAAAATCAGAGTGTCGATTTAGCAAATTTATGTAGTCAGTCATTAGGGATGAGATAAAAAAGATGATAAAAGGATACGTCGATATTTTATTAAAAGCACTGCTATTAAAGGCGTTGAGGATAAAGATACAAGATTATTTTGTGGTAAGGCAGGATGATAAGAGCAGCGATGCGACCTCATCTGTTGATTGTAAGTACTAATAAGAGGACAATAATATGAATGTTTCTATCAGTGGTCACCATATCAGTATTACCGATGGCATGGACACCGCAGTTCGCGAAAAACTTGAAAAAGTCGAGCGTCACTTTGATCAGATTCAAAGTATTCAAGTGATTCTATCGCTAGATAACAGCGGTGCTAAAAAGAGCCATAAGGCTGAAGCTATCATGCGAGTCTCGGGTAAAGAGATGTTTGTCCAAGCTCTTGATGATGATATGTATAAAGCCATAAATGAGATGGCAGACAAACTTGATAGACAAGTACGCAAGTATAAAACAAAAATGGAGAGCAAAAAAACACAGGGTGCAGGGCGTGATGCTCGCTATGAAGATTTGATGACGGCTGAAGCTGAGCCTGCAGTTTAGTGATAGCTTGCTGTGTCATAAAACTTTAATCATTATTAGCCAGTAAATAAATGCGTAAATAGCAAGGTTATTAAATTGAACAGTATTCCTGAGTAATTTGAATACGTGACATGCTCAAAAATGAGCAATTTAGCAAGCCTAAGACGCTAAGTAAAAAAAAGACCTCAAACGAATAATCGTTGAGGTCTTTTTTATAATAAAATTAAAAAGGAAAGTGTTGTAAACGTTAGGTTTTACACTGTGATTTTCTAAAATGCTATATATCAAAAACGACTATCTATTTCAATGGTTAAAAACCTTAGCCACCGCCTACAGCCTGTACTACTTCAATAGTCATGCCTTCAACAATATGTAGCTTATCAAGCTCACTTTTAGGAATTAGTTCACCATCGACTTCTACCGCATAACGACCGTTACTAAGCCCAAGCTCATTGACAACCAATTGTACCGTTTGATGAGTCGTCTGTAACTTCTTACCATTGACACTAATATTGCTCATAAATCGTGCTCCCTAATAATCCAAAATTCCTATTTAGCCTTACTATTTTCACTATTACCAAAACTAACGTAGCCGATTGATTGCAATAAGATTATTTCTTATTTAAATCAATCAGCTATTTGTTAAGCGTGCTGAAGATAGCGCAAGCCATAACCAACCTGCAATCATCAGCACACCGCCAATAGGCGTAATGGCACCGAACCAACGTGGCGCGCCAAGTGTCATGGCGTATAAACTACCCGCAAAAATAATGACACCAATTTGTAACAACCATGCGGCGGTTTGGGTTGCATAGTTTAAGCGAATAAGGATACCAACAAGTAATAATCCAAGCGAATGGACGAACCAATATAGGGTTGCCGTCTGCCACCATTCTAGCTGTTGAGTGCTGACCATAGCTTTGAGACCATGCGCGCCAAACGCGCCTAAAGCAACGGCGATGGCCATATTGATCGCCGCGATACTTATCCAATTGAACATGGTTGTACTCGTATTGTTGAATAAATGCTTACTAGGCAAAAACAGTTGTCTTACTGATAGGCAACTTATTGAATATCATCAGGCAAAATCACACTGTCGATGGTCATCGCTTCACGGATTTTATCCATGGCATTTTTCTCAATTTGGCGTACGCGCTCAGCAGAGATGGAGTAGACCGCTGCCAACTCATGCAGCGTTGATTTTTGCTCAGATAACCAGCGCTGCTCGACAATATCACGTGAGCGATCATCCAAGGTTTCCATTGCAGCAATCAGGGCTGATGAATTATTTTCTTCCCAGTCAGATTCTTCGACGATCTCGGCAGGGTCAATGCCATCTTCCAAAAATAGCTGCGGCGCATAACGTCCATCGTCATCGTCACTTGATTGCGCCTCAAATGACGCATCATAAGAGGTCAGGCGCGACTCCATCTCAAGCACTTGCTTACGAGTAACGTTTAAGTCATTGGCAATCGCATCGGCTTCTTCGAGGGTCAACTGATTGTTGGTCTTTTTCAAACTGCGTAAGTTAAAAAACAGTTTACGATGCGCCTTGGTTGTAGCAACTTTTACAATACGCCAGTTACGGATGACAAATTCATGAATTTCTGCTTTAATCCAATGCACTGCAAATGATACTAGACGTACGCCTTTGTTAGGATCAAAACGTTTTACCGCCTTCATAAGTCCCAAATTACCTTCTTGGATCAAATCTGCTTGCGGTAACCCATAGCCTGAATAGCTGCGGGCAATATGAATGACAAAACGCAAATGCGACATGACCAGTAAACGCGCCGCTTCCACATCGCCTTCATCATAATAGCGATGGGCAAGCTCTTGCTCTTGCGTCGGAGTCAAGATAGGGATTTGGTGCACGGTATTAATATAAGCACCCAAATTCACCCCAGGTGCGGACAAATGCGTCGGCATGGCAGGTACCAGATCACGGGTACTGGTATCGCCAAGCGCGCTGGCATCATAAGGCGGACGCTCAGCTGCCGCTTTCAGTGCTGCATCGCGCGCTTCGTTTATTTCAGGAACAGCGCTGTCTTTTTTACGGTTATTTGCAGCGTTAGTAGTGGTATTAGCCATATTCTTGACCTTGGTTAAATAGATAAGCAAACAGTCAGATAAAAATCTTTATAGTTGTAATTGTAAAGGATAGCGACGCTTAGTTGCTATCAGTTTTGGTAATGATAAAGTGATATATTGTATCAACAGAATATTTAGATTGGCTGGCACTAAATCCTTCACTGTCTGATACGGTGGCTTGATTAATACTAAGCAATAGCGGGTTAGTGGCTTTTGTTTGTAGGCTTTGCTGACAAAAAGCCATAATGTCAGCTTGAGAATTTGGGTCAGTTGCCACAACGTACAATGACTCCCCAGAGACAACACTGCGTAATGCAACCTTAGTTTTTAACAGTGGCATCGGGCAGGCAAGTCCGCGACCATCGACCATATCTTTGATAACAAGTACCGGTTTACTCACATCTGTTTTATCATTTAAGTTGATGTCATCTGTTGGTAATAAGTCTAGGAGCTGCCTGATTGACTGGTGCTCGCTCTTAGACAAAGTCTCTCCCAAACATATTGGATAAGAGGCTCGTACCATGATGGATGGACTATCAGCAGACATAAAATAATCCTTTAACGTGGCTAATATTAAACCTTGTGTTTCAGTCTAATGCTTAGCATTGCAATATTGATGGATAATACTATCTTAATACAACATGGCGATTGTGCTGCGACGCCGACGGTTTTATAAGCAACCATTATAGCAAATTGCCTGTATTCAATTGCAGTTGAATATAGTCATCATCGCGTTTAATCAATCAGAACAACTGAGTAGTATTGATCTTCATATTTTTATATTAGACTTATCTAATAGGTTCACATAACCATGTTGCGCAATAGTGACGCTCTGCGGAGTTATTAGTAGCGACAGGCAGACGGCAATTGACCTTCAATAGACAAGCTCGTATAGTCAAAGCACGTTATGATTATACATATAGGGTACGCACTTGGATTATTCTAAAAGACAATCAATGCTTGATAAGCCGCTAATAAATGCACGGAATAAACGTCCTATCACTCACTATGCAAGCATACATACAGGGTCATTTTCTAAGCAGGTAAACCATCATCTGTCGCGATCACTTGCGATAAAATTAGCACTGTCAACGATACTATTGGCCTGTACAAGCGCCGCCTATAGCAAAAGCCAAGCGGTGCCATTGAGCTATGATTCATGGCAAACCACTAACACAGAAGAGCTAAGTTTGCCCAGTTTACACGGGCAAGGGCTGAGCTTTGATGAGCAATATCAAAATAAATTGCTTGGTGAATGGTCATTAAGAAACATCAATGGTCGTGTAAAGATGGAGCATGACCCTTGGATTCAAGAAACGGTCAAAGAACTAACATGGCGGCTCAATGCCCAAGCGCGCCAGCAAGCACCGCTTGGTTTGGTCATTATCGATAACCCAAGTATTAATGCATTTGCGGCTCCAGGCGGCGTAATTGGTCTTAATACCGGCACTATATTGGCTGCAAACAGCATGGATGAGCTGGCAAGCGTTGTGGCTCATGAGGTCGCGCACATCAGTCAGCGTCATTATGAAAGCGGCGTTGATGAGCGCAAAAAAGCCTTGCTGATGCAAATAGGTGGCATGCTCGCCGCGATTGCTGCATCGACCGTCGATGGTGATGCGGCAGCAGCAGTGATGATGGGTAGCCAAACTGCCACGATGAATAGTAGTATGGCGTTTAGTCGTAATAATGAACGTGATGCTGATCGGGTCGGTATGCAAATCATGAACCAAGCTGGCTATGACCCACGGGCGATGCCGCGCTTCTTTGCGACCATGAATCAAAAAAGTCAGATGAATCAAATCGCCAATCAGTTTTTGCCAAGCTTTATCCGCTCTCATCCACTGAGCAATGAGCGCTTGAGTGAATCTCAAAGCCGCGCGCAGCGTTATAATACGCTGCCGTTAAATCAACAGCAGCGCCATCAAGCTTTGTTTGATCTGCTGTATTGGCGCGTACAAAGTACCGGAAAGCATGCTTCAGAGACCGCCTTGATGACTGCAGCAAAGAATAGCGTCGGGGCAAAGCTTGCGCTGATGCACTGGTATGGAGAGCAGCAGCGCTTTAAAGAAGCCGACAATTTATTTGTCGAGCTTTCCACATTACCGATGGCAAAGCGCCAAGTATTAGAGCCTTTATTGTCCATTACCCAAAGCCAGATTTTAACTGAACAAAATAAATGGCAACAGGCTGCTGAAATACTAGAGAGTCAGCAGCGCTTGTACCCTGAGCGCCGTGATTTACGTCTTTATCTGGCGGAAGCATTGACCAATAGTAATCAGCCAACCAAAGCCCAAGCCTTGCTTAAGCCATTGACTGAACAGCAACCAAGCGACCGTTATGCTTGGCAAAGTTTGCAATTGGCCAATGAAAAATTGGCAAAGACCACCAATTCTGCACCGCTAAAAAGTATTGCTACTATTAATGCACTACGCTACCGCAGTCATGACCAACTATGGAGTGGAAGCTACGAGCGTGCGTTAACTTCTTTGACACAAGCCAAAAAATTGACAGAAAATTTGCAAAATACGGCTCAAGCCAATAGCGCTCGCCCACTGCTTGCCAATATTAACGCCGAAATCAAAGCCGTAAAAACCGCCAAAGACTTTAAGCCTTAGGCGGTTCTTTGATAACTAACTGCTATAAAGCACTATATAGAAAAAGCGTTAATTTTATCAATATGCTGTAGCGATTAACCTTGTAGCGCGTCTTTGACCAGCTTTGAGATTAAGGCAGGGTCAGCACGACCCGCAGTTTTCGTTTTTAATATACCCATCACGCTACCCATATCACGCATTGACGTTGCGCCTTGCTCAGCGATTTCTGCGTTTACCAAGGCAGTAATTTCCGCATCATCCATCTGTTTTGGCATATATTCATTGATAATATCAATCTCAAACTGCTCTTTGGTCGCCAAATCATCACGACCGTTTTCGGTAAAAATAGTCAGTGACTCATGGCGCTGTTTGAGCTGTTTTTGTAATATCTCCAAAACTTCGGCATCATCAAGCTCTATTCGACGGTCGATCTCAATTTGTTTGATAACCGCTTGTACGTTACGCAGTACTTTGACCCGTTCAATCTCACGTGCTTTCATAGAGACTTTGATGGTGTCAGTTAGCGTCTGTTTAATTTGGCTCATTGTTGTTATTCCTTATGATTATAGGTAAAAAGTTTGTATAAAAAGTCTACTAATCAGAACAAGCTTTATAATAGAAAGTGTTAGAACCAATGATAGTAATAACAAAAATTGTAGCATAAAAAACGCCACTGATATCATCGGATAACAGTGGCGTTAGTGTAGCGCTGGTACTTAGCTAATCGACTTATCGATTAGTACATACGAGTGGTACGAATAGTTTCGCGTTGTAATTTTTTCTTATAACGCTTTACTGCAGCAGCTTTTTTGCGCTTGCGTACTTGCGTTGGTTTTTCATAAAATTCACGCTTACGTACATCTGACAATACGCCAGCTTTTTCACAAGCACGTTTAAAACGACGGATAGCGATATCAACTGGTTCGTTTTCTTTAACCTTAACTGCAGGCATGAAGACTCCTCGATTAGGATGAGATATAAGGGCATTAGTTTGGCTGTGTATTAGTATTTAGCCGTAATATCTCAAGATTACTGGCATCAGCTCAAACTAGGACAATCTTGCGCAATAGCACAAGGGCGCCTATTTTAATAAAAAATCGCAATAAAGTCAAAGGCTTTTACTTATTAATCTATAACTATCATTAAGTTGCAAACTGCTGCCAGCAATAAGGGTCGTAAGTCATTTATAGCTAAACGTTCTTTAGGAAGGATGAACGGGTTATTTACTAAATAGCATCAGTATAAATAAAACCCCTACTGTCTATAACGGTTTAGGCCAAGTTTATGCTATGATAATTTGCATAATATCAATCGTTTTATGTGCACTTTATTAAGGATGTTGGAATGAAAAAATCAGTACTCAATACGGCGCTAAGTACAGCATTTATCGTCGCTCTTGGTTTTGGTGTCAGTGCTTGTAGTAGTGAGAAAGAAGGTGAAGAGTCAGATCACATTTTAGCCGTCGATCGTGTTGATGAGGCAGCAGAGATTGCTCGCGCGAATGCACCTGCAGCAGAAAAGATGGATTTCCCAGCAACAGCGCCAATGCCAGCAGCTGATGCGACAACAGATGCGACGATGAGTACTGAAGAAGGGGCTGTCGCAGTAGAGGGAACAGCAGCTGATGCAACGGTAAGCGCCGATAGTTCTGATACCGCTGTGGCGACTGCCGATACTGCCAATAGTACTGAAGTGCCAGCGACGGATTCAGCTGAACCTGCAACCAATTAATCCTGCTTGAAGGCAGTATTCAATAATGAGCGGTGTCACTCACCATCTATAGATGAGGAAACAACCATGACTGTTAAACAAGCTGTAATAAGGAAAAAATCAGTTGTTAAGTTAGCGCTGTCTGGTCTAAGTCTTAGTGTGTTATTGACACTTAGCGCCTGTAGCGGTGGTGACAACACTCCCACTGATGAGCCTGCAGTGGTTAATGAAACCGAAGCTGTGGTTGTGGAGCCAGCAGCGCCTGTTGAAGCTGAGCCTGTCGTTGAAGTAGAAACAGTTGAGGTGTCAGAAGTAAAAGCGGAAGAAGTAAGTGCTGCCGCTGCTGAGCCTGAAGTGTTGGCTGCTGATGCAGGTGCTGCATTGTATGAAAAACAATGTAAAGTCTGTCATGAAAAAGGTTTATTAGCCGCGCCAGTATTCGGTAATAAAGAAGCGTGGGCACCACGAATCGCCAAAGGTATCGATACACTACATATGCACTCTGCCAAGGGCTTTAACAAAATGCCTGCGCAGGCAAGCGCTGAAGTCAGTGAGGCACAAGTTCATGCGGCTGTTGATTATATGGTTGCTGCAGCTAGCTAAATATTATTGATTGAAATTTGCTAAACTGACCGCCATTGTAAGCTTACAGTGGCGGTTTTTTATTCACGCTACAAGGCAAAATATAAAGGCACACAGATGAAAGTATTGGGTTTAGAGACCTCTTGCGATGAGACGGGTCTAGCGATTTTTGATAGCGAACAGATAACGAGCGATAATAAAGGTCTGCTAGGGCAGGTACTGTATTCACAAATAGAGCTGCACGCCCTTTATGGCGGCGTGGTGCCTGAGCTTGCTAGTCGCGATCATATCCGTAAGCTGGTGCCTTTATTTAATGAGCTTTTGCAGCAATGCAATATCACTAAAGATGAGATTGATGCCATTGCTTATACCAAAGGTCCTGGGCTTATCGGTGCGCTGATGACGGGCGCATTATTTGGTCGCAGCTTGGCTTATGGTTTGGACGTACCAGCGATTGGTATTCACCATATGGAAGGGCATTTATTAGCGCCGCTCATGGGTGCGAATCCGCCAGCTTTTCCATTTGTCTCGTTACTGGTTTCTGGTGGTCATACTTTGCTGATTGCCGCACACGGTATCGGACAATATGAAATCCTTGGCGAGTCCATTGATGATGCGGCAGGTGAGTGTTTTGATAAAGCGGCGAAGATGTTGGGCTTGCCATATCCGGGTGGTCCTAATATCGCTAAATTAGCGGAAAGTGGCAATTCGGATGCCTATAGTTTACCAAGACCAATGTTACATCGTGGTTTGGATTTCTCTTTTAGCGGTATGAAAACGGCAGTGCATAATCTGATTAAAGATACCAATGGTTCAGGGGGCTCAGGAAATAGCTCTGATAGCGACCCGCAAGTCCGTGCTGATATTGCCGCCAGTTTTCAGCATGCCGTCGTTGATACCTTGGTGAAAAAATGCGTCAAAGCGCTTAAGCAAGTGAATATGAGCCGATTGGTTATCGCAGGCGGTGTCAGTGCCAATAGTCATTTGCGTGAAACTCTCGAGCGGGAGCTTGCTAAGATAAATGCGACCGTACATTATGCACCTCCTGCTTTATGTACCGATAATGGTGCGATGATTGCGTATGCGGGCTACGAGCGTTTGCAAGCGGGTCAAGCAGATGATTTGGCTGTCAGTTGCGTGCCACGTTGGCCAATGACCGAGTTGCCAGCGGTATAAGCGCTAGAAAGTCGCTTGTATCCAATTTATTAAACTTTATATCACTCAAGGATAACTTATGCAGTGGCTTGCGATTGGATTAGGTGCTGCCATTGGCGCTTGCCTGCGAGGGTGGCTAGCGCGTTTTAACCCGATGCACCACTGGATACCACTTGGGACGCTTGGCGCCAATGTTTTAGGTGGACTATTGATAGGGCTGGCCTTGGTGTGGTTTGAACGTGTGGGCAGCGGTTTGTCTCCCAATATTAGACTGTTTGTGATAACTGGCTTCTTGGGTGGACTGACGACTTTTAGCACCTTTAGCGTTGAAGTATTTACCTTTATCCATAATGGCAAACTGCTTGCAGGCTTAGGACTGATTGGGCTACATGTGGGGCTGACGTTATTAGCAACCGCAATTGGATTTTATTTCTTTAAGTTGGTTTTGTAATAACAAAAATGCAGCGATAAAAAAGAGCCATATTAATTTTTTAATACGGCTCTTTTTTTAGTGATAATTACTTCTAGACAGGTTTTACGATACCTTCTAATAAACTCGCAAACCCTTGCATATAGGCAATCTCTTGGCTCGAGGTGCGCGTTGCCGCATACAGCTGACAGTAGACGCCGCTACCTAATGGACGCGAAACTACCCAGCCTTTTTTTTCATATTCAGCGACCACCCAGTCGGGGAGTGCTGCCACCCCGCGTTCACTAGCAACCAACTGAATCAACATAGCGGTTAGCTCGGTGGTACGCATACTTTTAAAGCTGACCTGCTCAGGACTCATAAAATTGGCAATAATATCGAGGCGCTTAGCTTCCACCGGATAGGCAATCAAAGTTTCATCGACTAAGTCTTTGGCATGGATAAATTGTTGCTCCGCCAAGTCATGAGTCGGCGACAGTACCAAACGACTTTCATATTCAAATAAGGGCTGATAGCTGATACCTTCTATCGGTAAATTACTGGTAGTAATCAATAAATCAATATCACCTTCCATCAATAAATGATGCGGCTCAGGCTCAAAACCGGTGGCAAAGTCCAATTCGACATCCGACCACTCACGGCGATAATGATTGAGAATGGGCATCAGCCAATCAAAACAGCTATGACATTCAGAAGCTAAGCGCAATCTGCCTGCTTGACCATGGGCTAAGCGTTTTAAGTTGGCTTTGGTGCGCGTGACCTGCGGTAAAATGCTGTCAGCGAGTGCCAATACCGTCTTGCCAGCTGGCGTAAAGGTCAACGGACGCGTGCGCCGATTGACCAAACTAATATCGTAATAGTTCTCTAGCTCTTTTAACTGATGCGAAACTGCAGAGGCAGTGACATGGAGCTCATCAGCAGCAGCGGCCAATGAGCCATGTGCTCGCAGCGCAGTTAGCGTATTAAGATGACGGAGCTCAAGCATAATGCAACCTAACCGCTAAAGTGAGAAAAATTTATTATAATCAATATAGCGCTGACTTTCACTCATAGCTTATTATTAATAAATGATGGACAGCTAACGTCGACGTAGCAATAGCTGTGAAATCACTGCCAAGATTAATGAAGCAACCAACAGAATCGTACCAATCGCATTGACCTCGGGTTTGAGACCTACACGTACCATAGAATAAATACGTAGCGGCAATATCTCATAGCTAGGACCGGTGACAAAGGTCGATACCACCACATCATCGAGCGATAAGGTAAAAGCAAGTAGCCAACCAGCCATCACTGCCGGGAAAATCACCGGAATCAATACTGTCCGTACCATTATTGATTCGCTAGCACCCAAATCACGCGCCGCTTCCATCAAACGCTCATCCAAACTACTTAAGCGCGCAAAGACAGTTATAACGACAAACGGCAGGCAAAAAGTAATATGCGCTAATAGCAGCGAGACAAAACCGAGCTGCAGTCCGATTAATAAAAACAGTGCCAGTAGCGATATCGCCAAGACAATCTCAGGCGACATCATTAGCACAAATAGCAGCCCGTTTAATAAACCTTTACCGCGAAAGTCATAGCGATGTAGCGCAAGCGCCGTTAATGTACCGATAGCGGTAGAAACCGTGGCGGCAACCAAGCCCAAGACAATAGAATGCCAAAAGGCATCAAGCATCGCCTGATTATTAAAGAGCGACTCGTACCACTTTAAACTAAAGCCGCCCCAATTATAGCCAATTTTTGACTTATTAAATGACATCACTACCAAGACGATGATAGGTAGATATAGCAAGGTATAAATCAGCCCAAGGTAGCCTTTGGCGACGATATTGCCAAACCTTATGGGATTTTTGTTTTTCGGCGATTTGTTATTTGTTGAGCCATTTAGTGAACTATCAGACATTAGGCCACCTCGCTAAAGTCAGTCTTGCCGATACGGCGACTACTAGCGCGATAGGCAAGCAATAATACCGCCATAGCAAGCGTCAATAGGACACTGGCAGCCGCGCCAAATGGCCAATCACGGGCATCTAAAAATTGGTTCTTGATAATATTTCCAACGAGTAGATTGCGTGAACCGCCCAAAATATCGGCAACATAAAACATACCCATTGCTGGTAATAGTACCAACAGCACCCCTGAGATAATACCAGGTGTCGTTAATGGTAGTACCACATGCCAAAAGGTTTGCGGTTTCGATGCGCCCAAATCCTGCGAGGCAAGCAGCATATCATTGCGCAAATCGCTAAACACCGCATATAGCGGCAGCACCATAAACGGAAACAATAAATACGTTAAACCAGCAATCACAGCGCCTTGGGTATATAAGATATCAATGGGCGCATCAATAATGCCTATGGCTAATAAGGATTTATTAATTAACCCGTTATTGGCAAATAATAATTTAAGCGCATACGTCCGTACTAGGGAGTTGGTCCAAAATGGCAATATCAGCATGAGCATTAACAAAGGCTGCCAGCGTTTGCTCACGCGTGAGACAAACCAAGCAAAAGGATAACCGAGTAATAAGCAGATTATCGTAGTAATGCCTGCCATCCATAATGAGTGCACGAAGACATCAAAGTACAGCGGATCAATCATACGCACGTAGCTGTCGATACTGATAGGTAAGCTGATAAAAGCCGTGCTATCACGGGTCAGAAAACTGACGGCAATGACCAATATATTGGGTAATAGCGCAAAGATAAGAAGCCAACCCCAAATCAGCCATAGCGTTGCCGTACGAAAAGGGCTTTTATTGCTGATGCCAGTATGTGCCATTAGTGGATATCCTCTTCTGGCAATACCCATTCCCAACCATCGACCCACGACACTTTTACACCTTCATTAAGCTTATAGTCAAAACTTGGGTCATCTTCATCAAAGAATTCTGATGCTTTAATAATATGACCGTTCGTTAGCTCAATAATCGAGTCTAAGGTGCTGCCTTTATAATTACTTTCAATTACCCGCCCCAGTAGGCCGCCATGCTCTTTATCATTGGGATCATAAATGCGCAAATCTTCCGGACGTAGCAATAAATTGACGATATCGCCGACTTGGACATCGTTGGCAAAATCGGGTCGACGCAGATTACGCACAGGCGTTGGTCCGTCTTGAACTTGTGCTTCGCAGACTTCAACCTCAATACGACCATTGGTCACGCGACCATCACGATCTGGCTGCTCAGGATAAACACCTTTGACTTCCGCTTTAAATAAATTGGTCTCGCCAATAAACTTAGCAGTAAATAAATTGGCAGGGGTTTCGTAAATCTCAATAGGCGTACCAATTTGTTGGAATCTGCCGTCTTTCATCACTGCAATGCGGTCTGACATCGACAGCGCTTCTTCTTGATCATGGGTAACGAAGACAAAAGTAATGCCAAGCTCACGTTGCAGGCGTTTGAGCTCAGACTGCATTTGTAGACGCAGCTTATGATCGAGCGCCGATAAAGGCTCATCGAGCAATAGTAATTTAGGACGATTGATGACTGCACGTGCAATCGCAACGCGCTGCTGCTGCCCACCGGATAAATCCTGCGGGCGACGATTGGCTAAATGTTCTAGCTGTACCATCGCTAGCATCTCACGTACCCGCGTTTGAATCTCAACTTTAGGGACTTTTCGTAGCTTTAGACCATACGCCACATTTTGCGCGACGGTCATATGCGGAAACAGCGCATATTGCTGAAACACGGTATTGACTGGACGTTTATCAGCGGGCAAGCCTGCCATCTGTACGCCATCCAAATAAATCGCCCCTGCACTTGGCTGCTCAAATCCTGCAATCAGTCGTAGTAAGGTAGTTTTACCGCAGCCTGAAGGACCGAGTAAGGTAATAAACTCGCCATGCTGGATATCAAGATTGATGTCTTTTAAGACCTCAGTATTATCATAGGTTTTCTTTAGACCGGTCAGTTGTAGCAATACCTTATCAGTGTTTGCTGATGCAGGAGTAGTCGGCGGCGTTAAAAGTGATTCGGTCATAATGATTCCTAGATTACCGACATACATACTAAAATATCAGTGTCAGTCTGAACGCTGTATACGTTAGACATGATGATTTAGTATGTTAAAGCGATGAGTTTAACAGGGGTTGGTCGCAGGCTATTATAACAAACCTTCACTATAAGTTAGCGCAAGTTCCTTGTTGGTTGGTTGACCCTATAGCTATCTTGAAATAGCGATTAGAGATGAGTCTATGCTTTGTTAAATAGACTAAGTAACCACCCTTAAATTAAATAATTTTTACCATTTTTTTGAATTTATTCCTATACAATTGGTTTGCGTATGATAAATATAGAGTGATTTATAAAAGTAAGAATTTAAGTGAGGTTTGCTTAAAGCACCAAACAATATCGAAGACTTAGACTCTATGACAGGATAGTTATAAAGCAATTTACTATGTTAACCCGTTAAATTATCAAGGATTTCTTATGCCTAACAATACACGCCCTAAAACAGGTCAGGAAGCACTGGAGCTGCTTAAGCAAGGTAATATACGCTATGTAGACAGCTTGACCAATACCGATCCCTGTATGCAAAGGCGTCCAGAATTAATCAAAGATCAAGACCCTTTAGCGATTATTTTGGGTTGCTCGGACGCACGGGTACCGGTTGAGATCGTTTTTGATCAAGGTTTAGGCGATTTATTTGTCATACGCGTTGCAGGTAACGTAGTAGCTCCTTCACAAATTGGTTCGATCGAATTTGCTGCTGAAAAATTCAATACTAAACTGGTCGTAGTGCTTGGACATTCGCACTGCGGCGCTGTCACCGCCTGTGTTGAAACATTAATCAATCCTGAGCAAAACTACTCACCAAACCTACAATCTATCGTCGACCGTATCCGTCCAAGTGTCTATAATCTGCATGAACTTGCGACCGCTAATGGGCAAGATGTGGATGCAGACGAGCTGGTTGATCGCTCTATACGTGCAAATGTGCGTATGTCGGTCAGTCAATTAAAGTATGGCTCGCGTGCGTTAGAGGATTTAACCAGTAGTGGTCAGCTATTGATCGTTGGTGCCGAGTACGACTTAGAAACAGGTAAAGTGCGGTTTTTAGATGCTTAATAGTGTTCTATAAAGGCTATGCTAGAAAGACTAAGTGTTATAGGTATGATCATTTAATCTATTAGTGATTAAAAATATTTACATATAGGAATAATCATGAGTAATAATACTTTTAACAACGACCATTTAATACAAGAGCAACCTGAAAGCAGCGTAAAGGCTGATGGCGTACAGCCTATCTCAGCGCAGACGACAGGTTATACTTTTAACCATACGATGCTGCGTGTCAAAGATCCTGTGAAGTCTTTAGCGTTTTATACTGGCGTCTTAGGTATGACGTTACTGGCAGTCAAAAAATTCCCAGCCATGGGTTTTGATTTGTACTTTTTAGCCAAACTGACTGAGAGTGAACGTGAAAACTTGCCGTCAGGTAATGATTTAGAGATTTTTGCCTTCCGTCAGCGTGGCATTTTGGAATTGACTCATAACTATGGTACCGAGACAAAAGCGGACTTTAGCTATCATGATGGCAATCAAGAACCACAAGGGTTTGGTCATATTTGTTTTAATGTACCTGATCTCAATGCAGCGGTAGCTTGGTTTGATGAAAACAATGTCGAATTCAAAAAACGTCCAGATGAAGGCAGCATGAAAAATATTGTCTTTATTAAAGATGTTGATGGTTATTGGATTGAAATCGTACAAGCAGACTTGATGGCTTAATTGATTCATAAGTTAAGCGAATAAAAAAGCCACCTTATTGTTTGATAGGGTGGCTTTTTATATTGCTAAAGGATTCTTATTTAGTCTTTTTCGACTTGGAAATCCGTATGGCAAGATTTACAGCTGTCGCCAACAGGTTTAAAAGCTGGCATCACATCGTCAATGCTAGTTGCTGTCTGTGCAGTAGCGCTTAGCTCAGCAGCGACCTTTTGGAAATTCTCTGCTTCAGCTTTAAAGCCATCAACATTTGACCAAACCTCTGCTTTGGCATTGCCAGCGGCGTCTTTATTATTAAAATGGCTCCAAGGATTTTTAGACTCTTCTGCTAAAAATGCCGCCTGCTCTTTGAAAACGTCAGCATCAAAAGTATCCGGCTCTTTTGCCATGCCACCCATAACCTTCATTGCATCACCGAAGTTCTTCATGATGTCCTGACGAGCTTTGACATCAGGGTCTACTGGTGTACTACAAGCCGTCAGTCCTAAAGTGGCTGCCATCAAAGTAATAGCAAAGATAGATTTTAATGATTTTTGATTCGATACCTGAGTCATGAGTAGTGCTCCTTTTTACGTTGCTAATAAAAAGGTGGCGTAGCATATGCATGCTCGTCACCTGATTAAATGGCTACTATTAAAATAAATTTTATCCGATATTTTTAATATATTTTCTTTATTAACATTCGAAAATATTGTTTTTCATGATGCTTAAATTACATACTATCCTATATTAAACAGCAAGCAGCTTAAGTAGCATAGGGCGAAACCGTGAGTTTTTGTAAAATAGATTAAATATTCTCATAAATTGGTTTTAAATAATCGCTTTCGTTAAGCTATAGTAGATACACTTTTAAAAGAATACAGTGCTACTGGGATTAATTATTCGCAGCCTCTGTCTGCATAGGCACAGTAAGCAAGAAAAATTGATACCAGTAGTACCTTGTAATTTTTGTATTTCTTTTATTCAATACTGACTATATAAACTGCCGTCCTAAAAATTATCATTACTTACTTTGAATAGCGCTTTATTTAAAATAAAAAAAGTCAGCATGATTAGCTGACCTTTTTAACAATAAAATGATTTATATCAAAACCAATAAATACTAGTAAGTTATTATGCCAATCCCGATTATAAAGTTAACCAATCACGCGGTTTTAGGTAGAAGTCAGTCAACTCAAACTCAGGCGTGTCCTCAGCTGGCTCAAGACGATAATGCCAGCTAGCAAGCGGTGGCATACTGACCAAGATGGATTCGATACGCCCATTACTTTGCAGCCCAAATAGAGTGCCGCGGTCATAAACAAGGTTGTATTCAACATAGCGACCTCGGCGATAGAGCTGAAATTCACGCTCTGCTTCAGTATAGGGCACATTTTTACGCTGCTCAAAAATTGGCAAGATACCTTCAAGGTAGCCATTACCGACCGCTTGCATAAATTTAAAGCAGGTTTCAAAATCCCAACCGCGACTTTCAGTATTGACGTCATCATAAAACAAGCCGCCGATACCACGCTGCTCATCACGATGACGTAAATGGAAATACTCGTCGCACCATTGCTTGAAATCAGGATAAATACTATCGCCAAAAGGTGCACAGAGGTCATGACAGACTTGATGCCAATGCACGCAGTCAGCAAGCACAGGATAAAATGGCGTCAAATCAAAACCGCCACCAAACCACCAAATAGGGTCTTTGCCTTCTGCTTCGGCAATAAACAAGCGTACATTGGCATGACTAGTGGGAACGTGAGGATTTTTAGGGTGCACAACAAGAGATACGCCCATTGCCTGTGCTTTACGACCAGCAATGTCAGGATGACGCGCAGTTGCTGAAGCAGGTAGGTTTTGGACGTGTATATGACTAAACATAACGCCGGCTTTTTCTATCACTTCGCCGTCTGCCAATACGCACGAGCGACCACCACCACCTTCAGGGCGCTGCCAATCGTCAGGGACAAAGGTAGCGGCTTTCTGCGCATCAGTGCAGCCATCGCTTTCTTGCGCTTCTAGGGCTTGGCAGATACGCGCTTGTAAATCGACTAGAAACTCACGCACGCGCATGATGTCATGATGGCTTGGTGTCGTTGTTGCATCGGTCGCTGACACATTGATATCGTTATCTATATTTGGGATACTCATAAAATATCTGATTATTTGCTATTTATTAAGGTGTAAGATGGTATTAAAATCTGTGTCTAATAGATGACCCATACGATCGCGCTTGGTCGCTAGATATTCAGCATTCATATCATTCACCCCAACGACTAATGGCACCCGCTCAATGACATCGATACCATGCTCGGTCAAGTAAGCGACTTTACTAGGATTATTGGTGATAAGGCGCACAGCATCAACGCCTACATGAGCAAGCATGGGTCCACACATATCATAGATACGCGCATCAGCAGGCAACCCCAACATAAGGTTGGCATCTAGAGTGTCGTGACCTTGATCTTGTAAGGCGTAAGCGCGGATTTTATTGGTCAGACCGATGCCGCGTCCTTCTTGACGCAGATATAAAATCGCCCCGCAGCCCGTTTTTTGTATCGCATCCATAGCGGTATTTAGCTGTGGTCCGCAATCACATTTTAAGGAGCTAAAAGCGTCACCAGTTAAGCACTCAGAATGAATTCTTATTAACGGAATAGAGCGTTCTGATAAAGCATCATCTTTTTGATTTAAGATGCTGTCGGCAATATCCGTTTGATCAAACACAGGTAGACCTACCGTCAGCATCACATGCTCTTGACCCTCATCATTTTCAAAGATATGAATATCAAACTCGCCGTGACGAGTAGGCAATTTGGCGCTAGTAATAAATTGATATGACATTAATGCCCTGCATAAGCTGATCATCGTGGCGCTAACTGTCTGACATAGCTTTATTATAATAGCTAAGTTCTTGTAAGCTAGCGGGTTTGCAAGATAGTATGCTAATTATATTTATTATAAAAACCACAAATTATAAAAACACACAAAGTTCACAGACGACGCACGATGATTAAAGCGACAATTAAAAATAAATGCTATTATGCCATACTATTTTGACGGATACAGTGACAAGTCTTTGCCCTTACATTACTATGTCGTCACTAACGTCCGGTATGGATACAAAATAATAAGGCATAATAGCCATTATTATGACCTTTGAGGCAGCTATTAGAGCAGTCTTTAGGGTTGTCATTGAACGTTATTATCTTTATATCAAATAGCGTATTTTGGGTTATTGCAGCGATAAAAGCTGTATCACTAATTGTATAGTCGATGCCATCCCTTGTATTAGCAATGATACAAATGATGGCATGGCTATTATTAACGCCACTTAGACTATTGCTATTGCTAGACCTTGTCTAAGGTAGCATCTGGTCAGCAGATTGGTAGGTATCGTACGTTTTATGCAGCAGTCACCTCATTCCCTACAGTCTCAGTCATTATCTGCGTCAGCTGTTGATTCTGCTGTACCGCTATCAAAACTGCAACAAACGTATGCAGTGATTCCACGTGAGCGTCCACAGACGCCATTGCTCGACAGTGTGGATAGTCCTGCTGATCTCAAGACTTTTAGCAGTGCTGAGCTGATGACTTTAGCCGATGAGCTAAGGCTGTTTGTATTGTATTCAGCGGGTCAAAGCGGTGGTCATTTCGGTGCCAACTTAGGCGTGATTGAATTGACTATTGCGCTACATTATTTGCTAGACACCCCACAAGATCAGATCGTTTGGGATGTGGGTCATCAAGCGTATGCGCACAAAGTACTGACAGGTCGCCGTGATCAGTTAGGTACTATCCGCTCTAAAACTGGCTTAACGGCTTTTCCAGAACGCGCCGAATCTGTCTATGATACCTTTGGGGTTGGGCATTCATCTACGTCCATCTCAGCTGGTTTAGGCATGAGCTTAGCGCTACGCTATCAAGGGCGCGCGCAGACGGTTGCCTGTATTATCGGCGATGGGGCGATGACAGGTGGCATGGCGTTTGAAGCGATGAATGATGCGGTGCAACAAGACGCTGATTTGATGGTGATTTTGAATGACAATGACATGTCTATATCCTGCTCGATCGGTGGCTTTTCACGGCATTTAGCAGTGCTTTGGGAGTCAGGGTATCAGGTTGATATCTCTGATGCAGGCGAGCCAATATTATGTCAACGCCCTGATATGCAAGCCTTTGATCGACGTAAGCGTCACAAAGAGCAGCGCGATGTACCGCAACTAGAAGACAATCTCTTTAAGGCGATAGGCTTTACCTATTTTGGTCCTTTTGATGGTCATAATATTCCTGAGCTGCTACGTGTATTGTCGCTTGCCAAGCAAGTCAAAGGTCCAGTTTTGGTCCATATTTATACCACCAAAGGTAAAGGCTTTGCGCCTGCTGAATTAGACCCAGTCGGCTATCATGCTATTAGTAGCTTACCTGCTGAAGATAACGCACCAAAAACTGAAAAAGCAGCGATTAAACCTTCCTTAAAGTACTCGCAAGTATTTGGGCAGTTTTTATGTGACAAAGCGGCACAAGATAATAAGCTGCTTGCCATTACCCCAGCGATGGAAGAAGGCTCAGGGATGATTGAGTTTGCTCGTCAATTTCCAGAGCGTTTCTTTGATGTAGCGATTGCTGAGCAACACGCTGTGACGTTAGCGGGTGGCATGGCAACACAAGGCGTGAAGCCAATTGTGGCGATTTACTCGACGTTTTTACAGCGTGGGTACGATCAGCTGATACATGATGTTGCTTTGCAAAATCTTGATGTGATGTTCGCCATTGATCGCGCCGGCCTAGTTGGTGAAGATGGTGCTACGCATGCGGGCGTATTTGATTTTGCATTTTTACGCTGCGTGCCCAATATGCTGATTGCAGCGCCAAAAGATGAAAACGAATGCTATCATTTGCTCAATACTTGTTATGAATACCAAGGTTGTACCGCAGTGCGCTATCCGCGCGGTGTCGGCACTGGCGCGACTATTACGCAGCCTGCGCAAATTTACAACATTGGTGAAGCGGTTATAGAGTCGGTACTTGGTACAGACGATGCACCCAAGAAACTGGCATTATTGGCATTTGGTACGATGGTCGAAACCGCTCAGAAAGCCGCAGAAATGATTGCGAAATCCCCTTTATTAGCATCAAGCTGTCAGCTGCATGTGGTCAATATGCGCTGGGTAAAGCCTTTAGATACTAACTTGCTTGAAACCCTAGTTGAGGAAGGTGTTACTCATATAGCGACTTTAGAAGAGCATATGACCATGGGCGGCGCGGGTAGTGCGGTCAATGAATATTTATTAAATGAATCGGCTGCTTTTAAAATCCATCGTCCAGCTATCTGCAATATAGGTATCCCTGATCGGTTTGTAGCGCATGGCTCTCAAGCAGAACAGCTAGCAGATTGTGGTCTAGATGTGGAAGGTGTGTTCAATCAGCTTCAAAACTTATTATTTTAACTGATGTGGCTTAAGGTTTAAAAGACGATTAATCAGCTATCTGCTACATTATAAAAATAATAAATACCCATAGTCCGTAAAAAGTTGATAAAATAGCTGTGTAAAAAATAAAGCTGTATTTTTGTGCCAAGATATCGCCTGCTTGCCGTAGGTGTGAACTATTTGACAACTTGAGCGGTGCGACTAATAACAACCATATATTGTGGTTTGCTATGTGGCTTTATTTTTCATTGATTTTATAAGTAGTGTTGGTGCTATAAGTATCTCTTACTTTACATACTTTCTTTATTAATAAGTATCTATCGATTGGTACTTATTAATTAATATTTATCTAGTAATATCCATTTATCAAACAAGCAGGTTATTGTATGGAACCCATGGTCGTCATCGCAGCGCGTGCTGCTGAAAAAGTCGGTAAAGAAATTTTGTACGCGCATCAAAACCGTCACAAAATTGAGTTGGATATCGAGTCAAAAGGACTAGATGGTCTGGTTACTCGTATTGATCGCTTTAGTGAAGAGCTGACGATTGAGACGCTAAAAGCCAGCTATCCAAATCATTCGTATTTGGGTGAAGAGTTTGGTATGCAGGAAGGTCGCGGCGAAGATGCTGACTGGTGCTGGATTATCGATCCACTAGATGGCACTAAAAACTTCGTTCATGGCGTACCACAGTTCTGTGTGTCTATCGCCGTACAGCATAAAGGTGTGACTCAGCATGGTGTTATCTATGATCCCGTCCGTGATGAGATGTTCTCTGCTAGCCGTGGTAAAGGCGCGCGCTTAAACCAACGTCGTATTAGTGTCAGTGAGCGTAAAACGATCGATGGTGGTTTATTTACTACTGGACATCCTCTTGAGCGTAAGCGCAATGGCGAAGTTATCTCATATGCCAAAGAGCACTACGAAAGCCTACAAAAAATCACTGAAGCGGGCGGTCAAATCCGTCGTTTAGGCTCAGCTGCTCTTGATTTATGTTATGTGGCTGCTGGTCGCTTTGATGGCTACTTTGAGATGTCAATCAAGCCTTGGGATATCGCAGCAGGCGAGCTTATTGTCACCGAAGCACGTGGCGTGGTCGTTGATCATACCGGCGCACACAATTCGATGACATCAGGCTCTATCTTTGCTTGTAATATAAAACTGCTAAAACCTTTGATGCAAGTGGTTGTGCCAGCATGGGGCGATGCGCTTTAATCCTCCCCTTTTAGATAGCTAAGTATGACAAACAAAAAGCTGGTTCCGTTACGGAGCCAGCTTTTTTGTTTTACCATTATCTTTATAGCCACTTTTATCTTCAACTGTAATACCATTGAATTCAAGCTCTTTACTAACCTTTTCCAGCAGCTGCAACTCTTCTTCTATTAGCATCAGCATATCTTGCACATGAGGTAAGGCCTTGCTACAGGCAGTAATACCAAATTCAATCTTATCCAAATAACTTGCCAGCGTAATATTCATCGCTTGCCCGTTGAAGACAATCGAGGCAGGGTACAAAGATTGTAGGCGCGCGCCATTCCAATACAATGATTTTTCGGAGCCTGGCACATTTGAGATAATGAGGTTAAAGGCTTGTTTTTTAGGAAACAAACCAGTCGCCAGATTAATCCCTTCCCATGCATAAGACACCACACTGTAGTTAATAACTTGCGCTTGATTCATACGTCTAAAACGGCGTTTGCCATTGTTCATACTGCGATGAATTAGCTTGATTCTACTCAATGGATCATCCAGATGAGTACCCAGATTGGCAAGAACAAATGACAGCTGATTGCCCGCGACGCTATCGTCAGTTCGTAAAGACATGGGCACGAACGCAATCAGAGGCTTGCTAGGTAGTGCATCCATCGAAATCAAATAACGCCGGATAGCACCAGCACAAACGGCTAGTACTACATCGTTTTTGCTAATATTAATGCGCTCAGCAATATCATTGAAGCGTTTGATATCATAAGATTGTGCCGCTATGCGCCTCGATGCTGAGATGCGTCTGTTTAAAATACTTCTCGGGGCATCAAAGGTACTGACATAGCTGTCGTCATTATAATTTTTAAAATTATCCAGTAATTCTGTGAACACAGGTTTAATGGTAGATACTTGCTCTTTCAGGATGCGTAAAGCGGAGCGCTCTTTGGGCAAGATAGCATCGATCTGATTGCGATGGCGTGCCATTAATGACCAAATAGGCAAAGTAACCGGCTCATTGGGCGATTGTGACAAGGATTTTTTGACCAAACGCATGGCAGCGATGCCATCAACCAGCGAGTGATGGATTTTGAAATACAGCGCAAAGCGCTCTGGGCTACCTTCGCTCTCTGGCTGAATGCCTTCAATCACATGGCATTCCCACAGTGGCATAGCACGGTCCAATAGACGACCATGCTCTCTTGAAACATACATCAAAAGTTCGCGCACACGGGCGGGCTTGGGTAGGGCGACATGATGCAAGTGGTGCTCGACATCAAAATTTTTGTCTTTTTTCCAAAATACCATATGCTCAAGTACTTGGTTGAACGGAAACGTTGGCGGTACATCAGAGTCTTGCATCTGCTTTACAAGCTGATGAACGAAACTGATATCGGCATCTTCTGGTAATTCAAATAAAAATAGACCTCCAACATGCATGGGTTGTTTACGCGACTCAAGAAGTAAAAACAACTGGTCGACTGCTGTAAGAAGTCGCATAATAAATCCTTTTATTTATAATGAAAAATATAATCACCTAACCTTTAATACTACTGAAAAAAGTATCCCGTCTGTGGTGAGCTGGCAGTTGCCATTTTGCGCATCGGCATACGACCCGCCAAGAAAGCCTGACGACCTGCCCATACCGCATGTTTCATTGCTTGAGCCATCATCACAGGATTTTGCGCATTGGCAATGGCTGAATTCATCAGTACGCCATCACAGCCAAGTTCCATGGCAATTGCAGCATCAGAAGCCGTACCGACACCAGCATCAACCAATACGGGTACTTTCGCATTTTCAATAATCAAGCTTAATGTATGGCGATTGAGCAAACCAAGACCAGAGCCAATCAGACTACCAAGTGGCATAATTGCCACGCAGCCCATACTCTCTAATTCTTGAGCAACGATAGGGTCGTCTGACGTATATACCATGACCTCAAAACCGTCATCAATCAACACTTTTGCCGCTTTGAGTGTTTCCATCACATTAGGGTATAAGGTTTTTTCGTCCCCTAATACTTCAAGCTTAACCAGATTATGCCCGCCTAATAGCTCGCGAGCAAGCTTACAAGTACGAACCGCCGTTTCTGCATCAAAACAACCCGCTGTATTTGGCAAAATAGTGTATTTATCTGGTGAAATGACATCAAGCAAATTGGGCTCATTGCTATTTTGACCGATATTGGTACGACGAATAGCGACCGTCACTATCTCTGCTGCTGACGCGCCGATGGCGGCACCCGTTTCAGTCATATCTTTATACTTACCCGTACCGACCAATAATCGAGAAGAAAAAGTCCGACTGCCTACCGTAAAAGTATCTTGCAAAAGGGGTGTCGATTGAGTGGCAGTGCTAGTGTTATCTGACATAACTGAAAATCCTAATGGCGAGTAAAACAAAATGCTATTATAACAAAATCATGCAATCTTACTTGCAGTCTTTTTGAGTTGAGCCAGTTAAGAATAATACATTTACCATGCTTTGATACAAGTTTTTTTCTGAGTTTTTCTTTATCTATTAGGTCGTTTTTATGATGCAACTGCCGTACAGTTTTGCAAAACGCCATCAGATTTTGGTTATTCTAGCCATTGATCCTGAGCTGCCACCGACATTGCTATTGACCAAGGTGACGCCGCTTTCAGCAATCAATGAAGCGGTGCGATTTTTACAGCAGCAAGGCATACGCGGTGTGCCAATATATGAAAGTGTCAGCTCGGACGATTTTGAGAAACGCATGAATGCCGCTTATGCAGGTAACACTGGCGAGTCACAGCATATCGCAGCTGGTCTTGAAGACCATCCTGATCTTGATAGCTTGGCAGATAGCGTGCCTGAAACTGAAGACTTAATGGACCAACAAGACGATGCACCTATTATCCGTCTGATTAATGCATTATTGTCCGAGGCGATACGTCTAAACGCCTCAGATATCCATATTGAAACCTTTGAAAAACGCTTGGTCGTTCGCTTCCGCGTCGATGGTGAGCTTAAAGAAATCATCACACCAAAACGTCAATTAGCGCCGTTATTAGTATCGCGCATTAAAGTGATGGCAAAACTGGATATCGCCGAAAAGCGCGTGCCGCAAGATGGGCGTATTAGCTTGCGCTTAGCGGGGCGCGAGGTTGATGTGCGGGTATCGACATTGCCGTCAAGTTTTGGTGAGCGTGTGGTCATGCGCTTACTAGATAAGCAAGCAGGTCGCTTGACTATGACTTATTTGGGGCTATCTGATAATGATTATAGTGAGCTTAAGCGCTTAATCCATCGCCCGCATGGCATTATATTAGTGACAGGACCGACAGGCTCGGGTAAAACCACCACGCTATATTCTGCACTAACTGATTTGAACGACCAAACCCGTAATATCTTGACCGCTGAAGATCCAATTGAATTTCAGCTTGATGGTATTGGGCAAACGCAGGTCAATAACAAAGTCGATATGACCTTTGCTAAGAGCTTGCGTGCAATGTTGCGTCAAGACCCAGACGTGGTCATGGTGGGTGAAATTCGCGATTTAGAGACAGCAGAAATCGCTGTACAAGCGTCTTTAACAGGGCATTTGGTCTTATCAACCCTACATACCAACACCGCTATTGGAGCGGTTACGCGCTTGCAAGATATGGGCGTTGAGCCGTTTTTATTATCATCATCATTGATAGGCGTGGTCGCCCAGCGTTTGGTACGTACGTTATGTACACATTGTCATGATTGGCAGATGGCTGACCATGAACAAGCCAAATTGTTTACTGAGATTGGTATTCAATCAATGTCTGACAATATTGTAGCTAACAATGCTGCTGATAATCTGACAGATAAAGCTATCAAGCTACCTAGAGCAGTCGGCTGCGATAAGTGTAACCAATCAGGCTTTAAAGGGCGAACAGCGATATATGAAGTGGTGCCCGTTGATGATGCGCTGCGACGCATGATTCATAGCAATACCGCTGAGTACGAGCTAGAAGAGTACGCCCGCCAAAAGACACCATCGATTCGTGCTGATGGTTTGCGTAAGGTAATCGCGGGACGTACGACATTAGAAGAAGTGCTACGCGTGACCAAAGAAAGCGCCCTACTAGAGGACGCTTTGATTGTTTAGAGTAATATTTTCAGAGACATTTTTATTTGACAGCGATACATTCAACTTCAACGCTGGCACCTGCCGCCAATTCAGCTACGCCAAAGGCTGAACGGACGGGATAAGGCTTTGCCAGTTCAGCTTTGTAGATTTTATTGAAGTCATTAAAATCGTCCATATCGGTGAGCATCACCATACACTTCACGATATCTGACTTTTGGTAACCATATTTCAATAACGTAGTATTGATATTATCCATTGTCTGTTTGGCTTCGGCTTTAACACCGCCTTTGACCAGCTTGCCATCTTTAAAGCCAATCTGACCAGACATATACAAAGTATCGCCGACACGGACTGCTTCTGAAAAAGGATAATTGCCGCCGTCACCTAAAAACACAGGGCTAGACTTAGTGATAGTTGCTGCATGATGTGTATGAGTTGAAGTTTTTTCGGGTGCAGCAGTGGCACTAACGGTAAATCCTAATGCACAGATACTGACGAGAAAAGCCTTGGATAAATTAGTAAACGCTGTTTTAGAAGTAGCTTTAGAAATCATTTTGGACATCATTGTCTCCTTATTATAAGTTTATAAATCACTGCTATACGAAGTGCGCTATAAAAATGCTTTAACATGGATAGCGCACTACTTTACGTATTCTTAATATATGAGTTATCTTAAACAGCCTCATCATTATCAGCTAATTGATTGTCTTACTTAGTTTCTACTTTTGCGTCTGTTTCTACTACTTTGGTATGAGACTCAGTATCAGCCTCTGCCGACTTTTCATTAGCTTTGCCTTGACGACGCGCTTCTAACTCAGACTTAGGTATCCAAGCCCATGTCATCTCGACTACGATTGGGTCGCGATCACTGTCCGACTCACGGTCATGAATGACACATGGAATAATCATTTCGCCTTTCGGAGTATTTAAAATATCTAAACGCTGCTCATCAGATAAGCTTGCGATGGCAGCCATTTGTCCTTTTTTAATCGGTCGATAGAAATTCACCGAATAAGACTTAATCAATAGTACACGATCAGCAGGTAAGTTTAAGCCTAAAATGAATCCCGTTGCCGTTTCAGCAAGCAAAGTAATGGCAACTGCATGGACGGAGCCGATATGGTTTTGCACCGCTTTGGTATTATTTAAACTGACCACCACTTGGTTTGGCTCGACCGTTTCATAGTAGATACCCGTTGTGCCCACATAAGGTACCACCTTACCAAATGCTTTCGATAAAATGCTCGAACGTGCGCCAGCAGGTAAATATTTGGTGATAGATAACAGTTTGGTAAATTGATTGCTGATTGGTTTAAGCGTGCTATTGGATTTTTCGACTGCAGGTTTTGTGTTCTCAGATACTTTGGCTGGCAGTTTATTGGTTCGTTTGATCGGGAGTTTTTTTAATAATCCTGACATACAATATTCCTCATTTAAGTAGGATTTACAATGCTAATGATACTAGGGTTAAAAGGCTCATGTCATAAATGAGTCACCGAATAGGCTTTATGCTAGCAGCTATTTTAGTTATGGTACATTAACTGCTCAGTCGCTACTATTATTACCATGTACTGCTGCGCTTACAAAATAACAGTGACGTAACGGCATCTTAGGCGTTAGTAATTTAAGCACTGATACCCTGTAGAGTGAGTAGCTATAATGATAAAATGTTAGCGCTTTTTTATACTTTTTTGCTGGATAATGTTATGCCTGATATATGTGATGATAAGCCAACCAATATTATTTATACGGGCGTCGCGGGTACCGGTAAAACCTACCGATTGCTCCAAATTGCTAAAGAATATACGGACTATCTGCCTAGAGCCAATAATGAGGATTTACTCAAGCAGTTATTGCAAGAATTGAACTGGCGTGATGTGGTGTGTTTGGTATTTTTAGATTTTCAATCGCAAAAACAGGACTTAGTAAAAGTACCTGAAATCGTCAATCATGAGTTTTTTATCGCCAAAGCATTACAAAACGCACGTGAGAAAAATTTAAGTAATACAGCGTGGTCCGTACTGCAAATGCACAGTCCAACCAGCTCACAGACGGTTGCGTATAAAAATAGAGCCAGCCAAGCGTATTTTGATAAAGACCCTAGCGGTGCGTGGTATTTACTGCCTGACAGCCTGATGCTATTAAGCGAATTGTCAGAGCAATTGTCAGAATTTCAGCAGGCGCAACGTGATAATAGTGCCAGCCAAAACCAACGCTTTAGCCAACAGCGCTTTAGTATGGTCAGTTTCCATCAGGCATATGGCTATGAAGAGTTTGTCGAGGGCATTCGCCCGGTAATGGCAGCTTCTAATCAGTCGAATAACAGCTCATCTCAAATGAGCTACGCCATTACTGATGGCGCCTTTTTAAAGCTCTGTCAGCGCGCGGCAAATAATCCTCAGCAGCGTTATGCGATGCTGATTGACGAGATTAATCGTGCCAACGTCTCACGGGTTTTTGGTGAATTGCTCAGCCTTATTGAACCTGATAAACGAGCGGGTACGACCAATGCGATGACAGTAAGTTTGGCATACTCTGGGCGAGCGTTTAGCGTGCCTGCCAATGTTGATATCTATGCCACCATGAATACCCAAGATCATTCGTTAGCGCCACTAGATATGGCACTGCGTCGTCGTTTTCGCTTTATTAACTGTCCGCCGCAGCCTGAGCTATTACCGATTATCAACCCAAATAAAGGATTAGAAATAGTCGACGAAGCGGAGTCCGTCAATTTAGCCAAAGTATTAACGGGTTTAAATCATCGTATTAGCCAAACGTTAGGGATTGAGGCGCAAATGGGTCATGCATTTTTATTCTCCGTGCATAGTCTTGAGCAGTTACAAATGGCACTTACTGAGCAAATTATTCCACAATTAGTCCAAGCAGCTGGTGGGCAAGTGGCTGTCTTGCAGTATATTTTTAGAGATGAACAGCAGCCAATATCGGCACAATTTATTCATGATAGTCAAACGTTAATACATAACGGTATGTCCACTCAAATGGCTAGCGAAAATGGCGTATCTGCTCAAAACTCAATGTTTGCAGGACAGCAATCCTATTTTACTCAATCTATAAATGCCGGAAGTTATACAATTAATACTGACCTTATTGCCAAGACTGGCAAGTTCACCCAGCCTGCCGTCTATCAGCGCTTATATCCATGAGGATGTTAATCGGTGGTAAATAAGCATAAGCACACTCAAAGCTCTGCAATGAATATCATGACGGTATTTGAACATCAGCGTTTAATAGCGTCTAATTTCTTGTACGACTCTGATTTTCAGTGGCTGATAACCCAAGAGCTGTCAGTATTTAGTATTAAACGCAAGCAAGGACAGTGGCAACTCAAGGTTGGACATTATATTGGCGTTATTGTACTGCCTAGTGGCATGACTCTTGAAATACTGCCAAAATTTATCGCAAATACTGCTAGCAACTCTATTAAGCAGCCATATCAGTCAAATGAATCGCCAGTAGATACGGATATTTTACAAACCCGTCACTGGGTACAAAATATGCTGTCAGACCTAATGAATAGTAACGATAACAAATCGCCTCACAGCAAAAATTTTGGGCAATTCAGCCGCCAGTTGACAGCGCTGCCAGTCACCGCATTGCCTTTATCTGATTGGCTCAGTATGCAGCTTTTGCAGCGTTTAACGAATTATCAACCGACCAAACAGTATCAAACCCAAATCCATAACCAAGCAGCAATTCAAGGACGTTTACTCATAAAAGAGCAATTACGCCATAACAGTATGCAGCCACATAAATTCGTTTGTGAGCGCAGTGTGCTGAGCCAAGACATGCTCGGCAATCGCATGATTAAGAGCGCACTGACGCTGCTGATGCCTTTGTTGTCTCAATCAAATCTGCTTTTACATTTACAGCCGTGGCAGCAAGTGTCTGTCCTACATCAGCATGAAATACGCCAGCTAGAGTCGATATACCTTCAAGCAAAGCGTGAACTTGCCATTCAGCCGCTGCAAGCAAAGCAATTACAAGCCGCCTTGCAACTGGTAGATTTCGCTTATTGGCTGCTTAGTCAATCAAATATGGAAATCGGTCATAGTATTAATGCACCAAAACCATTTGGTAGTAGATCTACACCGCCACGCTTATGCTTACTGATAGATATGAATCAAGCGTTTGAGCAATGGGCAGGCCAGCGTATCGCTTTGTCTTTTCAGCAATTAAGCGACGACTATAAACCATTATTCCAAGCGCAACGTGTTTGGCTTAATGATGCAGAAGGGCAGGCGTGTTTGTCTATTCGCCCTGATTTATTGATTTACCGCCAGATGCGTTCGAATACTAAAAATAAAGAGAAGCATGATGATGCTTTACCAATAAAGAATTTACGAGCAAATCCATCACCAGAAAAACAAGCAGGTCAATATAGTCACGTGATCGATATTAAATGGAAGCCTTTAGCGCATGCCAGCGCCATTAGTGCCAGCGACGCTTATCAACTGAGCAGCTATGCGCAGGCTTATCAAGCAGAGCAAGTCTGGCTGGTATATCCAGTGCAAGACAATCAAAGACGAGCGGTTGTATTAAAGCAAGATACTCAGGACATATACAATAGTGAAAATGCACCCTATGCTCAGTTATGGCTGATACCTTTTAATGTGCTCACAGGTACGATAAACATTGACTTGCTTCCGACATAAGATTTAGCATAATATGCGCTTAGCTCATAAGGCACTATGTTGAGTAGCGCTTGTTGTCGACGCTTAGTTTATAAGAAATAAGCCTTTTTTAAATAATTTAGCAGTTATTTCAAATTAATTAAAAATAGGTGTTGACACCATCGGCGTTTCCCCTTAATATGTGCACCTCGATAGCAAGGAACGTTAGCCAGTTAGTGGCATTGCCAATAACCAGTTAATCAACAAACTATCGTGTTAATAGAGAATTTCGGAGTGTGGCGCAGTTTGGTAGCGCATCTGGTTTGGGACCAGAGGGTCGTAGGTTCGAATCCTATCACTCCGACCATCTATTTAAGAGCCTTACAGGCTTTTTTTTATGTATAATGGTTTGGTTTCTTGTATATCAAGCGGACCAAAATATGTAAAAGTCCTCTAAGAGCGCCTGTAGCTCAGTTGGATAGAGCATCTCCCTTCTAAGGAGGTGGCCGCAGGTTCGAATCCTGCCAGGCGCACCATTTAGCCTGCATATATTGCCGAATTTTGGCAACAGTTATGGCGGTTGTAGCTCAGTTGGTAGAGCCCCGGGTTGTGATCTCGGTTGTCGTGGGTTCGAGTCCCATCAGTCGCCCCATTTTTTGCTGTATCCCTTCTATTTATATCTATATTAAAATCATTTAAAAAAAGCCGCTGCCATTTTTGGCATTTTTTTGTACCTGTCTGTTTTATATCTTTTTGCCTCTGTGATAGTCCTAAACCTTTTAAGTCGCTCATGATCTAACAGTCTACTGGCGTTTTTTATCATTTTTTTATGATACATATTGTGTCGTAAGGGCTTTATAAAGGTATATTAGCTGTACTGTCAAAGAAAAATTTATCTCAGTAGTACTATATTTTTAAATAAAATCGATCCTCATATTAGTGCGATTTTTTTATTAAAGTGGCGCGTTATTGAGCAGCTGTTATTGAGGAAATGGTTAATGGACGCATTAAGCGTGTTACTACAAAATGTGCATTTATTCGATACGAAATACTATCGCTTAAATGGTACAGGCAATTGGTCTTACTCACTCACTAGACAAGATACGATTGTGTTTTATTTGGTGATGTCTGGTAGCTTTTGTATTGATATGGGCAGTGGACTCAGAGAAGCGCATGCTGGCGACATTATTATGATTCCTAGCTCGCACAATCATGTCAGTTACGCGCTCAACCATCATGGTGAGAGTGCCAAACCTTTGGATGAGTTGCTTACTAATTGCACGGAACAAGTGCTTGATATTCAGGGCGATGGTGATGCCCAATCATCTTTGATACTGATTGAATGCAAGTACGATAAAGAGATGATTCGTCCTTTATTATCAGTACTACCAACGATATTGCCTGAAATTAACGATGAATCTGATGGTCGGTTCGAGGTGATTGATGTTGAGATTCGACTGCTGACGTTGGAAGCTGAGCATGAGCGGATGGGTAAGACAGCGATTATCAATCATTGGGCAAGTATTATGATGATTGAGTGCTTGCGGGTTTATATCGAAAGTTTGCCTGAAGCCACGGACAGTTGGCTAAAAGCCATGAAAGACCCGTTTTTAACCAAGGCATTGGTGGCCATGCACGAAAATCCAAGCCAAAACTGGAGCATTCATGAACTTGCTGAAGTTGCAGGTATGTCACGCTCGAGTTTTGCGCAGCGTTTCAAAGACGTGGTTGGTATGCCGCCGTTGACCTATCTGATTGACTACCGTTTGCGGCTGGCAGCACGTTATTTGCGTTTGCAGCAAAATAGTATCAGCCGTATTAGTGAGCTAGTGGGTTATGCCTCAGACTCAACCTTTAGCCAAGCCTTTAAGCGCGTATATGGCATATCGCCAAAAGCGTACCGCCAGCAATATCAAAAACAAAACCTTGCTTAGCTGCTACTTCACAAATAAATAGTCATCTAAGCTGTGTGATATTTTCTAAACTGAGTCAGTGATATAATAGCGTCTATCTGATAATAATTTTTCATCATTAGTATTTCGATCTTGCACAGCTGACAATGAGTGTAGGTTCAGGTACTATGGAATGACAATGAAGTAATAAGTCGCCTAGTTGCGACAGTGTTTTAGCGACCTATATTTTATGCTTCTATATTACAGTCTATCCATAATATAGTATGACTTAGGTGATGTTTATTTTTGCAGCTGATGGTGTTTTATGACTGAACCGACCGCAAAACCAAGCGTAAAATCAAATGATCTACAAGATTCTTCTGCGTCTATTAATCATAAAGACAAACTTAATAGCAGAGTCAAGGCTAACAATAATCAGCATGACTCAAATCTTCAGCAGGAAAATAGCGCACAGGCAGGTATGGCTATTCGGCTTGATAAAACGGCATTATTAGCCTTATTTGTTTTGCCAAATGCGGAGGGCAGCTTGACAGAGACTAGCTCCGCTAATATAAATACTGCTAATCATACTCTAATAAACCAAAGCTTATCTATCTCTGCAAGTGACAGTAGTATTGCTACTCAGCGCGTGGCACTTTATCGCGCGCAGCATGAGCGCACGCAGCAATTATATTTGGCTTCTGCTGCTATCCGTCCGACTTATCTTGTACATACCCTTAAAAAACAATTTGCCGAATACCAGCAATATTTGCTTGCACAGCAGCTTGATAAACGCGGTTTGATGGATACGGATGCCATTGAGCGCTTATGGCAGCAGCTGCATGTGGTCGATGACATTATCGAAGATATTGTACGCCATATGCCAGCTCAGCAACCTGCAGGTTGGCAGTTGACAACACAGGATGGGCACAATCCATTATGCTTTGCCACCGTCGGCAAGCTAAAGCATAATAAACCTATCTTTGATCAAGGCAGTTTGAACAGCTATGTGCTCGGGCACTTTGGCGTCAGTAGCTTTACTTACGATCGTGGCTATTATATAGGACATGTGGTTGGCTATTTATTCAGCTGTTATTTTTGCGCCCATTTATCTATTACCTATGGCGTGACAGCACTTGGTCAGGATGTGGTGAGTGATTATGATTATGCCAGCCTTGAAACCCCGCACATGGTCAGATTGCTACAAGGTTTAGACGGTTATTGTAAAAAACGCATTTATCAATTGGCGGTCATTTGTGCACGTCTCAGTGTGTTTGCCAGTGATAAGCGCATTGAGCGTATGCTGATCGCTGAAGTCAATGATTTTGATAAAAAGCTACAACAACAGCATTTAGATGTTCTATTATTGCAAGGCTTGATGCCGGATAGTAACGATTCTACGCCGCTTCTTTAAGTCGTCTATTCTTTTAATAAGCCAACTTTTCAAATCTTGATCCATCCTCTTTTATTCTTGACCGTCTTAGGATATCCGCTGCTATGCCCGCTTATCATTATAAAGCGCTTGACGATCGTGGCGGCATCCAAAAAGGCTTGCTTGAAGGTGATTCTGCGCGGCAAGTACGCCAGCAGCTGCGTGATAAACAATGGACGCCTGTCGAAGTCAACGCCGTCAATGATAGGCAAAGTCAGCATAAAAGCCGCTATAAAAAACCCTCTGCTTATGAGCTGGCACTGCTTACCCGCCAGCTATCTGTGTTACTTGCTGCTGGTATTCCGTTAGAGGAAACTTTGGCAGCTGTCGCCAAACAATCGCCAAAAACCCATATCAAATCTTTAATGCTTGCCGTTCGCTCGCATGTCTTAGAAGGTCTCAGTTTGGCGCGCGCTTTGCAGCAAGCGGCGAGCTTTCCGCCACTATATATCGCTACCATTGCAGCTGGAGAAAAATCTGGTCATTTGGACTTAATCTTAAATCAGCTTGCCGATTACACCGAAAATCGCTTTGCCTTACAGAAAAAAATACAAGGCGCTATGGTTTATCCCATCGTGCTGATGGTGATGGCAGTTGGCGTAATTATGGGGCTAATGAGCTTTGTAGTACCAAAAATTGTCAAAGTGTTTGAGCAGTCCGAACAAGCCCTGCCTTTAATTACCCAAATTGTCCTTAGCTTATCGAATATTATTACCCAGTGGTGGTGGCTGATGCTGCTGGTGTTGGCAGGAACGGCATTTTTATTCTATCGCTTTGCTCAGACGCAAGCGGGCAAACTTGCCGTAGATAGTGCTGTGCTAAGATTGCCTATACTGGCACGTTTATCGAAAGGGTTGAATGCGGCGCGCTTTGCCAGTACGCTCGCCATATTGGTGCGCTCTGGTGTGCCATTGATTGAAGCGCTCCATATCGGCGCTGCGGTCACCACCAATTTGCATATTCAAAAAACCATCATTACCGCTGCCGATAGAGTGACAGAGGGTTCAAGTCTGTCGAGCCAATTAGACAAATCGCCCTATTTTCCACCGATGATGGTGCAAATGATTAAAAGTGGTGAAAACTCGGGCGAGCTTGAAAATATGCTTAGCCGTGCTGCCAATATGCAAGAGGCAGAAGCCACCAATTTTATCAGTACTTTATTGTCATTACTTGAGCCTTTAATGCTGGTGCTGATGGGTGTGGTAGTCATGATTATCGTAATGGCGGTGATGCTGCCAATTGTGAATATGAATGACTTGGCTGGCTAGTTTTTATTACCCTTAAATATACGCTCCTGTTAGTAATAGTTGTTTTATCACCCGTATACTTAACGGCATTTCTGTTTCTATACTTTCTGTTTTCAAATACAACGTCTATACTTCTGATGTTGTGGTTTATTTTTTTACTTATATTTTAATAATTTGACTTCAAATTTGGCTACGTTTCTTAAGTTTTGCTTACTGTTGTATATTATTGACCGACCAACGCTTTTACTGTTGTCAAATCTAACCTTGCGTTATAGTAAGTATCAGTTATAAGTAACAGTCAAACGCTATTTCAAAAGGTTAGTTATCATAGATTATTAATAACACATTGACCCAAATGACAACCTGCCTTCAATGCTGGATAAAAGTAAAACCATGGTTTATAGTAATAATCGTTTCAGTGCTCCTTAAGACACTGTAAATATGCCTATTATGAATGTGACGATAAAGATAACTTAAAAGCCATTTTCATTATTTATATAACCTTGACGCGAAAAGCGATGCCAGAAGCGATGACTATGACTGATAATATTCGAGTAAGTACGATTTCACCAAGTGATATGGATGATAAGCCAGAGTGTTTAGCGGCAGCGCAAAGTCAGAAAGCTGTTGCTTTATCAAGCATTCAGCGCGTAAGCAATCTCCAATCAGGATTTACCTTGATTGAAATCATGGTGGTGATTGTCATTTTGGCCATTCTTGCTGGTCTAGTGGTGCCAAAGGTGGTCGGACAAAGTGATAAAGCACGGGTTAAAACCACTGAAACAGCGCTATCAACAGTATCAAATGCGCTAGATATGTATAAAGTAGATAATTCACGCTATCCAACGACGGCTCAAGGTTTAGAAGCACTCACCACGCCACCAGCGGAAGCTAAGAACTATCCTGACGGTGGTTATATTAAAGGCGGATATCCAACGGATGGTTGGGAAAACGAGCTGCAATATGTTGCCCCAGGTAGTGAAGGTCGACCTTATGATTTATTTTCTCTAGGGGCTGATGGCGAACAGGGCGGAGAAGGGCAGGACGCTGATCTTTATGCTCAGCTATAAGCTCTAGCCTACTCAGTTATTTAGGTATTGTTTGCAAGCGATACCATGATAAATACCTTGGCGCTAAAAGCATCTTTAATGAGATTAATATATCAACCAATAAGACGTTATTGGTTGATATTTTTTATGACTATCGCTAACTATAAATATCACTAACTTTAAATTCAGATAAACGGAATCTTAACCCTGCTATTTATTATTAAAACGATTGACTATTTTCTATTGATTGTAAAAAAACAGCTGTTCTTCTAGTAATCCGAGGTAATCATATGTCTATCGAAACATCAGAATCGAAATCAATTATCATGAATAAACAATCAACTAAAAAGCCTTATTTGCTTGCTATAAAAGTCACTGCTTTGATGACTACTTTGTCAATGACGTCTGTTGCGACTCAAGCTGCAGGTCTGGGGGAATTGTTTAGTAATAATAGTGCTCAGCAATCAAAATTTTTGCCCGTTGACAAGGCATTTCAAGTGACTAGCAGTACCAAAGCGACCACTAAAGGCACGCAGTTATCGATCGCTTTTGATATCACACCAGGTCATTACGTGTATAAAGATAAGCTGACCTTAAGTTTTCCAAAAGGTATCAATGCGACGCCATTTACCTTTAGCCAATCGCCAGTTTCTATTGATGATCCAACCTTTGGCAAGGTACCCGTATTTACGCAAAAGACCGTTGTAGCAACGACTATAATGACGACCAAAAATGGTAAAGCGGCAAAGAATGTGCCGGTTGTGATTGGCTGGCAAGGTTGTGCTCAAGCTGGACTATGCTATCCGCCAGAAAAGATCAAAACCACGTTAAACATTGCAGTCAAACGTTAGTCATTAATAGATAGCGCAAGTAGGTTGATTTATATAGTCGTTATAACAGGTAGTCCTTTATGTCCATTAAGACAGCAAAAAGTATCTCGTCATTTAAAGCGGTATCCACCAGAAATCAGTCTTCAAAAAATTTGCCATCAGTTGTAAATAAAGTGCCAAAGAAGTCTTATTTACTGGCATTGACTATAGCGAGTAGCTCGTTATTTTTAGGATTGACTGCGACGACTATGACGACGCAGGCAGCAGGATTGGGCGATCTTTTTAGTAGCAATCAAAGCGCTGGACAATCGAAATTTCTGTCAGTGGATAAAGCCTTTCAAGTCACGAGTAGCAGTAAAGCTGTCAAAGCTGGCACTCAGTTATCGATTAATTTTGATATCACTCCAGAACATTATGTTTATAAGAATCAGCTTAAACTCACTTTGCCTGCTGGGGTTACGGCGGCACCGTTTACTTTTAGTCAAACGCCTGTCTTAATTAATGATCCAACTTTTGGTAAAGTGCCAGTATTTGATCAAAAAAATATGGTAGCCACTACTACTCTGAGTATTAATGGAAAGAGCGTTGACAATGCAGCGGTGGTGATTGGTTGGCAAGGCTGCGCCAAAGCAGGACTTTGCTACCCGCCTGAGAAAATAAAAACCACTGTCGATATCGTTGCAAGCTCGCCGCAAGCTGTGGTCAATACGACAAGTAATGTCACTGGTGTTGCTAAAGGCGATGTCAATCAAGAGACTACTACTAATGCAAATTCGGTAAATAATAGCAATAGCGTCACAACATCAGAGGCGCCAAATGCCACAAGTATAGACAGTACTGAGGCAATGAGTGCTGAAGCAGAGCAAGCGCTTGCAGAAGAAGGTGAGGTCGTTGATTATGCGTTGTTGGATGATGAGGCTTTAGATGGAGAGCTTGGCGCCACCAATACGATTTCTGGCGCTGATACACTGTTAGCAGATAATGCTGTTCCGACAAATGATACACTAGCTACCGCAGATAATTTGGCTGATGGTGATCCGTTTGGCTTAGCCAAGCATCCTTGGTTGGCATTAGGATTATTGTTTTTGGCAGGGCTTGGCTTAGCGCTTACGCCGTGCGTACTACCTATGTTACCTATCGTCGCAAATATTGTCGCCCGTCAGCAAAATCCAACGGTTAAAAAAGGTGTCATTTTAACGACAAGTTATGCGATTGGGGTGTCGATTGCTTACGGAATACTTGGTGCTGTCATTGCTGTATTTGGTGAGTCACTCGGCATCATCGGCTGGCTACAAAACCCAATCATCCTGATCAGTTTTGCAGTAATATTTGTTTTGTTAGCCCTTTACATGCTTGAAGTATTTACCATTCGTTTGCCGCATTTTATCAGTAGTAAGATGCAGGGCTTAAGCCAAGCAGGCGATAGTAAGCTCGGTAGCGCTGGTGGCAGTTTAGCTGCTGGATTTTTATCAGCATTGGTAGTATCGCCTTGTGTTTCTGCACCATTATTTGGCGCTTTACTTGCTGTCTCAACGATTGGTAATCCGCTATTGGGTTTTGCTGCCCTATTTATGCTAGGCTTTGGCTTGTCAGCGCCACTGATTTTGATTGGTGCTACCCAAGGCAAAATTATGCCAAAAGCAGGCGCTTGGATGAACTGGGTCAAGCAAGGTTTTGCCTTACTGTTATTTGCCGTAGCGTTACTATTAATAGAGCGCGTTTTTATATCGTCAGTAATGTTACTGGTATGGGCATTATGGTTTATGGTTGTGGCAACATGGGCATGGAGCTGGCGTGGTAAAGGTCGAATGCTATCGCAAGCCATCGGTTTGATAGCTGGTATTTGGGCTGCTACGTTAGTGATTGGCGCCGCACTTGGTAATGATGATAGCTTACATCCGTTAGCTTCATTAAGTGCCACCCCTATGTTATTGCAGTCAGCTAACGGTCAAGCTGGCGCTCAAAATAATGCGACGAATAACTCAGATGAGCATATAACTACGTTGGCAGAATTGGATGTTATCACTGCCGCCAATCCTAAAGTTTTGGTCGATTTGACCGCTGATTGGTGTATTGAATGTCGCATTATGGATAAGAATTTATTTACCAATCGTCCCACACAAATGCAAGACTGGCAATTGGTACGACTCGATATTACGGAAACCACGGCGGATTCTAAGGCAATTTTAGCGCGTTATAAATTATTTGGACCACCAACTTTATTGTATTACCAAGATGGTCAATTGGTACAAAAACAAGTAGGTGAGATTGGTCGTGCAGAGTTTGAGCAGACTTTGACGGCATTAAATAAATAATAGTTATATTGGAAATCTTTTTTTTATTTCTTTAGATGCCTTAATACGATTCCTATAAAAAAGTCAACGTACTGTCATAGTATGTTGGCTTTTTTATTTTTTCTTAGAAGAAGGCTTGCAGCACTCGATTAGTTGTATTTCGTGCTAAATAAAGCAACATTACTTTGAGAGTGTCATTAGCAAGATACTTTTTAAAGGGTCCTTTTTTTATTCTGTACTCATTATAAGCATTTGGTTTTATGCTACTTATATCTATTTAGCGCTACATTATGCAGCAATAAAGCTAGTATAGTGTGTACGTTTTCATTACAATAAAGCAACATTGCTAAATGCGCATTATTCAGCGTAACAGCAACCCTTTATCTCCAAGTTATATTGATTTTTTATGCCAGTTTAGCGTCGATGCTAATTGTTATATCAATCACCTCATATATTCTATTGACAGTAATGATCAGTTGAATAAAGGATACTTATGTTTTCCAATATTACTTCGCAGCGCCCCTCTGTAAATAAACTTGAAACGCCAAAAAAAATAGATGCTTCGAACGACTAAATGCTCTCTACATATCGCTGTTGGTATAGCGCTCACTTGTTTCACAGTACAAGCTCAGGCTGCTGATACAGCTCAGACTAAGAGCTTACAGCCTATAAATACCAGTACTGCTGTTCAAAATAGCAGTGCAGTAAGCGAAGATTTTATCGCTCAGCAGGCTGCTCTGTTCTTTGAATGTACTCAAGTACAGACCAGTTCTGCCCGTTTGGCATGCTTTGATAAGGTTGCAGAACAAGGCAAAACGCCAAGTTATGTCACAAGTAAACAGCCAGTAGATTTGGCAAAAACGGTTATAAGTACGCTGTCAGGCAACCCTCAAGTCATACTGGCTGAAGAAACCAGTACCATTACTGCCAATGGCAATGTCATCGCTAAAAAGGTTTCGAGCAATTATCCTCAAGATATTGAAACAAAACCGCCCGCTGAGACTGAAAGTTTAGATACGGTTGGACTGACGCAAAGAGAAGCAGAGGTATTGGAAAGTGTCGGCGTGACTCAAGCAGATATTGAAAAATATACGCCGCTAAGCTTGGCATATGATCTTGATAAAAACAGTGAACGTGGTACATGGACCGTCAGACCGTATCGTCCAACCTATGTTATGCCACTGTTTTATACCTTTGATCCTAATTTAGGCCCAAGTACACCCACTCGACCTCAACCGGACAAACCTTTTACATCTAATGACACTCGTAATACGGATCTAAAGTTTCAATTGTCATTAAAGACTAAAGTTGCAGAAGATTTGTTTAATACCAATGCTGATTTGTGGTTTGGTTATACTCAAGAGTCGCATTGGCAAGTTTATAATGAAGACAATTCACGACCATTTCGTGCAACCGATTATCAGCCAGAAATATTTTTGACCCAGCCTGTGACCGCAAATCTGCCTTTTGGTGGGCGACTGCGAATGCTTGGAGCAGGTGCTATTCATCACTCAAATGGTCAAGATGATCCATTATCGCGCTCATGGAACCGTGCTTATGTGATGGCAGGGGCAGAGTGGGGTAAATTGTCTGTCATACCGCGATTCTGGTTACGAGTGAACAATGAAAATGACAGTAGTGAAGACAATCCTGATATCGAAGATTTCATGGGTTATGGCGATATCAAGTTCTTATATGATTTACCGAGTCAACAAAGCCTAAGTGGTACGTTGCGCTATAATCCAGGCACCAATAAAGGCGCTGCGCAAATCGATTATATTTATCCATTATCTAAAAATGTTAATGGTTTTGTGCAGGTATTCCAAGGGTATGGCGAATCTATCGTAGATTATAACTATGAGAATACTTCTATCGGCTTTGGTATCGTACTCAATGATTGGAAAGGGCTGTAACATTAGCGCTTTAAATATCGGTGCCTATAGTGACAGCAAGTCATGCGTCACTTAGCGCCTTATCAAGCCGGACTATGGCTGGCAGAGTATATAAACTTACGCTGCCAGTTATGTGCCGTTTATCGTAGTACTCCGCAATCACAGCTGTTACAAAATCCCTCTTCGTCAAATACTCCATTATTCAGTCAAAACAGTTTATTAGCTGAAAACGCATCGTACTCTTTATCAAGTAGCCATTCTTCTTTTAGCAAAATCCGAAAGCAACTCTATAGCCGTTTTAGTAGTGGACTATTATGCGCCAGCTGCCATAGCAGTATTGCGTGGTTGCCCAAGCCATTTGAAGTCGATATTACTGCTGGCATGACGCTCACCATTCAAGCAGCAACTTACTATGACTATCCCATGCGCCAAGCTATTAGAGCCTTTAAGCATCATGAGGATATGACAAAGCTGCCATTATTGTTACATGTGATACGTCAACTACCACGACCTCATGGTTGCCATCATGATAATAGTGTGATTGTCGCTATGCCAACGACCGATGTGCGTCTCATTAAACGTGGCTTTGATCCTGTCAGTATTTTGGCCGCGCATTTATCTAAGTATTGGGACATTCCTTTATGGCAAGGTATCAAGCGTATTGATAATACGGTCAGTCAGCAAGGACTCACCCGTGCCGAACGCTTGAGCAATCTAGACAATGCCTTTACTTTACTAGAGCCTTCTCCCGTTAAACGCCTTATCTTATTTGATGATGTGGCAACTACGGGAGCAAGTTTACAAGCCTTAGCTCGCATTCTATCAATTTACCCTTCAACAACTCCTAACTCCAATAATAAATACTATCTGTGTGCCTATGCATTAGCGCATGGTAGCCAGTCATAGATGCTAATAAAACTTGTTGGCAACTACTATTATGTTGCTATTATGTTGCTAATATTTTAATCCCACGCTATATTGACAATAACATAGACTATAAACATATGCTGCTAATAGCCAATAGCTAGCCTGCTTTACATATAGAGAAGTAAAGTGTTTAAGCTGATTAGATAACTTGTTTTATGGAACAAAAATTGCATGGCTATAGTTGACTATTTTATATTAAAGCCTGTTTAAATATTAGGTATTCACTACGACTGTAAAGCCAGTCATGCTTGAATATGCCAGCAGCTATATAGGAATTTAACGTGAAAGCATCGGCTAACAATCGACCACAGAAATTGAGTATAAGTAGCTCAGGGTTTACTCTGATTGAGCTGATGGTAACGATTGCCGTGCTTGCTATTATTGTCGGTATTGCAGCACCTAATATCAGTACTCAGCTTGCCAATCAAAGAGTTAAGTCGACTGCGGCTACATTGGCAAATGCTTTAACAGAAGCAAAGGTAGAAAGCGTCCTACGCCGTCAGAATATAATGGTTGTATATGGTAATAGCAGCGCGCCTAAAACGATCAAGTTGCAAGCTAATGGTAACGAAATATCTAGCTATAATATTAGTGATAAAAGTACTGTTACCCAAATGATTACTCCATCTACAGTAACCAATATCGTTTTTCAACCAAATAAGAGAATAGCTAACAATGCCACAGTAGTATATACCATCTGTGATAGTGGCTCTAATAGTGAAACGCCCAGACAAGTAAGCCTTACTAACATTGCTAACGTTAATACTATAAATGCTGGGATCTGTTAATGAATATACAAGACACACAGTCAGGCATAGGGTTAATAGAAGTGATGGTCGCATTGCTATTATTAGCAGTGGCTGTATTAGGGTTCAGCGCCATGCAAATGTCCGCTATAAAAGCGACAGACGAAAGTTTAATGCGTACTCGTTCTTTAGCTATTATGCGAGGCGGTGCAGAGACGATGCGTACTAATCCTAGCGGTATTGCTGCTTTTAAGACGGCAATAAACGGATCTTCAGACACTGTTAGTGTTGATAGTAAGAGCATAACTAAAGACAGTTGTCTGACAAGTGGTAATACCGCACCTGCAGCATCAGCCAGTTGTACTATTGACCAACTTGCGACACGTGACGGATTGTTATTAAAGTCATATGCAAGCGCCAATGACATTAATATTGGTATGGTTCCAAATGGCTGTCCTGGTACATCAGGTAATCAAGAACTCCAGTGTTTTGTAGCAAGTTGGGGAGACACCACAGTTGGTTTAAGTGATACTGAAGCTAAAGCTTGTGCCAACGCAAATGGCAGTTATAAAAACGGCGCAGAGTGCTTTATTATGGAGGCTTACTGATGTCATATAGCCATAAAAATAATTATATTAATGATTATCAAGCAGGCTTTACGTTAATAGAGCTGATGATTTCTTTAGTGCTTGGCTTGATCGTATCTGCAGCCGCTATTCAAGTATATCTTATCAATGTAAAAACAAGCAGTATTCAGGCAAGTGGTAGTGAGCTACAGGATGCCAGTGTGTTCGGATTACAACAATTAGAAAAAAGTATTCGCCTAGCAAACCTTGGTAATCCAACCACCAGAATTGATGGTACCACTCCCAGTGGCGGAATTGTCTTAACGGGTCTTAATATTGGCGTTCCGAATCCGAATGAACCGAATCCTTATCCTAATACGGGGTATCTGACAAGACGTGCAGGAGATAGTGCCGTTGGTGCGAATGGGTGGACAGGCATATCAAATACTAATACCAATAGCGATCAGTTGACGATTCAATATATCAACATAACAGGCGCTCCAATGACAGATTGTGAAGGAGCGGTTGCTGCTGTCAATGATATCGTTATTGAGCGTTATTTTGTACGTCAGGCAACAGGGGATACCAGTACTGGCGCTATCAAAAAATTAGTATTGGCTTGTGATGCAGGACGCGTTAAAAAGACTGGTGGTATAGATACTGTGACACCATCAAGTGATTCAAGAAACTTTGGTCAGGCTGGCCAAGAATTTATTGTCAATATCGATCAATTCAAGGTGTTATTAGGTGCTCAGTACACGACTGGTACTAATGCAGGACAAATCATTTATCTTCCGAGCAGTGCCTATTCATTGATAACAACTGGTAATCCAGTACTTACCGCTGTCAAGATCGGTTTAATTGTTCATGGTAGTACACCTATTATAGGAAGTGCTGAACAGTCAGAATTTGCTTTGTTAGGGCAATCGTCAACAGAGAATAAATTAAAGGCAGATACTAGTAGCAAAAAGAAAGTCCGTAGCACTTATGAAACCACAACGTTGTTACGTAATGCTCGTGTAGTCAATATAAATACCAGCCTATAACCTATTGGTAAGGAGACTAAAAGTGATTCACTATCGTGACTTATCAAGTTCGACACAAAAACATATCAATATAGGTTTGGCATACGGGAGAGCGGAGCAAGGAGCAACGCTAATAGTGGTGTTATTGTTTTTAGTGCTGATTATGTTGGCAGGGGCTATTGCAGTTAGACAAAGTACGACAGATCTTAAAATTGCGACAAGTGATCAGATCAATACAGTATTACTGCAATCAGCAGATAGTGCTAATCAAAAAATAGAGACCATGGTAAATGGTAGCCCAACATCTAATGGATACCAAGATGTAACAAGTGCGACAGGGGCACTCGGTCATTTTTTATTATTTGAAGATAATAAAGCTAATGAATTTATTTATTGTTTTAATCCGCGTACCCAGAGATATTTAACCAATAGTGCAACAGTCAGGGTGCCTGCTGGTGGGTATGTAGATGGTATTAATAACGGTATCTGTAATTATGCAAATGCCGCTGATTACACTAGTGCTAGGCAGGCGGTCATGACACAGGTAAGTATTGCGATTACTCCTCCTAGTGCAAATATAGAAGCGTTTGAACATGTTGTCATTGGTAAAGAAGTTGAAGATAGAACAAGCAAAAAGTTTAAATTTGATATTCGACCAACATCTTCATTGCCCGCTTATAATGAGCCCAAATTAGGGACTGAAAAGTGCTTTGAGCAGACCAGTATTCGTAACAATGTAGCAACTGGCAAAAAATCATTAGATGAGTGCCTATTAGCGGCTAGCACACCGAGCAAAATGCTGTATGAGCAAGCAGATGTTGAAAACGTTTCTTCTTCTACCAAATGTTATCCCTTTGGTAAAGGAACACTAAATTCCAAGTGTGTACTTTCAACAGCGCCCTAGTCTGCTTACTCATTGCACTGAAACAATATAAGGATAGATGTCATGAAGCGATTTGATAACGTACCGACAATAAATAAAATGATTGCAGTACCACTAAAGTATTTGGTCGTTGCCATGGCATCCATGATAGCAATGCCAATCTCACAGGCAGATGTGGCAGATAAAAAAATCGGTGATTTAGAGATTTATAAAGCGGCAGAAAGTGGTAAAACTACTATTACTATGATGTTAGATACCTCCGGTAGTATGACGTTAAATCAAGTAAATTATGCCTGTGATCTTCCAGGAGGGGCAACTTTTTCTGCAGTTGGAGCAGAATGGTCAAATACCAACCCTCAATATATAAGAAACTTCTGTAGTAATAATGCTCGATATTTTTATCGTTTAGATGTAAATGATAAAAACCAATGGTACCGTTGTGGTGGTAGCAATGGCTCTGGATCTAGTAATTATAGCTTTAACGATTGTGATAGCAAGCTTAGTAAAGCACCATCGACTGTAGGATATGACTATATAACCTCTAGTAGTGGCAATCAGTATTATTTTACAGGTGAAAAAGTATACGATCGCCTTACTCGTCTTAAAGATGCAATCTTTACTCTAATGAATAGCACACAGTTAGATCCTAAAAAAGTCGCCATTGGCATTGGCCAGTTTTCTTCACAAAGCGGCAGTGATAATATTGTAGAGTTTAATGCAAATGGGACTGCTAAGAATGCTGATGGCAGTAGTGGTAAAATACTTTTACCCGCAGCATTATTAGATGAAACACAGCGTCAAAAGATTCGCCAAGTTGTAGCTGCTGCAGCTGGAGGAGGCGGTACACCGACAGCGAATGCTTATGCAGAAGTTGGCGCCTATATGCTGGGTACCAAAACCAGTGGTACTGGTAGTGGTTTTAGCAAATCCACTATATCTTCTAAAAGTAATAGTGGTAGCAATTATATCAGTCCACTTTTAAAGCCTTCCAGCTGCGACGGACGAGGCATCTACTTCTTGACTGATGGAGCACCAAATAACTCTGAAAAGCCTTTAGATCTAATGAAGCTGGCTTTAAACCGCAGTAATTTTAGCCAATCTAACGACACATTGCCGAGTGGCAGTGGTAATAATAACGGTATGCCCGAAGTTGGTTCGTTTGCCAAAGCCTTACGTGACTCGACGGTTAGCCCATTAGGTACAGATCAAGAAATCTATACCGCAGTGGTTGGCTTTGGTTCAGATTTCGATGTCGATAGAGTGGAAGATGCAGCGAAGCCGGAATCGCAGCGAGTTATTCGTAACTTACCTTATACCAATCCAAAAACTGGTGTTATATCAAATCGTGATTTTTATAACTGTGCAAATATAGTTGGTAAAGATAATGACGCTACTAAAGATGCAAGAAATGCTTGTAACTGGGGAGAAAAGGCGCATCCTTCATTACCAGGGGTTGGAGGCTTTGGGGAAGGTGGATTCTACTCAGCGCAGTCTACAAATGATATTGTCAATAGTATTATATCTTTTGTAACCGATTTGGATAACACCTTACCTTCGACACCTTCAGGAACTATCATTATACCTGACGACCCTTATCGAGCGGATAGTCAACTAGCAGTTGCATATTACCCAACTTTACAACCCAAAGTCGGTGATAATTCCGTAATTTGGGAAGGTAATATGAAAAAGTATAAATTAAATGAAGGTACGCTATTTGGTAAGGGTGGTTCTAAACTATTTAAAAATATAGCAGGTGAGCTAAATCCAGTAACGCCAGATTTCTGGTCAGATCAAGATTATCTTAACAAAAATGATAAAGTAGAGTCGGGTGGTTTTTACGCTCAGTTAAAGACACCTGTTAATGGTGTTACTTCGGTCAGAGCATTGTATGTCGAAGATTGGAAAAGTGCGACTGATCAATCTACAGTTTTAAGAAAGGTAGGAGTAAATATTGCTGGAAAAATGACTGTAGATAATAATGTCTTAACTGATACTACCTTTAAAGATACAAGTACCTATAGCACAGCAACCCTGAGAAAACTACTAAATTTTTTAGGATTTGATGTACTTCCAGCTACAGGCATGGCTGTAAAAGATATGACGCTTAGTACCGCTAATGTATCAAAAGCCATTAAGGTGCTAGGTGCTACTATTCACTCTACACCAGCGGCAGTTTCCTATTCAGCGACTCTCGATCCTACTACTGGTAGAGTCACGGACACACGCGATGACTATGTATTATTTGGCTCATCCGAAGGTGGCTTGCATTTGGTAGATGCAGGTGATCAAGGGACTGGTGATGGTGGCAAAGAAAAGTTTGTTATTATACCAAGAGAGATGTTAAGAGATGCCAGTAAGTCTGATGCGCTTATTAAAGACGCAAAAAAAGCTGAAATAGGATCTCCAAACTTTGGTATAGACGCCCCTTGGTTAGTCACTGCTGACTATAAGTATGATTTGTCTAATAATAGGGTAAACGTCAATAAGACAGGGGGTAAGGGTGTATTCGCTTATGGTGGGCTGCGTATGGGCGGTGAAGCATTTTACGGGCTAAACCTCAATGATAGTGATAATCCGAGTATGATGTTTACGATAACGCCAGCCACTGCAGGCTTTAGTCGTATGGGTCAGATATGGTCAAAACCTACTAAGGCCAAAATAAAAACCAGCAATACTGATACAGGTACCGATGTATTAGTGTTCGGTGGTGGCTATGATATGTGTTATGAAAAAGAAACCTTCCAAGTTGGCGTGATAGATGCCCAATTATTAAGTAGTTGTTCAAACATATCGTCTACCAAAGGTAACTCGGTATATATCATTAACGCCAAAACAGGCGCTCTAATATGGTCGGCTTCTAACGTTTCTAATTCCACAGGTGCATCCAATACTGTATCTGCTATGACTAATAGCGTCGTCGCTGGTGTGACTACCTTAGACCGTGATAATGATGGCTTTATGGATCATATGTATTTCGCAGACTTGGGTGGTCAGATATTCCGTGTTGACTTTACCAATGCAGGTTTTATAAAGCCAGTCACGACAGGAACCGCATCAGCAGAAACTTCTTTTACCAATACTAGAGTCACTCGTGTACTCAAAAGTGCCTATACAGGCACTGATAAAAAGTATAACTACCGTTTTTATGAACGCCCAGTTGTCAGTTTCTATCGTAACGATACGACTAATAGACTATTCGCATTGGTTAATGCCATCTCAGGTGATCGTAGCTCACCTTTATCAAAAATACGTGATAATACCAAAGCTGATCGGCTATATGGCATTATAGACAGTGATGTAACTAAGGCCAACAGTGTTTTTTATGCTAGTAATTTCACGACTACGGGAACATCTGGTGGTCAAGAAATCGTGGATTTGGAAGCCAACAATACTGCCTCAAGTCATTTAGCTGAGTTGCCTTCAACCCTTGGAAGTTCTACAGCTACCGAGTATACTTTAGCTCAAAAAAATGCAGCCATTAATATCCAAAAAGCTGGCACAAAAAAGGGTTGGTACTATCCTCTGACTCGTTTTGACGGCTACGGTAATGTGAGATATGGCAAAGGTATTGGTAAATCTGAAGTGGTTGACAGCTTTATATATACCACGGTTTATAACCCAGATATGAGCTATGGTGACGTAGATTCTTGCTCTGCAAAAGTGACAGGCGGTTCAGAAAGACAGCTCTATTGCTTACCTTATGGTATCTGTACCGATGACGCCTCTAAGAATGGTACTGGTGGATATGTGCAGGCAGGCAAAGGTATTCAAGAGTTGACGCTCGGACCACGTAGCTCCAGCCTCTCCAACCAACGTCTCCTTATTGGGACACGTACATTGACGGAACGTGCTAATGATCGCGTAAACTTTGGGTCTGATAATGGCAAGGGACTTTTCAATGCTCTTACGAACCCTAAAGGGCTGAACCAAAGCAATTTAGTAGCAACTGATAGCAGCATTGGTAATGGTACAGCGCCTGATATGATATTTAACGAGCGCTTTACGCTACAGCCGAAAACGTGGTACGAAGTAGACTGATAGGATGGTCGTATGAATATGAAGACGTTAAAACGACAAGTAGGCTTTACGCTTATAGAGCTGATGATAGTCATCATAATCGTGGCTATCTTAGCGGCGATTGCGATTCCGTCTTATCGGCAGTTTGTGGTGCGTAATGCTGAATCACAAGCACAGGCACGAATGCAAGAGCTTGATATAGAGCTGAACCGCTGGCGTGCTAGTGCTTTAACTTATAAAGGCTTTAAGCCCAAAAAAATAGCAAGTAATGGCGATATCAGCTATGCATATGATGCAACTGACAATAAAACTATCTACGTCCCTAAAGGTAGCGATAGCACGAATTACCGTTATATGATTGCGTTAGTAGATGGCAGTACAGGTAACACCTTAGCTCCTACAGGCACTGGTTATTCCACCGCAGGCAGCTCATGGCGCATGTTAGCAGAGCCAAATACTTCATTTAAAAATTCAAATGCTCATATTTTGATGATAAATAGTACGGGTGTGAAATGTAAAAGTAAGGATAGGACAGTCACTACGGCTTCTACTAATTGCGGCATTGGAAAGGAAGACTGGTAATGTTGTATTCTAACAAATCATCTAAAGCAATATGCAAAAATCAGCAGGGCTTCACCCTGATCGAGATGATGATCGTCGTCGCCATCATCGGCATTTTGGCAGCAATTGCTTACCCAAGCTATCAACGCTACGTCATTAAGACGAAACGCACGGACATGATGAGTGAGATGCAAAACATCGCCTCAGAGATTGAAAGCCGCAAGCTAGCGCAAGGTAGTTATAGTGCTATTAGTGCAGCTGTCAAAACAGATTTTGCTACCGCATATCCAAGGCAGGGTACTCAGCTATATGATGTGACCATAACCGATCCACTTGTTGCTAAGTGGACAATTACTGCCCGTCCTAAGACAGGGACGCAAATGATAGGTGATAGTAATCTTAGTCTCAATTATCAAGGGATTAAATGTCGAGCAGCAGTTTGTGGTACTGGTGATGATTGGACCAAATAAGATAAATAGAATAGAAATGTTGAGAATTTGACAAAAAACGTCATTTATCTTTACCTTTCGTGACTCATGATAAGCAGACTGACAATTTTTAGTGGCTTGGGCGTAACATTCGAACTTGATTAAGATAAAAAAAGGGAAGCGTTAATAACAAATGGCAATGATAATTAAGTATTTAGCTAAAAAGATAGAGATAACCATAACTTTGGCACGCTAAATGCATTATATATATTAAGAAACAAATTCATTATATCCCTAAAGATAAACGCACTATTAGCGGGTTATCTTTATATACCTCTAAAGGAGTTCATATGAACACTGCTCAAAAAGGTTTTACCTTAATCGAACTAATGATCGTTATCGCTATTATCGGTATCTTGGCTGCGATTGCTATTCCCGCATATCAAGATTATACAGCTCGCTCTCAAACCACAGCAGCTTTGGCAGAAATTTCTCCTATTAAAACTAATATCGAAGAAAAGCTTGCGCAAGGTGTAACTACTGCTGAAGCTACAGCTTTGTCTGGAAGTAGTGCAGCAATTTTGCAATCATTAGGTCTTCCTGATGCTACTACACAGCGTTGCAGTGCGTTCTCTTCTAAAGTTTTAGCAACGGGTTCAGCGTCAATAACATGTACTATTAAAGGTAGCACTCAAGTTAATGGTCAAAAAATTCAATGGAAACGCTCTGCAGATACTACTGCAGGTGTAGCGGGCAAATGGGTTTGTAATACGAATGCAGTAGTAAAGTTAGCTCCAAAAAGCTGTACTGTTGCAACCACAATTACTGATGCAGCGTAATCATAACTATAAAATGCTACTTTGATATAGTAAAGCAAGTGTAGGCTGGGCTTTAGCCCAGCTCAAATCACGCAAGGTTACGATGTTGGGCAAAATGCCCAGCCTACAAAAAGCCTTATTTAATATCAAAAAACCAAACGCTCTGTTTGGTTTTTTTTGTGTTTAAAGGTAATGAAAATATTGATGAACTGAATTTTTAACGGTTATAAAATGTTGTGGCTCTAGCCTCGCTTAAATCATGCAAATCTATCATGCTGAGCAAAATGCCCAACCTACAAAGAGTTTCGTTTAAGAATTTGCGTCAATCATTAACTGCTGTGCTGAAGCCGCAGCTTACGGATCGCTCAGCGCAGCCATGCAGACAATAAAAAGCTGGGGTAAACCCCAGCCTCCACAGTATTCAATATTTAAAGTATCAGTTGTTGCCTATTTCTCTAAATACTGAATTTTGCCTTCCACGCCATCCCACTTTTCAGCTTCTGGCATCTGTCCTTTCATCTCAGTGATGTTTGGCCATTTTTGTGCCAGCTCCTCGTTTAGCTGAGTGAACACCTCTTGCCCTTTGGGTACTTCATCTTCTGAGAAAATCGCATTGGCAGGACATTCAGGCTCGCATAGCGCGCAGTCAATACACTCATCGGGGTCGATGACGAGGAAGTTCGGTCCTTCATAAAAGCAGTCGACAGGACAGACTTCCACACAGTCGGTGTATTTGCAAAGAATGCAGTTCTCTGTAACGACAAAGGTCATAGTACTGTCTACCTGTTATTGGATTGAGCGAAATAGAATAGATTAAAAATAAGGCACATTTTAGCGCTTTTGAGATAATTTAACAATTCCCTTTAATAACTAATGATTTTCTTCAGATGATATAGTAAATCATGCGCCTGCTTTGGCGTTAGGCTATCAGGGTCGATAGCCTGTAGTTCGTCTTGTAGGCTAAATAGCTGATTTTGTTGTGGAATATCTATGTTTTTTTGTTTTTTATCAAGATTTCCGATGTTTGGTTTCTCTATACTACTATCATAAGTCTGCTGGCGTTTATCCTTTACCGACTTAGCTAATTCATTTTTGTCATCATCAATACTTTCGTTATCTGGTTTTAGATCATCTATGCTTAAGTTATCTACTAAATAACGCTTGGCATCATTAAGCACTTGAGTTGGGATACCCGCCATTTTTGCCACATGTAACCCAAAGCTAGAGCTTGCAGCACCATCTTTGATTTGATGCAGTAGTAGCAACTGACCATCAACTTCACTGGCGGCGACATGGACATTACGGATGTTGCTGTGATTATCTTTATTGCTTTCTGCCAATTTTGTCAGCTCAAAATAATGGGTGGCAAATAACGTCAGGCAGCCAATCTCTAGCAGCCGATTGACGCAAGCATGAGCGATAGCCAAGCCATCAGTGGTAGCCGTACCGCGTCCCACTTCATCCATCAGCACCAGCGATTTATTCGTTGCTTGATTGAGGATGTTAGCGGTCTCAATCATCTCAACCATAAAGGTGGATTTGCCACCTGCTAAGTCATCCGCGGAGCCAATACGAGTAAAGATACGGTCGATATCACCGATATGAGCGCTAGCTGCTGGCACAAAGCTGCCACAATGGGCAAGCAGGACAATTAGTGCAGTTTGACGCATATAGGTAGATTTACCGCCCATATTAGGACCGGTAATCATTAACAGTCTTTCAGGATTGGTATGACTGCCCAATGCACAATCATTGGCAACGAAATGGCTGCTATGTTTGGCAGGATTATTTTGATGAGTATGAATAGGATTTAGTACAGCTTCTACAACAACATGACGACCTGCTTTGATATCAATACTGGTTTGACTGTTATTATTCAAGCCATTTTCTGAGTGACTGTTTTCTAAGCTGTTATCTAGGATGCTGCTCTCTTTTGAGTCGTTACTCATGACTGGACGCTGCCAGTTATAAGTGATCGCAAGTTGCGCCCAATTACTGAGTACATCTATCTGGGCGATAGCAGCGCTAAGCTGTTGTAATTCAGCTAAATGGCTACCTAATTGTATCAATAGCTCATTATATATCTGCTTTTCTCGAGTCAATGCTAAGCTTTGCGCGCTTAGATATTCAGTTTCGACTGTCTTTAGCTCGTCAGTGATAAATCGCTCGCTACTTTTCAGCGTTTGCCGACGGATAAAATGCGCAGGGGCATTCTTCGCCTGCATCTTTGGCAATTCAAAATAAAAACCGCTCACTTTATTAAAGCCTACTTTTAGACTGGGTAATTGGCTCTCTTGACGCGCGCGTTCCACCATCTCATCCAATGTCACTTGGATATTGTCATGCAAATGGGTAAGGCGATCAAACTCAGCATCATAGCCTGCGGCTAGCATGCCACCGTCACGGATATGGGCAGGCGGCTCAACGATAATGGCTCGCTCAATAAGCTCGGCGATGGATTGTACGACATGTAGCTGCGCAGGCAATTGCTGCATTAGCATCGGCAATAGTCCCGCTTGCTCATGGCTGATACCCGCATTCGTCAGTAGCGTCGTAAGCTGGGCGCTACTAGCAATACCGTCTGCAAGCTTACGTAAATCGCGTGGCTTGGCGCTCATCAGACCGATACGGCTACTGATACGTTCAATATCGCCGATAGCATCTAAGGTTTCGCGCAAGCTGGTAACTAATAAGATATTTCCCGAGCATTGCTCAGACTGTTTATCAGTATTTAACAAGCTGGTTATCGCATCTAAACGCAAATTAATACGTGCATGCTGACGCAGTGGGCGTTTCATCTGCTGCACGAGTAAGCGTCGACCCATCGGCGTTTGACAATGATTGAGGACAGATATCAATGACGTACCATTACTGCTAACAGGCGTAAATAGCTCAAGGTTTTGCTGACTATTGGCATCAATGATTAAATAGTCATCATTATATTCAACGATCAGCTGATTAAGTTGTGGCACATGACGCTGCTGAGTTTGCCGCGCATAATGTATTAGCGCCGCACAGCTAGACTGGGCAAGTGGTGCATCGCTAATACCAAGCCCATCAAGACGCTGAACCTCAAACTGTTGGCACAAAGTTTCGCTGGCATGCTCACGGTGGAAATCATTGCCCGCAACTTCAATAATAGGGCAGTCGAGATGTTGACGTAGCCACAGCGTCCAATCTTCACCGATACGGTCGTTAAGTGCTTCGCTAACGATACATTCGCTAGGCGCAAAACGTGCCAGCACCGTGAGCATTTGGGTTTGTAAAGCTTCAATATCATCGTGATTAGCGCTGATCGTTTGCGTCGTCAAAGTCCCAGCGGCTAAATCCATTTGGCTAACGGCAGCTTGCACAGGTTGTTTGCTGTTCGATTTAGGAATCTCGATATCAATAGCGACCACAGTGGGCGTATGGTTGGGTGCAATTAAGGCGTCATCAGTAATCGTACCAGCGGTCAGGGTTTTTACCACTTCACGGCGCATAATAGTGCCAGCAGTAGATTTGCTCTTATCTTTCTTCTGTTTATCGCCTATGGTGGGAGAGTTGGAAATATTAGTAGCTGATTCATCAATTTGTTCACAGACAACCACGGTTTGCCCAGCAGCGATCAATCTTGCCATATAACTATCTGCAGCATGAAAAGGGACACCTGCCATCGCAATCGTATTACCTGCTTTATCGGTCCCTCGACGAGTTAAAGTAATGTCCAATATCTGCGCCGCACGTTTGGCATCATCAAAAAATAACTCGTAAAAATCACCCATCCGGTACAGCAATAACGCTTGGGGATAGTTAACCTTCATATTGAGATATTGCACCATCATCGGCGTATGATCTGCTAAGTGATAGATGGCATCACCTATGACCAATGAGTCAGAGTCAACTGGCACAGATTTTGAAGTGGGTTTACTAAGATTGTTATTTTGAGCAGAAGGTTTAACTGGCATGCAGAATCTCTTAAGTTGTCTTTTTTATTTATTGAATAGGGGTGTTTAAATAAGTTTGGCTAGATAGAAGGCTTTAGATATAAAGGCTAATAATAATCGGTTCAAAATAAAATAGATCATCTAAAAAGTGTGCTGGCAATAAGCAAAAAAACTGAAAAACATAGGTTTATAAGTGTTATTTTAACACGTCCTATCACCTTTTTACGTCGGCAAATATCTGCTAACTGCCCTTGTATCCATCGCCGTCATAACCATATATAATGACGTCACACTTAATTGGGCGATATTTTATTGGACTGTCTTAAATTGGACAGTAACCAGCCAAATAATTAAAAAAACAGCGAGTAAAGCGTTGTCATGCGCACTAATTATCGAATATTTCCATAGGTCAAAAAATTATGTTATCAAAGATTATAGGCAGTGTCGTTGGCACCAAAAATGAGCGTGAGCTTAAACGCATGCGCAAAGTGGTCAGCAAAATCAACGCATACGAGGCTGCGATACAAGCCCTGTCTGATGAGCAATTACAACAAAAAACTGAAGAATTTAAAGCAAGACACCAAGGCGGCGAAAGTCTAGATGCCTTATTGCCAGAAGCGTTTGCGGTTTGTCGTGAAGCGTCCCTGCGTGTTAACGGTATGCGTCACTATGACGTGCAGCTGATCGGTGGTATTACCTTGCACGAAGGCAAAATCGCTGAGATGAAAACTGGTGAGGGTAAAACCTTGATGGGCACCTTGGCCATGTACCTGAATGCCATCAGTGGCAAAGGCGTACATTTGGTGACGGTTAATGATTATTTGGCGGCACGTGATGCGGAATTAAACCGTCCCTTATTTGGCTTTTTGGGCATGACGGTTGGCGTGATTTACTCGCAGCAACCACCACAAGAAAAAGTCGATGCTTATCAAGCGGATATCACTTACGGTACCAATAACGAGTACGGTTTTGATTATTTGCGCGATAACATGGTCTTTAGTTTAAAAGAGAAAAAGCAGCGCCCGCTAAACTTCTGTATTATCGATGAAATTGACTCTATTTTAATCGATGAAGCTCGTACGCCGTTGATTATCTCGGGTCAAGCTGAAGATTCATCACGCATGTATGCGCTGATTAATACCATTATTCCCGTGCTGATTCGCTCAAAAGACGAAGAAGCTAATAAGAATAATGAAGAAGAAGATTTTTGGATTGATGAGAAAAATCGCCAGATTGAGATTAGTGAAAAAGGCTATGAGAAGATTGAGCGCTTCTTAATCCAAGTCGGTGAGCTTGGCGAAAACGAAAGTCTTTATAGCCCAAGCCGTTTGCCATTATTGGCTCACGTACAAGCGGCGATTCGTGCCCACCATGTCTTTGTCAAAAATATCCATTATATTGTCGATGATGGCGAAGTGGTTATCGTTGATGAAAACACCGGTCGTACTATGCCGGGTCGTCGTTGGTCAGAAGGTCTGCATCAAGCCGTTGAAGCCAAAGAAAATGTTGAGATTCAAGCCGAAAATCAAACCCTTGCAACCACCACATTCCAGAATTTTTTCCGTCTGTATGACAAACTGTCTGGTATGACGGGTACCGCTGATACTGAAGCGGCAGAATTTAAATCAACTTATGATTTAGACGTCATTGTGATTCCAACGCATGAGCCGATTGCTCGTGTCGATATGGATGACCAAATTTTCTTAACCAAGTTAGGCAAATACAAAGGCATCATCCGCGAGATTCAAGAGATTCAAGCTAAAGGCGCGCCAGTATTGGTTGGTACGGCAACGATTGAAGCCAGTGAAGAATTGTCCTATCTGCTCGATCAAGAAGGCGTTAAGCATAATGTGCTAAACGCTAAGCAGCATGAGCGTGAAGCTGAAATCATTGCGCAGGCAGGTAGTCCAAAATCGGTCACGATTGCTACCAATATGGCAGGTCGTGGTACCGATATTATCCTTGGCGGTAACTGGCAATCGTTTATTGAAGATATTGATGCGGTTAGCCCTGAAGAAATGGCGCGTCTAAAAGCCCAATGGCAAATCAAGCATGACCAAGTCGTTGCGGCTGGTGGTTTGCATATTATTGGTTCTGAACGTCATGAATCACGCCGTATTGATAATCAGCTGCGTGGTCGTGCGGGTCGTCAAGGTGATCCTGGGATGTCACGTTTCTTCTTATCACTTGAAGATGACTTAATGCGTATCTTCGCCGGTGACCGCGTCGTGAATATGATGCGTGCCATGGGTCTCAAAGAAGATGAAGCCATTGAACATAAAATGGTTTCAAAGTCGATTGAAAACGCTCAAGGTAAAGTAGAAAGTCGTGATTTTGATGCGCGTAAAAACCTACTGAAATACGATGATGTGGCCAATGATCAACGTAAAGTCATCTATGGTCAGCGTGATGATTTGTTGGCTGAGATGGATTTGTTAGAGGCCATTAAAATCATGCATCAAGAAGTCTATAATGCCATGATTAACCAGTTTATTCCGCCAGGTTCTATCGATGATCAGTGGAATATCGATGGGTTAGAGGATGAGCTTGAGAACGAATTTAAGATTGCAATGCCCATTAACGATTGGCTTGATGAAGATCGCCGCCTAGATGAAGAAGGCTTACGAGCCAAGATCATCGAAACAGCATTGGATCGTTATCACAGTCGCCGTGAGCAAATGGGCGAAAAAGATGCTGCCCAGCTTGAGCGTCATTTTATGCTGCAAAGTTTAGATAAGCACTGGAAAGAGCATTTAACCCAGATGGATCAGCTGCGTAAAGGTATTCATCTGCGTGGCTATGCACAGAAAAACCCTGAGCAGGAATATAAGCGTGAATCATTTGAGCTGTTCCAGATGATGCTTGGCGCGATCAAGTCTGAAACAGTACAAGACTTATCACGTGTGCATATCCCAACCAAAGAAGAGCTAGAGGCGTTAGAAACACAGCAACGTGAAAATGCAGCCCATATGCAAATGCAGTTTGAGCATAGTGATATCGATAATATGGATGGCGGTGTGGAAAGAGCAGCAGTGCAAAGCCGCAATGTCGTTGGCGGTGCTACGGGTGCTGGCGTGGCAGGTGCTATGGCGGGCAGTAGCGATGATACAGACCCATATGCTGGTATGAATATCAGCCGTAACGCCCCATGCCCATGTGGTTCAGCACTTAAGTATAAGCAATGTCATGGCAAAATCTAAACCTAGCTAACATTCCTTGATTAAAAAGTCCTTATCGAATAGATAGGGGCTTTTTTATAGATATAGCCTTAGTACTTATATCGAATAATTAATATGAGTATAAGTATGAGTATGAGTATGAGAATTACGATTATAAAAGTATCAGTGTCTTTTTGGCGATTAATTACAAATCCAACATAGGCGTGAATTTACGGGCGCGCTATAGTGTTTAACATCTTTATTTGGGAGAGTGTGATGAATGTAGAATTATTAAAAAAATTGCGTACCTCTATCGTCCTAACCAGTTTACTGGCGGGTGCCATGACGCTTAGCGCTTGTCAACAACAGCAAGAGACAGAGCCAAGTCTAGAAGACAGTATCAGTGAAGAGCAGTCTGTACCCATGTCCGCTGATCCTGCCGAGCCTAGTGATGTGGTGGTAGATGCGCCTGCCAGCGACGTAGAAGATGATACCGTAGCTACAGTAAATACTGGCGTCAATCAAATAACGTACTTGTGCTCTCCTGAGCTAGAAGTCGAAGCGACTTATAAAGATACGGATAGCCAAGTGGTACTTGCAACTGCTAAAGGTACTGTCACTTTGACAAAAACCAATGAAGCCAGCAATCCTGAAGTATTTGAGGGCGCAACGGCTATCGATGGGACGACAGGCTTTGTACAATGGCGCGTAGCCCATAAAGATCGCGAAACAGGTGTAATGCGTACCGCTGGCACTGACACTACTAACGTCACTACTTATGAATGTAAAAAGACTCAATAATGGCTAGAACGTTGATGGATAATTTAATATAAAAAAAGCAACGTTCGCGTTGCTTTTTTGCTTTTGCTTTCCACAAAATTCGAAATTCGACAGCTTATCTCTTATGAGCCGTATTTTGTTCATGTGCCAAAAACCCTTCTTCAGTAACATCGAGTTCCTCATGTTTGAGTTCGACTTCAATGCTGTCAGTATGCGTATGTGTGGTTTTTTCAATGGCTATTTCTTGGATAACATAAGTGTCCTTAGTAATGGTTGCGATTTGACGCGATAAGACAATTTCAATAGGCGCATCGCCAATCTCAACTTGTGTGCCATTGATAGTAACGACGGCTTTACTGTCTAATGAAGGCTCCACATGACGCAATATGTCTTTATCATCATAGTTCCCTGACAATAGATCCTGACTTTCGGCATCCTGATAATCGGTACGTACCGTGATATATTCTTCTACCAGCTCAATAGGTACTTGAATAGTTTTGGTGCGAAAATGCTTGGTGACAGTTACTTTACCAACATCCAAGCGCTCTTTATTGACTACTGGGCGCTCTTCTAATAATTCTAGATAACCACCGTTATTGTTATTAGTATCAGGTAGATTTTCTGAAATACTTTCTTGTTGATTGCTTATTATTGTTTGCTTCTGACTATGATCAGATGATAACAAGTCAGATGAGGTTAAATCATCTTGCGTGCCACTAGCGGTATTATTGGTAAAATCAGGATAGTTGGTATTAGGATAGTTATTTTCATTATTAGCATTCATGGTTGTTGTCCTTATTATTGTATATAAAAAAAGACCAGAGACGAGCTCTGGTCTTATCTACTGAGCAAATCACTCAGTGGCTAATGGCTGTCGTATGGTATTGATTTAAATAGTATATAACAATATCACAAATACTATTTAGATTACAAAGGCATACGAATGGCTAGCCTATTACATACCACGAGCGCGGCGTACATCTTCAGCAGTGATATCATCACGGGTAAACAAATTGCCATCACGATCAATCACGTTACCATTATTATCGACATCTAGCTCTTCACGTTGAATAGTATCTACGATAGTCTCAGTATGACGCTCTGTCGTTTTACCAACATTCACTTCTTCTGTGACATAGGTCTCTTTATTGACATGAGCACGCTCAGCTTCTAGCTCAACTTCGATCGTATTATTGCCATCGATATCACCGATACGGCGTTCAGTTGGGCGATTAACATTGGTACGTTCAATATTGGCATGCTCTTCTTCCAAGTCAACATTGACGTTACGCTCTTCAGTCACGACATGTTTACCGACTTTTACCAAACCTGCCACAATACGATCTTTATTAACAGTCAGACGTTCTTCTAATAGCTCTAACGTATTTGGTGCATCGTAATTATGATCGGCAATTTCCATACGCTCAGCTTCTGGGATACTGTCAGCGACAAATGCCTGACGGTCTCTTTCATACTGTTCTTTATAGCTATATTGATAATCATGGTCATAGACTTCCATCGCTTCGACCTGCGATTTGGTCAAGCTATCAAAGAATACGTCATCACCAACGATACGTGCTAAACCTGCTGGTACCAATACTTCTTTTGAGCTAAACCAGCCACCTGCATCGACGATTAAGTAACGAATGCGACCAGTAGTATCTTCTACCAATGCGCCTTCAATTTTACCGATTTTTTCTTCATTAACACCAAAAGCAGTCTTGCCAGTTGGGTCATAATAATCATCACCGATCAGATCACGGTGAGTTGCTTGGATATCTCTTAAACGAATAAGTTGGCTCATTATTATCTTCCTTTTGTATGAGTAAATTTCTTTTTATAAAATGGTTTATTGATATTCTTATATGAACTGTTATTAGATAAACGGTTCAAGCAATAGTATTTATTATAGCCAGTCGCTATCTCGACTTGTTGTTATCGTAACAGGACGATTTGGCATGAGATATATAAGCAAGGTAGCAAAGTGTGCGCTTGACGTAAGGGTGTGTAATAGGCTGTAAAGAGCATAATCACTATATAACCTTTAAGTTAAGGCTTTCCTACGCTAATACGTTTAAGCAGACGGGTGTTAATATTTTGACATAAAAAAACCGCATTGCTCAAAGCTACGCGGTTTTAGATTCTAATAATAAGCTAAATATTTACAGCATACCGATCATTTTAAAATAGCTTAAGCCAATTCGATTGCTACTGCTACTGCTTCGCCGCCACCGATACACAGTGTAGCAACGCCTTTTTTGCCACCAGTACGCTTTAGAGAGTTAATAAGCGTCACTAGGATACGAGCGCCTGAACAGCCCACTGGATGACCAAGGGCACAAGCACCGCCTTCGATGTTTACTTTAGCATGTTCGATGTTTAGCTCATCCATTGCTGCCATCGTAACCATGGCAAATGCTTCATTGATTTCCCATAAATCGACATCAGCGACTGACCAGCCAGCACTTGCCAATACTTTTTCAATCGCGCCAACTGGGGCAATAGTGAACTCGCTTGGATGACGAGAATTAGAGGCAGTCGCAATGATACGCGCTTGATACTCTAGACCTTCTTCTTTGGCTTGTGACTCTTTCATCAATACAACAGCTGCAGCACCGTCTGAGATAGAGCTGGCGTTTGCTGCGGTGATGGTACCGTCTTTTGCAAAGGCAGGACGCAAAGTAGGGATGCGCTCAGCATTAGCAAGGGCAGGCTGCTCATCGGTATCAACCGTTTGCTCGCCTTTACGAGTTTTGAACGTAACTGGTTCAATTTCATCTTTGAAATGATTGTCTTTGATCGCTGTAAGTGCACGATTTAGCGACTCAATAGCAAAATTATCCATTTGTTCGCGCGTATAGCCTTTTTCATCCGCCATTTCTTGTGCAAATTGACCCATTAACTTACCAGTATCGGCATCTTCTAGACCGTCTAAGAACATATGATCTTTGACTTCTTTATGTCCCATGCGATAGCCACCACGCGAACCTGGCATGATATAAGGCGCATTGGTCATCGACTCCATACCGCCAGCAACAGCAACCTTAAAGCTTCCGGCTTTGATACCGTCATGAGCTTGCATAACTGCTTTTAGACCTGAGCCGCACAGCTTATTGATGGTAACTGCACCCGTCGCATCAGACAAGCCAGCTTTGCGCATCGCTTGACGCGCAGGACCTTGACCCAAACCTGCGGTTAAGATACAGCCCATAATAACTTCATCAATATTATCAACATTAACGCCTGAACGCTCAACAGCTGCTTTGATAGCCGCTGCGCCCAAATCTGTGGCGCTTATGTCTGTCAATGCGCCTTGGAAGCCGCCCATTGGGGTACGAGCGCCGTTTAAGATTACAATTGCATCATGTGACATTGTTATTTCCTTTTTTGAGTATTTTAATCCAACATATTTGATTGATTAAAGCATATTTTTACGCCAGCTCATCTAAGCGTATGCGTACTACTTTATCAGTAATGGTGTCTAACTTCTCGATTTTTTCGATGGCAAGATTCATCTGACTCTCAACCACTGGCAGCGTTAAAATAATCACTGGCACTTGCCCAAGCTTATGCGCCGGTTTTTGTAAAATAGCATCGATATTGATACCGGCATCACTCAAGATACGGGTAATATCTGCCAATACTCCAGGACTGTCATAGGCATGTACACGTAAATAATATCCGGTAATCATTTGTTCAGCACGCAATATCGGCGTATCTGACAATTTTTCAGGGATAAAGGCTAAGTGCGGTACATGATGACCATTGCTGTTTTGTTGGTCAGCATCTTTACATCCTAATACACGCACTAAATCCATCACATCTGCCATCACTGCAGAAGCCGTTGCGCCTGCACCCGCGCCGTCACCGCAATATAACGTCTGACCGAGAGGGTGAGAGTTCACCAGTACGGCATTCTTTACGCCATTAACATTAGCAAGTAGGGCGTTCTGTGGAATCAGCGTTGGGTGTACACGCAGCTCAATACCGGCGCTGTCGTCCCCGCTGCCATTTCCTGCACGGCGAACTGCAAAGCCCAAGTGCTTAATACGATAGCCAAGCTCTTCAGCGTAATTGACATCCTGCAAAGTAATACCGGTAATACCTTCACAGTAGACTTTGTCAAACTGCAATGGAATACCAAAGGCGATAGAGGCAAGTAGCGCCAGCTTGTGCGCCGCATCGATACCTTCAACGTCAAAAGTAGGGTCGGCCTCAGCATAACCAAGTGCTTGCGCCTCGTTCAGTACATCGGCAAAAGGGCGACCTTTATCGCGCATCTCTGTCATGATAAAGTTGCCCGTACCATTAATGATACCCGCTAGCCAATCAATTTTATTGGCAGCTAAACCTTCACGCATGACCTTAATAATTGGAATACCACCTGCTACAGCTGCTTCATAGGCGACATGAACATTATGCTGCTCAGCAAAAGCAAAAATCTCATTGCCATGCTCAGCCAATAACGCTTTATTGGCGGTCACCACATGCTTGCCATTTTTGATAGCGTGCATAATAACGTCTTTTGCAAGGGTCGTACCGCCAATCAATTCGATAACAATATCGACATTGTCACTGGCAGCGGTTGCCATCAAATCACTGTTTTGCATAATATTGGGATTAATGTCATCACGCTGACGACGAATACCAACTTCGGTAATCACAATGTCGCGTCCGCTACGACGTTTTAGTTCATCTAAATTATCATTGATTAGATTGACCACGCCCGTTCCGACGGTGCCTAAACCAAGTATCGCTAGTTTGATGGATTTGCTCACAGGATCCTCAAGAGATTAAATAGTGGGATAAAAAACGCTGCTATGAAAGATCTTGAAACTACAAGAATCACTAACATAAATAAGCGCTTATATAGAAATTATATGGCTAAGTTTGCCTAGCGCTTTATCCTATCATACCGATAAGCAGTTGTGACGTCTACACAATGTCGCCACCGTCATACATATCACAAATACTTAAATCATATAACCGTTTTTAGTTAGCACCAACTGCTTCTGCCAATTGAGCTGCAGGTAGATAGCCGCCTACTTGCTGTCCTGCTTCAGTAAAGATAGCGGGCGTACCTCGCACACCAAGTTTTGCCCCTAATGCCATCTGTTCTTGTACAGGATTGGCACAGCTAGGCGCTTGCACATCGGCGCCAGCTTTCCCCTGATTCATTGCCGCCTTACGATCTTGACTACACCAAATAGCTTCCATTTTTGGCACTGATTCTTGGCTACGTGGCCATGCCAAATAACGTACCTCGATGCCACGTGTATTAATATCATCCATCTCTTCATGCAATTTACGGCAATAACCACAATCTGCATCTGTAAAGGCGTAAACCACAGCTTTAGTCGCGCCTTTTGCTGGATAAATAACCATGTCTTTTTTGTCGACTGCTTTTAACGCTTCTTGGGCAGTATTGGCCAACAACGCGGCACTAATATCCACAGGCGCTTCTGCACCAACCGCGATGATTTGCCCTTGAATAATATGCTTGCCCGCCTTATCCGTAAAAAAAGAAGGCAATCCTTCAGCTGTCACCCAATAAATACCAGTCATATCGGTTGGTACAGCTGAGAGGACAGTCTCTTCAATACCAGAAGCCTTTAAATTGGCTTGCAAAGACTTTACTACTTTAGCATCGCTGTCCTTAGAAACCGCAGCAGTACTCGTTTTGGATTTGCTGCTATTGACAAGATCTGTATTGTTGGTCGCATCTGCTGCATTATTAGAGCAGCCAGCTACAACGATAACCAGCAAGGCAGCACTCATAACACGAGTAAGAGGACTGCGAGAAAACGTATCACGGTTGGGATTGGTTTTAGAAAAAGGTGCTAAGAACATAGGATGTTTCCTTTAGGCAGTCATGCCTAATCAAGATTTTGGTAGCAAAAGGTAATGAAGATTTTTTGGAATTTTGATCTAACATGATGACTAGATCGAGCCATAAGAGGTAATAAATTTTTACAGTTTATTGATAACAAAAGATAACTAATAATCAGCCTTATATTAGCATATTTTTATAAATAACCGCGAAAGCCTGTATAACGGTCTTGTTAAATACACAATTTGTAGCTATTCGTTAAGAAAACATAAATAAAATACATTTGTGCTATTTCATATCATTTTATGTCTAGGTAGGCTACTGCTTATAACTGTATCTTTTGACTGATCATATTTTACGACAGAGTCATCTGTTATTTGAAAATTTACTTATTGAAGCAATTTAGCTTAAGGAGCGACTATGGCAGGTGCCAGTTTACTAACCTTACTTGATGATATCAGTGTGATCTTGGATGACGTTTCGGTCATGACCAAAATCGCCGCCAAAAAAACGGCAGGGGTGTTGGGTGATGACTTAGCGCTTAACGCTGAGCAAGTCTCAGGCGTCAAAGCAAACCGTGAGCTTCCCGTTGTTTGGGCGGTTGCCAAAGGCTCATTTATTAATAAGCTCATTTTGGTGCCAGCGGCATTACTTATCAGTGCCATTTACCCGCCATTAATTACGTTTTTATTGATGTGTGGTGGGTTGTTTTTGGTGTATGAAGGTGCTGAAAAAGTCATTCACCGCTTTTGGCCACATGCTTTACCGCATGATGAAGAGCAAGAAGCTCGTCGAAAAGCCAATGCTGATGAAAAGGTAGATTTGGTTGCTTTTGAAAAAGAGAAAATCAAAGGAGCAATACGTACCGATTTTATTTTATCAGCAGAAATCATTGTGATTGCACTGGGTGCCACTGCTAGCGCAACTTTGCTAGAGCGCAGTTTGGTGCTGTCTATTTTAGCGATTAGTATTACCGTTGGTATTTATGGTCTGGTTGCTGGTATTGTCAAGATTGATGATGTTGGTTTACATATGATGGAAAAAGAAGGCGCATTTACCCAAAAGGTCGGTAAGGTTTTATTTGCTGCAGCGCCCAAATTAATGAAATTTCTATCTATCGCTGGTACCTTGGCGATGTTCTTAGTCGGTGGTGGTATCTTAGTGCATGGTATTAATTTCTTATATCATGGTGTTGAAGATATTGCCCATTTGACCGGTATCTTTGAAAGTTTCACTACCGCCTTATTGAATGGTGTCATTGGCTTTATTATTGGTGCGATCATCGTTGCACTCTTGACGGTTATTGGTAAAATACGCAACAAGGATGAATCTGCTGCTCATTAATCGCTTTGGTTGTTAATCGACAATATTAAATAAGCTCTTATATTCAATCAAATAGAAAATAAAAAAAGCCCCAAAGTTGCTGACAACTTTGGGGCTTTTGCTTTTTAGACAGGGTAACTTACGATTAGCTCTCTCTATCTGAGTTATCTGAATCATCTGACTCAAGTTTTTCAGCTTGCGTCAGCTTTTTATGGTCAGCTTTTGGCTTACGGGCACGAGCCTTTGGTACTTTAGGCGTTGTTAAGTTGAACATGCCTTTTTGTGGTAGTAATTGCTCTGCCACATTTTCAATCATGTTTTTATAACTGGCTATGGTCGTTTTTGACTTGGCTGCTTGACTGTCGTCTTTCAGAGAAGGCGCTACTATTGATTCAGCATCTTGTACATTCTCACTTTGCTCGACAGTAATGTTTGCAACCTCAGCAGCGTCGACGTCGGTCATTTTGATTTCAGCTATATCATTTTCGACACTTTTGATACTTTCGATATCAGTGCTCTCGATATTAGCTTGCACTGTATCTACTTCTGCTAATTTTTGCTCAGCATCTAATAACTGCTTGCTTTGATCACTGACAGCATCTGCTTGAGCTTGATTGGCCAGAGCATCGGCTTCTACTTCATGCGCATCAATATCGATACCCGTTTGAACGGGCTCGTTATTTGCCGCATCAGTCACAGCCAATACCGCTGATTCTTTATAATCAGGATGCTGACCACGTGGATCGTTGCTAGCACGTTTACTGATAGCACGAGGCTCTACTGATGTTTTACCTTGGGACGCTGCAAACTGACTGACGGCTTTTGTCATTGACTCAAACCGTGCAATGTAGTCCGCTGCTAAAGGCTGATAGCCGTAGTTACTAAAGTCAAAGTCGCTATGAGCAACTGGTTTAATAGCCACTTGTTTGTCAGCGCTGTCTTTAACTGGCGTTTGCTCTAGATGCTTAGCGATAGCAGCATTAAAGCAGCTGATGACACCGTCTGTCGCTAAGCGATTTTCTGCCTCTGCTAAGGTTGCACGGATAAATTCACCAACCGTACCACGAATGGTAGGAGCGCGCTCACTAGCTTGCGCATCCTGCTCATTTGCGTGAGACGCTTTAGCAAATGATGCTTGCACCTGTTGAAGACGTACGACGCGTGGGTCATTACTGGCTTGACCAAACTTATTTGCCGCAACGTAGCGTTCAGCAAATAAAGAATCACGGCTAAGCTCAAGTACTGCCTGACTGCTACTATCCTCGGCAGCAACTTCGTTAGAATCCACGACCACATTTTCTTCGGCAGTATTTTCAGCAACATGAGCCTTCTGAGTGGTTTCGATTGGCGCTGCCTTTTCTACTTGTACCGCTACCACTTCTTGAGTTGATGCAGTATTCTCGGCTTCACTGTCCATGCTAATTTTTGTATTAGCTCGTTCATCTACAGCAGGTTTGTGGCTACTAATTTTATCGCCGCTTTTATCGTCTTCTTTCGAAGTGGGTTGATTCGCTTTGTCGGGATTAGCGCTTTTTTCTACTTGATCGATCTGAGTAGTATTGACGTGTGCAGAGACTTTTTCAGAAGTTTTAGCTTGGACGCTACTGTGTTGTGTGTTATCAGATGCAACGCTACTGGTATCAATCGTTTTAGAAGTTTTTTGAGCTGGTTTGTTATCGACGGACTTTTGCTTATCCGCACGTTGCTCATTATTATTCTCTGAACGCTCATTTTCAGCATCAGTATCACTTTCAATTACTGCTTGCTTGTGAGTCGCTTGGCGTGATGCAGACTTGCTATCATCTAATGACAAATGTACCACTTCTGGTGATTTGAGCTCACTAGTAGCTTCATTTACCTGTAATACTACTTCATTAGGGTCTTGGTTGCGACGCGCATTAGAATGGTGTTTGTTGCTGTTAGCATTTTTAGAGGCTTGCTGATTGTTTTGCTTAGAGTCAGCTGCCGTTAAAGTTTCACCGCGCTCAAGCTTGCCACGTGATCCACGTTGACTGTTCGATTTGCGCTTAGTACGAGTTTGCTCTTCTACTACATTATCAGAGCTGTCAGAACGACTGCTGTCGCTGACACTGGTTGCATTAACACTGGTCGGATTAGCGTTGTCTTCATTTGTATTACGATTATTGTCTTGGCGATTGTTGCGATTACGATCGTTATGACGTCTATTATCCTGCTGACGTTTATCTTGATTATTAGCTTTGTCATCAGTGCTAGCGCTGCTGTCAGTCGTATTGCTAGTGGCACTATTCTCAGTTTCATCTGCCTGCTCTTTTCTTTGACGCGGCTTAGATGGTCTTGATTTGCGTGGTTTACGTCTTCTTCTTTCTTCAGCATCGCTGCTATCATCAGTACTACTCTCAGCAGAACGTGTCAGTTGACGATTCTGCTCATTACTACTTTGCTGATTAGTTGCTGGCTGAGGCGTTGCAGTATTTTGACTATTGTCATTGTTCGCTAAAGCCGTATTATCCACTTGGCCAAACGAGCCTAGACTTTGTGCTCCGGTATTGACCAATGCTTCAATAGCTTCAGCTGCGTCTCGGCTACTAACACTTGATGTCGTTTGAGCTTGCGGTGCTTGCGCAAATAAATTAGACAACCAAGCAACTGCTTGTGGCTGTGCAGCGGCAATAGCAGTAGGTTGTGGTGCTACTGGCGCTGATGGGGTCACAATGTTTTGAGAGCTCTGAGGGTTTTGAACGCTTGGAGTCTCTTTAGTCTGTGGCGCACGTGCTGATGTCACATTGCTACTATTGTTATTACTGCGATGTTCATTGCTATGACTGGTGCTATTCTGTTGCTGCTGCGTAGGCGTACTTTGCTGGACGTTAGGACGAGCCTGCACTTGATCGCTGCTATTTTTATCCGCAGCTTGACGAGGCTGTCGAGTTGGCTGTTGCTCAGGGCGCTCTTTTTCAGCCGTTTGCCAATCAACATTGTAGCCAAGCTCGCTATGTTCTTGCAGCTGAGTATCGGTGATACGCTCATAGCTTGACGGGGCAAAGCCATCGCGATTAAAGTGAAGTTTAAAGTTTGGCGACTCTAAGTGCGCATGCGGCAAAATAGTGATACGCGTACCACTGTCTTGCTCAAGATAGACCAAGCTGTCGCGTTTCTCATTCAGCAAAAACGCTGCGATATCAGTCGGTACTTCTGCTTGAACTTCACCTTGACGCTCTTTTAGCGCGATTTGCTCAATCTGACGCATGATAGATAATGACAATGAACGCAGGTCACGAATCATGCCATTACCATGACAGCGTGGGCAGATATAACCGGTTGACTCTTCTAATGAAGGACGCAGGCGCTGACGGCTCATTTCCATCAAACCAAACTTGGAAATATCACCAAACTGAACGCGGGCACGGTCATATTTGGTGGCATCAATCAGACGTTTTTCAACTTCTTTTTGATGCTTGTTGTCATTCATATCAATGAAATCAATGACAATCAAACCGCCCATATCGCGCAGGCGCAATTGACGGGCAATCTCATCGGCGGCTTCTAGATTGGTATGGTAAGCGGTTTCAGCAACGTCTGAACCTTTAGTAGACTTAGCAGAGTTGATATCGATAGATACCAATGCTTCTGTCTGATCGATAACAATTGAGCCACCTGATGGTAGGCGAACTTCACGCTGATAAGCAGTTTCAATCTGTTTTTCAATATTAAAGCGCGAAAACATCGGCTCATAATCGGTATATTTGCGTAGTTTTTCAGCCTGTTTTGGCATCACAGCATCGATAAAGCCCGCAGCTTCAATATAAGCGTTTTCGTTATCAATCCAAATCTCAGAGATGTCATCACGTAGATAGTCACGGACAGCACGCGTAACGACGCCCGCTTCTTGATGCACTAGGCGCGGTGATGGATATTTTTGGTTTTGTTCTTGAATGGCTTGCCAGATGTTTAGCAAATGATTTAAATCGTGCTGTAAGTCTTCTTGGGTTTTACCAATACCAGCAGTACGTATGATGACACTCATGCCTTTTGGCAGATCTAAGCTGCCAAGCATACGTTTCATATCTTCACGCAATTTGCCTGAGATTTGACGCGAGATACCACCACCGCGAGGATTGTTTGGCATTAATACCAGATAACGACCAGCCAATGACACATAAGTTGAAAGGGCAGCGCCTTTATTGCCGCGCTCTTCTTTTTCAACTTGGACGATGAGCTCGTCACCTTCTTTGATCAGCTTTTTGATGTTCTCATCACGTGGATTGCCGCTTAAATATTCGGCAGAGATTTCACGAATCGGCAAGAAGCCTTGACGCTGTGAGCCGTATTCGACAAATACCGCTTCAAGCGAGGGCTCGACACGGGTCACATGACCTTTATAGATATTAGATTTTTTTTGTTCGCGGGTACGGTTTTCGAGATCGAAATCGTATAGATGATTGCCTTTACAGAGGGCAACACGAATCTCTTCGTTTTGGGTGGCGTTGATTAAAATGCGTTTCATAATAGTATCCTATGAGTACGCATAATAACGAAAAGACAGGCTCTAGGGTAAAGTGGCAAGTACTTGCTAATAACAAAATTAGCATGAGCAGATATAAATTAACGAGAGAACGTAAATAAAGCGCGAAAACACTCTTCAAAAGCTTAACTTTGGACCAGTGATAGTAACTTCAATATAGAAGGTATAGGGTGTAAGTCTATGTCTATGTCTATATCTTAATATAAGCAGGCTTGTTATAGCGATTAATGCATAAGCAGGTTAGTGATCGTTTATTATCAGTATTTTGAACCATATTGGTGGTCAGCGCACTTTGTCATTTCGTCATAGTGGCGGATGGTTACTGATATATAAAGGTATTACTGATGCCAAAAAAGCATCGTGCTGGCACAATCAATCAAGGTCTAGCAATCATATCGCTGTTGACTGTATAAATTACAATTCAGCGGTTATCCGTCCAGATTAAGCAATTAGTCATTCTTTATTTATCGTTCTTTTGGATATAACGTTAATAATATCTTGGGCGTCTCAAAGCGAGTTCTTGCTGCGTTAGTCATCAGCGGGGCGTACTTGGCAAACAGAATAAATGACCGGCTTATCGGCACGGTGTCTCATGTCTATTCTACTTATCGTCCTCTGTTTGACCACCAATACTCAGGCAGTTATCGAGGTTTACAGGGTAATACTCGATTGCACTCTCAACGACCCATACTTGCTCAACTGCACGCGGCTAAAGGACTGTTAGATAATAAATCATCAAATCAAGTCGTTATCATGCGGGTAGTGAGTAAAGGGTGTATGGTTGGTTATCGCTTAATAAAAGGCTAATGCCATATTTATAAAGTCGATACTATCTATTGTCATAATATCCTGTAAGAAATGCTTCATAAGAATAAATAGTTTTTACTAAAAAATAATTTTTTACTGATAAATATCAGTCATGTTCTTTCAATTTATTAGGTATTATAAAGTATATCTGTTGCTATAACACCCTTAAAATCAGATGAAGCGCCGAGCTTGCATAGGTTGTATGAGTCAGCCGATTATATTGACAAGTGATTAGCCAGTCATAAAATCGATATTTTCCACCTAAAACAACAATCAATTAGCAATGAATTATTGTCTCAGCCTCTGCTTAATTGGCGCTCAACATGTTAAACTATAGCAAATCTTTATGTAATTGCCTAACTAAAAATGACAAACTCAAAAATGACAAACGACGAACCTATCCACGAAGCGCCAGCTATCTTTAATAGCAAAACGCGCCCACAAAGTGCTGACGATGAGATTAGCAACTTCGGCAAGGTCAATTACCTTGAAGTCACGCGTCATCAGCACGACCAGCGCTTGGATAACTTTTTGCTTAATCGCTTAAAAGGTTTGCCAAAACCGCATATCTATAAAATGATTCGCTCAGATGAGATTCGCGTCAATAACAAGCGCTGCAAGGCTCATGACAGAGTGCAGCGTGAAGACGTGGTACGTATTGCGCCAGTGGTACTTGCCACTCGTGAAAAACCTATCATCAGTACCGAATTTGCCAAAAGCTTATTGGCGCGTGTGGTCTATGAGGATGAAGGTTTGATCGTGCTTAATAAACCATCCGGTATTGCGGTTCATGGCGGTAGTGGTCTTGCATTTGGTGTCATTGAAGCCATGCGTGAAGTCACAGGCAAGAAGTATTTAGAGCTGGTGCATCGTATCGATAAAGATACTTCAGGTTTATTAATGATCTCTAAAAAACGCTCTGCACTTAAAGTATTGCAGCAACATCTGGTCGACAAAACCATTCAAAAGCATTATTTATGTATTGCAAAAGGTCAGCCTGCACTTAACGAACAACGTATCGATGCGTCATTGTTGCGTTATACACTGGCAAGCGGTGAGCGCCGCGTTAAGGTAGATACACAAGACCCGCAAACCAAAGAGAGTCAGACTGATATCGTCGTTCATGGTCGTTTTATGATTGCTGAGCAGCCCGTTAGCTTGATTGAAGCCAAGCCGCTCACCGGACGTACCCATCAAATTCGTGTACATTTGGCGCACATTGGTCATGCTATCTTGGGCGATGATAAGTACCATGTACATGATAAATCTGGTGTGCATCGTCTATGCTTACATGCGTGGCGTCTAGATATACCTGGTTATGAGACTATCACTGCGCCTTTACCAGAAGAGATGCTCGACTGGATGCCAGAAGAGATTAAAGCCAATTTGCCTAAATAATCTGATGCTTAAACAAGCTTTGATTAGATGCTATGTTAAGCATCAGATTTAAACGTCACGATAGCTTATGAAACATAAGTCGCCGTGACGTTTTGCTATCTGCCATTTATTATGATTATTCATAAAGGTCTATTTATGAGCCAAACTACTACAATGATTCCTGCTCAGAGTTCTCAGTCAGCCAACCCGCATCATTTAGCCGATAAGACCTTAATCATATTTGATTGGGACGGTACGCTAATGGATTCGATTGGCTTGATTGTTGAAGCTATGCATATAGCAGGTGAGGCACATGGCTTCAAGACAACTGATAAGGCCGTCAAAGATATTATTGGGTTAAGTTTAATGAAGGGCATTGAGCTTTTATATCCGTATTCAAGCGATAAGCAAAAACTGTTAATTCAAAAAAGTTACGCAGATTATTATATTGCTAACAGCCAGCGTACACCGTTCTTTGCGCCGATAGAAAATATGCTACAAACCTTGCAGCGGCAAAATCGTCAGCTTGCAGTTGCGACAGGTAAAAAACGTAAGGGTCTAGATCGTGTTTTGGACGCTTCAGATAGCCATCATTATTTTGTTATGACGCGCTGTGCGGATGAAGCAGGCTCCAAACCTGACCCGCAAATGCTGACGGATATTTTACAATATACCGAACAGCAAATCTCTGATGCTGTATTTATCGGTGATAGCATTTATGATATTCAGATGGCAAACAGTCTGGGCATGACCAGTATTGCAGTTAATTATGGTACCGCCAGCAGCGACGAGCTTGCCGCACAGCAGCCCACATATCAGGTGGACACGCCACAAGCGTTGGCACAATTATTATGTGCTTAAATATAAATCGGCGTAAATGATAATCTGCTTAAATGGTAAAAAATGATAACAAAAAAAGGGTTTATCGATAATAACGATAAACCCTTTTTCATTGAAAGATATGAGATTTATTTGCTGTCTTCTTGATAGCTGTCTTTTTGAAGCGCATCCTGTTCGATTGCGTCTTCTAGCTCATCGCCTTCTAGCAATGCAAAAGAGGACTCGATAATTTTGTCTGCATCTAGCTGATACTCATACCAGTTGCCCATAACCCCTGCTAATTCATCCAGCCCTTCTTTTCTTAAGGCTGAAAATAGCTGAATACTACAGTTCAGACCCAGTTCTTTCAGTCTTTTACGAGTATTAAGCAACGCATTTTTAGAGGCACCATACTTTAGCTTATCTGCTTTCGTTAACAAGATATGAACGGGCAGCTCACCATCTTTTGCCCAACGTAGCATTTGCTCATCAAAGAACTTCAATGGATGACGGATATCGCTCATCAGAACCAGACCTGCAAGGCTTGAGCGCGATACCAAATATTCTTCTAGTTCAACCTGCCATTCTTTTTTCATCTCAAGCGGTACAGCGGCATAGCCATAACCTGGCAAATCTACCAATCGTCTATCAGCATCACCAACATTAAAAAAGTTAATCATCTGCGTACGACCAGGAGTTTTAGATGAGCGTGCCAGTTGGCGCTGGTTGGTAAGCGCATTGATGGCAGAAGACTTACCAGCGTTTGAGCGACCAGCAAATGCCACCTCTAAGCCTATATCTGCAGGACACAGGCGAAAGGTTGGTGCTGACATCATAAATTCAGTTTGCTGAATACGCTGACGGGCTTTGGTATTAAAAGCCGCATGCTTGGCGGCGACATCGTTGAACGGGGTACTCATAAATGACTCATTACGGTTAAAATTTAGATACTTAAATTTAGATAAAATAGTAAAAGATTTTGCCATTGCTCGGTCAATAGCACAGCATCTTTGGCTACTAATAACCAACTATCAACCTTTCATAAAATAAGGGTTTTAAATTACTGACTATTCTATACTATTAATGCGCTTAGTTATTGAAATAACGGTTATTAGCCGCATATTAATTATAGTAGAGATGTAATTGATAGGCGGCTAATAACTCATTTTTCGATTCTTTATCCAAGCGTATTAACAAAGTTAAACTATATTCATATATATTAATTTGACATATATTGTTACAATCTCTATCAGAATAGGTTTATTCACAGATGTTAAGGCACAGAAGCAATGAAGCAAACGTCTGGACGAATGAGCCAATGGAGGTGTCTTATGTTATCGATGACCATGATTTTTGCCAAAGGCAATCGCTTTTCAGCCAGCAGTGTTAGCGCGCTTATCATTAGTGCAGCTATGATAACTGGTGCAGGGGCGGCTAGTACTGCAACGACTTATAATGAGTCCTGCGCTGCGTGTCACGACAGCGGTGCCTTGAATGCGATTAAAAAAGGCGATAGTGCCAAATGGCAGCAGCTAATAAAACAAAAAGGCATGCCTGCACTTATTAGTTCGGTCAAAAATGGTATGATTCAGATGCCAGCTGGTGGGTTGTGCGAAGATTGTAGCAATGATGACTATCGTAAGCTGATTGAGTATATGAGCAAATAATTAGCTAAATATCTATTAAATCTTTATTAGCTATTTGCTAAGACATATAAATAAGGCGCAAGGGTCTAGAACCTTTTGCGCTTTTTGCTCTTTATAAACCAAAGATTGAGTGAGTGAGGGGGAAAACTATCCAATGCTACGATTAAGTAGGCAAATAGTAAAAAGTCTTGCTATAATAATCCAAAATAAACCCTGATATTAGTAAGTACTTTCGTGCTGCTTGTGATAAAGACGATAGAATATACGGCTTAGCGAGTAAATAATGGCTTTGTGAATATAATACGTCTACATAATGCAATCACTCTAAACAATGCTTACATCGAGTTAGTAGGATTTGTATCAATGAAAAAGTTAATCGCTGCCGCCAGCTTATGTGTTGCAAGTTTCAGCGTACAAGCTGCTATCACTGTTCCTGAATATGATCTTAATGCCGGCAAACAAATTGCAGAAACTGTCTGTGCTGCTTGTCATGGTGTTGATGGTGTGAGCCCTGTGCCCGCCCAACCAAATCTTGGTGGTCAAAACGTTAAGTATTTATATAAGCAATTGGTCAATTTTAAAGCAGGCTACCGCAAAAACGGTATCATGCAGTCGCAAGTGGCCAATTTGTCGCAGCAAGATTTAGCCAACGTTGCAGGTTATTACTCAAGCCAAAAACCTTGGGGCGTGGCATTTGGTAATCCTGCAACCACGCAAGAAGCCAGTAAGTTGTTTTTAGGTGGTGATAAGTCGCGCGGTGTTATTGGTTGTGCAGGTTGTCATGGTCCAGACGCAGCGGGTAACGTATGGGCAGCATTTCCACGTCTAGGTGGACAACATGCTGAATATATCGCTACTCAGTTAAAGCTTTTCCGTGCCGCTGGTCGTGTAGATGATATCGATAGCGACGAGCAAAAGCGTGTCAATGATGCTGCAAAAGAAGGCGAGATGGGCATGATGCAGACCGTTGCTTCTAAACTGTCAGATCGTGATATCCGTATCTTGTCAGATTATGTGAGTGCTATTCACTAATATCATATAAAGTCGGTTTGCTTTATTAACATTATCGATAAGAGCGCCGCTTGTATTCGTTTTAACTGAGTTATTAAACCCCGATTTCGGGGTTTTTTTATAACTGTCAGTCCTTATATAATGGCATATTAGTAGTACTTTACTTTATAAAAATAAATCGCCTATATATCAATTTGACGATTAAAAGCTTAAAAGCTATTTATGCTTAACTAATATTACTCAATGTTACTCACCTTGAATCGCTTGGATATAAATTATGATGATTCGCTATGCTTCTTATTTTATTGCAGCGCTGTTACCATTATTGCTTTTTCGCTGGTTTGCACCGGCGTCAATAGGAGAGATTGATTTTTGGCTGTTGTGGCTATTGGCTATGGTGCTGGTCTCGCTACCGGTCATTTATGCTGAGATAGCATTGGCTTATCGTAGTGCTGAAGCACCTTTGGCGGGTATGCAAAAGCTCACTCGAGAGGCAGATGCCAGCGCTTTGTGGCGTGGCTTTGGTTGGCTTGCTGCCCTCGTAGCCATAATCATTGCAGCACTTGTGATATCAGGTGCTAGCACGGGTATATTGACTGCACTTACAGACTTAAATAGCACACCTGAAGTGCCAAGCTTTGCGGTTGCCGCAGGCTTGATGGTCATTGCCGCATTGTTAAGCTTGTTGGGTGTGACACCCTTACCAATTGGTTTGGGATTAATGCTTATTGGATTGATATTTGGGGTAGCAAACGGTTTGCCAAATATTACCTTTGCGATGACCAATATCAGCTTAGGAGAATGGGCACGAGCAGTTGCACTAGCACTTGTCAGTGTTGGCGCAGGTACAGGCTTATATTGGTTTGGTCAAAACCGTATCACTAAGCAAGCGGTAACAGCGGTGGGAGTAGACAATCACTATGCTCAGAATTCCTCTCGTGCTCAGGCGTCAAACGAATATCGAGCAACCAAGCTGGTGCTACCGATTTGGATATTACAATTATTGGTAGGGATGGTGGCTTTATTTATCAGTGGTATGACGCTACCACCAATCGGACAGCTACTGTATTGGGCAGGAGTAATTTTTGTCGCCAGTTACTTGCTACATTATAGTACGCAGCAGCTCGTGCATAAGTTTGGACTGCTGGTCAGTTTGGTCATAACGGCTGTCATAGCGATAGTGTTGGTCGTTGCCATACCGACTATTTGGCTGGTAGGTATACTGGTTATTATCAGTACGATAGCCGTATTATTATTGTCAGTTTTTGCAGGATGGCAGATGAAAATCAGTCATTTGCGCAAGTCCTTAAACTTTGGTAATGAAGCTTTTTATAATTTATGGCGTGTGGCGATACGTTTGATTGTGCCAGTAGCACTCTTATTAGCCTTGATAGGTTGGGTGATGCAGTGGTTAAGCTAACAGCTGATGAGGTTAAAGTTAATAAACTGGATAGTGCTCAACAAGACAACGTTCAGCAAGGCACTGTTCCACAATCTATTATGATAACGGTATACTTAGCCTATGCTGAAGATGCACAGAGTCAGCATTATCTAACCTTGTCAGTAGCTGATGGCATAACCTTATATGCAGCATTGAAGCAAGCTGGTTGGTTGATACAGTTTGAAGGATTAGCAAAATGGTGCGATGAGGTGATTGATGTGGCAGTGCCGACAGCCAAACGTTGGCACGTTGGCATCTATGCGCAAAAACAGCCACTTAACTATCAATTGCAGCCTTTTGATCGGATAGAGGTATATAGAAGCTTGAGCGCTGATCCTATGTCTCAGCGCAAAAGTAAATCTCGAGTTTGAGGATTAAAGCTCGCTATCGAAGCGATTATTTAGGTAGAGACTCTAAACCCTGAATGCGAGTCACTATGCCATTATTATTAAAATAAACTTTTAGATGCTGACTGGCGTTTTTAACGTCGGCGATACCTTTACGTTGACCTTCAGTCCCTGCTTGATAGTCATAAATATAGTCCCAACGGTTCGGCTCTAAGGTATCTCTAATGGCTGGGCTACCAAGAAGATAAAGTACCTGATTTTGATTCATACCCACTTGTAATTTTTGCGCTTGGGTTTGAGTAATAGGCGTCCCTTGTGGCAAATCAATCTTATAAACACTCAGTAACGAGCAGCCAGACATGGTAACAGCGGCGCCCAATATGCTGGTAATGACAATCTTGCGTAATGCGCTTGAAGAATGAAGCGGACGTAAATTTAGGTTCTTTATCATGGTAAGATGACTCATAAAAAATGGGTTAGGTACGGCTAAGCACAGTAGATACTGGTCTTACCGACAATCTTGGATAAATGATACGTCATTTACTTGCAATTGCCTACCACTTACGACATTATTTACCAAATGTGCGCTGGCATCATTTATTATTAATATTTTAAATTCATATACTTATAATCATTTTTTTTAGAAAAAATGTACTGGAAATACATTTGATAGTGACTGATTTTGTATGAGAATAATTTTTTGCAATTAACCATTCATCACTACTAATGATTATTTACCTTATGTTTTTTGAACTTATTTGCTAAGACTTTCATAGTCAGAAGGGATATTATGGCTTCTTTTACCAATCAAGACTTACGTAGAGCGGGTTTAAAAGTAACGTTACCGCGTATCAAAATTCTAGAGCTGCTTGAGAGTGCAAAGCTGCATCATATGAGCGCAGAAGAGGTTTACAAGGCGCTAATTGAGCAAGGCGAAGATGTGGGTTTAGCGACTGTTTATCGCGTGCTGACTCAGTTTGAGCAGGCAGGTATTGTCGAGCGTCACAACTTTGAAAACAATTTATCCGTGTTTGAGATTACTCAAGAAGAGCATCACGATCATCTAGTTTGTGATAATTGCGGTAAGATTGTCGAATTTCATAATGAAGTGATTGAAGAAGAGCAGCTTAAAGTAGCAGCAGAGCATGGCTTTAAGTTATCAGGTCACTCATTGGTACTATATGGTATCTGTGATGACCAAGCCTGTAAGGACAGCGTCAAGTAAGCATCAACTTATCGATGAGATAAAATTAAAAAAGCCCTTATATATGATGAGGGCTTTTTTATGGCTATTTCTTAGCCATAAAAAATAATAACTATGGTTAAAAATACATCATTAAGTAATATCTAACGATAAACTGTCTGCGCCTTCATCCAAGTTTGCCACGCCATTTTTGCTGCTGAGTTTGATTTTTAAGCGCAAATCATTGGGAGAGTCTGCATGAAGAATCGCTTCTTTATAAGTAATCTCACCGTTTTCATATAGATCAAACAGTGCTTGGTCAAATGTCTGCATACCGCTATCACGTGAGCGTGTCATGACATCTTTGATTTCATGCACATCGCCTTTACGAATATAATCGCTAATCAGCTGTGAGTTTAATAAAATTTCAATAGCAGCGCGGCGTCCCTTACCGTCAGGCGTTGGAATCAACTGCTGCGCGATAATGGCTTGTAAGTTAAGTGATAAATCCATGAACAATTGATTATGGCGACTGGTCTCAAAAAAGTGAATAATACGATCAATTGCTTGGTTGGCATTATTGGCGTGCAAGGTTGCAAATACCAAATGCCCCGTTTCAGCATATTGAATCGCATAACTCATGACTTCGCGATTGCGAATCTCACCGATCAAAATCACATCTGGCGCTTGGCGCAAGGTGTTTTTTAGACCGGCTTCAAAAGAGTGGGTATCGATACCGACTTCGCGCTGGGTAATAATACAGCCACGATGCTTATGGACAAACTCGATAGGATCTTCTATGGTAATAATATGACCATGCGAGTTTTGATTGCGATGTCCTATCATTGCCGCAAGGGTGGTTGATTTACCCGTACCGGTTGCACCTACTAATAAAATTATACCACGCTTTTTCATTGCCAGCTCTTTTAGAGAGGGGGGCAGGCGTAGCTCCTCGACAGTAGGGATATTATTTTCGATTTTCCGTAAAATCATCCCTGCCATATCACGTTGTATAAAGGCACTGACTCTAAAACGTGCTTGTTGCGCCTGATCAGTAATCGCAAACTGGCACTCGTTGGTCTCATCAAACTCTTTTTGCTGATTGACTGTCATGACGCCTTTAACCAGCCTCATAGTCTGCTCAGCAGTTAAAGGCGTTTTACCAACCGGCAGTATTTTGCCATTGATTTTCATGGAAGGGGCGACATCAGCAGTGATAAAAAGGTCAGAGCCGTTTTTGTTAATCATCAATTGTAAAAGTTTATCAATGTCCATAACGTACCTATATGTGCGAGAAAATGTGCAATGAATAGAGTGAAACCTGCTTCAATAAACTTTTTTGCGAAAAATGACAGTTAACTTAAAGGCTGATTGCTCAAAAATCTGCAATTAGTACTATATTCTTTTAGAAAGAATTACTAATATCATTTACATTATAAGAATGCTTCAGGCTGTTTAGCGTAAGGTCGTGCAACGTCTTTACTAATTGTGCCTCTCGCTACAAGATTTTTAAGAGTTTGATCAAGAGTAATCATGCCATCACCAGCACCAGTTTGGATAGAAGAGTACATTTGAGCGATTTTATTTTCTCGTATTAAGTTACGAATAGCGGGCGTACCTAACATAATCTCATGGGCGGCAATTCGCCCGCCTGTTTGACGACGTAACAATGTTTGCGAGATAACGGCTTGTAGTGACTCTGATAGCATCGCTCGAATCATGTCTTTTTCAGCAGCAGGGAAGACGTCAATAACACGGTCAATGGTTTTGGCAGCGGAACTGGTGTGCAAAGTGCCGAAAACTAAGTGACCGGTTTCAGCGGCAGTGAGCGCTAAGCGTATGGTCTCAAGATCTCGTAGCTCACCAACCAGAATAACGTCCGGATCTTCACGTAACGCTGAGCGCAATGCTGGCTCAAACCCCAAGGTATCGCGATGGACTTCACGCTGGTTAATCAAACTCTTTTTGGACTCATGAACAAATTCAATTGGGTCTTCGATAGTCAAAATATGCTCTTTACGGGTTTCATTGATATAATCAATCATGGCAGCTAGCGTGGTCGACTTACCTGAGCCGGTTGGACCAGTGACCAACACCACGCCACGTTTAAAGTCTGAAACACGCTTAAACACTTCGCCCATACCTAGATCTTCCATCGTTAGAACTTTGGAGGGAATCGTACGAAAGACGGCGCCTGCACCGCGATTTTGATTAAATGCGTTTACGCGAAAACGGGCTAGATTTGGAATCTCAAAAGAAAAATCCGTTTCAAAAAACTCTTCAAAGTCGGCACGTTGTCTATCATTCATGATGTCATAAATGAGCTGATGAACTACCTTATGGCTCATCTCTGGCATATTAATCCGAGTCATCTCACCATCAACTCGAATCATCGCAGGCATACCGGCTGAAATATGTAAATCTGAAGCCTTATGCTTGACAGTAAAACGCAGCAAGTCTTCAATGCTTAAATTTTGTTCAGCCATAATCGGATATTCCTATTAATAAATAAAGTGTGCCAAAATCAACATAGAGAGCAGGCGATATGCAAGGTTCTATGACATTGTTTGAGCCAACCTCATTAAAATAGGTTAGGCGTCACTATAATTGTTACTATTACTAGAGCTTTTAGTAGCATATGTTAAACCATGTAACAATATCATAACAAGACTGTACTGATTTAACCATCTACTAACTGCATAAAATGCAAAAATAGACTGACTGGTTTTTCGCATAGTAATAAAGCATCGATACAATCAGCTCTCTTTTATTTCGAACTCACTATATCAACAAGAGTTTTTATGAATATGTCTTCTCAGCAAGTACTTAAAAATGTCGCAATCGATCTTACCAATAATGATGAAGCAGAAGTTCAACATTTAACTGAGAACTGGCAGCAGGTAAAGACGCAAGTGGTACAGGCATGCGAACAAATGTTGCGAGCGCCGAGCAGTGTAACTTTGCTTGCGGTGTCCAAAACCAAATCTGCTGAGATGGTGGCAACATTGGCACGTCAAGGTCAGCATGATTTTGGTGAAAATTATCTACAAGAAGCGATTGAAAAAATACAGTTGCTACGTGAGCAGGTAGGATGTAAGCATATTGTCTGGCACTATATTGGAAGCATTCAGCGTAATAAAACCCGTGATATTGCTGAGAATTTTGATTGGGTACAAACGCTTGAGCGTGACATTATTGCCAAGCGTCTTAACGACCAACGTCCTGCTGAGCTGCTACCTTTAAACATCTTGATCCAAATTAATATTGATAATGAAGACAGTAAGTCGGGATGTCTGCCAGAGCAGCTTCCAGAATTGTTAAAAACAATTAAAAATTATGAGCGTTTGCAATTGCGCGGATTGATGATTATTCCTGCTAAGGCAAACACAGATGCTTTTAAGCGCACCAAACAACTATTTGACGACATTAAGCGTACCCATCCTGAGCTGAGTCAATGGGATACGCTGAGTATGGGTATGAGTGATGATATGACTGATGCGATTGCTAGTGGCACGACCATGGTGCGTGTTGGTACTGCGATATTTGGTGCGCGTGCTTGATGTATAGTGAATTCAGTATTAAAACGATACAGTAGGACTGGGATGAATTTTACGCAGCCTCTGTCAGCGTAGTCACAGCACGCCAGAAAAATTTATACCAGTACTGCGTTGGAATATAACGTATCTGTTTTATTTGAAATTGACTATAGTCCGCACGCTTGAGGATAAAAATTATTATAAAGCCAACCCTGACAGTACTCATAAATTACATTACGTATTAAATCACATCTTCAAATTTTGTAACTAGTAGCTGAGTTATTTTAAGATTGTCAGTGGCGATAATCTCAAAACGATAATTGGCATACTCGACACAGTCTGTCTTTTTAGGAATTTTACGCAGCATATACATCATAAAACCGCTAATGGTTTCGTAATTTTGGCTATGTGGTAAATTGACCATGCCCAATGAGCGAATCACATCTTCAATGGGCGTCATGCCATCAATTAGCCAAGAGTTATCTGTACGCTGGACAATCGGTTGCTCCTCTAAAGTAACCAGCTCGCCCATCACGATGCTCATTACGTCTTTGAGCGTGATCACCCCAACCACTAATGCATACTCATTTACAATGACGGCAAAATCTGCACCCGTTGATTTAAACGTTTCCAATACTTCAAACAACGATAATGTATCGGGAATAAACAAGGCAGGTTTTAGCAACGCTTTGTCTGTTAAACACACTTCTTGCTGCTCAAGTACTGAGGCTAGAAAGCTGCGCGACTCTACATAACCGATGATATGTTCTAAGTCATCGTCATTACAGACCAAGAATTTATTATGCGGCTGCTTAATCATCACAGCAACTACTTCTTCGGTGCTGGCTTTAGTATCAAAATAGACAATATGCTCGCGCGGATTCATGACTGAGGTTACGGTTCGCTCTTGCATCTCAAAGATATTTTCGATCAAATGATGCTCTTGATGCTTAATGACGCCGGCTTCCGCACCTGCATCCATCACCGCATAAATATCCTCTGACGTCATTTCATCTTGGCGTACGGTTGACACGCCTATGAGTTTAAATAGTAAATTTGCCGCCCCATCAAACACCCAAATAATCGGCTTAAAGATAAAAATAAAGAAAATCATCGGGCGTACCATCTTGACCGCGATAGGTTCAGCATTGGACATGGCCAAACGCTTGGGCATCAAGTCTGCAAACAACACAAACACACTGGTGACTAAGATAAATGACACCACCGACGCGGCAGTCTCATTGCCAAAAAGCTGCTGTAAATATGGACTAATGGCTGACTCGCCAATGACCCCTGCTAAGATAGCCACTGCATTGAGCGCCACTTGTACCACAGTAATAAAGCTGCCGGGTTGCTCTTGCATATTGAGTACATCGAGTGCCCGTACTTCGCCTTCCTTGGCCATGACTTGTAACTTGATTTTACGGGCGGAGGCAAGCGCCAGCTCCGAACTAGAAACGATAGCGCTTAGCGCAATTAATATAAAAATAAACACACCAGCGGTTAGCAAGCTCATGACATACTCGGATAGAAATAGATAAGGTAGATAGATTTACAGTAATGATTGAAGATAATAATTGGTAGGTTTTGAGGTAAAAGGCATTTAGTTATTAGCATTTAGTTAGGCACAAAAACTAAAAAAGCTGGGCAAGCACCCAGCTAATTATAAAACAATTTTATGATATTAGATAAAAACTTAAATTTATCAAGCCTTTAAAAAATGGCTCTAAAAGGTTTTTGATAAATTCAGTATCAAGGCTTAGCCTTTTATTGACCATTTATTGACGAGTGGATAACGGCGCTCACGACCAAAGGCTTTATGGCTAATCTTAGTACCAATCGGTGCCTGCGAGCGCTTGTATTCACTATTGTCGACCATTTGGATAACCTTGGCGACCAAATCAGCATCAAACCCTTTATTAATAATATCTTGATAGCCCATATCTTCATCGATATATGACATTAAGATACCGTCTAAAACATCATAATCAGGCAAGCTGTCTTGGTCTTTTTGATCAGGACGTAGCTCAGCAGATGGTGGACGAGTAATGACGCGCTCAGGAATAACAGGCGTATCTTCTAAACGGTTACGATAGCTGGCCAATTTATAAACTTGTGATTTATACACGTCTTTTAAAACGTCAAAACCGCCTGCCATATCGCCATATAAGGTCGAATAGCCAACAGCTAGCTCTGATTTATTACCAGTCGTGATGACCAAATGCCCAAATTTATTAGACAATGCCATAAGTACCACACCGCGTGCACGTGCTTGGATGTTCTCTTCGGTGGTATCGGCTGGCGACTTGTTAAATAGTGGCGCAAGCGTATGACGAATACCTTCGACCGCATCAAAGATAGGGCAAACGGTATAAGAGACATTGAGACGGCGTGCTTGAGCTTGCGCATCCTCTAAACTGATTTGAGAAGTGTATTCATAAGGCATCATGACTGCATAGACCTTGTCAGCACCCAGTGCGTCGACCGCGATACAGAGTGTCAATGCTGAATCAATACCGCCTGATAGACCGACGATGATGCCAGTAAACCCTGAAAGATTGACATAATCGCGTAAGCCTACGACCAATGCTTGGTACATCTCTGATTCACGGCTTAATGATAAAGGTGCTTTTGCTTGTGTATCAAATTTTGCTGTTTTTACATCAAAGCTTGCCAGTAGCAACTGATTCATAAAGCGTGAGGCTTCATGTGCGACGCTGCCGTCTGCTTGAATGGCCATAGAGCCGCCGTCAAATACCAAATCATCTTGACCGCCAACGGCATTAAGATAAACGATAGGTAAGTTGTTTTCACGGCTACGCTTGGTCAGCATTGTTTTGCGAGTATCTTGTTTTTCTATCTCAAATGGTGAAGCGTTTAAGCTCACAATAAGGTCAGCGCCTTGCTTTTTGAGCTCGGCAATAGGACCTTTTTCCCATAAATCTTCACAGATCAGCAGACCAATGGTGATACCTTTATAATCAAATAAGACTTGATTACGTCCTTTATCAAAATAACGGCGCTCATCAAATACGCCATAGTTTGGCAAAATTTGCTTATGATAAAAGCCCTTTTGATGACCATTATGCAAGATAGCGGCTGAGTTAAAGGTGCCATGATGATCAACATGCGGATAGCCAACAATCATGACGATATCATCGATATCGCTTAGGGTAGACAACGCGCTTTTTATACGTCCTGAAAGACTAGGACGTAGCAACAAATCTTGCGGCGGATAGCCCAATAAGGCCAGCTCTGGGAAAATAATGACATCAGCACCTTGCTCGCGTGCTTGCAGTGCTAGGGTGCGCATTTTTTCAGCATTGGCTTTGATATCGCCAACTAAGAAGTGGGATTGGGCTAGGGCAAACGTAACGCTATCTTGCGATTTTGAAGCTTGGTTGCCCTTATTAGAAGCGTTAAGGTTGGGGTTATCAGTATCTTTTGCAGTGTCTTTTGACATTGTTATTGTTCCTATCAATAGGTTATTTAAATCTGTTATATATTTCTTGGTTTCAAATAAAACCAAATGAAAATATGTTTCCGAAAACGACTCAAAATATGTATTTAAAATCATTTACTCAAAATAAAATGCTTAAATAGTGCATCAATATCATGAGCATCAAACATGTATAGGCATGAGTGTCATGCAAATGTGCCCTCTCAATTTATGCAGCACTGCTCTAAAAATAATGCTAAATACCATCTAGAGTAAGATCATAGACGAGAGGTGTTTTATAGACGCTAAGGGCTTACCTCAATAAAAGTAATAAAGCCAAACCAACAGAGCGTCATTTAAAAGCGTAAATCAATCCCTTTAGTATAACATCAATTGATGTTACTAATAGAACCAGCCAGTGATTTAGCCCTCTAGATAGCAGATATAAAAGTGCTTAAAAAGCGCATATTGATGATGTTTTTGTTAAGATAATTATGTTCCATAGGTTTTGGCAATCAACCTCAATGACGATACAGGCACTAACAAATTTGCTCCCAAGAAAGTTGTAAGTAAAGGTTACAACATAGCGTTATTTATTTGGATAATCTTGTTGCATAATAGTTTTTTGCTGTTAGCCTAATTAACCTTATAAAAGCAGATATTTTATCCAAATCTGTACTGCTCAAAATCTTCGCTAATGGATGAAAATTACAAACATAATCTGTGATTTAAACAACCCATTTATAAATTTTATAGTAGAACCGTATTAGGTTTCTGCTGGTCACCCTTGGTTTGCACGCTATGATTGAAAACTGGACAAAAGAATTTATTATTCAGCGTTTGCTGGCAATCACCTTATTGGTCGTGCTGTTTGTGCTGTGTTTTCAAGTGGTGCAGTTTTTTATTGTACCGGCACTGTGGGCAGCGATTTTGGCGTATGTGACTTTTCCTATTTATAACTTTTTTCATCAAAGAGTCAGATTTAGCTCAAATTTTAGTGCAGCGATTATGACCGTCAGTATTACTTTGATGATAGGCGTGCCCTTGGTAGCCGGTATTTTTATCTTACAGCAAGAAGCGTTAAGCCTGATCAGTAATTTGGTCTATCGTATTAAAGTGGGTTATCTGGACGTGCCTGATTCTGTTAAAGATTTGCCGATAATAGGACAGCAGGTCAAAGATGTGCTTTGGCGCATCAATAAAAACCCTGAAGGGACGCTAGAGGCTTTTCGTCTTTGGGTACAGTCGCATCTGTACTACGGAAAAATTGCCTTTGACGTTGTGTTCAGCAGTCTTGCCAAACTTGGTATGGCGCTTATGACGTTGTTCTTCTTTTATCGCGATGGCACCAGTTTGGTTCGCCAAATTCGACAAGCGCTGCGTAATATTATCGGTAATCGTATCGACGGTTATATTGACTCTGTCGGTACTACCACGCGTGCGGTGGTTTACGGTATCGGTCTGACAGCATTAGCACAGGCATTGCTTGCTGGTATCGGCTATTATTTTGCCAGTGCACCGAGTCCTATTTTAATGACGATTGTAACGTTTATCATTGCTCTCATTCCATTTGGTACGCCATTTGTTTGGGGCGGTGTCTCACTTTGGTTATTGAGCCAAGGGCATACGGTTGAAGGTATCGGCTTAGCACTTTGGGGTATTTTAGTGATTAGCTGGGTTGATAACCTTATTCGTCCGATTGTTATTAGCGGTGCGACCAAAATTCCTTTTATTATTATCTTTATTGGGGTGTTGGGCGGTCTGACTGCTTTTGGTTTTGTGGGTTTATTTATTGGTCCTGTGGTACTAGCAATCGGACTTGCGGTATGGCGTGAATGGATATCACAGCATAAAAATGATCTGTTTGCCCAACAAGAAGAGCTGGATCAAGGTAAAAGTTTGATTAAAGTGAATCAGCCGAGCCAAGACACACTTTTATAAGCGCGTTTATAGTAAAGCAATCATCTAAAGCGCTTAAAGTCATATATAAGATTATCTATATTCAATGAGACGGTAGCGAATACGATGAAAAACAAGGTAGATACGATGAAAAATCTCACTATTGTGGCTGATAGTAATATCGCAAGCCTTGATGAGTTCTTTAATCCTGTAGCGCTGGGTCAAAATACTGAGCAACAGGTGCAGGTCATACGTGTTGCTGGTCGTGATATCAATGCACAATTAATGGCAAATGTGCAGCCTGACGTTTTGTTGATACGCTCTGTCACTTCAATAAATGAATCACTATTAAGTGAGAATAATAGCGTCAAATTCGTTGGTTCTGCGACCATTGGTACTGACCATGTCGATCAAGAATATTTGGCAGAACGCAATATTACCTTTGCCAATGCCGCTGGCTGTAGCAAGCATTCAGTCGCACAATACGTATTGACTGCTATATTAACTTTACGCCCACAGTATTGGCAGCAATCCACGAAGCCATTAACATTGGGCATCATCGGACTTGGTAATATCGGTAGTACGCTAGCTCAGTATGCCAATGATTTAGGCTGGAAAATATTGGGTTATGACCCTTTATTAGCCACATCCGATATCAATAACGCTAGTCTTGAGCAGGTATTGAGCCAAAGCGACATAGTAAGTTTACATGTCCCTTTAACGGATAAAAAAGATACGGATGCGCAAGGTACATTTAGCAACAGCATTAGCAATAATGTCAGCGACTATCCAACGCGTCATTTAATTAATGCAGAAACTTTGACACTGATGTCGCCGCATACTATGCTGATTAATAGTGCGCGCGGACCTGTGATTGATGCCGCTGCCCTCGAAGCCGATATCGATGCGACTGAACGCCAAGTGGTATTGGATGTGTTTGAACATGAGCCGCAGATTTCTGAGAGTTTGCTATCAAAGCTTGCTATTGCCACTCCGCATATTGCTGGTTATACCTTAGAAGGCAAGCTGCGTGGCACGCAAATTATTTATGATGCCTTGTGTGAAAAATTGGCAGTACTACCTGTATTATCGATGCATCAGTTACTACCACTCAATACTTATCTATGGTTTGAGCTAAAAGAACACCCAGACAGATTGCAAAAATTTTATGACATTAGAAAAGACGATGCGGCATTAAGAAATAAAATAACCAACGGTAAAGTTAAAGGTTCAGATTTTGATCAATTACGCCGTGATTACCATCTGCGCCGTGAATGGCAAGCACAAACAATCAGTGTGACTATTTAATTATCTGTTTTTACGATTTATGAGGCACTGTAACCAGTCATGAGTAAAGCCAATAATCAGCCTTTATCTAATCTAAGCTATGCCCCAACGATGACCCTTGCAATGGCGCAGCAGCGTGCAAAATTAATGAGTGTCATTCGTCAGTTTTTTGCCATACGTCAAGTATTAGAAGTGCAGACGCCGCTATTATCGCAAGCAGGCAATACCGATACCTTTTTACAATCCGTAGCCGCACAGGTCACGTATCAAGACAAGCCTTGTACTTATTATCTGCATACGTCACCTGAGTTTGCCATGAAGCGTTTGCTTGCCAGCTGGCAGGTGCCCATTTATCAAATCTGTCCGGTCTTTCGAGATAATGAGATCGGGGCGCGCCACAATATCGAATTCACCATGCTTGAATGGTATCAGCCAAATTATAGTCTGGATGATCTGGCAGCAGAGCTTGGTGAATTATTAGAGATGGTCTATGGTCATCCGATAATCATGAGTCATTATCGCTACGTTGATGCTTTTATGGATTTTGTTGGTATTCACCCGCTGACCGCCAGTCTAGCAGCATTACAAGCCGTGGCAGAAGACAAAGGTCTGATAGGATTTGATTTTAATAGTGCAGAGAGCTGCGATAGCGAACAAGACCGTCGTCAAAGCTGGCTGGATTTACTATTTAGCCATGCAGTCGAGCCACACTTGGGTCACGATTTACCGACGTTGGTGATTGAATATCCGCGTGCGACAGCTGCTTTGGCTAAAACCGCTGTTGATAAAGAAGGTAATAAAGTTGCCAAACGCTTTGAGCTGTATATCAAAGGAATCGAGATTGCCAACGCTTATGATGAGCTAGCAGACGGGCAGGCGTTAAGAGAGCGGTTTGAGCAGGACAACCAATTGAGAGGGCGTCATAATCTACCACAAATGCCTATTGATGAGCACTTAATAGCAGCGTCTGATGATTTGATACCTTGTAGCGGGATTGCTGTTGGTTTAGATAGGCTGCTGATGGTGTTGACAGATGCAACGAGCTTAGAAGAAGTTATCTCATTTCCTAGTGGTTCGGCTTAATCGCTCTTCGACAGATTTAACATAGTCGCTCCTTATTTTACAAGCCTATACTAAGAAAGCGAGTAAGCCTTTTGACTTACTCGCTTTTTTGTCTGTCATTTTATTTATAACTAACTAGGGCGTGTCCTCAATTCAATTGATCATATCTAAACGGGCTAAAAATGGCTAAATTTTACCAAACATCGTTAAATAGCTGGTTAATATCCCGATATTATCTGCGCTATTTTCCTCGTTTGACTGCAATTTATCTCATTTTTATCACCATTTTTGAAATGAGGACACGCCCTAGTACGGGGCGCCATTATAATTTTGCAATAGCCTCAGCAATGTTTGTCTCACCATTATTCATACTAAATACGGTGTTAATGCTATTGTCTGCATTAAGTACAGCAGCTAGCGTAGTTGCGACATCTTCGATTGAGTTCTCACCAGAATTATCATCATTGATCGTAATTTTTCCAGTGGCAGTTCGCTCTTTTAACGCTCCTGCTTGTACGATGGTGTAATCAAGACTGCTGTTATTGATTAACCACTGATCTGCGTAATGCTTGCAGATATAGTATTCTTTTAAATTTTCAATAGCTGAACTGTCCCATTTACTGGTGTCTAACGAAAAGACGGTACTTAGCATAATATAGCGTTTGATACCTTTACCTTGTACGGCTTGCATGGTCTTAACCGCCCCATGTAAATCGACTTCTAACACATCTTTACCACCAGAACCGGCGACGAAATAGACAGCATCGATATCTTGATCAATTTGCTGTTGAATTGCATCCTTGTTTGCAGTGATATCTAAATCTAGTTGGCTATAGTTATCGTCATTGAATAATCTTTCTTCCTGACGGGTGGTGCCGATCACTTGATGGTTATCTGCTAATAGTTGCTTAACCAAATCAGTACCCACTCGACCACTTGCGCCAATTACTAAAATTTTCATAATCATTCCTATTGTTATCTGCTTTATCGTAATTTTAAAACGTATTGTCTTAAACGTTGAATGTAGCGTAACAAGAAAAATCAGCATGCTTCGTTATGAAGCGTGCCGATTGCATAGTGTTTGGTTATAGAGTGTATACGGTTTGCAAGGAAGCAAAGCGCGTATAGTGGTTTTGAAATAATAGAGAGAACGTTATTTATAAAAGATTAGCGTACCAATTTATTTAGCCCATCGGCAAAGGCTTTTTTATCACGATCGCCATAAGGTTTTTGCCCGCTCATTTCTTGCAGCTCAAGCACGCCAGTACCACGCATGGTGTCCATAAAATCACGCATATTGAGCTTTTGCTTGATATTATTTTTGTCATAGACCACACCGCGTGTTGTCAGTACCATGCCACCTTTGTCCAAAATATCATTGGCCAAAGGGATGTCACTGGTAATCGCCAAATCACCCGGCTGAATCTGCTCAACGATATAATCATCGGCTTTATCAAAGCCAGAGGGCACGACAGTCATCACCAGTAGAGGCGATTTACGCAGTTTGATTGGCTGATTGGCGACAAATATTGCCATCGTTTGTGTGCGCTCAGCGGTCTTAATAATCAAGTCTTTGGCGATTAAAGGCACTGAATCTGCATCTACCCAAATCTGCATTATTTCTTAGCCTTCTCTGCTTTCGAGTTGGTTGACTCAAAATTTTGTTGCTCATTATCATCATTTGCTAAGCTTTCTTTATTTTCAGCGTCAGCCTTTACTTTAGCAGTAATTAGATCATCTTCTGCTGTTATCGGGTTATTGATGGGCGTTACCTTTTTATCAAGACCAACTTTATTAGGCAGTACGGCGACCAGCTTTGCCAATGCAGGCTCTAAGTCTGCGACATCATTTGGCATCAAGGTAATATGGGCAATTTTACGGTCATCGCGCTCTGCTTTATGATAGCTATGATAATGTACGCCATCGATATTGAGCACTTCACTGATATCAGGATATTGCCCCAAGACATTAATCATAATTGCTGGATAGACATTGTCAGTATCGCCTAGTGGCAGATTGACTACGGCACGAATATGATTCTCAAATTGGCTGGTGACAGCACCTTCAATACTCCAATGACCAGAGTTGTGCACGCGTGGCGCTATTTCGTTGGCAAGTAGAGTATCATTGCCGCGAGCATCTTTGGTCACAAATAGCTCAAGCGCCATCACCCCAACATAGCCCAAATGATTCATGACGTTAGTAATAGCATCAGTTGCTTGTTTGAATAAATGACTGGTACCAATAGCTGGTGCTTGAGTTTTGGCTAATATACCCTGATGATGATGGTTTTCGACCAAATCATAACAGCGTACCTGACCGTTTTGACCTCGTGCGGCGATGATAGAAAGCTCACGACTAAAGTGAATAAAACCTTCAGCAATCAATGGCGCTGGCGTTTGTGTAAGCGTGCCTTTACCCGTAACTGCATCCTTTAGTTCTTGCCAAGCTGCTTTGATCTCGCTGTCTTGTCTAATCACAAACTGACCTTTGCCATCATAACCGCCTCGGCTAGTTTTTAGGACAATAGGCAATCCAAGAGCATTACAAGCTTGCTGTAATTCCGCCTCTGAACTAACAGACACAAAAGGTACCGTTGCGATATCAAGCGAATTAAACATCTGCTTTTCTTTTAAGCGATCTTGCGCAATATCTAGGGCAATCGTTGGCGGGAACATGCCTTGTTTGCTGCCAGATTTTGATAGATTTGCTAGTTGCTGAACGGTAGCAGTTGGGGTATTTTCAAACTCCAAAGTGAAGACGTCAGCTGCTTCAATAAAGGCATCTAATTGCTCGCTGCTAAAAACGCGGCCATATAGACTGGCCGGACAGTCAGCGCTGTCTTCCAAAAACACACAGTGATAGCCCAATGGCATAGCCGCTTGTGCCAGCATCATGCCAAGCTGACCACCGCCTAAAATACCGATGGTGCGGATGGTTTGAGTAACAGGGTAAGCGTTCGCTATAGTCATGGCAGGCTCTTTGATTCAGATAAACAAGGGGTTAAATGCTTCAATATATGAAAATATAAATGCATATGGCTATAAAGGCTATAAAAGTCTAACGAGTTAAAATAGGAAAAGGTGCATTGTATGCACCTTGTATTTAGTAAAACTTATCTAAAAATAAATATCAAGTAAACCCGCTTATATTCAAAATGAACGATAAAAATGGTAAATATAATAATTATTTTCCAGTCGCTTAAGTTAAATACTAAGTATTAATAATACCGGGCGTTGGACTGGCAAGAATGGTGTCAGTTTGCGCTTGACGCATATTATCCAGCTTAGTCGCAATCGACTCATCATGTAATGCCAACACTTGAATCGCAAGCAGTGCCGCATTATAAGCGCCTGCTGAGCCAATAGCTAATGTGCCAACTGCCACGCCTTTGGGCATCTGAACGATAGACAGTAAGCTGTCCCAACCACTCAGCATAGAGGATTTTACAGGGACACCAAAGACAGGTAGCGGCGTTTGACTGGCACACATACCGGGCAGATGAGCTGCTCCGCCAGCGCCAGCGATAATCACTTGCAAGCCGTTGCCTTTTGCGCTTTTAGCATAATCGAATAATCTGTCTGGCGTACGATGTGCTGAAACCACTTCACATTCAAAGGCGATATCAAAGTCTGCAAGCAATTGTGCTGCTGCGCTCATGGTTGCCCAATCAGACTGCGAACCCATGATAATGCCAACTTTTGGTTGACCAACAGGGGAGGTGATAGGTGCGTTCTGATCAATAGCGTTAACCGTCGCTGAGATGATGCTCATGCTTTGATATCCTCAAAAAGACCATCATACAAAAATTTTGCTGTATTCGTAAAGCCAAGTTTGTGCTTTAATGCCAAATCGCGCATATAAAACATCATACATCTCAAAGATAGCCAAGTATGCGAGCCTCTTAATCATGATGATATTGGATAAAACGACTGGTCTTTAACGGTAAAGGCTGCTCACTATCGAGCTGATAACAGGTCAGATAACCGCTATCGACGGCTGCCGAATAATCAGTGCAGACCACTTGTGAACTGAGTGGCTCAGGGTCACCCGTTAGCCAATAATGTCCGACAAAGACAGGTTTGTGGGTTTTCAGAGTGAAGTCAATATTTTCAGCCAATACATCTTTAGGAATTTGCGCTAATGCCGATAAAGGTGCGCGCGCTACTTCATAAAGACTGCGTGTATTCAACTTATCAAGCCACCAGCGTACTCGTACGCGCGTGCGCTTAGTACCTTCTTTATCGACCATCACTAAGCCTTTAGGCAGCGGCGTTTCAACACCTTTTAACACGCGCTCTAACGCATCAAACGTTGCAGTACCTTCTCTAGAGGTCGAGATCAGCCCATGGACTGTCAGGCAATTGCTCTCTGTCAATAACGGCTGCAATATCGCCATGTTGTCGACATCCCAACAAGCATGCACAAAGCAGGCATAGTCGGTTTCAAGCCACAAAGGAATCTCATACAAGCGTCGTAGCCAATATTCATGTGTCTCTGAACCAAAAGGTACTTCTGCCAAAAACGCCTCATGCTGGCGGGTATGTATCTCATTATGTGAGCGCAGATATTGACTGCTATCATCAGGATCGAGGGTAGCGAAGGCAAGGGCATTATATTCATGATTGCCCATCACTGCATCAGCGACATCGGCATCGAGCATAGCAAAAACGATTTCTAATGTCGCTACCTGCTGTGAGCCGCGATCAATCAAATCCCCAATAAATAGCGCACGATGACCGGCTGGCGGCACAAAGTACTGACCATTATGCACATAACCCAATTGCTGTAGCAATCCAACCAGCTTGTCTGCATAGCCGTGAATATCACCGATAACATCTATAATCATAGTAAAGTTTCAAATCTTAAATATAAAAGGGCGTAAAAAGCGGTTTTGTGAAAATGATAGCCACTGTTATCCGTATTTTCTTGATTCGTTACTGTTATTTTCAGTCAATTTTTTCAAAACCCAGGTGACAACAGCGCATTTAGAAAATGTGGTAGTACTTTTGGCTCTAAAATGATGGTGGCTATCACCCCAAATGCGCCACCCCACATATGGGCCATATGATTGATGTTTGAGCCGCCGCGTTTATCAGAATAGATACTGTAAGCGACGTAGGCTACTGCAAATAAGATAGCGGGAATAGGGATGATCGCAAACAGATAGATTTTTTCCCAAGGAGCAAGCAATATAAACGCAAACAATACAGCAGAGACACCGCCTGATGCGCCAAGGCTTAAATAGCTGGCACTTTGCTTATGCTTAATATAACTTGGAATCATCGCAACAATAATAGCCAGTACATAGAAAAGCAGAAAACCATAACCGAACAAAAACTTCTGGTATAAGCTCTCAATGGCACGACCAAAAAAGTATAAAGTGAACATATTAAAGAGCAAGTGCATGCTGTCAGCATGGATAAATCCATGAGTCACAAAGCGATCCCATTGACCATTGTTCACTGCTGGGGGATAAAAAATCAGTCGATTAAACACTGCTTTGTTTTGCCACGCCAATAGACTGACAATAACCGTAATAATAATGATAAGCGTCGTCTGGTTAAACAAAGGGTAGTCCTTAGGTTGGGTCTAGATAGCAGTGATAAGTAAGGCAATACTTATAACATAAGTTGTATGGGTTATTGTCATCCAAATATGAGTAATAAACAGTTACGTATTCATCTTAATAATAGCAGCAGCGATTATCATGCAAAAACCAATATGCGACAAAATTGTGCTTTAATGCTTGTTTATATTGAATAATATAACATCGTACGAGTGACAGTGAGTAATGCTTCGTATACTGACAGTAACGACTGATGCTATGACCAATCAAAATATATCGACTATATATGTAATATTAACGCTGACAGAGGCAGTAACTTATGAGTATCATCGATCAACTAGAGCAAACGGTGACCCCAGCTATATTGGGTAACAATGGTAGCGTCTCCCATGTCAGCTTATTGGAACAATTTTATGCGATTTTGGCATCGCGTTTGGCATTGCCACATATCTACTCACAGTTATTGCGTATTGATGCCACCGTTATCAATGAGAATGTCGCACAACCGCCGTTATTTGAGCAACTTTGGCAAACCGCAAGCTTACGTCGGTTGATGATTCAAGAGCTGGCAGCGACCCATCATATTGATGAGTTTACGACGATGCAGCTGCTAATGAATGCCGCGCCACTGGCCTATCAAGAGTTAAAAATACTGGCAAATGGACGATTTTTGCCAGCCTTTTTGCAAGGTGAACAAGCCTCATTGCGCCCTTATTTGCCGATATGGTCCGCACCTATCATTGGCGCGCCGCAGCATACTGATGATGAGCTGTTTCAGAGCCAGAGAGTATTGGCAGGGACTGTGATACCAGCTGTTACTTTAAATAACTACAAGCCCGCCGCTGTCGATATTATCGCTTCACCGAGTTTCACAGCAGAATCGCCGATACCAACTTTAGATGAGCGTCTCAGCACTGATTCGATTCATGTCAGTCCAGCAGAGCATCATTTGGCAGAAAATAGCAGCCTACGCCGAGAAAAAACACGTACCCGTAATCAACGTAATGACATGTTGCTATGGACATTTGTATTACTAGGGGCAGTGACCGCTATTGGACTTGTGTGGGCATTATTAATCAAGCCAAATGACACGCCGCCAGTAGAGGCTGCGGTGACAACGCCAGTTGTCGTGCCGCCTGTGATTGAACCGCCCGTACAAGTGGTAACGCCAATTGAGCTCATAGTGGGGGTGGATAACAATGGCAGTCTTTATACTTGTAGTGGGTCAGTGGGCGATGTCGCGCTACAAAGCCTATTACAACAGGCGCTCAATACTAGCTTTGGTGAGCAGGCAGGGATGTGTCAGTTAACTGTCAAAGAAGGCGTTGCCAGCAGCGTTGCCAATATGCCAATAGAGGTATTACCTAATGTGCTGACATTATTAAGAGCAGCGCCGTTTGCGCGCTTACAATTACAGAATGATCGCATCACGGTAGAGGCGCCTGATGCTATGCAGCTACAGCGCTTAATGACAGATATGCGTACATTGCTACCATCGATGATGATTGAGAGTACTGCACCACTACCATTACCTAGCAACCCTAATGATATGAATAATGGTATCGTGGAGCAACAAGGTATGGCGACCAATAATTTTAATAATCAATTTGAGAATGCGCCTGCCAATAACAACGCTAACAACAGCGCTAATAATGTGGAATATCAAGCACCAGACGATGAGACCAACGATAGTGTGATGCCAGCACCTGTCAGAAATAATAATACTAATAATTTTAATAACGCGCCTTCAGGTTCAAATGGCTCTATCTCTTTATCTGAAGTTGATGACATGGCAAACAATGTTATTGTGGTTGAACCTGCTCAAGTCAGAAGATAAGTCACTATCATTTTTAAAGACTATAAAACGTTAAAAAGTGTCTTATATTTTATAAGGCACTTTTTTGTTTCCACTAATAAGCAGTTTTTTAGGCAATATTTAATTGGTACTGTTTTAATATTGCAATTTAACGTTGAGCTGAATATAGATTCGCAATTTTCACTTTATAGGCATCATAGTTACGAGTAACAACTGAAATATTACTTATTGTAGCATTTGCACAACAGCGCGTTGATTGTGAACGCCTTCTTAATACTTTTATAATGACGAAAGCTGAATCTGATCATTGCCCACTTTATAGCGTAGCTAGGTGTTATTTCAGACGATTAAATTTTAGATTAATACTGTTATATATTAGCACTGACATAACGCGCTTTTTTTTGAGCGCCTAAACGATATAAAACAAGTCACATAAAATAATGATGAATCGAGGAAGGATGCTATGGATATTATTAGTCATTTGACACGGACAGTCAGTCCAGCGGTACTTGGAGACGATCACAATCCCGCCAAGAAAAATTTACTTGAACAGTTCTATGCTATTTTTGCGGCGCGTCTAGCAGACAATCAGACCCATGACCGTTTTGCCAATGAAACGATTGCTCGTGATGATCAAGGTTTTTATGATCGTGTATGGACAGAAGACGCACATCGCGATCAAATCGCTCGCGAGCTTGCCGGTAAGCATAACGTCGATGTTACGGCTGCTCGTGGCTTAATTGCCATGGCAGCCCCGCTTGCTTATCATGAAATCAAAAGTTTGGCAGGTACGACTCCAGTACCGCAATTTTTAAACGAAAATATTGACAGTTATCAGCGTCATATTCCCGTATGGGCAACGGCTGTATTGCCTGTTGGCGTGATTGCTGCTGCTCCTGTTTCTACTGGTATGCATATATCAGATACTGTGAGCACCGCGCCGCTACAGCGCGAAGCAGAAAAAGATGGCAGCTTTATGAAGGCGCTGTTACCTATTATTGGATTGATTATTTTAGGGGCTTTAGCTTGGGCGCTATTAAGAGGCTGTCAAGATAAGCCTGAGCCGGTCGGCAAGCCTGTTGTGACAGAGCAACAAGCCGCGGATAGTGATGGGCAGGCAGTTGCAGGTGATATTACACCAGCATCCTTGCGTATTGCTACTGGTGAAAATAGTGAGCTATATGCATGCCGTATGGATGTGGGTAATGACACACTACAGAGCAATGTCATGACTGCGCTGACTGGCGTGTTTGGTGATGCCGCCAATAATTGCCGTGCAGATGTCGATGATAATTTCTCAATAGATATGCCAGCGACTGCGCAGCTTGCCACTATTTTACCTATTTTTAAAAATGTCCCAAATGCCAGTATGTTGGTCAAAGGCGATACGATTACGGTCAATGCTGCTGATACTGCCGCTTTAACCAAATTGGTATCTGATTTACAAGCTGCTGCGCCAGCGATGACAGTTATTGCTGAAGGTCCACTGAATGAGCAAACTGAGATTGCTGATAGCTTAACAGCGTCTGAGGCGGCAATGGATAACTTGGGTCAGAACCCCGATCCTCGTGATGTCGCTCGCGCCTTAAGTCTACAAGTGGTCAATTTTGAAGTAGATAAAGCGGTGATTCCTGACGCCAATAAAGCGCTATTAGATCGCGCTGTGAAGCTAATGGAGCAAGTGCCCAATATGACACTGATGATTATTGGTCACACTGACAAAACAGCGGATGCTGCTTATAATCTAAAGCTATCAGAAGAGCGTGCGCAGGCTATGAAGGCGTATTTGGTCGCGCAAGGTGTTGATCCGAGTAAGCTTATGACCAAAGGTATGGGTGAGACCGATCCTATAGCGGACAATACGACAGACCAAGGTCGTTTCCGTAACCGCCGTATCGAGTTTGTGGTCTATGACGAAACGACTACGGCCAATGATGGCTTAGCGATTAATAGTGATGCGCTTGATCCAGACCTAAATCCATTAGACAGCGACAACGATGATTTAATGCCAGATGCTGATGATGCTAGCCGTGGTACGGCATTGGATCCAGCTGCAACCAATTAAGCGAAGCGTTAAGATACATTGAATTAAACTATTAAGCAGAAAAACCGCATCTTAATCAAGGTGCGGTTTTTATTTTGTCTATTCTTCTATATCAAATTAACTTGATTGCTACCTATTAGATGTAACTGGTTGGGTCTTTTAACTCAAGATTAGCGGATGCCTTAGAGTCTAATTGAGTAGGAAAAAACGTCTGTGAGATATTCTCTTTTGCTTGTTGCCAATCATCAAACTGCTGACAAGTCGATTCAAGGTCGCCTTGCCAAGCGGGTATCTGTCCACACATGGTTTTGATACGTTTTTGATTGGGATAGGGTAGCTCTTGCGCCGCTTTTGCTGCTTCATGAGCCGCGACACGGTCATTACAGACCAAAGCAATATCACAGCCAGCGTTAATCGCTGCTTTGACGCGCGCACTGACATCACCCGCAGCTTTTGCCCCTGCCATAGACAAGTCATCAGAAAATAACACCCCATCAAAATTCAGCTGCTCACGAATAATGTCTTTGAGCCAAATCTTAGAAAAACCCGCTGGTTTATTATCTACTTGCGAAAAAATCACATGTGCTGGCATCAAAGCATCAAGCCAAGGCAACGTTTGCGCAAATGGCTGCATATCACTGTTCATAATCTCATCTAAACTACGATCATCGATGGCTTCTGCAACATGCGAGTCGGGGGCTATTGCACCGTGACCAGGGAAATGCTTGCCCGTGGTTGCCATGCCAGCGGCTTTCATACCACGCATAAACTGGCTTGCCAAAGCGGTGATAGCTTGCGGCTCATGGTGGAAGCTGCGATCACCGATAACTTGGCTGATACCATCTCTATCGAGCACCGGTGCAAAGCTCAAATCAATCCCGACAGCCAATACTTCTGCTGCCATCAAATAGCCACAATCATATGCACAGTCTAGAGCGCGATTGGGGTCTTGGTTAAATAACTCACCAAGTCTTCCCATCGCTGGCAGTGGCGTAAAACCGTTACGCAATCTGGCAACGCGTCCGCCTTCTTGATCGACCCCAATCAGAATGTCAGCGTTGTGACAACGTATGTCGTCACACAGCGCGCGCACTTGGGCGGCATCGGTGACGTTTCTGGCGAATAATATGACCCCACCAACTTGTGCTTGTCTAATCAAGCTGACATCTTCAGCCGTCAGCGCGGTACTATCGATATCAATCATCAAAACACCATACATTGCGTGATCCTTATGAGGTTATATATTGTTATATGCTACGGTAAACTAAAAAGTCATAAGAAATGACATTTATTATTCATCGCTGTCAGGGGCTTATTATGACAGTAATTACGAGTCCAGCATAATGTATCACGGGAATTCATTTGAAGACATTTTAATACATTGAACGATATTCGTTAAATAGAGTTATCTGGTTTATATAGTAGGAAACTTGGTATGAGCGCGCGCAGCGTGTAAGATTGTTTATACAGTTTGAGACAGAGCTATATTCATGCCCATGCTAGTATTGATTGGTTTTTTAACGATAAAACCAACATAATCCTTACGCAGATATAAGCTTTTAGTGCTAGCGTAACGCATGGTTTAGTGTTAAATATAAGAGAGTAAAAATAGCTGGATTTTATGGACAGCCATTTATAGATATTTTTTGATTTTGCTAAAAACAGAGCATACTTTTCACTTAAAATAATTAGGTAGATATGATGAAAAAACAACCAGCACAGTGGTTACTCAGTGCAGCGTCAGTGGGCATCGCAGGTTTAATTCTTACCCAGAGCTACGGCACCGCAGTAGCTGATACCAATACCGAAGGTTTTAAACAGACGCCTGAGCAACAGGTTACCACGCGCCAAGTAGCGGCATTGCTGGATCGCAGTCATTATCTTAATCAGCCACTGGATACAGCGACTGGTAGCGAGATTTTGTCTATGTATATCGATAGTCTCGATCCAAACCATACGTTGTTTTTGCAATCTGATGTCGATGAGTTTAAGAAAAAGTATGCCGATGAATTTGGTGCGCGTTTAAAGCGTGGTGATTTGTCTACTGGGGTAGAAGTATTTGAGCGCTATCGTAAACGCTCAAATGAGTATTTTGCCATGGCAAAAAAGATGCTAAAAACGGATATTAATTTGACCAGCAAAGATAACATTGTCCTTGACCGTGAAAAGCTCAATCATTTTAAGACCAAAAAAGAGCAGCGCGACTATTGGGCAAGTCAGTTAAAGTTTCAGTTGATGAGTATTACTTTAGGTAAGGAAGACGAAAAAGCAAAAGAAAAAGTCTTTTTAGACAACCCGGATATCACGCGTGGTCAAGATTTGGTCCGTAATGATGAGCGCACGCCAAGTGAGATTTTACTGAATCGCTTATCTCGTCAGCAAGAGCAATTTACCCGTCTCAAAGATGATGAGATTATGGAAACCATCTTAAACACGGCGATGCTGACCTACGATCCTCACAGTAATTATTACGCGCCAATTCAAGCCAATGAGCTGCAAATACAATCTAGCCTACAGTTAGAAGGGATTGGGGTATCTATCCGCCCTGACCGTAAAAACCCAGACTATACGCGTATTGTGACCTTAGTCGATGGCGGTCCGGCAGCTAAATCCGGTCAAATTAAGCCTAACGACTTAATTATTGGTATTGCCAAAGATGGCGAGACTATGACTGATGTGGTCGGCTGGTCAACCCGTGAAATCGTCAGTTTGATTCGTGGTAAACGCGGTACATCGGTGACGATTAAAGTTCGTCAGCCTAATACCCCTGATGCCAGTGCTCGTAATGTGACTGTGGTTCGAGATATTATTGCACAAGAAGAATCAGGCGTCACTCAGCGTGTCGTTGAAGTTCAGCGTCCAAATATCGATAAAACTCCGAAACGTATCGGTGTTCTTGAAATACCAAGCTTTTATTTGAACTACCGAGCCCGCCGTAATGGTGAAGATTATCGTAGTGTCAGTATCGATACCGAAAAAGCATTGAAAGAGTTAAATACAAAGAATATCGATGGCTTGGTCGTTGATTTGCGCAATAATCCAGGTGGCTCACTAGATGAAGTTGCCAAGATGCTTGGCTTCTTTATTAAGAGTGGTCCGCTAGTACAGATTCGTGATAATCGTGGCAATATTCAAGTTTACCGTGATGATGACGGTGGTGAGCAGCTATATGATGGTAAGGTAGTCGTTTTGACCAATCTTGCATCTGCGTCAGCAAGTGAGATTTTTGCCGCCGCTATTCAGGATTATGGACGTGGCTTGGTAGTCGGTAGCACGACAACAGGTAAAGGCTCAGCGCAAATCCAATTAGACAGCTTGGCGCTTGGTTCGGCGACATTAACGCAGCGTAAATTCTATCGTATCACCGGTGGTAGTACGCAGAATAAAGGCGTGGTCCCTGATATTGAATTGGTCAACATCTATGACGATGCAACCTTTGGCGAGCGCGCACAGAAAAAGGCGCTGCCTTGGGATACAATTAAGACTGCACCGTATAAGCCCGAAGGTAAATTCACGTCGAATACCTTGGCGACTCTTAACCAACAGTCAAAAATCCGCCAACAAAAAAATCCGCAGTTCGTTTATTTATCAACGCTCAATGATATCCGTAATATGGAAGATGAGAAAAAACCAGTTGCGCTCGATATCAATAAACGCCGTGCCAAAATGCAGCTAATAGAAAAACGCTCCCTAGAGGCTGAGAACAAGCGTCAGATTGCAACTGGTGAGCGTCCTTATGCCAACTGGAATACTTATCAAGCGGCAATGGATGCGAAGTTTGAAGAGCGTAGTCAGATGAAGGCTGCTGAGCGTCCAGAGCTACCAGAAGATGAAGCTTTCATTAATGAAGCGGCTTATATTATGCTCAGTGCTGAGCCAACAAAGCTGAGCAGTCCTGAAGAAAAGCTATAAAAATTATTGTAGACTATTATTTATTCAGCTGCCCAAACTCTACGAAAATTGTACGTAAGCATATGCTTACAAGGATTGACGTTTAGACCTCTTACTTAGTATGGGTCAATCTGCGATTATACATCTACGGCACGATTGAACTGAAAGGTTCAGAGGTACTAGGGATTGGTATCTGGAAAGTCGCATAAGGGATAGGTAGTTTGCTGATTAGGGATGATAGGGCTGGATGCCCGACCGTTATAAAATACTTCGGGATTAAGTATTGAATGACAGTAACATGGATGGTTGGTAATAAAAGCCGCATAATGCTAGTCATTATGCGGCTTTGTTACGTCTGGGCTTTGTGATATTTTAAAGGTCTTAACTTCAAGTAATTGCAGATAAAAACCTTTAAATTTGCTTATAAAAAAGGGTCAATAGAAAAATCTACTGACCCCTTGCAACAAAGGATGGGCTTCATCACTCATTGTTTAGGCATCTAGCACAATAATCTATAAGAGATTAGTGTTCAACGCCACCTGCGCCATGTACATGACCGTGGTTTAGTTCATCTTCAGTAGCAGCACGTACTTCTTGGATTTCAACATCAAAAGTCAAACGCTTGCCAGCTAGTGGATGGTTTGCATCAACAGTCACTTCTTTGTCACTGACGGCAGTCACAGTAACTAGCATCACTTGACCACCAGCTTCTGACTGAAATTGCATACCAGGCTGGATATCTTCAACGCCTTGGAAGTTGTCACGTGGTACATGTTGTACCGCTTGTTCTTGGTATTCGCCGTAACCGTCAGCAGGCTCAACAACAGCATTAACTCTTTCGCCAGCAGATTTACCTTCTAGTTGTTGCTCTAGACCTGGGATGATATTACTGTGACCATGCAAATAAGCAAGTGGTTGACCTTCTGGAGATTGGTCAAGGATATTACCTTCGTCGTCTTTTAGCGTGTAGTTGAACTTGACGGCAGTGTCTTTTGCGATAGTAGTCATAAATTATCCTAAATATGTTGATATTAAAAATTAAATACGGTTGCAATAAACCTAAAAAAGCCAATCAGCCAGCCAAATAGCCACGTCATCAGTTAATTATCATCAGTTTATTAGGGTAACTTTAGCAGTTAGCCTCTTTAATTGCGATAACTCCCATCACTTTCAAGGTTAAAACAACAAAAAATGCCAATTAATCGTGTAATTGAGCAGAATAATCCATGTTTTTAGCATATTAACCAAATACTGCGTTGCTGGTTTTAGGTTCGCCAGTTGCGTTTTTGAGCAATGACTTCTACCATAGCAATAATTATAAGGATAAAAAAATATGACTTCACTCTCTCATGCTGCCGATAATCAGCCATCTAATATTAACTACCAATTCGACTTTGAACGTTTTTTAGAACATCTGGTTGATGTGACTCTTAGGTTTACAGCAGATACAGACGCGCCAAGCTTATGGCTACCGGCATGGATACCGGGCAGTTATTTGATGCGTGAATTTGCTCGAAATATCACCGCTGTACATTACGAGATATTGGATAAAGAGTTATCGGATAACCAGATTGCGAATAATAAAAATCCTAAGTGTTATCGCGCGCAAAAAACTGATAAGCACACATGGCAATTGCCACACGCAAAAGCAGGGCAAACGATAAGCGTATATTACGAAGTATATTGTTATGATTTATCGGTACGCACGGCTTATGTGGATCAGCAGCGCTTGTACGGCAATTTTACTTCTTTGGCATTGGCAGTTGCTGGGCAAGAGCAATCACCAATCCAAGTTAGCTTGATGGTACCTGAAGCCTTTTTTATGGATAAAAATAAAGAGCAAGTATTACTGGCGTGGGGACTTAAAGCTACATACTTACAAAGCGATGAGCAATATTTATATGGTGTGCAAGCGGACAGCTATCACGAACTGATTGATTATCCATTTGAGATTGCGATACAAGAGAAATTTGATTTTATCATTCAAGATAATCAGCGTCAGACGCTGAGCCATCAATTTTTCCTCGCGGGTAAGCATAATGCCAATATGGGACGATTGCAGCAAGACCTAACTCGGATCTGCCAGACGTATCTCAATTGGTTGGGTGACGCGCCATTTAATGATTATACTTTTATGACTTATGCTAGTGGGCAAGATTATGGCGGCTTGGAGCACATCAATTCGACCAGTTTGATTACCCCACGCCGTGATTTACCTCGTATCAATGAACCAACAATGCCAAGTAGTGATTATCAGCGATTTTTAGGCTTGTGTAGTCATGAGTATTTTCATGCGTGGTGGGTCAAGACAGTTCGTCCCGATGTGATGCTAGATGTGGATTTACGCCACGAAGCTTTTACACCTTTGCTATGGGTATTTGAAGGCTTTACCTCCTATATCGACGATTTTATGCTGCAAGCCTCAGGGGTTATTGATAAGGCAAGCTATCTAAAGTTATTGGCAGAACAAATTAATCGCTATCACCAAACGCCGGGTCGCGCACAGCAAAGTGTGGCAGAATCGAGCTTTGATGCGTGGATTAAGCTGTATCGCAACGATGAAAATACTGGCAATGCGGGTATCAGTTACTACAATAAAGGAGCTTTAGTGGCGTTATGTCTGGATTTAACGCTACTAGAAAAGAGCGCGGGACGTTATCGTTTATTTGATGTGGTCAAAGCTTTTTATGAACAAGCGAAGCAAAATGACAAAAAGCGCGTCGGGATCAGTAGTGCCGATATGGGGACTATTATTGGGCAGTTTATGCCATTAGCGGATTGGGAAGATTTTGAGCGCTGCTATGTTAATGGCGTTGAAGAGTTGCCTCTGAAATCGTTGTTAGCCGCTAACGGTATTCAGTTACATAGCAATACCAAAGAGACCGCTGATAAACATGTACCGTGGGGCATGAGATGTGCTGAAACGCCAATAGGACTCAAGGTCAGTAAGGTAGCGCGCGCGAGCGCCGCGGCAAAAGCTGGACTCTCAGCACATGATGTTATTATCGCAATTGATGGTATCAAAGCAGATAACAAACAACTAGCACTATTCAATGATGCATCACACGATATTGAATGCCATTTGTTTCGCCGTGATGAGCTGATGACGGTTAAGGTTGTACCGAAAGTCGATACAGATGAGAGTGATGGTTTAGATAAAGTCTGTCCACATAGTATTAGCTTGCGTTTAGCAAAGGCTAATACAGATGATGAAAATAAAATAAATGAATTAAAAACAGAAAGTGCTTGGTTAGATGTGATGAAGGGTGCTCAGTCATAGTGATTTGGCTATCACACGTAGTTGAGTGCTCTACAAAGATAGTGGCTACTATAAAATTAGCAGCTATTAAAAAGCCCATACTAAACAATGATGCTTAGTATGGGCTTTGTGTTATACGCTTAAAATTTAAGCATTAGGTTTTGTGGTTTTGGCAACCTTTACGGCTTCTTTCTGGTTTGCAGAAGTATCTTGATCGGTAACACTGCTTGCATCTTTTTCTGCATTAACTAACGTTTGTGCAATCCACTCTTGTAACCATATAATTTCAGGCTGCTGGGCATCAATGATGTCTTGTGCCAATTTAAGCATTTCTTTATCAGTACCATATTGGAGCTGTACCATTGCCATATCTACCGCGCCGCGATGATGAGGCAGCATACCACGTGCAAATGCCATGTCTGGCACAGGGTTTGCGATGCCAGTCATCATGTCGTCATGCATGGCTTGCATGCCTGCCGTATAAGCTTGTTGCATTGCTTGGGTATTGGGCTTCGGCTTGGGCGCATCAGGGTGGCTAGCAAGCCATTTATTTATAATATCAATCTCAAGCTGCTGTGAGTCAATGATGTCTTTTGCCAGCTTACGCATCGTCTCATCAGTACCGTATTTAAGCTCAATCTTTGCCATATCTACTGCACCATGATGATGCCCAAGCATACTTTTTGCAAAGGCTGTATCAGGATCATTATAAGCCATACCTACCATCATCTCATTATGCATATCAGTCATAGACTTCGTATAGTCTTTAAATATGTCCGTCATTGGCATCTCATCTGGCGTAGTATCAGCAGTCATCATATCGTGAGCATCCATATCTTTATGGCTGTCAACTTGCTCTGATACGACCGGTGCATCGTCTTGCACTGCATTCACCTCAACATCATCTGATGCTGGCTGGCAAGCACTTATTAATAGCGCAGCAGACACGCCAGTAGCAAACAAGGCAAAACGATGAAAAGCAGTCATGACATATCCTTACCATAAATTGAACAAGAAGCTTAGCAAAAACGCATATGAATCATATGAATCATATGAATCATATGAATCATATGATTCATATAAAGCATATAAAGCATATAAAGCATATAAAGCATATAAAGCATATAAAGCATATAACTAAATGTTAACAGATAAATCTTACTCTTTCGAGACGCTATGTTTAAGATGTCGTAATATAGTGAGCTTAAATAAAAAAAGCTATCTTAAGTACAACTTTACTTAGGTATTATTATAGCTAACCTATGACGCCAAGTTTTCGGCATTGCTCACTATTTAAATGAATGCGTACAAACTCACCAACGCCCAACTCTCCAAGCTCAAATCCTGCCACTGACCAGCGTATCAAGCGTAAGCAAGGCAGCCCTACATGCGCAGTCATACGCCTCACTTGGCGATTTTTGCCTTCATAAATAGTCAGCATCAACCATGACGTTGGGATATTTTTACGCTCACGAATAGGCGGATCGCGCTCCCATAATGTAATCGGCAAGTCGGCTTCATCGACAAGTACTGCAGAGGCAGGCAATGTCTTACCGTCTTTCAAGACCACGCCTGACGCCAGCGCCTTTAATTGGACAGCAGTGACCATGCCTTCTACTTGCACCAAATAAGTCTTACCTTGTTTTTGTTTGTTTTGCGCAAAACCTTTTGTAGATGGTGGCTGCGTAATGGCTTTATTGATACGTCCATCACTGGTCAAAATCAGCAGCCCCTCTGAGGTAGCATCAAGCCGACCAGCGATACGGAGTGACTTGTCCGTGAAATATTCTGATAGAGTAGTATGGTCATTATTGCTGTCATCACGGAATTGACTTTGTACTCCGTAAGGCTTATTAAACAAAATCAGGCTAGAGCTGGACATAAAATAGCGTTTCCCAAAAATAAAATGGCGGATAGCAGGACATATACTATAAGAATTAATATATGAGTAAAGCCTAAAGGTAGAGGCGTGTTTTACCTTAAGTTTATCGTATTGTACAAACATTTATAATGCTGTCATCACCATGATAAAACAGCTAGCATAACAGAATGCCAAGGACGCTTAAAACACATAATACCTATCAAGGAGTATCACCTCATGTCATATAACAAGGTTATCGTACCAATAAACGGCGAAAAAATAACCGTAAATGCTGATTTATCCTTCAATATTCCAAATCATCCGATCATTCCCTTTATCGAAGGCGATGGCATCGGCGTTGATATCACACCTGTCATGATTGAAGTGATTGATGCGGCAGTTGAAAAAGCTTATAAAGGCAAAAAGTCCATCGTTTGGATGGAGACCTATTGCGGTGAAAAAGCGTCTAAAATTTATGACGGCGAATTTATGCCAGAAGAGACGCTTGATGTGTTGCGTGATTATGTCATCAGTATAAAAGGTCCGCTGACCACGCCAGTTGGCGGTGGTATGCGCTCGCTGAACGTGGCAATGCGACAAGAGCTTGATTTGTACGTTTGTCAGCGTCCTGTACGTTGGTTCGAAGGCGTTCCAAGTCCTGTCCAACATCCTGAGTTGACTGATATGATTATTTTCCGCGAAAACTCAGAAGATATCTATGCCGGTATCGAGTGGAAAGCAGGCAGTGAGGATGCCAAAAAAGTCATTAAGTTTTTAAAAGAAGAGATGGGCGTGACACAGATTCGCTTTTCAGAAGATTGTGGCATTGGTATCAAGCCAGTATCAAAAGAGGGCTCACAGCGTTTGATTTGTAAAGCCATTCAGCACGCCATCGACAATGACTTGCCCAATGTGACGCTTGTGCATAAAGGCAATATTATGAAGTTCACTGAAGGCGCTTTTAAAGAGTGGGGATATGAGGCTGCTACTGAGTGCTTTGGTGCTCAATTACTAGATGGTGGCCCTTGGATGACGATAACAAATCCTAAGACAGGTCATAAGATTGTGATTAAAGATGTGATTGCGGATGCGTTTTTGCAGCAAATCCTGATGCGTCCAGCTGACTACTCAGTGATTGCGACATTAAACCTAAACGGCGACTACATCTCTGACGCGTTAGCCGCGCAAGTCGGTGGTATCGGTATTGCTCCGGGTGCTAATAAAGGAGTTGCTATTGCCGTATATGAGGCAACACATGGTACAGCGCCAAAGTACGCCGGACAAAACAAAGTCAATCCGGGTTCGCTTATTTTGTCAGCTGAGATGATGCTACGTGATATGGGCTGGACAGAGGCTGCTGACTTGGTCATCGAAGGTATCCAAGGTGCTATCAAAAATAAGACCGTGACCTACGATTTTGAACGCTTGATGCCGGATGCCACCTTACTGAGTACCTCTGAGTTTGGTAAAGCAATCATCAAACATATGAATGCGTAAGAAAATGATGTCTTTTACACAATGTCTTGTAAATAGTCTCTGACATAAAAATCACTCATTAATAAAAGACAAAAAAACACCCCAAAATCTAAGATATTTGGGGTGTTTTGTTTACGCTAATGTCACTTCTATAAATTAACTTTTATAAGATGAGTTAATTATAATGAAGCAATGGCGTTATTGAACAAAGTGCTAGGACGCATTGCTTGCTCAGCCAATGCTTCATCCGCTAGGTAATAGCCTTTAAGATCCATAGGCTTACCTTGAGCATCATTTAGCTCTTTGATAATAGCTGCTTCATTGCTCTCAAGATTCTGCGCAAGTGCGGTAAATTGTGCTTTTAGCTCGCCATCTTGCTCTTGAGCGGCAAGCTCTTGTGCCCAATACATCGCAAGATAGAAGTGACTGCCACGATTGTCAAGCTCACCAGTTTTGCGTGATGGAGACTTGTCATTCAATAACAGCTTTTCAGTTGCTCTATCTAAGGTATCAGCCAATACTTGAGCTTTAGGGTTGTTGTCATTCTGTGCTAAATGCTCTAGCGACACAGTCAATGCCAAGAACTCACCCAAAGAATCCCAACGTAAGTGGTTTTCTTCAACCAATTGTTGTACATGCTTTGGTGCTGAACCGCCAGCGCCTGTTTCAAACAAACCGCCGCCCTTCATTAATGGAACCACTGACAACATCTTAGCACTGGTGCCCAATTCTAAAATCGGGAATAAGTCAGTGAGATAATCACGTAAGATATTACCAGTAGCAGAAATCGTATCAAGACCACGAGCAACGCGCTCTAAGGTATAACGCATGGCACGAACTTGTGACATGGTTTCGATATGTAGACCAGTGGTATCATGATCTTTTAGATACATTTTTACCTTTTTGATCAGCTCGTTTTCGTGTGGACGATACGGGTCTAACCAAAAGATAACTGGTGTATTCGATTCGCGTGCACGGCGTACTGCAAGCTTGACCCAATCTTGGATAGGCTCATCTTTAACCTGACACATGCGCCAGATATCACCTTTTTCAACACGCTGCTCAAGCAAGATTTCATTTGTTTCTTCGTCAACAATACGAGCAATACCGTTATCGCTCGCTTCAAAAGTCTTGTCGTGTGAGCCATATTCTTCCGCTTTTTGAGCCATTAGACCGACGTTAGGTACTGTACCCATCGTTGTTGGATCAAAGTTGCCATGCCATTTACAGAAATTGATCATTTCTTGATAAATGCGGGCAAAGGTAGATTCTGGCATGACGGCTTTACAGTCATATAGTTTGCCATCAGCACCCCACATTTTGCCACCGTTACGAATCATGGCTGGCATGGATGCATCAACGATGATGTCACTTGGCGAATGGAAGTTGGTGATGCCTTTTGATGAATCAACCATCGCCAAACGTGGACGATGTACTTGGCAAGCATGTAAATCACGCTCAATCTCTTCACGCAAACTGGCTGGCAACTCGGCAATTTTTTCATACAAACTTGCCATGCCGTTATTAACATTGACACCTAGCTCGTCAAATAATGCGCCATGCTTTTGGAAAGCATCTTTATAGTAGATTCTGACCGCATGACCGAAGACGATAGGGTGTGATACTTTCATCATGGTCGCTTTTACGTGCAACGAGAATAAGATACCAGCTTCACGGCAGTCTTCCATTTCACGCTCATAAAAATCAAGCAGTGATTTTTTGCTCATGAACATAAGATCGATGACTTCTTTATCAAGCAAAGCGATGCCTGTTTTGAATACATTGACAGTGCCATCGTCCGCTAAGCGTTCCATACGTACAGTACGTGCTTTATCTAAAGTGATAGATTGCTCGCCATCATAGAAGTCGCCGCTGTGCATATGTGATACATGCGTTTGTGACCATTGTTTCCATTCACCCATAGAATGCGGATGTTTGCGTGCGTAGTTTTTGACCGCTTTTGGTGCGCGGCGATCTGAGTTACCTTCACGAAGTACAGGGTTTACCGAGCTGCCTAGACTTTTGCCATAACGCAGACGAATCGATTTTTCTTCGTCAGTTTTTGGGTCATCTGGAAAATCAGGAATAGCGTAGCCTTTACCTTGTAGCTCTTTAATAGCTGCTTTCAACTGTTGAACAGAAGCACTGATATTTGGCAATTTGATGATGTTGGTGTTTGGATCTTGTGTCAGACGACCTAGCTCAGCTAAGTTATCAGGAACGCGTTGCTCTTCACTTAAAAACTCAGGGAATTCAGCCAATACACGCGCAGCAACTGAGATATCACTGGTGTCAACTTCAATGCCTGCTGTGTGAGTAAATGCTTTGACAATAGGCAAGAATGATAGGGTTGCAAGCGCTGGGGCTTCGTCGGTTTTTGTATAAATAATTTTTGACATTGTAGTAGAGTATTCCTTTATGTTGTCATTAATAAGGGGAGTAAGGCTTGGATCTTATTTCATCGCTTTATGCAGCCTTCATACCATAATGAGTGATGGCGCTAAATTAAGCACATCAAGTGTCACTTTTGCAATCATACAAAAATATATTTAAACAGTTTGACGCATTTAAATAGTTTCGAGACTGCCTGTTGACCTTATTTTGCAAAACTATCTTTTGGAAGCTGTTTTAACCTTTATGACAAACTTACCGCCAAAAGAGGGGTTGAACGATTGGGTAACACTGCCTGACGATACATGACAGTCGATATATTATAGTTCATCCACTATAAATCCGATATGATGTCAATCTCGTATGTTGAACTAAGTATACTATTTCGCTCATATCTCATCTATATGAATTATATTAAGCTAATAATACTCTTATTCTATCAGTCATCAAGATTGATATCATCTTTTCCATGTAATTTGCCTGTTTTTAATGGCAGTTTTTATTACGTATGGCATCAAAGTTTTTGTTTCTCTCACACTAGTACGGCATCATTTCTTAAACGGTATCAATAATCCTATAACGGTTATATAAAATTCTTGCAAATTGTGACAGCAAAAAAATGCCAATTTGATAGGCTATATGATCAAGAAAAGTCATCAAAAAAAACAGTGTACTGATTATGAATTTACAATATGCGTTACTGAACGATATCAGTTGGCAAAGCCTAAGCGAGTGGCAAACGCCAGACACCCCTTTTATGTCATTTGCCTTTTGGCAAGCGCTTAGTGACACTGGCGCGATTGGCGAAGAGGCTGGCTGGTTACCTATTTATATATTAGTGCACCGTGTAGATGCCGATGATGATTTTGTAGTACAGAAAAATTTGTCTTCTGTAGAAGCTTCTATAAAGGTGAAGCAGCCGGTTGCCGTGATGCCCGTATTTATTAAAGGTCATCACCAAGGGGAATTTGTATTTGACCATTCATGGGCGCAAGCTTATGCGCAGTATGGTCTCGACTATTATCCGCGTTTGGTAACGAGCGCCCCTTATACGCCTATTACTGGGCAGCGTTTATGGTTGGCAAAGGGTGAGACGCTCGATGCTGACATTATAAAGACCGCTATTGCAGGGGTGGATGATATTGCGCAGCAAGTAGATGCTTCTGGCTGGCATGGGCTATTTGTCACACCTGAGATGGCTGCTATGGCTAACGCATCGCTGCCGACTGATATTGATATAGAAATGGCGCTTAAAAACCAAGCAAATGGTGTAGCGGCAAAACCGATTGAGCTACCGATACTTGAGCGTCAAGGTTGCCAATTTTTATGGCAAAATAAAAATCTAACTCAAGATGATCAGCCATTTACAGATTTTGAAGCATTTTTGACCACGCTCAAAGCCAAAAAACGCAAAACCATTCGGGCTGAGCGCAGAAAAGTTGCTGAGCAAGGTATTACGTGCCAGCGAAAATGCGGTGATGACATTACCGAGTCTGACTGGAAGACTTTTTATCATTGCTATGTAATGACTTATGCGGTACGTGGGCAGCAGCCTTATTTGACCATGGATTTTTTTAAAGCATTAGCGCAACATATGGCTGAGCATTTAATGCTCGCACAAGCACTTGATGCCAACGGTGAAGTTATCGCGAGCAGTCTGTTTTTATATGATAAGCCTGACAATACAACGGCAACTTTGTACGGTCGTTATTGGGGAGCACTTGGTGAGTATGATAGCTTGCATTTTGAGCTGTGCTATTATCAAGGTATTGAGTTTGCCATCGAGCAAGGCTTGCACTATTTCGACCCAGGAACACAAGGCGAGCATAAGCTGATTCGTGGCTTTATTCCAACAGCTACCCACTCACTGCACCGTATTTATGATGCGCGTTTTGTGCCAGCGATTGCTGATTTTTGCCGCAAAGATCGGCTACATATGTCGCAATATCGAGAGCAAGCGTTTGAAGCTTTGCCGTTTAATATTGATAATATGCCAATGTTTGAGAACAATGAATAACCTTATCTTTTAATCATCTTCTACTTAATAAAGTACATATTAGCCGTAAACTATGACCTCTCATCTTTCTTGCGTAACCAATTCATTACCTCCAACTGAGCTATTACCTTGGCTAAATATCGAAGGCTCTCTTACTGCCTTGCTAGAGGTAAAAGCTGGGCAGCCGCTACGTGTGGAGCGTCAATTTGAGGGTTATCGTCTCCTATCTTTAGCACAAAAAAAGCAATTGGGTATCAAAGGGGCAGCGCTTAGTCGTCCACGTCTGGCGTGGGTCCGTGAGGTATATCTATACGGTAATGACGAGCTACCATGGGTACAGGCGCAAAGCCTGTTTCCGTTATCAAGTCTAAAAGGCAGTGCCAGACGTCTACAGCAATTAAAAAGCACACCCATAGGTTATGTATTGTTTAATCGCAGTCGCACCTTGCCCAATCAGCGCTGTATCAAACATACGGCAGATGGCTGGCAACGGCAGACGCTTTATGATTGGTATGGTCGTTCTTTACTTATTAGTGAGACCTTTTTGCCACGGTTCTGTGAAAAACAATTGGATATTTAAGTACTTCATCAGAAAATTAAAACAACCAATTAATTAGCCAACTATTTTCCACTTTATTGTTCAGATAAGTTTTTAGTGAATAAATTTTAATGAATTTACTACTTCTATTTAGAGGATATATTGATAAGTTACTGAAAAAAATAGATTTAAATATAGAGAATTTTACCCTGTCGTCTACTCAAAATAAGCTGATATTTTTTTGCGCTCGCAACATAAAGTTTCATGTTACACTTAAACTTTAGCGAGAATATCGATGCAAAAGAGTATCGAATTTATCCTTAAAACTGCAAGCTAATGATAAGCTCATGCCTTTTGCTTGCCTATTTCAAACTTCTTTTGCTACTCGCTTCTTTCAACGACCGTTATTACTAATAAACGTCACCACTTAGGACTTTACTATGTTTAAAGATATCTCTATCAAAGATTTTGATCCAGTACTTGCTGAAGCTATGGCTGCTGAAAGCGTTCGTCAAGAGAACCATATTGAGCTTATCGCTTCAGAAAACTACTGCTCACAAGCAGTGATGGAAGCGCAGGGTACTGATTTGACCAACAAATACGCTGAAGGCTATCCTGGTAAGCGCTATTACGGTGGTTGTGAGCATGTTGACGTCGTTGAGCAACTAGCTATTGACCGTGCAAAAGAATTGTTTGGTGCAGAATATGTGAACGTACAGCCACACTCTGGTAGCCAAGCAAACTCTGCTGTCTTTTTGGCATTGCTTGAAGCCAATGATACTGTACTTGGCATGAGTTTAGATGCTGGTGGTCACTTAACGCATGGCGCACATATCAATTTCTCAGGTCTAAACTACAATGCAGTACAGTATGGTTTGGTTGAAGGCACTGGTCTTATCGATTATGACCAAGTTGAGAGCTTGGCAAAAGAGCATAAGCCTAAAATGATCATCGCTGGTTTTTCAGCGTATTCACAAGTAGTTGATTGGGCGCGTTTCCGTGAAATCGCTGACGAAGTAGGCGCTTACTTGCTAGTGGATATGGCTCACGTTGCTGGTCTTATCGCTGGTGGCGTTTACCCAAGCCCAGTACCGTTTGCTGATGTAGTGACCACGACTACGCACAAAACCTTACGTGGCCCACGTTCAGGTATGATTCTTGCTCGTGATGAGAAGCTTGCTAAAAAGCTCAATTCTGCCGTATTCCCAGGCAACCAAGGTGGCCCGTTGATGCATGTCATCGCGGCAAAAGCAGTTTGCTTTAAAGAAGCATTAGAAGAGAACTTCAAAACCTATCAGCAGCAAGTGGTTAAAAACGCTCAAGCCATGGCAAAAGTCATTCAAGATCGCGGCTATGAAATTATCTCTGGTGGCACTGAAAACCATCTGATGCTTATCAGCTTAGTTAAGCAAGAGATGACCGGTAAAGAAGCGGATAAATGGTTGGGTGACGCACACATTACGGTCAATAAAAACGCCGTACCAAACGATCCAAAATCTCCGTTTGTGACTTCTGGTATCCGTATCGGTACACCAGCGATTACCACACGCGGCTTCAACGAAGCACAAGCAGGTGATTTGGCAGGTTGGATTTGTGATGTTCTTGACAGCCGTGGCGATGAAGCAGTAACTGCTGAAGTCCGTGGCAAAGTCGAAGCGATCTGTAAAGAGCTTCCTGTCTATGCTAAAAACCAGTAATTTCTAATTAATTGGTTTTATAAGTCAGATAAAAAAACCGCTTAGCTTTTGCTAGGCGGTTTTTTTATTTCGCGAGTATTAAATCAGCTTTTTATTTCATCAAATCACATAAATGGCAATTTGGTGAATATCTGCAAGATCGTCGCGTTAACGATATCAACGAAGAATGCACCAACCATAGGTACAATCAAAAATGCCTTATGTGATGGTAGGTAACGATCGGTGACCGCCTGCATATTGGCAATCGCTGTAGGAGTTGCACCCATACCGAAACCACAGTGTCCTGCTGACAAGACAGCTGCATCATAGTCTTTACCCATGAGTTTGAAGGTCACAAAGTAAGCATAGCCAATCATTAGAACAGTTTGTGACAATAAGATGATTAATACCGGACCTGCCAAATCTGTCAATTGCCACAGCTTTAATGACAATAAAGCCATCGCTAAGAAAAGACTCAAAGAAGCGTTACCGATGACGTCAATCGCACGGTCAAACATATCAAAGTTAAATACCATGGTTAAGGTATTACGCAAAATCACACCACCTGCTAATGCCCATACAAAGGTCGGTAACTCAAACCACGTATCCTGCGCTACCAAAGTCATGAGATCAGCAAATGCCAATGCTGCGGCAAACAGTGCCAATGATTCAATGGTAGACGATGCCGTAATCAGACGGATATTATCCGGTTTTTCAAACATCTCCTTATTACTATGAACTTCCTCTTCGCTGTGCTTGGTGCTGTAGAGCGACTGCTCACTTGCCAGTTTTTCGACATCACTTGGGTTTGGATTGTCTGCTGTAGGCTTGAGACCAAGCTTTTTAATCAAGCGACGGGCAACAGGACCACCGATAATACCACCTGCCACTAAACCATAAGTGGCAACTGCGATACCCAGCGTCGTCGCGCCAACCACACCATACTGCTCCTCCAAAGTAATGCCCCAAGCACCAGCAGTACCATGTCCACCAGTCAAAGCGATTGAACCGGTCACCAAGCCAAGCAAAGGATCAAGCCCAAGTGCGCTTGCCATTGCAACACCAAGGATGTCTTGCAAAATGATAAAGACAGACACGATGATGGTGAAGATCAGTAAGGGTGAGCCACCTGCTTTTAACCGACCAAAATCAGCGCTAAGCCCGATAGAGGCAAAAAACATCAGCATAGTTGCTGTTTGCAGTCCTTGATGGAAATTAAAGCTATAGCCCCAAACAATATTAAGAATATAAACGACAATCGCTGCGACCAAACCGCCTGCGACTGGTTCTGGAATATTGAAATCTTCTAAAAACTTAATTCTTTTGACTAAGAAGCGTCCAAGCAAAAGTACTAATGTGGCTAATATCAGGGTGTAATAGCCGTTTAGGGTGATTTCCATATGTTAATCCTTTCTATAAATATAAATTAACCTAAATTCGGGATAAATCTGTTTTTATCTCGAATTTAGATTCTTCTCTTACTAGCGACTAAGACAAATCATCAGACGCCACGACAATCCACAGTTGTGGTTTGCCAAATTCTTTAAAAGCATCTTCTATAATACTTTTGAAGACATTAAAATCTTCGTTGTTAATATTTTTAACCGCTGTTAAATCAAGTACCAAATGCTCGATATCACTGTCTGTTAAGCAGTCCCACGCTGCATCCCAGTTATGACCAAACCAACTTGGGAAATCGCATGCTTTCGCTAAGCTACTTAAGAGTGTTTCTTTATCTAATCGCTCTTCTATAGGTATAGCGATTGCTTGTTCAGGAATAGTAGCAAACGTTCTGCTGCTTTTACCTTTAACAAGGTTTTGATCAATGCTGCTTGGATTTACATAGTAAATAGCTTGAGTCATGTTATTTCACCTCCAGTTTTTGAAAGCTGTCGTAATGATCAAGGGTTAAATAATAAATGGTTGGTGGGTGACCGCCAGTGACAATACGCCGTGCGCCGCGATGCGAAACGGCAGGTGTGGGGACAGTATATTCGCGATAGTAGCCTTGCGACTGCTCCGGTAACTTGCCTTCGCGATTATAGAAAGTGGTTCCGTCTTTGTTAGGATAAGGGAAGGGTCCACCTTGCTGAATAAGGGCAATGGTTTGATCTATTTGCGCATCACCAGTGATAGCCGCTGCATTTGAATTACTGGCAATTTCAATATAATTTTGCGATAGAGTAGTAGATGGCGCGCTATCGGCAAAAAAACTGGATTTCAAATCAGCAAAGAAATAGACCGCAACAGCGATAATGGCAATCAAACTGAACAGGGTAGAGAAGCTGCTTTTCTTATTTTGGCTGCTACGATTATTTTTGCTAATGTGGTTTTGATTGTTTTTCTGATTAACATTATCTGAGCTGCGATGCATTGAATTTGCCACTGAATTGGATGCTGGCGTCTCTAAAATACTCAATTCATCCGATGTGACTTCGGTGGCGCGCAATTGGTTTTTGTCATTGCGCTCACTATTAAAATAAACGCGTTGCCCTTCACTGATAGGCTGCGCCATTCGCACGGATTTTATGTGAAAAAACACATCTTCACTCTGATTGTCGACATCGATAAAGCCATAGCCTTTATCAGAATTCCAATGCTTAATTTTGCCACTTTGCATGGGCATCCTCGTCCTATCGATAGATTTTTATCACGTAAAATAATGGCTTTATGTCATACATAATGTAGTTATTAATAATAAAAAAACGCCAGCAATTAAGCTGACGTTCTGTAACAATTATACTGCAGACGACATTATAGATTGTAGTGAAGACGTAATAAATTAGGCACGCGTTTCGCCATGACCATAAACAATCCACTTTTGTGAAGTTAAGCCTTCAAGTCCGACTGGTCCACGCGCATGAATCTTGTCAGTTGAGATACCAATTTCGGCACCAAGACCATATTCAAAACCATCGGCAAAACGGCTAGAGGCGTTAATCATCACGCTTGCCGAGTCGACTTCGCGAATAAATCTCTGTGACTTGGTATAGTTATCTGTAATGATAACATCGGTATGATGACTGCCATGGGTGTTGATATGCTCAATCGCCTCATCAATGCCGGATAAGATTTTAATCGCGAGGATAGGGGCGAGATATTCGGTATCCCAATCTTCCGCGGTGGCGGCTGATAAATGGCCTTTAAGGGTAGTGTTATCGTTCAGAATAGCCTGCGCTTTACCATCAAGACGTAGTTGCATCGCATTATCGGCTTCAACGATGGCTTCGGCAATTTTTGGTAACAGCTCATCAGCGATGGCTTCATCGACCAACAAGGTTTCCATGGTATTACAAGTACCATAGCGATGGGTTTTGGCATTGACACTCACGTTAATGGCAATCTTGGGATCAGCATCACTGTCGATAAAGGTATGACAGTTGCCATCTAAGTGCTTAATGACAGGCACACGTGCATCGCGGCTGATACGCTCAATCAGCCCTTTACCGCCGCGTGGTACGATAACATCAACATATTCTGTCATAGTGATAAGCTCACCGACGGCAGCACGGTCAGTGGTCTCTAGTACTTGGACACTATACTCAGACATACCAACGTTTTTTAGTCCTTCTAAAATACATTTGGCAATCGCTTGATTGGACTCAAATGCTTCCGAGCCGCCACGTAAAATGATGGCGTTACCTGACTTTAGTGCCAGTGAGGCTGCTTCCAAAGTGACATTGGGACGCGACTCATAAATCATACCGACTACACCAAGTGGCACGCGCATTTTGCCCAGATGAATACCCGACGGACGATACGTCATGTCTGTAACCTCACCAATAGGGTCAGGCAATGCCGCAACGTCTTTTAGACCTTGTAGCATGCCATCAAAGCGGGCGTCATTTAACTCCAAGCGATCAAGCAGCGCAGCATCTAGGTCGTTCTTTTGTCCATCGTCCATATCAACTTTATTGGCGGCTAAAATATCTTGCTTAGCGTTCTTTAATACATCGTGAATAGCCATCAGTGCAGCATTTTTGTCACCCGTATTGGCAGCAGCCAGTGCTCTGGATGCAGCGCGCGCTTCTTTACCAACATTTTGCATATAAGCGGTTACGTCTGTGGTATTGGTTTGACTCATAAATATTTTTCCTTATAGTTATAAATAGAGAATAATCAGTGTTCTTTAGCGCTCTAATGGCACTCTGCTATTTAACATAGAGGAGATTAGGTCGATAGTAAAGCCGATTTTGTGAATAGAGCTCGCTTGTCTTTATATGATAGTCATGATTGAGCATTGGATTGATGGTTACGTATTTTTAACAGAAATAGACTGCAATTACTAATGTAGTCGCTATAAATCGTCCGTATAGTGAGCGCTAAGCAGCAAAAGATTCATTTTAGCTTTAACACATTATTTTTGAACTCGCTCGGCTACATGATAGCTATTCATAGTAGAAATTAATGATAGTAAATAAAAATATTGGAGAATAAATATGACCATTGATCAACAACAAATTCAAAAATCTGGCGCGTACAAAAACTGGTTGGGCGTTGGATTGGTTGCAGCGGCATTGACGCTAAGTGCCTGTGGTAAAAAAGACGAGCCACCGGTAGAGACGGCGCCAGCAGTCGATGCGCAGACTTCGGTAGAAGATGAAGCAACGGGTGTGGCTACTGCCGGCAGTGCTGACGATGTTGCGGTAGCAACTGCTGACAATGATATGGCTGTCAGTAGCACGGATGATGTGGCCGTAGCAACTGCGGATGATGCAGAGATGATGGATGGTACTGAAAGCGAAGAGCACGTCTCAAGCTACTAATGTGGCAGATAAAACAGCGCTCACGCTATTAAGATGATAAAATAAGGCCCATAATTGACTGTATATTATGGGTCTTATTTTATAAAGGTAATTTATTGCCAAACGCCTTTTTAATGCTAAGCGCATTTTTACGTCATGTTTTCATTCATATTTATTGGAAGTCTGCTAAACCATGCTTGATACTGCAAATAATCCGACTCGACCTATCGCTTTAGATTTACAAGATATCCATAAAAGTTTCGGCTCATTGGCCGTACTGAAAGGCGTATCTCTAACTGCCTATGACGGCGATGTTATCTCTATTTTAGGTTCGTCTGGCTCAGGTAAGTCGACCCTGCTGCGCTGTATCAATTTGCTCGAAAAGCCCAATCAAGGTCGCATTATTATCGGTAAAGATGAGCTGATGCTAAAGCCAGCTAAGTCAGGCGAATTGCAAGCGGCTGATATCAAACAGCTAGAACACTTGCGCGCACGCGTGGGTTTTGTCTTTCAGAATTTCAATCTATGGCCACATAAAACGATTATTGACAATATCATCGAAGGGCCAATACAAGTCTTAAAAATAAAAAAAGACCAAGCCATTAGCGATGCTGAAAAGCTGCTCGATAAAGTCGGTTTGCTTGATAAAAAAGACGCTTATCCTGCTAATCTGTCTGGTGGTCAGCGTCAGCGTGTTGCTATTGCACGCGCCCTTGCTATGCAGCCACAGGTATTATTATTTGATGAACCGACTTCTGCTTTAGATCCTGAGCTGGTCAATGAAGTGCTTGCTGTTATGCGAGAGCTAGCAGCCGAGGGACGCACGATGTTGATTGTGACCCATGAGATGCGTTTTGCTCGTGATGTTTCTAGTAAAGTGGTGTTTTTACACCAAGGCGTGATTGAAGAGATTGGTACGCCTGAGCAGGTCTTTGATAACCCTAAGTCTGAGCGCGTTAGAGACTTTATGGCTTCACATCGTCAAAATTAATCCATTGCTTAAATCTAGTAAAATCGCAATCTTAGCAATAATTGTTTAAAACGCTAAGATTGCACATCAGTAAGTCTATTCGTGCCTTTATTACTCAATAATCACAGTCGGTATGCAAAACGTTTGTTTTTGATATTCCACTCAGGTATTATCAAAAGACCTGTGAGCGGGTATGCATAGCACTTATCCATATACCTAAATATCTTACAGCCTGAATATCCAGTTGCCTGAATCTGAGTAACTTATCTGGCAGGGACGTCAGAGAAAATATACCAGAACGCTGTATCAAAAATTAGAGATTAAAAATCATCTTAAAAATCCATCAGAATTTAAGGAACGTATGATGTCGAATTCTCGCCTATTGTGGTCATCGATGACCGTTACTGCCGCGCTCATGTTAGGGGCGTGTAGCCAACCTGCCAATGACGCTGCTGATACCAATGCAGATGCACCGGCAGCAGGAACCGCTGGCAAGACCATTCGTATTGCGACTGAAGGCGCATACCCTCCTTTTAACTATACCAATGCCGATGGCAGTTTGGCGGGTTTTGATATCGACGTTGCCAATGCTCTATGTGAGCAGATGCAAGCCAAATGTGAAATTGTCGCTCAAGATTGGGACGGTATTATTCCGGGTTTATTGGCGCAAAAATACGATGCGGTTATCGCTGGTATGTCTATTACCGCTGAACGTCAAGAAAAAGTTGATTTCAGCGAGCCTTACTTTGCCAATACGATGGTTTGGCTGACCGATACCAAAGGCAGTTTTGATCCTAAAGTCATCAAAAATCTGACGCTTGGTGGTCAACGTTCAACGACGCCGGGTGCTTATTTACAAGACAATTATGAAGGCAAAGACGGCAATACCGTTAAGCTTTATGACAATTATGACAATGCTTATTTGGACCTAAAGTCTGGTCGTAGTGATGTTGTATTGGCTGAAAAAGTATCAGCAAAATCATGGTTAGCAGACAACCCTGAAGGCTTCGGTATCGTGGGTGATGAGATTGACAATGATGACAATATTGCGATTGCTGTCCGTAAAGGCGATGCTATTAAAGAAGACTTTAATAAAGCGCTGAGTGAAATTCGCAGTAACGGTGAGCTTGCCCGTCTTGAGCAGCAAAACTTTGGTCAATAATCTGTAATCATTAGCGTCGATTGTTTATATCCTTCTTAAGTGGCGGATATATATACGGCTGGTAAATATATTAAGGAATAACCACTATGATCATTTCAATGACCTCGTCAATGACCAAAAAAGCCTTGTGGTTAGCGCCACTAAGCGCTGCCATGCTGATGCTAGCTGGCTGTAACAACAGCTCTACACCGACAGAAAGCACTGAAACAGCTGCTGCAACTGATACGCCTTTAAATATCAAAATCGCGACAGAATCAAGCTATAAACCGTTTAGTTATACCGATGCTGATGGCAAATTAATCGGCTATGAGATTGAATTGGTTGACGCACTATGTGCGCAAATGAAAGCCAAATGCGAAGTGATCTCACAGGATTGGGATGGCTTGATTCCAGGCTTAAATGCGCAGAAGTTTGACGCTGCCATCGCTGGTATGTCAATCACCCCTGAGCGCAAAGAAGTGGTCGAATTTAGCGAACCTTACTTTCATAGCGGCATTATCTTAATCGGTAAAAAAGGCGACGATGTTAGTGTTGACGCTCTAAAAGGTCAGCCAATTGCCTCACAGCGTTCAACTGTTGCCTCGCAATATCTACAAGATAAGCATGCTGATGCTGATATCAAACTTTATGATACTCAAGACAATGCGTATCTGGATCTAACGTCAGGTCGTGTGCGGGCGATGATGTCTGATAAAGTGACTGGTATTGACTGGCTAAAAACAGAAGCTGGTAAAGACTATGAGGTCAAAGGTCAAGAAATCAGCACCAATGATGATGCGATGGGTATTGCTTTCCGTAAAGGCGATCCATTGGTTGCCAAATTCAATAAAGCCTTGGCTGAGCTAAAAGACAATGGTACTTATGATCAAATCACGGGTAGCTATTTTGGTACCAGCTCAACCACTGCTGCTCAAAAAGCAGTCGCTACTAGTGATATCAAAGAAGTAGTAGTCATGGATAAAGCTAGTGTCGATGCTGATACGGCGATTGCTAAAGAAGAGCAAGCGACAGCAAACTAACACCTGTGATGACAAATATGTATTGATTCTAAGTTTTGAGGAATGCATATTTGCTAGTACTTATCAAAATTTCACGACGTAATAAACTCAAGGATGATTATGAGCAACCATCTTGTCATAGGCTCAAATTCAATGACCAGTCAGCGGTTTTTAAAACCTATGCTAGCAGTGGCAGCATTTTTAGCTTTAGTCGGTTGTAGTAACGGTCAAGATAAAGGGGCTGAAAGCACTAACTCAGACGCTAATAATACTGCGGAGACAACTGAGAAAAAAGCAGATGCGACAGAGGGTAATGTGCTGCGTATCGGTACTGAGGGTGCTTATGCGCCCTTTAACTATACCAATGCAGATGGCACGCTCGGCGGTTTTGATATCGAAATTGCCAATGCTATCTGTGCTGATATGCAAGTAACTTGTGAGATTGTGGCGCAAGATTGGGACGGTATCATCCCCGGTCTCAAGGCTGGTAAATATGATGCTATCGTCGCTGCGATGTCAGTCACCCCTGAGCGCGCTCAACAAGTCGCTTTTACGGATCCGTATTTTAGCAATGCGCTAGTGTTTTTAGCCAAAAAAGACAGCACCTTTGACCCTGCTAAGGTGACTGATATTAATGCCCACTCTATCGCCGCTCAGCGTTCCACCATCTCATCACAGTGGCTAGAAAACACTTATCCAAAAGCGGATATGAAGCTATATGATACATTAAGTAATGCGTTTTTAGATTTGGGTGCTGGTCGCGTCGATGCCATGATATCGGATAAACTGCCAGCGATTGAATGGCTCAGCTCGACGTCCGGTAATAATTATGTGTTAAAGGGCGCGGAGATTGATATCAATGATAACTTTGCGATTGCCGTCCGTCCGAATGATGAAGCTCTACAAGCAAAAATTAATACCTCATTGAGCAATATTAAAGCCAATGGCACTTATGACAAGATCAATCAAAAATACTTTGCTGTGCCAGCAAGTGCGACACTAACAGAAGCACCAGCTATAGATAGTGCTACACAGTAAAGGCTCAGTAGTATTACTGTTTTCACGACTGCATTCATATTGTGTTAATAAGCATGAGGACATCACCATTATGGTGATGTCCTTTTTCTTGTGTCCTTATTTACAGTCACGCTATTATTGTAGGCATTATTAACCAACAGATTTGCTGTTCTTTAACCAAATTATCGGCCTTTTAAGGAGAGAGATATCTATTTAGGCGATGCTTTTACACGTCAGTATTAACATAGCGGCGAATGAATATGATAAAATCAGCGCTCATTTCTACTGTGTCAATTATCGCGGCAATAACCGTATTAATCTAGCGTCAGTCTATGACGCAAATGACTCATATTTATTGGGTCTAAAGTACGTTTATTAACTGTATTCAGCTATTGATGCTGATTTTTTTAACTCATATTTTGCAATTTGCTAATATAAAGAGACTGAGTGGATAATCGTGTTTGACTTACAAGGATTTGGCGCGCTTTTACTGAGCGGCGCTACCGTCACCATACAGCTTGCCATGACCAGTCTGATCATCGGCATGTTCTTAGGTTTGCTCGGTGCCACAGCAAAGCTATCTAATATCTGGCTGCTGCGCAAAATTGCGACTGTCTATACTGCCACGATGCGCGGTATTCCTGAGCTGCTATTGGTACTGTTCATCTACTATGGCGGCTCTATACTGCTAATGAGCATCCTCAAAAAGTTCGGCTATAACGACTATGTCGAGATTAGCGCTTTTTGGGGCGGCGTGATGGCACTGTCTATTGCTTTTGGTGCTTATGCGACTGAAATCTTCCGTATGTCGATTCAAGAGATTCCTATAGGACAGCGAGAAGCGGCGCAAGCGATTGGTATGCGTCCTTTTCAGACTTTTTATCGCATAACCTTACCTCAAGTATGGCAGATTGCATTGCCAGGTTTGGGTAATCTATTTTTGGTTTTGCTTAAAGATACGGCACTGGTGTCGGTCGTAGGTCTCAAAGATATCATGTATCAGTCCTCGCGCGCCGCGCAATCAACACAGCAGCCATTTACCTTTTATATGGCAGCGGCAATAATTTATTTAGGTTTGACCATGCTGATTACTGGCTTTATGATGTGGCTTGAATGGCGTGCCAATCCGGCAGCGCGTTATGCTAAAAAGCTCAGCCGTCAAACCACTCACCGTCAATCGACCATAGGATAAAGGGGAAGACACTATGGATTGGAATTGGCAGGTTATTTTTGATCATATCCCAGACTTACTCGGTGGCGCGGTATTGACCGTACAGTTGGTTTTGTTCTCAGGTATTATTGGCTTATTTTTTGGTTTGGTTTTGGCGCTGTTACGGCTGTCTAAAAATTGGGTGGTACAGATACTCCCTTTTCTGTATATCTTCTTTTTCCGTGGCACACCGCTACTGGTACAGATATTTTTGATTTACTATGGTCTTGGGCAGTTCGAAGCGGTACGTAATTCGTTCTTGTGGGAGCCAGTTCTTAGCCAAGCTTACTGGTGTGCAATCATTGCCTTTACCCTAAATACCAGTGCTTATTTAGCCGAGATTATCCGCGGTGCGATTCAAAATATTCCGGTGGGTGAGCTTGAGGCTGCTGATGCAATCGGGATGTCAAAATGGCAGAAACTGACCCGTATTACGTTACCGCGTGCTTTTGGTATTGTGATTCCGGCATACAGTAATGAAGTTATCTTTATGCTAAAGGGCAGTGCGCTAGCGTCAACGATTGCTTTAATGGACATCACAGGCGTTGCTCGTACTATTAGTGCGCGGACCTATACCTTGATGGAGTTGTTCTTCGCTGCTGGTATCGTTTATCTCTTGTTGTCGTGGGTGATTCTGTTTAGCTTTAGAATGTTTGAAAAGCGCATGAATCGTCACGCAAGTTATGTACCACCAGATGTGACTACTCATACCGTCGGCTAATGATTTGTCATGAATAAAACCTATCATAAACGTTGTGATAAATAGTGCAGTATGTTTCGCTTTTTAAAATATCAACCATCTGTTGTGAGCGCCTAGTATGAGCCAATCACCATCTATATCCTTAGTCGATACAATTGCTGCCAGCGTCAAGGATGACGCGAGTATTGCCACCATTAATGATAGCGTACGAGAATCCATCGGCAAGGTCATCTGCGTGGGCCGTAACTATGCAGAACACGCGCGTGAGCTTGGCAATGAGATACCAAAATCGCCTATCTTATTCATGAAGCCAGCATCATCAGTGGTCAGTGTGCACAATGATATTGTCCGTCCAAATCCAGCGCTATATGGCGACACTCATTATGAAGCAGAGCTGTGTATTCAGCTGGCAGCCGACTTATCGGCAGCAACGATTGAACAAGCAAAGCAAGCGATAGGTGGCGTGACTTTGGGGCTTGATTTGACCCTACGTGACTTGCAAAGCAAGCTCAAAGAAAAAGGTCATCCATGGGAGCGTGCTAAATGTTTCGATGGTGCTTGTGTGCTTGCCGATTGGATTGATCCGCAAGCGTTTGGTGATTTTTGCCATGTCGAATATCAGCTCTATATCAATGACGAGCTGAAGCAAGATGGTGACAGTGCCTTGATGCTATTTCCAGTGTATGAGCTACTAGCAGAGATTAGCCATGCCTTTAGCTTACAAGCAGGCGATGTGATTATGACTGGTACGCCGAGCGGCGTTGGTGTATTGCAAGCAGATGATACGCTAACATTCAAGCTTGGCACTCATGAATGGCAGGTGCAAGTTCGATAATTTCTTATCGCAGCAGTATCATATAAGTTTTTACATGCATTGGCGCTATCAAAAAATCCCAAGTTCACACTTGGGATTTTTTTGGTTTATCAGTGGTAATAGCCATTTGTCATGAGGTTATCGTCACATTACTATCAAATTGGCATTTGGTTTTCAACATACTGTCATAAACACTCAGTAGACTTAGGCATAATTCGTATTTTGGTGATTGCAATTACAAGACTGCAATCAACTCTCTCATGCCAATCAAGCCTAACAGCAAGGTGACTGATAATGACATTATTGAATAGCAAACAACCACTTGCCCATGAAGTCGTTGAAGATTCTAATCCGACCAACAATATCGATTTTCAAACCATTATTAGTCGTCGTTTAAATCGGCGTAGTATCCTAAAAGGTGGCACAGGATTAACAGCGGCGGCGTTTTTTGGCGCGCTACCTTTAGTCGGCTGTAGCGATGACGATGATAGTATTCCTGCCAAAAATAATGGCAATGATGCTGCTGTCCCTGCACAAGGTGATCTCAAACGTCCCGAAACTTTGAAGTTTACAGCAGCGGCGCATTCGACTGCCGAAACGATGAGCGTGGCAGCAGGCTATAAAGCCGAGATGATATTACCACTTGGTACGCCGCTAATATCTGGTATTGATGACTGGAAAGACAATCGAGAGCAGTCGGCTGAGTCATTCGAGTGGCGCATGGGTGATAATCATGATGGCATGTGGTTTTTTGGCAAAAAGGGCAGTACCTATGACCCCAAAGCGTCAGAGAATGGGCTGCTGGTAATGAATCATGAATACGTAAACAGTAGTGAGCTGAGTCCGTTTGGCTATCATGTTATCCAAGATAACAACGCCGCGCCCATCTTTCAAAATCGTCGACTTGCTAGCGACGTGCGCCGTGAGGTTAATTGTCATGGGGTGGCGGTGGTCGAGATGAAACGCCGCGCTGATGGTATGGGCTATGAGATGGTGGCTGATTCGAAATATAATCGCCGTCTCACGAGTAGTAGTACGGCGCAGTTGACAGGACCCGTTGCAGGTTCTGATTTGGTCAAGACTAAGTTTGATCCGACAGGCTTTCAGACTCGCGGCATCAATAATAACTGCGGTGCAGGTTTATCACCTTGGGGCACTTATCTGACCACCGAAGAGAACTTTTTAGGGGTATTTGCCCGTGGGCAAGATGCTAGCCAATTAAGCGCTGGGCATAACTATGGTCGCGAACGCTACGGGGCAACGGAAAACTTCCCTGGTTGGGAATATTTATGGCATACCCCTGATGCTAAAGATGCCAAGATAAGCGATGAGTTTTCACGCTGGGATATGACCGCCGCTAGTGCTAGCGCTGCAGACGATTATAGAAATGGCTTTAATACCTTTGGCTATATCACCGAAATTGATCCTTTTGATCAGAATTCCATACCGCAAAAGCGCACGGCACTAGGGCGTTTTGCTCATGAAAATTGCGCCTATGCTCCTGTTGAACAAGGCAAACCGGTGGTTTTTTATATGGGTGACGATGCTCGGGGCGAATATATCTATAAGTTCGTCTCCAAAGCCACATGGTCAATTGCTGATATCGGCGGTGGATTAAAAGCAGGTGATAAGTATTTGAATGAGGGTACGCTCTATGTTGCCATCTTTAATGAAAATGGCCGGGGTGAATGGAAAGCGTTGATTCACGGTCAAAATGGACTGGATGTCTCCAATACGGTCTTGCCTTTTCATGGACAAGATGAGGTGTTGGTCTTTGCTCGTGCAGCAGCAGATGTGGTCGGTGCCACCAAAATGGATCGACCAGAGTGGGTGTCGGTCAGTCCTATAACGGGCGATGTATATGTGACATTGACCAATAATAAATATCGCGGCGTACGTGATGATCAGCCACTTTCAGCGCCCAATCCGCGCAGCTATAATACTGGCGGCAAAGCGCGTGGTAATGACAATGGTCATATTATTCGCTGGGCAGAAGCAGGGGGCGATCATGCGGCAACCAGTTTTGAATGGGATATTTATTTATTTGCTGCGCCGAGTGATTTTTCAGCAGAAAACTTATCACAATTAAATGACAATAATGACTTTTCTTCCCCCGACGGCTTATACTTTGATCCACGTGGCGTTCTATGGATTCAAACAGATGACGGTGCTTATACCGATACCAGCAGCTGTATGTTGCTAGCAGCGCTACCGGGCAATGTCAGCGATGGAACCTTCACTACTACGTCAGCGGGGCAACAAACCCGAGTCGGCATGCCTGCCAATAATGACAATATCAAACGTTTCTTCGTCGGTCCGGAGGGCTGTGAAGTCACAGGTATTACGATGGCCCCAGACTTTAAAACCTTATTTATTAATATTCAGCATCCGGGTAATACGTGGGGCGCTATTGCTGGAGGTAGTACACCACGCTCAGCCACCGTCATGATTACTCGCGAAGATGGTGATGTCATACTGGCAGAGTCGTTTGTCTAGTTAGACATTTGCATTAGTAATGATAGCTCTTAATAAACACAAAAATCCCAAAGCCATGGCTTTGGGATTTTTGTGTTTTAGGCAGTAGTTACTAGTGTGCAATTTTTGATATTGAATAATTACATGGCTTTTGACAATAAAGATACTTGATAGTTAAATCATTCTCTTCTGTTTATGACCATTACAGGATAGTATGGAAAATTCCTTTAACTGTTTGATATGTCAACACTATGCTCAGTCCAAAACCTTTAGAAACTATCCATGATTTATTTGCAACGACTCGGCGTCCTTCTGATGAGCAATCTGCTATCGATATAGGATTTCAAGGCGATGTCTATGAGGAACTGGATAAGCTTGACTATATCTATGTGGATGAGCTGACTGAAAAAAGCGTGAATCATACTGATATTCAACCGTATCAACCGCTCTCATTGGTTGGTTTTTTTGAAGGATTGGCACAGCTTGCGACTATGGGTGTGGTCGAGGTGACTGACATTGTGGAAGCCATCCACCGCGAGATATTACTGCGTCCTTTAGGGCGGTTTAATAAAGGAAATGTCGAGCGCTGGCAACAAGGTATCACGGGACGCATCTATGGTACAGTACGTCAGGCGATGCAACTGATTGGTAATAATTTAGCCTCAGGTCTGCACCTTTATAATACTGTTTTAAAACCCAAAAAGGTGAGACTATTACCAAAGAACTTGCGGCGCATGGTCAATATCCTAAACGGAGTGATGGGCGATCATCTGATTACGCATCAAAATCCATTAGCAGTATCGATGGTGCTGTATGATACCAATAATCGGGTGCAAAGCGCTGTATTGTCAGGGCGCGTTATTATTCTATGCCATGGACTTTGTTTAAGCCACTTAAGCTGGAAAGTATCTGGTGAGAATAATCTGGCAAAAGCGCTCATGTATAGCTTGCCATCAGCGACTGTCTTGTACTTAAATTATAATACAGGTCGACGTATCTCAAGTAATGGACGTAGCTTTGCTCAAGTGTTGCAAGATTTGGTTGAGAATAACCCAGACATCACCCAGATTGATTTGGTCGGTCATAGTATGGGCGGTTTGGTAAGCCGTAGCGCGCTGTTTTATGGCAAAGAGCAAGGTTTTAGCTGGGTCAAAAGGGTGAGCAATCTGGTGACTTTAGGGTCGCCGCATCATGGCGCAAGTTTGGAGCAGATTGGGCATTTTGTCCAAGATAAAATCGCTAAATTGCCCTTTGCTGGGTCATTGGCAAAGCTTGGTGATATGCGCAGTGCGGGTATCATTGATCTGCGTTACGGCAGTATTCGAGATGCAGACTGGCAAGCGTTAGAGGGGCGTAGTGTGCTACCAGCAGATTTTCGTCATCCTACTCACTTGCCATTGCATGTGAATACCTATCTGGTAGCAGCAGTGATGGTCGAGACCCATTTTGAATTTAAGACCACAAGTTTATTGGGCGATGGGCTGGTTTCGGTAGAGTCAGCACTGGGTGAGCATACCGAAGAGCATACGCTGGCAGTGCCAGAGGGGCACAAAGCTATTTTTTATGGGATAAACCATATGAACTTAATCTACAGCGATAGAGTACATCAGCAAATCATTGCTTGGCTCTTGGATGATAGATTAGGCGATGCACATGAAGCAAAGTATGCGCTGAACCCGCGTATTTATTCTTATCCAGAAACCTATGAGGTTTAGAATAAGAGATACAAAATAATCAGACTAATGCTAAAAACCCTCAAGCATCATACTTGAGGGTTTTTTTATGACTGACTATAGTGAATTCAGTATTAAAACGAGACAGTAGGACTGAGATGAATTTTACGCAGCCTCTGTCAGCGTAGGCACAGCACGCCAGAAAAATTTATACCAGTACTGCGTTGGAATATAACGTATCTGTTTTATTTGGAATTGACTATACTTAAATCAATGAGATAAAAGACTACTCAGCAAAAATCGCTGCCACATCGTCTTTATTAAATTTATAAATCTCACCGCAGAATCCGCAATCCATCTCAAAGGTACCGTTTTGCTCTGCAACGATATCCAATGCTTCTGTTTCGCCGATTTGCTCGATTGCCATTTCACACTTTTCACGTGAACACGTACAACCAAACGATAACGAGATAGGATCAGGAGCAACGACTTTTTCTTCATGATATAAGCGATACAAAATCTCATTGGTATCAAGCGTGGTCAATTCTTCTGCTTTCAGTGTACGCGTCAATACAGACAAGCGTGTCCACAAGTCATCATCAATACCAGCATCTTCATTTTGCTCAACTTCGTAGGTTTCTTGAGCGGTACGCGGCAGCATTTGCACCAAGATGCCACCCGCTTGTAAACCATCAGATGCCAAATTAATCAGCGTTGGAATCTGTGCCGATTGCTTTTGATAATGCGCCAAGCAATCTGCCAAATTGTCATGGCTACGTTCAACAATACCTTGATATGGCTCGCCGCCATCCGGTTGGATATTAATAAATAATACGCCTTGACCAGTAGCGCCCAGTTCAGCAAACGCTTCTTTAGCATGCAGCATATTATTCCACGCTTGCACGTGCTCGTCAGTATCACCTTTCCAGCTGGCAAGGGCGCGGATAATACCGTTTTGATCACATTCAGCCATCGCCCAATTCAGCAAACTATCGCTATCTGATGATTGCAATTGAATCGACAAGCGACCATTGATTTTAACAGTACCAATCAACAAACTTGCAGCCGTCAACATCTCACCGAGTAAGCGTTTTAGTGCTTCAGGATAAGGCTTTTGCGCAATGGTCGTCGCATAGCTACGCGATAGGCGCACCACATCACCGCGCACCGGAGAGTCTTCAATAAAAAAGCGTTGGCGAATGTCGTTATCTTGCATCAGATCAGTATTTTGTTCAGGGGAATTCGGAGTTTGGGTATCTTGGGTCATAGGTCATTTATAAGATTAAGAAGTTGCTAGCTTTATGGGGATAGGTTCGGATTTATCAATCGTATCTATAGTAGATACACTTTTAAAAGAGTACAGGGCCACTGGGATTAATATTCGCAGCTTCTTTTTGCGTAGGCACAGTCAGCAAGCAAAATTGACACCAGTAGCACCTTATAATTTTTTATTTCTTTTATTTAGGACTGACTATAGTAGATTGTTGACGTAAGAAATGATGTTTATAAAAAATGAATTTCTCTATTAGCCTTATCAAATACGTACCTATATTAATGACGTTAGAGCTTGTTTTATTTAGGGATTATTATCTTAGATAAATTAAAAACCGAAAATAGTCAGCTGAGTAAAAAAAGTTTACCCTCGTCAGTCAATTTGTTGTACAGTAACATTAAGTTGCATAGTGATAAACAACAGCAACAGCACGGATGCATAGCAATAGGGCCCATAAACGCAAATTTATAGCGTTTTTCTACGGTTTCTATCGCACTTAAATGTCATTCCAATCTTGTGGCAATGTGATAAAAGGACATATCTCATGACTTACTTTCTTTCTACCTCTATATCCAAACCATTAACGTTAGTTGCCTTAATGGCACTAGCTCTAGCAGGCTGTAACAACAATAGCCAAACCAGCAATGAGGCGACGCCAGCAGATGGAGCAACCACCGAGGCGACGGCAAATACCAACGGCACCTTAGATAAAATCAAAGAATCAGGCACCATCGTCGTCGGTCACCGTGACTCTTCTATTCCGTTCTCATACATCGCTGATGATCCAAATCAGCCGATCGGCTATGCTCATGATTTAGAGATGAAAGTGGTAGAAGCTGTCAAACAAAAGCTGAATATGCCAGATCTAAAAATCCGCTATAACCTTATTACCTCACAAACACGCATCCCATTAGTACAAAATGGTACAGTGGATTTTGAGTGTGGTTCAACAACCAACAATGAAGAGCGTCAGAAACAAGTCGCTTTTTCTAACGGCTTCTTTGAAATCGGTACGCGTTTATTGACCAAAAAAGATTCAGGTATCCAAGGTTTCGATGATTTAAAGGGTAAAACCTTAGTCACGACTGCAGGTACAACTTCAGAGCGTTATATTCGTGAATACAACGATGATAAAAAGATGGATATCAATGTCATCTCAGCAAAAGACCATGGCGAAGGTTTCTTGATGCTAGAAAACGGTCGTGCCGATGCCTTTATGATGGATGATGTATTGCTAGCAGGCGAAAAAGCCAAAGCAAAAAATCCAGATGAATGGGTCATTGTCGGTGAGCCACAATCGTTTGAGATCTATGGTTGTATGATGCGTAAAGACGATCCAGAGTTTAAAGCCGTGGTCGATGAAGCACTAGCCAATGTCTTTAAGTCAGGCGAGATCAATAGCATTTATGACAAATGGTTCTTAAATCCAATTCCACCAAAAAATGTCAATCTAAAGTTTGAGATGTCAGATAACTTAAAAGCATTGATTGCCAATCCACATGATAGCGATCAGCCAAAAGTAGCGACTGCGCAATAACGCTTCTTGTCCCTCAACATAGCATGCTTACGCGTTCAGATTGTTTGTCAAATAGTTTGATAGCAGTCTGAAAGCGTGGGCTTTTTAACCGTTGCTCGGAGAGACAATTATGAATTATAGCTGGAACTGGGGTGTGCTGTTTGAGCAGACCGGTATCGGTAGCGAGCTGTATATCCATTGGATGATTACTGGTCTTGGCTGGTTGTTATTGATTGGCAGTATTGCATGGGCAATCGCCATGGTGGTTGGTACTATTTTTGGCATCATGCGTACCTTGCCGAATAAAGGCGCACGTGCTATCGGTACTGCTTATGTGACGTTTTTCCGCAATATCCCTTTATTGGTACAATTATTTTTCTGGTTTTATATAGCTCCAGGTTGGCTCACCCCATCCATACAAGAGTGGTGGTATAAAGACTTGTCTCCCAATACCTCAGCCATGCTGTCAGCCAGTATCGGTCTTGGTTTATTTACCGCAGCTCGTATTGTTGAACAAGTACGTACTGGTATCGAGTCACTACCTCAAGGGCAGATCAATGCTGCCTACGCACTTGGCTTTAGTATCCCACAAGCCTATAAAGAAGTACTGCTGCCACAAGCGTTTCGAATTATCTTACCGCCGCTGAGCTCAGAGCTGACCAACTGCTTTAAAAACGCCTCAGTTGCGTCTTTGGTTGGGGTAATGGAGCTGATCAGTCAGACCAAAACCATCAGTGAATATACTCAAAACAGTCTTGAGATTTATACCTATGCGACCATTATTTATCTGGTGTTTAATCTGTCTTTAATTGCCATTATGGGGCTAATTGAACGTAAATTGCGTGTGCCTGGGCTAATTGCAGGGAGTCAAAAATGAATATGACCGAACTTGCAACTGCCTATCCCGGTTTGATGGGTGGCATGCTGACTACTTTAAAAGTATTATTTTTAGCAATCTTAGGCGGTCTCAGCTTAGGAACGGTATTGGCTTTGATGCGTTTGTCTGGTATCAAAGCGCTTGAGATACCTGCAAAGCTATACGTCAATTATTTCCGTTCTGTGCCATTGCTGCTCGTGCTGCTCTGGTTTTATTTTGCCGTACCGATGATTTATTTTTGGGTCGCTGGTAAATATCTGCAACTCGATACAGCCTTTACCTCGTGTGTAGTCGCTTTTATGATGTTTGAAGCGGCATATTTTTCAGAGGTGGTACGTGCGGGTATCCAATCTATCGGCAGTGGGCAGGTTAACGCTGCGAAAGCGCTTGGCATGACCTATGGGCAAACGATGCGCTTGATTATTTTGCCGCAGGCGTTTCGCAAGATGCTACCGCTGATTTTACAGCAATGTATTATTTTATTCCAAGATACGACATTGGTTTTCGCGATTGGCTTGACGGATTTTTTCCGTGCCGCTTATGTACGCGGTGAGCTGATGGGTTTATTAACGCCCTATATATTAGGAGCAGGCGCTGTTTATTTTATTATCAGTTTGAGTGCCTCTATTGGCGTACAACAAGTACAAAAGCGTTTAAGATTCTAATGATCTTTAATAAATTCGTATCGAAACCTGTACGTTAAGAGCTATATTTAATAATGATGAAAATAATGTGGTTAGGAGCCAGTGATGAATGAGCCAGTAATGAATAATACTGACACGTATATAAATGAATTTGGCGGACTGGTCACTAACACTGGTCATGCAAGCGATGAAATCGTCATCCAAATGAGTGATGTGAGTAAATGGTATGGTGATTTTCAAGTGTTGTCTGGCTGTAGTGCCCATGTGCATAAAGGCGATGTCGTCGTCGTTTGTGGTCCATCGGGCAGCGGCAAGTCGACCTTGATAAAAACGGTTAATGGGCTAGAGCCTTTTCAAAAAGGCGAGATTATGGTCAGCGGTATCTCCGTTGGCGCGCCAAAAACCAACTTGCCAAAATTACGTAGTAGTGTCGGTATGGTCTTTCAGCACTTTGAGCTGTTCCCGCATCTGACGATTGTTGATAATTTGACTGTCGCGCAAATCAAAGTGTTGGGACGTAAAGAAGCGGAAGCCAAGCAAAAAGCCATGGCATATCTAGACCGCGTCGGGCTAACGGCGCAAGCAGCAAAGTATCCAGCTGAGCTGTCCGGTGGGCAGCAGCAGCGTGTCGCGATTGCACGTGCGTTAGCAATGGATCCAGTGGCAATGCTCTTTGATGAGCCAACTTCAGCACTTGACCCTGAGATGATTCAAGAAGTGCTTGATGTCATGGTTGAGCTAACCCGTGAGGGCATGACGATGATGTGTGTTACCCATGAGATGGGCTTTGCCAGTCAAGTTGCCAATCGGATTATCTTTATGGATGAAGGTCATATCGTTGAAAATTGTAGCAAGGATGAGTTTTTTGAAAGCGCGAGAAGTGACCGCGCGCAAATGTTCTTATCAAAGATTCTCAATCATTAAGGCAGTCATTTAGAGTTGATTTATTTAGAGCGCCTATTAATAGGCGCTTTTTTTATTGTAAGCGACTTTATTAACGCCTACGTGAGTGAATACCTGTTTACTGATATAATGGCAGCCACTATCATAAACAGCCACTATCATAAAAACAATATAATCTCTCATCTATCATGGAGTCAGTATGAGCAAAGAAGCTACATTTCCTATTACTACAGCAACAGACGCCAAAGGTATTGTCATCATTGGTGCAGGTTTAGCCGGCTGGCATGTGATTGATGCCATTCGTGCCAAAGACAAAGAGGTGTCGATTACTCTAATCACCACAGACAATGGCGATCGTTATCATAAGCCGATGCTTACCATGGCAATCAGCCAAAACAAGCAGGCATCAGACTTGGTACGCGCGACTGGCGCTGATGCGGCAGAAGCGGCACAAGTGACCTTACTTGCCAATACGCAAGTCACGGACATTGATGCTGCTGCGCAAACGGTACAGCTTATCTCAGCGCTGCGCTCAGATCCTGTTTATACCAATTATGCAACCATCAGCTATGACAAGCTGGTCTTAGCGATGGGTGCTCATCCTATTTTCCCTAAGAGTTTGCCGCAAGATTTGGTATGGCATGTCAATCATATTGAGCGTTTTGGGCAATTGCAAGAAAAGCTTGCCATTGGTAGTCAGCACGTGGCGATTGTCGGTGCGGGTATGGTAGGCACTGAGATTGCTGAGGACTTGCTCAAGGCAGGTCATGAGGTAACCTTAATTGATTTAAATAATGCGCCGCTATCACAAATGCTACCGCCAAAAGCGACTGCTCGTATTGCCAAAGCAGTGCAGTCGCAGGGTATTAATTTTTTAGGCGGTTATCAAGTATCCGATGTCATACGTAATGATGACGGCAAGCTGCAAGTTAGCTATGAGCTATTTACTCCTAACGGAGAAGATACAGATACTCAGTCATCTGAGATGTTAATCGTCGACCATGTGATTGCCAGCACGGGTCTGACCGTTGATGGTAAATTACCAACTGCAGCTGGAGTTGAGTTCAACCATCGCACTGGTATCGTAGTAGATGCACCAACACTACGAACCAATACCAATAATATTTATGCGATTGGTGATTGTATGTCTATCAATGGTGTTGCCTGCCGTTATGTAGCGCCACTACGTGCGCAAGCAGCAACGATTGCTGATGATGTATTAGGTTTAGAGCATAGCGGTTATGAGCATAAGCCACCGATGATTCGCTTAAAGAATAAAGCCATCTCAGTGATGGCAACGGGCGTGCCGCAAGCAAACGGCAACTGGCAAGTAACCACTGAAACTGAAGACGAGCTTATTATGAATTTACTCAATGATAATAATGAAGTCAGCGCGACCGTTACTATTAAGGCGCCGCCAATTATATCAGCGTAGTAATTATCAAATTGCCTGTAGTTTATGGTCTTAGCTTGTTAAACATGCATCATGTTTTTAAGTTGAAGATACTCTAAAATTTAGTGCTAAAAAAAAGCCAGCCACTTATACATAGCGTGACTGGCTTTTTTGTGTCAAATATCTGCCATATTTTTATGCTATCTTTAATAAACCATTACCATTGGGCTCTAATTAAATGATACGTATTGTATTACTATTATTGACAGCATTCGATTTAAGGCGGTATAGTAGCTAACGCTAGTCGAGACCTGTTCAAGGAAGAATGAATGGGTGGCAGGCGACTAATAAGCATTATAAAAAGTAAAACGAAAGGACTCGTTATGACTCAAAATATCCATTTTGATACCATTCTAAATAATATCCCCTCTATCAATATGGGCGCACGTTCGGCAAATGCGCCATTGACTCAAAGCTATGATAAAGGTCCTGATGTGCCGCTGATTGAAGCGACCATCGGTGATTTCTTTGATGCTATCGTCTCCAAATATCCTGAACGCGAAGCGCTGGTCGTCTGCCATCAAAATATTCGCTGGACATATCAACAGCTGCAACAGCAAGTCAATCAGTTAGCGAGCAGCATGATCGAAATGGGACTTGAGATTGGTGACCGTATCGGTATCTGGTCGCACAACAATGCTGAATGGCTTTTGATGCAATTAGCAACTGCCAAGGTTGGCATCATTTTAGTCAATATCAATCCTGCTTATCGTGTTTTTGAGCTGCAATATGCGCTAAATAAATTGGGCTGCTCGGCATTGGTGCTCATGCGCCATTTTAAAAGTAGTGACTATGCCAGCTTAATCCGTGAGATGTGTCCTGAGATTTACCACAAAAATTACACTCAACTGGATTTGGTCGAGATTCCAACGATTGAGCGCATCATTTGGATTGATGAACCAAACAGCGATGAAGAGTTTGGGTTTATGCAGAAGTTTTCTGCATGGATGGCAGAAGGTGATGCCAATGATCCGCGTATCGCCGAGCGTCAAGCTCAGCTTAAAAATACTGATGCCATTAACGTACAGTTTACCAGTGGTACAACGGGCACACCGAAAGGCGCAACTTTAAGCCATCGTAATATATTAAATAATGGCTATTTCATCGGTGAAGCGATGAATTTCACTGAAGAGGATAGACTGTGTATTCCAGTGCCTTTATATCATTGCTTTGGTATGGTGCTTGGCAATTTAGCGATTCTCACGCATGGCGGTTGTATCGTTTATCCAAATGATGGTTTTGAGCCATTATCGGTATTACAAGCAGTTGAACAGGAAAAATGTACAGGTTTACATGGCGTACCGACGATGTTTATCGCTGAGCTTGATCACCCTGAATTTAAAAATTTCGACTTATCGACCTTGCGTACTGGCATTATGGCAGGCTCTAGTTGTCCGATTGAGATCATGCGCCGTGTCATCGATGAGATGCACATGAAAGAGGTCACCATTGCTTATGGCATGACTGAAACCAGCCCAGTATCCTGTCAAACCAATGAACATACGCCACTTGATAAGCAAGTCTCGACCGTGGGACTCGTGCAGCCAGCGCTTGAAGTCAAAGTAATTGATACTGAAACAGGTGAAATTGTGCCCTTAGGCGAAACTGGCGAGTTACTCACCCGAGGTTATTCGGTGATGAAAGGCTATTGGGGCAGTCGCTTTAAAACGCGTGAAGCCATTCAAGATGGCTGGATGCACACCGGTGACTTGGCGACTATGGACGAAGATGGCTATGTCAAAATCGTCGGTCGTAGTAAAGATATGGTTATCCGTGGCGGTGAAAACATCTATCCGGTTGAAATCGAAAACTATCTATATCGTCATCCTAAAATCCGTGATGTGCAAATTGTTGGCGTTCCTGATGAAAAGTATGGTGAAGTATTGGCTGCTTGGATTATACCTAAAGAAGCTGGCAGCTTAACGGAAGAAGAAGTACGTCAATTCTGTAGTGAGCATATTGCTCACTATAAAGTGCCAGCCTATTATCGCTTTGTGACCGAATACCCAATGACCATCACTGGTAAAATTCAGAAATATAAAATTATTGAGCAGATGAAAGAAGAGTTAGGATTATAAAAAATTGAGCCGTTTTACTTCTTATTTTACTAATAAATTTTTCAGTAAATATTAAAATAACCAGTAGTTAGAATAATTCGCATAAAAAAGCTACTCGCATTTACGCATTAAAGAAAAGGGATATCATGAGCGCTATCATAACCAGTAAACTGAGTCCAAATGCCGCTGAATTTCAGCAAAATAGTGCCGCCATGCAAGAGGTCGTTGATGACTTGTATCAGCATCTGCGTAAAGTCGCCCAAGGTGGATCAGAGCGTGCGCGCGCCAAGCATTTAGCACGTGGTAAGCTATTACCTCGTGAGCGTGTCGAGTGTTTGCTTGATGTTGGTACGCCATTTTTAGAAGTAGCTCCGATGGCAGCGCACGATATGTATGGCGAAGATATCCCAGCGGCGGGTGTGATTGCTGGTATCGGTCGTATCAATGGCATCGAGTGTATGATTGTCTGTAATGATGCCACGGTAAAAGGTGGTACTTATTATCCAATGACGGTCAAAAAACATCTACGTGCCCAAGAAATTGCCCAAGAAAACAATTTGCCTTGTGTCTACTTAGTTGATTCTGGCGGTGCGAACTTGCCCAATCAAGATGAAGTATTCCCTGATAAAGAGCACTTCGGACGTATATTTTTTAATCAGGCGAATATGAGTGCCGCTGGCATTCCACAGATTGCGGTGGTCATGGGCAGCTGTACGGCTGGTGGAGCTTATGTACCAGCGATGAGTGACGAGTCTATTATTGTTAAAGAACAAGGAACTATCTTTTTAGGTGGTCCGCCACTGGTGAAAGCCGCAACAGGTGAAGAAGTCACAGCAGAAGATTTGGGCGGCGGCGATGTACATACGCGTTTGTCGGGGGTGGTCGATCATTTGGCGCAAAACGATACCCATGCGTTATCAATCGCGCGTAATATCGTTAGCCACTTAAACCGTTCTGCTAAACAGATTCCAAATCAAATAAAACCACGTCCACCGCGCTATGATGCCAAAGAGCTATATGGCGTCATTCCAACTGATAAGCGTAAGCCATTTGATATTAGAGAAATTATCACTCGTATCGTCGATGACAGTGCCTTTGATGAATTTAAAGCGCGCTTTGGCACGACATTAGTATGTGGTTTTGCTCATATCGAAGGTATGCCAGTGGGTATTATTGCCAATAATGGCATCTTATTTAGTGAATCTGCACAAAAAGGTACGCACTTTATTGAGCTGTGCTGTAAGCGCAAAATCCCATTAATATTCCTCCAGAATATTACTGGCTTTATGGTTGGTCGTAAATACGAGAACGAAGGTATTGCCCGTCATGGTGCCAAGATGGTGATGGCGGTAGCGAATGCCAAAGTACCAAAATTCACCGTTATTGTTGGTGGCTCATTCGGTGCTGGTAACTACGGTATGTGTGGACGTGCTTATAGCCCGCGCTTCTTATGGATGTGGCCAAATGCGCGCATTTCTGTGATGGGCGGTGAGCAAGCGGCGTCGGTATTGGCAACGGTTAAGCGTGATAACTTTGACCGTAAAGGCGAGGCGTGGAGTGATGAAGACGAAGCAGCATTTAAAGCGCCGATTCGTGAGATGTATGAAGAGCAAGGTCATCCTTATTATGCTACTGCTCGTTTATGGGATGATGGCGTGATTGACCCTGCTGATACGCGTAACGTGTTGGCGTTAGCGCTTAGCGCAGCTCATAATTCACCGATTGAAGAGACAAGCTTTGGTGTCTTTAGAATGTAGTGTTGAACGGTATATCGCCAGACATTTAGCGCTCATAAATACATAAAATATAGAGAAAGATATGCAACAAAATTTGAATCATTATAAAAGTCTATTGGTTGACGTTGAGCAGCACGTTGCAACAGTAACCTTGAATCGCCCTGAGATACGTAACGCCTTTAATGATGAAATGATTGCTGAGCTAACCGATGCATTCAAAACGCTTGGCGCTGATGATCAAGTACGCGTTATCATTTTAGCAGCGGCTGGTAAAGCCTTTTGTGCGGGTGCCGATTTGAATTGGATGCGCGCCATGGCGGATTATAGCTATGAAGAGAACCTAGCGGACGCGGATAAATTGGCACAAATGCTTAAGACCATTTATGAGTGCCCAAAACCAACGATAGCAGCGGTACAAGGGGATGTTTATGCAGGCGGCATGGGTTTGGTTGCTGTCTGTGATGTAGCTATCGCTGTAAGAATTGCCAATTTTTGTCTTAGCGAAGTGCGTCTGGGCTTAGCACCTGCCACTATCAGTCCTTATGTGATTAGAGCCTTAGGTGCCAGAGCCTCACAGCGTTATTTTCTCAGTGCGGAAGTATTTGATAGCAAAAAAGCCCGTCAGCTTGGCTTTATCCATGAGCGCGTCAGTGAAGAGTCGCTTGATGATGCAGTTGCAGAATTTTGTGCCAAAGTAGTCAAAAATAGCCCTGAGGCCGTCAAAACCTGCAAGCGCTTATTGCATGAAGTCGCGGGCGCACCAATTACCGATGAACTAATTGCCGATACGGTCAAAGACATCGCTGATATCCGCTCATCAGAGCAGGGCAAAGAGGGCGTACAAGCATTTTTGCAAAAGCGTAAACCTGATTGGTTAATTTAGGGTGACAAGACTTAGAATAAGCTGTTTAAGAGTCAGACGTTATTCAAAAAAGGTGACAGTATAATGTTAGGAAAATGCTTGTGTGGTGATATCGAGTTTTCTGTTGACATACAGACTGACCCTTTTAAGATTTATCAGTGCCATTGTTCATTGTGCAAAAAACAATCAGGCTCAAGCGCCAATTCAGCGACCATTATCGAAGCGACCCATTTCAAATGGATAAAAAGTGAAAATATAAAAAGCTGGCAAAAAGAGACGGGGTTTAGCTCACATTTTTGTACAAACTGTGGCTGTTCTGTTCCCAATGCCTTTGCAAGTAAGTATTACTGGATACCCGTGGGTTTATTAGAGTTTGATAATAAGTTAGTTGCTATAGAGGTTGTCGCTAACTTCTGCTTAAGCACAAAGTCCAATTGGCATAGTGTCAATATAACGTCTAAAAACTTCGATGCGTTACCTAACTTCAAAAATATATTGGAACTTTTATCCTAAATTCTTAGGATTTTTCCAACTGAGTTTAAAACGTAAATATTCTAAATGATATTTAGAAAGATCATTAGAAAATAATAAAATTATCATTAGCTTTCTGCAATTTTTTAAGTTATAGATTAAACGATAAGGACTGTCATGTTTTCTAAAATTCTAATTGCCAATCGTGGTGAAATTGCCTGCCGTGTAGCCGCGACTGCCAAGCGTCTAGGTGTAAGTACCGTTGCGGTTTATTCTGATGCTGACCGTGAGGCTAAGCACGTGTCTGTCTGCGATGAAGCTATCTATTTGGGTGGTTCGGCTCCTAAAGATAGCTATCTGAAAGGCGATGCTATTATTGCCATTGCAAAAGAGACTGGCGCACAAGCTATTCACCCAGGTTATGGTTTTTTGAGTGAAAATGCGGACTTTGCCCAAGCTTGCCAAGATGCAGGTTTGGTCTTTATCGGGCCATCTGCGGACGCTATCCGTGCCATGGGCGGAAAATCTGAGTCCAAACGTTTGATGGAAGCGGCTTGCGTGCCACTAATACCCGGCTATCATGGTGAAAATCAAGATGCTCAATTTTTGCAGCAGCAAGCCGATAGCATTGGCTATCCTGTACTGATTAAAGCCAGTGCTGGTGGTGGTGGTAAAGGTATGCGTATCGTTGAGCAGTCCAGTGACTTTATTGATTTATTAGACTCTTGTCGCCGTGAAGCGATTACCAGTTTCGGTAACGATCAAGTATTGATCGAAAAATACGCATTGAAACCACGCCATATCGAGATTCAAGTCTTCGGTGATACGCATGGTAATTATGTCCATCTGTTTGAGCGAGATTGCTCGGTACAGCGTCGCCATCAAAAAGTATTAGAAGAAGCGCCGGCACCGGGTGTCGATGCGGCGATGCGTGAAGCAATGGGAACAGCGGCAATTGAAGCTGCACGTGCGGTCAATTATTTTGGTGCAGGTACGGTTGAGTTCATCGTTGAGCAGCGCGAAGGTTCGATGAACTTTTATTTTATGGAAATGAATACCCGTCTGCAAGTTGAGCATCCGGTCAGTGAAGCTATCTCTGGCGTCGACTTGGTCGAATGGCAGCTATTGGTCGCGGCAGGTTTGCCATTACCGAAAAAACAGGAAGAGCTGGCTATCAACGGACATGCGATTGAAGCACGTATTTGTGCTGAAAATCCTGACAATGGATTTTTACCAGCTACGGGTACGCTATTCACTTATCAAAAGCCTGAGCATAGTACTTTCGTCATTAATAAGAACAGCACGGATGTACGTGTCGATGACGGTGTACGCGAAGGTGATGTGATTAGCCCATTCTACGACTCTATGATTGCAAAGCTTATCGTTCATGCGCCTACTCGCGAGCAAGCGTTAGCCAAGCTTGATCGTGCTCTGGCCCAAACGCGCATCGTCGGTCTGCCAAATAACGTCGCATTTTTGCGCTATATTCTTAATACGGAATCATTCAGCCAAGCCAATCTTGATACTGCGCTGATTGAGCGTGAGCGTGAGCAGCTGTTTGATCAGCATCCGCTTGAGTTATCGACGCTTGCGGTTACTGCTATTGCGCAGCAGCTTGCCAATGAAGCGACAACGCAAGGGTCAGATCCTTTTAGCAAGCCTACGGGTTTCCGTGCCTTTAGCGATTATACGCGCTCGTTTAGCTTAGTTTATAATGAGCAATCTTATAAAGCTCTTATTAGCAACTGGCACAATGCAAGTTGTTCAGATAACAAAAAGGGCAGCGATAACCTCAGTAGCTTTACGCTAGTTATTGGGAAAGAAGTTGCGAACACTCAAGATAACAGCAACGCTAATGTAGCTGCCCAGATAGAAACTGTATATGAAGGTCAAGTCAGCTATAGCAGTATTGACGCACACAATCATACTCTATGGTTAGATGGTGCTCGTATCAACGCCCAAAGCTGGACAAACCATGAGGCCGTCTATGTCTTTACCGATAACGGACGAGATGAGATTACCCTCGTTGATATCATGGCGCATGTTGGTGAAGAGAATGCGGCGGTCGGTAGCTTAAAGTCGCCAATGCCAGGGCAAGTCGTGGCCTTCAAAGTTGCAGTCGGTGATACGGTGAAAAAAGGCCAGCCATTGGCTGTCATTGAAGCGATGAAAATCGAACATACCATTACGGCACCGACAGATGGCGTGGTTGCAGAACTATTATTTGGCGCAGGTGACTTGGTTGCCGATGGCGATGAGTTGCTGCGTATTGACAGTGCAGATAATAAGTAAAAAGGATGATAAGCATGAATCACTCGTACCCAAAACACGTCACCATCGTCGATGTCAGTCCACGTGATGGGCTACAAAATGAATCAATGACGGTACCGACTGCGGTTAAGCAAAGGCTTATCAACGATTTGATTGCCGCAGGGGTTAAAAAGCTTGAGGCTACTAGCTTTGTCTCGCCAAAGTGGGTACCGCAAATGGGCGACAATAGCACGCTGTTAGAGGCACTTGCAGCCACACGCCACATTGATGTGAGCTATTCGGTATTGGTGCCGAACATGCGCGGTTTTGAAAATGCCATCGTGCATCGTCCTGATGAGATCGTCATCTTTGGCTCAGCAAGCGAAACCTTTAGCCAAAAAAATATCAACTGCAGTATTGATGAGAGTATTGAGCGTTTTACACCAGTGGCTGCCGCGGCTAAAGCGCAAGGGATCAAGGTGCGCGGCGTCATCTCTTGTACGGTAGGTTGCCCTTATGAAGGCGAAATTGACCCTAGCCAAGTAGCTTACGTTACCAAGCGTTTGGTTGAGATAGGCTCGGAGCAAATTGGTATTGCAGATACCATTGGTGTTGGTACACCGCTCAAGGTACAGCGGGCGCTACAAGCTGCATTAGAATATGCTGATATCAGCATGTTGTCAGGGCATTTTCATGATACTTATGGTCAAGCGTTAAGTAATACCTTAGCTGCCTTACAAATGGGTGTCAGTGAATTTGATACCTCCGTCGCTGGACTTGGTGGTTGTCCTTACGCCAAAGGCGCAACGGGCAATGTCGCTACTGAAGATGTGGTTTATATGCTGCATGGTATGGGTATCAGTACTGGTATTGATTTGGATAAATTGGTCGTGGCAGGCGAGCGTATCAGTGAGTTTTTAGGTCGTCCAAATGGTTCAAACGTGGCACGTGCCTTAATCAATAAAAGTCAGTCTTAAATAGAGTCAATCCACTATAAAAGTATGACAGCGTTAACCTCGCTTGAAGTATTCAATATACATCGACATTCGGTTGCCTTGTCATACTTTCACATTGAATTGACTAGGACATTAAAAACGGTATCAAAAATATAGTGGCTTTAAAAAACAGATTAGAACCTAAACGTTAAAAATATCAAAATATCAAAACACAAGGAATAGTTATGAGTTTACCTGGATTGAATTTTCAGCTTGGCGAAGATATTGATGCCCTACGCGATATGGTACAGCAGTTTGCAACCAATGAAATCGCCCCACGTGCTGCCGAGATTGACAGTAGCGATGAGTTCCCGATGGATCTGTGGCAAAAGATGGGTGATATTGGCCTACATGGCATTACCGTTCCTGAAGAGTACGGCGGCTCTAACATGGGCTACGTCGCACATATGGTCGCGATGGAAGAGATTAGCCGTGCTTCTGCCTCTGTAGCGCTAAGCTATGGTGCGCACTCAAACCTATGTATTAACCAAATCAAACGTAATGGTTCAGAGGAACAAAAGCAAAAATATCTGCCTAAGCTCATCAGTGGCGAATTTATAGGCGCACTAGCCATGAGTGAGACAGGCGCTGGCTCAGATGTAGTCAGTATGAAGCTAAAAGCCGAAGAAAAAGATGGCAGCTACATTTTAAACGGTAGCAAAATGTGGATTACCAATGGTCCTGATGCTGACGTAATGGTAGTTTATGCTAAGACTAATCCAGAATTAGGCGCTAAAGGCATGACCGCTTTTATCGTTGAAAAAGGCATGGAAGGCTTTGGCACGGCGCAAAAGCTTGATAAGCTCGGCATGCGTGGTAGCCATACTGGTGAGATGACCTTTAATAATGTTTCAGTACCGAAAGAGAATATCTTGGGTGGATTAAACGAAGGCGTTAAGGTACTGATGAGCGGTCTTGATTATGAACGCGCGGTATTAGCCGCAGGTCCTATCGGTATCATGCAAGCAGTGATGGACAATGTCGTGCCTTATATCCATGATCGTAAGCAGTTCGGTCAAGCCATCGGTGAGTTCCAGCTTATCCAAGGTAAAGTTGCAGACATGTATACGATACTGCAAGCAGGTCGTAGCTTCTTATATACGGTCGGGAAAAACCTCGATATGTTGGATGCGCGCGGTGCCGGTCATAGTCGAGAAGTACGTAAAGACTGCGCCAGTGTGATTCTATGGTGTGCCGAAAAAGCCACGTGGATGGCAGGCGAGGGCATTCAAATCTTTGGTGGTAATGGCTATACCAACGAGTATCCACTTGGTCGTTACTGGCGCGATGCCAAGCTTTATGAGATTGGCGCGGGTACCAGTGAGATTCGCCGTATGCTAGTCGGTCGTGAATTGTTTAAAGAGACTAAGTAAGAATTATTGAGTGTTCATTAGATATTAAGTTCAAAATAAAATGGATACATTAATATCCTCGTGCTAATGGGCTAAATTTTTCTTGCGTGCTGTTCGCAGGCGTGACAGAGTCCGCCAATAGCTCATCCCTTTAGCACTCTATATTGGTCTCAAATCAAATAGACATAAAAAAGCAGGACGTTTTAAGCGTCCTGCTTTTTTAATTTCTAGCTTATAAAAATTTTTCAGTCATCATGCCTGTTTACTATGATCAAAATAGCGCGCAAGACCATTTAATAATAAATCATCGCGTAGGCGTACAGGGCGATTGACGTGTTGGGCGATAATAGCTGCATCACCGCCAGTCATGATCACTTCAAAGTTGGGATGACGTGTGCTAATCTCGTTAATAGCACCAACGATGGACAATAATATCCCACGATGGACCGCATCTTGCGTGGTGGTGCCCTGACTGACGCTATCAAAAGTACCGTTAGAGATGGTGATTTGCTTGGTGCCAGAAAACAACGACTCACGTTGTAGATAGATGCTTGGGAAAATATAACCGCCTAAATGCTCAGCGTGATCAATCAAATCAATCGTCACCGCCGTGCCGCAGCCAATCACACATTGACGTTTGGTTCTATCCACTGCGCCGAGCATCTGTAGCCAGCGGTCACAGCCGAGCTGCTCATCATTATAAGCGCTTTTCATCAGCGGATAATTGGCATCGACGTGGACAAATTCAAACGGAATATTAAGGCGACTGAGCGTTTCTGAGACTTTGACATTGAGATCATCGCCGAGCACTGATGAGATACCGATAAAGTCAGGGGCATAACGCTCAAAGCGGTCGGTCAAACCCATGAGTAATTCAGCAGGTGCTTGCAAATGTTGCTTGGCATCATGTGAGACTATCTGTCCGATATCATCGGTCAGCCAGTATTTAAGGCGAGTATTGCCGAGATCAAGCCAGAGCATAAAATTCCCTTTAGATAGAGCGCATTTAGTAAATGCTTTAAGCGTTATCAATAACGTCGATGCGTCCGGTAAAAAGCGCAGAAATATTACCGTTATCTTGACGCAATTGCAAACATCCATGTGTATCAATACCGCAAGCATAGCCAGTGAGGATCTCTGTTTGACCGTTGTGCTCTTGGGTAATACGTAAGCGCCGTCCTGCTAGTGCATCCATTGAGTCAAATTGCTGCAAAAAGCTGTCTAAATTATAGGTTTGACCAGTTGGCTTCTCTAACCCTAAATGCTCAAAGCGTGTCATTGCTGCCATGAGTGCTTTACTCATTTGTTGATAAAGCTCTCGTAGACTTGGCAGCGTACTTGCTGGTTTATCTGGCGCTAGCAGCTGCTCGATATCTTGTAAGCTAATGGCTTGGTAGCTCATACCTTCGCAGGTTTGGGCAGTAAGCATGGGAGTTGCTTGTACATTAAGACCAACTCCCATTACCACGCCGACCAATTTGCCCGCTTGGGTAACCGGCTCAATTAATATACCAGCCAGTTTGCTAAATTGAATAATTTTCGTGCTTGATACGGCTTCATCCGTTACAGAGAAAGATTGATAAAAACCCAAATCATTCGCCCATTTTACCCCGATGGGCGTTAAGTCTTGAGCATGTAATTGTTCATTTAATGTTTGAATAACGGGCATTTTTGCCAACTCAATACCGATGATTAACGACAATAAACCGCTAATCGGCACATGAACTGGATAGTATAACGATAGATAAACATTGCCACGTGGTGATTGCCATGAACGCCCATGTTGTCCACGACCTGCGCTTTGGGTTTCGGCTGTCAGTAAATGCATTTCATGGGCATTGAGCGTGCCATCCTGTACCGCTATGATAAGCTCGCTGTTGGTCGAGACGCTGCTAAATAGGTGCCGATGGTTAAGCTCTGGCAAATGAGTAAGCAGGTGAGACTTAGAGTCGCAGTCAGATAAAGAGTCGAGTGGCAGCATACGTTTTTTCGCTTTGGTTAATAGAGCAAAGGTGATAAATGTGGCAAGAGAATTTTTTGATATACTGAGCGATGGTCACAAATATTCAATACAGAGTAGATAGGATAAAGGTCAGTATACGATTTGGCAAATGCAATTAAGCGTATGATAAGTAAGTGCTGAAAAGATAAAGTAATCTAGTAAAAAGAAGCAGGATAAAAGGCTAATTCGATGATGTTATATGTATGGTTTGTGATTGCAGGGGCGTTTGCTGGCGTCAGCGCCGGCTTGTTTGGCGTCGGTGGCGGTATGATTATCGTACCAGCATTGCTCTGGATTTTTGCGGCTTATAATTTTCCTCCTGAAGTAATCACGCATTTAGCTATTGGTACCTCACTTGCAACTATTGTTGTAACCTCAATTAGCTCAATGACAGCCCACAATAAACGCGGTGGTGTACGCTGGGAAGTATGGCGCAAGATGGCATTGGGCTTGGTCATCGGTAGTCTGGTTGGTGCCGGTATTGCGGACATGATTGATGGCAAAGTGTTACAAGCTATCATCGGTGTTGGTGCATTACTGGTCGCGCTAAAAATGCTCTTTTTATCCAATAAGGAGCAGCTCGGTAAGCCGTTGCCATCTACTGGTGTACAGTTTAGCGCCGGTACGGGCATTGGCATGGCGTCCTCTATCTTTGGTATTGGCGGCGGTAGCTTGACCGTGCCATTTTTAAACTGGGCAGGGCTACCGATGAAGCAATCGGTCGGTACGTCTGCCGCTTGTGGTTTACCTATTGCATTGGCTGGTGCAGCAGGATTTGCATGGTTTGGTCAAGATGTGGTTAATATGCCCGAAGGTACGATAGGCTTTGTCCATATCACAGGATTCTTATGTATTTCCGTTGCTAGCTTTGCGATGGCAAAGGTCGGTGCCAAACTTGCCCACGTACTGCCTGCGCTCACGCTTAAGCGAGCTTTTGGCATATTATTGTTATTTGCGGGTGGACAGTTATTGTTAAGTGGGATTGGGATAATTTAGGTTTTACTTTTTATCAATCGCATCTAGCCCTAAACGCATCCATTTTCTTGCCAGCTCATCATGGTCGCTGAGCATACTCCACAGCGCATCTTCACTAAAGATAGAGTGCTCTTTACCTGAGTGCTCAATGGACAGATCCGCTTCACGATCTGTCATCCATTGTGGATTAAGATAGTAATCTTTCAACTCGTTTAGCAATGCTTCAGCTTGCAAAAACTGCTGTTGCGCTTTAAGCTGCTGGCGGTATAGTGCGCGCCATTGCTCATATTTTTGCTGTAGTTCCTGCGGATTATAGTTAGTCATTTTAATTCTCTTAATTTTTAGCGTTTAAATTAATGATATTGATTTTAAGCCATATTACAGCGTCCCTCATAAACCCTAAAAATTTAGCGCAATTTGAGGTAGAATAGCCGCCTGTTTTTGCTAAGTTTACTGATTATTCATGCGTTTAAAATCTCTCAAGCTGGCAGGCTTTAAATCCTTTGCCAATCCTACCACTTTTACCTTCCGCCATGGCATCACCGCCATTGTCGGGCCAAATGGCTGCGGCAAATCCAACGTCATTGATGCCATTCGCTGGGTGCTGGGCGAGACCTCTGCCAAGCAGCTGCGTGGCGGCGCGATGAGTGATGTTATCTTTGCGGGTACGCAAGATAAAGCCGCCAAAAGTGTTGCTAGTGTCGAGCTGACCTTTGAGCATACGCAAGACGAGCAGAATGGCATTCGCCATGAGTTTAATTTATATCAAGAGTTGTCCGTTCGCCGTCAGGTAAATTTGGAAGGGCGCTCGGATTATTTTATCAATGGCACGCGCTGCCGTCGTCGTGATGTGATCGATGTATTCTTGGGTACGGGTCTTGGCGCGCGCAGTTATGCCGTTATCGAGCAGGGTATGATTGGGCGTATTGTTGAATCTAGCCCACTGCAGCTACGTGAGTTTATCGAAGAAGCGGCAGGGGTTTCGCGCTATCAAGCGCGCCGTGAAGAGACGCAAAAGAAGTTAGAGAAAACTAAAGACAATTTGGCACGTCTGCATGATATGCAAAGCGAGCTGGTCAGCCAACAAAAACGCTTGTCTAAGCAAGCCGCCAGTGCTGAGCGTTATGAAGAGCTGGCGTTAACGCTTGCTGATATTAAACAACAACTTGCCATTCAACAATTATATCAAGCCAAACATAATCAGCAGCAGCAGAAAATCGCTCATGAGCGTAGTGCCACTGAGGTTGCAACCTTACAAGCCGACTATGAGACTCTAAAAGCTAAACAAGATAAGCTTGCGGCATATATCAATCAGGAGCAGTGGCTCAAAGACGATGCCCAAAGCAGCCATTATCAACAGCAGTTAAGCTATCAACAAGCTGAGCACCAGCTCAGTGATGCCAAGTCACAGCTGACCACCATTGAGCAGCAACTTGCCAGTTTAGAGCAGCAGCGTCAGCAAGCAGTCGATGAAATTGAGCGCTTAAAATCTGATGAAGCTGAGCAGCAGAAGGTGCTAGAATTATTGCGTCCGAAGCTTATTGAATTAACGAATAAACGTGACACGCATAAACGCAGCGAGCAACCGTTGCAGCGCGCCTACCATGACGCGCAAAATCAGCTGTCACGCCTGCAAGATAATGCGCGCTCGCTTGAACAGCAGCAAGCGATTAATAGCCAAGCACAAAAACGTTATCAGCAAAATCATGATAAATGGCAGCGCCGCCAGCAAAATTGGCAAAATCTCTGGCAGCAATTACAACAGTCTGTATCTCTAAATAATAGTGCTGACGAGCAAGAGCCGGCTGATGCGAACAATTTACAGCACACATTAGACACGCAAGTGACTGAGCTAAATAAACAGCTGCAACAGATTGAGCGTCAACAAGATAGCGTTGATGAACGTCTGTCAGAGCTACAACCGCAAGCGCATGATTTACAACAGCGTTTAAACATGCAGCAGCGCGAGTTGAGTGAATATGAAAAACGTCATGCCGTATTGGCAAGTGAGTACGATACCCTACACCAGATATTGCATCCTAAACCTATTCCAAAATCGCAACCGCTTGTTCATGCAAAAACTGCTGATGTTAAAGGTGAGTTAGGAAGCGAAATAGCTAACGATTATAAAGAGCTGGCCATATCAACCTTGCGCGAGCAGATTGAGCTAAGCGAGAAAGGCAAACAACATGCGCAATTACTCGATAGCGTATTGGCGTTGTGGTTGGATAGTCATGTATTGATTGATAAAGCATCTAATCAACAACACACCAGAGGTTTTCAAGAAGCGAAAAGCTTATGGCAAGTGCTTGAACATGATTTGGATAGTCTGTTTATTTATCAAATGGCACAAAACCAGCCTATTTCTAATAAAGATAAATCGTCAGTAGGTATGGGTCACAGCTTATGGTTATCTGCTACGCAAAATGAGTTAGCTATAAAACCATTTATCAGTAAATTGCCAGATACTCTAAGTGATAGAGTACTACCTTTATCAGAGCTGATTAGCGCACCGAACTTAGCGCTTTGGCAGCAATGTTATTTATATATTGCGCAACCTGAGACAAATAATAAGCAAACGTTAGAAGTGCTTGCTGAGATTTTAAAGGCATTGCCATCATCAGCCATTTTGCTAACGTCTGATGGCTGGCTTATCAGTCGTCAGGGGACGATTAATCTAAGTAAGTTTGCTGGCGCGCAAAATGGTCAAAACGATAGCAATAGTCAATTTTTAACTCAGCGTTTACAGCAGCGCAGCCGTCTGCAAGTGTTAGAAGATCTGCTTGATGAATTTGAGGTCAAAATACAAGATAAGCAAAAGGCTATTGCTAATAATCAGCGTAACTATGATGCACTAACGGTCAGCTTAGAAGAAACCCGCGCGCAAGCTGAGCAATTGACCCGTGACCAGCATAAATATCAGCAGCAGCTCACCACTCAACGCGCTAATGCTGAGCGTCTACAAGCGGACAGCCAACGCTTAAGCGCTGATAAAATAGCCCTTGAGCAAGAGCAGCAAGAGCTTAAGCAAGAACAACAAACGCTTAATAATGAGCTACAGGACATCCAAAGCGAAATAGCGGCGCTAACGCCACAAATCACCGATGCTCGAGCGACAACGCAGCAATTACAAGCTGAGCGCGGTGAGTTAAGTCGCACCCGTCAGGCAGACGATGATGAGTGGCAAGTATTGCAGCTGCGTATCCAGCAGAGCGAGATACGTGTAGAACATGGCGTAAGCAGCCTTATGCGTGTGACCGAGCAACACGATAAGTCACTGCAAAGCGAGAAAATTTTACAGACAAATTATGAACAGCAGCAAAAAAAGCTGCCAGCACTGCAAGCAGCCCTGCAAACAGTGCAAACGGCGCGTGATGAGCAGCAGACGTTATTAACAAGGCGTGAGACAGCATTAACGGCGCTTAAGCAAGAGTATAATCAGCAGCAGGTCGAGCTAGATACGCTGCAACATACATTGCAAACTCAGCAGTCTGAACTTGCACGTCTCGCCACCGAACTGGCATTAAGCGCTGCAAAATTAGAGGATGCTAGCAGCGATACACAAGAAGCGCTAGATACGTACTCTAATGCGAGTCATAAATATAAAGCGCAGTTGGATATATCTCAGCAGCCACAGCATCAGCAACAAGTGATGAGTGTCTCAAACTTATTGGCAGATTTTATCGCTCATGATCGCCGTGTGCGTCCAGACAAAATCGCAGAATTAGAATCTGAGTGTAACAAGCTTGAGCAGCAATTAAGCAAAATTGGCGCAGTTAATCTTGCAGCCGTGGCAGAGTTGGCAGAAGTTAATGAACGTTTAGAGCCACTGGCGCAGCAGACCGCAGATATTGCTGCCAGTATGCAAACATTGACAGAAGCGATTGCCTCGATTGATGAAACTACCAAGACACTATTTATGCAGACACTTGATGCGGTTAATAATGAGCTTGCTAACTTATTTGCCAAAGTCTTTGGTGGCGGGCAAGCAAGCTTAACCCTAAATACTGAGGATATGCCTGCTAATGCGCCAAAATCAGAACAGTGGCGGGCAGGGCTGACTTTGATGGCACAGCCAAAAGGTAAGCGTAATAGTCGATTAGCCGTGTTATCAGGCGGTGAAAAAACCCTGACCGCGCTGAGCTTAATTTTTGCGATATTTAAGCAGCATCCAGCCCCATTTTGCGTGCTTGATGAGGTTGATGCGCCGCTTGATGATGCTAATGTCGCTCGTTTTACCAGTCTCATTCATGAATTAGCAGACGATTTGCAGTTTATCTTTATTAGCCATAATAAATTAACCATGCAAATTGCTGATGAATTAAAAGGTGTTACCATGCCAAGCGCAGGGATTTCTACCTTGGTCAGCGTATCGCTCGATGAAGCCGCACTTTATATTGCTGAATAGCAAAAATAGTGATAACTGGCAGCGATTGTCAGTGGTATAGTTAGGGGTCAGGGCAGAAGGTCACGCAAGTGTGTCAGCCTCACGGTAAACGATGACTATATGGTGACGATGTTAATTAGCCATGCTAGACTATTGCCATTTATTCCCTCTTATGTATTCTCTTTTGTCGTAGATTAGGATTATTTCTCATGACCGCTATTCAGTTTATATTGATCGCCATTGCTGCATTGATTGTGCTTGCCGGGCTAATTATGGTCATGCGTAGCTTTAAGCGTCGCAAAAATGCAGAAGCTGCCGCGGTCAATTATGATAAAAACGGTATTCCTATCATACCGCGTCATGAGCGCAATATCGTCGACCAGCCAGATTTAGATGACACGATCGCTGGCGAAACCAGTATCACGCCTGACCGCAGTTATCTGAATGCAGTCGTTGAAGATGCACCTTTGAGCCAAACGCGTCAGCAAGATGATGCACAGTTGATGTCTGGATACGATAATGTTAGTAGCGATGTAAACGATAGCTATAGCCAAGTAAATGATGAAGATTATGCGCGCTGGCAGGCAGAACAGCATAACGATAATAGCGAATTTACCTCTGATGCTGAGCAAATGCATATCGAACAAGAGCCTGATGCGTTTTCAAGCTTGGTATCGGCAACCGACAGCCTGATGCCATCTATTGATACGGCAGAAGAGCCAAGTTTCAATGATAATAGCCCGATACTTGATCAGCATTTATCAGAGCCGGTCGATGATACGCAAAATGCACCACTTATCAATGCCAAAGACAATATCAATATCACCATCTTGCCGCACCAATATCGTGACCGTCCAGCAGCGTTGATTCGCGGTCGTGATTTATTGGCATTGATCGATAAATATGGTCTGCGTTATGGCGCGATGAATATGTTCCATCGCTATGAGCAAAAAGACGGCACTGGTATGCTATGGTTTAGCATGATGGGCATCACCGATAGTGGTATCGCGCCTTTTGATCCGCATAGCGTGGCGACCAATAACTATAACGGTGTGGTGGTATTTTTGTCTTTGCCGCATCCTCAAGCGCTGCGCAGTTTCGACAGTATGATGAGCATCGCTTATATGATGGCAAGCGATTTGGACGCTGTGATGCTAGATGAAGAGAACGACCCAATCACGCCTGAATACAAGCAACAGCTACGCAACCAAGTGCGCGATTATGAAGGTTGATCGCTACCAAAGTTGATTACAATTGATAAATAGTATCAGTACTAAAAAAGGCAAATAGCGATTGACGTTATTTGCCTTTTTACTTTTTCAAACCATTCATTTTCATTAAAAGTTTATCCGAGTATCTTGCAAACTTGTTATCATATCGACATCTTGAATTGCAAAAAAAAGACGCCGACTATGACTGACCCTATTGCACCGCTTACCTCTAAAGACATCAATACTGCAAAATCTGCAGCAAACGAAGATGCTATCGTGGCTCAAATGCGCACGTTCATTGATGCCCTTAAAAAGCACAATTATGCCTATTATGTGCTCGACAATCCCATCTTAGAAGACAGCGAATACGATCAGTTGCGTCGCTCTTTATTGGCGCTTGAAGAACAATATCCCGATTTAATACAGCCGGATAGCCCAATCAATCAAGTTGGCGATATGCCGCTATCGGCATTTACGCAAGTCACCCATGATATTCCGATGCTGTCGCTTGGCAACGTCTTTGAATACGATGATTTGCGTGATTTTATGCGCCGCGTTAATGACCGCTTAAGCGTGGCTCAGCAAAGCCCTGAATACGAGATGGAGCTAAAGCTGGATGGTTTGGCAGTATCGCTCAAATATGCTTATGGCAAGTTTGTCCAAGCGGTGACACGCGGTGATGGGCAAACGGGCGAGGACATCACTCAAAATGCCAAAACCATTCGCAATTTGCCACTTTGGCTCGCGGCTGCAAGCGATATCCCCTTATTGGAAGTACGCGGTGAAGTGCTGATGCCGAAAGCGGGCTTTGAGCGTTTGAACCGCCTTGCTGAAGAAAAGGGAGACAAAACTTTTGCCAATCCACGCAATGCTGCCGCTGGGAGTTTGCGTCAGCTTGACCCTGCCATTGCCGCTAGCCGTCCGCTCGCGTTTTATTGCTATTCTGTCAATCAAGGGTTACCTGAGCATATCAAAACCCAATCAGCAGCGCTTGCATGGCTAAAAACCATTGGCTTTACCGTCAGTGCGGTCGAAGTAGTGCAAAATCCACGCGAGTCTCAAGCCTATTATGAATCGGTAAAGGAGACACGTGGCGAGCTGCCGTTCGAGATTGATGGTATGGTCATCAAGGTCAATAGCTTGGCATTACAGCAACAGCTTGGTTTTCTATCGCGTGAGCCGCGCTGGGCAACCGCTTATAAATTCCCTGCCGAAACTGTCATGACACGCTTGCACGCTATCGAGTGGCAAGTCGGACGCACTGGTGCCATTACGCCCGTTGGTAAATTAGAACCCGTGAAAGTCGGCGGCGTCACGGTCAGCAATGTCACCTTGCATAACTTTGGCGAGATTCAGCGCTTGGATGTGCGCGCAGGCGATATGGTGAGCGTCCACCGTGCAGGCGATGTGATTCCTAAAGTGACCCGTGTTTGGACAGATCAACGTCCAGAAAATTCTGAACCGGTACAGCTACCGTCGACCTGCCCAGTATGCGACTCACCTGTGGTGCTGCCCAAAGATGAAGCGTTGGCGCGTTGCACCGGTGGGCTATTTTGTCCCGCGCAGCAGGTCGAGGCGCTCATTCACTTTGTCTCGCGTCGGGCAATGGATATCGATGGCTTAGGCGCAAGTTGGCTGGTCAGCTTTTTTGAGCACGGTTTGGTCAAGACTGTCGCCGATCTTTATCAATTGCACAATCATCAAGACGAGCTGATTACGCTTGAGAAACTGGGCGAAAAATCGGTACAGAATATCCTCAGTGCTATCGAAGCCAGTAAGCATACGACATTGGCTCGCTTTATCTATGCGCTGGGTATTCGCGGTGTTGGTGAGACGACTGCGCAGAATCTTGCCCAACAATTTGGCGACCTTGATAGCCTAATGGCTGCTGATATCGAAAAGCTACTGCAAACGCCTGACGTCGGTGCGATCACCGCTGAACTTGCTTATAAATTCTTCCGCGCACCACATAATATCGAAGTCATAACGGCATTACGAGAAGCTGGCGTGCATTGGGATAAGGTTGAGCAAGTGGTGTCAGAGGGATTGCCGCTCGATGGTCAAACATGGGTGATTACTGGCGCGCTTGATAGCATGGCACGCGATGAAGCCAAAGCCAAACTGCAAGCGCTGGGTGCCAAAGTCTCAGTCAGTATTTCGGCAAAAACCACCGCGCTATTGGCAGGTGAGAAGGCTGGCTCGAAAATGGCTAAAGCTGAAAAACTTGGCGTTAAAGTAGTGGGTGAAGAAGAGTTTTTGGCGATGGTTGGGGAGTAGAAAGAAATGAGCATGGATAGCTACGAAAATTTAGATAAAGCGACTCGGAAAGAAATTGAGAGGTTGCAAGGTATTACTCGCGAGAAGTATGGAAGTCAAATATTTGCAGGTTCTCTATTTAGTATAGGAAAAATCTTGTATGAAAATAATTATATTAAAGACGCACTTGATGTCTGGCAAGTAATTGACCTTAATGATGAACCAGAGATATATGCAAATGCCTTGTTTGAAATAGGCAAGTGTGTTTTGCCTAGAAAAAGCTTAAAAATAGAAGATCTTGATAAGTGTATAAAAATATGGGAAAAGATTAAGCGTGAGTATTCTCATGAAGCTTATGCAAGAGGGCAACACGCGATTGTTTTTATGCACTTTTTAAAAGGTGATTTTAAACAGGCATTAATAACTCTAGATAATATTCTATATACAGACTGTCCCACAACGTTTGCTAGAGCAAATTATTTTTTAGGTAGAGAGCTAATCAAGAAAAATCCATTTTCAGAGGCAGACATAGCTAGCCCGCTTTTTATGAAGTCAATAGAACTTTTTCCTTATGAGTCTTCTTGCTATAGAAAAATATGTGATTTATCGGTGAGTGTTGAGACTCAAACCTTGGGAAATTTATATTTACAGTTATTTAATAAAGTTTTAAGCATAGTTGATATTTTGAAATTAGATTTTGGCAGTTCGTTAATTGAAGAGAAGTCCTCCGAAAGAAAGCTTGCCCACTATACAAGTACACATACTACTAATCTACTGCTGTCACTTGATGAGAAAAATGAGTTACCCAGCTCTTTTCGACTTAACACTATTAATAACGTTAACGATCCAAGTGAAGGCCATTTACTTATTAATTATTTGAATGATTCAAAAGAAGGCTATTTTCGAGCTCCTGACTTTGACAAGAAGCTACAAGCTTTTATTACTTGTTTTACCTTTAATCATGATAGCCTCAACCAGTTCAGGCTATACGGTAAGCAAGACAATAAAGAGGCATCTGGAATTAGCTTAGTATTTAATAAAAGCTTTTTTCAAAAATATAATTCTACTGTAGGATTGTCTTACGTAGCATTTGAAGACAATTCAAAGGGAAATAGCACAACTTCTGTTCATTATGAATCTGGTGAAAATAATATAGAAGCTATAAAAAAAATAAAAAAGCAGCCAGTAATGAGATGTGTTTATCTTGATCCTACTTCTGACTACATTCATTTAGCTCAGCGTAATCGACTAACGTTTTTCCGAGAGTTTAATGATGAAATTGTACAATTAGGAAGTGAACAGATAAGTAAAGCTGAACACGAGTGGAAGAAATATCAGAGCTTTATTGATAAAAAGACGGAAGATTTCAGAAGAGCTTTTATAGACCTTAAAATTGCTTATAAAGCTATTGCAGAAGAATTAAATAAGATTGAGGAAAAAAATCCGAGTTTATCAGATAAAATAAAGATTTTATTAAATGAAATTCTTTTACCTCTGAAATACCTTATCAAACATTCAGCATTTCAAGAAGAGCAAGAGTGTCGTATGGTTTATATGACTTCACTTGACGATGAAAAAGTAAAAATGGATTTTGGCAAGTTCTTATACGTTGAATATGAAACAGACGTAAAATCAAATCTTGATAAAATATATATCGCTCCTGCTGCTGGTCAATTTCAGCCCTACTTAGCAAAACTACTTTGCGATACGAATGTCAAAATTGAGCTTTCAAGTAACCCTTATCGTCAGACCTAATATTTTTTAGTAGCGTGTGTCATATATATCAAAACACACGCTACTAACTTTTCTACTCGGCCACCTCTCCATGCCCTTTTACATCACCTTCTTTACCATCTGGCTGTATCACGATAGGCAATACCAACCCTTTTGCAAATTCCCCAGCCAACACATAATCATAGCTGCTGGCAGCGACATCCGGCGTAGTATGAATGATCAGCTTCATATCTTTATCATCAGTCAGCTCATGCGAAACATAGCTTTCACTCAGCTGATCCAACGCTTTAGATAGTGCCTCATTACTTGCCATGCTTATCGTTAGATTATGCTGAGCCGTTGCATTATCTACCTTGAAATACTCTGCATAATCGCGGACATTTTGGCTATCAAGCGCAAACGGATATTGATAGTTAGCGAGATCGGCGGGCTTTTCGCCGCTATCCATAACTGACCAATCTATCGTATTTGCTACCGCTGAGCCCGTTGTCGATACCGCCGTATCAGCTTTTTTAACAGTAGTATCATTACTATTATCGCAGCCTGTCAGCGCCCACATACTGGCAGTCGTAATGATGAGCATAGTTATAAGACGCTTTGGCATCGAGGTATCCTATTTATGATAAATCATGAGATGTTTTGATAGAGGAGCTATTTTGACAGCTTTCTGTGTGCTTCTCTAGCGAAATGCAAAAAAGGATGCTTTTCACTCTAGCAATTTCTTATTCTAGTAAGGTAGATAAGAACACGAGTTTTTTATAAACCGTTTAACAGAGGAGGCACAAAAAAACAGCCATCTTTCAATGACTGTTTATAGTAATGCTCAGTCTAATAATTATACATTTATTATTATAAATGAATGATTAAACCGAAATAACTATCTACCTACTTGGCAGTTTACTTGGTATTCTTTACCATTTGCCCATTTCATAGCGAAGATACCTTTGTCGTCTTTCATGTGCCATGCATAGACCACTTCTGGGTTTGATTCATTCACATAGCTTGCTGTATCGCCTTGAACAGCGCCATTTAAGATAATTGGCTGGTTTGCCCAGTTTACTTTAGGCAAAGTGGCGTTTAGCATTACTTGCTTCTTATTGATTGACTGCTTTGCCAAGATTTTGCTGCCATCAGTACAGGTATAAGGTGCTGGTGCCATACGGTCATAAGCGGCGTCAGTCACGCTTTCTGAAGCAGGTGTATTTGGCGTAGTAGGAGCGGTAGTCGCACAAGCGCTTAATAGGGCAAGTGCAGGTAGAGCAGTAGCAAGTTTGGTTAGGGTATTCATGGCATTCTCCAAAAGTATAAAAGTCATCGTGTATTTGTTATTAACTATGCGTTAAGCATATAGCGCATATAGTATCCAAAACTTACTTTATAGAATGTTAGAAATTGTTTGTTACGTGTTCACTTGGTTACTTAAACACTGATTACTGTAACGATTGATTTAAGGATATTTTATCAGTTTCTGATTTCATTATTTTCAGGAAGCAGCATAATCAACAAGATCAAATAAAAAAGCGCCTATCAACGTGTGGCTGATAGGCGCTTATCTAATTAGGTGTTAGCCAATAGATACTGTTGATCCACTGTATGACAGCAGATTAATAATGATTTGATTACTTGGTTTTACGCGGTGGTAGACCCGTATGCTGAGTTTGGAAGTTGCCTTTACTCACTGGCTTCTTGCCGCCAGTATTTTTGCCCGCAGTACCTTTATTTGACCAGCTGTCAGCTGTTTTATTGCTACGTTTCACCGAGTCATTACCCAGACGGCTGTTTTTCTTACGCGCTGATTGATAGCTGTCTTGCGCCGCATCACGACCTTCTAAGCTGGCATTAAATGGCGGGATTAAGCAGCCGCGATTTTTACCAATCAAATCACCGCGCCCCATATCTTGCAGGGCTTTACGCAGCATTACCCAGTTTTTTGGATCATGATAGCGTAAGAAAGCTTTGTGCAATTTGCGCTGCTTACCTGATTTGACGATATCCATATCACCTTCGTCACGGCTGATTTTATGCAGTGGGTCTTTATGCGTGTGATACATGGTGGTCGCGGTCGCCATTGGGCTTGGGTAAAACGCTTGTACTTGGTCAGCGCGGTAGCCATTGCCTTTTAACCATAGCGCAAGATTCATCATATCTTCATCTTTGGTACCCGGATGGGCGGCGATAAAGTAAGGAATCAAATACTGCTCTTTGCCCGCTTCTTGGCTGTACTGCTCAAACATGGCTTTAAATTTGTCATAATTACCCATGCCCGGTTTCATCATTTTTGATAAAACGTTTTCTTCTGAATGTTCAGGGGCAATCTTGAGATAACCACCGACATGATGGCTGACCAATTCTTTGACATATTCAGGATCTTTAATCGCCAAATCATAGCGTAGACCAGAGGCAATAAGGATTTTCTTCACGCCTTTAATATCGCGAGCTTTACGATACAACTGTGTCAAATTGCTGTGATCGGTAATCAGATTTTCACAAATATCAGGATAAACGCAAGACGGTTTACGGCAATTTTTCTCAATAGTTTCATCTTTACAGTTTAGACGATACATATTGGCCGTTGGACCACCAAGATCAGAGATAACACCGGTAAAGTTCGGTGCAGTATCACGAATCGCTTCGACTTCACGTAGGATAGATTCTTCTGAGCGATTTTGGATAATGCGTCCTTCGTGCTCAGTAATAGAGCAAAAAGTACAACCACCAAAACAGCCGCGCATGATATTGACCGAAAACTTAATCATGTCATAAGCAGGGATACGCGCATCGCCATAACTTGGATGCGGCAGGCGAGCGTATGGCAAGTCAAACACGTAATCCATCTCTTCCGTCGATAAAGGAATCGGTGGCGGATTGAGCCACACATCGATAGAGGTATGTGAGTTACCGGCGCCACTGCTATGACGCTGTACCAATGCGCGTGCATTACCCGGATTAGTCTCAAGATGCAAGATACGGCTAGCATGAGCATAAAGCACAGGGTCAGATTTGACATGCTCATAATCAGGCAGACGAATGACGGTTTTCTCACGCGGTGGCATTTTAATTTTATGCTTACGTGCTGTCATCGGTTTAGTAAAGCCACGCATTTGTACGACTTGCGTCTCTTCATCGACTTGGTCAGTATTCAAGATTTTATTGGTCACTGGCTCAGATACAAATCCTGGATATTGCCCTGACATTCCTGATAATGACTGTCCAACAGGAGAGGCGCTAGGCTTATCTTGTTCGATTGAGCATTGGTCAAGATCTTCGGTCATCACATACGGGTTGATAATCGGATCAACACGACCAACGGTATCGACATCATTACTAGCAACTTCGGTCATGCCTGCTTGCCAATGACGGCGCGTCGGCGTGAGCAAGTACGCTGTACCGCGCAAATTGCTCATTTGCTCAAAGCTATAGCCTTTTGATAGACCATGTACCACATCGACGATGGCGCGCTCAGCATTGCCATATAATAAGACATCAGCACGGGCATCAAGCAAAATACTACGGCGGACTTTGTCTGACCAATAATCATAATGCGCAATACGGCGTAGGCTGCCTTCGATACCGCCTAAGATAATCGGCACATCAGGATAGGCTTCACGGCAACGCTGACTATAGACGATAGCCGCGCGGTCAGGACGTTTGTCCGCGACGTTACCCGGCGAATAAGCGTCATCACTACGGATCTTACGATCAGCCGTATAACGGTTAATCATGCTGTCCATGTTGCCCGCCGTCACGCCATAAGCGTAGACAGGTTTGCCAAGTTCCATAAAGGCATCTTTACTTTTCCAATCTGGCTGAGCAATGATACCGACGCGGAAACCTTGTGATTCTAGTAAGCGCCCAATAATCGCCATACCAAAGCTTGGGTGATCGACATAAGCATCGCCCGAGATAATGATGACGTCACAGGCATCCCAGCCAAGCTCATCCATCTCTTTGCGGCTCATTGGCAAATAAGGCGCAGGCTCGTAGCAGCTTGCCCAATGTTTGTCGTAGTCGTAAAGGGGTTTGGTGCCTTGTTTAAAGGCGGTGCGGGCGATGGTATCGGCAGACATGGGATAACCTTAATCAGAAAAAATGCATATATATAATAGCCATTATAGAGAACGGTAGTTGATGGCTAATTTAAAGGCGCTCATTTTAACATGAATAACGTTCATGATGTAATAAACGTATTAGCGATAAGTTATTGATAGCGCAGAGTAATCTATGGATAGCTATTAGGCAAAAAGCAGATATCAATCTAAATAAATCTTCGTACCACTCTTGGTAAAATTCATCACAAACTGACTCTTAAAATTACGTACATTATTTTCGTAAGTGAGCAAATTGCGAGTGAACTGATGATAATCCTTCATATTTTTAGCACTCACCATAAGCATAAAGTCAGCATCGCCAGATACTTCATAACAGCTCATCACTTGCGACTGGGCATTCATCAAACGCTCAAATCGATGCTGCATAGAGTTATTGGAGCGCTCCATCTCTACCATCACCACCGCCGTCAAGCTATAACCGACCTTATGAGGGTCTACTATAGCGACTTGTTTAGTAATCACCCCATTGTCTATCAGCGCTTGCACACGACGTTGAGCCGTAGCGATAGACACATTGACGTGTTCTGCAAGAGTTTTTAAAGGCAATGTCGCATCATCTTGCATCAAATTCAAAATGGACTTATCGGTCTTATCTAGTGGCTGATTCATAGGGTTTCGCTTTAAGGTGAAGACATTAACAGAGGATGATTACAATTTACTTACTATAGAAGTATTATCACTATAAATTATAAAGTAATAAATTATTATTAATATGGGCGAATATAAGATAAATATATTTATATTAGGGTGAATATAGAGATTTTTTCGCAATCACTGGCTATAAACTAAGCTTTATATATTAGAAAACGATAATAATCTCTATCAAATAGTGTTCTCACTGCTCATGCAAATAAAGGTGCTTTATGTCTACTTCAACCCTAACCAATACTGTAGCGTCGACTTTGTCACGTTTCCCGATGCCAGCAATATGGACCAAAGGCAGCGTACAGCAGCGCACTTTAATGACGGGTGTAGCGCTAGCAGTCTTATCCAACGTATTGTTTGGCGTACTGTATGCTTATAGCAGTTTTTTAGCACCATTATCAGGGACACAAGTTTTTATCTGGCGGATGCTAGCGATGTGGGCCGCACTGATAGTCTATTTGCTTATTAGCGGGCGATTAGGTTTGCATATGGATAAACTCAAAGCATTAGGCTCTGTTAAACAATGGGCGTGGTTGCTATTGCCTACACCGATATTCTTAAGTCAGTTTTGGCTATTTATGTGGGCACCCGTCAATGGGCAGGGCGTACAAACCGCGATGGGATATTTCCTATTTCCATTGATGATGGTGGTGTTTGGATGCGTATTGTTCGGTGAAAAGTTAAGCCGTTTGCAATGGTTGGCGGTTGCTTTTGCCGCAGTTGGAGTCGGCAGTGAGATTGTACGTACGCAAAGCGTCTCGTGGGCAACACTATGGGTCTGCGGTACTTATCCTGTTTATTATATTTTGCGCCGTTTGCAAGGTATTGGCGCAGTTACTGGGTTATTGGTTGATTTAACCATATTCGCACCATTTGCTTTGACGTACTTATTTTTTATTGCCCCAAGTAGTTTAAGCTTAGTCAGCGGCTCTGGGTTCTTTATTGCGATGCTGGTAGGACTCGGTGTTATGAGCGTGCTGGCCATGAAAACCAACGTCGATGCCAGTCAAATGCTACCAATGAACGTTTATGGCATGATGAGTTATTTGGAGCCAGCATTACTATTTATCTTAGCAATAACCGTTTTGGGCAATCCTTTTGCATCGGCGATGATCTACAGTTATGGTTTGATTTGGCTCGGTATTGTCTGTCTGATTATGCACGGTATACGTCAATTACGCCGCGCCCATCAACAATCGCAAACGACAGAAATTGCACCAGTTATTTGAAAATTAATAAATAAGAGTAATCGAATAAATAAAAACGGACGATTCAACATTATGCTGAATCGTCCGTTTTTTTAAGATTAACACCAATCTTTTGAAAGAGGGCTTTAATCTAAATCCTTCTTAAAACCACGCTGCTTATCACGTTCCCAGTCACGGTCTTTAAGCGTTTTACGTTTGTCGTGCTGTTTTTTACCCAGTGCCAAGCCAATTTGACATTTTACCAGCGAGTTTTTCCAATAGCAGGATAATGGCACGCAGGCATAGCCTTTTTGGTTGACTGCACCCATTAGCTTTTCGATTTCGCGGCGATTAAGCAGCAGCTTACGGGTACGGATACTATCAGGGCTGACATGCGTCGAGCTAGATAGCAGCGGCTGAATATGCGCGCCAAATAGGAATGCCTCATTATTACGAAAAATAATATAAGCTTCCGTAATGGTCATTTTGCCCGCGCGAATGGCTTTAACTTCCCAACCTTGTAACGACAGACCTGCCTCAAATGTCTCTTCAATAAAGTACTCATGACGAGCCTTTTTATTGGCACAAATTTGATTTTCCGGTTTTTTTGATTTTTTTGACATAATGTCTCCATAAGGACTGCTTAAATATATCTTGTCCCTATATTTCTAGTCTTACTAATTCCTCATCCTAACCCTGAAGTGCGGGTTATTTTTTATAAATGCTAAACAGATGAGTCGAACTGGCTATTGTAACAAAGCTTCCGCTGCAAATGTAGCCGCGCTGTTAGGACAAATGTAGCAGATAAGTATTAAGTTTGGATAAAATTTGCTAGCATATAGCTTATTATTTTATTACCAACCACATTGGTCCTGCTATGAGCTCTTCTGCTACTTCTTCAAAATTGCATACCAAGATTTTATACCCTGGCACCTTTGACCCCATTACCAATGGTCATGTGGACTTAGTGACGCGCGCGACCAAATTATTTGACGAGGTGGTGATTGCAGTGGCATCTGGTCACCATAAAAAGCCGTTATTTAACTTTGAAGAGCGTGTGGCTTTGGTCGAGACCGTATTTGTTGATTTGCCGCAGGTATCCGTCATAGGCTTTGAGGGCTTGCTAGTCGATTTTATGCGCGAAAAGAATGCCACTGCTGTCTTGCGTGGTTTGCGTGCGATGTCAGATTTTGAATATGAGTTTCAACTCGCCAATATGAACCGCGAGCTTGATGAAAATTTTGAAGCGGTATTTTTGACGCCTTCACAGAATTACTCATTCATCTCGTCGACCATGATTCGCGAAATTGCTAAGCTCGGCGGTGACGTGACAAAATTTGTACCGCCTTGTGTCTCTGAAGCTTTTATTCAAAAGCTCGGTAATAAATAGGTCGCGTATCTGTGTTAGATTGCGTATTTCTTAATAAATAGAAATGCCTGATAGAAAAAAAGGAGCAGTCTATGGCGTTGTTAATTACGGATGAATGCATCAACTGCGATGTGTGTGAGCCTGCCTGCCCAAACGAAGCCATCTCAGAGGGCGATGATATCTATGTCATCGATCCTGACTTGTGTACCGAATGCGTCGGTCATTTCGATGAGCCGCAATGCGTGGTTATTTGCCCTGTCGATTGTATTCCTCATGATCCCAATCATATCGAAACCGAAAGTGATTTGATGTCTAAATACAAACGCATTACTGGTCAATAAAATATGACAACTGTATCAACCAACGATTTTGACCAGCAGCATCTTTGGCACCCGTATGCCAGCCTACCACCGACTTATCCCAATATCGTGATTGACCGTGCCGAAAGTATTTATATCGTTACTGAAGATGGTACGCGCCTGATTGATGGTATGTCGTCATGGTGGGCAAGCGTGCACGGTTATAATCATCCCAAATTGAATGCGGCGATGATTGAACAATTGGGAAAAATGGCGCACGTCATGTTTGGTGGTTTAACCCATCAGCCAGCGATAGACTTGGGCAAAAAACTGCTGTCGATTGTGCCTGCCGGACTGGATGCGATATTTTATGCCGATAGCGGCAGTATCGCGGTAGAAGTTGCGTTTAAGATGGCATTGCAATATCAAATTGCTGCCAAACGTCCGCAAAAATGCCAATTTGCCTCGACCCATTCAGGTTATTACGGCGATACATGGCATGCGATGAGTGTCTGCGACCCTATTAATGGTATGCACAGTCTCTATGGTAAGCAATTACCGATGCAGCATTTTGTCGCAGCGCCACCAATGGGATTTGAGCGTGATTTAACTCAAAATGAGAGTGATGAATTAACTGAGTTTTTTGTCAAAAATAGCGATAAGCTTGCTGGATTTATCATCGAGCCGATTGTTCAAGGCGCAGGCGGCATGCGCTTTTATAGTCCTCAGTATTTGCAGCTCTTACGCCAATTGTGTGATGAACATAACGTAGTATTAATTGCCGATGAAATTGCCACCGGTTTCGGGCGTAGTGGCAAATTATTTGCCTGCGAGCATGCTGCTATTAGCCCTGATATTATGACAATTGGTAAGGCACTGACCGGCGGTTATATGACTTTTGCCGCGACCCTGTCTACACGAGAAATAGCCGACACCATTAGCCAAAGTGATTACCCGTCACTGATGCATGGTCCGACCTTTATGGGCAACCCGCTGGCATGTGCCGTTGCTTGTGCCTCAATTGATTTAATCCTGTCTTATGATATCGAAGCACGCACGGCAAATATCCAAACAATAATGGAGCAACAACTTGCACCAGCTGCGAGTTTAGAAGGTGTTAAGGAAGTGCGTTGTTTAGGCGCAGTTGCCGTCATTGAGCTAAATGATGCGGTTAATATGCCAGTCTTTCAATCCTTACTTATTGAACACGGCATCTGGGTCAGACCCTTTGGGAAATTGGTTTATATTATGCCGCCCTATGTGATTACCGATGATGAACTTACCACTCTTTGCCAAGCGTTATTAAAAGTGGTCAGTAGTTATTTAACGCGAAAGGATTAATGATGAGCGTGCTCTTTGTTTCAGGAATTGATACCGATATTGGCAAAACTTATGCAACCGGTATGATTGCTAAAGCCTTAATGGAGCAAGGCGTTAATGTCATTACCCAAAAACTGGTGCAAACGGGCGTCGCAAGAGATTTAATTAGCGGAAAAATGGGAATTGCTGACGATATTATTACTCATCGTCAGCTGATGGGCATTCCGCTACAGCCGTGTGATATTGATAGTACCACTTGCCCATATCGTTATGAGAAACCTGCGTCACCGCATTTATCCGCCGAACTTGCCAGTGAAATTCTTAATACTGATGTGATTACAAGCGCTACAAAAATTCTGCAATCAAATTATGAGGTGGTGCTTTTAGAAGGTGCAGGGGGCTTATTAGTACCCATCACTGAACAATTATTAACCTTAGATTATATTGCTAAACAAGGCTATCCGGTCATTTTGGTCACATCAGGTCGGCTTGGTAGTATCAACCATACCTTGCTTAGCTTAGAGACGATCAAATCGCGTGGTCTAGACGTTCATAGCGTAATTTATAATCATATTCACGACAATGCTGCTCAGACGGATGAACAGATAGCAACTAGTACGATAAAATTTTTGCAAAACTATTTAGCTGAGCATCATCCAACGGCGCATTGGGTGGCCTTACCTGTACAAGAAGATAATGGGTTTAGTCATACAGATTTTATACTCCCTCAAAACTTTGTATAAATCACCGCTAAAAATAAGTCAAAATTTGCTGCCCTAAATCGTCACAAGTTTGCTATACTAGCGCGCTTGGTAGGCTAGGCAATCGCCGCTGCACACTGGTAACAGACATGCAGGGGAGGAAAGTCCGGGCTACATAGGGCAGCGTGCCAGCTAACGGCTGGGCAGGGTAACTTGACGACCAGTGCAGCAGAGAGTAGACCGCCTTTAGTGTCTGACACTATCGGTAAGGGTGAAAGGGTGCGGTAAGAGCGCACCGCGTGGCTGGCAACAGTTCACGGCATGGTAAACTCCACGCGTAGCAAGACCAAATAGGCATCGGCATGGCGCGGCCCGCGTTCGATGCGGGTAGGTTGCTTGAGCGTATTAGCGATGATACGCCTAGAGGAATGATTGTCCACGACAGAACCCGGCTTATCGGTTTACCAACCTTTTTAGCAATGTTTTAAACATGTTTCTTTATTAGCTAATTTTTAAAGAAGCACAGCAGTACCGGTTTGGTGTTTCAAAATTGCGCTTATTTTGAATTTAATTCAATTTTTTCGCAAAAAATGCCTTTTAAGGGTTGACGTAAGTCACTCATATCGGCATAATACCGAGCCTAAAATGGCGATGTAGCTCAGCTGGTTAGAGCGCATGACTCATAATCGTGAGGTCAAGAGTTCAAGTCTCTTCATCGCCACCATTTTTAGCAATACCTGCAACATTAAAAATGCCAATCATTATTTGATTGGTTTTTTTTTGCCTATTTTATGGCTGAAAATAAATAGCTACTCACAGAATCTATATCAGATCTAACGAAGTAAATATTCTTGATTTAAAGCTTGCTTGTTTACCTTCATTTATAAAACCAAGGCTTGCTGACAAAATCCACTTACTTTATAGTGGAAAACTGCTAGAATACCCTCACGTGCCTGCGTGTAGTTATAACTAATAATCAGCGCTGTAGGCACTTCACTTGCTACAATACGGTTTGCTTAATGTAGTGATATTGGTGTATTGACCAATATCAGCTATGAATAAGTATTCTATTGTTGCCATCTGACAGCATTTATATTCGTTATTCAATCCTCCATTATTTAGTAGGCGCTTTGTGACTGCATTAGCCAATATTCGTAACTTTTCTATTATTGCCCACATTGATCATGGTAAGTCGACCCTTGCCGATCGTTTTATTCAAATGTGTGGCGCGCTGCAAGATCGCGAGATGCAGGCGCAAGTCCTCGATTCGATGGATATTGAGCGTGAGCGTGGTATCACGATCAAAGCGCAGTCGGTGACGCTGTATTATGATCATCCAAATGGTGAGCGCTATCAGCTAAACTTTATTGATACCCCGGGTCACGTCGATTTTTCTTATGAAGTCTCTCGTTCCTTAGCGGCTTGTGAAGGCGCGCTATTGGTTGTTGATGCCGCGCAAGGTGTTGAAGCACAGTCGGTTGCTAACTGTTATACCGCGGTCGATCAAGGCTTAGAGGTCATGGCAGTTTTAAATAAAATTGACTTGCCACAAGTTGAGCCTGAGCGGGTGATTCAAGAGATTGAAGACATCATTGGTATTGATGCCGTTGATGCGCCACGCGTGTCGGCAAAATCTGGTCTCGGCGTTGATAAACTGCTTGAGGCGTTGGTTGAATTTATTCCTGCACCAACAGGTGATCGTGACGCACCGCTGCAAGCGTTGATCATTGACTCATGGTTTGATAATTATTTAGGCGTTGTATCATTAGTCCGTGTCCGCCAAGGTACGATAAAAAAAGGTGATAAACTTTATATCAAATCTACCAAAGATGCGCATTTAGTCGGATCAATTGGTGTCTTTACCCCGAAGCCGTTAGATACGGGTATCTTAGAAGCGGGTGAAGTGGGCTTTATTATTGCGGGTATTAAAGACATTGCAGGCGCGCCAGTTGGTGATACGATTACGCATGCCAGTACGCCTGATGTCGATCGTATTCCTGGATTTAAACAGATTACGCCGCAAGTGTATGCTGGTATGTTCCCTGTAGAATCTACCGACTTTGAAAAGTTCCGTGAAGCACTACAAAAACTGCAAATTAACGATGCGTCATTGTTCTTTGAGCCGGATACCTCAGACGCGCTAGGTTTTGGTTTCCGTTGTGGTTTCCTCGGTATGCTGCATATGGAGATTATCCAAGAGCGCCTAGAGCGCGAGTATGACTTGGATCTGATTACTACTGCGCCTTCAGTTATTTACGAGATTGTGAAAAAAGATGGCAGCATTATCTATGTTGATAACCCATCAAGACTGCCTGAACCGAATAATATCGAAGAGTTCCGTGAGCCGATTGCTCGTTGTCAGATTTTAGTACCACAGGATTATCTCGGTAACGTGATGACGCTTTGTATTGAGCGTCGCGGAGTTCAAGTCGATATGCGCTTTATGGGTCGTCAAGTGCAGCTCATTTTTGATATTCCGATGGGTGAAGTGGTCATGGACTTCTTTGACCGTCTAAAATCAGTGTCACGTGGTTTTGCCTCACTTGATTATAATTTTGAGCGTTATCAGGTCGATAAATTGGTTAAAGTTGACGTTCTGATTAACGGCGACAAAGTCGATGCGCTTGCTATGATTGTCCATGAAACTCAGTCGCGCTACCGTGGTAACGCACTGGTGACCAAAATGAAAGAGCTGATTCCGCGTCAAATGTTTGATGTCGCTATTCAAGCGGCAATTGGCAGCCAAATTATCGGGCGTAGTACTGTGAAAGCCATGCGTAAAGATGTCTTGGCTAAGTGTTATGGCGGTGACGTCTCGCGTAAGAAAAAGCTACTGTCTAAGCAAAAAGCCGGTAAAAAACGCATGAAGCAAGTGGGTAACGTCGAGATTCCACAAGAAGCCTTCTTAGCCGTATTGCAGGTAGATTAGATTATTAATAAATGAATCATCATTGCTGTTTTTACAGATGTCATCATTGGATAAGTAGCTCGCTAATAGGCAATTAAGTATGGATTTTGATTTCAATTTGATTTTAGTGCCATTAACCATAGGTTTGGGTATTATTTGGCTATTAGATAAGCTGACACTTAAACAGCGTAAAACACGGGGTCGCGGTAAAGAGAGCTTGCTGGTACGCTGGGCATATGATTTTTTCCCTGTATTAGCGGTGGTGCTTATTGTGCGCTCATTCTTAATTGAGCCGTTTAATATTCCGTCGTCCTCGATGGTGCCAACGCTATATACGGGTGACTTTATTGCCGTCAATAAGTATGCTTATGGTGTTCGTTTGCCCCTGACTTATAATAAAGTAATCGATACTGGCACGCCTGAACATGGCGATGTTGCCGTTTTTCGTTATCCAGAGAACCCAAGTATTTATTATATTAAGCGCGTCATTGGTCTGCCGGGTGATACGGTTAGTTATAATCAAGGCACAATTGCGATTAATGATGTGCCTGTTGCTACTCAAGCCATTGATTTTGACGCCAATGCAGAGCTGACGTCACAGTTATATTCGTCAGGGGAAGTTGCTCCGGGTCAAATGCTGACGGAAGAGAATGCTGCTGTGATGGGTCAGCAAGAAGAAGGCGACGCAAAATATTTTAAAGAAACTCAAGGTAAGCATGAGTATGTTGTTCGTTATTTGAATGGTATGAACAGCTCGCAATATGCGCCATTTTTACAGCAACAGTCGCCAGAAGTGGTGAGCTCAGAAGGCAATGAATGGCGTATTAATGTGCCTGAAGGTCAGTATTTTGTCATGGGCGATAATCGTGATCGCAGTGCAGATGGACGCTTTTGGGGCTTTGTTCCTGATGATAATTTAGCAGGAAAAGCAGTATATATTTGGATGCATAAGCCGCCAGGTCTACAGCTACCTACTTTTAAACGTAATGGTTCTATCGATTAATGACATCAATGTTCTTTAGATATATTTACCGACAAACGTTTTGTGCTAACATTATGGCTATTCAATGCAATGATATTTAGCTTATAAACATGTACTAAGAAATAGTGTTTTCTAAGCTAGATACATTACAAATATAGCTATTTTTCGTTGAGAGGTATTATGGTGCAACAGTTATCTGGCTTATCTACACAGCGCGGTGCTAGTGTCACGAGTATCGTTTTTATTATCATCGCTTTGGGTGTTGCTGTTAAATTGATTGTTGCCATTGTGCCAGCACAAATTGGCGATTATCAACTGACTAAAACCTTGAGTGCGCAGCTTCAAGAGTCTAATAACAAGAAAGAGACCGCCAAGCAATTCGTCGAGCGTGTTGATAAGCAGTTGTCTATCAATGCTGATTACGATACCAAAGCAGAGGATGTGTTTACCTTTCAAGATAAAAAAACAGGTCAGTTGGCTATCTATAAAAAATATGAAAAAACCAATACGCTCTTTGGAAATATTGATATTGTGAATCGCTTTGAAGGCGATATCGATCCTACAATAGCAGAGTAATTCGATTTTCTAAAATACGAGCAGCAACGATATAACAAGCCAGTACTCTAGAAAACAGTTCTTTATGAGCTGGTTTTTTGTATTTAATATTTTTAAACGTTACTATTTAATGACCTTAAATAGTACAACAAAAGGGATAATCATAAGCCACGCATGAAACCAACTTCGCAGTATCCTCAGGCGGTTCCTAATCCACCAAAAAATAGCCTGTCTGATGACACGCTTGTTATTAGCTCAGAATTTATTCAACGCTTAGCAGTATTAACGCGCAAGTTGGGTTATGTGTTTAATGATTTAAGTCTACCTAAGCTGGCACTCACGCATCGCTCGTTTGATAGTAAAAAGAACTATGAACGCTTAGAGTTTTTGGGTGATGCATTACTAGGTATGATAGTCGGTGAAGCGCTATATCATCGTTATCCAACCCAAAACGAAGGTCGTCTGACCCGTATGCGAGCGACGCTCGTGAGGCAAGAATCCTTGGTTATTATCGCTCAAAATCTAGAGCTGTCTAATCAGCTAATATTGGGTGTGGGTGAGCGTAAAGGTGGCGGACGCAATCGTGCTTCTATATTGGCGGACGCCGTCGAATCCTTGATTGGTGCTATTTATCTAGACAGTCAAGATATGAATATCACACGAGAATGTGTATTGTCTTGGTATGGTGATTTGATTGATAATGTCAATGATCAAAAAGCCCTAAAAGATGCCAAGAGCCGTTTACAAGAATGGCTGCAGTCGAAGCAATTTGACTTACCACATTATGAGTTGATGGAAACACGCGGTAATGCCCCGCATCAAATATTTGTGGTACGCTGTCAGGTAAACATTCTTAACTGTCCTGATATTACCGAATCTGGTGAAAGCCGCCGTATTGCTGAGCAAAAAGCGGCTGAATTGATGATTAACCAACTTCATAAGCTGCCTAGTGTGCCCAAAAAACGCAGCTAATGGCTTTTGTAATATTACCCTGATTTTATATTGATGACTTGATAGTAATGCCTTCAACACTATCATTTCTATATTTCAAAAATACTCATTCTTTAACGAATTGGTATTGCAACATCAAATATTCATAACTTGATAACAGTGCTGCTATTTATGTCACATGCGCATAAAGCAGTTTAACTGATGACAAACCCCACAGGATTACCCTATGAGCAATCATACTGACTTGCCATTAAACAATGAAGATAATGCCACAAACATGACCGAAAATACTGACCTAAATATAAGTACAAACAATGCAGTAGACATGAGTGAAGTAGAAATCAACGAAACGGAAAACAATGCAGTAGATAACGATTCAGCAATCGAAGATTTCTTTTCACCAAATAATGGCGCGCTTGCTGCTGAAGGTTTCAAAACCGGCTATGTCGCCATTGTTGGTCGTCCAAATGTCGGCAAATCAACGCTGATGAACCATTTATTGGGTCAAAAGCTGTCCATCACCTCACGTAAACCACAAACGACGCGTCATCGTATCCACGGTATCTTGTCTAATGATGAGATGCAGGCAGTATTTGTTGATACCCCCGGCATTCATCGCAACGAAGTACGTGCTATCAATGAACGCATGAATAAAGCGGCCGTCTCTGCATTGGTAGATGTAGACTTGGTATTGTTTGTCGTTGATTCTGATCAATGGCGTGACGATGATTTACTGGTTCTACAAAAGCTTGGCGATACCAATTTAAATGTGGTTTTAGTGATTAATAAAGCGGATACCTTAAAAGATAAAGGCAGCGTTTTACCGTTAATGGAAACCTTTAACGACAGTTTTGATTTTGCCGATATCGTCCCCGTTTCTGCATTAAAGAATCAAAACTTAGATCGTCTGCAAGAAGTGATCGCATCACATTTGCCAGTCGCTGCGCCAATTTATGATACAGAACAAATCACCGATCGCACAGAGCGTTTTTTAGCCAGTGAAATTATTCGTGAAAAAATCATGCGCAGTGCCGGTGATGAAGTACCTTACGATTTAACCGTACAAATTGACGGCTTTAAAGATGAAGCGGCTCATACTGACCCAAAAACTGGTCGTCCACGTAAAGCCTGTACCTTTATCGATGCCACTATTTATGTCGAGCGTAGCGGGCAAAAAGCGATTGTGATTGGTGACAAAGGGCAACGTATCAAACAAGTCGGTATGGATGCTCGTAAAGATATGGAGCAGCTGTTTGATAAAAAAATCATGTTAACGCTATGGGTAAAAGTTAAGCGCGGTTGGTCGGATGACGAAAGAGCCTTGACCAGTTTAGGCTATTAAAAATATTAATAGCGACTCTCTTTTATATTGAGTGAACTATAGCTGAGGTAATAATCATGCGTAACGAAGCGTTAATCGGTTATTTATTACATCAGCGCCCTTATCAAGAAAAGCGCGCCTTATATTATTTATTTTCTCAGCAGCATGGGGTGATACATGGTATTGGTAAAAAAGGCGCGCCACTATTTATGCCTTTACAACTCTTTGCTACTGGCAAACGTGATCTCAAAACATTCAGTCAAATCAATATAGCCTCTTTTAGTTCAGTCCATACACAAGCTGTCCAAGATGACGATGTAGCAAATGTAGATGTACGACATCAAGAAAGCATTACAGGTCAGCATCAATATGCAGCCCTGTATTTGAACGAGATATTGTGGCGATTGTTGCCTACTGAAGATCCTATGCCCATATTATGGCAACATTATCAAAACAGCCTAGATGCGCTCAAAAAACCTCTAACCGCTGAAGAGCTACGTCTGTGCTTACGCCAGTTTGAAAGCTATCTATTTGATGAGTTGGGATTTTCACTGACGTTACATCAAGACAGCCTTGAAAACCCTATTGAGCCTGAACAGGTTTACCGATTCTTACCCGATATGGGCTTAGTGCCGACTTTGCATACAGAAGATGGCGAAAGTATGGTTGGTCATGCGGTTTTTAAAGGGAATGATATTTTGATAATGGTAGAGCAAGGGTTGTCCGTTAGTACGCTGAACGCATGGTCGCGTTTACATCGGCAGTTGATTGATCATATGCTTGATTATCAACCGCTGCAAAGTCGTCTACTTTGGCAGCAGCAACAGCGTTATCAACTATAAAGCATACTTAACAATAGAATATGCTCACAACTACTTATCATCAATAAGCTATTTTTAGTAAATGATCTAACTATTAATAAAAGGATTTTTTATGACGGATACAGCGCAGATTTTGCCGACTACTACATTAGAGCAAAATCCACAAAATACTTCAAAAAAACCACTCTTAGGTGTCAACGTTGACCATGTGGCAACCTTACGTCAAGCACGCGGTGTGGGATATCCAAGCCCACTAGCTGCAGCACTTTTATGTGAGAAAGCAGGTGCTGATGGTATCACCATTCATTTGCGTGAAGATCGCCGTCATATTCAAGATGCCGATGTATATGAGATGGCAGGGCAGCTGACCACAAGAATGAATCTAGAGATGGCAGCAACGACTGAGATGCTAGACATAGCCTGTCAAGTCAAACCATATTGGGTATGCCTAGTGCCGGAAAAACGTGCTGAACTGACTACAGAAGGGGGGCTTGATGTGGCAGGGCAGCTAGCTTCATTGATAGATTGTGTCAGTAAGTTACAAGCAGCAGGTATCAAAGTCTCTTTGTTTATTGATCCAGAAGATAAGCAGATCGAGGCAGCAATTAATTGTAGCGCTGACGCAATCGAATTACACACAGGTTCTTACGCTGAGGCAGGTCTGGCAGGTAACACAGATAGGGTAAATATAGAGCTTGAACGTATTAAAAATGCAGTGGTTACCGCTAAACGATTTGATAGTAAGCTGTTGGTCAATGCTGGTCACGGTTTAACACGTGATAATGTTCATGCGATTGCCCAAATTGACGGTATATATGAGCTAAATATTGGTCATGCTTTGATAGCGGATGCGCTATTTATGGGGATAGAGCAGGCGGTTATTATGATGAAAACAGCGATGCACCGATAGCTACGACAGTTTATTCTTAGCTTATATTGATATATCATTATGTACCACATCCGGTCGGATGGTTTTCGTTAGGTTTGTAGGTAATACCGCCTGTCTGATTAAAAGAGATTTGGTACATGATGTGATTATAGGTTGAGGTTGGACAGTATTTAATATGTCCGAAATGCCCACGAGGACTGCCGCTATCGCCCCAAAATTTAGTGTAGTGACGGTTATTACCGACCCGTAAATATAAAGTACTGTATTTTGGGTTCAGCGCTTGGTCTTCTAACAAACCATCAATACCAACATCAAAATTGTTATTATTATTTTTATCCGAGAATAATAATAACTTTTTAAAGCTGTCTCTATGGCAAAGACCACCCCCATTAGATAAGCAAACCAGTAAATCTTGTCTTCTAATATGACTCTCAGCTTTTGCCAAAGTTAAGGTAGTGTCTATTTGGCTTGCAATACGTCTGGCTTCCATAGTTGCCAACTGAGTCAAAATATAAGGTGTGGCAATCATTAATATAATAGCTAAGATAGCAATGGTTACGATTAATTCTACTAAATTAAACCCATGCTCATTATGCCGTCTAAAACCCTTCGAGCATATTGAAAGTATTCTATAGGATATAGCCATAATGGACTGCTACCTGTATGAAAGGGATAGCTAAGATGGTTTTAAATGTTCATTGTGTTTTTAAGTCTATTGTTCATGTCACCATTTGTTTTATCAAGTTGCATTACTAATATAATGAATAGCAAAAAAAGCCATTAATCAAAATAAGTAGAATATTGTTTGTTTATATAATCGTAAATATAAACCAAATATATGTCTACTGTCAAAGAATGTTTCAATTCGTGAATAGAGGCTTTTAATAATAGAGAAAATTAACTACTTGTATTAAAATGAGTTGCAACAATAGGTAGGAATCGTTTCATCATCTATTGCGACCTAACATACAAAAGATAAAGAGTGTAAAGTGTGTTAGCTCTCAGTAAGTTAAGCGGGCTAATGTGTTTTAGTTATGACATTATCGTGTAATAATGTGTAGCTGGTTTACGAAAAAAGTTGTAAACTGAATTGATAATCGCTAAGCTACGTCTTAATTGGTTTTGCTTTGTAATTTTAAGTTCGTAAATGATGTTTGTTTTTGAGCAATAGTTTTGCTTAATGCACTACTAAAATTATCCTTTGGAGGAAGTTTCATGAAATTAAATAAAATTGCTTTGGCTTTGTTTGCCATCACAGCAGCCCCACTAGCAGCTAACGCTGGCGTAACTATCAGCCCATTATTACTTGGTTATCATTATAGCGAAGGTGCTGATGAAGAGCAGCTTTCAACTATGGGTACAGCTACTGGTGATAGTTTCTATAAAGAGAATGGTTTATACACTGGTGCTGCACTAGGTATCGAATTGACTCCTTCTACTCAGTTCCAAGTAGAGTATGGTGTATCAAATACTGATGCTGTAAATCGTGCTGGTACTGTAACTAATGATGCTGAACAAGAAATGATTTCTGGTAACTTCTTGATCGGTACTGAGCAATTTACTGGTTATACTGATAGTGCATTAAAGCCATATGTATTAGTTGGTGCTGGTCGTTCTAAGATTGAAGTTGAAGATGCTGCTGGTAACTTCGTTACTGGTTCTAAAGATACTATTGGTAACCTAGGTCTAGGTGCTATGTATCGTATCAACGACGCTTTAAGCCTACGCGGTGAAGCTCGTGCGATTCATAACTTTGACGAAAACTGGTGGGAAGGCATGGCTTTGGCCGGTCTAGAAGTAGTACTTGGTGGTCATTTAGCACCTGCAGTAGCTGTTCCACCGATGCAAGAGCCTAACGTTCAGACTCCACCAATCGTTGTTGTTGAATCTGATCTTGATTCAGACGGCGATGGCGTACCTGATAGCATCGATGCATGCCCAGGCACTCCAATGAATGTTGTTGTAGATGAGCGCGGTTGCCCAGTACCAGTAGATATTACTGATGAATTGAAAATGGAACTACGTGTATTCTTTGATAACGATAAATCAGCTATCAAAACTCAGTACAAACCTGAAATCGCTAAAGTAGCAGAGAAGATGCGCGAGTATCCTAACTCTACCGCTCGTGTTGAAGGTCATGCCTCTAAAACTGGTCCATCAGCACGTTATAACCAACGTCTGTCTGAAGCCCGTGCTGTTGCTGTGAAATCTATGTTGACTAACGAATTTGGTATTGCTCCAAACCGTCTATCAACTGTTGGTTATGGTTATGATCAACCAATCGCTGACAACAACACTGAAGAAGGTCGTGCTATGAACCGTCGTGTTTATGCCATCATCACTGGTGACAAAACAATGACTGTTGAACAAACTAAAGATATGGTTGTTCAATAAGTAATAGCTACTAATTATGTAATAAGCTAATTAGTTACAAAAAAAGTCATCCAATGGGTGGCTTTTTTTTATTTATGTATCGAGAAAAGTAAGTTATTACATAAATTTATGATTTAATAATGCTATACTAGCCACCCAAACACTTTGTAAACTGACAAAGTGTAATTAGCATAGCTATCTGTACGATGGATTCATCACCATAAGTCTATGTTTTACTTCTATTAATTATCTAGCTGTACCTATTGTATGGTTGTTTAATCATAGCGTAATACTACTTATCTGGTTAATGGCAAAAGTTTATCCAGCGGTGCTTACTGCTACTGCATTTTTTTAAGACGAAACGAGCATTTTATATGGCGAACGATATCAAACACCTGCGTAACATTGCAATTATTGCCCACGTTGATCACGGTAAAACAACTTTGGTTGATAAGCTATTACATCAGTCTGGTACTTTTGGCGACCGTGCAAATATTGCTGAGCGTGCAATGGATTCAGGTGATATTGAGCAAGAACGTGGTATTACTATTTTGGCGAAAAATACAGCCATTCGTTGGACAGATAACACTGATGGTACTGAATATCGTATTAATATTGTGGATACCCCTGGTCACGCCGATTTCGGTGGTGAAGTTGAACGTGTAATGTCTATGGTTGACTGCGTACTTCTAGTGGTTGATGCTGTTGATGGTCCAATGCCACAAACTCGTTTCGTAACGCAAAAAGCGTTCGAGCAAGGTCTAAAGCCTATTGTTGTTATCAACAAAATTGACCGTCCTGGTTCGCGCCCTGATTGGGTAATGGATCAAATTTTTGATTTATTCGATAACTTAGGTGCGACCGATGAGCAATTAGATTTCCCAGTAGTATATGCCTCAGCATTGAATGGTATTGCAGGTTTAGAAGCTGATGATTTAGCTGATGACATGACGCCACTGTTCAAAACTATCGTTGATGTTGTACAGGCTCCACAGGTTGATGCAGATGCACCATTCCGCATGCAAATCTCAAGTCTTGACTACAATAGTTTCGTTGGTGTTATCGGTATTGGTCGTATTCAGCGTGGTAAAGTAAAAACCAATACACAAGTAACTGTCATTGATAAAAATGGCAATACCCGTAATGGCCGTATTTTGAAAATTATGGGCTATCATGGTCTTGACCGTATTGATGTTGAAGATGCACAAGCTGGTGACATCGTTTGTATTACTGGTATTGATTCGCTTAATATCTCAGATACGATTTGTGATCCTAGTGCTGTCGAAGCATTACCAGCATTAACGGTTGATGAACCTACTGTTTCTATGAACTTCCAAGTAAATAACTCACCTTTTGCTGGTCGTGATGGTAAGTTTGTGACCTCACGTAATATTCGTGAGCGTCTTGAGCGTGAATTGATTCATAACGTAGCATTACGTGTAGAAGATACAGAATCTCCTGATAAATTTAAAGTATCAGGTCGTGGTGAGCTGCATTTATCTGTATTGATCGAAAACATGCGCCGTGAAGGTTTCGAGATGGGCGTTTCAGGTCCAGAAGTTATCGTCAAAGAAGTTGATGGTAAGCTACAAGAGCCGTATGAAAACGTTGTCTTCGATATCGAAGATGCGCATCAAGGTCCTATCATGGAGCAGGTTGGCTTGCGTAAAGGCGAGATGACCAATATGGAGCTTGATGGTAAAGGTCGTATGCGTATCGAAGCGACAATGCCTGCCCGTGGTTTGATTGGTTTCCGCTCTGAGTTCTTAACCCTGACTTCAGGTACAGGTATCATGACTTCAAGCTTTTCACATTATGGTCCACAGAAAGTTGGTGAGGTTGGTGCTCGCTCAAACGGTGTCTTGGTTTCTATGGCGAAGGGTGTTTGCTTGGGTTTTGCTCTATTTAACCTACAAAAACGCGGTAAATTATTTGCTGAGCCACAGCTTGAAGTTTACGAAGGTATGATTATTGGTCTTAACTCACGTAATGATGACATGGCAGTGAACCCGACGACCGGTAAGCAGTTAACCAACGTTCGTGCTAGTGGTACTGATGAAGCATTGACACTGACTCCAGCAGTTAAGTTTACGCTTGAGCAAGCACTTGAATTCATCCAAGATGATGAATTGGTAGAAGTAACGCCAAAAGCGATACGTATTCGTAAACGCTACTTGACTGAAAGTGAGCGTAAACGTTATGGTCGTAAGAAAGGTGCGTAATATTGAACAATAAATAGTGGTTATCCATTATTTGGTTCCGCATTAAAGATATCTAGTGAGCAGCATAGAATAGTTGGTATACCACTATTCTATGCTGCTTTTTTTTGTGTTGCATTTTACATAGAATAAAAAGACAATAGTTGGATATCACTTACTAAAAAAATGAGTAATCTTACGGTTATTATTAAAATCCCAAGTTGGATGCATCATTTACACACTTATCTTATGGTCGATAAGATTTTTAAGGAGATAAATCATGAGTATGGTATCTGAGTTTAAAGAATTTGCTTTAAAAGGTAATGTGATGGATCTGGCCGTCGGTGTGATCATCGGTGGAGCATTCGCTACGATCACAACGTCTTTAGTAGAAGACGTGATCATGCCCATTGTTGCTTTTATCGTCGGCGGCGAAATTAATTTCAAGAATATGTTTTTGATATTGGGCGATGCGCCAGAAGGTGTGGCAAGAACCAATGATGCCCTCAAAGCTGCTGGCATTCCTGTATTGGCTTACGGTAGCTTCATTACGGTGCTGATTAACTTTCTAATCTTGGCGTTTATTATTTTTATGATGGTAAAAATGGTCAACAGATTGCGCCGTGCAGATGAGGTAGAAGAAGCAATAGAAGAAGCAATAGAAGAAGCAATAGAAGAGCCGTCAGAAGAGGTGCAATTGCTTCGTGAAATTAGCGCTAAGCTTGGCAATATTAATAAGTAAACACATTTTACTGACCGTCAGATTAAAAAATAAAAGAGGCTAACGTCATGTTAGCCTCTTTTTATTGGATTTTTTATAATTACTTAATGGTAGTTATGTTTAGGGTCTAACGACAACATAGTCATTGGTATTAATAATAATTTCTGATGGTTGATCAACGACGATACGCACAACGTTATTATCAACGATTTGCGATTTGTAATAGTTGTCTTCAGCAACCGTACAGCCTAAACAGCGACTCATGGCATTCCATGGTTCAACAAAGAGCTTCTGCTGTGCTTGGTCAGCATTACCACCAATCAAAGAGAAGGGCAAACTGACGATGTAAGCGGCTGTACCTGCGACAGCTGCTATCAACTGTAATGGCTTGCCGACAACGGTATCTACAGCCATAGTCTCATAAGAGGGACCAAAATCTGTTTCATCAATTTCTATCGCTGCCAAAGCAGGTTGCATACTTGCAAAAGCTAAGCTGGCACTTATCAATACAGTTAATAGCTTATACTTTGCGGTGCATTTGGTGTTAGCTTGAGCAGTCATAATGATATCCTAAAACTCATAAATAGAATGATAAATGGCTGTTGCTATTTCTCCACAGAAATAGAGATATCGCGGCAACGAGAAATAGCCTATATATTACAGGTAAATAAATGGTTTGCATTATTTATGTAAGTGCAAGCACTATTAAAGCAATATGTGGATCAATAAGCAACAAAAATGCGCAGTATATAAGGATATGTTTATTAATTGCTCTATTTTAATGACAAGTAGTTAAAGAGTGGCGGACTGGTCTATTTAAGTGAATATTGGATAAAAAAATTAATATGGGAAAATCCAGATCTAATTAATTGGCTGACAAACAGGGCAGTAGACACTGGCACGTCCATTGAGCTTGATATTCTCTAAAACTGAATCACAGTGCGGACAAGTTTCACCTTGTCTACCATAGACATTCAAGGTTTGCTGGAAATAACCTGTTTGACCATCAGCAACCGTAAAATCACGTAGTGTTGAACCACCTAGCTTGATAGCTTTCTGTAAAATCGTTTTGATATGGGCGACTAAAATTACTATTTGGTCATATGATATCTTATTCGCTGGAGTAGCAGGATGGATGCCTGAGAGGTATAAGCTCTCAGTGGCATAGATATTACCAACGCCGACCACAGCTTGCTGCTCCATAATGACTGACTTGATGGCTCGTTTGATAGGCTGCTTTTTAAACGATTTGCTGCTTTGAGTCTGGATGGACTGTTCGCTACGTTGGATAAGATAATACAAATATTCTGCTGTGAACGCATCTGATAAAGGCTCAGGTCCTAAATGGTTTAGTAGCTTATCTCCGTAATCCTCAAGCCATAAGATAGAGCCAAAGCGTCTGGGGTCGTAATAATGTAGCTGAGTTTGAGTATCGTCAGCGCCGATAAAACTTATAACCAAATGGTCATGTTTGCGCTTATCGCTTGCGTGACTGTGTTGTTGCAAGCTACCTGACATCCCAAGATGAACCAGAAGCTGTCTCGGCTGTAAATTCCTAGGTTCTACAGAAGATGAGACAGTATCATCAGCTAGCGGTATAAAATTGAGGATTAAATACTTTGCCCGTCGCTCAACGCTGTCCAATGTATAATCAATCAAATCTGCTAAATTATCAGGTACCGACCAACGCAGCTTTGGTTGAAAAACTTGTACGTTGGTGACTTTTTGTCCTAATAAAGGCGTCAGACTGGTTTTTGTCGTTTCTACTTCTGGTAACTCAGGCATAGTATTTTATAAAATCTCTATTAAGAATTAAAGGTATTATCAGGCAACAGCGCGGCGAGCATGTAAGATACCGTGCTGCTGTTCAAGCTTAGCAAGTAACTTGGATAAATGTGCCAGCCCCGACACTTCAATATGAAACTTTAAAAAGGCAATATTATCATCATTGCTCAGAGTTTGAACTTGACGAATATTGACGTTTTCTTTATCAATGATTTGGGTTAAATCGCGTAATAAACCACGCCTATCATAGGCTTCTATATGAATATCAACCGGCTGATAGCGACCAGATTTAATCTTCCAAGCTGCCTTGATTTCGCGTTCAGGATCACGTTCGATCAGGCGCAGATATTCAGGGCAACCACGATTGTGGACACTGACACCACGCGATAAAGTAATGTAGCCCGCGATAGGCTCACCGTGCACAGGGTGACAGCAGCCTGCCAAGCCAACTTCAATGTTATCCAAGCCATCGATTTGGATTTTGTAAGCATCAAGCTTACCTGAATCTCTTTTATCGATAATAGGGGCAAAATCTTCTTCAGATCTTTCAGGCTCTAGATGCAGCTGACGAGAGATATGACTGGTAAGCTGATTTAGACCAATTTCACCCGTCACCAAACCAACCACAATATCGTCGGTATTGTTGACATTAAAATGTTGCGTATAATCGTTTAAATCGATGCTGTTCGGATGTACCGATAGACGTTCAAGCTCTTTACTGAGCATCTGACGCCCGATTTCGATATTCTTATCGCGATCTTGTTTGTTAAACCATTGACGCAGTTTTGAGCGGGCACGATTGGTATGAATATAGCCTAGTGAAGCCACTAGCCAGTCGCGATTGGGCTCACGTGAAGATTTGGTAATAATCTCAACTTGCTCGCCCGTTTTGAGCTGATAGGTTAGCGGCACATAACGCTGATTGACACGCGCTGCTTGAGCACGGTTACCGACCTGCGTATGAACATAATAGGCAAAATCCAGCACAGTCGCACCTTTTGGCAACTCCGTAATATCGCCATCACGACTAAATATGTAAATACGTTCGAGTTCATCAAAATCAACCAATTGCTCTTCGTCATCATATTCAACTTCCTCTAATTCATCACCGGTTGATAAAGATGAGCGCGGCTGATTATTGATAGACAGCAGTTGACGTAAAGAACTGATTCGCTGATTAAGGTAATTGTCCTTTTTATTTTTGAGCCCTTCTTTGTAGTTGACATGGGCACACATGCCAAGCTCAGCTTCAAAGTGCATCTCTTGAGTACGAATCTGTACTTCAAGCGATTTGTTTTCAGCGATGACCGCAGTATGGAGTGAGCGATAACCGTTAGATTTTGGATTAGTAATATAATCGTCAAATTGCTCAGGAATATAACGCCATAACCCGTGTACCAATCCTAGCACGTGGTAACAGTCTGAAGGAGTGGTCACCAATACTCGCAGCGCACGTATATCGTACAGCTGATCAAAAGACAATCCTTTAAGCTTCATTTTTCGATAAATAGAATAAATGTGCTTTACGCGTCCTGAAACTTCGCCCTCAATACCAGATTCTGCTAAAGACTCGTTCAGTCTATCTTGTACGCGCTGGATATAAGACTCACGCTCGCTACGCTTTTCTGATAATAGTTTGGCAATTTCTTTATAACGATCAGGGGCAAGGTAGCGAAAGGCTAAATCTTCAAGCTCCCATTTCAGCTGGGCAATCCCCAAACGATGTGCCAATGGCGCATAAATAGTCATGACTTCACGCGCCACGCGAGCTTGCCGAACTTCATTGGAAAAGGTCAGCTCGCGCATAGCAAAAGTGCGTTCAGCAAGCTTAATCAGTACTACTCGTACATCGTTGGTGACTGAGATCAGCATGCTATAAATATTCGATAATTGATCCCGCTGATTATTTACGAAGTGATCTTCTAAGCGCTTATTGCTTTCGATAATCTCAGACAGTTGTCCCATCGCCAAGGTATCTTTAACCAAGGTTGAGATATCGGTGCCAAACTTTTTTTCGATTTCGCTAAGGCTAATAATCGATTTGCGCGCACTGCGATAGAGCATGGCAGCGACAAGGGCATCTTCATCTTGATAAAGGTAAGTTAAGATATCAGTCATGCCGATACCAGTCACGTAAGCACCCGAACGCTCCGATTCACTGGTATTCATGTGATTACGGACGAATGCACAGGCAGCGCTAAGATTGGGTACTGAATCTTGCCCAATACGCTTTGCAACATTATCAAGCCAAGTAGGTACATCAATATTGATTTGATTTAAATCTAACGCTTCAAGCTCTTGCTGTGAAAACGCCTCGGATTCATCAAGGATTTTATCCCTTAAATAGTCATTTTCAAGATTTGAGTCATGACTGTAGTAGGCGTAATTAACAGAGCGATCAAAGGTAGTATGGAGTTTATGAGTGGCAAGTTGATACTTGATATCTAGTGGGATTTGAGCATAGCTATTGGCAGACTGGTGCGAGCGTTGACTCGCGACCAGTTGCGCTGCCAAAGTTGCACTGTCGGCTTGCGTGGTTTGTCCATCTACCAGCGGTAATCCTTCACGAATTTTTACCATTGCCCACTCCTCTTAGCTATTTTGACTTGATAATAACGCCATCTACAATGCTAGAGCCAAACATGAGCTTGCTATCGATAAATGGTCAGTTATAAATCAATACAGCCGCTAAAAAATCCATTTTTTAGCAGCTATAAAATCAATTATAGGGATCTTGCATAGAATTATGAGCGCTTAGACTCACTATGTTTTATAAATAATAAAAACAGTGACTATTATTATCGCATGTTGCGATGACAAATCAAGCAAGGCTCTGTAATGATAGCGTTAGCCGCATATGCGAGTAACGCAGATATCATTCTTAAATTGCAGCTATTAACGCCTCTAAAAATCATAGGTTAATACTACACTCTGCCATTACATACGGTTTAAGCAGATACTTTTTCAAAGCGCGCGATGGATTCAACGTGACCAGTATGACAAAACATATCCATGACGCCAGCGTGAGTCAAACGATAACCTTGTTCGAGCAATGCTTTGGTATCGCGAGCAAGTGTAGCAGGGTTACAGGAGACATAGACAATCCGCTCGGCGTTAAACTTAGGCAAATATTGCATAATCTCCCACGCGCCAGAACGCGGTGGATCGATAAGCAGCGCATCAAACCCTTGGTTAGCCCACGGTTTGTCCGTACAGTCATGCGTCAAATCTTGGCTATAAAACTCAGTGTTATTAATGCCATTGCGGCGCGCGTTATCAGCGGCGCGTGCAGTCATAGCTTCACTGCCTTCAACACCAACGACCGAGCCGGTTTCACCAACCAAACGCGCGAGAGGCAGGCTAAAATTGCCTAAACCGCTAAATAAATCTAGAACGCGTTCACCTGCTTTTAAATCAAGCAAGTCACAAGCAAGCTTGGTCATCTGACGATTCACCGACAGATTAACTTGGGTAAAATCAGTAGGAATAAATTCAAATGTCAAATCATACTCTGGTAATTGATAATACAAACGTCCAAACTGTTCGCTTAAATCATCTGTCTCCCTCAAGGCAATACGTTGGATACTATCCGCACCCTTTGATTGTAGATACAGCTGCCAATTACGTGCTGCAAAAAATACTTTTAGCTTATCAACATCGCCATCTGATAACGGTTCAAGATTACGCACAATGAGCGCGACTGGCTGATCGCCATCAGGCAGCTCTGGTAAATGCTCGCCCATTGCCAACTCAAGCTGAGCAATCTTGTCGCGGCTATCTAAAGTACTAATAAGGGTTTTTAAGTTTTCAATCTCAAAGCCAATACGCGGATCTAAGATATGACACTCATTTAACTCTGCTAAGAAATTACTAGAACGCTCGCGAAAGCCGACCAAAGCCGTTTCTTTTTTGACCACATAACGTACGCCCAGTCGGGCTTTGGTACGATAGCCAAGGCGATCACCGACTACCGGCTCAAGCCAGTGATCAGGTGCCACATTGGCTTGATGGACCAACATCTCAGCAAGGACAGATTGCTTAAATGTAATTTGTGCATCTGGCTGCCAATGCTGCAAATTACAGCCACCGCAAACACCAAAATGCGGGCAGGGTGGTACAACGCGTTCAGGGTTTGGATTGGCAGTGATGCTAACGGCATCACCCTCTTCAAAGCTGGTGCGGCTATTGGTAATCTTGACCAACGCACTTTCACCTGGCAGGGCAAAGCTGACAAAGATTTTTTTGCCATGCTTGTCTGTGATATGACCATCAGTTTCACCAAAGCCATTACCGTATACCGCAACGCCGCGCCCATCATGTGACAAGCCATCGATGGTAAAGGGGAGTGGCTCAGCATCTTTTAGACGACGACGCGTCTTTGATGATGGCTTGGATTTTTTCTTATTAGGCGGAATCGTAATCGTTTGCGTCTCATTTGCCTGTTCGGTCGCATCTACGTTGGTAAGCGTCTTTGAATCGGTGGGTTGCATAAACCTGCCTATAAAATGAAGGTGTTAAAAATAATAGCAATTTTAACATATAAAGCGACTAAGGTATTAGGCGCTCACAAAGTAAAAAAGCGGTGATTATAAAACTATAATCACCGCTTACATGTATCGTTCATCAATATATCAACTGGCTAAAATTGCTAGCTGATAAGCCAGTCATTCAAAAACGCCTGATGGCGTGGTGTGCCATCTACTTGAGTAAATTTTGTTAGATAATCACGGCTTTGCTGCTGCCAAATGGCAAAATCTGGCAAGGATAGCTGACCAGTCAAACGCAGCCAGCGCAGGTATATCAGCCAAGTATTCATCACATCAGACTCGCAATATATTGACAGCGTTTGCCAGTCATTATTGCTGACAAGCTCGCCGACCATACTGCCATCGACATCCGTCTTACCGGGCAAGCCATATAAGCTAGCAACGACATCCATAGCCTCGCGGCGGCTGGCACCGTATTGGCTAAATCGATCCATCAAGTCAATATGGCGCGTATGGAAGCGATTGACATAGTTATTAAAACGCATGTTTTTGATACGCTCACCTTCTTCAAATAACCAAGGCGCTGCCAAATCATATTGCATGGCACGATAAATAAGTACAGGAATGTCAAAACCTGAACCATTCCAGCTGATCAGTTTAGGCAGTTTTGCAATATCATTAAAGGCGCGAAAAAACTTGGCAAGAATCTCTTCTTCGCTAAATTTGTCTGCAGTGAGGGAAAATAATGAAAAAGTACCATCCTTAATATATAGAGCAGAGATACAGACAATGCGCTGTAATGGCAAACGCATAAAATCATGCCCGGCTTCTTGTATACGAATGGCAGTTAACGCACTGAGTGTATCTGCATCGTTGAGATTAGCCAATTGCGTATAGATACGGCGGGCAGCATCGGTATCTGCAACCGTTTCAATATCAAAGACCAAAATAGGGTCAGACGAAAAAGCTTGTGACATAGAGGTTTCTACCTGATTATAGTCTTACTACACTGCATTAAACGCACTGACCGCATGAACGGCATTGTCAGCGATTTATAAATTATCTTAGTTTACATTATCTAAGCTATCATCAACATTATATAAGCCGGTCGATAAATAACGATCACCACGGTCACAGACGATAAAGGCAATGACGGCATCAGGATTTGCCTTAGCAACTTGTGTAGCCGCCCATGCTGCTGCACCTGATGAGACACCCGCAAAAATCCCTTCGGTTTTAGCAAGCTTACGCATATAAACCTCAGCGACGCGCTGATCGATATCCATAATCTCATCGACTAAGTCGGCATCAAAAATCCCTGGCATATAAGCGGCAGGCCAGCGGCGGATACCAGCGATAGCTGCATCCTCATCAGGCTGTAAACCGATGATTTGTATATCAGGGTTTTGCTCTTTTAAATATTGTGCCACGCCGGTAATGGTGCCTGTGGTACCCATAGAGCTGATAAAATGGGTAATTTTACCGTCTGTTTGCGCCCACAGCTCAGGACCTGTAGTCAGATAATGCGCCTGTTTATTATCAGGATTATTAAACTGATCTAAGACAATACCTTTACCGTCCGTTTGCATTTGTAATGCCATGTCGCGTGCGGCTTCTATCCCTTCTTCTACCTCAATCAGCGTCGCACCATAAGCCGTCATGGCGTCTTTACGCTCTTGGGTTGAGTTGCTTGGCATAAACAAGGTAATCGGATAGCCACGCATCGCCGCTACCATGGCTAATGCAATACCAGTATTGCCACTGGTTGCCTCAATCAACATGTCACCTGGCTTAATATCACCGCGTAGCTCCGCTTGATAAATCATATTAAAAGCAGGGCGGTCTTTGACAGAACCAGCAGGATTATTACCTTCAAGCTTGGCAAGCATGATAGCACCATTGTCAATCTGCTCTTGTTCAGGTAAGCGCTGCAATTTGACTAACGGCGTTTGACCGACGCAATCAGCAAGGTCAGTAATTTGAGTAATAAAATTGGCGTTTGACTGAGCTGTAGCGGACATAAAGTATCCTTAATAGTATCTATTTTTAAAGTAGTTTAACGCTATAGTAAAGTGCTATATATTCGGCAATACTTTGAGGTAACAGCAGCGTTTTTATTATTTGATAAGATTATGGTATTAAATAACCATGTCTTTATAAATGCGTCAATAATAAGTCAATACATCGTGACTGTCAGGTATTTATTATGGAAAATAAAATTTGCGACATTGTATCATCTTGTTTTTGATGGCGCTTAACGCAGATAGCTTTATCGATGATTGTCTAACAGCGGCTAATGGAATCCTGTTAAGATAATCATAAGCTATATAGTCGTTAATAGATGATACCTAAGCGGTCAGTCAAAGCATTATAAAATGCCAGTAACAAAAACAGTAGTGGAGATGGTGCCCAGTATGGCTCACAAAAAACGTTTTGATACCAGTAGTGCTTATGGTCAGCTGGTCATATTGGTATTTTTGCCCATCTGTTTACTCGCAGCAGTGGGCGGTATCTTGGTGTTTTATGAAACCATGCGTGCCAGTAATTCAGAGCAAGCAGTGTTGGCTGAGGCGGTACTTATCCGCTATTCACCTACGATTGCAGAGATAATACCTGAGCTATTAGAGCAAGATGCTGCCAAGATACAGACTTCAGAAAATAATAATGAAAATGCTAATGACAATAATAATAAAGTCTCGCAAGCTGCGATTGCAAAGTTAGAAGGTATCCAAGATAAACTCAGGCGTATGCGGGCAGAGCAACATGTTCAGCGTATCGCTATTGTCAATCAGAGCAACGACATACTTGCGACAGTTGGCTATGGTACGGAAGAGGTGTGGCCTGCAATCGATCCATCAGAGCGTTTTTTAGCGCAAAAATCCACTCCTATCGGTACCGCTTACGGCAGTATATTAGGTGAATTTGAGGGTCAAACACTGTGGTTATTAGTCGATATGGATAGTGAGCCGCTTTATATTGCGCGCTATCGTATCGCTATGGCATTGGTGATTACCGGTTTGTTTACGTTATTAATTCTACTACTAAGTTTAAACATTTATTCAAAACGTTGGATTGCGCCGATTTATGAGCTGCGGCTGCAATTACAACGTACTCACGTCGATAATCTTTATCAGCCTATCCCCGTTGAGTCGAATGGTGAACTAAATCTATTACAACAAGACTTGGTGAGAACATTACGCCGTTTATATGTTAGTTTTCAAGAGCTGAAAGAACATGCGGAGCAGACCGAAGATGATTTGCGTCTTGCTTTTGATGAGATGGAGATGCAAAACATCTCTATTCGTAATGCGCGTGATGCGGCAATTTCTACCAGCCAAGCCAAATCAGCGTTTTTAGCCAATATCAGTCATGAGCTGCGTACGCCGCTCAATAGTATTGATGGTTTTATTAATTTGCTCGCGCGTCACGGTGAGCTCAATCCTGAGCAAGACTTGTATGTACAAACCATTCGCAAATCGTCCGCCCACTTATTGGCATTGGTCAATGATGTGCTTGATTTCTCTAAAATCGAAGCGGGCAAGTTGGTACTAGACCGCCATGAGTTTGATCTTTATGACACTATCTATGATGTGGTCGATATGCTGTCGCCGGTGTCTGCAGAAAAAGGTCTGCGCATGGCGGTACTGTTTTACAACGATGTGCCAATGCGTATCAATGGTGATGCGCTGCGCCTCAAACAAGTACTAACCAATATTGTTGGTAATGCGATTAAATTCACTGATAGCGGTGACGTGGTGGTGCGTGTCAGCTTAGATGACTATCAAGACAATTATTTGATGATTAGCGTGCAAGACAGTGGTAAAGGCATCTCGCTGTCTGATCAAAAAATGCTCTTTCAAAGCTTTAGTCAAGGAGATCCATCCATCACGCGTCAATATGGTGGCACAGGATTGGGTCTGGTCATCTCTAAACAATTAACACGGCTGATGGGCGGCGATATTGGTTTTTATGACAATATGCAAGAGAATATTTCCAATCAAGGCGCGACGTTTTGGTTTCGTATGCCAGCCCATGTTGATGTGGTAGAGGCAGCGACAGGACAAACCATTGAGCTGCCTGTATTGGCACCATTGGCAAGTGCAACCGATGAATTTAACGTTCTTATTTGGATTAACCATACCGCGTCTATACAAGTACTGAAAGCTAGTCTGCATCATTTGCCTATTAAGCTAACCCAAGCCAACTCTTTGCCAGGTTTGCTTGAATCGTTAAAAGAGCGTGGTAACTATTGGGACTGGGTCATCGTTGATGATGATACCCAAGACGATATGATGGCGCTGCTTAAGCAAATTCGTTTACATTATCAAGGTAAACTGGCCGTCTTTGGTTATCAAGTTGCCGCTGATCAAGCACTACTCAATCGTTACCATGCCAATATTTTGTATGAGCCATTAGACAAGAGACAGTTGTATGCCATGCTAGATACGCAAAAGCGTAGTGTACCTACTGGGATGGCAGAACCACGTTGGAAAGGCGTTACCGTATTGGCAGTTGACGATCATTTGCCAAACTTACTGGTGCTTGATGCGCTGCTGAGCGAGCTTGGTATTCATGTTATTACGGCCAGTAACGGATTTGATGCGATAGAGCTAATCAGTAAACAACAAGCGAAAAATATCAAAGCTACCAAAACTGAAAAACAAAGCCTGTCGAAAAAAACTCAAATCTCAAAAGCGGTCACGCGAGATGATGTCAGTAAATCAGCGGTTAGCACGTTACATATCGAAGACGTAACGACAGAAGAAAAGGGTAACGCACAACCTAAAGATAGGATCGATCTTATCTTTATGGATATTCAAATGCCACGTATGTCAGGGCATGAGGCGGCGCGACAAATCCGTAAGATTGAAGCAGCAGATAGTCATATTCCCATTATTGCACTGACTGCACATGGGCTGGCAGACGAGCGGGATAAATTAGTCGCTAGTGGTATCAATGATTATGTCGGTAAGCCTATTAGCCAGCCGCAGCTGCTACAAGTATTACAAAAATGGCTTGGGCGTAATGCGTCGTCATCACCATTAACGGCAGAAAATGATGAGTATCCACAAGGTCTTGGCATAGCAGGTGACTTACAAGTATTAGACTCAAAAACCATTGACGCTCAAAATTCTGATGTACCAAATATGATGCTGCAACCTTCCTCGTCTGCGCCTAAAAATGCAGCGCCGCCTACCTATCAAATGGTTCGAAGCGAGCAGGTTCAGAGTTATAAACCTACCAAGATGAGCAATGAAAAAAGAGTGAAGCGACCTCTGTCACTGAAAAAAATCCGTGATGACTACCTGCGTGACAGTCAACCACGTGAAGACTATCGGCGTGAAAACCTGCGCGAAACGCAGCCACGCTATGAAAACTTGCGTTTTCAAGAACAAGGGCAGGCGGCATTTGGTACGCGTTCTATTCAAACGCTCGATGATAATAAAGATGAACTATCAGTCAGTACTATGTATCTGCAAAACGACAATAACTTAAATGCTTTTGTATTTAATACCTTGGATATTCTAGATTGGCAAGATGCATTGACGCGATCAGCCAATAAGCCAGATCTTGCTGCAAAGCTAATCATTATGATGCTTGATACCATTAATGAGGAAAAACAAGCATTGACGCAAGCGTGGGAGGCACAAAATCGCAGTATGCTCGCGCAAATCGCTCATCGGATATTGGGCGGCAGTCGTTATACGGGCGTGCCACAACTGCGCCAAGCCAGCCAAGATTTAGAAGATAAGTGTTTATTAAATATCCAACATACCACGCCTGCACAGTTTGCAATGTTAGAGCCTTATTATGAGGCTTTATTAACCGCTTTGAATAATTTGCAAACGCTTGATTTGTCTGCTTATCCGCAGCTTAATTACCATCGTCTAAGTGAAAACGATATGACTTGGAAAATGATTTAAGGAAAAGTTTTATGATACTAAGAGCTAACGATATCGTGGCAGTCAGTTATTGATAAGGTAGGAGATAGGCAAGGCTGTTAATATCACTCTATATATAAGCTATTATTTCAATTATTAAGGATGATTATGCACACTATCGCCACCTACCAATATGAAACACTGCAAGTTAGCGCGACTGATGATATTTTAACCGTGACAATCAATCGACCTGAGAAAAAAAATGCCATGAGTTTTAAAGTGGTCGAAGAGTTGATTGCGGTAGCCGGTCGCATCAGTAAAGACAAAACGATACGTGCGGTGATTTTAAATGGTGCTGAAGGCACCTTCTGCGCAGGAATAGATTTGGGCGACTTAAATCACCCCAAAAACCAAGTTTTTGCGCTATGGGAGTTGATCAAACCTTGGCAAAGCTCATTTCAGCGCGTGTGCTTAGTATGGCGTGATGTCCCAGTACCTGTCATTGCCGTACTTGAAGGATATTGTATCGGTGCAGGCTTACAGCTGGCGCTGGCATGTGATATTCGTATCAGCCATCCTGATTGTAAATTGGCTATTATGGAAGCTAAATGGGGACTAGTACCAGATATGGGCTTGACGCAATCTGGTTTTGGCGTGGTACGCGCTGATATCCTAAAAGAGCTGGCAATGACAGCCCGTATCGTTAGTGCAGAGCAGGGCAAAGAGCTAGGATTGGTCAGTCATTGCAGTGAGACGCCACTTGAGCAAGCGCAGCAACTTGCCGCTGAATTTGCTGAACGGTCACCAGATGCTGTGCTGGCAAGTAAACGCGTTATCAATGCCATGTTTGAACAATCTGCGACTACTTTATATATAGAAAAAGTCTGGCAATTAAAGATGATGTTCGGGCGCAATCGTAAACTTGCCCTTAGAAAAGCGAAGCAAGCCAGTACTGTATTTGGCAAGCGCCAGTTCCGTTAATACAGTTTAGATAGCTTATTGTTTTAAATGACTTCATCTTATTTCAAACGAACCATTGTTTTATTGATTAAAGTTTGTTTTATTAACGTGATACCTCTATTGAAATATAGGCAGACAGTGCGATATAAGACTGTCTGCTTGCGTAGCGGTTCGTCGATAAAAATAAAATAACAATCACTAGATCAAATGGTTTAACTATGTCTGCTCCAAAATCCCCCCTTCCTAATAAACCGCTTGCTGCTGACCGCGTGCGCTCTGCCGATTTACCTGTCGCATGGATTATGATGCTGGGTCTTATCGTTGCGGTAGGACCTTTATCTATTGATATGTATCTGCCAGCGTTACCATCGATGGCGGATGACTTTGGTGTCTCGACTGCCTTTATGGCAAACTCCGTACCTGCTTACTTTGTCGGGTTGGTATTTGGTCAATTGTTTTATGGTCCCTTTAGTGACCGCGTTGGCCGCGTCAAGCCTTTATATATAGGCATGGTCTTATATGTGATTGCCTCTATTATTTGTGCAACCACCAACAATGAATACGTGTTGTTCGCTGGTCGTACCTTGCAAGCGCTCGGTGCTTGCGTCGGCGCAGTCGTTACCCGTGCTGCGATTCGAGACCGTCTAACCGCTAAGCAAACGGCAAAAGCGTTTTCTATCATGATTTTGGTAATGGGTTTAGCGCCGATACTAGCACCATCACTTGGCGCAGTATTTTTGCAGTATTTTAGCTGGCATTCTATCTTTTGGTTTTTGGCGGCTTTTGGCACGTTAAATTTATTACTGACCAAATTTTTCTTTTTTGAGACCCTTAGCGAAGAAAACCGCACTGTGCGTCCTGCCAAAGAGATACTCAGTCAATATTGGGATTTGCTTAGAGATCCCACCTTTAACTATCCGGCGATTGGCGGCGGGTTATTGATGGGCGCAATGTTCGTTTATATCAGCTCAGCCTCTGAACTTATCATGGATACCTATGGTATGTCAGCCACACATTTTGGCTGGCTCTTTGGTATGAATGCCGCAGGCTTTGTGGCATTGACGCAGCTTAACCAATGGCTGACCAATCGCTTCCGTATTTTGAGTATTTTACGTTTTGGTGCGATGATGCAGGTCATCTCAGCAGGGGCTCTATTTATCCTCGGCATTGTATTTGGCACGGATGCTTGGTTGCCATTGGTCTTAGTCTGTATTTTCTTTTGTATCTCAGGTCTAGGTTTGACACAGCCCAACGCTTCAGCGATTGCGCTCGCTTTTCAAAAGCGCCGTGCTGGTATGGCCAGTGCGCTACAAGGCTCGCTTATGTTCTCAGTAGGTATCTTTGGTGGATTGTTATTAAACTTATTCCCCGTCAATCCAGTACTGAAAATCGGTATCGCGATGTTTGCACTGATGAGTCTTGGTTGCTATTTAATTTGGCAGATAGACCGTAATTTGGATTTAGATAATGCAGATTAATTAACTGACAAATTCTATTTATTAATATTTATAATTAAAAAAGCATTCAGTACGTATTCATCGTCTGAATGCTTTTTTTTATGCTTTTTTTATTCATTGTTAATAATATCTATTTTTGGTACAAGCCTCAGTACGCTTAGCTTGATAGATAAAAATCTTGAACCTGATTTATATATTGTATATACATTTATAGCTATATATAAACAATTGTTTGTCTTGACAAAACAAAGTGATTGCAATGACTGAGTTGCTCAATTATTATCTAAGGTAATTTTCTGTAATTAAGTGTTTTTTATACCTTTCTTAAACTTACAGAATTGTTTTTAAAATTGATTTTTTGAATAAAATTGAGGCTTAAGGATAAGAGATGAAACTATTATATCGAGCATTACCGATTATATTGAGTGTAGGCTTATTTGGGTGTGGAAATTCTTCTACCCAAGACAACGCTAATGCAGCTGGCGCAACAGTAACGGAACATAAAGACAATTTTGTCAGTAAACTTCCTGCTACAGCACCGACATTAAAGGTGGCAATGACTGGTGATTTACCGCCTTTCTCATTTCAAGATGATTATGGCAACATGCAAGGCACTGATGTCGATTCGATTAGAGCCATTGGGGAAGAGCAAGGCTTTAAAGTCGAATTCTACAAAGAGTCATGGCAGGATATGTTCGATAGTGTGGAATCGGGAAAGCGTGATTTAGCTATTTCTGGTATTTCTTATAAAGATGATCGTGCAATTAGATATGGTCTATCAACGCCTTACTTTTTCAATCCAGCTACTATTATGTATTTGGAAGGAAAGTTTGATATCAAAGATTTAAACGATATCAAAGGTCTAAAAACAGGTACTTTAGAGGGTTCTAAAGAAGAAGACACTCTAAAAGAGATGGGCAGCTCAGTTGAGCTGGTTTCAAGATCTACTGCATTTTTGGCTTATCAGGACTTAGTTCAAGGTAATACTGATGTGTTCTTATATGATATGCCAGTTTTGCAATACATTATAAAAGGCTATCCAGAACATAAAGTTAAGATTGTCCCTTATGAAGCAGCGGATGCGCCTTCAGCACAGCAAGTCGTGTTGATGGCAAAAGAAAATACTAAGCTGATCAAGAGTGTAAATGAAGGCATTACCAAGTTAAAAGCAAAAGGCACATTTAAAGAGATTGAAGAGAAATGGCTGGGTGCGACTGAGCCTGCGACCAAAAGTACTTCAAATAATCAGCAATCGAGCTAAGGGACTATAAAGATGGCAACCACACACAATGTCGATAATAAGCGCTATCGCAGTCTGATTATTTCGATTGCATTATTTTTATCTTTGATTGGCGCCTTGCTAGCGTTTACTTTTTATACCTCAAGCTTGCTTGAAAGAAATACAGTTTTAATTGATAAAACCAACCAAGTTGCTAATAGCGCCCAAGCGGTAATTAAAGACTTATTTGACTTGGATAGCAGTTACGGTGAAGACACCAACTCGCCGCATATACAACGAGTATTAGAACGTTTGGAGCAAAATACAGCGCTTATTACTAGCTCTATCACTGCCATTGAACAGGGTGGTGAAAATACCGATGTCGATGGTAAAAGCTATGACTTACCGAAGATTAATAATAACTCTCAAACCAAAGTCGCTGCGGCGAATGAGCAGTGGTTACTTTTAGAGCCTAAGATTCAGACTTACCTTAAAGACGCTGACAACATCATGGTCGATTCATCTGATGAATTGATTCAAGCGGTTGAACAGGCAAAAACCTCAAGCCTCCTGATAAACGATTCGTTAGACCAGCTCACCGATGAAGTGTTTATTAACGCTGAACGCCAAGCAGACACTATCCGCCTCATTCAGGTATTAGGGGTTGCAGCTATTTTTGCTTACTTCCTAATTTTCGTATTTTTCTTTGTACGTCGTCTGCGTGATACAGATGCTGAAGCGTTGGCCGCTCGTCGTGAAACGCAAGAAATTATGGAAACGGTTAATACCGGCCTGTTCTTGTTGGATAAGGATTTGAATATTGGTCAGCAGCATTCTCGCGCGCTTAACGGCATTATTGGTGAGGATAGGTTGGCAGGAGAAAACTTTGCCGATGTACTGCGTGGCCGTATCTCAGACAAAGATTTGAGAACCACCCGCCAGTTTATCGAGCAATTGTACAACCCACGCGTAAAAGAAAAGCTGGTTGATTCTTTAAATCCATTGCATAAAGTCATGTTACACAATGCGTCTGGAGAGGAGAGTACGACCAGTCGCTTCTTAGACTTTAAGTTTTCACGCGTCTATGAAGATAAAGACATTGCCCGTATTTTGGTCAACGTCAATGACGTCTCAGATGCCGTTTATTTAGAGCAACGCCTAGAAAAAGAACGCTCGCAAAATGATATGCAGATTGAGATGTTGACGACCATCTTAAACGTGAATCCAAAAATTATTAATGAGTTTATTAGTAATACCAAAGCTCACATTGATAAGATGAACAATATCCTGAAAAATCCTGGTAGCTCGCAATTTGAGCTCGAGGGTAAGCTAAAAGCGATTTATCGTGAAATGCATAGCCTAAAAGGCGAGGCATCTGCGCTTAAACTGCATAGCTTTACCAAAATCGCATCAGATGCTGAAGATAAGCTTGATGCGCTGCAAAATCAAGGCAAGCTGTCGGGTAATAACTTCTTACCGCTCGCCGTGCATTTGGATGACTTATTGAGCCTATCGAATACCATTGAAACGCTAGGTGAACGTATCAATCAGGCAGCTCCAAAAGCTAATAATAATGCAAAACCTGTAATGCCAGTAAAGACTGCACCACAACCAAGTGTTGTCCAAGCTCAAGTAGCAGACGTTGCTACCACTAACATAAATGTCGATGGCGGTAATGAAATCGATTTGAGCGATGAGTCCGATGACGAGCATCTATCTTATTACCAAGATTTTGCTAAAGATATTGCTGTTAGACAAGGCAAGAAAATACAGCTTAACGGCCATAATTTAGCACATATAAACATCCCTGAACGTCTCAAACAACCGATCAAAGAAATCAGTATTCAGTTGCTACGTAATGCAGTGGTACATGGTATCGAATCACCTGAAGCGCGTCAGTCAGCGGGCAAGTCTGCCATCGGTAGCATTGATTTAGAGATGCAACGTGACAGTCAAAACTTAATCATCGCACTGCAAGATGATGGTCAAGGTATTGATTATGAAGGCATTCGTCATAAGCTGATTGCTGATGGTCGTTTCACGCAAGAAGAGGCAAGTCAGATGACTCATGGTGATCTGCTCAAAACCTTGTTTGCTTCTGGTTTCTCGACCAAAGAACATGCCGATGAAGATGGCGGTCGCGGTGTGGGCTTAGACGTTATCAAGGCGTTGGTCAAAGAGCACAACGGTAAGCTGAATGTAAATACTGAGCTTGGGAAAATGACTCGTTTTGTCATCACCTTGCCTGCTGCGTAATTAAGGACAATAAAAAATCTATGTATAAATTAATGATCGTCGATGATTCAAATATTATTCGAAACCGTATTCAGCGCGCTTATGACTCGGGTCAATTCATGTTGGTTGCTACGGCAACCAGTGGGGTTCAAGCGCTTGAAAAGTTCAATATTCATCGTCCAGATGTGGTGACCATGGATTTGACCATGCCGCAAATGGACGGTCTTGAATGTATTGAAAAAATCATTGCTATCGACCCTGACGTTCGTATCTTGGTGGTCTCAGCCTTGTCTGACAAATCTACTGGCATTGAAGCGTTATCATTGGGCGCGAGTGGGTTCTTGTGCAAGCCTTTTTCAGAAGAAGAGCTGGTAGAGTCTTTGTATGAGTTGGTACAAGACTAATATTGTCCAATAATTTTAATAAATACCTTATTAAAGAACACACATTATGAAAGAGCAAAATTTACAAATTTTTGTGAGTATCATTACCAACTATTTTACTCAGTTTGGTAATGATGAGTTGGTGGTCGATACGCCTTACTTGTTAGAAAACCAACAGCCAAAAGTCCATGATTATACGGGCGTCATCGGTATATCAGGGGTGCAAAAAGGGGTGGTTTATTTTACGGCGACCACAGCGTTATTGAGCAGTATTCTAGACAGTATGGGCGAGATAGATAAAGGTGAGGACAATCTGGTCGATTTAGCAGGCGAGGTTGCCAATACGGTTTCGGGTAATGCCCGTCACGAGTTTGGTCCAGAATTTCATATCTCTGTCCCGTTTGTCTTTAAAGGCTCGCCGCAAAGTATCATTTTGCCTAAAAGTGGCCGTTCTTTTATCATTCCAGTGAGTTGGCGCAGTCAAATCGGAGAGATTGTGGTTTGTTTGCAAGATTGAATACACAACCCCGTGATGATAACTATGGACGATGAACAATTATGGTTAATGTAGAAAAGTTAGGCGTCTTTTTAAGTTCAATCAGTGCATTTTTTGCGCAGATTGATGCTGAGGCAGTGGTCATTGATACGCCTTACCTAAACAGTAATAAAAATGCTGTTGGTTATGATTATAGTGGCATGATTAAAATATCTGGACCGCTTGAAGGCTGTGTCTATGTCAGTGCCCCAAGCAATATGTTGCGTGAAGTTATCAAAGTGATGGGCGAGCCTGACTCTTCCATGACGATGATGAAAGACTTGTTAGGTGAGATGGCAAATACCATCTCTGGTAACGCTCGCACCGAGTTTGGTGCCGATTTTATTATCTCACCTCCTAAGATTATTGAAGGGATACCCAGTATTCCTTATCTGCCAAAAGACCGCCAAAGCTATGTCACGCCATTTACGTGGCGAGGCTATAAAGCAGTTATCGGTATTAGTATCGCTTAATCTTATTCTAAATTGATTAAAAAACGACGTCTCACCGTCGTTTTTTTTATGCATTATCATCCACTTAAACCTTATAATAGCGCTAGCAGTGACTAAGCGTTATATGATAAAATACAGCCCAGCTATTTTTTATCATATAGTATTCTGTACGTTCAAATCGTAGCTCAGTTTTTTTAACCAACCCATCAACCAATGACACACACATCATGGCAAAGAATTGCTGGGTGTTTGGCGACTTGATTAATTTGCTTCACGGCTAGGTACTTTATTGATATACCTAACTCATAGCAGATGCGTGTCGCTAGATAGGCAGTTTTTGTGATGTGGAGGCATAACCCAACCAACAGGACATTTAACATGGCTACAAAGAATCCAACCAAAATCGAAATGCGCGACCTATTACAAGCCGGCGCTCACTTTGGTCACCAAACACGTTTTTGGAATCCAAAAATGGGTCCATATATTTTTGGTGCTCGTAACAAGATTCACATCATTAACCTTGAGCACACTGTAAAAGCGTTCAACGAAGCATTGACTTACGTTAATGGCTTAGCTGCTAAGAAAAACAAAGTATTATTTGTTGGTACTAAGCGCGCAGCTAGCGGCGTTATCGCTGAGCAAGCAGCACGTGCTGGCATGCCATACGTTGACCATCGCTGGTTAGGTGGTATGTTGACTAACTGGAAAACACTACGCCAATCAATCAATCGTCTAAAAGAGCTAGAAAAACAAGCTGAAGACGGTACTTTCGCTAAGCTTACTAAGCGTGAAGCGTTAGAGCGTACTCGCGATATGGAAAAACTTGAGCGTTCATTGGGCGGTATCAAAGACATGGGCGGTCTACCTGACGCAATCTTCGTTGTAGACGTAGATCATGAAGCAATCGCTATCAAAGAAGCTAAGAACCTAGGTATCCCAGTTATCGGTATCGTTGATACTAACTCTAACCCTGATAACGTTGATTACATCATCCCAGCTAACGATGATGCTATCCGTGCTGTGACTTTGTACGTAACTTCTATGGCTGATGCAATCATCGCCGGTAAAGAATACGCACAAACTCAAGCTGGTGGTAAAGCTGAGCAAGAAGCACCTGCTACTGAAGAAGCAGCTGATGCTCAAACTGAAGAAGCTGCTACTCCAGCAGAATAAATCGCTGAGTGATATGGTTTAATGTTGTAAGGCTGCCTTGATAGTTTTTCTATTAACAGCCATATAACATGACTTATAGTATAGACAGCATAAAGACAAACAATAGGCATGATGTAGTATTACTCGTCATGCCTTATTGTTAAAGCGGATTTGTTAAAGTGGCGTTGTTAAGCCGCTATACAGAATTCAAGTGCGTTTAGATATTGTGCACTCCCATATATAATAATGCTCACCTACATAATAAAAGGTAACTCTTATGTCAGAAGTAAAAGTATCTGCCAAAATGGTAAAAGAATTGCGTGACCGTACTGGTCTTGGCATGATGGAATGTAAAAAAGCGTTAGAAGAATCAAACGGTGATGTCGAAACTGCCATTGATAACCTACGTAAATCTGGTCAAGCAAAAGCGGCTAAAAAAGCGGGTAACATCGCAGCTGACGGCGCTATCATCATCGCTCAAGGCGACAGCAAAGCATTCTTGCTAGAAGTGAACTGCCAAACTGACTTCGTTGCAAAAGATGAAAATTTTGCAGCCTTTGCAGAAACAGTTGCGAACCTTGCATTAGAAAACAATGTGACTGACGTAGCTGCTATTGCTGAATTGCCATATGGCAATGGTCAAACAGTTGAAGAAGCACGTGTATCTCTAGTACAAAAAATCGGTGAGAATATCCAAATCCGCCGTGTTGAAGTACTTGAAGGCGCTAACATTGCTGCATACCGCCATGGTCTACGTATAGGCGTAGTGGTATCTTATGAAGGCGGCAGTGCAGAAACTGGTAAAAATCTTGCTATGCACATCGCTGCGTTCAACCCAGTTGCTGTTGCTGATGAAGACGTCGCTGCTGATCTATTAGCGCGCGAAAAAGACATCATTGAAGCAAAAGCACGTGAGTCTGGCAAGCCTGACAACATCGTTGAAAAAATGATCGAAGGTGGTCTACGTAAGTACCTAGAAGAAGTTACTTTATTACGTCAGCCATACGTTATGGACAATGAGAAAAAAGTTGGTGACGTACTAAAAGCTGAAGGCGTAAAAGTACTTGGTTTCAAACGTCTAGAAGTCGGTGAAGGCATTGAGAAAAAGCAAGAAGACTTCGCTGCTGAAGTTGCTGCAACTCAAGCACTAGCTAACAAGTAAGTTTTAAAATGCAGTAAGTACTGAGTTTGTTTTTGCTCAGTACTTATAGATTGTTTGACATAAGAAGCAATCAAGCATAAAAAAGCCCGTTATTTATTTAACGGGTTTTTTATGTCTGTGATTTTTATTTTGGATTAACGCAATGCTAAATAAGCAGAGTTGGCATAGCTTGCGCTATTACTGTTGCTACTCGTGCCATAACTAACGTTTTGCATGCCACCGCCATTACTGGTATTGGCTGTATTGCTATTGTTAGCATTCATCGTATTACCAGATAGCCCTGAATCGTTTTTATACAGGCTATGATAGCGGCTCATCACACTTTTGACATAGTTACGCGTTTCTTTAAACGGTGGAATGCCATTATATTTATCGACGTTACCTTCACCTGCATTATAACCCGCGACCGCAAACTCGACGTTGTTGTTAAAGCGGCGCATCAGCCAAGCGATATATTTGGCAGAACCTTCAATATTATCAGCAGGATTCCAAGGATTGCTCACTTTAAATCGACGTGCTGTAGCTGGCATTAGCTGCATCAAACCTTGCGCACCAACTGGTGAGCGAGCATTGGGATTAAAGGCAGACTCAGTATGCATCATGGCTTTCATAAGTCCTGGATCGACACCGTGGCGCTGCGCTGAAGCCAGAATATAGCTATCATAAGAGTTACGAGTACCGCTGCTGCTTGCAGAGCTGCTCCCATAGTCATTGCTATTACTGCTGCTACCACCATCATACAGACTAGAATCTTTATAATAAGTGACTTTTACTTTTTTAGTAAATTTATCAAAATTACCACTGGGATTGACGTTGGTGAGAAGTACTTGTCCGCCTTTGTCTTTATAGATATACATATTGCCTGCTTGAGCAGCGATAGGTAGGCTAGATAGGGCAACGGCGGTGAGTAAAACGGGAGACAAGCAGCGGGTTATGAAAGGTGCAACATTTATCATAGGGTTATCACTTTTTATCGAGTAGTAGCAAATTGCCTTGCTTATGGACGCATTGGTTTGCGCAATAAAGCGGTTATCCTGTCTGCAATATTTCATAGTCACTAAGCTTAAGTACTACAACGCAGAACTACGGTTAACAAAACCAATTGCAATAGATACAAAAAATAATAGTTGCTTACTATAACATATAATAACTTTTTACTACATCTGATTGCCCTGACAAGCTGGCCAAACAAACATTTAAATTGTAAAAATTTTTAATAAAATCAATATGGTATTGCAGTGTACCTTATTAAGTGCGAGGTCAGAAGTAGCGACAGACCATTTACAGTGAAGGCAAAATAGAGGAGGGCTATTATCACTAATATTGGCCAAAAAGCATTGAAATACACGATGAATCTAAATATTCGCAGCCGTACTAGAATAGCAGTGCTATATTAAAGGACAATTAAGCAGACAGTGCTGTGATAAATATAGGTACCCAGACAGCAGTGACCAAACCATTCACTGCCAAGCCAAACGCGGCATATCTGCCCGCTGTATGACTGATTTGCCATGCTTCTACGGTGCCGAACGCATGAGCGACTAAGCCAAGCGCTAAGCCTTTAGCACGGTCATCTTCAATGCCAATAAATAAGAAACGCGCTAATGTCCCGCCAATGAGGCCTGAAACGATAATAATCAGGTTTGCCATCGCTAGAGGTGCTTTGATTAAATCTGCGATGCTCAGACCAATCGGCGTGGTCACTGAACGACTGGCAAATGCTAATATCGTATCGTGACTGAGTGAAAATAGATAGGCTAATGACATCGGTAATAATGCGCCAATCAAACTCGCCATCGCCACAATTAATACAAGTTTCTTGATAGGTAAACCTTTGAAATTCATGGCAGCCAAAGGTATTGCCAATAAGACAGTGACATAACCTAATAGATGGTCAAAAACGGGTTTGGCTACGGCATAATAATGATTGTAATCCCATTGGAAAATGAATAGAAATATAACGACCAATACTAGTGCGGTAATGACCATCGGTAACCATGAAAGTTTGCGTGCCAATATGCGAGCAATTACATGGGCTGCTAAAGTCAGTAATATCGCGGCAAAGGTTGCCACAAACACATTATCAAAACTCATAAGATTCCTTTATCCATACCGCTCAAGGCTGTCATTTTTGCTCATTAATGGTAGTGTTGCCGTTCATATCATTATTACGGTTCAGCCAACGATTGGATAACACGGCAAATCCCCAAATCGGTATCAGCGTACTAATCAGTATGGTAAGCATAAAGCCCCATAGCTCATCTCCTAAAGCAAATAACAGCAAGCCTGCACCAGCTGAAACTGGCAAAAAAGCAAAGCCACTATCGACAAGTAAAGTATTACTCGCTTGGGTAAGCCAGCCTGGAATACCTTTGATAAATCGCCAAATCATCAGAATAAAAAACATGGTCAGTAAGCCGACGATATTGGCCGCTTTTTCAATACCCGCCAACTGACAGACAAATACTGCCGACTCACGCACAGTAATGACAATAGTGAGCGTCAGGAGCAATGCCATCCATAAGGGCATTTTTGAAGAATGGGTAGACTTCATAAGCAAGTGGACCACGTCAGGGATAGATAAAAGAGTAAAAAGATGAGTGAGAGGAGAATCACGAGTGCAGTATATAAAAGATTATATATAGAGTGTCGCAACTAATAAAGCGTATCGGTCAATAGTGACCATATAGTCTGTAAGTAATAAAATCGATACATCAATACATCAATACATCGATATATAGCTGTTGCTAATACGAGTTTCTCTTGTGCGCTAAGTTGATTCAGCATTAAAAAGGACACTATTAATAAATAGCGTCCTTTTTAATTTTATTCAAAGTATTTTAAGTAAATGACTTATTTTTGCAAGTCGGATGTTTGAGTATCTTCTATTAGCAAGTCTTCCGCTACTCTCTCAGCTTCAGCATTTAACGCCTCAAATTCAGCAAACGCTTTTTCTTCAGCATCCGTCATCGTTTGTTCTTCTACATCATCAGGCTGCTCAAACTCTTCAAGTATCGGCAGCAGCAATGTTGCTTGCGCTAATGGCAATACATCTAGAGGCTCTAAGTTGGCTTGACCAAGTAACTGTCTCAGTCTATCGCTTGGCAAGCGAATCGTTAAGCACTCATGACCACTGTCATCATAGCTTTCTTCTTGAATAACGCCGAGCTCATACAAAGCATTTTTTAACTGCCCTGCGCTATAAGGTAGGGTCAAATCAAAGGTAGTCAGTGTGCCAGTCAGTAATTGCTGCACGGCCAATGACAACTCTTCCATGCCTAAGTTTTCTCTAGAAGAAACATAGACGCGGTTGGGTTGACCTTCGCTAGCATAACCGATACGTGCAGGCTCATCGGTCAAATCGATCTTGTTGTAGACATTAAGCACAGGCACATCATTATCAATTTCAGCCAGTACGTCTTTCACCGCCTGAATTTGCTCATGCATATCTTCGCTCGAAGAATCGATGACATGGAGCAATAGGTCTGCTTCAAGCGTCTCTTCTAAGGTCGCATGGAAAGATTCAACCAATTCATGTGGAAGATGACGGACAAAACCTACTGTGTCGACCAGTACCACACGTCCTACACCTTGCCAATCTAAGCGGCGTAACGTCGGATCGAGTGTCGCAAACAGTTTGTCGGCTGCATAGATGTTTTCATCGACCAAGCGATTAAACAAAGTAGACTTACCAGCATTGGTATAACCCACAAGTGAAATAGTCGGTACATCTGATTTTTGACGGCGAGCTCGACCTTGCGCACGCGTCTGTCTGACTTTTTCGATTCTACTTTTGAGCTGCATGACTCGCACTTGTAGCAAGCGACGATCCGTCTCAAGCTGGGTTTCACCGGGTCCACGTAGACCAATACCCCCTTTTTGACGTTCCAAATGCGTCCAACCACGCACCAAACGTGTCGACAAATGGTTGAGCTGTGCCAGCTCTACTTGTAGTTTACCTTCGTAAGTACGTGCACGCTGCGCGAAAATGTCCAAAATCAGACCCGTGCGATCAAGTACGCGGCATTGTACCAAGGCTTCAATATTACGCTCTTGTGAAGGCGATAAGCTGTGGTTAAAAAGCACGATGTCCGCATCATGCTCGCGCACCAATTCTGCTATCTCTTCTGCTTTGCCGCTACCAACAAAATATCTGGCGTCAGGGCGTGCACGTGAGCCTGTCACCAGTGCCAAGCGGTCTGCGCCTGCTGAGTCTGCCAATAATTCAAATTCACCTAAATCATCAGGATCTTGAATTTGGCGGATGTCTAAATGTACGATGATGGCGCGCTCGCCACCAGTATGTCTTTCAAAATATTCCAAAGAGTATCACCTATCCATAAAGTAAATAAATCGCAACGCTGCCTATTCTAAATATTATTTCTAATGAATTTTATTCAACATATTGAGTAAATTACCAAGCTTATCTAAATAGAATAACTATCTTAGTTGCGTTCAGATAACCATTTATATGTGGTCTTATCAGTTGATATTAAAGCGTATTCACACAATTAGCGATGATTTTATGTTACAGCGTTCATTAAGTAGGATTTTATCTTTGCAGCGCAATATTCTTTCTAAACTGAATCAGTGAGAGACATTAGCAGCAAATTACTCACAAAACCTATTCATAACTCAGTGAACAAGTCGTCACTGACTGCATAAACTTTGTTATACTCATTGCCTTTGTTTACCATATATAATCATAAGTTTTAATTACGAGGGACAGAGATGAGCCAACCCAAGACAGGCTTTTCAATCAAACAGCAATTGGGGCGCGGCAAACAGATTGCTGGTATGACCACCACAATTGCTGGTGGGCTACGCGCCGCCCAACGTATCGGGGCATTTAAACAGCCACCACGCGAAACACTGCCACGCTACATTCAAGCTTTTTGTCGCAAAATGGCAGGCTCTTTTGGCGTCAAGGTTATCGCCGTTGAGCGCGTAGAGCAACATCACGGGCTATGGGTTTCTAACCATGTATCGTGGATGGATATCCCTGTGGTCGGTACAGTGAGCCCTGCTTTTTTCTTATCCAAAGCCGAAATAGGTGAGTGGCCTATCTTTGGTAAGCTGGCACACGCGGCAGGTACAGTATTTATCGAGCGTGGTTCCGGTGATGTCGGCTCAGTTGCGTCGCAAATTGCTAACTTTTTAACCAAAGGCTTCTCGGTTATCTTTTTCCCTGAAGCGACTACCACAGATGGCAAAAAAATCAAACGTATCCATGGCACATTGCTACAAGCGGCGATAGATGCTGATGTGCCTGTGCGCCCGCTAGTGATTGCGTATGTCAATAAAGACGGTACCTTAAGTGAAGAACTGCCTTATTACGGCAAGCTGACGATGAAAGACAGTTTGAAAAAGGTTTTAGATAGTAAAGATGTCACCGCTTACGTCTTACCACTAGAAGCAATCGATCCTAAAGGTTTGAGCAAAAGTCAGCTGACAGATTTATTACAATTACGTATGCAAGAAGGCTTAGCTGAATTACATTCGCGTGTATTGACCAAAATAGCGAAAGTTTAATTCTATACGCTTTAAATTGGTTATTTAAACGTGTATAAAAAAGGCGCAAATCTTAGTAGTTAATACTAACGACTTGCGCCTTTTTCTTTGCTATGCAAATACCTGAACTTCAGATTGTTGAAAGCTGAACAATATCAATCTATGACCACGCAAAATTATGGTGAAGGATTAGGTTGTTGAGTATGTACCGCTTCGATAGCGTCCAGTACATCTGAATCTAAGGTTAAGTTAATGCTATCAATGTTAGATTTTAGCTGTTCGATAGTGGTAGCACCAATGATATTGCTGGTTACAAACGAGCGTGAGTTAACAAAGGCTAATGCCATCTGCGCCATATCTAAACCAGCATCATCTGCGATTTTGGCATATTGGGCGGTGGCTGATAGTGCTTCTTCATTAGTATAACGGGCAAAGCGATCATACATGGTCAGGCGCGCGCCAGTAGGACGTTTACCATCGAGATACTTACCAGATAGCACACCAAAGCCTAGTGGTGAATAAGCAAGTAAACCCACATTTTCACGATGCGCAATCTCTGCCATGGCCACTTCATATAAGCGGTTAAGTAAACTATAAGGGTTTTGCACCGTAATAGGTGCGATCAAACCATGTTTATCCGCTTCCCATAAGTAGCGCATCAATCCCCAAGCAGTATCGTTTGATAATCCATAAGCACGGATACGGCCTTTTTTAATCTCGTCATTCAACGCTTGGATGGTTTCTAAAAAAGGCGTCAAATCATCGAGCGGCTGTGCTGCCATCGCTTCGGTATAACCGAGCTGACTGAAGTAGTTCGTTTGACGTTCAGGCCAGTGTAGTTGGTAGATATCAATATAATCGGTCTGCAAACGCTCAAGATTGCCATCAATAGCACTGCTGATATGCGCGGCATTAAAACGCGTTTGCCCATCACGTAAAAAATCCATTGGCGATATCTTACTGGCAAGAACGATTTTATCGCGTTGTTTGGTCTTTTGGAACCACGTGCCCATAAAGCGCTCAGTATCGCCTTGCTTATCTTTATCCGGCGGTGAGGGATACATCTCAGCAGTATCCCAGAAATTTACGCCTTCACTGAGTGCTAAGTCCATCTGCTCATGTGCATCGCTTTCGCTATTTTGCTGTCCCCACGTCATCGTTCCCAAGCAGATTTTGGAGACTTTTTCATTGAGCTGTGGCAGTGTTTGATATTGCATATGTTCTTCCTTTTTTATTTTATTCTGAAGCAAATTTTTATATTACATGAGCTTGATGCCTGTGACACCCGGCGGCGTCACTTGAAAGATTTTAATTTTAAACTGCACAGATTGTCCAGCAAGCGGATGGTTAAAGTCTACTTCTACTTCGTCATCAGTGATGGCGCTAATCGTACCGGGTAGAGTGTTTTTGCCTTTGTCTTCAAATTCTACTAGCATGCCAATTTCAGGATTGTCAGCGATAAGCGCAAACTGAGTAGAGCTAAAGCGTTGGATGTTGTCAGGGTTCCATTCACCAAATGCTTGCTCTGGCTCAAGATGAGCGGAACGCGTATCGCCTGCACGCAGATTCATCAGCACTTGCTCAAAGCCAGGTAACAAGCTCTCATCACCTATAGTTAAAGTAACGGGTGTATCACGGCTAAAGGTTGAATCAATTACGGTGCCATTCTCGAGTGATACTTCAAAATGCAGCTTAACTAGGCTGCCAAAGGTGATACGTACATCTTCATTTGGTGTGATAAATTGCGAGTCGGTCATGGAAAATTTACCTATTACTGGAGTAGGAAGTTAGGTGGACATCAATATAAGAAATGATAAGTCATCTAGAAAAGGTTGTAAGCGCCAATAGTGTAACGTAAATAGTGTAATATATTTGGCGAATCTAAAAGTGAGCGCAACATTTATGGCAAAACTGATGGCAAACAAACAACAAGGTCGAGTCACAAAATGGCAAGACGATAAAGGCTTTGGTTTTATTGAAACCAAAGCGGGCGAGTCGGTATTTTTTCATGTCAGTGCGTTTAAAGCGCAGCGTCGTCCTGTTATCGGCGAAGAGGTTGTTTTTACGGTTGGCTATGATAATCAAAGACGCTTGCAAGCAAAAGAGGTGCAAGAGCTGAGCTTTGTACAACAAAAGATGGCGCAAAAAAATAAGCAAATTCGCCAGCGTAATGACAAACGTAACGCCCAAGCAGAGTTTGAAGCAGGACAAAAGAACCGCTTGTTTCTTGGTGTTGGATTTTATGGTGTACTGATATTGCTGGCGGTCATGAATAAGCTTAGCTGGCTAGTTGTTGGGTGGTATGCTGTATTGGGTATGATAACCTATACCATGTATGCTAAAGACAAAGCGGCTGCTCAAAACAACGACTGGCGAACACCTGAGATGACATTACATGTTTTAAGTGCGCTTGGTGGCTGGGTCGGGGCAATGGTCGCACAAACCTACTTGCGTCATAAGTCACAAAAGCCTGAATTTCGTATTGCGTATTATTTGACTGTCATCATTAACATGGCAGGGTTACTATTTATATTGGCGGATGGCGGTTTGGATTTTCTGGAAGAATTGTTATAGGTTTTAGATAGTGAGAATAAAAGCCAAAGAAAAGGTGGATTTACAAAAATGCAATCCACCTTTTCTATTAATAAAGCGATATGCCTTGAGACGCGTTAAACTTCACGCTTCTTTTCCAAAAACAGCATATCGATGACAATCAATAATACACCGATAGAAATGCCAATATCAGCAATATTAAAAATGGGATAATGCCAAACATCAGCATAATGCACATGTATAAAATCGATGACGTGACCATGTAATAAGCGATCGATCAAATTACCCACGGCACCGCCTAACACTAAGGCTAACCCAAGTGATAAGAGCTTAGCTTGACGGGGCGCTTTAGCTAGATAGCCTATCAAGAATAGCGACATCAATAGCGCTAGCCCTGCAAAAAACCACTTTTGCCAACCGCCTGCATCTGCCAAAAAGCTAAAAGCAGCGCCGTAGTTGTAAGCGAGCGTCCAGTTTAGAAACGGCTCAATCACAGGCACAGGTTCAAGAAAGGTCAGATTGGTCTCAGCTAACCATTTTGTCCATTGATCAAGGATAATCACGACCAGTGACAACAGATACCAGTTAAGCGCAAGGCGACCATTAGCGATCATCTTTGGCGTCTTGTTCAGTCGACTCTTCGGCGTCGATGAGCTACCCGTAGTGGCATGAGCCGGTTTAGGTGAACTGTCGACGTCAATAGGCACCTGCTTATCGTCAGGCGAATTTGTTGGATTAGGCGTTGAGTTAGGCATAGTGGCGCACCTCTCCATCACCGCTGACGTTGGTTGCACAGCGCGCACATAATTCTGGATGTGCACTATCTGTGCCAATGTCATCACGGATATGCCAACAGCGCACGCACTTGGTCCCCGCTGCAGCATTCACTTCGACGACTAAATCTGCCGTTATATTATTGCTATCTGTTTGCTCATCGGTGCTTGCTACATTAGCAGGGGCAGTGTTCATAGGCTTTAAAGTTGCGCTACTGGTAATAAGGACAAAACGCAGCTCTTCGCCAAGCTTAGCTAGACTTTCATGCATAGCGCCATCAGCATATAGACTGACGTCAGCAGATAAGTTGGCATTGATGATTTTCTCGCCACGTGCAGTTTCGATATGTTTATTGACCATATCTTTTGCAAGCATAATACGCTGCCAGTCATCGTTGCTAATAGCGCTCATTTCAAACTCTGGGAAGCTGTACCATTCTTCAGTGAATATATAGCTATCAGCGCCATGCAATACTTCCCATGCTTCTTGCGCCGTAAAGGATAAAATCGGTGTAATCCAGCGAATCAATGCTTCAGCGATATGGTAAATCGCTGTTTGCGCAGAGCGGCGCGGCTGCCCGTCAGTTTGGGTGGTGTATTGACGGTCTTTGATAATATCCAAATAGAAGCTGCCCAAGTCTTGCGAGCAGAATGCGGTGATATGCTGCGTGACTTGGTGGAAGTCCATCGCATCATAAGCACTGATGATTTGTGCTTGTACCGTTTGCGCACGCTCAATGATAAATTTATCGAGGCTAACCAGCTCATTAATATCAACGCTATTGGTAGCAGGATCAAAATCATCAGTATTGGCAAGCAAGAAGCGCAAGGTATTCCGGATACGGCGATACATGTCGATTGCGCCTTTAAAGACGGTTTTACCAGCGCTCATTTCATAACGGTAGTCGCTTGATGCAATCCACAAACGCAACATATCCGCGCCCGTTTTATTGATCTCTTCTTGCGGCGTAATGATATTACCCAGTGATTTACTCATCTTGCGACCATTTTCATCAACCACAAAGCCATGGGTTAAAACTTGTTTAAACGGTGGGCGCTCGTACATGGCTTCCGAGGTCAGCAACGACGTCTGGAACCATCCACGATGTTGGTCGGAGCCTTCTAAGTACATATCAGCAGGGTTGGTCAGCTCATCGCGTTGATCAAGTACGGCAAAATGTGTCGTGCCAGAGTCAAACCAAACGTCTAAGGTATCAGTCGCTTTATCATAATCAGCAGCTTCCGCGCCTAAAAAATCCTCACAGCTGGCATCAAACCATGCTTCTACGCCACCTTCATTGATTTTTTGTGCTGCCGTTTCCATCAGTTCAAGCGTATTTGGGTGTAGTTCACCCGTTTCTTTATGGGTAAAGAAAGTAATCGGTACGCCCCACGTACGCTGGCGAGAGATGCACCAATCTGGGCGACCTGTCATCATAGACTCAATACGGTTTTGACCCCACGCTGGTGTCCATTGAACCGCTGGAATATCAGCAAGCGCGCGCTCACGTAAGCCTTGAGTTTCCATGCTGATAAACCATTGCGGCGTGGCACGGAAAATGATTGGCGATTTATGACGCCAGCAATGCGGATAGCTATGCTCAATTTTGGTATGGCTAACTAAATGACCGTTTTCGTGTAGGGCAGCGATGATTTGTGGATTGGCTTTATAGATGTGCTCACCAGCAAATACCGCTGCGCTGTCTAAATAAACGCCCGTACCACTCACTGGGTTTTCAACAGGCAAATTATATTTTAGACCGACGATATAATCGTCAAGACCATGACCCGGTGCAGTATGGACTAAGCCAGTACCGCTGTCAGTCGTTACGTGATCGCCCAAGATTAATGGCACTTGGCGAGCTTCGATAAGCGGATGCTGAGCATGTAGACCTTCAAGCTCACGACCTGATACGGTCGCTAAGACACCTTTATTCTCGAGCTTAAATTCACTTAACGCCGACTCAACCAAATCAGTCGCCAGTAGCAAGTTGCCGTTCTCAGTAGCGACCACGCTATAGTCATGCTCAGGATGCACTGCAATAGCTTGGTTGGCAGGCAATGTCCAAGGTGTCGTCGTCCAGATAACGGCAGCGATATTGCCGTCTATTTCAGCCAATGCCGCAACTTTGTCACTGTCTACAATATCAAAGCTGACATAAATGGCATCTGAGACTTTATCTTGATATTCAACTTCGGCTTCAGCCAATGCTGAACTACAGTCCAAGCACCAATTGACCGGCTTCATACCGCGAGTTACGTGACCATTGTCATAAATTTTGGCAAGGGCGCGCACGATATTGGCTTCTTGATGGAAGTTCATCGTTAGATAAGGATTGTCCCAATCACCAAACACACCCAGACGCTTAAAATCCGCCTTTTGCAATTCGATCTGTGTACTGGCATATTCACGACATAGACCACGGAATTCGGTTGCAGAAACCTTTTGACCGACTTTACCATGTTTGGCTTCGACTTTTTGCTCGATAGGCAGACCATGACAGTCCCAACCGGGCACATAAGGCGCATCAAAACCGGATAGAGTTTTTGATTTTACGATAATGTCTTTGAGTACTTTATTGACTGCATGACCCAAGTGAATCTGACCGTTGGCGTATGGAGGACCATCATGCAAAATGTATTTGGTTGCCCCAGCACGTGCCGCACGAATTTTACCGTAAACATCATCTGCTTCCCAAGCTACTAGCCAATCTGGCTCACGTTTGGCAAGGTTTGCACGCATCGCAAACGGCGTGTCGGCAAGGTTTAGGGTGTCTTTATAGTCTTGGCTTGGCATATCAGTACTTTTATCAGTCATAGAAGGCGTCTTTTAGAATGGTGATGAAAATGTAAATTGAATTAAAAAGTGCGTGTAAAGCTGGCTACAAAAGTTAAAGTAATAATTTGATTGAAAGTAGATAACACTCGCTATTATATGACAAAAAGAGTGGGGTAAGAAGAGCTGCCGAGTATCGTTTCTATGTCCGTCAAAACCGTCACAAAATTCATTTAACGAGCGATTGGTTGTTATTTTATATCTGCTAGGATAATAAAGGTGATAATAAATTGAGCAATCAATGTTCATGCTGTCTTTATGTGCAAGACAGCATCATATCACTATCGTCAGATAATCCCTACTTTCAGTAGTTGATGGTCGTTGTTGATTTAACTGTTCTTATTCATTGATTTCAATCTGTATCACATATCATATCCGATTCAATTCGATTTAAAGAAATGAAACATACACTTACTAATATGGGTTTATTAAGGTGTGAATACCACGCAAGGTCATATGACGTATAAAGCCGTAGCAGAAGTGCTAGATTATCAGTATAGAAAAATGGATGCTTTAGTTGGCTAGTTTTTATCGCCGCTGATTATTTTAAATAAAAAACCTGCCAGTCAAATGATTGGCAGGTTTTTTAATGTAAACGGCTTTAAAGGGTGCTAAAAGTGCATTTCTATTACCAATACTCAAGCAGGCACGATAGTCAGCTGCTCGGCTAAGCTAAAGAAAGGTTTTGCTGCGCATTTAAAGTCTAGGCTAGATTCTAAGTGATTCAAGTGTTGATTAATCAGCAATAACAGACCTTCTTCATCCCTGTTTTCAATGGCATTTACCATGCCAAGATGTTCGTCTTCAGCGCAGTTAGATGAGCCAACTTTGTTATATAGCCCAATGATTAGCGTGGTACGTAATGTAAGTTCACTCAAAAACCGCTCTAAAACTGTATTGCCTGAAATCATCGCCAACTGCATATGGAAAGTGCGAGATAGGCGTAGCTCAGCGGGCTTATCACCTTGCGCCCGCGCGTCAGCTTCGGCAGCTATCGTAGCACGCATGTCAGCAATGTCTTGCAGCTTGGCATTTTTGATTACTTTACGGGCGAGTGTACGCTCAATCGTGCGCCGTGCTTCAAACACATCACCTGCTTCTTTCGGTGACGGAGTTGAAACAAAAGCGCCGCGGTTGGGCTGTAATTGCACCACATGCATTGTTGCAAGGGTAGAGAGTGCTCGCCTCACATTGGCTCTATTGCAGTTAAACAAGTCACTCAGCATCTGCTCGCCAAGCTTTGTTCCAGCGGGCAAGCGTTGCTCTGACACCGCAGCGGTGATGGAGTTAATAATAGTTTGCTCGGGTATTTCATCGAGCACAGGAACTGTTTGTTTGGTTTTCTCTATTTTCATAGACGCAATTATAGTGTGCGACTGTTATCGCTACAACAAATATTAAAAAAATAGATTGTTTTGTTAACAATAATAGTTAACAATGATTGTTAACAAATATAACATGCTGCTGATCTGTGAATAATGACGATAACCTATGAATAGCGAGGCTCTATGAAAATTCTAGTAATGAACCCAAACTCGACCACTTCTATGACCGATAAAATCGTTGAAAGCGCGCGTCAAAAAGCCAGTGCAGGTACGACCATTATTGGCGCTTCCGGAACGGATTCGCCTGCATCTATTCAAGGACATCATGATGAAGCGCTCTCTGTCCCTGGCTTGATTAAACGCTTACAACAAGCGGAACAAGAAGGAATTGATGGTGTGGTCGTCGCCTGCTTTGATGACCCAGGTATTGGTGCTTGCCGCGAAGTGTTTTCAGGTCCGGTTATTGGAATTTGTGAAGCGGCGGTCAAAGCCGCTAGTATGATTTCAACCTCTTTTAGTGTGGTCACCACCTTGCCACGTTCTGTAGCCGTGATTGAAGATTTGATTCATGGTTATGGTTTATCTCATCGCTGTAGAAAAGTACGCTCTGCTGCCATACCCGTGCTTGCTCTTGAGGAAGCTGGCTCTGGTGCCCGTGAAAAAGTTCGTGATGAAATTTTACGTGCAGTGCGTGAAGACAACTGCGAAGCGGTGGTTTTGGGCTGTGCTGGGATGGCAGACCTAACAGAATGGCTGACTGCGGAAACGGGTGTGCCTGTGATTGATGGTGTGACTGTGGCTACTCGTATGATTGAGGCACTGGTTGGCTGTGGTCTAAAAACCAGTAAAATTGGCGCCTATGCAGTACCTATCCAACATTAAATAAATAGAGATGGACGAAACAGCTATTAACCAATAAATATTCAACATTCTCAAGGAAGGAGAAGGTGATGGACAATATTCAAGGAGCCGTTGCTACGGCAGGCGTAAAAACAATAGAGCATAAAGGGGTTGGTGAAGAGAGCCTAGCACCGCAAACCACACGAATTATGGGCTCTTGGTCTTATTTATTTACTTGGTTAGGTGGGTGTGTCTCTATTGGTACCTTCACCGTTGGGTCAGGTTTGGTTGGTACTCTTAACTTATTACAAGTAGTGCTAGCAATCGCCATTGGTTGTACGGTTATTGGTGCCGCGCTCATGATTAACGGTCGCGCAGGTCATAAATATGGCATCCCGTTTATGGTGCAAAGTCGTTCATCTTTTGGTTTCACTGGTAGTCGCATACCAGCACTGGTGCGCTCTGTACCTGCGATTGTCTGGTTTGGCTTTCAGAGCTGGATTGGTGCCGGTGCCTTGAACTTAGTATCTGATGCCTTGTTTGGCTACAGTAATATAGTCGTCTTCTTTGTTGGTTTTCAGTTTTTACAAATTGGTCTGTCCGTTTTGGGTTTTCATGGTATCAAATGGCTTGAAAACATTGGCTCAATTTTTATTATTGGTTCACTGATTTACATGTTTATTAGTGTGATTAATAAATATGGTGATGTGATTTCAACCAATCTTATCAATACAGAAGGGACTTGGGGAGCGCCATTTTGGGGCGCAACCATGCTGTTTTTAGGCGTTTACAGTACGATGATGCTTAACGTCTCTGACTATTCGCGTGAACTAAAAGAAGATGTTGGTCTTTTTCGTCAAGTAGCCATCTATGCCAACTCTATCCTACCTGCAACATTGTTTATGGGTCTGATTGGTGTAATGGTGACCAGTGCGACTGGTGAAGTTGATCCTATCAAGGTATTTTCTAGCGCCGTTGATAATAAGCCTCTATTAATCATTACGATGCTTTTCATTGCTTTTGCGCAGGTCACTACCAATATCTTAAACAACGTCGTACCGCCTGCTTATGCATTAATGGATATCTTCAAAATTAAGTATAAAACCGCTGCAGTTATTGTTGGGTTGCTTGCCTTTGGGACATTCCCTTGGGAGTTGGTAAAAGATGAATCTGCTGCGGGATTAAACTTATTTATTCAAACTTACTCAGCGTTTTTGGGTCCTATATTTGCCATCTTAGTCGTTGACTACTATTTCTTACGTAAGCAAAAGCTGGATCTTGACAAGCTATATGATGAGAATGGTCCCTATAAGGGCGTCAACATGGCAGCTGTTATCGCTATGGTAGTGGGGATTGTAGTCGCTCTACTATTCTCAAGTATCTCTTGGTATGCAAGCTTAATTCCAGCAGGTGCTATCTATTGGATCTTGATGTTAAAGATGCCTGCGGCACAACGCTTTATGTCATAATTTTTTCAAATGTTTAGACAAAAAACCCTATAGCAGTGAGCTCTGCTATAGGGTTTTTGCGTGAGGTGCTAGACTAAGACTACAGTTAATTTCAGCCCTAAAAAACTGACGACAGCCACAGTCTTAGTTTTAATGACCATAATGGTTGAATACCTGTAAGCCCTTGGCTCATCTCGCCATTTTTTAATATGACATAAGAGGGCGTGACTTGCCCTTGCCAATCATCAAAGATAGCGCCTTCTTTATCGTTTACAGTATTAAAACTATAATTGCTTTGCTTAAGGTAGCTGTGTAACTCTTGGTCAGAGCCAGACTTGATAGCGACCGTAACAACTGGATAGTTATTTTCTGTAGCCAACGTATTAATATTCGGTGAGGTCACGCTACATATCGGACACCACGTACCCCAAAAATAGACCAGCGTGGGTTTATCCGCACTCATTGCTGCCAAATCAATACTCTGCCCTTGATAATCCATCAATTGCAACTGTGGATCGGCTGGCATGACCGGCTGTCGCCACCAGTTAACAGCAGTATAAATAATGGCAAATACCAAGCCGTAGAGCAGCACAGTTTTAATAAGTGACAGTGCTTTTTGCTTGGGGGTCTTTTTAGGTTTTTCAATCGTCTTGTCGCTATCAGTCGTCATAATGGCTGCTTTTTTGCTAGGTAGTTTTTATAAGTACAGTGAATTCAGTATTAAAGCGATACAGTAGGACTGGGATGAATTTTACGCAGCCTCTGTCGGCGTAAGCACAGCATGCCAGAAAAATTTATACCAGTACTGCGTTGGGATATAACGTATCTGTTTTATTTGGAATTGACTATAGTTTGTAATAGATAAAAATATACGGCTGAATAGTCAGCCGTATGATTAAAATATTAAGAGTCTTATTAATTAAGTATGCTATTAATTAACGGTTGGATAGTCCTCACTTAAGGCTTTTGCGCACGGTTTTGTAATGGATCGCCTAAAAGTACGCTACCAGAGTTTTCACGGCGCTCTTCATCACTCAACTTGCTCGCTGGAATTTTGGATTTTCGCTTCCATTTTAAGCTAAATAAGTCATCACGGCGATCAAGCAAATTGTGGACCGAACCTTCGTTACGGACGTGAGTGAGCTTGTCTAAATTCACATCTGAAAAGAAAACCATCTCAGTGTTGGCCGTTGTTTCTGCCATAATCGCGTCATGCGGGAATGCAAAATCTGACGGTGAAAAAATAGACGACTGCGCGTACTGAATGTCTAAGCTCTCAACTTGCGGTAAGTTACCCACTGATCCACAAATCATCACATAACATTCGTTTTCAATGGCTCGCGCTTGAGCACAGTGGCGCACACGTAAGTAGCCGTTTTTGGTATCTGTCCAAAAAGGCACAAACAAAATATCCATATCATCGAGCGCCAACAAGCGGGCAAGCTCAGGGAATTCAACATCATAACAGACCAAGATACCAATACGACCAGCATCCGTATCAAATACTTTGACCTCATCACCGCCTTCGATGACCCAAGCGCTACGCTCATGCGGAGTAATATGGATTTTGCGTTGCTCTTCTACCGTACCGTCGCGGCGACATAGATAACTGACATTGTACAGCGTGTCGTCTTCATCTAGTAATGGCATGGAGCCCATAATAACGTTAACGTTATAGCTGACCGCTAAATGCGATATTTCGTTTTTAAACCACTCGGTATAACCTGCCAAAAAGCGAATCGCAATGTTTTGATCCGTCGACTCACACAAACCCATCAATGGCGCGTTAAAAAATTCTGGCAAGCAGGCAAAGTCTGAGTTGTAATCAGCCATAACGTCGACAAAGAATTCAACTTGCTGCAACAGCTCTTCTGGCGACTCAACTTCACGCATCTGCCACTGGATACCGCCGATACGCACTTCAGATTTGCGCGTATTGGGCTTATAGTCTTTGGGTTCATAATAAATATTTGCCCACTCAAGTAAGGTCGCAAAGCCTTTAGACTGTTTGTCATCTGGCAAATAAGCGGTCAAAATACGCTTGACGATAAAACCATTCGATAATTGGAAGGAAAGCGCAGAATCATGAATTTCGCGTGAGGCAACCGCATCGATATAGTCACCGGGCGTTAAATCTTGATGATTATGGTAGTTTGGAATACGACCACCAGCTAAAATAGCTCGGAAGTTCAACTGACGACAAAGCTCTTTACGGGCATCATACAGCCTGCGACCCAAGCGATAACCACGATATTCAGGGTCAATGAGAGCGTCTAAACCATAGATAGCATCGCCTTCAGGATTGTCTCTGATAATCTCTTTATGACCAATCAAGTCATCATAGGTATGTGGATTAGAAAACTTTGCATAATCAACGCGCATAGATAATACGATACCAATCAGCTCGTCGTGATCAAATAAAGCAATCTGCCCTTCTGGGAAAGCGTCAATCAAAGTATGAATTGTATTCTTTGACCATGCGCCGCCTAAATTGACATAGACTCGATCCATTAACGCTTTTAGTTGCGGGTAGTCTTTTTTCTTAATCTCAGCAATCGTTAAATGAAAGTCTTCTGGTTTTTCTATCTTACTCATAAAATTCCTGTCTGTTGTTTCTGTATGCGGGTGTTGATAAGTGATATTGATAAATGAAGGTACGACACATCTTGCGATTAATTTTTATATAAGTGGGGTAAATAACGGCAAACTTAAGTCTCAACTTAAGGACAAGGTTTCGGCATAACAATGTTGAGAAAAATATACCAATAGGCTGTGAGAATCGTTACAATCATTTATCTGTGTATTTACAATAAGTTATAAGGATCGTTTCTCATATGATCTATTTTAATGAGGCATTTTTATAAGTTTGCAAGTGGCTCTATCGCACTTCAAGGGTGCTTTGACTGCCTTTTAACGTACCTTGACTGCTGATTATAGTTTTATTGAAGTAAATGTCGACTGGTATGATATCAAGCTCGTCAGCTAATGACAGTCAAACGTCGTAAAGATTTGCTAGGTTTTTGTGAGTCTTTCTGCCTCGTCGAGACATCATTTGATAAATTTATACTTAATTTTATTTGGTTGTTTTTCCTTGCTCATATTTAATATTAACCCGTTAGGAATTTTTAATGACGCCTGAAATTCATACTGCTGCTTTTAGAACATTAGACGACATTGAAGATACTGCACTGGTGCAATTGGTGTACGTCAGTAGCATGACGCTTAGTTCGCGTTTTAGCACGACGATATTCGAAGAAGTAGAAAGTCATGCGCGTAATTATAATCAGCAGCAGGGTATTACAGGCACGTTATGCTATGGCAATGGACATTTTTTGCAGTGCATTGAGGGTGAAAAAGCCAGAGTACTGACGCTAATTCAGCGTATATATGTCGATACCCGTCATAAAAACATTCAAGTGCTATTAGTGCAAGTCATCAAGCAGCGCAGTTTTTCTGATTGGCGTATGCGCTTACTGTTTTTGGAACGTTGGTTATGGTCACCTGCAACCAAAAAACAAGCGGCACAGCTATCACCGTTTTTGCCATTTTCGCCCCACGATTGGAGACCCGATCATACCGAATTATTCTTACAAGTGATCAAAAATTTTGATACGCCGCCTCATATCAATGCAGCGGGCATCACTTACAATGCGCTAGGTAATATGGTGCGCCATGTCGCTGCGCCGCATCAGGCTTTTTTAGTTGTTCAGGGTTTTTTGAGTGTGCTGCTCGTCGCAGGTTTAGCGCTGCTGTATGTATAGTTTATGCCACTTTAGAAAGATATAGGCGATTCACTTAAATATATCGTACTAGTGTTATTTGAGCATAAAAAAAGACGCTAATCTTATCGATTGAGCGTCTTTCTATTTATCTTTAATAATTAAAGATATATCAGGAGTAAGAACGCCTTACATATCGAAAATCTTACCACGGTTCATAATATTATTTGGGTCAAAAACCTTTTTGACTTCACGCAAATACTCAATCTCAGTCTCACTGCGGCTATAGTGTAGATAAGGCTTTTTGGTCATACCAACGCCATGCTCAGCAGAGACTGAACCGCCATATCTTTGCACTGTTTCAAACACGTGTTTGTTGACGACTTGACACTCGCTAAAGAAATCGTCTTTACCCATATTTTCAGGCTTTAAGATATTTAAATGCAAGTTACCATCACCGATATGACCGAACCAACAGACTTCAAAGTCAGGGTAGTTACTGCTGACAATATGATCAATCTCAGCGATAAAATCAGGTACATGACTGATTAATACTGACACATCATTTTTATAAGGGGTAAATACTGAGATGGTCTCAGAGATATATTCGCGCAGCTTCCAAAGCTCCTCTGCTTGCGCCAGACTCTGACTCATGACCCCATCGACGACCCAGCCTTGTTCCATGCACTCCTCAAATATCGCCATGGCTTTATCCATGATAGGCTCATAAGGCGCTTCAAATTCTAATAGCGTATAGAATTTGGTGCGCGATTCAAATGGCTCTTGTACTTGACCGTGTGCCATCAGCTTATCAATCGCTACGTCATCAAAGAATTCAAACGCGGTCAAATCTATCTTTGCCTGAAAGGCAGACAGCACATTCATCACATCATTAAAGCTGTCCATACCCAGCACCATGACGTTTAAGTCTTGCGGCTGACGCTCAAGCTTGATTTGGGCATGAGTGACAAAGCCAAGGGTGCCTTCGCTACCGATAAATAATTGGCGCAAATCATAGCCGGTGGCATTTTTGACCATACCGCGGTTCAATTGCAAGATATCGCCTTTACCGGTCACCACGGTCAGCCCCATGATCCATTGACGGGTCATACCATAGCGTATCACTTTAATACCGCCAGCATTGGTGCCAATATTGCCACCGATTTGACTGGAGCCTGCTGAGGCAAAGTCGACAGGGTAGTAGAGGTCTTTTGATTCAGCAAACTGTTGTAATTGCTGAGTGACCACACCGGCTTCAATCTCAACCATACGATCGGCAGGATAAAATTGTCCGATATGGTTCATCTTATCCATACTGACTACAATCTCACCATTGGCGGCAACCGCACCTGCGGATAATCCCGTACGACCGCCACTTGGGGTCAATACCACATCATGCTCATTAGCAAGTAATACAATTGCTTGTACTTGCTCAGTAGTCTTTGGAAAGACGATAGCCGCAGGTGCGGGTACAAAGTGCTTGGTCCAGTCTTTACCCCAATGCTCTAAGCTTTCGCTATCAGTTTTAATTTGACTGGCATCAAACTGATGGGCGTCAATCAGCGAATTTAATAGGGTCTGGACAGCCGCGGTATAGGTTTCAGATAGGGCTTGGCTAGATAAAGAAGTCATGGTCAAATCTCGGTATCAACGTGAGTGCTATGCATAGAGGGGATTATTATGGGAATTATCATATAACCAAATGGCTATAACTAAACGTGTTTAATGGTGTATGTTATTAAGGGAATATTAACAATGTATATTATTGCAATTTAATAGTCGTCGCAATCGTAGAGTGTTATGAGTTTGCTTTTATATATGGGCATACATCGTAAACAGGGTATGGCTGCTCATTTGGATAGCAGGATTCACTATAGCATAAAAAGTTTTCAGGATTGATAACCAATAATTCATCTAATCTGCTAACATCGCCGCCCAATTTTGTGTAAGATATCCAGACTCTTTTCGTTTCATTCATCCAAGCTTATCCCTCAGATGATTTTTATAAGACAATTATAGGACAGTTCTCACATGGCGTTATCACTCCAAAAAGACAAAATCCGGTTTTTATTGCTTGAAGGTCTGCACGACAATGCTTTAAAAGTATTAAAAGATGCTGGTTATCAAAACATTGAAAATATCAGTCATGCATTGGATCAAGATGAGCTGATTGAAAAGATTAAAGATGCTCATTTTATCGGTATTCGCTCGCGTACGCAGCTGACACGTGAAGTGCTTCAGCATGCACATAAGCTTATCGGCATTGGTTGCTTTTGTATTGGTACCAACCAAGTAGATTTAGATGCTGCTCGTGAATTCGGTATCCCGGTCTTCAATGCGCCATTCTCAAACACCCGTTCGGTCGCTGAGCTGGTACTTGCTGAAGCCATTATGCTCTATCGCGGTATCCCTGAAAAGAGTGCCACTGTACATCGCGGTGGTTGGGGTAAGTCTGCGACTAACTCACATGAAGTACGCGGCAAAACCATCGGTATCGTCGGTTATGGCTCTATTGGCTCGCAGCTGTCTGTATTGGCTGAAAGCTTTGGTATGAAAGTCATTTATCATGATGTTTTGACCAAACTGCCACTAGGTAATGCAGTCCAAGTAGCTAGCTTAGAAGAGCTGTTATCTACTGCTGATATCGTGACTTTGCATGTACCTGATCTGCCAAGCACACGCTACATGATGGGCGCGGCGCAGTTTGCGCATATGAAAGACGGCAGCTACTTTATCAATGCTGCGCGTGGTACTTGTGTCGAGATTGATGACCTTGCTGCCGTGCTTGAATCTGGCAAAATCTTGGGTGCAGCAATTGATGTGTTCCCAAAAGAGCCAAAATCTGCTGATGAAGAGTTTGAATCACCACTGCGTAAGTTCGATAATGTCATCTTGACCCCGCATATCGGTGGCTCAACCCAAGAAGCACAGGCAAATATTGGACTGGAAGTTGCAGATAAGTTTGTGCGATATTCTGACCAAGGCGATACAGCAACGGCGGTCAACTTCCCAGAAGTATCGATTCCGTTTAAAGAAGGTACGCATCGCCTGCTACATATCCACAGAAACGTACCAGGCGTCCTGTCACAGATTAACCGTCTGTTTGCTGAAGCAAATATCAATATCTTGGCGCAGAGCTTGATGACGGAAGGCGATGTCGGCTATCTCGTTATGGATGTCGATTATAACGACTCAACCGCGGCTTTAGATCAGCTAAAAGACGTTCAAGAGACAATTCGTGTGCGTATTTTGTTTTAAGTTTTGTAATAACAGTTTGAATTTATAGTTAGCGCTATAAATAGCGAATAACAAAAAAGAGAGGCTCTATTCATAAGAGCCTCTCTTTTTTTATCGCATTTTACATATTTCTAAGGCATAAATTTAGCTAGCTTTAGTTTTATTGGCTGCGTCTGCTTGACGGCGGGCTTCTATCTTAGCTGCTTTGCGCTTCTCAATGACATCAATGACGTCACTACCGATATGGGCTTCACCACGTTTTTGTGCCAATTGCATTTGATGCTCACGCTCACGAAAGCGTGCTTTTTGCTCGTCAGTCGCTTTATCGATACAGTGCGGACATGACTCACCCTTTATGTAGGCAGGGCTTTGCATCTCAGCTTGCGTAATCGGCATACGACAGGCAAAACACTGCTCATAACTGCCTTTTTCTAAGTTGTGATTGACTGAGACACGGTTATCAAAGACGAAGCAATCGCCTTCCCACATAGAATCGCTGGCAGGTACTTCTTCTAGATATTTTAAAATGCCGCCCTCTAAATGATAAACCTCTTCAAAACCTTGCTCGCGCATAAATGCCGTTGATTTTTCGCAGCGGATACCGCCCGTACAGAACATGGCGACTTTTTTATGCTTGCTTGGGTCTAGCTCTTTTGCCACGTACTCTGGGAATTCACGAAACGTTTCGGTATTAGGATTGACCGCATTCTTAAAGGTGCCAATTTTTACTTCATAATCATTACGCGTATCAATCAGGATGACATCAGGATCTGAGATTAGGGCATTCCAGTCGCTTGGCTTGACATAGCGACCTACCGACTGCAATGGGTCGATATTCTCTACACCCATGGTGACAATTTCTTTTTTAATCTTTACTTTGGTGCGATAAAAAGGCTGGGCATTAGTGTAAGATTCTTTAAAAGTAAAACTGCCAATCGCTTCGATACTACGCAGATAGTCTAGGACATTATCGATACCTTGGCGGCTGCCAGAAATGGTCCCATTAATACCTTCACTAGCGATTAGCAAGGTGCCTTTGACGTCATTGTCGAGCATGGTATTTAGAATTGGGTCACGGTATTCAAAGTCAGCAAAGCGAGTGAATTTATATAGGGCAGCGACGACAATATTATTGGTCACGCTGTCGTATTCGGTCGCATGGGTTGATGCTTTTACGTTATTAGTCTGTGAGGTACTCATGTTTTTCTCCTGCTGGCTAGGTCGCAAACCTAGTGCATTGGGTTAAGGTGCTTTTTATCATTAACGGTTAGAATGAGTTGGTAAGATTCATAACACTAGCATGATTGTGGAATTGGCTAATGCGGGCGTAGTGTAACAAATTTTAGGAATATTTTGGGTGTTTTATCCTTCTTAAGCCAGATATAGGCGAGGATAAAAACAGTCAATAAAAAAGCCCAGTAAAATACTGAGCTTTTTGCATATTCATTGTATAAAGTAAATTAAAGCTTATTTACTCTGAAACCAAGTATCTGCTTTGCTGCGAGCACTAGCGATATCAGCACTGGATAAGTTTAATGCCAATTGACCAATTTTGCCACGGGCTTTATTACGGACTTTTTCATCGAGCATGCCATCACGGGCAGCCAAGTCGTACCATTTATAAGCATCGACTAGATTTTTTTGCTTTTCATCTAACAAGGCAAGTGTATAGCTAGCACGGTTATCACCACGCATAGCGGCTTTTTCTAACCAACCACGCGCTTGTTGTAGGTTTGGTTGTACACCTTCACCGCGCAAGTACATGATGGCTAAGTTAAGTTGAGCAGGGGCAACACCTTGCTGAGCCGCTTTGGTATACCACTGAACCGCTTGTTTGGTATTTTGAGCAATGCCTTCGCCTTTTTGCAAACGCTTGGCCAGATAAAATTGAGCATGATCATTACCTTGAGCCGCGCGATTGGACAATTCGCTAATAGGCATTAGCTCAAAACGTGACGTATCAAGTGGTACGTTTGATATTAACTCAGCGTTGGCAAAACCTGCACAAGAAAAAATGGCAGTAAACAACGCAGCTTTTAATAATTTCATAGCAGCTCCAAAATTAGGCAGTTAATAAGCAAAAAAAAATTGTCCCGCTAAACATTGTCTTGCTAAAGACAGTTAGACGGCGATAACAATTAGGCGACATCTTGCAAGACCAACTTACCTAATTATTAGCAATATAATTAATCGTTATCATGTGTCAATAGATTCCAATAAAGCCGACAAACGGTATTAATCGGGGTGCAGTTGACACTATTTCGCTAGCTTAACACCCAAACTTACGAAACTCAAATACTAATTACACGATTTACTGCCTCTCTATACCTCGTTGTCCTCAATAAAATCATAGAGTTACTTAGGTGTAAGAATATATTAAGACTTTATTAAAGTTAAGGTTGTACTTATGGGTGTCAATATTACTTTTAAGAAGAGCTAGCAGTAGCAAATATCATTTAGGTTTTTGTTTGGTGACGCGATAAATAGCGACATCTGCCAGTAGGTTTGGCGCTTGTCTTATCAATGCTGTCATCAACGGTGAATGCTCTTTTTCAGAATCACTGACGGCAAAACGATTGATAATATGAATATCATGCTGCGCGCACAGTTTCTCAAAATCTTTAAAGGTGCATAGATGAATATTTGGGGTGTTATACCACTCATAAGGCAGCGCTTCTGAGACCGGCATAATACCTTTCAAACCCAAATGTATTCGGTTCTGCCAATGGGCAAAATTAGGAAAAGTAATAACCGCTTCACGAGCGACGCGCAGCATATCAAGCAACAGTATATCGGGCGATTTGACGGCTTGTAGTGCACGTGCCATTACTACAGTATCAAAACTATTATCAGCGAAACGTGCCAAGCCGTCATTCAAGTCTTGCTCAACAATGGATAAACCATTAGCGATGGCTTCATTGATTTTGTCCTCGTCAATCTCAAGTCCATAACCAGTTACGCCGCGATTTTGCTGTAAATGCGCGAGCAGCTCGCCATTACCACAGCCTAAGTCAAGTACATGTGAGTGTGGGGCAATCCAACGCTCAGCCAATTGATGATCCATTCTCATGAGCGCGCTCCTAATGTTTTTTGACTGTTTTGGTCTCGGTTATCAGTCATAAATGGTGCATTTAGGAAGCCTTTGACAGCGCCCATATAACGCGGAATATCAAATAAGAAAGAATCATGCCCGTGCGGCGCATCGACATTGATATAGCTGACCGGTTTACCAGTCGCCATCAGCGCATCGACAATCTCTTGTGAGCGCTCGGGAGCAAAACGCCAATCCGTGGTAAATGACACAATCAGATACTGGCATTCAGTATGGGCAAAGGCGGCTTTCAATGCGGTCAGCTCTTGATGATTGGTTGCACTTATGTTGTCGATATCCGCACTGTCCGCTAAAGTATTTGCTAGCTCGTCTTCGCTACTGTCCGCTTTTACAGATTCAGCAAGGGACGAGGCTAAAGATTCTGGCGACGAATCTATAGCAGTCTCTAATGGATAATCCCGTGTCGGGTCAAAGTAATCTAGCGCTTTGGTCATGAGCAAATAGGTATTGGCATCGAAATTTTCGCTAAAGCGCTCACCTTGATAGCGCAGATAGCTTTCGACTTGGAACTCGACATCATAGCCATACATAAACTTGCCGGACTTTAAATCACGGCCAAACTTGGCTTTCATCGCATCGTCAGTCAGATAGGTAATGTGTCCTACCATTCGCGCAAGGATAAGCCCTCGGCGAGGGTAAGTGCCTGCTAGCAGATAGCGTCCGTCTTTAAAGTCAGGATCAGATAAAATAGACTGGCGTGCCACCTCATTAAAGGCAATATTTTGCGCAGACAGCTTGGGCGTACTGGCAATGACCACGCAACGTTTTAAACGGTTTGGGTAATCTACTGACCATTGCAGCGCTTGCATACCGCCCATTGAACCACCGACGACGGCATGCCAGACGTCAATGCCCAAGCGATCTGAAAGCATGGCTTGGGTCTTTACCCAGTCTTTGATAGTGACCAGAGGAAAGTCAGGTCCATATACTTGTGCTTGACTGCTATCTGGATTTATTGTCGTGGGACCAGTAGAGCCAAAGCAGCTACCGATATTATTAACACAGACCACAAAGAATCGATTGGTATCAATGGACTTATTGGGTCCGATCATATTGTCCCACCAGCCAGCTTTTTGATCTTCATCGCTATGAAAGCCTGCTGCGTGATGATTGCCTGATAGGGCATGGCAAATAAGCACAGCGTTTGACTTGTCGCTATTAAGCGTACCATAGGTTTCGATAATCAAATCGAATGATGGTAAAGTGCGATTACACTCTAGAGTTAATGGCTCAGCGAAATGAAGAGTCTGGGGCGTGACGACTCCGACTGAGTTCAATAATTCCTCAGTGTTGATTGAGCTTTTAGCATTGCCTTTAGCATTGCTTTTATCTGTGGCGGACTGGTCACTGGTATTATCAGGGCGTGCGTTCAAAGCTACCTCACAAGACAACAATCATCAATAAAATAAGAAGGACACTGTATCGACAACTCGTTTTGCCGATATTTTTAAATGGTTTACTAAAAGCGTTTTATCTACACTGTTTTTTTGACCATGTGCTTGCCTATTGTAGGGCGATGCGCATATGAGTACAACCTTCAAGCGCAGCCTTTCATACTTAGTTTTTATGTTATTAAGCCAATCGAAAAAAATGCTGGGTCATTGCTACAGGTTTTAGGCGCTATCGACGTAGGCGAGTAGTGATAACTGCGTGTCAAATTGTACAAGGACACTTTTGCCATGCGTTATAAAGGGTTAAAATGCTACACTAACAGCGTGCTCATTGAATACTGTCTTAACAATCTTTTGTAGAGCTTCCTTCATCAACTTAACTATAAAACAGTGCTGCTATGAAACCTGACCTGCCTCCCCGTATTGCCGTTTTACTTGTCAACCTTGGTACGCCAGATGAGCCGACCGCGCCAGCTGTCCGTCGTTATCTCAAACAGTTTTTGTCCGATCCGCGCGTGATTGAAATCCCAAAATTCTTATGGGCGATTATCCTCAATCTGTTTGTGCTGCCAAGTCGCCCGAAACGGGTAGCAGAAGCATATGCCAGTATTTGGGATGGCGATTCGCCGATGCGCAATATTCTTAACGCGCAAGTTGAGATGTTAGACAAGCGTTTGGCTGAACGTGCTGCGCCATTTCGCGTGTCTGTTCATGCCGCGATGAGCTACGGTAATCCGGGTTTGCCTGATGTCATGGATCAATTGCGTAGCGAAGGGGTTGACCATTTCGTCATGTTACCCGTGTTTCCGCAGTATTCAGCGACTTCAACAGGTGCGGTTTATGATGCGATTACTAAGTGGTCGCTGAAGCAGCGTAATTTGCCCAATATAACGATAGTTAAAGATTACTTTGCTCATCCTTTATATATTAAAGCATTAGCAGATAGCATCCGCCGTTTTCAAGCGGTACATGGCAAGCCTGAAAAGCTCATGTTTAGCTTTCACGGTATTCCGCAGCCTTATGCTGATAAAGGCGATCCGTACCCGAAGCGCTGTAAATGTACGGCGGCACAAGTGGCTCATGAGCTTGGGCTAAAACCAGATGAATGGATTATCAGTTTCCAGTCACGCTTTGGTAAGCAAGAATGGATTAAGCCCTATACCGATGTGGTACTCAAAGAGTGGGGCAGCTCAGGTGTGCGCTCAGTACAGATTCTTAGCCCTGCGTTTTCGGCAGATTGCCTAGAAACCTTGGAAGAATTGGCTATCGAAAACAGCGAGACTTTCCTGCATGCTGGCGGGCAAGAATACCATTATATTCCAGCGCTCAATGCTGACGAAGCACATATAGACTTGTTAGAGGCAATGAGTGCGCCATTGGTAAAAGGTTGGGCAGGGACTCTGGATGGTTGGGCATAAACGTTTTTAATATCAAATGAATATTCATAAAAATACCGAACATCATGTTCGGTATTTTTTTATCAATAATTTTCTAAAAGTACTATCTAAAAGTCATTGTCATGGCTTAATTTTGCCGCGTCTTTGTCAGCAATGTCGGCAATACTGGGGTAGTGGCTATCATCTAAATTCTCTTCAACAAGCAACTCATCAATACGTGATTCATCGATATTTTGATGATGTACAGGGGTAAGACCTTGGGTTGCATCACTTCCGACTTGCGAATTATTAAATCCTGCATCATCGTCAAAGTCATCATTGTCGATAACATGCAGCATAGGATTGTCTAAATCGACCTCTTGGCTACCTTGGTTATCTTGACCTTCATCGATATCATTATCAATATTTTCATCACCTTCGATGTGATTCATCTCTTCTGGTAGCGGGGTTTTTGAGTGTTCCATACTGTCTTCCTTAGTTTTTATAGTTAACAAGCCTAGTAGGGTTTAAATGTGGTCGTATAGCTATTTTGTCCGCTTATCATCATTGCCTCTAGTAGTAAGGTGTCACAGGATGTTAAAAATATGTACGAAGGTTGCTTATTTAACCGTAAAAAAACGGCTGCCAAATCTTGGTAGCCGTTTAAATATTGTCATGTTACTTTTGAGCTTTATAATCTAAATTTATTTAGTACCGATTTTACTATTGATAAAGCGCATTAATGAGTCAGGTGCGACTTGCGACGCTGTATGCAGCATTTTCGCAGGAAAGCCAATAGGATAGTGAGTCCGTGACAGCTTGCGATTCGGCTGAGCGCTTAATTTACACAAGGTTTTAGCCACATCGTCAACGTTTAGATTGATGCCCAAACGGTCGATACTGGTGACCTTGATGTCTTTCGTCATGTCGGATTTTACCCATAGTGGCATGACATCAATCACTTTGATACCTAGCTCAGCGTATTCAATATTTAGCCCTTCGGTTAAACCGCGGACAAAGAATTTACTGGCAGAATAAGGTGCCACTTCAGATTGACCATATATCGCTAAGGCAGATGAGAGATTGATGATTTTGGCGTTTTTGCTGTCGGCTAAATGCGGCGCTAGCTTATGACAGCCGATGAGCACACCTTTACAATTGATATCAATCAATGACAATTGCTTGTCCAAGTCAGTATTGGGCAACGCGCCACTCACCAATACGCCAGCATTATTAATCAAGACATCAATACCACCAAAATTCTCCAGCATATGATCGATCGCCGTATCCCATGCTTCAGGGTCAATGACATCTAGATGACCATGAACGAGACGATTGCCTTTTAGCGCTTTTTTAAAAGTTTTATCATCAATCGCACGCTCAAGCTCAACCGTGTCAATATCAAAAAGACCGACGCTATGACCTTTTGCGAGCAATCGTTTTGCTGTCGCTAGACCGATACCGCGTGATGCACCCGTAATGAATATATTCATAATGACTCGCTTAATGATTGATGATAAATGATGCCTGAAAAAATGCGCTAATTTTTAGTATAGCAAACTCTCTATTAAAAGTTAGCGCTAAGACAAATGCTATCATGACCAGTGATTGCTACGCTTGGCATGATGAATAGCGCTTATTAAGTGGCAAGCGTCTTTCAAACATAAGCGGTTTGAAACGCCATATATAGGTCAATGCAATCGTGTAAACGCCAGTTTCTGCCATTTCTTCAACGATCTCTCCCCAACCTTGAGGAATCATAATCGCGTTTTCGCCCATATATTCTAATAACGCCAACCCCACTATCATAAGATATAAATAAACCGGCACCGATTTTAATACTGCCCAGAGATAGCGCCAGGTATACGCTAATAAACCCACGATAAGCAGATAAACTATAAGCAGCACCGCATCTTCCCACCAGTCATAGGACTGATTTAACAGTGAAAAATCGCTAGCAATAAACAACTCAGGTAAATAGTTTAACTCGCGACGGATCACCGCGAAAAACGTCAATACTGATGCCAGCCAAAAATAAAGACTTTGCTTGCTTTCACTCTGCACTACATATTGCACGCAACGTAATATACAGGCTATCAGTAAGATAATGCCGGGGATTTCGATAATGCCATCTGCAGCCAAAATAAGCGCTCCTGATTTTTAGAATAAAAAAAGTGAGCGCTAAGGCTCACTTTAGACTAAAAAATAATTTGGGAAAAAATAAGATAGGTTTATTATACCGACAATTATAATACGCGACTGTTTTTTTTAGTTTACGCTGCGAGTGTCAAGTATCTTAAATAGCATTAAACCTACTTAAAATCTCCTTAAGAATCAATGCGCCTCATCCCAATTCTGACCACTATCCGTCTCAACCAATAGCGGCACTGCAAAGTTGACGTTCCAGCCTTTTTCAACTGCTGTTGCTGTTAAGACATCTTGCATAGCATCAGTAATCAATTGGCTTATCTCATCGACCTTGTCAGCATCGACTTCGAACACCAGCTCATCATGAACTTGCAGTAGCATTTTTGCCTGCTCTTTAGGTAGTACTTTGTCGACGGCAATCATAGCAAGCTTAATCAAGTCAGCTGCAGAACCTTGTAATGGTGCGTTAATCGCCGCCCGTTCAGCGCCTTGTTTGACCATGCGATTGCTGTGATTGATATCAGGGGTATAAAGCTTACGACCCAATATCGTCTCGATATAGCCATGCTCATAAGCGCTGGCACGAGTATTGATCATATAGTCTTTGACGCCAGGATAGCGCTCAAAATACATGTCAATGTAGTCTTGCGCCTCACTACGGCTCATCTGTAACTGTTTGGCTAGTCCAAAGGCGCTCATGCCATATAGCAGACCAAAGTTAATGGCTTTGGCATTACGGCGCTCGGTTGCTGTAACCTCTGCGACCTCTTTTCCTAGTACTTCGGCGGCAGTGGCGGCATGAATATCTAGCCCTTCATTAAAGGCATGAGTTAGATTTTTATCACCTGAGAAATGCGCCATCAAACGCAGCTCAATTTGCGAATAATCCGCCGCTAATATGACTCGACCTTCTGGCGCAATAAATGCTTGACGAATCAAGCGACCAGTAGCGGTACGAATAGGAATATTTTGTAAATTGGGATCAGTTGAAGATAAGCGCCCAGTACTGGTCAATGCTTGATGATAGCTGGTATGCACACGGTCAGTCTTGGCATCTGCTACATTATCAAGCGCATCGGTATAGGTGCTCTTAAGTTTAGAGAGTCCGCGATACTCTAGGGTAATATCGACCAAAGGATGGTCGATTTTTGACAGTACTGCTTCACCGGTAGAATATTGACCGGTTTTGGTTTTTTTGCCACTCACGACGCCAAGCTTATCGAATAACATCTCGCCAAGCTGCTTAGGAGAGCCAAGATTAAACTCTTCACCGGCGACTTCGTACGCACGTTTTTCTAGGGCAATGATTTCTTCATCAAAGCGTTTAGATAACTCGTTTAAGAACGGACGCTTAATTAAAATGCCATTGGCTTCCATTTGGCACAGTATTTCAGCCGTTGGGATTTCTAGCTCGTGTAGCAGCTTAGCGTTATTAGTGTCATCAGCAAGTTTTTTGCTAAACAAATCAAACAACTGATAAGTAATATCGGCATCTTCACACGCATAGTCGCTAGCAATATCAATCGCCACTTGATCGAAACTTACTTGCTTAGCGCCTTTACCAGCGACATCTTCAAAGCTGATGGTCTGCGTTTGCAGGTAATGCCGTGCCAAATCATCCATACCGTGACGGGTAATCGCCGCATTAATTACATAACTGGCAAGCATAGTATCCATCGCCCAATTGTTGGGCTTGTCATGAATATTGCCTAAGAGGTTTATGTCATAAAGGCTAAGAATATGGGCATCATACTTTAAATGTTGACCGATTTTACCGATGTTTGGGTTTTCTAAAATAGGCTTTAAACGCGCCAAAACGGTATCGCGGTCGAGCTGTTTTGCTGTTAATTCATCGCCTTCTAGCGCATGAGTCAGCGGAATATAATAAGCTTCGTGTGCTTGCACAGAAAAAGACAAGCCAACCAATTCAGCCTGACGCCAATAGACACTCGTGGTTTCGGTATCGATAACGAAATGCGGCGCAGATGCTAACAATTGAACTAAGTTGTCAAAGGCAGGCTCGTCTAAAATAGTATGCCATGCTCTATCATGACTTTTGCTATCAGTGACATGACTGATGGTGCTTGATTGTAGGGATTTAGCGATTTGCGCTTGTGACTCAGCATCAGCCTGACTATGAGCAACACTTTGCGTGCCATGCCCATTACCATTGGCAGGATGATTAGGGTGATCAAGTGACGCTAACTCATTTCTAAATTCGAGCTCACTATATAGCTCACGTAGCTCATCGATGTGGGCGCAAGGATCAGTGTTTATTTTTAAATCTTGCCAGTCTTGCCCCACTTCTAAATCAGTGACAATGGTTGCCAGTTGCGCGTTCATCGGAATATCATCGGCATATTCGAGCAAGTTTTTGCCAGCACGCCCTTTGATATTGGCGACGTTTTTGAGCATATTATCGATATTGCCATATTCGTTTAGCAAATCTTTGGCGGTCTTTTTACCAATACCGGGCACGCCTTTGATACCGTCAGAGGAATCGCCCATCAAGGTTAAAAAATCAATCATTTGCTCAGGATTGATACCGAATTTTTCAACCACGCCAGCGCTATCAGTCATCTTGCCTGTGAAGCTATCTTCTAGTATTACGCAGTCATTAATCAGCTGCATCATGTCTTTATCGCCAGTTGAGATAACCACGTGATGCCCTTCGGCGACCGCACGATAGGCGAGCGTACCGATAATATCGTCCGCTTCTGCGCCTTCGATACGTAACAGTGGAATCCCAAGCGCGGTGACCAAACGATGAATATAAGGAATCTGCTCGGCAAGCTCGATATCCATTTTTGGACGATTGGCTTTGTACTCTTCTGACATAGCATGACGAAAGGTTGGCGATTTGGTATCAAAACAAACGGCCATATGGGTTGGATGATAGCGGCGCATCAGCTTTAAAAGTGCATTGAGCGTGCCACGTATTGCATTGGTGACTAGCCCTTGCGAATTCTGCATGGTTTTTGGCAGCGCATGATAGGTACGAAACAGATAATAAGAGCCATCGACCAAAATAAAAGGTGGCTGGTTTTTGTCCACATGCGTGGTGTCCATCGTTGCCACATTGGGCATCGTTGCAAAATTCGGTAGCGTATTGGGATTAATAGGCGAGTGGGAGTTGTGATCGTTGGCAGTCATAGAAAGTCACTTATCAGGTTTTGGGTCGCAAGTATTGGTCAGTAAATATTTTGCAGTAAGTATGGGGTGAAAAGATACCTTCATTATAACGATAAAAGCGCTGCGTGCCGAATAGATGATGAACGAATAGAATGCATAAACAGTTACGATGTGTACGACCTAAAATGATAATTCATAAAAAAAGAACCCAGATCAACTGAGTTCTTTTTATCATTGTAACTATTGTAGTTACTAGAAATTTATTTTACTTCTGAGGTTACTTCGCTATCGACATTACCATGGGTCGCTTTAGAATATGGGCAGACCTTATTGGCTTTCTCAACCAATTGCTGAAACTCATCCGCTGATAGCTCTGTATTTTCACCGATAACATGAATTTTAACGGCCAATTTAAAGTCTAGACCTTCGCCTTTCTTTAAATCTACTGAGACTTCAGTAGTAGAATCAAACTTTGCTTTTTCTGCCCCTTTGACGGCACCAAGTGCACCATCAAAACAAGCAGCATAACCCATAGCGAACAGTTGCTCTGGGTTATTACCGTCTTTACCAGAACCAGGTGCAACCATATTGATGGTTAAATCGCTGTCTTGTAAGCTAGCTTTACCTGCACGGCCACCAGTGACAGATGCTTTAGTCGAATATAGGGTTTCCATAATGTATCCTTTTATATAAATTGTTTTCCATCATTTCTAGATAGGATTTTTGAGTCTTGTTATAACTAGTTATAAAATAGCCCATCTAGCATACCAGACGACAAGGCAAGCTTTATATAGCGGCAGTAAAAGTATGATATGAATTTGTAAGTTAGTTTTCTCAGTAAAATCAGATTATAACTAGCTCTCTATACGTAGTCGTTGCAATAAAGTGAAAGCGATAAGACTGATTTAGTCAAAACAAATCGTTGCTCATAAAAACAGCTTGTATCTATAGATCTATTTATGAGCTGCTTGCCATGCGCCCATCGAACCAAGATAAATATCGATGTTTTCAAAACCTTGGCTTGCAAGCCATCCTGCGGCTATTGTGGCCCGTGCTCCGCTAGCACACATCAAGGTGTAATGATGCTTCTTATCAAGTTCACGCCAACATTTGTTAAGATGTCCAACGTAAATGTGTTGTGACCCCTCGATTGCGACAGTATCTCGTTCGTCGGCATCACGGACATCGAGTAGGGTCCAGCCCTCAGTATCATTCTTTAGACGAGCTTCAACCTCGCTAGTATCAATCATAGGGGTTTGCTGCATTTTTTCACCTTTCGCAGCAGCGGGAACCACGCCGACATAGCCACCTAATACGTTATCAAGGGCAATCCGAACCAGATGCTCCATAGCCGTGGCGAGTTGTGCCTCATCAGAGGCAATTAATGCCAAGCTTTCGCCTTCATGGATGTACCACCCGGCAAAGGCGGAAATCATGCTCACGGGTAGGCTCATCGCTCCAGGTAAATGACCGGAAGCATAAGCCATCGGCTCACGAATATCAATCAGATGATCGGCACCGCAGCTTTTCAACTGCTGTAGCGAAAAGCTGCGCGGTCGAATAACAGAAGGAGGTGCAGTACCGCCCTCCATGTTCAAGCGCTCCATCAGTCTGAAATAAGGCGGCTGATAATGGTTTTCGCTGACCTTAAAGCGGATAAAGGCGTCGCGATCTGTGAATTGTAAACGTGGGTTATTCAATCTTTCATGACCGACGCTAGAGAATTCACGCTCTGCCATACCTGATCCGCAGACAGAGCCCGCGCCGTGTGCAGGATGTATAATGGCCTGATCACCTAGTGCTAATATTTTTTGTAGCGAATCATAGAGTAGACCTGCGACTTCCTCATCTCTATCAGGATAGAAGTCAGTACGGCCGACGTCACCGACGAATAGGGCATCTCCGGTGAAGACCGCCACAGCTTTATCGGGGTAAGCTGTGTCAAATAGAGCATAGGCAAGATGGTCATCAGTATGACCGGGCGTTTCTAAAACGCGTATTTCAAGCTGACCGATGGTAAAACAATCACCATCGCGCACCGTTTGAGCATAGACGATAGGCTGTTCTGGGTTCGGACCGTGAAGAACACTGGCGCCGGTCATTTCTGCTAGAATCGGAGCACCGGAAACAAGATCTTCGTTGCGATGAGTTTCGAAAATATGTATGATTTCTAACCCTTGTGCCCGTGCCTTTTCTACATAAATCGCACAGTCACGGCGAGGATCTATCACAGCAGCTTGACCACCTGACCCCACCAGATAAGATAGATGGGCAAGCCCAGGTGTCTTAATCTTTTCAAGCAACATAACTGTCTCCTTCTAATAATTTTACAATGACTAATATATGATTGTTTTTATCTATTTTAATAAAAATCTTTGAATAATCAATGTTGTATGATGATGTTTTGATTGTCAAACAGGTTTCTTATACAATTAAATGAGTGTTTTGTAAAAATCATGGATCTAGATAATTGGTGTAGATAAGGCTGTTGCAAGCTAAGGGATGAATAGTATCTTAACCATAAATCCGCTACAATACGCGCACCAAAATCCATCACATTTACTGTTAGACCTTTTCTAAATTCTTGTTTTTTTCTTCCAAAATTTAACGATAAGTTATTCATTATGAGCGTAGATCCAAAGAAATTAAATAAAGAAGTGGCCAAACGCCGCACCTTTGCCATCATCTCGCATCCTGATGCTGGTAAGACGACGATGACCGAAAAGCTGCTGCTATGGGGTAAAGCGATTCAAGTAGTGGGCGAGGTCAAAGGTCGTAAAACCGACCGCCATGCGACATCTGATTGGATGAGTATGGAGCAGGAGCGTGGTATTTCTATTACCACTTCGGTCATGCAGTTCCCTTATAAAGAACATATGGTCAACCTGCTAGATACACCGGGTCACGCTGACTTTAGTGAAGATACCTATCGTACTCTGACCGCTGTAGACAGTGCGCTGATGATGGTCGATGGCGCAAAAGGTGTCGAAGAACGTACCATCAAATTGATGGAAGTTTGCCGGATGCGTGATACGCCCATCATCTCATTCGTCAATAAACTTGACCGCCAGATTCGTGAGCCGCTTGAGCTATTGAGTGAAATCGAAGCGGTATTAAAGATTAAATGTATTCCTGTCACTTGGCCTATCGGTATGGGACAGGATTTTGTTGGTGTCTATCATTTAACCGAAAACAAAACCTATTTTTATGAGAAAGGTCATGGCGGTGATATGACGGTCGCTGAGACGCGCGAAGGCTATGATTATCCTGATATCCGTGAGCGCTTAGGCGCTTTAATGTTCGCCTCGTTTGAAGAGTCACTAGAATTGGTACAAATGGCCCTAGAAGACTTCGATGTTGACGAGTTTTTAGCCGGTGAAATGACACCCGTATTGTTCGGTACAGCGCTAGGTAACTTTGGCGTCAATATGGTACTTGATACTTTAATCAAATATGCGCCGCCACCAAAAGCGCATCCGACCAATGAACGTGAAGTAGCGGCGAATGAAACAACGTTTAGTGGTTTTGTCTTTAAGATTCAGGCAAACATGGATCCGCGTCATCGTGATCGCATTGCATTTTTACGTGTCTGCTCAGGCAAGTACGAAAAAGGCATGAAATTAAAGCATGTACGTTTAGGTAAGGACGTACGTATTGCTGATGCCTTGACCTTTTTAGCAGGTGACCGTGAAGCGTTGGAAGAAGCCTATCCGGGTGATATTATTGGTTTACACAATCATGGCACCATCTCTATCGGCGATAGTTTCACTGAAGGCGAAGAGCTCAACTTTACCGGTATCCCGCATTTCGCCCCTGAGCTATTCCGCCGTGTTATTCTAAAAGATCCGCTTAAATCAAAAGCCCTGCAAAAAGGTTTACAGCAGTTGAGTGAAGAGGGAGCAACACAGGTCTTTATGCCGCAGATTAATAATGATTTAATCTTGGGTGCGGTTGGTGTACTACAGTTCGAAGTGGTTGCCCATCGTCTCAAAGAAGAGTACAAAGTACAGTGTATCTTTGAGCCAGTATCGATTGCGACGGTACGCTGGATACATTGCGATGACGAAGTAGCGTTAGCCAAGTTTAAGCGCAAAGCCCATGACCAACTATCGCTAGATGGCGGTGGTCATCTGACTTATCTTGCGCCATCACGGGTGAACTTGCAGCTGATGCAAGATCGCTATCCAGAAGTGACGTTTAGCAATACGCGTGAGCACTAAAATCCATTATTCCACTTTGCTTAATCTTAAAAGACACGTTATCGTGTCTTTTTTATTAGCTTATCAAACAGCGTGTTATTGATTTTAATCCCTATGAATCTAGAAAAAACACGAACAGTGTTCCTACAATATAGGACAAAGGTTACGGTAGAATATCAGTAAATCTTATAGATATATTAAAGAGGCTATATGAAAACTGCTAATAAACGTCCTATTATTGAGTCACAATCAGTCCAGCAATCTTCTACGGATGCGGGTAGGCTGCATTTATTGTCAATAGTAAGTAGTGCGTTGCTGTTTGGCACGTTAAGCTTCTCAGCATATGCCGATAGCCTTTTTAGTAGCACAGAATATCTTGATTATCAGTTACCCAAAAAACTACAAGAAACCTGCACGGCGCGTGATAACTGTCCGGAGATTGAAGTTAAATATCTTAAAACCAATCACAAATGGATAAATGATATCACCAATCAGCGTATCAATACGCTGGTTGTAAATAGTAAACCCTCTGAATCTGCGCCTATCACTACCAAAGCTACTCCAGCTGCTGTCAAAAGCGCGCTTGATGGTTTTGCTGCCTCGCAATTGAATGAGCTACTGAGTGACAGTGCGTTTGCTTACAGCCTAACGGTGACACCTGAGTATGTGGGTCATATTAATGATTTTGAGACGTTCGAGATAAGCTCATATGTCTTTACTGGCGGCGCACATGGAATGCCATATAGCGAATATCTAGTGTTTGATCAAGAGACGAAAAAGCAAATAAAACTGGCGGATATGCTGCAAAGCGGTAAAAAGCCACAGTTTAAGGCACTGGCCTACAATGCTTATAAAGACTGGGTGAAAACGGTCGATAAAGATGTGAAAAACTACGAGAAAAATTGGCCATTTACCTTAAGTGATAACGTCACATTGACGGATAAAGGGGTTGATATTCGTTATCAGCATTATGCTATCGCTCCCTATGCCTATGGTATGCCAGTGCTTAGCATTCCTTATAATAAGCTTGGCGGTATTATACAACCGCGCTTTATCCCTAAATAATATAGCTATAAACGTCAGATACAATAGGATGGATCAGCTAATGACCATCATGAATATTTAATAATAAATAAGGAGTCATCGCATGACAAACGATATCGATAATATGAATGCCGCAACGACCAATACATGGCAGTTGAATGCCTTGACAGAGGCACTTGGTGATCTGACATTAACAGTCACTGACAGCCTCTCTGTGGGCCGTGGTAGTGATAATGATCTGGTACTAGGTAGCAAGCAAATTTCACGCAATCATGCACAACTGAGTGTCTTAAACGGTCAGCTATACGTAAAAGATCTAGAGTCGTCAAACGGCACTTTTATTAATGATGAGCGTATTGCTGCCAATGAATCGAAGCAGTTAGCAGCAGAGGATACGCTTGGGTTTGCAAGCTTTATCTTTCAGGTAAGTGCGCCAGTGGCTGCTACCGTTATTCATGAGCAAGCAGTTGTAGATAAACCAACGTTAATGTTGAGTCCTGATACTGAAATAGCACCTATTGTTGAAGCAGAGCCAGTGGTTAAAGAAACGATAATCGAAGAGATATTACCTGTCGAAAATTCTTTAGAAGCAATGCCTATTGCTGCTGTGCAAGCAGAGCCGATTGTTAGCGCTGCTCAAACAGATAAGCCAGTGACCAAAGAAACAGGTATCACTGACATCTTAGCCGCCGCAGATAAAGCTGAACCTGTATTGAGCGAAGTAGAATATAGTCCTACTGAAACTTCAAGTGTTCCTAGCGTGGCTGCTGAGGACGAAGTAATAGATTCTATCTCAACCGAAACTACATCAACGCCTTCTGCTCATCAAGAATCACTTGTAAAGCAGCCCGTCTTATCTGATGAGTCTTTGCTACATAAAGACGCTGTATCTGAAACCCTTTCAGAAACGTCTCTTGTAAGTGAGGCGCCAGTCATTGAAGCAGCTATTGAGCCAGAGCACGACAAAACCACTAAGACGGCCTTGCAAGAAGAAGCAGATCCAGATGTACTTCGTGCTAAGCAGGCAGCCACTTCACAGTTTTCGGGCACAGCCAATCTAGGTCAATCTCGCGATTTGGGTACCACAGGCAATAATGCGATGGATCAAGCACTGGATAACCCTGCCACTACTGGAGCAGTTGAAAAGAAACCGAGTGGTAGTTGGTTTATATGGGTGTTTGTCGCGATTATTATTATTGGCTTAGCACTATGGTTGTTTAATACAGGCATGGTATAGCCAATTTTCAACAAGAGAGCTATCTTTGTTTATTTAAATAATAAATTGGTCAACTGGTAAAAGTTGTAGTTGATTGGCTTTAAGATATTTTCGCTTTAAGAGATTAGTGCTATGTTAGGATAAATTTTTCATCGCTTTAAATAGTAATTTTATAGCGAACAAGTTTTGTCTTAGCATCGCAGGAATCACAAGTTTTAACGGTATCTTTTCAAAATTCTGCTGCTGATAAGTATTAGCGCTTGGCAGGTTTACACAATTATTGAATGTTTCTAGCAATGAGTAATCAATCCACAGAAGTTAAGTGACTAGTTTTTTGGCTAAAAGATAGACCGTTGAAGTAAGAGCAGTAAAAGTAGCTACTTTCAAAAAATAAAAACCCTTTTATAATCAGTTGCTTGAGATTTTTTATTAAAATAAAGCCAAAAATACTAAAAAAGGGCTTGCGCATCTCAAAATATTTGATAGAATAGCCACCACTTTGAGAGAACAAGCCGACTTAGCTCAGTTGGTAGAGCAACTGACTTGTAATCAGTAGGTCGCCAGTTCGATCCCGGCAGTCGGCACCATCTCTCTCAAAGTAGCTTTTTATGAATATGTCTTAAACTAAAGCCATTTTTGTTTAAAGCAACCTAAGGTGGGATTGGGGAGCGGTCAAACCCAACAGACTGTAAATCTGTCGCGAAAGCTTCGAAGGTTCGAATCCTTCTCCCACCACCATATTTTTCTAAGTTCGTCTTAGCGCCAAGCATACTCTATATCAATCCATGATTCTTTATTGGAGTCAATCCAGATAAGAGTAAATGCGGGTGTGGTATAATGGTAACACCTTAGCCTTCCAAGCTAATGACGCGGGTTCGATTCCCGCCACCCGCTCCATATATGTACCATTGCACAAATCATCAATACTCATCACGACAGTCAGTTATTATTGCTGTATCGTGATATTTTTTTTAGTGCAACTTAGTGGTTGGCTGCTGTAGTTGTTAAAAACATGCTCATATAGCTCAGCGGTAGAGCACTCCCTTGGTAAGGGAGAGGTCTTGAGTTCAATTCTCAATATGAGCTCCATTTATTGTTCCATTATTTATATTCGCTTTGCTAGTGCTTGTCCATAGCTCAGTATTGGTATCAAAATTATAAATATCGAAAATTATACATACAGTGTGGCAGAGAATAATTCAAAGGTGACACTGAGGTGTTGCCTTTTTGCGCTGTCAGTTTATTAGTAGGTGTTATCTTTATCTAATAAATGAGCTGTATAAAGAATTAAATGAATAAGAGTTAGATAAAGTAGTGCAATAGCAGTACTGTATATTAACTTGTCATGTTCAACAGATTGAAAAGCACGTATAATGCCTCTATTTATACGCTTAACAGCTAAAATATCGAATACGAAGATAGTATAGCGTTATAGCTAGTATTTTAATAAATATTGGTTTAATAGAAAAAACACAGTGTCAACGGTTTGATGGTCATACATCATAAGCCGTCAAACAGTTATTTACCGATCTTTGATTGATAAATATTCACCAAAAAAAGAGGAAATACCCATGGCAAAGGCCAAGTTTGAACGTCTAAAACCACATGTTAACGTCGGTACCATCGGACACGTTGACCACGGTAAAACCACCCTTACCGCTGCAATCGCAACCGTAGCTGCAATCACTTCAGGTGGCGAAGCCAAAGACTACGCGTCTATTGACTCAGCACCAGAAGAAAAAGCACGTGGCATCACCATCAACACCTCACACGTAGAATATGACACCCCATCACGTCACTATGCTCACGTTGATTGCCCAGGTCACGCCGATTATGTTAAAAACATGATCACCGGTGCCGCTCAAATGGACGGCGCAATCCTAGTTGTATCAGCAACTGACGGCCCTATGCCACAAACCCGTGAGCACATCCTGCTTTCACGTCAGGTTGGCGTACCGTACATCGTCGTATTCATGAACAAGTGCGACGTTGTTGATGACGAAGAATTGTTAGAGCTAGTAGAAATGGAAGTTCGTGAATTATTAAGCGACTATGACTTCCCAGGTGATGACACCCCAATCATCCACGGTTCTGCAACTGAAGCCCTAAAAGGCTCACAAGAAAAATATGGTCAACCAGCCGTTGTAGAACTATTAAACGTTCTTGACACCTACATCCCAGAGCCAGAGCGTGACATCGACAAAGCATTCCTAATGCCAATCGAAGACGTATTCTCAATCTCAGGTCGTGGTACTGTTGTAACTGGCCGTGTTGAATCTGGTATCGTACGCGTTGGCGACGAAATCGAAATCGTCGGTATCCGTGACACTCAAAAAACCACCTGTACTGGTGTAGAGATGTTCCGTAAACTGCTTGACGAAGGTCGTGCAGGCGAAAACTGTGGCGTACTACTACGTGGTACTAAGCGTGAAGACGTACAACGTGGCCAAGTACTAGCTAAGCCAGGTTCAATCACTCCGCATACCAAGTTTGACGCTGAAGTATATGTGTTGTCAAAAGAAGAGGGTGGTCGTCACACACCATTCCTAAACGGCTATCGTCCACAGTTCTATTTCCGTACCACTGACGTAACTGGCGCAATCCAATTACAAGACGGTACTGAAATGGTTATGCCTGGTGATAACGTTGAGATGGGCGTAGAGCTTATCCACCCAATCGCTATGGACAAAGGTCTTCGCTTTGCTATTCGTGAAGGCGGCCGTACTGTAGGCGCTGGTGTTGTTGCTAACGTATTAAACTAATACTTAACGCTGTCAGAGTAATCTGATCTTCGTTAATAATTTAGTCAAAAGCCATCCTCGAAAGAGGGTGGCTTTTTTTTGGGTATGGTTTGCTAATAGAATGACAGTGTCGATAATCAACGATAATATAACTGATATTAAAGCCAGCAAATAAAGAGGCACTGATGTTCGATATAAAGATGCTATTAGATGAACCAGATAAGCGTAAAGAAATGGTCGAAGCAGTTGCAGCTGTTGAAGCTATGGTTCAGCTACAAGACCCTTGGACATCTCAAACAATAGGCGACCTGCTTGAACAGGATAGTATCAGTCTGATGGTTGTTACTGATAATTCTGCAAACGAATTGATTGGCTACTGCTTATACCAATTATTGTTTGAGCAAGCAGAGATTTTACGCATTGGCACTCATCCTAATTATCAGCGACAAGGTATAGCATCACGAGTTTTTATTAGACTAGATGAGGCGTTAGAGGCCAATCAAGTGGAGAGTCTTTTATTAGAAGTGCGAGCAGACAATACTGCTGCGATCGCGTTATATGAGCAGCAAGGATTTACTGTGATTCATACACGTAAAAGCTACTATCAAGCAGCGCATCAACCGGCAGTCGACGCGCTAATCATGCAGCGTATTTATAATTAATCTTAAAAAATATTAGCAGCTTTTATTATTTGAGATTTAAAACAATAACAAATAATAAATGCAGTGTGGTATCGAGGTTTCCTTATCAGGATAAAGGCAGTGTCTTTTTACACACATCAATGTCGAGTTTATAATCACTATCAGCCTTCATATGCTCAAGAATATCAATGCGTTCGGTCAACATTTCTATCATCAAACTGATGGTCGTTTGTTGTTTTCTGATTTGAATCAGTTTTTGCTGGGTAATGTTCAGCTGTAAGTCAATATCGAGCTGACCATCATAATAATCATTGAGGCTGTCTTTGATTTCAGTCAGGGTAAAGCCAATTGCTTGCGCGCTTTTAATTAATTCGATACGTTCAACGCATTCTGGATGAAACTCAGTATATAGCCGCGAACCTGCCTGACGCTTACGAGACTTCAGCAGCCCCAATTGATCATAGTGACGAATGGTATCTTTAGTGGTGTTGGCTTTGGTTGCCAGCTTACCTATTAATAGAAAAGAGGTATCAGGTGCCATAATGTACTCATGATCGTGATAGGTAAGTTACTGATTTATGAAAACATTGCCGATTAAACGTAACAGTAATAATCATACGTACTCAATCGAGTCGCGCTATTTTAACTATCGATTAGCCAGATCAACTTTAGATTTTAAAATAAAGTAAGAAACTAGAGGTTTAATTGCCAAGGTTGCAAACTCCCTAACAGCGATACCGCTAGAGGCTTATGCGAGTTTTTGTGCCAATTATCTGAACTATTAGATATTAATATATCTAGTTGAGTCAAAAACTCAGTACGTGACAAGGTGATAGCACCTAAACTCGTGAGATGATCGTTAGGTAGTTGACAGTCGACAAGATTAACATTGCTTTGCTCACATAAGCGCATCAAGCCCCAAAATGCTAGCTTTGATGCATTAGAAGCGATATGGAACATCGATTCACCAAAATAAATACCACCTATTTTTAAGCCATATAAACCACCAACGAGCGTGCCTTTATCATCCCAAACTTCAATACTATGCGCAAAACCTTGAGCATGTAGCTCGCTATAGGCTTCAATCATCTCATCATGAATCCAAGTATGTTCGCCTTCAGGCTGACTTTCATTAAGATCGTCATTAACGCCATTACTACGCGGTAAACTACAAGCGTGTATGACTTCATCAAAAGCTTGATTCAGCGTCAACTGCCAACGACTACGGTTTGCTTGCTTACGTAGCGATTTACTCGGCTGATAGTCTGTCGGCTGCATCACACATCTGGGTTCAGGGCACCACCAAGCAATTGGCTCATCGTCATTAAACCAAGGAAATAGACCCTGTGCGTAAGCAGAAATCAGCGTCTCAGGGGCTAAATCTCCCCCGATAGCCACAATGCCCATACCTTCAGGGTCTACTATCGCTGGCTCTGGAAAGTCATAACGCCCAAGACTCTTGATATGTTGAACAAAAGCCTCAGGCGTTATGCGACCATCGTTAACAAAATCGCTCATTTACGCTTCTTTGTCAGCTGTCAACGTTGAAGCATAAGTATGATCTTGAGCGACCGTTTCGCCTATTGCATCTAGGTACTTTTCAGCATCAAGTGCTGCCATACAGCCTGTACCAGCAGAGGTAATCGCTTGACGATAGACATGATCTGCGACGTCACCTGCGGCAAAAACCCCTTCGATACTGGTTTGGGTAGCATTACCATTGAGACCGCTGTTGACGATCAGATAACCGTCTTTCATCTCTAACTGACCTTTAAATAAGTCAGTATTCGGCTTATGACCAATGGCGACAAACATACCAAACACGTCCAGTTGCTTGGTACTGCCATCAATCATAGATTCAATGACCACGCCATTAACGCCCATATCATCACCAACCACTTCTTTTACGCTGTGGTTCCACTCGATTTTGACATTACCATTTTTGGCTTTTTCAAATAGTTTATCTTGTAGGATTTTTTCTGAGCGTAAGCTATCACGGCGATGGACTAAAGTGACTTCAGCGGCGATATTTGATAAATACAGCGCTTCTTCAACGGCCGTGTTACCACCACCGATAACTGCCACTTTTTGGTCTTTATAAAAGAAGCCATCACAAGTTGCACAGGCAGAAACGCCAAGACCACGGAATTTGGTTTCTGACTCTAGACCTAGATACTGTGCTGATGCGCCGGTTGAGATAATAAGAGCATCACAGGTGTAATTGCCGTTATTACCGGTTAGCTCAAAAGGACGCACATTTAAATTCACAGCATTGACATGATCATAAACCAGTTCAGTACCAAAGCGTTCGGCATGGGCTTTCATACGCTCCATCAATGCAGGACCAGTCAAATCATGTGCATCACCCGGCCAGTTATCGACTTCGGTCGTCGTCGTGAGCTGTCCGCCGACTTCCATACCGGTGACCATAACAGGCTTTAGGTTGGCGCGTGCTGCATACACAGCAGCAGAATAACCAGCAGGACCTGAACCTAAAATAATGAGTTTTTCGTGGCGTGGAGCAGTATTATCAGTTGCCATAAGATTTCCTTGCTAGAGCAATAAATGTGAAAAGGTTCAACGTTAAAATAATAAGTAGATATTATAAGTATTATAAAAGATAAGCGTAAAAATGACGACGTATCTGGTTATTATCGTTGCTATGTGATAATAACATAAGGGCTAAGAGCAAAAAGTGCAAGTTTGCTAAAACAAATATGGGTATCATTAGAACTAAAGTATCTGAAGCTTGAAATTTTAGTACCAAAAATGAGCCCATATTCAAATATAGTCAGTGAAAAGTTATATAAACATCACGTACTGCTGGTATTAATTTGTCTTGCTTGCTGTGCCTACGCAGACAGAGGCTATAAAAAATTTATACCAGCAGTAACGTAGAGCTTTAATATATTTTGGTTAGATTCTAATGCAAAAAGAACAGGCATCATTTTTCACTAGCTGCATTTTTAGCTAAATCACTACTGGATTGATTTTCTTATGCGCTTTATTGATAACACGGTCGCCACGGCAGCTATGTATTTGTTATTATAAGAAGTTGTATGCCGCGCACAAAACAAAAACAGCAATGCGGTCAATATTTTGCCGTAGTATTTTAGATAAATTTTTTTTGTTATTACGCCACATCAGTCGTAACCTATTACAGCAGTTTCTATCAAGAATTTATGTCAGCATGATTAAGCTTAATCATGGTTTGACGACTATTAAGTATTCATGACGAGTATTAACAACAAGGCAGATCTTACGTGATATCAGCACCAATTATTGATTACTTAAAAAAGGGCATATTTACCCTACTAGGATTACTCCTCGCGGTTTATTTGTTCGTGATTTTGATGACTTATACCGGTAATGATCCTAGCTGGTCGCACATCAGTAGTGATATGACGACCATTAATAATATGGGCGGCGAGATGGGCGCATGGCTCTCAGATTTGCTGTATAGCTTCTTTGGTTTTGGTGCGTGGTGGTTACTGGCGTTTCTGGTTTATGAGTCAGTACTGATTTGGTGGGACAATAAACCGACGTTTTGGTTATTACGCTTGGTTGCTTATGTGTTTTTAATATTGAGCAGTAGTGCATTATTTGCCCAACTGATCGCATTGGTACAGCAGGTAGCAGATCCGATGTCGTCAGGTCTTAAAGGCGTTGCTGGCGGTATTATTGGTCTTGAGCTACAAGCGAGGCTAGCACAGCTATTATCGCAGTGGGGGAGTGTGACGTTTTTGGCAGTGTTTGTCGCTATTACGACCACCTTTGCCTTTAATATTCATTGGATGAGTATTTACGAAAAATTCAAAACTTTGTCTTGGTTTGGGTCAGGTGTCAAAAACCTTGATAGCAGCCTTGATGTTAGTCAAATAATACAAGAAGACAATGCTACTAGTGCTACCGATAAACAAGGTCGTGATATAGCAATAAGTGATATTAATACTCCAGAATATGAGCAATTGCCTCTTGAGTTGCAAGCGGATGAACAGGCTAACAATAAACAGCAAGACAATGGAAGTGGTCGTTTTAATAGCGCATTAACAGACTTTTTATCGTCTTCAGGATTGGGTGCCAGTGTAAAAGCCTCTATGGCAGCCGCTGCGCAAGTCGCCAGTGAAAGTACCAAACGAGAAGAGCAGTTGCAAACTGCAGCCGCTACGACGAGTAGCAATAGTGCTTTTAATCTAAATAAAACATCAGTACCTGCTACCAATGCTACGCCAATGTCTATCAGAAAGGTTGAGCCAAGTTTTGCATGGAACGATGCAAATACTGTCGCTGATTTATTAGCAAACCAGATAGAAAATGAGCAAGATACGATACCTTATGATGTCGTAAATGCCCCATATTCAGAGGCATTAGCTGCTGCTGTTGACAGCTTAGATACGGGCATTTCTTCTGCTAGCCCAGTTCTTGATATCACTCAGGAGGAGACTCAGCAACAAGCAGCACATTCGTTAAATGATTATGCACCGAACATGTCAACTACGCAGCCAAATACTCCTGAATCAGCGCCTAGCGTCGATAGCTTAGTGGATGCATGGTTGGCAGAACATGCGGCAGTGCCAGAAGCGACTGATTTTAGCCATGAACAAGAATTATCTGCCGTAGAGACATTAACAGAAACTGCACCTATTCAGCAGCAAACTGGTATCTCACCAAACGACACTACTGACGACATTCCTAATAATGCTGCAAATGAATTGTTGAACGATTTGGAGTCTTTTGCTGATGCTGATGTAGAGAATACATCAGAAATAATAGATATGACACCGACCAATACCCCGCCTGCAAATCCAAAAGCACCACCAATAGCAGAGAGTACGGCTACCATATCAAGTATCGAGTCAGCCACAGTAACTAAACCAACTATGAGTTTTGCAGTCCCAGAAGGTGATAGTAGCAATCATATTACGGATATGATGCCAGAAGATAACAATGTTTATGATAGCACTGACGCGATTGATGCTCCCATTATGCCTCATATTAGTGATGATATTGCATTCAGTCAAAAATCACGCTCGATGCAAACGGCTGCCTATCGTAGTAGTCTGTTGCCGATTCCAGAGATGTCGATCTTAGATAAGCCAGACCCCAATCGTCAGCCAAGCTATACGCTTGCTGAGCTTGAGCAGTTATCAGAGCTACTGGAAATCAAATTACAAGAGTTCAATGTCAAAGCAAATGTTGTCAATGCGATTCCAGGACCTGTCGTCACCCGCTTTGAAGTAGACCTAGCGCCTGGGATAAAAGCCAGTAAAGTTACGGGAATTTCACGCGATTTGGCACGCTCATTATCAATGGCATCTTTACGTGTGGTTGAGGTCATTCCTGGCAAGCCGTACATTGGCATTGAAGTGCCCAATAAACAGCGCGAAATGGTACGTTTGATTGAGTTGTTGGATACCGAAAAATTTAAAGATCCTAAAGCGCAAATCAGTATGGCGATGGGTAAAGATATTGGCGGTAAAGCTATTATTACTGATCTTGCACGAGCACCGCATATGTTGGTCGCTGGTACGACGGGTTCTGGTAAATCAGTCTTGGTCAACGCGATGTTACTATCGATGCTGCTAAAATACACGCCGAACGAGCTGCGAATGATTCTTATCGATCCTAAGCAGCTTGAGCTTGCCAACTATAATGATATTCCGCATTTACTGACCCCAGTCGTTACCGATATGACTGAGGCGGCAAGTGCTTTGTCATGGTGCGTCGCAGAGATGGAACGTCGTTATCAGCTTATGAGCTTGCTAAAGGTGCGTAAACTAAATGAGTTTAACAAAAAAGTGATCGCTGCTGAAAAATCAGGCAATCCAATGCTTGACCCATTATGGCGACCCAATGACAGCGTAAGTATTAGCCAAGCACCAAAGCTAAAAACCTTACCGATGATTGTCATCGTTGCCGACGAGTTTGCCGATATGATTATGCAGGTCGGTAAGCAGGCAGAAGAGTTAATTACACGCTTGGCGCAAAAATCGCGGGCAGCAGGGATTCATTTAATCCTTGCGACTCAGCGTCCTTCAGTTGATGTGATTACTGGTTTGATTAAAGCCAATATTCCGGTACGAGCAGCGTTACGAGTCAACTCAAAAGTCGATTCACGGACTATTTTGGATAGTGGTGGCGCAGAAGATATGCTTGGTAATGGTGATATGCTGTTCTTAGGGCCTGGGCAGATTGAACCTGATCGTGTCCATGGCGCTTATGTCAGCGATGAAGAAGTCAATAGCGTCTGTGATGCATGGCGTGAGCGCGGTGCGCCTGATTATATCGACAATATGGCAGGCAATTTTGAATTGTCTAGTCCTAGCGGTGGCAGTAGTGCTGCCAATGCCTCTGGTGAAGATGATGACCTTTACAACGAAGCCGTTGGTTTTATTATGGAGACTCGTAAAGTTTCCGCTTCTAGTATTCAGCGTAAATTTAGCATTGGCTATAACCGCGCAGCGCGTATTGTTGACTCTATGGAAGAGGCTGGACTGGTCAGCTCAATGGGTAAGAGTGGTAAACGTGAGCTACTAATGTAAAGCTTATGTTTGACTGGATGGTAAAAAGACGATTTACGAAAGTAACTCGTCTTTTTTATTGAAAATATTAAAGAATTTTATGTAGTAAAAGGTGTTAAGAGCATGATTGTCAGGCTATCAATTGCCCCTATCTAATAGGATTCTAAATACCGTAAATGACTAATGAGTTTGTTTATTCATTATAAACAGTAAGGTTTTATACTAAACTGGATACTGTCTATAAATCGAGTACATATCAATCTTTTCAAAATTTAAATTTGATTACTCTCCAAGGAAGGTCGGTTATGTTTAAAGAATATACCCAATACGATGCATTAGCACTCGCGGCATTGGTCAATGCTGGGGAAGTCAGTGCCAAAGAGTTGCTGGATGCGGCAGTCTATCAAGCCAATCAGCTCAATCCTAAATTGAATGCTATCATCCACCGTTTTGACGAGCGCGCTTATGCTGCAGCGCAGGCGGGACTGCCAGCTGGTGTATTTAACGGCGTCCCTTATTTGTTAAAAGATTTGTCATTTAGCTTCACGGATGAGCCGATTACGATGGGCAGTCGTAGCGTCAATATCATCTCAAAAAGCGATAGCGAAATCGTCAAGCGTATGAAAGCTACGGGTGTGAACACTTTTGGTAAGACCAATACCCCAGAATTTGGCTTGATTATCACCACTGAGCCAAAAGCGCATGGCGTGACACATAATCCTTTTAAAAAAGGCTATAGCTCTGGGGGCTCATCGGGTGGTAGTGCGGCGGCAGTGGCAAGCGGTATCGTACCGATGGCAGGCGCGGGTGATGGTGGCGGCTCGATACGCTTTCCTGCCGCGTGGTGTGGTACGTTTGGACTCAAACCCAGTCGTGGACGTAACCCAATGGGTCCCTTATTTGGTGAAGGCTGGGAAGGGGCAGTAGCCGATCATGTAATTACACGTAGCGTGCGTGATAGTGCCGCGATGCTTGATGCGACTAGTGGTGCTGAGATTGGGGCGCCTTATGTCATAGCACCGCCTAAAGGTACTTTCTTAGAAGCGGCAATGCGTGCTCCAAGGCAATTAACCATCGCCTTGCACCAACAGCCGTTGGTTGCCAATACTGTGGTCGATAAAGAAGTACTGGTCGTATTAGAGCAGACCGCTAAGCAGCTAGAAGCCATGGGTCACCGCGTAATACCGGCTGAACCTAATATTAATATTGAACAATTCTGGCATAATTTTTTAGTCGTTGTTTGCGCGCATACTGCGTTTACTATTGATAATATTGAGCGTTGCTATGGTGCGCAGCATATACAAAATCTTGAACCGCAAACGTATAACATGGCGATGTTAGGACGTTCACTATCGGCTGTTGATTTGGCGCACGCCAAGCATGGCTGGCATGATAGCCAATATCAAACCGGTCTTCTGCTAGAGACCTACGATATAATTTTGTGCCCAACCGTTCCAACACCGGCAGTAAAACATGGCGTATTACCACCAAGTCGCATGGATGAAATGCTGATGCGCAGTGCTGGTTTGCTAAATAAAGGCATGGATATGGGCAAATACGCTTTTAGCTCAGGCATGATTGAAAAGTTAAGCTCGCCAGTGCTTGGGAAGATGGGTTTTACCTTATTGGGTAATATTACAGGCTTGCCAGCCATGTCGTTGCCTGTCGGTATGAGTAAAAAAGGTCTGCCGATCGGTATGCAATTGATTGGGCGTATGAATGATGAGACGACGTTATTGAGTGTAGCAGGCGAAATGGAGCGTGCAGGTTTATTTACTAAACTTGCTTTTGAAAAGTAGTGTGGTATACCTGCATATATCTGACGCTTTGATTGAGAGCCTTTAATCAAAGCGATAGATATCCATGCCTAAGCTATGATGAGCCATACTTTGATGCACGACTGAGACACGTTGACCGGCACCTAAGGCAAAAAATAGCGGCAGTAAATGCTCATCACTTGGATGGATATCCTTATAGTCAGGATATTGCTGCCAGTCTAAGGCGCTTGGGATGTCGGTTTTGAGCTGTTGTAGCAGCCAAACTTTAAAATCTTTTGCGGTTTGATCAATACTGTCTGCTTGCCAGCGTAGCGCTTGCAAATTGTGGGTGATATTTCCTGAACCAATAATCAGAATTTGCTCATCACGCAGCCGTGCCAGTTGCGCGCCCAATTGATAGCAAGCGATACTGTCATAATACTGTGGCAAGGATACTTGTACGATAGGAATATCAGCCTGTGGATACAGGTGTAAAAGTGGCGCCCATACCCCATGGTCACTGACACGTAAGGGATTGACCCTACAAATAATACCACGGGCACTCAGTTGCTGCGCCAAGGTCTCAGCAAGTGCTGGATGACCAGTAGCAGGATATTGCAGCTCATATAGCTCTGGAGTAAAACCTGAAAAATCATGCCACGTTTTTGGCTCAGGATTGCTGCTGATTTCAAGTTTCGCTGACTGCCAATGCGCGGACATAATGACGATGGCACGAGGTTTGGGTAAGTTTTGTCCTATACGAGCTAGCGCGCTCGTCGTAGCAGATTGCTCGATAGCCAGCGTCGGTGCACCATGCGATATAAACAGCGCCGGTAACTTAGGGCGCTTTGCCGCGCTCGATATGATGGGCGTATTTGTCCAAGCCGCCGCCGCTGTAATTGGCGTCGGTATCAGTGGGCTATGCAAATCGTCGCGATTATCATCGCGTTGCGGATTGATACTTTGGGCATTGGGTGTTGCAGGTTTAGGATGTCTCATGTGGCATTTATTAGGGCGCGCGTCCATTTTTCAATCTGTTGTCTCACTGTGATTGATGATGTTTTCCTACGGGATAGTTTTCTATTGCTACTTTAATTACCACGGTGATAAGGGTGGTTATGATTGATACTCATCGCGCGATATAGCTGCTCCATGAGGACAACGCGCACTAAAGGATGCGGTAGCGTAAGCGCCGATAACGACCATTTCACATCTGCTTTTGCCAATACCTCTGGTGATACCCCGTCAGCTCCACCGATGACCAAGGCAATATCATCGCCTTGCTGCATACCATCAGACAATTTATCTGCCAAATTTTCGGTCGAAAGCATCTTACCCTTGACATCAAGTACCCACAATTGCTCACGTCCTGCTGTAGCATGAGCGGCTAAGATCGCCTGACCCTCTTGCTCACGGTATTGAGCTAAATTGGCATCTGATGGATTCTTAGCACGTTTTGCCGCCGCAATTTCAACGACTTCAGTAGTGAGCATAGGCTGAATACGCTTATGATACTCATCGAAACCAGTTTGTACCCACTTGGGCATTTTATTACCTACGGTCAAAATTCTTACTTTCATAACAGCTGCCATTTTAAGAAGTGGTTAAATAAATGTAATAAGAAAACCTGTTAAATACTAGATTCTTTGCTCAAGACATGTTTGATAAATAATTATTCTGTATGATTTTAATGCTTTCAAAGCCCACTTACTTACTAATAGTCCAACAGCCGCCTAAAAAGGATAGAGTAAAACAAAGAGAAGAGTCATGATGCTCTATCCTTTTTAGAGCTGATCAAGTTTTTAGTAAAAATTTTATCAACTGTATTACATAAGCGGAGCAATCGTCTCTGATACCGTATCATCTGCTTCTTGGTTATTGCTATAAGAAGGACTGGGCTTTGGAATAATAGTCAGTTTGGCATCCGACTCAAAAACAACGGCTTCAACCTCATCAAAATTATGAATACCCTCAGAGCGCATGGCACATTCAATTTCTTGGCGGGTCAAACGCTCATCACGCATGGCATCTGGCAAAAACTGTCCTTGGTAAAAGACAATGCGTGGCTCAGACAAAATAAAGCTACTAAATTGCGGCGAAACAGAGGCGTATTTGGTGACCAAAAATTGTAATAAATACAGTGAAAGAATAGCCGCCATACCTTCGATAATTGGAATGCCTTTGAGTAAAATCGTACTGGCACTTAATGACCCAATCATCACTGTGACAATCCAGTCAAAATTATTTAGCTGAGAGGTTGAGCGTTTGCCTGAAATTTTAGTAAACGTAACAATCAAAACGTAGACCACGACTGTGGTCAGAATAATACGTCCAAGCTTATCAACATTGTCAAAAAAAATCATTTCCATGGTCTTATCTCCTATTCATCAAAGTGCATCAGCGTAAATACAGCGTAACGGAATTTAGAGATGAATAGGGCAAAAACTTTGTAGTTGCTTGTTTATAACGTTTAATTGCTGAAAGTAAGCAATTAAGCGCCCTTGCGATTGGGATCAAGCAAGTGGTTAATTGCCCAAATGCTGATACGTGCACTCACCAAACTCAGCACCAATATCATGATCAATGCAGAAATTAGCGGTAAAGGCTGCTGCATGCTCATCTCAAGCAGTACTTCACGGCTGATGGAATCGAATAGAAATACCCATATCCCCAAAAAGTAAACCATAGTGAGTAGCCAAACCACGATCACGCCGCCAAACATTAAGCGGTTGATCTCGTCTCTATCTAGTGCACGCTGTTGGTGCTTGATAAACTTATGCACGGCAATATAAGCGCCCAAGACAATAGACAGCACAGTGACCAATTGCGCATTGAGAGCAAGCTTGGTTTGAATCATCATAAATACAGCGCTGGCAAGCATATAGCCAACGGCAAAAAACCCAATATGGAGCATCAATTTGGGTTGAGTGGTAGTTGTATTTAAGTGTGATCCTTTACGTCCTGATGGGGTAATAGGTTTGCTAAGTGACGCGGGCTTACGTGACATAAAATGTCCTTTATAAAGTAAATAATTTGGCGTAAAAAATTAATGCTGCGCTGTCCAATCTAGCATGGCGTCAAGTACCGTTCTTGCTGTATAAGTATTTAGCGCTTGCTCATTATTGATCAGTCCCACTACCACATAATCCTGTCCTGATAAGCCTTTGACATAGCCTGCCATCGAAGTGACATTGTTTAAAGTGCCCGTTTTTATCCAAGCTCGACCAATGGCGTTTGATTCTGGTAAACGCTCGCTATGTGTCAAAATGGTGCCACTGACGCCAGCGATACCTAACGAGTTTACATAAGCATTAAAGCTTGGGTGAGCGTAAGCATAAGTCAGCAGCTCGCTTAGATTAGCAGCGCTGATGGTACAATCACGGCACAACCCTGAACCATTGGTCAGATGTGGCGGCGGCGTGCTTAGATGCGTTTGCCACCATTCGTTGATGGTTTGTAAGGCAGCAGGGTAGCTCGTTGTCGCAGGCTTACCAAATTGATATAAGCTGTGCTGACTATTAATAGCTTTATCGACGTTTTTATTAATGGTTGGATTAACGGTTTCATCTCTGGGTTTATGATAAGCGCCTATTGATAACGCTACTTGCTCAGTCATCACATTATTAGAGAAATGATTGATATCATAGATTTGCTGCGTTAAGTTTAAGGAAGGATAACTAACAATTGGTAAAGGCGATATTGGTAGAGCTGCCAAACCGCGCGCTGATATGGATTTCTTATTCTTATATGGTGTTTCTTGAGCGACAACGTTGCCCGTTAGCGTATTATCCAGTGCTTGCCATTTGGCTTTGATCACGCGAGCCGCAAAATCTTTGGCATCAGGATAAGCGACATAAAAAGCATGGTTGCCGCAGTTATCGGGTAGAGATGTATCAAAGGTCAGCTGAGTTACTTGCCACTGCGGCGCTAAACTATAACGTGCTTGACCACAGGCAGAGGGGCGTATATTTATCTTATTTGGCAACTTATAATCTGCCAGCTGCGGCGTATAAGTCAGCTGTGCTTGGGCATTATCTAATGGATAGCTTTGGATACCAATAGTACTGAAATTTACCAAAAAACCATCGGGACTGGCGTTATAAGGACGTAAAGGCGCGTTATCAAATGCCGCAGGATCTTTAGTGACATGGTTAAAAATAGTGCTATCTACAATGATATCGCCATCGATATGACGGATGCCTGCTGCTTTCACTTTATAGAGCAATTGCTGTAAGCGCTCATGGGTCATTTTTGGGTCGCCACTGCCTTGAATTATCAAATCACCAAGCAATGTATTACCAATGATAATACCAGTATGATAAACGCGCGTATGCCAGACAAAGTCAGCGCCTAAGATATCTAAGGCAATAAAGCTAGGAACGAGTTTCATCGTGCTGGCGGGCGTACGTGCTATGTCAGGCTGATGATTGAGTAATGGCGAAAACGATATTTTTATTGAGGTCTCACTGTCAGATTTTTTATTGTCGCTGTTATTATTATCTGCGCCATTAGCACTGATATTGTCGTTCTGATGGGAAGAATAATTAGCAGTGTTTAATACGTTTTCTGGCAGTAATGACGGAGTACTCATCAAGCTTTGATGGGTATAAGGATCATCGGTATAAGCGTGTAATTGTCTGTCGTGCTGTCTGATGGTTTGCTTTTCGATGGTTACTAACGCGCTTTGGTAATTGGCTAACGGCTTAGGGCTCGGCTTGTTTTGCACCAGTTTTTGCTTGCTGTTATTGGCATCAGTATTTATCTCGTCTGAGCTTGCAGGCTGCAATTGATTGACCGCCTTTTTACTATCGATAACCTGAACGACAGAGGGCAAGCGGCTGGCGTTTTTGTCTCCCACAGGTGTGATAACGATACTGATGTCTGCTGCGCTTAAATGGGCTCGCGCTAATGCGGTCTCAATCTCTTGCGGTAAGGCAGCGTGCAGCGGTAATGGCGCTAAAGTAGGAGCAACAACTAGTACCAATAAAGATAGACGTTGACCGATATTTTTCGGCGTTTGCAAATATTGGCTAATGGCTGTTGTGCGTATAGAAGAATTATGAGTTCTAAGTAGAGTTGGTTTTACTAAGGAGCGCATGAGCAGCCTATCATCAGGTGGCAAAAACAGGATATGGTAACATGAGTTGCTGTTTTCGCGTAGCTGTAGCATGTAGTTGTAAGCGTGCTTTTATCTTAAAGCCTTGTCTAAATAATGCATTTTAGCCATTATATTAGCGCATATGCAAAAATGCCATTGCCGTCATGATGGCATCATTATAAGCATCGTGGGTGCCAAGCTCAGGAATATTATAATGCGCCAAGATACTATTCAAATGCTGTGCTTGGCTTGAAAGCCCTTGGCTACGACCCATCATACGCCGGCTATAAAGGGGGCGGATATCGATAATCTCATTAGGCAAATGAGTACCCATATAATGCTTTACTAAAGGGTTTAAGAACCCGACGTCTATTTGCGGACAAAACCCCACAAGTGGCCGATTACCAATAAAGGGCAATAGTAACCCCAGCATCTCATCATAGCTCATCGCATGCTCAACATCGGCGGTGCGCAGTCCATGAATGACGATGGTATCGCCCTCAGGCATGACAGGCGGTCTGCAAAGCAGATGCAGCCCATTTCCTGTATCAATCTTATCGCCATTGATATGAATGGCAGCTACCGATAATAGGTGATGCTTCTTTGGATTAAGTCCGGTCATCTCACAATCAATTGCAACCCACTGCTCATCGACAGGTGCCGTAAACATTGATGCCAGTTCAGGTCGCTGTAATTGTTTTTTTTGCCAAGCAGTAGACAGCTGTTTTAGCCAGTTCATAGTCATTTATCTCCAAGGCTAACCGGTTTACCTTAACCTAATTCAAGCTGATAATGTCGGCTTAACTGGTCTTTAAAGCTTTTTACTACCGCCAAACACTCTTTTAATAAATCACGCTCAAGGGCAGACAAGGTCGTTGGATTGACTTCTTTTGCATGCTTATTGTCTGTCAATAAAGCAACCGATAGGCGCTGGGCCATAAAGAACTCTAGGGCTTCAAGCAAGGTATCCGCCCGCTCTTGGGTTAAGGCATGAGTCTGTACCAAAGCTTTCAGACGACCTTTGCTGCTAGGGTCGGTAAAGAGATCGTTTTCTAACGCCAAGGTACGGATACCATGTACCAATGGAAAGATACCCGCTTTTTTGAGGTCAATAGTATAATCGCCTGGTTTACCACCTAATAACGGTACTAGCTTTTGCCACCATTGATTGACATCGCCGAACTGTAGCGCTGCTCGTGCAAATTGGCGCACGAACATCAAGTCTGACTGCCTATGGGCCGTCTTTATATGTTCACGAACCTGCGTCAATAGCGTTTCATCACCGCAGACATACTCACCATCGAATATAGCGGATAAATAAATACTATGCATCGGGTCGGTGTTTTTAAACCATAGACTAATCTGCGCTTTAAACGCTTTTAATGGTTGCCGCCACATGGGATTATTCATCATGATATGACCATCACAGAGTGGATAGCCAAGTTCTGCTAAGTGCTGGTTAAAGGTATCGGCAAATTGTGCCAGCTTAGGGTGGTCATAACCATCACGCATGATGAGCGCATTGTCTTGATCGGTACGCATGATTTGCTCGCCGCGACCCTCTGAGCCCATGACGATAACACAGGTATTCTCCATTACTTCATCAGGAACGATGAGTTGCCAAAGTTTGGTAAATACTTGCGCGTTAAGGGTTTGTACCATGCGGCTGACGTTGCCCATTTTGATACCGTTTTGATGCTGAGCACGTATATAGCGCCCAATGAGTTCAACTGCGGTCGCCAAACTTGGCAAATCTGTGGCTTGGTTAATTTGAATACTAATCAGCTGAGAATGATGACCAATGTGAGCAAGCATATCGCCTTGTGCAAGCACACCGATGACTTTACCATTAGTATCTATCACTGGTAACCTGTGAATGCGATAGCGAGTCATGGTCAGTAACGCATCACCAATCTCATTATCAGCGTTAATGGTTCGCAGATTAAAACTTGCATAGTTTTGACAAGGCGTTGTAGTAGTGTTCTGTTGGTCGCTGACGGCGCGGCAGATATCATTATCGCTGAGGATACCCAAGGTACGATCGGAGCTATTTTTATCTTGTAAATGTCCTGATGGGCGTATCAAAACATGCTTCAATCCAGCCTCAGTCATGGTACGTGCTGCTTGATATAGACTATCGTCTGCGTCAATGATATGAACTGGTAGTAAAGTAATATCAATCACCGGCTGTAGCATGATTTGCTGTACTTCCTGAGGGTCGTCATAGCTGGCAGCGTCAAGTTTTTTTCCACCATGCCTTAGCTGTAAGGCTTTTAGTCGCTCAGGCAGATTTTCTGACAATAATTGGCGTACGAAATGGTTTTGGGCACCGATTTTATCAATGGTTACCCCATTTACTTGCAGCAATAAAGTATCTTCGACAGCGCGAAACTGATAAGCAGCTGGCTGCGAATCAATGTTTTTATCTTCTTGCAGCCCATCTTCTATGAGCGACTTTGGTGAGCGTCTGCTATCAAACCAATCATTACTATTAAGATGGGCAGTATGGTTGTTGCCCAAATAAGAGGCGACAAAATCACCATCTAACAACTGCTCGACATGACCTTTAAGCACCACATAGAAGTACTGCAAATCATCCGCTGGTAACATCTCATCTTTGGCAAGATAACGCACTTGGGTATTTTTTTTGATACTTTGGCGTTCAGCGGCACTTAATACATCAAATGGTGGTTGGGTGAAATCAAGATGGGGCATGGCATCATCCTTGATGGCATAAGCATTAAAAAGGTTGGTAACTATTAAAAATACAGCGTCAAATAACAGTGCTGTATTATCTGAATATAAGACTTACTATAGCATTCTTTAACAGAAAACCGCCAATAACCATAATATTATTGTGGTTATTGGCGGTTTGTTAAGCTTAATGCGTTTTAAATAGCGATTTTAAGCACCGAGTAATTGACGAATGCGCTTGATTGCCTCGCGACTTTCCTCGACGCTTGCCACCAAAGCAATACGCACATAGCCTTGCCCCGGATTTTCACCATTGACCTCGCGTGATAGGTAACGTCCGGCAAGCGCGTGAATATTGGCATCCTCATAGAGTGCTTTGACAAATAATTCATCATCACCACCGAATTGCTCAGGCGCTTTTATCCAAAAGTAAAATCCTGCCTCAGGCATACGTAACTCCAGTAATTCTCCAAGCTCCGACATCCAGAGTGCAAACTTTTCTTGATACAGCGCTCGATTGTGTGCCACATGCTTCTCATCTTCCCAAGCGGCGATCGACGCCAGCTGATGAGGTATTGGCATCGCGCAACCCTGATAGGTGCGGTATTGTAAATAAGCCTGCAAGATAGCGGCATCGCCTGCCACAAAGCCTGAGCGCAAACCGGGTAGGTTTGAGCGCTTCGATAAAGAGTGAAACACCAGACAATTTTTGAAATCGTGTCGACCAAGGGCAGCGCAGGCTTGCAGCAAGCCTATTGGCGCTTTATCAAAATACAGCTCGCTATAACACTCGTCGCTGGCAATGATAAAGCCATATTGGTCTGATAGGCGCAACACTTGCTCCCAGTCATCCATCGTCATCACTGAACCGGTTGGGTTGTTTGGGCTACAGACAAATAACAACTGCGTACGCGTCCAGATATCTTTTGGCACACTACGAAAATCCCCCTTAAAGCTATTGTCGGAGGTGCAAGGGATAAAATAAGGCGTTGCTTGCGCTAATATCGCCGCCCCTTCATATATCTGATAAAAGGGATTAGGCATAACTACTATAGGCGTAGGAGTAGGCGATTGGTTGAGCGTTGCCGTCTGACTAACAGTCTCTGTCTCGTGATTAATCACTGCCTGCACGATACTAAATATTGCCTCACGTGTACCCATTACTGGCAATACTTGCGTATTAGGGTTGAGGTGATTTAAGAAAAAGCGCTTCTCAAGCCAATGAGCAATGGTCTGACGCAGCTCAAATAGCCCATTTGTGGTCGGATAATGGCTTATTTTGTCCAAGTTTTCGCGTAGCACGTCCAGAACAAAGGCTGGCGGCGCATGTTTTGGCTCACCAATACCCAGTTTGATTTCATCATAGCTATGGGCTGGAGTACTATCAGCCAGTAAAGTGGCCATCTTAGCGAATGGATAAGGGTGTAGGGACGTCAAGTTGTGATTCATAGGCAGGCTAACTATAATAGACAGTTAATAATAAAGTTATAAAGAAAAATTACATTTAAGCAGTGTAGCACTTCTCTTATTTTTTGTCTTTTTCTTCTTATATTTCCTTATAGTGCTTTGTAATGACTTGGCTAGAGGATATTTAAGCATTGTTATTTTAACTATATGGCTGTGTAAATAGGTAATCATGTGACTATATCGTAACGCGTTATTATAAAAGCGATGTGATGTCTGTATTACTAAGTAAAGATAAATGCTGGCTTTTCTGACAGCGTATTTTAGGAATAATTTGATATGTCTAGTATGTTAAAAACGGACAGTCTCGATGCTAAGGATATCAATGAAAAATACTTTGATAATCATGAAAGTCTTGACGTTTATAAGCAGTTAAAGCAGCGTGAACAGACTTGGTGGAAATCACGCCAGCAGTTGACACTGTTACGAGAACGTCAAATGTTTTGGTTTGGCGATAACAGTTTTATGATGTGGCTGCTCTGGCAATTGGTCAGCTATATAGTCGTTGCTATGGTACTCATGCTGCTTAGCAAGTTGCTAGATATATCGTTACCTCTGTGGCAATACATCGCTTTATTTGTCGTACAAACCTTAATTTTTATTGTGATGCTGAGTTTTAAAGACAGACTTGCTAGGCAGTTGCAATATAAGATCAATCAAGCCGATTTGTCGCGTGAAGAGATGCTTAATGAGATGACTATCTTGGCTTCTGATAGCTTGTATCGCGATGTTCATGCCAAAGCCCCTATTACTTTGAAGCAAATCTACCGATATTATAATGCAGAATTTCGTTTGGCCAGCTTGCACCGCCTCCTACAAAAGGAGGTCGATGCGGGACGCTTGATATATGGCGACCAAAAGGTAGAAGCCGATATACTGCCTCTAGAGCTTGCCGATGATGCACTGAAGGAATATGCACGTGGCATCATCTACAAAAGCTTGATATAGAAAATTAGCTAGACTCTATCATTACGGACACTAAGACTGTCTATCAGTGCCGTTTTTAACGTCTTAAGTTTATCAGTGCTCAGTGCTTGATCATTTTGATCGCTGATATAAAACATGTCTTCTGCACGCTCGCCAAGCGTAGTAATACGCGCGGCATGTACCTCAATCTGCTGCTGCAAAAATACTTGTCCAACACGGGCAAGTAGACCTGGCTGATCAAGGGTCTCTAAGCTCATGATGTGCTGACTTGATGCATCATTGAACTCAAAATTGATCGTCGTTGCTACATCGAAATGTTTGAGCTGGCGTGGAATTCGTTTGTGCGTCAGTTTGGGCGCGGTAGGATTTTTAAAGGCATCAATCAGTCGCTGCTTAAGCTCTTGCTGGCTATCGCTATCGACCAGTAAAGTACCGCTACGGTCGAGTAGTACATAAGAATCCAACGCAAAATCACGGGTCGCTGTGATAATACGGGCATCCAATACATCAAGATTCATCTGATCGAATACGGCCATAGTCACCGCAAACAAATTGACCTGATCTTGGGTATAAACAAAAACCTGTACTGCATCAAGCGCCAGCTCTCGATGCTCACGTAGAACGACTAATGGCGGACTATCAGCATTTGACGCTCGACCTATAGGTGGATGATTCAAAATCGCTTCAGTATGCCATAAGATATCTTCTGCAATTTCACGCAAAAAATACTCATCGCCCAAATCATCCCACAATCTCAGCACCTCATCGCGATTCATATGCTGATTGTCGACGTTATCTAGCATTATCAGTGCTTGCTTGCGTGTGGCACTAATCATATCTTGACGATTGGTTGGGGCATCAATATCCGCCCGCAAAATACGGCGCGTTTGCGAATATAGTTGCTTCATAAGTGTCGCACGCCAGCTGTTCCAAAGTTGTGGATTAGTGGCGTTCATATCCGCGACGGTTAAGACATACAGATGGTTTAGATGGGTAACGTTACCCACCAAATCTGCAAATAGTGTCACAACCTCTGGGTCTGAGATATCTTTTTTCTGAGCTGTCATTGACATCAGCAGATGATAACGGGTCAACCAGCCAACCAGATTGGCGTCGGCAGTACTCATACCATGAGCCAAACAAAACTCAATCGACTCGATTTCGCCAAGTTGACTATGATTGCCGCCACGACCTTTGGCAATATCATGAAACATCGCCGCTAATACCAAAATCTCTTTGCGCTCAATGCGCTGAAAGATGGAGCTCACGAGCGGAAAATCTTCATAAAAATGCGGATCCGTAAAACGGTGCAGAATACGAATCAAAAATAAGGTATGGGCATCGACCGTATAACGATGGAACAAGTCATACTGCATCAAACCAGTAACTTGAGCAAAGGCGGGGATATAGTTGCCAAGCACGCCATAGCGATTCATGGTACGCAGACGATGAAAGAGATAATTCTGCTCTTTTAAATTGGCTAGAAACAAGGTTTGATGCGTAGGATTGTCGCGATAAGCCTGATCAATACCACGCGCTGCAATTTTTAGCGCGCGCAAAGTATGGGTACGGACATTCTTGATGCCATACTGACCCATAAGTAAAAACATCTCTAAAATCGACTCGGGATGCTGCGCAAATACTCTGTGATGCGCCATTGCGATTTGGTCGCCGACTTGGTTAAAGCGGGCATTAATAGGCTGTTTTTTTGGGCGTTCTTCATCAGGCAACTGTGCCTCGATAATGGTTTCGTAATAGTGATTGGTTAGCATTTCAGACAATGTTGATATTTGCATCGCACAGCGGTAATAATCGCGCATAAAGCGCTCTACCGCAGCATTTGGTTGATCATCTGTCTGGGTATCATAGCCCATCAGTTGAGCAATCTCACGCTGATAATCGAATAACAGCTTGTTTTCATTGCGACCAGTCAGTTCGTGCAGGTAGTGCCGTATCTGCCATAAATAGTTTTCTGAAAAGCTTAATTCATCGAATTCCTTTTCAGTCAAAAAGTTCTGTTGTACCAGATCATAGAGCTTACTGACCCGAAAATAGCGTTTGGTCACCCAGCCAATAATATGGATATCGCGCAGACCACCAGGAGCGGTTTTTATATTGGGCTCAAGATTATATTCTGTGGCATTGTGCTGTAAATAACGTGCTTTTGCCTCATCGATTTTTACATCATAAAACGAGCGCGGGGACCATTGATTGTTTACTATTTGGTGCGGGACATTTTGCAAGGCGTCATTGCCTATTAATAGGCGAGCCTCTAATAATGCACTGGCAATAGTATGGTCAAGCGCCGCCTCCAAGCAGTCACTGACGCTGCGTACTGATAACGCAGGCTCAAGTCCAATGTCCCATAAGAGTGCCACCAAGTTATCAATTTTACTACTGGTATCAGCGTCAATATCATGTGGCATCAGTAGCAAAATATCGATATCTGAATGTAGCGATAACTCACCGCGACCATAGCCACCAGTTGCAAACAGTGCCAAATCCGTCTTATCAAGCCCAAAGCATTTAAATAATTCGATCAATAAATCATCAATCACGCAAGCACGCGCGCTAACCAGTTGCCGGATATTGACGCCACGTTCGAGTGCGCGGCTGATATCGTCATTTATTTGAAGCAACCATTCAGGAATACCAAATAGCGATTTTTCTACCACGCTCGTGTCTGTTGATAAAGAGGCAGTTGTCATATTGTCTGCTGAAAACAAAGGCATCGGTGTCAAATCAATAGCGGTGACATCACAATTAAACATGAGATTTATCCAGTTAAAAGTTTGAAGTCTAGTTCAGTAAATAAGGATCGCTAAAAATAAAAAGCGATCAATAAGATGGAGAAAGTATAAAGATAAAAAACCATCAAGAATAGTGGGGGACAACCATTAATAATAGACGAAAAAAAAGACCGCCTAAGCGATCTTTTATTGTATTACTGAGTCAAGAAACTCAAATCTTCTTCAGGGCGCGTGGTGAATACTTCACAGCCATTATCCGTTACGACCATGGTATGCTCCCACTGGGCGGATAGCTTGCGATCTTTAGTGATAGCAGTCCATTCATCCGGTAAAATCTTAGTCTGCCATTTGCCTTCGTTAATCATAGGCTCGATGGTAAAAGTCATGCCAGTTTTTAGCTCAAAGCCCGTACCTTTTTGGCCATAGTGCATGACTTGTGGCTCATGGTGGAACTCATTACTGATACCGTGACCACAGAACTCACGCACGATACTAAAACGCTCAGGCTCAACCACTGCTTGGATAGCCGCACCAACGTCGCCCAAACGCGCGCCGTTTTTGACCACGCTCATGCCAGCATATAGGGCGTCTTGTGCTACTTTGCAGATACGCTGCGCCATGATAGAGCCATTGCCGACGATCCACATTTTTGAGGTATCACCATAATAGCCATCTTTAATCACGGTCACATCGATATTGATGATGTCGCCGTCTTTTAGCAATTTATTTTCGGATGGAATACCATGACAAACCACGTGGTTAATCGAGGTGCAGATAGATTTTGGAAAACCATTGTAGTTAAGCGGTGCAGGAATAGCTTGTTGCACATTAACGATATAATCATGGGCAATTTGGTTCAGTGCTTCAGTACTGATGCCCACTCTGACATGCTCATCAAGCAACACAAGGACATCGCTGGCAAGTTTACCAGCCACGCGCATTTTTTCTATGGCTTCAGGAGATTGGATAAGAGATTTTTTAGTCATCATCGTCGTACTTATAGTTATAGAATTTAGGTCATCAATTATAGCATAAACGCACAAGTTGCTGCTTGAATGCAAGTTATTGAATATTTCAATCATATCGATATTGACTGACTTTATATACATAAAAATGACTATAGAGTCATCATAATAGGCGTGTGAATGTCAAAAACCAGTTGAATGTTACAGAATATATAAGTATTGTAATTTTGTTTGCTAAATGATTTAGTAGCCCTCTATACCGCTTTGTGCAGGATGCAACAAACAAGGCATATAAAGATAGAATCACGTTTACGATAACAAGGATGTTGTTATGTTTATAAAACCCTCTCTCCGCGCTGTGCTAACACCAAGTGTAGCTCTACCGTCATTAGGTGCCATTGCCACCGGTATGCTTTTGATGACTATGCAAACCACCTCTGCTCAAGCATCTGGTCAATATTACAACTGTGCAAATGCTGACGGCTGCCAGCTCGTGAGTAGTCAGTACTTCACCTCAGATTATACCAAAACCAAATATCCAATAGTACTAGCCCATGGTATGGGAGGCTTTACTAAGATGTTCGGCTTGGTCGATTATTTTTATGGTATTCCTGAAACACTCATGAGCGGTGGCAGTCAAGTGTACACCACAAAAAGCTCTTCTTTTAATAATAGCGAAATTCGCGGCGAGCAGCTTTTACAGAAAGTAAAAACCATCAGTGCCATTTCAGGCAGCCCAAAAGTGAATTTATTGGGTCACAGTCAAGGCGGTATTGATGTTCGTTATGTCGCTGGCGTGGCACCAAAGTATGTCGCTTCTGTCACTGCTATTTCCAGTCCAGAACAAGGCTCAAAAACGGCAGATGCAGTGATGCAAACGCTTTCTGAGGATAGTTTGGTGACACAAGCGGTATCTGTTTTCTTACAGCTATTCGGTGGCGTTACGGATATTGGCTCAGGTACGAGCCCAACAGAACTTAATAAACAAGAAGCTTGGAATACAGCTGTCGCGTTATCAACTGATGGTGCTGCCAAGTTTAATGCTAAATTTCCTGCGGCGATGCCGACCAGCTATTGTGGTCAACCTACAAATACTGAAGTTAATGGTATCAAGTATTACTCATTTAGTGGCGTTGGGCAAATAACCAATGGTATTGATCCTAGTGATTATTTGCTCGCACTCACAGGGACAACCTTTGACAATGATCCCAACGATGGCTTGGTATCTGCCTGCTCAAGCCGACTGGGTTATGTGATTCGAGACGACTATAGTATGAACCACTTAGATTCAGCCAATCAAATTCTTGCCTTAACAGCGTGGGGACAGCCTGATCCAGAAACTTTGTATCGTGATCACGTCAATCGTCTGAAAAAAGCCAATTTATAACGTTCATAGACGAGTTAACAGATTCACAGCTCTTATGATTCATAGCTTTTATAGAAAAAGGGTCAATACTAAAATGACCCTTTTTCTTTATCCATTTTTATTTATCGTAAACCCCTACATAAACCGATTGATTAAATAAGATATTCTCGTTATGTCAAATAATCGCCGTTCACCCTTTTTGCCAGTCATCATCGCTGTGATAGTCGTGCTAGTAGTAGCGATTATTTGGTGGTTTAAGCCTAATGACAATAGTAAACTCTCTTCTCAAGCGGTTTCTACAGTACTCGACAGTCAAGCTAGCGCTAAATCTACAGACGAAGCGAGCTCTGATAGCGGCATGAGCAAAAAATCTAAGCAAAGTACGATTAAATTTACCACAGGACTTGAGAGTTTACCGCGCTCCTTGCAAGGTACTGATGTCGATGGCGAGATTATCATTGATGAAAACAAGCAACTGGTCGTTACTGAAGGCTTACGGCGTTTATTTGATTATTTTTTATCGGCACTTGGTGAAGAAGAGGAAGCAACTATCTATGCTCGCGTAGAGAGTTATATTCGTAGTCATACGCCAGAGCCAGCCGCCAGTCAAGCGCTTGCTATATTTGACCAATATGTGGCTTATCTCAAAGCCATGCCTGAGATTGAGAAAAAGTACGGTACTCTACAGTTGCAAGCGACCCAAAGTGGCGAGCTAGATTTAAACGTCGTCACTCAGCAAAAACAAGATGTCGCTAGATTGCGTCAACAGCGTTTTGATAAAGAAACCATTATCGCCTTCTTTGGTGCAGAAGATGAGTATGATGACTATAGTATGGAGATGGTCAGAATCAACCAAAATGCCCAACTGTCTGATGCGCAAAAAGAAGCTACAAGACAAGATTATATTAGCCGCATGCCAGACAATGCGACCAAAACCAACATTGCCCAGCAAGCCAATCTAAACGAGTTGATGACGCGTACAGAACAGATGCAAGCAAAAGGTGCCACGCCTGAAGCGCTATACAATATGCGTCGAGAGCTGGTTGGTGCACCAGCGGCAGCACGCTTAGCGCAAGTAGATCAAGCAGACGCTAGCTTTGATAAACGTTTTAATCAGTATCAAGCGCAAAAACAGCAACTTCTAAAACAAAGCGTCAATCAATCACAAACGCAATCACAAGCTCAAATCAATCAGATTGAAAGGCAATTGTTTAACGACTCTGAACGCAAGCGTTTAACAGGTTATGCCGCCCTGCAGCAGCAGAAAACTGCTGATATGAATTAACCAAAAGACAGGCTATAGGTGGGAATTTAAAGGCAAGTAAAAAGCTATAAACATAGCTTAATAAGTTTTGAAACAATAAATTTATTCTTAAGGATAGATTTATTGTGTGTTAGCAGCTCATAACTGGCTTAGCAAGGCATATTAGCAAAAATACCATAGAGTGGAACAAATATAGCGGTCATTGGTACTCAATCTATCATGATAGGCTTATGAAAAATGGGCATAATAGCCGCATTGTTTAGACTAAAGAAAACAACAAATTCATCAGAGCAAGCGCTACTGATTAAAATGATAAACAATGAGTATCTTACTTTGTATATTAATATTTGAAACCTCTAGGATTTTATATGAAAAATATGACCAAAATAATGATGGCTGCTACCCTTACTGTAGGTACATTGGCTGCTGGTTGCCAAACTGCTCCTATCGTAACGGCGCCTGTGACTCAACCAATTACTGCTAATGCACTACAAGCGTATGATTGGCAGCTTGTTGATGCCAAGCGTGCAAATGGTGACAAGGTCACTCAGTTATTCTTTGATCCAGCCAAACCACTTACCCTAAAATTCTTCAAAGACAACGGCAATGACCGTGTTGCGTTTGTCAATACTTGTAATAACATGGGTTCTAACTATAATGTTGTGAATGGCAATGTTGTATTAGGCAATGTTCTATCTACTATGATGGCATGCCCTGAGCCACAAGCTAGCTTTGATACAGCGACGCTTGCTACGGTACAAGGTAAATATAGCATTAGTACTAATGCAAACAACACGCCTATCTTGACCATCAAAAATAACAGTCAAGTTGCACACTTTAAAGCGGTTACTAAATAATAGAGACAGTCAGTTACTACCGTTATATTATAACCGTATATAAAAAATGCCTCACTTAGCAGTGGGGCATTTTTTCGTCTAAAATTTTTGTTTAAAAGAAGAGAACAATTTGCGTTACACTAGCGACATCGCTGTTCCTGATGACTTATATTTCATTTAGCATTTTTCTACTTGATATTATTAATAGTAAGTTGCACGTTTTAAATAGCTCATATCGAATGGCTCTATAGGACTTTATCTTATGTTAAAAACTGCTGTCTTAAAACAGACTGTTAATATTCGTAGTCTAAACAGTACTGTTCCTATTATCATGCTTTCAATGCTGGCGGTATTAACAGGCTGCCAGACCATGCCAACTGCTTTGTCCAAAGCGCCTAGCGCGATGGCTATGAATAATCCGCTCACTATTGGCATGCCAGCAATAGATCGACAAGGCTATATTGCTTATGTAGAGGAGCAAGGCGTGGGTGCTGCCAAGGTCTCGACGCTATATCGTATCCGCCCCGATGGAAGCGGGCGTCAATTGATTGATCAGCTAAATGGCTATATCTACGCGCCTACGTGGTCAGCGGATGGTCAAATGCTCGCTTATAGCAAACAAGCCGCGCATCAGCATCCAAAGATTTATATTTACGATGTCAAAAGCGGTAGTCATAATTTGGTCGTCAACGCAGAAGGCAGCAATTTATCACCGTCATTCTCACCCGATGGTAAAAAGCTGCTTTATAGCTCAACCGTTGGTGGCAATGCCGATATCTATGAGATGCGTTTAAGCGATGGCGATACCAAACAGCTCACCACGCTACCGAGTACTGAGGTGCAGCCAAGCTACGCCAGCGATGGACAAAGCTTTGTCTATACCAGTGATAAAGTCCGCGCTGGTCGCCCAAGCATTTATCGTTATAGCTTTGCCACGGGCAACGCCGCGCTGATATCGACGGGAGCCTATGCTGCTAGTCCTCAGCTTAGCTTAGATAGTCAACGTTTGGCATATCTTAATGGTCGCAAGGCGTCAGTAATGATGCTTACCACCAGACAAGTCATCAATCTGGCAGAAACGGGACTCGATGAGCCAGCGCGACTGTCGCCTTCTGGGCAATACGCCATCTATCCAACGCGTCAGTCAAATTTGGGTGGACAAGTAGGCGGTCAAAGCAGTCAAAGTGGCGGCAGCTTGGTTATCCATTCTCTAGAAGGGAATACCAGTTATGCAATTAGCAGTAAAACGGGCGGAGTAGTGCGCTCACCAATTTGGGGTCGTTAAGCGATTTTTTTAACTTAAAGGTAAATATCATGGCGCATAAAAAGAAGAACGTCCGCAAAAAACTCTGTCCTGTCTGCGAGCGCGAATTTAGTTGGACTAAAAAGTTGGATAAAAACTGGGAGAGCATGGTCTATTGCTCCGACCAATGCCGCCGCGTGAAGAAATATGAAGGATTGGATCATCAAAAAGAAGATAAATAGGCAGTAATAACTAACCATAGATATTAGATATACGGCACAAGGGAGCAGACGATGGCACACAAAAAAGTAAACTTACCGCAAAAAACCTGCCCCGTCTGCCAGCGTCCTTTTGCCTGGCGCAAGAAGTGGGAGAAGGATTGGGCACAGGTGATTTATTGTTCGGAGAAGTGTCGGCGGGGGAAAGATAAACATAGTGAATGAATAAAAAGCCAAATATCAATGTTTGATATTTGGCTTATCAATAATGATAAAGTTTGTATGCTAAATAGATATCTAAATCATTAGTAACCTACAAATTTGGATTCAACCACTTCTCAGCCGTCTTCATATCCCAACCTTTACGCTCAGCATAACTCTCTAACTGATCACGACTGATCTTACCGACGTTAAAGTACTCACTATCAGGATGTGAGTAATAAAAGCCGCTGACTGATGACGCAGGCCACATCGCATAGCTTTCAGTCAAGGTCGTACCGATAGCCTCAACCGTACCAAGCCATTCAAACAGTTTGCCTTTTTCCGTATGTTCAGGGCAGGCAGGGTAGCCAGGTGCAGGGCGAATACCGACGTATTTTTCTTTAATCATATCCTCATTGGTTAAGCTCTCATCAGCCTGATAGCCCCAGTATTCTTTGCGAATCAGCTCATGCAGATGTTCGGCAAAGGCTTCGGCTAAGCGGTCAGATAATGCTTGTACCATAATGGCATTATAGTCGTCACCAGCCGCTTTATACTTCTCAGCCAGCGCTTCTGTTCCAACGATCGAAACAGTAAAGCCGCCAAGATAATCCGTGTGCGTATCCGATGGTGAGATAAAATCTGCCAAGCTAAAGTTTGGCTTGCCGCTGGCTTTGTCACTTTGTTGACGTAAATGCTCAAATTGATATTCTGCTATGCCGCCCTTAGTCGGTGCTTTATCATAAACGGTGACGGTATCCGCGCCAGTACGACGAGCTGGCATGAGTTTAAACACGCCTTTTGCGACGATTAATTGCTCATCAATCATCTTTTGCATCAGCTCATTAGCATTATCGAACAAATCACGCGCCGCTTCGCCAACCACATCATCTTGCAATATTTTTGGATATTTGCCAGCAAGTCCCCAAGAGATAAAGAAGGGTGTCCAATCGATATAAGGCAGCAGGTTAGTGATAGGATAGTCGTCAAAGATCACTTGCCCTAATTTATTAGGCGTCGGTGGCACATAGTTGTCCCAATCATACTGAAAGCCAATCTTGACCGATTCGGCATATGTGACCTTCGCCGCCTTTGGTTGGCGCTTAGCCAGACGCTCACGCACCTTGATATATTCTTCGCGGGTTTCATCAATGAGACCTTGGCAATGCTCTTTTGACAGTAGCTTGGTCACTACGCCGACAGAGCGTGAGGCATCCGCCACATAGATGACACCATTGTTTTGGTATTGTGGTTCGACTTTGACCGCCGTATGTGCTTTTGAGGTCGTTGCACCACCGATCATCAATGGCAAAGTCATGCCACGCTCTTGCATTTGCTTGGCGACATAGACCATCTCATCAAGGCTTGGGGTAATCAGACCTGATAAGCCAATAATATCGACTTTCTCAGCTATCGCGGTATCAAGGATTTTCTCACAAGGTACCATGACGCCCAAATCGACAATATCATAGCCATTACAGCCGAGTACCACGCCGACGATATTTTTACCGATATCATGGACGTCGCCTTTGACCGTTGCCATGAGGATTTTACCTTTCTTTTCACCCTCGACTTTTTCCGCTTCGATATACGGATTTAGCCAAGCGACCGACTGCTTCATGACGCGCGCAGATTTCACGACCTGCGGTAAGAACATTTTACCAGCACCGAATAAATCACCGACGATGTTCATACCGTCCATCAATGGCCCTTCGATGACCTCCAGTGGGCGCGGATATTTCTCCCACGCTTCTTTAGTATCCGCTTCGATAAAAGTAGTAATACCTTTTACCAACGCATGAGCAATCCGTTCTTCAACGGTACCTTCACGCCATGTCATATCGACGGTGCTGTCTTTTTTCTTACCGCCATCTTGATAGTTTTCAGCGATGGTCATCAGCCGTTCGGTGGCATCTTGCCCAGTTTCGCCTTGATTGCGATTAAGCATCACATCTTCGATGGCATCGCGTGCCTCGACAGGAATGTCATCATATAGCTCAAGCATGGCAGGGTTGACGATACCCATCGTTAATCCGTTTTGAATCGCATGATAAAGGAATACAGAATTGATGGCTTCACGAATCGGGTTACCACGGAAACTAAACGAGACGTTAGAGACACCGCCTGAAACCATCGCATTGGGCAGATTTTCCGTAATCCATTTGGTCGCGTTAATAAAGTCGGCACCGTAGTTATTGTGCTCAGTGATACCGGTAGCAACCGCAAAAATATTCGGGTCAAAGATAATATCTTCAGAGGGAAAGCCCACTTCATCGACCAACACATCATAGCTGCGTTTACAAATCTGAGTTTTACGCTCAAAGGTATCCGCCTGACCATCTTCATCGAATGCCATAACAATAATGGCTGCACCATAGCGCATACAGAGCTTGGCACGCTCGACGAACTCAGCGTGACCTTCTTTTAATGAGATAGAGTTGACGACACATTTACCTTGGGTGCGTTTAAGACCTTCTTCGATAATGTCCCATTTCGATGAGTCCAGCATCAACGGTACACGGCTAATATCTGGCTCGCCTGACACCAAGTTGACGAAGTGAATCATCGCTTGTTTAGAGTCAAGCATCCCTTCGTCCATATTGATATCGACGATTTGCGCGCCGCCTTCGACTTGGTCACGGGCAACGTCAAGCGCCTCAAGATAAGCTTCGGTTTTGATTAGGCGTAAGAATTTCTTCGAACCCGTGACATTGGTACGCTCACCAACGTTGACGAATAGACTGTCTTTATTGATGGTAAATGGCTCAAGACCAGATAAGCGGCAGGCAGGCGGAATCTCAGGAATGATGCGCGGTGGGTACTTTGCTACCATATTAGCGATTTGACGGATATGCTCAGGTGTTGTACCACAACAGCCGCCAACGATATTTAAGATACCAGCTTTGGCAAAGCCTTCAAGCAGTGCAGCAGTTTCATCGGCAGTTTCATCATATTCACCAAACTCATTGGGCAGACCGGCATTAGGATGCGCAGAGACATAAGTATTGGCAATATTCGATAGCGTTTGGATATGCGGACGTAGGGCATCAGCACCCAAGGCACAGTTAAAGCCAACGGATAGCGGTTTGGCATGGCGAATCGAGTTATAAAACGCTTCCGCCGTTTGCCCAGATAGCGTACGACCTGACGCATCTGTAATCGTCCCTGAAATCATAATTGGCAATTCAAATCCGATATCATCAAACACGCCTGTGACGGCAAAGATTGCTGCTTTGGCGTTAAGCGTATCAAAAATAGTCTCAATCAAAATGAGATCAACGCCACCTTCCATTAGCGCCAAGGTTGCTTCGCGATAGTTCAGCACCAGTTCATCAAAGGTAATATTACGAAAGGCGGGGTCATTAACGTCAGGTGATAGCGAGCAAGTACGCGATGTCGGACCAATAACCCCAGCGACAAAGCGTGGTTTTTCTGGATTCTTCGCAGTGTATTCGTCAGCGGCTTCACGTGCGATTTTAGCAGCCGTTTTATTTAGCTCAGGCACGAGATACTGCATATCGTAGTCTGCCATCGACAGCCGCGTACCATTAAAGCTATTGGTCTCGATAATATCAGCGCCAGATTCCAAATGCGCCAAATGAATCTCTTTAATCATATGTGGCTGCGTCAGCACCAATAAATCATTATTGCCGCGGACATCTTGCTTGATATCAGCAAAGCGCTCACCGCGATAGTCCGCTTCCTCTAATTTATAGTTCTGAATATGCGTGCCCATGGCGCCATCGAGCATCAAAATCCGTGCTGCCATTTGCTCCGTGATACGTGCGCGTGCGGTTAGCTGCTGATCCTTATAAGGGAATACAGCAGGCGGCGTCAATATAAAGTCATTGGGATTAGCATTTGGGTTACTGGCGTCAGTTAGATTGGTTAAAGAAGTATTAGTTTGAGAACGGGCTGTTGGAATCATAGGAGCGCTGCTTATAGAGTCAAAGTTATAAAAAAGAAGAGGAAAAAGTCGTTATAATTTTTAATAGAGAAGACGTTAAAACCATCAATGCCAGTAAAAAATAGTAAATAAATACAGATGATTTTAGCAGAAAATATATTGCCAATGTCAGGTTATCAAAGTCTATTGCATAAAGCGTGTGAGCACAAATGAATATCATTTATCCTTAGGGTTACAGAAAGCTTTACTTATGATTATAAACGTAAAAGTATCACTTTATAATGCAAATACAGATTACATGCCCACCACAAAAAGTAGCGTAAATAGCCGTTTACGCCACTTAAGGATATGTTAATTTAATTTCAGAAGGATTGATGTTTCATAAGCAGTGCTTATTAGTAAGGATTGATGATTTTATTTGCAAGTTTGCCTATATATTATTTTTCATGGGTAATCATGCATTATCAAATCAGTGATTATATCGTTAAGCGTTGCTGCTAGGGAAAGCCAATCTCATCTGACATACCAGATAAAAACCAACAGATTATAGATATTTACTCATTAAGGATAATATTATGAAAATCATCAAAATCGCTGCTATTGGTACTTTAGCTGTTTCAATTGCAGGTCTAAGTGCTTGTAACAATATGATGCCAGCCAAAAGCGCTCCTATGAAAGCGCCCATGCATAGCCAATCAATGGCAAAAATGAATGTAGTACAAATTGCCCAAAGCAATCCTGACTTCTCTGTACTCGTAGAAGCTGTCGTTGCCGCTGATTTAGCGGGCGCGCTCTCTAATCCTAATGCCAACTATACGATTCTTGCGCCAACCAATGCTGCCTTTATGCAAGCGTTACAAGAAAATAACATGACCAAAGCACAGCTCTTTGCCAATAAACCACTATTGACTAAAATCTTAAGCTATCACGTGATTAACGCCGCAGCACCTATTTATGCCAAGGATGTTAGACCAGGCAATATAACTATGTTAAGCATGGACACGCTTATGGTCACAGCCCAAGGCAAATTGATGGATGAAAGTGGACGTACAGCAAATCTCTTAAAAACGGACATTACTGCCAGTAATGGTGTGGTACATGTGATTGATAGAGTTCTAATGCCTAGATAGTCTTTTGGCAAGGTTTTATAAACTAGCCATTATATGCGTATAAGATCAATCGTTTAAGAGCTGTTCTACGCAGCTCTTAAATTCGTTATAGATTTAGATAACGAAACGCCTGTGTTATATACGTGATTGCTACAGTGCTACTACCTAAGAATATATCAATTAAAAATCAATCAGTTAATATTGTAGATGATTTCAGATAACGTCCCTTTAAAGAATGTCATATTCTAAACAGTATTGTGCATTTTAAAAAAACTGTTTATGCAAAAATTATTACTTATCGAATCAGTACTTATCAAATTTTTATTCACTCAATAGTTATTAATATCAAAGGAATGTCTTATGTTAAAAAAGAACTTACTATCTATCGCCGTTGTGGCGGCAGCAATGTCATTAGCAGCTTGTAACGATAAAGAAGTCGTTGCTGAGCCAGTTGAGCCAGAAGCAACCACTGATGTAGTCGTTGAGCCAGAAGTCGCAGCTGAACCAATGGTTGAAGCGGATGTTGCCCCTGAAGCAGCAGCTACGCAGACTATTGGTGAGATGGCAGCTGGCAATAAAGACTTGACCATCTTGACCGCTGCACTACAGGCAGCTGGGCTTGATTCGATGCTGATGGCTGAAGACAAGTACACAGTATTTGCACCTACTGATGATGCCTTTGCTGGTTTATTGACTAAGTTGAACATTACCAAAGAAGAGTTACTTGCTGATCAAGCGACGCTAAAAAGTGTGCTTCCATACCATGTCGTACCTATGGTTGTAAAAGCCGCTGATATTCCTTACGGTACTGCGATTGAAACGGCGAATGGTCAAACCATCACGATTAGTGATGCCAATGTCATTACAGATTCAAATGGTAATACCGCCAATATCGTTGGCACTGATATGATGGCAACCAATGGTGTAGTGCATGTAATTGATACAGTTTTATTGCCTAAATAAGTTTTGGTTAATAGACTTACTAAGTCTTTCTTGTAAACAGTAAATGATGTAAAAATACCTAAAGCCCAGCCATTGAGTTGGGCTTTTTGCTGCCTATTAATTGCTGCTAATAATTTGAGTCGATGCAATGTAAAAGGAATCCAGTAGTGGCTTATAACATTTGTATTTCTTTTATTTAGGACCGAATATAGTAGAAAAGAGACAAGAGCGCACATACAAAAAAGCCCAAGACAATGGTCTCGGGCTTTTTTAATAACTGGCTAGTAGGCAAATACTTTACAGAGGATTAACGATGCTCTTTATTTAAAGGATCTTGTGCCGCTATTCTTTGTTGCTCTTTTAGATGACGCTCTTCCCAATAAGGCGCGTTTTTGATACCGAATTTTGCAGGATCAAATGTATAGCGCGTTACACCAGCTTTACGCTGTGCTTCATAGTCTTTAAGCATGGTAAGCGTCGGACGTGCCACAAAGAAGATAACAAGAATACCAACAATATTGAGCCAAGCCATAAGACCAACACCAATATCACCAATTGCCCAAATATAACCGGCTGAGTTAAGACCACCATAGGCAACCATCACCATGATTAGGACTTTAACTAAAAATAGACCAGTTTTGTTGGCACCGCGACCGATAAAGCGCGTCAAGTAAGCAACGTTCACTTCAGCGATGTAGTAGTAAGCCAAGATGGTTGTAAAGGCAAAGAAGAAGACGGCGATAGCGATAAAGGTATTACCAAAACCACCATAGACAGATTCCATTGCCATTTGCGTAAATGCTGGAGCGTTGATTTCAGTCGTAGCCGCTACATTCTGGACGATAAATTGACCATCTGGTAATGTACCTTGGATGTTATAAGTACCCATCGTTAAGATCATAAATGCAGTAGCAGAACAAACCAGTAACGTATCAACGTAAACCGAGAAGGCCTGTACTAAACCTTGCTGTGATGGATGCTCAACTTCAGCAGCAGCAGCAGCGTGAGGACCTGTACCTTGACCGGCTTCGTTAGAGTAAATACCACGTTTTACACCCCAACCAATCGCTGCACCAAAACCTGCTTGAGCAGTAAACGCATCACCAACGATTAAGCCAAATACTTCTGGAATCATCTCAAAGTTAGCAAACATGATGATCAGTGCAAGGATAATATAGCCGATTGCCATGAAAGGAACCGCATACTCGGTAAACGTTGCGATACGCTTGATACCACCGAAGATGATGATACCTAATACCACAAGAATAATACCCAATGCTACTAACCGCATAGAGCCAACTTCTAAGGCTCCAATGTTAACGATAGAACCTTCACCCATTACCTGCGCAAAAGCACTGATAACGCCGTTTGCCTGTACGCCTGGTAGGAACATACCACAAGCAAGGATAGATGAGATTGCAAAAAGGATGCCGTACCATTTTTGACCAAGTGCGCGCTCAAAATAGTAAGCAGGGCCACCGCGATATTCGCCAGTGATTACATCTTTTTCTTTGTAAATCTGAGCCAGTGTCGACTCAACATAAGCAGTAGATGCGCCTAGGAAAGCAACTACCCACATCCAAAATACAGCACCAGGACCACCGAAGCCGATAGCGGCTGCTACCCCTGCGATGTTACCCATACCCACACGACCAGCAAGCGAGACGGCAAGTGCCTGAAACGATGAAATGCCTTGTTCACTAGATTTACCAGTAAATAGCAATTTGATCATTTCACCGAATAAACGTACTTGTACAAAGCGCGTCATGATGGAATAAAATAGACCTGCGCCCAAGCATAAGTAAATTAATGCGGGGCTCCAAATAATTCCGTTTACTAAATTGACTAAACCTTCCATATATCTATTCCTTCAACTGTCTCAAAATGACTATATATGAGGATGCATAGAGTGAGTTAACGGTTTAATATCCTTATTAAAGCCAACCACTCAAATTATCTGCATGTACTTAAAACAATGATTTAAGCTTCATATGTACATAGTCACCAAGAATGGACTGTAGTTGTCTGTGTTTATCCGCTTGGTTTATTATCAAAGTTTGGCTGTATTTGCTCATCTCTTGATAGCACTTATATATGAGTATCAATCGATTGGCGATGGTTGCCATCTTTTTACTGTCTCTTTACTTTGGTAATCCGTCATCCTGCCATAAACATAAACGCTGTTATAAATAAACCAGTGGATAAAACAGGCGGTTATAATTGTAAATACCCATCATCGTGATGGTATTCAGCTTACTATGAGCGGTATCGGCTAAGTACAATTGCGTAATAGAGTCATAAAGCGATGATTTATCTGTCTATTAATCCTTTTAAATGATAAATAAATGAATCGCTAGTACTATGAAGAAAATAAGTCCACTACCAAATGTATGCAAACCGTACAGCTACGTAACTGCAATTTGCCATATTTTTTACCCAATTACTAGAAATTTCTTCTTAGCGGCAGCTATATATATGTTATGGCAAGCTTTATTATGGCAACAAGTACCGTAGAATATGGCATAAGGTCGATTTATCTCAGTTTGGATGATTTTTCAATAATTCATGATAAGTCAGGTTATATAGATACATAGTCAAAACAGAGCGAGAGATTATGCTACAAGTCGTTGCTTGCGGTTGTGTTTTGGTAACGATGAATTGTAAAAAAAGCGTTATAGCGCCATTATTAGCACAACATATTGTAGGCTACAAAATATAAGCTTATATAGTCATAGTATTGAAGTCAGTATCAAAAAAAGCAGTCAAAAGCCATTTTAAAATCTTGTTATCAGTTGTTTGATATTTATCATTATTAGGAGAATCCACAATGACCCGTAAATCCATTGTAAAACCCATCTTGCTATCAGCTGTATTAGCCACGTCTACTGTCGGCTTGACAGGTTGTGGTTATAATAATCTTCAGGCTCAAGATGAGCAAGTGACGGCTTCGTGGTCAGAGGTGGTCAACCAATATCAACGTCGCTCGGATTTGGTGCCAAACTTGGTAAAAGTAGTACAGCAGTATGCCAAGCAAGAGCAGGAAGTCTTTACGCAAGTCGCTGAAGCCCGCTCACGCGCTGGTGGTATTACCGTAACGCCAGAAGTACTCAATGATCCTGAAGCGATGGAGCGTTATGCGGCGGCGCAAGAACAGATGACGGGTGCACTATCACGTTTGATGGCAGTGTCTGAGCGTTATCCTGAACTGAAATCTGATGCGCTATTCCAAGATTTGCAAGCGCAATTAGAAGGTACTGAAAACCGTATCGCCGTCGCTCGTAACCGCTATATCCAAGAAGTACAGGGTTACAATACGACCGTACGTCAATTCCCAACCAATATTACGGCAAAAGTATTTGGGATGAGTGCTAAACCAAACTTTAGCGTCGCGAACGAAAAAGAGATTTCTACTGCACCAAGCGTGGATTTTGACAATGGCGACTCAAAGACGGCTCAATAGCAGCAAATCAATAATGATGAATCATGCGTTTATTTCACGCCGGTATGCTTCATCTATTAAACGAATTGTGTAGCCGTCTTAGCGTTTCTTACTGGTATGAATAGGTTGCGTCTAATATTAAATATAAGCGTCTCTTAAAGCCTATTTATATCGTTAAGCCATTAAAAACAGGTAGAGCATCAAGTACTGATTAATTAAATACTTACTGATTGCCGCTCTACCTATTAATTTAGTAAAGATTTGACTTGAGGTGGTATACAGTTAATGACTCATTTAAAAACACCCCTAGCAGCGTTGTTATTCGCCCTTACTATTGGTAGCGCGTCTACATTGCATGCAGCGCCCGATGACAGTACGCTTGCTGCCGATAGCACCACGCAAAATCGCAGTGTGGAAGACTTAGTGGCTATTGCAAAAGCCGCTGAATCCAATGAAGCTATTAATGATGCTGTTTTAGGCAATGAGGCGATTAACGAAACCATACTCGGTAATGAAGATATCAATCCTAATGCATCCAACAATGAGGGCGTGGCAGAGGCAAATGCGACCAAACGTCCCCCTGTCAAATCAACTGCTGACAGTGTCGATGCGGACAAACTGATTTTGAACAATCCTGTCATCGACCAAGCTAATATCTTAAACCCACAAGAGAAGCAGCGCTTAGAAGCACAGCTACGTACAATTTATCAGCAAGGTTTGGCACAAGCAGCAGTGGTGATTGTCCCAACTACCAATGGCATGCCTATCTTTGATTATGCCTTGCAAGTTGCTGAAAAATGGCAGCTGGGTAGTAAAGACATCGATGATGGCTTGCTTGTGGTTGTCGCTGTCAATGACCGTGATATGTATATATTGACAGGTTATGGACTCGAAGGTGTACTGCCAGATGCGGCGGTCAATCGCATCATTCGAGAGGATATTACCCCGTTATTTAAGCAAAATAATTATGGAGCAGGGATATTGGCAGGCGTAACAGCCTTACAAAATCGTTTATCTGCTGATCCTGAAGTGCTTGCTCGTGCCGATGCGCAGGCAGCTGAACGTACTACCCAACAAGGCTCAGACGAGCTGCCATCTCCTATTTTTCTATTCATCATGGCGATGATATTTGGTAGCTTTATTACCAGTATATTTGGTCGAGTATTCGGTTCAGTGCTGACGGCTGGTGGTTTTGTTGCAGGCTCACTAGCATTGGGCGGTGGTCTATTTATGACCATCATTATGGCGATATTTTTATGGCTGTTCTTGATTTCACGCGGCGGCGGTAAAGGCGGGTCTGGCGGCGGTAAAGGAGGTAGAGGCGGTGGTATGATATTCCTACCGGGTATGGGCGGTGGCTTCGGCGGCGGCGGTTTTGGTGGTGGCGGCTTCGGCGGTGGCGGTGGCGGTTTTGGTGGTGGCGGCGCTGGCGGTTCTTGGTAAGCATTAGCCCGTTGTTTTTCAGTGGCTTCATAGCTACCTAGTAAAGACACTAAATAACCATTAGTAATGACGTACTTGAGGAAATAGTATCATGGCAGAGAATAACGCTTCAAAATCCAGCTTTGCCCGCTGGTGGCGCCAAGTCTTATTTATCCCCGTTTTGCATAGTAAATGGTTAACGCCCGCGGCAAAAGCTCGGTTGACAGAGCGGGTGACACTTGCTGAGCAAGGCCATCGCGGCGAGGTATTTTTGATCGTAGAAAATCATTTGCCTATTCAAGAGGCCTATCATAGCGACTGCCGTGACCGTGCGATTGATTTATTTAGTGAGTATCGAGTGTGGGACACCGAAGAAAATACGGGTGTGCTGATATACGTCAATGTTTGCGAGCATAAGCTTGAAATCGTCGCTGATCGCGGTATCAGTGCCCATGTTAGCCCAACAGTTTGGCGCGCAATGTGTGACAAAGCGGTAGTCGGTATTGCCAATCAGAAAACAGAAGAAAGCTTGACTGAATTGCTCGATGAGGTTGGTCAAGTGCTGCGCCAGTATTATCATCTGGAGCAAAACCCATCAGGTAATGAGCTATCTGATACGGTGGTTTTTTTAAAATAAACCCTGACGGCCATCAGCATGAAAGATTACACTAAACACTTATCGCTATATTTAATAAATAACCGATATACAACGCCAATACTGGAATATTATGATTGATCTAATAAAAAGACTGCCAAAAGCAGAACTGCATTTACATATTGAAGGCTCGCTCGAGCCTGAGCTTATGTTTAGATTGGCAAAAAAGAACCAGATAGAGATTCCTTATAAAGACATAGAGGATGTGCGTAATGCTTATAATTTTACCAATCTGCAGACGTTTTTAGACATCTATTATGCCGGTGCCAATGTCTTGATTACGCAGGATGACTTCTACGATTTGACATGGGAGTATATTCTCAAATGTGTCGAAGACAATGTCATTCATACAGAGATATTTTTTGATCCGCAGACGCATACGGCAAGAGGCGTGGCGTTTGAGACAGTCATAACAGGCATCAAACGTGCACTGGCTGATGCCAAAGCACAATACGGTATTACCTCTTGTATTATCATGTGCTTTTTACGGCATTTATCACAAGAAGAAGCGTTTGAGACGTTAGAGCAAGCATTGCCATTTAAAGACGATATTATCGGTGTCGGTTTAGATTCTTCAGAATTAGGCAATCCGCCATCGAAGTTTATAGAGGTATTTAAACAGGCAAAAGAGGAAGGCTTTAAGTTGGTTGCCCATGCTGGCGAAGAAGCGGATTTCTCTTACATTTATGAAGCGTTGGATTTATTGGATATCAGTAGAATCGATCATGGCGTGCAATCTATCAAAAGCGCTGAGCTGATGCAGCGTCTAAAAGATGAGCAGATGCCGCTCACCGTGTGCCCGAATTCTAATATCGAGTTGAGAGTATTTGACAACTATAAAGAGCACAACATCAAAGAGCTGCTAGATTATGGTCTAAATATCACTGTCAACTCAGATGACCCTGCTTATTTTAAAGGCTATATTAACCAAAACTTCATCAATATCAGTGAGAATTTGCCATTAACAGAAGATGATATTATCACCTTGGTAAAGAACTCTTTTAGATCGTCATTTATCAGTGATGAGCTAAAGCAGCAGTATTTAGACAAAGTAGATCAAGCGGTAGGTTAATGGTTTGTCTATTATAGTACGCCCATTCTTTTTACTAACTCTGGCAGGATGACACCAGCTTTTGCTGCCAGAGTAATATCGACTAGCGTATTTGGTGTCGGATAAGGATTTATCTCGATAATTTTGGCACCGTTATGTTTTGCCAGTTGTGCCAGTCCGGCAGCGGGATAGACGAGGCTGGAAGTACCGATACTAATAAATACATCACAACTCGCGGCAGCTTCCTCTGCTGTCTGCCACTCGTGCATCGGTAACGACTCTCCAAACCACACAATATCAGGTCTGATATAACCATCACAATGCTGGCAAGTCACTAGAGCTTCATCAAAGCTGATGCTATTCTCGCTGTCATAAGCGCCTTTTAATTGGATTGTATAAGGTGTCTGACATTGATTGCATCGATTACGCCATAGATTGCCATGCAGGTGGGTAACAGCGCTGCCTGCTTGCTCATGCAAATCATCGACATTTTGAGTAATGAGGGTTAGTTGCTGATTAGTCGATTGACTGTGATACTGCCACTGTGCCAATGCCGTATGGGCAGGATTGGGTTTTTTACTAGCCACGAGCTGTCTGCGCCATTGATACCATGACCAAACCAGCTTTGGGTCGCGAGCAAAGGCATCTGGTGTCGCCAAGTCCTCAGCCCGATAATTCTCCCACAAGCCAGTTTGCTTATCACGAAAAGTCGGAATACCGCTTTCTGCTGAAATCCCTGCGCCAGTTAAAAGGCAAATATGCTGTTTCGATTCTAATAGTTCGGCAGCACGCTCTACTTCTGCTATTAACGCTGATGATAATTCTGCTAACATAAGCTAACCCTTGCTAATAATGGATATCCTTTCTTATGATAGACGGAATTTGGTGGCTTGTCATATTGACGGCAGTTATCGTTGGACTATGGTTTTTTGCAAAATCACGTGCGCCAAATAACTTACATGACACAAAGTCAAAAGATAAGAAAAAACCGATAAATGACGCCTTACAAAAAACGGCGGAGATGATTAAGCAGTATTTTCCTGATTATCGAGTGACACGAAAGGGCAGTCATTTGCTCGTTACTCGACAAAATATAAAAATCGCGATGATTACGATCGACCCCAAGCTTGCTGCTAGTCAACGCCGTTTGGGTGATATACCAGTGATTAATTATCAGCGTGTACCTAGCCGTGCGCAACTAGATGCCAATTTGCAAGAGGCAGAGTAGATTGGTACGAATATTTAGCTAGGAGAAGTAACACTCCGTCATAAGTCAGCATAAAATGGAGTTAACAACAATATATACAACATTTTATAGGTATTAACAGACGAGCTTATTAATGATAAAAACTTCAAGGTTTTGTTTTAAATGGTCTTATAGATTTGAGGTAGTGCTGAGAAATGGCGAAATACGATGATTGGTGCGCTCGGCGGGAATCGAACCCACGACCCTCGGCTTCGGAGACCGATACTCTATCCAACTGAGCTACGAGCGCAAAAGTGCCTAGAAATAAAGACCGCTTAGTCTAACAAATAAAAGTCATAAAGCCAATGAATGAAGCCAGCTATTGAGGTTTTTTAAGAAAAAACAGCATAGTCCGCAAACAGGCATGGCAATCTACCCGTCTTTTCCCTTATAATGTCAGGGAGAATCCATATTTATAATCACCGATTACAAGTGCGCTCGCATGCGGGATGGCTGTTTGCTATTGACAACGGTTTGTTGTCAAAGGAGGACAGACAGAATGTCTAAGTCATGCTGACCCTTGTATACGTAATAAGAGAACGTGACGAATGAGAAAAGTAGTTATGTTATCGGCAGCTGCCATTCTAGGAATCGCTAGTATCGCTGTGAGCCAAGCTGAAAGTGCTATAGATACACCCGTTACTATATCTGCTGTCGCAGAAGGCAAAGAGGTTGTCGAAAATGCCCCTCAAAAGCTAGGTGATGAGCCTCAAGCGGCGGCTGACACCACGGATGGCGCTGCTTCTGCTGATGCAACTGCACAAGCAAACGCGACAGCAACAGATGCACCAGCCGAGGCAACTGCGGCAGCCGCACCAGCTGCTGTTGAAGAGCCAATTCCACAAGATACGCCGCAAGTACAAAAATTGATTGCATTGTATCCGAACCTGATTGCTCGTATTCAGCCTGTTGCCAAAATATGTTTTGAAGAAGATGAAGTTTGTGACGTGACGGCTCGTTCTGCTGGTCCAGCTGCAGGCGATGGTCCTCGTGATGGTAAAGCAGTCTATAACGCAGTATGCCAAACTTGTCATGCGTCAGGGCTGCTCGGCTCTCCTAAGTTAGGTGATGCGGGTGCTTGGGGACCTCGTATAGCAAAAGGTAAAGATACCCTATATACCCATGCTATCAATGGTTTCAATGCTATGCCTGCCAAAGGCGGCGCAGATATCCCTGATGAAGAAGTGCAAAATGCCGTTGATTATATGGTTGGTGAAGCCAGCTAGTTTTTATGGCTAAGGTGCTTTAATATCGCACTTTAAAAGGCAATAAATAAAAAGCACCTATCTCATAGTGAGGTAGGTGCTTTTTTATGTATGATTGATAGGACTCATGTCGTCGTTATGATATTCCACCGTTGAAATAGCTTCCCTTCAGCCTCACATTAATACACGACAGCAACGATTATAAGAATTGGCATGCTGATACAGCATTTTTTAGATTAATCATTCATAAAGAGGTATTCATGTCTGAAGTACCAGCACTATCGATTCAGAATTTATCCAAAACTTATAGCAACGGATTTTCGGCATTAAAAGATGTCAGTCTTACGGTTCCGCAAGGGGGATTTTTTGCGTTACTGGGACCAAATGGTGCTGGTAAGTCAACGATGATTGGTATCATTAGCTCGCTCTTTAAGCCAACAGCGGGTAGTGTCCATATCTTTGGTACGGACTTGTTATCTGATCCCTCAAAAGCCAAGCAGTTTTTGGGCGTAGTACCACAAGAGTTTAACTTTAATCAGTTTGAAAAAGTTGAAGACATTCTTATTACTCAAGCAGGCTATTTTGGCATTGCAGCAAAAGAAGCAAAACCGCGTGCAGAGAAGTTGCTCAAAGCTTTGGGACTTTGGGACAAACGTGACAGCAAATCGCGTGAGCTCTCAGGTGGTATGAAGCGTCGATTGATGATTGCACGGGCGCTCATACATAAGCCACGTCTATTGATATTAGATGAACCGACTGCTGGGGTTGATATTGAGCTACGTCGCTCAATGTGGGAGTTTATGGAGCAGATTAATATTGAAGAAAACACCACCATTATTCTAACTACGCATTATCTTGAAGAAGCTGAGCAGCTGTGTAAGCGTATCGCGATTTTGGATCACGGTGAAATTCGTATCAATACTGAAATGAAAGACTTGCTTGCGCAGTTATCGGTTGAGACTTTTGTCTTTGATGTGGCGACTCCGTTAACACATCAAATAGTATTAACGGGTGTGACGGATGTCGTGCAGCCGGATGATTTGACGATTGAGGTAACATTGACAGAAGGTGAGTCGTTAAATGGTGTCTTTACTCAATTGTCTGAGCAAGGTATTACGGTCGCGAGTATGCGTAATAAAGCCAACCGTTTAGAAGAGCTGTTTATGCGTCTGGTAGATAAAAGCCTACATGAGCCTTTAAGCTCGTAGCTCTTTAGCATTAGCTACCTTTGAAAGTTGGTCTTTATAACGAATTTTTATGAATAATAAGACCGTATTAATAAGTCTTCATTCAACATGTATATTAAATAGAATAATCAGATAGGCAACTCTGTTTGCACTAGAGACTATTTACTCTAGCAAGCATAGGCGCTTAGGAGAGATACCGCATGAACTTTGCACAACGCTGGATTGCATTTCGCACTATTTTGGTCAAAGAAGTGCGCCGAATTCTACGTATTTGGCCGCAGACGTTATTGCCGCCAGTCATTACCATGAGCCTGTATTTTGTCATCTTTGGTAAGATGATTGGACCACGTGTAGGTGAGATGGGCGGTGTGCCGTATATGCAGTTTATCGTGCCTGGTTTGATTATGATGGCAATCATCACTAACAGCTATTCTAATGTGGTCTCAAGCTTTTTTAGTGCCAAATTTACCGCCAGTATCGAGGAGCTTTTGGTCTCGCCCGTATCAAAACATGCTATTTTGATGGGCTATATCAGCGGTGGTATTTTCCGCGGATTAGCGATTGGTATCATTGTCTCGATCGTGGCGCTGTTCTTTACTGATTTGGGTATTGAACATTTATTTGTGACCATATTTACTGTCCTTGGCACCTCTATTCTGTTTTCATTGGGCGGCTTTATTAATGCTGTTTTTGCCCGCTCTTTTGATGATATCTCCATCATTCCAAGTTTTGTATTAACGCCGCTGACCTATCTTGGCGGGGTGTTTTACTCCATGGAAAACTTATCACCATTTTGGCAAAATATCTCATTATTGAACCCAATCGTCTATATGGTCAACTCATTCCGCTACGGGATTTTGGGCTATTCTGACGTCAATGTCTGGTATTCAATGGGCGCTATTTTTGCTTTTTGTGCGATATTTTATACCATTGCCTATCGACTATTAAGTGACGGCTCGCACGTACGTTTGTAGGAAGAATAAGGTTTATATAAATCTTTCATTCCGTTCGAGCACTTGAACTGGTTAATAATTTTACTAAAACTTTAAATGTTATTTAATTTCAATCATTACTATTAGGAAATACCAATGAGTATCCACGGTATCTTGGGTGAACAAACCACTGATTATCCAACTGAGTATAGTCCAGAGACGTTATATCCGATTGCTCGTAGTATGGGGCGAGAGGTCATTGGTTGGCAGGATGATAAGCTAGAGATAGGTATCGATTGGTGGCAGGCATTTGAGCTGTCATGGTTAAATGAGCAAGGTATATCGCAGGTCGCGATAGCACGCTTTGGCATTCCGGCAAGCTCGCCATTTATTGTTGAATCAAAGTCATTGAAGCTTTATTTAAATAGTATCAACTTTACTGAATTTGGTAGTTGGGAAACAGTACAAACGCTGATAGCGAAAGATTTGTCGAAATGCGTACAAGCTGAAGTTAACGTTGAATTGTTTGACTTAGAGGATGAGCATTCAGGGCTATTGATCGCTCAGCCTTATGGCATTTGTATTGATGATGCACTAGCGGACAGTACTGAGAAAGTAGCATTAACGCTGCATCCTGATGCGTCATTATTAGAACATGATTCAAGTGATGCTAAAATATCAGAGGGTAAAACTTTTAGCTTTTATTCTAATCTATTACGTAGTAATTGTCCGGTGACCAATCAGCCAGATTGGGGGACATTGGCAGTTTCAATAACCACTAATAAGCCAGTTAATAACGCAAATATGCTGCGTTATATATTAAGTTTCCGTCAGCATAATGGCTTTCATGAGCAGTGTGTTGAGCAGATATTTGCTGATTTGAGTCAATACTATGAGCCAAGTGAGCTCATGGTTCGTGCTTGGTATACACGTCGAGGTGGTATTGATATCAATCCTTGTCGTGTGAGCGATATTGCATTATTGCCTGTGCCTAGTCGTTTGATTCGTCAATAATAAAAGCATTGTGAATGGTTTTTAAATAAAACTCTAAGAATAAAAAGCGCCTATCTCATATACTGAGATAGGCGCTTTTTATGGTACTAATTTTATCGTTTCACTATTTACCGCTGACTTTAGCTACTACTTCATCACGGCTAAGTAGTTGCTTCTCACTATCACGGCGATTAACGTATTCGTACTTGTCTTCTGCCAAGTTACGGTCAGATACTACGATACGATGCGGAATACCAATCAGCTCAAGGTCAGCAAACTTCACGCCTGGGCGCTCATTACGGTCATCAAGCAATACATTGATACCAAGAGCTTTTAGCTCCTCGTACAATGCCGTTGCTGTTTCCATAACGGTGTCTTCTTTTGATTTCATTGGCACGATCGCGACTTCAAAAGGTGCTAAAGAATCACTAATATCTGGGGTTGATGGCCACATAATGCCGTTTTCATCGTTGTTTTGCTCAATAGCAGCAGCGATAATACGGCTGACGCCAATACCGTAACAGCCCATCATCAAAGTGACCGGCTTGCCATCTTCGCCTGATACCGTGCAGTTCATCGCTTGTGAGTACTTATCACCCAACTGGAAGATATGACCGACTTCGATACCGCGTTTGATCTGTAGCGTACCTTTACCGTCAGGAGAAGGATCGCCTTCGTGTACATTGCGAATATCAACAATACGGGTGATATGCGCGTCACGCTCCCAATTCATACCCGTCGTGTGCTTGTTAATTTCATTGGCACCAGAGACAAAGTCGGACAATGCTGCTGCTGCACGATCAACAAAGACTGGCATATCAAGCTCGACGCCGATATAGCCTTTATGCAGACCAGCGGCTTTTAGCTCTTCTTCCGTTGCCATCATTAAAGGGACATTGGCTTCTTCAATTTTTTCGGCTTTTATGGTGTTTAGTGTATGGTCGCCGCGTAATACCACAGCGATAAGCTGCGGCTCACCTTCTGGCGTATGACCTTGCACAATCAATGTTTTGACAGTCGTAGCAAGTGGGACATTTAAATGCTCAGCAACGGCTTCACAGGTTGGCATATTGACGGTATCAATATTCTCGCGAGCCATCATCGCAGGCTGGCGTTCTGCCGTACTCACAGATTCTGCAAGCTCGACATTGGCAGCATATTCAGACGAATCAGAGAAAGCAATATCATCTTCACCGCTGTCTGCTAGGACATGAAACTCGTGTGAGGCAAAGCCGCCAATCGAGCCGGTGTCGGCTTGTACCGCACGGAAATCAAGACCTAAGCGCGTGAATATGCGCGTATAAGCGTCATACATCTCATCATACGTCTTTGCCAGTGATGCTTGGTCAACGTGAAATGAATAGGCATCTTTCATAGTAAATTCGCGTGCGCGCATCACACCAAAGCGTGGACGAATCTCATCACGGAACTTATTTTGAATTTGAAAGAAAGTAATCGGTAATTGCTTATAACTGCGCAGCTCGCCTTGGGCAAGATTGGTGATGACTTCTTCGTGCGTCGGTCCCAATACAAAATCGCGGTCATGACGGTCTTTAAAGCGTAGTAGCTCAGGACCATAATCGTTAAAACGTCCGGTCAGCTGCCAAAGCTCAGCAGGCTGAGTCATCGGCATAAGCACTTCTTGAGCGCCGATATTTTGCATCTCTTCGCGAACGATACGCTCGACTTTTTGCAATACGCGCAAACCCATTGGCAACCAGATATATAATCCAGAAGCGATTTTGCGAATCAGACCGGCTCTAACCATTAATTGGCTTGAAGCGATATCTGCATCACTGGGTGTTTCTTTTAGCGTGGCAAATAAAAATTGACTGGCTTTCATAAATAAAGCGGAACCTTATCGACGATAAAATAAATAAGAAATAGTAGGATGTTGAGCGTGTGGTTTGATAGCCGACGCAAGATTACCTGTTATTACTTGGTAATAGTGTAGGACATGCCCTAGCTAGAAAGTACTACAACAGACAGTACGCTAGTGAGCAGTGCGTTCGTAAACAGCATTTAAAAAAGGATATAACATATTATTTTGTATAAAAATACCAGACTTCATCGAGCGCTGTCTTTAGCATAAAGCTCGAAAAATACCTGTATACCGATATTTTAAGCATACAACCTGACTATGTTAGGTAAAGTTCGCCTAAGACGCAATGACTTTTTGTTTTTTCAGAGCGAAGGTTACCTAAAGGGTTGAATGAGACAGCTATAACTCGATTATTTACCAGTTCTAAATGTATTTATAGCAAATGAATAAGTGGTTTTTTGAAAAGGGCAGTATTGGTAATTATGTAGAGTATTGGTAGTCATTACTTGAAGTTGCTGCTTAAAAATAGCATTTATCATCTAGTATGTCGTTTTTTGTGTAGTTCTAATAATATGGCATTATAAAAATAATCGATAAAACTATGATAAAACCACAAAGGTGTTTATATGAACGATTCTGATAATCGAACTCCTCTTGATACGACTGATTCAAAAGCGAAAAAATCTATCTCTATGATGTCGTGGATCGTATTGCTTGTTGGTCTCGCAGCCATCGTTTTGGCTATCTATACTGTGCAGAATATCACCAAAGAAGAGCCCATAGAAGCCATCACTCGTGAGGGTGTGGTGACACAAATTCAGAAATTGAATCGATTGGAGACGGTGGCATTCAGCGTTGATACGGTGATTACTAGTCAGCGTTCAGGCAGTTGGATGAAGCTATGGCAAGATGAGCAAAAGGCGCTATTTATTGCTCGTGGTCGCGTAGAGGCAGGCATTGACTTGAGCGCATTGACACCTGAGATGGTACAAGTGATACAGCCTACCGAGTCGGAAGTAAATGATGCTGAAAACTCTGATGTTAATGCCCCCGTTTCTATTATGCCCCAAATTAATATTACGCTACCGCCATCAGAGATATTTTCAGTCTATCTAGATGATATTGAGATTTATGATTGGCAAACCGGTGCTTTTGGGATGATGCAAGTCGATCCAAAAATTCTAAAACAAGCACAAAGTATGGCAAAAGCCGAGGTGCTTGAACGTGCTTGCCGCGGTGATGTCATGACAATGGCGTTAGATAACGCGCAAACGCAATTGCAGCAGTTATTTGCATTAACTGGCGCAGTAGTGACGGTTACCACGCAAGGTGCTGGCTCGTGTCAAATGCCGTTAGTCGCTTCAACATCGGCGACTGCTACGGTTAACAAATAATTAAACCCATTCTCAGCAGATAATGCTTGTATAGTCAGGGAAAAGTAATATCGATACATCAAGTACTACTGATATTAATTTTTCTTGCTTGCTGTGCCTACGCAGACAGAGGCTGCAAAAAATTTATACCAGCAGCACTGTAGCGTTTTTTGAGATATTTTAACTATAGATACTACTCTTTTTTAAATTCAGCAATCGCTAATTGTCGTGCCAGTTTATGCTCAACGATTGGCACAGGATAATCAATATCTGCAAAGGTACCATTCTTATTCAGTGCCTTGCGCATTTTATCCTCGCTATGCAAGATGCTGGTAGGAATCGGTTTTAATTCAGGCAGCCAAGTCTTAATGAATATTCCCTCAGCATCATGGCTTTTAGCTTGGCTAAAGGGATTCATAATACGAAAATAGGGCGCAGAATCTGTACCTGTTGATGCGCTCCACTGCCAGCCACCATTATTAGACGCAAAGTCACCGTCTATCAGCTGCTGCATAAAGTAACGCTCACCCCAGCGCCAATCAATCAATAAATCTTTAGTCAAAAACATCGCGGTAACCATGCGCAAGCGATTGTGCATAAAGCCTGTCGCATTAAGGCAGCGCATCGCTGCATCGACTAATGGCACACCCGTTTTGCCCTCACGCCATGCTGCAAAAGCATCTTCATCATATGACCAGTTGATTTTCTTATCAGTCTCATATTTATAAGCTTGATGGCGGATAAGCGCTGGTTTATAGTCTAAAACATGGCGATAAAAATCTCGCCAAGCCAGCTCGCTTATCCAGCGGTTGATGTCGTTATTGTCACCGCTGTCAAAGTTGTCACCATCATTTCTATGTAATTTCCCTAGTGCCTGAGTAGCTTGTAAGTAGCAAAGTCTGGGACTGATTGCGCCAATAGTAAGATAGGTTGATAATTGACTGGTCGCCTGTAAGCTGGGCACATCGCGGCTTACATCATAGTTATTGATATCATCCGCGATAAATTGGTCTAATCGATGACAAGCAGTAACTTCGCCAGCAGGATAGGCAAGGCGAGCTTGGCTAATTTGCTTGTCCGTATCTATATCTTGATAGGATTTATGAGTTTGTAGATATTTTTGATAGTCGTGGACAGTTTTTTTAGACAATACTTCTATATCTTGAGTAGTGTTTGCACTGTTTTCTGATAATGTTAAATTAACTTGTTTATTATCTATGACGGCAAGTGCTGTATGAATTTGTATGTCACTAACCTCCAAGGTATGCCGCCATTTTTTATAAAATGGGGTAAACACTTGATACATGCTGTCGTCATTGGTAGTGATACTTTTCGGTGGTAAGATACATTGGTCATGCCAGCGGATAAACTCAATTTCGTTGTTTGCAAGTTGTTTGGTTAACAGTTCATCACGCGCAACCTCATTACCTTCGTACTCATGATTTGCCATCACGCAGCTGATATTATTTGTCTCACATAATGCGCTCAACGCAGCTATACAATCAGTGAAACTAGGGCAGATTTGCACGGTTAAAATGATGTTCAACTGGTGCAGTTTTTCTGCGAGGATAGGGAGTGTTCGCGCAATATGATCAAGCTGTGTAAGCGACATGTCATGTGCCTGCCACTGCTCAGGGGTAAGAAAAAATACTGCGCTGAGCTGAGCATTGTCTTCGTTTGCACGCTCACAAATGGCAGCCAAAGCAGTATTGTCATGAACGCGTAGATCACGGCGAAACCACATGAGATAATGCAGCTGATGACTACCCTCGACATTGTTGTGTGAATTATTTTTTATCGCTACCGCCGTTTTAGACATTCATCTATTCCCATATTAATCAATCGCAATCATAAACAAAACTATGAATAAAAGTATGCTAGGATAAGTTTTTGGATGCAATTGATTTGCTCCTTTATTAACAAATCATCATATTCAGTCTTTCGCAAGGTCACCTCATGCACGTTAAGTTTTGTGGATTTACTCAACTTGATGATATTAAAGCTGCTGTTAAGCTCAATGCGGACGCCATTGGCTTGGTATTTTATCCGCCAAGTCCTCGTGCGGTTACAATCGAGCAGGCGCAAATATTGAGTGCGGCAGTACCGGCTTTTATCAGTGTGGTGGCTTTGGTCGTCAATATGCCTGAAGATGAGCTTATTGAACTGGCAAATCATGTCTCTTTTGATATTATCCAATTTCACGGCGATGAAACGCCCGAGCAGTGCCGTCAGCTGGCAAATCTCGTCAATAAACGTTGGATTAAGGCGTTGCGTGTCAATACTGAACAAGATGCGCTTGAGAGTGTGAATATGCAAATCGATAGTTTTGCCGCAGCAGGCGCGAGCAGCATTTTACTAGATGCCTACCATCAACATAAGTATGGCGGTACAGGCGCACGCTTTGACTGGAGTCTAATACCGAATGACAGCCCACTACCGATTATCCTAGCCGGTGGACTTGATGCCGATAATGTCGGTACTACTTATGACTTACCTATTTACGCCGTCGATGTCAGCGGTGGGATTGAGTCTGATAAAGGCAAAAAAGACGTTGGAAAAATGCATGCCTTTATGAAATCAGTCAAACGCGACCGATGGCAAAACGAGACGCTTAGCGAACCTTCGAATATAAATAGTTAGCTTTGCCGCTGTCAAATTGCCAAAGCAAACTATGTAAACAGTTTTCCCTATAGTTATTTCAAAAAACAGATATCCTAAAAAATACCACTTATTACAGTAGGAATTACCATGAGTCATGTCGCTAACAAAGATGTATCTGCCACCGCACACGCTATTAATAGCTTTACCAATCCAGAAAGCGTGCAAGATTTTAACCAGTATCCTGATGCGCGAGGACATTTTGGCGTCCACGGCGGACGCTTTGTCTCTGAAACCTTGATGGCAGCGTTAGAAGAGCTAGAAACGTTGTATAACACAGTCAAAAAAGACCCTGCATTTTGGGAAGAATATCACAATGATTTGGTCAACTATGTCGGACGCCCAACGCCTCTCTATCATGCCAAGCATTTGAGTGATGAGATTGGCGGTGCGCAAATTTACTTTAAGCGTGAAGACTTAAACCATACTGGCGCGCATAAGGTCAATAATACTATTGGACAAGCACTTCTTGCCAAAATGAGTGGCAAAAAACGTATTATTGCAGAAACTGGAGCAGGGCAACATGGCGTTGCGACGGCGACGATTGCCGCGCGTTTGGGACTAGAGTGTATCGTTTATATGGGCGCGGACGATGTTGAGCGTCAAAAGATGAACGTCTATCGTATGCGCTTACTTGGTGCGACAGTTGTGCCGGTAACATCGGGCTCACGTACTCTCAAAGATGCAATGAATGAAGCCATGCGTGACTGGGTTACCAATGTGGATAGCACATATTATATTATTGGTACGGTTGCAGGTCCGCATCCTTATCCATTACTCGTACGCGACTTCCAAGCAATTATTGGTAAAGAAGCGCGTGTGCAACATCTGCAAATGACGGGTAAATTACCAGATGCGCTAGTCGCTTGTGTTGGCGGCGGCTCAAATGCCATTGGTCTATTCTTTGACTTCTTAAATGATAATGAAGTTAAAATGTATGGCGTGGAAGCAACAGGCGATGGTATTGAAACGGGTCGTCATTCAGCACCACTTGCAGCAGGTCGTATTGGTGTATTACACGGTAACCGTACTTACTTGATGGCCGATGATGAAGGTCAAATCCAAGAAACCCATTCTATCTCGGCGGGACTTGATTATCCTGGTGTCGGTCCTGAGCATAGCTTCTTAAAAGATATGAAGCGTGTTGAATATGTTGGTTGTACCGATAAGGAGTCGTTAGAAGGTTTCCATGAAGTCACGCGTAAAGAAGGCATCATTCCGGCGCTTGAATCTGCTCATGCGGTCGCTTATGCACTGAAGCTGGCTAAAACGATGACTCCTGATCAAACTATTATCGTCAATATGTCTGGTCGTGGCGATAAAGATTTGCATTCGGTGATGAAGGCAGAAGGGATTGAGCTGTAATAGCTACTTTTTAGTAACAACTGGATTATCCCTTGGAAGAAAAATTACTGATTTGACCCGTTATTATTAAATAAAGGGTCAAATGAGCCAGTTTATAATAATTAAGAGACCACTATGACCCGAATTGAAAGCACCTTTGAAACCTTAAAAGCACAAAATAAAAAAGCACTCATCCCTTATGTGATGGCAGGCGATCCCAATCCAAGCAACTTTGTTGGCTTGCTGCATGATTTAGTCAAGCATGGCGCAGATATGATTGAAGTGGGCTTACCATTTTCTGACCCAATGGCAGATGGTCCTACAGTAGCATTGGCAGGCGAGCGTGCATTAGCAGCAGGTACGAGCACTCGTGATGCGCTAAAAATGGTCAAAGAGTTCCGTCTGCAAGACACGCAGACGCCAATTATCCTGATGGGTTACCTCAATCCAGTAGAGATTATCGGTTATGATAACTTTGTTGCGCTATGCGAGCAGTCAGGCGTCGATGGTATTTTGATGGTTGATTTGCCGCCAGCAGAAGCGGGTAGCTTTACCCAGCATTTGACTGAGCACGCGATGAATGAGATTTTCTTATTATCACCAACTACGCTGGCTGAACGTCGTCAGCAAGTATTGACCCATTGCGGTGGTTATATCTACTACGTGTCTTTAAAAGGTGTGACAGGTTCAGCAACGCTAGATACTGACGATGTTGCAAGGCAAGTACAAGCAATTAAAGCAGAGACAGATTTGCCAGTATGTGTGGGCTTTGGTATTCGTGATGCAACTTCTGCCAAAGCAATTGGTGCTCATGCGGATGGTATTATCGTCGGTAGTGCATTGGTGCAGAACTTTGCTGATATCGATGCCAATGATATCGCTGCAGTCGCTAATGCTCAGCAAAAAATTATGGCAAAAATGGATGAGTTACGCGGCGCACTCGATAGTTTATAAGCACCCGCTCAAAAAGTTGGGCAAGTTATCGTCACAATATTTATGAGGGTATTTATAACAATGTTTATAAAGACACAGGCAAATGGCTTTGCTAATGTTAGTTTACGTGTGTAAACTAACATTACATATAAATGGTCACAGTTATGCATTAGCGTGCCTTATAATTGCTAAAGTCATGAGGATATGTGACGATTAAACTGATTCTTATAAATGGACTCTTACGGACAAGTGCACAAGTGAGCTTGCCAATAAGCCTTAGATAATGGCGAATAATATGACTGATACGATGACAAAACCTGATATAAATAACGATAGTACAAGCCTGCAGCAGAATGGCAATAAAGCCGGTCAATCATGGTTTGAGCGCCCGATTCCGGGTATCAAACAGCAATTAACGGCGCAATTGACCGCTGTAGAGACAGAGCCTTCTACAAAATGCAGCAGCTGCCATTCGATCATTACCAATACAGCGCTGATTTTTAACTGTTACGTGTGCCCGCATTGTGACCATCATCTGCCAATGAGTGCTCGTGAGCGCTTGAACTGGCTGCTTGATAAGGTAGAAGGCGAGCTTGGGCAAGAGTTTACCGCCAAAGACCCGCTAAAATTTGTAGATAGTAAGCCGTATCCAAGTCGCATGGCAGAAGCACAAGAAAAAACGAAAGAGAGTGAAGCGCTGATTGTGCTATATGGCAAATTGCGCAATCTCGATATCGTAACTTGTGCGTTTGACTTTCGATTTATGGGTGGCTCTATGGGATCGGTGGTTGGCGACCGTTTTGTTCAAGCTGCCGAAAAAGCCCTCGCAGACAGAGTACCTTTGGTCTGTTTCGCTGCCTCTGGTGGTGCGCGTATGCAAGAAGGCTTGCTATCATTGATGCAAATGGCAAGAACAGCAGCAGCAATCGAGCGTTTGAGAATTGCTGGCGTGCCATATATCGTGATACTGACCAATCCTGTTTATGGCGGTGTGACCGCATCTCTTGCGATGCTTGGTGACATTCACTTAGCAGAACCAAAAGCTATGATTGGCTTTGCTGGTAAGCGTGTGATTGAACAGACAGTACGTGAGACACTAGAAGAGCCGTTTCAACGTGCAGAGTTTTTGCTAGAACATGGTGTGGTTGACGAAGTGGTACATCGTCATCAAATGATTGATACCATTTATCGTCTGCTGGCGAAACTGTGTAGCGTACCCAATGTTGATGCTCAGTAGGTAGTAAAAATAAAAACACGTGGGTTAGATTCAAGCAGCTGTTTTATAATTTCGCTGCATAATGATCGAGCGGCGTGCTAATATCTGCCAAATATGTAAAACTAATGAATAGCATTTATCGTGAATAACGGTAAATGCTATTTTGCTTTGTAGCAAGCTAGTCATACTGTTTTTATTTTTTTATAAGTTTTATCTTTTATCTCAAACTTTGATATAGGTTCTGTCCATGTCTGATTCTTTAGCGTCTCATAGCCCTAGTAGTACCCCTGACAACCAAGCCACTTTAACCGAATGGCTGAATTATATGCAGCAGATTCATGTTTCGGCGATAGACATGGGGCTGTCACGTGTATTGCCAGTCGCTGAGGCATTGGGAGTCGTACAATCAGCCAAAGATGACGCCTATGTATTTACGGTTGCAGGTACTAATGGCAAAGGCTCGACGACTGCGGTCATCGCGCAGATGTGCCAAGCCGCAGGATATAAAACTGCCTTATATCAATCGCCGCACTTGAGCGTCTTTAACGAGCGGGTACGGATCGATGGCGAGATGGTCAGCGATGAAACCCTGATTGCTGCCTTTAGCAAGGTAGAAGCGGCACGGTTGCAATGTGATTTAACATTGTCATTTTTTGAGATGACAACACTGGCAGCATTGTTGATATTCGCGGAAGCGGATTGCGATGTTTGGGTGTTAGAAGTAGGGCTGGGCGGTCGCTTAGATGTGGTCAATATCATCGACCCTGATATGGCAGTGATTACCAATATTGCCATCGATCATGTTGATTGGTTGGGTGATAATGTGGAAGCCATCGGAGCGGAAAAAGCAGGTATTTTACGTGATGGGATTAGCGTCATTTACGGTGCTACAGAGATGCCAAATAGCGTACAGCAAGCGATAGATAAGCATCAGGCGACTTGTTATCAAGTCAGTAAAGAGTTCAGCTATTGTGAAAATAATTCGACTACGTGGCAATATAGCAATGCCGCTGTCACTCTACAATTGCCTCGACCCGCACTGTCATTGACCAATACTGCCAATGCTCTGTCAGCAGTACTTGCAAGTCCCTTAGACGTCGATACCAATGCTATAGAGCAAGCGCTAAAAACAGTTAAGCTTGCCGGTCGCTTCGATTATCGTGAAGTCCATGAGCGTCATTGGCTATTTGATGTGGCGCATAATGATCAAGGCGTTGAGTTTTTATTGGCACAGCTAGTGCCGCTTTGGCAGCAGCATTTAACACAGCAAAGTATATCTGAACAAGTTAATCAAACTTCAGGTGAACCTGCTACCATTAACATGTTGTTTTCTATGCTAGGTGATAAAGATATTAATAAAGTGGTGCGGCGTTTGACGACAGCAGGCTTACCAATCAGTGATTGGTTCATCGCTGAAATTGATTATCCACGTGCTGCCACTACAGAGCATTTGCAAGGTATCTTAGCGAGCTATGTCGATGATTCTCAGATACATGAGTTTGCGCGTTTGCAAGAAGCCACTCATGCGATTATAAATGCCAGTCAGCCCCAAGATTTAATCGTAGTCTGTGGCTCTTTTCATACGATTGGAGAGGCATTGTCTACGCTTGAAACGCGATAATTTACGTTAAAACATTGACTGTTTGATGTTAGTCTTAGTAATAGCGTGGTGGCAGACAGCATGAAAAATATGCTTTATAATCAAAGTGATTAAAACCTAGCGCATTAGTATTAAAACGGATGGAAGCAACTGGCGCTAATGGCTTGCTGATTTAAGCTATCTATAATATAGTTTAAAACAATAACCGCGCCGCCCAATCAACCTTATTACCAACTAAGAGACGTAAACGGATGAATTTTTCGAGACAAGCCTTATTGGGCATTGGGATGATTATCGGTGGTAGCGTCATGCTATACGCCATGGTACAACAAATTGGTGATACCAATAAATCACAGCCAGCATCGGCAATGATCGATCAACCAAGTGCTGAGCCTACGTCTGTACAACCACTGACAACAGATATCGAGACAGAAAAACGTATCTTGGCACAAAAACAAAAAGAGCGTGCCGCTCGCGTTGCAGAACAAGAAAAGCGTGCTCAGCAGTTCTTAACTGAACAAGAAGCGGCAGAGGCGCAAGCATTGGCAAAAGCACGCGCTGAAAGTCAGCAATATCTGGCGAGCACCACACCAAGTATCGAAGATAACGCTGATACTAACAGTACTAATGAAGAGGCGACGAAGAACACACTTGCAACACCTATATCAGCGCCTTCTAGTGCAGAGACGTCCACTAATTCTGCTGATGGTGCTGAAGCAAAGAAGAAAGCACTAGCAGAGCAGCAGGCAGCTGAAAGACAAGCAACTATTAGAGAGCAAGCTGCTGCTAAGAAATTAGCAGATAGTAAAAAAGAAGCAGACGTTAAAAAGCAGGCTGAAGCGCAAGTAGCTGCGGAAAAAAAGCGCGAGGCGGATGAAGCCGCAAAAAAGGCCCCACCTAAGTCGCCCTCTGACTATCAAGTCAAAAGAGGAGATGGGCTGATTAAACTGGCACGCCAGTACGATATGCCGGTAGAAGTCTTAGCTCAAGCCAATAATCTCTCACCATCAACATCGCTAAATCTTGGTCAAACCATTACGATACCATCGCGTAAGCAGGTAGAGCGTTTAGAGCGAGAAGCAACAGCGGCTGAACAGGCACGTGAAGAAAAGCGTCAAAGAGAAGAAGCTTTAGCGAAAAAGTCAGCAGACGCTAAACGTGATGCTCAGCAAAAACTCAGTGAAGCCCGTAAAGAAGTCAAAGAAACCGATGCTAAAGGTAGCTTTGGGGTACAAGTAGCGTTAGCAAACGACCAATCCAAAGCGGATGAGATGGCAAAAAAATTCCAATCTGCAGGTTATCAAGTTAAGACCAGCCCGACGAGTCGCGGTGTACGGGTTATTGTCGGTCCCGAGCGTGGTAAAGTAGCTGCTTTAGCCTTGAAGGATAAGATTAATAGTGACCCTAAAGTGAATACCACCAGCGCTTGGGTATTATATTGGCGCTAGATTTTGTTAAACTGCTAAACGCATGATAATGAAATAGCAGCTAAAATCTTAATGAGAGTGCTTTCATTTATTATCCTTTGATGCCTCTATGATTAAAACACGACATCTATTGTCGTGTTTTTCGTTTTAGTGTTTGTCCATTTGCTCATACTTAGTTACCATGAGCACCATTTTTGTTTCTCTCTGTATAACCTGTTAGCCCATAAGGGTCGACCTGCTGCAGTTAGATAGCTTGCCTATATGTTAGCTAGGCTAGCTATCTAACTGCTTAGATATTGCATAAGGTAAAACCATGTCATTTGGCGCTATATTTTTAATATTGGCAGTTGGCTTTTTGGGGCTGATTACCTTACCAAAATTATTTTCTAATAAACAAGCTGTTGAACCAGATCCGCCACCTGTACGCGGTGATGAGTTGGCTATTTGGCCGTTTGCGCCGATGCCTATCATGACCCCTACTGAAGTGATATTTTTTAATAAGTTAAAAAATGCATTACCGGAATATCATATTTTTGTGCAAGTACAGCTGTCACGGATTATTGAAGCGAACAGTAATGAGACGTCTGAGCGCAGTTTTTGGTTCAATCGTATCTGCCGCCAAAGTGTTGATTATGTGATTGTTGATATTGATGCGCAGACTACCTTGGTTGCCATCGAGCTTGATGATTGGACACATAGCAGTAAAGCAAGGCAAAAAGCCGATGACAAAAAAGACAAGGCGCTTGCCAGTGCGGGCATTGCTATCGTGCGTTTTCATGCGGAGCGCATGCCGAGTGCCGACATGCTGAGATATGAGCTGATGCAAGTGATTGAGAGTTATTAAAAGCTATTAAGATGATGATAAAAGCTTAAAGTTTATTTTCTACTTGTTCGGTCTGCTTAGGATAAATGACAATAGGTCTATCGCCTGCAAAATATAAACCTGTTTTTAATATATCGTTTTTAGAATTGTTCAGTGGCGACTGACGACCGTCATAAAAATCGCGCCTAGTAAACCATTCAATATAATGGGCGGCTCGTAATGCCCTTATATCAAGAGTCGTGAGAGTGCTTGTGTCGTACTTATCGCACCATTCGTGCATGGGAAAGTTTGGTACTAGCCAAGATGGATAGACGAAATTAGTGATGTCTATTGGTAAAAAGAATCGCCCTTTTATCACGCCATAGCGTTTATCAATTTTAATTTGCCCATGATTTTCGGTATCTACCCATACGGTGCGAAACTGCTTGGTTTGCATATGGGTCATTTTGCGTTGTAAATTGTCCTTTGAGTTGATGCCAACCCAGTTTTCAGGCTCAAAAGGTGCTGATCCCATAAAGAACTTAATAGCCAGTTCCCAATGCTCGACCAGATTTTCGGCATGATTATATAAGATTAAATCCAGCTCACCAGTCGTCTGCTTGCCGTTAAATAATTGCACATTATTAGCGAGTGTTTCATACGGATGTAGTTTGCGCGCATAACCATCCTCTAACCAAAATGACAATAATCCTTCAAAGTGAAAACCCAGTCGATTGGGACTGGGGCGCTTGAGTAAGTAACGGGTGAGTGCTTGATAAGCATTGGTAGTGTCCAGCTCTGATAAACGCTGCTTATATCCTGCGAATTGCTGTTGCCAAAAACTTGCGCTATGTACGGAAATAGCATGAGTGTTTTGGTAAGGCGCAACGTCAAGCCATTTAGTCAAAACGTTTGGGCAAGCAAGCACATACGCCAAATCACGCACATAAGGTCGCTGGTAAGCTTCCCAAGGTGCGTCATTTCTAAGGCGAGTAGATGTGGGCTGAGCGATAGGCTCTGACATAAGGTGAACCAATGCAAAGATGTAGCATTTACCCTAACGGCTCGCTCTATAAAAGTCTATAGGACACGAGTATCATCTAGGGTAGTGCTTAGTTTTTTAGCGCTAAAATATGATATTAATGTGATGAATGTGAATGCTGATATCAGACGGTGATAGCAAGTAAGGCAACATAATACCGAGTGCTGCTTTGAATAAAAATCGAAGCCAGTTTTTTGGTTTGGTAGTTTGGGTTTTAGGTGATTGTTGGTTTGAGTGGGTCATTTGTATAGCTCCATGTTATGCCACAATGATATTCGGCGGGTTACATGGGCTATCGTAAGGGGTGGAGCTGAGTAAGAAAATTCCCCTAACTTAGGTTTATATATATTAACTTAGGTTCGTGTAGGTTTTATGATGATGGTGGTCTGCCTCCTTCTCTAGCGTAATCGGGTGCTACCTCCTTAATCCAAGATTTAATATTTTTTGCTTGGTCGGGTAGTTCATTGTGAAACCCAAGTGAGTAAAGTTTTGAATATATAATTTCTGCCATTTCAGTAATTTTAATTTTATTCTGTTTGTCTGCTTGCCATTCTTTATCGGCTATATGTTTAGCCATATGCTTAGCCAATAGTTTGTGGGGGCTAACCCCTTTCTTTTTTAAAAAATCCGTGTCTAAAGATTTAACTTCTATATTTGGTTCTTCAATACTTGAAATAAGCTCTTCAAGCTTTGCAATGCCACTACTAAGTATTATTAAATCACTTCTATTAAACTCAAAATATGGCGTTATATAAGGTTTTTGACTCTCTCTATTCCCTAAATAATAGTCCACAACTTTTGGAGTACATAACTTAATAGCACTATCAATAGCTAATGTTATATCCTCTTCGTTGTCTGGAAAAATATCAATACTTGGATATAGGGCAAGAGTGAATGCTACACTGTCCTCGAAATCTCGTAATAAATAATCATCTAGATAATCCAGACTAGATGCATTGCCGTTTGGTGTAGCTATTGGTAGAAAACCCCCAAATAACGAGGTTTCATCAATATTATCTGTTGTTATCTTACTATCAAATAAAAATGCCCTTATAGTCTCTAAGCTTAGTTCTAGAAATCCTCCTGTATTTTCCATAACTGCAGATAGCATACTATCTATCCTAGAATAGGCTAATCTGTTAATTTTTAATACTTCTTTAAGAGTATTTCTACGTAGCTCCATATCATCGTTTATAAGCCTTACTGACTTATAAGAGCTCATTACATAATCACCAGTAAGTTGAAAGTTTTTACCATATATAAATAACGGTATTTCATATTGAACAACTTTTTTCAAAAGCTTATGCGCATTAATGTTGTCAGTTTTATATTTTCTATTAAGATATTCGCTTGCCTCTTCTAAGCTATAGTATTCAGCCTTATCAAAATTTAAAGCTATATCATCATTCACATTCATACCTTTACGCACCATTAAACCAAAGTAAATACAAAGCAGCGAAAGTGTAAGAGTACGAATGCCTTCACCTTACCTAATCAATCCTAGCCTTGTCCAAATTCTTATTATTTTTTGCTCTATCAACTATCATACAATCCCTAGCCAAATTTATCACAAAAAAAAGCCAACCATTGAAAACAATGATTGGCTTTTCTCTTTATTACTATGTTTGGTCGGAACGGCAGGATTTGAACCTGCGACCACTACACCCCCAGTGTAGTGCGCTACCAGACTGCGCTACGCCCCGAATGACTGACTATTTTACGCAAAATTATGCATATTGCAAGAGCTATTTATTTTAGCCAAAATCTACAATGTCATTTTACATATCATAGCCAGTATAACCAATGAGCAGTTAACCTTAACCCAATAACTCTTTCAGAATTTGGTTGACTTGCTGTGGATTGGCACTACCGCGACTGGCTTTCATTACTTGACCAACTAAACCATTGAAGGCTTTTTCTTTACCGCCGCGATACTCTTCAACCATCGCTGCATTCTTAGCAATGACCTCTTCAACGATGGCTTTGATAGCGCCCGTATCGGTTTCTTGCTTAAGACCTTTTTCCTCGATGATTTTATCTGCTGCATCATCAGCATCGCCACCTTCGCGCTCATATAAGGCACTAAAGACCTTCTTAGCTAGTTTGCCAGATAGGGTATCGTCTTTGATACGCGATAGCATACCAGCCAATTGCTTGGCACTGATAGGGGAGTCAGTAATTTCCTTATCATCTTTATTCAACGCACCAAGTAGGTCGCCCATTACCCAGTTGCCTGCCATTTTGGCATCTGCTTGCCCAATTTCTGCAACCACACTTTCAAAGTAATCAGCAATTTGACGGCTACCAGTCAAGATACGAGCGTCATATTCTGAAAGACCAAGCGCTTCTTCAAAACGCGCACGGCGGGCAACTGGTAACTCAGGCATCGCTGCACGAATGCTATCAACCGTATGCTGCTCAATACGCACAGGTAGCAAGTCAGGATCAGGGAAGTAGCGATAATCATTGGCATCTTCTTTGGTACGCATAACACGAGTTTCGTCGCGCTCTGGGTCATAAAGCATCGTTGCTTGCACAACTTTACCGCCGTCTTCTAAGATGTCAATCTGACGCTCTATTTCGCGATTGATGGCACGCTCGATGAAGCGGAATGAGTTGAGGTTCTTTAGCTCAGTACGTGTACCAAGCTCGCTTTCAGGCTTACGGATAGAGACGTTACAATCACAGCGGAATGAGCCTTCTGCCATGATAGCGTCTGAGATACCCAGCCAAGTCACTAGCTGATGAATGGCTTTGATATAGGCAAGCGCTTCGTGAGCCGAGCGCATATCAGGTTCAGAGACGATTTCGATCAGTGGCGTACCAGCGCGGTTCAAATCCACACCAGTCATACCATCGACGGCATCGTGTACTGATTTACCAGCATCTTCTTCTAGATGCGCGCGGGTGATACCCATGCGCTTAGGATATTCGTTCTTTTCACCTTCATTGACCACGACATCTATATAGCCTTCGCCAACGATAGGATTGGCCATCTGGGTGATTTGATAGCCTTTCGGTAAATCAGGGTAAAAATAGTTTTTGCGGTCAAAGGTATTAAATAGACCCAGCTCAGCGTTGACACCAATACCAAATTTTAGCGCACGATCAACCACACCAGCATTTAGCACTGGCAAAACACCCGGTAAGCCTAAATCTACAATACTGGCTTGGCTGTTTGGCTCGTGACCAAAGTCAGTCGGCGCGCTCGAGAATATCTTACTTTCTGTGTTCAGCTGGCAGTGAATCTCGATACCGATGACCACTTCATAACCATCGACGAATAGCTCTTTACGAACATCGTGTTTGCGAACGGCGTTGTTATCAGTAGTAGTTGCTGTATTCATTATACCGTCTCCTTCGCGATGGTAGAGTGTTGCAGATGATGATCTGTATGCTGCTGGAATAAATGAGCAGTAGAGAGCAATTTGCTCTCTTGCCAATATTGTCCAATCAATTGCAAACCAATAGGCAATCCAGCTGCGGTTAAACCAACTGGCTGACTAAGCGCAGGTAGACCCGCTAAGTTGACACCAATGGTATAAACATCACCTAGGTACATCGTTGCAGGATCGAGGTCTTCACCAAGTTTATAAGCCGCTGTTGGCGCCGTTGGACTGGCGATCACATCACAGTTGGCAAAAGCATCTTCGAAGTCTTTGATAATTATGCGGCGCACTTTTTGTGCCTTAGTATAATAGGCATCAAAGTAACCAGCAGATAGCGCATAAGTCCCTGACAAAATACGGCGCTGTACTTCAGGACCAAAGCCTTCAGAACGCGAGCGCGTATATAAGTCAATCAAGTCTTTAGGGTTTTCACAGCGATACCCAAAGCGCACACCATCGAAGCGTGATAGGTTTGATGATGCTTCAGCTGGGGCGAGCATATAATAGGTAGCAAGGGTGATCTCTGGATCGGTGATTGTCACCTCTACAATGGTCGCGCCAAGCTCTTCATATTTCTTTAACGCTGCACGAGCTGCTTGTTCGACTTCAGTATCAAGTCCTTTACTAAAGTATTCTTTAGCAACACCAATACGTAAACCGGCAAACGGTTTATCACCAGCGCTGGTAGCTGCGTCATTTAAATCTTGTACATAATCAGGCATGTCGTATTTGATAGAAGTCGCATCGCGTGGGTCATGACCAATCATTGGCTGTAATAGGAAGGCACAGTCCATGGCACTGCGACCCATACTACCGGCTTGATCAAGACTCGAGGCATAAGCAATCATACCGAAGCGAGAGACGCGACCATAAGTAGGTTTGATGCCCGTTAAGCCGCAAAATGAGGCAGGCTGACGAATAGAGCCACCAGTATCACTACCAGTCGCAACGGGTACAAATCCTGCTGCAACGGCTGCTGCACTACCACCTGATGAGCCACCAGGTACATGCGCTATGTTCCAAGGATTGTGCACCGCACCATAATATGAGCTTTCATTATCCGAGCCCATCGCAAACTCATCCATATTAAGCTTACCAAGGCTAATCATCCCAGCTTTATCAATGTTAGTGACGATGGTCGCATCATAAGGAGAGATAAAGTTATGCAGCATTTTAGAGCCACAGGTCGTCAATACGCCTTGAGTACAAAAAATATCTTTATGCGCCATGGGTACGCCAAGTAATGGGCGTTTGTCCCCTTGTACACGCATCTCGTCCGCCGCTTTTGCTTGCGCGCGTGCTGTCTCAGAGGTATGAGTGATAAAACTGTTAATCTTGCTATCAAGCGCGTTGATACGTTTGATGTAGTGGTCAGTCAGCTCAAGGCTGCTAAATTGTTTGTCTTGCAGACCAGTAATGAGCTGCTGGGTACTTAATAAATGAAGTTCAGACATAAGGTGTCGTCCGTCAAAATGTTAATAGCATAAAGTAAGATACGAAATCAGAGAGCGCCAGCCGCCTATTCAATCACTTGCGGTACCAAATACAAGCCATCTTCGACAGCAGGGGCGACCGATTGATTGCGTTCACGATTGATATCGTGTTTAGCGACATCAGCACGCAAATCTTGGCAAGCTTCATGAATGTTTGATAAAGGTTTGATATCGGTGGTATCGACATTACCAAGCGTGTTCATCAGCTTAAGTATTTTAGAGATATCAGCAGCATAGCTATCGGCAGTATTTTCATCGACACCTAAACGGGCAAGGTTGGCAACTTCTAGGATTTCTTCACGGCTGACAGTGTTGTCAGACGTTAATGGTTGCTGTGACATAGTGTCTCCAGTTACGGACAGTTTTTGTTAGAGTAGAATATGACTAAAACAGATAAGCACTAAAATAAGCGACTTATATAAAGATGTAAATATACAGTGGCTTTATTATAAAGCATCTGACCGAAGTTTACAGAGTAGGACACTTGATTACAGCACAATCTTTACTCACAAGATTGCTTAAAAGGGCTTTATTCACGACTCTTCTATTAAAAAAGGCTCAACTTAATAAGCAATTATGCAAAGCTGACTGGATAGTAAAAAGTTGATGGTCAATAGCTCCCCATTTAATGACGAAATACGTTACAGTGGGTAGCTGCTGCTAAGCAAGTTATCAAGCAAATTACTTAGTAAGTATCATAAGACGGTAGCTACTTGTGAGTGATTGAATTAAAGGCTGTTTCATCAAAGCGGCTGGTATGGTCTGCGATTTCAAACTTTGTAACAACTTTTAGCGCATAAGCGCAAAATCCTAGCGTACTGATGCAAATATCTGTGTTTTTTTTGAGCCAAATCGGTATAATTTAGCTCAGTTTTTTCATTTCATCATTATAGCTTCGGTTTGACTTGTTACGATGATAAACTCTCGCCACGGGTAATGTCTAAAGACGACCTGCTCAATACTGACGAGTAATCCCTCGGTCACTCTCATTTGCCTCATTCGCCTCATTTGTAATACGCTGGAAATATTAGTCATGAACCTGTTTGGATTTTTATCAAATAATATCGCAATCGACCTCGGTACTGCGAACACCCTTATTTTTATTCCTGGTAAAGGCGTGGTGCTCGATGAGCCTACGGTGGTCGCTTTAAGAAGCAATCGCACACAGAACCCTACCGTTGCTGCTGTTGGTATTGATGCCAAGCAGATGCTGGGTCGTACGCCTGCCAATATTACGGCTATCCGCCCTTTAAAAGACGGCGTAATTGCTGACTTTGAAGTGACGCAAAAAATGCTTAAGCATTTTATCGCAAAGGTAAAAGCTAAGCGTTTTATGGCCCAGCCTAATGTGGTGGTTTGCGTGCCTTGCAAGTCTACCCTTGTTGAGCGTAAAGCGATTCGTGAAGCGGTATCATCAGCGGGCGCGAGCAAAGTATTGTTATTAGAAGAGCCAATGGCAGCGGCAATTGGCGCCGGCATGCCGGTTCATGAAGCCAGCGGTTCAATGGTCGTTGATATCGGCGGTGGCACCACTGAGATTGCCGTTATTGCTTTGTCAGGTTGTGTCTATGCTGAGTCTATCCGTATCGGTGGCGATATGTTTGATGATGCCATTATTACCCATGTACGTCGTATTCATGGCTGCGTGATTGGTGAAACCACCGCTGAGCGTATCAAACAAGAAGTTGGCTCCGCGCTAAATGAAGACAGCCAGTTAGAAGTAGAAGTACGCGGACGTAGCATGGCAGAAGGCGTACCAAAAACCTTCACTGTCAACTCAGAAGAAGTGCAGAAAGCTTTGAGTGATCCGCTGAGTGGTATCGTCAGCGCGGTAAAAGCAGCACTTGAGCAGACGCCACCAGAGTTGTCATCAGACATCGCTGAACGCGGTATTGTCTTGACCGGTGGCGGCGCACTATTACGTGACCTAGATAAGCTCATCTCAAGAGAGACAGGCTTACCAGTTACAGTCGCTGAAGATCCATTAACTTGCGTGAGCCGTGGTGGCGGTATTGCGCTTGATTTTATCAATAACAAAAGCCTAAATATGATTTTTGTATAAATCACTGTTTATCAAGCATTGTCATACTAGCAATGTTAGATAAGGCTGAAGTTAACGATAACTAGGCATGAGAAAGGATAGATGAATAACATTGAAGGTAGCCAAAAGGTTGCCTTTAATATTATCAATAAAGGCAATCAATATCTGATAGATACTGAGCTTTTTTTGATATTAAATGCCTTTTATATAGTGCTATTCAGTGCTGGCTAATGCTCACATTAAAACCTCTACATTAGACGAACTATGACTCCAAGTATTTTTGCTCGCCAGCCACTCGCGCTTCGTATAACTGCTGTTTTATTAATAGTGGCATTGATATTGATGTGGTTTGATAGCAAAAATCCAGAATGGTTCAAGCCTATACGCTCAACGAGCCACGCCGCAATGCAGCCTATTTACGAGCTGTCATTATTACCCAGTTATGCACAACACTGGTCAAGCGGCAGCCTACAATCAAAAGAAACGCTGCGCCGCGAAAACATGCAGCTCAGATCTCAACTTATTCACGCGCAAGCTAAATTGCAGCAGCAAGATTATATCTTGGCGCAAAACGCTCGCCTGCAAGGTATTCTATCGACCACGCGCCCTGAACAATTTGATTTAAATCTGGCACAGGTAATTGGTACTGACACCAATCTACTGCGTCAAATTGTGGTGTTGAATAAAGGGGAGCAAGATGGGGTACAAGTTGGGCAAACGGTCATTGATGAAAACGGCATTTTAGGTCAGATTATCAATGTCTATCCTAATACCAGCCGTTTATTGCTTATTACTGATGAGCAGCAGTCCGTTGCCGTTACTGTCAAGCGGACAGGTCAGCGCGCTATTGTCACCGGTCAGGGTATACCTACTTCATTGAGCCTTGAATATGTCTTTAAAACCTCAGATGTACGCGTCGGGGATGAGCTGGTCTCGTCTGGATTAGGTGGGCGTATCCCTGCAGGCTACCGTGTTGGTCGTATCACCCATATTGAAGACACGCAAGCGGATAATTTTAGAAGCATTGATGTCACACCTGCCGCAAACTTTGTTGATAATGCTTATGTGCTGATATTGCAAGACAAGCTGGCTAATAAAAACAATATTGGCATCAATGAGTCTTGATGGTCATTGTTAGAGATAATCATTGCCCGATAATCAGCCGCTATTCTATTTAAGTGCGCTGCTTTACTCCTCTTTTTTTATTCCCTGCAATGCTGAATTCATTATTAAGTAGCTGCTAAACATCCGCTAAAGGTACGTATTCATGGCATATCCTGATTCTGATCATGCAAATGGGCTGCTGCATGCCGTGATTGTACTGAGTTTTATTATTGCCTCATCGCTCAGTGTTTATCCATTAAGTCCTAGTATGGCCACATTGCGTCCTATGATCATGATCATGGTATTGATTTTTTGGTTATTGTTTCAGCCGCGTTATGTAGGCATTTTTAGTGCCTTTGCTATTGGCCTTATTGCTGATTTGCTGATGGATACTCATTTAGGACAGCAGGCTTTTTCTGCTGTGGCAGTGGCGCTTATGATAAAGGTGACCAGTATCTATATCAGACAGCTAAATACGATTAGTGCATGGATAATAGCGAGTTTAGGATTATTTGTATTTCAAGCGAGTCTGTGGATGCTACAGATGTTTGTACAAGATCTCTTTGTTGCCCAATCTACTTTTTCTTTATTGATGAGTATTATTAGCTGGCCATTGGTACTATTGACGTTACGAAAATTTGTGCGTTAATCAGATTGATTATTACATCGATTATCAATACAAGTATTTTCATCACACATGGTTTTTATAAGCATCTACGATAAACGACCCTCGTTTATTTATGACTAAACCTATCAATATCAAGTTTCTACATAATATAGAGAGTAGTGATGGATATTATCCTAGCATCCGGCTCGCCGCGTCGTCGCGAGTTACTAAGTAGAGTGCAACTAGAATTTACGGTCATCAGCGTTGATATCGATGAAACGCCTTATCAAGATGAGTCGCCCAAAGACTATATTGTTCGTATGGTTGCTGCCAAAGCAGAGGCAGCAACTGTGCAGCTAAATAGACAGTTAAAGAATAATGACGCTCACTTATATCAATCACTCTTGTCGAAGCCCATTATTTTATTGACCTCTGATACCATTGGGGTATTGCCAGATGGCAAAACAGTCTTGGTCAAACCAAATAATCGCGAAGATGCTTATCGTATGTGGCAGCAAATGTCCGATAGTACTCATGAAGTATGGACGGCGGTACAGGCAACGCAACTCTCATTACAGCCTAAACGTTCTGATGAGTTCAATAATGAGCAAGTATGGCAAATCATCAATCAGCAACAAATCATTGAACGCACAGAGGTCACCTTTGTAGCGCTTACTCCAGAGATGATGGGTGATTATTGGGACAGCGGCGAGCCTGTAGACAAAGCAGGTGGCTATGGTATTCAAGGGTTGGGTGCGGCTTGGGTTAGCCGTATCAATGGCAGCTATACCAATGTGGTGGGCTTACCGCTTGCGCAAACGCTGGCATTGATTAAAGAGATGACCAGCACTGATACGCGTTAAAATTTTGATGCTTAAATAGATAATACCTAATAAAGCTTACATGCTCAAAACGTTTAGAATAGGGGTATTGAGTTAACAGTGCTTTAGGATGAAGCTTAATATTAAACCATCCGCACATAATGACACGCTTGTGTCGTGGGCAAAAGCAAGTGGCATTTGTTACACTGTCAGGCTACCAAACTATGAATGCTTCACCAGAAAGCTAAGTGATAAGAGAAAATACTATGTCCGAAGAGCTGCTGATTAATATTAGTCCCATGGAGTCCCGTGTTGCCGTATTAGATAACGGTATCTTGGGCGAGATTTATATTGAGCGTCATCATAAACTGGGTTTGGTTGGTAACATTTACTTGGGTACAGTGGTGCGCGTTCTGCCGGGTATGCAGGCAGCCTTTATCGATATTGGTCAGTCACGTACTGCATTCTTACACGTTAATGATATGCAGCGCGAACCTCGTCCAGCTGCCAAAAGCATTAAAGTCGAAAAGACTGGTGATGAGCGCACTATTATAGAGGTAACCGCTGACGATTTAGCCATCACGCCGCCTGTAATAAGTACGCAGAACACAGAAGTTGTATCAGTTTCGAAAACTCTCATCCAGCATCGCCTACACGAGAGCCAACGTATCTTAGTTCAAGTCACCAAAGATCAGTTAGGCAGTAAAGGCGCGCGCTTAACCACCAATATATCACTGCCATCTCGCTATCTGGTCTACTTGCCATCGAGTGAGCATATCGGTATCTCGCAGCGTATTGATGGTGAAGAAGAGCGTACCCGTCTCAAGACTGAGCTCACTAGCCTGATGCAAACCGTCAATCTCAAGGGCGGTCTTATTGCACGTACGGCGGCAGAGCGTGTACCCGTTGATAAACTCGAAGAAGACATCTACTATCTCTTGCAGCTATGGAGAACGATATGTGCCCGTCGCCAAGAAATGAAGCCTAATCAAAGCTCAGAGCTTATTTATCAAGAATTATCGTTACCACTGCGTTCTATCCGCGATTTGGTACACGCTGGTACCGAAAAAGTCGTGATTGATAATTCGCAGATATATGAGCAGGTTAGATACTTTGCCAAAGAATTTGTGCCTTTTGTCTATGATCGCATAGTACATTATACCGCTGAGCAGTCGCTGTTTGATGTGCACCGCGTCGAAGATGATTTACGTGATGCGCTCAAACGCCGCGTTGATTTAAAGTCGGGCGGCTATCTGATTATTGACCAAACTGAAGCGATGACCACCATTGATGTCAATACTGGCTCATTCGTTGGTGGGCGTTCATTAGAAGATACCGTCTACAAAACGAATCTAGAGGCAACACACGCGATAGCCCGTCAGCTGCGCTTACGTAATCTAGGCGGTATTATTATCCTAGACTTCATCGATATGCTTGAGCAGCAGCATAAGGATGATATCTTAGAGAGCTTGCAGTCACAGCTAGTACAAGATTATGCCAAAACCAAAATCACTCAAGTCAGTGAGCTTGGTTTGGTTGAGATGACCCGTAAGCGCACCCGTGAATCGCTTGGTCAGCAACTATGTGAGCCTTGCTCGACCTGTCAAGGGCGCGGCTTTGTCAAAACCGCTGAGACGGTCTGCTTTGAGATATTTCGTGAAATCATGCGCTGTGCTCGTACTTATAACTCTCCAAAGAAGTTTACGGTGGTCGCTCATGCGGCAGTGATTGATTTGTTACTGACGTCAGAATCGGATACCGTGGCAGATTTAGAGTATTTGCTTGGTAGAGTGATTACCTTTGATGTTGAGAATTTATATACCCAAGAACAATACGATATAGTATTAGATTGAACCTCAAGGCGGGATCTGAATAGTAAGTATTGCCGTCAAATGTTGAAAACTTAGGGCATTTAATGGGACGGTTTAGCTTTGATGATTAGTAAGCAATTGGTTAAAAGTTAAAAGAATCTGTTTTAAAAACCAATATTTATATCAAACAGTTGTGTATATCATTGTAAATAATCCCCTTGCAATCATCTGATTATTATGTATAATACAGACCACTGAATTATATATGCGCAGCCAATAAAACAGCTGGCGCTATGACAGCTAGAGCATCGTTTCTAGCACTATTTCATTATGCCTTTGCTGACATCCTACAATGGAAGGGTCGGCGGGGCTTTAAACTATTTTGCTTTTGGCACGCTATAAGTTCGGATAAAGAACTCATTCTGGTTTAGAACAGAAGGCCGCTTTAAGTGAATATTTAACCAAACGGCTTTTGCTCATATCCTTGCAAAGCAAGAATGACAAAAGCACATATTAGGAGCTTGCTGGCATGGCTAACCAGAGAATCCGTATCCGTCTTAAGTCTTTTGATCATCGTCTGATTGATCAATCTGCACAAGAGATTGTTGATACTGCAAAGCGCACCGGTGCGCAAGTTTGTGGTCCTGTACCGTTGCCGACTCGCATTGAGCGCTTCAACGTTCTAACTTCACCACACGTAAACAAAGACGCTCGTGATCAGTACGAAATTCGTACTCATAAGCGTATGGTTGACATTGTTCAACCTACCGATAAAACTGTGGATGCGCTAATGAAGCTTGACTTAGCGGCGGGTGTTGACGTTCAAATTGCTTTGGGTTAATGCACATAAACACCCAACCCATTAATATAAGATATAAAGAGGTCTAAAATGGCGATCGGTTTAGTCGGTAAAAAATGCGGCATGACCCGTGTCTTCACTGAAGCAGGCGCATCTATCCCTGTAACAGTGGTTGAGATCAGTGCTAACCGCATTACTCAAGTAAAAAATACTGATGTAGATGGCTATCAAGCCATCCAAGTTACCACAGGCACCCGTCGTGACAGCCGCGTAACAGCAGCTCAAAAAGGTCACTTCGCTAAAGCCGGCGTTGCCGCTGGTCGTGGTGTTTGGGAATTTCGTGCCAATGATAGCGATCTTGAAGGTCGTGAGATTGGTGGTGAGATCCTAGCTGACTTGTTCGAACAAGGTCAGATGGTTGATGTCACAGGAAACAGTAAAGGTAAAGGCTTTCAAGGCGGCGTGAAGCGTCACAACTTCAGCATGCAAGATGCCACTCATGGTAACTCAGTATCTCACCGTGCCATTGGTTCAACTGGTCAAAACCAGTCACCAGGTAAAGTCTTCAAAGGCAAAAAAATGCCAGGTCAGATGGGTAACAAACGCGTTACCGTTCAAGGCCTAGAAGTGATATCGGTTGATGTTGAAAATGGGTTACTTGTCATCAAGGGTGCTATCCCAGGTGCCACCGGTGGCGATGTCATCGTACGTCCGTCAGTCAAAGCCTAAGCAAGGGGATTAACGTGGATTTAAAAACAGTTACAGGGGCGGCAGTTGAGCTTTCTGATACGGCTTTCGGTCGTGAATTCAACGAAGCACTAGTGCATCAAGTCGTCACCGCATATCTTGCTGGTGCTCGTCAAGGTACACGCGCTCAAAAGACCCGTGCCGAAGTTTCTGGTGGTGGCATTAAGCCATGGCGCCAAAAAGGTACTGGTCGCGCTCGTGCAGGTTCTATTCGTAGCCCAATCTGGCGTGGGGGCGGTCGTGCATTCGCGGCTAAGCCACAAGATTGGTCACAGAAAGTTAACCGTAAGATGTATCGCGGTGCTATGCAGTGCATCCTAGCCGAATTGATTCGCCAAGAGCGTCTGATTTTGGTTGAAGAGATAAGCGTTTCTGGTCCTAAGACCAAAGAGCTGATCGCAAAGTTAGGTGAGTTAAATGCATCACGTGCATTGATCGTCACCAAAGAAGTTGACGAAAACTTATACTTAGCTGCTCGCAACATCCCACATGTCAATGTACTTGATACAAGTGAAGTGGATCCAGTGAGCTTGATCGCTTTTGATAAAGTGATCATGACAGTCGAAGCTGCGAAACAATTTGAGGAAGCACTAGCATGAATAACGCAAGACTTTATCAGATCCTAAGAGGACCTGTATTCTCAGAGAAATCTCAAATGCTTGGCGACTCACTTGGTGTGCAGGTATTTAAAATTGACTCTAAGGCTACTAAGCTTGAAGTTAAAAAAGCAGTTGAGATGATGTTTGAAGGTGTTGAAGTTTTAAAAGTAAACACATTGAACGTTAAAGGTAAGACAAAGCGTTTTGGTAAAAGTATCGGCCGTCGTAATGACTATAAAAAAGCCTATGTTACCTTAAAAGCTGGTCAAGATGTACAAATGGCTGATGCTGGTGAAGAGGTCGCAAATACGACTGCTTCTACTAGTGAAACAGCGAATAACGAATAAGGATTACACTCATGCCTATCGTAAGAGCAAAGCCAACATCACCAGGCCGTCGTTTTGTTGAAAAAGTAGTGCATCCACACCTTTATAAAGGTCGTCCGTTTGCAGCGCTTCTAGAATCAAAAAGCAAGACCGGTGGTCGTAACAATAATGGCCGTATCACTACTCGTCACATCGGCGGTGGTCATAAGCAACATTATCGTATTATCGATTTTAAACGTACTAAAGACAATATCCCAGCTACAGTAGAGCGTATTGAATACGATCCTAACCGTACTGCGCATATTGCTTTACTTAAGTACGCTGATGGCGAACGTCGTTATATTATCGCTGCTAAAAAGCAAGCAGTTGGCGATACTGTAATGTCAGGTGAATTATCACCAATTCGTCCAGGTAACTGTTTACCGCTAAAAAACATACCACTAGGTACTGTGATCCATAATATCGAACTTAAAATCGGTAAAGGCGCACAGATGGCTCGTGCTGCGGGTGCTAGCGTTCAGCTACTAGGTCGTGATGGTATTTATGCAATTCTTCGTTTACGTTCTGGCGAAACTCGCCGTGTACACGTAAATTGCCGTGCTGTTATCGGTGAAGTTTCTAATACTGAAAACAACTTGAAATCACTTGGTAAAGCCGGTGCTTCACGTTGGAGAGGTATTCGTCCTTCTGTTCGTGGTGTCGCTATGAACCCGGTTGATCACCCACATGGTGGTGGTGAAGGTCGTAACAAAGGTCGCCATCCTACTAGCCCTTGGGGTCAGAAGTCTAAAGGACTTAAAACGCGTCACAATAAGCGTACTGACAACATGATCATCCGCCGTCGCGCCAAGAAGAAATAAAGGAAGAATTTCATGCCTCGTTCATTGAAAAAAGGTCCATTCATAGACGCGCATTTATTTGCTAAAGTTGAAACTGCATTAGAAACCAACTCACGCAAACCAATTAAAACTTGGTCGCGCCGCTCAATGATTCTGCCACAAATGGTTGGCCTAACTTTATCTGTTCACAATGGCCGTACTCATGTACCGGTTATCGTAAGTGAACAGATGGTTGGTCATAAACTAGGTGAATTTGCCCCGACTCGTACATATCGTGGTCACGGCATTGACAAGAAAGCTAAGAGATAAGGTGCTTACCATGGAAGTAACTGCAAAATTACGCGGTGCCGCCATATCGGCACAAAAAGTTAGACTCGTTGCTGATGAAGTTCGTGGCAAATCTATTGAGCGTGCTTTGGATATCCTAACGTATAGCAATAAAAAAGGCGCGGTTTTTGTTAAGAAATGTCTTAACTCTGCCATCGCCAATGCTGAAAACAACAACGGTTTAGATATCGATACTCTTAAAGTATCAACCATCTACGTTGATGAAGGCATTACGCTAAAACGTATCCTACCACGTGCTAAAGGTCGCGCTGATCGTATCAGTAAGCGTACCTGTCACATCACTATAAAGGTAGGGGAATAAGTTATGGGACAAAAAGTACATCCAATCGGAATTCGTCTTGGTGTTGTAAAAAAGCATAACGCAAACTGGTATGCTAGCCCTAAACAATACTCAGAATACCTAATTAACGACATTCAGGTTCGTGAATATCTTCGCAAGAAACTTGATAGTGCTATGATTAGCAAAATCATGATTGAGCGTCCTACTGGTGCTGCTAAGATTACCATCGCCACTGCGCGTCCTGGTATTGTTATCGGTAAGAAAGGCGAAGATATTGAAAGACTTCAAAAAGAATTGACCAAAATTATGGGCGTACCTGCTCAGGTCAACATTGAAGAAATCACCTCGCCTGATCTTGATGCTCATTTAGTAGCGGAAGGCATCGCAAGTCAGCTTGAGCGTCGTGTTATGTTCCGCCGTGCTATGAAGCGTGCGGTACAGAACAGCATGCGTTCTGGTGCTAAAGGTATTAAAGTTGAGCTGTCTGGCCGTCTTGGCGGTGCTGAGATTGCTCGTACTGAATGGTACCGTGAAGGTCGTGTGCCACTGCATACACTACGCGCTGACATCGACTATTCGTCAGTACGTGCGGAAACCACTTACGGCACCATCGGTGTAAAAGTTTGGATCTTCCGTGGCGAAATTCTTGACGGTATGAACAGTGTATACAATCCCGTTAAAGAAGAGCAGACTCGTGCGCCAAAACGCCGTGGTCGTGGAAACGGAAACCGTCGAAACACAGACAGAGGTTAAACTATGTTACAGCCAAAACGTACCAAGTTTCGTAAAATGCACAAAGGTCGTAACACTGGGCTAGCTCATCGTGGAAGCACCGTTGCATTCGGACAAATTGGTCTAAAATCTTTGACTCGTGGTCGTATGACTGCCCGTCAAATTGAAGCAGCACGCCGTACCATCACTCGTAAAATTAAGCGTGGCGGTAAGATTTGGATTCGCGTTTTCCCAGACAAACCAATTACCAATAAACCATTAGAAGTACGTATGGGTAAAGGTAAAGGTCCTGTAGAATATTGGGTATGCGAAATCAAACCTGGTAAAATACTATATGAACTTGAAGGGATTTCAGAAGAGCTTGCTCGCGAAGCGTTAACGCTTGCTGCAGCTAAACTGCCCTTTAAAACTACCATTGTTAAGCGGACGATAATGTAATGAAGATCAGTGAATTACGTGATAAATCATTAGAAGAACTGACCCAGTTACTTGATGAAAAGCAACTTGATGCTTTCCGTATTCGTATGGCTAAAGCAACTGGTCAGTTGGGTAATACCCATGAAGTACGTGTCAATCGTCGTGCGATTGCTCAGCTTCAGACTTTGATTAACGAGAAACAACGAGGCGACTCATGAGCGATAACAATCAAGCAACGACCAATGCTAGTGTTCTGACAGGACGAGTTGTCAGTGACAAGATGGACAAGTCCATCACGGTTTTGATTGAGCGTCTGGTTCGTCATCCTTTGTATGGCAAGCAGCTTCGTCGTTCTACTAAAATCAAAGCACATGATGAGAATAATGTTTGCCAACAAGGCGATCTTGTCCGCATCAAAGAAACGCGTCCAATCTCAAAAACCAAGTCTTGGACTTTGGTTGATGTGGTTGAAAAAGTAGAAAAAATCTAAGTAAATTGCATTAAAAGCCAGAAGCTGTTAAAATAGCTGCCTTTTTAAGGATACTGATTGCGCCGAGCGTATATCACTCACATTAAGAGTAGCAGCGGTTATTAATATTAAAATGCCGACTACTCATACTGTGCTAGCGGCAGCAACTGGTTTTTATTGCTCATACGTGTGGAGTAACGCTATGATTCAGGTTGAATCTATGCTGGAAGTTGCAGATAATAGCGGTGCAAGACGAGTTCAGTGCATTAAAGTACTGGGTGGCTCTCATCGTCGTTATGCATCAGTTGGCGACATTATTAAAGTAACGGTTAAAGAAGCCATTCCTCGCGGTCGTGTTAAGAAAGGCGACGTGATGAATGCGGTAGTTGTACGTACCAAAAAAGGCGTTCGTCGTCCTGATGGTTCGGTATTACGTTTTGACGACAATGCTGCGGTATTGTTGAACCAAAACAAAGCGCCGATTGCAACTCGTATTTTTGGACCGGTAACTCGTGAACTACGTGGTGATCAGTTTATGAAAATTGTATCACTAGCACCAGAAGTATTGTGAGGTAATCCATGTCAAAATTACGTAAAGGCGATACAGTTATCGTGATTGCTGGGAAAGACAAAGGCAAGCAAGGTACTGTACAAGCTGTAAAAAACGATCGTATTAAAGTTGAAGGCATTAACATTGTCACTAAACATCAGAAGCCAAATCAGGCAACTGGCGTTGAAGGCGGCATTCTTAAGCAAGAAGCTTTTCTGCATATCTCAAATGTCGCAATCTTAAATGCGCAAACCCAAAAAGCTGATCGTATTACTTATCAGTTCGGCGAAGACGGCAAGAAACAACGCCTGTATCGTTCGAACGGTGAAGTAGTGGCGACTGCGTAAGACACTAAGGGTGTAATGGTAATGGCAAGATTAAAATCTTTATATAACGAAGAATTAAAACAGCAAATCAAAGAAGAACTTGGTTTGGCGAATGTGATGCAAGTGCCAAAAATCACTAAAATCACACTAAATATGGGTGTAGGCGGCGCGTCTCAAGACAAGAAATTGCTTGAAGGTGCTGTAGCTGATATGACTGCTATTGCTGGTCAAAAACCTGTAGTCACCAAAGCGCGTAAATCAGTTGCTGGCTTTAAAATTCGTGAAGAATGGCCAATTGGCTGTAAAGTAACGCTACGCGGTGAGCAAATGTACGAATTTTTAGATCGTCTCATTGCCATTGCAATTCCTCGTATTCGTGATTTCCGTGGTTTTTCTCCTAAAGCCTTTGACGGACGTGGTAACTACTCATTGGGTATCAAAGAACAAATCGTATTCCCAGAAGTAGACTTTGACAAGATTGATCGTATCCGTGGTATGGATGTGACAATTACTACGTCAGCTCAATCTGATGAAGAAGGTCGTGCGTTGCTTAAAGCTTTCGGCTTCCCATTTAAATAAGGTAAAGACGTTATGGCAAAGAAGAGCATGATTAACCGCGAATTAAAGCGCGAAAAAATGGTTGCTAAATACGCTGATAAGCGTATCAAGCTAAAAGAAACTATCAGTGATATGACTGCAAGTGACGAAACTCGTATGGAAGCGATGCTAGAGCTACAAGCTTTACCACGTAACGCATCACCAGTACGTCTGCGCAATCGTTGTGCTATCACGGGTCGTCCTCACGGTTACTTCCGCAAGTTTGGCTTATCACGCAATATGCTGCGTGAGCGTGTCATGCAAGGCGATGTGCCTGGTGTTCGTAAAGCAAGCTGGTAAGGGGTAACTATATGAGTATGCAAGATACCGTTGGGGATATGCTAACCCGTATTCGTAACGCACAAATGGCTAATAAAGTATCGGTAGCAATGCCGAACTCTAAGCTACGCAAATCAATCGCTGATTTGTTGGTTAACGAAGGTTATGTTGCTAGCGCTGTTGTTACTGAAGAAAACAACAACAAAGCAACTTTGACCATCGTATTAAAATACTTCGAAGGCAAAGCTGTCATCGAAACGATTCAACGTTTTAGCCGTCCTGGTTTACGCCAGCATCGCGGTAAAGACGCTATCCCTACTGTTAAGCAAGGTATGGGTGTTGCTATTGTATCAACTAGCCAAGGCATCATGACTGATCGTGCTGCACGCGCTGCTGGTATCGGTGGTGAAGTCGTCGCATTTGTAGCGTAAGCTACACGACGATAAAGTCTATTTGACGCTGTTAGGCTTCTATCAATGTGGTAGTGATAAATTATTTAACATTGTTAGGTGTCTAACGCGATCAACTATGCTAAACTAACACGCTTTTTAGCCTGTTAGTTTTTTCGCTAATATAAAGAAGTTAATTTTCTAAGGAATATTCCTATGTCTCGTGTGGCTAAAGCCCCAGTGACGCTGCCAAACGGCGTAAGCGTTACTTTGAACGATCGGCAGGTCGAAGTTAAAGGCAAGAACGGCAATATGTCTTTACGCCTGCATGAATTGGTCGAGCTGAAACAGGAAGATGATGCAATCATTTTCTCACCTACAGTCGATTCAAAAGAAGCGATGATGCATACTGGCACCATGCGCTCTTTACTAAATAATTTAGTAATAGGCGTTAACGAAGGCTTTGAAAAACGTCTTCAATTGATTGGTGTTGGTTACCGTGCTCAAGCTGCTGGTAATAAAGTAACCCTAAACGTTGGTTACTCACATCCAGTAGAATATACGTTACCTGAAGGTGTGTCAGCTGAAACCCCAACGCAAACTGAAATTGTTTTAAAATCAAACGATAAGCAGCAGCTTGGTCAAGCAGCAGCCGATATCCGCGGTTTCCGCCCACCTGAGCCTTACAAAGGTAAAGGTATTCGTTATAGTGACGAGCATGTGATTCGCAAAGAAGCCAAGAAAAAATAAGGTGAGTTGAAATGTTTGATAAAAAAGCAGCTCGTCTACGTCGAGCTAAGAAAACCCGCGCACATATCCGTTTTTTGGGCGTTCATCGTCTAACGGTTAATCGTACGCCAAGACACATCTATGCCCAGATTATCTCTCCGAACGGTGGTGAAGTGATTGCTCAGGCATCTACCTTAGACAGCAGCTTGCGTTCAGGCGCGACTGGTAACGCTGATGCAGCGACGTCTGTAGGCCAAATGATCGCAGAACGCGCAAAAGCAGCTGGCATTACTAAAGTTGCCTTTGACCGTAGTGGTTTTAAATATCATGGTCGAGTAAAAGCTTTAGCTGAAGCTGCTCGCGAAAACGGATTGGAGTTTTAATCATGGCTAGAAATGATAAAAATGATAAAAATGAACAGACTGACGGTCTAGTAGAACGCTTAGTTACCGTTGATCGCGTTGCAAAAGTTGTTAAAGGTGGTCGTATTTTCTCTTTCACTGCGTTGACTGTAGTTGGTGATGGTAATGGTCGCGTTGGTTTTGGTCGCGGTAAAGCACGTGAAGTGCCAGCTGCTATCCAAAAAGCACTAGAAGCTGCCAAACGTAATATGATTACTGTTGAGCTAAATGATGCAACTTTGTATCATCCGATCAAAGCACGTCATGGTGCTAGTAAAGTCTATATGCAACCTGCATCTGAAGGTACTGGCGTAATCGCTGGTGGCGCAATGCGTGCTGTATTAGAAGTTGCTGGTGTCAAAGATGTTTTGACTAAATGTTATGGTTCTACCAATACTGCTAACGTTGTTCGTGCAACGTTTAACGGTTTACGTGATATGTCAACTCCAGAAAAGATGGCAGCAAAACGTGGTAAATCTGTAGACGAAATCTTGGGTTAACTTAGACTAGGTGAGTTACGATGAAAAAAATGAAAGTCACTCAATTCAAATCGGGTGCCCATCGCCTCAAGAGCCACAAAGCATGCTTGAAAGGATTGGGTTTACGCCGTATTAATCATTCTGTTGTAGTAGAAGATACTCCTTCAACTCGTGGTATGGTCAATCGCGTTAACTACTTGGTAAAAGTGGAGGAAGCGTAATGGGTCTTAGATTAAATGAATTATCACCAGGTGTTGGCGCAAAGAAAACTGCCCAACGTCGTGGTCGTGGTATCGGTTCAGGCCTTGGTAAAACTGGTGGTCGTGGTGTAAAAGGTCAAAAATCTCGTTCAGGTTCTAGCATACGCTCAGGATTTGAAGGTGGTCAAATGCCTTTATATCGTCGTCTACCAAAATTTGGTTTTACCAGTAAAATGGCTATGACGACTGCTGAAGTTCGTCTGTCTGAACTGAGCCAAATTGAAGGCGATGTCGTTAGTATTGAAACTTTGAAAGCTGCTAACCTTATCCGTCGTGACATGAAGCGTGCGCGCGTTATGTTGTCGGGTGAAGTCACTAAAGCTTATACTTTTAAAGGTATCAAAGTGACTAAAGGCGCTAAGCAAGCAATCGAAGCTGCTGGTGGTAGCATCGAGGAGTAGTAACGTGTCAAAGCAATCAATGTCATCGACTGGTATACCGCTTAATCCTTTTGCCTTTATACGTAAGTATGATGAGCTATGGACGCGTTTGTTATTCTTAATCGGCGCATTGATTGTTTATCGTTTTGGGTCGCATATCCCAGTACCGGGTATCAATCCGGTTAACTTGGCTGATCTGTTTTCGCGCAACGAAAATACCATCCTGAGCATGTTTAATATGTTCTCAGGTGGTGCACTAGAGCGTATGTCCATCATGGCACTTGGTATTATGCCATATATCTCAGCATCGATTATTGTACAGATGATGTCTGCGGTATTGCCATCGCTTGAAGCTCTCAAAAAAGAGGGTGAAGCGGGACGACGTAAGCTAAACAAGTATACTCGTCAAGGGACACTTGCATTAGCTCTAGTACAGTCATTAGGGATGTGTGCTGGCTTAATCAGTCAAAACCTTACTTTATCTTCTGGTCTGACTTTCTATATTCCAGCGGTTACTTCATTGGTAGCTGGTGCTATGTTCTTAATGTGGCTTGGTGAGCAGATTACAGAGCGCGGCGTAGGTAATGGTATCTCAATGCTCATTTTTGCGAGTATTGTGGCTGGTACGCCAGGTATGATTTCGCAGTCTATTGAACAGGTCAACCAAGGTCAAATGAACTTGATTGTCCTCTTTATCTTTGCACTGTTAGGTGTCGCGGTTACTGCGGGTATCGTCTATATTGAACGTGCTCAGCGCCGTGTTCCTGTCAATTATGCGCAAAAACAACAGCAAGGTCGCAAGATTTACGCTCAGCAGCAATCACATTTGCCGTTGAAGCTAAATATGGCAGGGGTTATTCCTGCTATTTTTGCTAGCTCATTGCTATTGTTTCCTGCAAGTTTAGGGCAGTGGGTTGGTCAATCGCCTGATCCTACCTTGACGCAAAAGATATTGCAAAATATGGCATTGGTGTTGTCCCCAGGACAGCCGCTGTATCTCGTTCTATTTGGTGCAATGATTATCTTTTTCTGTTACTTCTACACGGCATTGGTATTTAGTCCGCGTGAAGTGGCTGAAAACCTTAAACGTAGTGGTGCGTATATCCCAGGTATTCGCCCAGGACAACAAACTCAGCGTTACCTCGATCATGTATTAAACCGATTGACCTTTATTGGCGCGATGTATATGACGGTTATTTGTTTAATGCCAATGGTCGTGCAGTCATCGTTTGGTGTGCCGTTTCAACTTGGTGGTACGTCGTTACTGATTATGGTGGTTGTGGTAATGGACTTCATCTCGCAGATTCAAGCGCATTTGATGACCCATCAATATCATGATCAGACGTTAATTCAATCGCCCACTCAACCTTAAATGAGCGGTACGATATCTCAAAGGAGTATGCTATGAAAGTTCAAGCATCAGTTAAAAAGATTTGTGGTAGCTGTAAAGTTGTGCGCCGTAAAGGCCGTGTACATATCATTTGTACCGCAGAACCTCGCCACAAGCAACGCCAAGGTTAATAATTTAAGCAAGTCAGTTTTAAGTGATTGGCTTGCTTATTAAATTAATACTTGAAAAATGACGGCGGATGCGATATCATCCGCCACTTGCCGTAGTTTATGCAAAATCTTTTATGAAATGATCAATGAATAGATTGGTTTACCAACTCGAAGCAGCGATAATAATTATAAAAGCTTTAGTATTGACAGCAACAAATCTGAAAAATAACACCTTGTTTTAATGAATAAGGGTATTTTTCTTTAATGGAGAGAAATCAATGGCTCGTATTGCCGGCGTAAACATTCCGGATAATAAGCATGCTGTTATTTCACTAACTTACATCTTTGGTGTAGGTCGTACCACTGCTCAGAAAATCTTAGAAGCAGTTGGCATTGCCCCTAGTACTAAAGTCAGTCAGTTAGATGATACACAGTTAGATGCTATCCGTGCACAAGTTGCAGAATACATGACTGAAGGTGATCTTCGTCGTGAAGTGTCAATGAATATCAAGCGCTTGGTTGATCTTGGTTGTTACCGTGGCATCCGCCATCGTCGTAACTTACCAGTTAGAGGTCAAAACACCAAGAACAACGCTCGTACTCGTAAGGGTCCGACACGCCCTCTCAAAAGATAATTAACTTAGGAAGCTAAAAGATGGCAAAAGACACTCGCAGTCGCAAAAAGGTGGCTCGTCGTTCAGTATCGGAGGGCATTGCCCATATCCATGCGTCTTTTAATAACACCATTGTTACGATTACCGATCGTCAAGGTAATGCATTGGCTTGGGCCACTTCAGGTGGACAAGGCTTCCGTGGTTCACGTAAATCTACACCATTTGCAGCTCAGGTTGCAGCTGAAGTCGCTGGTAAAGCGGCTCAAGAATATGGTGTTAAGAACATCGATGTTTTGGTCAAAGGACCAGGACCGGGTCGTGAGTCTGCGGTAAGAGCACTAGGTGCATTGGGTTATAAAGTCAACAGCATCTCTGATGTAACCCCAATCCCACACAATGGTTGCCGTGCGCCGAAAAAGCGCCGCGTCTAATATTAAAGACGAAGCTTTTTATAATAGAAGCTTATAGGAGACATAACAATGGCCCGTTATATTGGACCAAAACTCAAATTATCACGTCGTGAAGGCACTGACTTAGGTCTTAAGTCTGGTGTTAAACCATACGACGTAAAAACGAAAAAATCGGCTCGTCCACCTGGTCAACATGGTGTTAGCCGTAACAAAAGCTCAGAGTACTCTCTACAGTTACGTGAAAAACAAAAAGTTAAGCGTATCTACGGTGTATTAGAGCGTCAGTTTGCAAACTACTACAAAGAAGCTGCTCGTAAGCGTGGCGCTACTGGTGAAAACTTGTTAGCAATGCTTGAGAGCCGTCTTGATAACGTAGTATATCGTATGGGCTTTGGCTCTACGCGCGCTGAAGCACGTCAGTTAGTTAGCCATCGTACTGTTATGGTGAAAAAAGCTGGCCGTGATGAGTTTATTCGTGTGAATATTCCATCAATTCAGTTGCAAGATGGTGATGTCATCGCTATCCAAGAGAAGTCTCGCGAGCAATTACGTATTAAAAACGCAATTGAGCTGGCTACCCAACGTGGTATTCCAGAATGGCTAGATGTTGATCACAGCAAGCTACAGGGCACGTTCAAAAAAGCGCCTGATCGTATTGATCTACCTGCTGAAATCAACGAAAGCTTAATCGTTGAGCTATACTCTAAGTAAGTAACGTACTGCTCGATGCTGTTCACATGGCATTGAGCAATTAACGTTAATTAAACCAGTTTAATAAATCGAGGTGACATCATGATGCTAAATGCAACTGAGTTTCTAACGCCGAACGCCATCAACGTGGATACGGTTAATGAAACGATTGCGAAAGTCACGCTCGAACCGTTAGAACGCGGCTTTGGGCATACCTTGGGTAATGCCTTACGTCGCATCTTGTTATCTTCATTACCTGGTGCTGCAGTCATTGAAGCTGAGATTGATGGTGTTGACCATGAATACTCAACGCTTGAAGGACTACAAGAAGATGTGCTTGATTTGCTTTTGAACTTAAAAGGCTTAGCAATCACCCTTCATGACCAAAATGAAGTATTTTTGACCTTGGATAAACAAGGTCCAGGCACTATTACTGCTGCAGACATCACGTTACCGCACAATGTGGACATCATCAATCCAGAATTGGTATTGGGTACATTGAGTGATCGTGGTCATCTAAAGATGCGTTTGCGCGTAGTAATGGGTCGTGGATATGAGCCAGCAAACCAGCGCCGTGAAGATGGTGATACTAAAGCGATTGGACGCTTAAAACTTGATGCAAGTTTTAGTCCTGTGCTTCGTGTTGCTTATCAGGTTGAGAACGCACGTGTAGAACAACGTACCGATCTTGATCGTCTTATCATTGAGCTTGAAACAAATGGCACTATAGATCCAGAAGAAGCAATTCGTAAAGCAGCCACTATATTACAACAACAGATTTCTATCTTTGTTGACCTAGAAGCTGAAGAAGCGCCTGAGCCTGTGAAAGAAAAAGAAGAGGTTGATCCGGTGCTATTACGCCCTGTGGACGATCTTGAACTAACGGTTCGCTCAGCCAACTGCTTAAAAGCTGAAAACATTTACTATATCGGTGATTTGGTACAGCGTTCAGAGACTGAACTTCTAAAAACCCCAAATCTTGGTAAGAAATCATTGACAGAAATCAAAGACGTACTAGCGTCTAAAGATTTGGAGCTTGGTATGCGCCTAGATAACTGGCCACCAGCTGATTTACGTGTTGATGATCGCTTTTCTTATCGTAGCCGTTAAACTTTAAGGATTTTTGACTATGCGCCATCGTAAGAGTGGAGTCAAGCTGGGTCGTACCGGCAGTCATCGTAAGGCAATGTTTCAGAACATGACCAACTCATTATTTGAGCATGAACTGATCAAAACAACTTTACCAAAAGCAAAAGAGTTACGTCGCGTTGCTGAGCCATTGATCACTATGGCTAAAGAAGACAGCGTTGCTAACCGTCGCTTGGCATTTAGCCGTATGCGTAGCAAAGCTATGGTAGGCAAATTATTTGGTACTCTTGGTCCTCGTTACCAAGCTCGTCCAGGTGGTTATTTGCGTATCGTAAAATGTGGTTACCGTGATGGTGACAATGCGCCTATGGCTTATGTAGAATTGGTTGATCGCGACTAATTTTACAGTAACCAAAATATGTACATAAAAAAGCTCCAATTCAATTGGAGCTTTTTTTCGTTTAAATTTTTGTATGATCGTTAGGGAAGTGCATATTTAAACACTTACAGTATGTCTATATCTACAGCAATGAGCTTACATCAGCAGCACCTTGCCGAATGATTTCTGGCTGGCTACTAGTCATATCGACGATGGTCGTGAGTTTGGTGGTTTTAATGCCAGCATTAATGAGCCCATCTATCTGATTGCCTAATAATTCTTCGATCTCGAAAGGGTCATCTAATATATCATCACGATTCGGTAGTATTAATGAGCTGGTTAAAATAGGTTCATCCATCGCTTCTAATAAAGCTTGGGCAATAGCATTACTTGGAACACGAATACCAATGGTTTTTTTCTTTGCATGTGCCAGCTTCTTAGGGACATCTTTAGTGGCGTTTAAAATAAAGGTAATCGGTGCTGGCGTATGCGCTTTGAGCTGTTTAAATTGGACATTGTCTACTGCAGCGTAATTAGCAATCTCACTTAGATCACGGCAAAGTAGGGTGAATTGATGTTTATCATCAAGTGCGCGTATTTGTTTTAGTTTTTCCAAGGCATCTTTTGCGCCCAGGCGACAGCCGAAAGCGTAACTGGTATCAGTCGGATAAATAATCAATTGATCTTTACGTAATAAATCCGCTACTTGCTCAATCAGCCGTGGCTGTGGATTTTCTGGATGAATATAAAATACTTGCATAATAATTCCTTATTTTATAATTATTAGAATTTGATTGATGAACTTTGCTTTTTGTACTAAAGATTAAAATACGGCTTTATTAAGTAGTATAGCGTAAAGTAAATATAAGTTTATGGGCAAGGCGTTAACGTGAGTATAAAATCGTTAACAATAGCCAGTCGTGTAATGAGTTTTGATGACAATAATAAAAAATCTTACATTGTAGGTTTTAGCTAAGATACAGCGCAGATAGTGAGTAAGGCTTGTAGCAAGGTTTTAGCATCAGATGGTAGGGTATCTGGCTTAGTAATATATGCTTGAACTTGTTGATAAACATCTTGAGCAAAAGTACTACCACTGGTATCAAAATCTGCAAATAAATTGTCTTGTGATACTTGAAAAGGTCGTCCACAAGCTAACGTAAACAAACACTCTATAGCTTGTGGCTTAACCTCAACACGTTCAAATGCCTGCTGCTGAGCCGCTGAGCGTCCGTCAGGTGTATACCAGTAGCCAAAGTCAGGTAGTTGTCTACGTCGTTCACCCGCCATACAAAAATGGCTGATTTCATGCAATGCACTAGCAAAAAATCCATGAGCAAACTCAATTCTTGCGGGTTGATTGCTCTGGGCAGGAAAGTATTCGGGCTCGCCAGTGCTACGAACCAAGATAACCTGTTTGCTGATAAATAAATGATTAAATAGATTAATAAGCCAATCGGTCAGTGCTTGCTCAATACTTTCAAACAATAATTCATTTTGTAAATTAAGATCGGTTAAACTGTTTTGAATAAATTCGCATACTTTGATAGGCTCAATGATGTCTTTAGCAGAATGAATCAAATAGTTATTAGCCAAATATTGCCACTGTAATGACAGTCTTTTTAATGAGGCATCTACCTCAAGATTGATACTATGTTCAGTAGGATTTGTTTTCTGACTTTGCAATTCATTCAAACGGTGTAATAAATTTTTGGCATCAATAGTAGATAATAAATTGGAAAAATCAGGAGAAACGGTAGGCGATATCATAAATAAAACTTTAACCAAGTAAAGGATGATAGAGCAGGATGTCCTATCTCTTTAGGTAAACAATGACAAGGAAATTGCCAAAAAATATTAACATACTAGCGCTAGCGCAACAGGGCGCTTTCCGTTAGTATGGCAGGCAATATTATACACCGTTTTTGATCAATGAGGCCGCGTATGTCAAGCACCCAAGATAACAAGCCGTCAGCGCTTCATGCTAGTAACGTACAAGTGCCTACGTCAACCAGCATGCCTGATAACATCTCTTTAAATAAGTGGGAAGACACTGGCTTTGAATGGGCAGGTGAAGAAGCTCCCAGCTCTTTTGAGCGTCTTGCGACTATTTTAGCTAGCGAGCATGAACAATCAAATATTGTGCTAAATACCACTTTGTATCGTCGTAACAATGTACTGCATTTGGCTTTCACATTGACTGGTGAAGTCTGGCTGACTTGCCAGCGCTGTCTGCAACCGATTGCTATTGATTTGAGTGATGAGTATGATATTGCGCTTCTTGATAATGAAAGCCAAATACGCCTAGTTAATGAAGAGCAAGATTATTTATTGTTAGACGAAATTGTCACTGAGCAATCGCCAGAGCGACTATTACCATTTAAAAAATTGGTAGAAGATGAAATTTTGCTCAAAACGCCAATGGCGCCAAAACATGATGACTGTGAAATGAGTGTTGAGCAGTTTGGTGAAATACCTGAAGAAGAAGAAACCGAAAATCCTTTTGCTGCTTTAGCATCTTTGAAAGGTAACTTATAACGCTATAAACGGCATTTATAAAAGATATGTTCTATTATATTTTTGCCCGCTTTATGCAGAAGAGTGAAAAGCAGGGCTTTATTAATCCGTTAAACATGCGTATAATGTCCCGTTTATTGCATTCTAGCAATCTGCCATTGGCAGAGAGAAGCTAACCTTGCAGACTAACTATAGATTTTAGACGTAATCAACACTTTAATACGTGGCAATCTATTTAACTAATGATGCGTAAGACTTAGGTTGTTGTGATTATATAGCCTCTGTCAGTGTCGATTAAAGCTGAATTTCAAGCTTATCCCTTTTAAGTATAGGAGCTATATCATGGCCGTTCAAAAAAGTCGTAAAAGTCGTTCACGTCGTGACATGCGCCGTTCACATCATCGTATGGAAATCGCTGAAATAAGCGTTGATGCTACTACTGGTGAAAAACATCGTCGTCATCACATGACCAAAGATGGTTTTTATCGTGGTCGTCAGTTGTTTAAAGTAAGTCAAGACGCTTAATTTATTGTTATTTGATGGCTGCTAAAGATGATGATGGTTTTTATGACTGTCGATGTTCTTTATCAGACTATTATTCAGCAATTGGTTTGAGCTAATGAAAGCCAAGTTATTTCGCTATCATATATTATGTGGCTAGATAACTTGGCTTTTTGCTATGGGTTTTTTAGTAATAGTATTAATTATTAGTTTTTAGTTTTTAGTACTGTTTATTGACTGTTAGCTGTTGACGGCTGTTTTAACGCATCAGTTATGAAGAATTAGCTATCTAGTATAAGTCACATCAAAGGATTTATCTAAGCGAGACAAACAATTAACTTTTTAGCAGCTTTGTTAATTACCGATGTCAGTGTATAGTTTCATAAGAGTATGCTGTCTTAAAGGACTAGTGACAGTAACGGCTCTATAAAATTAATATCCTATTATAGTCTTTAACTCTACGATTAGCCCCATTTACGCTAGGGGTGTTTCCAATCAAATAAGGAATATTGGTTATGGGCTCTGTACCCGATATGATAAAAAAACAACCAACCCGTATTGCAATACTGTTTCCTGGGCAAGGCTCACAAGTAGTCGGTATGACAAGCGAGCTTGCTGATACCTATCCTGAAATTCTTGAAACCTTTACTGAAGCAAGTGTGGCCTTAGGCGAAGATTTGTGGGCAATCTGTCAAGATGAAGAAAAACTTAATCAAACGCACTATACACAGCCTGCGTTATTGACCGCTAGTATCGCTATTTGGCGCATCTTACAACAAAAAATAAAGGATAAGCCTTGTTACCTAGCTGGTCATTCCCTTGGCGAATATAGCGCCCTTTGCGCAGCTAACGTGCTGTCACTTGCTGATGCCGTAAAACTAGTACATAAGCGTGGTCAATTGATGCAAGACGCTGTAGTGGGTATTGATACGGCTATGGCAGCAGTACTAGGTTTGGAAGATCACCGAGTCGAAAATTTGTGTGAGCAAGCAACCGAGCATGTAGATGATGCGATTGTTGGTGCAGCAAATTTTAATAGCCCAGGGCAAGTGGTGGTTTCTGGTAATGCTGCAGGCGTTAATGCCGTCATTGATAAAGTGCAAAATACTGGCAAAAAAGCCATTCCATTAAAGGTAAGTGTGCCGTCACACTGCGCTTTGATGGAGCCGGCTAGTAAAGCGTTGGCAGCAGAGCTTGCCGCCATTAAGTTTGATCAAGCAACGATTCCTGTGATTCAAAACCGTCATGCACGTGTTGAAACCAGTGCGGCAGGTATTAAAGAGGCATTAACCGAACAATTAAGTCAGCCAGTACTATGGTCAAAAACCATGCAAGAGCTGGCAGATAAACAAATTAATATTTTAATTGAGTGTGGTAGTGGTAACGTCTTGAGTAATTTGGCGAAGCGTCAAGCGCATCCAATTATGAGCTATCCGACTGACAAGCCCGCTCGTCTAGATAAATTGCTGGAGGTATTATCATGAGCCGTACGATCACATTAGTCACAGGCGCAAGCCGCGGTATCGGCAAAGCCGTCGCCAAACGCTTTGCTAAAGAAGGACATTTTGTCATTGGGACAGCCACCACCGAGAAAGGGGCTGCACAGATTGATGACTATCTAAATGATAGTGGCGGTATTGGTCGTGTTTTAGATGTACGCGATACTGCGCAGATTGACAAGCTGTTTGAAGAGATAGAAAGCGTTTATGGTGCTGTTCAAGTATTGGTAAATAATGCTGGTATCACTCAAGATGGCTTATTGATGCGTATGAAAGATGAAGATTGGGACAATGTGATAGATACCAATCTAACTTCTGTCTATCGTATGAGCAAACGTGCTATCCGCGGTATGATGAAAGCACGCCGTGGTCGTATTATCAATATTACCTCTGTGGTTGCTCAAATGGGCAATGCCGGTCAATCTAACTATGCGGCGACTAAAGCTGGCGTAGAGGGTTTTAGCCGTACGCTAGCGCGCGAAATTGGCTCACGTCAAGTAACCATTAACTGCGTCGCGCCAGGTTTGATTGAAACAGATATGACTGATGAGCTCGATGAGCGTTTATTGAACTCGATGTTAGATGCTGTACCTATCAGCCGTTTGGGTCAACCAGAAGATATCGCTGCTGCTGTACTGTTTTTAGCCAGTGATGAAGCCAGTTATATCACAGGTGCTGTTTTGCCGGTCAATGGCGGCATGTATATGTAGCAGTTTGCTATCAAATTTTCCTACATGCGATAGCAATTAGTGCTGAATCCCAAGCGTTACATACTTATAATAAAAAACTGTGTGAACGAGTGTAAACTATAATAAAGGGTGCTATAATGTCGAATACTTTTAAGTCAAAGCCATGTATGATAGCAAGGCTTTACTAAATATTAGTACAGAATGTATAACTTGTTATAGTACACTCAGATGGCTATATGGATCTGAAAATCCCATTTATATACAATGCTATAGTAGCTAAACCATGCGACTATAGTAGTTTGTCAAAATAATAGATCAAAAAGGAGAAATCTACATGAGTAATGATACCGAGCAAAGAGTTAAAGCTGCCGTAGCTGAGCAACTAGGTATGAATGTTGAAGACATCAACAATGATGCTTCATTTATGGAAGACCTAGGCGCTGATTCATTGGATTTAGTTGAGTTGGTTATGTCATTTGAAAGCGATTTTGGCATCACGATTCCTGACGAAGATTCAGCAGAATTAACGACTGTTCAAAAAGCAATCGACTACGTACAAGCACAGCTATAATTAGCGACTTGCTCAATAGGTTCGATATGACCGCTTATCTTAATAGATAGGCGGTTTTTTTATGTTAGTCATTTCTCTTTATTATTACACTTATAACAACTGATTTAATATTAGCGTTAACATTGGCTACGCCAAATCAACATTACTCAACATACTCTTACTGTTTATCGCTCATGCCTTTGCTTATACTCATAATGGTAAGCAAAAAAGGGTGATAACCGATATGCGTTATCATCGAAACAACAATTATGCATAATAATTAATAATATTTTAAGGAGCAGTTATATGGGTATGTTCAGTTTTGCAAAAGACATTGGTGATAAAATCTTTAATCGTGATGACGCCAAGCATGACGCTAAAGTAGAAACTAAAGCAGACGCTAATACACCAGTACAGAGTACTGAGCCTTCAGCGCAATCAGTAGCCAATATTTTACTTCGTCGTATTCAGCAGCAAAATCTAAATATTAGTGATTTAAAGATTAAGTATAATGGGTCAACCGATACTGCAGAAATTAGCGGTAAAGCTAAGACTCAAGCTGATCGAGAAAAAGCCATTATTGCCATCGGCAATGTACAAAACGTGGCTAAAGTCATTGATAATATCGATATTGAAGAGCAGTCACCTGAGTCGACTATGTACACTGTAAAATCTGGTGATAGCTTATCTAAAATTGCAAAAGATGTTTATGGTTCAACTGGCGATTATATGAAGATATTTGAAGCCAATAAGCCGATGTTGTCTGACCCAGACAAGATTTATCCTGGTCAAGTACTACGTATTCCTAAATAGTTATCATTTTTTAAGTCATTATAAGTATCGAAACACTCATAGTATTTTGGATACTTAGAATATGGCTGAATAAAAACACCTCAAAATATGAGGTGTTTTTTTATGTATAAAATATAGAGTTAAAAATTAGGCTTCTAATTATTAATAAGTAAGATATCCAATTTATGACGCTGTTCGGCGATCGCCCAATCTATATGTTCGTCAAGCATCGTGTTATGTAGCCCCAGTTTTGCTTGTAATGCTTTGATGGTTTCTTGATTAGCGGTGGCATTGCCAAGACCGATAGCGATATTACGCAGAAAATTCACATAACCGGTGCGTCTAAGTGGGCTACCTTCGGTCTTTTTCATAAACTCTGCTTCTTGCCATTGCCACAATTCAAGCAAACTGCTGCTATCAAGGCGATGCCTTGGCGCAAAATCCTCTACGGGCGTCAGATTGGCGTAACGGTTCCATGGGCAAATTAGCTGACAATCATCACAGCCAAAGATACGATTGCCGATCGCGCGGCGGTATTTTTTATCAATAACACCGTCATGTTCAATCGTAAGATAAGAGATGCAGGCTGAGGCATTAAGCTCATAAGGGGCGACAATGGCTTGAGTGGGACAGATATCGATACAGGCGCTGCAACTGCCGCAATGCTCTTTAACTGGCTCATCGTCAGGTAGTTCAAGGCTCATAAACAGCTCTCCGAGCACAAAGAACGAGCCGGCTTGTTTGTTTATGAGTAATGTATGCTTGCCTGTCCAGCCAAGACCTGCAGCATCGGCGATCGGTCGCTCAAAGATAGGAGCTGAGTCACTAAAAGGTCTAAAAATAAAATCTGTGTCAGCGCCAATATCTAGATGTTGCCATTCAGGAAGCATCGCCTCGATTTTTAACGCCAATTGCTTTAGCCGACTACGCATGATTTTATGATAGTCGCGCCCTCTCGCATAACGCGCAATGATACCTTGGTTAGGATAATCATTGTCAGTCACAGCGCGCGGTATTGGAGTTTGAGTGAGATAATCCATACGCACACTAATAATGGTTTTTGCGCCTTCTACCAGTTGCTCAGGGTGCGCACGCAGATGATGATTGCTGTGCATAAACTGTAATTGTGCTTCATAGCCTTTGGCCAACCACTGTTTTAACTTTTCAGTCTGCTTAACAAACAGAGGGTGATGTACCGATAAAAAGCCGCAATCTGCAAACCCTAACGATTGCGCTGTCTCTTTAATCCAGTGTTTAATATCTGCTGTAGTAGTAAAATCATGCGTATTATTGATAGCAATCTTTTTAGCAGTGACGCTAGTAGGCAATGATGGCATCTGCGTTTGAGAGTTTGTTTGAGATTTATTGCTCATATCTGACGATCAATGATAATGTGAATATGGATATGATAAGCCAGTGAGCGAAGAGCGCAAGTATCAAAGTGAATAAATCCATATAAATATAGATTTATATGGATTAAACCTAATTAATTGACCTTAAAGTCAATAGCAGCAAATACATACATCCATTTTGGGTTGTACTGATAATAAGTCAGAAGCTTAGCCAAATCTTATAATAATAATCGAGGGTTAGTCATGCCAACGTCAAATGAATTGTCATCGAAAACTACCATTTCTACCATGCCTATCGCGCTATATAGCAGCAAGCAGCTCTATGCGATGGAACAAGCATGGTTTGCACAAGGCAATAACAGCTTTGCTCTAATGCAACAAGCGGCTTGGCAAATGGTGAAGCATATTGAGATACTTTATGAAAAAAAATGTTTGAATGAGCAATTAGCAAAGCAAGGCATTGCCTCTCGTCCTGTTAATCGTCCGTGCCGTGTCAGTGTTTGGGTCGGAAAAGGTAATAATGGTGGCGATGGGTGGCTTGTTGCGTATTATTTACAGCAGAGAGGCTGGCAAGTACAAGTCATTACAGTTGGCTTTGAGAAACAAGATTTTGTTATAAAAGATAATATAGAAAGTTTTGATGAAGATAATAAAAACCCAATTGCTGATGCGACAAAGGCGTTACAGCTGGCACTATCTGCTGATTGTAAATATCGATGTTTTGGAAATAGCGATGATAGAAGCATGAGCGCTTTGCCGGCGGATGTTTATATCGATGCGATATTTGGTATTGGATTCAATCGTGCAGCGAGCGATATTTATCAGCAAGCAATTTGCGCTTTCAACGAAGCAGCAGGGCATGCTAAAGCATTGGTCATCGCGGTTGATGTCCCAAGTGGCTTGGTTGCCTCTACTGGTCAGGTATTTGAGCGTGTTGCGATAGCCGCAGATGTGACCTTATGTCTGATCGCACGTAAATTTGGTCTGCATACCAAAGACGGGCTCGATTATAGCGGCGCCGTGATTGATATACCGCTGATACCCCATCTAGCAAATGAGAAAGCGCTTATTCCTATCGCCACCCTTATTAATTCGCCTTATCAATTAAAGTCACGCAGACAAAACAGCCATAAAGGCAGCTATGGGCATGTATTAATCATTGGCGGCAATCGTATGGATAACTCACAAGGCATGGGCGGAGCAGCCATATTATCGGCATCGAGCGCGATGGCGACGGGCAGTGGTAAAATAACAGTTGCCTCCCATAAGGCTTACCATGGGGCGTTATTAACCTCGCTACCAGATGCAATGAGCATGGATTTGCATGATACCCAAGGAGTAAAAAGCCTAATTAAAGAGGCCAGTGTGATTGCTATTGGTATGGGCCTGGGGCGTGATGAAAAAGCAAAATTGCTATTTACTGAATATCTGCAGGCTGCGGTAGCTGAAGGTAAGCCGATAATAATTGATGCCGATGGTCTTTATTATTTGGCTTCATTGCATCGGGAAAACCATATGCTTATAGCCGAGCTAAAAACACATAGTAAAAATTATCAAGTGTGTTTAACGCCACATAGTGGGGAAGCTGCTAGATTATTAAATAAAACAGTAGCTGAGATAGAAAATGATAGATTGGCTGCAATAACAGAGGGTGCAGCAATTTATGGCGGTGATTGGGTGTTAAAGGGAGCAGGGTCGTTAATTCTGGAGCAGCAATCAGCGCAACCGCATGTTTATGTATGCGGTGTGGGCAATGCTGGCATGGCGACCGCTGGTATGGGTGATGTACTTGCAGGTGTCATTACTGGACTATGGGCACAGGATGATTTAAAACATGAACTACGCAGTTTGCACCAAGCAGTCATTATCCATGGATTAGCAGGCGATGTTTTAGTCAACCAGACGAGAAATAACGATAATCATTTATTATTGGTAGGGCAGCGAGGTCTGCAAGCTCAAGATATGCCAGCAGCTATCCGTCATGTGATGCATCTCATAACAGATAGCCTTTAACGATTTAATTTTACCTTAGCCCAATGTGTTTAAACATCAAATTGAAGATTAGCCACAATACTGGGTAATGGCTTGTTGAACACGTTCACGCTTAAGATCAATCTCACGACCATCTAGATATTGACGTTTGCCATTGGCATCCATCTCATAAATACGTCCGCCCACATTTAGATTGGTTAAATTATTGCGTAACGATTGACAACGCTGGGCATTCGCTTGGGCTTCTTGCTCTTTGATACGTGCTTCTAATTGGGCAACGCGCTGTTCTTCTGCGCTTTGCGGCGCACTTTGATTGGCTTCGGTTTTACCTGCCAGCTGTCCAGCATTGCTCTGTCTACCGTCACTACGAAACTCGATAACTTCGATATTCCTACCATTTTGCGGCGCATATTGGCTGTACTTGACTTCGCCATGTGCGCCAATAGATTTGTATACCTGAATGGCATGAGTGGCGCTCATTGGTAGTATGAACATACACGCAGTGCTGACACTGATAAGTAGTTTGGTAGCAGTGCTTATCGTAGACGCTTGTGCCATAGTAACAGCCCTCTTAATGGGTAAAAAATACAGCTATCGTTCAGTTAAGCATAAGGGTTAATAGAATCGATAACAATATAAATACATAATGGCTTGATTCTAGCAAATAATACTTATGAATGTACATTGTTTAATAACCAATAGTTGGGGATAGGGTTTAGAAGTTTTTCTTGACAATAGCTCACAAACCATCGAATATAATAGCAGTTGATTGGTCAGTGAGCGGCTTTTATGATATTGCCGTGGCACTTGAAAATAAGGACTACGGGTTGCTTATCGGTAGCTTGCTTAGCCTTATTATCTTTGTGACAATGATATAAAATAAATAGCGCTTGTAATAATGCTATTCAAATCTATATTTATTGTCTCCGGACTTATCTGTCTACAATGACTAAGATAAACTTATTATTACTGTGTCTCGTAAGATTTTGCTGTTGTAAAAATAGAGTGTCATGTGTGTTTTTAACATCTCCTCATCAAACAGGTTATAAGATTTCGTAATCATATAACATGATATAAGCTATAAAATATAAGCTTTGAGATTTGTTCTATCATTCTGTATCCGTCTATTTGTCATTAGCGCAACCTTGTATGCACTACAAATAATAAGCTTCTTTTATAGATGCACTCGCATCTTGTCACTGTATATCGATAAAACCCTGTCGCAAAGCTGACCTTAAATATATTGCTATGTTTGAGTAATATGCTGTCCTATAACACAGCGTAACTTAGACGTAGCGGGCACATATTCTTGCCACAAAAAAAGGTGACGACAGTGACGCAAACCACGCAAAGTCCGAATATGACTGGACATACCCAAACGGGTCATGCTGCCAAGAATTTCCCTGAAAAGCAGCAACGCCTTGCCGAAGGAAGCAATGAGCCTGTCATGCTATCTGGTGCTGAGATGTTGGTGCAAGCACTAACGGATGAGGGCGTCAAATACATTTTTGGTTATCCAGGCGGTGCGGTCCTTCATATCTATGACGCCTTATTTCAACAAGACAATGTTGAGCATATTCTGGTACGTCATGAACAAGCCGCAGGTCACATGGCAGATGCTTATTCACGAGTAACTGGCAACACGGGTGTGGTGCTAGCGACTTCAGGTCCTGGTGCGACCAATACAGTGACAGCTATTGCCACTGCTTTTATGGATTCTGTACCGATGGTGATCATCGCAGGTCAGGTGCCTAGTAGTCTGATCGGTGAAGATGCTTTCCAAGAAACCGATATGATTGGTGTATCACGCCCAATCGTGAAGCATAGCTTTCAAGTGCGCCATGCTAGCGAAATCCCAATGATTGTCAAAAAAGCCTTTTATATTGCCCAGTCTGGACGTCCGGGTCCTGTTGTCATCGATGTGCCAAAAGACATGACTGCGCCTAGCGAAAAATTTGCTTATGAATATCCAAAAGAGGTATTTATACGCTCATATCAACCGTCATTAAAAGGTCATAGTGGTCAAATCAAAAAGGCGGTTGAAACCTTACTTGCGGCTAAGCGCCCGATTATTTACTCTGGTGGCGGTGTAGTTTTAGGTAATGCCTATAAAGAATTAACGGCGCTTGCTCATCGTTTAAACCTACCAGTCACCAATACCTTAATGGGTTTGGGTGCTTTCCCTGGCTCTGATGAGCAGTTCTTGGGTATGCTTGGTATGCATGGCACTTATGAAGCCAATATGACTATGCATCATTCTGACGTTATATTGGCAGTTGGGGCACGCTTTGATGATCGCGTGACCAATAACGTCAAAAAATTCTGTCCAAATGCGACGATTATTCATATTGATATTGACCCAACGTCTATCTCAAAAACGATCTTTGCTCATATTCCTATCGTTGGCGATGTGAAATCAGTGCTTACTGACATGATAGACATTATTGGCGAAGATAAAGAGTTAGACCAACCGGCGTTATTGGATTGGTGGTCACAGATTAATGAGTGGCGCAAGCGTCATGGTTTGCGCTATGACACCAGTACCGATAATGGTATTAAGCCACAAGCGGTCGTTCAAGCTTTAGATAAAGTGACTAATAGTAATGCGATTATCACGAGTGACGTGGGTCAACATCAGATGTTTGCCGCGCTTTACTATACCTATAATGAGCCACGTCAATGGCTGAACTCAGGTGGTCTTGGTACTATGGGTGTTGGCTTGCCGTATGCGATGGCAGCCAAACTTGCTAATCCTGAGCGTGATGTGGTTTGTATTACTGGCGAAGGCTCTATTCAGATGAATATCCAAGAACTGTCTACCTGTTTGCAGTATGATTTGCCAGTTAAAATCCTAAACTTGAATAATGCACAGTTGGGTATGGTAAAACAGTGGCAAGACATGCTGTATGAAGGTCGTCACGCACACTCTTACATGAATTCTTTACCAGACTTTGTCAAGCTTGCTGAAAGCTATGGTCACGTCGGTATCAAGATTACTGATCCTGCGACCATGGAAGCACAATTGGCTGAAGCCATGGCAATAAAAGACAGGTTGGTATTTATCGATGTTTACGTCGATCGTAATGAGCATGTATATCCGATGCAAATCGCTGGGCAAACGATGCGTGATATGTGGTTAACAAAAGGAGAGCGTACCTAATGCAACAACAACATCTGATTTCGGTATTGATGGAAAACGAAGCGGGTTCGTTGTCGCGTTTAGTCGGCTTGTTCTCACAACGTGGCTACAATATCGAAACGCTAAACGTCGCGCCTACTGATGATCCAAGTATTTCACGTCTGACAGTAACGACAGTCACGTCACCTGAAAAAATAGAACAAATCACCAAGCAATTGCATAAATTGATCGAAGTGGTTAAAGTGCTTAATCTCTCAGATACCGTACACGTCGAACGTGAGTTGATGCTAATCAAAGTACGTGCGACGGGTGGTGTACGTGAAGAGATCAAACGCAGTGCCGATATTTTTCGTGCACAGATCGTTGACGTCAATGCGAACTTATATACGATTCAAATCGTCGGCGATAAAGCTAAGCTCGATGGTTTTATTGATGTTATTGGTCGCGAACGTATCATGGAAGTAGTGCGTTCAGGCGTCATTGGTATTGCTCGTGGTGACAAAACGCTAAGCCTATAATCAGCGTTTATGATCTTCAAAATACAGTATTTCAAACTTATTTATTCAACATCAACATAGCGCTTATCTCACCAATCACTTCGATAAGGTGACTATAATTTAAGTGTTTATTTATCCATGGTACGCCATGATTTAGGAAAAGGACTCTGTTTATGAACGTTTATTATGATAAAGATTGTGATCTATCAATCGTCCAAGGTAAAAAAGTCGCCATTATTGGTTATGGTTCACAAGGTCATGCGCACGCGCTTAACCTACAAGATTCAAACGTCGATGTGACCGTTGGTCTACGTGCTAACTCTGGCTCATGGAAGAAAGCAGAAAATGCTGGCTTAAAAGTTGCTGAAGTAGAAGAGGCGGTAAAAGCTGCTGACATCATCATGATTTTGACGCCTGATGAATTCCAAAAAGAGCTTTATAACGATGTGATCGAGCCAAATATCAAGCAGGGCGCGACACTGGCTTTTGCTCATGGTTTTGCGATTCATTATAACCAAGTTATACCACGTAGCGATCTTGACGTCATCATGGTGGCACCAAAAGCACCAGGTCATACCGTTCGTTCAGAATTCGCCAAAGGCGGTGGTATCCCAGATCTTATCGCTATCTATCAAGATGCGTCAGGTCAAGCCAAGCAATTAGCACTATCTTATGCTGCTGGTGTTGGTGGTGGACGTTCAGGTATTATCGAAACGACCTTTAAAGATGAAACTGAAACTGACCTATTTGGTGAGCAAGCGGTTCTTTGTGGTGGCGCAGTAGAGCTAGTAAAAATGGGTTTTGAGACCTTAACTGAAGCGGGCTATGCACCAGAAATGGCTTACTTTGAGTGCTTACATGAGCTAAAGCTTATTGTCGACTTGATGTATGAAGGCGGTATCGCTGACATGAACTACTCAATCAGTAACAACGCTGAATATGGCGAATATGTGACTGGTCCTGAAGTGATCAATGAGCAATCACGTGAAGCCATGCGTAATGCGCTAAAACGCATTCAATCTGGCGAATATGCAAAAATGTTCATCAGTGAAGGCGCAACCAACTATCCATCAATGACAGCTCGTCGTCGTAACAATGCAGAGCATCAAATTGAAATCACGGGCGCTAAGCTACGTGGTATGATGCCTTGGATCGGCGGCAATAAAATCATCGATAAAGACAAAAACTAATTTGCTATTGATGAATTAGTAAAGAAATCAGTCTAAAGAAGCCCATGTTATCAGTGATAGCATGGGCTTTTTATTTTTAGTAGGCGATGTTTTATAAAGTATTTTTATCATCGCCAGTCTGTACTGGTTGAAAATCTGACTTCGCTGCCTAATATAGGCAAGCATTACCATATCTATTAACGGCTTACTCGGTTAAATAGGTATCGCTATTTTTATTCTTGCAATATAAATGCCAAGGATTCTCTTATTCTATAGATTATAGGTTGTCTGTTGTGCAAATATCTTATCCTGATTGGCTAACACCGCAATTCATATACATTACTCTGAGCGCTGTCGTTGCCGTTTTGATTTGGATCGAAGGGGAAATGCTCAAAAAAACCGGTGGCAAACTACCTAACTCTAAGTTCTTTCAAATCAGCTCAATTCTAGATACCTCATGGTTTTTCATCTCAGTAGTGATGCTATATACGATTGATTTGACACCACTAGCCGTTGCTGTACCAGCGGCTTACGGTCTTTATACGACCTTTGGCTGGATCTATGGCGCACGTTTATTGAAGCGTAAAGGCATTCCTGACTCTCCGAAAGACTTGGTCATACCTGCTAAATATATCGCTTATAGTCAGTCATTTTCGCTGATATTTTTTGCGCTATGTTTATTGGTATTGAGCTCACCGTGGCTACCAATTTCTCCATAGTTTTTTTTCAATACATTAGTATATATAATTCTTATCACTGTGATTTGTCGAAAGCGATATCTAAGTCCATAGTAAATCTTGAAAGGTAAGTGGTAAAAAAACATTCTATATCAACGTATTAAGTCTCAAGTAGTTAATAGTAATAATTATTTAAAATTGACTTGAATAGGTTACAAAAATCATCAATTTAAGCTGTTGCGCTTAAAGAAAGCTGTTATAATCAGCTTGTACTCAAAGGATTTCGGGTAAAAATATTAAGATCTCTATTAGAGGTTTTAATGATTTCATCCACGCATTCTGCAAGAAAAACTTAGGTATATATCAATTAATCGGTGATGACACACGTCTCGCCAACAGTTAAAGAGTTAGGAAAATTTATGTCAGATAAAGTTGAAGGCACTGTAAAGTGGTTTAATGAAGCTAAAGGTTTTGGTTTTATCGCGCAAGACAATGGTGGACAAGACGTATTCGCTCACTACAGCGCTATCCAAGGCGGTGGTTTCAAAACTCTAGCCGAAGGCCAAAAAGTGTCTTTCATCTTAGGTGATGGCAAGAAAGGCCCACAAGCTGAGCAAATCGAAGCTATCTAATCTCATTTGACATTGAGTAAGCTGTTCTTTAGCGCGCTTAATGACAGTAAGATTATCAATATGCATTGATGCCTTTGTTTGTTAAAACAATAAAAATACTGTTTAGACTTTAAAAAAGAGCAACCTCTGATCAGGTTGCTTTTTTTATGATCTTTTTTTGATTCAATTCTTATAATAACGAGATAGTATTGGTTTATATTAACGGTTATAAACGACTTAGATAGCTTGCAAAAGTCAGAAAAGAATAAGAATAATGATAAGAAAATGGCGTGACTAGGCGCTTATAAACTGTTTATTGTAGAATGGTGACAAATTTATGACGCATTATTCACGGCGTTGTCTTGACCTTAGGGCTGAGCTCACGCAAGATACATAGGTCTGATAATAACGGTTGGCTTAGCTTTGGCAGATTTTATAGATAGAGAGTGTGATGCCAGTATATTGTTTATGGTCTGATATTTTTTATTACATTATAGATGCTGACGCAGCAATCAACCTTGAGTACTATTTCGAACGACGATTTTAAAGAAATGAACCTTTGGTTCTTAACTGGCAATTTTAATTCATAACATTAATAAACGAGGAACGTATGAAAGCATTAGTAGCGGTCAAGCGTGTCATTGATTACAACGTAAAAGTTCGTGTAAAAGCTGATAATTCTGGCGTAGATTTATCTAACACTAAAATGTCAATCAACCCTTTTGATGAAATTGCAGTAGAAGAAGCGGTTCGTCTTAAAGAAGCGGGTGTGATTGATGAAATCATCGTTGCCTCAATTGGTCCAAAAGAGTCACAAGAGCAGATTCGTGCTGCTTTAGCACTGGGTGCTGATCGTGGCATCTTGGTAGTAACTGATGCAAAACCTTATCCTCTACAAATCGCTAAAATCCTGAAAAATATCGCTGAATCTGAAGCTACCGATATTATTCTACTAGGTAAACAAGCGATTGATGATGATAATAACCAAACGGGTCAAATGCTAGCGGCATTGATGGGTATTGGTCAGGGTACATTTGCATCAGAAGTAAAGGTTGAAGGCGATAAAGTTAATGTAACGCGCGAAATCGATGGTGGTTTGCAAACGGTTGCGCTTGATTTGCCAGCGGTTATTACGACTGATTTACGTTTGAATGAGCCACGTTATGCAAAATTGCCTAACATCATGAAAGCAAAGAAAAAGCAGCTTGATGAAAAAACACCTGCTGATTTTGGTGTTGATATGGCATCTAAGCAAGAAATCATTAAAGTTGTACCACCTGCTGAGCGTAAAGCTGGTATCAAAGTGGGTTCAGTTGATGAGTTGGTCGATAAGCTAAGAAACGAAGCAAAAGTCATTTAATACTTTGCTAGTGCCTATCTACTGCAAAGCCATGACGTCCTAAATAAGTTTTATTGAACTTGGACATAATAGGGCTTTGTGTACCAACAACCTCATGAATAGATGATACGAATAAATAAAGGACAAAAACAATGGCAATTTTGGTATATGCAGAACACGACAATGCCAGTCTAAAAAAGGCAACTTTGAATACGATCGCTGCTGCTCAGCAAATTGGCGGTGATATTCATGTATTGATCGCTGGTAGTGGTGCGCAAGCAGCAGCTGACGAAGCAGCAAAAGCAGCAGGCGTTAGCAAAGTATTACTAGCCGACAACGCAGCTTATGAGCATCAATTAGCAGGTAACTTAGCGCTATTGGTCGCTGATATTGCTGGTGAGTACAGTCATATTCTTGCACCTGCTACAACCACTGGTAAAAATTTCTTACCACGCGTTGCCGCATTACTTGATGTGAGTATGTTATCAGAAATCTCTGCTGTGGTAGATGCACAAACGTTTGAGCGTCCTATCTATGCTGGTAACGCGACTGCAACGGTTAAGACGACAGAAGATAAAGTGGTATTAACCGTACGTACCACTGCTTTTGATCCAGTAGCAAGTGAAGGTGGTTCAGCCGCTGTTGAAACTCTTGACAATGTACAAGAGCTTGGCAAATCAAGCTTTGTTAACGAAGAGATGGCTAAGTCTGATCGTCCTGAATTGACGTCAGCCAGCATCGTGGTTTCTGGTGGTCGTGCCCTAGCAAATGGTGAAAACTTCACTAAATATATCGAGCCATTGGCTGATAAACTTGGCGCTGCTGTTGGTGCATCACGTGCCGCTGTCGACGCAGGCTATGTACCAAACGATATGCAGGTTGGTCAAACGGGTAAAATCGTTGCACCAGACTTATATATCGCAGCTGGTATTTCAGGCGCTATTCAGCATTTAGCGGGTATGAAAGATTCTAAAGTCATCGTTGCTATCAACAATGACCCAGAATCACCTATTGCTAGCGTTGCCGATTACTTCTTAGAAGCTGATTTATTTGCAGCCTTACCTGAACTGACCAGTAAAATCTAAGTACTTGTTAGTGAAAGTTGAATACAAAAAAACCCGCTATCATTGATTGCGGGTTTTTTTATATTCAATTTAAAAATCGTCTTGCTGATTCAGTTAAATGATATTAGCTATAACTTCTTTGACGTAATGTTTCATACAAACATAGTGAGCCTGCAATCGCAACATTGAGGCTTTCTTGCCCATTGGGCTGTGGTAGAGCGATAGGGGTTGCGCACTGCATCAGCTCGTCACAAACCCCTTGACCTTCATGTCCCATAATCCAAGCGATTGGTTTTTTTAAATCATGCTGATAGATGACGGTATCAGTGTGCGAGCTGGTGGCAAATAGAGGGGTTTGCACATGGTCTAAAACCTCTTGTACACTTAATCCCTCATATATATTTAGGGCAAACTGGGCACCCATTCCTGCCCGTAATGTTTTTGGTGACCAAGCTTGCGCAGTAGCGCTGGTGCAAAGTATGTCTTTGATTCCAACAGCTGCTGCGGTACGCAGTAATGTGCCGACATTCCCACTATCCTGAACGTCATTGAGAATCAAGCAGTCATCATGAATCATAGATAGGCTAGGGGTTGGCACCTTAATCACTGCCATAATATCAATCCCAGTACCTAAGCTACGAATACTTTCATAAAGCGCATCCGACAAGGTTAAGATAGGCGTATAAGTGGGCAAGCGAGTGAGAACTTGCTGCACCTCAGGATGGTGGTGTGCAGACTCTGCTAGCAATATTTGCACAAATGGATAATCACTACGAAGGGCAGCATCAATAAGATGGATACCTTCTACGACAGTTTGACCATGTTTGTTACGTTGGCGAGCTTGCGTCAATAACGCCTTTACTAGCTTGACCGTTGTATTCTTATCTGAGGTGATAAGCTCGGTGGGATTTGCTACCATAATAGATCGCTTAGAGAAAAAGTATAAAATATAGACAGCGCCTATAAAATGATGATTGATATGGCTTTATAGGTGCTGTCACAATGTGCTTGATTAGCTTACTTATCACTGTAGTTTAAATGCAACTCTTTAATATAGTCGACTTCATTTTTACTGCCAAGTACTACAGGCACGCGTTGATGAATGTCAAGCGGCTCTATATCTAAAATGCGATTGACTGCATCCGTTGCCCCGCCGCTAGCACGTTCAATTAATAAACTCATGGGATTGGCTTCATACATGAGACGTAATTTGCCTGCTTTATTGGCGTATTTGGTATCAAACGGATATGTGAATAAACCACCGCGGCATAGAATGCGATGAACATCACCAACCATAGCGGCAACCCAGCGCGTATTAAAATCGCGACCACGTACGCCTGTCTCGCCAGCGATAAGCTCATCGATATATTGCTGCATTGGCGCGCGCCAATAACGGTAGTTTGAGGCATTGATAGCATATTCGCTAGTATCGGCATCGATTGTGACATTTTCTTCTATTAATACATAGTCATTGGTATCTGGATCTAGGCTAAACATGACTACATTATCTGTGATGGTCAGCGCAAGAACGGTAGAGGTGCCATATAGTAAGTAACCGGCTGCTAACTGCTGATTACCCGCTTGTAAAAAGTCGCTATTTTTACTAACTTGACCTTGACGCTGGTACGGTAAAATCGAGAATATGGTGCCGACAGCCATATTGATGTCGATATTAGACGAGCCATCGAGTGGGTCAAACAATACCAACAAACTGCCATCAACATTGGCAGGAGTAGCATCATCAAGTTCTTCTGAAGCAACACCAGCACAATGGCTGTTTTGTGCCAATGCATCTAATAATAAATCGTTGGCCAATACATCTAACTTCTTCTGGTCTTCACCTTGCACATTTTGATTACCCGCTTCACCAAGGATGTCTGCCAAAGCGCCTTTTCTTAAGAGCTGTGAGATGGTTTTGCCGACGTCAGTGACGGTAGTGATAACGTCATTGAGGGCAGGAGTGGTGGCGTTAGTGTTCAAATACTGTGCTAAGGTTGTCATAGTGTTTCCTAATGAATAATTCTGATAAAGAGTGGTATAAGTTAAGTATGGAATGCGTGTTTAAGAATTGATTACGTTATATTGATATGAGAGATATTGTTAAATACTGACTAAGGCGTCTTTGTCCTGACCTGAAAATCAGCTACACTAACACTATTATTATTCAATTATGGTTTAAGAGGCTGTCTTTTGATACGGTTGCCAAATTATGTGCTGCTATTCTATAAGATGAGAGCTGCATCTATTTTAATATTGCTTATATCATTGCGGTAAATTGTAGCAAATAAGCAGCAAAATGTCCTTGTCTGTATGCATGTCTGCCGTATTATCGAGTCAAAACCGTTAAAAAAACGAATGATAACTTCTTATAAAATCATACAAACCCTTAATGAAGACGTGTCCTTATGTCAAATTCTATCGATAGCCAATCACTACCTACCGTCTCGCCGACAGACTACGCAAGATTTGATCCTGATACGATTCATGAAAAACTTGATGCGTCATTGAGTCGTCCGCAGCTCAATACTGATGGTAGTATTCGTCATTTTTTAGGTATCGAAGGTCTTAATAAAGCCCAGCTGCAGGCGATTATCGCTAAAGCTGAGTCATTTTTTGATGATAAGGGACAGCTGATTAACCGTCCTGAGCTTGAAGGCTATACGGTGATGAATCTATTTTTTGAGCCATCGACGCGCACGCGTACCACGTTTGAAGTAGCAGAAAAACGTTTAGGTGCTAATGTATTAAATATCGATATCGAACGCTCTAGCACCAAGAAGGGAGAGAGCTTACGCGATACGTTATGGAATCTGCAAGCGATGACGGCAGATATCTTTGTGGTACGTCATTCAGCATCAGGTGCAGCACATTTTATGGCGACTGAAGTGACGCCAGATATTGCCATTATCAATGGTGGTGATGGCTGGCATGCGCATCCAACGCAAGGCATGCTTGATATGCTGACTATTCACCGTGAGGCGCCGCGTCCTTTTGAAGAGCTGTCGGTTGCAATCGTTGGCGATATCAAACACTCGCGAGTAGCACGCTCTGACATCAGTGCGCTACAAACATTGGGTGTAAAAGACATTCGCGTCTGCGCACCTCGTACGTTATTACCAAAAGGGATTGAGCGTTTTGGTGTGCAAGTATATGAGAATATGAATGAATGCGTGACGGACTGTGATGTCATTATGGGCTTGAGAATTCAAAATGAGCGTATTGGCTCTCCACTATTGGCATCATCGAGTGAATACTATAAGCACTATGGTATTACTCCTGAGCGCGTGGCACTGGCTAAGCCTGATGCTCTAGTTATGCACCCAGGACCGATGAACCGCGGTGTTGAGATTGCCTCAAGCGTTGCCGATGGTGCGCAATCTGTAATTTTAAAACAGGTTAATAACGGCATTGCTATTCGTATGGCGGTACTGTCACTGGCGATGGAAGGTCAGCGCGCGCATCAAGCGGCTGGTCATTAATATTTAGCTCGCCTGTTTTATTCTTATTTATCCCATTTCATTGATACGGTAATAACGCTCATGGTTCACATTACGAATTCAGATGTTCATATGCACGACTTACTTCCAAAAGTATTTAAAGAATCACTGTCACAAATCGCCACTGCTCAGTTAGCAAAGCTGACGAGCAAGCGCGAGACATGGATATTACCACCGTTGGTTGATTTGTGTGCCCGCTTACGTGAGCCGGGTCAACAGCAGCATGGCACGTTAGAGTCAGAAGGGCGTGCAGCACGTGGTAATGGTTTTTTGCATGTGGTGAGTCCCCCTGATACCAATCCTATTTTAGAAAATGGCTCGCTCTTAAAAGGCTTACGTGAGCGCGCGCTTGATGATGGTGGGATTTATTTACATATTTTGGGTGCGTTGACCGCTGGCTTGGAGGGTGAGCGCCCTTCCAATATCGCAGGGCTTAAAAAAGGTGGCTGTATTGCTGTCTCTAATGCTCGCAGACCCTTCCAAAACGACTTAGTGCTCTTACGTACACTTGAGTATGCGGCGACGTTTGGCATGAAGGTATTCTTTTATCCTGATGAGCCTAGTCTATCTGGTGATGGCGTTGCCCATGAAGGCTATATCGCTTCTTATCATGGTCTGCAGGGTATTCCTTGGATTGCAGAAACCGTCGCTTTATCAACGCAGTTACTTATGGTGGAAGAAACGGGTATAGCTGCTCACTTTAGCCAATTATCTTGTAAGTCGTCAATTGAGCTGATGCGCTGGGCGAAAGATAAAGGTTTGCCAGTTACTTGTGACGTGGCAATGCATCAGTTGTATTTAACCGATGATAATCTGGAAGGCTTTAATGCTCAAGCATATGTATTACCCCCTTTGCGTAGTAATACCGATCAGCAAGCGATTCGCCGTGGTCTAAAAGATGGCACAATTGATGCAATTTGTAGTCATCATGAGCCGTTAAACAGTACCGCGAAAAAAGCCCCATTTGCGGAAAGTACGCCCGGTATCTCAAATTTTGATACCTTTATGGCGCTGGCGTGCCAGCTGGTAAAAGATGAGGTGTTAACACTTGAGCAGCTAGTCGATAAAATCTGTTTAAATCCTGCAAAAATTGCGGGTATCAGCGAGCAATATGAGACTATCGGTGGCGCAGTACTGGTTGATCCCAATCTTGAATGGCAGGTGACTAGCGAATCCATGTTATCAAACGGCAAAAATACGCCATTCTTTAACCAAACACTGCAAGGGCGCGTTGTGGAGACTTTCTTTGGCTAATTTGCCTAGGCAGGATGATAGTCTAGAGTCTTCGTCAGAGGGCAATTCATCAAAAGATAACCATCGGTCTTCAGACCCACGACACAATGAGCCTCGCACGACGTCAAGCGAATCTATCAAAGCAGTAGCAATCTATGAAGTCGTAAAGGGTATTGGCGCACTACTAGGTGCATTGGCTTTATGGTCGTGGCATACCGACCTTGAGCATTGGCTCATTACGGCGACGGCTTCTTGGCAACAAGTATTTGGTCAGTTATTAGCGCCGCAAGTTGACAGTGCGGTACGTATTGCACAGATGGCAAGCAAAAACTGGTCAGTATTCTTATTATTGATTTTTGCTTATGCCAGTTTGCGTTTTGTTGAGGCGTATGGCTTATGGCAAGATAAAACATGGGCTTACTGGTTTGGGGTACTAGGTTATGGAATATTTATTCCTATTGAACTCTACTATCTGATTGTGAGCCCGTTTGATTGGTTCAAACTTGCCATATTGGTATCGAATATTATTATTGTGATTGTGGTTTATCGTAATATGAAACGAAAGGGTTTAATCTAATCAGGTTTCCTTAGGTTCAAATGACAATTTAGAAAGCCTGTTTAAGATATTTATCTTAAACAGGCTTTCTTATAAATAACGTAATCTAAGATTTATATATCGGCTTTTTTTTCATCAGTACGAATGCTTTTAGCGACCTTGCCTACACTTAACCCTTGTACTAGTATAGAAAATATAACCACTGCATAAGTTAGGGCCAATAGTATATCGCGTTCAGATCCTGTTGGGAGTTGCAATACTAAAGCAACTGAAATACCACCTCGTAGTCCACCCCATGTTAGCACCTTCCAAGCCCCTGCTGGCAAGTCAAGTTGTCGATGAAAGGTTTTGGTGGTCATGCCGACCACAATAAATCGAGCAAGTAAGGCAATCACAATCGTTAAAGCGCCAGCGATAAATAAATTGGCCGAATAAGCAATCATCACCACTTCAAGACCGATTAATACAAATAAAATTGCGTTCAAAATCTCATCGATCAATTCCCAAAACAAATCAACATAATGGCGCGTTTTATCACTCATCGCTAGTGCTCGTCCGCGATTACCAAGCATCAGCCCCATCATTACCATTGCTAGTGGTCCCGATAAATGCCAATGACTGGCCAGCGCATAGCCGCCTATGACACCAGCAAGGGTCAATAGAACCTCTTCTTGATAGCTATCGATGCTTTTGAGCATGTAATATAAAATCGCGCCAAGTACTAAGCCAAAAATAATACCGCCACCAGCCTCGACTGCCAAGGTATGCACCACATAATTGGCGGTTGGGATATCACCGCTCGATAAAATACCGAGCAGCAGTACAAAGATGACGACGCCGATACCATCGTTAAATAGCGATTCGCCCGCGATGACCGTCTCTATGCTTTTTGGGGCGCCAGCAGAGGCTAAAATACCCATCACTGCAATAGGGTCGGTTGGAGATATCAAAGCGCCAAACAGTAAGCACCATAAAAAAGACAGCTCGAAACCAAACAGCGGCAACATTAGATATAGAGCACTTGCAATCAGCAGCGCTGATACTAAGGTACCTATGAAAGCTAGAATGCCAATAGGCAGCTTATAACGTTTTAGATCACCAATATTGACGTGCAAAGCGGCAGCAAATAAAAGCATAGAAAGCATGCCATCAAGTAAGACTTCAGTGAAATCAAGCTGGCCTAATAGACTGACTTCATAATCAATAAGCTGATCAAACCCTAAAAACCCTAAAAATATCGCCCCGATCGACAATAATATCGAGATAACCATTACACCGATAGTTGTGGGTAGGCCAATAAATCGATGGTTAACGTAAGTTAATAGGGCAGTGATAGATAAAAATATCGCGCTAATTTCGAGTATGGTCAGGCTGCTCGTAGGGTCCATAAAAAAGTCTCAAGTGGGTAATAAAAGGTGTCAACTATGCTCTGACTTGTTTCGATTGGGCTTGTAGTGCCTGACGAATATGGGCATCAAAATCACTGACATAATGGAAATAGTGATGCTGGGCGTTTTCACTCATAATAAATTTCTCTGCTTGTTGGCACATTGCGGTCAAATCATCAGCGAGTTGATGGTAATTCAAATTATCCGCGCCGGCACGCTCAATCAATTTTATCTCATGTATGAGCGTTTGCTGCTGCGCCTCATTAACCCTAGCATAATTCAAGTCAATCATTGCCTGACATAGCGCCTTTAATACCATCAAATCTGCTGCTGCATAACGCCGTATCTCACCAAGTGAGCTATCAATAAAATCTGATATTTTAGGGATACGTGTAACAACGGCAAGGATGGCTGACGGCTGATGGCTGATAGTATCTGGTGTATCTGTCTCATCTAACGGTTTATAAAAATGATACGGCGTCGGCGGTTGACAGCGCATCATAATGCTCAGACAGCTGGTCAGCGATTGAACACAGTTAACCGCTGTTTTTGGGTCATTGATACCTGGTGACAATGCGCGTACGGCAATTTCAGTCATTTGCCCTAAGCTATAGGCAATATCATTAGATTGCGTCAAGCGCTGTTCAAGGCGTATACAACCAGCAAAACGTTGCCAAAACAGCCCATCAGGCGAACGTGGCACAAGCGCCAAATGCGGCGTTTTGGTTTTTTGTAGGTTAGTTGGATGGTCTGCCGGACGCTGATAAAAATAGCCAATCACATTTTTGTCGGTGACAAAGTGACCGAGACTGCTATTTATTTCTACCACACCGCCATAATCTTGCGATAGGGTAATGAGCGATTCAAAATAAATCTGCTGCAAATAGCCAGAATACGGTGGATAAATAGGCGTCGCAGACCAGTGATGAAATTGTTCGATATCATGATGCTCAATATTACGTTGGTGCTCGATATCGCAGCGGTCGCTGTACCAATAATGAATGTTTTTAATCGCCTCATTGCTGGCACCTTCAATCACATGCGATGCCTGAATGGCATGTACCATATGCTGTACAAAATAGACCAGTAGAAGGGCACAAATAATCGCCATAATAATGGCAAAAGTCACCGACAATTGCGGCACACCAAAACCAACATCGTATTTATGAATGGCTTTTAACACCAGCAAGCTATAGCTAAACGTACCGATAAACGCGCCCAAAACGAACTGATTGGGCGTATCGGTCAAAAAGTTACGGAGTAATCTAGGACCAAATTGTGAAGATGCCATTGATAATACAGCAATGGTAATCGAGAAAGTCGTGCCTGCCACGCCAAGTACTGCACCAGCAATGGTAGTCATAATAGCGCGCGCGGCGTCATCATCACCAGTAAAGGCAAAGGTAATCTCTCTGACCATGTCGCGATCAAAATGCTCATCGATCGTCACAAGGATAGGAGCGAGCAAGATGCCTACTAGCACACAGGCAGTCGGTATAAACCAGTAAGAGCCAATCAGCTGTTGCCACAAATTCGTTAGGCGATCGGGTAAATTGGTAAGCGTTTTTAGCGACCATAACTGAAAAAACTGCCGCAGTCTTTTGAGACTTGACGTTGATAGACGGTTAAATAAGTTGTCTTCAGCATGTTTAGTCAACGTGAGCAGCTCCAAAAATGATCGTAGTATTTCTTTTGTTGCCAGCAGTTATATAGAACATGACTGCTGACAACAAAAGCTCTTAAAAACAAATTACCTGATTCACTGCAAATAATCCATTAAAAACAGGATAAAAAAATAAGCTCCATTTGGAACTTGTTTTTTATAGAGAGGTCTTGTTATTTAGACACTCAAATCGATCTTGGGTTATCGGCTTCAGTAATAATATCGCGTTTAGCATTAGAAAAATTAGCGTTTATTTGATTTTTATCGTCAATGCTGTCTTGTGGAATAAGGATTTCACGATTGTGCTCGTCACGCTCTATGTCGCTATCCTTATCATAAGCGACTGGTTCAAACTTCGGCATGTCATCCTTACTGTCTAGAGGCTCTTGTAATAAATGACTGGAGGTAGCCGTGCTAGATTTCCTAAAAAACTCATTTTTCTCTTTTTGAAGCTTTTCGTTTTTATGGTTAGTGGATTTGTCATCAGAGGTTTTCTTACGTGGTTCACTATGGGCAAAAATAGCACCGAGCGGCACATTCAATTGTGCTTTGGCATAGGCTTCGGTATTTTCAAAGCGATTAACCAATAAGCTAAGCCAAGGTTTTTGGTCTTCTAGGCTCATCTCATCAAGTTCATCTTTGATAGGCAATGGATACGGCAGGGTACGATAAAAATCCCACAAGGTCATTTTGCTCAAATCTCTTTTGAGTACATAGTGCTCATCTTCTGTCATGGTAATCAAGTTGCTGTCTTGCAGATAATTGATATAGGTATACCATTTTGGCAGCTCTTTACGTCCGAGGACATTGCGTAGCGCTTGTTCGCTCACCGCTTCGCCTTTTAAGTGATGGGTATAAACGAGATTTAACATATCAAGCAAGCTTAAAAATGGATGGCGCGGATAAACCTCTTTTGTCTCAAATATCGTTAAGGTATAGCTGATCTCAACCCCTAATAAAATCAGATTCCATGACAGATATATCCATAATAAGAAAATTGGCAGCGCAGCAAATGCGCCATAGATCGCTTCATAACTGGTAAAGTTTGCCATCACTGTACCAAATAGATGTTTCATCAGCTCAAAGACAATCGCTACAAAGACACCTGCAATCGCAGCATTTTTTGCTGGTACTCGCGCTTTTGGAATAAACCAATACATACTGATAAAACCAGCGATCGTAACTGCAATCGATACTATCTGTACCCAAAACGACCAATCAATACCATAGCCACCAATTTGTCTATTTAACAAACTCAGGCTTTGTACAGCACTTGAGGCGATGAATGCCGTACCCAGCACCAAGGGTCCTAAGGTGACGATGGTCCAATAGCGCAGCATACTTCTCATACCGCCAGAACGATCTTCTACGCGCCATATTTGGTTAAAAGCGCGCTCAATGGTGGTCAAAGTCATGATGGTAGTAAAAAGTAAGAACATCGCCCCAATGATGGTGAGGTTTGAGGATTTTTCAGCGAAGTTATTGATATATTTACTGACTTGCAAGCTCGATTGTGGCAGCAAGTTGCTATAAATGACTTCATAAATCTGCGCCCTAACTGAAGCAAGTGCTGGCACTGAAGACAAAATCATCAGCAGTACGGTTAATATAGGCACAATTGACAACAAAGTCGTATAGGTTAATGATGCAGCTTTTTGCTGACAATTATCCTCAAAAAAGTGCCGCGTCAAAAAACGTAAGAACTGAAACCAACGTTGGTGTAAAAAAGGTATTTTTTTAATAGATTTTCCATAACGACCATCTAGCAAGGATAATAGAGTGCGGATAGTGTAGCAAACATGGTCTGTCTGAATCTGCGCGTTAATTGTGTCAATATGCATTAGATTGTATTGAGTCGTTAAGTAAAGTACTGCAGATGATTTGCTTGGCTGCTAGGTTAAGTATGCTACCAAGTAGCAGGGTTTGTTTGCATGTCAGTGAATGACTCGGGCATAATGGGCAATATCTATATTACTGTTAACGATTTTATAAGGAAGTTTTGCTAATGAGTCAGACCGCCCCTTATGTTTTGGTACTCTATTATTCAAATTATGGTACGACTAAGACATTAGCCTATGCTATCGCTCAGGGTATCGAAGAGGCGGGCATGACCGTGCGCATCCGTACGGTACCGACAGTCGCGCCTGAAACCACGGTAAGCAAGCCTGCGATACCGGACGACGGTGATTTGTATTGCACGATGGAAGATCTAAAAAATTGCAGCGGTCTGGCACTTGGTAGCCCAACCCATTTTGGTAATATGGCCGCGCCCATGAAGTATTTTTGGGACAATACCGTCACTATTTGGCTGGCAGGCAATCTACAGAACAAGCCGGCGTCAGTATTTACGGCGACAGGCTCTATGCATGGCGGTCAAGAGACGACACTACTGACGATGATGTTACCACTGTTGCATCATGGCATGATGATTGTGGGCGTGCCTTATGCTGAACCTGCTTTAAACCGTACCACGCGTGGCGGTTCACCTTATGGTGCCAGTCATGTGAGCGGCGCATCTCATGATCAGCCTGTATCTGCTGATGAACGCGAGCTTGGCATCGCTCAAGGGCGTCGCTTGGCGATTACGGCATCTGCATTAGCGCAAGCTAACTGGAGCCGTTAATGCGCTCATCTATTACTGTTTGGCATGAACAATTAGGAAATATATACCTCTAATGGCTACTAACCTTTCTCATGATGACAGTCAACAGCAAATATCCGAAACAAGCAGTCAATCAACCCAGCTGTTGAAACCGATTATGCCTGTTCGTCAGCGCCTGATGGTGACATGGCTGGTTTGGTTAACCTTTCGATTGCTCGCTTTGCCTCTTTTGATCAATATCTTTAATCCTAGTCACCCTGATATTATCGGCGGTATTGCATGGCAAGCGCTATGGTTAGTACCAGCATTTGTCTTAACACCATCGATACTACGCGGGCGCTCGCCTTATGCGCTATTAATAGACAGTATGTTTACTTTGGTATATTTAGGGGCAAGTGGGGTTGTATTGTTCACACGTGCTTATGGCAGTAGTTGGGCAGAAATCGCTGTTTATTTCATTGATTTCGTCCTACTATTTGCGATTAATATCTGGCTGTTTATCTTATTAAAGCGCCTACCTTCGATGAATAATGTGGTTAAACAGCCACGTTCATAAGTTATTGCATCGCAAATTACGCAATAAGTCCCTAAAGTTTGTGATAAAAAAAAGCGGCACGCTATTTAGCATGCCGCTTTTTTAATGTTTTAAACCGTAGAGTTGAGGCTCTTAGTTCACTTTAGACAATTCTAAATCCATCTTCTTACCATCATTAATCTGGCTTACTTTTACCGGTAAGTAATCTAAGCTTGGTGCCAACCAAAAACTGGTCGAACGGCTATTGTCATCATGGATACGGTCGACACGCACCGTATCAAAGGTACCAGCAGGGACCGTTATCTTGGTATTACCAGATTTTTTAAACGGCGTTTTTTCAATTTTATCGTGTTTTGCCATGTAGTAATTCCCAGAGAATTTACCATTTAACAAGTCTTGGCGAATTTGCACTTCAAGGCTCAAATCATCAAATGCTTGCTGCGCCATATTTAACGTGGTCGATTTGCCTCTATAATTACTCACGACTTTTTTACCACGGGGATTAAAATCGAGTTTATGCGTACGACCGATACCCAGTAGTTTATAAGTGGTACTGGCTTGTGTTGGAACAACCGCATTACCGTTGATAGTAAAGGTACTATGTTGCGCAGCACTTGCGATACCGGCAACCCGTGCATCGACATTATATTTCCACGTGTTGCCTGACTTATCTAAAGCACGAGTGGCGGTACCTTTATACTTGTCTTCAATCGTAAACGTATAATCAGCGCTCGAAGGTTGAATGTCTTTTGCACTGGCAATCGTTGGTGCAGCCATACTTAAAGCGCTGATAGCCGCTATGCTCACTCCAGTGGTCAACGCAGTTAAGAATTTAACCTTACCGTTGTTTTTGTCATTGTAATCGGTTATGGATGGTTCTTTAGTGGTAGATAAAAAACTCATGGACAGTCCTTAATAGATTGATATCAAATAACTTACTTAAGTCGATTCGATCTTACTGTTAACTAATATTATATTTTCAATGCTTATAATGGTCATACTCTGTTACATTTTCAAGAGGGAGAACTTACGCTGACGTTTGGCTCTTGTAGTTGATGTTACTATCTTAAGTAATGCTTGGCCTATGAGTAACTTGCTGTAAATTTAGTAAGAATAGGCGTATAGAATACTGGTATTTTCTACTGGATTATTACTCACTTAATGCCTTTATTGCATAATACTCCCAGAGATTTAGTATTGCTTATCGACAAACACCCCTCTAATTAAGAAATTCTTGTAAATTTTCGGTCTTTACACTTGAAGCTACCTCGCTATGCCCCCACTTTTTGAAACAAGCTCAAGGCTTATCTTAGTAAAAGCGTTTTTATAAGATGGCTTTTGAAGATAGGATGTTGAGACTAACAAACCAAATAAATTTTTAACTTAAACAACCAATTATTGGAGACATATTGATGAATATTCGTCCTTTACATGATCGTATTGTTGTCCGCCGCATAGAAGAAGAAACAAAAACGGCTGGTGGTATCTTGCTTCCTGGTTCAGCGCAAGAAAAGCCTTCACAAGGTGAAGTGCTAGCAACTGGTAACGGTCAGATTCGTGACAACGGTGAAACTCGCGCGTTAGATGTAAAAGCTGGCGACAAAGTATTGTTCGGTCAATATGCTGGTCAAACGGTAAAAGTTGACGGCGAAGAACTATTGATTATGAAGGAATCTGATGTATTGGGTGTGTTAGAAGGCTAGTCCCTTTTGAGTATTATTATACTCAACGCATTTTGACAATATCATTGAAATATTTAATTGCATTCTCATACTTATAATAGTGGAGTAATTTAACATGGCAAAAGACGTAAAATTCGGCATTGATGCCCGTAAACAAATGATGGACGGCGTAAACGTTCTAGCAAACGCAGTACGAGTAACACTAGGCCCTAAAGGTCGTAACGTGGTTATCGATAAGTCATTTGGCGCGCCTACCATCACTAAAGATGGTGTATCGGTTGCCAAAGAAATCGAGCTTGAAAACAAATTTGAAAACATGGGCGCGCAATTGGTTCGTGAAGTCGCTAGCCGTACCAACGATGTCGCTGGTGATGGTACAACGACTGCGACTGTATTGGCTCAGTCAATCTTGCAAGAAGGCATGAAATCAGTTGCCGCTGGCATGAACCCAATGGATCTAAAACGCGGTATCGATAAAGCGGTACGTGCGGCTGTTGAGCAGATTCATTTGCTATCTACTCCCGCAGACGATTCAAAAGCGATTGCCCAAGTTGGTTCTATCTCTGCCAACTCAGACACCAAAATCGGTGAATTAATTGCCCAAGCGATGGAAAAAGTCGGTAAGCAAGGTGTTATCACTGTTGAAGAAGGTTCAAGCTTTGAAGATACCTTAGAAGTCGTCGAAGGTATGCAGTTTGACCGTGGTTATATCAGCCCGTACTTTGCGAACAAGCAAGACAGCCTGACTGCTGAATTTGAAAATCCATATATCTTGCTTGTTGACAAAAAAATCAGTAACATCCGTGAGATCGTGCCATTACTTGAGCAAGTCATGCAGCAAAGCAAGCCATTGCTAATCATTGCGGAAGACGTAGAAAACGAAGCATTAGCGACATTGGTTGTCAACAACATGCGTGGCGGCTTAAAAACTTGTGCCGTTAAAGCACCAGGTTTTGGCGATCGTCGTAAAGCGATGTTAGAAGATATCGCAACGCTAACTGGCGGTACGGTTATCTCTGAAGAGATTGGTCTAAGTTTAGAGACTGCTACTCTTGAGCAACTTGGTACTGCTAAGAAAGTCACTGTCGGTAAGGAAAACACCGTTATCGTTGATGGCGCTGGCAACTCTGCTGATATCGAAAACCGTGTTGAATCTATCAAACGTCAAGTTGAAGAATCAACGTCTGACTACGACAAAGAAAAGCTTCAAGAGCGTATGGCTAAACTAGCTGGCGGCGTTGCCGTTATCAAAGTTGGCGCTGCGACTGAAACTGAAATGAAAGAGAAGAAAGACCGTGTTGACGATGCGCTACATGCCACTCGTGCAGCGGTTGAAGAAGGCGTTGTCCCTGGTGGCGGTGTTGCGTTAGTTCGTGCAATGAATGCATTGTCTGAGCTACGTGGTGATAATGACGACCAAAACGCGGGTATCAATATCTTACGTCGCGCGATGGAAGCACCATTACGTCAAATCGTGACCAACTCAGGCGAAGAAGCCTCAGTGGTGGTTAACGAAGTGAAGAGCGGTAGCGGTAACTACGGTTACAACGCAGCTTCTGGCGAATATGGCGATATGCTAGAGATGGGTATCCTTGACCCAGCTAAAGTTGCTCGTTCAGCACTAGAAAATGCGGCATCTGTTGCAGGCTTAATGCTAACTACCGAAGTTATGATTACTGATTTACCGCAAGGTGATGACGGTATGGCTGGCATGGGTGCTGGCGGTGGAATGGGCGGTATGGGTGGAATGGGCGGCATGATGTAATTTTACTTCTGCTACAAAGCGATTTTTCTTTGTCAGATGCGCTCAATGTACAATAGGTATTATTTTCGCTAGTTTTCCTCGACAAATCGCTTTTCGCTAGAAGTATGACTTTGTCATAACGTACTTGTTAAACCTAGTTCAAATAAAACCCCGATAGGCTGAGCTTATCGGGGTTTTTCATGTGTATCATAAAAGCATTAAATATTACTGATTCGCTGCATCCCGTCTAAATGTCCACGTTTTATCATCAGACAACTCATCGACATAATAATATCCCGCCAAATCAAACTGCTTTAATTGTTCCGCATTGATCAGTTTATTATCCGCAGCATATTTCACCATCAGTCCACGTGCTTTTTTAGCATAGAAGCTAATCACTTTATATTGACCATTCTTTTCATCTTCAAATCTTGGCGTGATAATCTCCGCATTCAAGGCTTTTTTCTTTACCACTTTAAAGTATTCATTAGAAGCTAAGTTGATCAATACTTTGTCATCGCTATCAGCCATGCGCTTATTAATAATCTTAGTGACTTCTTCGCCCCAAAACTCGTATAAATTATCGCCACGCTCATTTTTAAGCTTGGTACCCATTTCAAGTCGATACGGCTGAATAAAATCCAGTGGCTTTAGTACGCCATAAAGCCCGGACAAGATACCCAAATGTTCATTAACATAAATAGCAGTATCTTTATCCATGTTATACATATCAAGTCCAGTATAAACATCGCCATCGAACAAATAACCAGCTGGTTTGGCATTGTCATCCGTAAACAGTTCGTTATCACTCCAAGCCCAATCTTGATTGCGTTTAGCATTTAGCTGCGACAAATCATCAGAGATACTCATCAGCTCTTGTAAGTCAATCGGCTCCTTCGACTTCAATATCTTCATCAGCGCCTGTGAATGTTCGATTAACTCAGGCTGACTATAGTAGCTGCTAATAACCATTGGGGCAGTATCTGTTTCGTTCAAAGATTTGGCAGGAGAGAGTAAAAAATACATAATTATTCCTTATTATAGTGAAGTGATAAACACTCCATTAATGTTTCAAGCTTTCTCATTATACGATACCTACAGGTTTAACTTGACTTACGCGTGGCTGTTTTGTACTTTTAAGCCTCATCATGGACATATATCAACTATTATAGGCATTGTGATAACTCGTGTAAGCCAATAACCTAAAGGCTTCAAGCTACTTAAGAATAAATAAAATTTTTTAATATAACAATAAAAGTTATGATAATGTTATAAATAGCTAACTTTTATTTTACTTGCGGGTCATCATTAGACAATGAAAGTTGGCAGACGATATATCTATAATAAAACGGCATGATGGCAAACGAGCTATCATTTATTAAATTGATAATCTTTGGTCTTAAGTATTAAGCTAACCCTGACCAAAGATTTTTTTGTCCCCTGTGCTTTTTAGAGGTGCGTTAGGGTATTAAAAGTAGTCATTAGACGTAAGGAGACGGTATGAAAATTGGTGTTATTAGTGCAGAGAGCGCAAGTGAGAGTCGGGTGGCATTAACCCCAGACGCGGTAAAAAAGTTACGCAAACTTGGGTTTGAGGTTGTCATCCAGTCAGGTGCAGGTCAAGCGTCTTATTATGCGGATGAATTATATCAGGCTGCGGGTGCTGATATTGCCAATAGTAGCATTGACGTCGTGACACAGTCTCAGATTATCACTACCGTCAATGATTTGCCGACGTCAACGACTGCTAGCTTAACATCTGGTCAAATCGTCATCGGCATGCTTGATCCCTATCGCAATACCCAACTGGATACTTATGCTGCTAAAGGGGCTACCGCCTTTGCCATGGAGCTATTGCCACGCACCTTATCACGCGCACAGAATATGGACGTCTTGTCTTCACAAGCCAACCTTGCCGGTTACAAAGCGGTTTTGCTCGCTGCCAATGAATATTCGCGTCCTTTCCCGATGTTTATGACCTCAGCTGGTACGGTTAAGCCTGCCAAAGTCGTTATTCTAGGTGTTGGGGTTGCGGGTTTACAAGCGATTGCGACGGCGAAGCGTTTAGGCGCTGTCGTTGAAGCCAGTGATTTACGTCCGACCGCTCGCGAGCAAGTGGAGTCATTAGGTGGTAAATGGCTTGATGTCCCGATGAGTGCGGAGGAGGCTGAGATAGCTAAATCTACAGGCGGCTATGCGTGGACGCCATCTGAGCAATATATCAAAGACCAAGCTGCTATTGTTGATAAAGCCTTGAGCAATGCTGACATCGTCATTACGACTGCACAGATTCCGGGTCGTCAAGCGCCGCGTTTGGTACACCAATCAACCATTGCTAAGATGAAAGCTGGTTCGGTACTGATCGATATGGCGGCTGGCACTGGCGGAAACGTTGAAGGCAGTGTCCCTGATGAAACGATTACGACGTCAAATGGCGTGCGTATTGTCGGTGCAGCTAATATTCCCTCACAGTTGGCGGCGCAATCATCAGACTTGTATGCCAATAACCTCGTTAATTTTATCACCACTTTAATTGCGCCTGCCGCTACAGATGACGCTACAGCAAACACAATGGCACTCAACTTAGACATGGAAGATGAGATTCAAGGCGCATTAGCGGTAACGCATAACAATCAAGTACGTCTTGCTAAACGCTAAGTGCTAAATTTCAGGTCTTGATAATTTCATTATCGTACATTTGCCAGACACGAACAAATTTTAGGAGGATAAGATGATTGCCACTATTTTAGCGGCAGCGCCAGCCGGTGCGGCCATGAGTAGCACGCCATTCGTAGCGATTTTTACCGTATTTGTACTGGCTATCTTTGTCGGATACTACGTTGTTTGGGGTGTAACCCCTGCACTGCATACGCCTTTAATGGCTGTAACCAACGCTTTATCAAGTATTGTTATTGTCGGTGCAATGCTACAGACCGTCACTATTGATAATTCGATATTTACGCCGACCAGTTTACTTGGGGCTTTTGCGGTATTTTTAGCCAGTATCAATATTTTTGGTGGTTTCGCCGTGACTGAGCGTATGCTGTCGATGTTTAAGCCAAAAGTAAAAAAAGCAGTAGTAACAACGGATACTGGGGGTGACGCATGAGTGACTTATCAAATATGATTGCGGCTAATGCGGACTGGTTTTATCTAGTCGGTGCCATTCTTTTTGTTTTGACGTTGCGTGGTTTATCTAGCCCAAAAACGGCGATTCGTGGTAATCGATTGGGTATGGTTGCCATGGCGATTGCCGTTGTAACAACGTTCTTCCTAGCAGAAGGTCCAGTGCTTTGGTTAATCATCGGTGCGATGGTATTGGGTGCTATCGTCGGTATGTGGAAAGCAAAGACGGTCGCCATGACCCAAATGCCAGAAACCGTGGCTTTGATGCACTCGTTTGTTGGTTTGGCAGCGGTGGCGATTGCATTAGCAACGGTACTGCATACTGAACAACAGCATGGCGCGGTTGCTCGTATTGAATTGTTTATTGGTTGTTTCATCGGTGCGATTACTTTCTCAGCATCTGTCTTTGCCTTTGGTAAATTGGCAGCTAAGAGCTGGGCTAAAACCTTGGTTGGTAGTTGGGTCAAACCAGTACAAGCACTACTATTTATTGCAATGATTGCGTTCGGTGGTGTGTACTTTGTCACTGATTCATTACCCGCCTTCTATGCGATGGCAGTGATTGCAGTGATTTTTGGTTGGATGTGGATTGCGCCAATTGGTGGTGGCGATATGCCAGTGGTAGTGTCGTTATTGAACTCATTTTCAGGGTGGGCAGCAGCAGGTATTGGTTTTACTCTTGGCAACTCGATGTTGATTATCGCAGGTTCGCTAGTCGGTTCGTCAGGTGCGATTCTATCTTATATCATGTGTAAAGCCATGAACCGCTCATTACTTAACGTATTGTTTGGCGGTATGGGTACGTCAGCGGTCGCAGCGGGCGGCGATGATGGCGCGCCGAAAAATTACAAAGCAGGATCAGCAGAAGATGCTGGCTTCCTTATGGCAAATGCCAGTAGTGTGGTGATTGTCCCAGGTTACGGCATGGCGCAAGGTCGTGCACAAAACGCTGTAAAAGAATTGTATGAGCTGTTAAAAGAAGAAGGCGTTAATGTTCGTTTTGCCATTCATCCAGTTGCCGGTCGTATGCCAGGACATATGAACGTCCTATTGGCAGAAGCCGATGTGCCTTATGATGATATTTTAGAGATGGATGAGATTAACTCAGATTTTGCGAGTACGGATGTAGTATTAGTCATCGGTGCCAATGATGTTGTCAATCCATCTGCGAAAGATGATCCGACATCGCCAATCTTTGGTATGCCAATTCTAGAAGTGACTAAAGCCCAAACGGTTATGGTTATCAAGCGTTCTATGAGTACAGGTTATGCCGGTCTAGATAACAGCTTATTCTATATGGACAAGACCATGATGATATTCGGTGATGCCAAGAAGATGGTTGAAGAGATGGTACGTAGTATCAATGGCGCTGGTCATTAATCTTTAAAATAGGTTTTACACATCATTTTTTAAACAGAAGCTTTCACATAAAAAAGTCACTGAGGTGGCTTTTTTTGCGTTAGAGTATTGCTCATCTAAAGCTATCTACAATGTATTTTCTCATTATCAATATTATAAAATAAGAAGGTTTCTTATGAATATGCTGTTGCGTTTCTTTATTATGGTAAGCCTACTCAAACAACAACTTAAGCAGCAATCGATAAGCAATCACCTGAGTATTGAGACATTGACAGCACCAACTGTGCGTCAGTATCGGGTATTACCACATGACATGGGTTTTCGCGATCATCTGCCTAATTATCGCTATCTGTCTTTTATTGAGCTAAATATCACCAAATGGCTTATGTCATGCTGTCATCAAAAAGGCATTAAAAATCTCGGTTGGATTATCGCTATGCAGGAGATGGTCTATCTTAAACAAATCAAGTTTCTAGATAAGATAACAGTCAATAGTATGCTTGTCGGTTGGGATAAAAAATATGTCTATTTTGAACATCGATTTTTTGTTAAAAACCAGCTGATGGCAGTGGGTATGACCAAGTTTGTTTTAACCAATAAGCAAGGTAAGTGCGCAACTGAAGTGCTAGATATGACGGGTGAGCAGCTGACAGAAGTTATTGAGTCATGGAATCAGCATCAAGTGGCGATTAAAGCTGCCAAATCTACTGAGTTGACTAAATCAACAAAGGCTGCGTAACCAACTTGCCTATAATGCTATGATGAATTTTGGTAGGATAGCGTATATATATTTTATAATGCTATTTTATAAAAATAATTGAAAACATAAGGAGCTACTATGACCCCGCAGAAGTTAAAATGGACAGACAGCTTAGATATCGCTATTGAGCTTTATGAAAAATTCCCAGAGACCGATCCGCAGTATATTCGCTTTACGGATTTGCATCGCTGGGTGACGGAGCTTGAAGGCTTTGATGATGATCCGCAACGCTCCAATGAAGGTATCTTAGAAGCGATTCAGATGAATTGGATCGACGAAGCTGACTAGATTGACCTTTTTACTATTTTTTAATAACAAACATAGCTTTAATAAACATAATCTCAAATGAAAACAGGACATATTGTCTCATGACTGCACCAATCCAAGAGCTAACCGACGTACAAACTTGCACAGGCATCAGCGTACGCACCACCAACACCGATGAAATCAGCCATGAAACGGCAAAGTTAGGCAAGCTATGGCAAAGTTTTTACAAAAATCACGTGAGCCAACTTGAAAAGGGTCAGGATATCTATGGTATCTATCATAACTATGAGAGTGATGATGTAGGCGCTTTTGATGTGGTTGCGAGTTGGAAGGTGGAAAGTCAGCAAAAACAGTCAGACAATGACGACACGGCTAATACTGTCAAAGCTACTAAGAATAAAAATGCAAGCAACCTAACAACGGTCACTATTCCTGCAGGAAAATACATGGTGTTTTCTGAATACGGTAACATGCCTAATACCGTGATGAATGCATGGGAAAAAGCGTGGACGTATTTCAATGATCCAAGCTGTGAGCATACTCGAACTTATAACGTCGACTTTGAGCGTTACGTTGAGGGTAAGTTAGAATATGGTCAAGTCGAGCTATATATTGGTATTGAGTAAAGTAATTAATATCTATAATAAAAAAGCGCCATCTGTATGAGATGGCGCTTTTTTTACTAGTGTTTATTAGTCTAATAGTAAATTCTCTAAAATCCCTTCATAAATCTGCGCCAATTTCCCTAAGTCATCTACTTCAACTTTTTCATCAACCTGATGAATAGTGGCATTACGCACGCCAAGTTCGACCACTTGCGCACCGGTTGGTGCAATAAAGCGTCCATCTGATGTGCCGCCAGAAGTTGATAATATCGTATCGGTTCCAGTCACAGATTTAATCGCTTGCTGGCATGCTGAGACCAATTTACCTTCAGGCGTCAAAAAAGGCTGACCAGATAATTTCCAATGAATATCATAAGCTGCTTTGCTATCAGCGAAATATCTATCAAAGATAGCGTGGGTTTTTGCTTTTAGTTCATCTTCAGACGTTTCTGTTGAAAAGCGGAAGTTAAATACAGCTTCTAAGGTTTCAGGAATGACGTTGGTCGCGCCCGTTCCACTATTGATATTAGATATTTGTAGTGAAGTCGCAGGGAAGTAATCATTGCCATTATCCCAAGTAGCATTGGTCAGTTCTGCGAGTGCCGACATAGCCGCATGAATGGGATTTGAGGCAAGGTGCGGGTAGGCAACATGACCTTGTTTACCAGTGACAGTAAGTACTGCGCCGAGTGAGCCACGACGACCATTCTTGATGATATCGCCTAATGTATCCGTGCTTGATGGTTCACCAACCAAGCAGTACGTAATTTTCTCATTGCGCGCTTCTAGCGTTTCTACTACCTTGACTGTGCCGTTAATAGACGGACCTTCTTCATCTGAGGTGATTAAAAAAGCAATAGAGCCATTGTGCTCAGGATGATTGGCAACGAAACGCTCAGCAGCGACGGTAAAAGCGGCAATGCCAGTTTTCATATCCGCAGCACCACGTGCCCATAAATAGCCATCTGCAATGGTTGGCGTAAATGGCGGATAAGTCCAGTTTGTTTCATCGCCTGTTGGGACGACGTCAGTATGACCGGCAAAGCAAATGACCGGATTGGTGGTGCCACGGCGCGCCCATAAGTTTTTAACCTCAGCGTGTTCGCCTTTTGCTTGTCTATCACCGTAATACATAAACTCGCAGTCGAAGCCTGCTTGCGTTAGCCGCTCAGACAAAATATCTTGGCAGCCATCATCATCTGGGGTGACAGAAGGACGTTCAAGTAGGGCGATGCTTAAGTCCAAGGTTGCTTGTTGATGAGTTGCTTGCGTCTGAGACTGAGTATTTCGGTTTTTATCAAAATCTGACATGGGAAGCCTTTTTTATTATAGAGGGATAGATAGTATGGTTAGATGTAACTGGTAAGAGAGTCTTTATGAATATTACAGTACTTAAATAACGTCTTCAATAAAAGGTACTAAGCCATCACGGCGCATCCAAGTCGCGATAGAATAACGCTGACGATGGGCGATTTGCACTTGATGCCGTAAGTCACTATCGAATATTACAAGCCTATTAGCGACAGGCATTACATTATGATGGACACCATGTTTATCAACGATTTCTAGCGCGCCGCCGTCATTCGCTGTCCAGTCATCATTAAGATAAAACACTGCCGAGATAACGCGTTCATTACGTCTATCCGGATTATCACTATGCCATAGATAGCCAAAACCTACTGGATAACAAGCATAATGCGCCTCGCTATGGCGAATACCAGCGTACAAGCTTTGATTGAATAAGTTGGCAAGCGCATTGATACTGTGCAGATAGTAAAATCCTGCAAAAAAATCTTTGGTAATCCAGCGTATTTTATCACCGCGAATATCACTGATACGAATACCCGCCGTTAGCTGAGCATCACGATAGTCAATAAAGCCACTTTCCGCTTGCAGTGCTAATAAGGCTTTTTGTTCAAAGACATTGTCAATAATGAGCCAACCATCATCAACAAACGTATCCAACTGTTTATCTGTCAGCTTGTGTTCCCAATTAACCGCAAAATCAGAGGATTGTAATAAATGTTGGGTGGGCGGCGCCTGATTATTATAGTTAGTAGGATGTACAGATAACAGTGGCGGATTCTCCTTACCTATTGGATTATCAACTACCAACGTTGTCACATCAAGATTGCTAATAATCTTCGTCATTTTGTCTCGCTATCGTCCATTATCTGTTATTACACCGTCAATCTATACCTTTACCCGATCAATCTATGCCTTTTTATCAAAACCATCGTTATCTTTTAGCCATCCTATGCTACCATAGATGCAATTTTTCTTATTTAAACTTTTGAACTTATGAACTATAAACACGCCTATCATGCTGGTAACTTTGCCGATGTTGTTAAACACATTCTATTGGTACAACTACTGAACCAAATGGGGCAAAAAAACAAACCTTTTTATGTGCTTGATGCTTATGGCGGTCGTGGACTGTATTCGCTCGGCAGTGAAGAGGCGCGCAAGACGGGTGAAGCCAAAGGTGGTATCCAAGCTTTGGTAAAAGCCGATGTCGAAAAAGCACCAGCTGCCATCAAAGACTATATGGAAGGTATTAACCAAGCCCGTTTTACCTATGATAAAAAAGTCTATCCGGGTTCGCCATGGTGGATTGCCCATCATGTTGAAAAAAATCCAGATGCTGGCGTGCGCGGTGAAGCGTTTGAAGCCAAAGCCAGTGAATATGATGCACTGAACTATCAGCTACATAAATTGCCAATTGGTATTCATCATCGCAATGCTTTTGAAGGTATCGCTGCCGTGATTCCGCCAAAAGAAAAGCGTGGCTTGATATTTTTAGATCCTCCTTATGAGCAAGAGCATAAAGACTTCACGCGTCTGATTGATTTGTTGGTGCATTCTTATAACAAGTGGCCACAAGGCACTTATGCGTTATGGTTCCCAATTAAAAACATCGACGCGGTTGAGCTGTTCTATAAAAAGCTCAAGCGTACTGAGATGAGACGTCAGCTGGTTTGTGAGCTAAATATTTATCCTAAAGATATCGCTGTCGGTCTGAACGGTACAGGGCTACTCGTGATCAATCCGCCATGGCAGTTTGATAACCAAGCGCGTGAGATACTACGTTTCTTACAGCCTGTATTAAAAGTTGCTGATGCACCAGATTTAACACCTGATAGTGCAACCACCGTCCGCTGGTTGGTTGGCGAATAAGGATATTGTTATGACGACTGATCAATCATCACGTAGCCTTGAAAAAAATAGTCTTGCAAAGGGCAGTCTGGTCACTGATAAAGTGATGAATGACGGTTTGATTAAAGAGCCCTTATTACAAGATAGCGCTGCCACTCAACCGCCTTTTGTGGATGAGCATGATTTCGATATTCGCTTGGCGGATAATGAGAACTATGATGGGCTGACGTTCGAGGTGATTGAAGCAGAAGTCGCTGAAGGTAAGCGGGTGGTCAGTCGCGGTGTTTATTTAGCGCCCAACTTGATCACCACTTTATCGCTGCTGTCAGGCTTTTATTCTATCTTAGCCAGTACCCAAGGTGAGTTCTATAAAGCCTCTTTAGCGATTTTCTTGTCGGCTATTTTAGATGGTGCAGATGGAAGGGTAGCGCGTATGCTCAATGCGCAAAGCCCCTTTGGTGAGCAGTATGATTCGCTTGCCGATATGTTAGCTTTTGGTGTCGCACCGGCAATCTTAATTTATAGCTTTGCTTTGCAGCCATTGGGTCGTATTGGGCTTGGCTGTGCGTTTGTCTTTACTGCCTGTGCCGCCTTCCGTCTAGCACGTTTTAACGTTCAGATTGGTGAGGTCGATAAAAAATACTTTGTTGGTTTGGCCAGTCCGCTTGCCGCTATTTTGGTCACAGCGGCTGTTATGGTTGCCGTTGATCACAATCAATGGATCGGACAATACGATACGCCTGTGATGTTTTTATTTGCTGCTTGGGTCGTTATTTGCGGTTTGCTGATGGTTAGCAATGTCAAATACTATAGTTTTAAAGAGTTTGATAAGAAGAAAGTCCCTTTCGTGGTGCTTATCGTTGGTGTGTTGGTCATGAGTATCGTGTTATATGATATTCCAGTCGGCATTTTAGCGATTGGTGTTATTTATGCCTTGTCAGGTATTTTTAGCACCTTACAAGCCAAAGCGACCAGTTAATACTATAGCTTTTTATAGTAAATATTAACTTAAGACACGCAAACAAAAACCGCTTTATTTTTTAATAGGCGGTTTTTGTTTGCGCATTAGTTTTCGAATCTATTGGGCACTGATTTATAGCTTTGATAGAGATAACCATAACAAGTGAAAAATTAAAATAAAACAACACAAATAGCTATTGATTGGGTGCAATATTAAAGCCTTATCCAATGCTATTGTATGCAGTTTATATAAAGTTTATACGATGAGCCTTCCTATAACGCCATTTGATAACTAAGCCGAGGTTATTATGCTGAACTTACCTATTTTGAATCGCCTATTACCTGTTTCAAGGACCTTAAACAATTTGTTAAGAGGTTTGATGGCAAGCGCTTTATTTTCATTGTCACTTATTTCAGTTTCTACATATGCCACTACTAGTAACTCAGTAAGTACAATATCTCGTGCTGAAGCTGCCAATCCAGCTAATTTTAAGCATCTAAATATCAATGGTAGTGCAGTAACTTCCGCATCAGCACCGTGCTCTATCAAAAAAGGGCTGATTGCTTGTGGTCTTGAAAAGCTTAAGTTAATCAATAGCAGTATTAACGAAGTAGATGCGGATTATGATTTGGCACAAGCTTTTTACTATCCATCAAAATCGCAGCCTAAGACAGCGGTTGTTGTCATTACCCGTTCTGGTCTCATGGATGATAGTGTGAGTGCAGAACGTTACCGTATTAGTTTTACCTTAAAAGGCAAGCCGTCTGATTTAAATTGGCAATGGGTACAGTATGGGGTGCAATATCAATGTGTTCGCGGTAATAAAGTAGGGAAATGGACGAAAAATCTTTGTCCTTGATGGAATCTTGCATTGAATGCCAAGCCTAGTGTTTTCAACCAAGTAAAAATAAATCCTAATAACCCCTTGACCCCTTCTCTAAAGCGAGTATACTGCCACCCAGTCGGAGAGGAAGGCGGATTGAGAGTGGTTTACCGCTTAGACAATTTAGCCAACCGAAAAAATTACTTTTAAGTTAACTCAAATTAAAATAATTTACTTCTTGACTTACTAATTAAAGCGTCTATAATACGCACCTCATTAAGACGAACCGGAAGTAGCTACTGTGTGATTACACAATAACTAACCAGTTAACTTAAAGAAACAAATTAAGAAAAGAAGTTGACAGACTATTAAAACATGATATGATGGTCAGCTCGCTAAATAGGATAAGCCAGATTGGTTTAGCATATTTAGTAAGAATACTCTAACTGGACGACAGTAGAGACATTATTTAAAAGCATAACTAAAGAACAACTTGTGTGGATTTTTGCTGATTCAGAATGCTAAAAAATAAAGTTGGTTGACTATCTTTTCGATAGGATTCTAACTATAAAAATTATCATTTAAGACAGTAAAAAAACTCAAAGTTAATTCATTACGAACATAATTTTTAGCGATTTTGCCAGATTAGATGAGCCAAGTTTAGAAGTCTCTTTAAAGGACTTCATAGCAAGATTAAACTGAAGAGTTTGATCATGGCTCAGATTGAACGCTGGCGGCAGGCTTAACACATGCAAGTCGAGCGGAAACGATGATAGCTTGCTATCAGGCGTCGAGCGGCGGACGGGTGAGTAATACTTAGGAATCTACCTAGTAGTGGGGGATAGCACGGGGAAACTCGTATTAATACCGCATACGACCTACGGGAGAAAGGGGGCAGTTTACTGCTCTCGCTATTAGATGAGCCTAAGTCGGATTAGCTAGATGGTGGGGTAAAGGCCTACCATGGCGACGATCTGTAGCTGGTCTGAGAGGATGATCAGCCACACCGGGACTGAGACACGGCCCGGACTCCTACGGGAGGCAGCAGTGGGGAATATTGGACAATGGGGGAAACCCTGATCCAGCCATGCCGCGTGTGTGAAGAAGGCCTTTTGGTTGTAAAGCACTTTAAGCAGTGAAGAAGACTCTTCGGTTAATACCCGGAGACGATGACATTAGCTGCAGAATAAGCACCGGCTAACTCTGTGCCAGCAGCCGCGGTAATACAGAGGGTGCAAGCGTTAATCGGAATTACTGGGCGTAAAGGGAGCGTAGGTGGCTCGATAAGTCAGATGTGAAATCCCCGGGCTCAACCTGGGAACTGCATCTGATACTGTTGAGCTAGAGTATGTGAGAGGAAGGTAGAATTCCAGGTGTAGCGGTGAAATGCGTAGAGATCTGGAGGAATACCGATGGCGAAGGCAGCCTTCTGGCATAATACTGACACTGAGGCTCGAAAGCGTGGGTAGCAAACAGGATTAGATACCCTGGTAGTCCACGCCGTAAACGATGTCTACTAGTCGTTGGGTCCCTTGAGGACTTAGTGACGCAGCTAACGCAATAAGTAGACCGCCTGGGGAGTACGGCCGCAAGGTTAAAACTCAAATGAATTGACGGGGGCCCGCACAAGCGGTGGAGCATGTGGTTTAATTCGATGCAACGCGAAGAACCTTACCTGGTCTTGACATATCTAGAATCCTGCAGAGATGCGGGAGTGCCTTCGGGAATTAGAATACAGGTGCTGCATGGCTGTCGTCAGCTCGTGTCGTGAGATGTTGGGTTAAGTCCCGCAACGAGCGCAACCCTTGTCCTTAGTTACCAGCGGGTTAAGCCGGGAACTCTAAGGATACTGCCAGTGACAAACTGGAGGAAGGCGGGGACGACGTCAAGTCATCATGGCCCTTACGACCAGGGCTACACACGTGCTACAATGGTAGGTACAGAGGGCAGCTACACAGCGATGTGATGCGAATCTCAAAAAGCCTATCGTAGTCCAGATTGGAGTCTGCAACTCGACTCCATGAAGTAGGAATCGCTAGTAATCGCGGATCAGAATGCCGCGGTGAATACGTTCCCGGGCCTTGTACACACCGCCCGTCACACCATGGGAGTTGATTGCACCAGAAGTGGATAGCTTAACCTTCGGGGGAGCGTTCACCACGGTGTGGTTGATGACTGGGGTGAAGTCGTAACAAGGTAGCCGTAGGGGAACCTGCGGCTGGATCACCTCCTTATAGATGGCATTCGGTCAGCAAGAATTCACAACAAGTTGTTCTTTAGTTTAAGCTAGTTTATTAGCTAGAGGTATATGCCTCGTACAGGCCTGTAGCTCAGCTGGTTAGAGCACCGTGTTGATAACGCGGGGGTCGGCAGTTCAAGTCTGCCCAGGCCTACCATTATTAGGGGCCATAGCTCAGTTGGTAGAGCGCCTGCCTTGCACGCAGGAGGTCAACGGTTCGACTCCGTTTGGCTCCACCACATAATAAACTTCTTTAGATGCTAATAAATAAATAGGTATCAAATAGAAACAAGTGATTCGTCTTAGTAAAGGCAAGATTACTTCTTTCTGTTTTATACAGAATCTGTGACTCGACGAGAGCATAGAGACTATTTAAAAACATAGATATGAGTCTGGGTTAGGAACACGTGTTCACGCGTTGTTTCTAACCTTAATAACTCACTACTTAACGACATCAGTTGTTATCCCAGTAGTGAGTTATTAAAAAAGTAAAGAGAACTGAATCAAGCGTATAAAATTAGGTGATATCGTTATCATAATTAGACTTATATAACACTTAGAAATCTAACTCCTATCTTTAGTAATAAAGGTTAGAGAAAGACTACTTGGGGTTGTATGGTCAAGTAATGAAGCGCACATGGTGGATGCCTTGGCAGTCAGAGGCGATGAAAGACGTGACAGCCTGCGATAAGCTTCGGGGAGGCGGCAATATCCTGTGATCCGGAGATTTCTGAATGGGGAAACCCACCTACCATAAGGTAGGTATCTTGTACTTGTACAAGAGGCAAACGAGGGGAAGTGAAACATCTCAGTACCCTTAGGAAAAGACATCAAATGAGATTCCCCAAGTAGCGGCGAGCGAACGGGGAGAAGCCGATTAATGCTAATGTAGAAGAACAGCGTGGGAAAGCTGACCGTAGTAGGTGATAGTCCTGTATTCGAAACATTAGCGTTAACATATTAAGTAGGGCGGGACACGAGAAATCCTGTTTGAAGATGGGGGGACCATCCTCCAAGGCTAAATACTCCTGACTGACCGATAGTGAACCAGTACCGTGAGGGAAAGGCGAAAAGAACCCCTGTGAGGGGAGTGAAATAGAACCTGAAACCGTGTGCGTACAAGCAGTGGGAGCCTTAATTTATTAGGGTGACCGCGTACCTTTTGTATAATGGGTCAGCGACTTATGTTCTGTAGCAAGGTTAACCGTTTAGGGGAGCCGTAGGGAAACCGAGTCTTAATAGGGCGTTTAGTTGCAGGGCATAGACCCGAAACCGAGTGATCTATCCATGAGCAGGTTGAAAGTGCCGTAACAGGCACCGGAGGACCGAACCCACTATCGTTGAAAAGCTAGGGGATGACTTGTGGATAGGGGTGAAAGGCTAATCAAACTCGGTGATAGCTGGTTCTCCCCGAAAGCTATTTAGGTAGCGCCTCGGACGAACACCATTGGGGGTAGAGCACTGTTTCGGCTAGGGGGTCATACCGACTTACCAAACCGATGCAAACTCCGAATACCGATGAGTGATATCCGGGAGACACACAGTGGGTGCTAACGTCCATTGTGGAGAGGGAAACAACCCAGACCGCCAGCTAAGGCCCCAAATTCCTAGTTAAGTGGGAAACGAGGTGGGAAGGCATAGACAGCTAGGAGGTTGGCTTAGAAGCAGCCATCCTTTAAAGAAAGCGTAATAGCTCACTAGTCGAGTCGGCCCGCGCGGAAGATGTAACGGGGCTCAAACTAGGAGCCGAAGCTGCGGATTTGAATTTGTTTTCAAGTGGTAGGGGAGCGTTGTGTAAGCCTGTGAAGGTGTGTCGTAAGGCATGCTGGAGGTATCACAAGAGCGAATGCTGACGTGAGTAACGATAATGCGAGTGAAAAGCTCGCACGCCGGAAGATCAAGGGTTCCAGTCCAACGTTAATCGGGGCTGGGTGAGTCGACCCCTAAGGCGAGGCCGAAAGGCGTAGTCGATGGGAAATCGGTTAATATTCCGATACTTGTTTATAATGCGATGGAGGGACGGAGTAGGTTATGTCAGCCTGGCGTTGGTTGTCCAGGTGAAAGGATGTAGGCAGACAGTTTAGGCAAATCCGGACTGTCATTATGCTGAGATCTGATAGCAAGCTGTACTTGTACAGCGAAGTGGCAAATACCATGCTTCCAGGAAAAGCTTCTAAGCAATAGTTATAAACGAATCGTACCCTAAACCGACACAGGTGATCAGGTAGAGAATACCAAGGCGCTTGAGAGAACTCTGCTGAAGGAACTAGGCAAAATGGTACCGTAACTTCGGGAGAAGGTACGCTGCCGATGGTGATAGGACTTGCTCCTTGAGCTGTTGGCAGTCGCAGATACCAGGCTGCTGCAACTGTTTATTAAAAACACAGCACTCTGCAAACACGAAAGTGGACGTATAGGGTGTGATGTCTGCCCGGTGCTGGAAGGTTAATTGATGGGGTTAGCGTAAGCGAAGCTCTTGATCGAAGCCCCAGTAAACGGCGGCCGTAACTATAACGGTCCTAAGGTAGCGAAATTCCTTGTCGGGTAAGTTCCGACCTGCACGAATGACATAATGATGGCAGCGCTGTCTCCAGCAGAGACTCAGTGAAATCGAAATCGCAGTGAAGATGCTGTGTACCCGCGGCTAGACGGAAAGACCCCGTGAACCTTTACTACAGCTTTACATTGAACTTTGACCTGACTTGTGCAGGATAGGTGGGAGGCTTTGAAGCAGACACGCTAGTGTTTGTGGAGCCAATCTTGAAATACCACCCTGGTCATGTTGGGGTTCTAACTCAGGTATAACAATACCGAGGACAATGTATGGTGGGTAGTTTGACTGGGGCGGTCTCCTCCTAAAGAGTAACGGAGGAGTACGAAGGTGCGCTCAGACCGGTCGGAAATCGGTCGTAGAGTATAAAGGCAAAAGCGCGCTTAACTGCGAGACCCACAAGTCGAGCAGGTACGAAAGTAGGTCTTAGTGATCCGGTGGTTCTGTATGGAAGGGCCATCGCTCAACGGATAAAAGGTACTCTGGGGATAACAGGCTGATACCGCCCAAGAGTTCATATCGACGGCGGTGTTTGGCACCTCGATGTCGGCTCATCTCATCCTAGGGCTGAAGCAGGTCCTAAGGGTATGGCTGTTCGCCATTTAAAGAGGTACGCGAGCTGGGTTTAGAACGTCGTGAGACAGTTCGGTCCCTATCTACCGTGGGCGTTGGAAATTTGAGAGGATCTGCTCCTAGTACGAGAGGACCAGAGTGGACGAACCTCTGGTGTTCGGGTTGTCACGCCAGTGGCATTGCCCGGTAGCTACGTTCGGATGGGATAATCGCTGAAAGCATCTAAGCGAGAAGCCCACCTCAAGATTAGATTTCCCTAAAGAGCCGTTGAAGACTACGACGTTGATAGGCAGGGTGTGGAAGTGCAGCGATGCATGTAGCTAACCTGTACTAATTGCTCGTTTGGCTTGACCATACAACACCCAAGTGGTTTGTATGAAAGCTCTAATTAATCTATCTTGTATAGCCTAGGCTATAGAATATATATAATTTCGATATCACCTTTAACCTTGATTCAGTTAGGTTACAAGTTGGTCGACCAATAGATAATATCTTGACGTCAAAACAATAATAACAGACTCATATCTAACCCCTTTGCTGACGACAATAGCACGATGGAACCACCTGATCCCTTCCCGAACTCAGAAGTGAAACATCGTCGCGCCAATGGTAGTGTGGTTCGCCCATGTGAGAGTAGGTCATCGTCAGCTCTCTATTCTAGATAAACCCCCTTTGCTTATGCAAAGGGGGTTTTCTTTCGTTTGGATTATTTATAAATACCTAAAAGCGCACAATTCGACCTTTATTGCTATATTATTAGTTCATAGTATTGCTACTTAAACTAACCAGTACAGTACTAGCAAATAGCTAAATTTGTAAAATTATAAATACTGAGTTATTAGGATAAATAATGAGTTTTGAACCTGCCGTAGTAAGTGCAATAACTGCTTTAGTTGCAATTATAATAGGACCACTAGTAAGTATATGTATTGCTAAAAATCAAATTAATGCTTCTGTAATTTCTACTAATCGTCAAGTATGGATAAATCGTCTGCGCGACGAACTAGCTACTTTGGTAGGTATGGTTCATCATTTACCATCAGCCCATGCTAATGACTCAGTTTCGACCAACGATGCAATTGCTGAGTATGGTAAGTTTGTAGAGAAATTTCAAGTTATAAAGCTTCTTCTCAATCCTAATGAAGCTGATCATCAAGAGCTAGTCCGATTAATTGAGTGTGCTGATAAAAAACTTATCGAATCAATAAATAATAAAATATCTAATAGAAGTGAATTTGAAACTATTGGTCGAGATATTGTGACCCAATCTCAAATAGTTTTAAAAAAAGAATGGCAGCGAGTGAAGAGTGGTCAGTAGAAAATTCATCAATAGTTTAAAGAAATTATAAAATTTGGAACAATATAAGCTGCTATTTAGAACTGTGCTAATTACTTTGATGGAATAACATATATGAAAAGAATAGTGACAAAAATAGATTGCTTAGCAGAGTTGAAAAGATTCTTTAAGTGCTATTTTGCTTATTGCCAAAGCCCAGACCCAGATTCAGTCAGAGAAGTGCTTGCTTCTATTTATAGTGTCAATGACAAACTGCGAAAGGCTGGGTATCCTAATTTCTTCGATAGTGATGAGTTTTTAGCAATTAAAGCTATTCGTAACTATGCAATACACCAAGCTGAAATATATAACGATGCTAGAGCCTTGCCAATAATCTCTAATGTACCTATAGACGCTGAACTGAGTATTCTTTGTTTGATACCAATAGATATTATGAATTCTGTTTGTAAAGAAATATCTGTAAAAGACAAAACGGCTATAATGAATACATGTATTTATTATAAAAATTATGTTGATATATATCCCTGTATTTTTAATTTTGGGGTTCAGCTTTTTCTTTACAGCGAAGTTCATAGTTTAGAGGTTGAATCTAAAGAGTATCTAGAGTTTAAAAACTCAATTGAATATGAAAGAGTTCATGATTATCCGCATAATGTGGTAGGTGGATTTAGCTTACCAAAAGGAGGTGATGTCGATGACTTTATTGAAAGTAGTCTTTATTCTATAGAGGAAAGATCTGGTGCACTGAGTTTGTTATATTCAGAAGAAAATGGAATGTATACGTTTAAAGGATTTAACTAAATACGCTTAAAAAATTAATCAACTACGTGCCTCCAGCTATAGAAATAGTAAAGTTCATTATGGTTCTTGAGACATTATACATGAGCCGTTTTTCCTTAAAGTTTCTCAGTCCAAAATGCTACATTTTAATTAACGAGTCTTAAGTAATTATATTGCTACATGTAGCTATTGAAAAGCAGTAAATTATTAATAATAACTATCAAAGAGAACTATATGACAACATCAAAAGTAACTTATCAAGGCGATCTACGTACTACAGCGATACACCTACAATCAAATAACAAGATTATCACTGATGCGCCAATTGATAATCAAGGTAAAGGCGAAGCCTTTTCACCGACTGATTTATTGGCGACGAGCTTAGCCAGTTGTATGCTAACCATTATCGGTATTAAAGCGCGTGATATGGAAATCGACATTGCAGGTACTACCGCTGAGGTGACCAAAGTCATGGCTGCTGATCCAAGACGTGTTAGTGAAATACATGTCGCGATTACTTTTAATCAACAGCTAGATGATAAAACGCAAAAAATATTTTATAACACCTCACTTACTTGTCCGGTTGCGAAAAGTATCCATCCTGATATCATTCAAAGAGTGATCATTAATTCTAAGAGCTATTAATGCTAAAAGCTATTGATTCTAAGAACTACTAATTCCAAAAACCAGTAACCTCTATAAGGATGAGTGATATGGCTAGCAAAACCTTACTGATCGTTGCTCATGCGCCATCGCCTAATACTAAAAAATTGGCACAAGCGGCTTACGATGGTGCCAATCATCCTGATATAGATATCAATGTCATATTAAAGTCGCCACAAGATACCCAGCCTGAAGATGTATTGGCAGCTGATGCGCTGTTATTAGGGACGACTGAGAACTTGGCGTATATGGCAGGACTAACCAAGGACTTCTTTGATCGCTGTTATTATCCAGTGTTAGAGAAGAAACAAGGTATGCCATTTGCCTTATATATTCGTGCAGGTCATGATGGTACGGGCGCCAAGCTTGCGCTGAAGACGATTACCACTGGTCTGCGTTGGGAATGGATTCAAGAAGCACTGATATTGCAAGGCGATTGGCAAGAGGCATTTACTGAGCAAGTCGAAGAGCTGGCGATGACACTGGCAGCTGGGGTAGAAGCGGGTATTTATTAGGTATTTGGAATATTTATTGCCAGATAATAGAGGAGAGGAAAGGCTATGAATAAAGACAGCTCAACAAGCAATCATCTCTTTAATACTTCAACTTTGCCGTTTTCTCAAGCGTGTGAAAATAATAAGCAGCCGATTTTAGAAATTTTACAGCAAGAACTGCAATATTGTATTCATGTATTAGAAGTGGGTTCAGGGACGGGTCAGCATAGCGTATATTTCGCGCCAAGATTAGCCCATTTAACATGGCAGACGAGTGATGTATTAGCGCATCACACCACTATCAATGCTTGGCATACTGTCCATCCTGCGCCAAATCTATATGCGCCGCTAACTTTTGATTTGTCAGTCGATCCATTACCGATTAGTCTTGCTAGCAATCAGCCCTATAATGCGGTATTTACCGCCAACACCCTGCATATTATCTCATGGTCTTTGGTGGAAAAGTTGTTTGAGTTAGTAGGTGAGGCTTTACCTATCAATGGAAAGTTAATCGTATATGGACCGTTTAATGAAAACGGACAGTATACCAGCGCGGGTAATCAACAGTTTGATAGTAGTCTCAGACAACGCGACCCAAAGAGCGGTATTCGTCATTTAGAAGACATAATAGCGTTGGCAAATACGCATATGCTAAAACTGTCCGATAAATATGCGATGCCCGCTAATAACCAGCTATTGGTATTTCAAAAAATTAGATAACGAATCTTTGGCACAAAAAGAACTCTTAATTACGATTGATTGAGAGGTCTTTTTATTTGGAGCTACTTATGTTGTTTACATACACTCAAATTATTTATAGGCTTCTGCTAAAAAATCTAAATAACGTTTCCAAGAACGCTCATCAGCACGGGCATCATATCTATCGCTTCCGAACACACTAAAGGCATGTGGCGCACCACTATAAGTTAGCATCTCATGTGGCACTTTTGCCGCTTCTAACGTCTTACCCAAAGTGGCAAAGCTTTCAAGGGAGACGGATTCATCCGCAGAGCCATGAAATACCAATATCTCGCCAGTCGTCTTATCATAACTTTGACCTATTGGGGTGTCAAAGGCACCATGGAAAGGGACAAATGCTTTTTGTGGGAATCCTGAGCGTGCTAACTCTAAAGCAACTGTACCGCCAAAACAATAGCCCATCGTGACACCTGTGCGTGCATCATTACCTTGCGCTTGACCAGCGTTCAATGCGCCTTGAAGTAGGCGGCGCATTTTGCTGCGATCGTCATATAGTGCACCGGTTAAGCGTTTATTGTCTTCAATAGTTGTCGGACGGATACCTTGCCCAAACATATCGGCCGCTAATACGTTGTAGCCTTCAGCCGCTAACATGTCAGCACGTTTGCGCTCATAGTCGGTTAGCCCATCCCAATCATGAATCAGTAATATAAATGGCGCATTCGCTTTGTCGGCTTTGGCGTAATAGCCCTCATAGGGTTGATTATCTACTGTATAAGTGACATTTTTAGTGGTAATCGCTGCCGCTGTTTGGCTAAGTAGTAGTGCTGTTAAGCCTACAGAGGCGCTGTACAATAACTTTTCGCCGTAGCGCTTAGATGATTTGGGAGAAGTGGATGTCAATGTGAATGTCATGGGTAGCCTCATTATGTTAGTTAAAAAATGTCAGTGAAAAATAGCCTATTTCAAAACCGATCCACCCTTTTAACCCTAATGAGCAGACACCTTTTACAGGATAGCGTAAAGAATAACGACATAACAACGCTATATTGTTAAAAATAATAAGTGTTTCTATCGTTTATAAGTTTAACTAATGCCTGATTTTCTTAACCAAATATCAACACGCTTAACCATATAGTTGACATACCTGAGCAAAATTTTTGAGTAAGATAATTGTTGAGCTCAGCATTGCTATCTCAAGAGTGCTTGAATCAGTTTTTATTTTTAACCGTGCTACAACACAGAAAATAAACGGACATTTGAAGTCGCCACTATCGCTACGGATATAAAAACTGTGTTAGCGCTTATTAAATGGTCTAGTTATAGTCCATTTTTACTCATCAGCTAGCTAGGATATTTTATGAATAAGAATATTGATCATACCGACCCCGCTAAAGACATGAATATGGAACGTGGCAATGGTGGTGAAACCCATCAACGTGCAGGTGATGACACCAAAGTACTGACTACCCAACAGGGTGTACCAATTTCGGACAATCAAAACTCACTCAAAGCCGGACCGCGCGGTCCAACGTTATTAGAGGATTTTGTCTTACGTGAAAAGATCCATCACTTTGACCATGAGCGTATTCCTGAGCGTATTGTGCATGCGCGTGGTAGTGCCGCACACGGTTATTTTGAGCTGACCGAGTCATTAGAAGAATATACCACGGCTAAAATTTTGACTGAGACTGGCAAACAAACGCCACTATTTACGCGTTTTTCAACTGTTGCAGGTAGTAAAGGCTCAAAAGATACACCGCGTGATGTACGTGGCTTTTCAGTAAAAGTTTATACCGAAGAAGGCAACTGGGATTTGGTCGGTAATGACATGCCGATTTTTTTTATTCAAGATGCAATGAAATTCCCAGACCTTGTCCATGCAGTCAAACCTGAGCCGGATCGCGGTTTCCCGCAAGCGGCGTCCGCTCATGATACCTTTTGGGATTTTGTATCATTAAGTCCTGAAACCATGCACAACGTCATTTGGTTGATGAGTGATCGCGGGATACCGCGTAGCTTACGCATGATTGAAGGTTTTGGTATTCATAGTTATCGCCTAATTAATAAAGAAGGCAAAAGTACCTTTATGCGTTTCCATTGGAAACCAGTGCTTGGCGTACAATCAACGACATGGGATGAAGCGGTAAAAATCTCTGGTGCCGATCCTGATTATCATCGCCGCGATTTGTTTGAATCGATTAATAACGGTGATTTCCCTGAATGGGAATTTGGCGTGCAATTATTCACGGAAGAAGAAGCCAATGACTTTCCGTTCGACCATTTAGATGCGACCAAGCTGATTCCAGAAGAAATGGTGCCCGTTAAAATCGTTGGTAAAATGGTGCTAAATCGTTATCCTGATAATTTCTTTGCTGAAACAGAGCAAGTGGCTTTCTGTCCATCGCATGTACCGCCGGGTATCGATTTTAGTAATGATCCCTTATTACAAGGTCGTCTGTTCAGCTACTTGGACACTCAGTTATCGCGCTTAGGCTCACCAAATTTTGCACAAATTCCAATCAATGCACCAAAATGTCCATTTGCTAATAATCAGCAAGATGGTCATATGCAGATGCAAGTGCCAAAAACGCGCGTGCTTTATGAGCCACAAAGTCTTGATCCTACCAGACCACGTGAAAGTGTGAAGAAAGGCTTTGCATCTTTTGCTGAGACGCTAGATGATGGTGTTAAAGGTCGCGTGCGCGCTGAGAGCTTCGCGGATCATTATAGTCAGCCACGTATGTTCTATCGCAGCCAAACGACAGTTGAACAAGCACACATTGCCTCAGCCTATGCTTTTGAGCTAGGTAAAGTAGATACAGCGCATGTCCGTAGTCGTACGCTTAGCCATTTACGTAATATCGATGAAGATTTGGCAAGTCGTGTAGCAAAAGCGTTGGGTATGGAGCTGCCGGAAGCTGCTGAATCTGCCGCACCTATTCAAGATATGGAAGTCTCTCCAGCCGTAAGAACCATTGGTCTGTCACCTAATAGCTTAAAGGGTCGCATGATTGGTATTTTGGTAGCGGAAGGCTCAAAGCATAGTGAAATAGAGAAGTATGAGAAGGCAGCGCAAGCGCAAGGTGCCAGTGTCAAAATTATTGCACCGAATAAAGAAGTCAAATTGGACGATGATACCATCATACAAGCTGATGAGCGTGTAGCAGGGGGTCCATCCGTGATGTTTGATGCCGTGGTTAGTATCATCATGCCTGACCAAGCTAAGAAGTTGGCTAAAGACAGTGCTACGTTAGATTGGTTCACGGATGCTTATGTACACTGTAAAGCGATTTCTTATTGCGGGGCAACGGACGAGTTTATCTTAAGTAAACTACCGATTGAAAAAGATGCCTTTGTCACGCCACTATCTGATATAGACGTCTTTATTGAAAATGCCAAATCGCGCTTATGGGAACGTGAGCCAAAGGTTCGTGACTTAGCTTAATTTGGCTTAATATATTCGTATTTAAATCTCCAACAATGAACTCAGCCACTATGCTGGGTTTTTTTATTCTTTAACCTAAACAATATTTGGTCACAAGCGTTCACTGAATATTATTTCTAAACCTTTATTGAACGTTATAATCATCAATCATATTGTTTAATAACATCAAGAATACGGCAATGAATAAGCTGGTTAAATATAGCCTTTGCTTTCATATAATGAATTCAGTATTAAAATGATACCATTACTGCCTTGGAATATAACGAATCTGTTTTATTTAGAATTAACTAGATATGGATATTTAAATGGCTAATATAAGCGTTATATTGGATAAAGGGATATTATGAGTTTAGTAGATATCGTTGCGATAGAGGGATATATTCAGACAACGTATATGGCGGTTTATCCTGACAAGTTATTATTGTTAGATTCAGGGTGTCGATGTGATGTCGATAAGATTTTAGCGTATATTACCGACACTCTAAAACGTCCAGTTGAGCAACTTAAGACAGTCATGGTCACGCATATGCATCCCGATCATGCGGGCGGCGCTAAGCTATTGCATCAAAGAACTGGCTGTCAGATAGTTACCGCTATGTCCGAAAAGCCTTGGTACCATGGTGTTTTGGGTAGAATTGCCCATCTGAATGATTTGGGATTGACTTATTATGTCGCCAGTCGCCAAGGTAAGTCTATGACCAACGTCTGGTACCACCCCATTTTAAAAGCGGATATCACTGTTCAAGATGGCGACCGTGTGCCAAATTTTGACGATTGGATCGTCTTGGAGACGCCAGGGCATACCGATCGGGACTTGTCTTTATGGCATCCGCAAAGCAAGCAGGCGTATACCGCCGATCTCATATTAATCATCAAAAATAGATTTGTCTCGCCTTATTTAATTACTTTACCTGATGCTTATCGCGCGTCATTGGACAAGGTAAAAGCACTGCAACCAGATACTTTATTACTGGCACATGATAAAAGAGTTAAGCTTAGCGATAAAGACTTTGAAAAATTGATAGAACGGACACCGAACGCACCACGCAAAACAACGTTACAAAATGGTTTTAAGCTCATGCTTGCACAAGTTAAATTTGCTCGTAAAAGAGTAGATACTCCTTAATCAAATAATACAAACAAAAAAAAGCCCAATCATTAAATGATTGGGCTTTTCAAATATGGTGGGCCGACCGCGACTCGAACGCGGGACCAATTGATTAAAAGTCAACTGCTCTACCAACTGAGCTATCGGCCCTGAGCGAGGATAAAACGAAGCACTGCTTCGTCTGAGCGCAAGAGAATTTACATTTTCGTAAATTCTAAAAACTCAGCATCCAAACTAGGTTTGCATTTACTGCAAGATAAATTTCCTTAAAGGGAAATTTATTAAAACAAGACATCAAAAAGGATGTCTTTAAACTTATTACATCACTACCGGATAGGGTAGCATACATAACAAGCGTAATACTAAAGATGGTGGGCCGACCGCGACTCGAACGCGGGACCAATTGATTAAAAGTCAACTGCTCTACCAACTGAGCTATCGGCCCTGAAGAGTATAAAAAAGCACTGCTTTTTAACTCTACAAGTGAAAATTCTTTCAATGGAATTTTCGGTAAGCTTAACTTCTTTATTTATCGACTGCTCAATATCAAAAGAGGCATCAAACTTGTTTCATATTTAGATAATTTGTATCTCTAAACGTGAGAGCACATTATATATATAATTAAGACAAATACAACCCCGAATCAGCAAAAAAGTTAAAAATCTTAGATAATAATGAATGTTTTTTAACTTTGTCCCTTATTTGGCTATCGAGTCACCTATTATCGCGGATAGTTTGTTATTTCAAAAATGATGTTTGAAAATTTTTGCTTAATATCTTACTAATCTCTAGAGAGCGCTTCTACTGGATCCAATTTGGCAGCATTACGGGCAGGCAAGAATCCAAATACCACGCCAATAAGCGTTGAGCAGACAAAAGCGGCAATAATGGAGGTCGAAGAATAAATGACTTTAAAACTATCACCACCAACACGGTTAATTAGCTCACCAATAGCAAACGCCATACCAATACCTAATAAACCACCTAATATACAAACCAAAATGGCCTCAATCAAAAACTGCTGCATGATATCGCTTTGACGAGCACCGACTGCCATACGTACGCCAATCTCATTGGTGCGCTCGGTCACGGATACCAGCATGATATTCATGACGCCAATACCGCCGACAATCAGAGAGATAATGGCGATAGAGGATATCAGCAAGGTCAATGCTGCCGTTGTAGATTCAATGGTTTGACGGATAGAGTCGGAGTTACGTATGCGAAAATCATCGGTACCGTGACGGCTTTTCATCAGATCTGAGATGGCAGACTCAGCGGCAGAAGAGGAGATGTTATTATCAATCAGCGCAATAAAACTCTCGATATAGGCGCTGCCTATGAGCCGTGACATCATGGTGGTATAGGGCATATATAAAGTAGGGGTGTCGACGCTTCTACTAAACCCGCCTTCGTTTGGCTCCAGTACCCCAATCACGCGTCCAGGAACACTACCTATCAATAGTACCTCACCGATAGGGTTTGCTATAGTAGGAAAGAAGGTTTTATGTGCATTGCTGTCGATAATAATATCTTGGGTGCGGCGTAAGATACTTTGTTCATCAAAGCCTTGACCCATTGCCAATGTTTCACCACTGACATCGAGATAATCTTTACCTACTCCGCTGATACTGGCGGCTTCTTGGACATTACGATAGCGGACGCTCATATTGCTATTCAGCTGTGGACTGACACTAAGTACATAAGGCTGATCTGCAACCGCTTGGGCATCCTGTGGGGTCAAGTTATCATCATTATACTGACGTCTAGGATCGCCGTAAGGGTAGCCGTCGGTGACGGTGATGGTATTGGTACCTAGTGAGCTGATATTAGACAATATCTGCTCTTGTGAGCCTTTACCGAGCCCGACAACCGATACCACAGAGGCAATACCAATGATGATACCTAGCATTGTCAGCAGAGTACGCATTTTATGCGCCCGCATAGCAAGTAAAGACATTTTAAACGATTCAAGCAAGCGGTCGATAAAGCTGCCAAACGCGCTCTTACGGTGTTTGTCTATTATCGACGCAGGTTGTGCTGCTGGACGCTGATAGTCTTCGTTTTTATAATCGGCAATGATATAACCGTCTTTGATTTCAATCACGCGCTCAGCTTGAGCAGCAAGACTGGGGTCATGCGTTACCATAATAATGGTATGACCTTGCGCATTTAAGTCTTTCAAGATTTGTACGACATCTTTGCCTGACTTGCTATCTAGCGCGCCTGTCGGCTCATCCGCTAAGATAATATCACCGCCGTTCATCAATGCCCTTGCGATAGACACACGCTGCTGCTGACCACCCGATAACTGGCTTGGGCGATTATTGACTTTGTCCGCCAGTCCCAAATCTGATAAGAGCTTCTCGGCACGCTCATTGCGCGCTTGCCCATCCATCCCTGCATAGACGGCAGGCACAGAGACATTGTCACGGGCACTGATGTCACCCAATAGATGGTAACGCTGAAAAATAAAACCAAAGTGTTCACGGCGCAGCTTTGCCAGTTCATCAGGGGCTAAACGATTAACGGATTGACCAAATACTTGATAATCGCCGGCAGTCGCTTGATCCAAGCAGCCCAAAATATTCATCAAGGTTGATTTGCCTGAGCCTGATTGTCCAATAATAGCCACCATCTCGCCTTGATGGATGGTTAGATTGATATCGTGCAATACACGAATGGTCTGCTCGCCGGCTTTAAACTCTCTAATCAAGCCTTTGACTTGCATCAAAGGCTTATCAGTAACGGCGTTAGCATAAAGATCTTGGCTGCTCATTTACTATCCTGCTTATCTTAATCAATATCAAAGCTGATTTGTCGCTAATTTAAATTCATTTAAATCTTGTTCTATCTGATTTTGGAGTTAAGGCTAAAACGGTCGGCCGCCTCTGCCACCACCGCCTTTACTGCCACTATCTGGTCCTTCCTCGCTTAAGATAACCTCGTCACCTTTTTTAAGACCGCTCAATATCTCCGCATTGACGCGGTTATTAATACCGACTTTGACAGTTTGTTCAACCACTGTGCCATCAGCTTTAAGAACGCGGACACTAGCTTTAGTTGCGGCAGAATCGCCATTAGTATTAACCGCAGTGGTAGATGCTTTTTTATTATTTCCAGTTTTGTTAGTTTTACCAGCAGGTTGCAGTGCGGCAGAAGGGATAAGTAGCGCGTCTTTGGCTTGGTTAATGACAATATAAACTTGCGCGGTCATATCGATACGAAAGCGGCGCTCGGTATTGGGTACTTCAATATAACCGACATAATAAATGGCGGCATCGGTCGAGCTGGTATCACTGATTTTTTCAGGAGCCGGTTCAATCGCTTTAAGGATCGAATCATATTTTTGGTCGGGATTACCGATGATATTAAAATAAACAGGCAAGCCCGCTTTGACATTAATGACGTCAGCTTCAGAGATTTGAGCATTGATGCGCACGGTAGATAAATCAGCTAAGGTAACAATGGTCGGTGCACTCTGATTGGCATTGACCGTCGTCCCTTGCTCAGTCGTTACGGATACTACAGTACCTGACATCGGCGCGCGAATGGTGGTGTAGCTTAAATCTTCTTGCGCGGTGCTGACGTTGGTTTGAGATTTACGTAACGCCGCCTGTTGACTATTGATATTCGCTGCAGTAGTGGCAATAGCGGCTTTAGCAGTATCGATAGAGGCACGCGCATTGGCGACTGCTGCCTGCGCAGTTTGTACCTTTGTCCCTTGAGTATCATAATCCTGCTGTGATATCGCGTCGATAGCGAGTAAGCCTTGCAAGCGTGAAAAATCTGCTTGCGCTTGTCTTAACTCAGCTTGGCGGCTGGCAAGATCTGCCTGCGCACTTTTTAAACCTGCTTGACGACTTAATGACTCAGCTTGCGCACTTTGTAGCGCCGCTTCACTTTGCTCAAGGCTTGCTTGCTCATTGCTCAGACTGTTCTTCTGCGTTACTTGGTCAATCTGCGCAATCAAATCGCCTTTTTGCACTTCATCACCGACTTCAACGAATAGTCGCGTCACTTCACCAGATACTTGCGCACCAACATCGACGGTATTTAAAGCCTTAACTTTACCCGATGCCATAACGTTATTTTCGATATCGCCAATCTCAGCAGTCGCCGTTAGATAGTTGGGTGTTACTTCTTTTGGTTTTAAGGTTTTGTAGGCTAAAACCCCTAAAGCGATGATGACGAGGGCAATAATGCCCCATTTAATAGCAGAGTTTTTGCTAATTTTGCGCATGACGACAATCCAATAACAAGAAAATCAAATGTAACTATAAATGTCACTATAATAGAGGCTCGACGGACAAAAGGGAATGGGAGTTAGTTTGCGAAAGGTTAAGAAGAGATATTGAGGCAGGTTTTGCAGAGGAGATTTGGATTTGTGCAGGAAGTTTATCGTTGAAAAAGCAGGTTAAGAAATAATATCGTTCTTAGAGGTATTATTGGTTACTGACTGATAAATAACTAAGAATTCATCACTCTGGTCATTTAGTAGGGAACAAACGTTTTCCTGATAATTCTAACGCAGCTTGTAGTAATAGCTCCCATGCTGGCTGGATAATAAGACCTTTGATTGCCTGATCACAGCGATAAAGCAGAGCAGGCCACGCGGCTGATTGCGCTTTTGACTGACGACGACAGGCTTGCTGATATAAGCCTTGTTTACTGCGCCAAATACCTAGGGCTTGCGGATCTTGTCCATCCATCAGTTGCATGATTTGTCGCATGTCTTTACTGATTGCCCATAATACTAAGGTTGTTGGCTCATCCGTGGCTTTGAGCTGAAATATGATTTTAGCGACTTGGGCACTATTGCCAGCAAGCATCGCATCGGACAAATCAAACACGCTAAACTGCGCATCGCTGACCAATGCCGCTTGTAAGTCATTAATATCTAGTGCGACCTGTGATAGGTGCGGGCTAGAGTTTGTAGTTTCTTGAATGGCAGCATCATTATTTGCCATGAGTTGTGGGGCAAACAAATAGGATAAACGCCATAAGGTTTGATAGGCACTGAGCAAATGATGTTCAGTATGTGACATGAGTAGCTGCCACGCTTCTTGCGATAGCTTTAAGCCAAACTGCTGCGCTTGTATCTGCAATAACTGCTGACGCTGCTGCTCATTATACAAATTACAGTCGATGACGTGACCATATTGCGCAAATGGCGTGAACCACTTGCTGCTCTGAGCGCGTTTGTCTTGTTTTGGGGTCAACCATAATAAGCTATGACTGTGGCTGCCTGCTTGAGCGTCCTGTGCAAAGCGTTCAAGTTCTGTAATGACTGCCTTATCAGGTTTATGGTTGCCTGTGACAATCAAGGCACTGGCATCATCAAATAAAGACTGGCTGCCAAGCTCTGACAATACTTCTTGCCAGCTCTTAACTGATACCAGCTCGATACGCTTAATGGCGTAATTCTGCGCGCGCCAATGTGGACGCAGCGCATCGATGAGCCATTGACTTAATAATGGCTCGTCACCATGTGCTAGCCACAAGCCTGCTACAGCAACTGAGGATCGCTGTAGTTTTGGATAAGCTTGTATAAAAGTATCTTGCATAAAAGGCTAACGCACACAAAGTTGTGAATAAAAAAGCAAAGCCAAAAAATTGCTAAGCTACATTTGAGCTATATTAAGGTTTGGGTACAAGAATCGCCGTAGCGCCTGTACCTTTACCGATTTGCGCAGAAGTAGTGGCGCTGGCAGGTGTCACCTTTGGCAATGCAATCGCGACATATTGATCGGTGATACGTCTTGCTAAACTGTCATAGAGCCATTCACGAATTTGATCACCTTGCTGATCGTCGGTGCTCACTGACGCTTCGTTATACTGATAGCTACGTTCAACTTGAATCGGATTACTGAGCGTTATAGGCTTACCATTATCTATGCTTTGATAGCTAACATCGGCTGATATCACTAAACGAATTTCTGTTAATACGCCGACCAATTCATAACGCTTAAAACGTACGTTATTGACAGTAATCGCAGCGATGGTTTCAGCGCCTACGTTTTGATTGTTACTAGCGACATCAGTCAATGTCATGTTAGTAATGACATCAACGCCCAATGCCTCAAGGCGCTTTGTGAGCGGCAGCTTCAGTGGGAATGCAGTGCGATTGTCTTCGATAATTACCGCGGTCTTCGCCACATCAAACAGCATGGGCGCATCATAACCGCGTAGTTGAAAGCCGCAGCCACTAAGACTGGCAGTTGCCCCAACGATGGCAAGCATTGGCAAAGATGCAAGTAATGCGGTCGCTAGTTTCTGTCTATTCGAATTATTAGGCATGGGCTTTTTCCCTTACATGTTGTTTGATATGACGACATAGCATGGTGCTTATCCGTCATAATCGCTATTCTTATTATGATAAGAAAACCTAAAATATCCGCGTTTAATTATCCCTAACCTGCAACCACGATATTAACCAGTTTATTCGGTACGACGATCTCTTTTTTGATCTCGCCAGTCAGGAACTTTGCCACACCTTCAATCGCGCGTGCCTGTGCTTTTAGCTGCTCAGGGTCGCTGTTTGGTGCCACATCCATTTTGCCGCGCATTTTTCCATTGACCTGAATCACCATGGTAATCATATCTTGTACCAATGCACTTTCATCGACCATAGGGTAATTTAAGGTGACGGTATCAAGCCCTAATTGCTCAAGTAAATGCTCGCCAATGTGTGGCGCATATACCGACAGCATAATCAATAAATCAGTCAAGGCTTCATGCTGGACTTGCAGATCTTGTTCACTGCTTGCTTTAAAGTTGCTCAGCTCATTAGCAAGCTCCATTAGGCTAGAAACTGGCGTATTGAGTGCTAGGCGTTTACCCAAGTCACTATCAATCTTGCCAATGGTTTCATGCGACTTACGGCGCAAGGCTTTAGCTTCTTTGCTTAAGCTATCCGTATTTAAAGCATCACTATTGAGCGATTCAAGACTTAAGTTGGCATCAGTTAACGCTTGGATATGCTCAGAAGCAATGCGCCATACTTTTTTAACAAAGTTATAAGGACCTTTTAGTGCATCATCTGACCATTCAAGTGTTTGGTCAGCAGGCGCAGTAAATAAGGTGTAAAGACGAACAGTATCCGCGCCATATTTATCAATGGTAAGCTGCGGGTCGACACCATTATTTTTTGACTTTGACATTTTTTCGATTTTGCCAATCGTCACCGGCTGTCCATCTGATTTAAGGATGGCTTTAATCGGCTGACCGCGCTCGTTAAAGTCAATATCGATGTCTTTAGTAAAGTAATAAGTGGTACTGCCATCGCTATTCACGCGGTAGAAAGTACCTGCAAGTACCATTCCTTGAGTCATCAAATTGGCAAAGGGCTCATCGCCTGATACTAAGTTTTCATCACGCATCAGCTTATGGAAGAATCGTGCATAAAGCAGATGCATAACGGCGTGTTCTACACCGCCGATATATTGGTCAACCGGTAACCATTTATTCGCCGCCGACTTGTTGACCATGTTGGTTGTATCGTGTGGGCTGGCAAAGCGCGCATAGTACCAGCTTGATTCTACAAAGGTATCAAAGGTATCGGTTTCGCGCTCAGCAGGATTGCCACATTTAGGGCAAGTGGTATTCACAAATTCTGGAATATTTTTTAGTGGATTGCCACGACCGTCCGGAACGACGTCAGTTGGCAAGACAACCGGCAAGTCTTGCTCTTCAACGGGCACTGTGCCGCAATGCTCACAGTTGACCATTGGGATAGGGCAGCCCCAATAACGCTGGCGTGAAACACCCCAATCACGGAGACGGTATTGAATTTTTTTCTTGGCAAGCTCTTGAGGCTCAAGTTTGGTTAGCATCGCTGCAAATGCTTGTTCGAAATCTAAACCGTCAAATTCGCCTGAATTGACCAAGGTATTACGCTCAGTATAAGCACGATTGTCATTACTTTCTTCTACATCATCAAAGTACCCTGCAGGAATCTCAATCACTTGTTTGATAGGCAGGCTGTACTTAGTAGCAAACTCATAGTCGCGCTCATCGTGAGCAGGTACTGCCATTACCGCACCTGAGCCATAGCTCATAAGTACATAATTGGCAACCCAAACAGGCACTTCTTCGCCAGTCAATGGATGGGTCACGGTTAGACCCGTATCCATACCGATTTTTTCGGCTTTAGCAAGGTCTGCCTCAGCGACTGAGCCTTTCTTACAAAGGGCGCAAAAATCTGCAATCGCTTTATTGTTCTCTGAGGCATATTGAGCTAGCGGGTGCTCTGCAGCAACTGCCACATAAGTGACACCCATCAAAGTATCAGGACGAGTGGTAAAGACGTCTAAGCTATTGCTTTGACCAGCCAGCTCATAAGGGAAATGGACTTCCATACCTGAGCTACGACCAATCCAATTGCGCTGCATAGTAATTACTTCAGAGGGCCAATGACCCTCTAGCTGATCCAAATCATCAAGCAGCTCATCAGCATAATCAGTGATATTAAAATAATACATCGGAATATCACGCTTTTCGACCATAGCGCCACTACGCCAGCCTTTACCATCGATGACTTGCTCATTGGCTAGGACAGTGTTATCAATCGGATCCCAGTTGACGGTTGCAAGCTTTTTATAAACCAGACCTTTTTTATATAACTGCAAAAACAACCACTGCTCCCACTGATAATATTCAGGGCTACAAGTGGCAAATTCACGTGACCAGTCAATAGACAAGCCAAGCAATTTTAGCTGGGCGCGCATGCTGTCAATATTCTCAAACGTCCACTTGGCAGGCGGCGTCTGATTGGCAATCGCGGCGTTTTCTGCTGGCAAGCCAAAACCATCCCAGCCCATTGGCTGCATGACTTCATAACCTTTGAGCCGATAATAACGGCTCAACACATCAGAGATAGTATAGTTGCGCACGTGACCCATATGCAGCTTACCACTTGGGTACGGGAACATTGACAGCATATAACGGCTTGGTTTATCACTTGGCTCATTGCTGACTTCAAAACGCTTATCTGTTGCCCATTTGGCTTGCTGCTGCGCTTCGATAAGTTGCGGCTGATATTGGGTCTTGTCGCTAGAAGTATTATTAGTATGGTTAGTATTAGCAGTTTCTGCTGTTACGGCGTTGGTCATAGTTGGCTCGGAATCGGTTATTACAGATAAATGGGGTGAAATTTTATAATGCCATAGCATAGCTTAATTTGGCGAAAATTGCGACGATAGGATGTCGCCTTTCATTGATTACCTAGTGGCTTTTCAGCTTATATTCGGCGCTTGCCGATATCTACATTTGCCATGTGCCAGCTTCAAGCATTATTTGAGTATAATAAACAGTAACATTCTTGACAAGGAGACATTATGACCATCACTATTTACGGTATCAAATCTTGTAGCACCATGAAAAAAGCCTTTACCAAGCTTGATGAGTTGGGCGTTAGCTATAACTTTCATGATTATAAAAAACAAGATATTGATAAAGAAACGATACAGCGCTGGGTGGATAGCCTAGGTATTGATAAAGTATTAAACAAACGCGGAACGACATGGCGTAAGCTAGAAGATGCTCAAAAGCAAGCGGCGGATAGCGATGTGGATAAATCCATTGATTTACTCATTGAAAATACCAGTATGATTAAGCGTCCGATAGTTGAAGGTGAGCTGACTGATAAAAATAAGCCGATATTATTATGTGGCTTTGATGAAGCCGAGTTTGATAAAGTTTTTTCGTAAAAGACTACTGCTACCATCAATAAAGCCCGAGCTAAGAACCTCTTAGCTCGGGCTTTGTAACACCTAAAATAAACCAAATCACACTTGCGAGCCATATAAGCAAGACGTAAAAGCGAATTTGTTCGGCATTCCAATCTAGTGCAAACCACTCAATGAGGAAAAATGATTTCCACCCTTCTATCCATTTTGCGCCACCATAGCCAATAATCCACCAGCAGTACGAGCTTTCTAAGATAAAAAGTAGACACCAAAGCCACAATGCCATGATTTACTCCTACTATTCTGCCAATGATTAGCCTAGATCTCGACTGATTAATGTACCAACACCTTCGTTGGTAAAAATCTCTAACAGCGTCGCATGCGGTACGCGGCCATCGACGATAACAGCACTTTTTACGCCGCTACGAACGGCATCAAGCGCACATTGAATTTTAGGAATCATGCCGCCTGAAATCGTACCATCTTCAATTAGGCTGTCCACAGTTTTAGGCGTCAAACCAGTGACGACTTCGCCATCACGACCCAATACTCCTTTGATATTGGTTAATAGCATGAGTTTCTCTGCCTGCAAGAATTCGGCGACTTTACCAGCAACCAAATCCGCATTGATATTATAAGTATTGCCTTCTTCATCGACGCCAAGAGGGGCGATAACAGGGATAAAGTCAGAAGCAATCAGCATATTAATCACGTCTTTATTGACGCTAACCACATCCCCGACAAAGCCTAAATCTACCGGTACAGCAACACCATCTGCGCCAACTTTTTCCATCATCAATTTTTTAGCCAAGATTAAATTGGCGTCTTTACCAGTTAGACCGATAGCGCAGCCGCCATGTTTATTGATCAAGCTCACAATCGATTTATTAACATTGCCGCCAAGTACCATCTCGACGATATCCATGGTGTCCTTGTCAGTAACGCGCATCCCATCAATACGGTCTGAGTGCCGCCCAAGCTCTTTTAATAAATTATCCACTTGTGGACCGCCACCATGTACGACCACAGGATGCATACCAACGGTTTTGAGTAGGACGATATCTCGGGCAAATGAGCTTTCAAGCGCAGGATCAGTCATGGCATTGCCGCCGTATTTGACCACAATGATTTTATCGACGAAGCGTTGAATATAGGGCAGGGCGGTGGTCAAGACTTCAGCAGTAATTTTGGCTTCATCTAAATTCAAGGTCATTATAAACTCCTAAAATACGGTGTTAAGCGATTGGTTGTTGTTATAAAAAGTCATAAATAACAAAGTTACATTTGTGATAAAAAATAGTTTTGATAACTGACTACTGAGGGGAAATAGCTACAATCTGCGCAGCTAGATTTTCATCAAAAGGACGGCATAGCGCGGCAAATTTTGCTTGAATATCTTGTAGATATGCCATGCTGTCTCCTGCAAAGCGCGCGGTTAAATTGTGACTGGTATTTGATTGACGCAGTACGCCAAAACCATGCGCGAAATCTAGACGCACGCCATCAATACAGCTCAGAGTTGTACCTATTGGCAATAAGTCTTTGGCTTTCTCTATGCTGATAGGGAGGTTTTTTATAGAGCAGCTACAAAGCGTCCGCTGACAGGTACTAAGTACTTGATATTCAGCCTGAGTAGGCAGTGGAGCGGTTACTTTTATGAGTTGTTGTAAATACACGCATAGTCGAGTTAGCTGCTCAATGATTGAGCAATCAGTTGACGCACTTACTGGCAGTGGTAAATAATGATCGGCAGTACTGACAATGTTTGGTAATTGATAGATGATATTGGCAAGATTTGTTGTAGAATTTAGACTATTTGAGTTATCAGCTGCCAGCCAATGCAACAGTCTTAAAGCTGCGTATATGGCATCATCATAGACAATAAAGCGACTGTCGTTAAAGATAAAATGCCCCGATAACTCTCCAGCAAATACGATTTGCCCAGCAGAGTCCTGCATCTGTTGGCGCATTAGACTACTGCCAGTCTTGCTGATGATAGGTTCTGCGCCAAGCTCAGTCAGTAGCTTCGGCAAATGATGCGAACATTTAATATCAAAGAGAATTTGCGGCGGAGATTGCAACTGGGTATAAGCGACTGGACGCTCAGTCAATATCACCTTTGCTAATAAGTAGAGCAAGTGATCGGGTGTGACTACCTTACCTATATTATCGACGATCATTAGTCGGTCGCCATCACCGTCAAAGGCGATACCTATATCTGCCTGATGATTAACGACGCTTTGCTGCAACTGTTTGAGCCGATTTGGCTCGGTAGGATCGGGATTTCCAGCAGGGAAATCTCCATTAGGAGTGTCATTAAGCCTGATAACATGGTGGCAAAAACGATCAAACAATTGTGGCGCGATATGACTGGTCGCACCATGCATACAATCGATAACAACCATCAAATCTAGCTTGGTAAGAAATGATTGGTTATCATGCGGATAAAGCTCTTTGAATACTTGCACAATAGCATCGATATAATGTGTCGCTACTTGCTCAGGCGATAAAGACATTTGCTGATTGCTAATAGGGTTATCCACTACATGTCGTGGAGTGCTTAACGCTTTATAGCCTTTTTGATTGTCTTCTTTATCAATCACTTTTTGAAAATCAGTATTTTTAAACCTGTTTTCTTGCAGGCAGCCTTTAGGCAAACCACTTTTTTCAAGCATACTGTTGTCTAAAGAACATAGAGCTAGTTGCTGCTGAGTCACTTGCTGATAGAGCGTCTGAATATCTTCAATGCTAGGGGATTGATGGTTGACCAACCACTTAATACCTAAAACATCTCTCGCAGAATGACTAGCAGTCACGATAATACCGTGTCCCTGATATTGCTCAGCCCAAAATACCATCATAGGCGTGGTAATCAGTCCCAATTGGATAACTTGTAGACCGCATTGGATCAATATAGTGGCAAGGTTTTGAGCAATGACATCGCTATCACGACGTACATCATAGCCAATCACGACGATATTTTTTTTGTTATCACTGTCTTGTTGAATGCGATAAAGATGCGCAAAGGCGTATCCTAAAGCTTGAACAAAGTCATCATTAAAATACTGGCGTGAACCACGAATATCATATGCACGAAATAAGGAGTGCTGCGCAGCAAAAAACGGCATCTTTTACTTCCTTATTGTTGTGATTGATATGCTAATGGTTGATGAAAAATAAATCGTCTAAGAGTATTAGGCGTATAGCTGATCGTTATTTTAGAATAGCTACTACTGACGACCGGAGTGTCCAAAACCACCAGCACCGCGCGCACTGGTATCGCTAAATTCTGTCACGACTTCAAATTCAGGACGGGCAACAGGGACAACCACATATTGTGCCATGCGTTCTGCAGGACTTAATACAAAGTCTTCCTGGCTACGATTCCAAATACTGACCATCAGCTCACCTTGATAATCAGCATCGATAAGTCCAACCAAGTTACCCAAAACAATGCCATGCTTATGTCCAAGACCTGAACGCGGTAAAATCATGCCTGCAAAGTTAGGATCTTGTATATAAACCGCCAAACCAGTACCAATCAAATGGGTGGCACCCGCTTTAATCGTTAAAGGCTCATCAATACAAGCGCGCAAATCAATACCTGCGCTGCCGTCAGTGGCACGAGTAGGCAAAGAAAACGCTTTATCTTCAGTGATTTTAGGGTTTAAGACTTTAACTTGTACAGCTTGCATAACGCACTCACTTAACGATTTAATGGTTTTATAAACAGAATGAATTTAGGGCGTGCCCTAATTTTTAAATTTAATTGCTTAACAACAACTATTTTTATAAATAGCTGATGATTTTTAACTTTTATTTTCTAAATTTTAATAAGCGATTGATTAAAGAATCAGTATACTTGCCAAGCCCAAAAACGACATAAAGCCAACAATATCCGTTACCGTGGTTAGGATAACAGAGGCAGATAATGCCGGATCAATATTCATGCGCTTTAGCATCAGTGGAATACTAATGCCCGAGACATTGGCAGCGGTCATATTAATCGCAATCGCTAGACCGATGACCGCGCTGATTTTAATGTTATGAAACCACAATTGCGCAATAAACGCCATAATTATCGCCCATATGATACCGTTTATCGCCCCAACCCACAGCTCTTTATTTAATAACCATACGCGGTTAGAGCCACCGATTTGCCCCATTGCCATACCGCGAATGACGACGGTAAGCGTCTGCGAGCCTGCAATACCGCCCATGCTAGCGACCACGGGCATGAGAATTGCCAATGCCACCACTTGTGCCAATACTTCCTCAAACTGTCCAATTACAGCCGCAGCTAATAGTGCCGTACATAAATTGATACCAAGCCAAATACTACGGCTTTTTGCACTGGTCAAGATAGGCGCAAACAGCTCTTCATCTTGACTGACACCAGCAAGGTTCTTCATGGTGCTATCGACATCATCTTGGATAATTTCCATGATGTCCTCACCGTTTAATTGACCGACTAGCTCGCCATGGCTGTTAATCACTGGGGCAAAACGAATGTCTTCTGAGCGAAAAATCGCCGCCGCATCTTGAATGTCCAAGCGATCATTGATGGTAATAGCGCTATCAATCAAATCGGCAACTAAGGTGCTTTGGTCATGCTTAATCAAATCAGCGAGACTTAATAAGCCAAGCAGTTGCTGGCTTTGATCGACAACCAATAGCTCTTGGCTTTCATCATCAAGCAGCTCAATATCTTCTCGCAGCCAGTTTTGAACATCAGCCAGCGTCATGTCTTCTTGGACTTGAATAAGCTCAGGATCCATATAGCTGCCAACTTCCCAGTCGGCATAGGTATCGAGTTTATTGACCTGAATACGTATTTCTTCATCCAATGTCGCCATCACTGAAGTACGCACACTTTCGGTAACGGTGTCTAAAATCTCTGAGATATCTTGTGCATCAAGATCTTGGGTAAACAGTGATATCTCTTTTGACGAGATATTTTCCATCAATGGCTGGCGTGTATCAAACTCTAGCTCAGCTAATACTTCACCTTTGATATTCTCTGGGACTTGTGCCCAAATCAGTAGTCGGCTCTGAGTTGGGAACGACTCTAGTAAGTTGGCAATCTCATATTCTGACTGCTTCCCTAAAAACTCAGTAATCGCCTCATATGCCTTGTCCGCAACCAACTCTTGCAAATAGAGTAGTTTATACTCAGCGTTAGATTCAGCCGGATTATAATCTCCCTGTCGTGTCGATGGTCGTGCAGAATTCGGCGTAGGAGCGGGCATAAAAGTTCCAAGTTTTCAAAATATGTAAATAATAATGACTAAGAGCTAAGCTTAATGAATGAGTTATATTTGTTAGCTTTTTAATGGTTAAACATTATCGATTGCCCAATAAAGCGCGAATATTAGCCAAGTATTCATCAGCAACTGCTGCGGGATCTTTGGTGGCTTTTTGTCTTTTTACTTTGGCAGGCCAATCGATATGATCTTCTGGCAACTCATCTAAAAATCGTGATTCAGACGTGACGCGCATTTGACCACCAGCACGGCGCTGAGTGGCTAGTGTCAAAGTTAGCTCGCGACGCGCGCGAGTAATGCCCACATACATCAAGCGCCGTTCCTCTTCGACCGTCTCGCTTAGGATAGAGTTGCGATGTGGTAGCATCTCTTCCTCAAGCCCCATGATATAAACAAAATCAAACTCCAAGCCTTTTGCCGCATGTAAGGTCATTAGATTAACTTTATTGGTGTTTTCTTCTTCCTGCTGCTGCTCCAGCATATCAAGCAATACCAGCTTGCGAATGATGGTATCAATGGTACGGTCTTCGTCTTCTTCGGCGCGATTAATCAGCGATTGAATACTTGTATAAAGCATGTCGATATTATCAATGCGGTTTTTTTCTTGCTGCGGTGTTTTAGAGTCACTACGCACAAAATCAATATAACCGGTTTCATCAATCATTTGACGGACAATTGGCACAGGGTCAGGATGTTGATCCAGCTCGCGAGTATAGTGCTCAATAAAGTCGCCAAACTCCTTTAAAGTACTATAAGATTTCGACGGTAAAACGTGGGCAAGACCAGCATGCGTACAAGAAGCCAGTAGCGAGATACTATGTTCTTGTGAAAATAAGCCAAGCTTTTCAAGCGTGGCTGGTCCCATGCCACGCTTGGGCGTATTAATCACGCGCAAAAATGCACTGTCGTCTTCTGGGTTTAAAATCAGACGTAAGTAGCTCATAACGTCTTTGATCTCACTACGAGCAAAGAACGACTGACCACCCGATAATTTATAAGGCACTTGCAGTTGACGCAACTGCGCCTCTAGCATCCGCGCCTGAAAGTTACTGCGATAAAGAACGGCATATTGTTCCCACTCATTGCCAAAGCGCAATTTATGCGTGACGATTTCTTTGGCGACACGCTCAGACTCATCATCATCATTACGGCAATTGATAATACGGATTTTTTCGCCTTGACCTTTATCTGACCAGAGTTTCTTTTCAAATAAATGTTCATTGTTGGTAATAACCGCATTAGCAGAGGTCAAAATACGGGTAGTCGAGCGATAGTTTTGCTCAAGCATGACGATTTTTAATTTTGGGAAATCCTCTTTAAGTAAACCCATATTTTCAGGTTTAGCACCGCGCCATGCATAAATAGATTGGTCATCATCACCAACGACCGTAAAGCGCCCTTGCGGTCCGACTAGATACTTAATCATTTCATACTGAGCGGTATTGGTATCTTGGTATTCATCGACCAGCAAATAGCGAATACGGTTTTGCCATTTATCACGTAGCTCTCGATTTTCACGCAGTATTTTGGTCGGTAAGACAATCAAATCATCAAAATCAACCGCGTTATAAGCCCGTAGATTGCGCTCATATAAAGCATAAAGCGTCGCAAAAATCATATCTTCTGGATCGTCTAAGGTTTCCATCGCCTTATCCGGCTCAATCAAATCATTTTTCCAATCAGAAATCATCTTGATTGCTTTACCAACCAACTCACGACTTTCAGCGCCGCTTAAGTTATCACGCATCATAAGCTCCATTAGCAAACGCTTGCTATCGTCGCTGTCCATAATGGAGAAATTGCCTTTCAATGGCGTATGAAGCAGCTCATATCGCAGAAACTGCAGCCCAAATTGGTGAAAGGTTGAAACCGTTAGACCACGGGTCTTTTCACTCGGTAGTAGCTTACTGACTCGAGCTTTCATTTCACGCGCCGCTTTATTAGTAAAGGTCACCGCCGTGATCCGCTCAGCAGGCATATTACATTCTTCGATCAGATAAGCAATCTTGCGGGTAATCACTGACGTCTTACCGGAGCCGGCACCTGCTAACACCAGTAGCGGACCAGATACGTAGAGCATGGCTTCTTGTTGTTTGGGATTAAGTTGACTCATAACGTGACCTGTAAGACAAAAGCAAAAAGAGGGTAGCAGTAAATCGTAAAATGCCACTAGATGCCATCAAGCGAAAAATACATTCGTTAAAATAGAGGGCATATTGGCATTTTAAATAGAGTAACTCACAGAATAATTTTAAAGTTTTAGGCAATCTGCGAGCAAAATTAGGTGAGTTATTATAAAGCAAAACTAAGGCTTTTGGGCAGGAGTTAGTAGCGTGGAATATATAAGATTATGAGGTATATATAAGGTACGTCTTGGAAAATGACATAGAGAAACATTTTGTTTCAATGAAAACCGTCGAAAATTTGGCCAATACAAGCTCATTTCCCATGAATAAAAATAAGGAGTCAGATTTAAGCATTATCCATTATGGAGGTGAAAGTGAAATAATTACAAGCTGTGACTAACTGCGCGGTTTATATAGATTTTTCATCTTAGTTAGCAGTCAATTAATAATACATTCTTTAAACTTTTAGAAGGTTTTTAGAGCAGGATGATGAATAATCTATAGCATAGTTTGCGGATAAAAAAACCTATTTTTTTTGCCGATAAAGTGACCGCTCAATGCAGTTAAAAACTAGCTTTTGATTGCCGATATGCGTATAGTACGTAAATAATTTATGCCAGTTGTCACGTCATTGTTGACCACGTGTAATGAGCTATTAAATCAATTAAATAAACTATCGAATATGACATTGATTTAATACGTTGATCTTACGTTGTTAGAAGATGCGTTGGGCGACCAGCCTTTATCCGCATATAGAGCGGACACTCTACAGTTGGTCAGATCTGACATCGTCGTCAATAAGCTTGATAATTGGTTGTTACCAGTACAGAACCTAACATGTGACTCAATGACAGTTACTTAAATACAGTGACAGTTGCTTAAGTGACAGTTGCTTTGTGTTTTCGTCTGCGTTATGCCTGTCGCTTGACGACCTTAATATGTAGGTCGGTGCTTGCGCGGCTTGTAACACTCGATTGGGTGAGGAGCACGTATTATCATGTCTGCTTTTAATTGGTCAGCCATTGCTTTTATTTTAGCCGCCATTGCGCTAGTTGTGTTTATGTTGGTTGTCCCGCGTCTACTTGGCGGTCGCTCACATGGCTCACAAAAAGAAGAGATATTTGAAGCGGGTGTTGTCGGATCTGGCAACGCCCGTATTCGTTTGTCTGCCAAATTCTATTTGGTGGCGATCTTCTTTGTTATTTTTGATCTAGAAGCCCTCTACTTATATGCTTATGCAGTCTCAGTTCGTGAAGCTGGCTGGCTTGGTTTTGCTGCTGCCGCTATATTTATAACCATCTTGATCATTGGCTTGGTATACGAGTTGAGTCTGGGTGCGATGAACTGGGCACCGGCTGATAAGTTACGCAAAAAAGCGCGCCTATATGCTGCACCCGCAGGCTTTAGTTTAGCTGATATCACCAAGTTCGATGGTGTTGATGAACTCATGGTCGATCCTACAGGCAAGATACCTGCGCAGTCCTCCGGTCAGATTAATGTTTCAAACAATATTGAGACCAATCGTCGTCACTTACAAAACATTGATCATATTAATACCACGGGTAATGTCACTTCTGTGGACTTTGCGACGTCTGCACAAACAGATAAAATGACGCGTTAATGAATAACAGTGCGTGTTAATTAGTGAATAACAAAATTATTTAATAATGAAGTTAAGGCAGTAGTGAGGGCAAATCATTGCCGCACTTTGTTTAACATAAAGGTTGTATGTTATGAAATACACATTAACAAAAGCCAACCCTGATGCAGATGTCTATCCTGCTCAGACAAGCCAAACTGTCAACGATCCAATGGAAGATGAAGTCAATAAAAACGTCTTTATGGGTCGTCTAGAAGATCTTGTGCATTCAACAGCAAACTGGGGGCGTAAGCACTCATTATGGCCATTTAACTTTGGTACCTCATGCTGTTATGTCGAATATGCGACTACTTTAACGGCGGTTCACGATTTGTCACGCTTTGGTGCCGAAGTTATTCGCGCCTCGCCACGTCAGGCAGATGTGATGATTGTTGCTGGTACTTGCTTTGTTAAAATGGCACCTGTTATTCAACGTCTATACGAGCAAATGCTTGAGCCAAAATGGGTCATCTCGATGGGTGCTTGTGCCAACTCGGGCGGTATGTATGACATCTATTCGGTCGTGCAAGGCGTGGATAAAATTATCCCTGTCGATGTCTATGTGCCCGGTTGTCCGCCACGTCCAGAAGCATTGATTCAAGGTTTGATGTTGTTACAAGAATCTATTACTAAAGAACGTCGTCCGCTGGGTATCCATGTCAATGATCAGGGTGTCTATCAGCCGCAGATGACGCCTGAGCGTGACCGTAAGCAAGCAGATCGTATCGCTGTGAAAAACTTACGTAGCCCAGATAGCATTTAGTTAAGCATTTTGGCGTAGTTATTAATAATTGTTAGAAGTGCGCGTACGCTCATCATAGTTTGGTTATGATTATCATCTTTTATTATGGTTGTCATGGTTCAGTTATGATTAATGAAGGAAGACATCATTCATGGTCACGGTAGTCGAAAACACAGATCCTAAGATCAAGCCTGTCCCAGCGGTTATCAAAGAGCTGGAAGAAAAATATGCTGGTAAGTTCGTTGTGCAGCACACGGTTGACGACATTCCAACGGTTTGGGTGGCACGCGCTGATTTATTAGACGTTCTCTTATTCTTACGAAAATTGCCAAAACCTTATGTCATGTTATTTGACTTGTCAGCGATAGATGAGCGTTTACGTCAGCATCGCCAAGGTTTACCTGACAGTGATTTTACGGTGTTTTATCACTTGATGTCGCTTGAGCGTAATAGTGATGTGCGTATCAAAGTGGCGCTCAGTGAAGAAGATTTAAACGTCCCAAGTGCGACACAGATTTGGCCCAATGCCAACTGGTATGAGCGTGAAGTTTGGGACATGTTTGGTATTGTCTTTACAGGACATCCGCATCTAACGCGTATCTTATTACCTAAATATTGGGAAGGTCATCCACTGCGCAAAGAATATCATGCGCGGGCAACTGAATTTACCCCGTATTTCTTGAATACCGCCAAACAACAATACGAGCAAGAAAACCTGCGCTTTGTCCCAGAAGAATGGGGCATGAAACGCTCGGGTCGTGATGAAGATTTTATGTTCTTGAACATTGGTCCTAACCATCCATCCGCTCATGGTGCTTTCCGTTTGGTACTACAGCTTGATGGCGAAGAAGTCGTCGATTGTATCCCTGATATTGGCTATCACCATCGCGGCGCCGAAAAGATGGCTGAGCGTCAAACGTGGCACTCATTTATTCCTTATACCGACCGTATCGACTATCTCGGCGGCGTAATGAATGAGCTACCGTATATCATGTCGGTTGAAAAGCTTGCCGGTATTACTATTCCGCCGCGTGCTGAAACCATCCGCGTGATGATGAGTGAGTTTTTCCGTATTACCAATAACTTGCTGTTCGTCGGTACCTTTATCCAAGATGCCGGTGGTATGACGCCGGTATTCTATATGTTTACTGATCGCCAAAAAGCTTATGACGTTATCGAAGCTGTAACCGGTTACCGTATGCATCCTGCGTGGTTCCGTATCGGCGGTACAGCGCATGATTTACCGCGCGGCTGGCAGCGTTTGGTTCGCGAGTTTTTAGATTGGATGCCAAAACGCTTGGATGAGTATGTCAAAGCAGCATTGCAAAACAGTGTGCTTAAAGGTCGTACCCAAGGTGTTGCCCAATATAATACTAAGCAAGCACTGGCATGGGGCGTTACTGGCGCAGGTTTGCGTGCAACGGGTTTGGATTTTGATTTGCGTAAAGCGCGTCCGTACATGGGATACGAGAATTACGATTTCGAAGTACCAGTCGGCTATAACGGCGATGCTTATGATCGCTGTATGGTGAAAGTCGAAGAGATGCGCCAGTCGCTACGTATTATCCGTCAATGTATGGATAATATGCCGCAAGGTCCTTATAAGGCGGATCATCCATTGGCAGTACCGCCACCAAAAGACCGTACCTTGAATGACATCGAAACCTTGATTAATCACTTTATCTCTGTTTCTTGGGGTCCTGTGATGCCAGCGGGTGAGTGCACAACGATTGTAGAAGCAACTAAAGGTCTAAACAGTTATTACATCACCTCGGATAAAGCGACGATGAGCTATCGTACCCGTATCCGTACTCCGACATTCGCGCATTTGCAGCAGATGCCATCAGTCATTAATGGTTCATTGGTATCCGATGCCATTATGTATCTGGCATCAATTGATATTGTGATGGCCGATTGTGACCGTTAGAAAGTCTGTGGTTATACGTTTATCATTATCGTTTATATATTAAAAGTACGACGCGTTCATTAACATATTATCGCCAAACTGGCACACCAAAACGCTGTCATTGCGCCGTGAGCGCAATCTTAACAGTGGGCTGAGTGAGGAAAGAAAAAGATTATGAAAATTGTTTCCGATAAAATGCCAAAAGTAGATGTGGCAAGTATCTTAACTGCAGAAGAAATTGCGGCTATCCATGAGTTTATGCATCATTATCCCCATCCACGAGCAGCATCTTTAGATTCGCTGAAAATTGTGCAAAAGCGTAACGGCTGGGTTAATGATGCACAAGTGAATGCGATTGCTAATATTCTAAATGTACCGATGACGGATATGGATGGGGTAGCAACCTTCTTTAACCGTATCTATCGTCAGCCAGTTGGTCGTCATGTCATCCTTGTTTGTGATTCGGTCGCTTGTTATTTAACAGGCTATGAAGCACTGGCAGCTGAATTAAAGTCGCAGCTGGGCATCAACTATGGTCAAACCACTGCTGATGGTCGTTTTACGCTATTGCCGATTTGCTGTTTAGGTAACTGTGACAAAGGTCCTGCGGTATTGATTGATGAAGATACCTATGGTCCTGTCCAGCCTGAAGAAGTCGCCCAATTGTTGGAGCTATACGCATGAGATTAACTGTTTCAGAGCAGATTGCTCTTCGTAATCAAGGCAAAGCGCCAAGCCAACTTAATGAACAGCGTATTCCTATCTATGGCGATAGAGCGACTGCTACCAGTGAAACCAAACCACTGACATGGCGCTTAGCGCATCATGATGCTGTGCTTGATTTGGCCACTTATGAATCATTACGTGGTTTTGAAGCGTTAAAGATAGCGTTAAACCAATCGCCAGATGATACGTTAAATACTATCAAAGAAGCGGTGGTAAAAGGTCGCGGAGGTGCAGGTTTTCCAGCAGGTATTAAATGGTCGCTAATGGCACCACCTGATGGCGGTCCACGCTATCTAGTCTGTAATGCTGATGAGATGGAGCCGGGTACGTTTAAAGACCGTTTGCTCATGGAGCGTTTGCCACTTCAGCTTATTGAAGGCATGCTTATTTCTGCCTATGCGATTGGTGCAACAGCCGGTTATATCTTTATCCGTGGTGAATACATCTTAGCGGCAGAGCGTTTAAGTACAGCGATTGAAGAATTGCGTGCCAATAACTTAATTGGCGATAATATTTTAGGCTCAGATTTTAGTTTTGATTTACATGTGCATACGGGTGCTGGTCGTTATATCTGCGGTGAAGAAACGGCATTGATTAACTGCTTAGAAGGTCGTCGTGCTAATCCGCGTACCAAACCACCATTTCCACAGGTAGCTGGTGCATGGGGTCGACCAACCGTGGTCAATAACGTTGAAACTTTACATAATGTTTCAGCGATTATCCTGCATGGTAGTAAGTGGTATCAAGACCTGCCAAAAGCCAAAGGTGTGGTCGAAACGCCAGGCACGAAGCTATTTGGCTGTTCTGGTTTGGTCAATGACCCCGGTCTTTGGGAATTACCATTTGGTTATACGGCGCGTGAGATTATTGAAGATTTCGCAGGTGGTATGCAGGAAGGTCGCACACTTAAGGCTTGGTTACCAGGCGGCGCATCAACGGATTTTTTAACCGCTGAACACTTAGATACTGTCGTTGATTTTGACACCATTCAAAAAGCGGGTAGCCGTATGGGTACGGGTTTGCTTATGGTTGTCGATGAAGAGCAAGATATGGTGCCATTGGTACGTAATCTTGAGATTTTCTTTCAGCGCGAATCGTGTGGTTGGTGTACCCCATGCCGCGATGGTTTGCCGTGGGGCGTCAAAATCCTTACCGCTATCAATGATGGCGAAGGGCAGATTGGCGATGTTGAAAAGCTAGAAGGTTTAACCCGTGACTTATGGATCGGTAAAACCTTTTGCGCGCACGCCCCTGGTGCGATGGAACCACTGATGAGTGCAATTAAATATTTCCGTCCTGAGTTTGATCAAAAGATAGCACAGGCGGTTGGTGAAGATGTCATTGAGGCTGCAGCCAATCAACAGCTAGATGTGAAATAAGGAGAGCGGCATGGCAGTCATACATATTGATGGAACCACTGTCGAAGTAGATAGCGCGGACAATTTGCTACAAGCATGTTTGTCACTCGGCATTGATGTGCCGTATTTTTGTTATCACCCAGCCCTTGGTTCAGTAGGCTCTTGCCGTCAGTGCGCGGTTAAGCAATATATGACCAAAGAAGATATGGAAGCAGGTCGCGGTCGCCTTGTGATGTCCTGCATGGTCGCCCCAGGCGATGATATGTACATCTCAGTGACTGATGATGAAGCGAAGGCGTTCCGTAAGTCGATGGTTGAGCTGTTGATGATTAACCATCCGCATGACTGCCCAACCTGTGAAGAGGGTGGACATTGTCATTTACAAGATATGACCTATATGTCAGGTCATCATCGTCGTCGCTACCGCTTTACCAAACGCACCCATCATAATCAAGAGCTTGGTCCTTTTATCGCGCATGAAATGAACCGCTGTATCGCTTGCTACCGCTGTGTCCGTTTTTATAAAGACTATGCAGGCGGCGAAGATTTAGGTGTTTATGGCTCAAATGAACGTGTTTATTTTGGTCGTGATAAAGATGGTCAGTTTGAAAGTGAGTTTTCAGGTAACCTAACGGAAGTCTGTCCAACGGGGGTATTTACCGATAAGACACATTCGGATCGTTATAACCGTAAATGGGATATGCAGTATGCACCAAGCATCTGTCATGGCTGCTCAGCGGGTTGTAATATCTCTGCCGGTGAGCGCTATGGTGAATTACGCCGTATCGAAAATCGCTATAATGGCGAGGTAAATCGTTATTTCTTATGTGACCGTGGTCGTTTTGGTTATGGCTATGTCAATCGTGAAGACCGCCCGACTCAAGCGCTTGAACGTATCAATGATAAACATGTCAAAATCAATATTGACTATGCTCTTGATGAAACTATTAAGCGTATTAAAGACAAAAAAGTCATTGGTATTGGTTCACCACGTGCCAGCCTTGAGACCAACTTTGCGCTAAAAAACCTCGTTGGTTTTGATAATTTTTCAACGGGTCTTAATTATCAGCAGCAAGCACTGGTCAATAAATGTATTGAAGTCTTGAGTACTGAGGGTATTTATAACCCAGGTATGACCGATATTGAAAGCCACGATGCGGTACTGATTTTGGGTGAAGATATCACTCAAACGTCATCACGTGTGGCACTCTCTATCCGTCAAGCGGCGAAAAATGAAGCCATAAAAATGGCGACTGCTACCAAAACGCAATCGTGGTTGGCTGAGCCAGTCAAACGTATTGCTCAAGGCGCACAAAGCCCAGTATATGTCATCGATGTGACTCAAACCAAACTTGAAGATATCAGTAAGGTTAGCGTCGTAGCGACACCTGAAGACATCACTAAACTTGGTTTTAAAGTTGCGGATGAAATTGCTATATTTGCTGATAACTTATCAAAAATAGTCGACCCGCAAAGCAATGAGGAAGATGCTAATGCCAATATTGGCGCTGATCCTATGCAAGCGCTGGCACAGCAAATCGCTTATGACTTGATCCAAGCGGACAAGCCGTTGGTTGTCTCTGGTAGCAGCTTATCGTCTATTGCCTTGATAGAAGCAGCAGCGCAAATCACGCAAGCATTAAGCCAAAAGCGTGCAGCGATCAAAGCAACTGAGCAGTATGAAGTTGAGACACATAATGCCAAAGTTGCAGCAGCTGAAGCGCAAGCACAAACAACAACGGCGCAGCAAACAGAAGATAAAGATCTGTCTGCCAAGCCAAATAAGCCTGAAACGGGCGTTAATACTGAAGCACAAGACGATGTTGAACGTCAGCCTGCAACCAAACTTGAGCTAAAAGAAGTCAATAAAAAGTATCATGCCCAAGCGGGTATCTATTTAGCAGTGACAGATGCTAATAGTATCGGTGTTTGTTTACTCGGTGGTCATTCAGTTGAAGAATTGCTGGCGACTGATTTTGATGTGGTGATAGTCGCTGAAAATCAGCTGACTGATGCTATTGATGCGAATAAATTAACACAGCTATTGACTGATAAAACCGTCATTGCGTTAGATCATCAATTACTCGATTGGCACAAAGACGTCGATATTGTATTGCCAGCAGCCACTTTTGCTGAAGCAGACGGCACGCTTATTTCTGCCGAAGGTCGTGCGCAGCGCTTCTTCCAAGTTTATGATAATGACTATTATCATCCGCTTAGTAGTATCAAAGAAGGCTGGCGCTGGTTACATGCCGTGCACAGCAGCTTAGAAGGTCGTGATGTCGATTGGACGCAGCTTGACGATGTCATCAATGCTTTGATAGCGACCCATCCTAAGCTTGCTGGTATCAAAGAAGCTGCACCCGATGCTGATTACCGGATGACGGGTCTAAAAATTGCCCGTCAGCCACGTCGTTACTCAGGTCGTACTTCTATGCGCGCGCCTGTCTCTGTCCATGAGCCAATGCAGCCAAAAGATTTGGATACCGGTTTAACCTTTTCAATGGAAGGCTATAGCGGTAAGCAAACCCCAAGCGCGATGATTCCTTTTGCGCAATCTGCCGGTTGGAACTCACCGCAAGCTTGGAACAAATACCAAGATAAAGTGGGTGGTAGTCTTAGAAATGGTGATCCGGGTGTGCGTTTGTTCGATCAGTTAGAGCGTTTAGCTACGCGCCAATATGTTGCGCCAGAAGTTAGCTCAGTAGCTACGACGGATATGCAGCAAGGGCAAGCTAAATTGGTTCCTATTTATAATATCTATGCCAGTTCAATGATGGCATCGCGTAGCCCAGTCGTTGCTGAACAATTACCAGTAGCTGCATGGCGTATAGGGATTGATGACGCAAAAGATTGGAGTATCGTGGCTGGTGATTATCTAGCGATTGAGATTGATAAACAGCAAATCACGCTGCCAGTAGAGCTTGTTGGCTATTTAGCCGAAGGTTGTATCGGTTATCCTGTCGGTCAGGTGAGCATTATTCATCCATCGATGCCAGCGTCAGTACGTAAAGTCGATGCACCTATTACGATGATGGGCGGCTTAGCTAATGACGCTAGTGGCAATTCTGAAAATGACACTGCTTTAAATAGCTTTGAAGATAACAATAACCGCGCCGCGCCAGTAAGCACAGCGCCGACCACCACACAGGAGGTGTAATATGCAAGTCACTCGTATTATCCCTGATGTGCCAAGTTTTTTGGCGAGTATGATGACCTTTGATACTTGGTCCATACTTTTTATGGTCATACAATCGTTGGTTATCTTTTTAGTCGTTGTCATTGTCGCGGCAATGATGATTATCTATGAGCGCCGGATGCTAGCACTCTGGCAAGACCGTTATGGTCCAAACCGTGTTGGACCGTTTGGTTCACTACAGCTAGTCGCCGATATGCTCAAAATCTTCTTTAAAGAAGATTGGACACCAAATTTTACCGATAAGTTTATGTTTACTTTGGCGCCTGCAGTTGCCATGTTTACTGCTCTGGCTTCATTTGCCATTATTCCTATCTCGCCAACGCTTGGCGTTGCTGATTGGGATATTGGTATTTTATTCTTTTTTGCCATGGCTGGTATTGCAGTCTATGCAGTGCTATTCGGTGGTTGGGCATCAGCCAATAAATTCTCATTGCTTGGCGGCTTACGTTCAGCCGCGCAAACTATCAGTTATGAAGTGTTCTTAGGCTTGTCGTTGATGGGTGTTGTTGCATTGACTGGCTCATTTAATTTACGTGCGATTGTTGAAGCGCAGGCTGATGGTTGGTATATCATTCCGCAGTTCTTTGGCTTTTTAACCTTTGTCGTTGCTGGTGTTGCGGTCACGCATAGACATCCATTTGACCAACCAGAAGCTGAGCAAGAGCTGGCAGAAGGGTATCACGTTGAATATTCTGGCATGAAGTTCGGTATGTTCTTTATTGGCGAATACGTCAATGTCGTATTGATTTCTGCTTTGATGACCTGCTTATTCTTTGGTGGTTGGTTGGCACCTTTTAATTTAGATATCCCGTTTATTCCACCCGCTTTTTGGTTCATGATTAAGACGCTTTTCTTTATGACTATGTTTGTTTTGGCTCGAGGCTCACTCATGCGTCCGCGCTATGATCAGGTGATGAACTTTGGCTGGAAAGTCTGCCTGCCCGTAACCTTGATTAATCTATTGGTTACTGCTGCAGTCATTTTGATTTTTTCCCCAACGTTGTAATCATCACTAGCCATCACTGATGAACTAGGGTAAAGCTGAGAAGGATAATAATCCCATGTTTACTACGATAAAAAAGACCGTCATTGGACTATTTACCATTGTCCGCAGCATGTGGATGGTCAATAGTCATGCGCTTAGACCACGCGATACCATTCTTTATCCTGAGGTGCCAGTACCAGTGCCGCCACGTTTTCGTGGACGTATTATATTGTCGCGTGACCCTGACGGCGATGAGCGCTGCGTTGCTTGTAACTTGTGCGCTGTGGCATGTCCAGTTGGTTGTATCTCCCTGCAAAAAGCGGAACGTGAAGATGGTCGCTGGTATCCAGAGTTCTTCCGTATTAATTTTTCACGTTGTATTTTTTGTGGCTTGTGTGAAGAAGCTTGTCCTACGACAGCTATTCAGATGACTCCTGATTTTGAGATGAGCGAATACGTCCGTCAAGACTTGGTCTATGAAAAAGAGCATTTGCTGATTTCAGGACCAGGTAAATATCCCGATTATAACTATTATCGCGTGACGGGTATGGCGGTAGCAGATAAACCAAAAGGCGCGGCGCAAAATGAAGCGGCACCGATTGATCTAAGGAGCTTGCTACCATGATGAATATTTTAAATAATCCTGAATTGGCAGGGTTTTACTCATTAGCAGCGGTAGCAATATTTGCCAGTTTGCGCGTGGTAACCCAAGCCAATCCAGTGCATGCTATTTTATCGATGATTGTGTCATTGCTGGCAATCGCTGGCATATTTTTTGTGATAGGTGCGCCGTTTGCTGGAGCACTTGAAATTGTCGTTTACGCGGGTGCCATTATGGTGCTGTTCGTCTTCGTGATTATGATGCTGAATTTAGGCATGCGTAATGATGAGCGGGAAGAGCGTTGGCTTGATGCCGGCACTTGGGCGATACCGACGGGGCTAACGATTATTATCGCGGTCGTGCTATATGCGATGATTGGTCTCAATCATAACGAAGCAGCTCTGATGGGCGGTACGACTATTTCAGCAAAAGCAGTAGGTACAGTCTTATTTACCAAATACATTATGTTGATAGAAGTAGCCGCATTGCTACTACTTGCTGCTCTAGTTGCAGCTTATCATTTAGGTAAAGAAGCTATCGATGATGAGATTATCGGTAATGATAGCCTAGTAGCCAGTCCAAATGTCGGTAGTATTGAGCTGTACGAAAACGACAGCATGCACACCAATAACGATGTAGTAAAGATGGCAAAACCATACGAATATAAAGATGTCGACCCGCATGACTATGTGGGCATGAAGGTCGGTATGAAAGCAGGTACGCAGAACGGTATGAAGAAAGTCACGCGCAAGGAGTCAGACTGATGGTACTAGCAGCAAGCGTGGCACAAGATATTGCCAATGTGCCGTTTGCCCATGAAGTAGCAGGCTTAGTGCAGCCGGTTGCTGAGGCGCAAAATGTACTGGGTCTGATACCCATGAGCCATGGACTAATCTTGGCAGGTATTTTATTTGCGATTGGTCTGTGCGGTGTTATGGTACGGCGTAATTTTCTATTTATGCTGATGAGCCTTGAGATCATGATGAATGCGGCGGCACTAGCATTTGTGGTAGCAGGTAGTCGTTGGGTCGATCCAGATGGACAGATTATGTTTATCTTTATCTTGACCTTAGCAGCAGCAGAGGCCGCTATTGGTTTAGCAATATTATTGCGTTTTTATCATCAGCGTGGGCATCTTGATGTCGACAGCGCCAATGAGATGAAAGGATGATGTCATGAGTTTATTACCATTAACCTTTATATTCCCGCTCGTTGGCTTTTTGATTCTAGCCTTTATGCGCGATAAATTAAGCGAGCAGGTGGCAGCGATTGTTGGTGTCGGTAGTATGCTGCTATCAGCGCTATGTACGCTGATCGTCAGCTATACCTTCTTAACGACGTATCCAGCCGGAACTGTTGTAGAGATTCCACTCTGGACATGGTTCCAAGTCGGTGATTTTGCGCCAAATTTTGGCTTAAGCTTTGATGGGTTAGCATTGACGATGACGGGTGTCATTACCGGTATCGGCTTTTTGATTCATCTGTTTGCCGCATGGTATATGAAAGGTGAAACAGGCTTTGCGCGCTTCTTTAGCTATATGAACTTATTCGTCGCCAGTATGTTATTGCTGGTATTAGCGGATAACTTGTTCTTGCTCTATCTTGGCTGGGAAGGCGTCGGTATCTGTTCTTACTTGCTAATTGGTTTTTACTATCATGACCGCGCTAATGGTCGAGCAGCGATAAAAGCCTTTACCGTGACCCGTGTTGGTGATGTGTTCTTAGCATTTGGTTTGTTTTTATTATTCCGCGAATTTGGTACGCTTAATATTCAAGAGATTATTACCCGTGCCCCGGAAGTATTTGATATTAATAATCCAACCATGATTCTAACTACCATGATGTTGGTTGGCGGTGCGATGGGTAAATCAGCGCAGCTACCATTACATACATGGCTTGCAGATGCGATGGCAGGTCCAACGCCAGTATCGGCATTGATTCACGCGGCGACGATGGTTACCGCTGGTGTTTATTTGATTGCCCGTCTACATCCATTATTTATATTAACACCTGGCGTACTATTGTACTGGGTTGGGGCAGTGGGCGCATTAACGCTGGTTATCGCAGGATTCTGTGCGTTGGCACAAACGGACATCAAGCGTATCCTTGCTTATTCGACTATGAGCCAAATTGGCTATATGTTCTTAGCACTCGGCGTTGGTGCATGGCAAGGGGCTATCTTCCACTTGATGACTCATGCTTTCTTTAAAGCATTGTTATTCTTATCATCAGGTGCAGTCATCCTTTCGGTACATCATGAGCAAAACATCTTTAAGATGGGCGGCTTACGTAAAAAGATTCCGTTAGTATTCTGGTGCTATATCGTCGGTGGCGGTGCACTTGCTGCGATACCTTGGGTCACCGTTGGTTTTTATTCTAAAGAAGCCATTCTGTGGGAAAGTTATGCAACCGGTCATATGGTTTTATTCTATATGGGCGTATTCGGTGCTTTCTTAACCGCGCTTTATACCTTCCGTATGATTTGGATTATCTTCTTTGGTGAAGAGAAAACGCATGCCCATAAACTATCTGGTGTGTCATATTGGCTGCCGCTTAGTGTGTTGCTCGTATTATCTACGGCAGTGGGTGCATTTATTACCCCGCCATTGCAAGGCGTATTGCCAGAAAGTGTTGGGCACTTATTAGAAGTGGCTGGTCAGGCGCATGCTAAGCACACCGCAGAGTATATCGCGATGGGTGCGATGGCAGCAGGCTTGATATTGGCGGCGCTATTATATGTCGTTAATAAAGGTCGACTGCTGACCAGCTTTAAGCGCACGCGTATCGGTGGGGCGCTATATCATTGGTGCTATCACGGTATGGGCTTTGACGCGCTATACGATATAGTTTTTGTAAAACCCTTTTTGTTCATCGGCCGCTTATTTAAAGCCGACCCTATCGATAAAACGTGGCTGTTATTACCTAAGCTGGCATCAGCGGGTAATAAGGTATTGTCTGCGACGCAAACAGGGTCACTTCGAGGTTATGCTGCAAGCTTTGGCTTGGGTATGGCTGTATTACTCGTGCTGGTAATGATGACGGTGGTATAAGATGATTGAGTTACAACAAACGTGGATGCTACCAGCATTAATCGCCATTCCTTTTATTGCAGGATTGCTATGTTGGCTGGTTGAACGCTTTAATAAACGCTTGCCGCGCTGGATTGCTTTAATTGGTATGACGTTGACCTTTGTATTATCAATGGTACTGTGGCAATACGGTGATTTTTCTGGCATGAGTCAGCAAGTCATTGCGCCAGATGCTGCTGTGCCTTGGGTGGCTGAATTCAGTGTGCCTTGGATACCGAGTTTTGGTATCAGTTTTCACTTAGCGTTAGACGGTTTATCGCTAATGATGGTTGCATTAACTGGTCTGCTCGGTGTTGCCGCAGTTGCCTGTTCGTGGAATGAGATTCAGCGCCGTGTTGGTTTCTTCCATCTAAACTTGTTGTGGAGTTTGGGCGGCGTCATCGGTGTTTTCTTAGCCATTGATATGTTCTTATTCTTCTTCTTTTGGGAGATGATGCTGGTTCCAATCTACTTCTTGATCGCGATTTGGGGTCATGATGTCGTTGGTAAAACCAAAGAATACGCTGCAACTAAGTTCTTTATTTATACCCAAGCATCTGGTCTTATCATGCTGGTCGGTATTTTGATATTGGTCATTATCAGCTACGCCCAAAAAGGCGTGGTCAGCTTTAACTATAATGATTTACTCGGTACGTCACTTGGCGGCTGGGAATATCCGATCATGCTGTGCTTCTTTATTGGTTTTGCCGTCAAGTTGCCGATTATTCCATTCCACGGCTGGTTGCCAGATGCCCATGCGCAAGCACCAACAGCCGGTTCGGTGGATTTGGCAGGGGTTTTGATTAAGACGGCTGCTTATGGTTTGATTCGTTTTGTCTTGCCATTGTTTCCAGCAGCATCACAAGATTTTGCGCCTATTGCCATGACGTTAGGTACGATTGGTATCTTCTATGGCGCATGGCTTGCCTTTATGCAAACAGATATGAAGCGTCTGCTTGCTTATACCAGTATCTCGCATATGGGCTTTGTGGTATTGGCAATTTATGCCGGAACATTACTTAGCTTACAAGGTTTGATGATTCAAATGCTTGCACATGGTCTAAGCTCAGCAGCGCTATTCATTATGGCAGGGCAGTTATATGAGCGCTTACATACACGTGATTTGACCCTGATGGGTGGTATGTGGGGTCAGTTCCGTTATTACGCGCCAATACTGATGTTCTTCTGTGCCGCTTTACTGGGCATTCCGGGTACGGGTAACTTTATCGGTGAATTCTTGATCTTGTTTGGTGCCTTTGCTCAGTATCCTGTGTTTGTAGTCTTAGCAACCTTTAGCTTAGTATTGGCAGGTTTATACTCACTTATATTAATTCATAAAGCGCTATTTGGTATCAACAATATTAAAGAAGTGGCATTAAAAGAAACCAAATCGCATGGCCTGCCGACGCGTCCGTTAAAAGATTTGGGTAAACGTGAGCTGTCTTTATTATTAATGCTAGCGGCAGGCTTGGTATGGCTGGGACTATATCCACAGCCGTTCCTTGATACCTCAAGTCATGCGATGCAATGGATTAATAACGCTTATATATATAGTCAAGTAACACAAGTAGATGCCTCGCAGCTGCTTGATGCAATGGAGGCACGTTAAGTCATGAACGATTTTACGATGAATGATTTGATGGGGCTATTGCCTTATGCACCAATCATTGCGGTAGTCATTACGGTATTGGCGGTGATGATTGCCATCACGATGAAGCGCTCACATATGGTGACCGGTACAATTTCGGTCATCGGTCTCAATATCGGTCTGTTTATTTTGCTTGGGCAAATGGCAGGTATAGTCGATAGTGGAACGCTTGTGCCAGCGGCTGAGCAGTTATTTGTGATTGATAATTTTGCTCAGTTTAATATGGTGATTATTTTTATCTGTGCATTGGCTTGTTGTACGTTGTCTTATGCGTATTTAGCAAACCTCAAGGATAATAAAGAAGAGCTGTATTTGCTCATGTTGTTATCGACGATTGGTGCACTGCTTATGGTTTGCGCCCAGCATTTGGCATCGTTCTTTATGAGCCTTGAGATGCTATCGATACCGCTATATGGCATGTTGTCCTATACCTATATGCGTACCCGCTCGCTTGAGTCGGGGCTGAAATACTTAGTGCTATCAGCGACAGCATCGGCAACGCTGCTGATGGGTATGGCATTTATCTATGCAGAAGTTGGCTCACTGGCATTTAAGCCTATTAGCTTAACATTGACAGATACGTTTGAATCGCCGCTGCTAATCTTAGGGGCAGCGATGATGATGTTTGGTATCGCCTTTAAACTTTCTGCCGCGCCCTTTCATATTTGGACACCTGATGTCTATGAAGGCGCCCCTGCACCTATCGCGACTTATCTGGCCTCGGTATCAAAAGTAGCGATGATGGCATTGGCAGTACGATTTTTAATTGATACCTCATTATTGGCATTGCCATCGGTACAGATGCTGCTTATGGTCATGGCAACTTTATCTATTTTGCTAGGTAACTTACTGGCAGTACGCCAGACCAGTCTCAAACGTTTACTTGGTTATTCATCGATTGCCCATATGGGCTATGTGCTAATCGTAATCGTGAGCATTGGTTCTGCTGCTGATAGTATCTCTAGCATGTATATGGCGATTTATGCCTTTACCTCTATTGGTGCCTTTGGTGTCGTGACCTTGATGTCTAGCCCTTATCGCTTATCTGGTGAAGCCGATCAATTGATTCATTATCAAGGATTGTTCTGGAGACGTCCGGTATTGACTGGTGTCATGACTATCATGATGCTATCTCTAGCGGGTATTCCATTAACCGCAGGTTTTATCACGAAGCTGTTTGCGATTCTTGCTGCAGTACAAGGGACTAATTGGTTCTTGGCAGCGATGATTATCCTCGGTAGTGCGATTGGCTTGTTCTATTACTTGCGCGTCTTGCTCACGCTATTTAAACGTCCAAAACAATTTATTGAATTTGACGTCTCGAAGCAGTGGGGTTTACGTACTGGTGGTATCATGGTCATTGCAGTCACGGCGATCATCTTGTTCTTTGGCGTATTACCAAATAGTATGATTGAATGGGCAAGTTTGGCACGTATTTGGTAAATAGCAAAAGGGTAAGTAGGGGTATGCTGATACCGCTGCTTATCTGTTATTACGGTCAGAAACCCAAGATGCGCCCGCTTTATGATAAGCTTGGCGCATCTTTTTTTTATGTTGTTTAAATTTTATAAAAATAAATGTTAATAAAATATAAGTGATTTATGACTATGAGCGACAATATTCAAACCGTAACAGTGCTAAGCAAAACCACTTGGACGCCAAATTTATTTAGCTTTACCGTCAGCCGTCCGGATAGCTTTAAATTTACGGCTGGGCAATTTGTACGTTTGGGTGTTAATCCCAGTCATTTAAACTACTATAAGCAGCAAGGCGAAGCAGGCAATGATGTCGCTAATGACGCACTAAACGAAGATATTTTTCGCGCTTATTCGATTGTATCTTCACCCTTTGATGAAGTATTAGAGTTTTTCTCTATTGTCATTCCTAATGGTGCATTTACCTCACAGTTGCAGCACTTAGAAGTAGGCGATGAGCTGCTGCTTAATACGATGCCTTTTGGATTTTTAACATTGGCGCGTTATCAAAAGCCATTACCAAAGGATTTATGGTTGCTGGCTACGGGCACTGGTCTTGCGCCTTTCTTATCAATGCTGCAAGATTTAAAGACTTGGGAAGATTACGAGCATATTATCCTCGCATATAGCGCGCGCTCGATAGAAGAGTTGGCGTACGTTGATAAGATAAAAAGTCTGCAAGAAGACTTTGGCTCCTTGGTTGATAATCCTGCAAAATTAATCTTTATACCGGTTGTTACTCGTGAGCCTATCGAAGATGCACTGACAGAGCGCCTGCCAAAATTGCTACTAGATGGAACGCTACAAGAGCGCGCAGGCATTGCTTTAGATGTCGATAGCACGCACGTTATGCTATGTGGCAACCCAGATATGGTAGAAGATACCAAAGAGACGTTAAAAAGCTTAGGACTGGTGATGAATCGCCGTGGAGAAGGCAATATTGCGGTAGAAAATTACTGGTAACGAATGTCATAAAGTGTGATCGAGTGGCATTCTTTTAAAATTTTTAGCAAAAGAAAAATGCTGTATCTTGACGACTCTCGTCTGGCAAGATACAGCATTTTTTTATAATAGTTGACAGTTATCAGATAGCAAAGTAATAAGAGCTAAGAGTTTATGATGTTCTAAACTTGGCTTGCTACATTTTCTGTATCTAGTGGATGGACAGGACCTTGTACTTGTACTGGCTCGTCTTTTTCGCTGATAATATCTTCGTTGCTATTTGAGGATAATAAATCGCGATAATTAATCTGCGCTTTCAAAATCAATTGTTCTTCTTCAAGCTCACCATAGTTAACTTGTGCCTTATGTAACATGCCGATAATTTTCTTATTACTCTTCAGCCAACGATTAATATCAATATAAATAATCTCATTTTTGGCGCGTGCAATATCGATATAAGATAGGATAAAGCCCAACGGGTCTTTTTTCAGGATACGGTGGTAAAACCAAATAAACAGTTTGATACCTTGACGCTTAAGGAATGATTCGCAGCGCAAATTTAGGATATCGGTATAGGTCAGTTGCCCAAAGACAAAGCGCTGTACATTGCGATCGAGCTGCGCATGTACCAGACGAAAGTTACTCGCCACCTCTGCATAAATACCGCCGGCATCGACCGTGCAATACAAGCGAAACCAATCTTCATGTATCTCAACACGCAGCTCTAAGATGGCTTTGACATTATCCGTGACATAAGTTTTTAGCGCATCATTGACGTAGGCTTGTGTCAGCGGTAGCGCCAGCTCCTCTTCTAGCTTATCGGTTGTACGGTTGTATAAGTCTTTAATAGATTGGGTCAGGCGAGCCCAACCATCGCTAAATGATTCATCAAAGCGGTAGCCGAGATTCTCAAAAAAGTCATCAAAGTTGTCTGAATGATCGACATTATCACTCATGTTATTAAAGCTACTCAAACTTATTATCCTTATCATTATAAAAGCGTGACCGATACCAAACAGTATATATCAAAAACGAGGCGGGCAAAATGAACGTCTATTACTCATCAGCATACCTGTATTTTCGATATCAAATGCGCTGGGCTTATGCGATGAGTACAAGTTAGAGCATACTTTTCATTGTGAGCAATGATAAATTGTTGAGAAGTTACTGTGAATTTACGGTATACGGTTGTGCTAGCGAGACAATTCTATGTCATGTTATGATGGCGCCGGCATGGGCAATAGATATGGATATTAACACGTTTATTGATGACCGCCTTTATATTCATAAGCTGAGACTGACTGCGGTGTATATTAAAGACTCACAAAGCTACCATTTTTCAGCGCAAGCACCAAAACGTGATATCAGCTTGCCGATGGCGATGGTTATTGCCATTAGCGTGCATGCGTTGATTATTTTCGGTATCAGCTTTTCGATGGGGCAAGACCCTGCCGGATTGATGCAAGACGTTGCTAAAGCCCTAACGGATAATATGCAGCCAAATGAAGATGCGCAATTTATTGCCAATGCCTCGCAACAAGGCGGCGGTACGGTAAAAGAGCAATTGCGTCAAGAAACCGACCAAAGCAGCCCGTTATCCGCTGAGCAAATGAGTGAGACGCAAGATGTGATTCGCTTGCAGCGGCAAGTACGCCAGCAGCATTATCAAGAAAGCTACCTGCGCACCACGCTCAGCTGGCGTCATGCAAGCGTAGAGTCTGACAATGATAGTAAGCAAGCGCAAGATGATATGAGAGTGCAAGAAGAGCGCCTGCGTAAGCAGATTGCTACTTTAGAGGCTCAGCTATCCCAGCGTCAGCAGACTTATGCCACCAAATCAAAAGTAGTGACCATGGACAGTAACTCAACGACCCATGGCGCGGCGGCCGATTATATCAATACCTTTCGTGAGCATGTTGAGCGCGTTGGTAATTTGCAATATCCTGCTCAAGCACGAGCGCAAAGTATTACGGGCGAAGTGCGTTTAATGGTAATTATTGCTAACGACGGTAATATCAAAGCCATCCGTTTGCTTGAGAGTTCAAATTCAACTATCTTAGATGAGGCAGCCAAACAATCAGTCAGGCAAGCCGCGCCATTTGGTAAATTTACCGCAGATATGAAAGACATTGTTGAGTTGCGTCTGATACGTACCTATCGTTATAGTGATACGGTAGAGGTGACGTACTAGAAGAGTTAACAGCAGTCCTGCATTTTCAACGTATTAACTAAAACAGTAAATGGATAACACCCAGATATAGAGTAAAGAGTTTATATGGAATTTTTAGGTTTTACCCTTGATGTTGCCACTTTAACCAATAACGCTTTGAGCATTGCTGCCAAAGTGGCATTAGCGCTGCTAATATTTATGATAGGGCGCTGGCTTGCCAAAAAAGCCGTCACATTTGCTCACGGTATGATGTTGCGTAGTCGTTTAGATGAGACGGTCGCTAGCTTTTTAGGTCGCTTAATTTACGGTGTGCTATTGGTTGTGGTCGTTTTGGCTGCCTTGAGTAAAGTTGGCGTGCAGACCACATCGGTCGTGGCTATCTTGGGCGGTGCAGCGGTTGCGATTGGTTTATCACTGAAAGATCAGCTGTCTAATTTTGCAGCGGGCATTATGATTGTCACCTTTCGCCCCTTTGTACGCGGCGACTATGTGCAAATAAGCAGCTATACAGGCACTGTGACAGAGATTACCTTGGTCAATACGCATCTAACAACGATTAACAATCATGATGTCATCATTCCTAATAGCGATATCACCACTTCAGCGGTTGTTAATTACACCGCATTGCCCAATCGCCGCGTCGATATCACTGTTGGCATTGGTTATGATGCTGATATCAAAACTGCCAAAGATGTTATGCTAAATCTAGCCATCAGCAATCCAAAGGCGTTTACGGATCCTGCACCGGTTATCCGCGTCACTAACTTGGGCGATAACTCCGTTGATTTAACTTTAAACGTTTGGACGACTAATGACGACTGGTGGTCAATGCAGTGCGATCTATTGGAACAGTTTAAATATGCACTGGATGATAATAAAATTGATATTCCGTTCCCGCAGCGTAATGTCCATGTTAAAGGGCTTGACCAGATGATTAATCAGATGGACCAAGCACAAAAACTACTAACGAAAAAAGATTAGTTATAAGGGTTTGGGATATTGAGCCCTGCCAAAATTTCAATCTCAAAGCGCTCCATCTCCTCTTGCTCGGCTTGCCCGAGCTCATGATCGAAACCGAGCAAATGCAGTATGCCATGAATTAATAAGTGGCTAATATGCTGTACAGCCTCTTTATTTTGCTCTGCTGCTTCACGTATCATCACCGCATGGCAAATGATTAGCTCTCCAAGCGGTAGCGTTGGCATCAGTCCAATAATTGCTGCTGGCAGGTCGCTTGGATAAGAGAGGATATTGGTTGCATAATCCTTTTGACGGGCTTTTAAATTCAGCTCGCGACCTTCGACTTCATCAGTAATATAAATATCGAGCACCTTAATCTTCTCTTGCCACTGCTCAGCATCGATATCGTCAAAGTATGGCAGTATCAGACCACCTTTTACCTGCGCATCGATATAGTTAAGTGTCGCTGCCATTACAGACAGCAGCTGCTCCCGACTGTAAAAACTATCGAGTGTTTGGTCATCGATAAGCTCACTGGCACTAATATCAAGCGTGTCTAAGCTCTTGTTCCCATTAGAATTATCATTAATATTGTTGCTAGCATTACTATTGCTGTCTTGGCTCATACCCTAATCCTTTTATATATCAATTAAAAAATATCTAACAGTAAAAAACCGGATATAAAATCCGGTTTCTTTCCAATATACGGCTATCAAGATAGGTTAGAGTTTGGCTGCTGCATCAGCAACTATCTGTTTGCGCTCCTGCTCTTTGATACGTTCAAACTTGCGCTTTTCCTGCAAGGCAAACTGCTCGTCATCATAGACATCATAAGCTTCAACGATTTTCTGTACCAATTGATGGCGTACAACGTCTTTTGAATCAAATTTAGTGATATGAATCTCTTCAATACCACTTAAGATTTCCATCGCTTGTGCCAAGCCTGACTTGCTGCCACGTGGCAAATCTACCTGTGTGATGTCACCGGTAATGACCGCGCGCGAACCAAAACCTAAGCGCGTCAAAAACATCTTCATCTGCTCAGGCGTGGTATTTTGTGCTTCATCCAAGATAACAAACGAGTTATTTAAAGTACGACCACGCATATAGGCAAGCGGGGCAATTTCAATGATTTGCTTTTCAATCATCTTACCGACTTTCTCAAACCCAATCATTTCATATAGCGCATCGTATAAAGGACGCAAGTATGGATCGATTTTTTGCGTCAAATCACCTGGTAAAAAGCCCAGTTTTTCGCCAGCTTCTACCGCAGGACGTACGAGCAAAATCCGTTCAATCTCATTGCGCTCAATCATATCAACTGCACAAGCAACCGCGAGATAGGTTTTACCAGTACCGGCAGGTCCAATACCAAAGGACACATCAGAGGATAAAATATCTCTGACATAGCGTTGTTGATTGCCACCACGTGGAATGATTTTGCCATTACGGGTACGCAAGCTGATAGGCGTAAATTCGCTTGGGGCGTCTAAGTCTTCCTCATTATCCTCTAGCTGTGCTGCATCTTCTTCAATATCTTCATCGCGCGCGAGGCTTGATTGAATGATGAGATGCAATTCTTCGGCGCTGATGTCTTTGGTGTTTTGTGCTTCATCGACCATTTTATAAATAATACGTTCGCCGCGCTCAACACCCAATATGTCGCCGCTTAGACAAAAGTCGCCTTGACGTTGGCTGATTTTAATATCGAGGCGTTGTTGAATGTATTTCATGTGATTGTTGTATTCGCCAAGCACGGTTTTGAGCTGTGCTGGGGTCAAGGATTCAAATTTTATACGGCGGCTCATGGAGTCAGTCAAGCGATTATCCTTGTGTTGGTTGCCCGCTGCTATGATTATTGCTTCTATGCTGCATAGTCAGACGAACTTCAGAGATAAAATAGTTAGTCGTGCTTTATGTTCTTTGGTTTATAGCTTTTAGCGTACGGCTTTTAGATAATAGAAAATGACGGCAAAGTAGCTGTTAGTTTAATGAATAGTAAGTTTGATGAATAATAAATAAATTTCCTGCCTTCATTATGGTAGATAGAATTTAAATTTCAAGCTATATAGATGTATGCATGGCTTTGTTTTTGTATGGCGATTGCAACGATAGATAAAAGCATTCAGCAGTCACACTGAAAGAATTTTTTATAGCTGCTACGGATACCGTCAAGACCACAGAATAATAGGCAATTTGTGGTAATCTATTGTTTAGGCGATAACGCTATAGTCAGTTTTAAATGAAAAAAATACAAACATTATAACGTGCTACTGGAATTAATTTTTCTTGCTTGCTGTGCCTATGCAGACAGAGGCTGCGAATAATTAATTCCAGTAGCACTGTATTCTTTTAAAGGTGCATCTACTATATTAGAAATTTTTTAATATGTTCAAAGAACAATAGGTTTTTCAATAAAATAAAATTTTGAGTGAATAATAATCACGTATAAATGCGTGCTAAATCGACAATGATAGGAATAATAATGATGCAAACTACTGAATCAAATTTATCAAAACTTAATAATATTAAACACACTACTATGACTGAGCAGCAGGTACTTATCGCTGGTGGCGGTCATGTCGGTTTGTCGTTTGCGTTGCTATTGGCAAACCATGGTATCGCCAGTACATTGCTCGAGAAGAACAGCTATCCGACCATCAGTCCAAATGATGATAGCAATCGCAGCCACTATTTAGACAGCCGTAATACGGCATTGTCACGGCGTACGGTACAGATTTATCAAGAGATCGGGCTGTGGGATGAACTACAAAGCCATGCCTGCCGTATCGATGCTGTACAGATTAGTGAACAAGGTAGCTTTGGGCGTGCGCAACTCAATAAAGCCGATGAACAAGTTGAGTCGTTTGGACAAGTGATGGAAAATGCGTGGCTTGGGCGTAAGTTGCTCCTTGCTGCTCAGCAAGAGCCGCTTATTACCCTGATTGATAATGCCGATGTAATAGCTGTTGACCAGAAAAGCGATAGCGTAACCCTAAGTTTTAGCTACTATGGTGAAGAAGAGCATGAGCAGCAATTGCAGGGTAGTGTGTTGGTCGCCTGTGATGGGCGCGACTCTACCGTGCGTCAGTTATTAGATATCGGTACGACTACTCATGATTATAAGCAAACGGCTATCGTCGGCGTGGTAGAAACGGACAAACCACATGAGCATAATGCGATTGAGCGTTTTAGTCCTGCCGGACCACTGGCAGTATTGCCATTAACGGATCCAGAAGGCGACGGTAATGACGAATATCAGACTGGCTATAGACGTTCAGTCGTTTGGGTTTGCCGAACCAGAGAAGAGACGCAATACTTAGAGGATGACGCGCATTTCTTAGCGACTTTGCAGCAAGCTTTTGGTCAGCGTGCAGGGACGTTTAAAACTGCTGGTCGCCGTGGTGCATATCCATTGACACGGGTGCTGGCAGATAAACAAGTGGATGGTCGCTGCGTTATCATGGGTAATGCAGCGCACACCCTGCATCCAGTAGCAGGACAAGGGTTTAACCTATGTATGCGTGACGCTCATGTACTGGCACAAATGATGAGCGCGCAAGTACTAAAAGGCGAAGACATCGGTAATCCTACATTACTAAAGCGTTATGAGAAAGCCCGTCAAACTGACCAAAAACGCGTTATTCGTTTTTGTGATGTAGTGGTACATGGCTTTACGCATCCAAATCCAGCCGTGAAGCTGGCACGTAATGTCGCTTTGGTTGCCTTTGATAAGTTACCGAATATTAAACCATTAATTGCCAATTATGCGATGGGTCTAAAGTCTTAGTATTGATAAGCCATTAAAAAAATTCAAAAATCTAACTGCTGCTAATTATTAAAATATCAGCGGATAATTCAAATAGCGACACAAAGGATATTTTATGAAAAATAACCATACGCTGATTATCGGCGGCGGTATTGTCGGCGCAACGCTTGCCCTAAAACTGGCACAAGACAATAAGCTGGTGACACTCATTGATGCGCGCCCAAAGCATGACGAGGAAGATTGGCAGCAAGTACTGGGTCAACGTGATGCCCGTGTTTATGCGCTAAGTCTTGCCAGTATTGAATTATTAAAAGAGGTTGGTGCTTGGCAAAAGATAGCAGCGTCAAGTCGCACAGCCGATTACTCACAAATGCAAGTCTGGCAACTAAACGGTAGAGGCGAGCTACTGTTCGGCGATAGTGCTAATAATAGTAATGACACTAATCAAAATTCTGAGCCAAAAATGCTTGGTAGTATGGTTGAGCCCGCAGTTATCGAATATGCATTATGGCAGCGTTTATTAGCGCCTGATGTCAGTCAATATCTAACCGTCATCGATGGGCAAAAAGTTGTCGATATGGATTGGCTAGGAAGCACGCAAGGCTACCGTGTGACGTTAGATAACGGAAGCGTGATTGACGCGCGTTTATTGGTCGGTGCTGACGGTCGTGGCTCATTCGTGCGCAAGCAAGCAGGTATTGAGCTTGATATTCTTGATTATAATCAAACTGCGATCTGTTGTGCGATTCAAACTGAAAAGCCGCATCAAGCAACTGCTCGTCAAGCCATGCTGCCGACTGGTACGCTGGCATTATTGCCGCTCGCTGATATCACTGATGAAGACAAAGCCAATCCACAGCATTGGCAGTCGATTGTATGGACATTACCACGTAATCAAGCATTGGCACTGGTAGACGAACACCCGCGCTATATCGCTGATAAATTGGCTGCTGCCAGTCATTATGAGCTTGGTGCTATCCATAAAATTGAATCAATCGCCAGCTTTCCATTAGCGGCGCAGCAAGCAAAGACTTATGTTGCGGATAATTTAGTCTTAATTGGGGATGCGGCGCATGGTGTGCATCCGCTTGCTGGGCAAGGGCTCAATCTTGGGATGCTCGATGTAAAAGTATTAAGCAAACAATTGGCGCATGATTATAACCGTAGTGGCGGGACGTTTTGGGGTACCAACCAAACCTTGCGTAGCTATGAGCGCTTGCGTCGTCCGCATAACAGTCTGATGATGCATAGCTTTTCTGCGCTTAATTGGCTGTTTGCCGGCTCGCTTGCGCAGATGCGTCCGATTCAACAACTTCGTAATGAAGGTATGTATCGCGTCAGCAAAATTAAACCATTGATGCGGTTGTTTGCGAAGCAGGCAAGTGGGGTTTAGGTTTTAACTGAAGCTATTAATTGAACTAAGGATGGCGTATGAAAAATAATTCATGGATGACGATAGCCGTTGTAATAGCTAGTTTTATGTTAGCTTCCTGCCAATCTGTACCCAAAAACACCATAATCAATAAAAAGGCAGACAACACACCTAAAGTCCTGATAGAGCCACTTGCAGATACGGACAATGATGGCGTCCCTGACATTATAGATAATTGTCCGAACACTCCTAAAGGGGTAGTGGCGGATGAGTATGGCTGTCCAGTAGCGGTGAGTTTAATCGATTATCTTACAATGGAGCTACGAGTTTTCTTTGAGCAAAATAGTAATGAGCTACGAATAAAGTACTTGCCAGAAGTGGAAAAAGTAGCGGAAAAAATGCATAGCGATCCTGAGCTGGTGGTAGTCTTGTCTGGTCACCTCTCGGAACCTGAAGCTGCGCAAATATCAGTAGGTATAGACGGAAAAATGAATCAAGTAAAATCTGATAAACGTCCATTAGGACGTGAGCGGGCACAGGTAATAAAAACTGCTTTGATTAACAGAAATATAGCTGCTGATAAAATTTATACGTTTGATTGCGCTGATAGTATGCCGATTGCACCTAACGATACTGAGGAAGGCGCGTCAATGAACCAGCGTATTTATGGTAAAGCGTTAAAGGCAGATGATTTTTATACTGGCAGTGATAATGAGCAATCACTCACGTACTATAAAGAATTTTGTCAGCAATTTTAAAGGAAGAAGACATGACCATGCTATTAAGAAGTATGCTTGTTGTTTCAATCAGCGTCTTAACGCTATCGGCATGTCAAACGTCTGACTTGTCTAAGCAAACAAGCCAAACTATTAAGATACCAAATATAACTGTTAATTTAGATAGCGATGGTGACGGTGTGCTTGATGCTATAGACGAATGCCCTGAAACGCCATCTAACGTAGTAGTTGATGCTAAAGGCTGTCCAATAGAGGTTTATACAGGTTCGCTAGAAATGCAGTTGCAAGGATTTTTTGAACCGATGAGCAGTCAATTATCTGACGAATATGATCAAGCATTTGCAATAATTGAAGAAAACCTTCATGAGCAACCAGATGCTAAAGTTTTTATTTTTGGTCATGTAGCATCAAACGAGCTTGCGATAACGCCTAATAAAAATAATTTATCGCGTAACCGTGCCATTAATATCAGGAATAGGTTAGTAGAAAAGCATCACATTACCTCTGATCGTATCTCCACTTATGATTGCTCAGATAGATATCCGTTTATAGCTACAGACTTTAGCGAAAGTGATCTTGCAGGTATAGAGTCAAAAGATAGAAGGGTAACTGTCAAAGCAAGTACGCAAGTCAACGACCTAGCGAATATAGAAAACCCAAGTGATTGGAAAAACTATGAACCATATCTAAAGCGCTGCGAGATATTTAAATCTGAATAATAACGTCAAAAAAACGGTTGATTTTTAAAAAGCCGAAAACAACACCATCAGCACTGGCGAGACAATATTAATAATAAAACCAAAGCTAATCGCCAGTGGCACGACTTTTAGCCCGCCAGATTGTTGAATAATCGGTAAGGTAAAATCCAAACTGGTCGCGCCGCCAAGACCGACCGCTGCTGATGGATATTTGCGCATAAAGACGGGAATAAATAATAGCGCAAAGAACTCACGTACCAAGTCGTTAAATAGCGCCACACTGCCCCAAATAGCCCCATAAGCATCAGTCATCACAATCGCAGATAGCGAATACCAACCAAATCCTGACGCTAGTGCTAAGCCCTTCGTCCAAGAGACATCGCTAAACATCAGCGCAAAGATAAGCCCGCCAACTAATACCGATAATGTAAAAATAATACTCATCTCAACGCCGCGCTTATTAAGCAGCACTTCTTTTAGAGTAATACCCGAGCCTTTTAGTCCAATACCAACCAGCAAGATTAATATCATTAGCATGACCGTCATGGTGTTTTCAGGCGGTATATAGTTGGCTGGCAAGAAATAACCAATCACAAAACCTATTACTACACAGATGACTTGGGTAAGGCTACCGCGAATACTGACGCGATGCTCTTTAGATTTAACACTGGGTTTTTTGGCATGCCACGGGCGCAAACGGTCAAACAGCATTAGCCCAAATAATCCAGTTCCAATTGTCAGTATTGATAATATCGTGACGTACAGTGCGATTTCGCCTACCTGACTGCCAAGTCCTTCGACTTGTGCCAGCTCAATACCAATCAAGCCTAAAATAATAAAGACCAAATAAGACAAGCCTTTATCGGCAATTTTGGTCAGGGTTGGATTGGATGGAATGGCAAAGCCAATAAACATTGGCATTAAAACCAAGACAAGGGTAACTAAGCTTTGCATGGTAAAGGGCTCGCGGCATTTTTAAAAGGCGTTTTAACAAATTGTTTTTAGGAAGGGTTTTTTAAGAAGTCGAAGATTGTAACATATCAGAGTAACAATGCTGACATAAGCAGATAAAATTCATTGAATTGCTGCTGTTCTAAGCGTCTTTTATGAGTGTCTCTATATGCTGAACAGCAGTGCCACATTGATTGAATATAAAGCCACTATACCGCGTGCTCGTATTTGATGGATTTACGATGTTTCTGAATTTTTGAAGTGGGGTTATTGATACCACTTAATGGGCAAATAGCTTGATTTGATAATGGCTCAATCACACTAATGCGAGCAGTGGCTGCTAGGTTGGGATAGTCTCTACGATAGTGTCCGCCACGACTTTCAAGGCGCTGACAAGCAGACTGAATAATTAAAGTCGCTAATTGCAACTGTCTTGCTAATTGAAAGTATGTAAGTTTATCAGTGGTCATGGCGTCGTCTGATGCATTCATATTGGGCTGACTTAACTCAGATTTTTCAAGCCACTGTTGCCATTGCTGTATCTGTATTAACATTTGCTCTAATGATTCGGCAGTGCGAGTGATACCCATATGTGAGGTCATTAAAAATTTTAATTCTGTAATGATTTTGCCAGCCTGATTATTAGTATCTATATTGCTATCAGTGTCCTCGTAATCAGCTGAAGTCAATGGACGTGTAATAAGAGAAGAGAGCGTAATGGCTTGAGTATCTTTAAGAGTTGGCGCTGTCCAAAAGGTAGGTGCTGATAAGTTTATGCTTTCATAAATGGCAGCAGTATCTAGATTCTCTAGTGCTTTCAAATAGCGAGGCAAATCAGCGGCGATATTACGCCCAACCACCACGCATTCCAATAATGAATTACTTGCCAAGCGATTTGCTCCATGCAGACCTGTATAAGCAACTTCACCAGCGGCATAAAGACCTGCTACATCGGTTACGCCATTAGCATCAGTGACCACGCCGCCACAGCTATAATGGGCGGTTGGGGCAACCGGAATTGGCTCTTTAGTTATATCAATACCAAGTGGTAATAGTGTCTGATAAATCTGTGGAAAATGTTCGCGCAAAAATTCGGCTGGCAAGTGACTGACATCAAGATGTACATACCCAAGTCCATTATTATTAATCTGCTCAGCTATTGCCCGTGCGACGATATCTCGCGGCGCCAGTTCTGCACGCTCATCAATCTCAAGCATAAAACGCTTGCCCGTTTTTGGACAATATAAGCGCCCACCTTCGCCGCGTAAAGCTTCAGAAATCAAAAAACTGCTATTATCTAGTGCTAGACCAGTCGGATGAAATTGGATGAACTCTAAATTTGCCAAACGGCAGCCTGCTTGCCATGCCATCATAATGCCATCACCGACACAGACGTTGGGCGCGCTGGCTCTTTGAAATAATTGCCCTAAACCACCACTGGCTAAGACAACGGCGCGACTATGAAATGTGATTTGGCGCTGAATAGTATGATCAAAAACTTGCGCCCCTTGGCAACGGTTATCACTGTTGTCAGTTAATAAATACAGTGCTTCATGGTAGGGCAAGATAGTGATATTGGAAGCGGCTTGCACTTTTATAGTCAAGGCCTCCATGATATGTCGACCCGTTGCATCATCAGCATGGGCAACGCGTCTGCAGCCATGACCGCCTTCTTTGGTTAAATGTAAGTGAGAGAGGTCAAAACCCGCCTTTATATAATTTTTTGATTCTTGGTGGGGAATTTGAGTAAAAGGTACGCCTTGCTCACATAGCCATTGAACCGCTTGTTGTCCAGTGCTGAGGATGTTTGTCGTATTATCCGCTGCACATAATCCTGCACCAGCGATTAGCGTATCGGCGATATGGTCAGCTACCGAATCATTTTTGTCCAAGCTTGCGGCGATACCGCCTTGGGCATAATGGCTTGAGCAAACTTCCAGTGCTGCTTTACTTAATATGGTAATGTTCAGCGACTCTGGTAAAGCAAGCGCGGTGCTTAATCCTGCAAGCCCAGCCCCAACGATAAGTACATCTGTTATCACGACAGCATCAGGGATCTGATGCGCATTACAGTTATCTTTGCCATTTAACCAGTTCGCGCTCATATTATGCTGCTCCAACATTCGCAAACAATGCACGGTCTTTGACGATATCGCCACTTGCTGTCACGCGTTGCTTCTGCGATTCAGCAAAATCGAGCATACGTTGTAATGGCTTTCTAGCTGCCGCTGCGAGCTCAGCCGTCATTAATACTTCACCGCTATTATTAATCAAGCATTGCTCGATACCTTGTAGACCATTCATCGCCATCCATGGACAAAAAGCACAGCTCTTACAACTGGCACTTTCGCCCGCAGTCGGTGCAGCCAAGAAGCGCTTGTTTGGCGAGCGCTTTTGCATCTCATGCAAGATACCCAAGTCAGTTGCGACGATAAAGGTATCGGTATCCATCTCATAGGTGGATTGTAATAGCTTACTGGTCGAGCCAACCACGTCGGCAAGCGCCACGACACTATCTGGAGATTCAGGATGTACCAAGACTTTCGCTGTCGGATGTTCAGCTTTTAATTGTTCAAGCTCAGTGGCTTTAAACTCATTATGCACCATACATGAACCTTGCCAGAGCAGCATATCTGCGCCAGTCTCACGGGCAATGTATTTACCTAAGTGTCTATCTGGACCCCAAATGATAGGCTCACCTTGTTCATGCAAATGACGAATGATATCGATACCAACTGACGAAGTTACTACCCAATCAGCCCGTGCTTTCACCGCAGCGCTAGTATTGGCATAAACGACAACCGTACGCTCAGGATATGCATCACAAAAGGCAGAAAATTCATCGGCAGGGCAGCCCAAATCAAGCGAGCATTCTGCTTCTAAGTCTGGCATCAGTACTGTTTTTTCCATACTGAGTATCTTTGCCGACTCACCCATAAAGCGTACACCTGCAACTACCAGTGTTTGTGCACTATGCGCCTGACCAAAACGCGCCATTTCAAGTGAATCACCAACACAACCGCCGGTCGCCAATGCCAAATCCTGAATAAAAGGGTCGACATAATAATGCGCCACTAAGACGGCGTTATGCGCTTTTAATAACTGCTTAATATTTTCTTCAACTTGCAGTCGCTCACTACGCGGCAAGTCTGCGGGCATTTTTGCTTTGGCATATTCGATATTCATTTGCGTGGCAATGCGATTATCGGCACTCATAATCGGTGCGTCATACGGATACGTTTTCATAAGTGCAAACCTTTCATGCAATAACGACACGTCAATTGCCGTTAAAAGTGGGTCAAGTAAATAGCGCTAAAAAATATACTGGTTTAATTATGCTCATTTTGAGCATAAATACAAGAAATTTTTTATACGTTTATTATTTATGCAGGACTCATTTTGTATAATTACAACCATAAGCTATGATAAGCATCGATTCAAGCTATACTTAGCATGTGGTCAATGGCTTATCATTTGAGCTGTATTTTATAATTAAAATAAAAGGTAATCATTAACGTCATGACGTTGTCTTATTCACATGCTCATCAACAAGGTAGCGGCACGACCGAAGTCGTCGCAGTGCTGGTTGCGATTACTGAACACACGGCGCGCGTTTTAACTGTTGATCAAGGCAAGCTATTGCCCAATGGTCCCCTCATGCCATTACACCGCTCGTTGCAAGCCGGTGTGCGCCAATGGGTTGAAGAGCAAACACAGCAGCCACTTGGTTATTTGGAACAGCTATATACCTTTGTTGATACCAATAGACGCAATGATGATGGTCATGCGCTGGTTTACGTCAGCTATTTGGGTTTGGTGCAAGAGGCGCAAGCACAGCTACAAAGCCAAGCATTATGGCGTGATTGGTATGATTATTTCCCATGGGAAAATCATTTAGATGGTATGCCAGCTATCATTATGGATTATATCGTACCGGCATTATTACGTTGGGCAGATGCTACAAAAGAGCCTGATATTCAGCAGCGCCGGCGTCAGCGTATTGGTCTGTGTTGGAGCGTCAGTGAGACGATTCTAAATAATTGCTCTAAAAATAAAAGCGTGCATTCAAATGCAGAGAGCAATGATCAGCTGATTAATAGTAAAGAATACGAGAATAGGGAATGGGTTGCAGAACATGTCCTTCTGCGTTATGAGATGTTGTATGAAGCAGGTCTTATTGCAGAAGCACCAACTTATCCACCAAGCTATTTGGCTAATGTTCAACCTGACAGCGCTGAATCTAACAAGGCGTTTAAATTACCTAGTAACTGGTCACAGCTTATAGGGTCACCGATGTACTATGACCATCGCCGAGTGATTGCGACGGCTATCTCAAGACTACGTGCAAAAATTGAATATCGACCGCTCATTTTTGGCTTAATGCCAGATGAATTCACCTTGTCGCAGTTGCAGCAGAGTGTCGAAGCACTATCGGGTGTACGCTTACATAAGCAAAACTTCCGCCGGCTGCTAGAGTCACAAAATCTTGTGCTAGAAACAGGGCAGAGTAGTAGCGCCCAGCGTGGTCGTCCCGCTAAACTTTATCGTTTTCGCCATGATATTGAATTGCAAAGTTTGCTGATGGATAGCAAATTGCCAAAACGTAAGTAGTCGCCCAATCGTTATCAGCCTCTATCATTGCCAAACCCAATAAATTTATCGAAAATTTTAATTTAGGATATTTTCTTGCGAGACAATAAACTTTACGTTATATTTATGCTCATTTTGAGTTTATATAATATATATTCAGAATATAAGCATAATAAGGGCTAAAAATGACAGTTAAACGAGAGCCAGCATTGGCTAAAGTATTACTTAAACCATTGGTTGAAGCGGCATTAACAGAAGATTTGGGCAGACGTGGTGATGTCACTTCGCAAGCGACTATTCCAGCCGACATGCAAGCGCAATTACAGATTAAGGCAAGGCAAGCAGGCGTAATATGTGGTATGGATTTAGCACGCTTATCTTTTGCTTTGATTGATGAGCAGATAGAATTCGTTGCTCAAGTCTATGATGGTGAAGTGGTCGAAGCTGGCGCAGTATTAGCAACTGTCCATGGCAATGCGCGTAATTTGCTGACAGCAGAGCGTACGGCGCTTAACTTTATGACTCATCTTAGCGGTATTGCGACAGATACTAAGAAGGTTGTCGATAGCGTGGCAGCATATCCAGCGCAAATTACTTGTACGCGTAAAACCATTCCAGGCTTACGTATCGTCCAAAAATATGCGGTACGCTGCGGTGGCGGGCGTAATCATCGCTTGGGTTTAGATGATGCGATTTTAATTAAAGACAACCATATTGCTATCGCAGGTGATATTAAAACAGCGATTGAGCAAGCGCAAGAATTTGCTGGGCATCTGATTCCAATCGAAGTGGAAGTCGATACATTAGCACAGTTAGAGCAAGCACTAGATGCTGGTGTGAGCTTAGTGCTTTTGGACAATATGTCGCCTGAGATATTGTCGCAGGCAGTCGCTATGTGTAAAGGTCGTGCTAAAACCGAAGCATCAGGTGGTATCACTCCTAAAACAGTGCAAGCCGTTGCGGAAACAGGCGTTGATTTTATCGCGATGGGTTATTTGACCCACAGCACGACTGCATTAGATATTGGTTTGGATTTTAGCATTTAGCTTTAACGCTTGGTCTAAGTATAGTGAGTCCCAAATAGAAGAAGTACAAATGTTATAAAGCACTGCTGGGGTTAACTATTCGCAGACAGAGGCTGCGAATAGTTAACCCCAGCAGTGCTGTACTCTTTTAAAAATGGATCAACTATATAGACTTGTTTTAATGAAGTTTAATAGAGGATTAACCCTCTATTAAAAGGGCAGATTTGTATCGATAACCTATGGATTTGGTAAGGTGTAGGAATTAAGCGAAGTTAATGATTTAATAGGCTTATCTGCCTATGCTACAATGCCGCTGCTACCGACTATTAGGTCATTGATGCACTTGCCCAATGGCCTTGTTTTTTGCCCGATTTGACTAATAGACAAGCGAGCGCTCAGTGAATACTGAAATTATTAAGATAATCTTAGCCTTTATGGTATTGATTAACCCCTTTAGCGCATTGACATTGTTTTTAGATTCAACGCGTGGTTATTCAATGAATAATCGACGTAAAGTAGCGCGCGTTGCTTGTCTGACCATTTTTATTACTATTAGTTTTTTCACCTTAGCAGGCGAAACGCTCCTCAAAGTCTTGGGTATTTCAATCGGCTCGTTTCAGTTAGCAGGCGGTATATTAGTGTTTCTAATTGCTCTCAATATGATGAATGGCGAGGGCAATCCAGTTAAGCCTGATCAAGAAAATTTCGATGTTGACCATCTCCAAGGTGCGCCGCCAACGATGGCAGCCGCGGTTGTGCCGATTGCTATTCCTATGATGATTGGACCGGGTGGTATTTCAACCGTTATTATCTACTCATCACAAGTTTCCGGTATCTTGCAAATATCTGCCATTTTGATTGCGGGTTTGTTTATCAGTTTATTTTGTTATTTGGCATTGATGGCAGCTGGTCGTATCAGTCGCTTATTGGGTGATACAGGGCTTAATATTATGAGTCGAATCATGGGGATGCTATTGGCGGCAGTTGCTATCGAAATTATCGTTAACGGGCTACGTACGCTGTTTCCTGATTTGATTTAGTTTTTTAGTCTATAAAAGTGATTTAATCCCTCAAAAAACCAACTACTTTCAAAAAAGTATTTGGTTTTTCTGCTTTTTAAGCGGTGTATTTGTTTTTAGTTAAAGGATGTTGAGTAGAAAGCTCTGTTTTAGCTTTGGTACAAATGCCAAGCCAAATAAAGCATCAATATACCGACCAAGGCATCAAGGATATTCCACGCTTTTGGTTTGGCAAATAATGGTTTGAGTAATCGCGCCCCATAGCCAAGCGCAAAAAAGAAAAAGAATGAAGCGCTGACTGCTCCTACTGCAAAGGCAAGCTTACTACTGGCTCCTGTTGAAACCATACCGACCAGCACCAAGGTATCTAAGTAGACATGTGGATTGAGCCATGTAAAACCAAAGCATAGTAATAATGCCTTTTTTAGGCTAGTGACGACTTGTCCATCGACGGTAAGTGAGTGGGATAAACGCATACTGGCATACAAGCTTTGCAGTCCGTAACCTAATAAGAATATGACGCCCGCGACCTTGGCAATATTGACCACTTGCGGATAGCGTGCCGTTACCGCGCCAAAACCGCCAACGCCAGCTGAAATCAACAACGCATCACTGACTGCGCAGAACAGACAGACAAAAAATATGTGCTCGCGTTTGAGCCCTTGTTTGAGTACAAAAGCGTTCTGCGAACCAATAGCGATGATGAGAGATAAGCCAAGCAAAAAACCGGAACTGTAATCGGTGATATTCATGATGGCTGTCTTATCCTTTAAAAATGCTGACGTTTGCTTACTGGTAGTATGGCAAAAAGCTGTTAAGATAAGGGATTGAATGGTCAAATGCAATCAGTAAATGGGCGAGGAGCAGGGTAAGTTATGGTCATAAGTTTGACAAGAATGCTACAGTCATTTGGGCAAGCACATGATGACCTGCCAACCGCCGCTGCTAAAAATGCTCAGCAAGCGGCTGCCAATAAACTTACTAATAATAAAAATGATGTCAATACTTCAACGTCTAATGCTTCGCCGCTTACTGAGCCACAGCGTACCGAACGTATTTGTGATGCTTTAGCGCAAGTGTCTGATATTCGTGCACCGACGCCATTGACCGATCGTTATTTGTCCAATCGTGCTCAAATGCGACCGAGTAATAGACCACCTTTTGACCCAGATACCTTATGGTTTCTTAAACATGGACGCTGTCCGATTATGACTGAGCTTGTGAATGTGGTCGATGCAGCCACGCTAAATGCGATGCCAATTGAAGCAGTTGCTATTTTAGATAGAATCAATGGCAAATTAAAACGCTATCGTGAATGGAGTAGCGAGCTTAATGATGAGCAGAAGCAGCAACATAATGAGCGGCAGTTTGTCATTGATAAGCTGATATCTGAAAGTATTCCAGAAGCCTTGCATCATTACGAGCAGCTGCAACGTTTTAGTCCACATCGTACGAAGAATAATGTAGTACAGGGTAAAATGACCGCAGGCGATATGCTGACGGATTTGTTTTTAGAGATTGATTATGAGCTTGATGAATTGTTAGAGGAGCTGCATCAAACGGTGATGAATCGTCTGGCTTCAACCCATCGTTATGTTAAAAGCCGTACGCAAAATTAGCCGTCATTTTTCTATTCTGCTAAAAAATAAGCATCAGCAAACACAAACAACTCAATGCATAACAATATAGGGCTTTAATAGAGCCTTATTTTTTTGTTTAATAAAATCATTAAATACTATATTCAGTCTTAAATAAGAGAAATATGAATATTATAAAGTGCTACTAGGATTAATTTTCGTAGCCTCTGTCTGCGTAGGCACAGTAAGCAAGAAAATTGATCCTAGTAGCGCTGTGTTCTTGCAAAAGTGGAGCAACCATATCAAGAATAATAATAAATTTGCCAATTAATACTATTAAATAATAAGGATAATTTTATGACTCAAATCACTGCGATACTTGTCATGTTTGTTTTATATGGAGTGCTACCCGCAGCAGGTCTGTATTTAGGCTATCGTGGTATCAAAAAGGTGACAGCACCTAAAATGCTAGCGTATAAAGCGATGCCGCAATTGGGTTATATTCCTGAGAAAAGCTTACCATTTGATGTTAAAGCTGCATTGACCCAAATTAATGAAAAAGGTGAAAAGCTGAGACTTATTTATGGTGATACCAATAATGATGGCAAGATAGATAATAAAGATGCAGTTAACGAAACTTATATTACCATTCAAAATCTGATGGATAAACATGTACCACAAGCAGTAGCAGATTATCGCCGTTTGCATGACTTAGATGTCGGGGATGGCGCACTTGCTGATAATACTAAAATTAAGCATTCTGATGTCACTGGTAAAGAAGCGCTGTTGGATATATTGGGAACTATTAACACCCAGTTTGATGAACTGCTTAATGCATCTTATCATCAAGATGGACAAAAACTGCTAGTAACCAATCGATATTTACAACAGCGTTTTGATAATCCTAATGTAGATACAGATACACAATTGCTTAATACTACTAAAATAGAGCAGATTGAAAAGCTATAAGATGACACTGTTAGTAAGGATATGAGATAGAGAGTAGTAAATAGTTAAGAGAATCAATGACGGTTGAACGATTAAGAGTAAATTGCTATGAGTGTATTAATAGGCGTTGGTGTCATAACGACAATGAGCGTCTTCTATCTAGGTAGAAAAGGCTGGTATGCTTTCCATAAAGCGGTTGGTATTACGCCAGGTGTACTTATTTATCAAAATGCTAATGCACCATTATCGTTAGCAAGCATCAGCTGGCAACAACTAAATCTAAATAAAAAGCATCTTAATTTTTTAACAGATAATCAGCTACGCCAGCTACAACATATTGATGAAAAGGTAGCCAGTTATTATGACTATCAGATAGAGCTAAAGTCACAAGAAAAGATGCCTGAAATCACCGAAGCACAGTTCGTATTGCATAAGATGCTGCATACACGTTTACCTGAACTACTCAGTAGTTATTATCAACTGACGATTATCAAATCAAATGCTAAAAGCGTCAATAATCAATCACGAGATGAAGCCGGCAAGTTGCTGCAAGACGTATTAGATAAGATAGAACAACGCTTAGATAGCTTATTAGAACAAATGGAGCAGCAGCAATTACAGGATTTACGAATCATGAAAAGCTATATTGATAGTCATAATCACTAATATGTCAGTAGCTAGAGAATACTTATTAATGTCACATACAAAAAAGCTGCCAATGATTATGTATCATTGGCAGCTTTTTATTGAGTATGCTAAATCTAAAAAATATTAGCGTTTATCGTTGCGGTCACGGGTATTACGGGTGCCGCGACTGGCAGGACTTGCACTGCTTTTTGGTTTTGCGCTACTAGTGCTATTACGATTATCGCTACGAGTGTCAGTACGACGTGCTTTCAGCGGTTTATTTCTGATACGCTCTTGCTTTTCTTTAGCAGCACCATGGAGACCTGTACCATAACGCGGGCGTAAGCTCACTAGGTCTGTTAACGTATTAATATCTTTTCTATCAAGCTCTAAGAAGCGACCTGTACGTAGCTCTTTTGGCAACGCAATATTACCGTAGCTCGTACGTAATAGACGACTGACTTTAAGACCTTGGGATTCAAATAAGCGGCGTACTTCACGGTTACGACCTTCTTTAAGCTGCACATGATGCCACTTGTTGACGCCTTCACCACCGCCTTCTTTGATGTCTTCAAACTTGGCTAAGCCATCTTCCAACATGACACCTGTTGTCATCGCCCGTGCCATATCTGGGGTAACATCACCCAGCACACGTACGGCATATTCACGGGTTACTTCGCTAGAAGGATGCATCAAACGATGTGCCATTTCACCATCATTAGTAAATAATAATAGACCTGTCGAGTTGATATCCAAGCGACCTACCATAACCCAACGGTCATGAGTCAGCTTTGGCAAACGTTCAAATACGGTAGGACGACCTTCTGGATCATTCGCCGAGCATACTTCGCCTTCAGGTTTGTAATAAGCTAAAACGCGACGACGCTTTTCATTTTCAGAAGTATATTTAATCTGACGACCATCAACGCGAATCTCATCACCTTGTTCAACACGATCACCAATGGTTGCCGGACCATTATTGACAGTTACACGACCTGCTTTAATGACTTCTTCCATCTGACGACGTGAACCAAGTCCCATACGGGCAAGTGCTTTCTGTAATTTTTCATCTTTCATAGCGATTTCCTAGAATCGGTGGGTTTACATTTCTCAATGTATAAAATTGGACTGCATATTATACGCTATTTCTAAGGGTTATAGATATTATGTTTAAATAATTTTCCACTTTAATGTCTGAATAAGGTAGATGATTTTCATATCATTTGTCGGTTTAAATTGGTTAGTTAAATAAATAAGAGAAGATTTTTTATAATTTATATGACCAATGACTATATTGTAATTATCGCTAAATATTAGTATTTTTCCATATAAGCCATTTTCCGATAAATCGTAATTTCCATCAAAAATACATGATTATGGTTCAAAATTTAACCACCTATGTTATTATGGTTTTGTTTTTTTGCACATAATGCAACGCTTTGATATGACTGTCTGATTCTTTAATGCTAGACACTACTTATATCTATGATTTATAAAGGTCTTTTTATGTTTTTCAATTCATCAAAGTTACTAAGTATAACGTGTCTATTAATTATTGCTTTGGCTTCAGGGTGCTCTAGCATCAATGCGGGTTTGCAAGCAGGTGAGCTGCCACCAAGTGGCGCATTTATCGCTGAAAACGGTCTTCATTTTAACGTTCAACCACTAAATCTAGCGACATTACCACCAAAGCAAGCAGTGCTTCCAAGCAGCAATTTAAGTCAGCTAATAAGAAACTCTGGTCGAGCAGAGTATCGTATTTCTGCAGGTGATATTCTTAGTATTATATTAGTTGGTTATCCCGATATTACAGCAGCAGGTGCGTCAGGCTACCCTGTGGATCAGCAAGGGTTTGTTCAATTTCCACTTGTTGGACGTGTTAAAGCGACAGGTATGAGTGTGCCGCAATTCACGGCGAACTTGCAGAGACAACTACAGCGCTATCTTAAGTTTTCAGATCCACAGGTTAAAATTCTTGATTATCGGGGTAATAAATTTTTTATTGATGGTGAAGTGGCTAAACCTGGTGAATTTGCAATTGCTGATGCACCAGTGTCGCTGTATAGCGCGATTTCTATGGCTGGTGGTGCAACGCCTACAGGTGATTCAAATAATATTGTGTTTAATCGTAAAGGTGTGAACTACAATATTGGGCTGCAATCCTTACGCCAACTAGGGTCTTCTGCCAATCAAATCTATCTCCAAGACGGCGACTCTATTCATGTTAATAGTCAAAATCGTAATAAAGTATATGTTCTAGGAGAGTTTGGACGTGTAGAGCCTGTCCCAATTTTAGAACAGGGTATTACCTTAGCGCAGGTGATAGGTGAATCAAAAGGTCTTGATTCTAATACGGCCAATGCTGCTAAGATATATGTCGTCCGTGATAACCTCAATACCAGAACAACAGACATTTACTATGTTGATATGCAAACAATTACCAGTTTTGCGCTTGCAAATCGTTTTGAGATGCGTGCCAATGATATTATCTATGTAGATCCTACTGGTTTGACGCGTTGGAACCGTGTCCTCAGTGCGTTATTACCATCAACTTCTGCAGTTACTGTTCTTTCTGGCTTATAAATAATAGGTAATAACTATCATGGCATTTGATCATATTCTAGTTGTGTGTGTTGGTAACATTTGTCGTAGTCCAATGGCGGAAGCACTCTTGAAACAGCGTTTTCCCAATAAGATTATCGACTCTGCAGGTGTGGGTGCTTTAGTCGGTCATCCTGCCGATCCAGCGGCATTAGAAATCATGTCAAAACAGCAGATTGATATTACCAGTCATGTTGCTAAGCAAATTGATGAGCAATTGGCTAAAAAAGTGGATCTTATTTTCACTATGTCAGACGGTCAGACTAAGTGGATTGAAGAACGCTGGCCTTTTTGCCGTGGTAAAACCTTTAAGTTGGGCCATTGGACTAATAAAGACATTGCTGATCCTTACCAGCATGAGATAAGTGCTTTTGAGACTGCACATCAAGATATTGTTGACGGTCTGTCGCAGTGGACTGATAAAATTAGCTAAGCTATTGTTGTGAATAAACGATTATTATAAAAGACTAAAACTAAACGATTACCTTAAGTGATGAACCTACCGTTATGAATACAGATTCAAAGAATGTATTAAACTCTGCCTCTAAAGAAGATGATGACGAAATCGATTTGATGGCGCTAATTTTTGCCATTTTGCGTGGCTGGAAAACCATTGTCTTTTTTGCTGTATTGGGTCTGATAATAGGTATCTTGTATAGTCGGTATGTGAATCCTACTTTTCAATCAGATGCATTGATCCAAATAGATGAGCAGTCAAAAGGTATTTCTGCGTTAGGTTCGGATATCTCTGAGCTGATAGGGTCAGAAGCTAGTAAGGCTCAAACAGAGGCAGAGCTCATTAGGTCTCGTATGATATTAGAGCCTGTTGTAAATTTACTGCATCTGCGTATAAAGCTTACTGATCCTACTATCGGCTATGTTGATAGAATAAAAAATGCTGTTACGCCTACTCAAATCAATAAACCTGAAGGCGTTTCACTTAAAACACAGGACGGTGAAGTACAAGTCAGTCAATTTAATGTCTCGCAAGACTATTTAAATCAATCGTTTACATTAACCAGATCTGCAACAGGGTTTGTATTAAGCAATGGTTTTGATGATTTTAAAGGTCAGATTGGTCAAGCGCATCAGTTTAGAGGCACAGAAGGTCAGATTCACATTACAGTAAATAGCCTCCCAGCTGATGGTTACCCTATTAATATTACTAAGCAGTCATTGCATAATACAACAAACGATATTAATAATGCGCTTTCTGTCCTTGAGAAAGGTAAGCAGACAGGCATTATTGAGATGTCAATGACAGGCACTAATCAACAACAAGTTACATCCATATTAAAACAAATTATCGTATCCTATGTAGATCAAAATCAGTCGCGAGGCTCTGAGGAAACCACTCAAACTATTAATTTTATGGAAACTCAGATTCCAACGTTAAAGAAAAAATTAGAAGAGTCAGAAGAAGTATTTAATAGATTCCGTAAGAAATATGGCACTATTGATGTAAGCAAAGAAGCAGAGCTGTTGTTAACAGAGAACTCGCAAATTGATGTTCAGCTTAATGAGCTTAAGCTTAAAAAAGCCGATCTAACGACCTATTATACCGAAGAGCATCCATTAGTCATTCAAATCGATGAACAGCTCAAAGTTCTTAATAGTAGAAAGCAAGACATAGATGATACTATTTTAGGACTACCCGAAATACAAAGAGAGTTTTTACAACTATCTGCTGACACAGAGATTAATAGAGAAATATATTTAACTCTACTGAAAAACTATGAACAGTTAAAAATAGTTAGAGCTGGACAAATTGGTTATGCACGTATTATTGATCTACCGATTAATACTTTTAAAGCGATTGCACCGAACAAACTTTTGATTTGGGCATTGGCTGCGTCATTAGGTACGGTACTTGGTACGATATTAGTTCTTATTAAAAATATGCTTAGAAACGTTGTGAAAGACCCAGAGCGCCTTGAAGCTAAGACAGGTGTACCTGTTATTGCGACGATTCCACGTTCACCACTATTGACTAGGTTGGGTAAGAAAAAATCTTCAGATAGGCTACTCGCCTATGCAGATAACAATAGTTTAAGTTATGAAGCCATTAAAAGCTTAAGAACGAATCTCATGTTTGGGATGCCAATCCAAGGACGAGCTGGTCAGCGTGCTAAAGTTATCTTAATTACTGGTGAAAGTCCGGGAGTAGGTAAGTCTTTTATCTCATCTAACTTAACAGAAGTATTTGCTCAATTGGATAAAAAGACTTTAATTATAGATGCAGATATGCGTTTGGGTGAGTTGCATAAAGTGTTTAATATGGACCAATATAATGGTTTGGCGGATTATTTAACACAAGATACAACCCATCTATCAAGAAGTAGTACTCAGCTAACAAAAGTTGATAGTTCTCAAGAACTTAGTCATTTAGCAAGCTTTATCCACTCAACGGGTATTGAAAATATTGACTTTATGCCTCGGGGCGAACATCCACGTAATCCTGCATCGCTATTAGCTAATGGTAGCTTCGATCACTTGATGACTGAGTTAAATCTTCATTATGATTATATTATTATCGACTCACCACCGATATTGGCAGCTTCTGACGCTATGATATTAGCGCAACATGCTGACAAAGTACTGATGGTGACAAGATATGATACTTCAATAGAAGGGCAATTGGTCTACGCTGTTAATCAGATGAACAAAGCTAACATAAAAGTAGATGGCATTATCTTAAATGATGTACAACAAGGTATTATGAGCAAATACAGTTATAACTATAGTTATGCTTATGGTAACAATAACTAATATTTGTCTGAGACAAAATTTATTACCTTAATTATTAGTATTTAAACAAAATAGTTGCTTGATATGCCAATAGACCCATCTATAATTTCTAAAAAAGATGTGACTTCTCCTGTAAAGTCTAATGACTTTGCTGAGCGTACTGCTAGGATATTGCTGAATCTACCTCGAGGCATCAAGCGCAGTATTTTGATGATGGCTGATTTTATCATGTCAGTGGTCTGTCTATTCTTTGCCATAGCAGCCCGCTACGGGTATATAGACAACCACGTGAGTTTGTTATTATTAAGCGTCAGTGCATTGATTCCAGTATTATGCTTATATGTAATTGGATTTTATAATGGCGTGGCACGAGGGTTCTTTGATGCGATGATGGGCAGTGTATTACAACTTTTCTTTGTAATCATCCTCGTCGCCCAAACCGTTTTATATTTTAAATTACTACCAGGTATTCCTCGTGCAGTACCTATCGTGTATTTATTTCTATTTTTTATATGGTTATGGAATAGTCGCTTAACGATTAGAGAGCTGCTAGCAAGGTGGCAGGGTCAAAGGCCACAGTATAAGTATGATGATTATGATAACGTTGTCATCTATGGGGCAGGAGAGGCCGGTAAAGAGCTCTTAGAAGGTTTAAGAAATTCTCATAAGTATAATGTCGTCGCTTATGTCGATGACGATCCGCAATTGACAGGCGCCTATTTACTCGGTAAAAAAATTCACGCGGCTTCTGACCTTATTAGGCTCGTAGGTAAACTAAATGTTGCCCAAGTTTTTTTAGCCATTCCTTCTATCAGTCGATCACGCAAACGACAAATCATCGATAAACTAGAAGGTATCTCTATTAAAATCAAGGAATTGCCTAGCTTAGAAGAAATCGCTGAAGAAAAAGTCACCGTTAGCAGTATGCGTAGAGTGGATATATTAGATGTATTGGATCGGCAGACAGTTGAACCTGACGTTAATCTTTTACAGCAAAATATTACGGGTAAAAGCGTACTGGTGACAGGTGCCGGTGGCTCTATCGGTAGTGAATTGTGTCGTCAAATTATCAAGAATAAGCCTAAATGCTTGGTACTATATGAATTATCTGAGTACGCGCTTTATACGATTGATCAAGAGTTGACGGCGAAAAAAGCTAAAAATAAAGACTACGATGCCATAGATATTGTTGCCATTATTGGCAATGTGATCAACGAAGACAACTTGCTGCGCGTATTGAACCTCTATCATATACAGACGGTATATCATGCGGCAGCGTATAAGCACGTGCCCATCGTAGAGCATAATCCGTTTGAAGGCGTGATTAATAATAGTAAAGGCACCTATCACTGTGCGCGTGCCGCGATACAAGCGAAGGTTGACACCTTTGTACTGATCTCAACTGACAAAGCAGTCAGACCGACCAACATAATGGGAGCGTCCAAGCGTTTAGCAGAGTTAGTCTGTCAAGGGCTTAGTATGACGACGGCTCATACTTGTATCAGTATGGTACGCTTCGGCAATGTGCTTGGGTCCTCAGGCTCGGTAGTCCCTGTGTTTACGAAGCAGATAGAACAAGGGCGACCTATCACGGTGACTCATCCAGATGTCACACGCTACTTTATGACGATTCCTGAAGCCGCCAATCTAGTGATTCAAGCAGGGGCGATGGCAAAAGGCGGTGAAGTATTCGTTTTGGATATGGGTGAACCAGTCAAAATCGTTGATTTAGCACGTCGTATGATTCATTTAAGTGGACACAGAGCCAAGACTACTGATAATCCTAACGGCGATATAGAGATAATTTTCACTGGTTTGAGACCGGGTGAAAAGCTGTATGAAGAGTTGATCATCGGTGAGGATAATATCGAAAATACCGATCATCCTCTGATTATGCAAGCGATGGAACATAGCTTTCCTTTAACTGAGCTTGAATCGCTACTGTCTGAGCTGACTGAAAAGCAAAAAGAGTTTGACGTTCCTTGGTTAAAGCGACAATTTAGGCAGTTTGTAGCGGGCTATCAAGAAGGATCTATAGATAAATAACTCTCTACTAATATCTTAAGTATTATACTATTAAATAGAATTGATTAGATTGGCAAAGGAATATTATGTTAGACATCAAAGATATAAGAATTGCAGTCATTGGTCTAGGTTATGTAGGTTTGCCATTGGCGGTTGAGTTTGGTAAGTCTTTGCCAGTAGTAGGTTTCGATATAAATGCCAGTCGTATAGCTGCACTTTGCACAGGTACAGATCATACGTTAGAAGTGAGTAATGAAGAATTAGCACAGGCCTCGCACTTGAGTTACAGTTGCGATATCAAAGCACTCAAAGATTGTAACTTTTTTATAGTGACCGTACCGACGCCTATCGATAAGTATAAACAACCCGATTTGACGCCATTAATAAAAGCCTCTGAGGCTATCGGCAGCCTGCTGAAAAAAGATGATATTGTGGTCTATGAGTCTACCGTCTACCCTGGTGCGACTGAAGAAGTCTGTATCCCAGTACTCGAAAAAGTTTCTGGATTAGCCTTCAATAAAGATTTTTATGCGGGTTACAGTCCTGAGCGTATTAATCCGGGTGATAAAGAGCACCGTGTTACTAATATCCTAAAAGTAACAGCAGGCTCGACACCTGAGGTAGCAGATTTCGTTGATGACGTATATAACTTAATTATTACCGCGGGTACGCATAAAGCTGCCAGTATCAAGGTGGCAGAAGCGGCAAAGGTTATCGAAAACACCCAAAGAGATGTAAATATCGCTTTAATCAATGAGCTCGCCGTTATCTTTAATAAGATGGGGATAGATACTCAAGCAGTATTAGAAGCAGCAGGAACCAAATGGAACTTTCTACCGTTCCGACCGGGTTTAGTAGGCGGTCACTGTATTGGCGTTGATCCGTATTATTTGACGCACAAAGCGCAAGCTATTGGCTATAATCCTGAGATCATTTTGGCTGGCCGTCGCCTGAACGATAGTATGGGCGAGTATGTTGTCACGCAGCTCGTTAAAACCATGATTAAAAAGCGCATTCAAGTTGAAGGAGCCAAAGTTTTAATCTTAGGATTAAGCTTCAAAGAAAACTGCCCCGACGTGCGTAATACCAAGGTTATCGATATTGTCCATGAGTTAGAAGAATATAATATCGAAGTCGATGTTTATGACCCTTGGGTAGATAAAGCAGAAGCTGAGCGTGAATATAATGTGACGCCTATTAGCAAGCCCGCTATAAATAACTATGATGGTATTATCTTAGCAGTCGCGCATAATGAATTCGTCGAGCTGGGTGTAGATCAGATTAGAGCGTTTGGCAAGAATGAACACGTGCTTTACGATTTAAAGTATGTTTTCACTAAAGAAGACACTGATATCCGCTTATAAATCTATAAAAAATACGGAAAGTAATGGTTATGACGTTAACTGCATATGAAAAAGTTCAAAAAGTATTAATTAACGAACCAAAAACTTGGTTGATTACTGGGGTAGCGGGATTCATAGGCTCTAATTTACTAGAAGAGTTATTGTTACTAAATCAAAAAGTAGTCGGTCTAGATAACTTTGCTACTGGTTTTCAGCATAACTTAGATGAAGTACAGGGTTTAGTAAATGAAGATCAGTGGCAGAACTTTACTTTTATAGAAGGCGATATTCGTAATCTAGATGACTGTCAGTCAGCATGTATAGGCGTAGACTACGTACTGCATCAAGCAGCACTAGGTTCGGTGCCACGTTCTATTGCTAATCCCATTAATACCAATGATACCAATATCTCAGGCTACTTAAATATGCTCGTAGCAGCTCGTGATGCAAAGGTTGCTAGCTTTACCTATGCGGCTAGTAGCTCAACGTATGGCGATCATCCAGCATTACCAAAAGTCGAAGATGCTATTGGCAATCCGTTATCACCCTATGCGGTGACTAAATATGTCAATGAGCTGTATGCCGATGTGTTCGCACGTACTTATAACTTTAAAACGATCGGTCTGCGTTATTTCAATATTTTTGGTAAACGACAAACACCTGATGGTGCCTATGCAGCGGTAATACCAAAATGGACGGCTGCTATGATCGCAGGTGATGAAGTATTTATTAATGGCGATGGTGATACCAGTCGCGACTTTAATTTTATTGAAAATGCGGTACAAGCTAATATTTTAGCTGCGACAGCCAATAACGAAGCCAAGAACCAAGTATATAATGTAGCAGTTGGCGGTCGTACTACTCTTAATACGCTATTTTCAGCACTTAAAGAGCATTTAAGTACTAATGAGGTTGGCTACACTCAAGACCCAGTCTATCGAGATTTTAGAGCAGGGGATGTGCGTCATAGTCAGGCTGATATTAGCAAAATACAAAATGCGTTAGGCTATGCGCCACAGTTTGATATTATTCAAGGTATCGAGAAAGCGATGCCTTGGTATGTAAAGTCCTTAACTTAAGAAAATAAGTAGATTTTTATGAAAATATTAGTTACTGGCGGCGCAGGCTTTATCGGCTCTGCTGTTATCCGCCATATTATCCATAATACGGACGACGAAGTCTTAAATATTGATAAATTAACCTACGCGGGTAATTTAGAATCTCTCAAAGAGATTGATAAAAATTCAAGATATACATTTCAACAGATTGATATTTGTGACAAGGAAGCGTTAGAGCAAGCATTCGATAGCTTTAAACCCAATCTTGTGATGCATTTAGCAGCAGAGTCACATGTAGATCGCTCTATCGATGGACCAGCTGAATTTATTAATACTAATATTGTCGGTACGTATCATTTATTAGAAGTCGCGCGTCAATACTGGCAAACGCTTGATGACATAAGCAAGCAACAGTTTAAATTCCACCATATCTCTACCGATGAAGTGTATGGTGATCTTGATGGAACGACAGACCTCTTTACTGAAACCACCCCTTATGCACCAAGTTCACCTTATTCTGCGTCTAAGGCTAGCTCAGACCATTTGGTTCGAGCCTGGCAGCGTACTTATGGTTTTCCTACACTTATAACTAACTGCTCTAACAATTATGGTCCTTACCATTTTCCTGAAAAGCTTATTCCATTGGTTATCCTAAATGCTTTAGACGGCAAAGCTTTGCCTGTTTATGGTAAAGGCAACCAAATACGTGATTGGCTGTTTGTAGAGGATCATGCACGCGCTTTATATAAAGTGGTCACTGAAGGCAAAGTGGGTGAAACTTATAATATCGGTGGTCATAACGAAAAGCAAAATATCGAAGTGGTCAAAACCATTTGCCACATCTTAGATGAGCTAAAACCACAGGCAAATGGTCAGCCGTACGAATCATTAATTACGTTTGTAAAAGACCGCCCAGGACATGACTTGCGCTATGCAATCGATGCAAGCAAAATTGCCAATGAATTAAATTGGACGCCGACAGAGACGTTTGATAGTGGTATTAGAAAAACGGTCGAATGGTATTTGAACAATATGGAGTGGTGCAGCCGCGTTCAAGATGGCAGCTATCAGCGTGAAAGATTAGGAGCAGGTGAGTAATGAATACAAAAGGTATTATTTTAGCAGGCGGTTCAGGTACGCGTCTTTATCCCATTACTAAAGGCGTCTCTAAGCAGCTGCTCCCTATCTATGATAAACCGATGATTTATTATCCGTTGTCTGTATTGATGCTCGCAGGTATCCGTGAGGTGCTTATTATTAGCACACCAGATGATATAGATGGTTTTAAGCGTTTACTCGGCGACGGTCAAGAGCTTGGCATCGATATCAGTTATGCGGTTCAACCTAGTCCAGATGGTTTGGCGCAAGCCTTTATCATCGGCGAAGAGTTTATTGGCGATAGTAATGTCTGTTTAGTGCTTGGGGATAATATCTTTTATGGTCAAGGCTTTACTCCATTGCTGCGTCAAGCTGTCAATCGTCAAAAAGGCGCAACCGTCTTTGGCTATCAAGTTAAAGATCCAGAGCGTTTTGGCGTAGTAGCATTTGATGAAAATAAGCGCGCCATTTCAATAGAAGAAAAACCTGTCAAGCCTAAATCTAATTATGCGGTAACTGGTTTGTACTTCTATGATAATGATGTCATAGAGATTGCGAAGAAGGTAAAGCCTTCTGATCGAGGCGAAGTCGAGATTACCACTGTAAATCAGATGTATATGGAACGTGGTGATCTCAATGTCGAGCTACTAGGTCGTGGATTTGCTTGGCTAGATACTGGTACACATGAGAGCTTACTAGAAGCAGCGCAGTTTGTAGAGACCATTGAAAAGCGTCAAGGCTATAAAGTGGCTTGCTTAGAAGAAATTGCCCTCAATAATGGTTGGTTGACTAAGCAGAAAGTGGCTGAGATTGGTCAGTCGATGAGTAAGAATGCGTATGGTCAGTATCTAATCTCTTTAGCAGAGGATAAGTGATGAGCCTAATAGAATGGGTCGAGCTACCAAATCTGGGAGATGATCGAGGTTCGCTCATAGTAGCTGAATCTAATAAAAACGTCCCTTTTGAGGTTAAAAGGTTTTATTACATATTAGATGCCAAACCTGATGTTCCCCGTGGATTTCATGCCCATAAAGAACTTATGCAGTTAGCTTTTTGTATAAAAGGTAGCTGCAATATGATAATGGATAACGGCATAGAAAAGCAGCAAGTGCGCATTGATAAATCTAATATAGGTTTGATGATTCCCCCTATGGTTTGGCATGAAATGCATGACTTTAGCGAAGATTGCGTGATGTTGGTATTGGCAAGTGCACAGTATGATGAAGCGGATTATATTCGTGATTACGATGAGTTTATGAATGAAGTTAATAAGCCTTTTATCCACCCATTGTCTGATGTGATGTCAACCACTATAGGACAAAAAACCAAAGTTTGGCAGTATAGTGTGATTCTTCCTAATGCAGTCATTGGAGAAAATTGCAACATTTGTGCTCATACATTGATTGAAAATGATGTGGTAATCGGAAATAACGTGACGGTTAAGTCAGGCGTCTATATATGGGACGGTATTACTTTAAAGGATAACGTCTTTATCGGGCCTTGTGTCACTTTTACGAATGATAAGAAGCCGCGCTCAAAACAGTACCCAGATGAATTTCCAATAACTGTTGTAGAAGAAGGGGCGAGTATTGGTGCTAATGCTACTCTTTTACCAGGTATTACCATTGGAAAAAATGCATTAATAGGTGCTGGAGCCGTCGTGACTAAGAATGTTCCAGAAAACGCAATTATGGTGGGCAACCCTGCCGTTATTCAAGGGTATGTATAAATGATTCCTTTTCTTGATCTAAAAGCAATTAACGCTCAATATCGTGATGAGCTTATAGATGCTTGTACTCGCGTTATTGATTCAGGCTGGTATATTGGCGGCAGTGAGCTCGAACAATTCGAGCAGCAATTTGCTAATTACTGTGGGACGAAATATGCAATTGGTGTGGCCAATGGTTTAGATGCCCTAATCTTGACACTGCGAGCATGGAAGGAGTTAGGTAAGCTAAAAGAGGGTGATGAAGTTATCGTACCGTCTAATACTTATATAGCTAGCATATTAGCGATCAGTGCCAATAACTTAACGCCTATATTAGTTGAACCCTGTATATATAGCTTTAATATCGATCCTAACAAAATTGAGACAGCTATGACTAGCAGAACAAAAGCTATAATCCCTGTGCATTTATATGGGCAATTAGCTGATATGCCAGCTATTATGGATACTGCTAAACGTCATGAGTTGTTGGTATTAGAAGACTCGGCGCAAGCCCACGGCGCTTGCCTTGATGGTAAGAGAGCAGGCAGTTGGGGTGATGCAAGTGGTTTTAGCTTTTATCCAGGTAAAAACTTAGGTGCGCTAGGTGATGCAGGTGCAATCACGACGAATGATGAAGAGTTGGCTAATACCTTGCGTGCGTTACGTAATTATGGCTCATATGAAAAGTATAAAAACTTATTTCAAGGCGTTAACAGCCGGCTAGATGAGATTCAAGCAGCGATGCTTAATGTAAAACTAAACCATTTAAATGATGAGATTGCACATCGTCGTAAACTCGCGAATGCTTACCTTAAAGGTATTAACAATAACGCAATTATATTGCCTAAAAAAGAAGATGATAGCGCTCATGTTTGGCATGTTTTCGTGATCCGCTGTGAACATAGAGATGAGCTACAAAAGTACCTAACTGACAATGGGGTTCAGACATTAATTCATTATCCAATACCACCGCATCAGCAGCCTGCGTATAAAGAATGGAATGATCAGAGCTATCTTATTTCTGAAAAAATTCATGCAGAGGTATTGAGTTTGCCCATTGGACCTACAATGACTATGGAAGACATCAATACAGTCATTCAGGTATGCAATGAGTTCCAATTATAAATGAATTTACTCAAAACTAGCGCACTCAATGGTATAGCGGTCTTAATTAAGACTGCGACTATGCTCATACTGAACAAAATATTAGCAGTATATGTTGGTCCATCAGGATATGCAGTAATCGGTCAGTTTCAAAATTTTGTACAGATAATGACTGCCTTCGCAGGAAGCGCAGTTAATACAGCAGTTGTAAAATATACTGCAGAATATTACGAAGATGAAGAGAAGCAAAAAGCTATTTGGAAGACTTCTGGCAGCATTGTTTTCTTATTTAGTATAGTAATTTCTGGTTTATTATTATTATTCCAAAAAAAGACTTTCTTTATATATTTTTCAATCAGTTGAGTATCAATCAGTCTTTGTATGGTTTGCAATATTTTTAGTATTATTTAACTTCAATATATTATTTTTAGCCATATTAAATGGTAAAAAAGAAATATCTAAACTTGTGATTGCAAATATTATTGGTAGTTTGCTTTCATTGATTATAACTGGATTGTTAGCTATAAACTTTCGTTTATATGGTGCATTGATTGCACTTTCTATATATCAATCAGTGGCTTTCTTTGTGACATTCTTTATATGTTATAAATCAGATTGGTTTAAAATTTCTTACCTATTTGGAAAGATAGATCCTGAGGTATTAAAAAAAATATCCAGTTTTGCATTAATGGCAATAGTGAGCGTAGTTTTTGGAAATTTATCCCAAATTATTTTAAGAAATTTAATCATATCTGAATACGATGTAGCTTATGCAGGTTACTGGGATGCAATGACGCGTCTAAGTGGTGGTTACCTAATGTTTGCCTCAACAATATTGGCCGTTTACTACTTACCAAGACTGTCAGAACTTAAAAAATATAAAGATATTAAAAAAGAGATAAACTATGGATACAAGGTTATTTTACCTTTGGCATGTATATTGTCACTAATAATATATTTTTATCAAGACTTTATAATAAATCTTTTATTTACAAAAGATTTTTTACCGATGAAGGAGCTCATGTTTTGGCAATTGGTAGGAGATGTAATAAAAATAGGAAGCTGGATTATAAGTTTTATGATGCTCAGTAAAGCAATGACGAAGATATTCATAGTTACAGAAACTATTTTCGCTTTGAGTATCATCCCTTTATCTGTATTTTTTATTCATCATTTCGGATTTAAAGGTATTGCTATGGCTTTCGCGTTGAACTGTCTGTTATATTGGATAGTTTGTAGTTATTACTCATTTAAAAAACTCAAAAGGTTATCATATGAACCTTGTTAGTATAATTATCCCTATGTTCAATGAAGAATTAAATGTTATAAATTGTGTGAAAGTATTAAAAAAGCAAACGAATCAAAGGTTTGACGTTTTATTTGTCGATGATGGTTCAGAAGATAAAACGCTTGAAAATTTAGAAGAGATTATCAAGTTAGGAGTTGAGTTTAATTATAGAATTATAACAAGAGTTAATGGTGGTGCATCTGCTGCAAGAAGAACTGGAATAGATTTAGCTTCAACAGAGTACGTGATGGTATTTGACTGTGACGATGGTTTATCAGATAACTGTATAGATGAAATTTACAATATTCACCATAATAATGTTGATGTGGATATTATTATTCCTGAGATGTGTGTTGAAAATAAAAGCGGGATATGGAATGATTTTGTATTTTATACGAGTGATAGAAAGCTGAGCTCATTAGATTGTGTTGAGAACTCTCTAAATGGATGGAAAGTTCATGGATGTATAACGATTAAGAAAAGCATTATCCAAAAAAGTTATATTGATTATGATAAATATAATGCAAATAATGAGAATTATATTAATAATGATGAAGTAATTACTAGGTTTAATTTTTCAAATTCAAAAAACATAGTAAGAAGTAAGGGTGTCTATTATTATTGTCACAATAGTTTATCGACAACGAAAAAAGTAAATAGTGATAGATATTTAATGATAAAAAATGCATTGATAGTTAAAAATTATTATTATAAAAATACCAAACTAAAGAAAAAAGTAGATGAAGAGTTAATTGCTGTAATCTGGAGTACTAAATTGTATATGTATAGGAATAAATTAGCACTTAAAAATATATCAAAGTGGGAAAAAATGATATACCAGTCTACAAAGGAAATCATATATTTTGATTACTGCCATAGATTAAGTTTAAAAAAAATATTTCAGTTAACTATATTAAAGTCATTAAATATACGTTGAGAACGATATGGTAAACCCTTTAGTTTCAGTAGTAATACCTTGCTATAACCATGAGCAATTTGTAAAAGATTCAATTCAGAGTGTAATTGATCAAACATATGAGAATATAGAACTAATTATAATCGATGACGGGTCAACTGATGACTCAGTTTTGGAAATTCAATCGATGATTGAAATCTGCCAAAAGAGATTTATAAATTTCGATTTTAGAAGTAGGTCAAATAAGGGTTTATGTGCCACTTTAAATGAATCTTTGGAATGGTGTAAGGGGAAATATTTTTCAGCATTAGCATCAGATGATCAAATGATATTTAATAAAACAGAAATTCAGATTGAATATCTGGAAAGTCATGCTGATATAAGTGCATTAATGGGTTCAGTTGATTGGGTAGACAGTAATAATAAAATTATAAGTAAAAGAAGTTCTTTATATAAGGAATACACGTTTGAAGATGTTTTTTTGTGTAAACACAATCTTTATGCATGTACCCAGATTTCTAGAATGAAGGATATCAAGTCGGTGGGAGGGTATAAAGAGGGATGTCCGATCGAAGATTGGTATATGTGGCTAAAACTTTCACAATTAGGAAAATTAGTAAATTTAAATGAAAAATTCGTAAAATATCGCTTGCATGATGATAATACTATTAAAAAAGGTGAGATTATTTATAATGGAATGACAGAAATTGCTGAAGAATATAAGTTTCATCCTTTATACTTATCTTCACTAAAGAGGATTATATGGAGAAGAATTGCTGCTGTAATAATAAAAGATAAAAGAAAAGGCTATATTCTTCTGAAAGAAGTGGTTAAAGCAGACAAGATGAGCGTGTTTCATAAGGACTTTTATCGTTGTATTAGGAATATAGCTTTTAAATGAAAGTTAAGCTAGTATTTAATAACAGGTAAATAAAAAATGAGTTTAAAGAATCTTTTTTTATTTTAATAATGATAGTTAGTTGTATTTCTTCTTTATTAATATATAATTTTTATAGCTATGATATTGTATTTTCTATCTCTTTAATTTTGAATTTATCCTTAAGTTTTATTATTTTATGGAAAAACTCTCCTGATGAATATTTAGTAAAACTATCTATAGTTTATTTGGTGGGTTTTACTCTATTCATTGGTGGAAGGTACATAGCTAATATATTTGGTGTAGAAGATATTTATTGTTACGAATTTGGTTACTTTTATTGTCTAAGCGGTTATGAAAAAATAAAGCTAAACTTTCTTATAAATTGCTCTCTGATATCATTTATAATAGGGTTTTTATACAAATCAAATAACGTTAGTTCTCTAAATAGAAATAACAACCAATATTTTAACAAGAAAGTGTTATCAGCGATTATAGTATTGTCTTTTGTTACCGGTACTTTTAGCATATATTTTCAATTGGAAGCGGTAGCAATAGCAATAAATAAGGGTTATTTAGCTTTATATGAAGCACAGGGTGAAGTGTATCAAGCTCCATTTGCATTAATATCAAACACTCTATTCGTGGCTAGCTTGGCAACAATATATAGTGTAAATAAAAACATTAAGCCATTTATTTTTTACTCTTTATTTTCTATTTTTATTGCTGGTCAGCTACTAGGTGTATTAACTGGTGCAAGATCTAGCTTTATTAATGCTATAATTATTTTACTGTGGCTATTTTTGGGAACTAAGAAAATTAGTCCTAAAAAAATATTAATGTTAGCTTCTATTCCTTTTGTTTTTCTCATGACTAATTATTTATCTTCATTGAGTGGAGCACGAGCTACTACATCTGGAGGTAGCTTTTACGATACTATAATATTAGAAATATTTTATGGACAAGGTACTTCTATGATGGTGTTTGGTATAGGAAGTCTAGAGACAGACTATCCTGTATTAGCTTATCTGAAAACTATATTTCCAGGAATTCAAATTATTTATTCTTTTTTTACTGATATCAACAACTATGAATTATCTTTTTCACAAAGTTTATCCTATAGGCTAGCTCCTTCAGTATATTATGATAATATGGGTTGGGGATGGTCATTGTTAGGAGATTTTTATGCATTTTCATTTGGCTTTTCTATCTTGTTTCTACTTTATAACTTTATCTGGGGAAAGTTAATTTTCAAAATATCTCTTTTGAATAATTCAAGTATGTACTATAGAGGCTTGTTCTTTTGTTTTTTGATTACAGTATTTTCTATAAATAGAGCAAGTATTTCTTACCTAGTTTTTTTGGTTTTTTTATATACATTTTTCTATTTCTCACTTAAGTTAGTTTTAGGTAAAAAGTATAAACATCAACGTATGTAATAACATATTCAGTTCTATATAAGAATGTGTATCAGCTAATTAAATAATTCCCAAAATTAAATAGTTGAAATGCAATATATAATCACATATTTTTAAAAGTGTTATAAATTAAATCAACTAAATCAACTAAATCAACTAAATCAACTAAATCATTATCTTTATAAATAATCGTGGCTTATTCACTAGATTTTCGTAAACAGGTAATCAAAAGCTTAGATGATTGCATGACCTATGCTCAAGCGGTTGAGTTCTACGAGCTTAGCACCAGTACTATGCATAGCTGGAGACAGATTTTAGAGCATAAGAAAGCGCGAGATAAAGCCCTGACTCAAATACCTGATAATGCTTTGCTTCAGGATGTCAAAGCGTATCCTGATGACTATAAATATGAGCACGCAAATCGTCTGGGTTGTAGCAAAACAAGCATTCATCATGACCTAAAGTGCCTTGGTATCAGTCAAAAAAAGACCTTGGAACATCCAAAGGCCTGTCCGATAAAAAAAGCTAAGTATTCCAATCATTTGAGTGATTATATGATTCAAGACTACCCCATTGTTTATATGGATGAAAGTGGCTTTGACGCTGAAACTATCAGACCTTATGGCTATGCTCCAATAGGTAAACCTTGTATCGATCGTTACAACTGGCAAGATAAAAAACGTACCAACGTCATTGGTGCCCTGTACGAGAGAGTATTATTTGCACTTGATTACTTCGAGAAAAACATCAATAGAGAGGTATTCTATCACTGGTGCAAGCACACACTAAGCCCAAGTCTTAAGAGCAAATATGTGATTGTAATGGATATGAGCAAGGATAAAGCACTGCTTTGCGCGAGACGAAGAATATGCCTAAGTGACAAGATTTCATAAGCGCAAACGCATTCAAAAGCTATTGAATAGGCATGGTCACTGTATTCTATTGCTGTCACCTTACAGTCCTGATTTAAATCCCATTGAAAAAAATGGACACAAGCAAAGTTTTTACGCTAATGGTGGATAGAGAATAGTCTGCCTAAACTGTTTCATGATATGGGATGTATCTCTTTTATTATGAACTGACTACAACGCTGTAACACTTTTATAGTGGATTTATTATACATTAGTTATTTTGATAATTTTTTTGGATACAATATGAATATATTGCATATATTATCAGCGCCGGCCTCAGGTGGGGCGGAAGTCTATATTAAAGACATAGCAAAATATTTATCTGAACAAGGACATCAGATACATATTGCTTTTTTGAGCTCAGCCACTAATGCTAATAGGGATTTAACTTATGAAAAGAATTTTTTAGATGATCTAGAGTCTTCTGGTGTTACGACTTACGTGATTGGCAACGAGACTAGAAAAAAACCTTGGTTAGGTATGGCAAGACTTAGAAATTATGTTATCAAGAATGATATAGATATTTGTCATACTCATCTAGCTTATGGGATTGTATTTTCTTCCTTATTAAGAATACCTATAGTATATACGCATCATACTATTGCCAGTCGCTGGGGTAAGTTAACTTATAAAATTTTTAATAATTTAGTTGATGAGTACGTTGGTATATCAGAAAAATGTGCTATAGCCCTAGGTATGTATACTGGTAGAAAAGTTACTACTATAACTAATGCAGTTTCTGAAGATAAATTTGTTGGTTATATCAGAGAAAGGTGTCTAAAAGATACAGTTATTTTTGTAATGGTGGGTCGCTTAGATGTTGAAAAAGACTATCTAAATATGTTACATGCACTAATGCTACTAGATACCGAATCAAAACAGAAATTAAGAGTATTGATAGCTGGCGAAGGCGATAACAGTTACAAAAATGAGCTGTTAAATTATATCGATAAGAACAAACTTAACAATGTAGTCGAATTTGTTGGATTGAAAACCAATATTCCCGAATTTCTTTATGACGCTGAGGTTTTTCTTATGAGCTCATCGTTCGAAGGATTACCTATTGCGCTGATTGAAGCTGCTGTAGTAGGACTACCTTGTATCGTCACTGACGTTGGTGGTTGTGCTGAAATTATAGCTAGAAGTGATAACGGAGTCGCTGTACCTCCACACTCCCCTCAAGCGATAGCTGACGAAATCATTAGGTTTGTTTCAGAAAAAAGTCTGATAAAACAGTATTCAATTAACGCAATTGCTAATGCACATAAGTACTCTATAAGTATAGCAGCGCAGCTACATCTTGATTTATATTCCTCAATGCTTAAATAGCTATGTAATCAGTTCAATGTAAAAAAATCATCCCAGTTTTGCGTTACTTAGATTAACAAATGAAGTGCAATTTCAAAGAGCAGATGAAAAAGAAGCCTAGATGCGATAGCACCAAGGTTACTCTCCACCGCCAAAGTGAGATTGCAACCATGAACTATACACATCTAAGTCTTAGTGAACGATATCAGATTTATGCTCTCAAAGGGGCAAAACACAGTATTAAATTTATATCCGATAAATTAAACAGAAGCCCAACTACTATATCAAGAGAAATTAGGCGTAATAAGAGTCAGCGAGGTTATCGGGCACAGTTTGCAAATGAGCAGGCGACAGCATGGCGAGCGAAAAATGCCTTCACCATTGCTATAGACGTTTGGGTCAAAGTCAAACTCAAAGAGTATTGGAGTCCTGAACAGATTGCAGGCGTTCATGGTGGTATTAGCCATATGAGTATCTATCGCTACCTATGGACAGATAAGAGACAAGGCGGCACCTTATGGCAGTATCTTAGGCGCAAAGCCAAGCCTTATCGCTAAAGGCTTACTAACGAGACTCGTGGACGCATCAATGACAGAGTCTCTATTCACAAGCGTCCTCAAGTGGTAGAAGATAGATCACGTATTGGTGACTGGGAAGCGGATACCGTTATCGGTCAGCATCACAAGCAAGCGATTGTGACACTTGTTGAACGTAAAATATGGCTACTGAAGATGAAGCGTGTAGGTAATAAAACGGCACAGCAAGTATAAGAGGCAATGATAGATATCTTAAAGCTGGTGAGGTTACAAGTTAAGACTATTACCTCTGATAATGGTAAAGAGTTTGCTCAGCATAAGAAGGTGAAACAAAAGCTCTTTAGCCCTTTCTTCTTTGCCGATGCTTATGCGTCATGGCAGCGAGGAACCAACGAGAATACCAATGGCTTGATCAGAGAGTTCTTGCCTAAGGGTTGTGACTTTAGACAAGTCTCTGATAATGAGATACAGAACATTGAGAATAAACTAAAAAACAGACCAAGAAAACGCTTAGGGTTTAAAACGCCTAATCAGGTGTTCTATAATATAATTTAGCGTTGCAATTGGTGTGTTAATTTAGCCAATTAAATTTCATTTTAGGTTATACTTTATTTTTTATAAAAACCTATATCAACCTTTGGAGCTCGAATGAAGTTTTCATTATTAATTGTTAATTATAATACAGAAAGCTATATTGAAGCACTTATATATAGCCTATTAGAACAAACGATTTCAAAACTAGATTTTGAAATAATTATTAGTAATAATGTTCAGAATAAAAATCTTGAAGAAATGATATCTAAAAATAATTTTTACGATGTTATTGACATTAAAGTAGTACAGATAGATAAGAATATTGGTTTTGGACGTGCTACAAATGCGGCAGCTGAGTTAGCTAATGGAGCCCATTTGTTGATTATAAATCCAGATGTTTTGATGACAGATAACAACTACTTGTCTTCAATGTATCAATTTATTATTAGAAACCAAGATTATGGTGTTATTAGTAGTAAGATATTAGGTGATAGTGGTTTTGATATGTGTGAGCATTATGATTATGAGTTCTCTGAAAGTTTTGGTTACACGAATGAGATTTGTTGGTTTTCAGGATCATTGTTATTTATAAGAAAAGATTTGTTTAAAGAAATTGATGGGTTTGATGATGATTATTTTATGTTTTGTGAGGATGTGGATATATGCTATCGTATAAAAAAACAAGGTTTACCTTTAATAAAGAATGAGGAATTAAGCGTTTATCATAAAGTTGGCGCAAGTGAGCCTGTTCGAGAGCATGATTTTTATCGTCGCTGGTGCAAGTCAAGAATATTGTTTATGCATAAGCACTATAATAACAATAAATTTAATGAATTTATTAATGATTTGTATAAAAGACAGAAATTGCTAAGCATACGTTATACTATTTTGGATGCTATTTTCCCTACTGATAGATACAAAATGGTAGCTATCGAGCACCAGATTATGTTTGAAACAGTAAAAAAAACAATTAATAGTTCAACTGAGCATTTATACTAGGGCGTGCTGAATATTGGTGCCAAATTTATGGCAAAAAAATAGCGAATAGTTAATCTTTAAGTTCTCCCACAAAAAAGATATCGTTCGCTATGCCTCGCATCATGCTCAAAGATGAACACTGGACAAGACTGAATGAGGCGTTACTTATTTTTTTCAACTATTACCCAATTCTATGCAGCTCCTAGAAAATAATTTTTTTAGGTTATACCTGTAATCAATTTTAATATATTAAAATGTGGTGGAAATGAAATTTTTACTTATCGCTGGTTTTGCAGATTCTTTAATTGGGTTTCGTAAAGCACTCATTATTGCGCTTATAGACAAAGGTTTGGAAGTTCATGTTGCTGCTCCTGATCTACTGGAAAACCAAGTTACCTCATTAAACCTAAAGAATTTAGGGGTTGTCACTCATGATATCTCGATGCAACGTACAGGTACCAATCCTGTAGCAGATTCAAAAGCTCTATTTGCATTGTATTTCCTAATCAAAGGTATAAAGCCTGATTATGTTATGGGCTATACTGTAAAACCTGTTATTTATGGCACCTTAGCAGCTTGGCTCGCACGGGTGCCACAACGGTTTGCATTAATTACCGGTTTGGGCTTTGCTTTTACGGTTGAAAATGATAATAAACGTAGTCATATACGCGCTGTTGTTCAGGGGTTGTATCGGACAGCACTACGCCGTTGCCAAACGGTGTTTTTTCAGAACCCTGATGATGAGGTTCTATTTCGTAAGCTAAATATTTTATCTAATCAGAATACAACCTGCGTGGTCAATGGTTCAGGTGTAGACTTATTTGAATATTCAGTCGCACTATTACCCATTACTAATGATGAAATAGATATTAGGTTTTTATTGATTGCTCGTTTATTAGGCGACAAAGGTATTCGAGAATATGCACAGGCAGCTCGTACTATTAAAGCTAAATATCCACACGCTCAATTTGATTTAGTTGGTTGGATAGATGAGAACCCTGATGCTATTGAACAGCAAGAACTAGACAGTTGGGTTGAAGATGGATTATTTACTTTTTGGGGTAAGCTTACTAATGTACAGGCCGCTATTTCAGCTTCTTCTGTCTATGTTCTACCTTCATATCGCGAAGGAACCCCGCGTACCGTGTTAGAGGCTATGGCTATGGGTCGGCCTATAATTACTACTGATGCACCTGGCTGTCGTGAAACGGTTGTTGACAACTATAATGGCTATCTTGTACCGATTAAGGCTGTAGATGAGCTTGTATTAGCAATGGAAGAGTTTATTCTTAATCCAGGTTTGATTGTCTCTATGGGTATGGCATCACGCGCATTAGCCGAAAAGAAGTTTGATGTGCATAGTGTTAATAAATCTATGTTGAAAGCCATGGGCTTATAGGAATCAAGAATGATAAAACGCCTTTTTGATATTACTGCCGCTACTGCCGCTCTAGTCGTATTATCTCCGGTATATGCCATCACTGCTTACAAGGTTAAACATAATTTAGGCTCGCCAGTATTTTTTCGGCAGACGCGTCCCGGGTTGAATGGTGAACCCTTTGAGATGATTAAGTTCCGCACTATGAAAGATGCCATAGATAGCGAAGGCAATCCTTTGCCTGATAGCGAGCGCCTGACCGATTTTGGTAAAGCACTACGCAATAGTAGTCTCGATGAATTGCCTGAGCTTTGGAATGTTGTTAAAGGTAATATGAGCTTAGTCGGACCACGGCCATTATTGATGGAGTACTTGCCGCTCTATAGTAAAGCGCAAGCGCGTCGTCATAATGTACGCCCTGGTATTACCGGTTATGCGCAAGTGAATGGGCGTAATGCCATCGGTTGGGATAAGAAGTTTGAGCTTGATACGTGGTATGTAGACAATCAATCATTATTGCTAGATATTAAGATATTGCTTAAGACGGTAAAAAAAGTACTTATCAAAGACGGTATCAGTGCCGATGGTGAAGCGACGATGAGTAAATTTATGGGTACTCAAAACCAGTCAGCTTTAGAAAATAGTTATGAGTAAATTATTTGCCGTTTATGGTGCGTCAGGTTGTGGACGTAGTTTAATGCCAGTGGCCATTGATCAGTTGCAGAGATTGGACAATGACAATGACACAGAGAGTCAGATTATATTTATTGACGATGCATTAGTTGAAGACACTAATGTCAACGGCTATACTGCGATGAATTATACAAAATTTAAAAGCATAGATAGCGATGATAAGTTTGTCCTGATTGCCATTGCTAATAGTGTTGTTCGTCAAAAAATAGCGGATAAGTTAGATAAGGATGGAATATTGCTTTGGTCAGTTCAACATGATTCTACTTTGATTATGGATGCAGTAAAGATAGATAAGGGGGCAGCACTTAGTCCATTTGTCACTATAGCTGCTAACGTCACTATTGGTAAATGCTTCCATGCCAATTTATATAGCTACGTCGAACACGATTGTATCATTGGCGATTATGTCACCTTTGCACCACGTGTCAGTTGCAATGGCAATATTCACATTCATGATCATGCTTATATCGGTACGGGCGCAGTCATCAAGCAAGGCACACCTGATAAGCCCTTAGTTATTGGTAAAGGTGCCATCGTTGGAATGGGTGCCGTTGTTACGAAAGACGTCCCAGCTGGGGCAGTCGTCATTGGTAATCCTGCAAGACCACTCAATAAATAGTTTTAAAAAATGTTTAATAAATATCGTTGACCTTTGAGTTAAAACATAGGTTTATTCTACATATAAAAAAATTTACAATAAATATAAGGTGCTTTGACCATGTGTGGAATAAATGGTTTTTTCAATACAAATACAATACTACCTTCAAATACTATAATACAACAAATGAACACAGCAATCCGTAATCGAGGTCCAGATGCTGGAGATAGCTGGCAAGATGAAAGCATTAATTTAGTTCTTGGTCATCGACGTTTAGCGATTCAAGATTTATCGCCCGCAGGTGCGCAGCCTATGCACTCTGCATGTGGTCGATATGTGATTGTTTTTAATGGTGAGATTTATAATCACTTAGAGTTGCGTAAGCAATTGATGTCTGAACATAAAGCGCCTAATTGGCGTGGTCATTCAGATACAGAGACCATGCTTGCTTGTTTTGTAGCTTGGGGTATCAAAAATACTCTACAAGCTATGGTGGGTATGTTTGCTATTGCGTTATGGGATCGACAACAAAAAATATTGACTTTCGCAAAAGATCGAATGGGTGAAAAGCCTTTATATTGGGGCTGGCAAGGTAAAAGTCTGTACTTTAGTTCCGAGTTAAAAGGACTAAAAGCACATCCCACTTTTCAGACAGATATCAATCGTGATGCGATCACCTTACTACTTCGACATAACTGTATTCCCGCACCTTATAGTATTTATGAAGGTATTGAAAAGCTGCGACCAGGTCATTGGCTACAACTACCATTAGAAGATATAGAAAAAGCGAAAAAGGCTCAACCACAAGCATACTGGCGTTTTAACGATATGGTTGAAAATGGAACATCTAATCCATTTACAGGAAGTCCAGAGCAGGCTGTAGACGCTTTAGAGTCAGCTCTTACTAAAAGTATTGGAGATCAAATGCTATCTGATGTTCCGCTTGGTGCTTTTTTAAGTGGAGGTATAGACAGCAGTGCTGTCGTAGCATTAATGCAAGCACAAAGCTCGCGTCCAGTGAAAACCTTTACTATAGGTTTTGATGACGTAGGCTATAATGAAGCGATTCATGCAAAAGCGGTAGCGAAACATATTGGTACTGATCATACTGAGCTTTACGTACGCCCTGAAGACGCTTTATCTGTGATACCCAAGCTAGCTTGTATATATAGTGAACCGTTTTCAGATAGCTCACAAATTCCAACTTTTTTAGTCAGCGAGCTCGCGAGTCAACACGTGACTGTTTCACTCAGTGGGGATGGAGGTGATGAGTTGTTTGGCGGTTACAATCGTTATCTAATGGCTCAACAGGTTTGGAATAGAAGTCGTAAGCTACCAAAACCAGTACGTCAATCTGTTGCTTCTGTACTTACTTCTTTATCACCAAAAAATTGGGATATGCTCTTTGATAAGCTTGGCCCAGCGCTACCTGAGCGTTTACGTTTACGTACGCCAGGAGATAAGGTTCACAAATTTGCAGGCGTACTTGATATTAATGACGAGCAAGCTTTTTATCAGACGCTCACCAGTCATTGGCAGCATCCTGAAAGCATAGTTATTAATGCAAAGGAACCAAAAACATTAATTAGCGATTCTAAGGCTTGGCCTGAGACGGATAGTTTTCAACATGCCATGATGGCTATGGATGCACAGACCTACATGACAGACGATATATTGGCGAAAGTTGATAGAGCGGCCATGGCAAACAGTCTTGAAACACGTGTGCCACTGCTCGATCACCGCATTGCTGAACTGGCTTGGAGTTTGCCATTAGATTACAAGATACATAAGGGAGAAGGTAAGTGGCCTTTAAAACAGGTATTATTTCGTCATGTACCACGTGAGTTAATTGAACGTCCTAAAATGGGGTTTGGTATACCTTTGCATGATTGGCTACGTGGCTCATTACGAGACTGGGCTGAAGAATTGTTAAACGAAAATCTTCTATTACAGCAAGGTTTTTTTAATCCACAACCCATACGAAAAATGTGGAAAGAACATTTAAGTGGACTGTACAATCATCAGCACCACTTATGGGATGTATTGATGTTCCAAGCATGGATTGAGACCCAGTAAATCGGCCTCTATTTGCATATGTGAAATATTTTAATTGGTAATCCTGCAAGACCCCTCAATAAATAAAAAGTATAAATAAAAACTCAGAATCAAATATTTCGTTATAAGTTATTAATCGTCAATGATGAATCATTAATTATAAATAAGCACTATCGAGGCAACTATGTTAAACACCACATTTTCACCTTGGCCAAGCTTTACTCAAATCGAGGCTGATGCAGTCAGTCAAGTATTATTGTCTAACAAGGTAAATTACTGGACAGGTCAAGAGTGTCGTCAGTTTGAGGAAGAATTCGCTGAGTGGTCAGACAGCAAGTATGCAATTGCCATGGGCAACGGTACTTTAGCATTAGATGTGGCGTTGCAAGCGTTCGGTATAGGAGCGGGCGATGAGGTCATCGTGACGCCGCGTACCTTTATTGCGAGTATCTCATCGGTGGTCAATATTGGCGCTACGCCAGTATTTTCCGATGTTGACGAAGCCACTGGTAACATTACTCCTGAGTCGATCGCTGCGGTGTTGACTGACAAGACCAAAGGTATTGTATGCGTACATCTGGCAGGCTGGCCATGTGATATGGATGGCATCATGGCGCTGGCAGATAAGCATAATCTATATGTGATAGAAGACTGCGCGCAGGCACATGGTGCGACCTATAAAGGTCGGAGTGTCGGTAGTATTGGTCATATCGGCGCGTGGAGCTTTTGCCAAGACAAGATCATGACCACAGGCGGTGAGGGCGGCATGGTCACCACCAATGACGAGCAGTTATGGCGTAAGATGTGGGCGTATAAAGACCATGGTAAAAGCTACGCTGCTGTCTATGAGACAGATCATGCACCCGGCTATCGCTGGTTACATGAAAGCTTCGGTACAAATTGGCGTATGACTGAAATGCAAGCAGTGCTCGGTCGTATTCAATTAAAAAGGATGCCTGATTGGACAGCCAAGCGTACCGCCAATGCTCAAACTATCCTAGATGCCTGTGCTAAATGGGAAGCAAAAGGCTATCTTTCTGTACCAAGATTAGAAGAATCAGTGCAGTTTGCAGATTCGACCCACGCCTATTATAAGCTTTACGTCTATGTGCAGTCAGATAACCTACCGAAAGAGTGGTCACGAGATCGTATTATTCGAGAGATAAATGACTTAGGGGTTCCTTGTTTTTCAGGATCGGCTTCTGAGGTATATCTGGAAAAAGCATTTGATAATACCGGCTTACGTCCTGAAAATAGACTGCCAGTCGCTAAGCAGCTGGGCGAAACCAGCTTGATGTTTTTGGTGCATCCAACGTTGACAGAAGACGAAATTAAGCAAACCGTACAGGCGATTGATGGCGTATTTGCGAATATACATAACCAATAAGATATCAGTTATTGAGTTAAGTTAAATTTAGTTACGTTAATGCAAATTGATGTTTGACCGATAGCATTTATAAACCATTGGCATTTATAATAAACCCCTTATAACCAAAGAGTATTTGATCATGTACAAGAAGCTAAGCATTTTATTGGGTTTTGGTGTCTTATCATCAGTGTCGATGTTGGCATCTGCACAAAACCTGTATATGAACGATCTAAAGCTTAAGGCAGATCTTGACTGGCTGAATACTCAAGGGGTCGCGCAGATTAGCACCAGTACTTGGCCACTGACTGCTAATGAGATTAAACGTGCTCTAAATAGCGCTAATGCCCAGACGCCAGCGCAGCAGCAGATCCTACAGTCGGTACAAACGCGATTGAATCAGAACCGCAACTCAGTGGTAAAAGGCTCGGCAGCCCTGCATATACAAACCGACAGAGATCAGCTACCACAAAAATTTGCTGATGATAAGCTGGCGGGTCAACAGGCAAGCGTTGGCGTGTCACTTAGCGAAGCGGAGTGGGAATTTAATTTACAAGCCAATTTAAAAAATGACAAACTCATCGATGACAGCTCAGATGTTAGCTTTGAGGGCTCATACCTTGCTGGTACTGCTGCCAATCAGTGGTTGATAGCGGGTAAAATTCCAACGTGGTGGGGACCTGGGCATGATGGTAGCCTTATTCGAGGCGATGCAAGCTTGCCGGTCGCAGGTTTTACCATGCAGCGTGATCAGCAAACAGCGCCGACATCGCAGTATTTATCGTGGGTTGGACCTTGGCAGTATCAGCTATTTGCCGGTCAGTTAGAGGATTATGAAGCGATTCCTGACGCTAAGCTGTTTGGTGCAAGGCTGACGGCTAGCCCATGGGAATGGTTAGAGGTGGGTGCTTCTCGTACCTTTATGTGGGGCGGTGAAGGTCGTCCACAGAGTTTTGGCTCCTTTACTGATGCTCTCTTAGGCACCAAAGATAATGGTGATAATGGTGCTACAATTGGTGAAGATCCTGCCAATCAGTTAGGCGGTTTTGACGCGCGCTTAAGTTTAGCGTCATTGGTGAATGTACCTGCGGGCGTTTATGCTCAATATGTCGGTGAAGATGAAGCAGGCGGCTTGCCAGCGAAAAACATGTATTTAGCCGGTGTTGATTATGCGTCTGCTGCTTATGGCAAACCTTATCAGCTTTATGCAGAGTATACAGATACCCGCACTAGCGGTGAGGTAAGAGGGATTTCTTATGATCATGGTACTTATACAGACGGCTATTATCAGCAAGGCTTCCCATTAGGCTATGCATTAGGTGGCGATGCAGAAAGTATCGCACTTGGTGGTCGCTTATGGCTCGATAACCGTAATTTTATTAATGCAAAACTACAGCATGCTAAGGTAAATCAAGCAGATGAAGCCATTAACCAAGCATTCCCAACGACTGATAAGTTAACTGGTATCGATGTGGCTTGGGAGCATCAATACAACCCTCAAACGCTTATTTCTAGCCGAATTTGGGCCGTAGATTCAGATATCCAGTCGACTGATATCGGCGTAGGTGTAGGTATTGAGCTGCAGACTTACTAAATGGTGGCTTAATCAATGCACGACAGTGCTTGAAAACAAAAAGTCGATCTATTAGTATTTAATAGATCGACTTTTTTATGGTCACGTTATTATTTTTTAATTATGGCTTTTTAATATAGTGAGTTCAATATAAAGGAGTTATGCTTAGAATAGCATTATGCTGGGATAAATTTCTCTCGCTTGCTGTGCGCTTCGCACTCCAGAGGCTTCGTAAAATTTATCCCAGCAGTACGGTGTTCTTTTTAAATTGAATCGAATATAGGGTGCTAGGATTTTTTGGCTCAGGCAGGTACAATATGAGTATCAAACATACCTTGATCAAGGATAAGACAGGCATGCAAGCAATTGCGGCGCTGTCTTTACTTTTTTATCGCACCCTCTATTGGAGTTACTATGTCAATTGCGTCTATTACGTCAACTGCCCAAGGATCTGCTACCGTTTTGGACGGTAAAGCACTTGCTAAACAAATAGAACAGCAACTGCGCACGCGTGTAGACGCTATTAAAGCTAAGACAGGACGTACACCAAGCTTAGCGACGATATTGGTCGGTGACGATCCAGCTTCTGCGACTTATGTACGTATGAAAGGTAATGCTTGTAAGCGTGTCGGCATGGATTCTATTCGGGTTGAGATGCCAAGTGTAACGACGACTGCAGAGTTGATGGCAAAAATATACGAGCTGAATAGCAGTCCAGATGTTCATGGGATTTTGCTGCAGCACCCAGTACCGGCTCATATTGATGAGCGTGCTTGCTTTGAGAAGATTGACTTGGCAAAAGACGTCGATGGTGTGACCTGTCTTGGCTTTGGTCGTATGGCAATGCAGCAGTCCGCTTATGGCTCATGTACCCCGCAAGGTATCATGCATTTACTAGAGCAGCATAATATTGAGCTGGCTGGTTTGGAGGCCGTGGTAGTGGGTCGTAGTGCAATTTTAGGTAAACCAATGGCAATGATGCTATTAAATGCCAACTGTACAGTAACAATCTGCCATTCAAGAACGCAAGATTTAGAGTCTCATATTAAACGTGCTGATATCATAGTTGGAGCAGTAGGTGTACCTGAGCTGATCAAAGCTGATTGGATTAAAGCAGGCGCGGTAGTCATCGATGCAGGATTCCATCCGACTGATAATGGCGGCGTCGGTGATATCGAGCTGCAAGGTGTAGAAAATATTGCCAGTGCTTATACACCAGTCCCAGGCGGCGTTGGGCCTATGACGATTAATACGCTTATTCGCCAGACCGTTGATGCTGCTGAAAAAGCTGCCGGTTTAGACAATAGTTAATCATAAGAGCATGGATTGCCGATAGATAAGGAGCCTGAGACTTCACAGTAGACAGCACAAAGACTCAGGCTAAATCAACCCCCTTACCGTTGATAGGATCTAACATGGCTAAAAATAACGTGGGTATTCATGAGCGATTACAAGGTATTGGTAGAGAGTTCGTCGATGTCTCTCATTACATAATCTTATTTTTAATCAGTGTAGTGGTAGTTTGGACAGCGGGCAAAGAATTCTTTGTGATCTTTCAAAAAGGTTCAGCGGATTTGAAAGACATCTTATTGCTCTTTATTTATCTAGAGCTGTTAGCGATGATTGGGATCTATTTTAAGACTCATCGTTTGCCAGTGCAGTTCTTGATATTTATTGCGATTACGGCTTTATCGCGACATCTAGTCGTCGATGTACAGGCAGTATCAGATAACTTTCACTTATGGCTGCTAGCAACGATTTCCTTTGCCATTATGGTGCTGAGTGCGTCAATTGTTATATTAACTTGGACAGCTAAGATGTTTGGGCGACCAGAAGATTATTTGAAAGACCATCAAGTGACCAGTACTGAGCATCACTTGCCTTGTGTTGATAATGAACAGTCTCTTAAATAATTATTTTCGATAAATATCATGAATAAAGGGATGATAGGTGTCGATGAGTTACTAACGATAGTTAATATCTGTTAATAAAAAAAGAGCTTCTATATATATGGAAGCTCTTTTTTTTATCTAAAAAGCGGGTTTATAACCAGCCCAAGCGCTTAAAGTTAAGGTATAAAAAGCTACATAGTGAAATGATAACCGCCATAATGATAAAGTAAGAATATTGCCAGTGTAGCTCAGGCATAAAGTCGAAGTTCATGCCATAAATACCAGCAATCGCCGTCGGTACTGCCAAAATACCTGCCCAAGCCGCAAGCTTGCGAACCACCTCATTCTGTCCCATATTTACCATAGCGAGATATGTATTCATCACCACACTGAGCATCTCATTTAAACCATTGATGGCATCTAAAGAATGCAGTAAATGGTCATTCACATCTCGAAAGTAGGGCTTTGCAGCGTGCGAAAATGGTGAGACCAAATCGCTTTTTTGATGGTTTATAAAAAAGCTACAGATATCCTGCACTGGTAAAATAACTGCACGCATATGCACCAATTGTGATTTTAATTCATATAGATTTCTAAGCGTTTCTTTATTAAATTCATAAGTAAAAATATTGCGCTCTTGCTCACGTAAATAGCTGCCTAAGCGGTCGGTCACTGGCATATAGTTATCGACGATAAAATCAATTACAGCGTGCAAGACAAATATAGGTCCCATACGCAGTTTTTCAGGGCGTCGATTGCAGTGCTCACGTACCGGCGCATAGGAGTTAGAAGGACCATTACGAATCGTAATCAGATAGTTCTTGCCCATAAATATCGCCGTAGTACCGTAGCGGATGACATTGCCTTCAAGCTTAGCGGTACGTAATACCACAAATATCGTATCGTTATCATAACTTTCAACTTTGGCGCGTTGATGGTCAGCAAAGGCATCTTCGATTGAAAGCTCGTGCAGATCAAAGGCTTCTTTTACCTCGGATATTGTCTGCAGGCTAGGCTCATAAAGACCTAACCAGATAAACTGACCACTATTGCTCAAGGCGCGACTGACATCCCTGAGCGCTATTTTGTTCAGCTGTTCACCCGTTTTACGGGAATACGCATAACAATTGACCACTTCATTAGCACTGAGTGGCTCAATATCCTCATAGCGCTCAGAATCTGGATCATAGACGGTCATGGTCTCAATAGTGTCCTCGACCGTCGCATCAGAATCGCCATAGATATAGCTGTCATAATTGTCTAGATAGGAGTGCTCGTCTATGACAGTGGCGTCAATAAGACTGACATTAGACTCAGGTGTGATACGCGTTGCCGTTTTGACAATCAGGTCATCATCTTGGTTCATACCTACTCCTTCTGTCTAAGTATAAAAATAAATATAAAATAACTTCTGCAACTGATACGGATTACAAGGCAAAGTGTTTTAACGTATCAATATCGACCAAATTTAATAAGCTCTCATGACATGCTTCAAGCTTGATTTGTGGTGCCATGCCTAAATCGAGTGCTTCAACCCAACGTAGCGCGCAAATACACCAGTAGTCACCAGGTTGTAGACCGGCGAAACCATACTCGGGCAGTGGCGTTATCAAATCGTTACCGCGACTGGCTGAAAAATTTAAAAACTCGCTGGTCATTTTGGCGCAAACGGTATGTTGACCAACATCATGATTGCCCGTATGACAAAAACCATTGCGATAATAACCGGTAAGCGGATCAAAACAACAGCTGGCTAGGGCAGTACCAAGCACATTTGCTTGATTGGTAGCAGGATTTGGATGATAATCAGATGACATAAGGCTTCCAAAGTAAAAATATAGGCTAGTGTAACATGAGTATAGATCTAAGACGTTATTCAACGATAGATGCAGCAGATAGTTAGACAAAATATTGCCCCGTTAACGCTATATTTTGTCTATAGAAATACGGTATTTATGATGATAAATCTGTCATAAAAAAGACAGTTTTTAAGGTTATTAGAATAAATTAGATGGCGATTGCCGTTAATTGTCACTAGGCGAAGCGTGGCTGCTATGCTAAACTAAAGCATAAAGTGCCTTGATTATTTATCATAATTTTTTAGCGCATAAAGATACTCGTCTTATCATCCCAACTAATACTATTACTCACCCTTTTGCGGTTACCTAGTTTGCTTATCAATAATTGGGTCAGTGATGTTGCGCGTGAAAAATAAAAAACGCCTGATGTCTATGCAATTGGAAATATAACCTTTAAGTACCGCATCTTTACCGCGCTTTTGGTAAGCGATACGCCAAACAAGGATTTATTGTGTCTGCCAGTTCTGATTCTGCAAAACCTGCCCTGCAAAATACCCTCAAGCAAGCGGCTACTCAGCCCGCTGATAATACCGCCGCACCCAACCGTTTACCTTATCTTAGCAATCTTGCCAGCGATGTTGCTAATAGCTGGTTGTTGCCTGATGGGGTGGTCGATGTGTTATTTGAAGACGCCCATAAGCAAGAAGTGCTTAGACATCAATTGACCCAGCAACTTATCAGCCATGGCTATCAGTTGGTCAATCCGCCAATGATTGAGTTTACTGAATCGCTACTGAGCGGAGCCTCAGAAGATTTAAAGCGTCAAACCTTTAAGATTATCGATCAGTTAACTGGTCGATTGATGGGTATACGCGCGGATATCACGCCGCAGATTCTACGTATTGATGCACACCATGGCGGCGATGGAATCGCGCGTTATTGCTATGCAGGTGATGTGATTCATACTTTGCCATCGGGGCTTTTTGGCTCACGTACACCGTTACAGCTCGGTGCTGAGATATTTGGTTGTGAGTCCATTGCAGCAGATATTGAGCTGATTGATGTCTTATTTAGCATGCTTAATAGCCTAGAGATGAGCGCAGCATTACATGTTGATTTGGGTCATGTAGCGATATTTAAGCGCTTGGCAGAATTAGCAGTATTATCAGAAAGTGATACTGAGCAATTGATGCAGCTTTATGCCAATAAGAACTTACCAGAGCTGAAACAGGTTTGCCAAGCGCTACCGCTGGGTAGCGATTTTTATACCTTGGCGCGCTTTGGTCATGACATTGCAAATCTGCTTGGAAGATTGTCAGAGAATGCGCAACAAGACACTCAAATTGTCACAGCTATTGATGAGCTGCAACGTCTAAAAGCGCACTTGCAAGTACAGTGGCAGTGTGCGGTCAGTATCGATGTGACCGAGCTGTCAGGCTATCATTATCATACGGGCATTGTGTTCAATGGTTATATCAATAGTGAAATTCAGCCGCTGGTACGTGGCGGGCGCTTTGATGGTATGAAAAGTAATCAATTAGCCACGAATCAGCCACGTCAAGCGACCGGCTTTAGTATGGATGTCAGCCGTTTGCTCGCGCATACTCAGCTTGATGCACCTGTTATTGTGCTGGTTGATTATGACGCTTTCAAGGATTTGGATAGTGAGCAGCTGCAGCTATTATTACAGCAAGTGGCAAGCTTACGTCAGCAGGGCTATCGTGTGACCATGCCATTAACGGCAAAAGATATGCCAGTGGGTATGACTCATCGTTTAAGTCTGGTCGATAACCAATGGCAGCTACACGCGGTTTAACTTTGAAAATATTTAACATTTATAAATGCTATAAAAAAGCGTTTGCTATAAAAAGATATTTAGTGATTAAGTCGTTAAAAATATACTTTGTTTAAAGTATCGTTTTTAGCATTACTTTCGTTTTGATAGGTAGTTTTAAACACTTATTGCACACACCTCAATATATTAAGGTAAGGATTTATCATGGGTAAAAATGTCGTAGTTTTAGGTAGCCAATGGGGCGATGAAGGTAAAGGTAAAATCGTCGATTTACTAACCGAAAAAGCCTCAGCAGTTGCACGCTTCCAAGGCGGACATAACGCTGGACATACGTTAGTTGTAGATGGTAAAACCACCGTCTTACACTTAATCCCATCTGGTATTTTGCGTGAAGGCGTTACCTGTTTTATCGGTAATGGCGTGGTATTAGCACCTGATGCACTACTTAAAGAGATGAAAGGTTTAGAAGAGAATGGCGTTCCAGTACGTGAGCGCCTACGTATTTCTCCAAACTGCCCACTAATCATGCCATATCATGTTGCCCTTGATCAAGCGCGTGAAGCCAAGCGCGGTAGTGGTAAAATCGGTACGACTGGTCGTGGTATTGGACCAGCTTATGAGGACAAAGTTGCACGCCGTGCCATCAAGCTTGCTGATTTGTTCCGTGATGACTTAGAAGAAAAACTACGTAACTTAATCGAATATCATAACTTCCAATTGACTCAGTACTATAAAGTTGAAGCGATTGATTTTGATGAAACGCTTAAGCTTTGTAAAGAGTGGAAAGAAGAAATCAGAGGCATGGTGACTGATGTCACTGAAGATTTGAACCAATTGCGTCTTGCTGGCAAGAACCTAATGTTTGAAGGTGCACAAGGCACATTACTTGATATCGACCACGGTACTTATCCGTTTGTAACCAGCTCAAGTGTAACCGCTGGTGGTGTATCTACAGGTACGGGTATCGGTCCATTATATTTAGATTATGTCCTTGGTATCACGAAAGCCTATACCACCCGTGTTGGTAGTGGTCCATTCCCAACTGAATTGTTTGATGATGTTGGCGCGCATTTAGCCAAAGTCGGTCATGAGTTTGGTGCCACGACTGGCCGCGCGCGTCGCTGTGGTTGGTTTGATGCTGAAGCATTACGCCGTGCAGTGGTACTTAACTCTATGTCAGGTATCTGCCTAACCAAGCTTGACGTGTTAGATGGTCTAGAAGAATTGCTAATCGGTGTGGGTTATAACTTACCTGAGACTGAGTGTGCAGGCGCGCATGATGCAGAGTTCTACGAAGCGGTAACGCCAAAGTACGAAACGCTACAAGGCTGGAGCGAATCAACGGTCGGTATCACTAACTACGATGAGCTGCCTGAAAACGCCAAAATATACATCAAACGTATCGAAGCGTTGATTGGTTGCCCAGTTGATATCATCTCAACCGGTCCTGATCGTGAAGAGACCATTGTATTGCGTGATCCGTATGATGCTTAATTGGTAAAAAAGTTACTTAGTAACAATAACCTCCATTGGCTAAATGCAATGGGGGTTTTTTTACGGCATTTTTTTAAAATATTGGCACTTCTTAATTACATAAAGTCGAGATAAACGCTTTCAAAAAGGGATAAGCTTATAGTGATAAAGTGTAGTGAGATTACTATCTCTATTAAATAGTATTTAATAAGTGAGCAAATAGCCTTGTAAAAGCAATAGGGTAAAAAGGATTTTTTTAGCCATCAATTAATAAGAGGGATCTGTTATGAAAATGAATATCGTTAATCATACTATTGGTAAAACGTCTTTAGCGATACTGACGTCAGCGGCTTTCATGTTTCCTATGCTCTCTTGGGGCGCACAGAATTGTGATAAACCGGTTAATGACTTTGACGGATTGTACTGCTTAACCAAAGTATATTTGGAAGCAGATAAAGAGCTCAATAATTCTTATACCAAATTGAATAAAGTCTTAAGTAGTACGCAAAAATCTAAACTCAAACGTGGGCAGTTAGCTTGGATGCGTGACCGTAATGATCAATGTAGCTATCATGATGAAGGTGGTTTTTATGTCAACATGGACTGTGCTACCCGTACCACTATCAAACGTGTAAACTTCTTAAATGAGCGGGCACGTGAATGTAGCGCTGGCAGTTGCCGCGACAGTCGCTTAGGAGAGTAATTAGCCAATTGTACGTTTGTAAAATCCTTTGCAATGTGACTAATATTGCCTCTATATAAAAATGTGACTAATATTGCCTCTATATAAAAAAGCTTTAAAATTATCCATTTTTACACATGGTAATTTTAAAGCTTTTTTAAACCTTGCTTTTCTGAGCAGTTAGAGTAATTAACCCTATCATTTACAGTCTTAATCATTATAATAGGCAGCAATCATTCGCTGAGCATCGTATTGCGTATCCGCATTGGACATTCATAAATGAATTCGCTCAGCGCAATGATCACAGACAATGTAAATTATTTAACTTCTCACTTATTTATTAGGAGCTTTTCATGGCTAACGAACGTACTCTATCTATCATCAAACCTGACGCAGTCGCTGGCAACAACATTGGCGCTATCTACGATCGTTTTGAAAAATCAGGTCTAAAAATTGTTGCTGCTAAAATGATGCAACTTGATGATAAAAAAGCGGGCGGTTTTTACGCTGAGCACGCTGAGCGTCCATTCTACAACGACCTAGTGTCATTTATGACTTCAGGTCCAGTACTGGTATCAGTATTAGAAGGCGAAAATGCGATCGCTACGCATCGTGATATCATGGGCGCGACTAACCCAAAAGACGCAGCTGAAGGCACTATCCGTGCTGATTTCGCTAGCAGCATCGATGAAAATGCGGTTCATGGTTCAGATTCAGCTGAATCAGCAGCACGTGAAATCAGCTACTTTTTCAATGAAGAAGAAGTGTGTGCACGTACGCGTTAATAGCAGTTTTTATTGATAGCCGCTTTTGTGCATGATAGTTGTTATGCATAATAATAGTGCTAATTAATAATTAGTGTAGTAAGACGGCTTATATCTTTTGGTATAAGCCGTTTTAGCTATTATAATAGTCTGACTATGTATTGAAATTTTAACTCCTCTCCCTCATTATTGGTTTTATATAGCGTTATCAATCCTTTATCAGCATATTGCCCTCAGTTTTTGGTAAAAAATGCGCTCATAACGGATTGCTCATGCACTCATATATTGAGTATGTCTAGCACCGCCCATCTCAACAATTGCATCGCTCATACCAGCAGATGCAAAAAGGTTATTTATTATGTCGAATGTCCAAACCCCTATCCAACATGTCCCAGCCAAAACTGCTAACAGCATAAAATTGGTAGATGAGGCGCAGGCAAAAACCAATCTATTAGGTATGACACAAGCGCAACTGGCGGAATACTTTAAGAGTATTGGCGAAAAGCCGTTTCGCTCGACGCAAGTCATCAAGTGGATATATCAGCAAGGGGTAACTGACTTTGAGCAAATGACCAACCTGAGTAAATCTTTGCGTGATAAATTATCAGCCAATGCCTGTGTCATTCCGCCAAAAGTGATTCATCGTCAATATAGTGATGACGGTACGCGTAAATGGGTATTTGAAGTTACGGGTGGCTCGTTGGTCGAGACCGTACTGATTCCCGCAGATGATAGCAAATTAAACGGTCGTAAAACCTTGTGTGTCTCTTCGCAAGTGGGCTGTGCACTGGACTGTAGTTTTTGTAGTACGGGTAAGCAGGGCTTTGAGCGCGATTTGACGGCGGCTGAGATTCTTGGACAATTATGGGTGGCAAATGCCTCTTATATGACCGATGAAAATGATAGTTTAGAAAATATTGACCATAGTTTATGGGAAAACAACGTTACTAATGTGGTTATGATGGGTATGGGTGAGCCGTTATTAAACTATCGTCCCGTTGTCAGCTCGATGGAATTGATGCTCAGTGACCATGCTTATGGTTTATCAAAGCGCCGCGTTACTTTGTCGACTTCAGGCGTGGTACCAAAAATGTATGAGTTGGCACAGGAGCTTGACGTGGCTTTAGCGATTTCATTGCACGCACCAAATGATGAGCTGCGTAATGAATTAGTGCCGATCAATAAAAAATATCCATTAGAGCAGCTCATGGCGGCAGCGAGAAATTACGTTTTTGAAGTCAATCCGCGCCACAAGAAACACGTGACTATTGAATATGTGATGTTAGATGGCGTCAATGATAGTAATGAGCATGCTGAGCAATTGGTCACATTATTGGGCGATTTACCGAGTAAGATTAACTTGATACCATTTAACCCGTTCCCTCATGCAAATTATGATAAGTCGAGTAATAATCGCATTCATGCCTTTAGCAACATATTAAGCGAAGCAGGTTTTGTTTGTACCATACGTCAAACTCGTGGTGATGATATTGATGCGGCATGTGGTCAATTGGTTGGGCAAGTTGCTGATAGAACGCGTCGTTCAGCCGCATGGCAGCAAAGCATCAAGGATCGCGAGAATAGTTAATTAGGTTAATAAAAATGACTGCTATAGCTATCTAACGTAGCTATAGACGAATTGATGTATTAAAGAGAATCCTACTATAGTATTTTTTGTAGCCTCTACTATGCAGGCAGTACTAATCAACAATTTATTGTGGTAGCGTGTCGTGTTACTATCAGTCTATCTAAGCACTAAAGAGGGCTCCACCCGAGCTAGGTCGTAGGTAAATTTCACATAGTTTTTAGTCTTTTTCACACAGCTCACTCATTAAAAGTATACCAAAATAAATGACGTATCTGTATAGTGTTAAACATTAGAATATTCGTTTATTGGTAAAGAGTATTTGATGAAAATCAACAAGGCGTACAAATTTAGGCTTAGCCCTAATGCAGAACAAGTGGTCATATTAACCAGTCTTGTTGACTCTGCGCGTTTTGTTTGGAATGAAATGTTGGCACTTTCGCTTGAGATGTTTGCTAAAAACGAATTTATTAATGCCATCAATTTGGTTAACAAGATTGTTGGACTGAAGAACAATCCTGAGTTTGCCTTTTTGAAATCCCGATCTAACGCCGTATCTCTACAACAAAAAGTTCGTGATCTCGCGTCAGCTTGGTCACGATTCTTTGACCCCAAAGTACATGCCAGATTTAAAGAAAGTAAAAAGAAGCCTAGAAAGCCTAAGTTTGTTAAATTGCTTGATGGAACAGAAATTCAGCACCGACCTTTAATGCCGCAGTTTAAGCGTAAAGCAGATCGCTGCGACTCAATGCGCTTGGTGCAATTTGATAAATACTGCCGTGTTGAGGGCAATCGAGTAAAGCTGCCTAACGGGGTTGGGTTTGTGAAATTTAGAAAATCTCAAGAGATTGTCGGTATCATTAAAAACGTTACCATCAGCAAGAAATCAGGGCAATGGTATGTGTCATTTGGTACTGAGCGAGAATTACTACAAAACCCAATTCACCCCTCTAAAAGCTCACTAGGCGTTGATTTAGGCATTACTAAACTTATTACCACCTCAGAAAATAAAACCATCAAGCCCAAAAACAGCTTTAAGGCCAATCAAGTCAAACTGGCAAAATTACAGCGTCAATTAAGTAGAAAAGTTCTATTTAGTCAAAACTGGAAAAAGCACAACCACAAAATCCAAAAGCTCCACAGCCATATTGCCAATATTCGCCATGACTACTTACATAAAGTAACCACCACGATCAGCAAAAACCACGCCATGATTGTCGTTGAGGACTTAAAAATAGCCAATATGTCAAGGTCGGCAAGCGGTACGATGGAGAATAAAGGTCGTAATGTCAGAGCTAAATCAGGATTAAATAAATCAATCCTAGATCAAGGTTGGGGCATGATGATTGATATGCTTGGATATAAGCAACATTGGCGCGGTGGATTAGTGATTAAGGTCAATCCGAGATACACCAGTCAAACCTGTTTTAACTGCAAACATGTTGCCAAAGAAAATAGACGGACTCAGGCAAAATTTGAGTGTGTTAAATGCATGTATGTTGCAAATGCCGACTTCAATGCGGCATGTAACATATTATCGGCAGGACATGCCGTTTTGTCTGCGGAGGGAGGATGCGGTAAAGGTCGCCCGATGATACAGAAAACTTGTGACAGCCGTGAGGAAGTCGCCTAAGAGCTTTTGCTTTTAGAATCCTCCACTTGAGCAATGCGAAAGTGGGGTGAGTATGTCAATAAACTGATGCCTCGATGATCGAACGCATTGAATTATAGTTTTATGATGGTAGCCATGATGACTTCTAAAAACTCTTATCAGTTCAACTATAAAAGACCCTTTTATCCTGTGATAAAACGATTAGGCTCTACAGTCTTTCATGCTAATAAAAAGCGTGCTTACGTTGTAGGCATCTTTAGTATGTTGTTGTCTGGATTCTTGGTTGGCTGTCAAAGTACGCCAACCAACGATCTAATAACGGGCACGCCTTATCAAACCTCAACGCAACCCAATGACAACCGTAAATTGGATCAGCAAGAAATTGCTCGCGTTCGAACGACACTTGCTGCACAATATATCCGCAAAAACGAGCTTGATGCTGCCCAAAGACAGCTCGAAAAAGCCTTTGCTGCCGATAGCCGTCATGCGCCCGCCTATGATATGATGGGTGTTTTGTTGCAGCAAGAAGGCAGCCGCCTTAATCTTGAAAAAGCGGATCAATATTTCAAAAAAGCCATTGCGCTTGATAAAGATTTTGACCAAGCTCACAATAATTATGGCGTGTATTTATCGCAGATGAAGCGTTATAAAGAGGCAGCTGAGCAGTTTGAAATCGCTGGTGCTGCCCTTGGTTACGAAGGTCGTATTGGGGCGTTAGAGAACTTAGGTCGTACCTACCTTCAGCTCAATGATCATCCTGCCGCAGCAAAGGCTTTTTTACGGGCTCTAGATGGCAATCGAAATAGTGTTATTGCGCATATTGAACTGGTTGATTTATTACTTGAGCAGCAGCGTATTGAGCAGGCACAAAGGCTCTATGATGAGACCTTGATATTGGTACAAGGGCAGGGCGCTAGTCCGCGCTTGCTCCTACAAGGCATCAAATTGGCGGCAGCGCAAAAAAACATCAAGACACGCCAACAATTGGCACAGCAACTTTTATCTGCTTATCCATTAAGTGATGAAGCAAAACAACTAAAGACTTGGCTTAACAATCCAGAGGCACCATGGAAATGACCACCCCATCATCAAACACAAACTTTAACGCTCAGGGATCATTTGGTGCCATGTTGCAGCAAGCTCGCAAAGCTAAGCAAGTAAGCTTGGACGACGCGGCAAATGAATTGTTTATTTTAAAACGTCACCTGCAAGCGTTAGAAAATGAAAATTTCGCAGATTTACCGCAAGTGGCGTTCGCGCGCGGTTTTGCGATCAACTATGCCAAATATTTGGGTCTCGACCCAGTCAGAATAGCCAGTAGCTTTGATGCCGCTTACCCAAATGAGCTAAAATCGCGTTCGGCTAATAATACTCAGTCGCCACTGCAGCCTATGGGTACGCTACAGCGCGATACACACAATCGTATTCGCTTTAATCCGCTACTAATTATCGCAGTGATCGGTGTCATTATTTTAGCGATTTTCCTATTCCGTATGGTTAGTAATGCCAGCAAGGAAAATACCGAGCAGCCTATATCTAACTCTGAAGATATCTCAGCAGTAGAACAAGCACAAGGCGCAGCTATTAATACCGATGTTACAGGTGTTAGCGCTTCAGGTTCAGCACTAAACTTAGGCGGTGGCGACGTTGCTCCTGCCACTTTGGATGTTAAGCTGACGGATGCTGCTGTCGTCACTATTACGGATGCTACTGGTAGCAGCTTGATCGCGGGCTCTCAGAATGCAGGTGATTATCAGTTATCAGGTATGCCACCGTTTAACGTACAGATCGACGATATCAATAACGTGCGCCTGATGCTTAATCAGCAATCTGTCGCTTTAAACAGCTATGCAAATGGTAGCCAAGCCAGTTTTGAATTGGCACCTTAATTTATCAATTGGTTCAGTTTTTAAAGTAAATATTATTACCTTGTTTTTATTGTTATTCTCGTTTTTACTGCTTTCATGAAAGGGTTTGTCTATGTCAACGTCAGCACCTATTAACCGTCGTCTTACGAAGAAAATATATGTCGGTGATGTCGCGATTGGTGGTGATGCGCCGATTAGTGTGCAAAGTATGACCAATACCGATACCTGTGATGTGGCAGCGACTGTTGCCCAAATTGAGCGCTGTGTTGAAGCAGGCGCTGATTTGATGAGAGTTTCTACTCCGACGATGGATACCGTTAAAGCGTTTGGTGAAATTCGCAAGTTGGTCAGCGTACCCTTGATAGCAGATGTGCATTTTGACCACAAAATTGCTTTAGCCGTTGCGGCAGCGGGCGCAGATTGTTTACGTATTAACCCGGGCAATATCGGTAGTGACGCCAAAGTACGCGAAGTAGTTGCCTGTGCCAAGCACTACAATATCCCTATTCGTATCGGCGTCAATGCTGGCTCTTTAGAAAAAGACATTCAGCGTAAGTATAAAGAGCCAAATGGCGCAGCGATGCTCGAATCGGCAATGCGTCATATTGATATATTAGAACGTCTTAATTTTGATCAATATAAAGTATCGGTTAAAGCCAGTAACGTATTTTTGACCATGGATGCCTATCGTCTGATTTCAGCACAAATTGATAATCCTCTGCATTTAGGTGTGACTGAAGCTGGTGTTTACCGTACTGGTTCGGTCAAATCTGCTATCGCGCTGGGTGGTTTATTATTGGACGGTATTGGTGATACGATTCGTATCTCCTTAGCTGCAGAGCCAGAAGAAGAAATTAAGATTGGCTTTGATATCTTAAAATCGCTCAATATTCGCTCTAATGGTGTCAATTTCATTGCTTGTCCAAGCTGCTCACGTCAAGAGTTCGACGTGATTAGAGTGATGACTGCGTTAGAGTCGCGTTTAGAGGATATTCGTGAACCAATGAACTTATCAGTGATTGGCTGTAAGGTAAATGGTCCAGGTGAAGCGAAGGAAGCTGATATCGGTATTGTTGGCGCCGCACCAAAATCATTGGTTTATCGTATGGGCGAAAAAAGTCATCTGATTGATACAGATAATCTGGTTGATGAGATAGAAGGTATGGTACGCGCCCATGCAGAAGAATTGGCAAAAAAACGCGAAAACGAGATTATACGTGTTAGATAATAAAGCGTTTCATTAATAAAAATTATAGAGCTGTTTGTTAAAAATTAAAGGACATAACCGTATCATGATTAAAGCGATTAAAGGGTTTAATGATATTTTGCCTGCACAGTCTGCAAAATGGCTGTATCTAGAGTCTATATTGGCTAATGTGCTAGGCAGATACGGTTATGAGCATATTCGCTTGCCTATCGTTGAGCAAACCGATTTGTTTGCTCGCGCGATCGGCGGTGCTACGGATATCGTTGAAAAAGAGATGTATAGCTTTACGGATAAATCTGATCCACCAACGCCGCTTACCTTGCGTCCTGAAGGCACGGCAGGGGCAGTACGAGCAGTAAATGAGCACAATCTACTACGCGGTGATACGCCTAAGCTTTGGTATATTGGTCCAATGTTCCGCTATGAACGCCCACAAAAGGGTCGCTATCGTCAATTTCATCAAATAGGTGTTGAAAGCTTTGGTAGTGCCTTACCAGACGCTGATGCCGAGCTGATTGCGATGACTCATTTGATGTGGCAAGAGCTGGGTCTAAAAGATGAGATGCGTTTAGAGCTAAACAGTCTGGGCGAAATTGATGAGCGTCATGCTTATCGTGAAGCGTTGGTCACCTATCTGACCGATAAGCAAGAGCAGTTAGATGAGGATAGTAAGCGTCGCCTGACGACCAATCCGCTACGTATTTTAGACAGTAAAGAAGCCAGCACCCAAGCCCTATTGGTAGACGCGCCTAAGCTTGCTGACTTTTTAGGTGAAGAAAGCGTGGCGCATTTTGAGCAAGTACAAGCCTATTTAACAGAGCTTGGTATCAACTTTGAAATTAACCCGCATCTGGTGCGTGGTCTTGATTACTATAATAAAACTGTTTTTGAGTGGGTAACTGACAAACTTGGTAGCCAAGCAACTGTCTGTGCCGGCGGTCGTTATGATGGTTTGGTTGGACAGCTAAAATCTGCTGATAACCGTGATGGTAAAGGCGATAATAAACCGGTTAAATCTGAACCTGCAGTTGGTTTTGCCATGGGACTTGAGCGTTTATTGCTTCTTATGGAAGTTGTCGCGCCTATTGCTGATATACCTGCTTGTGATGTCTTTGTGGTCGCCCATCCTGAGGTTTATAGTGCGGGTATTAGTTATGCGCAAAAACTGCGTTATAGCCGTCCAGATTTGCGCGTCAAAATGGCAAGTGCCACCAGCTTAAAAGCACAAATGAAAAAGGCGGATAAGTCAGGTGCTGCATTGACCGTTATTATCGCCCAGCAAGAGCTGGATGATAAAACCATTAGCATCAAAGATATGCAAACTGGCGAACAAAAAACAGCAGCGCAAGATTGGCTGTCGGATAAAGATAACTTTTCTCGCCATAAATAGTAGTGAGCGTAGCATTAACACTTTAATATAAATTGATCAGGTAAAAGTATATGGCTCTGACCCCTAATTCGCCGAATGCAGACAACTCAATGCAAGCGTTAAAGCAGTATGGCAGCTATATTGTCACCGCGATTTTATTGGCGTTAGCCGCTTATTTTGGCTGGACTTATTGGCAGGATAATCATGCACGTGTCGATACCGTTGCAGCCGATCAATATGCGGATATTCAACGTCTTAATGAAGAAGTTAGCTTGGCATCGCAAAATCCTGATCTAGAAGCGGAAGCAAAAGCATCGTTAGAAAAGAGTCGTACTCAGCTAAATAAGAACATCGATACTTTAGTGGGCACTCATGGAGAATCGGTCTATGCTTGGCAGGCTTTAATGATTAAAGCGCGCCAGCAAGTTGACAATGATGATTTTAAGGCAGCAGGCGAGACCTTTAAAAAGGCATTGGCGATAGATTTGGGTGATGCAGGTCTAGAGGCAATTACCCGTTTGCGCTATGCGACCACGCTTTTGGCAGCAGGCGATGCAAAAGCAGCATTGACAGAAGCCAGTCGTGATATGCCAAGCTCATTTGAAGCCAGTCAGCAAGAATTATTGGGTGATATTTATTTGGCACAAGACAATTCAGACTCAGCGATTAAATCCTATAATAATGCTTGGAGCTTATTACGTGAGCGTCAAGAAACTCGCGCAGTATTGGCATTGAAAATGGAAAGTTTGGGTATCGTCCCTGAGCCTATCGCTGAACAGACTGGTCTTATTCAAGAGTCTACGGCCACATCGCAAGCACCAGCGAGCGAAGATTCAGTAGCAGCCAATACCGGTGCTGGTGCATAAAATAGTAGTGCTAAATATTCGGCAATAAAGACTTAGTATTAAGAAATTGAGTACTAATTTCGATAGAATAGAGATGGTAATACCTCAAACCGTTCTACAAAGGAAGTAGCCTAATCAGTCGGAAGTAATATGGTGGTAACTAATACTTATTTTTACTAAGTTATTATCGTTTTTTATCACTGATTAAATGCTAATTTATTAATGATTAATTTATTTGTAGTGAGACCTATAATGACTCAAGCTATTCGCTTTAACAAAACCATCAAAGCCAAGACCATGCGCTCAACGGCCATGCATGTAGCCGTAATTGCAGTGATGGCAACTGCGGTCATTGGGTGTAATCGAGGTATCAAGCCAGTCGTCAACGACCCTGTAAAATTGGTACAAATTGTGCAACCTGTTAGCGTATTGCAGCCGGTTTTTAGTACCGACCTTGGTAATAAAAACGTCAGTAAAAAAGATCCGCTTACTTTGCAAGTCGGCTATGCCAATTCGCAAATCGTTACTGCCTCGCGCGGTGGTGATTTGGTGGGTTTTGACAAAGCTGGTCAGCGTTTATGGTCAGTAAATGTTGGCGACCAGATTACAGGTGGTGTTGCGATAGACGAGCTAAGCCAAACTGCTATTATTAGTACTCGTGGCGGTCTGGTTATGGCATTCGATAGTGTAACAGGTGCAAAACGCTGGCAGCAACAGCTTACTGGTTCAGTATTAACGCCAGCGCTCATTAGCAATAACCGCGTTATCTTGTCAGCCAATGATGGTTTTCTACATGGCTTATCGCTGCAGACTGGTCAGTCAGTTTGGCAGTTTGCTACCCAAGTTCCAGCGATTAGTGTACGCGGTAGCGCTGCACCAACATTATTAGATGCTAAGACGGCGTTGTTAGCGACTGCCGATGGACGCTTGCATGCTGTTACAGTAGATAATGGTTTGCCGCTATGGTCAAGACGCGTTGGTGTGGGTACAGGCAGCAGCGAAGTTGAACGCATGAGCGATGTTGATGGTATGCCAATTGTAGATAACAATCAGTTATTTGCCATTAGCTATAGTGGTCAGTTACTCGGTATTGATTTGGCATCGCGCCAAGTGATGTTTGTTAATGAGATTGCCAGTTTAAAAGCGCTTGCAGTCAACAATCAGCAAGTGGTTGCGACAAGCTTAGACGGTAAAGTGGTTGCTTACAACCGCAGTAATGGTGCTGTTCTATGGGAAAGTGAAGAATTGGCCTATCGCCATTTGACCAATCCTGTGATGATTGGTAACTATATCGCAGTGGGCGACTTTGATGGGGTAGTACACCTATTTGACCCAGCCACGGGTAAAATTGTCAGCCGTGTACAGACCAAAGGCGCATTGACCAATTTGCAAGTGCAAGGCAGCCGTTTGATGACTCAAAGTACTTCAGGTCAAGTCGCAATTTGGCAGTTGGCACGCTAATCTAATTACTTGCAGTCCTATTTAATGAGCATTTTTCTATATTGCTCATTAAATAGGTGGCCTAGTAGTAAGTCACCTAATAGTAAAATGAACAGAAAACGCTGCATAGTCAGTGTTTAATGCCTTGTAAAACTGCTTGTTTACATATCGGCTTTCGCGTACGCTATGCGACCGGTGCATTATTGGCGTTATCTATATATAATAGCGACAGATAATATCCATATATGATGCATTCCTCTGAATATCATTTATTCATTGTAAGATAGCCAAGAACTATTTTCTGGCTATCGTTTTATCTTATCATTCATTTAAATTTGCGGTCAACGGCTGCTACTTTTTGCTTTTTTATAACGGTAAATTTACGTTGTAAAAGAGATTGTATCTAAGTAGTTGCACTGTCCGTCATTGTGCCTTTCACTGAGAGTAACCCATGAGTATCAAGCCTGTGGTCGCCTTAATTGGTCGTCCAAACGTCGGTAAATCCACCTTATTTAATCAGTTCACTAAAAGTCGGCAGGCATTGGTTGCTGATTTGTCAGGATTGACTCGTGACCGTCAATACGGTGATGCGAGCTACGAAGACAAAGCTTTTATTGTCGTTGATACCGGTGGTATTGGTGAAGCGGACGATGGTAGAGGCGATATTGATGATTATATGTCTGAGCAGTCGTATACTGCCATTCATGAAGCCGATATCATTGTATTTGTGGTTGATGCACGTGCAGGGATGATCGGTGCCGATGCTGAGATTGGTAAGTTTTTACACACCCTTGGCAAGCCTGTATATGTTGTTGCCAACAAAGTCGATGGTGTGCATGATTCGGCGCCTGCTGAATTTTATGCATTAGGTCTAGGCGAACCATATCCAATGGCGGCAAGTCACGGTCGCGGGGTCGGCAATCTGCTCGAAGTATTAACCGCTGATATGCCTAGTCAGGAAAATGTGGTTGAGCCAAGAGGTTTGAAACTTGCTATCATCGGTCGTCCAAACGTTGGTAAATCGACGCTAGTCAACCGTTTGCTTGGTGAAGACCGCGTTGTCGTCTTTGATATGCCGGGTACCACTCGTGATAGTATCTATATCCCATATACGCGTGAAGGTAAAGATTACGTATTGATTGATACGGCTGGTGTTCGTCGCCGTGGTAAAATCGATGAAAAAGTTGAGAAATTTTCAGTTATCAAAACCTTACAAGCGATTGAAGACTCTAACGTAACCGTTATTGTTATTGATGCTCATGAAGGTATTGTCGATCAAGATTTGCATATGATTGGCTATGCGCTGGACGCAGGTCGTGCGCTAGTGGTTGCGATTAATAAGTGGGACGGTTTGACTGCTGATCAGAAGAACTATATCAAAATCGAGATGGATCGCCGTTTTAACTTTATTCCTTATGTAAAAGTCCATCAAATCTCAGCATTACATGGTACGGGCGTGGGTAATTTATATCCGTCTATTTTGCGTGCTTATCAATCGTCAATGTTTGAGGTATCAACCAACCGTTTGACGCAGATTTTGCAAGATGCTGTTACTGCCAATCCACCGCCAACGGTCGCTGGTCGCCGTATTAAGTTGCGTTATGCGCATATCGGTGGACACAATCCGCCCGTTATCGTCATTCATGGTAATCAAACTGGTTCGTTACCTAAGAGCTATCAGCGCTATCTTGAAAATCAATTCCGTCAGGTATTTAAGTTAGAAGGCACGCCACTAAACGTGGTCTTTAAACTGAATGAAAACCCATATGCTAATAAAAGCGATACGCCAACCAAAGCCAAAACCCAACAGTTACGTCAACGTGAACGTAATCGTGCGCAGAAATTTACCACCAAAGATAAGCCGAGATTTACCAACAAAGATAAAAAGCGTTAATGTAATCATATTTGCGCTTTTGGGTAGTAGTAGCTAGCCGATAAAAATCCTTTGATACTATCTATCAGGCTTTTTAAATGTGCTTTGTCATGACGGCTGTATCAGTTGTCATGGCATTTTGCAATTTAGGGCACTATTCATTAATTGCCTTAAAATATCAATTTTCACTTATAACCGCTATAAAATACCTGTACTATAATCAAAAGTTGTCTAACTCAGTTGAGTGATATGAACAACCGCCCGCATCAAACACTTCCTACGCTTATCTGGCACTCTATCATGCAGACCATGGTTTTGGCTGTTTTGGCAGGTCTATTAGTGTCTTTTATTTATGGCTTTGTTCACTATTACAAAGACACGCGCCAGCATATTCAGGATTTAGCGACATTACTGACTATCAGCGCATCGATAGCAGATTCCACCGATATCGTCGATGAACAAATACATTTTTTATTAGAAAAAGAGCAAGGCATTGAGAGTATTTTATTTTATACCACCTCTCAGCCTATTGTTGAAGCCAATCAATTAAGAGATGATTGGAAAAATGCGCTATTTGCTAATACAGTCAGCTTTAACTATCCAGTTGTTGGCGATCCTACTAATAAAATTATTTCACCTAAAGAAGATGCTTTGGTTGGTTATCTGAATATCACTTTAGATGTGGCGACGCTGCGTGAGAATTGGATTAAAAAGAACCTACTGCTATGGCTTATGACAACGCTATTGGCGATTATTTGGGCGTTGTTTATCCTGCGTAAGCTGAATTGGCCGTCAAAAGATATCGCTAATCTGACGGCAGCTTGCGATATGGTTATAAAAAATCCAGATATTGAGCAGTTACCTCTGATTCAACAGCGTTTTGAGTTTCAGGAGTTGGTACAGATTAAACAGGCTTTCATTACCCTATTTGATCGCCTGCAAATTGCAAAGCAAGATTATCAGGCACTTGCGGCTTTCGAGCAACAACTGCATCATAAAGATGTGTCGCTTGATGTGCAGCTACATAATTTTCAAAGTATGATTACCCATGAGCTAAAAACTTCACTAAATGCGATCGTTGGCGGCTTACAGCTACTAGATGATGAAAAGTTAAATCACGAGCAAAGAGACGCGGTTGATATTATTCGAGAGGGTAGTGAAAAGCTGGTCTTAACCTTAGATCAAATTATTCAGTTAAATCAAATCCAGAAAGGTCAAATCAGCCTACATGTGCACGAATTTAATCCATTGCAACTAATCGCTGACTTATTGGCAGAGTTTGAGCCAGCTATTAAGAAAAAGGGCTTAACGTTAATCAGTCATATCCATCATAACGATTATATCCTCGAAGGCGATGCTGAAAGAATACAGCAAATTTTAGCGATACTGGTCAGTAACGCCATGAAGTTCACACCAGCAGGTCAAATCACCATTACGTCGCAACTGACCCATTTTGATAACAGCAATCGCTGGCAGATTAGCGTAAAGGACACTGGTATCGGGATTGATAGCAGTTTTATTGAAGATATTTTTAATCCATTTTTTCAAGTAGATTCATCGCAAACTCGTCAATACGAAGGGTCGGGAATTGGTCTGCCAGTGGTTAAGCAAATGGCTCAGCTGATGGGGGCCAGCATTGAAGTGGATAGCACTTTAGGTATTGGTACGAATTTTACAGTTACTATTCCCATGTCTAATCAACACCATTCTCAACAACAGCAACATCTGCGTGGCTTAAAAATTATTTATTACTACTATCATGAAAAAGGGTTGTTGGTAGATCAATTACAGCATTTGGGTGCTGATGTGGCCTGCTATCAACATGAACAGCTGGTTATCGATGAGGTACATGCAAAGCAATTTGACATGCTGATGTTTGCAGAAGATGTGTTCCCCAGAAAAGCAGCCTCATTAGCGAGTCATATTCGTGCGGCTGAGACAGAATATCGAACGCTACTGGTGTTTTGGTATCCACAGCAGCAAGCAAAATATTTAGCCGATTTTGAGTTTGGTCTAAAGGCTGCAGGTATAGACTATTGCGAAGTTGCCAAATACGAAGACAAAGCGCTAAATGATTTACTAAAAAGCTGGCTGACATGGTCATAAAAATAGCGAGAAATATAAGATTTTAGACATAAAAAAGACGCCTCGATATGAGACGTCTTTTTTATGTTGAGCTTTATGATAAAAGCATTATTTCAAAACGCTATCATTGTGCTTAAAATAAGTTCTGGGTCCAACGAGAAAAACGTTGCCAGATACGGCTCATAAAGCCTGATTGCTCAATATCGCTTGTCGCAATCACAGGCACAGAAGCCACTGCTTTGCCATCTATCACAGCCATCATTTTACCGATTTCTTGACCTTTTTTGATAGGCGCTTCTAAGCTTTCAGGAATATCGACCACAGTAGTGATTTTATTCTTTTGAGTCTTAGTGGTCAAAATCTGCAAATTATCACCAGTCGCTACTTCTATCTCTTTTGCTTCACCAAACCAGACAGGAACTTTGCTGACAAACTGACCAGCAGGTGCTTGAGTAACCGTTGTGAAGTGACCAAAACCCCAATTGAGCAATTCACGCGACTGATCAGCACGTGCTTGCTGACTTTCAGTGCCCATAATGACAGAGATTAGGCGCATACCTTCACGGTTGCTCGAGGCTGCTAAGCAATACCCAGCTGCATCCGTATGTCCTGTTTTTAGACCATCAACAGTAGGGTCGGTAGCGAGTAGAGCATTACGATTACCTTGAGTGATACCATTATAGGTAAACTCTTTTTCTGAATAAATGCTGTAGTAATCGCCGCTGTTTTTGATAATGGCGCGTGATAGCTTGGCCAAATCTAGAGCAGATGCTTGGTGACCCTCATCAGGCATACCAGTAGAGTTGACGAAATGGGTATTCTTCATACCAATCTTTTGCGCTTGCTCATTCATCAAGATAGCAAACGATGCTTCGCTACCAGCAATATGCTCAGCCATTGCTTTTGAGGCGTCATTACCTGATTGAATAATAATACCGCGTAGCATATCTATAACACTCGCGCTCTTATTCACCGGTACATACATGCACGACTGGCTACTACTGCCGCGGCACCAAGCACTTGGACTCATCAATACCTGATCGGTTTCTTTGAGATCGCCTGAAGCTAAGCGCTGTTCAATGATGTAACTGGTCATCATTTTGGTCAAAGATGCTGGCGGCAAGGCTTGATTGGCATTTTTCTGTGCCAAAATTTCACCCGTGTTATAGTCCATTAATACATACGCAGTATTTGCCATCTCAGGCGGCTGTATGGCTGCACTTGCCATCACTGCACCCATAGAAATACTGACACCCACTACCAGCTGCACCAGCTGTTTTTTCACACGCTTTACTGTCATAGATTGTTACACCGCATCATAAAACCAAATGTATCTGTCGCTTGTCCCCAACACCATACCTTCACACAATCTTTGGCAGACTATGTTAAATCTCAGGTTAAACCATAGATTTTTTGAGAGTAGAGGAGACTAAAGCAACGGACATAAAACTAACGCCTTATCTTAGCAAAATGCCGCCCGATGGGGAAACGATAAATACAATAAAATAAAACGTTATTAAAAATAGAGTGAATAATTTTATAAACTTCACTCATAAAAAAGCTTGCTACTATCCTTATTAAATAATAGGGATAGCAGCAAGCTTTTTGTAGCGAGTCATCTAAATAAACACTCAGCACTGGCTTATATAATAGTTATTTGACCACTTTATACAGATATTAAAGAGATAAGAAAGTAGATTGTTATCGTTAATTATGGCGATCTTTACCTCTTTAACCTCTTACTATGGCTTAAAAACGTATTTCGATAACATAGCGTATCAACAAAGGGCTACTACTGATATTCAGCATTCGCTAAATCTTCACACAATGCTTTATTATCTTGCTTAGAAAATCCCATCGTCCAGCTACGAATACCTTGCAGAATTTGACGATAATCTTGCTGAGTAGATAAGTACTGGATAGCTGCTTTTGGGTCTTCTAATGACGGCATCAACTCATGAAGCTGCACGTTATAAGACTTATAAAAACGCTGCTTTTGCTTACCATTTAGCATCGGCGGGCATATCTCTGACAGCACTTGCATAACCGCAATTTCATGTTTTGTGATATTGATACCAGATAAATCTAAAGGTATGGTCGTCGCAGAATTGGGTGCAGCATTTGTGGCTTGAGACAGCATCGCAATAGATGTTATCAATGCTGCTAGCCCGACTTTTGAGGCACTTCTTGCCAATACAGAAGTCATAGATAATATCGATTGATTTTTCATTCAGTATCACACTCGCTTATCTTTATTTAATGGTGCTATGTTAATGGGTAAAAAAACAAATGTCACATAAAATATTGATTTATGTGTAGAGATATTGTGAGCTAAATCAGGTCTCCAGCAACATAGCCGTATTATAAACCGGTAAGTTACCTCAACATAAAAGTATAAGTTGTAAATGTTGTGGGTTGTAGCCTACTGTAACCTCAGCGCAGGTTTTCAATGCTGAAAAATAGGAATCTTGCTCTGGGCAAATCATTCAACAAACTACGTTATTATGCAAATTATGTATAAAGAGTGGGTTCGTCTCAATAGTCTATTAGGGTATAATCGCCCGAAATAATCATAGCTATTTACTATGTAAACAAACATAGATGGGCAGTATCAGTAACTGATATAGCTTTAAGTATCATACTTTTAAATAGAATGATATTAGTAGCAATAGCGGTGATTATAGCAACTTTACGCAAATAACGTAGATAAGCGGATGAACGGTAATTCATAAATAGATTGAGTAAATATGAAGATTTTAATGAGCAATGACGATGGGGTTTATGCACCAGGTTTGCTGGCACTATATGAGGCATTATCTACTATTGCTGAGGTCATGGTGGTTGCGCCAAATAGTGAGCAAAGTGGCTGCGCCAGTGCCTTAAGTATCACCACACCCTTATATACGCATCAATTGACTTCTGGTTTTATTGCTGTCAATGGCACACCAGCTGACTGTATTTATCTGGCATTAAACGAAATATATTCTGACACAGAGTTTGATTGTGTGATTACGGGCATCAATTCAGGTGCCAATCTTGGTCAAGATGTTATGTTTTCAGGCACTTTTGGGGCGGCATTAACCGCTCAGTTATTTGGCATACCCGCTATTGCGACCTCATTGGTAGGCGGTGGGGCAAAAACCAGTGAGCAGGAATGTGAGCGTCATTATCAAATGGCAGCAAGTGAGATTGTGAAATTATTGAGAGATACGCCAATATTGGATATTTGCAAAAATTTGCCCTATCACGTATTAAACGTTAATATTCCTGATGTGAGTAATGCTGATGAGATTAACGGTCGCAAAATGACAGCTTTGGGGCATAGGAAAATAGCGCGTCCTGTCCACCATGTGGTAGATCCACGCGGGCGAGATGCATATTGGTTATCACTACGCAAGCGTCAGGATATATTGGCAGATAATACTGATCATGATTCGTCTGGTACTACTATGACTGATGATCAAGCGGTTGCCGCAGGTTACATCAGTCTATCGCCTGTACGTTTGCACCATACGCCAGCCGCCACACTCGATATGCTATCAGCGTTAATGCTGTAAGATGAATCGAATATTGATGATGGCAGCTAAGATAGCTAAACACTTAAACGGTATAACAGTTAGCAAAATGCTTGTGAGTCACACAAGGAGTTTGTACGTAACATAAAGAATAGGAAATCTTGTATGAAGAAGCTTATTGCTGGATCGCGATTTATCACAGTGGCATTGCTGGGCACGATGGCTGCTGCCACGGTAACGATGGTAGGCTGTGCTACCAAGCCCACTTACCAATCAGCCAACCAAGCGGGACCGAAGATTATTACCAATAATCAAGGGGTTCCTAACTATCATCGTGTGCAGCGCGGCGATACGGTCAGTCAAGTGGCGGCGCGCTATAATCTCAATTACCGTCAAATTGGTTCACTGAATGGCCTAGACAGTAAATACACCATTTATAGTGGTCAGTGGCTCAAACTATGGCAAGGTGAGCCGGCAAGTGCCAATAATAGTAATCGCTACAATACTCAATCTGCACCAGTACAACCTACTTATACACCGCCTGTGACCAGCACGCCTAACTTTTCACAACCGCCCGTCTATGAAGTGACTGCCAATGCAACGTCAGGCTATGAGTATCCGACCCGCAACCAAATAACCCGCAACTTCGATGCAGCATCTAGCACGATGGGCATGTGGTTTGCTGGTAACGTGGGTGATCCGGTGCAAGCAAGTCAATCAGGTACGGTTCTTTATTCGGGTAACGGTCTGCCAGAGTATGGCAACTTGATTATGATTCGTCATAGTGACAACTATATCACTGCTTATGCCCATAACAGCCAGCTGTTAGTGAAAGAGGGCGATAGCGTTCAGCGTGGTCAACGTATCGCAAATATGGGTAATAGTGGTCAGACCAATCAAGTGGGTTTGGAATTTCAAGTACGCTTAAATGGCAACCCTATCGATCCACGAGCGGTACTAGGGCGTTAAATTTCTTATTGTTTGGCGATTAAATGGAATTATCTAAGCCACATTGCAATTTACTTACGGATACTTGAGACCTCTTATGCGATTAAATAAACACTACCTTGCCTTTTTCCCCGCTCTAGTCATGGTCGGCTGTACCAGTCAGCAGGCGATGCAGCAACCTAATAAGCCAGTTCGTCAAGGTAATGTGCAAATTACCCAGACTCAAACCATTCAAGTGAAGCCGACTCCAGCACCGGTCATTAAACCAACACCCGCAAAGCCAAGCTACAATAGTTTTTCTGATTGGAAGTCTGATTTTTCTATGCGTGCCATTTCATCAGGTCATGATGCTGCTACGGTTCGTCGTCTGCTCGATTCTGCTTACTTAAATCAACAAGTCATCTCGCTTGATTCAGGACAGCCAGAGTTTTCAAAAATGCCATGGGAATATGTCGATTCTGCGGTATCAGATGGTCGCGTCAGTACTGGTAAGCGTAAGTTCGCTGAGCAACGCACGTATTTATCGCAGTTACAGTCGCAGTATGGCGTCAATGCAGAAATCATTGCAGCGATTTGGGGCATGGAGTCGTCATACGGCGTAGTAACGGGTAATAGTAGTATTCCAAGCTCGCTAGCCAGCCTTGCTTATGATGGGCGCCGTCAAGAATTTGCCGAAACTCAGCTATTATCACTAGCGACACTATTGCAGCGCGGCGATGTGTCTTGGTCACAGCTCGACGGCTCTTGGGCAGGCGGTATGGGGCAGACGCAGTTTATCCCTGATACCTGGCTTAAGCATGGGGTTGACGGTGATGGTAATGGACATCGCAATCCATGGTCGACGGGCGACGCCTTGGCGTCTACTGCTAATTATCTGAGCAATTCAGGTTGGGTACGTGGTTTGGCACCATTTTATGAAGCAACCATTCCGTCATCATTTGATTACACACTGGTTGGTACCAAGCAGCCTGCTGCTAGATGGGCGTCAATGGGCGTCGATACCATAGCCGATGTGTCCTTGGATGGTAACACTCAAATGGAGTTGTGGCTGCCAGCGGGTAAAGACGGTCCGGTACTGCTACTCAGTCCAAATTTTGATGTCATAAAAGTATATAACAATTCATCAAGCTATGCCCTCGGTGTTAGCTTACTGGGTAAAGCGCTGATTGGACAAGGCGGTTTACAAAAGTCATGGCCACGTTATGAGCGCCCGTTATCGACGTCGCAAGTACGCAATTTACAACAGCGTTTGACAAGCTCAGGCTACGATACAAAAGGCTCTGATGGTATCGTAGGTACCAATACTCGCAATGCGTTCCAGCGCTGGCAAGCAGCCAATGGTCAAACGCCAGATGGTTTTATTACTCAGCGTAGCGCGTCTTCGTTGGCGGGGTGGTGAGATAGGTTGAAATCACTATTTTTGGATAATGGTTGTTTTCAAAGGTTGTTTAAAAATAACGATGTTAATAAATAAAAAAACTCCGTTTTATAACGGAGTTTTTCATTGTATAAGGATAACAGCAGCAGTTTTGATGTTTAGGTATTTAAATAGTAATGGTAAATTCAAACAATTCAAACTCTGCACTATCAGCCATAATACCTTCATCTACGCTTGCTGTAATTGCACCAATCACGGCACTCACTTTTTGCTGGCGCTTGTCCTTATTTAACAATCGCCAATCACCAAGTACATAGCGAGTTTTACCCTCATTACTTTGGTGGATTTCAGGACGATGGGTATGACCATGTAGTAGGGCATCAAAGCGATAAATAGCTTTATTCACTGCTGCTTCATTAACATCCATGATATGCGCCGCTTTATTGGCATTATTCTGCTGACTTTTTTGCCGCATTTTATCGGCGATAGCCAAGCGTTTTTCTAATGATTTATTGAGCAAATACCACTGCGTCAAACGATTACGCATTACTTTACGAAAAAACTGATACTTTTTATCATCAACGCATAGTGCATCACCGTGTTCTAAGCGATAGTTTTGCTGTCCAACGGTTAAGGTATACGGCTCATAAATAAGCTCGCCACCGAATATATTACAAAAAGGCTGACCTAACAAAAAATCACGGTTGCCATGCATGATTAAAATCTCACAACCAGCTATGCGCAGTTTCTTTAACTTAATGATAAGTGGTGTGAGCCAATGTATTTGTCGTTCCTCTTCGGATAAAGACAAATAAAAATCATCCCCAAGCCAGACTTCAAACCAGTCACCTAATATAAATAGGCGTTTAAGGGCAGGCAAGGCAAGGCAATCATCAAGCAGTGCCAAAAAAGCCTGCACTAAGGCAGGCTCTTCAGGCGATAAATGCAAATCGCTAATCAATACTTGTCGCACCTCATGAGGGCGGGTGGTAATTAGATGGCTGAAACTTTGCATTTATCCTTATCCTCATAACTTTAAACAGTAACGACTCATAAGCTTTCACTGATTCATCGCTACTAAGTAATAACTATTGAAGAATGATTACTGAGTGATGATGGTGGCTGAATTGATAACCACTGGCTCTTTTGGTACATCAGCATGCATACCGAAACGACCAGTTGGGACGCCGCGCATTTTTTCGATGACGTCCATACCGCTTGTTACTTTACCAAATACGGTATAACCCCAACCTTGCATGTTTTTGCCAGAATGATTTAAAAAATCGTTGTCTTTTACGTTGACAAAAAATTGGCTAGTCGCTGAATGTGGATCTTGAGTACGCGCCATAGCAATCGTGCCAGCGTCGTTCTTTAGACCGTTGTCTGCTTCGTTTTCTACTGGCTTGTTGGTGGCTTTTTCATTCATGTCAGCATCCATTCCACCGCCTTGAATCATAAAGCCATCAATGATGCGATGGAAAATCGTGCCATCATAATGACCAGATTTTACATAGTTTAAAAAGTTTTCTACCGTTTTAGGTGCTTTTTCTTCATTGAGCTCGATAACGATCGCACCCATACTGGTGTCAAGTTCTACTACTGGTGGCATGTCTACCATGTGATATTCCTCTTTGATTGCAGCGCCTAAAATGACGCTGTTAAGTGGTGGCTAAAAAGTTGGTGGTTAAAAAGTTATGGCTAGTCTAACGGCTTTTTTATCTCGTGTCATGTATCAGGCTGTTAATGCGTTCGCAAAAGCTGATAGAATAACGCAACTTTACCCATTTCTAAACGATTTTGACAAAAAGTCATCATAGCTTGGTGTTTATAACACACTGTTTTTATAACCCAAATTTTTGTAAATTGGCTTAAATTTAATGGCTGAGGCTTGTTTTACGATATCGTTTTACTTTATCAAATATTTTGAATTTTCCATGAGGCGTGATGGCACGTCGCATGAATTGACCATTTGCGTTAGGAGCAATGCCCGATGAGTGAGCACTCAAGCAATAATGCACAAAAAGACGAACACAAAAACGACTTTATTCGTAATATTATTCGTGATGATGTTAATGCGCAAAAATACCAACAGATTGTCACTCGTTTCCCACCTGAGCCCAATGGTTACTTGCATTTAGGTCATGTTAAATCCATCTGTCTAAACTTTGGTGTGGCTGAGGAGTTTGGCGGTATCTGCAACCTGCGTTTTGATGACACCAACCCAACCGCAGAAAAGCAAGACTTCATTGATAACATCGAGAATGATGTAAAATGGTTGGGCTTTGAGTGGGCAGGAGAGGCGTACCATGCCTCAGGATATTTCGACCAACTTCATGCTTGGGCGATTCAGCTGATCAAGCAAGGCGATGCTTATGTAGATTTGCAATCGCCTGAGCAAATCAAAGAAAATCGTGGCTCATTTAATGAAGCAGGTACAGCGTCACCACATCGTAATGCCAGTGTTGAAGAAAATTTGCAACTCTTTGATGATATGAAAGAGGGCAAATATGCTGAAGGTAAAGCAGTGCTACGTGCCAAGATTGATATGGCAAGCCCTAATATGAACCTACGTGATCCTGTTATCTATCGAATTATGCATCAAGCACATCACCAAACGGGGGATAAATGGTGCATTTATCCGATGTATGACTTTGCTCACCCGTTATCTGATGCGCTCGAAGGCATTACCCATTCATTATGTACGTTAGAGTTTGAAGACCATCGTCCATTTTATGACTGGGCAATAGAAAAAGTTGGCTTTGAGCAACCGCCGCATCAGTATGAGTTCTCTCGTCTAAATGTTGACCATACATTAACCAGTAAACGAAAATTAAAGCAGTTGGTTGATGAAAATATCGTTAGCGGTTGGGATGATCCACGTATGCCGACGATTGCTGGCATGCGTCGCCGTGGGTATACACCAGAAGGCTTACGTGATTTCTGTGAGCGTGTTGGCGTGACTAAAGTAGACAGTGTTGTAGACTTTCGCTTATTAGAATTTAGTATTCGTCAGTCACTAGAGACGACGACTGCACGTGGTATGGCAGTGCTCAAACCATTAAAAGTGACCATTACCAACTTTAGCGATGCTGTTAGCAGTTGGGATTTGCAAAAGGCTGACACCGTTCAAGCTCGTTTTGACGATGCCTCGCAGACTTTATGGTTAACTCAGCCCAATCATCCCAATGTCGATATGGGTGAACGTGAAATTCCATTTACTGAGACCATTTATATTGACCAAGGCGATTATGAAATTGAGCCGCCAGCAGGTTATAAGCGTTTATCACCAGAGAAGAATGAAATTCGTCTGCGTAATACCTATGTATTGGCCGTGACGAAGCATATTTTAGATGATAGCGGTAACGTGATTGAGCTTAAAGCAACGATTGATCCGGCGACTTTGGGCAACAATCCTGAAGGTCGCAAGGTGAAAGGCGTGATTCATTGGGTATCGGCTAGCCAAGGCGTTCCAGCCACGGTGCGCATGTATGAGCAGCTATTTAGTGTTGAAGACCCAAGTGGCGTCGCTGACGTCCATCAAGCCTTGAATCCTAACTCATTGACTGAGCTAAATGCTGTAGTTGAGCCATCATTGGTCAATGCAGACGCTGGCACGCGCTTCCAGTTTGAGCGTGAAGGTTACTTTATCTCTGATAGTAAAGATCATAGCAGTGATAAGCCTGTCTTTAACCAAATCGTCAGCTTACGTGATAGTTATAAACCTGCTTAAGTTATCATTAGCGCAGTTCATATTTATTGTAAGAAAATACTGAACAATAGTAGTTTGCAATGTTGCCCATTTCTAGTACGCTAGGGATGGGCTTTTTTGTGAATAAGTATAAATTTTAATCGTAGATGGTGAGGGTATTAAAATGGCAAAATTTTTAAACAGCAGTGGCACGACTTATCATTTAGAAGAGTTGATTAAAAATGCGTCTGATAGATTGATTATTATTAGCCCCTATTTAAAGCTTAATGAGCGTATCAAAGAGCTGTTAGAAGATCGTAATCGTCTCAAAATTGATATCCGTATCGTTTATGGTAAAAATGATTTGCACCCTGAAGAAATAAACTGGCTCAAAAATCTGACTTTTATTCGCACCAGCTTTTGTAAAAATTTGCATGCAAAATGCTACCTGAACGAAAATGAGTGCATTATTACTAGCTTAAACCTTTATGAATTCAGCCAAGTAAATAATAATGAAATGGGCGTACTGATTTACCGTAATGAAGATGCGAAACTCTATGCCGATACTTATGAAGAAGCCCAGCGTATTATTCGTATCAGTGACGAAGTCAGAATGTCACTTGAAAAAATAATTGAGCCTAGTAATAGTGTTGATAACAACCTTAGTTCTGAGAGTGCTTCTCAAGTCCCTACTGAAACTAATTCTCCTAAACCTACAGAAGTAGCAACACCTAATTATTCTAAGTTAACGACGGCAAAGCTTGCCAAAGAGCTGGGCTTTAAAACCCAAGAATTAAACGATAAATTACTGACAGCGGGGTATCTGAAAGAGCAAGAAGGTGAGTTGTTATTAACAGATGCTGGGCGTGCCGCAGGTGGTACAAGTAAGCGTGGAAAGTTTGGTGAGTTTTGTCTGTGGGATTCAGGGATGGTGATATAAACGTCTATTTAACTTCTTACTTTTTAGCTCATTACTTTGTTTTCAAAGAATAATTTTGCTACATTCGTATTAGTAATAAAAGGAATAACCGCATTACAATCCGTCACAAGACATTCATAACCAGTTTGTTAAGATAAAGTCAGTTTTTTTGTTGAGATGCTTCGTAGATATTTTAACCGCTGAGTATGTCGTTGATAATAAGAGCGCGCGTAGATAGCATTCGATAATAGCGCTCGTCACAATCATAAATAAGGAAATCAAGCATGGCACATTTACGTTTAGGCGATACCGCACCAAATTTTGATGCAACCACTACTGAAGGTGATATCAATTTTCATGAGTGGGCGGGTGATAATTGGGTAGTTTTCTTCTCACATCCAGCCGATTTTACCCCAGTATGTACCACTGAGCTTGGTCGTGCTGCTGCGCTAAATGGCGAATTTCAAAAGCGCGGCGTGAAGCCAATTTGTATCTCTGTTGACGGTATCGATGACCATCATGCCTGGGCAAAAGATATCGGTGAAACTCAAGGTACTGAACTGAACTTCCCAATCATTGCTGATCCTAATAAAGAAGTGGCTGAGCTGTATGACATGATGCATCCAAATGCAGACAGCACGCATACCGTACGTAGCGTCTTTATTATTGACCCAAGCAAAAAGATTCGACTAACACTGACTTATCCTGCTAGCTGTGGTCGTAACTTTGACGAGATCCTTCGCGTGATTGACGCATTGCAATTGTCTGATGAATACAACATCGCAACGCCAGTAGATTGGAAAGATGGTGATGACGTTATCATTCCGCCAAGTGTTAAAAACGAAGATATCGCTGCCAAATATCCAAAAGGTCACACAGAAATTAAGCCGTATCTACGTACCACTCCTGCACCTAATAAATAATAAGCTGGAGCATGTGAGCTTGATGAAGAGATGATTTAAAAAGCCCCATAATGCAAAATTGTGGGGCTTTCTGTTATTCAGCTTAACATCAGAAGCATCAGCTAAATAAGGCTTTGCTATGATGAACAGAGTACGCTATAACTAGTAAATCAAGTATGCATGATTTAGAGATGAATCGTTATCGTTAATACTTGAGTTAATGGAGCATTTGATACTTGATGACACAACAATCATAATAAAGTATAGCAGCGCTAAGTCGCTTTTAAGCCCACCTTACAAGGAGTTTTTATGAAAAAATTATATGTCACCCGTACTGCACCTAATCCACGGAAAGCACTTATTTTACTAGCATCAAAAGGTATCGATATTGATGATATGGATGACCTCGATGTGATTGATATCGATTTTGCTGCCAACGAGCAAATGTCAGAGGCATTTACCAAAATAAATCCTATGCAAACCGTACCTGTTTTGACATTAGATGATGGGACTGTACTCAATGACTCGCAGGCAGTGTGCGAATATCTCGACCGTGTTTATGGTGAGCGCTCGGTGATGGGCAATGATGTGGTACAGCGTGCGCAAGTATGCTCTATGCGCCGTATCGCCGAATTTGAGGTGCTATATAACTTTATGCTCGCCTTTCAGCATAGCCACCCATCAAAAGCCCAGCGTGTTGAGCAAGTACCAGAGTTTGTCGCGCCATCTATCGCGCGTGCTGTCAAAGCATTAGCATATTTTGAAACCCTGTTGGAGGGTCATGAGTATCTGGTCGGTGACCAGCTGAGCTTTGCTGATATTGTGCTGTATTTGGGTTTAGATTTTGGCAAAGTCCTTCAAGTCAATCCTAATGAACAGGGCGACAATCTTGCCCGTTTTTACCAGATGATGAACGAGCGTTTTAGCATCAAAAATATGGCAAAAGCCAAACCTGTTCATGAAGAAGATTAAAGTAATAAATTTTTTTAAAATGTAATGATAAGCAGCAACAGCTTTGCGTAACGAGGATAATTCCTAACGACGCAGGGCTGTTTTGCTATGGTTAACATTAAAAACAGGATCAGCATATATGTGAAATTTACTATGAATCTATAAAATTAAACACTTCGTTACACCCATATCACTTATGAGCGCTATAGTGGTCAGATTATTACCCTTTTATAAGCATCTTTTTAAATGCCCTTTGAATAATTTGACTGATATGCATCTTATAATTGTGACAATCAGATTTTGTAGATTAAATGGGTCAAAAAGTTGAATTAAGAAGTATAACTGCAAGGTATGATCTTCATGACGCTATCTTTTAAATCCGCCCTATTGCCAAGTATGCTAGCGATAAGTCTGGCATTAAGTGCTTGCCAAGATGCTTCTGTTCCAACGGATGCAAATCTCGAGTCAGCTGATACCAATGTTAGCACTGCAGATGCTGATATAGCGAATACTAATTCCACGTTAGCTAAGGCAAGCGAGATGAGTGCTGAAGAACAAATGATTGAAAATCTTGCGCGTTATCGTTGGACACTACTTGATATCGATGATAAAAGTGGTGGACCTGTCATAACGACGCTTGTAGATATTAAGAACCAAGTAATGCTGTCGTTTAAACAAAACCAAGGTCATAACACCCTAAATTATGGTGTAGGCTGTAACACTATGAGTGCAGGTTATGAGTTGCAAGGTCATACGTTAACGACAGAAGACAGCATGAGTACCAAAATGCTATGCGAAAATCTAAACAAGGCAGAAAATCGTTTAGATACCTTGATGCAGGGTACTAGTGAGCTCAGTGTCACTGAGGGTGATAACCCAGTCCTAACGCAAGTGACGAGCAATGCGGTCACTTTGACTTGGAAAGGTAGGTTGACGTCACAAGCTAAGTACAATAGTAAAGGTGAGACGGTATTTTGGGCCGTAAATGCCAATGAAACAGTGTGCTCTGATAATAGCTTAGAGATGTGTTTGCAAGTGAAACCAGTCGCTTATAATGATCAGGGTATTAAAGTCAGTGAAGGCAAGTGGTCTGCATTTAATGGTGAGATTGATGGCTATGAGCATGATGGTAAGCATGATGAAGTGCTACGCCTACAACGTTATCAATTAGACAGCGATAAGGTATCAGAAGGTGAAGAGTATGCCTATGTATTGGACGCCGTTATTGAAAGCTCAGTCGTAGAATAGGGCTGATTGGTTATTAACGAATGAATACATCAAGTAGTGACATTAAATATTGATAATAAAAAACACGTGCCATTTGAACGCGTGTTTTATTATGCTTGCTTAATTGTTTTAACGCAAATTACCTAAGTCTTCTTCAGTTAAACGCCAGCGTCCCTTTTTCTTAGACGCACCGCGCCCGCGCATAGCACTATTTAATATCAATTTGTTCATTGAATGGCTTGAGTGCGCATGACAGATGGCGCAGGCAAGACCGTCTGCCGCATCTTGTTGTGGTACAAAATCCAGAGTCAGTATCCGGCACACCATTTCTTGTACTTGCTCTTTTGCTGCTGCACCATAGCCGCAAACGGCTTGTTTGATTTGGCGTGCCGTATATTCTGAAACTTCCAAATCCAGGGCTACCATCGCTGCAATGGCTGCGCCACGTGCTTGCCCAAGCTTAAGCGCTGAATCAGGGTTTTCTGCCATAAATACTTGTTCAATTGCCGTATAAATAGGCTCATCTGCATATTTTAGATGATGCTGAGTAATACGCGTCAAGCCATTAAAAATGCGTTTTAGGCGTTCAGGCATCTCTTTAGTATCTGTACGAATGGTGCCTGAATCAATATAGGTGAGCTTATCGCCCGTTTGTTGAAGGATGCCATAGCCGGTCATGCGTGAACCTGGATCAATCCCAATAATAATTGCCATAGTGTTCCGTCTTACTTACATTTTGTTTTATGGCTTAAAAATTAGCCGTAAGTTTGATAGTATAGCAATCAATCCCCATATACATCACATGTTAGCCATTTTAATTTGCATGGCGCTCAATTTATTGGTTTTTATTTTATAGGACGACACTTTATGGGTCAGATAGTTGGTATTGCCATCGTATGGTTTATTATCGAGATGCTGCTTTGGTATTTGCTTGCTCAATTTACGAGTGGCTGGTTGGTGTTTATTTGGTTTATTATCGCCGCCGTCATCGGTATTTCGCTCCTGCGCAAAGGCATGGCAGCTCTCAACCCAATGGCCCAGCAGATGAAAGCAGGCGGTATGATGAATCCGTCGATGCGTCCGCAAGAGTCAACCATGATCAAAAGTGTGGCTATGGCAGCGGCTGGTATTTTGCTACTCATTCCTGGTGTGCTTAGTGACTTATTGGCGTTACTGGTTATCTTGCCACCCGTGCAGAAAAAGCTCAAAGACTTCGCCAATAATTACGTCATGAACAATCAACAAAAAATGATGGAGATGATGGCCAAGCAGATGGGTGGACAAATGGGCGGCGGACAAAATCCGTTCGGTGGTGCTGGCGGCATGGGTGGTCAAAACCCGTTTGGCGGCGCAGGTGGTATGAATAATCAGAACCCGTTTGGTCAACAGCAAAACCCGTTTGGTGATGTGTTTAAGCAGCATACAACGATTGATGGGACAGCAAAAACCATTCCTAAAGATGTGAAAAAAATCACTAAATCTGCTAATGACGAATAGTTGAATTAATAGACAAGCATAGAAAAAGCCCCTTTCGTCAATGACAAAAGGGGCTTTTTAGTAGCTGTAATTCATTCTTTATAAATATAGTACTTATAAATAAAAAAACTACTAACCGAATATAACAACCGAAGTGCCGCCGCAAGATGGTGACCCATGAACCGTGAAGTTCAGGGCGGATGCGTCACTGCCTCGGCAGGTTTCCTGATACACCGCAAGCGGTGCAGGCATACACAATGAAGCAATAGGTACCACATCCTGGTAAAGCATTATCGGCTCAGGGAATAAACATCTGCTAGCCAACACTTCAGAATATAATTATCTTAACCAATGGTTTGAGTGATTGCAAGTACGATTTACAGATTGCTACGTGAGTTTGATAATTAGCATGATTACCATTACATCATTATTAAATCCTAATCTATTTATATAGTAATCAATTGTTGACTTAGAAGCTCACTTTTCAGCTATTTCAAGATGTGTGCTAATATAGACAACTTTAGACATCCTAATACAGCATTATAGGCGTTCATTCACTTGAGGAGCGGTAATCCATGACCAATACCCAGCAACAATCAGAATCTATCGACGATAATCAGGCACAATTAAGCAAGCAGCAGTATAGTGATAATAATAAGAAAGTGCCGCGTGTATTAATGATATTAGATGGGTTTGGGCATCGTGAAGACGATAAAGACAATGCCATTGCTGCCGCTAATATGCCAAATTTAGATAATATTTATGAGCAATATCCGCATGGATTGATATCAGCGTCAGGAGAAGATGTTGGTTTGCCAGATGGTCAGTTTGGTAATTCAGAAGTTGGGCATATGAATTTGGGCGCTGGGCGCGTGCTTTATCAAGATTCAACTCGTATCTCAAGTGAAGTTGCCAGTCGTGATTTTTATAAAAATGAAGCCTTGGTCGATGCAGTAAAAGCCGCCAATACATTGGGCGGCAATGTTCATATTATGGGCTTGCTGTCAGATGGTGGCGTCCATTCTCATCAAGACCATATTGAAGCAATGTGTCATTCCGCATTGGTACATGGTGCCAAAAACGTCTTTGTGCATTGCTTTTTAGATGGACGTGACACGCCGCCTAAGTCTGCTGATAAATATATCAATCGTCTTCGTGATCATATCGCAAAGCTGAATGCCCATTATGAGAGTGGTCGTGTACAGATTGCCAGTATTATCGGGCGTTACTATGCGATGGATCGTGACAATCGCTGGGATCGCGTGCAAAAAGCTTATGAGCTGATTACTGAAGGTAAAGCGGATCGTTTAGCAACTCGTGCTGATGGGGCAGTGCAAGCTGCGTACAAAGCACGCGAAACCGACGAATTCATTAATCCAACGGTCGTGATTGGACGTGACGAAGTGCCTTATACCGTTGATGACAATGATGCCCTTATTTTTATGAATTTCCGTGCTGACCGTGCTCGTGAGCTTGCACAAGCTTTCGTATTACCGGACCATGAGTTTTCAGGATTTGCCCGCAATAAGCAGCCAAAACTTGCTGCATTTGTGATGTTGACCAAGTATTCTGATGTGTTAGCAGATAATCCTAAAACCAGCATCGCTTATTATCCAACCTCATTGACCAATACACTTGGCGAGTATTTGCAAGATAAGGGCAAGACCCAGTTACGTATTGCTGAAACTGAAAAATACGCGCATGTGACATTCTTCTTTAGTGGTGGGCGTGAAGATGAATATAAAGGTGAGACACGCATCTTAGTGCCATCGCCGGATGTTGCTACTTATGACTTGCAGCCTGAGATGAGCGCGCCTGAAGTGACTGATAGATTGGTGGAAGCGATAGAATCTGGTAAATATGACGTGCTAGTTGTCAATTATGCCAATGGTGATATGGTCGGTCATACTGGTATCTTTGATGCTGCGGTGCAAGCAGTAGAAGCGTTAGATATCTGCGTTGGGCGCGTGGCAGAAGCAGTACGTGCGGCAGGCGGCGATATGCTGATTACAGCAGATCATGGCAACTGTGAGCAGATGCAAGACTATGAAAGCGGTCAAGTCCATACTCAGCATACTACTGAACACGTGCCACTGATTTATGTCGGTGAGAAAAAAGTACAAGTCCGTGGCGGCGGTAAGCTTAGTGATGTTGCACCTACTATTCTGGCCTTAATGGATATCGAAGCGCCGAAAGAGATGACAGGCGAAAGTTTGTTGGTGGCTGCTGGATAATCCAATTATAGTAAGGCGCTAGAAATTTATAGTAGTAGCGTTACATTACTTTCAAAGTAAATTGATATTAAAAGGGAGAGCTATTGATCAGCTCTCCCTTTTTTGTTGCTACATTTTGTCTAACATTTCACCTAAGTTACTTGCAATACTCTCCTATTCTTATAAGGGTGCTTGATGCTATCTTATGGGCTATTATTCAATAATAACCATATAACAATCCTATAATAATGATGGCTTAACTTTGGACAAATTTTCAGGTGATTTTTATGCATTTTAACAATCCTATCAGTCGTACATTTCCATTGACCTCTAAAAGACTCGAGCAGTCAATGAGTACGATATCTAGCTACACTAACGTCTTAAAGCCGACGCTTATCATGGGTTTTCTGGGCTTAAGTATGATTGCTATACCAGCGCAAGCGGCTGTCAAAGATACTGCTGCAGGGCGCAACGCGAGTCGTACGGCAAGCTTACAACTCATCAGTTTAAATGCTGATAATGTACCATTAGATAACGGCGCAGATGATTTATCAGATATTGCTGATATGCTTGAATCTGCTGATCAAGCTGACGATTTAATTGATAGTGTGGCGGATGAAACTGTGCTTAACAATGAATCGCCTATTATTAATACCGACATTCCTGCTGAAGTCGCTCAAGTGTCATTAAATGCTATTTCTCCTGAAACGTTGAAGACCTTTGTGGCTTTGATTGATTTGGTGCGTCGTGAATATGTCGATACGGTTAATGATGAAGAACTGTTTAATAATGCTATGAGCGGTATGTTAACCAAGCTTGATAGCCATGCGGAATTTTTGGACGCCGAAGCTTATGAGAATCTGCGTGCTTTTACGGAAGGCGATGTCGGGGATATTGGCATCAAAGTTGAGTATCAATCAGCCTTGGGCTATTGGGTCATCACTGAGGTGCTTGATGATTCACCTGCCGATAAAAAGGGTATCGCAGTTGGCGATTATCTACACCAAGTCGATGAGTTTAAGCTTGGCGAAGATGAAGAAAGTAACGATATCGAGCAGCTTTTGACAGGCATTGCCGGTACCCAAGTAGATGTGGTGACGTCCAAGGCAGGACGCCGTAAACATGTCACCACTTTACAACGTAATAATAGCCATCCTCAAATTATCGAAACTCGTTTTGTAGATGGTATGGCCATTGTGAGGTTACCAGCATTTCAAAATAATAGCCGTGAAAAACTGCTACAAAGTTTGATCGATTTGGATAAGCCTGTCACAGGAATACTACTAGATTTACGTGATAATCCAGGTGGCGTATTGGCATCCGCTGTGAGCGTTGCTAGCCTATTTATGACAGATACGGATGTGGTACAGATAAAGAGTCGCCAAGCAGATTCCCGTACATTGTCGACTAGAGGTGCAGCATTGCTTGAGGCGTTACCGGTAGTGGTATTGCAAAATCGCTATTCGGCGTCAGCGGCAGAAGTGTTGACCAGTAGCTTGCAAGCGCAAAAGCGTGGCACTGTCTTAGGTGAGGTCAGTTACGGCAAAGGCTCTGTACAATCGGTGATACCGCTTAACGATGAGCAAGCGGTCAAGCTTACGGTTGCCAACTATATGACTGCTTCAGGTAAAAAGATAGATGGTATTGGGGTAGAGCCTGATATTGCTCTATCGGGCAGTGAAAGCACGTGGGAGCAGCAAGCGCTTGATTTATTACGAAAGAAAGCACTTACTTCAGGTATTCGATTTGTACGCTCTGAGAAAAAGCCAGATCCTAAAAATAGTATCATCAAAAACAATACAGCTATAAAGAATGTTATTGAAAAACCAACATCTAAGGTAAAGCTCTAATCTAGTCACAATTTTAAAGCAAATCGTATTATTCAGCTTGATCTTCTGCAATCTCAAGTTTGGTCATACGATAGCGTAAGGATCGAAAAGTTGTCCCTAATAGTTCAGCGGCTTGGGTTTTATTCCAGCCAGTTTGCTTAAGTGCAGTGATAATAAGTTGTCTTTCTTGCTCTTGGAGATAGTGCTCTAACCCTTGTGCTGGTAGCTGACCACTGACGCTGTTTTTTATCGCTATACTGTTTAATATATCAATATTGCCATCAATACTACTGTCGAGATTGGCTACAGAATCGGTCTTATCACTATTTGCGTTCTTGTTTACTGATTCAGCGCGCTCCGCCATTGCTGTCACTGATTGCTGCTCTATTCCTATTGCGGAAGACGATGAGTCGGATATCGTACCGGATATCGAAGATTGCTTCACTGCAGCATAGTGATGAGTCATCGTACGATAAGGGTGCAGATTAGCCGTTGCTTGCTGCGTCGAGACGCTTTTGATAGATGATGGTTCTCTATCGTCTTTATCTATATTTTCTATTGAATCAGATGCGTTATATTCATTGATTTTTTGAGGCATATGAGCCTGTTGATGGACATCTAAGTCAGATAAGCCGAGATGGCTTACATCAATAGTTGAGGTTTCAGCCAAAGTAACGGCACGTTCAAGTACATTACGCAGCTCACGAACGTTACCCGCAAAATCATGCTGCTGTAAACGCAGGCAAGCCTCTGCAGTTAATAAAGGCTTCGACTCCAACTGCCACTCTTCAGCAATCAGCGCTAAAAAATGCGTGGCTAATACCGGTATATCATCGCGCCGTGCATTCAATGTTGGTAATTTAAGCTCAATCACGTTAATGCGGTAATATAAATCCTGACGGAACAACCCTGTCTGTACCAACTGGTTTAAATCTTTATGCGTGGCTGACAAGATACGAATATCGACAGGTACTTCTTTGGTATCACCAATCGCGCGTACGGTTTTTTCCTGAATAGCCCGTAGCAACTTCACTTGCATAGCCAAAGGTAGGTCAGCTACCTCATCTAAAAACAAAGTACCGCCATTGGCTTGCTGAAACAGCCCTTGCTTGTCCGCAACGGCACCTGTAAAGCTGCCTTTTTTATGACCAAAAAACTCTGATTCCATCAGCTCTGAAGGTATTGCCCCGCAGTTGACTGGCACAAAACTGCCGTCACGCCGCGGGCTTAAGTCATGAATGAGCCGCGCAACGACTTCTTTACCTGTACCTGACGCCCCTGACAAAAATACCGGCGCTTGTGAGCGAGCCAATTTTAAAATCGTGTTTTTTAAAGGATGCATTACCGCCGAATCACCAATCAGGCGCTCATCAAGCATCTGCTGTTCAGGTGAGCGTTGCGGCGTGGACTTGGCAGTCAAATCTTGTTGTATTACCTTTAGCGCGTTTTCAACCAATTGCCGTAAGCGGGGTAGCTCAAGCGGTTTATTGACGAAATCAAAAGCCCCAAGCTTTAGTGCTTCAATCGCTAAATCCATACTACCATGCGCTGTAATCACCGCAATGGGCTTACTGGAGCTGGCACTGATATGTTTGACCAACTCTAATCCCGAACCATCAGGGAGTTTTAAATCGGTTAGACAAAAATCATAGTCATTGTCTTGCCAGTACGATTTCGCTTGCGACAATGTATAGGCAACATCACTTTTGATACCCATTTTGGTCAGGGTGATTTGCATCAAACGGCATAAATCTACTTCGTCATCAACGACTAGCGCGGTGGTTGTCATACATCATCTCATTGTTTTCAAGTGCTACAAAAGTATATAAAATAACGCTCTAAGGGTTTATCAGTCTTAATAACTGCATTGGTTACAGGTATTTTTTAATGAACAATATAAAGCCTTTTGTTTTACATTTTCTTTCAATGTTTTTTGAGAAGCAATTTTTTTCTTTAGATAAAAGTTGGACTAACGATGTCATTATGAACAGCAGGAAAAATTAGCCGGAAGCAAGTTTTTTGATGCTCAGGCACATACAGTAAGCGTGCCTGATTGGCTTCACAAAAGGCTTGTGATAAATATAGCCCAAGCCCTGTGCCTGATTGTTCGGTGGTGAAAAACGGATTAAATAAAGCGCTTAAATCATCTGCATTAACACCAGTACCGCCATCCAAAACATCGATTATAACATCGTTATCGGCACAATAAATTTCGATTTCCACAAAGGCATGAGGGTGGGCGTAACTACTATAGCGTAAACCATTATTGATTAAATTGATGAGTACCTGCTCTAACTGATGAATATCAAAAGAGATGGTAGGCTGGGTAATAATATGTAAAAAGACATCGTGTCCTTTAAAGTAATTGTCTAAAAATACAGGCATCCAATCAGCAAGGATAATGGTTTGTTGATTGGCCGTTTGCTGACGCGACAGTTTTAATACGTCTTCGATAATGCGATTGACGCGTTTTGTTTGCGAAAATATCATTTTGTAAAGCTCATGATTGCCAGTCATCTGGCTATTTATATCATTATTAGCGAAAGGACTTAGGGCATTGTCATTGTCCATCTCGCTTTCTATAACATCTTCTATTAGCAACTGGCTAGCTTGAGAAATAGCTGCCAAAGGGTTTCTGATTTCATGAGCGATACTGGCGGTCAACTGTCCAAGTGAGGCGAGCTTTAATTGTTGCGCACTGGCTTGTTCACGGCGTAAATCCTCTAATATAATGAGTTTACTGTCGTCTTTTAACGGAATAATATCGACACGCAGCTTGCCAATGATAGAAGAGTTGGCAACAGCAGGCAGCTCATAAATAAAAGTACGCGTTAGTCCTGCGGCTACCGATAAGCAGGCATTAAACAATTGCAGATGTTGTTGACCAAGTTGCTGCTCAAAAGCGGCTACTGGTTTTGACTTATTGTCATGACGGCTTGGGATGCTAAGTAGCTGATAAGCCGCAAGGTTGGCTAAGACCACTTGTTGGTCATCAATGACGATGACACCATTGACCATTTGAGAGATGACTTCTTGATTGATGCTATTTAAACGCTCGACTTCTTTGGCATGGCGAACCGCCACTTTTTCAAGCTGTACCAAGCGCTGCGATATCGACCAGCTTAGACCTCCTACTGCCAAAAAGCTGGCTGACATGAGTAGGGCATTGCCTAAATTTGCCAAACTCATACTATTGGCAATGGCATAAAAAAACTGCTGATAAATCACAAAAATAATGGCAAGCAAAGTAATAATTAATGCTTGTGAGCCATGTAATAACATAAAGCTTGCGGCTACCACCACCATATATAGCATGGTCAGCTGCAAATCAGGTGCGCCAGCGGTATAAAGCAGTAAGCTTAAGATAATGACATCTAGCGCCAACCCAAAAGCCAGCTGTCGGCGCATATGCTTACCAACGGTATAAAATAATCCCAGCAAGATTAAACTTAGCAAAACGTAAAAACTGAGAACGGTTTGCTGCAAGAAACTTGGCAATGATGGGTTGCCATCCGTGCGAACCGTAATATATACCATCAGCATAAAAAACAAGCTGACGATAAAGCGATAACTGCTATAAATCATCCCCAGTTTGCGTAACTGCGGCACAGGCAAAATATCATCTTGCTCTAGATAGTCAGTAATAATAGCAATAAGCTTGGAGGCAGATTTGGCAGGATTCATGGATTAATAACTAATGTTCTTAATGAAAGAGGAACTTGATAATTAGGGCTGAATAAGACCATGACGAATCGCTAAATGCGTCAATTTCACATCACTATCGACATTTACTTTTTCATAAATGCGATAGCGATAGGTGTTAATGGTCTTCACACTGACAAATAACTGGTCTGCGATTTGTTGAGGACTTTGACAATTAACCACCATCATTGCTACTTGCTTCTCACGATCACTGAGCAAATCAAAAGGAGAGTTGGCATTATCAGATAATAGTACGTCAGCTAATTGTTCAGCGACGTCTTGGCTAAAATAGCGTCCACCTTGATAGATTTTTTTGACCGCTCGTATCATCTCATCAAGCGGTGTGCCTTTAGTAATATAGCCATTGACGCCCGCTTTAATCAACATTGAGGGATAAGGTTGAGCTGACATACTACTAACCGCCAAAATTTTGATACCCATATCCAGCTGAATCAAGCGTTTGGTTGCTTCCAGACCGCCGATATTGGGCATATTTACATCCAGTAATATCACATCAGGACGCAGCTGTTTTGCCATCTTTATCGCCATATCACCGCTGTCTGCCTCGCCGACGACTTCGATATCGGCACTATCTGCCAACATACGGCTAATGCCCATCCGCACCAAATCATGATCATCTACTACTAATACTCGAATCATAGTTATACTCTTTTCTATCTATCAGAATAAAGGGTGCACTGCTAAATTTAAGTCATCTTAATCAATCTATTTGACCAACAACACTCATTTACGCATAAAAAAGCCAATATTAATTGCTTTATTTGGACAGTAGAGACGCAATAAGGTGTCTACCAGCGTTAATGTAATGCTATATTGCGCTAATGTTAACTAATATTGCTGTAACATCAAGTAAGTGTAGTAAAATTTGAATGTGGCACTGAAATGCCATCTAATTGATTTAGTACATTAAACTTAAATGTAAACCATGATACACTAAAAATACAAAAACTCTATGTGAGTATCTACAAACACACCTATAAACGCTACGTACGTAGTTGGCGTCAGTCAGTATGTCACTGATGACAGCACGTAAGCAGGAGGCAGAATGAAGCAACTACCATTAACCAAACAGCAATTAATCGCTGCTATGATTTCATTGAGTTTGGGCAGTGTCGCACAAGCCGCACTTACAATTAATGGTAGCGCTAGCTCTGAGTCTAGTGCTCGCCTGAGCTGGGGCGGTGCCGATAGCTTGTCTGAAGCGCGCAGTATCATGTCTAGGTCTGGCAGCAGCTCTACGATTAAAAAAATAGATAACGGTTCTGGTACAACCAGTATTACCAATACGACCAGTTTTGGTAGTAGTAATAACAACAGTTATAATAATGCCAATAGCTACAACACCACTTATCGCGGTAGTTTTGGTAACAGTAATATGATTCCGATCAGCACCGATTCGCGCAGTGTCGCGGTTATTGATGCAGAAACCGGTGAGTCAATTTATCAAAAAGATGCGGATATCGCGCGTCCAATGGCCAGTATTACCAAGGTAATGACGGCTATCGTGGTACTTGATGCCGGCTTAGATATGCGTGAAGAGCTAACACTTGATCCAGAAGATTTCGTTGGTCCAAAGCGTGCCAGCTCTAACCTAAAGTCAGGCGATCGTCTCAATCGTGCTGAGATGCTATTAATGGCATTAATGAAATCAGAAAATCCTGCAGCAAAAAGTCTTGCCCGTAATTATCCGGGTGGCTATAGCGCCTTTATACGCGCGATGAACCGTAAAGCACAAGAGCTTGGTATGAGTACCGCTTTCTTTGGTGACCCAACTGGTCTGGATAAGCGCAACGTTGCTTCCTCAAATGACTTGGTTAAAATGGTTCGTGCGGCTGGTAACTATGACGTGATTCGTCGTTTCTCAACCACTAAGAGCTATGATTTTTTTGTCTCTAACTTCTCAAGTGGTAACCGCACTTATAAAGCCAATAATACCAGCAGCTTAGTTCGTGATGGTAGCTATCCTATCGGCATCTCAAAGACAGGTTTTATCAATGAAGCAGGGCGTTGTGTTGTCATGGAGACGCGCGTCAATAATCGTCCTGCTATTATCGTAATTTTGGGTGCCAATAGCTCAGCAACGCGCTGGGGTGATGCCAAAAATATCTTAAATAGCTTGGCAACACGCCGCACGGTATAAGATTACAGCGTTGAATGAGCAGTATCAAAAGACATTTATAATAAAAAGGCTGTTATGCGATATAACAGCCTTTTTATTATGTCAAAAACGTATTGATATTAAGGAGCATTACATGATTCAGCCATCAGTCTCTACGGTTTCTCATACTATACCTAAGCTATATTTGCTGACTAATGATGATGAGTTTAGCCTTTTATATCAAAAGCTAGAAGCCGCCTTAGCAACAGGATTGATTGCTCTTTTACAAATACGCCGTAAGCAGATATTGGCATTGCCTGACGGTGAGTCTCTTCTTTATGAAGAAGCGCTACAAATCGTTAATTTGGCTAAAACCTACAATGTGCCAGTTTTGATAAATGACAATATTGCTTTGGCCGAAAAACTTGGTATCGGCGTGCATTTGGGACAGCAAGATGGTGATCTTAGTGAGGCAACACAATCTTTAGCCCCGAATCAAATCATTGGTCGCACTTGTCATGGCGACATAACGCTAGTCAAAGCTGCGAAAACTGAAGGCGCAAGCTATGCCGCCATGGGTGCAATCTTTGCTTCAACGACCAAGCCCAATGCTGCCACTATCTTACGCCAGCAACTGATAGAAGGTTGTCAGCAAGATATAAAAATATGCGTGATAGGCGGTTTAACGGCAGAAAACATCTCAGAGCTGGCAGGGTTACCTATTGCTTATATAGCAATCGTTGGCGATATCATGGATTTACCTGTCCATCAAATCGCAACGCGTTGTCAGCAGTGGCAGCAAGTACTTAATAAGTGGAATGTGCCTGCTGAATGAATACTATTTTAAAATATAAGTACGAATTTATTCAGCGTGCTGCATACATAAAGTTGCATAAGGTAGTGCTTGCAAGCGCTGTGCTTCGATAGGCTCAGCGCATACCTCACATTCTCCATAGCTGCCACTTTCGATACGGCTTAAAGCGTGGTCTACAAAACCTAAGCTTTGCTGTGCCTCAATCATTAAGTTCTTGCGCATGTCATTCTGACGATAAGCAATCGCTTGATCTTCCCAGTGTTCATTGAGATCATCTTGCGGATTTTGGATATGGTCCTCAATGTCAGCAATCCGAGTTTGGTACTCTTCTTTTAGTTGTAATAGGTTTTGTTTGGCAGCTTCAAAGTCGATACTCATTGATTTCTCCTAATGATTTATTGTTATGGCACAAGTACGCTATTGATCATAGATAGCTAAACGACTCAGTACCACCACAAAATGTTAATGAGAGTGTTATTAGTTTGAGAAGATAAATTTGCTTATCGCTAAATTTATCTTAGGTGACATATAAGTACAGACTATAAAACTGTTAGAATACACCGCCTTAAATGCTTGTTAGGACAGTTTTCTAAAACTGCCAGCAATAAGATTTGATGAAATAAATTTGCTAAAGAATATCCAATAAACCGTTGGCGAACCGTCATACAGATTGATAACAGATGATATATAGGAGCAGGTAATGAATTTTTTGCGTATGAGCGAGCTGAGTTTGACCGATAAAGTAGTGTTGATTCGTGAAGACCTTAATGTCCCTATTAAAGCGGGTAAAGTGGCTAGTGATGCACGCCTGCAAGCAAGTTTGCCGACGATTAAGATGGCGCTAGAAAAGGGTGCAGCAGTGATAATCTGCTCGCATTTAGGACGCCCGACAGAAGGCAATCCTGAAGCCATTTATTCGTTAGCACCCGTTGCTGATTATTTAAGCGATAAACTATCCGCGCCTGTTACGCTTAATAGTGACTACCTTACTCAAGGCGTCGCTATCGAAGCAGGTGAAGTCGTACTGTTAGAGAACGTACGTTTTAATGAGGGCGAAAAGAAGAATGATGCAGCGCTTGCACAAAAATATGCTGATTTGTGCGATGTATTTGTGATGGACGCTTTTGGCACAGCACATCGCGCCCAAGCATCAACAGAAGGCGTGACCCAAGCGATGCATAAAGCTGGTAAGACCGCCTGTGCTGGACCTTTATTGGCAGCAGAGCTTGATGCTTTAAGCCTAGCACTTGAAACGCCAGCACAACCTATGCTCGCTATCGTTGGTGGCTCAAAAGTTTCTACCAAATTAGAGGTTTTACATAGTTTGTCTGAGCTTTGTTCACAGATTATTGTTGGTGGCGGGATTGCCAATACCTTCTTAGCCGCGCAAGGTCATAGTGTTGGTGCGTCACTTTATGAAGCAGATCTGCTCGATACAGCTCGTGAAATCATGGGTAAAACTGAGATTTTATTGCCTGAATATGTCGTCGTTGCTGATAAAAGCGACATTGATTTTGCTGACTTCACTGGCTCATTACAACAAGCCTCTGCGACCATCAAATCTGTCGACACTATTGGCGAAAATGACATGATATTGGATATCGCGCCAGATAGTGCTATGAAATTGGCAGAGGCAATTACCAAGGCAAAGACTATCTTATGGAATGGTCCAGTCGGCGTTTTTGAAGTGGATGCGTTTGGTCAGGGTACTCAGATAGTGGCAGAAGCGGTCAAAAACAGCCAAGGTTTCTCGATTGCAGGTGGTGGTGATACACTTGCTGCGATTGATAAATATCAAGTGGCTGATGGCGTCAGCTACATGTCAACGGGTGGCGGTGCGTTCTTAGAGTTTGTAGAAGGTAAAATCTTGCCAGCGGTTGCTGCTTTACAAATTAATGCATAACCTCTTAACGATACTTAAGCAGATGAGTAACATTAGCCGTACAACTTAGCCGCAGTATCTAAGGTACGCTGTACGGATAATATTTTGGCTACTATTCATATCTTATTGTTTTCAAGGCAATAAGTTCGAATTGTCATCGATTATTATTAAGTGGTAATTATTTGTTTCTATACTGAAAATTATTATTGCATGTCTAATTTGCACTCTATAAAATAGCGCAAACCATGTATTTGACATGCTTTATTTATGAGGGATTTGTTATGTTAAAACGTCATTTATTACTTGCTAGTGTTCTTGCTGGTACTTTTGCAATCACTGCATGTAGCCAAGAAACACAAGATAAAACCGATGCTGCTGCTGAATCAGCTGGCGAAGATGCTGCTGCTAACACAGAAGAAGCTGCTGCGAATACAGAAGCCGCTGCTGCTGAAGCTGAAGTAGCTGCCCAAGAAGCTGGCGCTGAAGCTGCAGAAAATGCTGAAGTTGCTGGTGCTGCTGCCACTAATGCACTAGAAGAAACTGGCGATGCTATTGCTGAAGGCACAAGCAAAGTCGTTGAAGGTACTGCATCAGCCGTTGCTGACGGTGCTAACGCAGTTGCTGACGGCGCAAATGATGTCGCTGTTGATGCAGAACAACAGTACTAAGTCGTATAAAGGCTAAGTCATTTAAAATTAAGCAACATAAAGTTCAGTTTATTTATTAAAATAAGATGGATAGACTGTTAGCTGATAAGTTGTTTTATAAGCCTATAAAATATATAAAAGCTTTGGTAATTGCCAAGGCTTTTTTTATGGATAAAAATAATCAATTTGATTCATAAAAAGCAGGTCATGAATTTTTTATAGACGAAATCGACTATCTAACTGTGCAAACAAGGTATAAAAACCAAACAGACAAACAAATAGTCAGTTAAGCGCTACGAAGCGCTGGTAATTTTTGCTATAATCACGGCGTAATAATGACGAGCAGAAAACAGGGTTTTTTGTTGGCTTATAATGGAATACCCATAGCAAAGCTAGGTCGCAGTGCAAACGTGACAACGTCTTATTGTTAAAAATGATGTTTTAATATCATCTTCAAAATACTATTTTTAGAATATAACCAGAGAGCGTTTTATGGCCTTAATATCGTTACGTCAACTTTTGGATCATGCTGCTGAACACGGCTATGGTGTTCCTGCTTACAATGTTAATAATTTAGAGCAGATGCGTGCCATTATGATGGCGGCTGACGCCTGTGACTCTCCTGTGATTGTACAAGCCAGTGCCGGTGCCCGCAGTTATGCAGGCTCTGCGTTTTTGCGTCATCTGATTATTGCTGCTATTGAAGAGTGGCCACATATTCCAGTCGTTATGCACCAAGATCACGGTATGTCACCTGCTATTTGCCAACGCTCAATTCAGCTTGGCTTCTCATCAGTGATGATGGACGGCTCGCTTGGTACAGACGGTAAAACGCCGATGGATTATGACTATAACGCCAGCGTGACTCGCGAAGTGGTCAAAATGGCTCATGCATGCGGTGTTTCAGTCGAAGGAGAGATTGGTTGCTTAGGTAGTCTTGAAACTGGTATGGCAGGCGAAGAAGATGGCTCTGGCGCAGAAGGCGTGTTGGATCATGAGCAGCTATTGACCAGTGCTGATGAAGCAGAGCAGTTCGTTAAAGACACCAACGTCGATGCGTTAGCGATTGCTATCGGTACCAGTCATGGTGCTTATAAGTTTACGCGTCCACCGACAGGCGATATCTTATCGATTGAGCGTGTCAAAGAAATCCATGCCCGTATTCCTAACACTCACCTAGTCATGCATGGCTCATCATCAGTGCCACAAGAATGGTTAAAAGTCATCAATGAAAATGGTGGTAACATTGGTGAGACTTATGGTGTACCGGTTGAGCAAATCGTTGAAGCGATTAAGCATGGTGTGCGTAAAGTAAATATCGATACCGATTTACGTTTGGCATCAACTGGCGCTATCCGTAAATTCCTTGCAGAAAACCCTAGCGAATTTGATCCACGTAAATACTTTAAAGCCTCTATGGTTGCGATGTCAGATATCTGTACCAATCGTTTTGAAGCCTTTGGTTCAGCTGGTCAAGCGCATAAGATTCGTCCAATCAGTCTTGAAGGTATGGTTAATTTTTACTAGTAAGCTTACATGGTAAAAAAGACTGATTAATAGTTAGGTGATGGTTTAGCTCATTTTTATAATAGTCTATATAAGAGATCGTGGATTATGATTGGATTGATTAATGGACAGGTGCAATACTTAATGGCACCGACTGCCTGTATCATGACCACCTCTGGTGTTGGCTATGATATTGAGCTACCATTGCCGTCATTTTGCCAATTGCGTCTTAACGAGCAGGCGAGCATTTGGACGCATTTCCATGTGCGCGAAGATGCGCAGCTGCTCTATGGTTTTATTGATCGTAAAGAGCGTGATGTCTTTCGCCAGCTGATTAAAATCAACGGTGTTGGGGCAAAAATGGCATTAGCAATGCTATCTGCAATGTCAGCTGCTGAGCTGAAAATGCATGTCGAGCAAGATTCAGAATCAGCATTGACACGTATCCCAGGTATCGGCAAAAAGACAGCGCAGCGCTTATTGATTGAGCTAAAAGATAAGCTGAAAAATATCGAGGTCGACAGCAGTCATTTAGAATTTGCTATGCAGCCGGTACCAATATCTGCTGAAGGAAGTATCATTGCTGAAGTTGAAGGCGCATTGATTAGCTTGGGCTATAAAGAAAAAGAAGCTCAGCAAGCTATTAAGGCGGCAAAAAGTAATGGCGAGACATTTGCAGATACGCAGAGCTTGTTAAAAGCGACGCTGCAGCAATTTCAAAGTTTTAATTAGCGACATTTTTATAATAAAACAGTGATTTAAAAAAGCGATTAAAAATAAGCGACATTAGATGTCGCTTATTTTCGTTTTAGCACCTGCTTTATCATGTTTCGCATGACTTATGAGCAGCGTTTGGTTATGCTATTTATTACCTAATCTTTTAAAAATAATGCTTTAAGCATAATGGCAAAAATTATGATGCAAGATCGTTTGATTAATCCGCTAGAAGGGGCGTCAGATGCCCCTGATGCCAATATTCGACCAGCATTATTGGCGGAATATATCGGTCAGCCCGTCGTACGCGAGCAGATGGAAGTCTTTATTCAAGCGGCACGGGCGCGTGATGAAGCGTTGGATCATACGCTCATCTTTGGACCACCAGGCTTAGGAAAAACGACGCTTGCCAATATTATTGCTCGTGAAATGGGTGGCAATCTACGTTCTACGTCAGGGCCTGTCCTTGAGCGCGCTGGCGATTTGGCAGCGATGCTGACCAATTTGGAAGCTGGTGATGTCCTATTTATTGATGAGATTCACCGCTTAAGTCCGGTAATTGAAGAAATTCTCTATCCAGCGATGGAGGATTTTCAACTGGATATCATGATTGGTGAAGGACCAGCAGCACGCTCTATTAAGCTTGATTTGCCGCCATTCACTCTGGTCGCAGCAACCACCCGAGCCGGATTATTAACGTCACCATTGAGAGATCGCTTTGGTATCGTGCAGCGACTAGAGTTTTATAATATTGCTGATTTAACCACCATTGTCAGTCGCGCAGCGCGGTTGATGCGCGTGCCAATGAGTGAGGATGGTGCCGTTGAAATTGCGCGCCGTGCACGTGGTACGCCAAGGATTGCCAACCGTCTATTACGCCGTGTACGTGATTATGCTCAGGTCAGAGGCGATGGCAGTATCAATGGGGCGATTGCTGGTAGTGCGCTCGATATGCTCGCAGTCGATAGACGTGGTCTCGATCATTTGGATAGACGCTATATTGAGATATTGCACGAGCGTTTTGACGGTGGACCTGCGGGCGTTGAAGCGGTGGCAGCAGCAATGGCTGAAGACCGCGGTACGTTAGAGGATGTGATTGAGCCATACCTTATCCAACAAGGCTATGTACTTCGGACTGCACGTGGTCGAGTATTAACGCAGATGGCGATCGATCAGATGCTATAAAGTTAGTCTAAAAAAATGTGCCTACACTTAATTAGAATATTAAATGTAGGCACATTTTTTTTGTTTTATTTTTTATAGTATCTATTAAATAGTGGATGAAGGCTCAAGCCAAATGCTTATGCCCATCTATTTTTAATAAGTACTTGTTATTGTCAGAAGTCTTTTAGTCAAAGCTACTAACGGTTTAGGCTAAGATACGCCACACGACTGCCAAAATCGCTAAGAGGTAAAAAATAGGTGATAGCCAACCGATAACTTGTGTTGCAATGGCTATGAAAATAGCAAAGCCCGCCAGCGCCAACCAATCTCGGCGACGGTCGTTTAGCATATCGGCACGGATTTGTTGAATCTCACGCAGTTGACTGTCTTGACGTGATCCTTGTGAAGCAAGGCTCTGTAACCCTTGATCTAGCAGTCTTGGGATATCAGTGGTCGATAATAAAATCTCAGGCAACTGCTGACGTAGCTGTTGTAAATTACGCATCGGATCAAGCTGCTCCTTAATCCAGCTGCTTAAGATTGGCTTGGCAAGCGACCAGATATCAAGATTAGGATACAAGTCGCGACCAAGTCCTTCGACATGCACTAAAGTTTTGAGCAGTAGCATCAACTGCGGTGGAATACTCATATGATGGCGGCGGGCGATATCTAATATTTGCATTAATACACCGGCAAAGTCGATATCGTTAATGGATTTTTGTAACATCGGACCGACAGTGCGTTTCATATCACGCATCAATGCATGCTTATCAGCACTTGGCGGTATCCAGCCAGCTCGACTGACGATATCAACCATCGCTGTAAAGTTGTTATTCATCACGGACAATAACATTCGCGCGACGATAAGCTGATCGTCCTTTGATAAGGTGCCCATGATGGCACAATCAAGCCCGATATAACGCGGCTCATGCCCTAAGTCCACGGCGGCCATATTTGCAGTCAAGGTATTGACTGGTGGCGTCTCGACAAAAACATTGCCGGGGTGCATGTCGGCATGGAAGAAGTTATCACGGAATACTTGGGTAAAAAATATCGTTAAGCCTTTTTCTGCCAGTGCCGCACGGTCATAGCCTAATTGATCAAATACCTCAATTTGTGAGATTGGAACGCCTTGTATACGCTCCATGACCATGACGTTTTTATTGGCATCATAGACTTCTGGCACATACATCAATGCCGAGCCCAAAAAGTTGTTACGCATTTGCGTTGTATTGTCTGCCTCTAATGTCAAATCTAACTCGTTGAGCATGACTTGACGGTAGTCTTCAACAATATCGATGATGTGTATTGCACGAGCTGCTTCGATACGCGCCGATGCCCAATTGGCGAGTTCTCGTAGCAATTCAAAATCTGTAATAATGGTCGTGCGAATATCAGGACGAACCACTTTGACCACCACTTCACGCCCATCATGCAGCGCAGCGGTATGTACTTGGGCAATAGAAGCAGCAGCTAGAGGCTTGACGTCAAAACGTGCAAATAAAGAGCCAATAGATTGACCGAGACCGTGTCTAGGGTCTTGGATTTGCGCAATCGCAATATCAGAATCGAAAGATTTAACTTTATCTTGTAGTTGAATAAGTTGCGCAATAATCTCAGGTGGCACGAGGTCACGGCGGGTCGAGAGTAATTGTCCAAGCTTTAAAAATAGAGTGCCCATATCTTCAAGGGCGTATTTAATCGCATTAGGCTGATGCTTTTTACCCCACGCAGCTGGATGCATACGGATTAAACGCACCAAGGGCTGTAGTTGCGGCGCCTCTTCGACAGAAAAATGGGTGTCAATACGATAGGTGGCGGCAATGCGCCATAGCTCAAGTAAACGGGCGCGATGGGATAATAGCATGAGATATAAATACTCTAGATAAAGTCAAAAATAAGGTAGGCGTTGTAGAAAAGGCAATTATCTACTATGAGTTAGACGTGCTTGCTCATCTTTGATAGCGGCTAGTTTGGCTTCTTCACGTTCAACATCGGCGCGCAGTTTCAGTAGTTGCTGCTTAAGCGCATTTACTTCAGTTACATCTATTGGGTCAGGTGCACTATTACCTGCCACATCGTTTGCCCAATCGCTAACATCGTTAAAAGCACGCTTGGCACTATGACGCCAGCTGCCTTTAAGCTGCGATATCAGGAGGTGCAACTGGCTCGCCATCGATTTACCAATAAATGGTTCAAGTTGTCCCGCAACATCAGGATCAAAGCCTGCAACCAATTGATTGAGTTGCATAAGTACTTTGTAATCGCCCTCAATAGGCAAGTTGCCTTCTGTACCGCGCATGAGATTCAGTAGCTGGGCAGGATTATCAACGGTAATAATACAATCTGGGCGGCTATGACCAAGACGCGCACGATCCATACTGGCTTTTTGACGCTCATTCATAGCGCCACTTTGCTCAAACACACTTTCAGTCGTCACTGGCTCAAAACGCAAGCGCTCTTGGGTGAATAGCACATCTAAATTCACCTCAGGCGTCCCCATATTGAGACGTAGCACTTTGCCAGCAAGTGGCGCTAAACCCGCTTTGGTAATCTCATCACTGGAAATAGCCATATTAATCAGCTTTTCAGCACCGGCCAAAAGTAGAACAGTCAGCATAAGGCTCTCGCATAGTCAATTGAGCGCCTTAAAAGAGCGCATTATTTATAAATATAAGTTGCCATCATTTTACATAATGGCATTTTTATCGCTATGTATTGTCATTTAAAACTTAATCTTATGCTTTAAAGCCGCGATGTACTGCGACGATACCAGCGGTCAGATTATGATAATCACAATTTTCAAAGCCTGCTTGCTCCATCATCTGCTTTAGCGTCTGCTGATCAGGGTGCATACGAATCGATTCAGCTAAATATTTATAGCTTTCTGAATCGTTAGCAACCAGCTTACCCATCATCGGTAGCGCTGTGAATGAATATAAATCATAGGCTTTTGATAATGGCTCAAAGATAGGTTTTGAGAATTCTAGTATTAATAAGCGACCACCTGGCTTAAGCACACGGTACATCGATTTTAACGCAGCATCTTTATCTGTGACGTTACGTAGACCAAAGCTGATGGTCAGCAGATCAAAGCTATTATCATCAAATGGCGCTAGGGTTTCAGCGTTCGCCAAAACAAAATCGACATTATTACAGCCAGCATTAATCAAGCGCTCACGACCAACTTCTAGCATGGCCGCATTGATATCAGACAACACGACTTTACCGTTGCGACCGACTTCACGGCTAAAGACTTTGGCCAAATCACCCGTACCACCAGCGATATCTAATACATGTTGACCGGCACGCACGCCAGACAAACTGATGGCATAACGCTTCCACAAGCGATGAATACCAAATGACATTAGGTCATTCATGATGTCGTATTTTTTGGCGACAGAGGTAAATACGTCAGCCACGCGTGCTTGTTTTTCTGCTTTATTAACGGTCTTATAGCCAAAATGGGTTTCTTCATGACCATCAGTATCAGACGTATGTGGATTATTGATATCGTCACGCTGGTTAAAAAGCGTTTGCTTAGGGGCTTGAGTATTTGTCTGTGCAGCGTCATTTACAGTGCTATTTTGGGCGTGGTTTTCAGTATTGGCATTTGGCATAGTGGTTTGTTGCCCTTGTGGCGTTCCTATGGGTAAATCTTCAACATGAGTAAAGTCATTATTAATAACGTTATTAACACTTGTAGCGGTATTTTGACGTGCTTTTACTTGAGCGGTAATATTTTGGTTATGAGTGATACTGTCTTGAACCAATTTATCTTGTATACGGCCATTAGTCGTCGTTTTATTATTTACATGATCAGTCATCGCGGTGTCCTATGATTTATTTTTATGCTTGTTTTTAGTCAGATAAAATACTAATAGTTGTTGAGACAATAGCGCTTATCATACAGCAAACGCAGCGGGCTTACCGTCATTATCCATGGCATGGACTTCATCAATAACTTCAAGCTCGCGCGCGCAAAACGGTTCAATAAAGCTGCTCACACTTTTTAATGGTTTCATGGCTTTAAAGCCTGAATCGATAAAATCATAAAGCGGCTGAAAGTTATAGCGATATGCGGTGCCTTTAGCCATCGCAAAAGCTTTTTTGAGCATAAATGAATTCAAGTCTTTGTCAGTACGATAGCAAACGTCTTTTAAGTTATTAATCTGTACACGGCGTTCATCAGCTTCATCAACCGTACGGTAAGCGAGTAGCATATTTTCTTCATTCACAGCTAACTCTTGTTCGAGTAACCACTGCGCCAAATGCAAGTCGAGCTCAATCGCCAATATAGACGCTTGAATGCCCATACTACCAGCTTCTAAAGATGACTCTTTGGCAAGACGCTCAAGTTTCTTGGCTTTCGGGAGAATGCGTCCCAATTGCTCTGCCAATACTTTAAATTCATCACCACCATACAGCTGCGTTAAAAAATAATCTGCCATTAGCTGGTTTTTTGGTTGCTCAAACAGCGTGCTATGCGTACGCTTGATACGGGCTTGTTGCCATGATTGCACTTCATTAAGCTTCTTATTCAATGCAGCGTCTTCATGATGTGGCAGCGCCCAAAAGCGGTCAAGGTGCTGTTGTAAGTTGGCTAAAGCAGACATGGCAAGTCATCCTATAAAAATAATAATAGTCATCAAGTTGATAATAAAAGCTGGATAATAAGGGGCTGGTTAGCGCTAAGTTTTCTACTTATAGGCAGCTATTAAACCATGCTCTTAAGATTTTGTTCACCTTAAAAGAAAATAAGACAGAATACAAATGCCAAACTGTTACATATAAAGATTGCACAGCGCTTTCAGGTAGTCAATTTCTAAGACTTTATAACACAAATTACATAGCCACGTTATTTACTAAAAGAGCGCAGTGCTATGATAAAACAACTTAGCTATTTTAGACGATTATTTTAAACCAATTATTTGATAAGACCATAGCGAGCATAAACATGAGCAAGAAAAAGAATAAAACAGATAAGTCAGCTGAAAATGTGAGCGCGCCATTTAACGAGCAAGTCGTCGAGCAGCGTCTTATGCCCAATCCTTTGAGCAAATTTTCAATGGATGAAGATGCGCTGCGATTGGCATTGGTTACAGCCCAGTTCGCTCTGCTTGCGACGCGCCAGCCAGAATCACCGAGTACTGATAAAGCCATTGGGTTATTAGTATTAGTCAATGGTATGGAGCAGGCAGGTAAGGGGACGGCGGTAACGCAATTGCGCCAGTGGGTCGATCCGCGCCTGCTTAAGGTAGAAGCGACCATTGGTTATTGTCCTTTAGCACACCAACCGATTTGGCAGACGCATACCAAAGCCATGCCGCGCCATGGTGATGTGATGGTATATTTTGGCAACTGGTATGCAGATTTATTGTATAACGTGATGCGCATGGCAAGTGCAGAGAGCGAAAAGTCAGAAAAAAATAAGAAGAATAGGGATATTGAAGCGTTACCAATTGGTCAATGGCAAGACTATTTACGCCAGCAGCTAACGGAATTGCAAGATTTTGAGCAAGACTTTGTGGCAAATCAAACGCAGCTACTAAAGTGCTGGTTTCATGTCGATATCGAGACTTTGCAGGCGAGGCTTAATGATGACGAGCCAGATCCAAAATTTCTATACCAAATTGATTGGCATGATATGACGATAGTGGCTAAGTTCAATGAAGTTGCTGCCGAATTATTACGCCAGCAAGGGGATTGGATTATCATCGATGGCGCGGATAAATCGCAAGCAGCCATACATTTTTGTCATGAAGTCTTACATGCGATGCAAAAAGCCTTAGTTAGCAGCCGAGGAGAAAACAGTGCAGAATCAGATCAAGCACAAGATTCAAAGGATACTCATAATAGTCAAGTAGAGTATCAGTCAATAAAGTTTGAGCGAGTAAAAATACCTAAGGTACTTACTGATATCGAAGATTCAGATATTGATAAATCTGACTACAATGGTGCATTGGCTAAGAAGCAGGCACGCTTGGCAGAACTGTTACGTGCGCGTCAAGGTCAGCATGTGGTGTTTGCCTTTGAAGGTATGGATGCAGCAGGAAAGGGCGGCGCTATCAAAAGACTGGTGGCACCACTTGATCCACGCGAATATCAAATTTATAATATTGGCGCGCCCATGTTATATGAGCTACAGCATCCTTATTTGTGGCGTTTTTGGCAAAAGCTTCCGAACGAGCAGACAGACCGCATCAGCCGTGTTGGTATTTTTGATCGTACTTGGTATGGGCGTGTCTTGGTAGAGCGTATCGAAGGCTTTGCGACGGATGATGAATGGCAGCGCGCCTATGATGAAATCAATCGCTTTGAAGCTGCCTTGGCAGCGTCAGGTACTTTGGTTATCAAGTACTGGCTGGCAATCGATAAAAAAGAGCAGCTTAAGCGTTTTGAGGAACGTGAAGAAACTGCATACAAACAATTTAAATTGACCGACGACGATTGGCGTAACCGTGATAAATGGTCAGATTATGTACAATCGGCGGCTGATATGCTGGCACGTACGGATACTAAGAACGCCCCTTGGTGTGTGATCGCTAATAATGACAAGCGCCAAGCGCGTTTAGAGGTGTTAGACCACGCTATCGAGCAGCTATCCGCGTTGCTTGCTGCCAGCTAAGTCATAAAGTGCTACATAGATAAGTTTTCTTAAAGCCTTGGAATGCGTAGCAAATGCTAAGCGGAAATTATTTATCTTATAGAGGTACTTTTAATCCTATTCTTAAGCAGCTACCTATTCATTTATAGCTATTAATGTCCGCTGTTATCACTTGAATTGACTATGGCAATTCAAGTGTATGTTGGCTAAAAATAACCCTATAACGTCTGATCTAAAGTGTATATTTCTTAAATCTTATATTCACAGTTACAAATCTTGTAATATCATCATGCATTATGCGTCTATATTTAATATAATAGGCGCGTAATGAGCGTTGCTATCTATTAAAATAGCTTGGTCTTCTGTTTATTTGTCTTTAATATCAATGTATTATTCACGATAAATAGCTTGTATAGACGAACGCTATTATCATAAAAACGTAAGCCGCAAGATGCTTTAATCAGACGATTTGGCAATACCACTTGCGGCTTTATGACATTTTACTTAGGCGTTTTATCTTAGTTTCTGATTGTCGTTAAGCTCAATTGCTTATTTGCAAATGGCTATAACCGCTAAGATAAGATAATGAAGAAGGTGTCAAAGCATTGAGGCAGCTGTCTCAACAAAGTATTCTAAAATTGTATTTCAAATAACCACGTTGCGCGCATGTTATTGTATTTTTGGGTGGTAATAATCACATCATTAATAGCCGCGTAATGTCATCATTTGTCAATAATTTCAATCAGCTTACGCAGGACGTATCAACGTATGGGTATTAGCAGCAGCTCTACAGAACCAACAAAATCAGTCGGCTCTATGAGAATTAATCTATTTTTTGCCATTTTAATGATTGGAATGACCGCCTACTTTTTGTGGTGGGGTCTAGATTACACCATGCACCAGCAGACGACGCTATTTATTGTCGCCACTGCTTTTGGTGTTTTTATGGCATTCAATATCGGCGGTAATGATGTCGCCAACTCTTTTGGTACCTCAGTCGGTGCAGGGACCTTAACCATCCCGCAAGCGCTAGGTATCGCGGCGATATTTGAAGTATCAGGCGCCGTGCTGGCAGGCGGTGAAGTGACCGATACGATTCGAAGCGGCATTGTCGATTTAGATGGTCTTTCAGTAACGCCCAACCAGTTCATTTATGTCATGCTGTCAGCGCTCATCGCTGCTGCATTTTGGCTGTTGTTTGCCACCAAAAAAGGTCTGCCGGTTTCGACCACACACGCGATTATTGGCGGCGTAGTTGGTAGCTCAATTGTATTGGGTATCACCTTAGGTGGTACTGAAATGGCATTGTCGACAGTGAATTGGGGCAAGATTGGCACGATCGCCATCTCTTGGGTTTTGTCACCGCTACTAGGCGGCGTTTTGTCTTATCTGTTATATGGACAGATTAAGAAAAACATCATCGAGTATAATGATAAAACAGAGACGCATATTGCTACTCTGAAAGACAGTAAAAAGACGTTAAAGCTGACGCATAAAGAGTACTTGGATGGTTTAACCGAGTCTGAGCAGTTGTCTTATACGTCAGCGATGTTGCGTGACCAAGAAATCTATAAAGATGATGATTGCGTCGTTGAAGATTTAGAGACGAACTATTACAAAGAACTTTATGAGATTGAAAACGAGCGCAGCAACCTTGATACCTTAAAAGCACTCAAGCAATGGGTGCCTATTATTGCGGCTGCAGGCGGCGCAGTCATGGCCTCTTTGGTCATCTTCAAAGGTCTGAAAAACGTCAATAATGGTATGACGACGTTGCAAGGCTTTTTAATTATGGGGATGATCGCAGCATTAGTATGGCTTGCGACCTATATTTATACTAAGAGTATCCGCGGTAAGCACAAAGAAGATTTGACCAAAGCCACGTTTATTATGTTTAGCTGGATGCAAGTCTTTACTGCATCAGCGTTTGCCTTTAGTCATGGTTCTAACGATATTGCCAACGCTGTTGGTCCATTTGCAGCGATTATGGATGTTATCCGCACCAATAGTATTTCAACAGAAGCAGCAGTACCACCTGCTGTGATGTTAACTTTTGGTGTGGCATTGATTGTCGGTCTTTGGTTCATCGGTAAAGAAGTGATTCAGACTGTCGGTACCAATTTGGCAAAAATGCATCCTGCTTCTGGTTTCTCAGCTGAGTTGGCTGCGGCTGCGGTTGTGATGGGTGCGTCGACGATGGGTCTACCAGTATCGAGTACGCATACCTTGGTCGGTGCTGTACTTGGCATTGGTATCGTCAATAGAGATACCAACTGGGCACTGATGAAACCAATTGGTTTGGCATGGATTATTACCCTTCCTGCAGCAGCAAGTATGTCTGCAATCAGTTATATAGTGCTGATAAATATCTTTTAAAAGTTGAAATCAAAGTCATTTAATTTTTGATTAATACAAATAGAAAACGCTTATCGATATCATATCGGTAAGCGTTTTTTTATAGAAAAATATAGGTGTCATCTATATATTAGTCAGTACCAAACTGCTTACGCTTCTTAGCAAAAAAGCGGTCTAAGCGATCCATGGCGTCTTCTAAATCGTGTAAATTGGGTAAAAATACCAAGCGGAAATGGTCGTTTTTGTCCCAGTTAAACCCCGTTCCTTGTACCATCAGTACGTTTTCTTCGAGCAATAAATCCATCATAAACTGCATGTCATCTTTGATAGGGTAAACCTCAGGGTCCATCTTTGGAAAGCAGTAAAACGCGCCTTGTGGCATGGTACAAGAGATGCCCTTAATTGCATTAAGACGGGTTACTGCCAACTCACGCTGCTTATATAAGCGCCCTTTTTGAGACGTCAAATCCTTCATGCTTTGATAACCGCCCATGGCTGTCTGAATCGCATACTGCCCTTGGACGTTAGAACACAAACGCATAGACGCAAGCATATCCAAACCTTCGATAAAGTCAGCCGCATGCTCTTTACGACCTGAAACCATCATCCAACCGGCACGAAAGCCTGCGATACGATGCGATTTTGATAAACCATTATAGGACAGTACCAGTACTTCGTCAGTTAAGGTGCTCATCGGCGTATGCTGCATATCATCATAAAGAATACGATCATAAATCTCATCCGCCATGATGATTAAATCATGCTCCTTTGCAACCTCAACGATTTGCATCAGTACTTCATCACTATATAGCGCGCCTGTTGGATTATTAGGGTTGATAACCACAATGCCTTTGGTTTTGCTGGTGATTTTGGATTTGATATCTTCAATATCGGGATGCCAGTTGTCTTCTTCATTACAGCGATAATGTACCGCTGTACCGCCTGCGAGATTGGCTGCTGCTGTCCATAGCGGATAGTCGGGCATGGGAACCAGTACTTCATCGCCATCGTTCATCAGCGCCTGCATGGTCATCACAATCAGCTCAGAGACGCCATTGCCGAGATAAACATCACGGACATCAACTGCTGATAGTAGTCCCTTTGATTGGTAATATTGCAGCACTGCTTTACGTGCTGAAAAAATCCCTTGTGAATCTGAGTAGCCCGTTGCTTCTGGCAAATTCATCGCCACATCACGTAAAATCTCATGCGGGGCTTCTAATCCAAAAGGAGCAGGGTTACCGATATTAAGCTTTAAGATACGCTTGCCTTCGGCTTCCATTTTATTGGCAGTTTGTAGCAGAGGACCGCGAATATCATAGCAAACGTTTTGTAATTTATCGGATTTTTTTATTGGGTTCATAGCGTGACTACTCAGCAGGTTATTTGGTAAATTTGTATGGGGGGTAGAAGAGGTTATAGCGATTGGTGTGATTTGACTGATGCTAGGAGCTTGCTCGCCTACCTTGACAGCTTTATGATTATCAGACGATATACTGTCAAAATCGACATCTGATTTGCTGTCGCGTTCAAGCTCGCCGCGTAACAAATATCCTTCACTGCAGCCTAAAATACGCGCAAGGGTGGGCAGCTTAGAGGAAACAATCCCATTCGTCCCGCGCTCCCAGTTAGAGATAGCACCGCGGCTAACTTTAGCGCCAGCAGCAGTCATCGCTTGTGCTAGCTGTTCTGCTGTTAAGCCTTTGTCACGGCGCAGCTGTACCAGTCGTTCAGCTTGTGTGCTCTTAATTCTATCGTCAGCCGTCATTGTATAAGCCCTTTTTATATTTTATAAATCTGTTATCACTAAGATAACGAAAGCAGCGCTTTTTGATGATTATCAAACCCGTACTTAAAAGAGAGCTGTTTTTAATAGATTGCTAATGCAAGATATTATTGCATATAAAAATTAAATGCAAGTTTTTTATATATCACGACTCCATCAATGCAAGATATACTTGCATTGATGGAGTCGTGATACTGTTCTTGAACAATTCAACTGAAACAGGGCTATTTAACTTGTTATTTTTTATATCAGCTGGCTGCTCATGTATGACACTGCCAATCAATGCCATTTAAGGCGCTAATTATTCTTATTAGCAGTATCTTGAATAATAAGACGCTCGCCAACAGATAAAGCGTATCGTTTTTATAAAAAATAGCGATAAAGCCTCGATAAACCATTGCTCAAGATAGAGTAGACAATCAGTTATTTCATAAGGATACGTTATGCAAGACAATCAACTGAGTAAAGAAGAAATCAGCCAATTGACCGAAGCTGACTGGAAAGAGCGCTTAAGTGCTGAGGAATATCATGTGCTGCGCGAGAAGGGCACAGAGCGACCATTTACGGGCGTTTATAACGATATAAATGACAAGGGTATTTATCGCTGTAAGGGCTGCGGTGCAAGCTTATTTGAATCAGACAATAAGTTCGATGCAGGATGCGGCTGGCCAAGCTTTGATCAAGGGATCGATAATAGCGCTATTGATGAGCACATCGATGATTCGCTAGGCATGCGCCGTACAGAAGTGACGTGTAGTAATTGCGGCGCGCATTTGGGTCATGTATTCCCTGATGGACCGCGTGAGACCACAGGCTTGCGCTATTGCATCAATTCTTTGTCTATTGATTTAGATAAGTCGGAAGAATAGCTAAAACGGCGAATATGTCATTAATCAGAGCGTATAAAGTAAGGGTAGGGAGTATTAAAGGCTTCCTACTCCTCATTTATCTTGTTACCTTCATTAATAGCTACATGGCTTTTGATTAATGATAGAATTTATTTAAAACTTAGATTAACACATGAAGTGCAATACCAAACGCGAGGTGAAAAAAAGACCTAGATGCGCTAGCATCAAAGTCTTTATCCACCGACCAAAGTGAGATTGCAACCATGAACTATACACATCTAAGCCTAGGGGAACGATACCAGATTTATGCCCTGATAGGGGCAGAACATAGTATTAAATTTATAGCTGATGCATTAGGCAGAAGTCCTAGCACCATATCAAGAGAGATCAGACGCAATAAAAGCCTTCGAGGTTATCGGGTTAATCATGCTCATAACAAGGCTTGTGCAAGACGAGCAAACAACGCCGTCACTATTATTACTGATATCTGGTGTTGGGTTACAGACAAGCTAAAAGACAGCTGGAGTCCCCAGCAGATAGCCGGAGTTCATGGTGGTATCAGCCACATGAGCATCTATCGCTATATCTGGAGTGATAAGAGTCAAGGCGGCACGTTATGGCAGTACCTCAGACGCAAAGCCAAACCTTACCGTAAGCGACTAACCGCTGAGACTCGTGGTCGTATCAATGACAGAGTCTCGATTCATGAACGCCCTTGTATTGTTGAAGAACGCTCACGTATTGGTGACTGGGAAGCGGATACCGTTATCGGTCAGCATCACAAGCAAGCGATTGTAACGCTCGTTGAACGTAAAACAGGGCTACTGAAGATGAAGCGTGTGGGTCATAAAACGGCACAGCAAGTATCAGAGGCAATGATAGGTATCCTAAAGCCTGTGAGGTTACAGGTTAAGACCATTACCTCTGACAATGGTAAAGAGTTTGCAGAACACAAAAAAGTGAAACGAAAGCTCTTTACTTCCTTCTTCTTTGCCGATGCTTATGCGTCATGGCAGCGAGGAACCAACGAGAATACCAACGGCTTAATCAGAGAGTTCTTGCCTAAGGGTTGTGACTTTAGACAAGTCTCTGATAATGAGATACAGGACATTGAGAATAAACTAAACAACAGACCAAGAAAACGCTTAGGGTTTAAGACGCCCAATCAAGTCTTCTATAATATTAATTAGCGTTGCACTTGGTGTGTTAATCTAAGAAATATAAGATGAATAAAAACAATTGCTTATAGTTTTAATGAAGAAAATTAGCAAAAATCTGTATTAAATCTTCAAATAGTGTTTGACAGCCATGTGTAAATCTATATAATACACACCCACAGCAGCAGAGCTTAGTGACAAACTTAGAGCTCAGTTGATGTTGAATAAATTGCCTAGCAATTGTTCGAAGGGTGATTAGCTCAGTTGGTAGAGCGTCTGCCTTACACGCAGAATGTCGGCGGTTCGAATCCGTCATCACCCACCACTATTTAGTATGGCATTACTCTCAAGTAGTAGGCTAAGTGGTTAAATAAACTAAGTACGACCTAAGCAGCGGTAGTTCAGTTGGTTAGAATACCGGCCTGTCACGCCGGGGGTCGCGGGTTCGAGTCCCGTCCGCTGCGCCATATTTAAAACGAATTTAAACTCTCGGGTTTAAGCAAGTTTCGCCTCAAGTATTCGTTTACTTGAGGTTTTTTTGTGTCTGTAATTCTCCTTAAAGCCTTTATCCGTAAGAGTTGGTTATTCTGTCTTTATTAACTCTTAAGAAGCAATCTACTCTTTAATAATATATTCTCTATAAGTCTGCGTGCATGTACTTTACCTTTTGAAAATCGGTGGCCAAGTGCTCGGTGACCAAACGGTGACCATTTTGTGACCAAGGTTGTTGAAAGTTGCTGACGGTAACTGATCCCCAATTTTTTATGCTTATCGATAAGTTCGGGAGCTTAAAGGATTAGCCTCAAACTAATTTTGAGATAAAGACTACAGTGTTGAATAGACGTTTTTTTAGGAGCTAGCAGCTATGCTTGCCCCTATCTGGTTCACGTTTGATATGAACTTATCATTAAATATATTCTGATTTTCTAAAGGTTGCCACGGCAGCACAATGACAAATGGCGCACCGTGTGGTTATACGTTGCTCGTGCTTAGCATGCCGCGTAAATGACTGACTAGATCTTCTATTGAGCGCTAGTCCTAATCCTGTTGGATTACTTTCACTATCATCGCCGGTACAACGTTCAGCTCCCAGTTTTGACAATATCACCTGAGTAAAGCACACCATGCAAGGAAGGTTGTTAAGACTATATTATGTATACCTCTGGCAACCTTTTGCACCAATATCAGAATTGAGTTGCTAATAATATTTAGAGGCTAAATTGATATTTACATTACCGTATTAATAAAATAATCGACGTCTAAGAGATTATAATCTAGCCTACGAATGAGTTGATGACAACGTCAGAAGCTTAATATTAATAGCCCTCAAGTCATTGTTAACACAACTCGGATTTTTGAAGGTGGATAGAATATTATTCTAGGTTTTGCGCATCTTCCTGCTTCTCAATTTTATGCTCATCCTCTGTACGCTCTACTTTCCAGTAGCTAGATATATATAAATGCGTTTTAGCTATGGACCGGTTGAATTTAAAATAGTCACGCAGTACACTCATACTATGGAATTCACAAGCAGCCCAAACAGCAGGTTGCCCTTCAAGCCAAGTAATGGTTTTAACATACTCAAGTAAAGGGCTGCTTGCGGAGTTTGGAGTAGGGTTAATAACCCAGTAAATGTCAATGTTCTTAGGTTTTTTAAGATTTTGTCGATCTGCCTCGCTGCTGATCTCAAGAATGGCATAGCCGCGTGCATCGTCAGGTAATTGTGCAAGATTGACAGTAATCGCAGGTAGTGCAGTCATATCACCTATTAATAAGAACCAATCTGCATCGCGGTTGATGAGCTTTTTTGGTCCTGGTCCGCCGACTAAAATCTGATCACCAACCTGAGTGTTTTTTGCCCACATTGATGCAGGGCCTTCAGCGTCGTGCAAGGCAAAATCGACGTCTATTTCATCCTCACGTTGACCACTGATGGTATAGGTGCGCATTAGTGGTCGAGCCCCATGGCCTTGAGGAAATATGAGTTTAATATAAGTGCTTTCTTGATCTGTTGGAAAGTCAATCAAGCCAGCACCGCCAAGCGTGACGCGGCACATATGTGGCGTGATGTATTTGGTACAAATAACATCCAGTATTCTTGGAGCAGGTTTTGCCATTTTATAAAGTGCCTTATTTTGTAGCGGTAAAGATAGTTGCTAATCAAGTCAGGATTGATACTGTCATCTTTGATTTTAGCAAAAATAAAAGATTAAGGAGCAGGCTGAATGTCTATTTTAAATTCCCATGAGGTCGCAGTCGTCGCTGAGCTATCAGGATATTTGATTTTATCCAAACGCACGCGTGCATAGCTATTGCCTTCAGCAGATCTAATGAGCGCGCCTTGTGCGCTGTCAACTGGTTTGGCATTAAGCTGATGGGTCATGCCATTGTAGGTATACCAGCCAAAGTCTAAGTTCGGGAAACTGCCGGTATAAGCAGGATTGAGATCTGAGCCTTTACTGTCAATAACCCAGCTTCTAGCACTCAGCGGTTTATCATATACAGCGGTGTTGGTAAGGTCGGCTAAAGTAGCCGCGCTACCATCGCTGGTAAATTGACTGGTAATCGGTTTACCTTGCGCATCATAATATCCGGCTGGTGTGGCGGCAAGATAACCCCCAGTTTTACCACTGCCCGAATCCCCACCATTTAAAATCACATCATTACGCTTAAAGCCAATCTGCCAAGTGCTATTTTTATCGCTACTACTTTTTCCTGTAGCTAAATCAAAATAGACCCAATTATTATTGTTTGAGGCATCGATGGTTTTCGTCTGTACCTTATTTGGTAGGGCCGTATCAAACCAGCGCAGAGTAGGGTAGCCAGAGGTGCCTGCATCATTATAGTAGTTTGTGATTTGCATGGCATAAATAGGCTGCTGTACGCTGCTGTCTGTCATGGCGCTGCTATTATCTGTGGTTACAAGATAGACGCGATTGTTCGGGTAGAGCTGATGGTTGCCTTTTAAATTGTATTCAAACCAAGGCTGTGCATCAAATATACCGCCACTACGGTCTTCATTGTAGTGCATGGTAATATCACGTTTGGTATCAGGGTCTTGAGTTGCATTGCTATAACGGCTCAAATCTGACCAGTCGATCAAACCAAAAACGCCGCCCAAACCTGCGCCAGAATCACCGCTATTTGACCAAAGCTTAACCGAACGCGCTTGGTTATCAAACTTAATATCCCATTTATCTTCAGCACACGAGCTTTCAGCTTTGGCGTCAAAGTCATAACAGGTAGCGGCCACAGGCGCTATATTGGTGACTTGCCAAGTGGCCGTTTCGCTAAAGCTGGCAGTGCTAACAGGCGGCGTGTTACCGCCATTACCAATATTGCCGTTACTGTCACTGCTTGTACCATCACTGCTGCCACCGCAACCGGTCATGCTGAGGGCTAACAGGCTGCTACTGAAAAGTAATGCCAATTTGGTCGGCTTGGTGTTAACTAATGGGATAATTGGGGTCATATCAGCTTCCTTGGTGGTTGTCGTTTTATATAAAAGGTGAAAAACAGCACTACAAATACAACTGCTTTAGAATGGTTGTGAATCAAAGGTTTACCAATGGTAGCTGGCGCCAAGTAACCACTCACGATTATCAATGGGACGATAGTCACTGGTATCAGTGACATCACGCTGCACATCAAAGATATTATTAATCGCTGCATATAAGCTCAAGTTTGCAGTTGCGTCATAATTGAGCTTGCTATCGAGTGTCCACCAAGACGGTGAATACGCCTGCTCGCTGGTACTAATCAGCTGTTTGGATTCATAGTTAAGGCGCGGGATCAGCTGTAATTTGTCATTGATTTGATAGTCTAGTGCGAGCATCGCTTTGTGATTGGGTTTATAAGTCAGCTCGGTATCCGTTACATTGTTATGCGTTTTTAAATAAGCATAGCTGGCTTGCAGTTTGGCGCGCTTATCTACTTGCCAATCAATGCCAATATCGCCGCCATAAGTTTTGGCGCTATCGACATTCATGTATTTATAAATGGCGATGTTACCGTCGAAGGTAGCGTTGTCCTCGTCGGTTTGGATCAGATCGTTCACTTCATTATAAAAACCATTGACAGTCAAATTCATGGTGTCGCTCAGTTGACCTTGATAGCCGATCTGGTAACTGGTTGAGTTTTCAGGCTGCAAGTCGGGATTGCCCATGACTTTATAACCCAAATTGCTGTGGTCAAAGACGTAGTAGCGTTCTTTCAGGTTGGGCACGCGATAACCACCGCCAATACTGCTACGAAAGACATGGTCACGACCGCTGGCATCCAAATGATTGTATTTGAGTGATACCTTTGGCGCCGTATGGCCACCAAAGTCCTCATCGTTCTGATAGCGAATACCGCTCAACACCTCCCAGTTATCACCAATCAGCCAATCATCTTGTATATACAGCTCACCGACATCGCGGCTGACGTTATCGCTGATAAGCTCGCTGAATTTATTTTTCGTTTGGCTTAACTTGTCTTGCTGAACCTGACCGCCAACTTGGATAAGATGAATGTGTTTATCGGATAGCATTAACTCAGGTAGGTCGAGCTGCGCTTGCGCCAGTGTGGTACTGATGTCTGTGTCACGGGCGCTGGTGATGGCTTGCTGTGTTTTAGTATTGGATTCGCTTTGATATTCCTCATGCAGCGCTTGAGCGGACAATCGATAAGTCTTGCTGCGATCATCGACATGCGGCGCGATATCAGCGCGTGCCCCGATACTAAAGCGCTGCTTAGTAATATGCTCATCTCTTTGCTGTGCCAAATAGCGCGGCGCGACATAGTAATTAAAACGGCTAATATCGTCTTCTTTATAGTGGCTGGCTTCTAGCCAATATTGAGAATTTTTGACCAGTCGGCTATCGTTGTGGTCATTGTTATTACCTGATGTGTCGTTACCGTCAGGGCGGTAGCTGAGGCGGGCACTGACTTGTGATTGCTCGCTGGCATCTTTTAATCTGGGCCATGCTTCATGGTCTAAGCTTAAGCCATCATTGTCCAGATACGAGCCTGATAGACGCGCGTGAAAGCGCTGGTTTTTATCCAACGCCCCTTCCACGCTGGCTTCTACATAGCGCTTATTGGCATCTAGCTTTTTACCAGATGGATTTTGCTGCCCATTGCTGGCAATCTCGGTGGTGATATGTCCTGTTGCCGCGCCAATGGGTTTGGTGATGATATTAATGACGCCGCCCATCGCCGCGCTACCAAACTGCGCTGACGCCGCTCCCTGCACCACTTCTATTTGCTCAATATCCATATTCATATATTGATTCAAATTTACTGTCGAGCCAGTGCTGGCTGTGATCGGTAAACCATCAATCAACACCAATACTTGATCACCTGTGAAGCCTTGCATGCTGACTTCGTAACCTGTCTTGCCGTGGACTTCACGTAAGTAGACATTGGGCAACAAGGCCAGCGCTTCTTTTAAAGTATGAGCATGGTTGTCATCGAGCTGTTGGCGGCTAAGTACTTGCAGGGCAACTGGCGCATCACTTAAAGCGCGCTCAGAGCGAGTCGCCGTTACCACGATAGGGTCTAAACGTATGCTTGGCATGGATGCATCGCTTGTAATGTCAATATTAGACTCTGCAAGAGGCGGCGCTGCTTGGACTGAAAAAGGAGCCAATGAAGAGACAGCTAGGGCGATACTTATGGCTAATTTACTACGGCACAGCTGTGGTGGATGGGTGTGTAATTTTGTATGAGTCAAAAGGGGTTGAGACGCTAAAATCGACATAAATAAAACAACCATCGTAAAAGTAGAAAGTAAGAAAGTCGCGTTGCTTAAAGATCTTTTGCTGCAAAAAGAGCAATCTAAAGCGACCGTGTCATAGTTTTAATTGTTAAGGATTTTGTTACTTGATTCACTATCGTCAGCAACAAAGCTCAGACATCATATTTCAAAAGATAATAATTATCAATATGCAAATGATAATTATTACTATTTACAAAGTGAAAAAATGTTGCCATAATAATTTTCGTTCAACATCACCTAGCAGGAATAATAAACGGCAGTTACGAAAAAGACGTGATGACTAATACGTTATGAAAAAAGCAGTCTCTTGATCACGTTTTGACAAGCACTGATTTTTCAAACGTCTGTCATATACTTTATCCCTGCTATTCTTAATACATTCATATTTAAGCTGACAACGCCAAGGTGATTGGTTTTTTTTATCATCGACTATTTTATGGAGCGCACTATGAGTCACCCGTTATCGTTAAGCAAAAAAAATACTGAGCTGTGGCAACAATACCAGGCATTAAAAGTAAAAATACCGATGCTTTTTCCCACAGAAGGGGCGACTGCGCTAGGTGTCAGCGAGTTTGAGCTCATGCTTGCATCTCCTTATAGTCAGTATATTGGAGATCAGTGCAAAGCCGTTTTAAAGCAGTTGGAGACGTTTGGTGACATGGAAAGCATCGTCAGAAACGAGCTGGCAGTGCATGAAAAAACGGCGCCGTATCACAATCTTAAGCTTGGCGAAAAGATGGGATTGGCACTCAATGTTGGTGGTCTAGATTTGCGATTCTTTATGTGGCAATGGCAGCATATGTTAGCGGTAACGGATACCAGCCGCGCCGATAAACCGTCTTATAGTATTCAGTTTTATAACGTCCAAGGTGCTGCTATCGACAAAGTGTATCTACGAGAGCTAAGCGATGAGAATATCAGCCGTTGGCAAGCGATGATTAAGGAGCAGCAGCAAACGGTGAGTAATGAGACGCTAGCATTAGGGGCACAGGAGCCGCTAAATGACTGGCGTTACAAGGCATTAAGTGAAGAAGAGCGTGCGCAGCTACAACAAGGCTGGCAGGCGATGACAGATGTGCATCAGTTTCATTCATTATTAAAAAATCTCGGTATCGATCGTGCTAGCAGTTACCGTCAAGCACCAGAACAGATGACGCAGCAGCTTGAGATTAGCGCTGTCGAAGCGGTTTTTGAGCAAGCGCGCGATGCCAAATGCCCAATCATGATATTTGTCGGTAATAGTGGACTCGTACAGATTCAGACAGGAACGGTACAGACACTCAAGCGTATGGGTGATTGGTTTAATATTTTAGACAAAGACCATAATGACTTTACGCTGCATTTAAAAGACAAAGCATTGGCGCAAGTATGGAGCGTTAAGCGTCCAACCAAAGACGGTATCGTGACTTGTATCGAAGGTTTTGATGGTCACGGCGTCAGTATCTTTAGTGTGTTTGGTCAGCGTATTGAAGGCACGCCTGAGCTTGAAGAATGGCAGCAGATCGTTGCCAAAGTTACCGAATCCCATTCGTATGCGGACATGATGCATGAAAAGACAGCAACACAAGTACTAACGACTGACGACATGGCATAAATTTAACGTTGGATATGAATAATTATGACTGGCACTAGAGGCGTCTATCATTTATATAAGCCTTTACGTGACAGTCGTTTTAATCATAAATAATTTGTCAATCGACAACCGTTATAAGAAATCCTTCAAAATTATGACCAAGGAACCGTTATGTTCTCTCAGCTATTAAAACAAAACAAAAAAAACTTAAAATTCGAAAAACTATCAACGATACATATATCTTTTAGAAGAAGTGCCATAAGTATATCTACCATTATTGGAACATTTGCCGTGCCTTCGCTTTCTGCCCAAGCTTATGAACGTATCGTTGCGATGAGCCCAGATGTGGCAGATGTGGTCGTGGCCCTAGGAGCGACCAATAAGTTGGTTGGTAAAGATGCGACCAATAATAATCCAGCGTTAAAGAATGTGCCAGCCGTGGGTATGCATCGTAATATCACCGCCGAGTCAGTGTTGGCCGTCAAGCCAGATTTGGTGCTCGGCAGTTATATGGTACAGCCGGTGAGCATTTATCAGCGCTTAAATGGTCTAAAGGTTAAAGCCGTCAATGTAGCGCCTAAAGAAGAAGTAAATACCTTTGCCCATAGTATTAAAACAATTGGCAGTTACGTGGATAAAAAACCTGAAGGGTCGCAGCTTGCTAAGCGTTGGAATGCAGGGATGATCCCAATGGCAAAAACCGGTAAGCGCTATTTATTAAGTTACGATGGTCGTATCGTTGCAGGTAAGGGCACGGTAGGCGATGAGCTGATTCGCCGTGCTGGTGGAATCAATGCGGCAAACGTATTGGGGTTAAAACCCATGTCACGTGAAGGCTGGCTGGCAGCCAAGCCCGATGTCATCATTATTGCTGATCATAATCAGGCAGTGGTTGGCGGGGTCAGTAAATTTAGCAAACGTCAAGAGATTGCGGCAAGTGCTGCTGGTAAAAATGGTGGCATCCACTTTTGGCCAGCCGATGACTTTTTACGTTATGGCCTGAACTCACCACAAGTCTTAGAAAAGCTGAATGCTGTAGCAAAATAGCTCAAGCAATATATAGCATAACCTCTTTTATATTCAATAAAATGATATCTCACATGGCAAATACGATTTCCGCTTCTATCCCTATACAAACTGGAAGACACAAACATAGCATCTATTATGTTGCCGCCACTTTCGCATCTGTGCTGCTAATTTGGTTGGCGCTTGGTATTGGCTTTGGCGAATGGTCAAGTCCCAATTATCTTGATGATACCATCTGGCAGCTGCGTTATCCGCGCGTGGTGACGGCATTACTGGTTGGTATGGCGTTGTCAGTTAGTGGTGCAGCATTACAGGCTTTATTTGAGAATCCTTTAGCTGACCCAAGTTTAATCGGTACATCAGGTGGCGCGGCGCTTGGTGTTGTTTTGGTTCTGGCATTGGGGTTTGGGGGCATTGGGATACCGCTTGCTGCGTTTACTGGAAGCGTGCTGGCCTGTTTATTTATTCTCGCTTGTCATCGGTTTTTAGGTGGCGGGCAGATGGGCTTGCTGATATTAGGATTTGTCATCAGTGCTTTTTGTGCTGCGGTGGTCAGCCTGATTTTATTCATGTCTGATGACATGGTGCTGCGCTCGGCGACCATTTGGCTGTCAGGCAGTATGGCAGAAGCGGGCTTTGTGCCGCTGCGTTATTCGATTGTCTCTATGTTATTGGGGTTGGCAATTTTATTGCCATTAGGTCGGCAGTTGGACGGGTTGATGTTAGGTGAGGCAGCCGCTAAATCCTTAGGTATCAAGGTGGGTGTGGTTCGTTGTTTGGTGGTGATTGCTTCGGCATTATTGACAGGGGCAGCGGTGTCTTTAGCAGGCGTCATTGGTTTTATTGGCATGATGGTGCCAAACCTGCTGGCCATTCTGTTTGGTGGCGGACGTATGCGCCTCATGATTTGGTCTGGCTGGCTTGGGGCGATATTATTACTCGTCATTGATGGCACGGCGCGGCATGTCGCTTATCCAGTGGATGTACCCGTTGGCATTGTTTTAGCGTTGCTTGGCGGTCCATTCTTTATTTGGCTGTTTGTGCGTAGTAGCCGCCGTTAATCAAAGAGAGTGTTTATGTTTCATTCATTTTTTACGGATATATCAAAGACATCGCTAGTAAATCGAGAAAGCAATATAGATAGTAGTAATATCAAGAGTAGTAATGCAGGGGAGCTGTTGTCGATGCAAGATATTCATATCTCGCACGGTCATAAAACATTGTTAAGAATAGACAAGCTAACAGTGCCAAGCCAAAAGCTGGTCGCCTTTATCGGACCAAACGGCGCAGGTAAAAGCACGTTGCTGCACACGGTTTTGGGTCAACACACAGGAACTGCGCTTAAAACAGATGGCCACATTACGATTTACGGTCAGCCGGTCAACGAGGTCATGAATCATGGACATATCGCTTGGGTTGGACAACATGAGCGTTTTGAGCTGCCGTTAACGGTACTGGATTATGCGCTATTGGGCGTTTCACCTAATCTTGCATGGTATCAGCGCCCAAATAGCCATCATGTTGAGCGCGCACAAAATTTACTACAGGATTTTGAATTATTAAGTTTGGTCAGTGCTCGCGTGCAAACCTTATCAGGCGGTGAAAAACAGCGTTTGGCTATCGTACGGGCGCTGATGCAAGATACCGATATTATGATGTTTGATGAGCCGACCAATCATCTTGATATTCGTCATCAGCGTTTCTTACTTAATTACTTGCATAATCTGGTGCAACAGCAACGCAAAAGTATCTTGGTTGTCCTCCATGACTTAACCCATGCACATCGCTATACTGATGAAGTGGTATTATTAAATGGGGGAGAAGTTGTTGCGCAAGGAACGCCCAGTGAAGTGATGACACGCCCGCAATTAAGCGATGTTTATGATGTTGATATAAAGGTGCATCAAACTGAAAATGGCTTGGTGTTTGTATAAAATTTCCAGTAGAATTATTCGTTTATTTTTTATAAGAATTTAAGAGACTTTTCTACATAACTAGGACATATCATTAAACCCTAACAATATCATCTAAAATTAGCTTAAGTTATAGTTTGCACAATATAGTCTGCAAACACTTTAATGATTAAATGGCATTAATATTTTACTCATAGTTACTGATAAATTATAATGTTTATAGCACTCTGATAGCAGGCGAGTCGACACTTAGTGTTTCAGTATCTAACACGTTAATATTGTATTATTCCTATTGGTTCAGCTAGATATCTGGAACTTTTAATAAATATAATCGGGTCAAGAACTACCTAAAGAAAGCATTGGTCTAACTGTTTAAGTAGGATTCTTTATGCTGATTCCAAAGCCTGATTACAAGCCTCAGCCAAATAAGGATCAAACCCCGACTTTCACAAAGCCACCTGGCAAATCTCATTATTAGTAATTTGTATTGGAAGCATTGTGAGTACTGACTTAGAGGTTTTATCAGTATAGTGTGTTCATATTTTGGCTGATAATCTATATCTATAAATGATATCTGTAGACCCGTAATATTGTAGGTAATGGTATCTAGTAATACTTAACTCATAGATATGAATTAATTCTGTAGAAGCTTATTATTTCAAAACAACTTTGCCAGCTGCACTATCCATTCGATAGTTTTTAATGTTCCCAGCGATAACCAAGTTAATTGCTTTTTCGATCTCATGAAGGGGGGGGATATTGAACCATTCTGTCGCCTGAGATATCAATTACGTCGAGTCGTTAGAAAAATCTGCTGCTTCTCAAAAAAGCTTGATAACAACATTAAAACGTTCGACTTGGTGTTCTTTTATATCAATTATGGCTATGTCTGATGACAGCATGCTTTTTAGAACACCACCAGATTTTTTAATGATACGACTTATGATTACTCACTCTAACATGGCGATGGCGTCCGCACTAGCGCGCTTGCGTTCTTCTGCATTTAACTCAGTCAGTTTTCCTTCTTTCATCATCAGCAGACGGTCAGCATGCTCAAAATAACCGTCATCATGACTGATAATAAACAGCGTTTTACCCATAGATCTTAATTCAGGAATCAGCGTTTGATAGAACACTCGGCGAAAAGCGGGGTCTTGGTCAGCGGCCCATTCATCGAGTAGTAAGAAGTCCTTTTGTTCGGCGACAGCGAGCAGCATGGCCAAGCGTTTGCGTTGTCCTTGTGACAGCTTGTCGGTAGACAATCGATGGTCAGTTACAGTCAATTTATCTTGTAAATTTAATTTACGCAGCCACTCAGTCACTAAAGACATATCAGGGTCATTGTCTTGACTGCCGATTAATTGTTTAAAAAGATATTGATCACTAAAAATGGCAGAAAATAGTTGTCGATAATTGGTAGTGTTATCCGAATCAATCGTCTGTTCATCTACTTTTATAGCGCCTGTCGTAGGTGTAAAAATGCCAGTAATTATTTTTGCAAGGGTGGACTTGCCGCTGCCATTAGACCCTATCAAAAACACCACTTCGCCACGCCTCAAGGTTAAATTGACTCCTTTTAAAATGTCATCAGTAAGCGTGTCATTTTCAGCCACAACTTCTGGTGTATCGTGCTTTACACCTTGATAGCGATAACTTACATTGTCCAACGTGATGGTCTGCCAATCATTTGCTGCTACATTGGTTAAAAACGCTGGCTGATAATCAGTAAGCGCCAAAGTCTGTATTTTATCTAACGCGACTTGCGCCGTTTGTAAAGTTGGATAAGCGCCAACGGCTTGTAGTAGCGGCGATTGCATAAATAGAATGGTTAAAGAAAAAGTAGTGGCAACGCTCATGGGTATATTGAGATAGTTTGAGACCGCAAAGACGACGCCAATCGCTGCAAACATCATAATGTTCGACCAATTCACTGCTGATAAGTGAAAGGTATCCGCTTTAATGACACGCTTTTTATAAGACTGGGCGTGGCTCAAAAAATCGTTAGTATATAGTTTTTGCGCGCGGTGCTGATTGAGCGCAAGCTCTTTTCGACCTTCAATAATAGATTGATAATCTTGATACAAAAGATCATTAATCTCCCTTAATTCTGTTAAATGACTGTAAACATGCTTTACCAAAATGGTGCTTATCCAAATCGTCATCACAATCCAAACCATGATGATCAGCAATAATGGCAATGACAACCAACCTAAATATAAGGCGACTGCACTAGATAAAATAACCCCTTGAACCAATTCTGGCATACGAACAAAGGCCACGGTGATCGATTGGATATCGGTAGATAAACTGGCGAGTAGTTGGGCGTTTCCTAACTGGTCAATTTGCGGAACGTTGGTATCGATGATTTGTTTTACCAGCTTGGTTCTTAGCTCATAAACAAATCTATGACCCAAGCGGGTTAGGGCATACTGTGATAAAAAAGTCGTGACTAATAGTAGTATGACTAGGCCTGAAAAATAACCGAGGCTTAGCCATGATAAGGTATTAAAAACAGGCTGACTGATAAAAGTGTGGTTAATATAAGCAATAATACCCACACTAACAGCGGCATTGACTAAGTTAAGCAAGATGACTTTGAGAAAAGGCAGGCGATAATGCGACCAGATCATATGATATAAAGAAGCTGTAGCGCGAGAGGACATAGTGACTCAATAATAAAATGAATTTTGCATATTTCTAAATAGCATAAAAGGGAGTAGGTGTTGCCTAATCCCTTTTGTTTAAATTTTATAACTATAGTTTAATTTGCGTGGTTTAGAAATCAAACGTCGCTGAAACTTTTAACGCAGTGAGTTCGCCTGCATTTAAATAACCAGCATCTGCATAGCCACCTACTGATTGCCAATAATCTTCGCCCGTGACATTGGTTACCATTCCTTTTAAAGTGACATTTTGTCCTGCTAGCATAGTTTTATAGCGAGCACCAAGATCTAACGTCGTATAACCGTCAACTTTTAAGGTGTTGGCATTATCAGCATAACGTGGGCCTGTATGAATGATGTCACCTGTTAAGGTGAATCCTTCAAGTGCCGCAACATCATATTCTAGATTAACGTTACTTTGTAAGGTAGGAAGACCGATGACTTTATTATCATCTAGTGCCGCATTACCGGTGTCTTTTTGTTTGGCACTTAAATAACTCACGCCAGCATTTAGGCGCATATTTTCGCTAGGGCTACCAAATACGGTCAGTTCTACGCCTTGGTGACGGTTTTTACCAACAGATATAAAGGTGTTTGAATCATCGATATAGTCACGAGCGGCATCAGTGCGGTACACAGATAAACTACTGCCAATAAGCCCGTTGTCATATTTCACGCCAATTTCGGTTTGTTCACTCACGTAAGGGTCCAAAGCTTGACCCGCATTGGTGACAGGGGCATTGTTATTTGTCTGAGGGGCTGTTTTCCCTGGTGCTAAGCTTTCGATATAGTTACCGTAGAACGACCAGTCCATGCTCGGTTGATAGACAATACCGATACTTGGTGTCCACTCACTTTTATCGTAATGACCAGTTTCCGCCTGGGTATTGGCATCATAGCTAGTCGTTTTTATATTCTGATGACGCACCCCTAACGTGGTTTTAAGCTTGTCATCAAACAGTGATATGGTGTCTGCTAGTGCAAAGCTTTGAAACTGCTTTTTGTTGGTTAATTTTGGATCGTCTAAGTTACCACCGAAGGTGGCTGTACTTGTAAAAGGAACCTCAGTGTAGTCGGTAGGACGGTACAAATTGGTCGTAGGTTGATTGCCAAAATCAAACGCGAATGCACCTTTTTCTTCTTGATCATACAGGTTTGCTGCCAATACCAAATTATGAGCCACTTCACCCGTTTGTAATTTACCACGTAGACCAAGTTCGGCACTTTGTACCAAATCTTTTCTAGAATTATCAAAACGATAAATCGTGCCCGCACCATCAGCATTGTTGACGGTTAAGGTGGCTAATGAATTTTCTTCCTCGCTATTTCGTACGCCGTAGGCGCCATAAGCGGTGAGATTATCATTAAAATCATATTCTCCTCGAATGGTACCAAAGACATCTTTTTCATCTGAATACGTCCAAGGCTGCGCCCAGTTTTTTGAGCCGTCTGGCGCTTTTGGTATGCTAGAAACACTACCAAGATTGACACTAGGGCGAGTTTCTTTAAGTTTGTTATCTTGCCAGCCCAAATCTGCTGATAATCGGTATTGCTCGCCTTTATAATCTAGCCCAAGCGCTGCTAAACCTAATGTTGAAGATTCATCATCGATGGCACTATCACCATCTTGATAAGCGGCATTAAAGCGAACGCCAAAAGCATCCTCCGTACCGAAGCGATCACTGACGTCTATCGCCACTTTACCTTGATTACCTTGACCATAACCCAAAGTCAATTGACGCAGTGGATCATTACTAGCGCGCTTGGGTAATAGGTTAATCGTACCACCAGCATTGCCACCACTGGGCGCAGCACCATTTAGCATGGCAGAAGCGCCACGTTGAACTTCCACACGCTCGAATAATTCGGTGGCGATATACTGTCTAGGCAGTATACCGTATAGACCGTTAAACATCGTATCATCTGATGTGGTGATAAAGCCACGCATAAAGTAAGCTTCTTGGAAGTTACCAAAACCCCTTGCCACGCGTACGGTTGGGTCTTTTTTAAGCAGGTCGCCCACACTCTGTGCTTGTTGATTGGCGATATATTCGTTAGTGTATGACGTTGTAGAGAATGGCGTATCCATAATATCTTGATTGCCTAAAATTCCCACACGGCTTCCCGTCGCGACTTGACCACCTTCATAAGCATCTGGCAATCCATCCGCTGACGCATCAGCACTACTGGTCACCACAATAGTATCAAGCACCACGCTTGGAGTATCAGATTGAGCGTCGACACTTAAATCCGTTTGTGCCCATGCTGCTTGGCTTGCACCCAGTATGATGACTGAGGTAGACAAACAAGAGTAATATACGGATTTTAATGACAAAGGGTGATGAGACAAATTTGATGGGTTAAGGCGAAACAAAGCGGAGTATAAGCGAGACAGTTGCATCAATATTTCCAGCGCATAAGTTAAATGCTTATTATAATGATAATCATTTTCATTGCAATATATTGCTGCCTTAATGCTAAATATAATTGTGAGATTACATAGGGTTGTCCATCAATCTTAAATAGTTATCAATAGGACTGATGAATATCAGTCCTATAATATAGTTTGAAGTTAGCTAGTATTTTTACCAATCTAGGCGCATTAAGCCTTAATACGCCGCATCAAATATAGAAAATAAGCTCCGCCAATAATAGCAGCAATGGTGCCAGCAGGTATCTCATAGGGAAATATGAGATAGCGCCCGATCCAGTCTGCTATAACCATTAAGCCTGCGCCTAAGATGGCAGACAATTGAATTTGACGTTTGAGCTTTACCGCGCCTAATGTGCTGGCAAGATGAGGGATCATTAAACCTACAAAGCTGAGCGGACCCACTGCCAACGTTGATATCGTACTAAGTAATGCTACAAGAATGAGTACCAAGCTTTGATACAATCTCAAAGATACCCCAAGCTCACGGGCAATCCCACTACCTAGGCTCAATATTTCTAATGGTTTTATCACCATAAAGCTTGATAGGAAAAGTATAAAAGCTAACCCTACTAAAATCCATGCCGTTTCTGGACTGGCAAGATACGTAGAACCTGATAGCCAGCTTAGCACCGCTTGTACCCGTTGATCGCCAGATATTTTTACCAGACTTAATAAACCGCCCATCAATGCGGCAATGGCAACACCAACTAATAATAAATAAGCCGGATTGATACGACGGGCAAGCCATAAGATCAAACTGAGCACGATAAAAGCACCCAACAATCCTGATAATATAATGCCTGTGTAGCCAAAACTGGGTAGGAAAACAAATGCCATTACCACACCTATCGCTGAGCCTGAGCTAATACCGAGCACTTCAGGACTGGCCATCGGGTTGCGTGTCAAGGTTTGTAGCAGCACGCCGGCAGTGGCTAGCATTATGCCAGTGGCGGCTGCGCTTAAAGTGCGAGGCAATCTAAAATCAACAATTAAATGTCCTAAGGTACTAAGCTGCCAGCCATTTGAAGTAGCCGTAAAGACCAGCACACCTACTATCAACAGTATTAAGGCGATTCCCCAACCCGTTAAGTGAGTGTCACGGCGTTCTGAAACCAAGGTAGGTATAACCTCATCGGTATATTGGCGACTTTGGGTCATGATTAACCATATTACCAATGGCGCACCAAGTATGGCAGTCATTGCATCAGCAGGAATATTTAGGCTTAGATAATGTTGTAACAGCGTCGTGGCATTACTGGTGATCCATAGTAACAGTGCCCCAAACACATAACCTAACAGCAGGCGGTAACCAATACGCCGTACCGAAAATACATTAACGAGTGTGGCAGCACCCAAACCAATAAAACCAATAGGGCCCACACGACTGACCACTAGGGCAGTCAGTAGAGCCACTAGTCCCACCACTAATCCACGAATGAGATTGATAGGAACGCCCAAACTTTTGGCTTGCCTATCATCTAAGCTCATTATTTCTAATGGCTTTAATAAAGGCATTAAGCTAATAAAGGCGACCACACTAGTGATGATTAATACGGCAGATACTTGCCAGTTATTCTGAGTGAGGCTGCCCGCAGCCCAGACCATAACGTTTAAGGTTTCTTCAGCATAATAAATCAATAATAAGGCAGTAATAGCGCCCAATAAAATATTGGTAACCAATCCTCCTAGCACTAATACCAAAGGATTCATGCGGCTAGGCGCAGCTAGAAGAAAAACAATCGCCATACTACCAAGCGCGCCAACAAAGGCGACCCAAAAACTTCCTCCTAATGCCAAACTAGGCAGGAATAACGTGACAATCAACAGTGCCATGTTTGCACCGCTACCGACTGCCAATGTCGTGTCTGAGGCCAGTGTATTTTTCACCAGCTGTTGTAATAAAACACTGACCAATCCTAAAAGACCACCAGAAGTCAATGCTACCAACATAGTCGGTAGGATTTGTAGCTGGATACTCATGTTCGAAAGCGACAGGTCAAATGAGGGTGTGAACAATTCTAAAAAAGCTAGAGGCCATAGTTGATGTACGACTGCATAACTGCTTACTACTGCTATCAGTATTAAAAAAACAATCATCATATAAATACGGTTAGCAGACAGAAAATTTGTTTTATTCATCATAAATCGGTATTGCCTACAAAAGTGACATTCTTTAAGCGCTCGGCTAAGACATTCATAGAAGCCACGCCACTATTGTTCCATGTCGCAGGCAGCAAGGTGATGCAGCGGCTTTTTTTGTTAGATGGATGCTTTTGATCAAAGGAATAGCCCAAGCGCTGCCAGACTAAGCTGTCTTCTAATTCAAGTTTGAGAAGATCACTAAGAGGTTCAACGACTACAAGGCAGGTATCGTCATCAAGCTGTGCTAAGTCTCCTAGCATAATGGGCGTAAACCCCCACTCATTGCCCTCTGACAACGCCATTAGCTGTAGTCCCATCGTCTCTAAAGCAGGTTGAAACAAACTGTTATACGAAAACATACGCAAATTATTGGTATCGGCAAATTGCACGACAGCCAATTTTTTGATATGAGGATAACGCGCATGAAAAGTCTGTCCTGCTTGTATGATTTGTTTCTTACTGGTGTCTAGGTAATCTTGCGCGGCTTGGGGTTTATTGATAGATCGGCCCAATTCTAACGTGGGTTCTATAAAGTCCTCCCACTTTGCAATTTTGTTAGGACTGGTCAATTCAATAGAGTGGATGGGCAAATCGCCGTACATAGGACGCAGGTGCGCATAAAAAGCGTTGTCTATTACCAAATCCAAGTCTAGCTGAGAGAACATTTCAGGATTGGGTTGATAGCGTGTTCCCACGTCGAGAGTCGTATCGGGTATAAGAGGCTTGCCGACCCATTCTCTATAGAAAGGTTTATCGCCCATAGCAACTGGTGGGTATCCCATGGCAGTCAGCGTCGCCGCAATGCCCCAGTCAGGGGTCATTACTTTAGGCGATGTTTGATTTTTTGGAGAAGACAATGCTTGTGGTGCTTGTGGCGTAGCGTCAGATGACTGGCAACTGCTTAATAATAAACTTGAGCATAATGCCACACATAGCTCGAATGAAAAGGTGAGCGCTTTCATATAACTGCGACTTTATGAGTAGTGGTAGGATGGGTTAGTAGGGTAAAATCGACACCAAATATCGAGCGCAGTACATCCTTTTCCATGGTGTGTTTGACATCACTCATATGGCACAGCTTGCCTTTTTTTAAGGCGATAAATTCATCACAAAATCTTGCCGCTAGATTTAGGTCGTGCAGGATAATGACAACACCTAGGCCTTGCTCATCGACCAATTTACGAATCAATTTTAACACTTCTATTTGATAGACTACATCCAGCGCCGCTAGTGGCTCATCTAATAACAGATACTTTGTCTGCTGGGCAAGACACATGGCCAACCATACACGTGCGCGTTCACCACCAGATAATGTAGATACTTGACGATTTCTAAAAGCGTCAACTTGAGTGAGGGAGATGGCTTTTTCTACTTGTTGATGATCATCAGCATTTGGTTTTTGCAGCCACTTTTGATGAGGGTATCTGCCCAACATCACAAGCTCATAGACTGTAAAAGCGCCCGCATCAGGTAGGTTTTGCGGTAAATAGGCAAGATGCGTGGCCAGTCTTTTAGCAGAAAAACTTCGCAAATCTTGTCGTTCTATTTCAATGCCACCTTGCGTGGGTGTCATTTCTCCTGCCATGGCTTTTATAAGGCTAGATTTTCCCGAACCATTATGCCCAATGAGCGCATACAGTTTATTTGGTTCGATAATAAAAGAAGTAGGATGAAGCAAAATTTTTTTTTGACGTATTAAGCTTAAATTATTGATGTGCATCATAGTGAGCAGTCGAAAGTAAATGGGGATTTTAAAGAAAAGTAGATGGTTAATGCAAATGATTTTCATTTTATTTATGAATATGCAGCAATTATTAAGCACGCCAATAGACTTTTATGACCATATCTTGACGGGATAGCCCAAGGGTTGCTTTTAATTGTTGTCTTAATGATTTGATGTCTGCCGCTTCAAGAGCACCCCATACCTTGCCAATCTTAAGAGGCAAGGTTGTTAATCTTGCATGTAATAAGCTTATGATTTGTTCAGGAATTTCGGTTGTCGGCGTCTTAATGATGTGAAGTAGATTGTCTTGTAGAAAATGCTCATCATGACCTAAGTGCTGACAAAGATTTAGAGTATGTAAATAACTGATGTCTTTTGGATCTTCAGTAATAGCAATGACAAGGGGCAGCAACGGATTCTGCCAGTTTTCTAATAGGTTAGCGATTGTAGGCAGAGAAGTTTCATCGCAAATTAATAAGCATTGACCTTCGGTGAGGTGTTCTATTTTCTCTGGATAGTCGCGCACTGTTTTTATTGGCATACCGCAGCTCAGAGAACGGGCCCAATTGCCACCTGGCGTGTCGCCATGAATATAAACATCTATCCAAGCTTGAACAGACGAGCTGATTGGATCTCGCCATGCTTTTCGCAGGGTATAGTAGCGCTGTAAAGGCTTATCATTATTTTCTGACTCATTGTTTATGGTAAATAAAACGTCAGGATTTAACTCAAATAAATAAGCGTAGCCGGGATGATTGAGTGGGATATTATCGGGTGCTGTGACCACCAGTCGATACATATTAGGACTGACATAGTAACCATCAATCACGCTAAAGTGATGTTCTTGAAGTTTGATCGTACGCTTACCAAGCTTAGTAGCGGATGACTGCAATAACGCTATATATTGTTCATGTAGTGTCTCAGCGTCGCTAATAGGCACAAAAAAGTTGATAAAGTATTGATGATTAATACTAGAAATTTTTTCAGCGAGGCTGTTATCTGTAGAACTGCTATCTTTTAACGCATTAGAGTTATTTTGATAGCGATTCATCGTCATAACATCTAACAGAAGGCCGTCAGGATATAATTCTTTTATCGATACTATATCGTACTCGCCGACTGAGGCAGAGGTAAAGGCATTGATAAACATCGCAAGTTCATCTTGATGCTCTTCATTGAGATGATGAATGAACATGGCTTTATCAGCAATGGCTAATGGGGTTTTATCGGTATCATAACGAGTAAGCGTTTCAGCCATAAAGGGTCATCCAAGCCAAAAAATCATATAACGGTTACTTCATATAACCGTCAAATAAATGGCATCTGAAAATATAAGGTAGCAGAAAATATAAACAAAAACAGCAAAGGTTTAATTGATGAGTATCAGTAGTTGAGTAAGGTGATAGAAATATATAAATCAGTATACAAATTGAAAATATAAGGATGTTACTGATAATCATTAACATCTAGATTATTATTACGTTAATTTGATTGTATGTCAATGTATTTATAATCATAAGCGGACTATTGTCATAGGATTCTTGATATTTTCCTTTCGATGATATAGTAAATCTTATATAAAACCGATACAATATTTATAACTAATTCATTTAATGAAATAAACGATGACCTATTCAATCGACTTTCGCAAACAAGTACTGCGTAGCATTAAAGACGGCACGACCATTCGAGAAGCTGCTAACTTTTATCAGCTTAGCACAAGCTCGATTCACAGCTGGCAGCAGAGCTTAGCTCCTAAAATAACCAGAAATAAAGCACCGACTAAAATATCAAATGAAGCTTTATTGAAAGATGTTGAGCAGCATCCAGACGATTATATGTACGAGCGAGCACAGCGTTTAGGCTGCAGTAAATCAGGTATAGAAGCCGCATTAAAACGCCTAGGTATCAGTCAAAAAAAAGACCTTAGAACATCCAAAAGTATGCCTGATAAAAAGAGCGGCTTATCAGAGTAAACTTAATAGCTTTATACAGCAAGGCTATCCCATTGTTTATATGGATGAGAGCGGCTTTGAGGCTGAAAGTATAAGACCTTACGGCTATGCACCGATAGGAAAACCCTGTATCGACAGCTACAACTGGCAAGCAAAAAAGCGAACCAACGTCATCGGTGCTCTCTATGAAAAGATGCTGTTTGCCCTAGATTACTTTGAGCAGAACATTAATAGCACCATATTCTATCACTGGTGCAAACACACATTAATGCCAAGCCTTAAAAGAAAATGCGTGATTGTTATGGATAATGCTCGATTTCATAAACATAAACGCGTTCAAAAGCTACTTAACAGGCATGGTCATCGTATTTTGTGGCTACCACCGTACAGCCCTGATTTAAACCCTGAGCGAGGAGAAAATAAAGCACTGCTTTGCCCGAGCGCAAGATGAGAGCTGTGCTCGAGTGGGAAAATAAGTGGGCACAAACTAAGTTTTTACGCCAAGGGTGGAGAATAATCTACCTAGACTGTTCCATGATATGGGCTGTTCCAGTTTTATTGTGGATTGACTATATTTGATTTGAGAGAAATGCGCAAAATAGTAAAGCTAATAATTGATTGAGGTGCAAATCCTAGCGCTAGATATGATTGGAGTGGCATCGACGGATACACTTCATTCTTACTAGCCTGCGAGCTTAATGAGGATGAACTGGTCACTCATATGCTAAATAACGCTACTGAAGATTCAAAAGATGACATTATTAATACGGTATATAGGAATCGTAGAAATGGTCAAGGTGTGAGCTATGAAAAAATCTGTCAGCACTTTAAAGCTGATGATGCGATGGATGTTGTAGACAGGAGTTTAACTTTAGCGAGTAGTGATAAAGTGAATTAACTTCATTAGTATAATCTTTTAATATAACCTGATAGCTATAGGGAAGTACTCTTGCCTTCAGGTTATATTAGATCAAATATACGCATACCACTCTATGGCACACATTCAACGACCGTAGTATTCCCATCATTGTATATTCTGAGCTTAGGCTCCATCATGTCGGTTCCATAGTCATAGACTGTAAATTCAGGCTGAAATCTATCTACAGCTTGACCAATATACACACACGCTGCATTCGAAGCACAGACTAGTAAATGCACTTTTTCTATACCATGTATTTGGTTCAAATTGGTAAAAATATCCTTAAGCCTACTAGCTAGTTTTTCACCTTCAAGTGGATGTGCTATGGCACCATTACCGTATCCATAACTTCCAGGAGGATATATGTTTATTACTGGGAGCTTGTTTTGAGCTTGTTGATTCAGATGGTCGATTGTTGAATCAATCATCGCAGCGGGAAAAGTTAATTTAATGCTAACAATAACTTCTGAGTGCTCTGAGTCAATATCTGGTTCGTCAATAATAAATGCATCTTCTCTAGGCTGCACTCCAGGCCACATCCAACTACTAGCATCTCTGTAACGCAGCATTGGCATTAATTTCGACTTATTACCAAACTTCGCGCCAAAGCCTATTAAAGCAAAGCTTGGTCCTAAAGCAAATACAGCTGCGCTACTACCTTTAGTCCAGGCTTTTATTTGGTTAACACAGTTTTCTATATGCTCAGAACTTCTTCTATGAAACTCATAAGAATTCTGCATTGAATCACTTACACCCCATTCCAGAGGAGTTAAATCGTGTTTAGCTCTACAATTGACTACGCTCAATGATTTCGAAATTGATATAGGGTTTGGCATTTCTATACTTTGTCCATTTATGCTCCACGGAATGAAATATATTGGAACAGGGGTATAACTCAATGCGTTGAGCAGACTGTTGCATAGCTGAACATGGATAGTTCTCATGTCCTGTAATTTAGATGCGGGATAATCTAAACTGGCTATTCGATCTATTAACCTGTGGTGAATATCACACAACAATAGAACATTACTTGGCTCGTCAGCCAGATTTTTTGATAAGTATATTATTCCTCTAGGTCCACTCTCAGAAGCTGCAATGTTATGAGCCATATAACCGAAGTTACCTCTATGTCCTGATAATGAATCAAAATCTAATCTTGAACCACAGCCAGAAAACATGCACCTACCATGACTCTCTTCCATAACAATGCGTTTAGTAGATTGACTGAATTTGTTTCCTCTTCCTGTAACTTTCTCTCGACCTAAACTCCATCGTTTGAATAACTTAGTAGTTTCTTTGGCGTTGAGCTTATTAGAGCTAATTCTAATTTCATCCCATAGCTCCTTAAAACTTTCTAATGTCTGAAAATCTTCTAAACCAAACTCTTCCTTTTCGGAAACTCTTAACCTTGTGTTTATTACATAGCTATCACTTATGTATGAAACCAAATTTTCATTATCGTCACGCTGAAGAGAAAATCTAAAAACATCAATTAACTCACCGTCATTAAACAGTAATGTTATTAAATTATGATAGCTTGCGTCGGAAAGGAAGCCAACATGATCCCATTGTATTCCTGTACTTTTAAGATGGTCGAGATATTGTTTGGCCGAGTCAAGATCGGTAAATATAGTCTTGTTTAGGGCTTGATCATGCGAGGTCTGAGTTCCCACAGATAGATAATCTTTAGTCATTATTTAATTGTCCTTATCATAAAAAGGTAAATAGCCTAAAAAAATTTTAGAGTTTTGAGAGTAGGCAATCCAAAAGCCAATATGACTAGTACCAACGATGACATACAAAATGCGTTCTGATAGGTATTTAGAGCTAGTAAATTGACTAGCTAAATCATTTAAGTCGGTATTAGATGGATTAGGTTTTGGCTCAGGGTGTGTATGCCATAGCCCTAGAAGACCACCATAACCCTTAGTTTCTTTCCAATATTTCTTAAGAGCTTTATCATGAGATGTGGAACGAAAGAAAGTGGTTCGAGTACGTCTATCTCTGAACATTGGCGTCGTTAAGTCGTCTACTACTATTGTATGACTGTCTGGATAATAGCTACCTAATAATATACCGCCTGCTTCCTTAGATTTGGCTTGTGATTGTCTAAAGTCGAACCATGTGGCTATGACAGACTCTGCTATTGCGCCATCGTATGCTTTATCATTTTCTTTCCATACGATGCTGTTATTTAGGTACTGCAACATGAGCAACCTGCAACTTTGATAGCATTTAATGGTTGTGAATAATAGCCACCATTTTGTAGAGTCAATGCATGGTGTTTAGTAGCCTTCAAGTTATAGTCAATCGGTAACTTGTTAGTCGCACACCATGATTGCAATCCAGTTTTATTCTCAATAACATACTCAGCCATTATTACTGCTGTTTTCATAGCATGGACTGAACCATATGCTGTGAACGCTCCAGCACATCCAGTGATGTTTTTTGATAAAACTATGCCTGAAGGATTACTAAACAAACTGGTCTTTATATAATTTGAAGAATTGCCATCGTCATCATAGTAAAGACATTTCAAACAGGCGTCCTCGTTACTTCTGAATCCTAGAATATGACCACCCAATCCGTAAGCCTCTAACCAACCAGATACTACGTGGACACTAGTTTCATGAGTGTATAAGCGGCGACAAACTTCCAGTTCTGTTGGAGGATGGCCAGTAGCTAATACTATGGAGTGGATTTCAGATAAGTGTTCGTCATTCTGGCTATTAAGCCAGTTTAAGATGTTAGTTTTATAGGCTACCACTTCTAATTCAGGTATGTTTTTCTGCAGGCGATTTTTAAGGGCACTAACCTTAGACTGATTTACATCTTGTATTCCAAGGTAATGCCGCATAACGTTGTCAGTTTTCATATCATCATAATCAACAAGTATTAGCTTATCGATATTTGACTCCGCCAGTATCTCTGCAACTCTTGATCCAACTGAACCACAACCAGCTATTACGACTGTTTTTTTATTAGAAGATTGAGACTCAATACCAGTACGATTCAATAAGTACTCGCGCCAGCCACGCTGTAAGGTTTGAACCTTAAAATTACGATATCTATTTGAGGTCATATCCTGATAGTAGGAAATGACTAAGTATGTATGCATTTTGGGTGTGGGTATCTCTAAGAGAATAATTTTAAAATTACTTTTCTTCTGTAAGTTATCCAACTGATTTTCATTGAATTTTGATATTTGTTGCTTCCACCAGTTTTCATCAAAGGATGTAAAAAGATCAGGAATAACAAAATCCTCGATACGAGGCAAGGATATCTTAGTTACCTTTATAGCAGTATAGGGGCTAAAGCTAGGTGGATGTTGGCTAGCGCCATCTACTAAATATTTAATGTGATAAAACTGAGGTGTATTACGTTGTCTCGTACAATTAATACACCACGCATATAAAATGTTAGACCGATTTGGATTGTGTATCGCAACAATAGTAGGTGCATCTGATACGATTGTCTGGTTATAACCATCAATTTCTTCGTATAAAGCAATCCTGTTACCAGCTTGATATGACTTAAGGGAGTTCGTAAGAATGTCTATAGCAGTGTCTACAGCATACTTAAAAAGACCAAATAAGTCATCGCTATCAAACTGAGCTATGCTGAAGAAACCGTACACCTAAACTTGGTAAACTAAGCGTATTAATCGGAGTTTATCATGACCAAGAAAATAAGAAGCTACAGTGACGAATTTAAAGCCGAGGCCGTCAAGAAGATAGCAGACAATAATGGCAATATCACAGCGACCGCAAAGCAGCTTGGCATCGCCATGCAGACCTTATCTAATTGGCATAATAAAGCCAATCAAGGCAAGCTTATCGGCACAGAACAATATGATCCTGATCTTATGACGGCTCTTCAGGAAATAAAGCAGCTCAAACGACAGCTTAAAGTAGCCGAAGAGGAACGAGAGATATTAAAAAAGGCGACGGCGTACTTTGCCAAGCACAGTTAGTGAAGTACGCCTTTATCAAAAACAACGATCTCTTCTTTAGTATCACTACTATGTGTCGTGTACTAAAGGTTAAGCATTCTAGCTACTATGACTGGCTGAGTCGTGATATCAGTGAGCAACAGATACACCGTAACCAGTCTGAGCTACTTGTCAGAGCGGCACATAGTGAAACAAAAGCACGTTATGGTGCTGATCGACTGCACGCAAAGCTGATAGAGCAAGGGCACGATATTAGCCTATATATGGTCAGAAGCATTAAAGAAGAACATGATATCAAATGCCGTCGTCACAAACGCTTTAAAGTCACTACTGACTCCGATCATAACAAGCTCGTTTATCCAAACGTGCTAGATCAAAAATTTAATGCTAAGCATCCTAATGAATCGTGGGTCAGTGATATTACTTATATTTGGACCAATGAGGGTTGGTTGTATTTAGCTGGAGTCAAAGATTTATACACCAAAGAGCTGGTCGGGTATGCTATTAATAAGCGAATGACCGCAGATTTAGTATGTCATGCACTCAATATGGCAATCAAAAATAAACGTCCAAGCCAAGGACTGATTGTGCACTCTGACAGAGGCAGCCAGTATTGTAGTCATGCCTATCACAAAATCATCAAGCAGCATAATTTCAAAGGCTCAATGAGTGGTAAAGGCAATTGTTTCGACAACGCACCCATAGAAAGCTTCTGGGGCACATTAAAGAATGAGCTAGTGTATCACCAAGACTATAAAACAAGGTTTGTAGCCATCAGCGATATCATTGGCTATATTGAGCTGTACTACAACCAAACGAGGATTCAAAAGAGTTTAGGCTATAAGTCGCCAAGACAGGTGTGGTTTGACTATTATCGTCAAGCTGCTTGATTCAAATCTCCCAAGTTTAACTGTACGGATTTGACGGCAGGGGTCACATCTACGAAACTGTTTACGTTGGTCAGAACCGTTATCTTCATAGATATCATTATCTTTATATAAATCATTTATTAGTGACGTCATACCCTCAGGATCAGACTCCTGCCAAAATCGCTTGTCTTCAGTTAGACCTTTTTTTCCTTTAGCTAAATAGTATGTATCATCATATTCATTGTTGGATTTAGCATATATTGGTAAATCAACATGATAATCTGGTTCGCCATCCTTCATATAGGTCACTGTCACACATGAGCGGCTCACATTCACATCACGATTAGTATATTGAATACATTCGGCGACCAACTCTTTTAGCTCAACAGGTTTATATTCCTCTTTATGGCAGTCAAGAAGTACGCCAACATCAATATCGTAGTCGCCAGTTCTGATAGGTTTTATTCCCGTATTTAAAGCGTAGCTTCCTTGGTTAAAGCGTTTGACAAATTGAGGATAGCCTTCCTCTTCTTTAGCTTTTAAACTTGCTTTAAGCTGATTAATTATCAAGTCACGTTTTTCACGTAATACACCATTCGCGTGTTTACCTTCATAAGTACCTAGTTTAATTTCAGCATGAAATGCTAAAAACTGTGTCTGTAAATCTGCCATGTATGTTACCTCTCAATAATTGTTAGGTTTTAATTCTCATAGAATATATCAACTTCCGATATCAATTGATAGGTAGTAGCTATATGATGCGACAATGTGTGTCGCAAACAATGTAATTAACTATGAAAAACATCCAACAATAGCTTAAAGTGGCTCTGCCAGAGCAAACGCCTAAGATATCGTATTACAGGTCGATATCTGGTGAGAGCAATCGGGTTATATGATAAATTACCACTCAGAATATTAAGCACTGAACATGCTAGCCATTTACTGCTGAAAATAAAGAAGGAAGTGAGGCGATATGCCTATATTGAACTGGTTGAATAAAGAGCAAGCGTTGACTACAGCGCGTAACTGTCCGTATCGTTTGGTGGAACTAGTGCCAGAATTATCGTATGGCGAGTCAGATACTGACAATATGCTCATCCAAGGCGATAACCTCGATGCATTAAAAGCACTCATTCCTACGCATTCAGGAAAGGTAAAGTGCATCTTTATTGACCCACCTTACAATACCAAAAGTGCCTTTGAACACTATGACGATAATTTAGAACACAGCAAATGGCTATCGATGATGTATCCACGCTTAGAGCTATTGCATCAGATACTATCGGAAGATGGTTCAATCTGGATTACACTTGATGATAATGAAATGCATTATTGTAAAATAATTTTAGATGAGATTTTCGGAAGGGGTAACTTTATTGCCTCTATGGTTTGGGAAAAAAGAAAAACTAGAGAAAATAGAAGAGTCTTTTCTTTTAATCATGACCATATCTTAGTTTATTCCAAAAATAAATCGCGTTTTGAGTCTATTAGAAACCCTTTATCTATAACGGAAGAGATTAGAAAAAGGTATAAAAATCCTGATAATGATGAAAGAGGACCTTGGCAATCCATATCTGCTCTAGCGCAAGCAGGTCATGGAACTGCAAGTCAGTTCTATGATATCACTTTACCTTCTGGAAGGGTTTTAGGACCAGCGAAGGGTAACTGTTGGCGTTACTCAAAGCAAAGAATGCAGGAGGAGATTGCAGATAATAGAATATGGTTTGGTAACACTGGTAATAATGTGCCTAGAATAAAGAAGTTTCTTTGTGAATCTAAAAGCAAAGGGGTAACTCCAGAGACACTGTGGAAAGCTAATGATGTAGGTACGAATGATAGTGCGAAAAAGCACTTGAATAGCATTCTTTCAGATAAGGTTTTTGATACCCCTAAACCAGAAGAGCTTATAGGTCAAATAATTCAGATCGCATCAAATGAAGGCGATTTAGTGCTTGATTCATTTCTAGGCTCTGGAACAACTGCTGCCGTATCAATGAAAATGAAACGTAAATTTATTGGTATTGAGCTTGGAGAACATGCAGTCACTCATGCTCAACCAAGACTAAAAAAAGTAGTTGATGGTGAGCAAGGTGGTATTTCTGAAGACGTCAACTGGACAGGTGGTAGTGGCTTCAAATTCTACTACTTAGGTGAAGTCATATTTAATGAAAATGGCTCTTTAAGAGAGGGTATCAGCTTTGATGCACTTGCTTCGCACATTTGGTATGGCGATACTAGGCAAGCACTACAGCAGTCGGCTAAGTCCCCGCTACTTGGCGTCCACAATGGCGTGGCTTACTACCTACTTTACAACGGTATTTTAGGTGATAAACGTCCTGACGGTGGTAACGTACTCACATCGAAAGTGCTGTCAATATTACCACCACATCCTGAAGATCCAGAAAAAGGTAAAAAAGTCATCTATGGTGAGACGAGCCGAATGGGAGAAGCCCGTCTCAAGAGTGAAAATATTATATTTAAGCAAATACCATACGATGTGAAAGGAAGATAAGCGATGTTTGAACTAAAGAGCTATCAGCAAGGCGCACTTGACACACTTACGAGTTTTTTTCAGCGTTGCCGTATGGATGGTGACATTGACACAGCTTTTGAGCAGACACTACAAGATAACAATTTTGTAGAAACTCCTTATCGTGCTTACTCTTTTGATGACACGCCTTATGTCTGTATTCGTATTCCGACAGGGGGCGGCAAGACTGTGCTAGGCGCTTATGCGGTATCTACAGCTGCGACTCATTATCTATCGCAAGATTTTCCCATTGTATTATGGCTAGTACCGACTACTACCATTCAGCAGCAGACCGTTTCGGCGCTCAAGAGCAATCCAGACTATACCGATCATTTAAACCGCGCATTTGCCAATCAAGTCAGTGTCTACGATATTGCTGATGTCAATCAAATCCGTGCGCAAGATATTGGCAACAGAACAATTATAGTCGTCTCTACGATCGCCAATTTGCGAGTAGCTAAGACGTCTGATCGCAAGGTCTATCAGTATCATGAAGACTTTGAACCGCATTTTGCCAAACTAAGTCGTCAGCATCCTTTTTATGACAAGCTAGAGACTGTCAGTGAAGATGACGTTTCTGAAAACGGTTTGACCGTCAATGATATAGGCAAGATAAAATACTCTTTTGCCAACCTACTAGCGCTTTACAACCCTTTAGTAATCGTCGATGAAGCTCATAATGCTAGAACCTCATTAACCTTTGATACCCTAAAGCGCGTGCACCCTGCGGCTATTATCGAATTTACCGCTACTCCTAATACCTCAACGACCAATGGTAGCAATATTTTATATCATGTCTCAGCGGCGCAACTAAAAGCTGAAGAAATGATCAAGCTACCTATCATTTTGACCGAGCATATTAATGGTTGGGAAGAAGCGGTACGTGATGCTGTATTGACCCGTGCTAGATTAGCGCTTAAAGCACAAAAAGATATCGACTATATACGTCCTATCGTCCTACTGCAGGCAGAGAATAAGAACGGCAAGGTAACGGTTGAGGTACTCAAAAAGTGTCTAATTGAAGATCATGGCATTACTGAGGATAAAATTGCGGTAGCCACAGGGACACAGCGAGAGCTAGATGGCATTGATCTTTTTGATCCTAACTGTCCTATCGAGTACATCATTACTATAGAAGCTTTAAAAGAAGGCTGGGATTGCTCATTTGCCTACGTATTCTGTTCAGTCAAACAGGTGTCTTCTAGCAAAGATGCGGAGCAGTTATTGGGGCGAGTATTGCGGATGCCTTATGCAAAACGCCGCGTGATAGAAGACTTAAATAGAGCTTATGCCCATTTGGCCACCACAAGTTTGGCACAGGCAGCAAAGGAGCTAACAGATAAACTTATCTCAATGGGTTTCGAGGAGTTGGAGGTAGCCACGTTCCTTCGACAGCAAGATGCCAATCAAGGTGATTTATTTGGTCAGGTAGATAAAGATGACGCTGTAAACTCGAAACCTAAGTTGACACCACCTTCTCTGATGGTTGAGGTGCAGGATACGATAGATACTACCAAGTTATCAGAAGAAGAACGCAGTAACATTAAAATATCTGAGGTAGATGGTCGCCAAGTAGTTACGGTTACGGGTAAAGTCTCAGAGCCGTTGAAAAAAGCCATTACTAAAGTGGCCGTTGAAGATAAAAAAGAGATTGAGACTTCAGTTGATAGGCATAACCTCAGTGTACATGCCGCTTTGTCACCAGCAGAGAACGGAGTGAAATTTGCTCCGCTACCAAGATTATGTGTCATGGTTCAGGGTGAGCTTGAACTGGTTGAGAAAGAAGTATTCTTAGATATATCAGGTTGGAATCTATTAGATTATCCAGCTAAGCTCGACTACCAGCCCACTGAAGAGACGACAAGCTTTCTAGTCGATGTAGAAGGCAAAAAAGTTAAATACAACCTTGCTCATGAGTCACAAACTTTAAATCTAAACCTGGCTAATACCGAAGTGACCCAAGATGAACTTATAGGCTGGCTAGACCATGAATGCCGTCAAAGTGATGTCACCCAGCGTGAGATGACGAGTTTCTTAACTCAGGTAATCAACCAATTATTGCAAATACCGTCACTGACACTCACTACTCTCATACGTAATAAGTATCCACTTTCTCGTTCTATACAGGAGCTGGTATCTGCATATAGACAGCAAGCAATGACTAAAGGATATCAGCAAACCTTATTCGCAAATGATGCTGACGTGCTTACGACTTACGATTTTAGTTACGAATTTAAAGCAGATAATTATCCAACGCGACCACCTTACTATTCAGGTAGTTATGCATTTGACAAACATTATTATCCGCAAATCGAAGACATGAAATCTGCAGGTGAAGAGTTTGATTGTGCTCAGACTATTGATCTACTACCTCAAGTGAAGCATTGGGTGAGAAATCTAGTTAGACGAGGAGAAGCATCGTTTAGCTTGCCACTGGCACATACCAACTTTTATCCTGATTTTATCGTTGAATTGCAGGACGGTCGTATTTTGGTAGTGGAGTATAAAGGCAAGCCTTACGAAACCAATGACGATTCAGCAGAGAAACGCATAGTAGGCGAACTTTGGGCAAGTCATAGCCAGGGTCAATGCTTATTCTTAATGGCGGTTAAAAAAGACGATAAAGGTCAAGACGTGCGACAGCAGATACTTAATTTGATTAATTAAACTAAAGGCAATCTCTGTGCTTCGTATTATGCTTAGTCTGTAAATATCTTTGATATTATTAAGTCTTATTTTAATAAACGATATAAAAACAAAAAGCCAGATAGTCGAACTATCTGGCTTTTGAGTATAATTAAATTACTACCTACCAACCGTAAGCTGTCCGCCAGAAAAACTGATACATGATTCGCAAAACCAAGATGATTGTTTTCTGATATAAGGTATATCCGCTGGTACATCAAGTTGATACGGCCGTCCACAGTACTCACAGTGCACATCATCCAAGTAAGCCTGACACTCCGCTAACACACCAAATAAAATATGATAATCGATATGGTATTGTTTGCAGAGTATTTCTATATGCTCTACATACCGCCCATCATGGCCGTATGCCCAATAGTCTTCACATAGTTGTATGTCGGACTGATCTGCATTAGCGCTAAAAATAAGTTTTAAGCTCATGGTTATCTCCAAACCAAATAATTAACGTTAATCACAACGAATAAGAAATCTCGTAATGATTCATAATGGCCAAAAATTTGGTCTCAAGATTCATTAAGGTATAACGATTCAGTCCTAACTCTTCATTTAGCTCTCGTTGCACCCATATTCTAATCGCCTCATCATTATAAAATATCGGATTGACGCCTAGCATCTTTGCTAACTGTGAACCCTGTTGTATCTGCAGATTTACCATAAGCTTGGTAGATAGCGATATCGCTTCGGCGCTTAACCAAATTGAAGCATGCGGCGGTTTGATAAATGCGTTCATGTATAATCTCCTATAGATTAATATTTCTTTCTGTTGGTTGTAATGACTTCCTACAGTTGAAATTATACATACATTTTGAGCTATTGCAACTTAAAATAACCTTCTATAGAACTTTTTATTACTTAATAGAACGTTCAAGCTATTTGAGAAACTATAGTTTGCTGCATATTATTTGGTGTAATAACTGATAAGCGCAGCGTTATCTTGGATTCTAAAAGAAGAGAGGTTTATTGTTCTTCCTTAACTATCTCATAAAGGTCGCCCACTTCAATATCCAAATATAAACATAGCTTCTCGACAACTTCTAGATCCACTCTTGTGGCTTCTTCGTTATACATGCGTGTGATTGTGCCTCTATTGACATCAGTATCTCTAGATACATCAGCAATCTTTAGTCTTTTCTCACCCATAATTCTAGATAAATTGCACTTCACCATAACCTCCTCCATATTAAAATAATCTACTATAGATAAAAATGTCTTGCAAAAGATTATTTTTAGTGTAAATTATGTTCTATAGCAGGTCATAAAGCTATCAGATAATAACACTTTAATCTTTAGTAAGGATTTTACTATGAGTTATACCTATTTAACAACCGAAGAGCTGTCACAACGTATTAAATATGACAGCAAGACCATACGCAACCAGCTTAAGGATGCGGTATTCATTGAGGGCGTTCATTACATCAAACCATTTGGAGGTAGAAAAATCCTTTTTATATGGCAAAAGATTGAAGAGCTGATGCTGACAGGCTACGACGATACCATTCCATTTGCAGCGGGAGCGTAATCATGGCGAGTATCAATAGCCGTAATGGCAACTTGTATGTAGATTTCCGATACATAGGTCAACGTTGTAGAGAGCAAACCTTACTGGCAGACACTAAGCCCAATCGAAAGCGTCTAGAAAATTTCGTTAGCAAAATGGAGGCAGACATTCAATTAGGTAGTTTTCGATATGAAAACTATTTTCCGCAAAGTAAAAAGCTTGAGCAGTTTCAAAGCTTAGAGCTGATGAGGTCAACGAATAGTCATAAGGACTCAAGCTCAGGCTTTGATAGTTTTAGCAAAGTTTGGCTAGAGGAGAAAAAGCCGGAATGGCGGGACTCTCAAATAAGTAATGTGGAAGATATATTTAGAATTTACCTAATTCCTCATTTTGGTAATGTACCGCTAAATACCATTAGCAAAGCCAAAATCATGAATTTTCGAGGCAAGTTAGTCAAAGATGGTAATAACGGACGAACTTTATCAGCGTCTCGCATTAATCATATCATGACGCCATTACGTATGGTGCTGACCGAAGCGTCTGAGCGTTTTGATTTTGACAGCCCTTGGAAGAATATAAAACCACTCAATGAGCCTAAAAGTAATGTCAGTCCTTTTACTCTAGAAGAGGTCATGCTGATTATCAATAACGTGAGAGCAGATTATAAGCCTTACTATATCGTACGATTTTTTACAGGTATGCGTACAGGTGAGATTGATGGCTTGCCTTGGAAGAATATAGATTTTGAGCGCCGACAAATCATCATTGATCAGGCAGTTGTTAATGGTGTCATAGGCGAAACTAAAACCTCAGGTTCGAATCGTATCATTCAGATGAATCAACTGGTTTATGATGCGTTAATTGGTCAGCAGAAACTAACTAAACATCAAAGTGAGTTCGTGTTCTGTACAAAAGCAGGTACTCCTTTAAATCATCGTAATGTGACAAAGCGAGTTTGGTATCCGTTACTACGATATTTAGAGCTTGATAAGCGAAATCCTTACCAAAGTAGACATACAGCCGCGACGTTTTGGCTTGCTGCTGGTGAGTCGCCTGAGTGGATTGCTGCGCAAATGGGTCATAGCAATACAAAAATGCTGTTCACAGTGTATTCTCGATATGTGCCCAACCTAACTCGTCAAGACGGAAGTGCTTTAGATAAGCTACTGATAGCACGAGGAATACTACAAAACGTATGAAAAAGCCTGTATTTAACAAAAAGACATCCAAACAGGTGTCTTTTTTTTGTTTTATAGCTGGATGCTTTGTATAAATGCAGCTACAGTGATTGAAATAGCTTGTAAAGGATGCGTAGCAATGGATACAGGGATTAAAGCAGCTTGTAAAATCGAAGATTGGTTACAAGAAAATATTATTGTTTGGTGTAATGTACAGGAAATTCCGAAATTACTCATTGAGCTAGAACTTCTACAACATACCTTACCTGAGCAATTTAGACTAGTGATGGAAAGTGAGTATCATGCTTTATCTGAATGGATAAAAACAAAGAAGATAGATTCTACTTTAACTGGGTCAGAGAAACTCCATATCTACGAAAGCGGTATTGACCAGAGAAACTTCCTCAAAAACTTAAAAACACGTCACAAGTATCTCAAAAATCTCTACCTCATTACTTTTTTAGTCAGTCGCTCAGACTCACCAAAGATAAATAGCATTCGTTCTCTCTACTTTTTTCTCTGTCTTAAAATGGTTGAGCTGACTGACTATGATAGTAGGATTGAAACCACACTTGATGAATGCCGATTTTTAACTAATAAAACCCGTGAGTTTTTGATCCCTTTCTTACCTGATTTAACGGAAATGGATAGCTTGGAAGATGTTCAGGATAACCTTATCCAAGCTCAAAATAACGACAATTATACCAGATGGCTTAATAACTCCCCTGATACCTTTGAGTCGGAAATAAAAAGGTATGGAAGCAAGTTACTGGATAAAAACACATTATGTCCTTCTAGCGATGCTAGAAATGATATTAATGAGCGTATAGCCCAATATCTTTACGAGTATATCCTACCGATTGAAAACTTCTTCAAAAATGTTTCTGGTATTACTCGAATAACCAGCACTACTTATCAGATTGTTAGTGGTCCCTCATATTATGACGATACGACAGGAAATACGTTTAGTGACCTAGTAAATATCTTTGAATCTACAAGCAATACAGATGCTTTTGAAGCTGGTGAACGCCAAGATAATGAGCAAGAATCCTTTGAGCAAGTAACTATAGATAACCCAAGCAACTATTATTTAGATCTAGTAAAAGCAGAGGGCCAATCAAACAGTCGTCGAAAAAATGCTATGAATCAGGTCACTGATGTTAATACAGCACATGAAGATGAAATAAAAAGATTGGTCGAATATATAGCTAGCAAACTAAGCAGACTTGATTTTTTATCTATTGGTAAAGAGTACGAATATGAGCATGAGTATAAAGAGGGAAAGTTTAAATTCAATATATCTGATCAATCCGCATTATATCTATACATGCTCTTACTGACAGGTATTCATGACATATATACTTCCGAACAGTTAAAGCTTGGATCTAACGGTTATCGCTACCAACTCACGTTTTGTCCAGCACGTAGCCATATTGATGATGACTGGGATAAATCGTTATGTGCCTATAAATCAAATAAATTGAATAAGCCAGACAGGCTATATGTTTTTATGCCGTATCCGTTAGGTGCGATGCACATTGAAATGGTTGAAAGTATTGATGATAAAATAAAAGACTCTATTCATGAAGAAGCAAAAGAGGATCTCCGTAAACTCAATAAGGAGTTTGGAATAAGACTGAGTATAAATAAGGTTAAAAACTATTTGCCTCACTATTTAGCTCAAACCAATATAGATAAAGCGCTTATAGAAGTATTGACTAACTGTGCTGTTCATCACCTCTCAGCACTACCTTATTATAATGTCAGTCAATATGATTTATTTCGATGCCAACGGGACTATATGGATCACTTGATAGCGCTACTTGAAAATAAGTATGAGCCAAATCAAACTAAACTATATATGCTTTTCGAGCTACCCGATGAAACATTAACAGATTATTGGGATAAGACTATAGGGAGTGCATTAGCTGTTAATGAATTTAGACTAGAAGAGATTGTGGTTAAACTAAGACAAAAAGTGGAAGCCGCCACTGCAGGTTTAAAATTAAGTAGCTTGAGTTCATTGGTTTGTCTTCATAACAGCTTTATGGACTATCTATATGTTTTGATGTCTATTGCAAGTGGTTATAGACCTGTTACTGAGCCATTTGGTAGATTGTCAGATATAGATACCAGAACTGGAGTCTACTTTATTAGCGATAAGGAAATGCAAGATGACACTATTGGCAGATTAATCTATCTACCACACACCGTATGTCAGCAAATCAATGAGTATGAAAAATTTATTAAAACTAATGGCATTCTCTTTAATAAATTAGGAATTAATATTGGTCAAATATACATGGATATTTTAGATAGCCGTATTGGACTGATAAATTATCTAAAATTAGATGAGATAACTAATACAGTTATTCAGTTGAAGTTAAACAAAGTATTCATAAAAGAGCGTATGTCACAATATATATCGCTACCTCTTAATTGGCATCGACATTTTATACGCTCGCTAAAAAATATACACATCGGCAAATATTCATACAACTCAGACTTCAGTGAAAGACCCATTGGATATGACGTTATTAGTGCTTGGATGGGACATTCTGATGAACTAGGATTCAGCTTTTACGACCCTTTTAGCGGTTTGAAACGATCTGAACTTAGAGAGTTTGCAAATACACTAGATGAGCTTGTCAAAGGTATTGGCTTTACAGTCATTCAATTGGAGCGCTAAAGATGGCACGTCAAAAATCTGGTATTAAGATACGAGAAGAAAAACGAGATAAACTAGAAGAAAAGCGCTTTTCGTTAGCTTGCGAACTAATAGACAAACACATCGACCTGACAAAAATTGCAGCTTCTGAAGATAAACAGCGATCGTTTGACTTGATGTGGCTAAAGTTTGATACTAATTTATCCACTAATAAATATTTTAAAGATGTTAAAAAATATTCTAGCTCATATAATCACGCCGTAAAATACTGTCAAAGTCGAATAGAAGATGAAAATATTGATATAGGTTTTCCTAAACTTATCATTCAATCATTTCGTGCCAAATCTTTTCGTACACAAGAATGGTTCAATGACGGCAAGCGCGTGCTAGATTTTTATTTAAACTGGGCTAAAGGTTTAGAAACTAAAAAAACTGTTGATATAACTGTAAGTGATATCTTATTCACTCTAATCTTTCACAGTGCAATCCTAAAGGCTCCTGTACTACAGGAGATATTGGATCAAGTAATTGGGAAACGTTTAAAAATTGAACAAATTTCAGGTTTGCCAACCATCACTGTGATCGTCAAGGACAAGGCTTATCATACAAATACTTATAAAGCGTCAGAAGCGGTTCATCAAGCACAGGTTTTTATTTCTCCACTATCAGCTCATATTATCCAGTCTTATAACAAAGAGCAGAAAAATACCGTTATCGATCGTGATAGAAATCTCACAATATACAAACGGTATCAAAGCATACAACTGATACAAGCAAATCAGGGGAATAATATAGAACTTGGTTTGAAACGTTTTTTGATGGGTGCAGTCTATGTGCTAGAAAATCACTTCCTCTTCGATCTCCCTGAACATACTTGGTACATTATAACGGGTAAAGAAAACACCTATAGCTTGGCAACATCCAATTGGCAGTCTCTGATTTATAACATTCAACATAATGAAAATCAGAAACAAGAAGAATTTAATAGCAATTTGACTAACATGGACAGTGATAGTCATTTAGAAGGCAGTCCTCGCTTAGTAGTAGAGATAGCGAAGTTACTTAGAAAAGATATTAAAGACAACAATGCTAAATTATCTGAAAAGAAAGTAATCGAAGAGCTAGATGAAATTTATAATCGATTAAAAAGTGGTCAAAGCTCTTTACAAGAAAAGGCAATAGTTGGCTGGCTATTATTAAAAGCACGTACCTGTAAAGTAAGCAGTGTTCAAACCTATAGTAATACCATCACTAGTCGCTGGCTAGCACTTACTCAAAACACCACTCTAGGAAGTTATCAAGAAGAAGATTTTATAACGCTATACAGTGAGATGATTGAACTCAGTAAGACCACGAAAGCAAAGAATTCAGTCGCTACATTAATTAATGAAATACACCAATACATGGTTAAACACTACCATACAAAACCTATAGCTCCATTGATTACAAGCGATAAACCCCATCATAAAGTTGGTTATATATCAGAGCAGATGTTCCAAGCTATACTTGATAAGATTAATAGCCTTACTACAAATGTAGATGAAAAACAGGCTTTGAGCTTAGCGTTAATATTAGGACATCGGTGCGGGCTGAGAATTGGTGAAATAGTTAAAATAAGATTGCGTGATGTAGCCGAAACTCAGAATTATCTAGAGATTAGAAATAATAAATTTGGAAACAATAAAAGCCTCTCTGCTTTACGTCGTGTATTACTTGCACAACTGTTAACAGAGTCTGATATTAAGTTAATTAAGCGTGTTTACATCAAACGTTCAGGCGATAAAGGTCAAACGCTTATAGCCAGCCAAGATGGGATGTCTTACAACGCTCAAACAATATCAAAAATGCTTACTCATCTTATAAAAGAGGTTACCGGCTTAAGCTATCTTACTACACATCATCTACGTCATAGTTGTCTAACTAATTTTCAGTTAATGTCATTTTTATACGATAAAGACTATCAATTTAATGGCCATCCAAGTGCAACGTTTTTAAAAGGCTTGTTACCCTACGAATCAGCTCAAGCTGCTAGCATCGTCAATCATTTTGAAACCAATCTTGCATACAAGAAAATATATGCTTTGGCAGGAATAGCAGGGCACGCTACCCCTAGTACAACATTTTCATCATATGTACATTTTACGGACATTCAGGTGGGATTATTATTATGGCAGACCAATTTTAAGATATCTATGAAGCACAATCAGATACTAAAAATACCGAGAAGACAAAAATTTGAAACTGAAAATATGCATTTAAGCATAAATGAATATCTCATTGATAAGCTTAAACTGCCTTATTTTCCGGAACCTATGCACAGTAAAATACTTAATGATGAGTTTGATGAAAAAATTGTAAAAGTTAAGAAATATTCTTTCGATGAAGTACATCAAATTCTTGAAGCTTATACTCAGAAAGGTGATTATGAGAACCTCATGCATATCTATGATGTCAGTCAAGAAACTGTTGAAACATGGCATCATAATGCAAAGCGACTAAGAGACGAGCCAGATTTTCAAACTAGGAAAGGTAACCCTAGGTTATTTGATATCAATGATAAAGGAGGCTTATTACCTGTTAAGGACAGATATGATGATGATAGAAAAATCATGATGCAAATGACGGAAAAATTTCGTAGCCTTTACTTAGAGAGTGAGGACAAAAAACATATCCATCAATTTATATATCATACACTTACTCACTCTCAATATAATAAAAATTTTATTATATTTAACTGCGCAGTAGACCTCTATAACTACCTTCAAGTTATTCGTAAACTAGTCTATAAAAAAGATATTCGACTGAGCTACTACAACTATGCACAAGCTGCCGAAAAAGATCAGAATAATTGGAACGACGCTTTAAAAGATATACCTATTTCACAGAGAATAAATATGGATAATGAGCAAGAAGAGAATTTTTGCCAAAATCGAAGGCAGATCCGAGTAGAGCTCTCACTCGCTAGTCAGACTGAAGTTACAAGAATTCAAAATAGGGCAAACTCTGTTATACCTATAAAGCAGTGGAATGTGAGGACAATACAAATATTTTGTCACTATGTATTCATTATGATGGGTGACAGAATTAATAAGGAAGTAGCGTAATATGAAACTATCTGCTAAAACGATTAGTTTAAATAGCAACTCAATCGTAAAACTCCATCCTTTAGCCAGTAGGCTTCATCAAGTACTGATCAAAGCCTATATTAGTAGTGATAAGAGTACCTATCTCAAAAACGTACCTAACTATTTTGGCTGCAGAGTTGACATACCTATTCATAATATTTCTGTCATATTTAAAGACGGTTTATACGAAATCATCGGGGGCTGTTTTTCTCCTATATTTGATCTAAATGACATTTCTAATGAAAATACTGTGATTCTAAGTTATACAACATCTCAAGGTCATGATACAAAGAATAAAACTGATGAACAGATAAACAGAGTAAAAAAAAGAATTCAAGATAAGTTTGACCAAGACGTAATAGACTTTATATATATGGATTATATTAGGGCGATTTCTATTCTTTCACTTTCAAAACCAGGTGTCATGTATTCAGAAATTAGAGAGTTATCACAGGCTAAAGGCAAATATAGTAGCGCTATTTGGAACGAAATATTTGGTAATGAAGATGAATCGCCAATAAACTATCTTAGTCAGAAAGATTTTTCAATGCTTATCGATAAGACTCGAGGTACTGTGAATAATCATAACAAACTTAAAGGTTTCACATACCAAGCAAAGGATTCCTGAATTACTGCCAGATGTATTATTAATGGATACATTGCTACAATCTTTAGTAATATTAAAATAATGAGGTCTTTTGAACATGCCTAAGTTCAGGTTAGAACAGAGCTATCAGATGAATCGTTATTGATCAAATGGACAATTTAAAGATAAAGAAGGTCACTTTTAAAATGTATTTTTGTGTTCCACTTTATGAGTTAACGAACGATATACATTGAATATAAAATGATTTTTTATCAGTGCATAACTGGTGTCCCTTGCGTGTTAAAAGCAAAAGCTTTATTACTAAAATTACCAATCATTACCGCCTCAATCACTGGTTTAACCGTATCATCTAAAGCTTCAACCTCAATGATAAAGTCTGCACCAGGACCCCCTTTATTTTCTTCTTTTTCAACGATATAGTTGAGGGTTGCCATAGGTGGTAGCTTAATTGAGTTCTTGATATAGGACTTTATTAGCTCTCCATTAGTACCGTAGTAATCAATTTTATTGATATATAGTGATTTTTCTAATGTGGTATTACGAATACTCAAAGTCGCCGATAGCAATACTTTTTCATTGTACCTATCAATATAAATGTCTGAATAAGTGGGCACATAAAAGGTTTGTTTATAATTTAACTGACGGGAATCGACGGTAGAGGTTGTTTCAAGCTCTTTAATAGGATCTTTATTATCTTCTGAAAATACTATATTGGGATCTTTTATTGATTTATCACAACCTGATAACAGCATCAATATAGCAATGGCTATGGCGGACATACTGAGCTTGTTCATGATGTTTCCCTCTTTTTTTGCATCTTACCATCAGCTTAATATTCTAGTTAGGAGACTAAATACATTCATGTATTGTCAGTCTTTAGGGATATGTAGCTTGTAGCCGACACCGATTTCGGTTAAGAAGAAATTTGGTCGAGAAGGATTATCTTCTAGTTTCTGGCGTAAATTTGACATAAATATGCGAACATAATGTTCTTGATGATTATGACCTTTACCCCAAACTTCATTAAGCAGTTGTTTATGGGTCAGTACTTTTTCCGCATAACGGATCAGGACAGTCAGCAAGCGATACTCAATAGGTGTTAAATGGACGTCTTTACCATTTTTCTTGACTTGTCTCTGCGTCAGATCGATGCTGACATTGCCAAGCTCTATCTGACTAGGTGCTTCGTAGCCAACCTGCCAGCGGCGCATATGTGCATTAACACGCGCAACCAATTCGCCCATACTAAAAGGTTTCACTAAATAATCATCTGCACCTAAATTGAGCGCTTTTATTTTATCCTGTTCATCACTGCGAGCTGATAATACTAAAATAGGTAATGAGGACCACGTCCTAATATCTGCAATGACGTCACAGCCATCACCGTCAGGTAAGCCAAGATCTAATATAAGTAAATCAGGACGGCGCGTTGCAGCTTCTATTAAGCCCCTGTGCGAGCTATCAGCGATATAAACTTGATAGCCTTCTTGCTCCATCGCTGTTTTAATAAATCGCGCAATATGGGCTTCATCTTCGATAATTAGTATGGTCTTCATTAGTGTGTTTTTCGCTATTAGTATTAACCTTATGATATAGCACTTATCGTGCTAAGTTTGCTGAATCAATGTTTGGGCTGCTTGCTATAAAGTCGTCACTCAATAAATCTTGTTCAGGCAAAGGTTGCCAAGGTAGCGTTATAATAAATTGTGCACCGTGAGGTTGTATATTATTAGCGCTTAACGTGCCACCCAGATGCTCAACTAAATCTCTACTCAAAGCTAAGCCTAAACCCAATCCCGTTGTAGTACCTTCCGAATTCCCTCGAGTAAAGCGCTCAAATATTTGCGTCTCCATACCTACAGGTAGACCTTCTCCTGTATCTGTCACCGTTATCAGGTATTGCCGATTATTATCAAGCATTGCTTTGATGCAAATACAGGCATTGTCTAGGGTATAATTGATTGCATTGGTTATTAAGTTATTTAAAATACGCGACAAAATCAATTCGTCGGTATAAATAAAGTCAATATTATGGGGAATGTCTATTTCTATCTGGCGCTCTTTTAAATAGTGCTCAAGCTGACGGATATTACTACCAACGATTTCTTCTAAGCTCACCCATTGCTTGTTTAGTTTCATGCCGCCAGACTGTAGCGAGACGTAATCTAAAATATTAATGACTAAACGCTGAATGACGTTTGCTTGCTGCTCAATATCGACTGCCAGTTGCTTCTGCTCACTTGCCGTTAAACTCTGGATAGCAAGAGAAGACGCTAAACCAGATAATACCGTTATTGGCGTTCGGATATCATGAGACAGGGCCGATAATAAAGTCCCACGCAGCCGCTCTGATTCTACCTTTATGAGCGCGGTTTGAGCCACTTTTGCGTAATATACCCGCTCTAAGGCTAGCGTTATTTGGGCAATGGCCATATCAAGGGTTCTTTGTTGTTCGGGTTGATTGAAACTCTCACTATCTGTAGGCATCAGTGCTAAAACACCGAGCACCTGATTTGATGTAGCGAGTGCCCGATAGTGCATCGTATTGGCGGTAAGCGTATTAGTTCCTAGTCCCGCGCTTTCGTTATGATCAAATACCCATCGGGTGACAACCCAATTGAATTCTGCAGGTATCGTACAATCCGTCATAACGATCAGCTTATTGTTCGAGTCGGGCATTACTACGATTGCGGTGCTAGCAATATGCTGCGTTAGCCATGCTGCAGCTTGGCTGATGATGTCATCGTTTTTACGAGCCGCGCTCAGACTTTGAGCAAGATAGCTCATGGATATGGCCTGTTGTTCACGTTTACGGGCAGCTTGTGCCTGAAATCGCAGGCCAACTGCTAGGTTGTTAATGATTAAAGAGACGATAAGCATAACGGCAAAGGTGACTAAGTATTGGACATCACTGACATTAAATGACAGCTTAGGTTCAACAAAAAATAAATCAAAACTTAACACACTTAAAAAAGCAGCCAATATGCCAGGCGCGCGTCCAAAGCGTACTGAGATAAAGACTATCACTAATAAGTACAGCATGACAACGTTGGCTAAATCAAACCAGCGCGTGAGGGCAACTAGGGTAACGGTTACCAATCCGCATCCCAAAACTGCCATAAGATAGCCATTACGGTTATCTACCGATGATAATTCTGCCACGTTCCAAGATGGGAATTGACGCTCATTAGTGGTTTTGCTTAACTGCTTAGTTTGATTAACCAATATCAAATCTAAATTAACGTCTTGCTGTGAGATGCGCTTTACCAGCGACTGACCCCAGTGATACGGTCTAGAACGGTTAGCATGGTTTTGTCCAATAATAATACGGCCAATATTGAATTGATGGGCATAGCTGGTCAAACCCTCTGCCACGGTAATGGCACTAATCACTTCGGTTTTTGCACCCAAATCATCCGCTAAACGCAATGCCTCCAAAACTTTCTGCTTATTATTAACTGAACGACTTAAACCGCGTGGTGTATCGACATGCACCACATACCACTGTGAATGTAGACTACTGGCCAGCCTAGCAGCATGACGAATGAGGCGTTCGCTGTGCGCCCCCGTACTGATTCCTACCAATAGCTGATCTGCAGTATTCCAAATAGGTGAAATTCGAGCTTGGTTACGATAATCTTGCATATCTGCATCGACCAAGTCTGCGGTTCGGCGTAATGCCAGCTCTCGCAGCGCGATCAAATTACCTTTACGAAAGAAGTTATTAATAGCGTGTTTGGCTTGGCTTGGAATGTATACTTTACCTTCGTGAAGACGCGCCAATAATTCATCTGCCGGTAAATCAACCAATACCACTTCATTTGCCTGATCAAAAAACCAGTCAGGCAAGGTTTCTTGAACCACCACTCCGGTAATTTGATTGACAACATCATTTAAGCTTTCTAAATGCTGAACGTTTAGGGTCGTGTAAACACTGATACCTGCTTTTAGTAACTCTTCAACATCATGCCAACGTTTAGGATGGCGAGACCCTGCGATGTTACTATGTGCCAGCTCATCAACCAGCAAAATATCTGGATGACTGGCGAGAGCGGCATCAATGTCAAACTCTTGTAACATCTGTCCACGATATTCAATCTCGCGTCGCGGCAATACTGATAGCCCTTGTACCAGTGCTGCTGTCTCACTGCGACCATGGGTCTCTACAATGCCAATCAATACATTACGGCCATGCGCTTGTGCTTGGTGGGCAGAGGTCAGCATGTCATACGTTTTACCAACCCCGGCCGACGCCCCAAAAAATATCTTTAACTTACCTCTATTGACCGTATACTCTTGCTGCTTGATTTGCTGCAATAACGCATCTGGGCTAGGGCGGTTAATATTCATAATGACCCTCGATAGCTCTTCAATAAAAGTAATTTAGGTAAGGTAGCGGCTTTTGGTTAATCCGATAGTGTTGGCTAATACTGTCTTACTATTTAACCGAGAGAGTAGATATCTCGTCTAAAGTTAAGTTAACTGCCAGCACATTGACACGCGGTTCGCCAAAGACATTAAACTGCTTACTATCGGTATTATCATTGATCGCTTTTTGTACTTGTTCGATACTTATCCCGCGTATACTTGCCACTCTATTGGCTTGCCACTGTGCCGCCGCAGGTGAGATATGTGGATCTAAACCACTTCCCGACATGGTCACCAAATCAATCGGTATCGGCGCTTTGTTCTGTGGATCAGCCGCCTTAAGCTTTTGCACTTGCGCCTCAACATTGCTGGCAAGTTCAGAATTTAAAGGTCCCAAATTACTACCTGAAGATTGGGTGGCATCATAACCGTCACCCGCAGCAGAAGGTCGTGTCCATATATATTGTGGTTGGTCAAACTGTTGACCGATGAGCACAGAGCCAACCAGCTGCCCCTCTTTTTCTATTAAGCTACCATTTGCCTGATTGGGCATAGTCACTTGCCCGACGCCAGTCATCAGTAATGGGTAGCATAACCCTAAAATGATACCTAATAGTATAAATAGTAATATAGCAGGTTTGAGCATTGGCATATGAGTAGCAGCGTTATCTAGTGCGTTGCTGCTACCTATTGTATCTTGTAGTGATGGCTTAGAGTCAGTATCTGGATGAGAATGAGTGTACATAGTAATATTCCTTATGAATGATTAGACCAATTGCAATACGTTAATGAGCATATCGATAACCTTTATTCCCACAAACGGTAGCAGTAGTCCGCCCAATCCATATATCAAGAGGTTCCGGCGCAATAGGTTAATAGCAGAGTCTGGACAATACTTGACCCCTCGCAGCGCTAGTGGAATTAGAAATACAATGATTAAAGCATTAAAAATAACCGCTGATAAAATAGCGCTCTTTGGGCTGCCCAAATGCATAATATTTAAAACGTTTAAGGCGGGATAAGTACCAGCAAAAGCTGCTGGAATGATCGCAAAGTATTTAGCGACGTCGTTAGCCAAGCTAAAAGTCGTCAGCGCCCCACGGGTCATCAGCATCTGCTTGCCGGTTTGCACCACTTCAATAAGCTTGGTCGGGTTTGAGTCCAAATCCACCATGTTTGCCGCTTCTTTGGCCGCTTGAGTCCCACTATTCATAGCAACGGCAACATCAGCCTGGGCAAGTGCTGGCGCGTCATTGGTACCATCACCAGTCATCGCCACCAGCTTACCTTGGCGCTGATAACTACGAATCAATTCAAGTTTTTGTTCTGGGGTAGCCTCCGCCATAAAGTCATCAACCCCAGCTTCAGCAGCGATAGCAGCAGCCGTTAAAGGGTTGTCACCAGTAATCATCACGGTAGTAATACCGATTTTTCGCAATTCAGCAAAGCGCTCTTTGATACCAGATTTCACCACGTCTTTGAGCTCAATAACGCCTAATATCTGCTGACCATCTGCAACTAACAGTGGTGTACTACCACGGCGAGCAACTTCTTCTACTTGTTGCTCTAGATTATTAGGCAGCGTACCACCTTGTTCTGTCACCCAATTTACAATGGCGTCATAAGCGCCCTTACGGATGCGGCGTTGCTCAATATCGGTACCACTCATTCGAGTTTGTGCCGTAAATTCGATAGTTTCAAATGGCTTTGATTTCCAGATATTCTCATCAATATCAAAACGGCTTTGTGCCAGTTTGACGATACTGCGACCTTCGGGCGTCTCATCGGTTAGCGAGCTAATCAATGCCACTTCAGCTAGCAAGTTCTCGTTAATACCGTTAGAAGGCAGAAATAAAGAAGCTTGACGGTTACCATAAGTAATAGTGCCGGTCTTATCGAGCAATAGTACATCGACATCGCCAGCAGCTTCTACTGCTCGTCCAGAGGTCGCAATGACATTGGCTTGCATCATGCGGCTCATGCCTGCTACCCCAATAGCCGATAATAAACCGCCAATCGTTGTTGGAATAAGGCAGACCAGTAATGCGACTAAAATCACAATTGGGATGGGTTCGCCTTGACCTGATGCGAGTACCGCAAACTGAGAGAATGGCAACAGAGTGACGCAAACCATTAGAAATATCAGGGTTAATGCAATAAGCAAAATAGTCAGTGCAATCTCATTAGGCGTTTTAGTACGTTTGGCACCTTCTACCAAGGCAATCATACGATCCAAAAATCCTTGCCCCGGCGCTTGAGTAATACGAATCACCAACCAGTCAGACAAGACTTTAGTACCGCCGGTGACCGCGTTAAAATCACCGCCACTTTCACGGATTACAGGAGCGGATTCACCAGTAATGGCTGATTCATCGACTGAAGCAAGACCTTCTATCACCTCACCATCCGCTGGAATGATTTCTCCCATTTGCACTAATACAATATCGTCTTGATTGAGCTCCGTCGCCTGTACCATAGTAGCGGCGGATAATCGGTCGCTACCAGCAAGCTTACGCGCTTGCACATCTTGACGTGCTTGTTTAAGACTCGATGCTTGCGCTTTACTGCGACCTTCTGCTAAGGCTTCAGCAAAGTTAGCAAACAATAAGGTAAACCATAGCCAAAACGTAATTAACAATGTAAAGACCAGTCCCGTTTGACCTTGAATTACCATATTGATGGCTAATATGGTCGTCAACCATGAGCCGATATAAACGACGAACATCACGGGATTACGCCACTGAACGCGAGGATCAAGCTTGAGTAGCGCATCTTTTAGCGCCGGTTTAATCAACGTCGGATCTAGGAGGCCTTGTGAAGGTTTTTCGGGTAAATCAGAGTTATCAGGCTCTTGTTGAGGGGGCACATCTAAGTCTTTATTATTAGCATCTATTGAAACATTCATGGTCTTTATTCCTAACATAATCATAAAAAGGGAGCAATTCACCACTAAAAAGGCAAGTGCCTATTTATCAAATCTATCGACTTTGCCAAATTTTCTGAGGTCTAGACAAATAGGCAGCGGCTAACCTTTCATCATCCATATATGCTCTACAATAGGTCCAAGCGCTAACGCAGGAATGAAAGTCAATGCGCCAATCATCAGCACAGTTCCGACTAATAGACCCACAAATAATGGCGTGGTCGTCGGTAAAGTACCGCTATTGACTTCAAGTCTTGGTTTTTTCGCCAACGATCCTGCCAAAGCCAGTACTGGAATGATGACCCCAAAACGCCCAACCACCATAGCAAGCCCAAGCATGGAGTTATAAAAGACCGAATTGGCCCCCAACCCTGCAAAAGCAGAACCATTATTATTGGCAGCAGAGCTAAAGGCATACAGCACTTCACTGAAACCATGGGCGCTAGGATTAAAAATCCCTGCTTGACCACTCGTAGTCATAACACTAATCGCCGTTCCCATTAGCACCATAGTGGGTGCTGCAAGTAATGCTAATACAACCATTTTCATCTCAAATGGTTCAATCTTTTTACCAAGATATTCTGGTGTCCGTCCAATCATGAGTCCTGATACGAATACCGCCAATATTGCAAAGAGCAACATGCCGTACAGTCCGGCTCCGACACCGCCAAATACCACTTCGCCTAATTGCATCTGCAACATCAAACCAAAGCCACCCATAGGCGTAAATGAGTCATGCATCGCATTTACCGCACCACATGATGCCGCAGTAGTGATGGTGGCAAATAACGATGAAGCCACAATACCAAAGCGCACTTCTTTACCTTCCATATTGCCACTGACATCAGCAGCGGTTAGCCCTGACACTTGTGATGTCAACCAAGGGTTACCAGCAAGTTCACTACTCACAGTTAAGGAATACATACCGACAAACAATACGGTCATGGCTGCTAATATCGCCACCCCTTGCTTCAGATTGCCGCTCATCTTACCGAGACAAAAACACAGTGAAGTAGGAATAAGAAAAATAGCGAGCATCTGAATTAAATTAGAAAAAGGCGTAGGGTTCTCAAATGGATGAGCAGAGTTGGCGTTAAAGAAACCACCACCATTAGTGCCTAACATTTTAATCGCTTCTTGTGACGCGACTGGTCCTAAGGCGATGGTTTGGGTATCACCTTGTAGAGTTTGCACGTCCATATAGGTCGATAGGGTTTGTACAACACCTTGACTCATTAATAGAAGCGCGATGATTGTCGCTATCGGTAATAGGATATAAATATTACAGCGCCATAAATCGACCCACGCATTACCAAGGTGAGCACTTTTCTTAAATATCAAGCCACGCATCAAGGCAAAAGCGACGGCAATACCTGTTGCTGCTGACAAAAAGTTTTGTAGCGACATACCCATCATTTGGGTGAGATAACTCATGGTGCTTTCGCCACCATAAGCCTGCCAGTTGGTATTGGTCATAAAACTGATGGCCGTATTCATGGCTAAGTCCCAAGTAACTCCGGTCATCGCTTGCGGATTGAGCGGTAGATTGCCTTGCACCAGTTGCAATATAAATAGCGCCAAAAAGCCAATGATGTTAAATAAGACAATAGCGAGTGCATACTGTTTCCAGTTCATCCCCGACGCAACATTACCTTTGCTATCTCGTCCAAGCATACCGAGTGCAGTAAAACCGCGTGATTCAAGACGGGATATCGGTGCCTGCATACGCTGCATGATATAACCGGACAAAAAATAGCCCAAAGTAAATAAAATGAGAAGATAAATAATCAACTGAGATAAAGCCTGGATGGTCATTAGAACGCCTCCGGTTTAATCAGTACGTATAGCAAATAGACAAATAAACCTAGGGCGATAAGCCCTGAAAATACTTCCATAGCACTCTCCTAACACCAAGATCAGTCAATTAATTGCCGCAAGATTACTAAGACCTTGCTGCTCATTGGATAATGTCATTAGTATGCTGAGAGAAGTATAAAAGTGTTATTAAGATAAATAGGCAGGATATAAAGAAAGTATAAAGATGAGAGTTAGCTAGTAGATAGGCAGATATTAAGTGTGGATAACTGTCTTGCTTTAGCTAGGAACACTGAAGAGGTAACGACTAAAGACAACACTTATTTACTGGCAATGGAGGACACTTCTTTTTCTTGGGATGCGGATACAGAGATTCTGACCTTTGAAGAAAAACCGTATAAAATCGGAGATGAGCTTTATCTTGGCGGTACTGTATTTACTTATCCTAACGCGAATATTACAGATCAGATAAAGGTAAAATGGATAGATTATGGTTTGGATAAAGGGTGGCTTGGTGGTTGAACTGGATAGACCATTCCTTAAACTTTAGAAGCTAATTTTCCAGATATATCTAATAAATAATAATCTAAAAACGTTAATATAAATAATAAACGCAAAAAAAACATGTATAATTACTATGCTTTTTTTCGAATGCTAACGTGCAATAATTAAACATTTTTAGTGACCAAAATATGGAATATAGCTCACGTAAAATGTCTTAAATTGCGCCAAACGTCATAGCTATTTATTGACTTAAGATATTGATATGTATGTTTTTATAGGTTAATATAACTTAATAACGATTTATAAAGTTTAGTGGTTCTAGCCTGTCACGCCGGGGGTTTTCTTGAAACAGCTTACTCTCTAATAAAGAAATACCTGCATGAATGCAGGTATTTCTTTATTTAATAGCTTTATAATATTTACATACATCAGTGTCTATTCAAGCTCTTCAATAAGCGCTTGCATCTCAGCGATTTCACGCTTTTGCGCTTTAATAATATCGTCAGCGAGCTGTTGCACTCTAGGATCTTCGATATCTGCTCTTGAGCTGGTCAAAATAGCAATCGAGTGATGTGGTATCATCGCTTGCATCCAATCGACTTGATCGACAGTTGCTTGAGAGCGCACGCCCCATATCCCAACGGCAAACATCAACACACTTAGTCCATAAACCATCAAATTAACTTTGGTTTTTTTGTACATATTACCCATAAAGGCGAGCATAATGACCGCCATACCCGCACCCATGTAGAGCGCCATATAAGCTCGGGTTTCACTAAAGTAGATGTGATCCCACTCATAAGTATTGAAATACATCATGATGTACATCACAATCGTAGACGTCACTATCATCAGGGTGAACTTGATATAAGGGTTCATGCCCTGTTGATGATTCATGTTGTTTTGATCTGAAGCATTCATAGTATATCTCCTATTATATTAATAATATTAGAACCAGAATTTAACCCCTGCAGTCAAACTACTGCTATCAACCGATTCACTATGTTGACGACGCTGATCTCGAGCACTGCCAAGCGCTGTCTCATAACTCACACCCACATAAGGCGCAAGTTGGCGACTGAATGTCTCATAAGTGAGCCTCACTTCAGCATCCATCTCGTTAAAACCTTTGGTAATATGATTGTCGCTGTCTTCTTTACTAAAGGCTGTTAGTCCTACTTCCGGTATCACAACCCAGTGCTGGCTCAAACGCCACTCGTATTCTGCGCCAAGGTCCAATCGAACTTGTCCATCAGAATACAGATAAGCTCTGGCATCGGTTTCAATAAAGTAAGGCATAGTACCGACAATACCGGCCATAATGGCAGGTTTGTCATTTTCGGTATCATAAGCAACACCGGCCTCGCCATTCCAGAAGATACTTAGCGGCTTCCAGTAAGATAGTGAGGTCAGACTATCAATTTCTTTATCACCTTCGGTCTGAATACTACCTTCGCTGCGTAAAGAGAGGCGGCGCTCATCTACGCCATACCAAGCACCAACCTCATAATTAATCTGATCTTCATCAAACTGATAACCTAAATCATCTACAGAAACGCCCCATAATGGCATATCACCCATCATCATAGGCTTACCATACTGTCCATAAGGAACGCCGTTTGAGTAGTCGGAACTTCGTGCATCAGCTGGCGCCTTACCACCTTGCATACCTGACATATCCATGCTGCCATGATCCATACCCGACATGTCCATGCCACTGTGATCCATACCTGACATATCCATACCGCTATGGTCCATATCTGACATATCCATACCGCTATGGTCCATATCCGACATATCCATACCGCTATGATCCATATCCGACATGTCCATATCTGACATGTCCATACCGCTATGATCCATATCCGACATATCCATGTCGCTGTGATCTATATCTGACATGTCCATACCTGACATATCCATACTACTATGATCCATGCCTGACATCATCATGTCTTTTTTAGCAGTGGACGGGTCAGCAGCATTAGCAAATGATGATGCCAGCAGTACCAATGATGATGCCCCAGCGAACCGTAAACCTACTTTATGTATTTTCATCTCATCTCTCACCTATCAATCAAAGATTTGCTTAAATGACCGCCACTTCTCTAAACATACCGGCTTCCATGTGATAGAGCAGATGACAATGCCATGCCCATCGACCAGCTTCCCCTGTGACATCAAAGCTGATTTTTTGTGCCGGCTGCACCATAATAGTATGCTTGCGCACCTGAAACTCGCCGTTAGGCATGCGCAAATCGCTCCACATGCCGTGTAAATGCATCGGATGGTTCATCATCGTGTCATTGACTAAGGTAATACGCACGCGCTCACCCGGCTTAATATTAACCGGTGTCGCTTCACTGAACTTAACCCCATCAAACGCCCAGATATAGCGCTCCATGTTACCGGTTAAATGTAGCTCGATCTCTCGGGTAGGCTTGCGCTGCTCTGCAAATATTGCCTCATCGACAGAGCGCAGCTGGCTATAGTTCAGCACCTTTCTATCAATGTTACGCAGGTTAATACCTGGATCATCAAGGTTCATACGTGGACTGTCCACACGCATGTCAGATTTGAAGTCATACTCAGTTTTGGCATGCTTGGCTTTATAACCATCAGCACCCATAGCGCCCATCATATCTGCCATGGTGAGCCATTCGATTTTGTCCATAGCAGGCGTTGCCGCACGAGCGCCTTCTTTGGTGGCAAGCGTTGCTGCGACATAGCCCGAACGGTCTATGTTTTGGGCAAATATGGTATGCGCCTCTTTGGTCGGGGTGACAATGACATCATAGGTCTCAGCCACGCCAATACGAAAATCATCAATCGCAACGGGTGCGACATCAATACCATCGGTTGCCACCACAGTCATTTTGAGACCGGGTATGCGCACATCAAAGATTGTTTGCGCTGAAGCATTGATAAAGCGTAATTTAACGCGCTGTCCTGCTTTGACGATTTGCGCCCAATTAGCCGCGGTGGTTTTGCCATTCATAAGGTAGGTGAAGGTGTTTTCGCCCGACAAGTCAGTAAAATCAGTGGGCATCATGCGCATCTGATTCCACATTTTGCGTTTATCAAACGCAGTTTTCATATCCGTTTCAGCGATATCAGACAGTAGCTTCTTGAAGTCTGGCAGATGATAATTGTCAAAGTCGGCGCGCTGTTTGAGTAGCTTCAAGAGATTATGCGGGTTGCGGCTGGTCCAATCACTGAGCACGATCACGTGGTCTTCTTCGATAGGATGACGCTCACGACCTTTAGGTTCAATCACAATGGCACCCAGCATACCGGTTTGTTCTTGGAAGCCACTGTGTGAGTGATACCAATAGGTGCCTGATTGTTTGAGTTTGAATTTATAAGTAAAGGTGCTGTTTGCAGGAATGCCATCAAAGCTAATACCCGGCACCCCATCCATCTCAAACGGTACTAGTAGTCCATGCCAATGAATAGAGGTGGATTCATCCATCTGATTATGAACACGTATCACCACCGTATCGCCCTCAACCATCTTTAGCGTCGGTGCTGGCAGTGAATTATTGATGAGCGTTGCCATGCTCTTTTTACCGTTGACAATAGCGGACTGTTTACTGACGTATAAGTCAAACTCTTTACCGGTCAATATAGGCACTTTATGAGTGTTTTGGTCACTATTGATAGTAGCACTCTGACTGCCCGAGCGACTTGAGTGTCCCAATGCACTACTGGCCATGGCCGGTATCAAGGAGGCGCCAAGGACAGCGGAGGATCCGGTTAAAAAACGTCGGCGGTTCAATATGTTCTGTTTATTCATAATGATGACCTAATTTAATTTGAGAGATGGTGGTTAAGCTTATGGTTATAATATTTAACAATACGTCAATTACGATTGAGAATCTTATTAAGCCGCTTTTGATGCTACTCACATTCAATTTATCCAGATCTCAGCCAAAACAACCATCAAAATTATAGTTGCTGCTGAGGAGAATCAATAGCGGCATAAACTTCTGTGGTGCCGTCTTTATTAAGCTGCATTACTTTATAAGGCATGAATTTATCTTGATATTCCATACCGGGGCTGCCAACTGGCATACTAGGTACGGCAAGACCAATGGCTTGTATAGGAGGATTTTCTAAGAACTGAGCCATGTGTTTAGCAGGGACATGTCCTTCAAAGACGAAACCGTCGGTAGTAACGGTGGTATGACAAGAGCGCATTTGCTGAGGTACGCCATAGCGATCTTTGAATAAAGAGACATCTGCCACATCTTGCGCGGTTGCACTTAATCCATTGTCTTTTGCATAGCCTACCCATTCTTTACAGCAGCCACAGTTGGCATCTTTATAGACGGTCGCTGAGACGTTTTTGAGTAATGATGATGGGTCGATTGCAGGAGCATCTGCCGGAGCCGAACTTTCGTTTTGGACTTGTGCATTCTGAGTAGCAGACTGTTCAACCTTTACTGGTTGAGAATCAGGGACACTGGTAGTAGATTGGCTACAAGCGGCTAGTGTAAGGGGTAGTGCTGATACCGCCATCAATAAAAGGACACGACCGGATAACCAGTGATGTCCATTAGAAAACCCGTGTATGTAATGTCTCATCAAATCACCTTTAAGTGTCTATTATTATGCTCGATACTCTAAAAACTGGACCCTATATTTGTGGTCTTAACTAAAAACGTTAAATGCAGCACCGTACAGTACTGCATTGTTAATAACGATAACGTTTAGTGATGATGCTTCTATATACAGACAGGGTTAATGCTGCATTCCAGAACCATCTTCCGACATCTCCATACCCACACCCATACCATCATCCGACATATTCATATCACCATCAAATGACATGTCCATCATATCGCCATCTATCCGAGTGGTTAGCATCGTGTACTGAGCTTCATCTAATTCAGGTAGCGATCTGATAAAAGCGACCATTGCCCACATTCTATCGTCATCATGGGAGGCGCCCCATGCAGGCATTCCCGAAGCCATAATGCCATGTTTGATGGCCCAAAAGCTTTGCTTTGCACCGTCCTCAGTTTGATAACGTTTGACGATATCAGCCTTGGTAAAGTTGGGCGGCTTCGGATATAAGCTTTCGCTAAAGTCAGTTTGTGCCACTCCCGGAGACAAGTGACAGCCTGCACACATATCTTTATAGTCCGCGCCACCAGAGCTGATCATGTCAACCTGCTCTAAGTCTGGTACCACAATATCTTTACTGGCAGTTTGTATAGAACGATTGCGCGCAGTTTCTAAGAAGCTATACATCATTGGGCTATGCTCTTGGTCTGCACCCACGTTGACAATACCGCTGCTGACAACCGCAAACATCCCAACGATTGCCACAAATAAAGTAAAGAGCACACCCAATAAAAACTTCATATATTTTCCTAAAAACTTATTTCCGTTAATTTCTCTCTGCTATTAGAGAGGAGCTGTGAGTTAACAGAGCTGAAATTTTTAAGATTTACTGTCAGTAGTCACACAATGTTTTTGGTACATTTGCTTCATTTTGCTCATATTGGCCATCATGGCTTTCATAGCAGGGTCATTCATGTCCATCTTGCTATGATCCATTTTTCCCATCATTTGCATGTGCTTTTGCATCTTTTCACAGTTCATTTGATCTTTTTCAGCATGCATTTTAGGGTCATGCGCTAGAGCTGAGGTTGATACAACAAGAGCGATGGCAGTAATGGCGATTGATTTAGTCAGTGCTTTAAATTGCGACATAATTAATTCCTATTGATTGGATTAAGAGCTATTGAGGGTAAAGCAGTTAGACCAGCCCCAATGATACATTATTCATTCTGACTGGCACATGACATTAAGATTACAATATTGTCATCTTCACATATTGGGATTTCAATATCCCAAGTAATCTTTTAGTATTACTTCTCGCTATTATAATTTTTCACAAAATATTTCTCAGATTGCAAGTGTTGATCCTGATGCTGAACCTGACACGCGACTCTCGCATCGACATAACCTTTCATTTGCGCGCTAGAAATTTGTGCATCGTTATGATCTGCGTTCTTTGCAAAACTAGTAACCGCATCACAACTACTAAGAATAGAAGCATCTAAGTTCGTGCTGTGAGCATTGGCCGCTGACATACCAACTAACATTGATACTGAAAGTAAAGCTGCTTTTTTTAATGTACTATATTTTTTCATTTAAAACCCTTTGAATTCAAATAATAAATCATTTAAGTAAGATAATTGCCTAACTCATAGAAGCGGTCTATATCAGAGACAAGCTTTTATGTGGCGTTGATTTAGAATACTAAATAGAGGCTGACAGCGAGATGACACGGACATGACGTTTTTGTTAGAAACAAAACAATACTGTCATCTGCTTGTCATTAGCATCAAATGTCATTATCCGCTTTTATCCATAGAGCGCCGTTATAACAAGAACTTTTGATAAATATATAGATGATAATCTAACAACGTTAGTGATACGCTGTTGACAAATATAATGATATGAAGGTGGGCGACGATGAAAGTACTGTTAGTAGAAGATGAGCAAAAACTTGGAGAATATATTAAGAAAGGCTTAACTGAGGCCGGCTTCATCGTGGATCATTATATGACTGGTCTAGATGGCTATCATGCGCTAATGACTGAAGAATTTAGTGTGGTGCTGATGGATGTGATGTTACCTGACGTCAGTGGCTTTGAGCTGATACAGCGCTACCGTGCCGCTGGAAAGCATACGCCTGTTTTATTTTTAACCGCTAAAGATGATTTAAGTGATCGAATCAAAGGTATTGAAATTGGTGGCGATGATTATCTGACCAAGCCTTTTGCTTTTGCTGAGCTGATTGTTAGAATAAAAAGTTTGCTGCGACGTGCCAACCAATCGGACTATAAAAGCACAGTCATCCATACCGCTGATCTGAAAATGGATATTGCCAAACGCACTGTATATAGAGGCGATGCCCTTATCAAACTGACTGCCAAAGAGTTTGCTCTATTACAGTTTTTTCTAGAACGTCAAGGTGAAGTACTGCCACGTACTGTGATTGCCTCGCAAGTGTGGGATATAAATTTTGACAGCGATACCAATGTCATTGACGTAGCTATCAGACGTCTACGAATCAAAATCGACGATGGTTTTGACACCAAGCTGATTCACACAGTACGCGGTATGGGCTACAGGTTAGAGCCGCTGGCTGTAGGCGTGGGTGACGATGACAAAGATGATCCAAAATAAAATGAGATATAAATTTAAGAATCGACGTTGGCCGCTGTTATGGCGCACTGTTTTTTTACTGACCATATTTGTTGTCATCTCTCAAGTCATTATTTATATATGGGTTCAGCGCTCTGTTAACGAGCACTTTGAGCAAATGGACTCAGAGATCATTACTCATGCCGCGTTTAATTTGCGTAAACGTATGGTTGCCTTGGGCGAAGAAGTAGAGCCATTAACAGCTTCAAAGTCCCAATCACTCATTGATGACAATCACCTACATTCTTCTTGGCTAGATTATGATTTAAAAACGCTAATATCAGATAAAAACGGCAAATTATTATCCAGCGATCCCAGTAATTTCATTGATGATCTACCCGCCGATTTTAGCTTGTTACAACTATGGCAGTACTATCGCGATCAGCAGTTTATGATCAAAATCAATAGTAGACATTATCGAGCGATGGTCATTGCAAACCACGAGGCTTTGGCACTTATTGCGCTGCCTATCGATGTTCATCATCAATATCTCATACATTTTAATCGCCAGCTGAGCTTGATACTGATTGCGATCACACTATTACTGGTATCAATTGCCGCATTAAGTGTCTATTGGGGATTTGCGCCACTCGCAACTATCGTCCAAAAGATGAAGAGCATTAATCCTGAACAGTTACATGAAAGGGTGGTGGTCAGTAATATGCCCTTAGAGCTACGACCATTGGCTGAGTCTTATAACTTAATGATGGAAAAGCTGGAAAGTAATTTTGAATCGTTATCACGCTTCTCAGACAATATTGCCCATGAGCTACGTACTCCGCTGGCGACGCTTGGCACTCAAACCCAAGTGATGTTAAGTAAGCCTAGAGCGAGCCATGAATATGTTGAGCAGCTGCACCATCAGCATGACACCCTTGAGCAGTTATCTACGCTGATTAATAATATGCTGCTGCTAGCAAAAACACAAAAAGGGCTGTCTGACTCACAGCTCAATCAGATTGATACCGAGTCAATGTTCACTAAGCTTATTGATTACTATGAGCTAATCGCAGAAGATCGGAATATCTCTTTTGAAAAGACGGGCAACTTCCAAGCTGTGCTAGGAGATGAAAGCTTATTACAAAGACTGTTCGCCAATCTCATGTCAAATGCCATTTATTATGCTGCTAGTGACAGTGTGATTATTATTGAAGCCTCTAGTATTGAGATCCCCACTGCGCCTCATACTGTCACGAGTGATAAGCAAGATATGAGGTCGTCTATATTAAATCCTGCATCTTTCAAGGTAGTGATCACCAATCGCTTAGATCAACCATTGACTCAAGTAGAGGCTGATAAACTGTTTGAGCGCTTTTACCGTCATGATAAAACGAATACGATGCATTCGGGAACAGGCTTAGGCTTATCTATCGTGCAAGCTATAGCCAATGCCCATAATGGCAAGGTCAGTATTACTATAAAAGATGAGTCTTACTTTCAAGTCAGTGTTGAGTTGATGATGGCTAGATAAAGAAGTATCAAATAAGAAAATTCGAGCTTCTCGTCCCACTTAGTCAAATAATTAAGACTGTATTTAGATGTTATTGTTTAAGCAAATGTCGCCTCGATTATTTACGTAATTGAGGCTTTTTTCTGTCTAAAAATTCTCCAAGCATTTCAGCATCAGATTATTGACCACAGTAACAATATTTCTTCCTCCTTTACAAAATTAATATTCCTGACCATTTAGTCAGTTATTTTAATAAAATCATAAACTTAGATGATATCAATAACTTAGAGTACGTTTTTTACTGATATTTGGCGCTAAAATGCAGTTGTCAGCCCTTATAAAACATGCTTAACTGTTTCAAAGTGTTAATAATTGCTGCCGAAATCGGGATTACTGAAATAAGTTATTAAGAAAATCTTTGTAGTTTCAGCAGCATTGATGCTTGTTTTGATGACGTTTTATTTTTACTGAAAGCTAATAGCCTTTTTCCCTCTAGCAGTACGGGTGCGTTTTAACAGGAAGTTAAACCCCGTTTATAGCCATGATGGCAATGTTGCTAGGCACCAACGACTGTAAATAAAGGAATACTACTGTGCGTGATCATTCATCTATAAGCCTATCATTAATCACTAATAAGCTAACCTATGCGCTTGTTGCCATTGCTGCTTTAGGCGCTATGAGCAGCGCTCAAGCAAAAGTGCTCTTCACTGATACCAGTATCTCAGCGCTTTACGGTACTGATTATGAGCTAGTGCCTCAAGAAACCTTAACCACCGTTACTTTAGAGCATGCCTCGACCCATACATGGGGTGGTGTATTTTTCTTTGTCGATCGCCATCAAGGTAAAGAAAATGTGGCAGGTAAAGAGTTTAAGGAAACCTATGGTGAGCTTGCGCCCAAACTTAAGCTGGCAAAGTTTGATAACAGCTTTATCAAACAAGTCAATTTAGCGGGGCAGTACGAGTTTGGCTCAAACAGTAATGGTTTTAGTCAAGATAACTATTTGGTAGGTGTTGGCGCGGATTTAAATGTCCCTATTCCGGGTATGAAATATGCATCGGCATCGTTATATCATGCGTTTAATGATAAGGACAATGCTGATGATCAACAGATTACCTTAACCTATGGCTGGGAGAAAAATAACTTTGTCATAGATGGTTATGTTGACTATGCATTTAACAGCGAAGATGATTCTGTGAAAGATAATATCCATATCAATCCGCAATTAAAATACAACTTACAAGAAGTGTTGGGTATTGATAACCGCTTAGAAGTCGGTATGGAATATAGCTACTGGAAGAATAAATTTGGTAGTGACAAAACGCAGAATGCCGCGAGCGCTTTAGTGAAGTTCCATTTTTAAACAGTTATGGATTTTTAAATATGATTAATAAAGCCCTCATGCTAACTTTATCGGTTGGATGAGGGTTTTTTGTTATGTATGCAAAAAAGTCGAAAGTCAGATAGGCTTAAGAAGAAAATAAAGGTGCTAAAAAACCGAATAAATTTTAAATTTGACTCATGCGCTTATGGGCGCTGATAGAGTCGACTGACACTTGCAATCAGCGCCACCATGACCATACCCATTATGATAAGAATAGCAGACATCATGTGTGCTGCCTCGTAATTCAATGCTTCTACTTGCTCATAGATAGCAATGGAGACCACTTTGGTTTCCCCCGAAATACTGCCACCAATCATCAATACCACGCCAAACTCGCCAATGGTATGCGCAAAGCTGATTAAGCTGCCAAGGATGATACCGATTCGAGCTTGCGGTAATGCTACCCGTATAAAGCGTCTGAAACGGCTAGGTTCCAGTAAGCTTGCAACCTCCATGACACTGGTTGGAATGCGTAAAAATTGCGCGTAGACAGGCTGAACAAAAAAAGGCAATGAGTAAATGATAGAGCCAATGACCAGTCCTTCAAAGGTAAATACAAAGGCGCTGATATTGTATTGCAACAGCCACTTACCAATACCAAAATTGGGGCTTAACAGTAATAATAAATAGAAACCAATCACTGTAGGCGGCAAGACCAGCGGCATCGCAATCACGCCCATGAGCATAATTTTGATGCGCCCAATAATCTGACCACGACTCGGCTTTGCCAGCCAATAGGCTAATGGGGTTGCGAACACCAGCAAGCATAAGGTAGTGACACCAGCAAGCTTGATGCTCACCCACACAGGAAGCAGCATATCTGAGATAAGAGCAGGAGACATCATAACGTTACTGTTTATTTACCTTTTATCTAATAGCGCACTTGTACCATGTTATATAGAGCATCAACTATAAAGTACCACTTATCACATCCTTTTTTTTAAACATCATGATAAGAAAACACATTTATAACGATATTTAAAGCCTTATGCATAGCGGTTATAGATAAATTACCGAACTGCTAAATAACCAGCTCTAGAGAAGTAAGCTTGTCCTGTAGGAGAACGTAGATAATCCGTGAAATCTGCTGCATTTGCTTCATTAGTAATGAGTATGCCGTCTTGTAAGATAGCAGGATAAGATGTTGGTGGTAAGAGGTAGAAATGCTCAGGTATTGCTTTCATTGCTATGACTTGTGAGTGCGCAACAAAGCCATAGTCGACACTACCAGTATGGGCATATTGGAACGCTTGACCGATATTTTCCGCTTGGATAAGACGTTTTTGTGCTATTAGCGCGTCATATAGATTTTGCGTTTTTAGATAGGATTTTGCAGATGCACCATAAGGCGCAAGCTCAGGATTGGCAATGGTGATTTTGCTCTTATCATTGCTATTAAGTAGCTCAGTCAATGTGTTTTGATCGAATACACCGACAGCTTTGGTGGCACTATAAATGGACAGTTGCCCTTGAGTATAAGTAAAAGGCGTATGATTTGCATCACCTTTAAAAACCTCATTTAGCAGCTGCGCGGGGAAGTCTTGGTTGGCTGCTAAAAAGATATCATATGGTGCACCTGAGATAATTTGAGAATAAAGCTTACCTGATGAGGCAAAAGTGACTTCTATTTCTTGGTCAGGTAAACCCTTATCAGTTTTGTAGCCCTCAATAATTTCAGGCAATACGTCCGATAAATTGGCAGCTGCAGCGATACGGAGTATTTGACTTGACTCAGCGGTATTGTTGATCTCAGCTGGCAAGTCAGTACCTTTTTCTTTAGTACAAGCCGTTAGCATCAAGGCTAAGCAGACTGCTGCCATTCTTATATTCTTACCCATTATTGCTTAGCCATTTTGAAGAGTCATCTTGGTAGTATTCTTGCTTCCAAACGGGAATGTCCGCTTTTATCGTATCTAATATCCAGCGGCAGGCATCAAAAGCAGGATAACGATGGGCAGAAACTACCCCAACCCAAACGGCCACATCACCAATCTCTAAAGCCCCGATACGATGAATGGCAATAGCGTGAGTAATTTCAAAACGCTTTTTGGCTTCTTCGATAATGGCACGTCCTTGATTGAGTGCAAGTTCTTCGTAGCCATAGTAGGTTAAGCGGTTGACGCTACTGGCATTATTGTGATTACGTACACGACCTTCAAAGCATACGAAAGCGCCGCAACTGTCATCATCAAGGGTTTTCTTTAGTCGATTTTCATCAATGTCTGAATCTAGTAGCGCAAAGCCATCACGTTCAGCGATGAGATAAGCCTCATCGATGCTACGCTTAATGCTCATCGACTGCCCATGTACTTGGTCTGCCATATATTGTCTCTATTTATTATTCTTAAAATTTTTAGCGATACACATAAGCGTCTAAATACTATTAACCGCCTGCTACTGGAGTAATGAAAACCACGCTATCGCCATGATTAATCTCATCTGTCCACTTGGCAAAGTAATCGTTTACTGCCACACGCAGCTCTGACTGTGGACGGCTAAAACGATGCTTTTGGCGCAGTTGCTCGTATAACTCGGTTAATGACATAGACTGTGGCACGTTTACTTTTTCTTCATGACAATTGGCTTCATCGGCTAAGCTGGCAAAGTATAAAACGGTGATATTCATCGTCGTATTTATATCGTCACTGCTTTCTATTAAATCGCTCATAGAAGTCTCCATTATTTATTAATTGCCAAGCTTTATATCTATCATATCGCTATGGCGTATTTACACATGTTGATAGTCAGATTTGCCGCCCGTCTTATTCATCAGATGGACGTTATTGATGATGATGTCGTGAGAGATGGCTTTGGTCATATCATAGATAGTTAGGCAAGCGACGCTGACGGCTGTCAGTGCTTCCATTTCTACGCCGGTTTTATGCGTAACTTTGACAGTAGCAGTGACAGTAATACTATTTTGACTATCGTCGTATTCAAAATTTAAACCAATCTTATCTAATGGCAAGGGGTGACAAAGTGGAATCAGGTCATGGGTACGTTTTGCAGCCATGATACCTGCGATATGAGCGGTCTGCGTGATACTGCCTTTTTTGGTCATACCATCAGCAGCTTTGATTTGCTCATAAATTATCGCAGGGAAGATCACTTGTCCCTGCGCACGTGCTTCTCTTGTCGTCGCTATTTTGCCACTCACATCGACCATGGTGATATCACCGTCGCTATCTAAATGCGACAAGGCAGTTTGAATGGTTTTTTGACTGCTGATATTCATTTATCATTTCTCTTAAATGGCTAGTTTCTCTCAGTAAATCTTATTATATGTTACGTAAGGCAATACAGGCACGCTCAAAATCTTTAGGCGTATTGAAATTGGTAAGACATTGCCAATCCTCTGAAAACGTTACAGGCTGCACAATTGGCTGAATAAATTTCATTACTTGGCGCTGCCCATTGTCAATATAATGCTTCAAATCCGGCTCAATACTTAAGCGATAAATACCTAACAATGGAGATAAATGATGCTCATCGGTAAGACAAATTACCGACTTATCTACAGCTTGCGTTATATAAGGTTGTAGTTTTTTCCATAAATCGGTTACAGCAATCAAGCTATCACAGCTAATAACCATCAGCCAAGATGCGTACGAATTTGCCGCATTGGTTGATTGCATAATCATTGAGCTGGTCAAATATTGTAATGCCGCCTCTATGGCGACCAATGCGCCGCCGGTTTCGATCTGTTCATTGTCATTACTAGCAAAATCGTCAACCGAAAGGTAATCAGTGATATGAATGATGGGCACTTGCGGGTTATTCAAAATCAAATCTGGATTGATACCAAAACCACGACCATTATCTGCAATTATAATAGGCGCATTATAAGCAGTGGCTGCGCTTAGTTTAAGCGCTTGCCTGACATGATAATCAAGCAATTGCTCATTGGTTGGTAGCATCAACTCAGCTTTAGGCGAACCCATACGTTTGGATGCACCGCCTGCTAAAATGACGATACCTGCTAAGCGATTCAAGTGATCTATATCGCTTGAGCTATTTACACTTTTTAAGGTATTTACAGCATCTGTCATGATTAATCGTGACCGGGGTTGGTACGCATAAAGTGCGGAACAAAATTGCATGGGCGCGTACGGCTATCCAGCTGCTCTTGTAAGATGCCTTCCCAAGCAGTACGGCAAGCACCTGATGAGCCGGGTAAGCAAAAAATACCTGTACCATTTGCCATACCAGCTACAGCACGAGATTGGATGGTAGACATGCCAATATCATCTTTTGATATTAAGCGAAACATCTCGCCAAAACCATCTACTGACTTGTCAAACAAGACGCTAACTGCCTCTGGAATGCTGTCTCTAATATAAAATCCCGTACCGCCAGTGGTAATCACTGCATGAACATTTGGGTCCGCAATCCAGCCGCTGACAACGGCTCTAATCTTATAGATATCGTCGGTAATCAGTTGACGATCAGCAAGCTGATGCCCTGCTGCGGTTAACTGATCGACCAGATATTGTCCTGAGCTGTCTTCTGCCATCGTACGACTATCAGAAACCGTTAAGATGGCGAGATTAAGTGGGGTAAAGGGTGCTTGCAGCTTGCTCATGAATGTTCCTTGATAAATAGGCTTATTATGAAAAATATTGCTGATAAATAAATTAACCACCAATCATCGACAAGTTATTCATGATGCCACTGTTCGAGTCATGAAGATGATGGTGCTCAGGTTTAATGGGCATAAAACTATGTAAAGTACTGACCAGTCCTGCAACATCATCTTGCTGCAAATGCTCACGAATGTCGTAATTGCCTTGATCAAATAAGCACAGATGCACCTTGCCTTGACTGTTAACCCGCAGGCGATTACAGCTGTCACAAAAATGGGCTGCATATGGGGCAATCAGTCCGATACGCCCTTTATAATCAGGATGACTGTACTCAATTGCTGGACCGTCGTTACTGCCGCGTTCATGAGTTTGCCAGCCGTCTTCTATCAGATAATTGGTAATGATGTCGGTTTGCGCATGCTGAGCAAAAAACAAATCGCTGTTGTCACTGGTCTGCATAAATTCAATAAAGCGATAAGTGACTGCTCTATCTTTGACATAATCAATGGCATTCATTAAGTTTTCAAAGGCAGTTTCAGCCATCAGAATGCTGTTTATTTTAAGCTTAATATCGGTGGTTGCCAGCAAGGTATCCATATCAGCCAAGAGTTGAGGCAACATATCAAAGCCAGTCATCTTGTGGAAAGTAGCGGCATCAAAGCTGTCCATACTGATATTAAGCTGATTTAGTCCGGCTGCCTGCCAACTAGCCAAGTGCTTACCAAGCTTATAACCATTACTGGTCATGGCAACGGTTTCAATGCCTTCAGTGTTTTTGATTGTTTTAATAATGTCTACCACATCACGGCGTATAGAAGGTTCACCGCCCGTAATCCTGACTTTTTTAGTGCCAACTTGGGCAAATCCGCGGATTAACGTAGCAATTTCAGCGACACTAAGCTCATCTTGGGGAGGTTTGCCTTGATAGCCATTGGGCAAGCAATACTCACAGCGAAAATTACAGAAATCAGTAATCGATAAACGCAAATAGGTCAAACGTCGTGCAAAGCCATCTGTTAATGGTTGAGCTAGGTTAGCTGCAGAATCAGTAGACAAAACTGCCAATTTCGATGGTAAATGATCATCAAAAAAAATAGATGCAGCAGTAGGCGAATACAGTTGAGCATTTCCTACGGTGGGGGCAAGATGGTTCATAGATGATTACCATTAATATAAAATATAGTGTGTACTTTTAAGCGTTGCCTCAGGTTGTGAGTGAAATAGGCTATTCAGGTATAAATATGACCGAGTAACTACAAATAAAAATCAACCGTCATTCAATTAGTGACTAAAACCAGAGTAGCAGTTAGATAATAAATGTTAAGTTTCACGCGGCCTATAGCATAGAGGTTTATTCACTGTATCATTTTTAAGCGACATTCACTATATCCAAGGGAAAGGTTGCACTTGTACGGCTTCGCCAGCGGCTACATTGCCAGAATCTTGTGCCAATACAATAAAGCAATTGGCATGGCTCAGCTGTTTGATACGGTGTGATTGTTGTTTGGTAAAGCTTTCAACGTAAAAACTGCCTGCTTCATCTTGGGTTAAAAGGCCTCTTTGGAAGTCCTTACGACCCGCTGATTTTTTCACATCGTTTTTAAGTGTTGCCATGACTGTTAATTGCATAGGTCGCTCTGAATGAGACGCGCCTGCCATTTGCCACAAAGCAGGAATCACAAACTGTAGCGTACCAACGACCGTCGATAGTGGATTACCAGGCAAACCAAAATATAAGACAGGCTTAGCAAGGTTTTGTGTCAGCTCACCAAAGACAAACGGTTTACCAGGTTTCATCGCGACTTTGTAGTGATTAATCTTGCCCAATTGCTCAATGACGGTGGTCAAAAAATCATAATCACCAACGGATACACCAGCGGTAGAGATCAGTACGTCACACTCTTGCATGGCTTGAGTGACAGCAGCCGTCGTTTTGTCTAAATCATCAGGGATAATCCCATAATCTTGAAGAGCTATTGGTAAATCAGAAAGCAGGCTTTTAAGAGTGGGGGTATTAGAATTATAGATTTGCGCCAAACTTTTAAGCTCATTGCCAATCGCCACTAGCTCATCGCCTGTCGCGAATACACCAACGATTAAAGGCTGATAGACGTTGACTTTATCCAAACCCAAATTCGCCAGTAAGCTGATATCAGCAGGATTCAGCCGCTTACCTTTAAATAAAACGGCTTCTCCCGCTGCAATTTCTTCGCCTTGTTTGCGAATATGGTCATCAGACTGAGCCGTTTGGCTAAGGATGATTGAGTATGGCTTTGATTTATCAATGCTGCTTTTTATCGCGGCAAAATTGGTGTTTTCTTGCATGATAACGGTATCACATTCATCAGGTACGACCGCACCAGTAAAGATGCGTACTCCTTGACCTGACTGGATATCACCATTATAAGGGCTACCAGCTTGCGATTCACCGATGATGGTGATGGTAGTATTTGTTGCAAGCTTGCTACTTTTAGCAATCGCATAACCATCCATCGCCGACAGGTTCTGTCTCGGTACCGAAAAAGGTGAGACGATATCTTCAGCCAGTATGTGATGACAGCTGTCTAATAAATCGTAGTTAGCGACGGCTCTTTTATTAAGCGGATAGTCGTTATTATTATAATTCTCTACGCGCTGCTGTATCTCAGCTACAAGCCCTTCAACCGTAATCATAACCTTGTACTCATCTTATTAATGTTGAGCTATATATAGCATCAGACATACTTTATACCATAAGAATGACATGGCTGACAGGGATTTCATAAGCGGAGTCGTAAGATATGATTGAGGTTATGCGTTAGAAAATAAATAAAAATAGAGCAGATTTTAATATCAACTTACCGAGATAGTTTTTTTATCGCTTGCTGGAAGAGAACGATGCAGAAGCTTCAAAAAACCATCCCAGTAATGCTATTTGTCATTAACAATTGCTTATAACCTTAAGCCAGTTCTATACTCATTTTGGGACCAAAGGGTTCGTAATGAATGTTATCAAGGACCTGGTCAAGGATGATCAGGCTATCAATAATGCTTTCCATAAAAGGCATGGAACCACAAACATAAATATCAGCAAGTTTAGGCAAATTGCTAAGCCAAGCTTCATCAAGAATCTGCCCAGACTCAAAGTAAAAAATGTGCTTTTCTACGTTTGTCGCAGTAGCCAATAGTTTATTAACTTCACTATCAAAAGCATGATGCTCTTGGTTTTGGCAAGCATAAACCCAAACGATAGGACGTTTTGGATTGGCGGTAACTTGAGCTTCTAACATGGATAAAATAGGTGTCACGCCAACGCCAGCACTGATCAGCACCAAGGGAATATCGTTTTGCTGTACCAAATCTTGGTCTAGCTCAAAATCACCAGCCGGTGCCGACAATAAAACCGTGTCACCGACGGTTAGATGATCATGTAAATAATTAGACACTAGACCATTATGCTCATTGCGATTGTCACGTCTAACTGCAAATTGGATACCTTGATCGCTATTGGCTGAGTATAAAGAGTAGTGACGCAGAGCAATATGTTCGCTTTCTGCTGGGTCTGTTTTTACAGTAATGTATTGACCGGCAGACAGTTTAATCTTGCTTAAATCGATAGTCTGATTGTTTACTGAATGGTCATTTACCGGGACGACGGTAAAGGCGGCGATATCAGTTGCTGCTTCTACTTTTGCCGTTACTATAAACGGTGCAAAGCCTTGCCACATTGCTTGCTCATACATACCATGCTCGATTTGGATAAATATCGAGGCAATCTCATCATAAGCTTCTGCCCAAGCCGTAAGGATATCGTCAGTTGCTGCATCACCCAACACTTCCTTGATGGCAGCAAGCAGATGCTTGCCAACGATAGGGTAGTGCTCTGGCAGGATCTGTAATGCGCGATGTTTATGGCTGATTTGCGTCACTTGCGGCAATAACGTCGCTAAGTTTTCTAGATGTTTAGCCGCTGCCAAAACTGTCATGGCCAACGCAGTCTGTTGACGGCCAAGTTTTTGGTTGGTTTCATTAAAAATATCAAGTAGTTCAGGATGCTCATGAAACATATTTTTATAAAATACAGTAGTAATCGCGGTCCCATACTCTTCGAGTACCGGTACCGTTGCTTTTACGATTGCTAATGTTTGTAGTGACGCCATTGTGGATCCTTTAGTGATTATTCACATTGATAGTATTTAGTGATTTAAGATTAATGAACGAAATTAATAACGATAATCAAGCTTTTGAACCGTTTGGATGAGTCGATAAAATGCAGTGACTCAACACTTAAAAGTCGAGTTGTTCACCGATATTATAAGATTCATTTTAAATGAATCTTATAATATATTATCTTTGTTCTAATATCAATGATGCAATACTATTATGCTGATTCCTTTTGGCAACATTTCTTTATCAAAATCTAATTTTGCTTTGGAGGTGAAGAGGCTCACTTATGCAAAGTCCATATACATAAATCATTAGTTTTAAAACGCTACGGTTCATTAAATGGGTGGCACAAAAAAGCCCTGTTAGGTACAGGGCTTTTTTTATTAAGCGATAGATAACTTCTTTATTTAAAATAGCACTTTAGACATTTTTGCCGTGTTGCTTTTGCTGAATGTCTTTAGCTAAGTTGTAGCATTCATTGATATGGTCAGTAGCAATCTTCTTAAAAATCATATAGCCCATAGTACCTGCGACCAGTTGACCACCAAGTGGGATAAACTTGGTCACTTGCTTAGCAGCGATACGACCACCAAAGCCTTGCACAGTCTTTTTAACGATACCACGAGTTGCCATTAAACCTGCAAAGTCAACGGTACGATCTTTTAGCGCACTCCAGTGAATAGCGCGTGACTCTAAGTCTACCGCTGCTTGGCGATCTTCGAGTAAACCAAAGCGCTCACTGATTTCAGGTAACAGCATCGTCAGCATGCTAGCGTCAATTGCCACATCAAAAAATGGTACCGGAACGATAGCAACACCAGCAGAGATTCTGGCGCGCTTTTTGACCATGGCGATACATTCTTTTTTGACTTGTTCAAGATTTAAGTTTGGATCAATCGTATTCGGTAGTCTTTCAGCTAAAGGGGTCGTTTTCATGAAATATCCTTAAAATAGATAAAAATAGCAATTAAAAGAAAAAAATAAAACATCAAACATGGAATAAATAACAAGCAACTGCAGTGTTTATAAGATGCCTACCATTTTATGTATTTATAAACGCCATACAATCGCTGCTTTGTAGCAAAATGCTGAAAAATAGGGGTAATCTGCACCGTTTTTGTAAATGAAGCCATACGCTAAAAATAGAAGTTTAGAAATAAATACATTGTCTAGGTGCGCTAAAATTATTCTATAAGTTACGTGATGATGGATGTATAAGCAATCTTTAACCTTGCACCGACATGCCAAAAATTACCTCTAAATTAATATTGTGAGCACTTACTAAAGCCAGTAGAATAGCTTCATGCTAAATTTAACTCCCCGTTATACCAGCACTCGCATTGACGAGTTGCCCGCCGCGTTGCAACCACTTGCCGCCCAATCACTGACGCTTGCTCGCCTATATGCCGCTCGCGGTATTATGCAGCCAGATGAGCTTGAGACTCAGCTGGCTGGTTTGCTGCCTGCTGAGCAGCTAAAAGGTATCATTGAAGCGGTAGATCTAGTAGATATCGCTATTGATGACAGTCAGCGTATTCTGATCGTTGGTGACTTTGACTGTGATGGCGCAACCAGTACGGCGCTTATGATGCGCGCCCTGACTGCCATGGGTGCCAAGGTTGATTTTCTAGTGCCTGACCGTTTTAAATACGGTTATGGGTTGACGCCAGAGATTGTCGAATTGGGTATTAAAACTTATCAACCGCAAATGATTGTCACGGTAGATAATGGTATCTCAAGCCATGAAGGCGTGGCGCGCGCGCAGGCTGATGGCATTACTGTCATTATTACAGACCATCATCTCACCACCAAAGAGACACCGCCTGCTGAAGCGGTAGTCAATCCCAATCAGCTTGATTGCACTTTTGCTAGTAAAGCTTTGGTAGGTGTTGGGGTAGCGTTTTACGTACTCGGAAGACTGGCAAAGCTGCGCCGCGATGCTGGCAAATCTACCGTACAAGTCAGTCAATATTTGGATTTAGTGGCGCTTGGTACGATTGCTGATGTGGGCGTACTTGATAAAAACAATCGTATTTTGGTCCATCATGGCTTAGCGGCTATTCGTCAAGGACGTGGCTCTCTTGGCATACTAGCGTTACTCGAGCAAGCGGGTCGAGATCCCAAAAAACTACAGGCGCAAGATTTTGGTTTTGTCTTGGGTCCACGTATTAATGCGGCTGGGCGTATGGATAATATGCGCATCGGTATTGAGTGCTTGCTAGCAGATGATTGGGCAACGGCGCAGCGATTGGCACAAGAGCTTGAGCAGCTTAATCGTACGCGTCGCCAAGTAGAAGGTGAGATGCGTACGCAAGCGGATAATATCGTCCAAGCATTAGCTGCTACTAATATAAGTATTGAAGCGGATGTTGAAGAAAGCGATGATATTATCGTTCAGCATAGGCTTGAGAAGAAGAGCCCTAATACCCGCAGTATTGTGTTATATCAAGATGACTGGCATCAAGGTGTTATCGGTATCGTCGCAGGACGTTTGAAAGAAAGCCATTATCTGCCGAGCATTGTCTTTGCGCCCGCAGATACTGAACGTACAGGTGCTGAAGATGCCATCAAAGGCTCAGCACGTTCTATTGCTGGCGTGCATATTCGTGATGCCATTGAACAAGTTGCCGAGAGCCATCCTGATTTAATCAGTCATTTTGGCGGTCATGCCATGGCAGCAGGACTGACGTTGAAACGAGGTAACTTTGATGCCTTTGTGACAGCATTTAACGCGGTGCTGGCACAGATGGAGGATGAGGTATTCGCTGAGCAAAAATTCACCGATGGTGCTTTGCAAGCAAGTGATTTTAGCTTATGGTTTGCTGAGCATCTTGCAGAGTCTAGTATTTGGGGACATGGGTTTGCGCCACCGATATTTGATGGGGTGTTTGAAGTGTTGAACTTTAAAGTGTTAAAGGATAAACACCTTAAACTGTCGCTACGTTATCCTGATGTACAGTATCCGATTGAGGCGATTCAATTTAATTTTGATAGCAGTGCTTGGGATTACCGTGCCGAAAAAGTACATATATTGTTTGAGCTGGACATCAATGAATGGAATGGTAAACAAAGCTTGCAGTTAATGATAAAAGATTTGGCGCTGGTAAAAGAGACGGTCGAAGCGAACTAGAGGCTTAACGGTACAGATAGTAACTGCGCTAATAGTCGCTAAGCGTCAATATTTCTATGCTTTAATATTTCCATTCAATGGTCGGAAACTGCCAATCATAGCGAATAGCAAGCATGCGTAAGGTAAAAATCGTTGCCATTGCTGAGATATCAGCAATCCAAGCGGTCACGCCAATATGGTGTAGCGCAAAGTAAAGGATACCACCTGTTAAAGCGGCGGTGATATAGATCTCTTGCTGTAGCACCAGCGGAATTTCATTGCAGATCATATCGCGGATGATACCGCCGACAATAATCGTAATAACCCCAAGTAATAGCGCCACCGGCATATTTGCGCCCATACTATCAGCCACCTTTATACCGATTAAGGTGAAGGCTGACAGACCAATAGTGTCAGAGAGTTTAAGAAATGTATCAACGCGTCTAGAATTGGGGTGAAAGAATATCTGCATCACCAGTGAAGAGATGGTAATAACTGTCAAATAGCTCATATCTACCATCCAAAACAGTGGGTGACGATCCAAAATCACATCGCGCACCGTACCTCCGCCGATAGCCGTCACAATCGATACCAGCAAGCAGCCGAACACGTCGAAATTTTTATGCTTAGCTAATATCGTCCCTGAGATACTACAAGCGACAATACCAATCATATCGAACAAATAAATCAGTGAGCGCGGATTAAAAGTAGTAATCAAATCCGAATCTAAGGCAATAATGGGCATGAGTTATTCTCATTAAAGCACTGAGATTACAGTGCTACTAGTTTCTTCGCTCATCGTAAAAACTGGCTAATCTGTTAATCGATCAAACGAATGGAAGGCAAGTGCCAATCGAATTTTAATGCCAGCATACGTATGGCAAAGATGATAAATAGCATTATAAATTCGTTTATTGTCGCGTCTAGCCCCCAGTAGTCGAGCACCAAATACGCCAATGAGCCTGCAATACTGGCAGTGATATAAATCTCACGCTGTAGTACGAGCGGAATCTCATTACAAATGATATCACGCAATAAACCACCAATAATGGCTGTCCAAACCCCCATCATAATAGCAATCATTGGCGCTATATCTTGCGTCAATCCCACTTTAAAGCCAATCACACTGAAGGCTGCTAGACCAATAGCATCAAAGAACTTAAGCGCGTTATCAATTTTATGATACAGATGAAAAAACATTTGCAAGATAAGAGAGGTAGCAGTAATCACGATGACGTAATTGAGATCTGTCATCCAAAATAAGGGGTGGCGATCAAGTGCCATATCCCGTAGTGTACCACCGCCGATAGCATTGACCAGTGCAACTAATATGCAGCCTGCAATATCAAAACCTTTATGCTGCGCGAGCAATGTGCCAGCGATAGCACAGGCGATGATCCCAACCATATCCAACACATACAGCAGGATATCGGGGAAAATAAAGTTATTTATCATCGCTATATTTGAGCCTTAACCATCTTTGGCAAATAATATCAGTCCCAGAATGATGAGCGCAATACCCACCAAGCCCAGTGTAGAAGGAAGGGCATTATTCAGTAATAACATGCCGCCAATTAAAGCAAATATTACTTCACTGGCCTGGGTAGAATCTACGCCTGCCACCTCACTCGATGTCACCGCTTGCTCACGGGCATATAAAAATATACTCGTCGCCGCCACACCTGCGAGTACTGCTACCAGTAACGTATTAAAAACCTGTGTGGTCGCCGGTTGCTCAGGACGTATGATTAAGCCTAATAATAACCAAAACGGCAAACTACCGAGGGTCATTAACCAGACTTTATTAAAGGCATTTTGTAATAAGGTTGTTTCAATCGCAGGAATGCGCGCGATGAGATTTTGTAAGCGTGACGCAGCTTGTCTATCGATAGGTAGGATAGGGGCTTCGGTAATGATGCGTTGGGTATGAGTGTCAATGTTATCATCAGTGTCATTTGGCTGAAGATTATCACGAGCCTGTTGCTGCTCAGCACTGTGTTTGCGCGAATTATGAGACACTTGCCAAACCAGCTGATTGCCAATCGGATAACTGAATGCTGCAATCAGTGCAGGCAGCGCGCCATATAGTAGCATATCAGCCATAGGTACGGTATCAGCGAGAGTGGATGCATGTAAGCCTTCACTGACATTGACCATCACTACGCCGATAAAGACCAATAAAGCATAAATGATAAATTTCTTATCAAATCTTTGCCCAAATGCCACCAATACCAATAAACTTGTCACCACCGTAAACATAAAGGTTGCTGCAACCACCCAGCCTGCAACGTGGTCGCCAGCATAGCAAATACCCGTATAAAATACGCCAAAGCCGATACTGCCGGTGATACACCAAAATCGCCAATGCTGAAAGAAGATAGCGCTCAATTCTCTAATACGTCCAAAACCATGCTGCATCGCAATCAGGACAGTAATGATGAGCCACATAAATAAATAGCGTAGGCTAGCTGACCAAAACCAGTGCCCGCCGTCACTGCTCATCATCTCATTTAAAACAAAGGTGGAGCTAAAAAACGCGCCCGCTAATAAGCCCAATAAAATGAGTTTGACCATAGCTGTCCCTTTCTTCCTTGGCTTGCTATTTATTTGAGAATCCATTCAGATTTTAGAGACTATTTGCCCTTGGCATCCGCCCAAATAATCTTATGTAGTTGCAATTGAAAACGTACGGGTAGGGCGTCGGTTAACATCCATTCGGCAAGCTCACGTGCGAGTACTGGCACTTCTGGGCTATTATCGTTTGCCGTATCTTCATGTGCCACATTAAACATCGGTGAAAACCATACCGTACCGACCAAGTCATTTAGCTTATAGTCGATAAGCTTTGCTTTTGCCCAGTCATAATCGGTGCGATTCATGATGACAAATTTTATTTGGTCATGTTGAGTGAGGTAATCGAGGTTTGACCAAAGATTCTTATCAACTTCACCTGAGCTTGGAGTTTTCAAATCCATCACTTTGCTGACCGCTGGCGGGACGTTTTCGACCGTCAGAGCCCCTGCCGTTTCAAGAGAAATCTCATAACCCTCATTTAGCAGACGCTTCATCAATTCAATAGCGTTAGGCTGGGCTAAAGGCTCACCACCGGTTAAGCAAATACGCTTGCAAGGGAAGCTGGCAATAGTCGCCATAATAGTCTCAAGCGACTGACGTTCGCCGCCACTAAAGGCATATTCGGTATCGCAGTAAACGCAACGTAGCGGGCAGCCGGTTAAGCGTACAAATATCGTTGGTAAACCTGAAGTCAGTGCCTCACCTTGCAAAGAATAAAAAATCTCCGTCAAACGTAACCCTGCTTCAGGGTCAGTGACAGGGATGGCAGCGGTGCGTAAAGATAACTCACTCATAATATTTCAAATACAGTTAAGGATTGATTGTGCCATCGAGCACATATCAAATAAAAAAGGTTTAATAATCTGTTTAATGCTCGGAAGTTCAGCGCCCAAACAAGACAAAGATTATAACGTAAAGTCCTCTATTAAGCTGCTATCTAACAACAAAAAAGATGCTGGAGCACAAAGCTTCAGCATCTTTTTTATTCAGACTTTTTGATCAATAATTATATGAGTAGTGATACAAATTTAAGCTAAACGTAATAACTCATTTACGGATGTTTTAGCGCGGGTTTGCGCATCGACTTTTTTCACGATGATAGCTGCATATAAGCTATGCGTACCATCTTCAGAAGGTAAGCTGCCTGGCACAACGACTGAGCCTGCTGGTACGCGACCACGATGAATCTCACCAGTTTCGCGATCATAAATACGAGTAGACTGACCGATATAGACGCCCATAGAGATAACTGCGCCTTCTTCTACGATGACGCCTTCAACGATTTCAGAGCGCGCACCGATAAAACAGTTATCTTCAATGATAGTCGGGTTAGCTTGTAATGGCTCTAGAACACCACCGATACCGACGCCGCCTGATAGATGGACGTTTTTACCGATTTGAGCACATGAACCAACGGTCGCCCAGGTATCTACCATAGCGCCTTGATCGACATAAGCACCGATATTGACATAAGATGGCATTAATACGGCGCCTGGCGCGATATAAGAGCCTTTACGTGCAACGGCTGGCGGTACAACGCGCACGCCAGCTTCTTTAAACTGCGCTTCTGTCCAATCCGCAAATTTCGTTGGTACCTTGTCATAAAACTGTACATGCTCGCCCGCTGCTTGAACGTAGTTGTCATTTAAGCGGAACGATAGCAAGACAGCTTTTTTTGCCCACTGATTGACGACCCATTCGCCATCCTTTTTTTCTGCAACGCGCAAAGTGCCGTTATCTAGCTGCTCAAGTACTTGATTGATGGCATCACGGACATCTTGTGGCATGGTTGCTGGGCTATATTCGTTACGGTTCTCAAAAGCTTGTTCGATGGTTTGTTGTAATGACATAAACATTCCTAGAATTGATGAAGGTAAATAAAAAACTTGCCGTATTGTCGCTAATTTGGCGACTTTTAGCAAACGTGATAGACGATACTATAATTTCGGGATTTTATGGGCTTAAGTATTGCTATTTATCCAGCCTAAGATGTCTTGGTAAACCTGCTCTTTATTCTGTTCATGGAGCGGCTCATGGCGCATATGAGGGTAGAGCTGCACAGAGACATGATCAAAATGTTGTCTGTCTAGGCGATTGGCAATATTACGAATACCGCGACCCATATCACCGATTGGGTCATTTTCTCCGCTGATTAATAACATTGGAAAATCTTTGGCAATCGTCATTGCCCAGTTTTTATGCAAGCCTGCATTCATCAGTGTAAAGAGGGTCATAAAGCCATTATTAGTAAAGTCAAAACCCGTCAATGGATCGGCTTCATAAGCTTCAACGGCGGCAGGATTTTCGCTTAACCACGCAAACTTTGATGAAGAAATACGATTATTAAGCTTGCTATTAAGTACTTTATTCATCACGTTAGCAAATAGGGCGTTTGGCTTTTTAGGCGCCGCTTTTGTCAGTAACTTATTGATAGGCAATAATACTTTGATCAATGGATTGGCATCCGCCGTGCCCATTAAAATAGCACCGGTAAAGTTACGCGCATGATGTTTAAGGACGTTACGGACGATAAACGAGCCCATAGAGTGACCCATGACGAAATGTGGTACATTCGGATGACGCGCTTTTAAGCTGTCCGCCATGACGATGACATCTTTTAATAATGACTGCACAGGATGCTCTTCACCAAAAAACCCTAAGTCTTTGGCTGATTTAACAGTTTTTCCATGACCAAGCTGGTCATAAGTGGCGACCGCAATACCGTGATCGGCTAAAAATTGCGCCACGTCTGCATAACGCCCGCTGTGCTCTGCCATGCCGTGTACAATCAGCAAGGTTGCACTAATGACAGTATCACTATGGCTCGGCTCAAAAAAAGTATGATGCAGATAATGGGTATTGTCAGAGGAAGTTATTTGTTCATTATTACTCATAAAAATCCAGTCCTTGAATGGTTAAGGGTATGATGAGATAGATTATATATTTTTTAGGGCTTTATTATAGGGATAAGTTATTGCTACAACCAATCTAATTGCGAAATTTGGCAACATTAGTATGTTATTTGGTTTTTAGTCAGCGTTATGGTCTATTCATTTAAACGACAGCTACAAAAATATCGACCATAAAAAAACCCCCATCAAAGTGATGAGGGTCTTGGCAAATGCCATAATCGAATCAAATATGACTCAAAAAATTTACTACTAAAATATGGCTCTCCAACCTGGGCTCGAACCAGGGACACACGGATTAACAGTCCGTTGCTCTACCAACTGAGCTATTGGAGAATAAGCGGTAAGTGTTTAATGACTTACTGCGAGCTTAGAAAGTCTCTAACGAGTTCTTGCTAAGTGGGGCGTATTCTAGCAAAGATAAAAAATACGTCAAGCTTTTTTTGCATGTTTTTATACATTAAAGATATTAACGCTAGCGCAAAGGTTGTTGTCGAGCCAATTTGCGTCATATCTTCGATATCACTCTGTTTGCGAAGTAACAACAAATAAAGCAACTTGCTTATACTATAATTATTTAGATTTGATAAATAAAAGACTGCATTGGTTAATAAAATCATGCTAATGAAATTACATTGTTTATAGCTATAAAGCTGCTAAAGGCTTATAAGATAAAGATTTATCAAAGCCAAACCAAGAGTAAGATAGCAAAAGACGAAAAGGATATTTGCGATGACAGACACTGCTAAGAAACAACATATTGTGATTACGGGTGCGACCTCTGGGATTGGTTATCAGCTGGCAAAAGACTATCTGCGAGAGGGACAGCATGTCTATGCCGTCGGTCGCGATGAGGAAGCCTTGTCTGAGCTCAAATCATTAGGAGCAGAAACTATCGATTTAGATCTAATGGATCGAGATAAGGTGATTGCTGCTTTTGATAAAATTAATGAGATTGATTTGGCGATTTGCGGCGCTGGCATGTGTGAGTATCTAGATATGCCAAACTTTGATAGTGTGGCGTTTATGAAAGTGCTGTCGGTGAATATGGGTACGTTATCGCATGCCATTGAAGCAGTACTGCCAAAGCTGATTGCTTCAAAAGGACGCTTAGTTGGTATTGGCTCGGCGTCGGCTTACGTGCCTTTTGCTCGTGCAGAGGCTTATGGTAGCTCAAAAGCAGCTATTCACTATTTAATGAAAACTTTACAGATTAGCCTTGCACCGCAAGGTGTAGCAGTCAGCTTAGTAGTTCCCGGCTTTGTAGAGACGCCAATGACCAAACAAAACGATTTTCCGATGCCGTTTTTACAGACTACACAGCAGGCAAGTCAAGCGATTCGTGATGGTATAAAAAGTGGCAATGACGTTATTGAATTTCCCAAAAAACTGACGTTGCCATTAAAAGTATTAGGGACATTACCTGATATGGTTTGGCAACAGGTCAGTACAAAAATCAATAAAAAATAGCCAGTTTTACTATTTCTGAACACCTATAAAGAAAATAACTAGGAATATTTTATGCCGTTTTTGCGCCGTAAATCTAAGCAGCTATCTAATCAAGTAGAAGCCGTTATTAAGGATACAAGCCGTCATTCAGAGGATAAGAAGGATGCACAAGTCAGAAAAAATATCGCTATTATTGGCTCAGGGGTATCAGGTTTAACTTGTGCTCATTACTTGGCAACGCAATTTGACGTCACTGTATTTGAAGCCAGTGATTATATCGGTGGACACGTAAATACCATCGATGTGACGCTACAAGACGGTAAAAAAGCCAAGCCTAATAAGGTTGAAAAAAGTGCCATAGATACCGGCTTTATTGTCTTTAATGAGCGTACTTATCCTAACTTCTTTCGCTTACTTCATGAGCTGCAAGTACCGTTTCAAGCAACGGATATGAGCTTTTCTGTCAAAAACGCGGCGCGTCATTTTGAATATAACGGTCATACGCTCAATACCTTGTTATCACAGCGCAAGAATCTTCTGAACCCGAAGTTTTGGGGATTTATTAATGATATCTGGCAGTTTAATAAACAGGTGCGTCAGCTGCGCCAAGATTATGATAAGGCGCGTGAGCAGGGGCAGGATATTGCTGTTTTTACCAAGCAAACGCTAGGCGAATATCTAGATACTAAAAAGTATGGTGATTTATTCACCGATAATTATCTATTGCCCATGGTGTCTGCGATTTGGTCGACCAGTCTGCGCGACGTACAAGATTTCCCCTTAGTGTTTTTCGCTCAATTTTTTGATAATCATGGTTTGCTTGATGTGGTCAATCGTCCGCAGTGGTTTACGATAAAAGGCGGTTCTAAGCAGTATGTAAATAAACTGATTAAACGTTTTGTGAAGGCAGGTGGCAGCGTTCGCGTGAACAGTCCCGTGCAATCAGTGATTCGAGAAGATAATAAGGTGATATTGAGCGTTACAGATACAACAGATAATAAGACGCAAGGACTTGTGTTTGATGAAGTCATCTTTGCCTGTCATGCAGATACAGCGCTCAAAATATTACAAGATGCCAATCCTACCGAGCAAGAAGTACTGAATCATTTTACCTTTACCGATAACACAGCCATTCTACATACCGATACCTCAGTCTTACCCAAAAAACCGCTGGCGTGGGCAAGCTGGAATTATTTAATCGATGATAAAAATGCTATTAAAAAAGATAAAGAATCGCTGCAAACTGCCACAAAGCCCGTATTGACCTATCATATGAATATTTTGCAGCGCTTGACCAAACAGCATAATTACTTAGTAACTCTCAATCATGAGGTGGATGAGAGCCAAGTCATCAAGCGTATCGACTATAGCCATCCAGTATTTAATAATGAAATGATTGCCGCGCAAGCACAGTGGTCAAATATCTCTGGTAGTAGCGATTCACACACCCATTTTTGCGGTGCTTATTGGTTCAACGGCTTCCATGAGGATGGCGTAAGAAGCGCGCTACGTGTCTGTCAGGCATTGGGATGCAACATCGATATTAAGGATAGCGTTGACCCAAGCCATTTACCTGATACTGAAAGCGCACATACGCCGTTCCGCTATAAAGATTTACCAGTAAAAGCAGACAAACAATTACGCAAACTTAAGAAACGTCAGCTAGTCTCTGCCACGACCAATCAAGAGTTGGTTCAATACATTACAATGTTGGCGCCCACGGCTAAAGCGTTTAAAAAGAAAAAACTGGGATTTTTTGCTGCTCGTAAAGATAAGCACTCGTAGCAGTTAAATACAGCATTACCAATTGAGGTTATTAAGTATGGTAGAAGCAGAACAGCCTAACAGTATAAGCGTAGAGCCTACATTGGCAGATGATACTAAGGGCTTGCCGCACCAAATATTTCACGGAATAACTTGGCACAGCCGGTTGCTACCAAGTGTGCATAAATTTGCCTATCCTTATCGTTATTGGGGTGTCAATATCACCGCATTAGCAGCAGGGCAAGCATTGCCAGAAGTGGATATCAGTTCATTTAGCGGCAATAAAATCCTAAAAAAATGGCCATTTAATAAACAATTACTCTTCTCTGGAATAAAAAAAGCCTTACAACAGTTTTATCCTGAGGATTACTTACAAGGATTGACCACACAAGATGTAAATAGTCTAGGTAAAAGCAAAGATGCTGACGATAAAGGAGGGTATTTATCAGATGTTCAATCACTAGAACAACGTTTAATTCAAGCATTTATAGAACGGACGGGTAGTGCACCAACAGGCGATATGATTGGAATGGTCGTTTGCCGTAATGCAGGGATATATTTTAGCCCAGTAAATTTCTATTTGGGCTTTGATACAGAGCAAAAACCCAGCCATCTATTGGCAGAAGTATCTAATACGCCATGGGATAAACACCATTACTATGGGTTTTTATTAGATGGCGCAAACACTGAGTTTTGTCACGATAAAGATTTCCATGTCTCACCTTTTAATCCTATTGACCAGCAGTATCAGTGGCAAGTAACGATTAAAAGGGCAATAAAAAATACTGTCACTAGTGAAGTAAAAAGTAAGAAAGAAAAGCTGTCTAATCACTGCTTGGACGTTCGTATCGCTATAAATATCAGCGATAAGCGCGGTGAAGTATTAAAAACAGGTATTAAAATGTCTGGCGTACCAATGACGGCATCGACGATTTATAAGAGCTTACGCAAAAATCCACTGATGAATATAACGTCTTTAATGCGTATTTATGGTCAGGCTTTTAAACTCTATGCCATTAAAAAAGTACCCTATATTAATTACGATGAAACATTAGCCGATAGCAAGCAGCAGAATGGCAATAATAAGCATGAGCAGTGACAGTAACTACTATGCCAAAAATTCAAAACTTCAAAGGTTCAAAGACTCAAGAGTTTAACGTAGAGCTCTTACTATCGAATAATTATACAAGGATGGATAAATGATGTCAGCAAGACTAGCAAGCAATGCACCCGTATCAAAATTAGGAAAAATCACTGCTCACATCAATCAAACGGTTAACGATAGTGCTATTTTGCAGCCAGTTAGTAATAGCGTGAATTATCTAGCGCGAAAAGCCATATTCCGAGCTTTGAAGCACATTCAATTTGGTAGTATTACTATCATTGAGGATTTTGTTGGGCAGGATGCTAAGCCGCATTGTTTTGGCACAGCTGCTTCTAGCAACATAAGTAGCTCAGCTATCGGTCGTCATACATTGGATGTGACGCTGACCATTCATGATAGCAGCGTCTATCGTCAGTTATTATTTGGTGGTTCTATTGCGCTAGCGGACAGCTATATCAATGGCGAATGGGATACAGATGATTTAACGGGTTTGATTCGACTGGCAGCGCGTAATTTGGCAGTACTTAATCAGTTAGAAAATCGTTTTGCGGTTATTAGTAAAACCTTTGAGCGAGCCAATCATAAGTTACGCAGTAATGATAAATTGGGTTCAAAGTCTAATATTTTGGCACATTACGACTTAGGTAATGACATGTACCAGCGTTTTTTAGACGATACGATGATGTACTCATCAGCAGTCTATAAAAAAGTAGATACGACATTGGCTGAGGCGCAGCAGCATAAACTCGCTTTGATTTGTGAGCGTTTACAACTGAAACCCGAAGATACTGTCATAGAAATTGGGACTGGTTGGGGCGGGTTTGCTATTTATGCAGCAACGCATTATGGTTGTCATATAACGACGACCACTATCTCGGATGCGCAATATGAAGAGGCGCAGCACCGTGTAGAAGCGGCTGGACTGTCGGATAAAATTACCTTACTGAAGCAAGACTATCGCGAACTGACAGGACAGTATGACAAGTTGGTCAGTATTGAGATGATTGAGGCGGTTGGACATGAGTATTTACCGACGTTTTTTGCTAAATGTAATAGCCTGCTGAAGCCAACAGGTTTAATGGTATTACAAGCCATTACCTTCAATGATCAAAATTATCAAGACTATATAAAGTCGGTCGATTTTATTCAGACGCACATTTTCCCCGGTGGTTGCTTACTATCTAATCAAGAATTGACGACGCAGTTTACTGAGCAGACCGATATGGTCATCAAACAATTACATGATTATGGTTTTGACTACGCTTTTACGCTGCGGGATTGGCGTACTGCGTTTATGGCACAACGTGAGGAGATAAAAGCACTCGGTTATGATGAAGCGTTTATTCGCTTATGGGAGTTTTATTTCTGCTACTGCGAAGGGGGGTTTTTGGAACGTACGATTGGAGTCGTGCAAGTCACTGCCGTCAAGCCAAACAACATTGATGCATGGCATTCATAGGCTACATTTTAGTCCCTATTATAAAAGGATCTTACTATGGGTTATATTTATATCTATCTTGCTTCTCTTGTCATATTTTTGGGCATTGATGCGGTTTGGCTGAAGACCATGACCGGCCTGTTTTATGAAAAGCGTATCGGACACTTACTTGCCGAACAGCCAAATATGACTGCTGCTGGGGTGTTTTATCTGTTTTATCTGTTGGCGCTGTGTATTATTATTTTATACCCACAAATCAGATCAAATGCGCCGATTCACCATATCTTCTTATTGGGCGCTTTGATAGGACTGATGGCTTACGGTACTTATGATTTTACTAGCTTAGCCTTATATAAAGGTTTTACTCTGGACACCGCTTTGGTTGATTTTGCTTGGGGTGGTATTTTAACAGGTTCAGTGAGTGCTATCGTGGCTTGGCTTGCTTATCGTTTTCATTGGTTAAGCTAATCTAGTAGTTAAGTTAAATCGACTATATTTGCGCTGTCGGAATTGCTACTGTATAAATAGCACTTTAAATAGATTCTACCCCCGTTAAGGAACATTATGACGCAATATAACACCAGCTCTACCGCCAAAACAGTCCCATTAAACCATGAGCTGTATATGTCAGTGCTTATGACGCCAGATATGGCCAATTTTATTGGTAACGTCCATGGTGGGGATTTGCTCAAGATGCTGGACCAAGTCGCTTATGCCTGTGCCAGTCGCTATAGCGGTAGTTATGTGGTGACACTGTCAGTTGATCAAGTGATGTTCCGTGAGCCTATTCATGTTGGAGAGTTGGTAACGTTTGCGGCTAGTGTCAATTACGTTGGTAAGACTTCAATGGAAGTCGGCATTCGAGTAGAGGCAGAAGATGTGCGCGCACGTACCGTTCGCCATACCAACAGCTGCTACTTTACCATGGTGGCGATTGATGAAAATCGTAAGCCCACGCTAATCCCTGAGCTTGAGATTAAAGATGCCTTGCAACAATGCCGATTTGACGCAGGCTTAGAGCGCAGAAAGCTGCGTATGGAAGGCTCGCAACGTATCAGCTGTGACATCAGTAAATTGACTAATAAAGTAGCAAGCGCATAATCTGCTCATTAATGCAGACAATAAACATACTCTCACCAAAACATTACTGATAAGAACAGGTTTTTTGACTACAGTAAATGGAATCTAAAGTAACTAATAGATCAGCTAGTGTATATATATAACTAGTCTGGTTTTATACCTTAAACCATCCATTTATTGAGACCTAGATGAGTTTGAAGCCGCTAGAATCCAATCCAAAAGATGCGCCAACGCCGCGCGCTGATACGCACGGCATTGGTCGCTCACGCGCTCAAAACCCTTTTAATGCTTCAGATAACACCAATTCTGACCCCTCTAAATCTACGCCAAGCCATGATGACAACAAATCGAGCTCACTAACAACGGTATTGATTGCAGTTGGTGCCAATCTTATTATTGCAATTGCTAAAACAGTAGCAGCGTTTATGACGGGTTCCGCTTCCATGATAGCGGAATCAGCGCATTCTTGGGCAGACGCGGGCAATGGTACCTTATTGATCGTTGCAGAGAAAAAATCGGTCAAACCTGCTGACAAAAGCCATCCACTCGGCTACGGTAAAGAGTCGTATGTATGGTCGATGATTGCTGCGTTTGGCGTATTTATGGCAGGTTCAGTAGTGTCTATTTATACTGGCATTACCGAGTGGAATGCAGCTGAGACTGAAACCAACTATACCATCGGTTTTATTATCTTGGCAGTCGCTTTTGTGCTTGAAGGATTTTCCTTAACACAAGCGTATTTGCAAAGTAAAAAACATGGCGAAGCGATTAATGTCAGTGCCATCGGCTATGTGATGGACACCTCTAATCCCACCTTACGCGGTGTGTTCTTTGAAGATTTGGCGGCAGTCGTAGGTTTGGTTGTGGCGGCAGCTGCTATGGCAATGCACGCCTATACTGGCGAACCATTTTGGGATGCGCTTGGGTCTATCATTGTCGGTATCTTGCTGGCCGTAGTGGCAGTCTTTTTAATCAGTCGTAATCGTGATTTTTTGGTTGGCTATAGAGTCTCAGAAAAAATGCACGATTATATTTTATCAGAGCTTATCAAGCATCCAGATATTGATAGTGTTTCTTACTTGCATTTGGAGTGGGTAGGTCCCAAAAAAATATTTATGGTCGCGGCGGTCGATATTGCTGGAAATCAACATGAACATGAGATTGCGCAAAAATTTGAAAGTATAGAAAATCAGTTTCGTAGTCAGTCATTGTTTCAAGAAGCTATCTTAACTTTATCTGTCCCTAACGCTGAAATCTTACGCTTACCTGATAATGAACATTTATAATCTATAATAAGAATGAGAACATAATATGAAAAGTCCTTTAAAACCATTAACAAAAAATCCTAATAGCCATACACAGATAGTGTCACCGTTGCTGGCATTAGTAGTGGTGACTTTGATGTCAGCTACTGCTATACAAGTCAATGCAGAATTAATCGTACACAGTGATACCAATCAAATTCAACAATCAAAAACGGTCACATCAGCACCCTATAACGTCCGTAAGATCGATGATCCACAGAGTGTCAACCGCCCGTTACCTACCGATATCTCTATTATTAAACTGATGCAAGTCATGCATATTGATGAGCAAATCCAATCTATCGTCGATGGCAAGCAAGCGGCTATCAATGCAATCAATACGCAAACTCAGAATCAACAGGTGACTGATGAACCGTTGAATAAACGTCAACGTGAGCTACAAAATCAGATCCAAAGCGTGTTAGGGCAATATGCCAAAATTATGACCAATGGGATAGGTAATACGGCAGATATTCAAACCTTAACGCAAGCTTATATCAGCGCAGCAAAAACTTACTATACGCAAGCGGAAGTGGATGCCCAAATCAAATTTTACGACACTGCTGTCGGTCAAAACATCTTAGCAAAACAGCCACAAATTACCGCCGCTTTTCTAAAGCAATCTTTACCGCAAGATACCTCAGAGACTGAAAACCAATTAAGTGAGCTGTTACCGCAGATGAAGCAAATTGTGAAAGGTATTTTTTAAAGTGTATGTTAGAAATATAGTTAAAGTTCCTAAAAGACCTATGCTAGTGCGGGTATAAATGTTTTGCAGCCTCTGTCTGCGTAGGCACAGCAAGCAAGAAAAATTAATACCAGTAATATACGATTCATCGGTATTGATGTTTAATGATTCTAGTCAAAATCGTCAAACATAAAAAAGATCACCATTGAGGTGAACTTTTTCTATTTAGCAAATAAGTTAATCTTATGTTGAGACGTGCTTATTTTTTAGACGTATCTTTTTTCGGGGCGTTTGCACCGATAAACCAAGCATCTTTATCAACAGTACGACTCACTTCAGTCAATAAGTCAGCGGTATCTTCATCACCAGCATCGCCAGCGGCATCAATCCCTTCACGCAAAAACGCAGCAATGGTCTTATAGCGATTGGTCAGCTCACGAACATGCTGGTCAACATCAGTAATATCAGTCGGGTAAGTCTCTAAGATAGAGTCCTCAACAACACGTTTAGAGATACCGTTGGCTTTGCCGCCAAGGATAACAATGCGCTCAGCGACTGTATCATAAGCTTCTGTTAAGCGTCCATAAGTGTCATCCAACAACTGATGTACACCAATGAAACCAGTACCTTGAAGATTCCAATGACATTGCTTGCTATCCATACTCAAATCAATCAGGTTTGCTAAATTCGCGTTCAACAGATCGATCATTTTTTTTGCAGTTGCGTCATCTATTCCACTTGCGTAACGTTCTCTCATATTCTGCTCCATTATTCTATTTTAATAAATTTAGGTTTCTAATTATCAACAGCTCTTTAAATTTTTTATTTATTAAGGTGTTGCTGACTGCTTATAAATTCATTATCGATAATAACAGCTTAAATAATAGATGGAACCCCAACATTTAGGCTTTATACAAGGGTCGTGTAATGAGTTTGTTAATCATGAAAACCTTTGTAAATTTAACTGATAAAATAGACGCTTTGATAACAATCCGTGCACACGCCAGCATATTCAATCGTATTAAAATTTGATTTAATTGACGTTAAGTTAAGAATAGTCATACGCATTTTAAGCCTTATAAATATTTAGTCCTTTGGTCTAATGCCTTTCTCTGCGAATTTATCAAACAGCTGTTGCTGAGTTAAGTTGACTGTGTCATTAGCAAATTCATAATAATCGGGTTTTTTATCAATGAAAATCTGGCTCTCAAAAGTAAGGTTTGGATTCTCTTGAAACAGTCCTAGTGACAGAACATAAGTCTCAGAGCTAAGCTGATGATAATAGAGATTGGTGCCGCATTTATGGCAAAACGCACGCTCCGCCCATGCTGAAGAGGGGTAAATAGTCATTGACTCCTCACCTTTAATATCCGGTTTTGAGTGGCTATGTATCGCCATTAGTGGTCCGCTGCCCCAACGACGACACATCGTACAATGGCACGCTTCAAAGGTATTGATATCTTCTAATTCTATGGTGACGTTACCGCACAGACAGTGACCTTTCATAACTCGTTCCTTGATTAATGGTCATTGAACTATACCTGAGTTTCTATGCTTTTTATTGAGTGTTTGTGCATCCATTTGTGGGCGTTTTGCGCAATAAATGACCTTTAAAAATAAAGGTTTAACCCCATATTGTTATAAACCTAACCTCTTATAACTTTTTATAAATATCAGGAAGATAACCATTATGCGAATGCCTGAACCGCGCTCGTCGCGTCAGTTAAATCAATTGGCCACTCAGCTGCAAGGCGAAGCTGAAATTAGTGGTGTCAACGCGTCTGGTACGCAAATATCAAGTCGCGCCTTTGAGATGGTCACCGAGTTTGAGCCAGCAGGCGATCAGCCGCAAGCGATAAAGAAACTGGTTAATGGTATTAATGCTGGCATGGATGAGCAGCTATTACTGGGTGTGACGGGTTCTGGTAAGACCTATACCATGGCAAAGGTCATCTCTGAGACGCAACGTCCAACTATTATCATGGCGCATAATAAGACGCTTGCCGCCCAGTTATATGGTGAGTTTAAGTCGTTCTTTCCGAATAACGCGGTTGAATATTTCGTTAGTTATTATGACTATTATCAGCCAGAAGCCTATGTCGCTGCCAGTGATACCTTTATCGAAAAAGACAGCGCCATTAATGATCATATTGATCAGATGCGTCTGTCAGCCACGCGTGCACTACTTGAGCGTCGTGATGCAATTATCGTCGCCTCAGTATCCTGTATCTATGGTCTAGGTGATCCAGAAAGTTATCTAAAAATGCTGCTGCACGTCGTCGTTGGGGACAAAATTGATCGCACTGCTACCATTAAACGTCTTGTTGAAATGCAATATACGCGTAACGAACTGGACTTTGGGCGTGGTACTTATCGTCTTCGCGGTGAGCTGTTAGATATTTATCCTGCTGAGTCTGAGCAGCTAGCGGTGCGTGTGCACTTGTTTGATAATGAAGTGGAGAAAATTACTTGGTTTGATCCTTTAACAGGGAAGACGGTGCGTACAGTGCCGCGTATTACTATTTATCCAAAATCACATTACGTGACGCCGCGCAATAAATTGGAGGCTGCGAGCCATACAATTCGTGCTGAGCTTGAGCCACGGCTAGAGTATTTCCGCGAAAACAATAAACTGATTGAGGCACAGCGTCTCAAAGAGCGTACCCAGTATGATCTTGAGATGATTCAACAGCTCGGCTACTGCAACGGTATCGAAAACTATTCACAGCATCTGTCTGGTCGTCCATCAGGGGAAGCACCACCGACGCTGTTTGATTACATTCCAGAAGATGCGTTGTTATTTCTTGATGAGTCGCACGTGACTGTGTCGCAGATTGGTGCAATGTATAAAGGTGATAGATCACGTAAAGAGAATCTCGTCAATTATGGCTTTCGTCTACCAAGTGCCATGAATAACCGCCCGATGAAGTTTGAAGAATGGGAGCGTATCAAGCCTAAGACTATTTATGTGAGCGCCACGCCTGCATTGTATGAACTGGAACATAGTGAGCAAGTGGTCGAGCAAGTCGTGCGTCCAACGGGTTTGATTGACCCTGAGATTGAGATTCGTCCTGTATTAACGCAGGTCGATGACGTGTTATCAGAGATTACTAAACGCAGAGAAAAAGACGAACGCGTGTTAATCACTACCTTGACCAAGCGTATGTCAGAGGATTTGACCAGCTATCTCAAAGAATACGATGTCAAAGTCGCTTATTTACACTCGGATATCGACACCCTTGAGCGTATGCAGATCATTCATGAACTGCGTACGGGCGTGCATGATGTGCTGGTCGGTATTAACTTGCTACGTGAAGGGCTTGATATGCCTGAGGTGTCATTGGTCGCGATATTTGATGCGGACAAAGAGGGCTTTTTGCGCTCTGAACGTGCTCTGATTCAGACCATTGGTCGGGCGGCGCGTCATATTAATGGTAAAGCCATTCTCTATGCTGACCGTATTACCAACAGTATGCAAAAAGCGATTGATGAGACCGATCGTCGCCGCGAAAAACAAGTCGCCTTTAACCTTGAGCATAACATCACACCAACAGGTGCGCGCCGTAGTATCACGGATAAAATCGATACAGGTGATGACCATGATGCCAACGATAATCAGATGATTCCAATTAAGAGCAATCTGCCTGATGTCGATATCAGTATCTTACGTAGTCCTGATTTATTGGCTAAAGAAATCAATCGTCTTGAGAAGCTCATGAAGCAGATGTCGCGTGACTTAAAGTTTGAGGATGCCGCGAAAACGCGTGACAAAGTGCTAGAGCTAAAAGCGCATTTATTGTAAAGAGTAACGCTACTAAGTTTAAAATAGTAATAAAAAGGTGAGTTGCCAACAGTGCAGCTCACCTTTTTTATGGTCTTCTTATAACTAAAATAACCTCGCTTTTGCCCGAGGTTATTAATAACCAATAATTGGTAATGACAAAACTTGTGTTTATACCAAATGCCAATTAATATGATATCAATGAGCAATATGAACTTATAACAACGGACGTTGAGGCACATAATCCATCATGCAAAATAATAAATGCTTAGAATTAAATGCGAATGAAAACTCACTAGGCATGTCAGCTTCTGCCAAACAAGCCATTACAGACTCTTTAGGTGCAGGCTTCCGTTATCCAGATAATCCACGTGCGGCACTCATTAGCAAAATTGCCACCATCCATGGCGTGGCAGAAAACCAAATCTCATTAGGCAATGGCTCGACTGAAAATATTCGAGCTACCTTACAAATGCTGCAATATAAAGCTCTAAAAGAGGGCAGGCAGTTTCAAATGGTGATCCCTGTTCCCACTTTTGATTGTGCAGAGATGTATGCAAATGCCATTGGCGTGCCCGTCGTCAAGATACCGTTAACCGCTGAAAACTATGATTATAATTTTGACGAACTACAAAAAGCAGCTGACGATTTTGATGGCATCAGCCTACTTTACATTTGCAATCCCAACAACCCAACTGGAATCATTACATCAACTTCAAGGCTTAAAACTTGGGTAAGTAAGGCGCCAGACAACCATTACTTTTTATTAGATCAAGCGTACTTGGAATATGTGTCAGACCTAAGTTTTGAGAGTGGGATTGAATGGGTAAAACAAGGGTTATCAGACAAGCTTATTGTCATCCATACTTTCTCAAAATTATGTGCCTTAGCCGGTATGCGAGTGGGCTACGCGATTTCTAACCCGCAAGCTATTGAGACTGTCGAAGCATTTATGTCTATGGATAATACCAACTTGTCAGGTGCGGTTGCCGCTATTGCGACGTTAAATGATGCAGCGTTTTTAGCGCTAAGTTTGCGCAATACCAATCAGTCGCGTCAGATGATTGAAACAGTCTTAGACGATCTGGGACTGCGTTATTTACCTTCACAGACCAACTTTATTTTTCATGAAATAAAAGGTGATTTAAAAACATATATCGACAGAATGCGAGACCATGGCATCAAGGTTGGTCGCGAGTTCCCACCTGTTACAGGCTTCAACCGCTTAACACTTGGTACGCCTGATGAAATGGCAGCATTTATCAAAGTACTAAAGTTATTTCGTGAAAAGGACTGGGTATAAGTGAGATAAATCATATGTCTTAACCAACCTCAAACGCAGTTTTACATATCCCACCTTAAAAAACACCACTTTATCTTATAAGATTGGTCAGTTAAGCACACTCTTTTAGATTACTAGCTTTCAAGTTGCTAGATAAATTTAAGTCGCTGGATAAACGCTGAGCGATAGCTAAAGTTATGTGTGCTAACGTAAATTATAATTATAAGGTTAAAGATATATTCATGTTTGATATCAAATCATTTTTTAAACGAGAAGTAGAAAAAAAGCTCATCAACTTAGACGATTATATTTTTATGCCTGAGCGTGTAGAGATGGCGCTAGAAGGTGGATTATTAAATTGTGTACTCAATAGTGATGGTCGAGTGGATGTTTTTTATACCAAGGACGGCGTGACAGAAGTAAGTTCTGCATCACGTAAGCATCCATTTACTGCGTTTGAGACCGAGCTATATCATGGGGTTTATGATGATATTATTCATGATTTGACTAAAGAGGTGAGTAAGATACTTGAGCGTCGGTCAAAATATTTTCGCCAGAACAAGACATTGCATCCTACAGCGTCTCTAATGTCTCAGCCTTACACAACAAGTAAGCTATAGGCTTGTTTGAACTATTGTAAGTTTAGAAAAAATAAAAGCAATCGGTAAGAAAAAGGGTGCGTTATATTTAAATGACGCGCCCTTTTTCTTACTTCATTTTTTAGTGTCAACTTGAAACAGTTACTATTGATGCTTACTTTTTTGTAGCAACAGCTTTATCTTTGGAAGCTAACGCAGATTATTTAGTAAGAGGAATAGATTATGCGCCTTCAACTAAATGACTGGTCTTGGTTTGTGTGACCAAGCCTTTGGTAAAGAGAGTACTGTCGTCGCGTGTTTTAAAGTATTGGTAAAATACCATTCACACTGAAAAGCGTGTTAATTGATATTAAAAGGGCGTTCTGCGGTTAATGATGGATCGCGATCTATCGTTTATAATCTATACGAATAGGCTGGGTTAAGCAATCGCCAACCCAGCCTAATTATTTATAATGACTGATATTATGAATAAACTATTTATTTAACGATACTGGAATAACAGCTCTGCAATGATTTTGCAACGACTCTAGCCACTAATTGCACACGATATTGTGGGTCTATGGCTGCATTACCCAATTCAACGATGCTGACTTGTTGCGGTGCTTGCTCACTAACGCAACCACAAACTCTACCTTTTACCGCTTCTTCTTGCGCTTCAGTCATAGCGACACTGGCAATACGCCACGCGTTTTGCTGTTCGATCTGACTGCGACATTGATTGTCGATAGCTGCTTTAAAAACGCTCATACCGATCTCGTTTGCAGTACCCATTGCTGTTCCTGCATTGGTATTGCCGCCTGTTGAGGCACAGCCCGCTAGTGCAAATGTTGCTAGTAATGCTGTTGATGCGAATAATTTTTTCATCAAATTTCCTTTCAGATTGATCAGTATTATGAGGAGACATCTTTAAAGTTTTATATCGTGCTGAGCAGATGTACCAAAACCTATAACCTGCTTTTTACTGTCTATACCTTGTGATATTCGCATGATATACATCAGCACAAATAAAAAGTCATCTTACTAGAACTCAATATTGATGACAAAGGAAATATAAACGTGCTATCAGAATATTTATTAACAATTGTTTTTTATACCAAGTTATGTCGTAGAAAAAATGATGATAAATATTATAGGAGTAGTTCATCTTTATGGACTTAAAGGTTTACAAGGCGGTTAAAGTTTGTTTAAATAACTTACAATATGAAACTTAGTATCGCTTAGCGAAACAAGAAAGCGGTATTTAGTGAATAATAGCGCTTAACTTTCAATAAATCTCGATTTATAGTCAGGATAAGGGTTGGTGAGAAAAACAATATAGCAATATAAAGTCTCTCATGTTTTAATTAGATAGACTGTTTTTTTATGGCGCTCTTATGATAACAGAGTGAGTAAAGAGCCATTCAAAGTAGCACGTTGCTAGTGTGACGGATATGGATAGTACCATTATATCTGAGTCATACTTTTATAAGTCCATTTGCTTTATTTTATCAAGGAAGAAAATAATGAAGTCCATTTATAAACTGCCTTTACTTGCGGCAATGATTGCAGCCAGTATGACAATGGTTGCCTGTTCAGACAAAGCGGCTACTGATAGCGCAGCTACTGACAGTGCTACTGCTGAAACCACTACAGATACCGCTGCCACAGCAAATGACAAGCTTGAAACCAAATTTGTCACCATTGCTACAGGAGGCGCCTCCGGTCCTTATAATATTATTGGGACGTCTTTAGCAGAGATTTATGCAAAGACTTTTGGCGTTAATGCTAAGACCCAAACGACAGGTGCTTCAGTAGAAAACGTCAATCTGTTGACCCAAGGTAAAGTAGATATGGTGCTGGCACTTAGTGATGTTGTCACTGATGCAGTCGAAGGTAAAAATGACTTTAAGGCACCTATCGCCAATATTCAGCAAATTGCTGTTCTGTATCCGAACGTCATTCAGCTAGTTGCTTCAGAGAAATCTGGCATCAAAAACATTGAAGATTTAAAAGGCAAACGTATTGCGGTTGGTGATCAAGGCTCGGGTACTGAAGTCAATGCTCGTACCTTGTTAGAAGGTTTCGGTATTACTTATGATGATGTCAAGGTCGACTATCTAGGCTTTGCAGATGCTGCAGATGCGATGAAAGCTGGAAAAATTGAAGCGGCGTTTTTTAGTAGTGGCTTACCAAACTCTTCGCTTTTAGAGCTAGAGCAGGGCATTAAGTTGCAGTTGGTGACCATCAATCAAGATAAGCTCAAAAAAATTATTGAGACCAAGCCTTACTTTAAAACTTTTGAGATTCCTGCTGGTACCTATGGTAATGCTGCTGCTATCCCAACCACAGCCGTCATGAATGCTTTATTGGTACGTTCTGATATCTCTGAAGAAGATGGCTATAAGCTGACCAAAGCATTGTTTGAAAACTTAGATGGTCTAAAAAAATGCTCACCAAGCGGCGAATGATATCAGTTTAGAGACTGCCCAAGTCGGTATGGTTGCTCCTATTCATCCTGGTGCCAAAAAATATTATGATGAGAAAGCAGCTAAATAAGCAAGTATGGTGGTTTGCTGGCGTAGCATCTATTGCTGCGCTGGTTTTATTTATACTATGGGCGATTTTCAGCCGCCAAACAGTCATTGAAGTACGAGTAGCGGGCGTTACTGGTAATAATAACAATAGTGCCAGCCTAGTCTGCTATTTTGTTGAGCCCAATTTTCAATTACGCTGGATTCACTCGGTAGAAAAGCAGTGGTGGGAGGAGCAGTATCTTCGTGAAGAGGAGGGCTTACTATTAACCACTACCTACTTTCAAGCGTTTGGTGCTGGTACGCCGTCGACTGAAAATGTCGCTCCTATACAAAAAGAGGGCTATGTCGGGTATCAAATCAACCAAAGGTTTCCCCATCTCAACTGGGTTGTCTCAAGACTGACAAAAGGTGAGATTGATTATGCCGGTCAGCGCATCCTTATTCATCAACTGGTACCAGATTATTCAGAAGTAACTATCATGCCCAAAGCATATAGTCCAATCGATAGATTCAATAAGGATTTTTGTCATGAACTCCCAAGTGATGGATCACAGTAGCGATAAGCCTCATGTCAGTGATGATGCTAAGTTGGCAAATCAGCCAAATGCGCCTGAAGATACTGAGAATTACGATGACGTTGATCCTAGTGTCACACAGGCAATATTAGAAAAATACGATCGAGAATCTATTACGCGTCATATCACCCAAGGTCCAGTGAAGTATATTATCGCTGCGATCTGTATTTTCTACTCCATTTTTCATTTATACATTACCTTTAATCCAATGCCATCGTTACTACAGCGCTCTGTGCATGTGGGCGTTGGCTTCGCTTTGATTTTTTTGATTTTCCCTGCCAGTAAAAAAAGCAGCCGTAAGAAAGTGGCATGGTATGACTGGATTTGGTTTATCTTTTCCTTATCTGGGATGACGTATCTCATTTATGAGTATCAAGATATTGTCACCAGTCGCGGCGGTATGGCAAATTCGGTCGATGTGATCTTTTCTATTATTACGGTTATCTGCGTCCTTGAAGGCAGTCGGCGTATTACTGGCTGGATCTTGCCCATATTAGCCTCTATATTTTTGCTATATCCCTTTATCAGTCATTTGGACTTTATGCCGGATAGGTTGCTGACCAGACCTTATGATTTGGGCGATATTTTTGGTCAATTATTCTTAAAGACCGAAGGCTTATATTCGGTTGCAATCGGCGCATCAGTCACTTTCATCTTCTTATTCATTCTATTTGGGGCATTTTTAGCGCGTTCTGGAATGGGTCAGCTGTTTAATGATTTGGCATTGGCGCTGGCAGGCGATAAAAAAGGTGGACCTGCTAAAGTTGCTGTTATATCAAGCGGCTTTATGGGTAGTATCAATGGTTCAGCCTTATCAAACGTGGTCAGTACGGGCGCGTTTACCATCCCATTGATGAAAAAGGTTGGTTATCATAAAGACTTTGCAGGAGCCGTAGAGGCAAGTGCGTCGGTCGGTGGTCAAATCTTACCGCCTATTATGGGTGCCAGTGCTTTTATTATGGCGGAGACGACAGGTCTACCGTATAGCACTATTGCTTTGGCTGCGTTATTACCTGCCATTCTCTATTATCTAGGCGTTATCGCACAGGTACATTTTCGTGCCGGTCGCCGAGACTTAAAAGGCATGGCAAAAGAGAGTTTGCCGCAGGTAAAAGAGGTATTAAAAGCACGCGGTCATATGCTATTGCCGATTGTATTCTTGATTTATTTATTAATACAAAATGTTCCTGTAGGGTACGCTGCTGCCTATACCATTGGCTTTACTGTTGTCATCAGTATGCTACGCAAAGAAACACGTATGGGCTTCAAGGATATTTTAGGTGCTCTAGAAGATGGTGCACGCCAGTCATTAGCAGTGATGGCAGCTTGTGCGGTTGTAGGTATCATCATTGGGGTCGTTAGTTTGACCAGCTTTGGTACAGTAATGACATCTTCAATTGTTACTTTGGGTGCAGGGTCTTTACTGCTTACTTTGATTTTGACCATGCTGGCGTCTATGGTCTTGGGTATGGGATTGCCTTCTATCCCTGCTTATATCATTACCGCAACCATGGCAGCGCCTGCTCTAGCAGGATTTGATATTCCTATTTTATCAGCGCACATGTTTGTTTTCTATTTTGGTGTGTTTGCAAATATTACCCCGCCCGTCTGTCTGGCAGCTTTTGCTGGTGCTGGTATCTCTGGCGGTGATCCGATGAAAACAGGGTATTTGTCATTAAAGTTAGCGTTAGCAGGTTTTATTGTCCCTTTTATGTTTATTTATAATCCTGCGATGTTGATGATTGACCCAACAGATCTTGCGGTCACGGCGAAAGAATTTCCATTGCCGCCGGTTATCGATATTATTATTGCTGTTGTGACATCGGTCATTGGTGTGATTGGACTTAGCGCCGCGTTAGAGGGTTATTTTAAAAGTGATATGAATCTCGCTACGCGCTTAATATTAGCATTAGGCGCATTGCTGCTGATTTATCCTGGACTGATCACAGGTGTAATAGGTGGCGTAATAGTACTAGGTATTGCGGCATTCAATATAAAAGGCAGTAAAGCGCCAACCACTTTAAGTGTTTAACATTGAAGCACTGCTGCTCTGAGTGAGACAGAAAAGTTGGAAGCATAGAAAAGGTCGAATAGCAGATATCTGCCATTCGACCTTTTTATATTTTAAAACCTGTCACGTTACGTTGATATAGTGACGACTCTCACTTAACAGCCAAGTTTACCTTCTGCTGCTAATGCTTTTTTGCTACGGATAGGTGCTGGGCAATCTTCACCGTAGTACTGACGATCAGCAAAATAGCTTGAGCGCACCATAGGACCTGCCCAAATATTAAAGAAGCCAATCTTTTTGCCATAGTCCATATAACGCTGGAACTCATCTGGATGCACATAGCGATCGACTGGCGCATGGTCTTTACTGGGTTGTAAATACTGACCAACGGTAATCATATCAACGTTATGCGCCTTTAGATCATCAAGTAGCTTATAGATTTCTTCTTCTGTTTCACCAAGTCCAACCATAAAGCCACATTTGGTCGCAATATCAGGGCGACGTTCTTTATAAATCTTTAACAAGTCTAATGAATGCTGATAATCTGAACCTGGACGGAAAGCTTTATATAAACGAGGCACGGTTTCGATATTGTGGTTAAAAACATCAGGCGCCGTTTCAGTCAATAAGTCCAATGCGATATCCATACGACCACGGAAATCTGGTACTAAAATCTCGATCAAGCAATTTGGGCTCAGCGCACGCGATTCATTCAATACTTCAACGAAATGCATCGCGCCGCCATCTTTTAAATCATCACGGTCAACCGAGGTAATGACGGCATATTTAAGACCTAAACCTTGGATGGTCTCGGCAGTATGACGCGGCTCATCTTTATCAAGCTCATTTGGACGACCATGTCCGACATCACAGAACGGGCATCGACGTGTACAGATATCACCCATAATCATAAAGGTAGCGGTACCATCGGCAAAGCACTGTGGAAGGTTAGGGCAGGCAGCTTCTTCACAAACGGTATAGAGTTTCTGTTCACGTAAGGTGGACTTGATACGTGCGACTTCCGCAGGTGAAGACAGTTTTACCCGAATCCAATCTGGCTTTTTCTTAGCCTCGACGGTCGGGATAATTTTAATTGGGATACGAGCAACTTTATCGTAGCCACGGAGTTTTTCGCCTTGGATGGCTTTTTTGGGTTTTGCGCGGGCAGCAGGCGTGTGCGTTTGTACGGCGTTTGTCATAATCGAATGTTCTCTTAACCCTTGATAGAACAAGGGTTTATGGAATTATTAGAATGCTTTATGAATAGAGCTATTATAGCAGATATTTGGTCAAGGTTTTTTAGGCAATCGTATGAAATTCAGTTTATCAAGGCTACTATAAATAAGCGATTTAGCATAGTTTCATTTATTGATATCAATGTTCATATCATTTAGTATGTCTATGGCAGCGCGAAACGCTTCTTGAGTGGCAGGTGCGCCGCAATAAGGCAGGCTGTGCATCAATACTTCTCGAATCTCAGCGACAGTAGCGCCATTATTGATGGCACCTCGGATATGTCCCTTTAGCTCAGCGGGACTTTTTTGTGCAATCAAAAAACCAATCGTGATAAGCGAGCGATATTTGCGCGGTAGTACCGAGTCATCTTGCCATGTACTGCCCCAAGCGTGCTCGATAATCCAATCTTGTAATGGCTGAGTAAATGGCGTTGCTGAGTCAAGTGAGCGTTTGACATGTGCTGCACCCATCACTTCGGTACGAACTTTTAAACCGTTTTCATAATTGGCGTTTTGACTGGTGCCTTGATTGGCATTGTGACTCATACTGTGAGTAGTATTGCGATCTTCATTTTCTTTATTAGGCATTGTCATCCTTGATTTTATGATTGAATCCTTTGCATTTAGTCGGTATGTTCTTATCAAATATTATAACAGTCGAGTAGGTTTTATTTAACCGTTAATCGAGATATAGTTGATTCCATTTAACAATAACAACGTATAACAATAACGAGATACTAAGACAGTAGCGTTATATATTTTTAAGTGAATAGATAGTCGTAACCGCAATTTACTACCAATATATTGTGAATATTAAAAAACAAAATAGGTCCTCAGTATGAAAAATTTAGAATTTATGATATAGGCACCATTAGTCATATTATTTATGGCACTATTTATATAATAAATGTTCAATATGCCCCTTTTATGACCGCTTTATGAGCCTTTTAAAGGCTGAGCCATTAACATTTAGGGCGTTTTAAGCTATGATTGCATGGATAATTATTCCATCTAGTATATAGACGCAGGTGGTCATGCTGACTACCCACGTAATGTGCTAATACTCCCAACTGACGAGGACGACTATTGTGTTAGAAGCTTATCGTAAACATGTCGAAGAACGTGCTGAGCTAGGAACGGTTCCGCTACCACTGAACGAAAAACAAGTAGCAGAGTTGGTTGAACTACTAAAGAATCCACCAGCGGGCGAAGATGCGTTCTTGATGGACTTGCTCGAAAATCGTATTCCTGCCGGTGTTGACCAAGCTGCTTACGTTAAAGCGGCATTTTTGGCAGCGATCCTTAAGGGTGAAGCGACCTCTTCACTAGTAAGTAAGAAAAAAGCGGTTCAAATCTTGGGTACGATGCAAGGTGGTTACAACGTTCAACCGCTAGTTGCTGCTCTTGATGATGCGGAAGTCGCGCAAGAAGCTGCTGATGCGTTGAAAAAAACCTTGCTAGTATTTGACGCGTTCAATGATGTGACCGAAAAAGCAGAAGCGGGCAATACTATTGCTAAAGAAGTCGTTCAATCTTGGGCTGACGCTGAGTGGTTCTTGAGCCGTGATGCTGTACCAGCAAAGACGACTTACACGACGTTTAAAGTGACTGGCGAAACCAATACCGATGATTTGTCTCCTGCGCAAGATGCGTGGAGCCGTCCTGATATCCCATTACATTCATTAGCCATGCATAAAAACTCTCGCGACGGCATTACTGCTGACGAAGAGGGCGTTATCGGTCCGATGAAACAGATCGAAGCGTTAAAAGAAAAAGGTCATCCATTAGCCTATGTTGGCGACGTAGTAGGTACTGGTTCTAGCCGTAAATCTGCAACCAACTCAGTACTGTGGTTGATGGGTGATGATATCCCGAACGTACCAAACAAACGTGGTGGCGGTCTAGTACTAGGTAATAATATTGCACCTATCTTCTTTAATACTATGGAAGATTCTGGCGCATTACCAATCGAAAAAGTAGCCGTTGATAACCTAAACATGGGTGATGTCTTTGACATCTATCCGTATGATGGCAAAATCACTAAGCATGATTCTGATGAAGTACTGTCAACCTTTAAGCTAAATTCGCCAACTTTGCTTGATGAAGTTCGTGCTGGTGGTCGTATTCCGTTAATCGTTGGTCGTGGTCTGACCAATCGTGCTCGTGAATACATGGGTCTTGGTCATTCAGACGTATTTGCTAAGCCAGAAGAGCCAGTTGATACCGGTAAAGGCTTTACACTAGCGCAAAAAATGGTTGGTAAAGCTTGTGGCCTGCAAGGCGTTCGTCCTGGTATGTATTGTGAACCAAAAATTACTACGGTTGGTAGTCAAGATACCACTGGTCCGATGACTCGTGATGAGCTAAAAGACTTAGCATGCCTAGGTTTCCAAGCAGATTTGGTGATGCAGTCATTCTGTCATACGGCTGCTTATCCAAAGCCAGTTGACATCGAAACTCAGCATACCCTACCTGACTTTATCATGAACCGTGGCGGCGTGAGCTTACGTCCAGGTGATGGTATTATTCACTCGTGGTTGAACCGTATGCTACTTCCGGATACCGTTGGTACTGGTGGTGACTCGCATACGCGTTTCCCAATCGGTATCTCATTCCCAGCGGGTTCTGGTCTAGTCGCCTTTGCTGCTGCGACTGGTGTTATGCCACTTGATATGCCTGAATCGGTCCGTGTCCGTTTCATCGGTGAGCGTCAAGCCGGTATCACCTTACGTGATTTAGTCCATGCAATCCCATACCAAGCGATTAAAGAAGGTCTGTTAACCGTTGATAAGAAAGGTAAAATCAACGAGTTTAACGGTCGTATTCTTGAAATCGAAGGTTTAGAAGATTTAACCGCTGAACAAGCGTTTGAATTGTCTGATGCTTCAGCTGAGCGTAGTGCTGCTGGTTGTACGATTACTCTATCTGAAAAGTCAGTTGCCGAGTATCTGACTTCGAACATTACATTATTAAAATGGATGATCTCAGAAGGTTATGGCGATGCACGTACGATTAGCCGTCGTATAGAAGGTATGCAAGAGTGGTTGGCGAATCCAAGCCTGATGCGTGCTGATGAAGATGCAGAATATACCATCGATATGGTTATCGATATGTCTGAAATCAAAGAGCCGATTCTTTGCTGCCCGAACGATCCAGATGATGCAAAAACATTGGCTGATGTCGCTGGTGACACCATTGATGAAGTATTCATTGGTTCATGCATGACTAACATTGGTCACTTCCGCGCTGCTGGTAAGTTGCTAAAAGATGTCCCAGCAGGTTCTTTGCAAACTCGTCTATGGATTGCGCCACCAACTAAAATGGATGCGCGTCAATTGATGGAAGAAGGTTACTATAATATCTATGCACAAGCCGGCGCTCGTACTGAGATGCCAGGTTGTTCATTATGTATGGGTAACCAAGCACGTATTGCACCGAATTCTACAGCCGTTTCGACTTCTACCCGTAATTTCCCTAACCGTTTAGGTCAAGGTGCTAACGTATATCTAGCATCAGCTGAATTGGCTTCTGTTGCTGCGGTACTTGGTAAATTACCAACCAACGAAGAGTATCAGCAGTACGCTGGCATGCTTGATAGCATGGGCGAAGAGGTGTATCAATACATGAACTTCGACCGTATGGAAGACTATACTGAAGAAGCTGATAAGATCAACGTTGCTCAGTTGAGCTAATTTTGGTCAAATCTTAAATGCTTTGAAGTTTTACAATTATTGTTTAAATAGAAGCCCCGTATCGTCATGATGCGGGGTTTTTTGCTGTGAGCAATGGCTGGTTTCTCTTATTATCTTATGTATAATATGGGAGCAGGCGGAAACCGTGGCTCTGTATGTTATCTCTCCTTTTCTATCTCGGGACGGACCGATACTTTGATAGGCACTTTTTGTTTGCAATCAAGTGCTTTGGAGTTTTGGTTGATTACTTTATCCCCACTCAAACGTCGCATCGTCTATGTGACTGTCTTTGAAATCATTGCTATCATTTCATCTACCTTGGTTCTTATGTTGTTAAGCAACAGCAGCGCCGCAGAATCTCTACCAGTTGCCGTGATGGTCTCATTGGCAGCGGTGATTTGGAACTTTATTTACAATACGGCGTTTGAAAACTGGGAACGTCGTAAACAGGTGACGCAGCGCACGTTATTGGTACGTAGTGCCCATGCGATAGGTTTTGAAGGCGGCTTGGTTTTGATTTGCCTGCCGGTGTATATGATTTGGTATAATGTTGGTTTTATCAAAGCCTTTATGATGGAAGCCGTGCTACTGCTGTTTTTCTTGGTTTATACTTTTTTCTTTACCTTGGGTTTTGACAAAATATTTACCTTACCACATCACTATAAAAGTGCTTCTGCTTCTTGATAAATAAAGAGGTTAATGGAAATGGTTTTGTCCATTAATTATATAATTTATTCAAAAAAGGCTGCACCTTGGCAGCCTTTTTAATGATATTGCAAAGAACAATGTCATCAGCGTACTATTTACCTTGATAAACTGGCTTACGCTTTTCCATAAATGCGGTAATACCTTCTTTAAAATCATCGGTTTTAGCAAGCATCGTTTGTTGTTCTACTTCCATATCCAATGCTTCATTAAGACCCATATAGGCATGAGTATTAATCATGTGCTTCATCGATGCCAATGCTTTGCCGGGGAGATTGCTCAGACGCGTTGCCAATGCCAGTACGCTCGCATCAAGCTCGTCGTTACTAACCACATCGTTGACTAAGTTTAAGCGTGCCATATCTTCCGCTTTGAGCTTATCGCCAAGCATGACCATTTCAGTCGTTTTTGCAACGCCAATCAATTGATTCAATAAGTAAATACCACCAGCATCTGGAATCAGACCAATATTGACAAAAGCTTGTACAAATTTGGCATTTTCAGCGGCAATACGAAAGTCACAAGTCAGCGCCAAGTTCATACCAGCACCAGCAACTGCACCTTCTAATTTGGCGATAATAGGCTTATGAATATTACGCAGCTTTAAGCTAATCTCAGCGACTTCACCAACCATAAAGTTTAGCTTATCCGATAATGCCTCGCTTTCCATACCGTTTTCTAACATCTCACCGATATGCCCGCCACTTGAGAAGTTATTGCCGGCGCCCTGTAAGACAATGACTCGTACTTGTTCATCTTCATCGGCTTTGGTCAATGCTGCCATCATGGCATCTTTGAGTACCGTGCTAAAGGCGTTCAAGGTTTTAGGATCGTTCATTGTGATGGTAGCAATATGGTTTTCGGCTTGGTATTCGACGAGAGCTTGTGACATTTTGGATATCCTTAAGATGATGTTCTAAATAATTATTGCAATAAAATACTGGTATAGTCATGTTTGAATAAAAGAAATATACATATTATAAAGCACTACTGAGGTTAATTTTTCTTGCTTTCTGTGCCTGCGCAGACAGAGGCTGCGAATAATTAACCTCAGTAGTGTTGTATTCTTTTAAAATTGGATCAACTATATCGGCAGTAAGTAAAACAAATAGGGCAATACTAATTACTATAGCAGTTTGAGCTTATTATAAAAGCGAGATTTGTGCGCGCTTAAGGCACGTTTTGAATAACATTTTTTGCTGCTATCACTATTGCCAAAGGTATAAAACCTATCATTCAAAAATAAGGCTACTATCTGTAAGAGGGTTGAATTATGCTAGAAGACAGATTTCAAAAGGTTTTATTTTTTATCACACTAACAAGGAAGTGGTTATGCCAATGATTCATGTCAATGATATCGATATTTATTATGAAGACAGCGCACCAAACGATAAGCAAAAGCCCATCATGGTATTCGCCCATGGTTTGCTATGGAATACGCGTATGTTTGACAAGCAAGTCGAGTATTTTAAAGCGGGTTATCGCTGTATTGCGTTTGATTTTCGGGGACAAGGTCAGTCTGAAATTACCAAATCTGGCTATGATATGGAAACCTTAACTGAAGATACGCTGGCGTTGTTAGATGCGCTAGATATTCAGCAGTGTCATTTTTTAGGACTATCAATGGGTGGATTTGTCGCCCAACGTATTGCGTTAAAGCGTCCTGAATTATTGCTATCACTGACGCTGCTTGAAACCTCTGCTGATCCTGAAGATCCTAAAAACGTGCCACAGTACCGCAAGCTGATTAAAGCCATTCGTTGGTTGGGCATGAAGCGTGTCAGCCAAAAAGTAATGCCCATTATGTTTGGTAGCAGTTTTTTAGCAGATAAATCGCGTAAAGCTGACCGTAGAGAGTGGTTGTCTATGTTGCAAAGCAATCGTAAGGGCGGGGTCATCAAGGCAACTACTGGCGTGATTGAGCGCTCTGCAACGTATGATCAGCTCAGTGATATCAAGATGCCGACGCTTATCATCGTTGGCGATGAAGATGTGGCAACACCGTATGCAAAAGCTGAGCGCATGCACTTTGCGATAGCAGGCTCTAAGCTGGTGGTGATTAAAGGTGCGGGGCATACGGCAACGGTTGAAGAGCCGGAGCAAGTTAATAAAGCCATTAATAAGTTTTTGGCAAACTTTATATAGTGTTCATTGCGGATCTATATACCTGATATGACAGCGTTTATTATCGCAAAAAATGTAGCAAAAAAGTCGTTATCATGGATTTGATAACGGCTTTTTTAACGCTTTAAAAGGAGTGTTTAAAACTTATAAGCGCGCTGTATAGTCGTTATTGCCATCATTAATGGTGCCAAAAACGTTAGCTCTATTGACGATTTCGGTTGCCCAAGCACGATGGGTAGCAGGCTCTAGCATAGTATTGTTATATTTAAAGACCGCTTTTGCCTCGCTATGTAATATCGCCTGTGCCTCATCTAAAGTGCTAAGCGGTACGCAGTATGCTTGCTGTACCAAGGCAATTTGACTTGGATGAATAACGGTTTTTCCGACCAACCCCAAGCTGACATCACGCGTCAACTCTTGCATAAATAACGTAGGCTCATCCAAATACTCAAACACCGGTGCCGACAGATAAAAGCCATGTGGCACAAAACAGCCAAGCAGCTGGTAGGCTAGTGTACCAACAGGTGTATCATAGACAAGGCTATTCTTAGGACGGCGCAAACGCAGTGCTGCAAATAAATCATTACCACCAATACGCAAAGCAAATACAGGCTGGCTAAAAGCTTCTTTGAAACCAATCGCCAGCTCTTGATTATGATGTGGATTAAACAACGCTGCCGTCTCAAGCGTTGGCATTAATAGCATGTCAGTACTAAGATTCTGGCATGCCATGCGCCAATTAGATAGACTATACATATCGACTTTTGGCATCACAAAGCCATCAATCAAATCAATATGGGTAAAGCCCGATAACTGCTCTAGCATGGCAGGATGGCGCGGACGTACAAATACCAACGGACGCGTTGGCTGCTCAGTCTGTATCTTGGTTTGTTGTGTTTCAGCTTGCTGTGTCGGCTCATTGATACTATCAACGTGCGTCGCCCACGTATACAGCAGCGTCTGCAAGCGCTCAAGTGCCAACTCAACATCATTGTGGCTGACCGCATCTTCTAGACAGATGATAATACTATTAATCGTCGGTAATTTATCACGCTTGATCACTTGCCAGATATCTTGGCGCGTCGCTGGCATATATAAGCTCGCTCCCAACTGATACGGATGATGCATGTTAGGTTTGAGCATAGCATGACGCTCAGTAATCAGATGCGCGTAAGACTGGGTGTTTTGATAAAGGTGGGACTCGTTTTTTGGCATATCTGACATAATGGGCATCGTAAATAGTGGTAAATGAATGGGTCTAAAAGTATGGTTTCAAGATTAGGTAGAAAGATAAGGAGTTATTAATCGTCTGTAGCGCGCTGCTTAATAAGGGTAATCGCTTGATAAGGCAGTATTTTATCACCTAGTACGCTAATAGCGATATGTCGCTGTGTACATAAATGCCTTAATAATATAGTGTCGGGGTGCTCAGCGCTCGCTAACAAAATACGTTCAGGGTCGCGGCGTAGTATCGCGCGTGTCGCCTCAGCAATGGTCGGCTTAATACGATTGCGGTTGCTAATACCATACTCAGCAGCCAAGCTATCGACTAATTCGGCCGTTTGATAGCGAGGTTGCTTATGTGTTGGCAAACATTTCAAAGGCGTGTTTAATGTACGCCTTGTCGCATCGATACAATCAATAAAGGCCAGACTATGATCTACACTGATCAAATTATCATAAAAGACACTGCGATGCAGCCCCAATTCTGGCTCAGTATATAAACTGCGTGATATAAGCCCTGATACAGTACTATTTAATAAACCTGACGGAATCAACCAGTCATCGATACTAGCAGCCAGCCAAGCAACACCAGCCGGATCAGCAAGGGTCAGTAGCGGTATAACATCCTGACCTTGATGGAAAATATTGGCAAAGTTAGGGTGGTTAGGATCGGCAAAGGCTTTTAGACTATGCGCCAGTTCTTGATAAATCGCCCCTTTACCTGTCCAACCATCGACAAATACAATCGGGCTATGAGGATGATTATTTAATATCATCTTTAAAGCAACCGGATCAAGACCACGATCTCGTATAATACTGACGCCATAATGCACACTTGGTAGAGAGTAGCTGCTATCGGCAGTTGCTAATGCGCGTTGTAACAGCACGCCTATTGGTAAACCCGCACGCACAAGACTGACTAATATTAACGGGCGCTCATTATTGACGTTTGGCTGAAAAACTTGCTGTAGCGTATAGGCCAAATTGGTAATATCAGTCGCTGCTCTTACTTTTCCCTGCTCTAACGCCTCGATATATAGCTGCTCATGCATGGCACTTGGCGCGTCTTCCAAGGTCAGCATATCAGAGTAATGACGCTGCCCACTTTGAATCAGTGCTTCTTTTTGACTGACAGGCACATCAGCAACGGCATCTTTATCAACGATATTGAGCAGCACAGTGACATCGCTAGCAAGATAGCTGCCTGAGCCATATTGTGATAAATAGGCTGTTTTAATATTAGAATGGATTGAAGTCATAGTAGAAATAGTTGTACTCGTTTGATGACGGTTTAATAGTAGATTAATAGCAGAATATCATTTAATAAAAGGTAGCGCTCATCATTTAGCTGCAAATTTCTCATGTAGCTGTCCATGATTGGGCATGCCGTACCAGTCAAGTAATTGCAGAAATGGCAGATCTGCCAGACTGTCACCAAAACCGAAGCTTGGGCGCTGATGATCCAAATGCTGTTCCAATAAAAATTGTACCGCATGATGTTTATGAATAGCATGCGGCAATATTGCTAAATTATTAGCATTCACATGCACATAAAAAATCTCATCAAAATCTGGTATGAGCGTTGGTAATTGTGTGGCTAAATCTGCCAATGCTTGATGGTCTTTTTGCGTGTGTTTGATCCCTATATAAATGGTCATCTCGCTATCGATAAAAGTATCGGTATGCAGGGTGAGCTTTAAGTCGTTATGCACGTTATTGCAGCCATTCACCCACTCAGTCAGCTGATTGAGCGTATCTTGTAAAGGAGCAAGCACATCATGCATATACTGTTGCCACGTATTTAGTAGCTCACCATCAGCGGTTAAAATAATCGCGCCATGGGTCAATACTTGCCAGCTATTAAAAGGCAATTTTACTCGCTGTATCTCTGACCTATCACGAGCTGTGACGACTATCAATTCAGTACTGGCAAATAGCCAATTAAAAAAGACCGCTTGGCGCTGACTCATAAAGCTTAACGACTCATCTTTTTTATTGACAGTGGCGCAAACCAAATTTTCAGGTTCAGTCGTTGGTAATTTCCATGCATCAATTTTACGCTGAGTTTGAAAGAGCGTATCGTCCAAATCCATTAGCGCATAAGGTTTTACAATATTTAAGTTCGGTTGGAAAAATGGGGAGGTCATGACGTTTTCCAAAGATAAAAATGATGATAAGACTGTTTATAGATGGCTTGAATACGGATATGTAAGGGAAGTGCAGCGCTGATTTTTAAAACTGAGCATTACCTATTTATCAGACTTTAGCCAAATGCAGACAGTATAACGATAATCATAAAAAAGGTCAGAATAAATCGGTAATAAAAGTGCAGAATTATCGCAAGAGGATTGGACGTAGCTCATTTGGAGTTAGCATATAAATATAATAAACTCAGAAAATTGAGTAACTAAACTTTCCAAGTTTATTAAAGGGTGATTATGCAGACGGCAGGATAATACTAGGTTTCTTGTGATAGCTACTATAGACTCAGCAACAATCACTATCATATGTTTATACTATCATTTAAATAACAAAGAAATATTTGAATATCCTATCCATATATTTCTTCTAACCTTAGACAAGACACTAATCGTCCTTCCCATTCACGCAACTCGGGCTCAATTTCGCTACATATTGATTTGGCATAGGGGCAGCGTTTATGAAGTGCGCAGCCACTTGGCGGATTAAGCGGACTGGGCAATTCGCCTTGTAGGGTCAGCTCTTTTTTATGACCCGTCACTGAGGGTGCTGCTGAGAGTAAAGCGATGGTATAAGGGTGCTTAGGATCATTGTAAATAGCATCTTTAGCGCCATGCTCAACGGCTTTGCCTAAATACATGACCATCACGTCATCTGCTACGTGGCGTACGACAGAAAGGTTGTGCGAGATAAAGACATAAGCGGTATGATATTCATCTTGCAAGTCCATAAACAGATTGAGTACTTGTGCCTGAATAGAGACGTCAAGTGCTGACGTCGGCTCATCAGCGACGACAATTTTAGGGTTGAGCATCATGGCACGGGCGAGAGCAATACGTTGGCGCTGACCGCCAGAAAACATATGCGGATAGCGCCCCGTATGCTCAGGACGCAAACCAACGTGCTTCATCATTGCATGGACTTTGGTGCGTTTTTCTTCTTTGCTCAGCGTGGTATGAATGTCTAACGGTTCTGTGAGCTGAAAACCAATAGTATGACGTGGATTAAGACTGCCATAAGGGTTTTGGAATACCATCTGAATCTCAGTACGCAAGTTTTTAAGCGCACTTCTACTATAACTCGTAGTTGCCTCATCGTTAATAAATAACTCGCCACTGGTAGGTTCTTCTATCAAAGTAAGCTGGCGCGCCAAAGTAGACTTGCCACATCCTGACTCACCAACGACTGCGAGAGTTTTCCCTGCTTCTAGCTCAAATGAGATGCCGTTCAATGCCTTTACGAATGCTTTACCTTTTCCTAAGCCTAGAGAAACCTGATAGTGTTTATGTAGGTTATCTGCCTTTAAGACAATTTTATTACTCATATTTCAGACTCCATCGTAGCGGTTTGAGTAGTCCGAGTAGGATGTTCGGGAAGGGTGGCGTGAATACAGCGGACTTCGCCATTTGGGGTTGCTAAAATAGGTGGCGGCACCTCACAAGCAGGCTCTTTGTATGGGCAACGTGGGGAGAGTAGACAGCCCGTTGGCCTGTCGTATTGGCTCGGCACCACACCGGGCAAGCTATTCAATCTATCTTGTCCGACCGCAAGCTCAGGAATAGCCTGCAGTAGGGCTTCGGTATAAGGGTGCGCAGGTTTTTGGAATATCTCTGGCACTGTACTGGTCTCGACCACTTGACCGGCATACATGACAGCGACATCACGAGCGTTTTGTGCGACTAAGCCCAAGTCATGAGTGATGAGCACCATTGCCATTTGCTTTTCACGTTGTAAGCGACTGAGTAAATCCATGATTTGAGCCTGAACGGTAACGTCGAGAGCGGTCGTCGGCTCATCAGCGATAAGTAGTTTTGGCTCGCACGCCAGTGCCATCGCAATCATGACCCGTTGACTCATACCACCTGAGAGTTGGTGCGGATAGACCCGTAGGCGATTCTTAGCATCGGGCATTTCAACCAGCTCTAATAACTCTAAAAGACGCTGCCGTACTGCTGCGCCGCGCAAGCCAAGATGGGTGGTCAATACCTCTCCCATTTGCATCTCGACCGTAAAGCTTGGATTCAGGCATGACATGGCATTTTGAAATATCATCGAGATATCTTTACCGATAATCTTGCGCTTTTGTTTTGCTGGCATGGTGAGGAGATTCTTGCCATCAAAGTTCAGTCGATCAGCAACTACGGTGGCAGAAGAGGGCAGTAATCCCATCAACGCCATCATAGTGACTGATTTACCTGAGCCAGATTCGCCAACAACCGCAACGACCTCTCCTTGTTTTATTTTTAAAGAGACATCATCGACCGCACGAAATGCTCTTGCTCCTTCTCCAAAAGTCACCGATAGATGCTCAATATCAAGGAGTAATGAGTTATCTGTGGCAAGGTTATTTGCTATCGGTCTATTTACTTGAGAATCGTTCATTAAGATACCTGCTTCAATTTTGGATCTAAGGCATCACGCAGACCGTCACCCGTTAGATTGATGGACAATGCGGCTAAGAAAATCGCCACACCCGGCCAAATCGCTAACCACACATTGCTCTGGATATATTGGCGAGCAGTACCTAGCATCGCACCCCACTCAGCATCAGGGGGTTGAACACCGAAACCTAAGAAACCAATCGCGCCGGCTTCCAAAATAGCAGTAGAGAAAATCATGGTCGCTTGGACGATTAATGGCGCCATACAGTTGGGTAATATTGTGATAAATAATAATCTTAAGACGCCTGCACCCATGACCTGTGAGGCAATAAAATACTCACGTTGCAGCTCAACCATTGCTGTTGCGCGGGTCAACCTAATAAAAGGCGGCGTACATACCAAGGCAATGGTAATGATGGTATTGGTCATCGAAGGCCCTAAGATAGCGGCAATGATGATAGCAAGCAGTAAACTTGGGTAAGACATCAAGATATCATTTACTAGCATGACCGCTTTGCCCCAAACCTTGGGCCAAAAGGCAGCACTTAGCCCTAAAGATACGCCTACAATCATCGCTATCGAAGTAGCACTGATACCGATAAATAATGAATAACGTGCGCCGTGCATGACGCGCGAGAGCGTATCACGACCGGCATCATCGGTGCCCAAAAAGAACATCGAATCACCGCCACTAAAGAAGGAGGGCGGCAACTGCTCTTTACCGGTGAATAATTCATAAGGGTCATAAGGGGCAATGGTAGGGGCCAAGATTGCGAAGATGACCATCAGCATCAAGACTATAAAACCCAGTACCGCGCCTTTATTTCGGCAAAAGGTGTATAAAAACAGCTGCCAAGAAGTCGGCGGCTTAGGCGCAACCGGAGCAATGTCAGAAGGAACTACAGAAGGCTTCATTGGATATTCCTTTAGTGAATCAGACCTTGTTTTACTCCACTGGCTTGCTTACTTTATTAGGATAAGTCGCTTATGGTTTCAGCTAACTTAGCATGCGCTTATCTTCTGTAAGCTGAGTAATACAAACTTAGGGATACAAGATCTTTATGAGCACTATGGGTAATTATTAAAAACTATAAATAGCAATTGTCGATGCAATAACAATGCATCAAATGGGCTTCACCCTAACAATAGACTATGAAGAATGGCGAATTCTAGGATTAATAAATCCATATAAAATATCGATCATTAAGCTCACCAGAATCAGAGCAGTAGCGACCAATAAAATACCATTTTGTACAATAGGATAATCACGCGTAAAGAAGCCATCTAATAACCAGTTGCCGACACCCGGCCAACTAAAGATAGTCTCAGTGATAATAGCGCCAGCTAGTAACGTTGCCATCTGCAATCCCACTACAGTAACCACGGTAATGAGCGCATTACGCATCACGTGAATTAAAATCACACGTTTTGGTGACAGACCTTTGGCTCTTGCAGTACGCACATAATCTTCATCCAATACTTCAAGCATCGCTGAGCGTGTCATACGGGCAATCATCGCTAGCGGAATGGTAGATAGGGCAACCGAGGGCAAGATGAAATGTTTGACAACGTTCCAAAAGGCACCGGGCTCACCAGAGCTTAAAGAACCTAGTAGCCAAGACCCGTATAAAGGTTTGACGTCTAGGAACTGCGCGACAGAGATAACGCCAGAGACGGGTAGTAGACCTAAGTAATGGGCGAAGATACCTGTTAGGATAGGACCAAGTAAGTAGATCGGCATAGAGTAGCCAGCAAGTGCGCCAGACATTAAGGTATAGTCTAGCCAAGTACCACGGCGTAAGGCAGCCAAAATACCCAGACTAATACCAACGATACTCGCTATCGTAATCGCGCAAAGCGCCAGCTCTAATGTCGGCACAAAATGGGCAAAAAAGTCCTGCAATATAGGCGTACGGGTACGAAAGGATTCACCGAAGTTACCTTGCAGTATCCCAGTGAGATAATCCCAATATTGTACGGGTAAGGGTTTGTCCAAACCAAGGCGGGCTAAAGCCTGCGCATGTAGCTCAGGATCAACCATGCGCTCTCCCATCATAATCTCAACTGCATCGCCAGGTACGAGGCGAATAAGAATAAAAGTCGATAGGGTTAAGCCGATATAGACGGGAACTAAGATTAAAATCCGGCGTAGAATATAAAGTAGCATAGCTCGGCTCGTTTTTATAGAAGTGGCTTTTACTAGCTATAGCTCAGGCTCAGACAAATACGGCTGGAACAGAACCTCTGAACCAGCCGCAAACATATATAGAGCAATGACTATAGAATAAAAGGCGTCACTAGGGTTTGTTAGGTACTGGTATTGAATCTAATACCAGTACCTCATGAGATATTGGTATTAGCTAAGGCTATTTAATACAGCTATTCAATATCAACGCCATCAAAGCGAATGGAGCCGAGTGGGCTAATTTTGTAGTCTTTTACATTAGGGGTCGTTAATACCGTCACGACTGAGTTAGCAACTGTCGTCCAAGGTAGTTGGTCTTTAAAGATAACCTGAGCCTGCTTGTAATTGGCAATACGCTCATCTTGATTGGTATTTGCACGCGCATCCATGACCAGCTTATCAAAGTCTGCATTACACCAGCGAGAATAGTTATTACCGTTAACCGCATCACAAGATAATAGAACGCCTAACCAGTTATCAGGATCGCCATTATCGCCTGTCCAACCGGCTAGGATCGCTTCAGGCTCGCCTTTACCCGCACGCTTTAGGTACTCGCCCCACTCATAAGTCACAAGCTTGGCTTTAACGCCAATTTTAGCCCAATCTGATTGAATCATTTCAGCCATTAGCTTAGCATTAGGGTTATAAGGGCGCTGAACGGGCATGTACCATAAGTCGATTTCTAAATCTTTAGCACCTGCTTCAGCCAGTAGGGCTTTGGCTTTTTCGATATCGTAAGGCGCATCTTTGATCTCATCGTTATAGCCCCACTGCGTTGGTGGCATTGGGTTGCTTGCTTTGATACCAGAACCTTGATATACCGCATTGATGATGGCGTCTTTATTGATTGCCATATCGAGAGCGCGGCGAACATTGACATCTTTTAGATCTGGTTTTTCAGTGTTATAGCCTAAGTAACCAACGTTAAATCCAGCATCATCTAGTACGTTTGCTTTGCCAGATTTTTTGGCAGAATCAACTTCAGATGGGTTGGCATAAGCGGAGACATTACATTCGCCTGCTTGTACCTTCTGTGCGCGAACCGCAGAATCTTTAGTGATGACAAAGACGAGGTTATCGATATGAATGTTGTCTTTGTTCCAATAGTCAGGATTTTTTGTATAACGAATCTGCGCATCTTTTTGATACGAAGTAAAGACGAACGGTCCAGTACCGACTGGTTTGGTATTTAGATCAGCTGCATTGCCAGCGTCTTGTAACTGCTTAGCATACTCTGCAGAATGCACATAGGCGAACGGCATTGCTAGGTTTTGTAGGAATGGCGCGTTGGTCTCAGTCAGAGTGATTTTGACCGTATAATCATCGACTTTTTCTACTTTGTCGATAATATCAGGTAAGCCCATGCCTACTGAATATGGGAATTCAGCTGGATAGTCTTTATTAAAAGCAAAGCCTGTATCGGTAAGACGTTCGATGGTAAAGATAATGTCATCAGCATTGAAGTCACGAGTTGGGGTGAAATAATCGGTCTTGCCGAATTTGACGCCTTTACGTAGATTGAGTGTATAGGTTTTGCCATCTTCGCTGATTTCCCAACTTTCGGCTAAGCCTGGCTCAATTTCGGTTTCGCCACGTTTAAACTGTACGATACCATTAAAAATAGGATAAGCACTGGCATCAAAGTCAGTACCTGCCGTATATTGCGCAGGGTCAAAGCCAGCAGGGCTACCTTCTGAACAGTAAATTAAGGTCTTGGCGGCTTTGGCATCGCTACCGGCATCTGCCGTTTTATCCGCAGTTTTATCCGCAGTTTTATTGTCGCCGCTACAGGCGCTGACGCCTAGCGTTAAGGCTGCTAATAAGGTGAGCTTGAAAAATGGAGTTTGCACTGTGATTACATCCTGTATAAATCGTTAGATAATTATCGATTGATAGCACGACAACGACGTTAGACGCCGTTGATCTCGAACTCTAATCGATAAACCTTTAATTCCTTTTAAAGTATTTATCAATTCAAATTATTTCAGGTCATGACAAATTATCAGAATTTGAGACACCCCAGAATGGTGTGTCTCAAGTGTTTGGTCTTCTAATAGTTGATATGTTGACACTGAATAAGCAAATGAATAGACCGAATATATAGGTAAATATGAGGTTGTGCAAGGTATCTACAGCGCAAATATGAATTTTTTTATGCTATGGACATCTTTTTTGTTATTAATGAGGTATTTAACCTCCGTAAAATCACAGGCATATATAAGTAAACTTTGTTTTAGAAAGATATAATAAATATTCTAAAGATGTTCATATTACGGCTATGACAATCCATTATCAGTAGCTCGTAATATGCATGTTAAATGCACGTCTATTTAGGACTCACCACCAACACATTATCCAAACCTTTCCACATGGTATCCACACTATCAGCCGACGTTTCCACACACAATACAATCAAATCCCACTCATTTGGCTCAACGTTATAAGCAAAATTGGTCATACCAAGGCCATAATTATCATGAAAGCTTAACATCGTGCCAATACCGCTACCAAGTGCAATCGGTGAGCGTGTCAATGCACTAAAATTCACCGTATTATTGCTGTTATCTGAATTCGTATACTGCTCAAGCCATTCCGCCAATAAGAAGGGCAGCCAGACAAATTCATTACTGCCCAGTACCAATATTTTTTGTGGCAATTGAGCGTTATTAAATGCGTTTTGGCCATCAAAACTTGCAAATGCAGTTTGGAAACTTGCTAGATAATCCGCAAAGCCATTCGTGCTATCTAGCGTTGGAAAGCGTCCCCAGTTACCAGTATTGCCCAAAGATTGACTACCAGCTTCGGTCGTATCAACCGATGGCATAATGATAGGCTCAGGGTTGGGCGCATCAGTCCATTTCCAAGCGCCAGATAGTAAATGATGGCGGTGAAAATCAATGTTTGGCAGACGGGTGGCAATCGTATCATCGGCGTTAGCATCAGACTCACTTTGATTCTGATTTAGTGACCAATCAACTAAGGTTGTGAGATGTACTTGCTCTAGTTGGGTCAACCCAGCTTCACGTAATGCTGTGACGACATTAACGCAAGTATTACCCGTTGATGCTTCATCATCGACCATAATCAGCGTTTTACTGGCAAGTAGTTGCGCTTGCGTCATTTTATCGGCACTTTGATAAATCAGATGCTGACTGGCATGACTGTGGTCTTCGCTAAAAGTGGTCAATAAAGAATCGTTACTGTTGTCATCATGCTGGGCATGACGAGTAGAATTCAGCAGCAACGCTTGTGGATAGCGCGTTTGTAGCGCTTGGTGCACACCGGCAGATAAGCCAACCGCCGTCTCTGCCATACCGATGACCAAAATCGGCTCAGGCAAATCATCAGGTACTAAGTTTGCCAAATCAGTAAAGGCATCACGCATGATGCTTGGTGCCACCGGAATATGACGACCTAACACTTTTGAGACAAACAAAAACGCCCGTTTTGGATTGATACGTTGAGCAAAATCAAGCAAATCTTCTAGCTGATAATGGCTGCTTTCTTTAAGGTCGTTGTTACCACTAGCAGCGTTGGTCTGATAGGTCAGATCAAGCGTACCGCGAGGTAAGGTGATGGTCGTGTTGTGTTGTTTATTTGGCATTCATATTCCTTCAGTCTTTCAATTTTTTATATCGTTAGTTTCACTTATTCAGCAGTATCTTCTTCAATTTTTACACTCACCATAATAGAACGTACTTGGCACGGTGTAATTTGCTGTGCGATATCTGCCAGTTTCGGCTTCTTACTTAAACCGAGCCAATAAGCAAAACCAACTTGAGTTAGATCTACACTGCTATGAGTGGTGTAATCAATACCACCAGAGGGGCGACTATTAATCTCAAGCACACGATGCTGACCATTATCATCCGCTTTAGTCTGGACACTAACGATGCCATCACAGCCGAACGTTTTTATCAGTGGAATGACCACATCCATGACCGATTGCTCATAACCAATATGCTGAATTTTCCCCGTTTTATAACGAGTAATAGCAGCCAACACTTCGCCGTATTCACAGACGACATCGATAGAGTATTCTTGTCCTGATAAATAAGGCATTAATAGCATGGGAATCGGGCGCTCATGCACCATGAGACTGTTGGTATAAGCATTGATAAATTGCGTAGTATTGATTTTCTTCTCTTCGGTAAAGTATAGATGCTCAAAACTGTCGTATTGCTCACCTTCTTCTTTACCCGTTTCTTTAACTTTACCTAAGCGCCAAAATCCTTGAGCAAAAATCCCCGTCACTGGTTTGACGCATAAAGGCTGATGACCATGTTTAGCAAGTAAAGTCTCAAGCTCTGCGACAGTATCAAAGCGCCATGCATCTGCGACAGGGATATCATGCTCATGGCACTGCTGCATAAAGGCAAACTTATCATCGATGGATTCCAATGCTGTAACGCTGGTCGCACCTGTCAATAAACGGATACCTGCTGCGTCAAACGCTTCACGGTGAGCTTCGTAATCAATGCCATTGCGTCCAGTAAGCAACACTTTCACGTTGTTTTTCTGAGCTTGTTCTAACACAAATTGCCAACGTGGCATCAATGGCTCAACAGATTCGAGCACTGCTTGTTCATCGCTATCTGCGGTGCTAATAGAAGGCTCGCGGTAAATGATGTCGGCAAATTCAAAAATCTCAGGTCTATTATGACGATGTGAGGCAACGATATGAAAGGGCATGCTAGATTGAGCTTTTAGGGTTTGCAGGCTAGCTAACATATCACGCTGGCTTGACTGACCTTCAGCCAACCAAGCAGCGCTTAACTTTGTATGATGACTATTGTTAACAGGGTTATCCATAATTCTCTTTACACTCTCTTAATATAGTAGGGTTGTGGATCACTCGATATCGTCATCATAAAGTGATTAGCAATTTAATATATGATCGAATAATTTCAGACATGGCATTTATACATAACGGGCTCTATTATATACAAATGCTAGATGTTATAAATGTTTCCAATTAAATAGCATCAAGGATTTTTACTTTTTTTATGATGTTTTATAAGATGCTGGTTCTGATTAAGGTTGTAATGCCATCCATGCTACTATATGGCGATAGTTAACCTCACTCATATAAGTAAATAATAAATAACGTAAAGGATAAATGATGAGTCAACCTCAAGCTTTAATTGCAGGTGCTAACGCACCGCTGCCAACGGATAATATTAGCATTCGTATTTTAAGCCAAAATGCCATCGACTGTGCGGCTTATCGCCTGACGACTGAAGGTAAAGTAAGCGGCGATGGCGATATGATATTTTATGGGCAGACGCGTAGCGATGATGGTAACGTGAGCTTTCGCGGTCATGACAGTGATGGATTTTTTGATATCAATCTACCTGCACAGCCAGCAACTATTGAAAAGATTGCGTTAGCATTTTCTAGTGCGCAGACGTTGGCTCAAGTCGGTGATGTGGATATTCAAGTACTACAAGGCAGTCAAGTGTTGATAACTTGCCAATTAAGTGCTGTTGGACGTAATGAAAAAGCTATCATCTTAGCGGAATGTTATCGTCGGCAGGGCAATTGGAAGTTCCGATTTATCGCTCAAGGTTTTGAAGGTGGCTTAAAACCTTTATCTGAGCATTTCGGTGTAGAGATTGCCGATGAAGCACCAGCTCAAAGCCCTATACAAAATCAGTCACAAAGGCAAGCTCAGCCTATTAATACGCAGCGACCAATCAATACGCAAAAAGCTAGTAGTGCGCCTCAGACAACTACGCCACCGCCGATTCCTGCTGGCTCTACCAATCCTTCAATCAACCTAAGTAAAATTACTTTAACCAAAAATGAATCTAGTATCAATCTCAAGAAACGTGATGATTTTGGCAAAATATCGGTCAACCTAGACTGGAACCAACGTCCAGATGTCAGCAAGCAAGCACCCAAAAAAGGGCTGCTTGGCGATTTATTTAAGCAGCATAAAGCTGATGGAATTGATCTCGATGTTGGTGCGATGATTCATCTGAAAAATGGTGAAAAAACGCTTATTCAAGCGTTGGGAAGTCGTTTTGGTAGCCTACAATCAGCGCCATACGTTCTATTGCGTGCCGATGATAGAACAGGACAGGTAAGCGGCGGTGAATGGCTAGATATCAATGGTCAGCAGTGGTCACAGATTGAAGAAGTATTTATCTTTGCTTTCATTTACGAAGGTGCACCAAATTGGGCGCAAACTGATGGGGTAGTGACTATTCACGTACCCGACCAGCCACCGATTGAAACGCGTTTGACAGAAGGTACAGGTAACTTACCGATGTGCGCCATTGCACGTCTGGTCAATCAGCAAGGCAGTATCAACGTTGAACGTATCAACCAATACTTTAAAGGGCATCAAGAGATGGACAAAGCCTTTAATTGGGGCTTTAGCTGGAAACGTGGCAGTAAGTAACGACTCTATTTATATACTTTGATAGATATAAAAAATAAGCCCATCTATTGTTAGATGGGCTTATTTTTATAAATGATATCTTATTAATAATAAGATATCATTTCAAAAATGACACTTATGGATATTAAGCATGCGGGGTGATAGCAGGCATTAAGTCATGGAAAGTGCGACCAGTCGCCGTTTCACCGATGGCATGCATCTTCCACTCATTATTATGACGATAAACTTTTGCCATAATCATCGCCGTATGCGTACCTTGTGAGGACAGATTATAGCGTGCTACTTCAGTATTGTTATTGGCATTGACGATACGGCAAAACGCATTTTCTACTGTCTCAAACGTCTGACCAGTAAAGCTGTTGACGGTAAATACCAAGGATACTACGTTAGCTGGAACTTTTGATAAATCAACATTGATTACTTCATCATCACCATCGCCGTCACCAGTGCGGTTATCACCAGTGTGCACGATACTGCCGTCTTTCGATTTTAATTGGCTAAACCAAATGGCATCAACTGGCTGTTTGTTGCTATCGAACATAATGCATGATGCATCTAAATCGATAGAATCGCCGCCACTACCACCACCGAATAATTTACCTAAGAATCCACCTTTTTTATCTTGTGGACCTTGGGCAACGTCCCAGCCTAAACCCAATTTTACTTGAGTAAGCTCGCCGCCCGCTTCTTTGCTTAGGGAGATTTTTTGACCCTTTTGTAAACTAACTGCCATGTGATAATCCTTATAATAGTTGTATGAGAAATTGCTATAAAATATTGCCAAGTAATCCGCTATTGCCGCCACGACCACCTGAACTGGTGCCCAAGATGCTTTGTAGCCATCCTTGATAGCTGTCACGATTGCGTGAGCAAATAATAACTTTGCCTGAGCCTGAAAAGTTGAGTACCATTCCTTCGCCACTGGTGACTGAATTGATAATATTGCTCATGATGCCTTTTTTCTTACTGGTCGATACAGAGAGCTTATAATCAAGCGTTGAATCCCAGCAGACCACATGACCATTATCGATGATGACGTCTTTATCTGGCGTCACATCAATCTCAAATAATGAACCAAAACCCGATACCACTACCTGACCTTGACCTTGCGTCTGCATGACCATAAAGCCGCCAGTATCACCAAAGACTGCGCCACCTAGATTACGTTGAATATTGGCTCTGATATCGACACCGATTTGCGCCGCGACAAAAGCACCATCGCTCAAGGTATATTGATGTTTGCCGCAATCAATGATTTGCATATCGCCATCGAGCGTTGGTGCCAGCAAGCAATCACCTTCACCGTTTACCGCTTCGATTTGCTGTTGAAAAAGTGACTCATTGTTAGCAAAACGGCGCATCAATGACTGCATCAGTCCACCTTGCAATTTACCTTTTAGCTCAAGGTTTGATTCCATCATCACCATGGCGTTGGCTTCGCAATAGATTGAGTCGCCTTTTTTAAGATTACAATGTAAAAAAGGTTCAATAGTACCAATTAAGCTAAACGTTGCAGCCATAGGTCAAAAGTCCTTGTTCTAATATTTTTATGAGTCCATCTGTAAAGGATATAGCAAATAACTTCTGTCAATATCTTTTAGACATTAAATTCATAGCCACTTAAATTTAAAGCCATCAAATGTCTTAAACAACACACTTGATGGCTTATAAATCTCGTAAGTAGCTCATAAATAAATAGTTACTTACGATAGTTGGCTTGCGGCACGATTAAGTCAATTAGACGATTAAACGTTGACGCCATAAGAGGCCGCTAATGGTCCGAGACCACCGCTAAAGCCTTGACCAACCGCGCGGAATTTCCAGTCACCACTATGACGATATAACTCACCAAAAATCATCGCTGTTTCGGTACTACCGTCTTCTGATAGGTCATAACGAGCGATTTCAGCATCGCCATTGTCGTTCAAAACACGGATATAAGCGTCGCCCACTTGACCGAAGTTTTGGTTACGAGCTTGACCTTCATAAATGATGGCACAGATAGCAACTTTGCTCACGTCAGCTGGAATGCTTGCAAGGTTGATTTTGATTTTTTCATCATCGCCGTCGCCTTCACCAGTACGGTTATCACCAGTATGCTCAACCGCGCCATTGTCTGACTTTAGGTTATTAAAGAAAATAAAGTCCTGATCGTTACGTACTTTACCTGCTTCATTGACCAAAAAGCCAATCGCATCCAAGTCAAACTCTTGACCGTCAGTGGCGCGTGGATCCCAGCCTAGACCGACAGTAATATTGGTTAAGCCTGGCGCTTCTTTTGATAAGTTTACGTTGCCGCCTTTTGTTAAGCTAATAGCCATATAAATATCCTTTGGATTAATAATTAAGTGGATTGATTGATAAAAAATAAACTCAAATAGTGCAGTGATAATATATAGACGTTATGAGAAAAAAATATCTGTACGCCATGTCCTGCATATCATTACGTTTTACTATACTAAGCGTTTGCTTACTAAGCAAGGCGTATTTTGTGCGCTGATGTTATGTTTACTAACAGATATGGCAATTGTGCAAATCTGATACTTTCTAACCGTCCCGATAACAATCGTTAAGATATTGTTATCAAAAATGAATTTCTTAGATACTGAAGTTGGTATTTAAAGTTGTAATCTCGAACCTAGCAATGAAACAAAACCTTATGATATGAATTACTCATAAAGTAAAAAAGATATAAAAAACAGGTCATACCAATCGCTTGATATAACCTGTCATGACTACGATTTTTTACCAAAGCGCTTTTTCTTAATTTGAACTTAGCGTTTAAACGTAAGCTAAAATCAACACTAAGTAATCGCCTTTGCTTGTTGCTTGCGATGCTTAAGTGAAGCAAGCAATGCCCAACCGATAAAGGCAATACCAATCAAACCAGTAATAATCTCTGGTACATGGAATTTCACTGATAGCAGCATAATAATTGCCAAAGCACCAATGGCATAATGCGCACCATGTTCTAGATAGATGAACTCATCAAGTGTGCCTTTGTCTACCAAGAAAATGGTCATTGAACGCACAAACATGGCACCAATCGCCAGACCTAGCATAATCACGATAACGTCATTGGTAATTGCAAATGCACCAATCACACCATCGAAACTGAATGAGGCATCGAGGACTTCTAAGTATAAGAAACCGATAATACCGCCCTTCATAATCGCGCTAGTTGCAGCACCAGTACTATTACCTTGAGCGTCTAGTTCTTCTTCAAGATCACCCTCGAGCATACCAGAAACCACTTGCACACCAAGGTATACTAAAATACCCCAAACACCCGCAATCAGTACGGCAGAAGCTTGTTCAGCGGTAGCCCAAGATACTGAAATCATCAAGACAATAAGCGCAACGAAGACGCTCATGGCATCGACTTTGCCTAGCTTTGCTAAGCGGCTCTCAAGCCAGTTAAACCAATGCACTTCTTTATCATCAAAGATAAAGTTTAAGAAGACCAGTAATAAGAAGATACCACCAAATGCGGATATTTCAGCATGATGCGCCATCAGTCTTGCTGAGTATTCTTTAGGATCGTTCAATGCCAAATCTATCACTTGCATCATGCCAAGGTCTGCGGTAACCGCAACGATGACAATTGGGAATACCAAGCGCATACCGAATACAGCAATTAAAATACCAACGGTTAAAAATATCTTTTTCCAAAACTCGTCCCAGCCTTTGAGGACTGAGGCGTTGACCACCGCATTATCAAAGGATAATGAAATCTCCATGACGGCCAAAATAGCAGTAATAGAAAGGGTGGTGATTAAGCCGCCCATACCGCCATGTGAATATCCCCACCATGCAGCTACCATCAATGCGATAGCTGTGAAGATGAAGTCGAAATAAAAATGTCTCATGACACATCCTGTCTGGTTGCGTAAAGCTAAGGTTGTCTATTATAGACGCAGCATAAAAAAAGTGGCTATCGCTAGCCACTTCTCCATGTGTGATTTTTAATAAAATATAAAGTATTATCAGTCATTTGGCTATTAAAGATTGTGACTATTTTGCAACCATATTTTACAGCCAATAGTGAGGCATAATGGCTTTAGGTTTTGCACCTACTTATCATCTAATGGATGGTTTTAGCAAGGGCTAAATATCGATTTAGATAGTAGTTTAAATGACAGTTTAAATAACGACACCATATTGCTGGCACATCGCTTGTAAGCCACCAGAGTAACCTTGACCAACGGCGCGGAATTTCCATTCTGCATTGTGGCGATAGACTTCTCCAAATACCATTGCTGTCTCAACAGAGTAGTCTTCTGCTAAATCAAAACGCACCACTTCAGCACCCGTTTCTTCATTCACAACGCGAATAAAGGCATTAGCAACTTGACCGAAGTTTTGGCTACGAGCCGCTGCATCATGAATAGTGACTGTCACAACGATTTTGTCGACATCGGCAGGTACTTGCGTTAGGTTGACTTTGACCACTTCGTCATCACCGTCGCCTTCGCCTGTACGGTTATCACCAGTATGCTCAACGGCACCATTGTCAGATTTGAGTTGGTTATAAAAGATAAAGTCATGGTCGCCGCGTACTTTGCCAGCTGCATTTAATAAGAATACACTTGCATCAAGATCGAATTCGGCACCAGAAGTTGCGCGCTCATCCCAACCAAGACCAATAAGCAGCTTAGTTAAGTTTGGATCCGTTTTGGTTAGCGATAAATTACCGCCTTTGTTTAGAGATAATGCCATGGAATGGTCCTTGTTATTTATTGGAGTAGGGTGGACTGCACGTTTACAACGGTAAAAGTAATAACTATTTTAAGACCGTCAGTTCAAAATAGTGCTGTGTCGCTTTTGAATTAGATACGCTATACCAGCGATAATGGGATTCAATAACGATAAAACGATCGCTAGTAGCGCTCTATCATACCAACAAAAAATGACCCAATCAAAGCTGATTGGGTCATTGTTATGTTTTATAGCCAGTTAGGCGTCAAAGCTAAGATTTAGTGTTCGTTATAGACTCTGACGATGACGAATTTCAAAGCTTTGATGAATCGGTTTTTTGATATCAAAATCAAAACCAATGGTTTTTTGGGTAATGTCAATGATGTCATAACGCTCAGTCAGCTGCTCATCCAACTCAAAACGGGTAAAGTTATTAGAGAAGTATAAGATGCCATCTGCCGTTAAGCGGTTCATCGCGCGGTTAATTAGTGCAGCATGGTCACGCTGGACATCAAAGGTACCTTGAAACTTTTTAGAGTTTGAAAAGGTTGGCGGATCAATAAAGATAATATCGAATTGTTCCGTATTGTCTTTGATCCACTCAAAAATATCGGCAGCAACGAATTGATATTTATTACCACTGACATTCAAGCCATTTAAAGCAAAGTTTTGTTTGCCCCAATCCAGATAGTTCTGTGATAAATCAACGCTGGTGACTTTTTTAGCGCCCGCCAATGCCGCATGCACACTCGCCGTACAAGTATAAGCGAATAAGTTCAATACCGATTTATTACGACTGTTGTCTTTGATACGCGCACGCATATTGCGATGGTCAATAAATAGACCCGTATCGAGATAATCGGTGAAATTGACATACAGATAAGCACCATCTTCGCGGGCAATATAAAACTTGCCACGCTTTTCGGTATTGCCTTGTTTGCTATATTGATCATTACCGGATTGACGAGCACGGGTTTTAATAAAGATTTGTTCACGGTTAATACCGAACACTTCACGAATACCCATTAATGCCAAATTAAAGCGTTTTTTGGCGGTTTCTGGTGGAATGGTCTTTGGCGGCGCGTACTCTTGTACATGGGCATAATCACCATATAAGTCGATTGCCACTTTGAAATCAGGTAAGTCAGCGTTATAAACACGGATATTACTCACGTTGTCTTTTTTAGCCAATTTCTTTAGTCGGGTCAGGTTTTTTTGCAAACGATTGATAAAATCTTGACCGTCTTCAACCTCAATTTCACGTTTCTCAAAACGGCTAACGAGATTCCCTGTCTGACCAGCAATCAAGGTGCCGTAGCGGAAGTACACGGTAATGGCGCCATTATGACACCGTAACGTTTTTGGTTCTCTAATCGGCAAAATATCGACTTGCTCAACGTGAGATGCCAATATACCAAGCATCGGGTCAATACCACTACCGGCAAAGCTGTCTTGTAAGATAAGCCCAATCGATTGATATAACGGCTTAATCATTTCTTCATCACCCAGACGCTCACCATAAGGTGGGTTGGTGATAATTAAAGGATTGCTCAAACGACCGTCAGCGACCAAAGGTTTTAATAGCGTGCTTAGCTGATCAAGGGCGCGCGTTTCGATGTCGAGTAGCGGTAACAGGTCTTGTAAACCAGCAGCAATCAGATTCTTTTCTGTGGCAATGATAGCGCCATTATCGGCATCAAATCCAAAGATAAGCGGTAATGTATCTGGCTGCTCATTAGCAATCTCTAATGCTGCACGGAAACGCGTTTGTGCATCATCAATCATTTCTTGCCATAATACTGCGTCATGATGCTGCCACTTGTAAAAACCAAACTGATTGGCGGCTTTATCGATACCGACAGCATAATCGCAGTGCATGAGGAGCGCTTCAATAATAAAGGTACCAGAGCCACACATAGGATCGATTAGCGCATTATAAAAAGGCGCATCACCTGCTTCGTTTTTCTTATGCCAGCCTGCGCTATAAAGTAGCGCAGCTGCTAAGTTTTCTTTTAGTGGTGCTTCTGTCATCGCAACGCGATAGCCACGGCGATGCAAGCTGGTACCTGACAAATCTAGATATAACTCAGCTTGCTTATCATTGACGGTCGCAAAAACAGAAAAGTCTGGGTTTTTACTATCGACGTTAGGGCGGCTCTCATACACTTCGTTAAAGGTATCCGCAATCGCATCTTTAATACGTAGCATGGCAAACTGTTGGCTGACAGCTACACGTTTATCAACAGACAGACGAATCGCAAAGGTTTGCTCTAGGCTAAATTGCTCTGTCCAATTGACCGATTTCGCCAAACCGTACAGCTGCTCAGCCACGTCATATTCGGCATTGATATTTTTGCGTTTAATCAGCATTAATACGCGCGATGCCACGCGCGACCAAAGACAGATCTTATATAAATCACGCAAGGTACCCGTAACAGCAAGGCGACCAGTACTTTTTATCTCACTTGCAATACCAAAACTGGTCAGCTCAGTCTGTAGCGGTGCTTCTAACCCATCGGCGCAGGTGATGATAAGGTCAAGCGACAATACCTGTGAAGATGCTTGTGGAGATGGTTGCGAAGACGCTGTGGATGAGGCGAGCGCGGTTGTTTCGGTCATACGGATACCTGTGGGCTAAATTGATAAATAGTGCACATCATAAAATAAGATGTTTAACCGCTAATTTTACCATAATTCTATAGCGGATGGTTTAAAGCGCTGATGTTTAAGAAAGCGATGATTAAAAGATTTCTATTTGAAAGAACTTTTTATGGCATATAAATGCTAAATAAGTTGCAAGGATATTAATGCTGGTCTTTGTTCAGCGCTAATGACTCTGAAACAGTTTGCGCGGTCGTTGCCAATGGCTTGGGTTTGGTCACAATCGGATAGACGTCTTCTCTTGGCATAAGTAGGCGCATATGAGGATAAGGGGTCGAGATATCAGCGGCATCAAAAGCGCGTTTGATATTCTCTCGTAAATCTTCTTTGATTTTGGGCATACGAGCAACTGCCGCTGGTTTGACCCAAAAGCGGACAATAAAATATATGCCATACTCGCCAATCTCTGCCACAGTCGCAGAAGACTCAGGTCGGTTAAGGACCGCCTCACTATTTGACAGTACTTGTAAAATCTCATCACGTGCTTTATCAATATCATCTTCAAAAGCAATACGCATCTGAATATCAAAGCGTATAAAGTTTTTGGAGGTCAGGTTGGTAACGACGGAGGAGGCCACATTCGAATTGGGTATGATAACCGTAATATTGTCACGAGTTAAGACGTGGGTCGTACGTAAGGCAATCACCACCACGCGCCCTTCATTGTCATTGATATTGACCCAGTCACCAACTTGAAAGGACTGCTCAAGCAAAATGGTAATACCTGCGATAAAATTGGCAAGCGTTGACTGCGCGGCAAAGCCGACCGCCAAACCAGCAATACCCAGACCTGCTACTAAAGAGACGATATCAAAGCCAAACTGCGCCATGACGCTGGCAAGCCCTAATACTAGTAATAGCACAGATAAGATATTCTTAAGCAGCTGCTCAATAGAGGCGTTTAGCCCATAGTGCTGTAGTATTTTATGGACAATTTGTCCAGATGATGTCCATAGCACGTAATATATCCCTGCCCATGTACTGGCTTTGGCAGTGGCTTTAATGGTATCTGGTTCAAAATTCAGCTGACTCATAATAGCAATGACACTGGTCACAGCCCATACATAACGCAAGATTGAGCGGGCAATTTTAGCGCGACGCTCATTCAGACGAATACGTGCTTTGCTTTTTTTTAGTACATAAATAGCAAGCCAATACATAAACCCTGATATCGCAAGCAGTATTAGAATTTTGATGCCAGTGCTCACCAGTTCTACTGATTTAGACGACCAATCTAAGGTGCCTTCCTCGATAGAGCCACCAATCGCAAGAAAAAGGCTGGTATGTAGATCACGAGCAATCTCTTGAAAAAATTCAGTAATACTAGCGATTGCCATTATCTTATCCATGAAAGGTGTGGTTCTAAAAAATATTACTCTGTACTAATAGGATTTTAACCGTATCATTGTAAATAAAACCGCTTTTACCAAATACTGCTTCAACCATATAAAGTAGCTTAAATCCTGACGGCAAATCAAGTTTAGATCTTCTGAAGTCAGCGCTAGTAGGTCTACTCCATTACTTTTAAAACAGAGCATTTAACAGTTGATTAAGAATTGTTTTGATGAATATCAAGCGACTGATACGGTATTTCCATCAAATCCTGAACATCACGCAAGGCGGTACGCAAGCCCTCTAAAATGGTAGGGTGATAAAAAGGCGTATCAAGCATGTCTTTAATACTCAAGTCGTTGGTAATCGCCATTGCTAAGATATGCCCGATGTATTCTGCATCCGGACCGACCATACTTGCACCCAAGATTCTGTCTGTTTTTTTGCAGCCATAAATATGCAATAGACCACAGTTAACACCCATGACGCGGCTACGACCTTGATTGTCGAAGCTGACTTTCCCAATCACATGCTCAAGTGTTGAATCTTCTTTGATTTCCGGTAAAGACATACCAACATTGACGATTTGCGGTGAACTAAATACGATAGAAAACGGCGTCGCAGGCGGACGAATATAAGCGTCTTTTTTGTTATCGCAGACCATACTCCCGGCGCTAAAACCTTCATCGCTTGCTACATGCAGCAAGGGAATATTAGCATTGGCATCGCCAACGATATAAACGTCTAAACCACCGATTTTACCAGTTTTTTTATCCAGCTGTTGTGGGCGATTTTTTTCATCAAGTTCAACGCCTAGGTTTTCAACACCCAATGCCTCTATATTATTACGTCGACCAGTCGCGACCAGTACATAGTCACCTTGCCATTGTTGCATTTCGCCAGCGCTGTCTTCATAATCAATAAAGGCAACAGTGCTGTTTTTATTTATGCTTTTATCGCTATTTTCATCTGATTTTTGACCGACATCAGTAATTTTGCTACCCAAGTGCATGGTCAGCTCACGACTTAAGCAATCAATAGCTTTGTTATTGATATCTTCGTCTTTTAGACCAGCCACGCGTTTGGCGCGATTAAATACCGTTACCCTGACACCCAATCGCGTGAAAGCTTGGGCAAGTTCTAAACCTATAGCACCTGCGCCAATCACAGCCATAGATTTTGGCAAGTCGGCTAACTCAAAGACAGCATCTGAGGTCAGCATAGTATCACCAAGCTTATCTTCCCAGCCATCTGGAATAAAGGTCGAGCTGCCAGTGGCGACAATGATTTTATCTGCTTTGATCAATTGATCATTGACCTCAATCAAGCCTTGCTTATTAATATAAGCCCGTCCCGCTATCTTACTATCCTCAGGCCAGCTATCGACTTGTTTTTCGATGTAGCTGGCAAAATGATCACGCTCAGCGCGCACCCGTTCCATCACCTGTTTGCCATCTATACGAGCAGTGGCATGTACGCCAAACTCAGCAGAATGATTGGTATCATGAGCGCGGTCAGCGGCTGCAATGAGTAGCTTACTTGGCATGCAACCTACCGCAATACAAGTCGTTGTCCAAAAGCCATCATTGATAATAATGACATCTTCTAAGAACTTTTTTGCTTGGCGAAAAGCGTTTTGTCCGGCAGTCCCAGCACCAATGACCGCAACAGATACCTTGCGAGTCACATTTTGATGAGTGCTATGATCAAAGGGAGCAGAAGAATCAGAGGCGGTATCAGGCTGTTTATTCATAGTATTCTCAAATAAAAATAGTTTTAAGGTTTATCGTAAGCTCGATTAAAAGACTAAGGCGCAAGCGTAGTTAATAAACGCTCAGTATAATCCTTTGCTTTAATGTTACGCTGTGCATGAGTGAGCGTACCATTTTTATCAAAGACAAACGCCGAACGTACAAGACCTAGAGTAATATTGCCATACATGTTCTTTTCTTTAATCACATCAAAATAGTGGCAGAGTTTTTCATCGGCATCACTGATAAGTGGAATATGTAGATTATATTTGCTAATAAAGTTTTCATGTGATTCAACGCTATCACGTGAGACGCCAATAATGTCGTAACCTAAATTATCAAATTCGTTAAGATGGGCGGTAAACTCAGTTGCTTGTGTGGTACAGCCAGGTGTATTGTCTTTTGGGTAAAAATAAAGGATAAGTCCTTTGCTGGTGTTGGCGACCAGCTCTTTTAGGCTAATATCATCATGAATGAAATGACCATCTAACTCACGTACGATAGTGACTGGAAAATCAGGTAGAGTAATGGTTTCTGTGGTTGGCTTTGCCATCATAAAATCCTTATTTATTTTGATTGCGGTTATATTATTATTGGTCATCCCATTATAGGCAGATTCATAGAAATAAATCCTCGATTTTACACATCACTTATGGATGAGCAACAAAAAAGACTGGCAATGGCCAGTCTTTTATATATCTAAAAATTTGAGGATTAAGCAGGTTTTTGTGGCTGTTTTAAGTCCAAACCAACGGTACACTGTTGCAAATCTTTTTGCATTTTTTTCACATACGAGAGGCTTGATGGGTCTTTTTTACTTTGCGCATAGCTCTCAATCTCCCACATCTGACCAATGGTCATATTGCTACGGACACCGATCGTGCAATCACAAAGCTTGGTTGCGGTGCTCTTGTCAGCGACTTTATATTTGACCGCGCCATTAACGCAAGTATTGATATTATTCTGCTTAATATCAACAGCGTTCGCTTGTGGCATGGCAAATAGTGCAGCAAGAGCTAGGGGTAGTACTGGCAAAAATTTCATAAATATCCTTTTACATGTGACAGCGATAACTTGAATTTTTTATAAATGAATTCGATTTTGTACAAATGATAAAATATTACTTCTAATAAAACGTTGCTACTTTGATGAGCATTTATATCTTGTGGTAGATAAAGTGGCTCATACCATAGCAATGATTGTATTTAAAATACAACGGCAGCGTGCTGTGTTAATGCAAGCGAATGTTTCGCCAATGTTTAATTGCCTCTATTTTAAGACCGTTTATTCATGTTCTAAGGCGAAACTTCTAAAATCATTACTGATAATGGGTAGGGTCGGCAACGCCTGCCTGAGCGAACCCTTGACGACGCAGCGCGCAGCTATCACAAACGCCGCAGGCAAGACCATTGGCATCTGCTTGATAACAAGAAATTGTTTGTCCGTAATCAACCCCTAGCGACAGACCCAGCTCGATGGTTTTGGCTTTCGATAATTGTTGTAGCGGGGTTTGAATCGATAAATGATGACCGGTAACACCCGCTTTGGTAGCAAGATTTGCCATATGTTGGAAAGCGGCAATATACTCAGGACGGCAATCAGGATATCCTGAATAATCAACTGAACTGACACCAATGACGATATGGTTTGAATCGGTTACTTCAGCGACTGCCAAGGCATAAGATAAGAAGATGGTATTGCGCGCTGGCACATAAGTGTTTGGAATCGCGTCGTTATCAATCTCATCACGCTTTTTGTCTGGGAATTTATCAGTATCACCATCAGGCACAATCATACTGTGATCCGTTAGTGATGAGCCACCCAATTGGGCGATATCGATATCAATAATTCTGTGATTAACGCCTGCAGTTTCAGCGATTGCTTTGGCAGCGACCAGCTCACTATTATGACGTTGACCATAATCAAAGCTGACTGCGGTTACTGACGCATAACGGGCCTTTGCCCAATATAGACAAGTCACTGAATCAAGCCCACCTGATAGCAGTACGACCGCATTTTGGCTTTTATGCAGCTCATTTAATTGGGTATCGTTTTCTTGATCAGCAGAGGAGGTTGGCAGAGCAGTATTTGTCATAATGGCATCTATTATTGGTTAGCGAAAAACGCCTATTTTAGCAAAAATTCTACCATTACAGAACCTTGAAAGCAGCATTAAAACATCATGCAAGTAATAGGATAAAGTTTAGGAAATCGATAATTAGTAGCTTTAGATAAGCAGTCGCATTTAAGACGATAATTTAATGTCATCTTTTCAATCTGTTAGCAAATTTTGTTATAATCGCTGCTGTTTTAAATCATGTTTGAAGCGTTGCCTTATGAAGCATCATTGTTAGCCATACGCAGATAGCTTTTATTGCAGCCTTTTGAATAAATCGATTGATTATCTCTTTTGAAGTAACGCCATTCTTGTCAAGATATTGAGTAACTTATGACTGCAGCAACCTTATTTACACCAACAATCACGCCTCAGTTTGACAAGGCTTCTATCGATACTGATGTGAATCATCATTATAAAACAACTGACATTGAGGCGATGTTATATGATGATGTCGATGACAGAAATGATGATTTTATGGATGAGCAAGCAGATAACATATTGGCTGATACGCAATCACTGACCGAGTCGGCTCACTTTCGGAAATTGCAAAAGAAGCTTCGTCGTCAAGTATCATGGGCGATTCGCGACTTTAATATGATTGAAGATGGCGATGTGGTGATGGTCTGCGTATCAGGCGGTAAAGACAGCTATACGTTGCTCGATATCTTGCTGCTATTAAAACGTATCGCCCCGATTCATTTTGATATCGTTGCCGTCAATCTTGACCAAAAGCAGCCCGGCTATCCAGAAGAGGTGTTGCCCGCCTATCTAAACGAGCAGGGCATCGCTCATTATATTCTGGAAAAAGATACTTATAGTATTGTCAAAAGCGTGGTGCCAGAAGGGAAAACCTATTGCTCAGCGTGTTCACGTCTGCGTCGTGGCTCACTGTATGGTTTCGCCAAACAAATCGGTGCGACCAAGATTGCGCTTGGGCACCATCGCGATGATATGTTGGCGACTTTCTTTTTGAACTTATTTCATGGTGGCGCGTTGAAATCGATGCCGCCCAAATTACTCAGTGACGACAAGCAAAACATGCTCATCCGTCCACTGGCTTATGTGGAAGAAAAAGACATCATTGAATATGCGAGCCTAAAAGAATTCCCGATTATTCCGTGTAATCTCTGTGGCAGCCAGACCAATCTGCAACGGGCCATTATTAATGACATGCTACGAGAATGGGACGATGCTCACCCTCAGCGTCTAGCGTCTATTTTTAAAGCGATGCAAAATGTTGCGCCCTCGCAATTGGCAGATAGAGAGCTGTTTGATTTTGAAACATTAAGTCTGGATCGTGATGATAACGAGCGTTTGTTTGAAGGTGACAATATCCAAGCGGGGCAAATAGAGAGTCTGGCTGAGATTGGTTTGCCAGTATCACCAGAAACGCAGATATTCAATCCAGACTTTGCTAATGCAGAAAAGGGCAGCCGTGCGCCGAAAAAAATTCCAACGATTAATCCAGTGATTTGATGACTTAATAATTTAATGATCTAATACCGTTTACGCTCTTCAAATAAAAAAACCAGCTCATGATAGATTCATGGCTGGTTTTTTTATTTTAATCATATTTTGAACAGTTTAGCTTTCGCCAAATACTGGTAGAGGATCAAAGCTAACCTCCGATCGTGGTAACTTGGCAACATCTTGCATGCGCCAATCGTCTTTACCTTTATGACTTACTTGTAAATAATATTTTGCTTTAAGAGGATCGATATCTACTTGGGCGCTATATTTATTGCCTTCTAGATGCTTTAACACCGCATCACGGTCTTTTTTAATGTCAGTGGCATGAGATATAGACAGATCCAGTGTTTCAGGATAGCTAAGTGGACTGCCATTAATCAATTTACCCGACTGTAGACTTTGCTCAGGATAATTCAGATAAAACACAACATCGCCATTATCTGCAAATTGCATTTGTCCATGCAAGTCTAAATCATAGGTCAACTTGTCACGCGACACATCATGATAAAGGGTTTTACCATCCATATACCAGTCGTCGCGTACCACGCTATCACGAATCTGATAAGAGTAATAAACAAACCAGATGCAAGCAATGACGACAAAAGCTGGCATACCAATGACAAAGATAACCACCATATAGTTTTTATACCATGGCTGGCTGTCTTGATGCTTAAAATTTGGGGCTGGACTGGACATAACATACCTATTAATCAGATATCTAGTAACCGTATCAACGGATAAGGCTGACAGCCAAAAGCTGCCAAGGTAAGGTAACTCAATCACCAGTGAGCTATCAAGCGCTAACTCACTGGTAGGTATCATTTAACAATGAATGTTAATATTTACTGACCTTGAGTGGTAAAAACATTTTGCTTACTAACATGATATTTGCCGTCTTCACTACTGACATTCAAAGTCACGGGTGTTTGACCAAATTCAATCATATCAGGGTCGCCATAGATACTAACTGGCATATCAAAGCTTTCACCGGCATCTAACGGCACATCGTTAAAGCGAATCTCCAAGCTCAAACCCTCTTGCGGTGCGAGCGTTATTTTATAAGTATGGGCATCTTGGGTTTTATTGGTCAGCTTAACGATATAACTGTTTTCAATCATGCCTTGCTGATTCAATGAAGACAACTGATTGCGGTCACGCCGTATATCAATCTCTAATGGCACACGGTCATTCAAAGCGTATAAAACACCGCCACAAAGTATCGTGAGAAGTGCTAAGTAAGCGAAGAAACGAGGGCGAAAGACACGGCTCTTCTCTTTTTCAGCCAATTGACGCTCTGTGGTATAACGGATAAGTCCGCGTGGATAGCCCACTTTATCCATTATCTCATTACAAGCATCCACACAGGCGGCGCACTGAATACAAGCTACTTGTAATCCATCACGAATATCAATCCCAGTAGGGCAGACCTGTACACACATCTGACACTCGATACAGTCGCCTAAATTATCAGGGTTGGTGCCTTTTTTGCGAGCACCGCGAGGCTCGCCGCGCTCATAATCATAAGAAACCACCAAGGTATCTTTATCAAACATCACACTTTGAAAACGACCATAAGGGCAGATTTGGATACACATCTGCTCGCGCATATAACCTGCATTGACGTAGGTCGAAAACGCAAAAATAAATACTGATACCCAAATCCACGTCGCCCAATCAGGGAAGGGGATAAAACCAATCATCTGCCAGCTATTGTATAGAGCATCTGTACCGGATACATAACTTACAAAGGTCGTGGCGGTAATCATGGAAAACACAAACCAGATGAAATATATCAAGAAGCGTTTAAACACCTTGGTTGCGCTCATTGGTTCTTTATCAAACTTAATGCGTTTATTACGATCGCCAATCACCCATTTTTCTACATATTGAAATAAATGCGTCCAAATGGTCTGGGGACAAGCATAGCCACACCAAACTCGCCCTGCATAGACTGTTACCATAAATAAGGCGAAGGCTGCAATGATAGCAAAGGCGGCAATAAAATAAAAATCCTGCGTCAAAAATGTCATGCCAAAAATATAATAATGCTGGGATGGCACATCAAACCAAATAGCTTGTCGTCCGTTATAGCGTAACCAGGGCAACAGCAAAAACGCCGCTAAAAGTGCATACATCGTAATAACACGAATGTTTTGATAGAAACCAGTCACAAATCGTGGATGGACACGATGCTTGGTAGCATCAAGATCTACTTGCTGTACAGGGATTTTATTAGATTGTGGTGCTGACATAAACGTGCCTCTTTAAAAAAAGAATCAGTCTGCTGGCATGGGTAACAAACATCTATTATAAAAATAAGATAGGTGGATGTGCGGTGTTATCAATGTCAGTAAGTAGAGAGATAAAAATTAAAATGCCTTTAATTCGTCTACCAAATGAGGGATGATCAATAATTGGCAAAAAAGCTGAAATGGCTCTGTCACCAATGTCTTATGGTCTAACTATTTTAACATTCTCCCTACTATAAATGGGGTGAGAGTGTTAAAAAGCAATATCTATATGAGGGCTATTACGCTACAAATAGTAGTACTGCTAAAAGCCATAATTGATGACAAAGCTTAAATATTTTTAATAAAAAAGAGAGGACTGTAATGACAGACCTCCCTTTATCTAAATCTACTCGTCAATGAGATAGCTGCTAACCAAGTAACTATAGTTAAAATTAACCGTATTAGTTAACCGTCTTCTCTGTACTTACCACTTGTTTTGGCATTGCAGCAGCAACAGAAGTTGCCTTAGCAGCAGGTTGAACAGTTCTATCTGATAATGAATATACGTAGGCCGCAAGCAACATAATACGTTCATTACCTAGCTTGGTTTCCCACTCAGGCATCACACCTGCACGACCATAACGTAATGTTTCTCGAATAGTCTCGCGATCGCCACCATATAACCAGATATTATCTGTTAAGTTTGGCGCACCCGCTGAAATCATACCTTTACCCTCTGGACCATGACAAAGCACACAGTTGGTAGGTTCTTTAAAGATGGCTTCACCTTGAGCAACTTGGGCTTTATCAAGTTCGTAACCGGGTTGGTTACCAGATAGTGACAACACATATTCAGAAACAGCACGAATACCATCTTCACCAAGTTGATCACGCCATGCAGCCATGCCGCCGACGCGGCCATTATGTAACGTCGTTAAGATGTTTGACGCTTCGCCGCCATATAACCAATCATTATCGGTTAGATTTGGATAACCTGTAGCACCTTTGGCGTTTGAGCCATGACAGACCGCACAGTTCTGTAAGAACAAGCGACTACCGACTTTTAACGCATTCGGGTTTTCAGATAGCTTTTCTACATAAGGTGACAGTTCTGCAATTTTCTCATCAATTTGAGCTTGCAGATCTGCAGGCGGCTTTTCACTACGACGCATAGTCGCTTGCATCTCAGACAAGCTGGCTAGGGTCTTAGTAGCACCGCTGGCATCTGCTTTTGCCAAAATGTTTTTCTCAAAGTTATCCGTAAATACTTTGTTGTTACTCTCAAGCTCACTGTAAAGCTCGTTTTTAGAGGTCCATGGCAAAGTTTTGCCATCGACTTCTACGGTTGTGATGCCTTCCCATTTTGAGGGGAAAATACCTGGAAAGAACACCCAGTAAGCAACACCCCAAATGATTGATCCAAAAAATATCACTAGCCACCATTTAGGCAGCGCTTTATCATATTCTCGAATACCGTCGTATTCATGCCCTGTGGTACCGTCGTCTTCTACTTCTGGTTTGAATTTTAAGACCATTAGTAGAATACCGAGGATGAACGCCCAGCACATGATACTTAGTATAGTTATCCAAGAACTCCAAAAGAATGTCATCATTTATCCTTATCGCGCTGCTCGTCAGACAGAGATTTGATATCCTCGTCATCAAGCGCAAGTTGTGCATCTTCTTCGAAGCGTTTTTTGTTTTTTGGCGAATACGCCCACCATGCAACACCTACGAAGGCAATAAAGGCAGAAACGGTCGCAATTGTTTGTAATTCACCAATACCCATTAGCGCTGTCCTTCCATTGCGGTACCTAACTGCTGAAGGTAGGCAACCAAAGCATCAAGCTCAGTAGCACCAAGCACAGCATCTGGAGCGCCTTCAATATCTTCTTCAGTATAAGGCACACCGAAGCGATCACGGAAGAGACGCATTTTGGCTTGAACATTAGAACCATTCACTTCATTGGTCGCAAGCCATGGGAAACCGGGCATGACTGATTCAGGCACTAATGAACGTGGGTCAATCAGATGTTGTCTTTGCCAATCTTCAGAATAACGGCCGCCCACACGTGCTAAATCGGGACCAGTACGTTTTGAGCCCCAAAGAAAAGGGTGATCCCACGTTGATTCGGCAGCACGTGAGTATGGTCCATAACGCTCAACTTCAGCACGTAATGGACGTACCATTTGGGTATGGCAGACATGACAACCTTCACGAATGTAGATGTCACGACCTTCAAATTCAAGCGCAGTCCAAGGCTCCATAGAAGGGAGAGGAGTGTTCACACCACCTTCTTCAGCACCTCTATAATCGTATATCAGCGGTACAATCTCAACGAGCGTTGCAAAGCTAATAGCGATAACGATACCGATGACCAACAAGCCTGTATTTTTTTCAATAATTTCATGCGGTGTACCAGCCATGATCGCTCCTTATACTTTAGCTGTCGAGATTTGATCGACACTAGGTTCATGATCAGTCGGATCAGCAATGTCTACTGGCTTACCTTCTGGCATCTTGATTGTTCTATAGACATTATATGCCATCACAAACATACCAGATACATACAGAAGACCACCAAACGCACGACCAATATATGGGAAATGCGAGAACTCAACGGTATCAACAAAGCTGTATACCAAAGTACCATCAGGGTTGGTCGCAAGCCACATCATGCCTTGGCCAATACCTGAAATCCACATAGAGACGATATAGAAGATGGTACCTGCTGTTGCTAGCCAGAAATGCGTTGTGATCAAGCTGATAGAATACATTTTAGGCTTGTTATAAATACGTGGTAACAGTACATATAACGAACCAATGGTAATCATACCAACCCAGCCAAGCGCACCTGAGTGTACGTGACCGATCGTCCAATCCGTATTATGCGATAACGCATTGACTGTCTTAATCGACATCATTGGACCTTCAAACGTCGACATGGCATAGAATGACAAAGCGACAATCATAAAGCGAATGATCGGATCGGTACGCAGCTTATCCCAACTACCTGAGAGCGTTAGTACACCGTTAATCATACCACCCCAAGATGGAGCAAATAGAATGATTGAGAATACCATTGCTAGAGACTGCGTCCAATCTGGAAGCGCTGAATAATGCAAATGGTGACCACCAGCCCACATATATGAAGCAATCAATGCCCAAAAGTGAACGATAGACAAACGGTAAGAATAAATAGGGCGACCAATCTGTACTGGTACGAAATAATACATCATGCCTAAGAAAGCAGCCGTCAGATAGAAGCCTACCGCATTATGCCCGTACCACCACTGCACCATGGCATCGGTTGCACCGCCAAACAGCGAGTAAGACTTAAACGCACTAACAGGAATCGCCATGCTGTTTACAATATGCAGTAGCGCAATCGTAATAATAAAGGCAGCAAAGAACCAGTTAGCCACATAGATATGTGAGGTTTTACGCTTAATCAGTGTACCGAAGAAGACAATAGCATAAGATATCCATACCAATGCGATAAGGATGTCAATCGGCCATTCAAGCTCAGCGTATTCTTTAGCCGAGGTTAAACCTAATGGTAAGGTGATAACAGCCGATACGATAACCGTCTGCCAACCCCAAAAGGTAAACCAAGCTAAGTAAGGCGCAAATAATCTTGTCTTACAAGTACGCTGAACGATGTAATAAGACGTTGCGAACAAGGCTGAGCCACCGAACGCAAAAATAACCGCATTGGTGTGCAGTGGTCTTAAACGACTAAAAGTCAGCCATGGAATGTCAAAATTGAGTGCTGGCCATGCTAACTGAGAAGCAATGAACACACCAATACTCATGCCGACGATGCCCCATACCACGGCCATAACCGTAAAGAATCTTACGATAGTAATTTCATATTCACGGTCAATGGGGGCGAGTGCTGTGTTTTGTAAACTCATTGGATGATTCCTTTACAGCCCGAATTATCAACAGAATTAACTAACATGCCATGTCATCTAGATCATGATAAAGATCATAACCAAACAATGGCTTTGGTAAAGGCTGTTTTCACTCGTCTTATCAGGCTGACGGTATTAACTATCAAGCTAAGCATGGTCTAGATATCAGTGATTGCTGATGGGTAGAGAGCAGTACTAAAGCGGACTGCCCGCGAAGCTGATTGATAGTAGGATTGTTAATATGTTGTCAGGTTTAATAAGAAAATGTGCCGTTCTCGAGCATCAAACATCTATTGAGGCTGAGTATTTATCTTAATTGTCACCGCCAAAAGCCGTACAAACCAAGATAGATACTGATGTTCAACCGGTGATAAGAAGGTATCGACCGTCAATGTATGCTAGCGATAGCTGACAAAAAAACATATTTACGTAATGTTTAGTTAAAACTCCCGACTCTGTTTAAGGGTATTGTAACGCAAACCTAATCAAATATCATCAGAACTATGCGCCAAAATACAAACTCTTTAGTAAAATCTTAGCAAGCAACTTATCACTGCTACGCTATCCACTTATTTTATACCCAATTTCATGACTATTCTATAGATGAAAAAAGATTGTATTCACAAGTTTGTATGGACCAACTATGAACAAGGTTTTGTAACAATTTTATTATTTGTTCTACAAATAAGTTTTACTTATTGTAAAGTCGCATCTTATAATGCCACTGAGCAGCATCCATAATAAAGTGTCTATTATATAAAATAGTCACCTTGTAGTAGTAAGTTTTTTGGCATTTAACTGGCTGTTTGGTTGGAGCACGAAAGGTGCTGACCTAGCACCGATTAACAACAATAGGTATTAAGGATAATAATATGGCAGTTTTTTTGACAGATGAATGGTTTGAGCAAGTTGAGCAAATGGGTCAAGAAGCAGGTGAGCTTAATTTGCCGCCCGCACTTGCGAATATGATCGTCAATCTAAAAGTATCTGATAGCGATCAAGACATCGAAGCCAACTTTGCAAATGGTCTATTACATCGCGGCTTAAACGATGGAGCGACCACCACGTTATTGCTTGATCGTAGTATCCTACAATCCATCATCACTGATTTCGATACCAATGAAATCATGGGCGCCTTTATGGGTGGCAAAATTCGTGTCGAAGGCGATATGTCACAGTTGATGGCAGTACAGACGGCTCGTCCAAGTGCTGAGCAAAAAGCGCTTTATAGCAATATTAAGTCAATGACTACAATGGCTTAGAGTTATTATTAATTTAATCGTATTTAGACAAATAAAAAGCCCCTAAAATCAATTAGGGGCTTTTTATTTGTCTAAAATAATCTAAATCTGACTAGCTGGCTTTCGATTGTGCTACTTGCTGATTTTCTTTATAAATAGCCGCTTGTAGCCATACGTTTGCTTGTACGTAATCATGAACGTTAATAGAGGCAGTATCAGGTGTTTTTAGCGCACCAATACGCATCACAAACGGATCAGCATCTTGTTCGCGCAGTACCACCACATCAAACAGAATAATCGTTTTACCATTAAATAGGGTTTCTTGCTTGCCAAGTACTTGACCTTGACACCACGCTTCATCTTCTTGACCTAACGTATCGCCAAACAAATAAGCACACATATGACCCAGATTGATCTCAACCGGCGCCATTTGTTCTTTGGTTTCTGGTTGCCATGCTTTGATTTGTTCTTGTAGGTCATCCGGCATCTTTCCATCGTTTGCCGCAACGATATCATTAAAAGCGCGGTGATAGCGTATCGCTTCTTGGTCTTCTACTTTGATGACTTCATTTTGTTCACTGATTTTGATCTCATGTGCCCAGGCGCTAAAATTCACAAAATAGGTGGTATCACGTTGATACAGATGGCGATTCGCAGTATATAGCTGATCAAAAGCATAGATGATGCTGCCATCAGTGGTACGTAAGCGTAATACGGCATCGTGTGAATTGTCATTGACAATCATACGCTCGATTTTACAGCTCAATCCATATGGGCTGTCGACACAAGGATAGGCATTGATAAAGCATTCAGGCTTGCCATTCTTCATTGCCAGTACTTGATTGATATGACAAGGTTGGTTCTCAGATAGCAATAAACAGCTGTCTTTGGCACTGACATCGGTATTAAGGCCTTTAGGCATCGCTGCTTTTTCAATCATCTGTTGTAACCATTCAGGTACATCATGACTCATGTCATCAGTCAGAATACGCCAATGGTCACCGTGACCAGCTGATTGCTCATCAGTTAAGGTGATTTTGGTAGGAGATTGGATGTTTTTATATTGATAATTAATGGTCATGAAAATACTCAAACTTAAGTCAGCCATGAGGTTTGGGTCTGAAACTGTGATCGCTGAGTACCATGTGCCACTTAAAAAGAGGGGTTTATGATGGTCAGCAATGCCGTCAGTAAAGAGGCAACAAACAACAATGAGGGGTTAATGACAATTGTCTTTAGCATACAATATATAGGTATAGACACAGAGAATAGCAAGTCTGTTATAAAAAATAATCATAAAACCGCATTTTTTATTATAAAATCTGGACAGTTTTCGGTAATGACTGGCACCTGTTAGCCAAATTGTGTCAAACTAGCTCCCTTTTGACAGCCACATTTGGCTTGTCTTACACCCTGTTTTTGTGTTCGATTGATATGTTTTTGTGGCAGCTGCAAAAGTATGATGCAATTGCCGCTATTTGTTTTGTAACCTACATAAAGTCGCACGTAGATAAGATAAAGAGTTTGAATATGTTTCGTCCTTTAGCGTTATTTATCGGCTTACGGTACACCCGAGCAGAACGTAGTAATGGTTTTATCTCTTTTATATCACTGATTTCAATGATTGGTCTGACGCTTGGCGTGGCGGTATTGATTACCGTACTGTCGGTCATGAATGGCTTCGATCGTGAGCTAAAAACGCGTATTTTGGGTATGGTACCGCAAGCGACTGTCACATCAACTGAGATTATCGGTGATTGGAAACAAGTCGCGGACAAGATTAAAGAAGATCCAGAAGTGGTTGCAGTTGCGCCTTTTATCCAGTTGCAAGGTATGTTGACCTCGAATGGTCAGGTAGCTGGCATCATGGTGACAGGTGTTGATCCTGAGTATGAGAAAAACGTTTCTATCATCAATGAGCATATGGTAGAAGGCAATATTGATACGCTAAAAAATGGCGAGTTCGGTATTGTGCTTGGTGAAGGTATGGTGCAATCACTAGGGTTGCAATTGGGTGACAAAGTCACTCTCGTACTGCCAGAAGCATCGCCGTCACCTGCTGGCGTGATACCACGCTTTAAGCGCTTTACCTTGACTGGTATATTTTCTATCAGTCCAGAAGTGGACAGTCTCATGGCATTTATTCCAATGGGCGATGCGGCAAAATTACTGCGTTTACCAGAGGGCGCCCAAGGTATCCGTATGAAGCTTCATGATATCTTTACAGCGCCAATGGCAGCACAAAAAGCGGCTGCGATTGCGCCAGAGCAATTATATCCTAGTGATTGGACCCAGACGCATGGCAATCTATTTGGTGCTATCCAAATGGAAAAAGCCATGGTTGGCTTGCTACTGTTCTTAATCATCCTCGTGGCAGCTTTTAATATTGTTTCAAGTTTAGTGATGCTAGTCACAGATAAAAAGGCTGACATTGCTATCTTAAAAACTTTTGGCGCCTCACCGCGTCTGATTACCCAAGTCTTTATGGTACAAGGTGTGGTGATTGGTTTTATTGGTACCATTGCAGGTACGATATTGGGCGTGATATTTGCATTAACGGTCAGTGATATTTTGGGCTTTATTAATAATAGCTTTGGTCTAAATTTATTTGATGCCTATTTTGTGAACTATCTACCATCGCAGCTGCGTTTGGCGGATGTGGTATTGATTACCAGTGCGTCATTTATATTGAGCTTTTTGGCGACCATTTATCCAGCACGCCGAGCGGCTAAAATTCAGCCTGCACAAACGCTGCGTTACGAGTAATTTACAGGCGTTAATGCCGTTATAAATAAAATAAAGGAAGCATTATGTCTGCTATCTTAAAAGCGACCAATATTAATAAGATATACGATGAAGGTGCCGTGAGCACCCAAGTCTTGACCGGTTTGGATTTGACTGTCACCGCTGGTGAGCGTATCGCTATCGTTGGTACCAGTGGCTCAGGAAAGAGTACTTTGCTCCATCTACTTGGTGGGCTTGATACGCCAACCAGCGGTGAGGTTTGGTTGCATGGTCAGTTATTAAACAGTATGAATGAGACCGAACGCGGTGCGATGCGTAATAAGCATTTGGGATTTATTTATCAGTTTCATCATCTATTGGCTGAATTTACTGCCATTGAAAACGTTGCCATGCCGCTACTAATGCGCCCAGAAGTATCGACGGCTGAAGCGCGTCAGCAAGCCATCGATATTTTAAACAGTGTTGGTCTTGAGCATCGTTTGGCACATAGACCTGGTGAGTTGTCGGGCGGTGAGCGTCAGCGCGTGGCGATTGCGCGTGCTTTAGTCACCAAACCGTCGCTTATCTTGGCAGATGAGCCAACAGGTAACCTAGATTATGATAACGCACAAAGTGTTTTTGGATTATTATCAGAGCTGCAAAGTACGATGCAAACGGCACTATTGATGGTCACTCATGATCGAAATCTAGCGGCGCTTGCTGATCGTCAGCTGCTTTTACGTAATGGTCATTGGGAAAATTATTAAAATATAATAGGAAAGGACTGCAAGATAGCAGTCTATTGATTGAGTAAGGATAAATATAATGGATAAAGATGACGACCCGATTGCTGCTTTTGGTAGTATTGAAGAAGGCGATGAGCCACTAAAACTTTATATGGATACCGCGTTATTTGATACGCTCGATAAACAAGGTCAAATAGATTTATTGACGCCCGTTTTCGATCGTATTACTTTGGCAGGTGTTGATTTTGATTTAAAGGTTCAAGACAGTGCGACAGGTAAGCGTTATGTATTGCTCAAAAACGAAGAAGTGGTTGAAGTTTTTGTGATGGATAATAAGCTCACTGACAACATCCTTAATGCTATTGAAGCAAATAGAGATGAGGATTGATAGCATTTATTAAAGTTCGGGCGGCTTATCTAAAGAGCTAAGCTGCCTTTTTTGCCAACTCGTGACAGTCTTATAGCGCCAAATGGCTTTAAACGCTAAGCCGCAGACGATGCTTGTAATAATGGCTAAGATAGTCAGACCTAAGCAAAATGCAGTTAAGGAAACAGTTCCTTTATAAGTAATAAAGGGGTTGGCGCCGTCCGATATAATCCATAAACTTAAGTCAGAGATCATCCTGCCAATCGTGCGCAAGCTAATCATTGGCAGATCGAGTATTTCGGCACCGATATAGTATCCAGCGTAAAATACCGGTAAGGTGGTGAGTGGATTGGTAATCCATGTTAAGCCCAGTGCCATAGGGACATTGGCACGGAAAATAAGAGCACCAATCAATGCCAATAACATCTGTCCTGGCAATGGAAAAAAGGCACTTAGCACACCGATATAGACGGCTTTATTTAAGCTATGGCGATTAAAATGCCACAATCGTGGGTCAGAAAGTTGCGGCGCAAACAGTTTTAATGTGCGACTTTCTAACACTTTCTCAGGGGTAGGTAATAAGTCTTTTAAACGTTTTTTTGGTCACAGATTTGCCTTTACTCATTGTCTGCAGCCCGCTCAATCATAATAATAGGCAGATAGGCAGTCATGTTATTGATAAAAGTATAGATAAGAATTCTATCAGAAAAACGTAAAGAGAACGTTAGACAATCACCATCCTAGTGTGTGCAATTAGTATAGGATAATATCCGGATCAATACCATGGCTTGATGTAGTGGTATTTAGCGCCAAGGTAATATAGCAAGCGCATTACAGTTTTTTAGTGGATGCTATATATTATTTCAAATATCACGCAAGGAGCACTGGTGTATTGGTTAATAGGTAGCTTTATCATCCTTGCTATGATGGGTGTTTTGGCGGTTGCTGATAACACGCCTATACCAATAATGCCGCTGTTTATGGATAGCGCCAGCACTCCTGTTCTGACTATTTCATTCGTACTTCTTACCTTTATTTTAATTTTGATCAGCCAGTTTACTATCCCATCAGCTTATCCTACCAATTCCATAAAAAGTACGCCACATCACTCTAGGTTTGCTTCTCGTATTCTCTATTTTATATCAATCGCTATACTGGCAAGCACTTTGGTTATTGGTAGTGGTTTACATGCGCTAGTAAGTCACCAACAAGCAGACGATCAAAAAATTACTGAGCCTATGCGTGTGCAGGCTTTGGTTCATATAGAGGGAATAAGCGATAGTGTGTATGATGCTGGTACCGATACCGGCTATCGGCAAGTTGCGATCATCAGTCAAATATTGCCATTGGTTTCTGAGCTGACAGCGCAAGACTTGGATAAAGTGACAGCAGAATACGGAGCAGGGCTAAATAATAGCCTAAGTGGCGATGATATCAAGTATGAATCTTCAAATGCCATATCTTCACATCAAAACACACTTGCTGAAAATGCTGTTCAAGATAAGATATACCGCGTCCTACTCAATGCTTATCCAAAAAAGCCAGCCAAACAGTCATCTAAGACTAACTCTCAGAAAAAATCTAAAAAATCTAAAAAAACAGAAAAACAAAGTCAGATTGCTGACTTAAATCATTTGCAGCCGGGTGATAGATTGTTTATGACCTTGACGCTGGCACCGCTTGCTACTTCTGAGCAAGTATCAAATAACCCGTCAGGGTTTGATAGTTATCGCTGGCTACGTAGTCGGCATATTGACGGCGTTGCCAATATACTGGCTACTAGTAGTAGCTCGATTAGTAGCTCGATTAGTAGCTCGATTAGTAGCTCGATTAGTAGCTCGATTTTGCCATCCAGTCACCCACAGATACATTCAAATTCGCATTTACTCTCTTCTGATTCTTATTTAACACGGTTGCGTACTGCTATTGACCAAGGGCGTTGGCAATTACGCCAGCACTTTTATAAAGATTGGGCTACAAATACTGCTGCAGAGCAACAAGCAAAAGCGGTCACATTAAGCTTGCTGACCGGTGATCGCAGTTTAATTAATCGTGAGACCAAAGATCTATATCAGTTGGCTGGCATTTTACACTTATTAGCAATATCGGGTACGCATGTTTTGTTTTTAGCGATTGTGCTGGCTGGTATAGTTATTCTACTAGCTAATCGTATGTATACCGCTTTATATCGCTATATTCCGCGCTGGCACGTACGTTGGTGGGTGATGATTAGCGCCGCATTTATTTATGCATTGTTTACAGGGTTTGATGTGCCCGCTGCACGTACCGCATGGATGCTACTGGCAATTGGTCTGACAAGACTAACTTTATTACCTGTCAGTACCATGCGCGTATTATTTGCCTTGGCAGTACTGATGGCATGGCATGACCCTTATGTATTATGGCAAGCAGGTTATTGGCTGTCTTTTATTGCCGTGGCATTATTGCTTAAATATGAAGATACCTCACAAAATCAGCCATTAACATCAAACCAACCCTTTACTTCCTATGACAAATTACTCAGACGTTTATGGCTAAGTTTTAAGCGCTTATTTAAGTTACAGTGTTGGCTGTTCCTCGCTCTATTACCTGTAACGTTGTTACTCTTTGGCAAAGCCTCATTATGGGGGTTAATCGTAAATCTCTTTGCTATTGGCTTATTTGGTTGGATTATCGTACCGCTGAATTTATTGGCTGGGCTTTGCTATCTTATATTGCCGTCTGTAGCCGATATTATTTGGATGTTAGTCACCGCAATTGTAAGTAACCTGCATGAGCTAATAGCATGGCTAACATCAATGCCTGTGCTATCAGATGCGTGGCTTTATACGCCCGTCAATGCCGCTATTTTGCTCATGGCATTATTAACCCTGTTACCTTGGTTGCTACCTAGCGGTCTGATCAGTCGTTGGCTAGTATTGCCACCGCTCAGTCTTTTGGTAATGACGGTATATGCCAATCAGCAGTTACTGACTATGACACCCACTCTATATATATTGCCAACGGGTGATCATTATATAAGTGCCACTTTATTACAATATCCTATCGTCAATGATAAAGATGCCAAAAATACCAGCTGGCTGTTTTTGGCAGATCATAGACCCAGTAACACTAAAATTAAGACCATGCCCAGCAATCTGACGGCAGATAAATTCTCTGCCATGTTAGCGCAGCAATTGGGCAGCTTATCTGTCAATAAGCTAGAGGGCATCGTCGTACAAAGCAGTAGTAGTGGCGTGACTGATTCACGCGTTTACGATAAAAAGAGCAGCGCAGTGAGTCCTAATGATTCAGAGCTCTTACCCATGATAGTCGCTCAGCTCAGTCAGAGATTGCCTGTGAGCCAATACTGGCAAGCAGGACGTAGTGAGCGTTGGTCTGCGCTGCATCAAGCTTATAAAGTTACTACGGATTCTCAAAAGACGGCAACTATCAGCGCCCAACGTTGCGAATCCGGTAAAATATGGCAGCTGCCAGATGGTAACTTAACCTTGCAAGCAATCACAGGCTGGAGCAAGATAGATGATGCCAGTGTTTGGGATTGTACTATGGCTATTGATAGTAGCACGCCCATACGAGTGCTCAAGTATCAAGCAAACGATCCTCTCAAGTCATTACCTGCTAACTCGCAAACACTCATGTCAAAAAGCCAACAACCGATTGACCAAGCAAATATGTGGCAATCGCGGCTAATTTTGAATGCAGATACGCATGAGAGAACTTGGCAAATGTGGTCGTTGCTATGCTCGACTGATTTAACCAATAGCAATATAGCCATGAATCATACGACATGGTTAGGTCACAGTACCTCACATATCCCGAATGAGGTAATCACCCAGCAACAAATAGATGAGATAATAACCTATGATAATAAACCGTTAGAAGTTGCTTTATCTTCTGATGCGCTATTCAAAGAGGGTGATTAAGAATTGTTCCAGTATTAATAGTATTGTGGATGTTATTAATGCGCCCTAATGTTTAGCCCTAGTGTTTTATTTGTGATATCACATTTATAAAATACACGTATTTCACAGAGATGCTATTGAACCACGAGTAAAATGGCACCATACTTAACCACCTATTCATACAGAAAACTTAAACAGTAATTTCGAATTTTCTGTCGTAAGTTTATATAATCTGTCTTTTATCGTTTTACATTGTTTCTACTTAGGAAGTTATATGCCCAACTGGCCGCCAGACCCTAACAAACGTCCTGATAATTCGGCAAATCAGCCAGCACCGATGCAGCAGTCAAACCAGCCGAGCGGGCAAGAATGGCGACTGATTGAAAATACTTTATTAGCAAGCGTGGTCGAGCAACGCCGTGCCCGTCGTTGGAGTATTTTCTTTAAGCTACTGACCTTTGGCTATATTTTATTGATATTTTTGACGATTGGGCGTAGCTGTAGTACTGAAGCACCCACTGGTCTTGATGGTATCGATACCAGTAAGCCGCATTTGGCAGTGGTTGAGCTTCAAGGAACTATTAGCAGTGGTGATGTGGCCAACGCTTATGATGTCAATGATGCGCTCACACGCGCCTTTAAAAACAGTAACTCGAAGGCAGTGGCGCTCGATATCAACTCACCGGGTGGCTCGCCTGTGCAGTCAGATGAAATCTGGCAGACTATGATGGATTTGCGTAAAGAATATCCAGATAAAAAGCTTTATGCAGTGATTGGTGATATGGGGGCTTCTGGCGCGTATTATATCGCATCAGCGGCTGATGAGATTTATGTCAACCCATCAAGCCTAGTCGGTTCGATCGGCGTCATTATGCCAAGCTATAATGTAAAAGGCTTGATGGACAAGGTCGGCGTAGAAGATCGCACCATTACAGCAGGTGAATATAAAGATATCTTGAGCCTGTCACGTCCCCTAACGGATTATGAAGAAAAGCATGTTGAAAAAGTGCTAGACAATACTCATAAGCACTTTATTAATGCCGTAAAAGAAGGTCGTGGCGATCGTTTAAAAAATCCTGAACAAAATAAGCTGTTTTCGGGACTGTTTTGGACAGGTGAGCAATCTATCGAGCTTGGCTTGGCGGACAAAAAAGGCAGTATCTCAAGTTTAGAGAAGCAGCTTAAATTAAATAACGTGGTTAATTATACGCCAAGTGATCCGTTCCAATTATTTATGGATCGCTTCGCCGTTAAATTAGGCGCAGGTGTGGGTTCAAGCATCAATCTTGATCTCTTGCCATCAGAAGAAGGCAACGCGCAGATGCGTTAATAGACTTTAATTTTTAGCGTTACCGTGTATGATTGTTAAGGCTGAGCGTATGATTACGCTCAGCCTTATTTATGTGTCGCTATCTAGCATTTAAAACCATAAATACAATACAAACCATTATAACAATTAATGAGAATGTGTCATGAGTGAAGTCAATTTGCAGTCTTTTGCGTCCTTACCGATATCGAAAATAACCCAAAAACCAGTCATCCATTTTGCTCATGCCAATGGAATGCCAAGTCCTGTCTATGAGCCGTTTTTTGAGAAATTGGCTGAATTTTTTACTATTGAATATATCTCCATGTTAGGCGATACGCCTGATTATCCGGTCGATAACCAATGGCGAAGTCTCACGCAGCAGATTGTCGATAGCGTCAAAGATACCTGTAAAAAACATGGCGTTAAGCAAGTCGTAGCCGTCGGGCATTCGCTTGGTGCCATGTGTACCTTGCAAGCGTTGTACCGTGCACCTGAGTACTTTTCGCAAGCCGTTCTGATGGATCCACCATGGATTTATGGCAAAGTTAGCTTGCTATGGCATCTTGCCAAGACAGCAGATCGATTGCCATTGATGAATAATCGTTTGATGGATAAGCTATCGCCAGCTGGCGTGTCTAAGCATCGCCGTGACGTATGGGATAGCCGAGAAGATGCGTATGACAAACTGCGCAATAAAGGATTTTTTAAAGATTTTACTGAGCGCAGTTTTCAAGGTTATATTGAGCATGGTCTGCATGAGCGTGCCGATGGTAAAGTTACCTTGGCGATTCCAAAAGCCAGTGAAGTCGCCGTCTTTCGTACCAACCCTTCTTGGTATTGGTTGACCCCAAATCGAGCCCCTAAAGTGCCAGTTACCTTGATTATTGGTGAGGACAGTATCTTTTTAAAACGTCGATTCCCGCAACAAATAAAGTCGCGCTTACGTATTCCTTATATTACTCATGCGGGCGGTCATATGTTTCCACTTGAGCATCCAGAGTCTGTGTCAGAGCAGGTATTAGCATTGATTGAAAAACAGTTATCTGCCAAATAACAACAGACTTTGTTTTTAATCAATTTCCTTACGCTAAACTGATTGTCTTTGTGAGCAGTTTTTAAGTAATGCTTCAGTATCTTTTCGAGTAAACCTATTATGTCAATGCGAATGCCAAATAAGAGCGCCGCTGAAAATAACAAAGTTGTCATACATCCTCAGCCTTTATTCACACGCTTAGGCACTTTATTGCTTATCATAGGCATGGTGGTTTTTTTCTTTATCAGTCAATTGATCGGGATTTACATCGCTGGCAAACTGGTATTACCAACTGCCAAAAGCGCAACGGTCGGCGATATTTTCTTTTTTGGCAGCAATGATGGAACGGTTGTCAGTATTTCTATCATGATAGGCTGCGTGCTATTAATGGCAACCAGCGCGTTAGTTATACGCGTGAGACGCGGCAATTTAAAGCAGTATTTGGCATTAAGACCGTTCTCATTGGCGGTCGGTATGGGCATGATAGGGCTGCTGTTGATATTTATGATTGGCAGTCAGGCATTGACGTATGTGCTTGATAAATCACCGCTGGCGTTTGTAGATCCTTTATACCAATCTGTCAGCTCAGTATGGCTACTTATTTTTGCGATGGTTATCGTCGCGCCCATTTATGAAGAGCTCATATTTCGCGGCATATTGTGGTCGGCGATTGCGGAGCAGTTTATCTCGCCACCTGATACAGAATATCGCGGGGCAATCATAGCAAGTCTGGTGACCAGTTTGATATTTGCGGTCATTCATTTACAATATGGAATTTACGAGATCAGTACCATCGTGGTGTTAGCATTACTATTTTGCTATGCGCGTATCAAATCAGGCTCGCTGATATTGCCCATGTTATTACATATTATAAATAACGGTGCGGCTATGTGGCAGTATTTGGCGCAAGTAGCATAAAGAATAACAGTGAATATTTGATAATTAATACTCACGCCGTATGCATTGTTATTTAATAGTAGGTTTTATCAGGCGTCAGGCGTCAGGCATCAGGATTAAGGCATCAGGATTAAGGGCTAATACCTCAGTCGCCGCGTGCTTGATATCATCAATGGTCAAGTGAGGCTTACCGCTCAATGCTTGACGCCATTTTCGAGCACCCACTAATCCTTGGAATAACCCTAAATAGTGCCGAGTCATCGTTGGAAGTGCTTCACCTTTAGCTATTTGCTCTTCTAAATAAGGATACAGCTGAGCTAGTATATCTGAACGCTTCGGGACAGGGGTGTCCCACAAGCTATTGGCTTCGGCTAACAAATATGGGTTGTGATAAAAGGCGCGCCCAATCATAACGCCATCGATATGCTCAAGATGCGCCTCAATATCAGCGACGGTCTCAATCCCACCATTTATCTCAATATCAAGGGTAGGAAAGTCCTGCTTTAAACGATACACATCTTCATAACGCAGTGGCGGTATTTCACGATTTTGCTTTGGGCTCAAGCCTTGTAGCCATGCCGTACGCGCATGAACGATAAAACGTGTACAACCACCTGCTGCTACCTTTTGTACAAAATCCGCCATAAATTCATAACTGTCAAAGTCATCAATGCCAATACGATGCTTGACCGTGACTGGAATATCGACTGCCGCTTGCATATGCTTGACCAAGTCTGCAACGGTATTGGGTTCTGCCATCAAGCAAGCACCGATTTTATTGTGCTGTACACGATCAGAGGGGCAGCCCACATTAATATTAACCTCATCATAACCATGCTGCTGAGCAAATTCTGCACACTGCGTCATCTCAGTGATATCTGCGCCGCCAAGTTGCAATACCAGCGGATGTTCAAGAGTATCAAAGCGTAAATGCCGTGCACGATTGCCATGTATCAGCGCGCCCGTACTGATCATCTCGGTGTACAAATAAACATGCGGATTAAAAAGCCGAGCAAAATAACGATAATCTGTCGTTGTCCAATCGATCATGGGTGCGACCGAAAGACGTTTGTTGGTCATATCAACCATAGTGGTTAAGCCTTAATTTTTTAGAAATTTTTGAAGATGTATATGCTAAATGCTAATGCTATATGTGTCAGTTTACGTATCACTTGCAATGGCTTGTGAGTCTATAATCAATAGGCTGATAAAAGATCAGCCTATTTGGATAAAATAATATTATATGACCTGATCGATTTTTTTGAATTCAGGCAGATTATAAAAATAAATGCCCATGATGATGGCAATAAAACCGATGAAAGTGATATAGAGTGCGGGTGAAAAGCTCACATATAAAGTGGCATAGCCAAGTCCAAACGGCACCAATACCCCAACGATACCATAAGTGACATTGTAGCAAAAAGCCATTCCGGTGAGTCGCACATTGGTAGGAAATAGTTGAATCAAGATGGCAGGTATCATGCCGATAACACCTGAACAAAAGCCTAAAAGTGCATACATAATAAGGATATAGTCGCCACTTGCCTCTAAGTGATAGAAGAAAGCAAGCATTTGAGCGATTAAGATAATAGAGCCTATTGCCAAAATTTTGCCAAAGTTTTGATGGTTAGAGATGATGCCATAAAAAATACAGCCAAAAATCATAAAAACGATGCCAAGACTGTGCGAGAATCCAAACAAGTCAGTATCGAGCGTAAAGCGTAATTCAATCAAATCAGGCAATAAAATAACCACTACTGTGGTGATGCTTGAGACAATTAAAGTGAGAACCAGACCTATAAAGATAGCATGCTTGCAATGCTTAAATAGGGTCGTAAAAGGCTTAGCAACATAATCACTAGGTCTTGATTTTTTCATCTGAGTGAAAAACGGAGTTTCTTCTATCCATCGCCAGGCAAGGAGCGGTAAAACCGTCAGGGTAGCCGCTATAAAGAAAGGCAAACGCCAGCCATAATCTGCCAATTGCTCAGTAGTAAACGTACTGCTTAACCAAAGAAAAAAACCATTAGAAAATAAAACGCCCACAAAAAAACTAGGCAGTTACATAGCTACAGCCTACTGACAGATATTGGCGCGGCACGTGCTCTGCAACGAATACCCAAGAGAGTGGCACATAAAGACCATAGGCCATGCCATGTATGATTCGCAAGACGATAAACAATGCAGGCGCTGCCAAACCCCATTGTGCATAAGTAGGCAAACATCCCATCGCCAATAAGCTTGCTGCCGTAATCAAGATACTGATTAGTAATAACGGTTTACGACCTTTTATATCGCCATAACGTCCAAAGATAACACCGCCAAGTGGGCGTGCCACATAACCAATTGCAAATAATGACAGCCCCTGTATCTTCATAAGATTGGGATCTGAGCTAACAGGAAATAAAGTCGCTGCCAACATATCTGCAAGATATAGGTATATTAAAAAGTCGAAAAACGCTATTGCACTGCTATAGCAAGTAAACAGTACCGTATTTTTATCTTTAGAAGACATAAGTGCATATTGAGAACGAGAAGGCATATTAGGTCACGCATCCAGACATTAAAGTATTCGTTAAGGCAGTCATTATCTAAATAACTGCCTATAATAAAAAACGATAAATCATCATTGCTAATGATTTATCGTCAAAATAAAGACGTTTATGTCAAATATGGTTATATGAAACAGAATTAAGCCAAAAGCATTCAACTTCTGTTTCTTTTATATTGAGCCAACTATAACAGCCAATCAATAGGTAACCATGACATAATGGTTAGCCAAACATGGTCACTGACATCGACGCGCGGCTCTGAATCATAAATGACTTTCTTATCTTTTTCCATGGTATGCCATTGTAAATCACCGTTTTCTAGTAACTTCACTTCATACGCTTGATTTAGTAAGTCATCGCTCAATGCACCATGCAACTGAGTCGCAAGCTCATCATCATTGATAATCACGCCCATCTCAGTATTGATATTAGCCGAGCGCGGGTCAACATTATATGAGCCAATGAACACTTGATAGTCATCAACGGCGAAAGCTTTTGCATGTAAACTGGTTGAAGATTGGCTACGCGCTTTCCAAAGTTTGTTTTCACGCTTTTCTTCAGAAGCGGTTGATTTTAGCTCATAAATCTTGACTCCCGCGCGCAGTAAACTAGGACGCCATTGGCTATAGCCAGAATGTACCGCCGTTACGTCGGTTGCATCAAATGAATTGGTGAGAATTTTGATTTCAATACCAGATTCTGCTAATGAGACCAACGTATTAACACCGTCTTTGGTCGGTACAAAGTAGGAGGAGATAATAGTCAGCTTCTTTGATGGACTACCAAGCAAAGTGCGTAGCTGATGTACCAAATTGGTGTCTGCTGGCACGGTTTTGGTCAATTTGCCGACGTCATCACTCAAGAACTGCATGTCCGTCCAACGAAACGGCACTCGCTTATTAATCAAATCCGTATCGATAGAGGAGTCTTCAATGGCTGCTTTATACACTGATAAACTGCCACTGCTACTACTTTTCTCATCGGCTTTTAACTTATCGAGCCCTTGTACGAAGTCAGTCGTCTCTCCTTTATCAAGGGTCGCTAAGGTTTGAATATCGAATGATATTGGTGCTGACCAGTAGCTGGCAAAGCTATTATCAATATCTGCCACCACTTTACCAATCAATAGTACATCCAAATCTGCGAACTGACTGCTTTTGTCATTGCTTAGGTATTCATCACCGATATTACGACCACCAATAATGGTGATTTGCTTATCAAAAATCATGCTTTTATTGTGCATGCGTCTATTGATACGTGGCAGACCGGTGACAAAATTTAAAGTCTGAAATTTACGATGCATAAGTGGATTGATGATACGCACCGCAATATTAGGGTGACTGGCAAAACGCAGTAAATGCTGATCAAATTTAGCATTATTATTAAAATCATCGAGCAGTAAACGTACGATCACGCCGCGCTCTGCCGCATCCCATAAGTCTTTGAGCATCAGCTGACCGGCTTGATCATCGTGCCAGATATAGTACTGGGCATCGATATTGCGCGTTGCCATACCTGTCAATATACTGCGTGAGGCAAAAGCATTGGCGCCCGTCACAATTGGATGATAGCCTGATAAATCAGGGTGAATCTCACTCTGTTGACTGATGGCAGCAACCAAATCAAGACTATCCGTGTTTGGGATAGCAAGGTCTGTGCTAACAGTCGTAGTATTTATAGGATCGCCCTCTTTTTGGGCGTCTTTTTCTATTTCAGCTTGTTTGCTGATGTCCGATTGGTATAAAGCATTGACCCGTGCAGATAGTGCTTGGCTTTCAGGCAAGTGCGGCTGCTTGGGTAAGCTTTGGCATCCACTAAGACCTAAGGTGAGACCGAGTGTCAGGCTCAACGATAAGTTGCTGGGTTCTATACTGAACATCGACATAAATAAATTACCTTAGTGAGCCTTTATATAATGGAGAAGTTGCCAAAAAATATGTATGGATTTCTTGGTGGTTTTGCAGATAATAACACTGATTATAAGGCATATGATAATATCGCCTAAGGCAAAGTTTAAATCGCCGCTAAGCTTATCAGGTGTCGGCATCTGTGCCTATTATAAATACGTTACTTTTATAAAATATTGCCTGTATTAGATATTGTTCTTATTGGATCTAGGTAGCACAATTTTTGCTTCTTATTTCTAATAAGTGATACGTTAGGCAAAATAATAGACAGTCAGTGCTGAAAACTGCTGCTTTGAAGCTACTGCTTGGAATAATTTATCATGATATGATAACGCGAATGCGTGATGTTTATAATCAAAAATAAACGCTATTGTAAATAACAATCAAGGCAATGGAAACTTTATGAGTCAACCGCAAAATAAAGACAATATAAACGGCTTGGATGCAAACTGGTGCAATGATGCACTGGATTTAGAACTCGATTATGGTATGCAAACCATTGCAGTACGTGCAGGTCAGCATCGTACCGATGAGGGCGAACATTCAGAAGCTATTTTTACGACCAGCTCCTATGTATATAGCTCAGCAGCTGATGCTGCCGGTCATTTTGATGGCACTAAAACGGGCAATGTCTACTCACGTCATACCAATCCAAGCGTACGTACCTTTGAGCGCCGTTTAGCAGCACTTGAAAACGGTGAGCGTGCAGTCGCAACAGCCTCTGGCATGGGTGCGATTTTGACCATGTGCTTGGCGTACTTAAAAGCCGGTGACCATTTACTTGCTGCTAATCAGCTATTTGGCTCCTCTATTGGTTTGTTTAATAACTATATGGCAAAGTTTGATGTGGAAGTCAGTTACGTTGATTGTTTCGACAATGACGCATGGGCAAATGCTGTTCAACCAAATACCAAGGTGATTTATTGCGAAAGCCCTAGTAATCCATTGGCACAGATTTGTGATATTGGCTTTTTAAGCCAGCTATGTAAAGCCAATGATATACTCTTGGTCGTTGACAATTGCTTTGCCACCCCAGCTTTGCAACGTCCGCTTGATTTGGGTGCCGATGTGGTGATTCATTCTGCAACCAAATACTTAGACGGTCAGGGTCGAGTACTTGGTGGCGCGTTAGTCGGTAGCGATAAGTTGATGCAAGAAGCGTTTACCGTCATACGTTCAGGCGGCATCAGCATGAGTCCGTTTAATGCTTGGGTCTTTACCAAAGGACTTGAAACGCTTAAATTACGTATGCAAGCGCATTGTAGTAATGCCAATCAAGTGGCAGAGTTTTTGGTTAATCATCCCAATGTCAGCACCGTACACTTTTCAGGCTTGAGCGACCATCCATCGCATGAGTTGACCAAACGTCAGCATCATATGAAAGACGGATATGGGGCAATTATGGGTTTTGAAGTGCAGCCATCAGAGACGCGTGATTCAAAATCTGCCGCATGGCATGTCATTGATTCAACTCAAATGGTCTCTATCACCAATAATTTGGGTGATGCCAAAACCACGATTACCCATCCTGCAACAACGACCCATTTTCGTTTGAGCGCCCAAGAGCGCGCAGAAGCAGGCGTAAAAGACGGTCTGATTCGTCTGTCGGTCGGTCTAGAAGATGTGGAAGATATCATCAAAGATTTGGCGCGTGGTTTAGACAGTTTGTAAAGATAACGGTATAATTGCTATTAGTATTTTATTTTTTATTATCAAAACCCCCATTATTTATTATTAAAAAACCAAGAGGCAACTATGAATATTCAAGCATTGATGCAACAAGCACAAACCATGCAAAAGAAAGTCGAAGCAAACGTCGAAAATGCTAAAAAAGAGCTTGGCAATAAAGAAGTGCATGCAGAAGCGGGCAGTGGTCTGGTAAAAGTAACCATGACGGGTCGTCATGTGGTTAAGCGCTTGACCATTGATCCGAGCTTATTAGAAGATGAGCCAGATATGATCGAAGATCTTATCGCTGCTGCTATCAATGATGCAGTGCGCCAAGCAGATGCGCTATATGAAGAAACCATGGCGGGCGCGACCTCAGGTATGGGCTTGCCACCAGGTATGCAAGGTATGTTCTAAGTAGCTGGTTCTTAAACGCTAAAGGCGACATATTAAAGGAAAATGGGGTTGTTATCGACATGATACGACCCCATTTTCATAGCTATGATTTATAAACAAAGGACATCACTTTGCTGACAGCCAAATTTGATCAGCTGGTCAAACAGTTGCGTATCTTGCCGGGCGTTGGTCAAAAAAGCGCTCAACGTATGGCGCTGCATCTGCTCACCAAAAAACGCCCACAAGGCATGGCACTTGCTCAAGCGCTTGATGAGGCGATGCGTGATATCGTCGAGTGTCAGCGCTGCCATAGCTTTAGCGATGAGGCTGTTTGCCCGTTATGCCAAGATCCTAGGCGTGATGATGCATTACTATGCGTGGTTGAGACTGCAGCTGACGTGATGGCGATAGAGCAGACGGCAGGCTATCGTGGGCGCTACTTTGTCTTAGGTGGTCACTTATCACCGATTGATGGCATTAGCGCTGATGATTTAAATATTGAGCAACTGGTCTGGCGCGTCAAGCAAGAGCCTGTTGAAGAGCTGATATTGGCGACCGGTACGACGGTCGAAGGGCAAACGACCGCGCACTTTATCAGTGAGGCAGTCAGTCGTCATGTCAATAAAGTTACGCGTCTGGCGCAAGGCGTACCTATGGGCGGCGAGCTTGAATATCTTGACAGCATGACCCTTGGACAAGCGATGCAAAATCGCTCCTTTTTATAGCCTTCTTATCTTTATCAGATTAAAATCTTGCGCATTTTATTCAATGATGTGGTTATAATTGCTTATATTATTTTATCGCTTTCTCTTTTAGTTTTATTAAGACGTGCTTTAGCGTTTTATTCTCTCTTATCAATGCAGGTATCTGCCCGTGTCTAACACTGCTCCAACCGAATCAAACCTTCAAAATACATTTTCGGCTGACGAAGTACACCATTCAGTCAATCCAGCCAAATTAGTAGACCTGCCAGTAGAGCCGGATATTGACGCATTATTAGATATTGCTGATGAGGTTGCCGTCACTTGGGTACGTAAGCAAAGCCAATTGGATGAAGTGATTGAGGCATTGGCCACTTGCGGGCGTGTGGCATTAGATACCGAGTTTATCAAGCGCGATACCTATTATCCACGCTTAGCACTGATACAGCTGAATACTGGCAATCATGTATATTTATTAGATGCGCCGCAGTTACAGCTGAGTGAGCTATGGCAAGCACTTATGAAAGTTGATGTGGCTATCTGGCATGCTTGTGGTGAAGATTTAGGTATATTTTATCTATTGTCCGGCTGCCCGCCGCTGACCAATATTTTTGATACGCAAATTGCCTTGTCCTACTTAACAGGTCAATTACAGATGGGTTATCAGCAGGCGCTTGATGAGCAGCTCGATATGCATATTGATAAGGAACAAAGCCAGTCAGATTGGTTACAGCGTCCATTATCAGATGAGCAAGAGCAATATGCGATTGATGATGTGCGCTTTTTACCTGCATTATATTTGAGTCTTGAATACGCCCTAAAATCTCAAGGCCTCTATGAGTATGTCTGGGAAGACTGTCAGCTTTACGCCAACGACTTATATGATGCTCAAAATGTTGCAGACGAGCAGATGTATCTAACCATGGCAGATTATCGCTATACCTCTGAGCAAATGGCAATATTGCAGGCGGTAGCCACATGGCGTGAAGAGCTGGCGCGCTCAACCAATCAGCCCCGTACTTTTGTCATAAAAAAACAAGCGGTGCGTGAGATTATCACTGAAAAACCAAACACGATGCGTGAGCTTGCGCATAAGACAACGATACATCGCAGTATGTTGCGACTGTATGGTGAAGAATTACTCAAAGTGATAAAAGAAGCAAAAAATCTGCATCCTGCAGAATATCCAGATTCTCTATTGCCGCCGTATCGCTCAAAGAATAAAGTACTCTCAAAAGCGGTACAAAAAACGATAGATGATCAAGCAAAAGTTACCGGTGTACCTGCCAATGTCTTAATGCGTAAAAAATGGCTTGGGCAATTATATGAAGTGATTGCTTTTGATAAAGATATCAGCGAGTTGCCGCAAGGGTTGAAAGGCTGGCGTCATGATTGGGTAATGCACACCTTTATTCCCGTTATCGAAGCGCATAAAACCGAGCTACAGCAAGGCATGGGTATCAATGTATAGGATTTAACGCCTGACACTTACCTGCGTTCAAATTGACCATACTGTAAAAAATAGATTGTCTGATTGGCGACGTTATTATCAATTAACATACCGGTATGCGATACAGGCAGGATTAAATGGTCAGTAGCCGCATCAAGCTTAGTTTCTTTTAGATATACGGTGCCGTCATGTACAAGATGCTCATCAAGCAACGGGTTGTCTGTTCGGCGTAATTTACGATTATGATATTGCAAAAATATCTGACCCAAACCGTATGGACGACTCCCAGCAATCACGCCAAGGGTGATATGCTCAGGTAATGGCGCAACGGTGCCATCTAATGCATCGATGTACGATTGCCCAACGATAGCAGGGCTCAGCCGCCAAATATAATCCGCACAAATACTGCCCATATGCGGTGTTCCAAGGGTCACGCAACGTCCAATCTGCCACTTGGGATACTGAGTGACAAAATCACGAATAATCAAACCGCCCAAACTATGACCGACCAAATCTATAGGCTCATCAGGATCATGATTTTCTTCAAGCCATTTGTTAAGCCGATGAGTATTGGTTTGAATACCATCTCGCATACTACGATAGCCAAATTGATGGGTATTAAACCCTTGTACTTGCAAGCGTTTGGACAATGGGCGCATAATAAATGGCGCGTGATGCAGTCCATGAATAAGAATGACAAGATTGTTTTTCTGCATAGTTAATTCTAACCAAGTGAATGATGTGAATAGATTGATAGCCATTTTATTATAGCGCTTAATATAGTTAAAATATCTCAAAAACGCTACAGTACTGCTGGTATAAATTTTTTGCAGCCTCTGTCTGCGCAGGCACAGCAAGCAAGAAAAATGAATATCAGCAGTACTTGATGTATCGATATTATTTTTCCCTGACTATATTGTCAGCAAAATAAAAACCTCCAAATCAGATGCTGACTTGGAGGTTTATTTTTATCTTTTATAAAGTATCAAAAACTAGGACTACATAAAACTGAGATTACATATAGTTTTCGATACTTGGGCAAGAACACATGAGGTTCTTGTCACCATAAGCGTCATCGACACGAGCCACACTTGGCCAAAACTTATTGTTGCGGATATAAGGCAGCGGGAATGCAGCTGTCTCACGACTGTATGGATAAGTCCATTCGCCATCAATTACCATGGCAGCCGTATGCGGTGCATTGACCAACGGATTGTTCTCTAACGTCCAGTTGTCTTCGCCCGCTTTGGCTTTCAGCGCTTCCGCTTTGATAGATTTTAGGGCACTGATAAAGCGATCAAGCTCTTCTTTCGACTCGGATTCTGTCGGCTCAATCATCAAGGTGCCCGCTACTGGGAAACTCATGGTTGGTGAGTGGAAACCATAATCCATCAAGCGTTTCGCGATATCGCTTTCACTGATGCCCGTCTCTTCTTTTAAAGGACGAATATCGATGATACATTCGTGAGCAACGCGACCATTTTTGCCCGTATATAGCACAGGGTAATGGTCTTTTAATTCAGCGGCAACATAGTTAGCATTCAGTAGCGCAAGCTCGGTCGCTTTTAATAAACCATCACGACCCATCATGGCAATGTACATCCATGAAATAGGTAAGATGCTTGCTGAACCATAAGGAGCTGCTGATACTGCTGAGCAGTCTTTTTGCGCGTTGTGTACAGGACTTAGAGTATGGTTGGCCATAAATGGCGCCAGATGCGCCTTCATACCGATAGGACCCATACCTGGACCACCGCCACCATGTGGGATACAGAAGGTTTTGTGCAAGTTCATGTGCAGTACATCAGCACCAACGTCAGCTGGCTGCATCATGCCAACCTGCGCATTCATATTAGCGCCATCCATATAAACTTGACCGCCATGTTTATGGATGAGGTCACAGATTTTACGGATACCTTCTTCAAACACACCATGCGTCGATGGGTAGGTGATCATCAATGCACCTAGACGCGTGCTATGTTCTTCAGATTTGGCAGTTAGGTCATCGATATCAACGTTACCATTGTCGTCAGTTTTGACCACAACCACTTTCATGCCCATCATCATAGCAGTCGCAGGGTTAGTACCATGCGCTGACATAGGGATCAAGCAAACATCACGGTCAGTCTCACCAAGTGATTCATGATAACGGCGAATCGCTAGCAAGCCTGCATATTCACCTGAAGCGCCAGAGTTTGGCTGCATAGAGACATCATCAAAGCCGGTAATGGCTTTTAATTGCTCTTGCAAGCTATCAATCATGGCAACATAGCCTGTGACTTGGTCACGCGGTGCAAAAGGATGCACATTGGCAAATTCAGGCCAAGTGATCGGTAGCATCTCACTGGTGGCATTCAATTTCATGGTACAGCTACCAAGTGAAATCATACTGCGGTTCATCGCCAAATCTTTGTCTTCAAGCGATTTTAAATAACGCAGCATTTCATGCTCGGTATGATGCGAGTTGAATACTGGATGCGATAAGATAGCATCAGTACGCAAATGAGCACCATCAAGAGAGACACGAGCGTCTTCTGGTAGATCATGTGCTTTAGTAACGAACAGCTGAGTTAGGACATTAAAGTCTTTCTGATCGCTGGTTTCACTGAACGCAACGCTTAATTTGGTCTCACCAAGACGCCATAAGTTATAACCAACATTGTCAGCATTTTGAAAGATTTGGCTAGCAAGTTTTTCTGAGCCACAATCAACCACAACGCTATCAAAGAATTGATCATGGACCACATTTAAATTATTATCGTTGGCGTTTTTGATGACGTCAGCGAAGGCAGTCGCAAATGCATGGATACGAGTAGCGATACGCTTTACACCACCTGGACCATGATAAACCGCATACATACCAGCTAGGTTTGCCAATAGTACTTGTGAGGTACAGATGTTTGAGTTGGCTTTTTCACGGCGGATATGTTGCTCACGAGTCTGTAGCGCCATACGTAGGGCAGTATTGCCTTGTGAGTCTTTTGAAACGCCGATGATACGACCAGGTGCTGAGCGTTTGGCTTTATCAGAGAACGCAAAGTAGGCGGCATGTGGACCACCAAAGCCCATTGGGATACCAAAGCGCTGCGTGCTACCCAATGCCACGTCTGCGCCCATATCCGCTGGTGATTTTAGTAACACCAAACTCATGATGTCACTGACGACGCTCACATAAGTTTTATTTTTCTTAAGGGCAGCGATAACGTCGGTTAGGTCTTTAACATCGCCTTCAACACCGACATATTGGAATAATGCACCAAAATAGTCGCCTGATTTAGCCAGTTCAAAATCACCAACAACCACTTCCCAACCAAAATATTTGGCGCGAGTATTAATAACGTCTAGCGTTTGCGGATAGACGCGGTCATCAACGAAAAACTGCATAGACTTGCTTTTGCTGACACGTTTTGACATTGCCATCGCTTCAGCAGCAGCCGTTGCTTCATCAAGCAGTGAGGCGCCAGCAAGCTCAAGACCAGTCAGGTCGATACAAACTTGTTGGAAGTTAAGCAAGGCTTCTAGGCGACCTTGAGCGATTTCCGCCTGATAAGGCGTGTAAGCGGTATACCAACCTGGATTTTCAAGGACGTTGCGCTGAATAACTGCTGGCATACGCACAGGTGAGTAACCTTGACCGATATAGCTCTTATTAACAGTGATGTCATCTGCCATGGTACGCAGTTTGGCAAGCGCTGCGTGCTCACTCATCGCCACTGGCAAATCTAACTCTTTATGCAGACGTACTGGTTCAGGCACGGTATCATTGATAAAAGTTGCCATGTCGCTGTAACCAATAGCGCTAAGCAGGTCAGCTTGTTTGGCATCATTTGAGCCAAGATGACGATAAACAAATTCGGCTTCGTTGAACAAGCCTTCAAACGTATCAAGCGTTGGGTTTTGAGAGATAGTCATGGTGATCCTTGGTAAATATAGGAATAAAGGAGATGGCTATAATAAAAATAGGGTAGTAGCAGGTTATACATAATGTACAAATTGGTCTTGCTCAAAGCGGAACTGGGTATTGTAAACGCCATTATCAGCACGCTCCCCAGCACCAATCATCATAACGATATGGTGATTATCACTCAGTTTTAATAAGCGCTTCATAGCAGGCTCATCGAAACCGCCCATCGGGCAGCTATCAAATCCATGCGCGCGTAAGGCAAGCATCAGGTTTCCAGCCGCTAATGCGGTGTTATTGGTTGCCCAATTTTTGGTATCTTCAAAGGTATAATAAGGCGATTTTATAGGACCCTTTATACGTCTGACTACTTGAATGGCGCTCCATTTGGCTACTGATACCACGTTAGCAGGTCCACGCAAAAAATCTAACGCAACGACTTTGTTGTAGTAGTCTTTGACTTTTTTTGGCACCGGCATATCAGGGTATTCACGCAATATTTGCTTTGCATGGTCATGCCAAACGTCAGTACGAGCAACGACAGCGATTAAACGTGCTGAGGTTTTTGCTGCGTTTTGATTCATACAGTTTTTGACCGCGCGCTTACGCTTACCAGCATCATCAATAACATAAAATTCCCATGGCTGAAGATTGCTTGAGTTTGGGGCAAGCATCGCCAAACGCAGGCAGTCTGCTAATACATCGTCAGGTATCGGCGCATCTGTAAATCGGCGTACCGAACGGCGCGACTCTACCACCTCACAAAATGCTTGCAGCTGCGGGGTGTGACTAGGCGTCGCAAGACTGTCTTTATTGCCAGTATTAGAATTCATAGTAGGATCCATGTTGAGGAATGAGTAATCAGCTTCAGGCATTATCGATTGCATATCTTCAATAATGTCTGACGAGTGATTAATATGAATAAATCAGATAGCAGTTGGGCGTCATAAATTGAGTGCTGATTGTCTTGAAAATACTGCATTGAAAACACGGTCTTGCCATTATTGTCTTAAAAGTAAAGCACACAGATACCAGCGCTTGCCAGTATCTGTCGAGTTGCTTCTTTTAATCAGTAAACATTTTATAAATGACAATCTTATCAAAGACTGTCTTATCAATAAAAATATTAAAAGCAGCAATACTAAAGTTAAATGCTGCCTTTAATAGAGCGTAAGACTGATATTACAGCTCGTTTTCGTACTCATCAGCGGTTAGCAGTGCTTCATAGTCAGCGATATTGTCAGGCTTCATTCTGAAGAACCAACCTTCACCATATGGATCAGAGTTGATGATTTCTGGATCATCTTCTAAGGCTTCATTGATAGCAACCACTTCACCTGAAATAGGCGCGTAAACGTCAGAAGCTGCTTTTACTGATTCAACAACAGAGATTTCGTCATCAACAGCGATGATGTCACCAACATCTGGCAATTCAACAAATACTACGTCACCCAATAGGTCTTGAGCATGATCAGTGATACCAACCGTGATAGTACCGTCGTCTTCTAAGCGTAACCACTCGTGGCTGGCGATGTATTTTAGTTCTGCTGGGATATTACTCATGGTTTCTCTCCTAGGTGATAGAGGTTAATTAATAAAAAAGAAAGCTAATAATAAATTTTCTGTTGCCTACGAGTCAAACTGCTGCTTGCCATTACGGACAAACGGTAGTTTAAGCACGCGTACATCGACGAACTTACCTTTACCGCGCAGATCAATTTGCACATTGTCATCTTCTGCTAGGGTAGCAGGAACACGGGCGATAGCGATAGAATTTTTGAGGCTAGGAGAGAAAGTACCACTAGTAATGATACCTTTTTGCTCTTTATCAGTGCCTTGATTAATGGTCACTTCCATACCTTCACGTAATACGCCACGGCTAGTCATTAATAAGCCCACTTGCTTCATAGCAGTATTGTCATCTTTTGACTGTTTGCGTTTGCTGACCATAGCATCGCGACCAATAAAGTCACGATCGTCTTTTAGCGCCAGTGTCCAGCCCATGTTGCACTCATAAGGGCTAACATCTTCATTCATATCATGACCATAGAGGTTCATGCCAGCTTCCATACGCAAAGTATCACGAGCGCCAAGACCGGCAGGCTTTATACCATTGGCTTTTAATTGCTCAAAGAACGCCGGCGCATCATCGCCATGCATAATGACTTCGACGCCATCTTCACCGGTGTAGCCCGTACGAGCGACGAACCAATCTGTGCCTTCGATGTCTGTTAAATCAGCACCAACGAAAGGCTTAAGACCAGCTAAGGTATCTGCCCAGCTAGGTTTGGTTTGCGCCAGTTTTTCAACGGCGTTTGGTCCTTGCACGGCAATCATGGCAAGCTCTGGACGCTCAGTGATGCTGATGTCAAAACCTTCAGCGACTTTGTCAAATTGCGCCATGTCTTTATCGCGAGTAGCAGCGTTTGAGACGATACGGTATTCAGTAGCGTTTTCGTTCATCAGGTAAACGATTAAGTCATCGATGACGCCACCTTGCTCGTTGAGCATGCCAGAATATAGCGCTTTACCGACGGTTTTGAGTTTATCGACATCATTAGCCAGTAGCTTTTGTAGCCATGCTTTGCTGTCAGCACCTGTGACATCAGCGACGACCATATGTGAGACATCAAACATACCAGCATCAGTACGCACCGCTTCGTGCTCTTCGATTTGTGAGCCATAATGGATTGGCAATTCCCAACCAGAAAAATCCACCAGTTTGCCATCACTCTCGACATGAGACTGATAAAGGGGTGTGCGTTGAGGAGCTTGGCTGTTAGTATTTTGAGTATCGGTCATAACAAATCCTTATGTGGACATTAGCTATACTTAGTAAAAGTATTAGGGCTGATGTACATGATCATAGTAGCGAGAAGCAATATTGCAGGGTACAAGCATTGCAACCAAGGGTAGTACAGAAATAAGATAAAACTATCCGCCAAACAAACGCTTAACGTCAGTTTAGAGGGAAGCCCTATCTGTCCTGTGACCTGAGATTTTCAACACGATCCATCATCGTAATTCTTCAACAGAGCAATGATGTCGCGTTTTCTCCCCTTCGGTGGGTAAGACGTCGTCCGTCCTTACCGCTCTCCAGATTTGTTATGCCTAAGGTTTAAAGAGCAATACGCCAATCAGCGTGATGCAAATAAACCGTTATGACATGTGTTTTTCAGTCCTTTTACCTGAGCGATTAGCAGGGTGGATGCGCCTTCGGTGGTCATGTAGCGGCTGTCAGTACAAACTCGTTAATATGAGCATTACTAACATTAGGCTAAAGACTCTCTCCTGAAAAACGCTTTTATTATGAAAGGTTCACAGCTTTTTTACAACCCATCATATAAATTATAGTGAATAATTTTAGCAAACATGCTTTTTTATACGGACAATACACCGAACGACAGCAAAATAGAGTACATGTGTTTCTGTAAAATTACATAGCGTCAATAAAAAATAAAGCTGAAGCATTTGTTATAAAAATTTAAAAGTATAAAATTTATCTATGAGCATCATGCCTGACGGTACAAGGGATACAGAGTGCTCATATGAAGATGCTCCTTACTTTCTCTTAAGCTAAGTTGCGATAGTATTTGGGATGCTTTACCTTATCTGAACGTAAAGTCACTACTGATAATGGCTTGAAATATGCTAATCTATGACGATAGTTTCTGATAGGTTGTTTTTATGCATTGCGATATTTATAAATTCCTTAAACATGATGATATGTATATCTATATTGCCCGTCCTGATTATCCGAATGATACGGATGAAATCAAAGATTGGCTGGGTGTGTTACCCAAAGACTTTCGTGCAGGCTTAGGTCGTAGCAAGTTTGTCATGCATCTGGATTTGGCTACAACGCCTACACTTGCTAGAGTGGACAAAGAAGAAGTGCTAGAAAAGCTAGCGTCGCAGGGGTATTTTGTACAATTACCACCACAAGATGTCATGCGCCGCCAAGCAGAATTGCGTGCCCGTGAATCTCAAGACAGTATTTATAATACGTAATAGTTATAAAAGTACATTTTAACAAGGTTTACGTCGATATTTTACAGCTCGTCTTATCAAGTCTAATTTTTTAGCTGGCTTTTTTGAACAGAGTGGATAGATACAGATGAAATGTCGAAATATCAAAATCTATAGTGTCATGCATTTTGGTGAATAGTCATGATAAACTAGCAGTTTATTAATATAATCACTATCCCGCACTATTTACGAACGCAGGTAATAAAACACGCATGGACTGGTTAAAAAATATCTTACACAGCTTACCACTAGAAGCCATCAGCGATATTCTCGGTGAGATTGCTATTTGGTGGGGGCAGATGGTAAAAGACGTACCGGTAGCAGATTTACCAATGTATGCTTATCTTGGTGGCGTCATTATCGTGTTAGTACTTTGGCTACTGGTCGCGCGCATATTACCACGTCCATTAGGCGGCATGAGTTGGATGATACTGTTTGCTGTATTGTTAGCACCAGGTACAGCACTGGGTGACCCAAGTGTGATTGCACCTGCCAGCATCAGCGTGGTCTATGCGATTATGATGAAGGACACGACTGGGGCGATTGCCAATATGCTGCCCATCATGGTGGTATTATTTGTTGGTTTATTTGTTGGTTTTGTTTGGCAGCTTATTCGCGGCGCCTTTGAATCAAGCTTAGATAAAGCTCGCAGTCGTACCGCACAGGACAAGCAAGCAAGTATGCAGCTAGCTTCTGGCAATTATTTGGCGACAGAATCTGATGAAGTGGTGGCAGTTAAAGATATTGATCCAGCAATTAATCTAAAAAAGGATACGCCTGTATCTAAAAATAATGATTAGTCTGAATGCGATTGCTTTAACGCTATAACCTTTTAAAGTATTTCCTTTCTAGTTGACAGTGTTGATTCCTGATTCCTGATTCCTGATTCCTGATTCCTGATTCCTGATTCCTGATTCCTGCATTTTTCTAATGATTATAAAAGACACCATGCGTGTCTTTTTTTATACGAGAAATATCTGCGAACGCATGAGTATTTTGGCAATCAATAAGGCTGTGCTAATCTAAATGACAATTTATTAACGCTCTTAAAACCTTTTAACGATAACAATAAATGAGATTGTATTATGACCGATAAAAAACCAAATTTACGGGTACGCAAAGCTATATCGCTACTGATGATTTGCAATTGGCAGTCAATGCGGCAATGACGCTACAAAAACCGCTACTTATCAAAGGTGAGCCGGGTACAGGCAAGACTTTACTAGCAGAAGAGGTTGCTGAAAGTTTAGGTATGCCACTGATTACGTGGCATATCAAGTCGACGACTAAGGCAGAGCAGGGTTTGTACGAGTATGATGCGGTATCGCGTCTGCGTGATTCGCAAATGGGTGACGATAAAGTCTATGAGATTGGCAATTATATCAAGCCGGGTAAATTGTGGGATGCCTTTACCAGCAATGAGCGTAGTGTATTATTGATTGATGAAATTGATAAAGCAGATATTGAGTTCCCAAATGACTTGTTGCATGAGCTTGATAAGATGTCTTTTTATGTTTATGAGACGGGCGAAACCATCACAGCAGCGCAGCGTCCCGTGGTTATTATCACCTCAAACAATGAAAAAGAGTTACCAGATGCGTTTTTGCGTCGTTGCTTCTTCCACTATATTGATTTCCCTGAAGAAGAAACCATGCGCCAAATTGTTGAGGTGCATTTTCCTAATATTCAAGAAAAACTGGTCAATGATGCGCTTGATATCTTTTATAAATTACGTAACGTTCAAGGACTCAAAAAGCCGCCATCAACGTCTGAGTTGGTCGATTGGTTGACGCTATTATTGGCGGATGATATGGCACAAGCAGAGTTAGAAGAAAACTTGCGCGGTGAAAAGTCTATTCCGCCACTATATGGTGCGTTACTGAAAAACGAAGCCGATGTGAGTTTGTTGCAGCGTTTTGCTAATATGATGCGTCGTTAATATTTGTAGCTTGTATTGATTTTAACATCAGATATCAAAGTCAATGCCAGCGCTTAGCCTATGACTGTATCAATTAATGATATCAGCAATATCACCAGATAATAATATCAGCCAATAAGTGATACGACTCTTATGTTTATCAAACTATTTTACACCTTGCGTACTTACGGCGTTCCAGTCAGTACGCGCGAGCTGCTCGATTTAAATGCTGCGTTAGAGCAAGGGCTGATGATGCAGCCGCACCCTGAAGATCCAGCATTGACTACTTTTGCCAGTCGTGAAGACATGTATCGTCTGATTCGATTGTGCATGGTCAAAGACGAGCGCCATTTTGATAAGTTTGATCGTGCCATGGCGGATTATTTCGAAGGCGTCGATAGTTTAGACATGGATGAGCTGTTGGCCAAGCTAACGGACGTGCCCAAAGAATGGCTGGATCTAAAGCTCGACCCCAAAAATCTAACGGAAGAGCAAAGACGCCTACTGAAAAAATACGGTTCACTTGAAGAGCTGATGAAGGCGTTGGAAGAGCGGTTAAAAGAGCAAAAAGAGCGTCATCAAGGTGGTAGTAAATGGGTCGGTACTGGTGGCACCTCACCGTTTGGCGCTTATGGTGACCATCCTGAGGGCGTGCGTGTCGGCGGTGAGTCACGCAAACGTAGCGCTGCCAAAGTTTGGGAGCAGCGCAAATATCGCAATCTTGATGATGACAGTCAGTTGGGCACGCGCCAAATTCAGATGGCGCTACGCAATCTGCGCCAGTTTGCACGGACGGGCAGTGCTGATGAGCTGGATATTCATGAGACGATTAAACGTACCGCAAAAAAAGGTATGCTCGATATACATATGCAAGCAGAGCGCCGTAACCGTGTCAAAGTACTGATGTTGTTCGACGTAGGTGGCAGTATGGATGTTCATGTCGAGGCGCTTGAAAAACTGTTTTCTGCGGCGAAAAATGAATTTAAAACCTTAGAGTTTTTTTACTTTCATAACTGTCTATATGATTATGTTTGGAAGGACAATAACCGTCGCCATAGCGCACCGATGCCAACCTTTGAATTGCTTAATAAGTATGGGCGAGAGTATCGTGTTATTTTCGTGGGTGATGCATCGATGTCACCTTATGAGCTCATGACAGTGGGCGGTAGCGTTGAATATATGAATAATGAAGCAGGCATCATCTGGTTAAAGAGGGTGCTTGCACACTTTGATAAAGTTGCTTGGCTCAATCCTGAGACTCCAACCTATTGGCAATATACCCAAACCATCGTTGAGATTAAAAAACTGTTTGATAATAAAATGTATCCGATGACGTTACATGGCGTGGAAGATATGACCAATTATATGGCACGGTAATATTATATTAGCTTTAGAGTAATTGAATGTTAGCTTTGCAGTCAGTTTTTAGATGATATAAATCAGAATAAAGAAACAGCTTCTATTATTTAATAGAAGCTGTTTTTTCATAACATTCTAATTGTCTACGATAAGCAGTCATTGCCTCATCATTAATAATTAAATAATAGGACGATTCCACGCATCACGTACGGCAAATCTAGCATCTGACCATTCTAAGCGTGAGTTGCCACGTGAATTTAACCAATCTCTCTGCAAATCTTGCTCTACCAGCTCAAACGTTTGATCGTTACCATACTGCTTGCGCTGCGCATAACCATAACCATAGGCATTACGATAATCAGTATCGTAGTCATATTGCGGGTTATAGTAATCAGTCGTTGCATGCTGAGTACGCCAATAAGTGTCTTCTTCCATATTGCCTTCAAAGGCATTGGCAACGGCGTTACCAGCTGTTGCACCGACGACTGCACCAACGGCACCGCCTACGACTGAACCTACTGGACCACCTACTGCACCGATAGCTGCGCCTGCTGCTGCACCGCCGACCATACCTGTACCACTACTAACAGGATTGGCTTCTCGTTGTACTTCATTTTGATCAGTAGGATTAACGGCTTCACCAACTTCTTGACCACCAGCACCACCAGCAACTGCGCCTGCTAAGCCGCCGATTACTGTACCGACTGGACCACCAACTGCCGTACCTACAGCAGCGCCTGCTGCAGCACCGCCCAGTGCACCAGTACCACTAGCAATAGGATGCGGCTTCTCATGAGCTTCTAAGCTATCGGTAGGATTGACCATCTCGCCTGCTTCATGTCCAACTTTGCTACCGGCGATTGCCCCAACAGCACCGCCTACTAAGGTGCCAACTGGACCTCCAACTGCTGTGCCTACGGCTGCACCTGCTGCTGCGCCACTAAGCGCGCCAGTACCAGTCGCTACTGGGTGCGGCTTATCTTCACCATGATGGATCGGCTCAATAGGCTCTCTATGACCTGCATAATGGACGTACTCTTTTGGCTCATAGTTTTCACCATTCATACGGGCATGGGTCTTATCCCAACCATCACGTACCATGTCTTTTGCTTGTAGCCAGGTCATGCGTGAGTCGCCTTTTACCTCATACCAGCGCTGTTCAAGCTCAGCTTCAACTTCTTCGAAACGCGTCGCATTTGGATAATGCGCACGGGTGGCATAACCTACTGCATAGGCTGGATGATAATCGGTATCATAATTATAATCTTCATGATAATAAGGACGCGTGGTATGAGTCTCTTGCCAGTATTCATATTCTACTGTTGGGTCTAGCATCTCACCAACCGAGCTACCTGCGACACCGCCAACGATAGCACCAATAGCACCACCAATCAGCATGCCTAATGGACCACCGATAGCGCCAATAGCTGCGCCTGCTGCTGCACCGCCTGTACCACCAAGAGCTGTACCTATTGGATGTGAGCCTGGCTCACCTGTAATGGGGTCAGCGTTGTCATTGACTACTACTGTACGATTGATATTATCCATGAGCTATTATCCTTTTTACTATTATTGTTAAGTTATGAAGAATGATATAAGTAGCCTGCAATCTAAATGACATTAAAATAAAGGTCATTTTTGACATCCAATCTTAGCTTGTCCTCTAAATCAGTGATTGTTAGCTAGCTATTGAAGCTTGCTAGCAATCACTGTGTAGCTGTTCAAATTTCTAATACTTATTTTAATACTTCGCATTGGCATTACCCTTAAGAAATATAGTAAGCCTTGCTTGCTAAGTAATATAGCCTAAGGGTGCTGGACTAGTCTGTAGCACATAGCTGCTACCTGTATAGCATCTATGTAAACGATACTTCTATAATGAGCATTATTGTTAACCAATGATTATCAAAGCGCATAAAAGTAAATAAGATGTAAGTCGAGCTTATTGGAATCGTTATTTCCAATTACTGATATTATGAGAAGGTTTAAGTAAGCACAAAAACGGCACTATTATTAAGAATAATAGTGCCTTCATTTTTATTAAAAAATACTTAATGTGGCTCAGTGAGTCTAAAAAGATGCAGTCTCAGTAGGCATGGTATTACTGATGATGAATTGGTGGGGTGTAAGTAACCATACTATGGTCTATTGTGCTAACTCAACCAGTCCAATCATCACGCCCATCTCTTTTTTGTCATGCTTATCTATCGTGGGTGCGTATAAAGCGGATGCAATACCGCCATCTAAAAATAAAGCATTCGGACACTTCAATTGGTTTTTAAATAGTGCGGCAAACTGATAAAAGGTCACGGGTGCTTCGCTATTGACAAATTGTAGACTGCCATCGCTACACACGCCTATACCGTTGCGAATTTTAGCTGAGGTGCCATCAGGGTCAAACTGCGGATGGATAGCATCATTAATGACCAGCATAGGACCTGATTGGGTAGCATACAATGGCTGTGCAGTGCCGTTTTTTAGTTGCTCAGCTAAGGCATTACTTTCAGTAATTTGTACCTTGCCAGACTTATCCCACCACAGTACGCCATTGGGCAAGAGGTGAAAATTGCCGCCGCCTTCTTTCAGGTTTAATGCACGTATCTCTTCAGATTTGATGACGGTATAGCCAATGGGTGCGTAATTTTCATTGTACATGCCCGCATTCATGGCAAACTTCAAAGATTGCGATGGGGGCAGGCTGCTCAAGAGATTATCAAAAGTCAGTAGCGGTTGTCGACTGTCAGATTGTTGCCAAAATAATGCTAATGAATAGCGCTTATCTGTCAACAAATCAGACTGAATATGACAAGAGCTATAAGCAAACGGTGTGTTGTGTGATTGACATGACCAATCAGTAGAAGCAGTGTCCGTCTGATTGCTATCAGTTGGTTGGCAAGCACTTATACCAACAGTCATAAGCGCCATAAGCATCATTGGCAGTACATGAAGAAGTTTTTTGAAAACAGTGTTTGGCATCAATCATCTATCTTTTATAAGGAAATAAATTACGTGATTGTCACAGCCAAACACTGTTAAATGGTTAAACAGTTGGCGGTATAAAATCGCGGACGGTATTATTGACATTGCCAATCATTTTACCACCATCAATATTGACGTCTACCTCTCCAATCGTTTTTTCTGTTGGCGCACCTGTTTCTTTACCGATATCGCGCGAGTCTTTATTATAAGCAATCAGCGCATCATTATTGGCTAAAAAGCTCGACGAATCTGCCATTACCCACATCTGATTAAAGACCTCTGATCGCGCATTATGATCAAGTAAGGCACCTTTATCGGTGAAATAAAAGAACTTCGACAATAGCTTAATTTGTCCATCATCCAAACGACGTGCAATGTGATAAGGCTGCAATTGACTTGGGTGCTGTAAGCCGACTGCGCCAACGATGCTGGCAAGCGATTTTAGGGTATTTTTATGATAACTGGCAACGCGTTCAGCCTTGCTTGGTACATCAAGTGCTTTTTGACGATAAGGGTCTTGGGTTGCCACACCTGTCGGGCAAGTATTGGTATGGCAAGAGCGTGATTGGATACAGCCGACAGCAAACATAAAGCCACGTGCAGAGTTACACCAATCAGCGCCCAACGCCAATAGGCGGGCGATATCAAAACCTGAGACGATTTTGCCACTCACGCCAAGTTTGATTTGGTTGCGGATGCCTGCCCCAACCAAGGTATTATGAACGAATAAAAAACCATCAATCAATGGCATACCGACGCTATCCATAAACTCAACAGGTGCAGCACCCGTGCCGCCTTCAGCACCATCAATAACGATAAAATCAGGATAGTTATCGGCTTCTATCATGGCTTTGACAATCGCCATAAACTGCCAAGGCTGACCAATACAAAGCTTAAAGCCAACTGGCTTGCCTTCTGATAAATCCCGTAGCTGCTGTAAAAATATAACCAATTCGCGAGGCGTACTAAAAGCAGAATGCGACGCAGGTGATACGCAGTCTTGACCCATCGGCACTTGACGGGTTTCAGCGATTTCTGGGGTGATTTTTTCTGCTGGCAACACGCCGCCCTGACCGGGCTTAGCACCTTGTGACAGTTTGATTTCAATCATTTTTACTTGCGGGTCAACGGCTTTTTCCGCAAATGACAGTGGGTCAAAGTTGCCATTGTCATCGCGGCAACCGAAATAACCTGTACCTAGCTCCCAAATCAAATCACCACCGAATTTACGATGATAAGGGCTGATAGCGCCTTCACCACTATCATGAGTGAAGCCGCCCATTTTTGCGCCTTGATTGAGCGCCATAATGGCATTAGCAGACAAACTGCCAAAGCTCATCGCTGAGATATTAAACACTGACATATCATGCGGCTGCTTACACCGCTCACCGCCCACAATGATGCGGAAGTCTTTATTCTTAATCGGCTCACTGACAGCAGATTGCAAAAACCATTCTTTACCATGAGCATATAAATTGTCCAAAGTGCCAAAAGCATTGGTATCGCTGACGTTTTTGGCGCGCTGATAGACCAAGGCCCGCTGCTGACGTGAGAACGGTACTTGCTCTTTGTCGTTTTCTAGCAAATACTGGCGAATCTCAGGACGGAAATCCTCTAACACATAGCGGATGTGACCGGCGATAGGATAGTTGCTTAGGATAGAGTGCTTAGATTGCAATAAGTCATAAATACCTAGCCCAACGGCGAGACCACCGATGATAATGAGTACCCAGTTGACGAGGAGTAATCCTGCTAAAAACAGCAAGATTGCGGCGCCAAAGGTGCTGTAGCGTAGCAAAACACCGGTTAGGTAAGGGGAGTTGTGTTCAGGCTCAGGGTTCAAATTGGTTCTGGAATCGGGCATAACAAGGCTCAACTATAAAAAATAGGAATTAAAAAATGCGGCAGTAAGTTATTTGGTAACTTTGCCGCTATTCATGATTCAATATAGAAAGATTAAGTAAGAGTTTTAAAATGAGTGAAAGCGCTAAAAGCCAACATGTTAAAAGCAGGCCAAACGCCCTTAGGGGCTCAAATTTGTGGTGTGTATCATACGCCTATAATATCACGGCTCCATATCAATTAAGTAACGGCAGACCGATAAAGACCTGGCAATTGCTACTCTCAGGCTTTAATAATTCCAAAAAAAACCTTAAGCTTATGTTTTGATGACCGTTTGTCGCGTAGCTATGAGTAAGTTACCTATAATCAATGGCAGAAAATATTAAAAATAAAATTGAAACCGACTTTCAGTATCTGGTAGCAAGGTATGAAAAGTACCTTGTAAGCTGTGACGAGGACGGGGCATGAAGGGTAAAAAAAGCAATGGCTATAGCACTTAGACCAAATCACTTTGTGATTGCATCGAAAGGCTTTAGTATCATTGGTAAACTAAGTTAAAACTTACCTGGCAACTCAATTAGTTTAAACCCCGCTGCCAATCCTTTCAGCCAACGCTTGCAACTTAGGTACTATTATCGCCGCATAGTCTTCGCTTTCCCAATTGGCACTTGGGACACTGGCATTGAGTGAATACGCATATTGCCCAGTCGCAACATCAAAGACACCAACGGCCACTGCTAATATGTCCGTAGAGAACTCACCATCCGATACGGTATAACCATGCATTTTATAATGGTCTGCGGCGTCAGATAAAGCAGCCTGCGCATGGTTATAATCTTCTGCTGATAGCTGCTCTTGTAAATTACTACGAATAACAGCCTGTCGTATTTGCGAACTAGCTGCATAAAAAGCACGTCCAATAGCGGTTCGGGCGACGGGAACGGCTGAGCCAACTTGCAAATTGACCGATAGGCGAGCAGGGCTACGACAGCAAGCGTGATAGCGCATTTCCCCTTCGACTTCGGTTGCTAAATTCACCGACACCTCGTTTTGACTGGCAAACTGCCGCAATAACGGTTCAGCTGCTGCCACTAAATCATGACGACTCCACGCTGTTGCACTTAATCGTACCGCACTACTACCCAATTGATACTGTCCATGTAGCGTCACGCGCAAAAATCCAAGCGTCATCAAGGTATGAATCAGACGAGTAATCGTCGCTTTTGGCAATTTTGTCATCTGGCATAATTGCTGATGGCTAAGCGCCTCCTCATGCTCAAAAGCTGCCAATATCATTAAGCCACGTCCAAGGGCAGTGACAAATTGCCTATCGTTGTCTTCTTTACCTTGGGTAAGAGAGCTATTTAATCGATCCAATAATGGTGCAGCTACCGACATGTTTTTTCTCATTTTATAACCATCTGAATGAATAAGGGTTTACAGGACGCTAAAATTTTGCTTAAATAGTTCATATTATGAAACTAAGTTTCGCACAGCGGAATTTTGAAGTCAATAGTAAATTTAGCCAAAGCATCATATTCATCATTAATCGTCGGTCAGGATGACTGACAACAAGGAGCACCACATGGCAACTTCTAGCAGCCCACGTTTTGATTGGGAAGATCCATTTTTATTACGTGACCAGCTTACAGATGAAGAGCGCATGGTAACGGATAGTGCGCGTCAGTTTTTTCAAAAAGAGCTGATGCCGGGTATCATTCAGGCCAATCGTAATGAACATTTTGACCGCGATATCATGCGCCAGATGGGCGAGATGGGTCTTCTTGGTGTGACGATCGACGGTTATGGTTGTGCTGGTATGTCAAGCGTGGCTTATGGCTTGATTGCGAAAGAAGTGGAAGCGGTGGATTCGGGCTATCGTTCAGCGATGAGCGTGCAGTCAAGCTTGGTCATGCATCCGATACATGCCTATGGTACAGAAGAGCAGAAAGAAAAATATCTACCAAAACTGGCAACTGGGGAATATGTCGGCTGCTTTGGTCTGACAGAGCCGGATTCGGGTTCAGATCCTTCATCAATGTCAACGCGCGCGCGCGCAGTGGCAGGCGGTTATGAGCTGACTGGCAATAAAATGTGGATTACCAATAGCCCGATTTCTGATGTATTTGTCGTTTGGGCAAAAGATGATGCCGGTGACATTCGTGGTTTTATCTTAGATAAAGGTATGAAAGGGCTGTCCGCACCGAAAATCGAAGGTAAGTTCTCATTGCGTGCGTCTGTCACGGGTGAGATTGTCATGGACAAAGTGTTTGTCCCTGAAGCCAATGCTTTCCCAGATATTCGTGGTCTAAAAGGTCCGTTTGGTTGTCTAAATAAAGCCCGTTACGGTATCGCTTGGGGTTCAATGGGCGCCGCTGAATTCTGCTGGAAAGCGGCTCGTCAGTATACCCTTGACCGTAAACAATTTGGTCGTCCGCTAGCAGCGACACAGTTGGTACAGCTAAAACTTGCCAATATGCAAACGGAAATCACACTAGGTCTGCAAGCAGCATTGCGTGTTGGTCGTTTGATGGATGAGGACAATGCTGCTCCTGAAATGATTTCACTGATTAAGCGTAATAATTGCGGCAAAGCGCTAGAGATTGCCCGTATTGCCCGTGATATGCATGGCGGCAATGGTATCTCTGATGAGTTTCATATTATTCGTCATGTGATGAATTTAGAAGCGGTCAATACTTATGAAGGTACCCATGATATTCATGCGCTCATCTTAGGTCGCGCGCAGACTGGGATTCAGGCATTTTATTAAGCGTTATTAGCTAATAAGTATTAGCTAATTTCCCGACCATTAACGTACGTTACTGTTGTGCTTCTTACAAAGCACTTGATAAGCAGTAGCGTGCGTTTTTTAGTTATTAGTCCTCATTTATATCTGGTTTAGCAGTAGTTCTAAAGAATTAGATAAATGAGGACTAGGCACTGTCTTATCATTTTTATCATTATAAAAAATACGTTATCAATAAGGGATTATTATGACTGTCACTACAATGACACAACAGCCTGAACAAGCCAACTTTACTAATAATGCTACCGCTGATATTGCGACTGATGCTGTATCACAAGGCGCATTGCATGGTATCAAGGTGCTTGATTTGTCGCGGGTATTGGCAGGTCCTTCTTGCACTCAAGTGCTCGCCGACCTTGGTGCCGATGTGATCAAGGTTGAGCGTCCACATATTGGTGATGAAACCCGTCATTGGGCGCCGCCAAAATTCAGCGATGATACATCCGCTTATTACGCCACCATTAATCGCAATAAAAAATCCCTTACGGTCGATATTACGACGTCTGCTGGACAAACCATCATTAAGCAGCTCGCTGAAACAAGCGATATCGTGGTAGAAAACTTTAAAGTTGGCGGTCTGAAAAAATATGGTTTGGACTATGAGAGTTTAAAGCAAAGCAATCCACGTCTGATTTATGCCTCATTAACGGGCTTTGGGCAAACAGGTCCCGATGCTGAACTTCCGGGCTATGACTATATTATTCAAGGTTTGTCAGGGCTAATGAGCATCACTGGACCTACTGATGGCGAACCGCATAAAGTTGGCGTGGCAGTGGTAGATTTGTTTGCAGGCTTGCAGCTGACGATTGGTATTCAAGCGGCGTTGATAGCGCGCCAGCATACTGGACTGGGTCAACATGTCGATGTCGCGTTACTAGACAGTGCGTTGGCAATGCTCGCTAATGTTGGTATGAATCATTTGGCATCTGGCGAGGTGCCGCCAAGACTGGGCAATGGTCACCCTAACATCGTTCCTTATCAAGTGTTTGCCGGTGCAGGGGAGGAGCATTTCATTTTAGCCTGTGGTAATGACAGTCAATTTGCCAGACTATGCCAGATGCTATCCGTAGAGTGGCATACTGACAGTCGTTTTGCGACCAACCCTCAACGCGTTGCCCATCGTGAGCTGATTTGTGAGTGGCTCATAAACGCATTTGCCAAGCATCCACGTGCATATTGGCTTACGCGCTTGCATGAGGCTGGTATTCCTTGCGGTCCTATTCATAATGTTGCAGAAGCTTTGGCTATGCCGCAAGCACTGGCACGAGGGATGATTGTTAATTTTGCCGCGCAAGGCAGTCCGGTAAGAGCGCTTGGCAGTCCCATTAAACTCTCAGGCTCGCCTGTCACTTATCGTACACCGCCACCGCGTTTGAGCGAGCATACTGACAGCACGCTTAGCAATTTGGGCTATGACAGCGATATGATCGCCAAATTGAAAGCTGATGGGATTGTTTGATTAAACCCCTGATTGTCTTGGTCGAAGGCGGTTATTACCTGCAAAAGCTCAATGACAATTTGCAGGCGTTTTTGTCAGGGCTTATAGTCAGTCCTAAATAAAATAAGTACAAATATCATAAAGTGCTACTGGTATAAATTTTTCTTTCTTTAAACAAGGAAATAGCAGCGTTTAGGTTTTGTTGCTAATCAATGAAACCTAAACGCTGTTCAATTTGCTTCGCCAATTCAATCAGTACAGCACTGACCTCAGCACGCTTGGACTCATATTCTGCTTGTAAAAAGCTGACTGCCATACCCGCAACCGCATTGCCTGACGCATTGCGTATGTAAGTCCCTAAGCAATACATACCATCACGCAATTGCCCATCATCCAGGGAAATACGGCTCTGCTGTATGGCAGCAATTTCATCCGCTAAAGTTTCAAAGTTGCTAACTCCGTTAGGTGTCATTGGCTCTGGAAAGATACCTTCATAAAGTGATTTGATATTATGCATGGGCAATGTTGAAAGCATAGCTTTGCCCGTGGCAGAAAATACTGCTGGTACGCGCACACCAGCACGGAAAGTAAAACCAAGCGGAGCTGGTGCTTCATGACATGCTAAAAAAACCACTTCGCCCAAATCCATTTTGGACAAGGTGACGGTGTGCTGTAACAGGATAGGATATTGCATGATAAGGTCTTTAAATAACTGCACCACCCCTTGCTGTTGCTCGTATTTACCCGCCCAATACAGCAAGTAAGAACCTAAGTGAAAGCGCCCTTCGCTATCCTTATAGATGACATGCTTGGTAAGTAAGCTTTGCAAAATATTATGCGTTGAGCTACGTGGTAGCTTTAACTCTTTTGCAATATAAGCTGCCGTTAAGGGCTGCTGGCTTGCCGTGATTAAATCCAGAATTTGAAACGTTTTGTCTAGAGCAGGAACGGCGCTGGTACTCATAAGTTGCCTATTAAAATGTCAGTTAAAAAGTGAAAATAAAAAATATGTTCGAGAACTATCAAAATAACGGTTGCAAAGACTATCGCATCGTTCTTATAATGATGTCTCATATATGGAATAGTTGTTCAGTATATTGAACAGTCCATATATTATCAATCATTATTACTGACTGCTTACGTCAATTTTTCATTGGTTCAATAGCTGTTTAAAAAGACAAGCTTATGCCAACGTTAGATAGCTTTATAAATAATAAATAAGTAATAGCGACAAACATGGAGTGTTACGATGCTAAAGACGACCCTAAATCTCTCAAACCCAGATTTGATCAAACAGCAGTGTCTTATCAAAGACGGATGGCACGCTGCCAATGATGATGCCACTATTGAAGTGAGCAATCCATTCAACGGCGATATTATCGGTACGGTGCCAAGCTTGACGACCGCTGATGTCAATGATGCTGTTACTTACTCTCACGAAGCTCAAATCACTTGGGCCGCCAAAACCCCACAAGAACGCGCGCAGCTGCTGCAAAAATGGGCAGATCTTATCGATGCCAACAAAGAAGATTTGGCCATTATCATGACCGCCGAGCAGGGCAAGCCTTTGGCTGAATCACGCGGTGAGATTGGTTATGCCAATAGCTTTATCCGCTGGTTTGCAGAAGAAGGCAAACGTGTTTATGGTGATGTCATTCCTGCAACCAACTCGCAATTACGCTATGTGGTATTAAAACAGCCGGTTGGCGTTTGTGCTGCCATCACGCCTTGGAACTTTCCAGCGGCGATGATCACGCGTAAAGCAGCTCCTGCACTGGCAGCAGGCTGTACTATCATTATCAAACCTGCGACTGAAACGCCATTTTCTGCCTTAGCACTCGGTGCATTGGCTGAGCAAGCAGGTATTCCTGCCGGCGTTATCCAAGTTGTGACCGGTAAATCATCTGTTATCGGCGATATTCTTACCGGCGATGCTCGCATTCACAAGCTATCATTCACAGGCTCTACCGAAGTCGGTCGCACCTTAATGGCGCAGTGTGCTCCAACGATTAAAAAGCTGTCATTAGAGCTTGGCGGCAATGCACCGTTTATCGTTTTTGATGATGCCGATCTTGAAAAAGCTGCTGAAGGTCTAATCGCCTCTAAATACCGTAACGCTGGTCAAACCTGTGTGTGTGCCAACCGCGTTTATGTTCAAGACAGCATTAAAGATGAATTCTTAGATATCTTTATCAAGAAAGTCGCTGAGCTAAAAGTCGGTAATGGCATGGAAGAAGGGGTCAACGTTGGTCCTTTGATTAATGAAAAAGCCTTACAAAAAGTACAAGCGCTACTAAAAGATGCGCTAGACAAAGGCGCAACCCTGATTGCTGGTGGCAGTACGAATAATGCGTCAGCCCTTGCTTACAACCCAACGGTTATCACCGATATCAGCGCTGGTATGGATATTGCCAGCGAAGAGATATTTGGTCCTATCGCGCCAGTCTTTACTTTTTCATCTGAAGAAGAAGTTATTCGCGCAGCCAACGACACTATCTACGGTCTAGCAGCTTATTTTTATAGCAGCGACTATGCGCGTGCTTGGCGCGTGACCGAAGGTCTTGAATATGGCATGGTTGGACATAATACGGGCATGCTCTCAACAGAAGTAGCACCATTTGGCGGTGTCAAACAATCTGGTTTTGGTCGTGAAGGTTCAAAATACGGCATCGAAGAATATGTTGTGACCAAATACTGGTGTTCTGACGTCAGCTAAGCTTTTCAGTTTTATTTTCTATTTTAATGGTCACATATTTAATTGTCACATAGCACGAAACGGGGTTCAGTACTATGAATCCCAACTGTAATTTACTCTATAAACCGCCATCACTTCACTGGCATCTACGTAAAAAGAAAGAAAAGGACATTCTTATGACTACCAATCAATCATTACTTGCACGCCGTAAAGCGGTATTGCCAACCGGACTGGGTGTGGCTTTTCCTATCTTTGCCGAAAAAGCAAAAAACTCAGAAGTTTGGGATATTGAAGGCAATCGTTATATCGATTTCGTTGGCGGCATCTCAGTACTAAATACCGGTCACAGTCATCCAAAAATCACGCAGCGTGTGCACGAGCAGCTAGACAAATTCACCCATACTGCTGCGCAAATGATTAACTATGAATGCTATGTCGATCTTGCCGAAAAACTTTGCGAAAAAGCGCCTATCAGTGGCGATACAAAGGCATTCTTCTTGACCACTGGTGCAGAAGCGGTTGAAAACTGTATCAAAATTGCTCGTGCAAAAACCCGTCGTCCAGGCGTGATTTCTTTCGTTGGCGGTTGGCATGGCCGCACGCTTATGTGCATGAGCTTGACTGGTAAAGTATTGCCATACAAAAAGAACTTTGGTCCGATGCCAGGGCCTGTATTCCATGCACTATTCCCATGCGATGAGCTGAATGTTACTGAAGAACAAGCATTGCATAGCCTTGAGATGATTTTCCAAGCGGATATCGATCCTAGTGAAGTGGCGGCGATGATTATCGAGCCAGTACAAGGTGAGGGTGGCTTCCATCAAGTCACGCCATCATTTGCTAAGTCTTTACGCGATATCTGTGATGAGCACGGCATTGTCCTAATCTTTGATGAAGTACAGTGTGGTTTTGCGCGTACGGGTACGTTGTTTGCCTGTGAACAATTGGGCGTTGAGCCAGATCTAATGACCAGTGCTAAGAGCTTGGCAGGTGGTTATCCTATTTCTGCCGTTATTGGTCGTGCCGATATTATGGATGCCCCGCAAGTAGGTGGCTTGGGTGGTACTTATGCTGGCAACCCACTTGCTTGTGTAGCCGCTTTAGCAGTCATCGAAGTCATCGAAGAGGAAAACCTACTTGAGCGTAGTATTGAAATTGGCGACAAAATTGAGTCATTTTTAAAAGGCTTAAACTTAAGTAGTATCGGACATATTCGCCATAAAGGCGCCATGCTCGCGTTTGAATTAATCGATAGCGAAGGTAAGCCAGACGTTGAAGCGACGACTAACCTAAAAGCGAAATCATTTGAGCAAGGTTTGTTACTAGCATCTTGCGGTATGCATGGCAATGCCATTCGTGTGATGGTGCCATTGACGGTTGAAGATGAAGTGCTACAAGAAGGTCTTGATATCATCAAAGGTATTTTGACTGCCTAAGTATTTGATAGCTTAAAGGATAACAAGTGCTAAAGGTTGGGCTGTGTTTGTAGTCAAATCCTAAGCAGTGTTGGTACAACGGCGCCTTGCAAGTCAAGACGCCGTTGTTGTCTCCGCTATTAAGATATTAAAAATACTATCGAGCTTCTCGGCTGAGAAGTATGGAAAGATAAACATGAGGGGCAATGCCCTGTTAAATAAAACCCTGTTATATAAAATACAGTGTCACTCTAAGTGTAATGAAAAAAGATTCACACGGATGAAGCACGGACAAGGAGCAAGTTATGTCTGAATTAAAAAAATCGTTAGGGACACTAGATGTTATCGCCTTAGCATTTGGTGCAATGGTCGGTTGGGGCTGGGTCGTCTTGGCGGGTGGTTGGATTCTATCTGCTGGTACTTGGGGTGCGATGTTAGCGTTCTTCATAGGTGGGCTGGCAGTGATACTGATTGGTGTGACTTATGCTGAGCTTGCGGCATCGATGCCCATCACTGGTGGTGAGCATACTTATACCCATCGCGCGCTGGGAGTAAATGTATCCTTTATCTGTTCATGGAGTATCCTATTTGGTTATTTCTCTGTGGTCGCTTTTGAAGCGGTCGCCTTGCCGACAGTCGTAGAATATTTTATTCCTAATTATAATCAAGGTTATCTCTGGAGCATTGCTGGCTGGGATGTTTATGCCACATGGGTAGGGGTTGGGATGCTGGGCTCCGTCATTGTAACGTGGCTAAATATACGCGGTATGGAAGTCAGTGCATGGTTCCAAAAAACTGCAGTACTAGGTATTTTATTCGTCGGAACCTTACTATTTATTGGTGCAGTGCTTTATAACCCTGAAACCTCTACAGCAATACAATCGCCAGCCTTCATTGGTGGTGTCGGTGGCATGATGGCCGTCATTGTCATGGTGCCCTTTATGTTTGTGGGTTTTGACGTTATTCCACAAGCGGCAGAAGAGATTGATTTAACTCGTCCTAATATCGGTAAGTTTTTGATTATCTCTATCGTCGTTGCGGTGATGTGGTATGTGGGTATCGCTTGGAGCGTGGGTACGACGTTGCCACTGGTACAAGCAGAAAGCTCAACCTTAGCCACAGCTGATGCCATGACCAATGCTTGGCAAGGCAAATGGGCAGGTATTTTACTGGTTATCGGCGGTGTACTGGGTATTTTATCAAGCTGGAATGCGTTCTTAATTGGTGGTAGTCGTCTACTTTATGCGATGTCAAAAGCGCGCATGTTGCCAGCTTTTTTAGGTAAGTTACATCCAAAATACAATACACCTTCGAATGCGATTCTCCTCATTGGTGGTTTAGCAACGCTAGCACCTTTATTTGGTCGCAAGATGTTGGTTTGGATCGTTGATGCTGGTGGTTTTGGTATCGTGATTGCTTATACCTGTGTGGCGATATCATTCTTAGTACTACGCTACCGCGAGCCTGATATGGTACGTCCCTTTAAGATACCAGCAGGTAAGCTTGTCGGTATGATAACGATTGCGCTTAGCTTTGGTTTATTGATGCTATATATGCCAGGTATGCCATCGGCACTAACCGCTATTGAGTGGTGGATTTTCTTTGGCTGGACCTTCTTAGGTATTGTGTTATATAGCTATGCAAGGATTAAATATCCAGGTATTAGTGAATCGATTATGGCAGAAGAGCTGCGCGAATTAAAGATTGTCAATCAGCTATGGTTAAAAGATAATCCACCTAAGCAATAGTTTTTTCGATGGGTTATTTTTTAATAAAATTGTCCTATAAAAAAAGCCTAACATTGACTGTTAGGCTTTTTATTATTCTAAAAATCGCTCTGTCGATTACGACTTATCGCGAATCAACTTATAGTTTAAAAATTCAGTAATGCCAAGGTTACCAAGCTCTCTACCAAAACCTGAGCGCTTCACACCGCCAAATGGGGTATTGGCTTCACTACCAGACGGGGCGTTGATAGTCACCATACCGACATCTAATTGCTCAGCAATCTCTGCTGCCAATGCTGCGTCTTGAGTTTGAATGGAAGCACCTAGACCAAATGGTACATCATTGGCAATTTGAATCGCATGATCGACATCACGCGCTTTATAAATGACAGCAACTGGACCAAAAAGCTCTTGACGATAGACGTCCATGGATTCATCAACGTCTGTCAGTACCGCAGGCTTAAACCAAGCGCCCGGCTTGTCTTTCACCATACCGCCTTCTACCAATACAGTTGCCCCTGCTTGAATGGCGCTGTCGAGCTGCTCTTGTAAGTTTGTTGCTGCTGCTTTAGAGGACATCGGTCCGATAAAGGTGCCATCATCAAGTGGATCAGCCAAGCTCATATCACGTACGGCATCGGTAAAGCCTTTGACGAAATCATCATAAACTGACTCAATGACGATTAGGCGTTTGGCGGCATTACAGGCTTGGCCAGTATTACCAAAACGACCAGAGATAGCGCCTTGTACCGCTTTTCCGATATCAGCGTCAGCTGCAACGATGAAGGCATCTGAACCGCCAAGCTCTAGCACGACTTTTTTGAGGGCGCCGCCTGCTACTTTAGCAACTGCTTGCCCAGCTCGTTCAGAGCCAGTTAAGGAGATACCTTGTACCCTGCTGTCTTCAATAATGGTCGCTGCTTGTTCATTGGTTGCAAACACATTGTTATAGACACCCTCTGGCAAGCCTGCGTCTTTAAAGATATCGACGATAACTTCTGCCGTCTTAGGGCATTGCGGCGCGTGTTTTAAGATAAGGGTATTGCCTGCCATAAAGTTTGGTGCGGCAAAACGTGCAACCTGATAATGCGGATAGTTCCATGGCATGATACCCAACAGGACACCGACAGGTAGCTTCTCTACAGAGGCAGACCCTGTATTGACATCAATTTTATTGGGCGCTAATAGCTGCTCTGCATTATCGGCATAGTAACGAAAGATATCAGCGACCAATCCAATCTCGCCTTTTGCTTGCGCGACAGGCTTACCCATCTCTGTTGCTACGATACGTGCAAGCTCTTCTTTACGCTCAAGATAGAGATCAGCAATTTTATGCAGTAGCTTACTACGCTCACTTAGCGATACTGTGCGCCAGTCTTGATAGGCTGTGTCAGCTTGCTCAATCACTCTTTGGATATCTTGCTCAGTGGCGATAGGGTAAGTGGCTTCTACTTCACCAGTAGCTGGGTTATTAACTTGATAATCGCTCATAGTTATGTCCTTTTTTTAAAGTATTATTGAGTTCAAAATCCATTTGGCTCTATATTTTTATGCGGGTGTTTTTAGTTAATGCTTTTAGTTGCTGTTTTTAATTGATGATTTTGGTTGCTGCTGCGTAATGCAATGAATATTGCCGCCACCAAAAACAATCTCTTTCGTTTGTACTCCCACTACCTGATGCTGAGGAAAGACTTTTTCAAGCTGCTCGATGGCGAGTGCATCATTTATATCATCATATTGCGGTACGATGATAGCGTCATTACAAATCAAAAAGTTGGCATATGAAGCGATACAGACATCACCTGTCAGGCGTGGTTTGGCATCATTAGACTGAACAATGTCGTAATCGTCAGGCAAGGTGACAGAGTTCTTGGTACAGCACAGCTTATGGACTTTTAGATGCCTACCTTTTGCATCGGTCATATTTGAGAGCTGCTCATAGGCCTTTTGCGTTGCCTCATAAAACGGATGCTTAGGGTCGTCAGTAAACAAGCAAACCACTTCACCAGGGCGCGCAAAGCAAGCGATATCGTCAATGTGACCTGTAGTCTCATCAGGATCAATACCGTCATCAATCCACAGCACTTTTTGCACATTAAGATAGGCTTTTAGCTTGGCTTCAATTTGATCTTCGGTTAGGTGCGGATTACGCCCTGGGCTTAGCAAACACATGCGTGTAGTCAGAACAGTGCCTTCACCATCGACGTGAAATGCGCCGCCTTCCATGACAAAGTCATCCGTTCGATAGCGTTTGATATCTAGATGGTCACATAAGCGTTCAGCCAGCTTATCATCGTCATCCCACGGCGAGTATAGTCCATCATAGTCGCCGCCCCATGCGTTGAATGTCCAATCACAAGCGCGTAGCTCACCTTTATCATTGATTAAAAATGTCGGGACAGTATCACGCGCCCAAGCATCATTGCTAGGCATGGCGATAACGTCGATATTAGCAGGTAGATTATCGCGGCATGATTGGTAATCATCAGGATTGACCAGTACGCCAACCTCACAAAAGCCACTGATTGCCAATGCGACATCAACATAAGCTTTCTGAGCAGGAGCGGCTTGTTGTCGCCAGTTATCAGCACGGTATGGCCATACCATCCATATTTTTTGTATAGGCTCAAATTCTGCTGGCATGTAAAAGCCGTCTTGCTGTGGTGTTGAGCCAGTGATTAATCGGTTCGGGAATAATGACATATAGAGCACCTTATTTGACGATAGCGCAAGTGAGCTTGCTTGTTAACAAACTTTATCCATGAGTTAGCAACGTGCCATACATCGATGGACGACGATCACGGAAAACGCCCCATTGCTGACGTTCGATAGCCAGTTGATCTAAGTCAAAAGTCGTACTAAGTATCTGTTCTTTATCTTTAGATGCTTCTTGTATAATCTCACCGCGACCATCCGTGATAAACGAGTTACCATAAAACTGCATGGTGCTGTCATTGCCATTTTGGCTGATGGTTTCAGTACCAATACGATTGGCTGCTACGACTGGCATGAGATTAGCGGCAGCATGACCTTGCATACAGCGTTGCCAATGACCTTTTGAGTCGATGTCCAATGTTGGCTCATCACCAATCGCAGTCGGATAGAACAGTATTTCTGCACCCATTAATGCCATGCTACGAGCGCATTCAGGGAACCATTGATCCCAGCAAATACCGACACCGATTTTGGCATACTTGGTTTGCCAAACCTTGAATCCAGTATCGCCGGGGGTAAAGTAGAATTTTTCGGCATAAGGAATGCCATCTGGTATATGCGTTTTACGATAAGTGCCAAGTATCTCGCCATCGGCATCAATCACGGTCACGCTATTAAAAAAGGTATTGCCTGATTTTTCATAAAAGCTAATCGGTAATACCACTTGCAGCTCTTTAGCCAACTGTTTGAAGTGATTGATGGCCGCATTATCCGCAACTGAGGTTGCCAGCTTAAAATAATCAAAGTCATGAACTTGGCAGAAGTAGGGCGTCTCAAATAACTCTTGTAGCAAGATGATATTGGCACCCGCTTTGGCGGCTTTAGTGACCAAATCAGTTGCAGTGGCAATATTTTGTTGTATATTCCAACCACATGCCATTTGAGTCGTAGCAACGGTAACATTTCGCATGATCTAAATCCTTATCGTATTTATTGGTGAGTACCATATAAAAGGCTTGTTTTGACTGACTAACGAACCATCTCTCATTGCCCGCTAATCAATGATTAAAATAATAGCGTTAAGGTTGGCTTAAGCCATCATATAACCCAAGCCTAAGAAGGTGACGACGGATAAGCCCGCACCGAGCATGGCATAGGGGAACTGGGTAAAAGCGTGCTGCATGGGGGAGCAGCCAGCACCTTGCGCGGCAAGTAGTGATGAATCACTAAAGAAGCAAGCATGACTACCAAATGATGATGCTGATAACAATGCACCAATCATAAGTGGTGTGCTAACGCCTAGTGCAATAGAGATAGGAAAGACAATCGGCATGGCAAGGACATACAGCCCCCAGCTTGATGATGTAGCAAAAGTTAAAAAAGCCATGACGGCAAAGATGACGGCAGGGAAAATAATAATTGTCATATAAGGCGTGATAGCCTCAATCACATATGAGGTCATACCAAGCTCATCATTGATGGCTTTTAAGAAAAAACCGCCGATGACGGTTGAGAGCGGATAAAGCATGACTTTAAAGCCTTTAAAGATGGCTTCAACTTGCGTCTCAAAACTTAAAATGCCTTGCATCCAATAGACAACGACGGTCACAAAACAGGTCAATAATGCACCGCGTAATAGATCGATTTCGAAGTAGACCGTAGAGACAATTAACAAAATCATTGGGAAAGCGAAGTTTGCGATATTGGCTTTGAACGACAGCTTACGCTTGGCTTGGACGTTTGATATCAGTTGCTCTTCGACAAATGCTTCAGGAACAGGATTACCCGCTTTGGCGCGTGCCTCGGCTTTTTTCATCGGTCCCCAGTCACCCAAAATGCCATACGCGACCAAGAATACAATCAAAAGTGCAAACCAAGCATACGCCATATAAGGAATCGCGCTGATATAAAGCCCAATACCTTCACCATCGCCAGCCACGCCGTTTTCTTCTAAAAGACCTGCAAAATAGACCGCCCAAGTAGAAATAGGCACGATAATACACATCGGTGCGGCAGTTGAATCGACGATATAAGCAAGCTTTTCACGAGAGACGTTATAGACGTCAGTGAGTTTTTTGACGGAGGTTGATACTGCTAGACAGTTTAAATAATCATCAATGAAAACCACCACGCCCAAAGCAAAGGTGGCCAATAATGACTGACGGCGCGACTTAATGATTTTTTGTAGCCATTCACTAAAGCCATCTAGACACCCACTAATCTCAAGCAGCTGAATGAGACCGCCCATTAGACCACAGACGAGAACAATCCAAATAATGGTCTCATTCCCTAGCACCATCGACATGTTGTCTGCAAAAGGGGAGACCAAATCAAAAGGATTGAGCATCACGAGACCAGCGACACAGCCTGCGATCATGGATTCAAATGGTCGCCTAGAGACAATAGCAGTGACTAATACCAGTAATGTTGGTAGTAAAGATAAGGCACCCCAAGATTGGTCTGGGGCACGGCTGGTAGATAGCCAAGCAAAAGCCAGATAGATGACGACGGCTACTATGACGGTGAGAAATACTCGCTTATTATGATACTGTCCTTCGACAGCATCATTGAGCTTCATGTTCATATTTACGCTCCCTGTAAAACCTCATTGTTTTTAAACAAGCTCTAATCTATGGTTGACGCGCGACAGACAGTAGGACAGTAGCGAATCAACTTTCTATCGCGCCCCATCACAACAATCCGTTGCTATGATAGGTCAATGTAACGACCGCTTTTAAAATAAAAACACTTTGTTCAATGTTTATCATTCAAGGCTTTCATGCGTTTACATGCCAGTGGTATCTTTTAGCGCATACCACCATGAGCCCATGACCGAGTAAGGGACTCGCAGCGCTCGACCACCTGGGAACGGAATCCAAGGAATTTGTGCAAAAGCATCAAACTCTTTGGTTTTACCATTGATGGCATCGGCTAATATTTGTCCAAATAGATGCGAGCCTGTCACGCCATGACCACTATAACCATGGGCGAAATATACTCGCTCATGTAGTTTGCCCATTTGTGGTACGCGGGAAAAAGACAACGCAAAGTTCCCACTCCACGCATAGTCGATTTTGACATCACGTAACTCTGGGAAAATCTTAGTCATATTTGGTCTAATTTTAGCTGTGATGTCAGCTGGGTCTTGACCACCGTAGACTGTACCGCCGCCAAATAACATGCGCTTGTCTGCTGAGAGACGATAGTAATCAAGAATATAGCGAACATCTTCGACACAAACATCGGTTGGGAGGAGCTGATCAGCTAAATCACCCAGCGGCTCGGTGGCGATAATTTGTGTCGATACAGGCATAACACGGTCAGTCAGTTTAGGGATGACTTTATTGAGATAGGCATTGCCGCACAGCACCGCTTGCTTACAAGTCACGGTGCCAAACTCGGTAATGACTTTGATAGCATCGTCAGCATACTCAATATCAACCACTAAGGTATTTTCATAAATAGTACCGCCGCCTTGCTCAATGGCAGCTGCTTCACCCAACGCAAGGTTTAGTGGATGAAAGTGTCCACCAGAGTGATCGATGACGCCGCCTACATAAGCATCTGATTTTATATGCTCTTGAATGCCATTTTTGTCTAGCATTTCTCGGTCATACATACCGTGGCTTTCCCACAGTGCGTGCGTTTCTTGTAGATCTTTTAGCTGACCGTTATTCAATGCTGCAAAGATATTTTTTTCTTTGAGATCGCAGCTGATATCGTAGTCGCTGACAAAACGGCGAATGATTTTGCCACCACGAGTCACGAGCTGACCGACGAAATCTGCATTTTCTTGCCCGTAAGATTTTTTGATCTTTTGCAGGCTGGCATTGAGACCGTTGACAATTTGCCCGCCATTGCGACCTGATGCGCCCCAACCAATCTGCGCACCTTCAAGGACAACGACTTCGTGGTCGGTTTCAATGAGATGCAGAGCAGTTGATAGGCCGCTGTAGCCGCCACCTACCACACAGATTTCTACTTGAATGTCATTTTTTAGCGTCGGTCTATCCGGCTTTGGATTACGACTGGCCGCATAATAGCTATCAGGATATTGCCCTTTATCTGAATAATGCGGGATGTTGCGTGTGTTATTAGAAGGTGGGTTTTGGTTCGTTGCCATGTTGCTATTTGGATTGCTATTCGAGCTGCTATTTGACATATCAAACATCCTGTAAATAGGTGAGGTATTCAAGGTTGGTCACTTGCTGAGCAAAGCGTTTGGCTTCTTGCTTTTTGACCGCGATCAACAGCTCAATCATCTCGCTTGGGAACAGCGAATCAATGATGTCGCTGCTTTCAAATTTGCGGATGGCGGATAGCCAGTCTAATGGCAAAGTTTTAAGCTCGGCTTCGTTGTAAGTGATGCTATTGACCGGCTCTGGCGCTTCAAGCTTGTTTTCGATGCCATAAAGCATGCCTGCCAATACCGCACTACAGACCAGATAAGGGTTGGCATCGGCTCCCGATACGCGGTGCTCGATACGGCGTGCTTGTGAGTCGCCACCAGGGATGCGTACGGCGGCGGTGCGGTTTTCATAGCCCCATGACACATTATTTGGTGCCAGTGTACCAGGGGTAAAGCGGCGATAAGAGTTGACGTGTGGGGCAAATAATAAAGTGCAATCTGACATGGTCTTTAGCAGACCAGCGACCGCGTGACGCAACATATCTGAGCCTTCCTCTGATCCATCATCGAAGACATTGTTGCCATCTTTATCCAGCAGGCTGCAATGCACATGAAAGCCATTACCAGATTGCAAGCCAAAGGGTTTTGCCATAAAGGTAGCGGTGAGCTTGCGACGAGCTGCCACGGCTTTGACCACTTGTTTAAATAAAATCGCATCGTCAGCGGCTTTTAATGGGTCATCGACGTGTAGTAAGTTAATCTCAAATTGACCACAGCCATTTTCAGCCAACGCCGCATCAGCAGGAATATCAAGTTTTTTACATTGCTCATAGACTTCATCTAAGAACTCATCAAATTGCAATAAGTCATTGATACTTAAAATAGAGGTTTTATTCAGTCTTAATCCACTTTTGGGGCGAATGGGAGGCTTAGGTGTCTCTCCCTCGGTATAGTCAACCAAATAAAACTCTAGCTCAGTTGCCATAACTGGCGTCAGTCCCAATGCTTTGAATTTTTTGCTGATATAGTCCAAAACATGGCGGGCATCACCGTAATAAGGCTCATTGTCCTCGGTATACAGCCAAATAGGTAGCAGCGATGATGGTGCACTGGTATTGAGAAGGGGATAGGCAGCACGGCCAGTTGGACGGGCAATGGCATCGATATCGCCATTACATTGGGAAGACTCGATAACATCCGCGCCCCATATATCGACACCCAAGATTGACAGAGGTAATCGGATTGCCCCGTTTTCTGCTTTTTCCATTTGATCAAAAGGGATGCGCTTACCACGAAGCAAGCCATTGATATCACCTGCTGCAACATAGACGTATTCTGTGTTGTGTGCAGATTTGACCATTCCATTGGTTGTCATCATGTCTATTCTTCCTATGAATTTTTAGAATTGCTGGGTTTGTTGCTGCTACATCTTTGCTATTAGGTCTGAATGCTCTGTTAGTGACATTTATAACGAATACTTAATAAATAAGCGTTTGATAAATGGTCAACTGAATATGATACGTTTTCACCAAAGCCGACATTTTTTATCAATGGTATTAGCCACTTAGAGATAATTTTTTAATAGTATTATTAAAACTAAAAGTTAATCTCTGTTTAGTAATATCGGTAATGACTTCCAATATATGAATGAAAACTATAGTTGTCAATTTTTATTTAAAATTATCTTAATATAACCCAAAAAGGCCTTTTTAATACTAATATCGATATTAATGAAGTTTATAGTTTACATTTTATGAGGCATTGTGTTAAATTTTAGATAAATAAAGGATATGAATAATATGGATGGATTAAGTCTATTCATTATAACTAGGGAAGATAATATGAAAAATTCCAGACCTATTATTGCTATTGTGTCCTGTCATAAGATGGTTGATGGACAGCCAGCACAGGCGGTATATCAAAAATACATCGATGCAGTAAACTTCTACGGTGGCAATCCCATACTGCTGCCAAATACGGCTGCCGATAGCGAAAACTTCGATGCGTTGCTCGCAGTGGTAGACGGAATTTTATTGACGGGCAGTTATAGCAATGTCGCGCCAACTCGTTATGGCGCGACGCACGTCGAGGCAAAACAAGACTTAGGCCGTGATGAGCTGAGTTTCAAATTGTTGGCTTATGCAGATGAAAGAAACATGCCTCTGTTGGCAGTTTGCCGAGGTTTACAAGAGATGAATGTTCATTTTAATGGCGCGCTGCATCCTGACTGGCGTGAAGTCGATGGGTTTTATGAGCCACATTTAGAAGACAATACCCAGCCACTTGAAGTGCAATATCAGCCAGTGCATGACGTGATTATTCAACCTGAGGGACGACTGGCAGCGTTTGGTGAAAAATGGCACGTCAATTCGTTGCATAAACAAGCGATCAATACAGTAGGCAGGGGTTTGTTTGTGGAGGCACGCGCACCGGATGGAATGGTAGAAGCCATCAGCTTAATAGAACATCCATTTATGATTGGTGTACAATGGCATCCTGAGTTAAATTATGCACAAGACGATTTGTCCAAATTTCTATTCAAGGAATTTATCCACTATGCCAGCAAAAAACACGGTTCATAATAGTGCGGAAAACGATATCGAAGAAGAGTGTACTGCGCCCGAAAATGAGATGGATTCGCCAGAAGACGACATTGATGAGGTTATTATCGATGAAGGAAACGAGTTAGAATCTGACGAGACACCGTCCACACTTGAGATGGATGGAAAGCCTGAAGACGATATTGGTAAAAAAATCAATCAGCTGCGCCTTGCAAAAGGCTACTCGCAACGAAAGCTGGCAAGAATGGCAGGGGTAACCAATACTTCAATCAGTGCGATTGAGCGTAATAAAGTTAGCCCCGCGGTAAATACGCTAAAGGCGATTTTGCTGGTGCTAGGTTCTGATTTGACGACTTTTTTTAGCGATGAGTGGAAAGAGCCTAAAGCTCGAGTGGTGGTTACGCCAAAAGATTTGATAGAGCTGAGCGAGCCGAGCAGTAGAGTGTCTGTAAAGCAGGTATATAACTGTAGCACCACCAAGAACCTGGGTTTTTTGATCGAAACTTATCAGCCAAACAGCTCAACGGAAGAAAAAATTGCTCATGAAGGTGAAGAAATCGGTACCGTCATCGAAGGTAAAGTGTTGATTCGTATTGAAGAGACAACCTACTTATTAAATGAAGGTGACAGTTATGTGATCGATACGATTAAGCCGCATACTTTTATCAATCCTACTGACGGCGTGACTCGTATCATTAGTGCGCATACGCCAACGACTTACTGAACAAAAATCAGCATAAGCTTTTATACAGTGATAGGTTCATATATTAATGTATTTTCAAAAGCGTATGGTTATTGAACATACAGGATTGCCTTTTACTCACGCTATTTTCTATTAGAAAATAGCGTTTTTTGTATGTGTCTTTGAAGCAAGCTGATAAGAGGAAAGTTAATAATAGATAGGCAAGAAGTCAAATTAGAAATGACGCCAATTAAGCATCGTTTGGCTCTTCTGTTACTTTAGTACTATAAGATGTGTTGGGCATGTCTTTGACCAACCTGACTTTATTGGCTGTTTTTTTAGGAATGATGGGCTTAGAAGTCACACCAAAGACTTTTTTGTGTCTTCTTACGGCTAAAGCATCCGCTGCCGCTTTTTCTTCTGCTAATGCCTGCTCATGCAGATTTTTATAGACGCCTATTGTCTCATCAATCATCTCACGCATGGTAAATTTGTTGGTCATCTCAGGGCGAGTCACACTTTCTAACTGATTGCGCACCGCTTTGCACAGTGCGTTGGCATTGTATTTTCTGACCAAACCTTGCGGATAGAGTGGGCGCAGAATTTCACTAAATGCCGCTTGATCCCAGCCAATGACAGGCGTACCTAAATGAATGGCTTGTAAAGCATTGATGCCGATAGATTCAGGCTGATTGGCAAGTGCCATGACGACATTGGCCGCTGACAACCACTCACGCATATCATTACGTTTGCTGCCGACATAAGTGATACGATCGGCTAGTCCCAAAGTATTGCTGCGTTGACGAAAATCTTCATGGGCGACATCGCCCGCGCGATAATCATCATCCATAATAATGGCATGGATATTGGGGAACTGCTCTTGAAGATTGCCCAAGATATCAATCAGCCATTCTTGACCATATTCCTTACCGATGATGGTTGGAAATACCAGCCATTTTTTATTCTCAAGCTCAGGGTATTCAGCAAAAGTATGACGTAGCCAATATACTGATGGATTATGACGATAAGGATAACGACGCGTATCAACACCGCGGTAGATACGTTTAATGACTCTGGGGTCCAGCTCCTCACGGCGCAGCCCTTTTTTTAAGTAATCAGTCACACTATCAGACACAGTAATAATGGTATGAACATCAAGCAAGGCTTGTGAGTATTTATTGATGGGATAGAAGCCATACATGGTCGATACCAGTTTTGGTCGACGTTTTACCCGTGCACGGCGCAGCGCTAAATGCAGTACCCATGCCGGTGTCCGCGAATGCACGTGGATGATATCAGGGTCATATTTTTCAATCAGGCGGCGCAGTGGCGCGACCTGTAACAAGGATAGCCAAGACTTTTTATTCATATATAACTGGTGATAATGGTTGCCATCACGCTTTAGGCGTCTGACCAAGTCGTTGTCTTCATTAGCGCTAGAGATAATAATTGAAGTATGCTCGTTTTTGACCAAGGCACGCCCAAGATGAAAAATACCGCGCTCGGATTCATCATGCTTCAAAGACGACAGTAAACGCATAACTTTCATAATGGCGTGGGTCACTATTAGAGGATATCAAGCTGCTATTGTCAGTGAAAAGTGCTGAAAACTCAACCACCAAGATAAAAAGATAGCATGGGACGATGACTATTATTTGTCGTCAGTAAATACAGATAATATAAATGACAGTAATCAAATATTTAGCGCTGTTTTTTGAGGTGCTGCGCATTTGGCAGGACTTGTTTTTCACTCAAGTATTTCCAATAGCGCTGCGGTAAGTATTGCTTGTGCAAACGTGGATTTTTACGCTCTTTGATATTGACGTTGGTAAAATAACCTTGCCAAAAACGCTGATAACGTTGCTCATCTTCGCTATGAATGCTGGCAGGATTACGTAGCACTGCCTCATCAAGCTCAGTAATGGTTTGCAGGGCTGCGGGGCGTTTGGGCGTGCTTTGGCTTTTGTCATAATAAATACCATAGCCACGCGCCAAATCATAAATTGCCCAATGCTGATCTTGATAACGCTGACGAAAATGCTCTCCGATTAAAGGCAAAACATTAAAATCCGGCTCAACACGGGCAAAGTAAATGTCTTCAACTGTATGCTCAAAGCGTACAAAGGCTTCCATGCGGTGTTTTTCACGACCGACAGACTTGACTGTTTGCACGAGCTCTAAAACATTGAGATTACCCAAATCATCCATGATATGGCGACTTGGGTAGTTAATAGCATATTTCACCACTTGAAATAGAGTAGTGCCTATATTGTCTTTTTCTGACAAAAAGCCCCACAGGATATTACGCATACCTGAGCGACCTAGGAGTTGATTCAACTTCGTAAGTACTCGTTCGGCATGGTTGGCATTGGTCTCTACACTAATGGCGTGAGCGAGTAATGACGGCATATAACAGTCCTGCGCAATAAGCTGTAGCGATGTATCGTCCTGTAAGTGATTGGAATAGACGTAAAATACTGCACTGAGCCACCCCTCAAAACTTGGCTCATAAAGTACAATACTGGGCGTCAATTGACCCAGCTGGTAGTTTTGGTTTTTGGCAAGTTCTGACAGTGATTGCGACATTATTTGTCCTAAGATAACTTCATAATAGTAGCTAAATTATCAATAATTTTGATATTTAAAACAAAGCCAACTGCCCACTGCGTTGATCTTTAAATTTCGTCTGCGTTTGCGCCAGCACATATTGACGAAAGTTATCACGGGTTAAGTGTGCGAGATGCTCGTTTTTACCAGTAGTTGCAATGAAGTATTTGGCACGATTGACCGCCGCGCCCATTTTCTTCAAGTGATAAAGTGTCAGCTGATTGAACTTGCGGGCTTTGACTATTTTTTTAGCCGTTTTTGTACCGATACCGGGGATACGTACAATCATCTCATAACTTGCTGTTTGGATATTGACCGGAAAATGCTCACGGTGGCGGATTGCCCATGCTAACTTTGGGTCGCAGTCCAAATCTAAAAATGGCGAGTCCGGTTCAACGATTTCGTGCGCGCCAAAACCATAAAAACGCATCAGCCAATCCGCTTGATAGAGACGGTTTTCGCGTATCATTGGCACAGGCGTACCGATAGCTGGCAGGCGACTGTCAGATAGCATTGGCACATAGCCAGAATAGTAAACTCGCTTTAAATCATATTGTTTATAAAAATGACTCGATAGCTGAATCACTTGCAAGTCGGTCTCGTTACTTGCGCCAACAATCATCTGGCTAGTCTGACCTGCAGGCACAAATTTCGGCGCTTTTTTATGCGTTTTACGGCTCTCACGAATAGTAATAATTTCTTCTTTGACCGTCTCCATCGGTGCTTTTAATTGTTCGTGAGATTTTTCTGGTGCCAGTAACGCCAATCCTGATTTAGTCGGAATTTCGATATTGACGCTTAAACGGTCAGCATATAATCCAGCTTCTAATAATAATTCTTTTGAAGCTCCGGGAATGGTCTTTAGATGAATATAACCATTAAAACGCTCACGGGTACGTAATATCTTGGCCACCTCAACCAGTCGCTCCATCGTATAATCGCCACTTTTAAAGATACCTGAGCTAAGAAACAGTCCTTCGATATAATTACGGCGGTAAAACTGCATGGTTAAATCAACGACTTCCTCAACACTAAAAGCAGCGCGCGGGGTGTCATTGCTTTTGCGCGAGGTGCAATAAGCGCAATCGTATATGCAATGATTGGTCAGCAGGATTTTCAGCAGGCTAACGCAGCGACCATCTTCGGTATAGCTGTGACAAATACCGGTTGCTGAGGCATCGCCAAGGCCACCGCCTTGGTTTTTGCGGGTACCAGCGGAGGATGAGCAAGAGACATCATACTTAGCAGCGTCCGCTAAAATATTGAGCTTACCTTGTAGTCGTTCATAATTGATGGTTGCCATAAGCGGTATTTACCATGTCAGTAATGAAAGACTATTTTAGCAAAATTAGTTTTAAGTCATTGTATTTATGAGTAAAATAGCAATGATAGACGACAACTGTTGTCGCTTGTTGCCCTACAAAAAAAGGTCTTGTTAACTAGGGAACTAGCAAGCAAGACCTTTTAGATTAGCTGGGAAATATCAGACTTTCATCTTTTATAGAAATGCCGTATTTATTGAACTTTAGCGCGTATCACGACAGTCTGTGCAGCTTTAGGACTAAGATTTACCAAGTTCCATTTAAGACCTGAGTAATTTTCTTTTACCACTACTGTATTGCCAACTTGTTGGATAGTTTGATAGCTATCGCCACCAGTGGTCGCAAGCGTTGGTAGTGGACTGTTCAATGACACCATTCTGACGCCATTTGGCAAAGAAACCATGGCATTGATATCAGTCACTGGTTGCGCTGTGGTATTGGTATAAACGGTATGATACTCAATCACATCACCAGGTGCGATATGGTTGGCAGGTACTGCAACTTCACGTCCATCGCTATTTTTCAGGATTTTCATAACTTTGGTTTGCGCGTTGACCACATCAGGTGTACTAAAGGTTGGTTTGAGCTGCAAGGCTTCTATAGAAGTAATTGTTGTCATAGGGGTGGTGATCACCGGTGCATTGATTACTGACGTATTTATGACTGGCAGCTGAGTTGCCGTGGTAACAGGCAGTACTTGAGTCGTCGGTAATACTTGAGTGACAGTACTGGTCGGTACTGCGATGACATCAACACGACTGCTTTGATTGGTTATTTGGTTGGTCACCGGTACGCTAGTGACAGTCGCACTACCTTGAGTGACGACAGTACTACTAATACCATTATTGACTACTTGGCGAACCGTGTAGCGCGGTACATTGGTAACCTGCGTCACAGCAAACGGCATGCCATCTTGCATACCAATGCTATTAGGCGTAGCGGTAATGACAGCTGTTTTACCATTAGAATACTGCTCGACCACGGTGGTACTACCGCCCGTAGAAGGTAGAACGGTCACTTCAGTGGCGGCATTGGCAGCAGACATAGCCATAACAGTACCTACCAACAGTGCGGATACTGCCGTGAATGTAGCTGTTTTTTGCATCACAACGAATGAGCGGTTAATAGTGGTGGTCATAATAAAGTCCTTTAAAATGATAATAAGTAACACAAAAATAGAGAACACTTAAATAAGAAAGCCCAGATAAGAAAACCCCCGCTAATTGACGCTGCAAGGGAGGTCAAATAACGGGGGCAGCATTACTGATAATAGCAGTAGTAAATAGCCAGACGATAAAAGCTATCTGTCAAACCGTCCTATCAAACTATTGATTTATCCGTGATTATTTTAATTAGTTGCTAAGCATACACTTAGCAATCTCAACTCAAGAATTATGCGCTAAAACGAGTTAGGTAGAAAAGCAGCGTTGTGTAACTGCTATCTTATAAACGATGACTTTTTGTGTGGTTTACTTTATCTAATTTTTTAAGAAAATTACTATTTGATTCATTACAAAAGACAACTATATTAATCGTAGATGACTTTCATAATTTCGTATTCAACCACACCTTTTGGGGTTTCAATACGCGCTTCATCGCCCTCAGATTTACCAATCAAACCACGCGCAATCGGTGAGTTAACAGAGATTTTACCGGCTTTGAAATCCGCTTCGTCGTCACCAACGATTTTGTACTGCTTTTCTTCTTCAGTGTCCATGTTTTCAATAACGACGCTGACGCCGAATATCACACGGCCATCTTTTGGTAACGTCGTAGGATCAATCACTTGTGCACCGCCAAGTTTGGCTTCGATATCACGGATACGAGCTTCACAAAATCCCTGCTGTTCACGCGCTGCATGATATTCAGCATTTTCTTTCAAATCACCATGTTCGCGTGCTTCAGCAATAGAGGCGGTGATGCGAGGACGGTCAATACTTTTTAACTGTTTTAATTCGGCTTCTAAAGCCGCATGTCCTTGCGGAGTCATGGGATAACGTTGCATGTTTTTTCCTTAAACCAATAACACGGGCACCATCTCCTACTCTTAGTGAATAGTGAGATGGTGTCAGAGTTGTTGCAATGGGTATAAAATAAAAAAAGAATAATGATGCAGACAGCGTAACCAGTCAGGTCGCTATCATTCATTGATATCAATTCAATAATCTGGGTGTTTAAGCTTATGTAATAAAAAGCATAGTCGCAGTTTAGCCACTATGCTTTTTAGGTCTATCATTTAAATTTTATTTCAAGCATGGTCTACAGTATTAAACGCTACACTATGCTCAAATAAGCTCCTAGGCAAGCCTAACGGTTATACTTAATCTACTGAAATTATTCAGCCAAGTCAATAGAGCTATACAATAGACTTTGCTTGCTCATGTAAATCTTGTAATTTATACACCTCAAAAGGTAGGTCAATCGCATAAGATTTACAAACGGCATCTGCTGCGCCCAAAGTCGTGACGTAGAACACTTTGCCTTGTAGCGCGCTACGACGGATAGAGAATGAATCCTCTTGTGCCTGCTTACCTTCAGTCGTGTTAATAATAATATCGATTTTGCCGTTTTTCAAGGCATCAACGATATGTGGGCGACCTTCGGTGACTTTGTTAATTTGCTTGCATTCAATACCATTGTCGCTTAGTACTTTTTGCGTACCAGTAGTCGCTACAATGTTAAAGCCAAAGTCAGTCAGTTGACGTGCGATAGGGGCAATTTGCGCTTTATCGCTATCACGTACCGAGATAAAGACTGTTTTGGTTTCGCCTTCAGTTGGTAAACCTGGCAGACGCTCGTTACTACCGATAACCGCTTTGTAGAATGCTTCGCCAAAGGTTTTACCAACGCCCATCACTTCGCCAGTCGATTTCATCTCAGGGCTCAAGATTGGGTCAACACCAGGGAATTTAGCAAACGGGAAAACCGCTTCTTTGACTGCGAAAAATGCAGGAACGATTTCTTTCGTAAAGCCTTGGTCTTTTAGTGACGTGCCAGCCATACAGCGTGCTGCGATTTGTGCTAAAGAAGTGCCGATACACTTAGAGACAAACGGTACGGTGCGCGCGGCACGTGGATTGACTTCTAAGATGTAAACCGTTTCACCTTTTACCGCAAACTGGACGTTCATTAAGCCGACAACACCAAGCTCTTTTGCCATGGCGACGGTTTGTGCGCGCATCACATCGCACAGCTCATCAGACAACGAGTAAGGCGGCAATGAGCATGCTGAGTCACCAGAGTGGACACCCGCTTGTTCGATATGCTGCATGATACCGCCAATCACCACATCTGTACCGTCGCTAACACAGTCAACATCGACTTCGATCGCATCGTCTAAGAAACGATCTAACAATACCGGCGCTTCATTTGATGCTTGTACCGCAGTGCGCAGATAATGTCTGAGCTCATCTTCGTTATAAACGATTTCCATCGCGCGACCACCGAGTACATAGGATGGACGTACAACCAATGGATAGCCAACATCTTTTGCTTTGACCAAACCGTCTTCTAAGCTAGTCGCCAAGGCATTGGTTGGTTGCACAAGATTCAACTGCTGAATCATATGCTGGAAGCGTTCACGATCTTCAGCGCGGTCAATCGCATCTGGGCTCGTACCAATAATTTTGACGCCAGCGGCTTCAAGTGCGCGGGCGAGCTTCAATGGTGTTTGACCACCAAACTGTACAATCACGCCATCAGGATTTTCGATACGGACGATTTCTAACACGTCTTCTAATGTGATTGGCTCAAAGTAGAGACGGTCAGAGGTGTCATAATCGGTAGAAACGGTTTCAGGGTTACAGTTGACCATGATGGTCTCGTAGCCGTCTTCGCGCATGGCAAGCGCCGCGTGTACGCAGCAATAGTCAAACTCGATACCTTGACCGATACGGTTAGGACCACCGCCGATAACCATGATTTTCTTATTATCGGTAGGATTGGCTTCACATTCACTATCGTATGTTGAGTACATATAAGCGGTGCTGGTAGCAAACTCTGCTGCACAAGTATCGACACGCTTATAAACTGGATAGACATTTAAGTCCCAACGTTTGGTACGTAGCTGCTTTTGTGAGACGCCAAGCAACTTAGCAAGACGCAAATCTGATAAGCCTTTACGCTTAAAGCCACGTAAATTATGCTCAGTTAAGCCGCCAAAACCTAACGCTTTAACTTGTGCTTCGGTTTTTACGATATCTTCGATTTGTACCAAGAACCATGGGTCGATTTTGGTTAGTTTGAAAACGTCATCGACGCTCATGCCAATACGGAAAGCATCCGCAATATAATAAATGCGCTCAGGCGTTGGAATGGTTAAGCGATTGGTGATTTCGCTACGCGCTTTTTCAATACTTACTTTTGATAAGTCAATTTGCTCATCAAAACCATCATTGCCAGTTTCCATGCCGCGTAATGCTTTTTGCATCGACTCTTGGAAGTTACGACCAATCGCCATGACTTCACCAACTGACTTCATTTGCGTTGATAATACATTATCGGCTTGTGGGAATTTCTCAAAGTTAAAACGAGGAATCTTAGTGACGACATAATCAAGCGCAGGCTCAAAGCTGGCTGGGGTTTTGCCGCCCGTGATGTCATTTTGCAATTCATCTAAGGTATAGCCAATTGCTAATTTTGCCGCAATTTTTGCAATCGGGAAACCAGTGGCTTTTGAGGCTAGGGCAGACGAGCGTGACACACGTGGGTTCATCTCGATGACGACCATACGACCGGTATCAGGGTTAATACCGAACTGAACGTTTGAGCCGCCTGTTTCTACACCAATCTCACGCAGTACGGCCAATGAGGCATTACGCATGATTTGGTATTCTTTGTCGGTCAAGGTCTGTGCTGGCGCAACCGTGATTGAGTCGCCAGTGTGCACACCCATTGGGTCAAAGTTTTCGATGGCACAGATGATGATGCAGTTGTCGTTTTTGTCACGAACCACTTCCATCTCATACTCTTTCCAACCGATTAATGATTCATCGATTAGCAATTGATGGTTTGGTGATAAGTCAAAACCACGCTCACAAATCTCGATAAATTCGTCGCGATTATACGCGATACCGCCGCCTGAACCGCCCATGGTGAACGACGGACGAATGATACACGGATAGCCCATTTTTTCTTGGGTCGCAAATGCTTCTTCCATGGTCTCAGCGGTTTCAGCGCGTGGACATTCAAGACCGATACGCTTCATGGCTTTATCAAATAAGTTGCGATCTTCTGCCATCTCGATTGAGTCTTTGGTCGCGCCAATCAATTCGCAGTTGTACTTGGTCAGTACGCCATGCTTATCTAATTCTAAGGCACAGTTTAGAGCGGTCTGTCCGCCCATCGTTGGCAAGATGGCGTCAGGACGTTCTTTAGCAATGATTTGCTCAACGGTCTGCCAAGTAATCGGCTCGATATAGGTCGCATCCGCCATGGTTGGGTCAGTCATAATAGTCGCAGGGTTTGAGTTGACCAAGATGACGCGGTAGCCTTCTTCTTTTAGCGCTTTACACGCCTGCGCGCCTGAGTAGTCAAACTCACATGCTTGGCCGATGACGATAGGGCCTGCGCCAATGATAAGAATGCTTTTTATGTCGGTACGTTTTGGCATAGTTAGGGCTACCTTCGTTTGAGTGATATTTTGAGTAATCTGCATTTTAACGATATGTTCAATAACGCTTATCGTGTTTGGCATGGTGTAGCTTGAATCACCATCTGTGCTTCAAGCTTTATACTTATTATTTATGGCTAGGGATTAAGCTTTCGCTGCTGCCATCATATCGGCAAATTTATCGAACAGTGGCGCAGCATCATGCGGGCCAGGGCTGGCTTCTGGGTGACCTTGGAAACTAAAGACTGGCTTATTGGTCAGCTCAATCCCTTGGTTGGTACCGTCAAATAATGAGCGATGGGTCGATTTAACATTGGCAGGCAGCGTGTCTTCATCAACCGCAAAACCATGATTTTGACTGGTAATCATAACCGTGCCAGTTGCCAAGTCTTGTACCGGGTGGTTGGCACCATGATGACCGGTTTTCATTTTAATGGTTTTTGCACCGCTCGCAAGACCAATCAGTTGATGACCTAAGCAGATACCAAAGGTTGGAATCTTCGTTTCTTCAATAATATGACGTACCGCATCGATAGCATAATCACAGGCAGCAGGGTCACCAGGACCATTTGATAAGAAGATACCATCTGGATTCATCGCGAGGACATCTGCGATAGGCGTTTGTGCTGGCACGACAGTGACATGACAACCACGGTCAACGAGCATACGTAGGATATTGGTTTTGCTACCAAAGTCATAGGCGACAACGTTGTATTTTGCTTCGACGTGCGTGCCCAAATGCTTAAAGAAGCCGCCCGTACCGCTATCATGGCTACCAGATACATCACGGTTGAGTAGGGTGTCTGATAAATCCCAGCTACCGGCTGTCCATTCAAACGTCGTCGGTGTACAGCATTCTTTTGCCAAGTCCATACCTTCGATACCAGCAAATTCTTGCGCCAGTTTGATGGCTTGCTGTTCATCTTCGCTGCTAATCGTTGCACCGTTAGAAGCGGTCATGATACAGCCGTTTTGCGCGCCTTTATCACGTAGCAGGCGGGTCAGTTGACGGGTATCAATATCAGCAATGGCGACAGTATTATGGCTCTGTAAATAATCAGTCAGTGATTGAGAGTTGCGGAAGTTTGAGGTCACCATGGTCGCATCGCGGATGATAAGACCTTCAGCCCATACTTGATGACCATTACCAGACTCGACATCTTCAGCGTTGGTACCGGTATTGCCGATGTGCGGATAGGTAAGCGTGACCAGTTGGCGCGCGTAACTTGGGTCAGTTAGGATTTCTTGGTACCCTGTCATGGCTGTATTAAATACCACCTCACCGACACGATGACCAAGACTACCGATACTCAAACCGCGAAAAATCGTACCGTCTGCTAGTGCCAAAATTGCTTGTATTTCTGCCGATGAATTCAAGGGTTGCCTCCGCTGTTATTAGTGAGTGCTGTGCTGTTTTTTGGTTAAAATAAAGCGCTGCTTTTTTGATTATTGCTATTTAACTGCGGCTAAATAACCATAATAAAAGAGACAGCGCCAAAATTTTTCCACAAAAAAGCGAGAAGACATCATAGATGAAAAGGTACAGGATTCACTAGGTGGTGAATAAGTAACTTACATCATGTCCGCTCGCTTTGGCACAGATTTTGCGCATTATACTAGAGTTTTGCACTAAGGGCTAGCATCTTAAGCTGATGCTTGACTAATAAATTTAAGATGTTTCTTATTTAACCTTTCAATCATGAGCAGCCATAGTAGATTTGGCTATAGGTAGTGACTAGGAGGTGATATAAATAGGTATGAAGACTAGGATTTATTGATCAAAAGTTATAATGTACTGATAAGCCATAATAATCTGGCGATAAGTTGGTGGCGATATGCAGCTGATCATCTTGATAGCTTTTCGTCAGATACATACTGCTCGCCATACCTAAGGCAGCGCCTGCCAATACATCGACAGCGTCATGCTCATCGGCTTCAATGCGGCTATAAGCCACAAAACCTGCGCCAATATAGGCAGGAACACTATATTTTAGTCCATAGCGTTTATGAATAAAGCTGGCTCCCTGAAAGGCTCTTGAGGTATGACCAGATGGATAAGAATCATCATCGCTGCCATCTGGGCGCTCTTTACTAATCACAGATTTTAGGGCATAAGTGGCTGCAACATTGGTTGCAAATGAATAATAAAATTGCTCTCGTCCCTCTTTATCATCCATATAATAAGTGCTACCGTAAGCAACGGCTGGTATAGCGAAAGATAGAATGTCACCCGCCTTGTCGATATTATCGCTACTACTGGCGTGAGCTGGCATAGCGACAAGCAAGCTGCTCGATAATAAAAAACTACTGGGTAATAAAATGATAGCGGAAGCGTTTTTGCTGATCATTGCGGCAATCCTAAAGAGGGTTTATAGGGCAGATGAAGGAAAACCGCATTATACTATAAATGCTTGCTCCTAAATTCAGCGCTCACATATTTACAGGTCAGTTTTATAGCCGATATCTGTCTCAACTACATTTATTAATAATAACAACTGAATAAAACCTATCAAGGATAGAATATGATTTATCAATATTTAGACAAAGTGCCTACATTCGCTGTACCCTTCAATGGTTGGGTTGCAGACTCAGCACGCGTGATAGGCGACGTGTATTTGGGTCATCAGTCAAGCGTCTGGTTTGGCGCGGTGATTCGTGGCGACAATGAACGCATCCAGATCGGTGACTATACTAACGTGCAAGAAAACAGTGTTATTCATACTGATGCTGGTATCGAGGTAAAAATCGGTAATCATGTCACCATTGGTCATTTAGCGATGCTGCATGGCTGCGAAGTCGGGGATAATAGCTTGATTGGGATTGGTGCTGTCATTTTGAATAATGCCAAAATCGGCAAAAACTGTATTATCGGTGCCAAAGCCTTGGTCACCGAAGGCAAAGAGATACCAGATAATTCTCTCGTTGTGGGCGCGCCTGCAACAGTGGTCAAAACCTTGACTGATGAACAGGCAGTCATGATGAAACTGTCAGCGTTACATTATAGCGATCGTTGTCAGAAGTTTAAAACGGGTCTTAGAGAGATTGAGCAACCAGAATAAATTGCTAATGAACAATCACTAATCAACAGTTACTAACGACCGATTACTATTAATTATTATCAATTGTCATTAATGAGTATTGTATTATGAGCACGCCAAGCATTGTCAGCCAGACTGTCTCACGCACCTTAGCACTATTTGATTTAGACCATACTTTGCTCGATGTCGATAGCGACTACTTATGGGGCGAATATATCGTCAAGCATAATCTTGTCGACGAAGCCGAGTATCGCACTGCCAACCAGAAATTTTATAATGATTATATCGAAGGTACGCTTGATGCGACGGAATATAATGAATTTGTGGCACAGTTTTTAAGCAGCTTACCAATGGATAGGTTGCATGAGTTGCGCGAAGACTATATAAAAAGTGAGATTGAGCCGCACATCCGCCCAAAAGCAATGGAAGTCCTGTGTCAGCATGTTGAAGCAGGTCACGATGTGGTGATTATTTCGGCGACCAATGACTTTGTCGTTTCGGCGATTGCTAAGCGTTTTGGGATTGAAGACGGCAATGTGCTCTCAACGCCTCTTGAAATAAAAGATGAGCGCTATACGGGTAAATTGACCGATAAGCCAAACTTTAAAGAAGGTAAAATTTATCATTTGGATAAATGGATTGGCAAACAGCAACTGACAGGTATTAATTTTGACAAGACTTATGCGTATTCAGACTCCAAAAATGATATTCCTTTACTAGAGTGGGCAGATGTGGCTATTTGTGTGTCGCCTGATGATGCGCTACATGCCCATGCGTTGGCACACCGCTGGGCGGTTGAGGATTGGTCAATTTAAAAGATGAAAATAGCGGCTAAAATTAGCCAAACATTTCACCTGAATCTCATTTAAAATAGCGCTATCGTATCTTTTAAAATATATAGGAACCTTTATGGAAATCAATCCGTATCAAGAACGAATTAAAGACTTATCTGAGCGTGGGCAGGACTTGCGGAGGTATCTTTGACTTCGATGGTAAGCAAGAACGCTTAGAAGAAGTCAATTTAGAGTTAGAAAACCCCGAGCTATGGAATGATCCAGAACGTGCGACCAAGATTAATAAAGAAAAAAGTCAGCTTGATGGTGTGATTGATGTGGTGGTGTCGCTTGAAACCACATTGGAAGATGCATCTGCCATGCTGGAGCTGGCGGTAGAAGCAGAGGATGAATCCTTGCTGGCGGATGTGCAAGCTGAATTAGATAACGCTGAAAAGCGCGTTGCCGATTTAGAGTTTCGCCGGATGTTTAGCGGTGAGATGGATCCAAATAATTGCTACTTGGACATCCAGTCAGGTAGTGGAGGTACAGAGGCGCAAGATTGGGCAGAAATGCTACTGCGTATGTATACGCGCTGGGCGGAAGCGCATGGCTTTAAAGTTGAAGTGATTGAAGTATCATCAGGTAGTGTCGCTGGTATCAAGTCGGCCACGATTGAGATTAAAGGGGACTATGCCTTTGGTTGGTTACGTACCGAAATCGGCGTCCATCGCTTAGTGCGTAAGTCACCATTTGATAGCAATAACGGTCGTCATACCTCATTTGCCGCCGTTTTTGTGTCGCCTGAAATTGATGATAATATCGAAATTGATATCAATCCAGCAGATTTGCGTATCGATACCTATCGCTCTTCTGGCGCAGGTGGTCAGCACGTAAACACCACCGATTCTGCGGTACGTATCACCCACGAGCCAAGTGGCGTAGTGGTCACTTGTCAGAACGAGCGTAGCCAGCATGGTAATAAAGCGACGGCGATGAAAATGCTACGTGCTAAGCTCTATGAGCTAGAGATGCAAAAGCGTATGGAATCCCAGCAAGCGGTTGAAGATGGCAAGTCCGACGTCGGTTGGGGCAGTCAAATCCGCTCTTACGTGCTTGATGACTCTCGTATCAAAGACTTGCGTACTGGCGTCGAAACCTTTAACACCGGTGCGGTACTCGATGGCGATCTCGATCAATTTATCGAAGCGAGCCTAAAAGCGGGTCTATAAAGCTGGACTGTAAAAATAGAATATAAAGACAGATTTAAAATATTAACCAACACTTAATTAAGGAAAATTATGCCAAGCGTTAATAATTATTTTGAAAACAAAGTGACTTCTATCGCCTTTCAAACCGCAACTAAGCCTGCTACTGTCGGTGTAATGGAAATTGGTGAATACGAATTTGGCACCAGTGAATTTGAAACCATGTCAGTCGTTAGCGGTGCCTTGACGGTCAAGCTGCCAGAGAGTGATGAGTGGCAGACTTTTAATGCTGGCGAGCAATTTACTATTGATGCCAACCAAAAGTTTCAAGTAAAAGTGGAAGTTGAGTCTGCTTATTTATGTACTTACGGTAAATAGCCATTTCCCATATGAGTACAGTCGTCAAAAAAACGCCAAGTTAATGCTTGGCGTTTTTTTATGAGTACTTTATTCCTCGACTAATTTCAAAAAATAAAACAAGCTAATACAATCTATAAGTTCTTACGGTATTGCACCATATCTGTTTGAGTGGCGATTGTGTCATAGAGTTTGCGCGCTGTGGTGTTTCCCTCTTGGGTTGTCCAATAAACGCGGTTGCAGTTTTGCTGGTGGGCAAACTCATAAACCTGTTCAATCAATGCACGTCCTACGCCGTGCCCGCGCACAGATTGATCCACGTATAAATCCTCTAAGTAGCAGCATTCAGTGCTATTCCAAGTATTGGGGTGTAGCACCACATGCGTGATACCTACCAACTTGTCGTCTTGCCAAGCACCAAAACCATAAATCGGCACATTACTATCGAGCAAACTGTGCCACGTTGCATTCGTCGTTTCTAATGGCAAGCTGCTCTCATAAAACGTCAGATAGCTTTGCCATAGGCTTAACCAAGCATCGTAATCACTTTTAGATAATGGCATTATTTTTAAAGAGCCATTAGTTGGGTTTATAGGAGTGGCGTTTGTCATATTGGTGGTGTCTTTAGTTAGTTTGTCTTAAATTATGCCTTAGCGCCCAAAATCTACAAGCCATTTATCGGTTTTATTTTACACAGCATTACACATTGTCCATGTCAAGTACACAGCAATGATAATGGCGGTTGATTATGCTAAAACAACGATATTAGCAAATGAGTATTTTTTATGGCGAAGTCAAATCAACCAACCAATATACAAGATGTGCGCCATGATTATGAGCACTTGGCGAGCCTCGCAAACTTACGTTATGTCAGCGATACCGATCCTGGATATGGGCGTCGGCGTTCTGGGCGTGGCTTTACTTATCGAGATGCCACTGGCAAAACGGTCAAAGATAAAGCCTTGCGTCAGCGCTTTGATGCTTTAGTCATACCGCCGATGTGGTCAGAAGTTTGGATATGCCAAGATGATAAAGGACATCTACAATCGACAGGTCGAGATGATAAAGCGCGTAAGCAGTATTTATATCATTCAGAGTGGGATCGGGTACGTGACCAAGCCAAGTTTAATGCCATGATAGGTTTTGCTGAAGCATTGCCCAATCTGCGTGCGCAAGTTGAAAAAGATTTAGAAGCCAAACCCTTATCACGTGACAATGTGTTGGCAGCAGTGGTCAAATTACTTGAGACCACTTTGATTCGTATCGGTAATAGTCGTTACGCCAAGCTCAATAAAAGTTATGGTTTAAGCACGTTACGTAGTAAGCATGTCAGCGAAACGGATACTGGACTGGCATTTGACTTTGTCGGTAAAAGTGCCAAAGAGCATCATATAGAATTGCAAGATGAGCGTTTGATTGACATCATCCAAGCGTGCTCTGAGCTGCCCGGTTATCAAGTATTCAAATACTTAGATGAAGAGGGCAATAAGCAAGTCGTTGATAGCGCTGATATCAATGATTATCTGCGTACGCATACCTGTGGTAACAAGTGTGAAAGTTATAGCGGCAATTTATACAGTGCAAAAGACTTTCGTACTTGGATGGCAAGTGTATTGGCAGCAAGCTACCTTTATGATGAGCTGCAAACCAAATCTGGTAAATTGATTTTAGCCAGTGCGCTCGATAGTAAAGAGCGTCAGCAACTGGTGACTGATATGGTAAAAAGCGTCGCCGATGAGCTCGGCAATACCCCAACGGTCTGTCGATCCTCTTATATCAATCCTATTATTATCCAGCAGTTTTTAGCAGGGGAGTTTTTTGAGCCTTATAAACAAGCGCGCCATGGACGTACCAAACGGCATCAAAGCTGTGAAGAGAAGGCGTTACTTGGGTTTTTGAGCGCGCGACAGTAAACCATTACTAAGTAACTGTTTTTAGGGAATAATAAAAATGATACGTTATGTATTGAAATAAGTATAAAAATACGTTACTAATAGAGCATGTGCCATTTAAGATGTTTAAATGGTTGATCAAATATAGCTGTTTTACGATTTATTCTATTATTTCTAACTCTCTGATTTTGTCAGTGATTCTCGATTGCTAAAGGATTAGCTTATGAATACCTCTCCTTCAAGTACTACCTCTTTAAACACCCCTTCAAATCATGCTGTAAATACCTCACAGGCGCTAACGAGTTATAGTGACTATTATAATAATTTTGATATGAACGCATTACTGACAGAGATATTTGGTGAAAATGTAGATGATCGTTTAAACGCCTATATGGCGTGCTGTGGACGTCATGTACGTGACGGTCGCGGTGATAATATTGCGCTAGTTCATGAAGATACGGCTGGCAATGTCACGCGTATGAGCTTTGCTGAGCTTGATAAAGCAAGTGCACAGGTTGCCAGTTTACTACTTTCTTATGGCGTGCAAGCGGGTGACCAAGTGGCAACTATGCTACCGCGTACCCCTGAGTTACTCACCATTGTATTAGCCACTTGGCGGATTGGCGCAGTCTATCAACCGCTGTTTACCGCCTTTGGTTATGATTCGATTAAGTATCGAATGGACAAAGCTAATACTAAAGTTGTTTTTACCAATCAAGACAATCGTGGCAAGTTTGACGACTTGGCGAAGCAAACCAAAATGGTGTTGGTTGGTAGCAAAGTAGATGCGCAAAGCTGGGGTGATGATAACTATGCTGACAAGATATCAAAGCAGCCACAAACTATAGAACCAGTGTTACTAAATACCGATGCACCATTTTTACAGATGTTTACCTCGGGTACGGTGGGTAAGTCAAAAGGCGTTAGTGTGCCACTAAGCGCACTTTCGGCTTTTTATCTGTACATGCGTTATGCGATTGACTTGCGAGCGGATGATAACTACTGGAATATGGCAGATCCAGGCTGGGCGTATGGGTTATATTACGCGATTACTGGACCTCTATTGATGGGTGTCACCACCTATTTTAATGAAGCGGGCTTTGACGCTGCTAATACCCGCGACTTTATGGTACGCCATAAAATTAGCAATTTGGCGTCCTCGCCAACTGCATTTCGTATGATGAAATCGAGTGGCGTGTTTGAAGCTGCTCACAATGACAATAGTAATGATAATGAGGCTAAACTATCACTGCGCTGTGCCAATTCAGCAGGCGAAACCTTAAATACCGAAGTGGTCAACTGGGTTGAGACCTACTTAAGCTGCAAGGTTTGTGATCAGTACGGACAGACCGAGACAGGAATGACTTGTTGTGAGCACCATGCATTGGCACATGACTGTCCAGTAGGCTCGATGGGCATGGCGCTACCGGGGCATACACTCGTCGTATTAGATGATGATATGAATATATTACCTGACGGCGAGCAAGGACAGCTTGCCGTAGTGGTCAGTCAATCGCCCGCATTTTATTTCCACGGCTATAGCTGGAATGAAAAAGACGCCTTCGCTGATGACTATTACTTAACAGGCGACGTGGTCGAGCGCCACAGCGATGGTAGTTATTGGTTCTCTGGGCGTGATGATGACATTATCATTACCGCAGGCTACCGCGTAGGGCCTACGGATGTGGAAAACACCGTGCTTGAGCATGAGGCAGTCGCAGAATCCGCCGCCGTTGGCGTGCCAGATGAAGTGCGCGGTCATACGATTAAGTCTTATGTGGTGCTAAAGGACGGTATCGAGGGGACGGACGAGATTGCTAAAGAGATTCAAGACTTGGTCCGCAGACGTCTATCAACGCACGCTTATCCACGTGAGGTTGAGTTTGTGAAAGAGTTGCCAAAAACCCCAAGTGGTAAAATTCAGCGCTTTTTGCTGCGCAGTTTATCTGCGGCTTGATAAAGCAATGCATTTATATCGTTAGGTTAAGATAAAAATCGATGACTGATAAAAATAACAGTAAAAATATTAATTAAAGGAAAAATTATGCAAATTGAACAACACAGCTTTTTGGTCACGGGCGGTGCGTCAGGTCTGGGTGAGTCGGTAGTGCGTGCTATCGTGGCTCAAGGCGGCAAGGTTGTCATCGCTGATCTTAATGAGTCGACGGGGCAAGCACTGGTTGATGAATTGGGTGACCATGCTCGTTTTGTACGCTGTGATGTGACCAGTGGCGATGAGGTACAAGCGGCTGTTGATATGGCTGAAAGCGACTTTGGTGGTCTGCAGGGGTCGATTAATTGCGCTGGTATCGCTGTCGTACAGAAGCTCTTAGATCGTGAAAACAATCCGGCAGATCTCGATGCTTTTAGTCGCGGCGTCAATATTAATCTTGTCGGTTCTTTTAACGTGGCACGTTTGGTGGCAGCCAGTATTGCGAAGCGTGTAGCTAATGCCAATAACGCAGACAGCTCCGTAGAGAAGAACGCTGACAACGGCGTCATTATTAATACGGCTTCTATCGCTGCCTTTGATGGGCAAGTCGGACAAGGGAGTTATGCTTCATCTAAAGCTGGCGTCGTTGGTATGATGTTGCCGCTCGCACGTGAGCTGACTCGTCATGGTATCCGTGTTATGACTATCGCGCCTGGGGTATTTGCAACGCCTATGATGCAAAGTCTGCCTGAAAAGGCGCGCGAGCAACTAGAGGCTGCGGTACCGTATCCTAAACGCTTGGGTAATCCTAATGAGTTTGCCAAATTGGTCATGCACATCATTGATAATGCCTATCTCAATGGCGAAGTGATTCGTTTGGATGGCGCGATTCGTATGGTGTAATAGAATTCTAAGAATTTAATATCGCGGTTTTAAGTCTCATTCGTACAACTCGCACAACGCTTGGCATGGTTTTTTATTATAGTTGATCCACTTTTAAAAGAGTACGGAACTACTGGGGTTCATTATTCGCAGCCTCTGTCTGCGTAGGCACAGCAAGCAAGAAAAATTAACCCCAGTAGTGATTGATAATATTTGTATTTCTTTTATTAAGGACTGACTATATCTTATAGATAATAATTTTATTTATTAATAATAAGAAGCAATACCATGCCATTTTTTCGTGCAGATTTTAGTCAGTATCTTGTTTGGTTAGTAAGCGCAATAAGTCTTAGCCTCGTGACTCTCATGAGTACCAATGCCGCGCCAAACATGGAAAATAATTCAAAATCTACCCCCTCTATTCCTGATACTGCCATTATCGACAAAGTTTTCGTTGATAAATCAGCGCGTGTTCTACAATTATTAAGTGGTGACACTGTTATCAAGTCTTATCATATAGCGCTTGGTGGCAATCCTATTGGTCACAAGCAGCAGCAGGGTGATAAGCGTACCCCGTCAGGTTCTTATACACTCGATTATAAGAATGAAAAATCCAAATTTTATCGCTCTATTCACGCAAGTTATCCTAATGCGGTTGATAAGGCACATGCTAAGAAGATGGGCGTCAATCCGGGCGGTGATATTATGATTCATGGTCAAAAGAACGGTTCTGGACATCTAGCGTCGGTCAATCAATTACGCGATTGGACCGAGGGCTGTATCGCCGTCACCGATGAAGAGATGGATGAAATCATGGCGATGGTCAAGGTCGGTACCGCTATTGAAATCGTGGAATGAAAATCTTAAATAAGCGGTATCCGTAGATGCATTTTTTTCTAAAATTGAATGAATTATATATTGAGTGTAATCACGATTTAGTGACTTGATTTCAAGCAATCAATATCATTACTATTAATAAGGTTTTAGTGCTGAGTAGGTTGAAATTCCTTTCTATATACCGCATATATAAAAGCAGACGAAGGCAAGTGAACAGCATAAGTTTACTGCCTAATAATATATATAAATGATAAAAGGATACTACTATGAGATTTGAGAAATTTACCCAAAAACTGCAATCTGCCATTCAAGAAGCACAAAGTTTGGCGTTAGGGCGTGACCATACGGGAATAGACCCTGTGCATTTGCTAGCAGTCTTGTTACAAGATGAGTCTAATTTGTCTATCTGCCAACAAGCGGGCGCGTCTATCCCTGCGCTAAAAAATGGCGTGGCAAAGGCGCTCGACAACCAAGCAACGATTAGTGAACCAACAGGAGACGTTAATCTAAACCCAAATTCAGTCAAAATTTTGAACTTGGCAGACCGCCAAGCACAAAAAGAAGGTGATGATTTTATCGCCACCGAATGGGTAATGTTGGCACTGGCTGAACAAGGCGATACCAAAAAGATATTTGAAAGTGCGGGCGTTACAGCCAATAAATTGAAAGCCGTGATTGAGCAATTACGCGGTGATGATACCGTGAATAATCAAAATGCTGAAGATCAGCGTGATGCCCTCAATAAATATACGATTAACTTAACGGAGCAAGCAGAGCTAGGTAAGCTTGATCCTGTGATTGGTCGTGACGAAGAGATTCGCCGTACCATTCAGGTGTTGTCGCGCCGTACCAAAAATAACCCTGTGCTCATTGGTGAGCCAGGTGTTGGTAAAACGGCCATTGTAGAAGGTTTGGCTCAAAAAATTATCAATGGTGATGTACCAGAAGGTTTACGTCGCAAAGAAGTGCTGTCGTTGGACTTGGGTGCGTTAATTGCGGGGGCAAAATTCCGTGGTGAGTTCGAAGAGCGACTTAAAGCGGTACTTAGTGACTTATCGAAGCAAGAAGGCAACGTCATCTTATTTATCGATGAGCTACATACTTTAGTAGGTGCCGGTAAAGCAGATGGCGCGATGGACGCTGGTAATATGCTCAAACCAGCGCTTGCTCGCGGTGAGCTGCACTGCGTCGGTGCGACGACTTTAGATGAATATCGTAAGTATATTGAAAAAGATGCAGCACTTGAGCGTCGTTTCCAAAAAGTATTGGTTGATGAGCCAACGGTCGAAGACACCATTGCGATTTTGCGTGGTCTCAAAGAGCGCTATGAGCTTCATCATGGAGTCGATATCCAAGACAGTGCCATCATCGCTGCTGCTCGTATGAGTCATCGTTATATCACTGATCGCAAGTTACCGGATAAGGCGATTGACTTGATTGATGAAGCCGCCAGTCGCTTACGTATGGAGATGGACAGCAAACCTGAATCGCTTGGCAAACTCGATAGCCGTCTGATTCAGCTAAAAATGCAGCGCGAAGTACTCAAAAATGAAGAAGATGCTGGCGCGCAAGCAGAGCGTAAAGTGCTTGATGCACAAATCGAAGAGTTAGAGAAAGAATACGCTGATCTTAATGAGATTTGGCAAGCAGAAAAAGCTTTGGTCAAAGGCAGTCAGCAGCTAAAAGACGAGCTGGACAAAGCGCGTATTGCTTATGATAAAGCCAGTCGTGAAGGCGATTATGAGACCATGAGTAAGCTACAATACGAGACGATTCCGCAGTTAGAGCGCCGTATCCATGAGTCGGATTTGGCAGAGCAAAAAGAGCAGACTGGTGAAAATAGTGGTGTAAAACTGCTGCGTAACAAAGTCACGGATAATGAAATCGCTGAAGTCGTCGCGGCTGCGACGGGTATTCCAGTCAGTAAAATGATGCAAGGCGAGCGTGATAAAATGCTGGCAATGGAAGAAAAACTCCATGAGCGCGTCATCGGTCAAGATGAAGCGGTCGAAGCAGTAGCCAATGCAGTACGTCGTAGTCGTGCTGGCTTGTCAGATCCGAATCGTCCTTCAGGTTCATTCTTATTCTTAGGACCTACGGGTGTCGGTAAGACTGAGCTGACAAAGTCATTGGCGAATTTCTTGTTCGACTCTGAAGATGCAATTGTTCGTATCGACATGAGTGAGTATATGGAGAAGCACAGTGTCAGCCGCTTGGTTGGTGCGCCTCCAGGATACGTCGGTTACGAAGAAGGTGGTGCCTTGACTGAAGCGGTACGTCGTAAGCCTTATAGTGTGATTTTGTTTGATGAAGTTGAAAAAGCGCATCCTGATGTGTTTAATATCTTGCTACAAGTGTTGGATGATGGTCGTTTGACCGATTCGCAAGGTCGCGTGGTCGACTTCAAAAACACCGTCATCATTATGACCAGTAACTTGGGCTCGCATAAAATCCAAGAAATGGTCGGCGAGAGCTACGAGGATATCAAAGCTGAAGTGATGGATTCAGTTGGGCAGCATTTCCGTCCAGAGTTTGTCAACCGTATCGATGAGATCGTGGTATTCCATCCACTAGGTATGTCGCAGATGGCAGGTATTGCTGCGATTCAGTTAAACCGCTTGCGTCAGCGTTTATATGAGCGTGAGTTAGACATCGAGTTATCAGCAGAAGCGATGAATAAGCTGGTTGCGGTTGGTTATGATCCTGTTTATGGCGCGCGTCCACTCAAGCGTGCTATTCAGCAAGAGATTGAAAACCCATTGTCATTGAAGCTGCTGGCGGGTGACTTTGTCGCTGGTGATATCATCAAAGTCGATATCGGTGTGAATGATAAGCTGACATTTGATAAGCTTAGAATGAGCTAATCGTTCATTTTAGCCCTTGATCCGAAACTAGACCCCTTATTTGCCCATTTTTTATACAGGCAAGTAAGGGGTTTTTACTTTGTGCGCCATCACTATTTTTACTCTTGCCATACTTAGATTATGTTATAAATAATCTAAGCTCTAATTATATAAATATAAAATTTATGGAGATAAAAGAATGATAATAATAAATAGGCAGTATATGAGTAAACCATTAACGTTACCGATAATTATCACAGCATTACTGTTTAGTACTTCTGCTTGTTCAAATCAATCTGCAACTGATACCAATGCCGATTTGGCAAAATATCAAGAAGCTGAAACCTCAGTAGCAGATGTTGCAAGTACGGACAAACCTGCCTTTACCACAAAAGCCGTTGCCACCTTTGATGAGCCATGGGCAATGACTGCATTACCAAAAGTTGATAATAAGCCATTAAGACTACTCGTAACACAAAAGACAGGTGAGTTATTTATAGTCAATACAGCGACTGGTGCTAAGACAGCCGTCGTGGGCGTGCCTAGAGTGGCTTATGGCGGGCAAGGCGGTCTTGGCGATATTATCCTTGCGCCAGATTTTGCTACCTCTAATAATATATATCTTAGCTACGTTGAAGCAGGCAAAACTGCTGATAGTAATAAATTTGGTGCAAAAGTTGTCAAAGCCAAGCTGTCAGGCTTGGATACTGATAAGCCAAGTTTGCGGGAGATTGCTCCAATTTGGCAGCAGATGCCAAAGGTAGACGGGCAAGGGCACTACAGTCATCGCTTAGTATTTTCTCCTGATGGGCAATATTTGTATATTAGCTCAGGCGAGCGTCAGGAAAAAACCCCTGCTCAAGACATGACTGTCAATTTGGGCAAAATAATACGGTTAAATGCTGACGGCTCGATGCCAATAGACAATCCATTTGTGAGTAATAATGACATCGCTGCTCAATTTTGGAGCATAGGACATCGTAATGTACTCGGGATGGCATTCGATAGTAAAGGGCAGTTGTGGGCGCATGAAATGGGTCCACGAGGTGGCGATGAGTTCAATCTGATTGAAAAAGGTAAGAATTACGGCTGGCCAATCGTATCAAATGGTCGCAATTATTCTGGTGTGGATATTCCTGATCACAGTAGGCGTCCTGAGCTTGAAGCACCCAAAATCACATGGACACCAGTCATATCCCCTTCATCAATCAGTATGTATTCGACTGGTAAGCACAATGATTTTCCGGCGTGGCAAGGTAATGCGCTGATCAGCGGTTTATCCTCTAAGGCATTGATAGTCGTTAATTTCGATAAGGATAATACAGCTAATGAGCGCTATCGCTATGATATGGGCGAGCGTATTCGTAGTGTACTGGTCGTAGATGGGCAGGTTTGGGCGCTAGAAGACGGCAGCGATGGTGATTTAGTGCAGTTGTTACCGCAGTAGCAATTTATCTCCACTATCCTTTTTACTTAAGAAAGACTAAACGCTTCTAACGAAGTTGATAAGCGAATAAATATAGGAATTACTTGCTAAGTTTCTGAGGTTTTACGGTATTGTGGTTTGCGTGACCAGAGAGTTTTGATCTATGTCTATCAAGGAGAAAAGCGTAAATACTTAATTAAATTTGATAGTTGGCAGCTATCTTGTTAAGGTTACCTTCCTAAAAACTAAGGCTAACAAACAAATGGATCATGTAAAAGTTGGCAGGTTAGGCCCTTTTCCACGGGTGAGTAAACCTGTATTCATTACTTCAGCGTTACTTATCGTTGGATTTATCATCTTCGGTGCTTTCTTTACCGAGACCGCTGGCGCGCTATTTAGCTTTTTGCAGGACTTTATCACCGATAAGTTCGGCTGGATGTTTATTATATTAATGAACGTGGCGCTGGTCTTTTGTATTTATCTAGCGGCAAGTCGTTACGGCGACATACGTTTAGGTCAACAAACAGAGAAACCGCAGTACAGTCTGTTTTCTTGGATTGGCATGTTGTTCTCTGCTGGTATTGGTATTGGACTGGTATATTGGGGAACAGCTGAGCCCCTATACCACTTTATGGCACCGCCATTAGGTGAAGCTGAAACGGTAGAAGCTGCCAAGCAAGCTATGAGCATCTCATTTCTGCATTGGGGATTACATGCTTGGGCGATTTATACCATAGTGGCATTGGCACTGGCTTATTTTCACTTTCGCCGTGGACTGCCACTATCTATCCGTTCGACGTTATACCCGCTAATAGGCGAGAAGATATATGGTCGCTGGGGTCATACAGTTGATATCCTAGCCGTATTCGGGACGATGTTTGGTGTGGTAACTTCCTTAGGTCTAGGGGTTATGCAGATCAATTCAGGTCTTGAAAATTTATTTGGTATACCAAATTCTTTAACCGTACAGTTTATTATTATTGCTTTTGTGACTGCATTGGCATGTGGCTCATTGATGCTCGGTCTTGATAAAGGTATCAAGCGCTTAAGTGATATCAATATGGGTTTTACAGGTGTGCTCTTAGCCTTTATGGTTATTTTAGGGCCAACCTTATTCATTTTTGATAGTTTTATAGAAAACATCGGTAATTACATCGTTGCTATGGTGCCGTTATCAACATGGGGTGAAGCTTATAGTAATACCGATTGGCAGAGTGGTTGGACGATCTTCTACTGGGCATGGTGGGTAAGTTGGGCACCATTTGTAGGCGTATTTATTGCCCGTATCAGTCGTGGTCGTACTATCCGTGAGTTTGTATTGGGTGTGCTGTTGATTCCGATGGTAATTTTGTTCTTCTGGTTCACCACTTTTGGTGGTGTCGCTATCCATATGGAGCTTTTAGCGGCTCTTGATCCAGCTATGGCCAGTCCAGGATTGGTAGAAGCGGTGCAAGCAGATTCGGGTAGCGCTATTTTTAAATTGGTTGAGTACTATCCATTTGCAAAACCAATTACTTTTCTTATCGTGATTATGATTGTCTTATGGTTCGTGACCTCATCGGATTCAGCAAGTTTCGTGATCGATATGTTGACGGCTGGTGGCGATACCAACCCACCCAAGATCCAACGTTTATTCTGGGCGTTGATGGAAGGTTTGATTGCCGCTATATTGTTAGCAGCAGGTGGACTAGGCGCATTGCAAGCCGCCGCTATTGTGGCTGGACTGCCATTTGCCTTGGTGATATTTGTCATGATGTATGCGTTACTTCGTGGCTTAAGTCGAGATCGATTGATACTGTATCGAGCTCAACAGCACTTTATTACTGAAGAATCTGCAGATCATAATTCAGCCAATGAGTTTACAGATGAGCATTTGTTGAAAGGCCCACCTAAAATTGTAAAGGGTGATTAATCAACGCGATGCTGATTAATAGTCATGAATTAGGGCTTATATAAGCAAGCTGTGATTAAGCGAAGAAAGATCAAGAGTGCGCTGACAGTCGCTTCATTCAATGATTGGCAGCTCACTATATCTGTTTTTCATTTATTAAAAAACGATAAAATACTTGTAATATCAAATCCTAAGATGCATGGTTATCTTAGGATTTTTTTATTTGTTGACCAATAGCAAGGTTATAAAGTGTCTGATTCGATTTGATAGTTGTGTAATATCTTGTTAAGGTGAGCCCCTTCAAAAACTGAGACGACTAAATGGATCATGTAAAAGTTGGCCGCTTGGGCCCTTTTCCACGGGTAAGTAAACCTGTGTTCTTAACTTCAGCACTATTGATTTTGGCATTTATTATATTTGGTGCTTTTTTTAATGAGCAAGCTGAACTGGTATTTGGTCACGCTAAAGCATTCGTGTCTTTGCGCTTTGGCTGGTTCTTTATTGTGGTGGTCAACTTAACGCTGGTGATGAGTATTTATATGATATTCAGTCGCTATGGCGATATCAGACTTGGTCATCAGAATGAGAAGCCTGAGTATAATATAGTCTCTTGGATTGGTATGCTGTTTTCAGCTGGCATCGGTATTGGACTGCTCTACTGGGGCACCGCTGAACCCTTGTATCATTTTATGGCGCCGCCATTAGGAGAGCCCGAGACGATCGCCGCCGCCAAGCAAGCAATGAATATCTCGTTCCTACATTATGGCCTACATGTATGGGCACTCTACGGCATGGTTGCTTTGTCATTGGCGTATTTTCACTACCGAGTGGGCTTACCACTAGCAATCCGCTCGACACTTTATCCTATATTGGGTAAGAAAATCTATGGCGGTTGGGGTCATACGGTCGATACGCTAGCAGTGTTTGGGACGATGTTTGGGGTAGTGACGACGTTAGGTCTTGGGGTATTACAAATTAACTCAGGTCTTGAGACGTTATTTGGTATTCCCAATAATATTACAGTGCAAATTATGTTGATTGCCTTTATCACTATGCTGGCAGGACTGTCTCTATTTATGGGACTCGATAAAGGAATTAAGCGCTTAAGCGATACCAATATATTATTTACTGTGATATTACTCAGTTTTGTGATTATTTTAGGACCAACTCAGTTTATCTTCAATAGTTTTGTAGAAAATATCGGTAATTACTTACATGAGATTGTACCACTAGGTCTTTGGACAGAATCTTATAACGGTGAAGAAAATTGGCAAGCCTCATGGACGATTTTCTATTGGGCATGGTGGATAAGTTGGTCGCCTTTCGTTGGGGTGTTCGTGGCTCGTATCTCTCGTGGTCGTACGATTCGTGAATTCATATTGGGAGTGTTGTTGATTCCTATTACCATATTGTTCTTATGGTTTACCGCTTTTGGTGGTTCAGCCGTTAATATGGAGCTAATGGCGGCGGCGGACCCCAATATTATCAGTCCTGGCTTGATCGAGGCCGTCCAAGCAGATACTGGCAGTGCCATCTTTAAGTTGATGGAGTCTTATCCGCTAACATCGGCTGTGAACTTGCTCATCGTGGTGATGATTGTTCTTTGGTTTGTCACGTCATCGGATTCAGCCAGTTTCGTCATTGATATGTTGACCTCAGGGGGCGATGCCAATCCACCGAAAATTCAGCGCTTATTTTGGGCGGGTACCGAAGGTGTTATTGCGGCGGTACTATTGGCAGCAGGTGGCTTGAGTGCGCTACAAGCGGCTTCCATTGTGTCAGGTTTTCCTTTTGCGATAGTGATAGTCGTAATGATGTATTCGCTACTACGTGGCTTAAGTCGTGACCGTTTGATATTGTATCGCAATCAGCAATGGTTTATCACCGAAGAGTCAGCAGAGCACAATTCAGCCAATGAATTTCGTGATGAAGACTTGCTTACAGGTCCGCCTGATATTGAAAAGCCTGAAGGTTAAGAGTTTTTTAGACAATGTTTAAATAATACTTAAGCTGAAAAATAATTCAAAAAGCCCCAGCTTTATCATAAGTTGGGGCTTTTTCATTTCTACTGATATATCTATAGTCAATCCACTATAAATCAAACACAATGCTACTGGGATAAGTTTTGCGCTGCCTCTGTCTGCGTAGGCACAGCAAGCAAAAAAATTTATACCAGTAGCGTATTATAATATTTGTACTTATTTTATTTAGGACTGACTATATTATGATGAAAAGTATTTGATTAGAGTTACCAGAGGTAGGATGTAAACTACACACATTGTCCTTTTACATAACCGACTGCAGAGGTAGTACCACATGCTGAACAGGCGTTGCCCGCAGTACGATAACTGACACCTGATTGGTTTTTTACAGTGACACAGACAGGATCATACTGTGCGGTACACATGGTTTGCTCAGGATTAAAGGGTGGGCATTTATTGAAAGGATTGTTAATTGAGCCTTGATTACTGCTAGCACTGTGGTCTTTATTGTTTTCAGTGCTATGAATAGGCGGCTCAGAATGGGTGCTGATTGGAAGATTATTACAACCAGATAATGTGATGGCTACTGAGAGCCCTAGTATTGACAGCCACGGTTTAGATAAATGATTCATAATGATGTTTCCTTATAAATAGCGCTCGATAACTTCCTGTTATCAACAGTCAACGACAACCATATCAGAAATAGAATGATACAAATGGATAGTAACTTATTTAGGGGAAGTCATCCACCACCTCATATGACAAGTACAAAATAAAATCGAGAAAATTATACATGTATATATAGTCAGGGAAAAGTAATATCGATACATCAAGTACTGCTGATATTAATTTTTCTTGCTTGCTGTACCTACGCAGACAGAGGCTGCAAAAAATTTATACCAGCAGCACTGTAGCGTTTTTGAGATATTTTAACTATAGCTATACTACTGCTATGTATTTTGCTCAATGCGTGAGAAAAGCTGCAAAAACTTCATAGCAATAGCATTGTTGGCTTTAATAGCTTTCTATCATTTACAAGCAAATAAAAACCCCAAGCTTAATAGTAAGCTTGGGGTTTTTTATTTGCTCAAAGATAATTTCTGCCATTAAAGGTGCTCAGATAAATATCTTTAACCAAGCATAACCGTTTTAGTTAGCAGGCTTATCATCTTGATTAAGCTGAATATATTTATCAAAGTTCTGTGCATAATCAGTCAAGTTATCGCTCAGCATTTGGCGATATTGTTTGGTATAAAATTCGACAATATCATCCTTTTCTTTGGCAAAATCATCACCCTTTACAAAGCCGATTGAGGCGACCGATGCGCTATAACGTGCTGCGGCATAAAGCAGTGACGCACCTACTTGACCTGAGTGCGCATCAGGACCTAATTGACTGTTTGCTACACCAATAATGGCATCAGCACGTTGATAAAACGATTGCATTTCAGGGGTGATTTCAAGACTTGCATCAATCTCATTGTTTTGAGCATTCTCTTGAGACATAAACGACTCCTAATAATGGTAGGTAAATTTAAATGTATCACAGCAGTCTAATAACTGGATAAGATAATAGGTACAAAAAGGGTTTTAGCAAAAATTTTATAAGCCAGCATCCGCTTTTAAAATCTCAGCTTTGTCAGTTTTTTCCCACGTAAAGGCAGTTTCAGAACCTTGGCGACCAAAATGTCCAAAACTAGCGGTTTGCTGATACATTGGCTGCAATAAATTCAGCATACGAGTGATACCATACGGACGTAGGTCAAAATGCGTACGAATCAAACTAATGATTTCATCGTTGCTAATTTTGTTAGTACCAAAAGTGTTAATCGAAATAGAAGTCGGTTCAGCAACGCCAATGGCATAGCTTACTTGTACTTCACAGCGATCGGCAATACCAGCAGCGACGATGTTTTTAGCCACGTAACGCACCGCATAAGCCGCACTGCGATCGACTTTTGAGGGATCTTTACCACTAAATGCGCCGCCACCGTGACGCGCCATACCGCCATAAGTATCAACAATAATCTTACGACCGGTCAGTCCTGCATCACCAACAGGACCACCGATGACGAATTTGCCAGTCGGGTTGATATGATAACGTGTACCAGCATGTAGTAGCTCTGCCGGGAGTACTTGTTTGATAATTGACTCCATGATCGCTTCTTGTAAATCGGCTTGCGAGATACTTGGATCATGCTGCGTAGATAAGACGACCGCGTCAATAGCAACAGGTTTATTGCCATCATATTTAAGCGTGACTTGTGCTTTGGCATCCGGACGTAACCAAGGTAGTTCGCCTGCGCGGCGCAACTCCGACTGACGCTCCATCAAGCGATGAGCATACTCGATAGGGGCGGGCATCAATACTTCAGTTTCATTGCTAGCATAACCAAACATCAAACCTTGGTCACCAGCGCCTTGTTCTTCAGGGTCAGCGCGGTCAACACCTTGGGCAATCTCAGGCGATTGTTTACCAAGCATATTAATAACCGCACATGTCTCGCCATCAAAACCCAAGTCTGAATGATGATAACCAGTGCCATTAACCGTATCACGCACGATGCGCTCAACGTCGATATTTGCCGTGGTGGTTATTTCACCTGCCAATACGACAGCGCCAGTTTTGACTAGGGTCTCACATGCCACGCGTGCATGTAAATCTTGCCGTAAGATCGCATCAAGGATAGCGTCTGAGATTTGATCAGCCATTTTGTCAGGATGACCTTCGCTCACAGATTCTGAGGTAAATAAGTTGTATTCGCGCATAATAGGATCGCTTAATTGAATCAATAAAGATAGGAAAAAGCATAACGTCTGGGCGCTGCTTTAATTGGTATTGGCCAAACAATGTATTGCTTGGTGTTTAATTGGTACTACTTAATTCACTTATTCATAAATGCATATGTTATATAAATTTACATAAGGCACAGATTTCTATAAATCATATGGGGTCAGGCTAAGAGAGCGATAGCTTTGCGTTGTACTATATCGAATTATTAACTGACAACGTGCTTGAAGCTGTCGCCAATCATACGTCTATCACCTGATTATCAGCAGGATCAAAAATATGACGTACTTGCCTAAAAATACGCTTATTCTAACTCGAAACGCAATAAAACTCTAGTGAGCTGCACTCGTTCTATTATAAGTAATGCTCAATCATGATATTATTATAATTTAGCATAAGTATATTGATCGATAGGCTTTGCGATCATTATCATCTGCTCACATTACAACTCTAAAAATACTGCTTTATCTTTAAACATACATTCGTCATAAACAGGACAAGCGCCGCATTTTGGGGTACGAGCCTGACAAGTATAGCGCCCGTGCAAAATAAGATAATGATGAGCATCAACGATAAAGTCATCGGGGATACGTTCGACCAGTTTCTTCTCAACGATTAAGACGTTTTTGCCAGTGGCAAGTCCCGTACGATTACCCACTCGAAAGATATGGGTATCGACCGCCATCGTCGGCTGTCCAAAGGCTGTATTTAGAACTACATTCGCCGTCTTCCGCCCGACACCCGCTAGAGACTCTAAGTCTTTTCGGTTATCAGGGACGGTGCTATTAAATTTCTCAATCAAGTCACGGCAAGTTTTGATGACGTTTTTGGCTTTGGCATTAAACAAGCCGATATTCTTAATATAGGATTTCAAACCTTCTTCGCCTAAAGCGAGTATTGCCTCAGGCGTATTCGCCACCGGATAGAGCTGATTGGTGGCAATATTGACGCTGACATCAGTCGCCTGTGCTGATAATATGACTGCGATAAGCAGCTCAAAGTTACTCTTATAATTGAGCTCAGTCACTGGCTCATCAATCGTCGCCGCCAATTTCTCAAAAAATGGACGCACATCACGGTTGGGCATGCGCCTCGATGGCGGAGTATCAGCTGTTTTATGTTTGACGGTTTTACTCATGGTATTTTTACCATTATTTTGTTCGTTGGTTATTCAAAGTAGATATTGGCTATTAAAGTTGTACAAGCTCAGCTTTTAATTCATTCAATTCTGCTTGTTTGCTTTCATTGGGACGTACGCTAAGCTGCTTTTCTAACTTTTTAATTTTACTGCGCAGCTTTGCCGCTGCAATAGTGTTTTTTGCTTGAGCTTCACTGATATTTAACGACTGACTGGCGGCATTATTCAGTTTTGCCTCCACCATGCTGACCACGGGTCTACTATTGCTGCTATCCGCAAGTTGCTCGCTCACACGATTCAAATGGGTATGATAACGCTGTCTCAAATCCTCTTGCTCAAGGGTGCGCTCAGGTGTCGAAAGCGTACGCTCAACCGTGACCAAATCGATGCAGTCAACAGGGCAGGGCGCTATACATAATTCACAGCCCGTGCATAAATCTGTAAAAATAGTATGCATATGCTTGCCAGTACCAACGATTGCATCAACAGGGCAGGCGGGAATACATTTGGTACAGCCAATGCAATCATCTTCACGAATAACGGCGCGCACTTCAACAGGCCGCTGAGAAGTAGCATCTAACGGCCATTTTGAAGGTTCAGCGCTTAGTGTTGGCATATCAGCATTGATAATCTGCGCGATAGTATCCGTCACTGGCTGACCACCTGGTACACACTTATTATGTGGCTCACCATCCATCACAATAGCAACTGCATAAGGTAAGCAACCATCAGCATGGTCGCATAGACCGCACTGTGTTTGCGGTAGGCTGCTATCAATGCGCGCAATTTTTTCCTGAACATCAGCAGGCAATGTTTCTATCTTTAGCGAATCGAACAAGATTGGCAGATTGGTTAAACGGACATGATTGCTGTTTTTATTCATGGTGCTTTGCATTTAATGTAAAACCTTTATATCAGTGCTAGATGCTGATATTAGAATAAATAGGATAATAGTGATATGGATAAATGCTGAATGATGCGTTGATATGATAGATTAAAGCAAAATACCTTGCTCATTGGCAATTTGCGCAATCAGCTCATAAGCAATGCTACCCTTAAAGGGTATTTTTGGCAGCTTTGATAGATCGAAAAAATCTGCATGTGATAGCTCATCTTCTTGTATAACGATATCGCCATCTGCATAAGATGCTCGAAAGCCCAACATCAAATTAGACGGAAACGGCCATGGCTGACTGTTTACATAGCGAATATCGGACAAGCTAAGACCCACTTCTTCTGCCACTTCGCGTACCACAGCATGCTCTAGACTTTCACCCACTTCTACAAAGCCTGCAATCAAACCGTATAGTAACGGTTGGGTCGACTGTAATAAATGAGAGGCTGTTTTTTGCTGACCGTAACGATGATGATGAGCCAATAAAATTTGCATTTCACCCGTTTTCGGGTTGGGTCGAGTAATGGCGGTAATGACACAGGGCTGTACACGCGGATACTGACGCAATCGACAAACGTCACAAACCATAGCACGCTCACCGCATTTGGCAGCTACAGTGCGTGCCGCGCAGCGACTACAAAAACGTGTATCTGCTTGCCAACGAAGTAGTTGTATGGCTTGGCTAAGCTGAGCAGCTAATGCTATGGGCAGGTGCGTGATAAGCTGTCGATAAGCTATAAAAGTGTTGATACTGTTCTCTACATTGCTAATAACGCTGCTATCCAAGTCACTACTTGTTAATTCATCACTGTCTAAAATATTGGGCAAGGCGATATTATGTGCTATTGCATAATCATAAGTGATAGCGCGGCTTGATTGTACAATGACAGCATTAGCGTTATCAGTATCATCTACATCACTCGGCAGCCAGCTATTGGGCGCTAAGCTATCAAATAATGTAACCTGTCCTAATTGATAAGCTTGCTCATTACTGATATTAAAGTGTGCTAGCTCAACCTGTAAAGGCCACCAGCCATTAGGCGTTTGACGACATAAGATCGTTTCATCAGATAGGACAAAGGCGCGGATCATCATATAGTTTTCCAAACGGTCAAAGACAAGCTCATATCAGCTTGTCTTTGTATAAAAATTTACATAAATGATTAAGCGGCAAGCAATTGGCTTAAGCTATGCTGCCCAACATCCAATGCTTGTTTGCTGACAGGGCGATTGTTCTCGAAACCATCTAGATGATGGTCAACTGCCATAATAACATCAGCAATATAAGCTAAGGTGCCATCATCGATACGATTACCACTATTGATACGTTGCTGTAAATAATTTGCCAATTGACTGAGCATACTGGCAGGCGTTGGCAATTGCAAGAAGCGTACCGCACCGCTTACTTGACGCAGCATTTCAGGGGTATTTTGAATATTAAGAATATCGCGCTCAGGCTCCGCAAGGTAATCATTGATTGCTTGTTCAGCACTGGCAATTGCCGTACGACTCTCTTCTATCAAGGTATCATAAGCGGTATTCAGCTGATGTAGTGAAATATGGGGATTGTTCAACGGCAGATAAATTGCACCTGGAGTATGCATCTCAGCCATGGCGATGGTCGCGTTTTCTGCATGCATGAGTGCCAATAATAAATGATCAAAATCTTCTGGAGTAGGCGAGCGCCATGTGCTGACGGCTTCTGACGCTTTAATCAGGCTATTGGCGGCATTAGATAGACCAAGAAGATGCAACGCAGAGCTTAAAGTAGTGAGTTCTTCAATAATTTGCGAGGTCTGCATATCGACTGGATTGATTGAGTCACCACGGGCATAGCTGTCGACATTTTCTTTAATCGTATTGATTTGAGTCTGGATAATGATATTCAAAGTATCCGTCAGCTCACGGTTTGGACCAAACAAGAAGCGCTCCATCTGCTGGCGCTGTGGATCTTCTAAACGGTTGGCGGCGTATTGATCGCGCAGTATTTTTGCCGCTTCAGTATCACGTTGTCCGGCAAAACTGACCAAATCAGCAAAACGCGTATCCATGACAGGCAAATAGCTTTGGAATTGCTGCTCAACATAAATAAGCGTGTGCTTTTGAGTGATATTAAGCGGCAGGATGGCTGCGATATCAGTGACCGCAGCGGACGCTGCTTGCCAAAATAGACTGCTGGTATTTTTCGCTATCAAAGCACAGGCAGCTGACATAGCATCCAATTTTTGCTGATCATCTTGATTGATGTTGCCATCCCGATTGATCAAAGTAACGCCAAGCCCACTACGATAAGCATAGGTCAGTAGCTCTTGATCAAGGTTGAGCTCATTTAGCGGCTGAAAATTCTGTTCAGGATTGGCAATAATGACGCTACTATTACCAAAAGCAGAAAAATAATCAGCAGCAATAGGCACTATTTGGCTATGAGCATTCAGCTTATTAATAATAGGTAGTAATAAAGTAGGCTCTACCGACTCAGTCAGCAGCACAAATTCAATATAACGATCAAGCGTCATGATCGCTTCGGACAGATCCATGATTAAGTCAATATCACTATTGTCGCCACTGTCATAAAGCTCCTGTAAACCGTGTACAATCGCATTATTGAGTGCCTCTGCACCCACCAAAGATATCAGCTCAAAAATACAAGAAAGCTGTTTTAATACAATAATAGAGTCTAATAATAAGGGCGCTTGGCTATTGTCGTCATTAAATTCGCCCAAATGAATCTCAGTATCTTTAAGTATGACCTTGACCTCATCGTGCAATAAGTGCAGCGATGGCAAATTAAAGTCAGTAACACTAAGCGTTGGCGCGGTCAATTTTATTTGCGTAGAGTGGTTCATAATTGTTTTTTCCATAAGATACTGACGAAAATAGCAAATAGTTAGAGAGTAAATTAAAAAATAGCGCTAGATAAGGTTTTACTTTTTATCGTTATAATAATCAAGACTATATTCTCTAATCGCCAATATAAGAAGCGATTTTAATGCCTGTTACATTTTGGCTTTCAGCTCAGGATAATCTTCTGCGAGCGACGCATACCAGCTTTGATTGGCGCCCTCATCAGTACTTGACTCAAGCAATAAAGCCGCTAAATTGGCAAAGCTAGCATGGGCTGTGTGTCCGCCATCCGCTTGCGCGTCATCCTCAATGCCTAGCGTTACTTGTCCGCCAGTCATCGCCAAATAGACTTCTGCTAAAATCTCTGAATCTAGTAATGCCCCGTGAAAGGTACGGTCTTGCTTGCCCACGTCTAAACGACGTACGAGAGCATCAAGAGTATTTTTCTGTCCAGGATACTGCTGCTTTGCCATGACCAGTGAGTCGGTCACTTTTACTCGCTCAGCAAAGTCATGCATGCCAACTTTGGCAAACTCCATATTTAAGAAGTTCATATCAAACGAGGCATTATGAGCGATGACTTCTGCACCATCCATAAAGTCATAGAGCGACTGCGCGACTTGGTCAAAGGTTGGTTTGTCCGTTAAAAACGCTTCAGAAATACCGTGAATTCGAATAACTTCTTCATCCATACCGCGCTGTGGGTTGATATAGACGTGGAGCTTTTCGCCGGTGAACTTACGTCCGATCATCTCTACAATACCGACTTCGATAATGCGATCGCCTTTTAGCGGATCAAGACCGGTGGTCTCAGTATCCATAATGAGCTGACGATCTGATTCATGACGATGGATTGGCTTGGGTAGCAGCGGTATAAAATACGGATTGGCACGGCTGGTATCACCATCGAATTTTGGCGTATCTGCTTCAACATTAGTAACCATGTTGGACGCATGGTTATTGATGCTTGTATCAATCAAAGGCGTCTGGGCGTCTGGCATTTCTATAGCACTCATTGAATTGGTGGCATTGTACGGACTAATATTTTCTTCAGCGAAAGCATGAGTATTTATTACACTGTCATTATAACTTTGATTCTCTAGTAGTTCGGCATCAAGCTCATCATCCATCATATCAAAACCTAATGGATCAAAATTTAGCCAATCATCGCTGCTTGATGGCTTTTTATCAGCCATTATTGGCTCTTTTTTTTTAGTACTATCTTGAATGTCTGTTATCAAATCTTCACTACGTGAGGTCACACCTAGGTTTGCAAGCTCATCCGATTTTTCATTACCAGCATTACCAGCATGACCTTTTACCCAATGCCAATCAACATCGCGTTTCTGACAGAGCTCATCGAGTCGCTGCCATAGGTCTTGATTGGCGACGGGTTTTTTACTGGCCGTTTTCCAGCCTCTTTTTTTCCAACCTTCAATCCACTCAGTGATGCCTTTTTTGACATAACTTGAGTCTGTCCAAATCTCGAGTTTCTGCTCATGCGAGCTATGGGTTAATGCTTGTATCGCACCCATCAATTCCATACGATTATTGGTTGTTTCTTTATCACCGCCATAAAAATCCTGCGTCCGTCCGTCGCTAAATATCAGATGAGCGCCCCAGCCACCAGCACCAGGATTGCCTTTACACGCGCCATCTGTGTAAGCAACCGTAGTATCTGCTTTGGCAGCCAATGGGTTTATGGCATTACTGGTGTTAAATGGCTGCGCTGCGCTGCGATTTTCTGACATAAAAATTTACTGACCTAATAGAGAATAAATACAGGATATAGCGAAGCGATTTCACTGATATATTGGAGGCTTATTTTAGCTACCTATGTTGGAATTGAGTATAACAAATCCAGCGTTAATAGGGGCAATTGCCATGCACAAAAAACCAAAAACAGATATCCTAATAGTAAGCTTATCGTTTTCTGTTAAAATAGAGCGGTTGTAAGGATATGTCTAGCCAGACATTAACTATAATTTGCTTAACTAAAGCTTTCAATGCTCGAATTCAGGATTACCCTATGATGTCCTTAGCCTCAAAATCTTCTTCTAAAAACCTCAGCCATTTGATGATTGCGATGGCTGCGAGCAGTATGCTGCTTTTGAGCGCTTGTAATGATAGTAATACTCAAGCGGATACCAAAAAGGTTGAGAAGGTAGCAGATTTATCTATCTTTGAGGGCTGTTATACCGTCAGTCATGATGAGCCGGCGCAAATAAAAGTTAGCCAACAGGGCGGCGCATGGGTCATGCAGATGAAAGAGCCTGCAAGTGCCAAACGTGTTTGGGATGATGCTGAGCCATTAGAGGTAATTGAAAATAGCGACATACCACAGTTTTTTTCTATTGATCCTGATAATGTCGATGCGATGATTGGTCGTCCGGATAGAGTGTTGGTATTAGCTCATGTTAAGCCTGTTTATACCAATATCGATCCGCTACTTGATAGTGAGTACTTGTCTTATATCTATAAAGGGGCAAACACTATTTACCGAGTCGAATGTGATGACATTAATACTGATATTTTGGCCAATCCTCATGCCAATATTGTCATTGATAATGTTAAAGAGACTATTTAGTTAGGTATTATCAGTCAATATTACATATCTGTTATTTATGATAAAAAGTGCTTTTTTATCAATACAATTTTGTTATAAACCGTCGTATCATTAGAGTTAGGCAATATGAATTTTTTTAGTTATGTGGTGCTGGGTGGATTTTCTTATGCGGCTGGTTGGGCGATAAGAACCTATGTACTAAACAAAAAACCTGAACCTGAGCAGCCTTACAATCTTAAGCATCCAGCTATCTTGGCATATTTGGGCGGGTTCTTTATTGTTATGCTGATTGTCTCATGGCTCATCGGTCGCTACGTGCTTGGACATACCGCTATTGATTTCCCGTTCATCATTATAAACAGCCTCGTTGCGACCTTTGTATATTCATTCGGTCTTAATCCAGAAAAAGCCCGTTATGATGTGCCGGACTAATGGTTTGTTAGACAGCTAAAATCCATAAAGATATTATTAATCTCATACGAAGACCCGGTCAATGTATACCTCATTGACCGGGTCTTTATAACAATTACTATATTAAGTTATGCTAGGTATATCACTTAATATAGATGACTAAATAGCTATGACGACTTTTTAGTATCTACCTTATCATCTTCCGCTTTAGACTCTTCGTCTTTATCTGATCTTTCCGTACTTTTATTTTTATCTTTGAGCTTTTTATTAGTAGGCTTTGAGTCTTTATCTTTAGATGTGCTTTGTTGATCTTTCCAAGTTTTGTACTTCCGCAAATCTTTTTCCATGAGCTTGAGACAAAATTTCAGTACCAAAGCATCATCGATTTGACCGATAAAAGGGATAAAGTCTGGAATAAGATCAATAGGGTTTATAACATAGAGCAGACCAACAACTGCCGCTGAAATAGTTTTATAAGGGATATTACGATAGTTACCTTGGTAGTAGTCTTTTACCAAGCTCATGAGCAATAGTAAATCCTTGGTATAACGCTCAAGACCGCGACCGTTTTCAAGTTGGTCTTTTATTTTGTCTTCTTTACCCAAGATGAGTCTAATGCTATCCATTAGGCTTTTATTGTCTTTCTCTTTGTCAGCCATACTTATATTCCTTATTTTTTGTTAAAGACTATTGAACGCCCTTTACTATAACAAGAGTCGTCACTTCATCCAAATAAGGCTGTGAGTGATTCTGTAGCGTTTTGTTGACTAGCATAACAATGGGTTGAGCTGCCCTAGACAATCTTAAACCAAATTGCCGTCCCAACTTCCGTTATAATGCAATGTTTCAAAGATAAAGGCTTAGCGCATATTAAATGAAATCGCGTGCATTTAAAGCATCAAGGCTAAAGAAGTATCCTTGTTAAACAAGCATTAACTGAATAGTACAAAAGGTAAAATAATGACCAAGATATCTTCTGGACTTAATCGTCGCCAATTTTTATGTCAAGTCGGAATCAGTGCAGGGGCAGGATTATTAGTAACCCAAAGCATGACTCAGGCGCTAGCCGCCAATGCTATTCAGCAAGATAAAAGTACGCAGCTTACCAAAGATGACCTGCCAACGGCGTTAACATCACAAGAAGCAGCGCCCGAAACATTGCGGGCGCAAACGAGTTGTATCACGCCGAATATTGAGACGCGGCTTTTTGCCAGCTCTAATGTCGGTGGTAGTGACGAGCGCAATCAATTGGCGTTAGATCGCATGGCTTGTGCAGGTTTTAAAGTCGATAATCCTACGATTACCACTCGGCAGTATTTGCGCTTTGCAGGTACGGATTCGCAAAGAGCAAGTGATCTGCAAAATATCGCCACGGGTGCGATCAAAGCGCCAAAGCTGCTACTTGGTGTACGCGGTGGCTATGGTGCTGTGCGTCTATTGCCGATGGTGGATTGGTCAACGCTGGGACGCATTATGAAGGAGCGTGGCACGATACTCGCAGGCTTTAGTGATGTAACCGCTATTCAGTGCGCACTATTGGCAAAAGGAGGCATGAGCTCGCTTGCCGCCCCGATGCTTTACAGTGAGTTTGGCAAAATCAAACCCGACCAAGTCAGCTGTCGACAATTTGCGCAAGCATTAACCAATCCTAATCTGGCTGTCAACATACCAGACGCCTCTTTAACCAGTCCAAATTTACCGAGCATCTTGGCAAGCTCTGAGCCAAAAACTATAACGGGCACTATTTGGGGTGGCAATCTGAGCGTGGTGTCAGCGCTGGCAGGCAGTGAGTATTTACCACGAATTGCTGGCGGGATTGTATTTTTAGAAGATGTCGGCGAGCAAGCCTATCGTATTGAGCGCATGCTGTATGATTTGTATTTAGCAGGCGTATTTAGAGATCAGCAAGCCATCGTGTTTGGCGCGTTATCGGGTAGCGGTGAGGATAGCTATGACAAGCGTTATGATGTCGCCACCGTGATTCGTCAATTGCATAAGCTGACAGGATTGCCGATTTATAGCGGCATGCGCTTTGGTCATATTGGACAAAAACACAGCTTTCCACTTGGCGCGATGTGTCAGATTAGTCCAAATACAGTCGATGGCTATCAGTTAGTATTTAGTGATTATCCAACGATTAAAGCCGATGCCATTCATGTCGAAGGCTTATGGCAATAAAATTTAGGTCTATAGTCGAATCTAAATAAATCAGATACGTAACTATCAAATCGCTCAATGAAAAGTTGTTTTTCTTGCGTGCTGTGCCTACGCCGACAGATGCTGCGAAAAACAACTTTTCGTCTCGCTGTATCGTTTTTATATCGAATTAATTATATAAAATTGTTGCTGTGATAAATTTGTTGCAGCAACGTATTACTTCTAAAAAATCTACTATAAAGTTAAATCGCTAAGCGTGAAAATTTATCCTGATATTCTTTCGGGGTCAGCTCAGTAGCGCGTTTAAAAAGCCTAGTAAATGAGGAAATATCATCGTAGCCAACTTGCTCAGCGAGTGATTTTATCGTCACATCTCCCAATTCTAACAAACGCTTTGCCTGCTCAATTCTGACTGCTTGAATATACTCAATAGGCCGCATCGCCACGCAGGATTGAAAGCGTCTGTTTAAGGTACGCGGCGTGATATTTACCATGGCTGCCAAGCCGCTAACTTGAATAGGCTGTTTGAAGTTTTCCTCGATAAACTCTTGTACTTGCTTAACCAGCTGATCTGAATGTGGCTTATGCAATGTCACATTGGTATAGCTGTTTTGATTGCCTCTTTTACTATCAATAATCTGGGTTTTTGCCACTTGGGTAGAAATCTCGCGCCCGCAATAACGCTCGATTAATAACAATCCCAAATCATAAAAGGCGCTTCCACCTGCTGCACAGAATATATTGCCAGATTGTTCTTTTGACTGGCTTTTTGAGTGAGTGACAAATTGATTCTCTTGCAAATCAACCAGTGGAAAATCTGCCTTAAACTTACTGGCATAGCCCCAATGAGTTGTCGCTACTTTGCCATCGAGCAAGCCTGTTTTTGCTAAAAAGAAAGCCCCGCTACAATTACTAGCGATATCCGCTTTGGTATTTGCCAGTCGCTTTATGTGTGGAATTAAATCGCTATTTTGACTCAGTACTTTATCGATTGAATCGCCAATGGTTGGAATTAATAGTAAGTCGCACTCTGTGACTTCCTGAATATCGCAATGCGCTTGCATAATTAAGCGATTACTGCATCTGATATCCGCGCCACCTAAGCTTGCAATCTGCACGTCAAACCTTGGTTCTACTGCCTCATCCAAAAACCGTTGCCAGCTGACGCCAGTAAATGAAAATAAATCTAGCGCCCCAGCGAGCACACTGCCAAGCACGCCATCGAAGCCAACGATAATCACTTTAAACGGTTTGAAGTAGGGCAAAATTTGGCTTCCTTCAAGTGTATGCAAATTTATAGCTGATATTCACCAGCTGCACGATACGTAATTTGAAATTCACTCACTATAGGTTAGAGAAGATGTCTTATTTGACCATAATTATGTCATAAATGACAATACGGCAAGGCGTTAAATTAGATTAATATCAATGAATCACCAAATTTAATGAGTTAACGAGAATACTATGGCAGCAGATACGCTTATCAATGACTTTGAGTTACCGTTCCAACTATATGATGTATTGGGCACTGAACATTTAACCGAGCATCCAAAGTTTTCAGAACACAGCCGCGAAACCTTTGATGCGGTACTCGACACCGCCAATAAAATCGCGACCAATTTATTCTTGCCGCATAACCATGTGGCAGATAAAAACGAGCCACAGTTCGATGGCAAAAAAGTCAGCATGATAAGTGACGTAAAAGTTGCCTTTGATACGTTCCGCGAGTCGGGCTTCATCGCTGGTCGTTATAGCTTTGACGATGGCGGCATGCAATTACCCGAAACGGTCATGACAGCAGTAGCTGGCTATTTTATGGCGGCCAACCCATCAACGACGGCTTATCCGTTTTTGACCACGGCCGCGATTAATGTCATTTCACATTTCGCCAGTGATGAGATTAAAAATGCCTTTATGCCGCGTATGCTAACGGGTGAATTTACAGGCACAATGGCGTTAACTGAGCCACATGCTGGCTCATCGCTTGCCGATATCAAAACTACCGCCGTTAAACAAGACGACGGCAGCTATCGCGTCAAAGGCAGCAAGATTTATATCTCAGCAGGCGATCACGAATTGTCTGACAATATCGTGCATTTGGTCTTAGCCAAAGTGCCGGGTGGTCCTGGTGGCGTCAAAGGTATCTCTTTATTTGCCGTGCCGAAGTATCGTCTGAATGATGATGCATCGGTTGGCGAGCGCAATGACGTGCATTTAACGGGTCTCATTCATAAGCTGGGTTATAGAGGCGCGACTTCTACCGCATTAAGCTTTGGCGATGCAGGCGAGTGCTATGGCTATCTTATCGGCGAAGAGCATTTTGGTCTGCGTTATATGTTTAAGATGATGAATGAAGCGCGCATCGCGGTTGGCTTTGGTGCCGCGATGATTGGCTATCGTGGTTATCAATACTCGCTCGATTACGCCAAAGACAGAACGCAGGGCAGAATTGCACCAAACAATAAACCCGAAGATGCAGCAACAGCGATCATTCAGCATGGCGATGTGAAGCGTATGTTGCTTGCGCAAAAAGCCTATAGCGAGGGCGGCATTTCACTGTGTTTATATGGCTCAAACCTGATTGACCGTATCAATACTTGTGAAGATGCAACACTAAAAGCTGAGCTATCAGAACTGCTGGATTTACTCACGCCAGTATTAAAAGCATGGCCATCTGAATATGGTCCAAAGGCCAATGATTTGGGCATTCAAGTATTGGGCGGTGCAGGTTATACGCGCGAGTATCAAGCCGAGCAGTTTTGGCGTGACAATCGTCTCAATCCCATTCATGAAGGCACAAATGGTGTGCAAGCATTAGATTTGTCATTTCGTAAGTTATGGCAAAATAAAGGGCTTGGTATTCAAATTCTAAAGCGTGAGATTACCCAAGACCTAGAAAGCATTACCACACCAGAAACCGCCAAACTCGCCGGTAAATTGATGCCTTATATGGGTCATTTGCATGAAGTATTGGTGCATTTAAGCAAAATCCTGCAAACAGAAAAAGCACTTACATTGACTGGCAACGCGCAAGCACTGATGAATATCTTTGCTTCAATTGTGGTGAGCTGGATCTGGATTCGTCAAGCGAGTAAAGCCGAGCAGTTATTAAATGATACAACAGATGTTGAAAAGCAAAACTTCTATCACGGCAAACTCCAAGCAGCAAAATACTTTATCGATTGGGAATTGCCTTTAATCAATCGTGATATTGAACTGCTAAATAATGACAACGCGGTATGTACGAATATGCAAGCCGAATGGTTTTAAGCGATTTTTTAACCAGTTTTCAACATAAAAACATCCCTAAATAATAGGGTTAATGTGATGCTGGGATGAATTTTTCAAAGCCTCTAGAGTGCAAAGCGCACAGCAAGCGAGAAAAATTTATTCCAGAAGAACGCTTTTTAATATATTTGGCTTATTTTGAATAAACTCTTTTTAAGCAAACGATACCAATGGCTTTTTATAAAAATTTAAAGGAATAAATAATGACAACAATGAATAAGCAGTGGCGCTTAAAAGAAAGACCTGTTGGCGCACCGAGTGCAGAGACTTGGGATTATACCGAGTCAGAACTACCGACTATCACAGACGGTCAGTTACTGATAAAAATTGAATATATCTCGATGGATCCAGCGATGCGTGGCTGGTTAAACGATGCCAAATCTTATATCGAGCCGGTACAAATTGGTGATGTCATGCGCGCGGGTACCGTGGGCGAAGTCATTGAAAGTAAGCATGAGAAGTTTGCCGTCGGCGATTATGTCTGTGGTCATAATGGCGTGCAGTCGTATGCGGTCAGTGACGGTACTGGGTTATACAAAGTCGATCCAAACCTTGCACCCTTATCTTATTACTTAGGCGTGCTCGGTATGCCGGGTATGACCGGTTACTTTGGCTTATTAAAAACTGGTCAACCAAAAGCTGGCGAGACAGTCGTTGTTTCTGGTGCTGCGGGTGCGGTTGGTGGTTTGGTTGGACAGATTGCAAAACTAAAAGGCTGCCGAGTCGTTGGCATCGCGGGCGGTGCTGAGAAATGTAAATTCTTAGTCGATGAGTTGGGTTTTGATGCTGCGGTAGATTATAAAAATGAGGATGTCAAAAAAGGCTTAAAGCAAGCTTGTCCAAATGGGGTAGATGTCTTCTTTGACAACGTAGGCGGCGATATCTTAAATGACGTCCTTACCCAAATTAATCTGCGCGCGCGTATCGTGATTTGCGGTGCGATCAGCCAATATAACAACACCACAGCGGTAAAAGGGCCGTCAAACTATCTATCGTTATTGGTCAATCGTGCCCGTATGGAAGGCATCGTTGTCTTTGATAATATCAAAGAATATCCGACGGCGATGCAAGATATTGCTGGCTGGATTCAGTCAGGTGATATAAAAGTAAAAGACCATATCGTTGAAGGTATCGAGACTTTCCCAGATACCCTGATGATGCTTTTTAAAGGTGAAAATTTCGGCAAACTGGTACTTAAGGTAGAGGGATAAATCATGACACTGAATACAAATGGAATTGCATCAGATGTAGCCAGTAATGTTTCTGGTAAACGTATTTTAATCACGGGCGGTGCTTCAGGCATCGGCGCGGCAAGTGCGTTATTGTTAGCCAGTCGCGGCGCAAAAGTTGTGATCGGTGATATGGCAGAAGAGATGGGCGCAGCCGTTGCCAAGCAAGGTCAAGATGCGGGCAATAGTATCGTCTTTAAAAAGGTCGATGTGACGAGTGGCGACGAAGTACGTGCATTATTTACCTTTGCCATGGAAACGCTGGGTGGTCTTGATGTGGTGGTAAATAATGCTGGCATCGACCATCAGCCTGCACCGATGCATGAGCTAAGCGATGAGGACTTTGACCGTAATATTGCCGTTAATCTAAAAGGCGTCTGGCATTGCATGCGTGCTGCTGTTACTTGTATGGCAGCCAATGGCGGCGGTCACGTGATTAATGTCGCCTCTATCGCAGGGCTGCGTTCTGCACCATTGCTGTCAGCGTATAGCGCCGCTAAACATGGCGTGATGGGACTGACGAAGTCTGCTGCTCATGAATATGCCCGCGTCAATATTCGCTTTAACGCGGTATGTCCAAGCTTTATTGACACCCCTATGGTGCAAAACACCATGGCGAAGATGGGCGAGCGCGCGCAAAAAGCAACAATTAATGCCAGCCCGCTACGTCGTTTAGGGACAGTTGATGAAGTATCCGGCGCGATTGCATGGCTCGCGAGCGATGAAAGCAGCTTTATGAATGGTCATGCGTTTACCCTTGATGGTGGCATGTTGGCTTAGCTGACTTAATGCAATTTCTTAAAACGATTGGTATGAAATTTCTAAGCTAAGTATCTCAGAGCTGGTAAAAATTTTCTTGCTTGCTGTGTGCGTTGCACTCCAGAGGCTGCAAAAATTTCTTCCAGCTCTGCTACACATTTAAAATGTATAAACCATATAATATATTTAAAAATATAAGGAATAATAATGAAAGATTTATTTGATTTAACGGGCAAGATTGCTTTGGTCACAGGTGCTAGTCGTGGTATTGGCGAATCTATCGCCCGTCTATTGGCATCAAGAGGCGCGCACGTCATTGTCTCTAGCCGCAAGATTGATGCTTGCCAAGCAGTCGCCGATAGCATTGTCGCTGATGGTCACAAAGCCAGTGCCTTTGCGTGCCATGTCGGAAATATGGATCAGATTGATGCGATTTTTGAGCACATCAAAAGTGAGTTCGGTCAAATCGATATTTTAGTCAATAATGCCGCTGCAAACCCTTATTATGGTCATATCTTAGATACGGACTTAGCCGCTTTTGATAAAACTGTCGAAGTCAATATTCGTGGTTATTTCTTTATGTCGACAGCTGCTGGTAAGATGATGCGCGAGCAGGGCGGCGGGGTTATCTTAAATACTGCTTCGGTCAATGGCTTAGTCGCAGGTGACAAGCAAGGCATCTATTCAATCACCAAAGCTGCTGTGATTAGCATGACTAAAGCGTTTGCAAAAGAGTGTGGCCCATTGAACATTCGTGTCAACGCGTTGTTGCCTGGTTTAACCGATACTAAGTTTGCCTCAGCGTTAACGACTAATGATAAAGTCTTAAAAATGGCGCTACATGCAATTCCATTAGGACGCGTAGCAGATCCAGATGAGATGGCTGGCACGGTATTATATCTAGTGTCTGATGCGTCAAGCTATACGACGGGCGCAACGATCGTTGTTGATGGTGGGATGTTGGCTTAGTTAGCCGTTCGCCCTCTAAAAGTAGAGCCATTTCTAAAACCGTATGCTGATAAATGGCATACGGTTTTTTATTTGGCTATAGTAAGGACTAATATTTTAAGTAACAGTGTTTGAAATAATAGTATTTAAGGAATAAAGCATGCAAGCATCTATTGTTAAAAAATTTTCCAATATCAAAACATGGTTATTCGTTCCAGCCACTCGCATAGATAGAGTGGAAAAAGCCTTTGCCAGTGGGACAGATGCAGTGATTGTGGATTTAGAAGATGCGGTTGCTACAACGGACAAGGTGCAAGCTCGCAAAGATTTACAAGTTTATTATAATAGTCAGGCTTATCAGCCGATTTGGGTACGCATCAATAAAGCAGGTAGCGAGGAGTTTTTCAAAGACGTGGTGTTATGTCAGCAAATGCCCAATCTGGCTGGCGTGTTACTAGCCAAAGCTGAGCAAGCATCAGATATTGAAAGTGTGCATAAACTTACGGATTTGCCTGTCATTGCGTTAATAGAGACAGCGCTTGGTTTATATCAAATCGATAGTATGGCAAAATCCGCTGGACTGCTTGCGTTTAGCTATGGGTTTTTAGATTTATGCAATGATTTACAGGTGCACGTAGGTACAGCGGCAGCAGATGTTATTGCTAATCAAATTCGTTATCAGCTTTTACTCACATCAAAAGTACATCAATTATTAGCGCCTATTGATACGGTTTATACCGATTTTAACGATGGTAAGGGGCTTGGGCAGCGAGTGCAATTATGGTCACAAATGGGCATGTCCGGAATGCTTTGTATCCATCCAAAGCAAGTGGCAACTGTTAAGCAATCTCTGCAACCGACTGACGCCGATATTGAGTTTGCAAGACGTGTAATAGAAGAATACGAGCGGAGCGGGCAGGCGATATTTAAAATAGATGGCAAGATGGTCGATGCGCCCGTGATTGAGCGCTGCCGTCAGTTGCTGAGTTCATAAGAGGTTTTTTAATAGAATGCGCTCTAAGAGACTAAAACAGCAAAAAAGGCGCGGTACGACTGGCTTTTGATTTTGCGACTTCTGCTGGTGTGCCTTCTGCCACAATGAGACCGCCCTCATCGCCAGCGCCCGGCCCAATATCGATAATCCAATCACTGTTACTAGCGACTTGCATGTCATGCTCAACCATAATCACAGTGTTACCAGCGTCAACGAGTCCGTTCAATTGTGCCATCAATAGCGACACATCCGAAGGATGCAGGCCAGTTGTAGGTTCATCAAGGATATAAAGCGTATCTCCTCGTTGTGTTCGTTGCAGTTCGGTGGCAAGCTTAATGCGCTGTGCTTCGCCGCCCGAAAGTTCGGTCGCGGGTTGACCAAGCCTGAGATAACCAAGTCCGACTTTTAGCAACGCGTCTAATGCTCGTAGGATAGGTGCTTCTTCTACAAAGAATTCATAAGCAGATTCGACAGTGAGATCGAGGATTTCAGCGATATTTTTGCCTCGATAAGTGATTTCAAGGGTTTCATCATTGTAGCGTTGCCCATGACACACTTGGCACGGCGAGTAAACGCTCGGCAGAAATAGCAGTTCAACACTGACAAAACCAACACCTTCGCAATTTGGGCAGCGGCCTTTCTTAACGTTAAAGGAGAAGCGACCGGCATCGTAACGTCGTGCTTTGGCTTCTGGCGTTGCGGCAAATAATTTACGTACATGATCGAACAGTCCGGTATAAGTGGCAAGGTTTGAGCGCGGCGTACGACCGATGGCTTTTTGATCTACGGTCACCAATCGACTCACGTGTTCCATACCATCAGTAATCTTACCGCTGGTCTGAGTTTCTAGCTCTTGCTCCAGTAAATCAGCTTCGCCAGTCGGCGCTTCGATGACTGTCTTCTGCCCTAATTCGCTATAAATGAGATCGACCAGCGCTTGACTGACTAGACTTGACTTGCCCGAACCTGATACACCTGTCACCGTTGTCATCACCCCCAATGGAAACGCTACATCTAGCCCTTGTAAGTTGTTGCGTTCGATATTGACCAGCTGTAGCGAGGCTTTTGCTTTTCTTGGAGTATGCTCAACCGCCCCGTCAGTCTCAAAAAGATACTGTCCCGTGCGTGATTGTGCAACGTCCCGCAAGCCTGCTACAGGGCCACTGTAAATAACTTCGCCGCCATGGGTTCCAGCCTTTGGCCCAACATCGACAATCCAATCGGCGTGCCGAATCACGCTGACATCATGCTCAACAATAAATAACGAGTTACCAGCCGCTGTTAGCTCATCTAATGCGCTCAATAGCGCTTGAGTATCGGCAGGATGTAATCCAGCAGACGGCTCGTCAAGCACATAAACCACACCAAACAGTTTAGAGCGAATTTGGGTGGCGAGTCTTAGGCGTTGTAATTCACCCGGAGACAAAGTAGGTGTAGTGCGTTCAAGCGACAGATACCCTAAGCCTAGCGTGGTCAAAGCCTCAACTCGAGACAGAATGTCACTGGCAATACGTTGAGCAACAATGGCCTTCTCTCGGTTTGGCATATTATCAGTCGGTTTGGTCTTGGCAGCATCCTGAAGTTTGAGTGCCATTTCAGTCAGGGTCAATTGGGACAATTCACCAATATCAAGACCCGCGAACTTCACCGATAGCGATTCTTTTTTGAGTTTTTTGCCATGGCATTCTGGACATTCAGAGATTTGCATAAACTGGGAAACGCGCTTTTTGGTACGCGGACTTTGAGTGCTGGCAAAAGAATGCAAAACAAAATTCTTAGCACTGGTAAACGTTCCTTTATAATTGGGCTTTTCGCCTTTTTTAATAGCGTCGCGTACTTGTTCAATGTTGTACTCTGGATAGACAGGGACTTCTGGCGTGTCATCGGTAAAGAGAATCCAATCGCGGGTTTTTTGGGGCAGGGTATTCCACGGCTTATCGATATCGTAACCCAGTGAGGTCAGGATGCGGCTTAGGTTTTGACCTTGCCACGCAGGCGGCCAAGCGGCAATGGCGCGTTCGCGAATGGTTTTAGTATTGTCAGGAACTAGTAATTCTTCTGTTACCTCAAACACGCGGCCAATACCGGAGCAAGTAGGGCAAGCGCCATCTGGCGTATTTGGAGAGAACGCGTCAGCGTAGAGTATGCCTTGACCAGCAGGGTATTCGCCCGCTCGTGAGTAGAGCATGCGTAAACCATTTGAAATCGTCGTCACGCTACCGACCGATGAGCGTACAGACGGCGTACCTCGTTGTTGTTGCAGAGCAACGGCGGGCGGCAAGCCTTCTATCGAATCGACGTCAGGCTGATCCACTTGATCGATCAAGCGTCTGGCATAAGGCGATACTGAGTCAAGATAGCGATGTTGTGACTCAGCAAAAAGAGTACCAAATGCCAGTGAAGATTTGCCTGAGCCTGATATACCCGTGAATACCACAAGGGCATTACGCGGCAAGTCAACATCGACGTTTTTTAGATTATGAACCCTTGCGCCTCTGACTTGGATGCTGTGAGCTGGGTCGCAAGCGATATTTTTAGTGGCATTGTCATCAACTTTTGCAGTGGATTTTACTTTTTTATTTTTAGTGGTCATAAAACAGTTATTCCTATCAAATCGTATTTTTAGCTTTATTGTGAAAAAGACGGATAAAGTTTTGGCTAAGAAACTGCTTGCTAAATAGTTAGCTAATTAAGCAATGTCTTGGCTTAAGCAATATCTTGGCAATCTAAAACCATCCTAGCATGTCAATATCGAATCCTTAGATAGGCTTACGCTTTACAGACAGATGACAGACATAGCAATGCCAAACAATAACATTTATGAGGTTTCATCTCTGAATTTCAGCTTATAAGTCTTGAAAAACTGCTTTTAAGACATGCGGATTTTTGAAGTGGTGAGCTGGCAAGTGGCGAGGTAGCTGATAATGGTTTATCATTAATCATAACTATCAATTATCTATAAAAGCATCCTATGATTTTTATCAGCAATACCATTAGTTTAAATGACAGTGACGTAGAGATTAGCGCCATACGTGCGCAAGGCGCAGGCGGGCAAAACGTCAATAAAGTATCTTCTGCGATTCATTTGCGTTTTGATATCCATGCTTCAAGCTTAAGCGATGTCATTAAGCAGCGTTTGCTTGATAGTAAAGATAGCCGAATTACCAAAGAAGGCGTGCTCATTATTAAGGCGCAGCAATTTCGTACCCAAGAACGTAATAAAATTGATGCGTTTGAGCGCTTACAAAGTTTTATCACCAAAGCTACTTACGTCAATAAAACACGCAGGCCGACCAAACCGAGCAGAAATGCTAAGCGTAAACGTGTCGATCAAAAAACTCAGCGCGGTAAAACAAAAGCATTACGCGGTAAGGTGGATTTTTAGATAGACTGGTTTTAAGGTGGATTTTCATAATTAACCAAAAAGCAAAATGCCAGCCCATCTAAGTGGCTGGCATTTTTTATATACTTATTTGCTATCAGCTTTTCAGCTAGCCGAGCCTTCTGCTTAGCTCAGGAAAGCGCTTTATCATAAATAGCATCAGTAGCAATGCCATAACCGCGATAGCCGACCCTACATATCCCACGCTCGATAGTGAAATATGCGTCACTGCATAGCCTCCGAACAGTGCACCCGTCCCAATGCCTAAATTGATAATCCCTGAAAACATCGACATCAGCATGTCTTGTGCATTGACATCGACCATGATGACCTTGGCTTGCATGGAGATAATCAGCAGCATGAGCGCCGCGCCCCAGAGTAGGGCAATCAAGCTGAGCGCCCATATTGAGGTTACCGCAAATAACAGCATGAGCATAGACAATAGTATCAGTATCGTCGATATCAGCATTAATCTGGTATTGAATTTATCACCCCAACGACTGAAAATTACACTACCCGCAATCCCTGCGACACCGAACAATAGCAGCACAATAGTCGCAGCGTTTTCACTGATTGAGCCGACTTGACGCATAAAAGGCTCGATATACGAGTAAGCCGTATAGTGCGCGGTAAAGACCAGTAATATCAGCAGATATAGGCAGACCAATAAGGGGTTTTTGAGCAACTCTGGAATCTTTCTAAACGAGCCCTCAAACATACTAGGCAGCGTGGGCAACAGTCTCATTTGCAGAATGAATACGATAAGGGCAATCCCACCAATACCACCAAAAGTCGCGCGCCAGCCAAACCATTGACCGACCACGCGTCCTAAAGGCACACCCAAGACCATCGCCAATGACGTACCGGTCGCAAGCACGCTAAGCGCCAGCGCCTTTTTGCCTTTCGGTGCCACACGTATCGCAATCGCTGCGGTGATGGACCAAAATATCGCATGCGTGAGCGCAATGCCAACTCGGCTGATGAGCAGCACTTCAAAGCTCCACGCAAATACTGACAATACGTGACTGGCAATAAACACCGCAAATAACGCCAACAGCAAACGCTTGCGCTCAAAGCGACTGGTCAGCAGCATCAATGGCAATGACATGGCCGCGACAATCCACGCATACAGCGTCAACATCCAGCCTGTCTCTGCCGTGGTGATAGAGAAATCTTGCGCAATGTCACTTAATAAGGCAACGGGAACGAATTCGGTGGTATTCATGATAAAGGCGCTAACCCCCATCAAAAATACTTGGAAATACTGAGTCCGGCGAGCATTTGCGCTCACCTCAATGTTAGGTTTCATAAGATCCAACGGTCAGAAAGAATGCTAAAAAATTAGCGTAAAAACGGGGCAGGAAGTGAGATGTTCACAGAAAAGCTAAGCAAGATAGCAAGTCAATGGGTTTAGTTAAAGGGGTTTTTTGCTAATGTCATTAATGCTTAGCCTTTTAATGATAAATACTGACTTCGACAATAGGTTTATCTGGTTTGTCAAAATAGATAAATCAGAGGATAATTCCAAATAATATCATACTTATTTAGAAGTTATATTATGCTCATCAATGCAGATTTTTCATGCCGTGCTGCCTTAGCACCTGAACACTATCAGTGGGTCCAATCACCACAAAACGGCGTCGAGCGCGTGATGCTTGACCGTGTTGGCGCCGAAAAAGCACGTGCTACCAGTATCGTACGCTATGCCCCTGAGTCAAATTTTCCGCATCATCTGCACCCAGGTGGCGAAGAGATTCTGGTATTGTCAGGCACTTTTTCTGCGGATAATAGTGATTATCCTGCTGGTTGGTATCTACGCAATCCACCGACTTCAGGGCATCAGCCTTATAGTCATGAGGGGGCTGTTATTTTTGTCAAACTTTGGCAGATGACAGTCGATGAGACCCGTCATGTCGCTATCGATACCAACGATGCTGACAACTGGCAAGAACAAGGCGGCCGTGAGGTTTGCCATTTATACTCGGATGCAAAAGAGCAGGTGAGCTTGCAACGTATAGATGCAGGTGAGGCATTGTTTACAGGTGTCATCGTAGGAGGTGCTGAGCTATTGGTGCTAGAGGGCACTTTGATAGAAGCGGGACAGAGTTATCAGCGCGGTGGTTGGATACGTCTGCCTGTCGATGCGATATCGCAAATAACAGCAGGAGAGAATGGCGCCACGGTTTATTTAAAAACTGGACATTTATCACAAATCATCGGTATCGATGTTCACTGGGTTTATAAGTACTGTTGAGAAAAATAATATGAAAAAAGCATCGGTAGCGATTATTGGCGGCGGTCTAAGCGGCTTGTATGCGGCTTATTTATTAGAGAAAAAAGGCATCGATTATGTGCTGTTAGAGGCGCGTCCGACGCTAGGTGGTCGTATCGTTACTGCAAAATTTTCGAGAGATAATAAAAATATAGATAGCTTTGACTTGGGGCCTTCTTGGTTCTGGCCCGACTATCAGCAGCAGTTGGCGCGTCTTATTGAAGAGTTTCAATTAGAAACCATCACCCAATTTGAAGACGGCGATATGATGGTCGAGCGCACGCCTGATATGCCTGCTATTCGTACCCACGGATATAAAAGCGAGCCACCATCCATGCGACTTAAAGGCGGTATGGCAGCATTGATAGAGGCTCTGTATCTTCGCTTAGATGCCTCACGTATTTTGACTGGCCAAATCGTATATCAACTTAATCATGTTGGTCAATATATTGAGATTGCTAGTAAAGATATATCTGAGCAAGTAATGATTTGGCAAGCGCAACATATACTGCTTGCACTACCGCCACGTTTGGTACAAGAAAGCATTACGTTTCAACCTGCTTTACCTTCCAATCTAGCTGTGCAGTGGCAGAAGACAGCCACTTGGATGGCACCACATGCAAAATATGTGGCGGTTTATGACACGCCTTTTTGGCAAAAACAGGGTCTTTCTGGAGCGGCGAGAAGCGCCCAAGGTCCTATGGTTGAGATTCATGATGCTTCGGTGACAGACGGTAGTGGTGCGCTGTTTGGTTTTATAGGTGTACCTGCAGAAATACGTCAAAATATTTCTGAAGCCCAATTAAAAATCCATTGCCGTGCACAGTTGGTAAGACTGTTTGGTGTAGAGGCAGAGAACCCTAAAAGAGAATATCTTAAAGACTGGGCGCAAGAACCGTTTACAGCGACTGCTACTGACTCAAGTGGCAATGGTCAACATGCGTCAGCACCTGTGTCTAAAGCAACATCCGGCGTATGGGAAAATTGTCTGACGGGTATTGGCAGTGAATGGTCAATACAATTCTCAGGTTACCTTGCTGGGGCGATTGATGCCGCTAGCATAGGGACGCTATACCTTCCTGAGTCAGTCTTGACTTAATTAATCCTGCTTATACCAATATAAAGAACCGCCTCTAAACAGTCGTTTTTGGATCAGCTCTTTCCTTTCTATACGGGCGTTTCACTCTTTATAGTAAGGAGAGGTTTGAGCTCAATGCAAAGTGCGGTGCGTCAAGTAAAGCCACATTATCGTTTCGCCTTGCCCCTATAATTCCATCTAGCCTTATCTCATCTAAAATAAACAAAATACATATTAACCCTTCACATTGCTAGATTATTTCTATAAAATACCGACCGTGTGGTTTCTTTAATGTATATATATTATTAATATGTGCTCAATTTGAGACAGGTATCCTAATTATGAGTCCTACCACTATTGCTTACGGTTACCTTGCCATTGCTATCATTTGTGAAGTCATTGGCACCACCTTTTTAGCTAAGTCAGAGCAGTTTACGCGTTTGGTGCCGACAGTGATTATGGGTGTGCTCTACGCCATCTCGTTTTACTTATTGACACAGACTATCAAGACCATACCGCTTGGTATCGCTTATGCGTTGTGGGCTGGACTTGGGATTGTATTGACCTCATTGGTAGGCTTGGTGTTTTTTAAGCAAACACTGGATACAGCAGCCGTGGTTGGTATTGCGATGATTGTGGGCGGTGTCGTCGTGATGAATTTACTATCTAATTCTGTCGGGCATTAATCGTGTATCTGGAGATAAAAATGGAAGCTGAAAACGCGCATAAGCGCAAAAAACAACCAGAAGTAGTACGTCGGGCATTACTTGACCAAGCGGCACGCATCACTTTAGAGCAAGGTTTGGCCAAGGTGACCTTCCAAGCGGTTGCTGATGCAGTTGGGGTAACCAAAGGTGGTGTGATGCATCATTTCACCACCAAAAACGCGTTGGTTATGGAAGTATTTCATGACGCGATGAAAAATTTTGAGGTGGAAGTGGACGCGGCTATGGCAAAAGACCTTGTACGTTTTGGCTCTTTTACCCGTGCATATATCAATGCCACGATTAGCTTGGGCGAAAAAGGGCAGCATGAGTTCAATAGCCAAGCGACACTATATGCATTGATGCTAGGCGATAGTGAGCTACGTGACTTATGGGCAGAGTGGGCAAATGCACAATTAAAGAAACATGAAGCAACCGACAATACCGAAACACTATGTATGGTGCGTTTAGTCGCTGATGGTATTTGGCTCTCTGATTTTTCAGGAATTAATATCTCAGATAAAACATCCATTCATAAACGCTTGATAAGCATGACGCAATCTGAGAAAGAGTAAGACGCTGCTCTCAACTGATTTATCGAAGAAGCGTTTTTTATTATAGAAGCATTGAACGAACAGCTTATAGAAATAGACGATATAAATTTATTTTAAATACTTAACCCATGACGAGATTATTTGGTATTAACTTTTTTATAAAGCTTTTGCCAGTCGTCGTAAGGAGAAAGAACACATGACAGATTCAAAAACAGTGCTAAATAACTTAACAGGCATTATCGACTTAGAACAAGTTCAAACTGCTTATATTAACGGCCGTTACCTAGCTATTGATGACTCATTAACTACCTTTGAGGATATCAATCCAGCGACGGGTAAAGTGCTGGCGACCATCCAACAAACGACCAATGAGCAAATTGATGAGGCTGTTAAAGCGGCACAAAAGGGTCAAAAAGTTTGGGCAGCACTGACAGCAGTTGAGCGTGGTCGAATCCTATCAAAGGCCGTTGAGGTATTACGCGAGCGCAATGACGTACTGGCATTACTCGAAACGAAAGACACAGGTAAAGCTTACTCTGAAACCAAGTATGTCGATATCGTCACTGGTGCGGATGTCGTTGAATATTATGCGGGTCTGGCACCGATGATTGAAGGTCGTCAGATTCCACTACGTGATACCAGCTTTGTCTATACTCGCCGTGAGCCACTTGGCGTGGTCGCTGGTATTGGTGCATGGAACTATCCGATTCAAATTGCGATGTGGAAGGCAGCACCAGCACTAGCTGCTGGTAATGCGATGATATTCAAACCATCAGAAGTGACGCCTTTGACGGCGTTAAAACTGGCCGAAATTTTGACAGAAGCAGGATTGCCAGATGGTGTATTTAACGTCGTGCAAGGCAATTATAAAGTAGGTGAGGCATTAACTCAGCATCCTGATATCGCCAAAGTATCGTTTACCGGTGGTGTACCGACGGGTAAAAAAGTCATGTCGAGTGCGGCATCATCGTCTCTTAAAGATGTGACATTAGAGCTGGGTGGTAAGTCACCACTAATTATCTTTGATGATGCGGACATCGATACGGCAGCTGATATTGCGATGATGGCGAACTTCTATAGCAGTGGTCAGGTATGTACTAATGGTACGCGCGTGTTTGTTCCTAAAGCCATGCAAGCTAAGTTTGAGCAGGCTATCTTAACGCGTGTTGAGCGTATTAAGCTCGGCGATCCAATGGATGAAAACATCAATATGGGCCCACTAGTCAGCTTCCCGCATATGGAAAGAGTGCTTGGTTATATCGAGCAAGGTAAAGCCAGTGGCGCACGCTTGCTAACAGGTGGTGACCGTGTGATGATAGGCAAATTGGCAAATGGCGCATTCGTTGCCCCGACGGTATTCACTGATTGCACCGATGAGATGACTATCGTGCGTGAGGAGATATTTGGCCCAGTGATGTCTATATTGACTTATGAGACCGAAGAAGAAGTTATTCGCCGTGCCAACGATACCGAATATGGATTGGCAGCTGGGGTCGTGACTGCTGATTTGACCCGAGCACATCGAGTCATTGCTCAAATTGAAGCGGGTATCTGCTGGTTAAATACATGGGGCGAGTCAGCCGCTCAAATGCCAGTCGGCGGTTATAAGCATTCAGGTGTTGGCCGCGAAAACGGCATTGAAGCCCTTGAACACTATACGCAGACCAAATCTATCCAAGTAGAATTGGGTAAGTTTGAATCTGTATTTTAATCATTTGTATTGAGAAAATTCTTAATCAGTAAAGTGGTTCAGTAGTAGAGCTAATTTGTTCTTTGTTCGACTTTACTGATAGTAAATGATTTATTTTTCAATATTATGGAGCGTTTTATGACATCGACCACAGCTGAGTATGACTACATTATCGTTGGTGCAGGATCAGCAGGCAATGTGCTAGCCACGCGTTTGACCGAAGATGCCAACATTAAGGTGCTGCTACTAGAAGCAGGTCGTCCAGACCATCGCTTAGACTTTCGCACGCAGATGCCAGCAGCGCTCGCCATGCCGTTGCAAGGAACGACCTACAACTGGGGTTATAAGACCGATCCCGAGCCGAATATGAATAATCGCGTGATGGACTGCGGTCGCGGTAAAGGGCTTGGCGGTTCATCTTTGATCAATGGTATGTGTTATATCCGTGGTAATGCACTAGATTTTGATGATTGGTCTAAGATTAAAGGCTTAGAAGATTGGACGTATTTGGACTGCCTGCCGTATTTTAAAAAGTTAGAAAACCGCGATGCTGGCGAGAATGACTATCATGGTGTGGGTGGTCCCGTTGAGATGACCACCTCAAAACCAGGGGTCAATCCATTATTTGAAGCGATGATTGAAGCAGGCGTACAAGCTGGCTATCCGAGTACCGACGATTTAAACGGCTATCAGCAAGAAGGCTTTGGGCCAATGGATCGTTTCGTGACGCCTAATGGTCGCCGTGCTTCAACGTCCCGTGGCTATCTGGACCGAGCTAAACCGCGCAGCAATATCACGATTTTGACGGGTGCACTGACCGATGTAATCTTGTTCGATGGTAAGCGTGCTATCGGTGTCAAAGTCGAGCATCAAGGTCAAACCAAGAACTTTCATGCCTCTCGTGAAGTGATTGTTTCCTCTGGTGCAATTGCTTCGCCACAATTATTGCAGCGCTCTGGTATTGGCCCTGGTCAATGGTTAAAAGATCTAGGTGTTAATGAGATTATAGATTTGCCAGGCGTCGGTAATAACCTGCAAGATCATTTAGAGCTGTATATGCAGTATGAATGTAAGCTGCCAGTCTCGATTGCACCTGCCAATAAATGGTGGAACAAGCCAGCCATCGGTGCGGAGTGGTTATTCAATGGTACTGGTCTTGGCGCGTCAAATCAGTTCGAAGGGGGCGGTTTTATTCGTACCGATGAGAAATTTACCCACCCTAATATTCAGTACCATTTCTTACCATTAGCGGTACGTTATGATGGTCGCAGTGCCGTGAAGTCTCATAGCTTCCAAGCACACGTGGGCTCATTACGCTCGCCAAGTCGTGGTCGTGTCAAGCTGACCTCAAAAGATCCAAGTGCTCATCCGAGTATCTTGTTTAACTATATGTCTCATGATCAAGACTGGCAAGAGTTCCGTGCTGCCATGCGTATCACGCGTGAGATCATGCATCAGCCAGCACTTGATCCTTATCGTGGCCGCTCGATTGCACCAACGGACGATCTAGTGACTGATGCGCAGTTGGACGAATATGTCCGTAATCACAGCGAGACGGCTTATCATCCCTCTTGTACCTGTGCGATGGGCGAAGACAATGATTCGGTCGTCAATGGCGAAGGGCTGGTACATGGTATCGATGGCTTGCGCGTGGTTGATGCATCGATTATGCCAAATATCATCAGTGGCAATCTAAACGCGACGACCATTATGCTCGCAGAAAAAATCGCCGATAAAATGCGCGGTGTGCAGCTGCCACGTTCGACGGTAGATTATTATGTCGCTAATGGTGCACCGCTCAGAGCGGAGCCGATGCGGAGTTATAGTTCTACGGTATAAGCAGTTGAATCATCAATCATATAAGACAGTTTTAATAAGAAGGCCTTTTACAGTAAAGGTCTTTTTTATCAGCGCTAACGTTTAAGAAGATGAGTGCCGTTATGGCTGCCTCTGTTTATCGTTTGCTTTGCTATTTTTTCACATTGTTGATTTAGCAAATTTCATTTATTGGTACTGCTTTGTGCGTCATGCAGGTATTTGTATGTCATGCGGTTATCAGTCATAAGATTATGACGGACAAAGCAATATCAGACCCTGTTTAATTTACCTATTGAGGTCTTTTATGTACAGCTCGCCATCAAAGGATGCGACGAAACCCCTGACTCTAAATAAGACAGTTTTTTTAGGTTCAGCTATTATTTCTATTTTATTGATAATCTGGACGATTGCGTTTCCAGATTATAGTGAGGCATTATTAAGTTCAAGTATGGCATGGGTATCAGAGAGCTTTGGCTGGTATTACATGCTGGTGGTTGCCGCGTATAGTATATTTGCCTTGTTTGTTGGCTTTTCTAAGTATGGCGATATTAAGCTTGGTCAAGATCATGAAAAGGCGCAATTTCCCTTTTTAGCGTGGGCAGCGATGCTGTTCTCCGCTGGTATCGGTATTGATTTATTGTTCTTTGGTGCGTCTGAGCCGTTGATGCATTATCTGACGCCGCATACGGGGCTCGAGCCTGCCAGTGAGGCGGCCATGCGTGAAGCACTTGCACAGACCTTTTTACATTGGGGTCTACATGGCTGGGGCATTTATGCTTTAATCGGGATGGCATTGGCGTACTTTGCTTATCGTAAAAACATGCCACTCGCGTTACGTTCACCACTGACGCCTATCTTTGGCGAGCGCTTAATTAAAGGCTGGCTTGGTGATGGTATTGATACCTTTGGTGTGGTTTGTACCTTGATGGGTATCGCGACCAGTTTGGGTATAGGTGTATTGCAAGCCAATGCTGGTCTGACTCATGTGTTTGGGATTGAATCCAGCAAAATGGTTCAAACCTTTATCATCATAGGTGTTGTCGCTGCCGCGGCGATCTCTGCGATGACTGGTGTAGAAAGAGGCGTCCGCCGTTTATCCGAATTTAATATGCTGTCTTCGATATTGCTATTAATCGCGATATTGGTGATGGGTAACACGGTTTATTTGCTGAATACCTTTACCCAAAATATTGGTCAATACTTCCAAACCATCGTTTTCAAAACCTTTGATGTTTATGCTTATGATGGTCAAGCTGGCGCTGATTGGAAATCAGGCTGGACGATATTTTTCTGGGCATGGTGGGTCGCTTGGGCACCGTTTGTAGGCCTATTTATTGCGCGTATTAGCCGTGGTCGTACCCTGCGTGAGTTCGTATTTGGTGTGATGTTTATCCCACTTGGATTCATCTTTGCTTGGTTCTCTATCTTTGGTAACTCAGCGATAGATTTGGTTGCCAATGGTGCCACTGAACTTGGTGAAATCGCAGTCAATGATGCGGCAATGGGCATGTTTGCCTTGTTTGAGTATTTTCCTTACAGCGAAGTGCTATCATTTGCAGGTGTTGTGATTGGGCTAGTATTCTTTGTGACCTCAGCTGACTCAGGCGCGTTAGTATTAGCAAACTTGAGCTCACGCGGCATGACCAATGATACGGATGCACCTGTTTGGTTACGCTTATTTTGGGCAGCAGCGACCGGTCTTATTACCTTAGGATTATTGTTTGCTGGTGGTTTTGCCTCATTACAGTCCGTATCCGTCATTGCAGGCTTACCGTTCTCTCTTATCCTTGTACTCTATATGATGTCGATGTGGAAGTCGCTCAAAGAGGAAGGTAATAAGCGTAAAGCCAGTACGATTGGTACGGCTAATGTGCTTGATAGTGGTAAAAGCTGGAAAGCACGCTTGCAACGTATTGTGAGTTTCCCAAGCCATGCACAAGTTGAACGGTTTTTACAAAATGTGGTCAGACCTGCCATGACGGAAGTTGAAAAAGAGTTTGCCGCAGGCGGTCTAAAGACGTCTTTGGATATCCGTAACCCTGAACATATCGGACAAGATATAGATGAAGGTATGGATGAGAGTAGCGGTCAAATAGATGGTCTGAAATTACGGGTTGGACATGGTGATGAAGACGACTTTATTTATGAAGTTAATTTGATCAAAGCGGAGCGTCCTAACTTTACATTGAGCACATCAACTAAGAATGCAGAGTACTATTATCGTGCAGAAGTGTTCTTAAGTGAAGGCTCGCAAGAGTATGACTTAGTTGGTTACTCCAAAGAGCAAGTATTGGTCGATATCTTAAATCAGTACGAGCGCCATTTGCAGTATCTACATTTAGAGCGTTAATAGCTAAGTAATATACTCGATTTTACACTGACCCCATAAGTTGGATTCAACTTATGGGGTTTTTTAAATGTCAGTGTTATAGTCGATTCACTCTAAAAGGAATAGGATATATACTGCTACGTTTTATAATGAAGATTAACAGTATTACCATTATCTGATGTGCTATCATTATTAAAAATGGTCATTCAGACCTATCGTGGGTTTAATGGTTTCGTAGCTTTCACTTGCCATTGTGAATCAATCAATGACAGCGCTACAAGCCTTGCAACTTCCAGCACGATATAAAATAACTCTGGTAAAGCGCATGAGCCTTTTCTCCGACAAAGTCATCCATGCCTTATTTGATTTGCCGAATTTGGCTTATTATTATACTTTTATTGTCGGAGTTATAGGAGTCTCACTTGTTTAATCTTCCTGCTACTCATTCCAAATATACCCGCTATTATAGACCGCAGCATTCTTTGGCGCGCCGTATCATTACTCAAATCGATACGTGTGAGCGCCGTCCCCAAGATATTACCAGAGCCATGGGCTATCCGCTTAAGCATACCATTCCTGCCTGTGATCGCCTGCGTCATGTACTGTCTAGCGAAAAATTGGGCTTGGATGGCAGTTATATCGATGCTTATTTTACTCCTGAGCAATTCTTAGAAAAGCTGGTTTCAGTACTTGATATGCAGGATGAGACGTTTGAAGAAGATATCGCTCAAATCAAGTATGATTTGGCGCATTATGCGTATCCTTTGCCTAAATATCGGCTAAGAGCAGATGTTGATTTTGAGTTTACTGCCGGCGCAAATTGGATGTCCCGTGGCGGCGCGGCTCAATTGGCTCATGCTCACTTGCCTGAAAATATTGCTCGAATGACTGAGACAGAACGTGAGGTCATCGTACAAAAGTGTATGGATGAGCATTACAAAAACTACAATGGCAATTTGCCATATGGCGGCGTGATTAAAGGCTACTGGCTAACGATTGAGCAACATGGTGAGGTTATTAGCAAAGTGGAATACGGACTGCCCGTTAAATCATGATAGTACTCATAACGACGTAAGAAAAAATCTTAAAAAGCCTATTTAAAATCCATCTCAATAGAAAACCGCCAAGCACTTTTTAGCGTTTGGCGGTTTTTTTGAGCTTCAATATATAAACTATCAGCAACTAAGCTTGATTCAAACCGTTTAGTAAGTGCTGCTAAGACCGACAAACAAACTCGTTGATTTGTCATCATCACCTTGCGAGTGCGTAACACCAGCATTGGCATTTAATTGACCAAAGCTTTTGGATACACCAAGCGTCATGCCAAAATTATCATCGTCGGTCTGTACCATTGGCGTATCAAAGCTGACATTTGCTATGGTGTTAAGACGCGCAGAAGCCGCTTCACGATTGTCACTCAACTGCTTTTGATAATGAACATCCCCGAATACATTAAGTGAATCGCCTAGATTATGGTTGGCTTTCACGCCAAGTTTGCCATAAGTGGTAGTATATTTTTGCTCATCAAACTGCATGGCGATACCAGACATTTCTTGCTCTTTTAGCGCGTCCAATCTCACACGGCTAGCCGTTGCACCGATATATGGCGTGATAGCAAGGCTGCTGAACTGCATCGGATATCCTGCCTGCAAGTTAGCATAGTAACGTTTACCATCAGCATTAGAGTTAAACTCTTGTTTATTGCCACCAAGTGTGACCGCACGTGTGACATCAACGTCTAGATTACCAAAGCCAACCGCGCCATTAAGCTGCACGCCGCCAAGCTTATCTAGCGTATTGCTATGATAGACACCAAAGCCTACTTCTTCTAAGTCGATATTGCTTAAGCCAGTGCGAACCCCTGAGTTCTCAAAATCTTTTTGAGTGATATTGCCATATAAGCCTGTTACCGCATGTGCTGAGTTAGGATGAGCAAAATCTACACCTAATAATACTTGGGTATTACTATCGCCTTCAAACCCTGCAATATCTTGATTTTCAAACTCACCGGTTGCCCATAACTTACGGGCAGGTTTTTGTTCACTACTTTGGATTTGATTGATGTGAGATTGCAAGCGCTCGCTAGTTGCTAGCCCTGCTGTCGTCGCAATGTGCGGCAACACGCCAATAAGACTAGGAGCGGTAACGACGGCACTGGCGTAATCTGCAATCATTTGATGCGCACGTCCCGACGGATGGATACCATCAGCAAAGAAATAGCTTTCATTGGCACCTGGCGCGACTAAATTACTTGATCCACATAAAAGCGAGCTTGAAGTGTTGCAAGCTTTTTGAGTCATATTTGTAAAGCCATAAGCTTTAGGATTGGCAGCGACTTGTTGTAATAAGCTAAAAGTATCGAGCGGTATGATATTAGCACCCGTAGCTACTGCGCCACTATACATAGTTTGATTATATAAATTTGCTAACATCGTACCAGACGATTGAAACCCTGCTCCTGCAGCGATAGCAGTAGGTGTTAGACCTATATCAGGGATATTAGGTACTAAAATATAGTTCGCACCATTATCTTTGAGCGCTTTAATAGCGGCGACTTGGCTGCCAGCCGCTGATGAAATCGTATTTATCGCATTAGCAGGATTTGCAGCTGCCGCAAGTAAATCGTTTGCGCCTCCCCACACCACATACATACCATTAGGATCAACTTTTTTATTAGCCAGATAACCAGTTACTTGAGTGTTCACAGACGCAACAGGAACGTTAACGCCAAAGTCCGTATTAACGATATCCTTGCCTGCTCTTGCACCACCAATAGCATAGTTATTACCAGCTTGATTTCCAAGATAAACGATGGGAACAGCTGTTGTACCTAGCTGCTCAGCGAATGACGTTGCCCATACGTTATCAGGATTGGTCGTAAATTGACCTGACTCTTTAATACCGAGCTTGCCTTGGGTAATGGGACTAAAATAACCGCCATCGGTCAAGCTATCACCAAAAAATGTCACACTGCTATAAAGCTCAGCATGCGCTAGACCTGCCATTGATAGCGAGATGGCAAGTATACTTTTGGTCAATGTTTTAAGGGTGGTAGGGTTAACAATAGCGTGAGAGGTATTACGAGGCATATCGACTTCCTTGTCGTGAATGTAGCGGTTTATTAAGGAAGTGTAACTGCTTTAGAAAATCCTATCAATCGAATTTATCGTAAATCCCAATATAAGTTGGATAAGTTAACAAGTATAAAAATTTTAACCATGGTGCTGTAAATATCGTTCTAACCTAGTGCTCTATCTTCTAAATTATCCAGACCATCGTTGAATGCAATTACTTGCATTGTTATGATGTGTAAATGAAGGTATCGTCCCTAGCATTTTTAAAATGATGACACGCTCTAGTAATAATCAACCTCCGCGTCTAAACTTATTAATCTCAATTCAACTACGAACCCTACCTATGACTTCCTCTTATCATTGCCTGTATTCTTTTCGTCGCTGCCCTTATGCCATGCGCGCCCGTCTCGGCATACTGTTTGCTGAGCTACAGGTAGAGCTGCGCGAAATAACACTGAAAAATAAGCCGTCTCAGATGCTAGCCATTAGCCCAAAAGGTACGGTACCTGTTTTACAACTTGTAGATAGGACGGTGATTGAAGAGAGTAGAGAGATAATGATATGGGCGCTTGAGCAGCAAGATCCGCAAGGGCTTTTGGATGCAGAGGTTTTGCAGCAGGCCAATGCTTTGATTGATAAAAACGACAACGAATTTAAATATTGGCTCGATCGCTATAAATATGCCGATCGTCATACAGACATGACCCAGACAGAGTATCGACAGAAGGGTGAAATATTTTTAAAAGTGTTAGAGGAGTTGCTGACTAAAAATCCTTATTTGCTAGGGGAAACTGTAACGATTGCCGATATTGGTATTATGCCTTTTGTCCGTCAATTCGCTCATGTCGATCGTAATGTTTTTTATAGCCTGCCTTATCCAAATCTACAGCGATGGTTACAAGATTGGCTGCAGCATCCGTTTTTTTTGCAAACGATGACCAAATTTCAGCCGTGGCAGGATGGGGATGAAGCAGTAATTTTTTGCTGAGACTTCCTCCAAAATATTTAATAAGTGTTAATACTTTGAAATTTCCGTCTCATGTTTGCTAGGGTTACTATCTTCTAGCTATCTATCTTGTTGAATTACTACAAGATTCACAGTACAGATTAACTAAAAATAGGATTAAGCTGCCATAATTTTTACCAATGTGTAAAGAAATAATTTGACAATTATGTACGGTTGGCTTATAAGAGATAAACAGTATGGCTGTTTGCCAATAAGTGCTTTTTTAGAGTGCCTATTTGCATTAATTAAGCTCATACACATATCAAGGGAAGCATCTTCTACCCTGATGGTACATCGCAATTTATCTGCACTACTCGTTTTATGGTTTTTAGGCAATCATTGCCCAACTGATGACATTCGCTGACAGCTACTAGGCTGCCACTGTCACTCTAACCTCACCCGCGCACGTGAATGTATTTTCTCATTTTGCTATTGTCAGCCAATTTGCTGACGATTCAGCGATGTATGTCGCGCTGGGCCTATAAAAAAGGTTTCCAATCGCATGACGATTTTATCTTCTATGCCTGTGCATCCGCAGCCAATCATAGATTCTGGGCATTGTTTTGATGCCAGCCGCCATTGGCCAGCCTCATTAACTTTAGGGTTTGCAGCTTATCCTGAAGCGGACACTCGCATTACCCGCATGAATGTCGCACGTCACTATGGTCCACTTCGGGTACAGCGCGCTTTTTACCCTGAAGGTCGTGATGGCTGCTGTCATGTGTATCTTTTACATCCACCCGGCGGTATTGCCAGCGGTGATTCTTTAACCATCGATGTTACGGTGTCTGAAAACGCCCACGCTTTATTAACCACCCCAGCTGCCAACAAACTGTATCGAGCCGATAGCAATAATGTCGCTTGGACACAGCATACTCATCTTAAAATCGAAGACGGTGCCACGCTTGAATGGCTGCCACAAGAAACGCTGGCTTTTGATGGGTCACGCGGTGAGCAAACGGTGATTATTGATTTGGCTGAAACGGCTAAATGCTTGGGCTGGGAAATTATTGGCCTTGGCCGCCCAGCCAGCGACTTACCTTATGTCAGCGGCATCATTGAACAGCGTTTTCAGCTTAGCCGAAAAGGTCAGCCACTATGGTTAGAGCGCCAAGCCATTGACCCGACACATCCTCGCTTTTTAGGTAAATGGGGACAAGGCGGTGCTACGGTTCACGCTACTCTGTGGGCTGTCGGACTGAGTGACCCTGCTGAGACCATTACCGAACTACGCGACAAAATACCTGCCAACCACAATTGGGCGGTGACTTATCGCCGCGGTGTGCTTTTACTTCGCTATTTGGGCATGGAGCGCAATGAAGCATGGGATTTATTGCAACAAGCACGAGATATTCTGCGTCCTAGATTAACGGGTTATAAAGCCGTCATACCGCGCATTTGGTTAACCTAATAATTTTTATGCGTATTTTTTTTCGATTACACATAAAAGCAAGCCGCAAATCAATCGATTTTCAGCACAACAATATTAATAATAATGGAGACAATAATGGAACTAACCCCCAGAGACAAAGACAAATTAATGCTTTTTACTGCTGGGCTTTTGGCCGAGCGCCGTAAGGGAAAAGGGCTGAAGCTTAATTATCCAGAAGCGATTGCTCTGATAAGTTGTGAGATTATGGAAGGCGCACGAGAAGGGCGCACGGTGGCAGAAATGATGGGCGCCGGTCGCGAAATTTTAACTCGTGACGATGTGATGGAAGGTGTACCTGAGATGATTGAAAGTATTCAGGTCGAAGCGACTTTTCCTGATGGCACCAAACTGGTGACTGTTCACAGTCCTATTATCTAATAAGAGCATAAAGCTTAAGGAGAGCATGATGATTCCGGGTGAATATCAATTAAAGAAAGGTGATATTGAACTGTGCGTAGGTCGCGACAGCTTTGTGATTGAAGTGGCCAATACCGGCGATCGCCCTATACAAGTGGGCTCTCACTATCACTTTGCTGAAACCAACAGCGCACTAAGCTTTGATCGCAAAAAAGCCTATGGCCATCGCCTAGCTATACCTGCTGGCACCGCTACGCGCTTTGAGCCAGGTCAAAAACGTGAGGTGTCGTTGCTGCCTTATGCAGGATTGCGCCGCATCTTTGGCTTTAGAGGTGAGGTGATGGGTGCGCTAGATGACAATTCAGATTCAGGAGAAACACGATGAAAATATCTCGCGACGCCTATGCCAATATGTATGGTCCGACTGTTGGCGACCGCATCCGTTTAGGCGATACTGAGCTTTGGATCGAGATTGAAAAAGACCACACTCATTATGGTGAAGAGGTAGTATTCGGTGGCGGTAAAGTGATTCGTGATGGTATGGGTCAAAGCCAGTTGTGCTCAGACTCAGTGATGGATACTGTGATTACCAACGTGATTATTATTGATTGGTGGGGCATCGTAAAAGCCGATGTTGGCTTAAAAGATGGTCGCATTGCCGCTATTGGTAAAGCCGGCAACCCAGATACGCAGCCAGATGTTGATATTATTATTGGTGCAGGTACTGAGATTATCGCTGGTGAAAACCAAATCTTGACCGCAGGCGCAGTAGACACACACGTGCACTATATCTGCCCGCAACAAGTAGATGAGGCGTTAATGAGCGGCCTTACCACTATGATTGGTGGCGGTACTGGCCCTGCGACTGGCTCAGTCGCTACCACCAACACGCCTGGACCGTGGCACATTGGCAAAATGATGCAAGCCGTGGATGACCTGCCTATTAACATCGGATTTTTGGGTAAAGGCAGTGCCAGTACGCCTGCAGCACTTGAAGAGCAAGTCAAAGCTGGCGTGATGAGTTTAAAAGTTCATGAAGATTGGGCAGCAACGCCAGCAACCATTAGTAATGCGCTTGATGTTGCTGACCGTTACGATATTCAGGTAGCGTTACATGCCGATAGTTTAAATGAGTCAGGATTTGTTAAAGATACGCTAGAGGCCTTTAAAGATCGCTGTATCCATTCGTATCATACTGAAGGTGCGGGTGGTGGTCACGCGCCAGATATTATTGTCGCTTGTGGTCAGCCAAATGTTTTACCGTCATCGACCAATCCAACACGCCCGTACACCATCAACACTGTTGACGAGCATCTCGACATGCTGATGGAGTGTCATCACTTAGACCCAAATATTCCTGAAGATGTGGCCTTTGCTGATTCGCGTATCCGCCGTGAGACCATTGCTGCAGAAGATATCTTGCATGATCTTGGCGCTATTTCGATGATTTCGTCGGACTCGCAAGCCATGGGCCGTATTGGTGAAGTTGTCTGCCGTACGTGGCAAACCGCGCACAAAATGCGGCTGCAACGTGGTCTGCTACCAGAAGATCAAGAGCGCGGTACTGATAACTTCCGAGTCAAACGTTATATTGCCAAATATACCATCAATCCTGCCATCACCCATGGTGTATCACATGAAGTGGGCTCGGTAGAGATTGGCAAAATGGCAGACTTGGTACTATGGCGTCCTAAGTTTTTTGGTGTTAAGCCGTCCATTATCTTAAAAGGCGGCATGATTGCTGGCGCAGCAATGGGTGATCCTAACGCCGCAATTTCGACCCCGCAGCCAGTACATTACCGCCGTATGTTTGGCGCGCTAGGACGTGCAGTTTCTGCTACACGTGTTACTTTCGTTAGCCAAGCTGCGATGAACACGGGACTCGAAGAAAAACTGGGGCTAAGAAGCCGATTGGTCGCGTGTAAAAACGTTCGTAGCATGCGCAAAAAAGACATGAAGCTGAATGATTACTGCCCGAACATCACGGTAGATCCAGAAACTTATGAGGTTCGTGTAGACGGTGTGCTTTTAACGTGTGAGCCGCTCTCTGAACTGCCATTAGCTCAGCTTTATCATTTGTTTTAGGCCAGTTGTTTTAAATCGTTTGTAAGGATAATAATATGCTTGAATTAATAAAAAGAATGGATGGTAATGCTTTGGTTGATATTTATGACACCTTGACCTTGCCTTATGAGCTACGTATTCGTGGCCGTCTAAAGGCAGTTAGTGATAACGAACGTGATGTGGGTCTGTTTCTTGACCGAGGTCCTGTGCTTCGTCATGGTGATTTGCTACAAGCCGATAGTGGTGAGGTGATTCAGGTTCTTGCAGCTGATGAGCCAGTGGCTACTGCTTATATCGAAAGCGGTTTACCACTCGCTAGACTGTGCTACCACTTAGGTAATCGACATGTGTCACTCGCCCTTGGTAGCGATGAAGATGGGCGTCATTGGGTACGTTTTCCTCCAGATCATGTGCTTGAGGAGCTAGCAGTACTATTGGGAGCAGATTTAAGGCATCACGACGCACCATTTGATCCTGAATCTGGTGCTTATGCGCAGGCTGGTCGCGAGCACTCGCACTCAAATAGTCATGCGCATTCTCACTCTCATTCTCATGACCACGACCATTCTGAACACGACGGTCATAACCATGCGCATTAATGAGCCGTCAAATGCTGTGAGCGATCTAGCATTGTTAGGTTTGATGCAATTAATTAGCCCAGCATTACCTATTGGTGCTTTTGCTTGGTCACAAGGTTTGGAAAGTGCGTTTGAGCTGGGTTGGGTCAATAATGAAGCTCAACTGGGCGAATGGTTGGAAGGCGTTTTAGGTGACGGTTTGACGCGTTGTGAACTGCCTGTCTTAGCACGTTTACAGAGATGTTGGGCAAATAATGACGGTGATGGTCTGGCCTTTTGGAATGACTGGCTACATGCCAATCGGGAAACGGCTGAGCTGAGCGATGAAGATACACGTTTAGGTCAAGCATTGATACGCTTACTAAACAGTTTGGATTTGCAGCCACAGACAGCGTTAGGTCATGCCGAGCTACCAAAGGAACCGGGTTATGTCACTGTCTTTGCATGGACGGCTCATCAAAGGCAGGTGCCTGTACGTCAAGCTCTACTGGGATTTGCTTGGGGCTGGCTGGAAAATCAGCTTGCGGCTGCCTGTAAAGCCCTGCCACTCGGTCATACCGCTGCACAACGTTTGAACGAGACGTTACGTCCGCAACTGGTGGCGGCAGTTGATAAGGCTTTAACCTTAACTGATGAGCAGTTGGGTCCGATTTTACCCGGCTTAGCACTGGGTAGTGCTCAACATGAAACTCAATATTCACGATTATTTCGAAGTTAAATTAATGCTTCGTTTTTAGATAAGGAAAATATACATGAAACATTGCTTAAGAGTAGGCGTTGGTGGTCCGGTTGGTTCCGGAAAAACAGCTCTATTACGTCAGTTATGTAGTGCGCTAAAAGATCACTATGATATCGCTGTGGTTACTAACGATATCTATACGCGTGAAGATGCTGATTTTTTGTTAAAGCATGATGCTCTGCCTGCCGATCGTATTTTGGGCGTAGAAACGGGCGGCTGTCCACATACGGCTATCCGCGAAGATGCCTCGATGAATCTGGCCGCAATCGATGATTTGCAAACGCGCCATCCTAACCTAGAGCTGGTGTTAGTAGAGTCTGGCGGCGATAACTTGGCAGCGACCTTTAGCCCAGAGCTTTCTGATTTGACTTTATATGTCATCGACGTCGCTGCTGGTGACAAAATCCCTCGTAAAGGTGGACCAGGTATCACTAAGTCTGATTTGTTAATTATTAATAAAATTGACATCGCCAAATACGTACATGCTTCGCTAGATATCATGGAGCGTGATTCAAAGAAAATGCGCGGAGAACGTCCTTTTATCTTCACCAACTTATATGACGGCGTAGGCGTAGAAGAAATCATTAGCTTTATCTTAAAGCAAGGTATGTTGCCTGAGCGTCGTCCTGAGAAAGCTGCAACTAATGCATAACAGTCCGCGCTTAATGATTAAGTATACGGACAGTATTTTAAAACATTATCTAGAGCAATTATTCAAATAATAGAAAACAAGAAAATAGGAGAGAAAGATGAATAAAATGACCAAATTGCTGCTGACAGTAGGGCTGATGATGACAGCTACTTTGGCGATGGCCCACCCTGGCCATGGCGAGCAGGTGAGCAATGGTTTCCTTAGCGGCTTACTGCATCCGATGATGGGCCTTGACCACTTATTGGCTATGGGCGCGATTGGTTTTTGGAGTATCCGCCAAAACACTACGATGAAACGTGGCACGCCGTTATTTGTCGTAGGTGGCATGATAGCGGGCGCAGGCCTTGCTTGGGCGGGTGTCAGTTTGGCTGGGGTAGAGACCGGCATCGCCATGTCAGTATTGCTAGTCGGTGTACTAATCGCCACGTTAGCAAAACTGCCGACTGCTGTTGGTGGAACCTTGGTTGCGCTGTTTATGGTCGCCCACGGTTATGCTCATGGTACTGAAATGACACAAGGTTCAAGCTTATTGCTTTATATGGCTGGCTTCGTTGTCGCAACCTTAGCCATTACTTTTGTCGGTCGCGGTCTAGGTACCATGATGCTCAAAGCCGATAATCGTATTACCCGTGCATTAGGCGGCGTGGTTGCTATCATTGGTGGCGTATTAGCTGCCGGTTAATAGATATTGAATAAAAAACTTGTTCTTTTTGTATAAAAATAAGAAGCCGTAGGGACTTCCTACGGTTTTTTAGTTTCTCATATTCCTTTTCGCATCTACTAAAGATCTTAAAGCGACGACAGTGGGCTAGATGCCTGCTTCATTAATAAATATATCAACCAGCTTAGTAATTAAGCCTATCAAAAAGGGACTATCACGATATGAATGATACCATCATAAAATTATCTAGAAACACGAACCGTGCGCCGATTAGCGCAACCTCAACTCAGAGCGTTGCTTTTTCTCATTACAATAATATCTCAGCGCAATTGCCAATTGATCCGAAGACTGGCGCATTAGCCTCTGCTGATATTTCAGAACAAGCTAAACAGTGCTTGGATAATATCAAGGCGATTGTAGAAAGTACTGATCATCTCATGGATGATGTGATTAAAATCACTGTATTTTTAAAAGATATTGCAGATATGCAGGCAGTAAATGCTGTCTATCGTACTTTCTTTACCGACTATTTGCCGACACGTAACGTAGTGATGGTTGCAGAGCTGCCTATAAGCGGTGCTTTAGTACAAATGGATGCACTACTCTCAAATGGCGAAGGTACTCACCCGCAGGCCCCTTGCGAGCTCGTAAAAGTGGCAATAAACACTGATAACGCGCCAATCGATTCTTTATCTACCCAAACCGTTGCTTTTTCTCATTACAATAACGTCTCAGCACAATTACCGATCGATCCTATTTCAGGTCAACTAGTAGTAGGCGGTATAGCAGAGCAGACAGCGCAATGCCTAACAAATCTTAAGTCGATTTTGAATAGTATCGATGTCAGTATTGATGATATTGTCAAAATAAACATTAGTCTAACCAACCTTACTGATATCACAGCCGTCGATGACGTTTATAGCACTTTTTTCCCAGACACGGCTATTGCCAGAGCCGTCAATTATCTACCAGCGCGCACAGTAACTATGGTTTTAGGGCTACCTATAGATGCTTTGGTACAGATTGAAGCCGTGATATCACATGGAGATGGCACGCCGCCACAAGCCGTTGAAGATCGTCATGGCATTGTAATTAAAGCCAATAATACAGAGCAAGCGCCAAAGCACTCGTTAAGCACGCAGACAGTTGCTTTCTCTCACTATAATCACCTTTCGGGTCAATTGCCTATTAATCCTAAAACGGGTAAGCTCATCGACGGTGATATAAAAGCGCAGAGCAAGCAGTGCTTAGAAAACATCAAAGCCATTGTAGAGAGTATCGATCATAAAATGGACGACATCGTTAAAGTAACTATCCAACTCACAGACATGACCGATATTGACACGGTCAATGATATTTATACTACGTTTTTTGACGGTGAGCTGCCTGCCAGAACAGTATTTGGGGTTTCAGTAATTCCTATGGATGCATTGATACAAATCGATACAGTGCTCTCTAATGCTGAAGGTACGCCACCTGTAAGATAGTAGTTATTCAGATTTTGCCATAACAATTGGTTTGACGCACGTTTTCTAGAGCGTCATAATCGATTTATGATTCATCACCTAAATAAAATAAAAAGGCTTTCAACTATTTGGAAGCCTTTTTATATGTGGAAGATATAATTAAACAGGTAAGAGTAGGCAGGAACAGTAAGGTCTAAATAAAAAAGAATCATTCATAGCAGTACCGTAGTGTTTTTAGGGTATTTTGACTATAGTTAGCTAATAATAGCACTCAAGGAAAATTTATATAAACAAGGAAGTGATAAAATGAAAGGGATTACCCGTTTTTCGAATAGCTTAATGGAGAAGTATTTACCGGATCCATTTTTGTTCGTTATTATCTTAACAGTGGTTATTTTTGTACTGGGTTTAGGATTAACTGACTCTTCAGCGGTACAGATGGTGGCGTTTTGGGGTGAAGGGTTTTGGGCATTACTCGCATTCTCAATGCAGATGGTGTTGGTATTAGTCACAGGTTTTGTATTGGCAAGCAGTCCGATATTTAAAAAAGGTTTAGGAAAGCTTGCAAGTTTAGCAAAATCGCCGGGCAGTGCCATTATCTTGGTAACTTTAGTATCCCTTGCAGCAAGCTGGATCAACTGGGGATTTGGGTTGGTGATTGGGGCATTATTCGCCAAAGAATTGGCAAAGCGTGTAGAGAATGTCGATTACCGTTTATTGATTGCCAGTGCTTATTCTGGTTTTATTATTTGGCATGCTGGGTTTTCGGGTTCCATTCCGTTATCCATTGCGACAGCAGGTCATCCGTTCGCTGATAAGATTGGTGTTATTCCAACCAGTGAAACGATTTTTGCTAGCTATAACTTAATTATTGTGGCTGCATTGATTATCATCGTTCCTTTACTCAACCGTTTGATGATGCCGAAAAAAGAAGATACGGTGACGGTAGATCCGAGACTTCTGGTTGAACCAATTGATGAAGTGCTGCCAAAAAAATCGGATATGACACCAGCAGAGCGTTTGGAAAATAGCTGGATTTTATCCATGATCATTGGCGCATTAGGTATTGCTTTTATCGTCTATTATTTTGTACAAAATGGCTTTGCCTTGACGCTTGATTTGGTCAACTTTATGTTTTTGTTCCTTGGGATTATCTTTCACGGAACGCCTCGTAAGTATTTGATTGCCGTTCAAGAAGCGGTCAAAGGTGCTGGTGCTATTATTGTCCAGTTTCCGTTTTATGCAGGAATCATGGGTATGATGACAGCGTCAGGCTTGGCAGGCGTGATGTCAGAAGCATTCGTCAATATCTCGTCAGCTGAGACATTGCCACTTTTTGCCTTCTTAAGTGCAGGACTCGTCAATTTCTTTGTCCCTTCAGGTGGTGGGCAATGGGCAGTGCAAGCACCCATTATGTTAGAGGCGGCAGAGATGCTGGGCAGCGATCCTGCAAAGGTTGCTATGGCAGTTGCATGGGGTGACGCATGGACAAATATGATTCAGCCGTTTTGGGCATTGCCAGCCTTGGCAATTGCGGGACTCAAAGCCAAAGATATCATGGGTTTTTGTGTCATCGTCCTGATTGTTAGTGGTGTTGTGATTGGTTTAGGGCTATTGTTTTTATAATTAACACCTAGCGTTTTTGGTACGGCTTAGCGTTTAGACCTTGCCTATTTGATGGGTAAGGTCTTTTTTTATGAGAATAATTCAAGGGGTATGTCTATCGCTGTCTATCTAAAATTGTCCAAATAAGCGACAATACCCGCATAAATTTTAAGCGTATATTGAGAGTGATATATGCGCTTAGAGACGCTCATTTTTTTTGATGGCAGACATCTATTAAATTTAACACACATAAAAGGCCGTCCCAAATGACCAATGATAACCCGTATAATTTTTTACCCTTGCAGCCTACCGGTAGAAACGAGACTGATACTGCCAACACTTACGCGCCTGAAGACATGATCAAGATATACGAGCAGCAATTTCTCATACCAGTGCCTGAAGAGCAGTTGACCGAATTTTTACCTGCGCTAAAAAGTTTCTATGATATTGATAATCATACTCTAGATGTTAGCGCCATTATTTTCGAAGCAATCGCGGATGCGAGTATTATTTACAATCACAAAATAAAAGCAGGGCGCTACCAACTCCTAGAGGGCTTGGTAAAAGAAGTGCTTGAACGTGGCGAAGACGACCAAAATGATGCAGGTATTGATGGTATTGACAGCAACGACAGTGAAGAAGCACAAGCCTATACCCTAGAGTGCAAGCGTACTTTTTTTATTAATGATGTAGAGATGCCCTATTATTTTAATTTATTTATTCAGGGCGATAGCTATTCAACATTAACCAAACAAGACACCTTGCTAGAGCAGATGTATTGGTTCGCGAGTGACGGCGCTGAAGATAACGAGGGCTTAGAGGCGATTAATGCGCAGTTAACTGACTTAGGTATTCGCGCAATGGATCTGGCGACGCTCTATCAGATAGTGGATTATGTAGAAGACCACATCATAGACGATGCCATGATAGAAACCCTTAATAAATTATTAGATGATGCTGAGTAGTAAGTAAAAATAATACTAAACAGCCAATCAAATTTTGTATGTGACTTTAAGTTATAACACTTTCTCTTTATACGGTCTGCCAAGGAGAGTGACTCGTGGTACATCATAATAACGCCAATATTGAAAGCAAATCAGCATGGGCTGTTTTTCTTATCTTCCTTAGATTGGGGTTGACCTCATTTGGTGGCCCCGTCGCTCATTTGGGCTATTTCCGTGATGAATTTGTAATACGCCGCAAGTGGCTGACTGAGAACAGCTATGCCGATTTAATCGCGCTCTGTCAGTTTTTACCAGGACCTGCCAGCAGCCAAGTTGGCATTGCTATCGGGTTATCTCGAGCAGGATATGCTGGCGCGCTTGCTGCTTGGACGGGTTTTACCTTACCCTCTGCCATAGTGCTTATGTTGTTTGCCATAGGTATTAGCAGTTATGGGGATATTGTTCCACTTGGTGTATTGCATGGTTTAAAGGTCGCGGCAGTGGCTGTGGTTGCGCAAGCGGTATGGGGTATGGGGAAAAATCTCTGTACCGATGTTGCGCGAATCTCTATCATGGCGCTGGCTGCTTGTTTTGTACTTTTGGTGCCTTCTGCATTAGCTCAAGTAAGCGTTATTGCGATTGCCGCCATTATTGGGCTGCTATGGTTCAAACCTGAAAAAGTGATTGCTCATGACCCGCTTCCTATTACTGTGAGACGTCGGACTGGGCTTGTTTGGTTGTTCTTGTTTTTTTTATTGCTCATTGGCTTACCGCTGCTGACTGCATTGTATCCAAGCCAAACCCTATCTATGGTAGATACCTTTTTTCGTGCAGGATCACTTGTATTTGGTGGCGGACACGTAGTATTGCCATTATTACAGGCTGAGATTGTTCCCGCAGGCTGGATAAGTAATGATACTTTTTTAGCAGGTTACGGAGCTACGCAAGCAGTGCCAGGACCTTTATTTACCTTCGCAGCATTTCTAGGTAGCTCGATGAATCAAGCACCTAGTGGTTGGCTAGGAGGGGTGATTTGCTTGATAGCAATCTTTGCGCCGTCATTTTTATTGGTTATGGGCGCACTGCCATTTTGGGAGAGTCTACGCCAAAATCTGCGCACAAGAGCCGCACTATCTGGTATCAATGCAGCGGTCGTTGGTTTGTTATTGGCAGCGCTTTATCAGCCTGTATGGACAAGCGCTATCATTGAAGCAAAAGATTTTGGTCTGGCATTGGTCGCTCTCATTGCTTTGATGTTCTGGAAAGTCCCTGCTTGGCTGGTAGTGATTGGCTGCGGATCCGCTGGATGGTTATTAATGCTATAAGGTGGCAACTACCTGTATAGTAATCAGATACATTCAGAAATTTCTAATTTTAAAAATTGCCCATTATTAAGCAGTTTTTTCTAATTTTGGAAGGTTTAACTCTCTCAAGAGTCACCACATCAAGTTACGTCTCAACATCCATCTCAAACGCTAAAGCTGAAATTCACCAAATTTATCTTTACCGTTTATGCAGCATAGCTCAAGGTTATTGATAACGCTAAAATAGAGCAGGATAAATGACCCATAATAAGATAAACTGCCCCGCGAGCGCTGATTGGAGTCGATATATTTCGGACTGGGCAGACACACTTAATCAGTTATAAAAGAACATTGATAAAAGATTATTGATATAAGGTACATCACGATGGAACAAGCACAAAGCGCGGTAGAAAAAAGACCTGTATTCATGCCTAGAGTGAACAGTGATAATTTGGTAAAAACAGACATGGTTCGGTTTGAGCGCCATGTGGGATTTGCGAGTCGGCAAAAGAAAAAATCTATCAATGATATGCATCAAGTTATTCGCAAAAAATATGGATTTAATCACGTTTTAGAGCTGTCGAGTAAATCGGGTAATAAGCTGAGTTTTCTGCTGAGCCCTTTGAGCCTAAAGCTAACTAATGAGAATGGTGGCGAGCAGTATAGTGTCGAAAACGCCTTTCAAAGCAGTATGGTTTTTGAGGACGGTGGCCCCTATATTGACTTGCTAAGTGCACCGCCCAGACAAGCCAAAAAAGATGAGCGATTAATCACCTCGGGTGAACTCATTGGCTATAATTATTTCGGTATGGAGTGGAGTGTAGAGCCATTAACAACGTTTTATGATTGGTTGTATGTGAATGCGCTAAAGCAAAACCCTCAGCTGCATGAAGAGGTGATGCAATATCAAGCCTTTACTGATATGGAGTTTAATCCAAAAAAATCTATCCACTCTGCAGCTTATGCACTGGCTATGTTTGTGGCGCTCCATAAAAGAGAGCTACTGGATAATGTTGAAGATCCAGCGGTGTTTTTTAACTTATATCATGACTTTAAAGTGAGTAACACCGAGGAGCTTTTGGAAGCAGGTTGGATCTGATAACTAGACCAGCGCTCAATTTAGTATAAGAAATCGGTTAACCAATTTTCTTGCTAGGCTGTAGTGGCATACTAACCTTAGACTGTGCTTAAAAGAAGCGATGTGATACGAAGTACCACATCTATTATCATGGAAGAAAATAAAAACAGACTATGAAAACTGATACCAATCCTTCGCTTGCGTTTAGAAGATACCCTTCGACGACTGCGCTGCAATGCTTCGAGACAGCGGCTCGTCACCTAAGCTTTACTAATGCTGCCTTAGAGCTGCATATGACGCAAAGTGCGATAAGCAAGCAAGTGGCGCAGTTAGAAGAGATGCTGAATATCTCTTTGTTTTATCGTACCTCGCAGCGTATTTCGTTAACGCCTGCCGGCAAATCTTACTATATCGATGTACTAAGTATTCTTAAGCATATCGAGACTGCGACGACCAATTTGATGTCGCATAGCAGTAATTTGGAAGTGCTAAAAATGGTCTCGCATCCCACCTTTTGTGCACGTTGGCTGATTCCTGCGCTTCACGGCTTTAGTCAGGAAAATCCTTTAATTAGGCTGGATATTAAAGAGCAGGTAGGTCCATTTTTCTCCGAAGAGCATGATATCGATATTGCGTTTTTATACGGTGAAGGGACGTGGTCGGGAATGCAAAATGTTAAATTGTTTGATGAGTACTGTGTGGCGGTTTGTCGCCCTGATTATTTGCAAGGTAAAGACTTGCAACCGCAGCAGTCGGACAGCTATGTGCTGCTACAGCTGAGCTCACGTCCTAGCGCATGGTACGAGTACTTTAAGCAGCAGCAGATTAGCTTGGATGGTACGTTTGTAGGTCCACGCTTTGATACGTTTCATGCCTGTATTTCGGCAGCTTTAACCGGTTATGGCGTTGCCTTGGTGCCGTTACGTTTGGTGGCTCCTGAGCTACAATCGGGTCAGCTGGTGATGGCTTGGCATTATGCGGCTAAGGGGAGAGGGGCTTACTATATGTCTTATCCATTATCGCTTGGCAACTCGCACAAGACCAAAGTAATGCAAGAGTGGATTGCACGCTACTTAGAGACGTCCAGTCAGAGTCAGGTGGAGTTAGCCAGTTTGCTTGGCATCACTTGTACGAGTGTCAGCCATGGATAACGACAGTAAGATGATTAACTGCTAAAAGCCAGTGGTGAAAAAAACAATCGCTCCAATCAGCCACGATGACAAAAAGGAATGCCCGCCCAACTATTATTCGTTTGCCCAAATCCTAGGTTTTTGTTGAAATGAGCGTCTAACTCAAGGAAGATGAGAGACGTTCATGGATTCGTTGTATAACGTTACCGATGCATTCACCATGGTGCATCCAGTAACCCTTAGCAAAGGTAAAAATGCGCACGTTTGGGATACGAATGGCAAGCACTATATTGATTTCGTCGGTGGTATCGGCGTATTAAATTTTGGTCATTGCCACCCACATATCGTTGACGCTATCATCGCTCAATCACAAAGCCTCATTCACTACGCCTACAATGCGGCAGGTCACCTGCCTTACCAAAAGCTCATGCCGAGACTTTGCGATTTAGTTCCTATTGCAGGTGAGCTTGCAGGCATGTTAACCAATTGCGGCGCCGAAGCAACCGAAAACGCGATCAAAATTGCCCGTATGAAGACTGGTCGTGTCGGTGTGATTGCTTTTGATGGCGGCTTTCATGGCCGTACCCTCGCAGCTGTCAACCTTAATGGTAAAGTGGACCCATATAAACGCGGTCTGGGCCCTCTTGCTGGCAGTGTCTATCATATTCCATTCCCAAGCCCTGACAATAATACCAGTGACCAGCAATCCATTGATGCTTTGCTGCGCCTGTTCGAAGTCGAAACCGATATTGGTAATATCGGCGCTATCATCGTAGAGCCAGTACAAGGCGAGGGCGGTTTTCAATTAATGTCGTCAAAATTTGCTCAATACCTACGTAAATTCTGTGATGATAATGCCATCTTGCTTATCATGGATGAGATTCAGTCAGGATTTGGGCGTACAGGTATGCCTTTTGCTTTCAGTCATCTAGGTATCGAGCCCGATATGGTATTGCTGGGTAAAAGTATTGCCGGCGGTCTACCATTAGGGGCAGTCATTGGTAAAGGCACTGTCATGAACGACTTACCAAAGGGCAGCTTGGGCGGTACTTATTCTGGCAACCCAGTAGCATGTGCTGCTGCCAATGCCACGCTCGATATCATGGCAGAAAATGCTGTATGGGACTCAGTAAAACACTATCAGCAAACCATTGAAACCACTATTGAGCAGTGGCAACAAGAGGGTCTAACGCCTTGGTTATACGGACTAACGGGTATCGGTGCTATGCGTGGCATTGAACTGCGTCATCCATCTCACGGTACGCAGTCAAGCGTGATGACTTATATTTTAGTGGAAGCTCGCAAGCAAGGACTGCTGTTGATGCCTAGTGGTAAATACCGCCATATCATTCGCTTATTACCGCCATTAACGATTGAGCCTGAAACCCTACAAGAAGGCCTCGATATCTTAAAAGGCATCCTAGCATCCATCCCAGACGAGCTGCCGATTCAATGAGTGATTTTGCGTGTAGCTCCTATGATGGCTACATAAAGCAGCCATCATTTTTAACTACTATTCATTTGTCATCATAACTAGTTCAAGGAGAATAACCGTGAGTTCAGATCATCTAAGCTCAAACCAACAAGACATGAGCAGTGATGATATCCGTCATCGTTTTTCGCTCGCTATGTCAAAGATGTATCAAAAAGAAGTGCCGCTATATACTGATCTTATGAATCTGGTCGCTGAAGTTAATAAGGATGTATTGGACAATCAACCTGAGATTGCTGAACAGCTTAAGAATACCGATGAAATCGATAGACTCAGCATGGAGCGCCATGGAGCGATTCGATTGGGTACGGCGAAAGAGCTTATGATGATGCGTCGTTTGTTTGCAGTTATGGGCATGCATCCGGTCGGTTACTATGACCTAGCGCCTGCTGGCGTGCCAGTGCATTCTACAGCGTTTCGCGCGATTGATACGGCATCGCTCAATAATAGCCCGTTTCGCGTATTTACCTCATTATTGCGTTTAGATTTGATTGGCGATGCGACGCTCAAGCAACAAGCCCAAGCAGCATTGGATGCACGCTGTATTTTTACCGATGACGCAATCAAACTGATTAAAATTTATGAAAACGAGGGCGGTCTAACGAATGAGCAGGGTGAGCAATTTGTCCAAGAAGCGTTAGAAACTTTCCGCTGGCATCAGCAGTCGCCTATCTCGAAAGACGTATATGAGCAGTTGGTAGGTCAGCATCAACTGATTGCCGATGTGGTTGGGTTTAAAGGACCACATATCAATCATTTGACCCCAAGGACGCTAGATATCGATGCCGTCCAACAAGGTATGAAGAGCCGAGGGATTACACCAAAAGCGATCATTGAGGGACCGCCACGCCGTTACTGTCCTATTCTTTTGCGCCAGACCAGCTTTAAGGCATTAATAGAGCCAGTGAGTTTTAAAGGTGCTGACGGTCAGTATGAATCCGGTCAGCATACTGCCCGCTTTGGTGAGATTGAGCAGCGCGGTGTAGCCCTGACCCCAAAAGGCCGTGCGCTTTACGACCAATTGCTCAATGCCGCCCGTGAAAAGTTGGGCATGACCCCAAATGAAGACAATGCTGAGCAATATTATCAATTATTAAGCGAATCTTTTGCCGCTTTTCCAGACGATTATCAGACACTGCATCATGAGCAGCTTGCTTATTTCCTTTATCAAGTAGCTGATAAAGAGGCTTTTGCAAACCAATTTATAGATTCACCGTCAAACGAGCTCTCTGCTGCTAATCTGCAAAGCCTGATTGAGCAAGATATCATTCGTATCGAGCCGATTGTTTATGAAGACTTTTTGCCTGTGAGTGCAGCTGGTATCTTCCAGTCCAATCTTCATAGTGATAGCGAGAACAGCTATGACGGTCAGTCCAATAAGCAAGAATTTGAGCAAGCCTTAGGCATGCGTGTGCAAGATGAATTGGCATTATATGCGCAGCGGCAGAATGAGAGTCTACAGGTATGTTTGGCCTTGTTACGACAAGTGGCTTAAAGCAACTTATGGTTAAAAGACAAAACAGTAGCGCTGTGGAAAACATTTTTTTAGGCCAGTCAGGTTTAATCCGCTTTAATACAGTGAGGATGATATCAGTCAATATATTGATTCAGTAAGATTTTATCCACTAAGTTTAGAATGCCATTCCAAAAATGAATGACAGCAAGAAATTTATTATTTTGCAACTTAAGCGACGGCAGGGTAGTTTATAGATCTGCACGGACGTAATGAAATACTATACAAAGGAGTCAGTATGATTAAGCAATACATGTCAGCCATGGGCGTCGACGAAAGCCAGTACCAAGCAGGCGATTTCGCAGTCCATAGTCCTATCGATGGTGAAGTCATCGGTAAGGTCGCTTTGCATCAAGTGAACGATGTCGACACACAAATACAAGATGCTAAAAAAGCCTTCAAAGAATGGCGTACAGTGCCTGCTCCTAAGCGTGGCGAATTGGTCCGTATTTTAGGCGAAGTGCTCCGTGAGCACAAAGAAGATCTAGGCGCGCTAGTTTCTCTAGAAGCTGGTAAAATCAAAGAGGAAGGTCTAGGCGAAGTACAAGAGATGATTGATATCTGTGACTTTGCAGTAGGTCTGTCTCGTCAGCTTTATGGTTTGACTATCGCTTCAGAGCGTCCTGGTCACCACATGCGCGAAACTTGGCAGCCACTCGGCGTCATCGCGGTCATCTCAGCTTTTAACTTCCCAGTTGCTGTTTGGTCATGGAACACGGCGCTAGCCTTGGTCTGTGGTAATCCTGTGATCTGGAAACCTTCAGAAAAAACTCCTTTAACCGCCATTGCTTGCCAAGCGCTGTTTGAGAAAGCCCTAGCCAAATTTGGTGATGCGCCTGCTAATCTATCTCAGCTTTTATTGGGTGAAGCCGATGTCGGTAATGCGTTGGTTGAGCATAAAGATGTGGCTCTCGTCAGTGCGACGGGCAGCACACGTATGGGCAGAATCGTAGGGCCAAAAGTCGCTGAGCGTTTCGGTAAGTCTTTACTAGAGCTTGGTGGCAACAACGCCATGATTCTAACCCCAAGTGCTGATTTAGACCTAGCCTTACGTGGCATTCTGTTCTCAGCTGTTGGTACGGCAGGTCAGCGCTGTACCTCGCTACGCCGTCTATTTGTTCACGAATCCGTGAAAGACGACATCTTACCACGCGTAAAATCTGCTTATTCAACAGTGAGCATTGGTCATCCACTAGAAGGCAACTTGGTCGGTCCACTTATCGACGAAGATAGCTTTAATAATATGCAAGATGCCTTGACCAAAGCCCGTGCAGCCGGCGGTACAGTGACTGGTGGTGAGCGTGTTTTACAAGATAAGTATCCAAACGCTTACTACGTGACGCCTGCTATTGTTGAGATGGATGCGCAAAATGATGTCGTCCGTCATGAGACTTTCGCGCCTATCTTATATGTCATGACCTATACAGACTTCGACGAAGCTTTAGAGCTACAAAATGACGTACCACAAGGCTTATCTTCTTGCGTCTTTACCAATGACTTGCGTGAAGCTGAGCTGTTCTTAAGTGCCCGCGGTAGTGACTGTGGTATTGCCAACGTCAACATCGGTACCAGCGGTGCTGAGATTGGTGGCGCATTCGGCGGTGAAAAAGAAACCGGCGGTGGTCGTGAGTCAGGCTCTGATGCCTGGAAAAACTACATGCGTCGTCAGACCAATACGGTCAACTACTCAACTGAGCTACCACTAGCACAAGGTATTAATTTCGGTTAATGCAAGCCATAGTTGCTAATGTAAAAGTGTGTTTTTAGCCAGTTAAGCGCGCGTTATGTGCGCTTAACTGCCCTTAGCATTACTTGTATCCTTTTAAATTCTGCTTTGAATCTTAAAACCGTCAATAAGCCGCAAAATAGCGGATAGCCGTTTTAATTAAGATTACTGTTTAACGCTCTATTTTTTAAACCCTTTTAATGATTCATGAATATCTTTCAAATATTTATTTTGATTGATGGCAATACTTTATTCTTTAACATTATTATTAAGTTATTGTTTTAATTGATTATTTAATATAAATGCATTTAGAGAGGTGACTTAGGTTACTAGCTTGGTTTGCATCTGACCAATGAGCAACACCGTACGATGACTATATACCAATGGATTTGGTTTTAACTACTAGGATAGGTAGATATATTATGATTGCAGATAAACCTCACAAACCGCATGACCCTGATATCGAAGGTTATGATCCTTCTTCTAGCTTCCTGCTAGATATTGCCCCACTGATATTGACTGCCATTATTCTAATGGTGCAATTTTTTGTCTTTAAAGATTTTACTCCGCATATTCCGCTAGCATGTGGCATCTTGATTACCGGTCTGTTCATGAAGTTACGTGGGCGCAGCTGGGACGGTATGGAAGAGCGTTTCTTAAAGGTTGTGAAAATTGGTCTGCCTGCCATGATTATCTTGATGGGTGTAGGGATGCTCATCGGTGCTTGGATTATCGCTGGTACCGTACCCACTATTTTATACTACGGCTTTAGCGTTTTTTCTCCCTCCTCATTCCTAGTCTCTGTTTGTCTTATTTGTGCCATTATTTCAGTAGCAACGGGTACCTCGTGGGGTACGGTTGGTACAGTCGGTTTAGCTATGATGGGTATCGGTCTGGGGTTAGGTATTCCTCCTTCGCTCACAGGTGGTGCCATCGTCTCTGGTGCTTTTTTTGGCGACAAAATGTCTCCGTTGTCTGACACCACGAACTTAACACCAGCCGCCGCCGGCGTGGATCTTTGGGACCATATCCGTGGCATGTTGCCAACGACTGTACCTGCCATGGTTACAGCTCTGATTCTCTATGCTTGGATTGGTATGAGCTACGGTGCAGACAATGTCGATCTCACCTCAATCAAAGAAATACAAACCTCATTAGCAGCGAACTATAACCTGAGCATTATTACTTTATTACCTGCTGTTGTCGTCGTCATTGCAGCTGTTATGAAAATGCCAGCCATTCCAACGGTATTGTCAGGTGTGGTAGTCGCAGGTCTTGTCGCATTCTTTATGCAAGGTGTCGGTGTCCATGACATCTTTAACGTCCTACAAAATGGCTTTAAAAGTGAGACCGGCTTTGCTGTGGTCGATCAACTGTTGTCTAAAGGTGGCGTGATGTCCATGACTTGGGTCGTGACCTTAACTATCTTTGCACTAGCTTTTGTCGGTTCAATTGAGCATTACGGTACATTAAAAGCCATCATGGCCAAAATCAACAACATGGTGAAATCGAGATTTGGTTTAGTGATTACCACTTATGCTAGCACGCTCGGTGTTGGTACCCTCATCGGTGATGTCTATACCACGCTAGTCTTACCGGGTCGTCTGCTCAAAGATAAGTATAAAGAGATGGGTTACAAGCGCACGACGCTTACTCGCTCTATCGAAGATACGGGTACGCTGTTATCGCCACTTATTCCTTGGAATATGGGCGGTAGCTTTGTCGCGGCAACCCTAGGTATTGCGACCTTAACTTACGCGCCATTCGCCTTTGCCTGCTGGTTATCACCATTGTTTGGCTTGCTATGGGTCGTCTTAAATAAATTTATTCCTCGTGAAGAACCGACTGTCATCGATAACACAAGCACGCTCTCTACCGTAGAAAACGCATAATTTAGAAGGAACTTGAGATGTTGCAAGAGCAATGTTTGTGGAGCGTCACTGCGCCCAAAACTCACCACTACGATACTCTAACAAGCGAAACGCAAACACGAGTTTGTATCATCGGCGGTGGTTATACTGGACTGTCTGCTGCGATTCATCTGGCAGAGCAAGGCATCGCGGTGGTGTTGCTAGAGAGTAAGATCATCGGTAGCGGCGGTTCAGGACGCAATGTGGGTTTTGTGAATGCCGGTACTTGGGCTCGTCCTGATGACCTCAATAAAATCATGGGAGAAGAGGTTGGTGAACGTTTAGGGACTGCGCTCGGTCAGGCGCCAAGTCTCGTGTTTGACATCATCGATCGCCATCATATTGATGCAAAGGATACGCGTACGGGCAATATCCATATGGCACACAATGCCAAGGGTGAAGCCGATGTAGATATCCGCTACGATCAGTTGATACGTCGCGGTGTTCATGCAGAGGTATTAACCGGTGCGCGCTGCCATGAATATTGTGGTACAACCAGTATCAATAAAGCCTTGCTCGATCATCGTGCGGGCACTATTAACCCATCCGCATACGTCAATGGCTTAGCGGCAGCCGCGACTAAACTGGGCGTACGTATCTATGAGCACTCGGCGGTGACTTCAGTTGAGAAATCTGATGGTAATTGGTATGTGCGTACGGCTGATGCGGCGGTGAAAGCTGAAAAAGTTATCATTGCGACCAATGCTTATACTGAAGGCGAATGGACAGATATTAAAAAGACGTTCTATTTGGTCGATTACTATCAGATTGCTTCTGAGCCATTGACCGGTGAAGTGGCAGATCGAATATTGCCTTATAAAACAGGCGCTTGGGATACGCGATTGGCATTGTCCAGTATTCGCCGTGATAACGAGGGTCGTCTGCTCCTTGGCACGGTCGGTGGCAAAGCCATGAAGTCCAAAACCTTCTATCAAAACTGGGCGAATATCGTACAAAAGAGCTATTTCCCAGATCTGCCTAAATTTAAGTGGCAGTATGAGTGGTACGGTCACTTTGGCTTTACGCAAGACCATATCATGCGTATCTTTGAGCCAGAAGACGGTATCCTTGCCGCGACTGCATATAATGGGCGTGGGATTACTACAGGTACTATGATTGGTAAATGCTTTGCCGATTATATTATCTCAGGTGACCGCGACGTCTTGCCATTACCCTTTAAGACGATTAAAGAAGCTAAGGTAAGTATGTCTGGCTTGCGTTCAGGCTATACGGAGATGGGGCTGACTTTGTATCATATGGGTCAATGTCTCAAAATCATAGCCTAGTTTTTCGACGCAGGGCGTTGTGTTTATTTATTGCCGCCGCTGATTTGGCGGAGAGATTAAGTGAACGGCGCGCTGCTTTTATTTGTTTGGAGTGTATATTGTGACTGATTTTTCAGCACTGCCTACTTTAGAAGCTGCACATATAGAAGCTATGCATACAGAAGCTGGGCATGCTTCAACCATGCTAGCATTGACTGAGCAAGTATTGTCTATATTGCAAGAGCAGCATGGTTATGATGCATCACAGATTAAGACGGATACTGTGAGTCTAGAGCATTGGGGTAAAGACTGGACCAAACATTTTGCGCCAGCACCCTCTGCTATCGTATTTCCGAAATCTACTAAGCAGGTCCAAGCCTTAGTAAAGCTGGCAAATGAGTATAATATTGTTATCACACCGAGTGGTGGTCGTACTGGGCTATCGGCAGGTGCAGTCGCTAGCAATGGTGAGATAGTCGTCAGCCTAGATAAGATGAATAAAATTGTTCAGTTTTATCCGGCTGATCGTTTGGTAGAGGTGGAGGCCGGTGTGATTACTGCGCAGCTACAGCAATTTGCCGAAGCGCAGGATTTGTATTATCCGGTTGATTTTGCCTCAGCAGGTTCGAGTCAGATCGGTGGTAATATTGGTACCAATGCTGGCGGGATTAAAGTGATTCGCTATGGCATGACACGTCAATGGGTAATGGGTCTAACTGTCGTGACGGGCAAAGGTGATATCCTTAAGCTGAATCGAGGCATGATTAAAAACGCTACTGGCTATGATTTACGTCAATTATTTATTGGCGCTGAAGGCACATTAGGTATCGTCACCGAAGCACAAATGAAGCTCAACCGTCCACCCCAAGATTTGACCGTGATGGTGCTCGGCATGGATGAATTTGACCATGTGATGCAGGTGTTAGCGGCTTTTCAAGCACAAATTGATTTGACTGCGTTTGAGTTCTTTGATGAGGTGGCGGTTGATAAATTAATGGCGACTGGGCATGTGCAAGAGCCGTTTGAAGCTCGAACCAAATACTACGTTTTATTAGAATTCGAAGCGCCGTATGAGCCGATTATGGATAAGGCGATGGCTATCTTTGAAGACTGTATGGATAATGGTTGGATAGTTGATGGGGTAATGAGTCAGAGTATGGCTCAGGCGATGGACTTGTGGAAGCTGCGCGAGTATATCTCTGAGACGATTTCAGTATTCACGCCGTATAAAAATGACATATCAGTACTCATCAGCCATGTGCCAAACTTTATCCATGATATAGAAACGATCGTAAACGCCAAATATCCAGATTTTGAGATTTGCTGGTTTGGACATATTGGTGATGGCAACTTGCATCTCAATATTTTAAAGCCCGAGAATTTATCGAAAGATGAATTCTTTGGGCAATGCCAGACGGTAAATAATTCTATCTTTGAGGTAGTACAGAAGTATGGTGGTTCGATCTCAGCAGAACATGGCGTGGGTATGACTAAAAAGCCTTATCTACACTATAGCCGTAGCGAAACCGAGATTGATTATCTGCGTGAGATTAAGAAAGTGCTCGATCCCAATGGTATTATGAATCGCGGCAAGATTTTTGATCTTTAGTTGAATGGTATCGTAATCAACTAAGACTTATTTTTAATAAAAACTATAAGGAACTCTCATGCATATTTTAGACAGCAAAACGGTAAAGAGTCAATTGACAATGACCATGGCTATCGACTCAATCGAGCAGCTGTTGACCTTACAAGTGCAGCATCCAGAGTGGATTAAGTGCCCTGAGCGCTTGGTCATTCCAACTTTCACTGCCAGTGATAAAAACAGTGGCTCACATCTATCGATGCCTTCAGTATTGTTCGACGGTCATGAAGAATTTGCTATCGTTAAACTGGTCACTATTTGTCCAGATAATCCAAAGCGAAATCTACCGACGACTACCGCTGTGGTGAGTGTCTCAAACAATGATACGGGTGAAATCCTTGCCTTCATGGATGGTGTTTATGTCACTCAAGTACGTACGGCAGCGCTATCAGGTATCGCAAGTAAGTATCTAGCAAAGCCAGATAGCCAGCAAGTGTCAGTCATCGGCTGTGGCGGGATGGCGTATGAGCAGCTGAATGCTGTGCTCACTGTATGTCCAAATATCAAAAAGGTAACGCTATGGAATCGAGCTGCTAAGGGTGCAAATACCTTTAAAACACAGTTTTCTGAACAGTATCCAGAATGGTCGGTCACCATCGAAGTCTGCGAAGATATCGCGAGCGCTGTAAAAGATGCCGATGTGATTAACTTGGCGACACGTGCAACCGAAGGCTTGTTTGAGATAAACCAAATTAAAGCCGATGTACATATTAATGCGGTAGGCGCTTATCAACCTGAGATGAAAGAAGTCAGTGATTCCGTCATTGAAGCCTGCTCACACGTTTTCATCGATGATATCGCGGGCGGACGTCATGAAGCGGGCGATTTAATTCAAGCAGATGCTGCTGAGGGTTGTAGTTGGACTTGGGACGATTTAAGTGGCGATTTAGCGGACTTGGTCACAAAAAATATTACTATCAATCAATATAAAAAAGGCATCACCCTGTTCAAATCTGTTGGGGCTGCCAGTTTTGATGCGGCAGTCGCTTTGAAAGTTGCTCAAAAAGCTAAAGACGAAGGTTTGGGTCAGCTGATTACTTGGGGGTAGTGATATGCGCTATGACGTTATTGTGATTGGTGCCGGCATAGTAGGAACCTCTATTGCTTGGCATCTGCAGAAAAACAATGCTCAAGTTCTCTTGCTAGATAAAAAATGCCCAGGAGAAGAAACTTCCTATGGTAATGCCGGTATCATTACAAGAGAGGCGGTAAATACAAAACCGTTCCCTAGAAGTTTTAAAGAAATATCTAGAGTATTACCCAATAAAAGTGCTGATATTCGATACCGTTGGTCTGCAATATATCGTCTTCAGCGCCCGTTATTACAGTATTGGATTCACTCAAGTCCAAAAAACGTTGAAGAGATTGATGACGAGTGGGCTACGCTTATTCAGCATTGCACAGACGAGCATGAGCCTATGATTAGAGCGTCAGGCGCTGATGAACTGGTCAGTAAAATAGGTTGGATTGAGCTTCATTGTAAATCAAGTAGTTTTGAAAAATCCATTAATAAAGCGGTAAAAGCGGCGGATAAAGGCGTGGAGTATCAGGTTCTATCGCTAGCAGAGCTCCAAGCGCTAGAGCCAAATGTGAACTTTACAGATTATGTCGGTGGTATACACTGGAAAAACTCTTGGCAGATAAAAAATCCCGGCAGTCTTGTGAAAGCATATGCTAAAAATTTTGAAGCAATGGCAGGAGAAATAAAACAATCCACCGTAAAAAATATGATACAGACAGAAGAGGGCTGGCAGGTCATTACCGATAGCGGAACCTACCTATGTCAGAATTTGGTCATTGCTGCTGGTCCTTGGTCAGCTGATCTTATTAAACCATTGGGTTATAAAATTCCTCTATTTCCTATGCGTGGCTACCATCAACACTTTAAAAGCACCGACCAAAACGCATTTTCTCACAGCTTATTTGATGTAGATAAAGGGTTTGTGATGGGCACAATGGATCAAGGCGTGAGAATCACGACTGGCGCTGAAATGGCATTGTTAGATGATCCAAAAGATTTTAATCAGTTAGAGACTGTACTGACTTTTGCAAAAAAAGTGTTGCCGCTTGATGCTGCTGTTGAATCTGAAGCATGGTGTGGGACAAGACCATGCATGCCAGACATGAAGCCAGTTATTGGGCCTGCATCAAAACACGATAATTTATGGTTTTCTTTTGGTCATGCTCATCAAGGTCTGACACTTGGACCGGTGACAGGGCGTCTTATTGAAGAAATGATTCACGGTAAGCCATTATTTATTGATGCTCAGCCGTTTAGTAGTAAACGCTTCGATTACAATCGTTAATAAACGTATCTTTTAACCCCGCTAGACCACATCTTTAACGCCCTTTACAGGCTTAATATTTATTAAGTCTGTCGTAAAAATATCCGCTACTCCCTCCTTTTTCTACTATAAAACTAGCAACATGAATTTTATTCATCTTTAATTTAAATAGTATCATTTTTATTCATGTTTTGGTTCGGGTATGATTCATCTCATACACAAATTCGGTTTTATCTCAAATAATGAGATTAGATTAAGGTAGCGAATTATCATGAGTAAACAATTTATATATTCCATCTCGAGCATTCGTTTTGATGAAAATTATCAGCCTGCAGACAGCACGCGTCTGACGACTAACTTTGCGAATTTGGCTCGTGGCGAGAGTCGTCAAGAGAACTTACGCAAAACGCTGACTATGATAAATAATCGTTTTAATGATCTAGCACACTGGGACAATCCGACAGCCGACCGTTATTCTGTTGAAGTTGATATCATTTCTGCCGACTTGGATATTGAAGGCAATGGTCATACCTTCCCAGTCATCGAGACGCTAAAAACAACGATTATTGATCATAAAGAGAACAAACGTATTGACGGTATGATTGGCAACAGCTTCTCATCTTATGTGCGCGATTATGATTTTAGCATTGTGTTACCAGAACACTTTGCAAACCATCCAAAATCTGCGCCGCCAGAAGAGTTTGGCGATTTGCACGGTAAACTGTTTCAACATTTATTAAATTCAGATGCCTATAAAGCCAATTTTAATAAACAACCAGTGATTTGCCTAAGCGTTTCAAGTAGTAAAACCTATCATCGTACGGACAATCAGCATCCTGTATTAGGGATTGAATATAGACAAGATTGCTGCGCTTTGAACAAGGGGTCATTGACTGATGAGTACTTTTCCAAAATGGGCTTGACGGTGCGCTATTTTATGCCTGCTGGTAGTGTGGCACCTTTAGCATTTTATTTTTCTGGTGACTTGCTGACTGATTACACCGATCTTGAGCTAATCAGTGCGATCAGTACCATGGAAACCTTCCAAAAGATTTATCGACCTGAAATTTACAATGCCAACTCCACCGCCGCTCAAATATATCAACCCAGTTTGAAGTACCAAGATTATTCACTGACGCAAATTGTGTATGATCGCGCGGAGCGCAGCCAGATGGCAGTGACACAAGGTAAATTTACGGAAGACGAGTTCATTAATCCTTACCAAGACATTCTTGAAGAATGGGCGGCAAGCTATGATGTTGCAAGCGAGACTGCTCAAAAAGAATCGGTCAAAGAAAAAGCTGTTAAAAAACAGGCAGCCTAAGCAATTCACCTCTAGCCAAAATATAAAATACGAATGAATAAGAAGACGAATCCCATGACAATATTATTACCGACACAAAAATTATTACCAACATCAACAGCGGGCAGTTTACCAAAACCTTCTTGGCTTGCCGAACCTGAGAAAATCTGGTCACCTTGGGCATTAGAAGGGGAGCAACTGCTTGAAGCCAAACAAGATGCGCTACGTTTAACATTGCAAGAGCAGCGACATGCTAGGATTGATATCGTCAGTGATGGCGAACAGACTCGTCAGCATTTTGTGACTACCTTTATTGAACATCTTGATGGCGTTGATTTTGAGAATCGTAAAACCGTTAAAATTCGTAATCGTTATGAGGCCAGTGTGCCGTCTGTCGTTGGCGCAGTAAGCCGTCAAAAGCCAGTGTTTGTTGAAGATGCGAAGTTTTTACGTCAGCAAACCGATCAGCCGATCAAATGGGCGCTGCCCGGTCCGATGACCATGATTGATACCTTATATGATGGTCATTATAAAAGCCGTGAAAAATTGGCGTGGGAATTTGCTAAAATCCTCAATCAAGAAGCGCGAGAATTAGAAGCGGCGGGTGTAGATATTATCCAGTTCGACGAGCCTGCGTTTAACGTATTCTTTGATGACGTCAACGACTGGGGCATCGCTACTTTAGAGCGTGCCATTGAGGGTTTAAAGTGTGAGACGGCAGTGCATATTTGCTACGGCTACGGCATCAAAGCCAATACCGATTGGAAAAAGACACTGGGTTCAGAGTGGCGTCAATATGAGCAAGCTTTTCCTAAGTTGCAGCAATCGAATATCGATATTGTCTCTTTAGAGTGTCAAAACTCACATGTACCGATGGATTTGATAGAACTGATTCGCGGTAAAAAAGTGATGGTTGGTGCCATTGACGTTGCAACCAATAACATTGAAACCCCTGAAGAGGTTGCTGATACACTACGCAAAGCCCTGCAATTTGTTGATGCGGACAAGCTCTACCCTTCGACCAACTGCGGCATGGCACCGTTGTCACGCCAAGTTGCCCGCGGTAAATTGAACGCATTAAGTACAGGCGCAGCAATCGTGCGTCAAGAGCTAATGGCTTAGGATTTACCGACTAAACTTATGCAAAATTTAGCTTTTATAGGTTGGGTCTTTAACTCCGCCTATAAAAGCTTGTTTAAACTCATGAGTGACCTCAGTTATCAATGTACTTACCGATTTCAAATTTAGGATTGCAGCAATGAGTAAAGATATGATTGAAGCAACCGACTTTAGAGATGCCATGTCTTTGTTGACGACTGCCGTCAATGTAGTCACCACCAAAGGGCAATCTGGTCTGCATGGATTTACCGCATCGGCGGTATGTAGCGTCACCGATACACCGCCAACCTTGCTGGTCTGTATGAATCAAACGTCTCGCTCACATGCCCATTTTCTTGAAAATAAAACCTTAAGTGTCAATGTGTTGGGCGCACAGCATGAGCCTATATCTAATGCTTTTGCGTCTAAATTATGCTCAGAAGAGCGATTTCAACAGGGCTCTTGGACTGAGTTAGCTACAGGCGCTCCTATTTTAGAAGATGCATTGGTCAGTTTTGACTGTGAGATTGAGGATATTCAGCAAGTTGGTACGCACAGTGTCTTTATGTGCCGAGTTGTCGCCATCAAACAAGGCTATCAACAAAGCAGTGCTGATGAAAGCTTGGTTTATTTCAACCGTGCTTACCATCAAGTAGGTCAGGTAGAAATCGTTTAAGCTGAATTTCTGACATTGATTATCTAATTGTCATCTAACTATAGTCAGCTTAATATCAAGAAGATACAGTGAAACTGGAATGAATTTCTTGTAGCCTCTGTCGGCTTAGGCACCGCAAGCTAGAAAAATTTGTACCAGTTTCACCTTGTCAGATAATGTATTCATTTTATTTTGTATCGACTATAAAACTATCATTTAACCGAGAAGTAACTATCCTGTGGAACTAATCATTTTTTTAATAATAGGCGCTCTAGCAGGATTTGCTGCAGGGCTTTTTGGTGTGGGCGGCGGCACGATTATCGTACCACTGTTATTTATCGTCTTTACCCAAATGGATTACAGTCCTGACAGTATCATGCATTTGGCGTTAGGTACGTCACTGGCAACTATTATTGTCACCTCTATCAGCTCGCTCATGGCGCACAATAAAAAGGGCGCCGTCATGTGGCCTGTTTTTAAAAACCTAGCACCAGGTTTAGCGATTGGCTGTTTTTTAGGGGCAGGGATTGCAGGACAGATATCTGGGCTGTATCTTCAGCTTATCGTTGGCGTGTTTTTGCTGTGGGTCGCTTATAAGATGTTTTTCGGTGGCAAAAAACAAGTCGTTAGTCATGCTGATGATGTCAATGGCGCTAATACGGGACTGCCCTCAAAACCTAAGCAGCTAGCGGCAGGCGGGGTTATTGGTATTGCTTCTGCCATTTTTGGTATTGGCGGCGGCAGCTTAACGGTGCCTTATTTAACTCGTTACGGTGTGGTCATGCAAAAAGCCGTTGGCACGTCAGCAGCGTGTGGTTTACCGATTGCCATTGCTGGTGCGTTAGGCTTTATGTTCTTTGGGATGCAGCAACAAGTTGATGTGCCCAATACCATTGGCTTTGTCCACATTTATGCCTTTTTAGGGATTAGTATCATGAGCTTTTTCACTGCGAAGCTAGGTGCAAAAGTCGCCCATATACTATCACCAGAGCTTTTAAAGAAATGCTTTGCGGTATTATTAACCGTGGTTGGGTGTTATTTCCTTTTTAAAGGGCTGCTTTAGGTATTCATAGCCGTTCCTCTAAAAGGCAAAGCTTGCGAACTGAGCTACCCAAAAAGCACATAGTGAAATGCATTATCATGATCTAAATAATTCAAAGCATGACAATCTAGAAAACAGTCTAGAAAACAATGTTGAGACAGTAGTTTAGTCGTGCTTGGGCGGTACAGAATATGTGCCAACAACATGCGCGACCAAGTCGCTAGAGCCTTCTGAATATAAGGAAACCTCACCTACAATGAGCGTACGCCCTACCTTTAGCAAGGTGCACTCAGCAATAATGCGCGCTTCTGCTGATGGTTTACGCAGAAAATTGATGGTAAGGCTTGTTGTTACTGTTAACGCTACAATGCCAATCTTACCAAGTATCGCCACATAGAGTGCAACATCAGCAATGCTCATCAATACAGGGCCAGAGACTGTACCACCAGGACGTAGCTCATCTATACCGATATCATGCGATAAGGTCGAACTATCATCGCCTACTGCCTCAACTTTGCACTTGGTTTGAGGGAATTCTAATGCCATAAAGGCTGCTATTTCTTCTTTGGTCGCAGACATATATACTCCTGTGGTTTAATTATTCTTGTTATTAACTATCTTTTCTTCGCACTCAAGTTCATTGGTTCGATTAACACAACTAGAATCGATAAAATTGGTATCGATTCTAGTTTCTTGCTATAAATAGGTAGTGGATAGATATATTTTTGATACTGACTCAATATTTTCAGTTGCGTATTCTTAAACTAAGGCGTACTAGCATGACTCACTTTAACTGGTGTAGATAGCATACGCCCTTTAGTTTCAGCGGTGCGTAACGCTTCATCCCAATCAGGTGCTGCACACATAAACAATGTTTTGCCATCTTGTCCGCCAAGAGCAACCGCAAAAATGCCGTCAGGTGCCGTATCAACGGTTTCTAGGATTTCGCCCCCTTCTTTAATACGAACAGCACGTTGGTTCAAGGTATCTGCAATCCAAACAGCGCCCTCGCTATCTAAGGCAAGACCATCAGGTAAGATGCTGGCGCGCTCTATACGTGCCCCTAAATTTGGCTCGTCTCCTAACTCTCCAAAGTTAGCAAAATCACGTTTTTCTCCTAAAGTGCCGTCTTTATTAATATCGAACTGTGAGACTTTATTGCCAAATAGCTCATTAACGATTAATGTCTTTTCATCCGCAGAAATGACCATGCCATTTGGAAAGGCCAAACCTTCTGCCACCACCTGAGAGGTACCATCAGGTCTCACCAATACAAGACCAGTGTGTTTATGATCAGCACTACCCATCAGGTCAAAACCGAAGTTTCCAACATAAGCGTTGCCATTAGGCGCAACGACCATATCGTTAGCATGCCCCTCACAATGCTTCCAGATATCAGCGTGAACAACTAATTCGCCATTGTCCTCTAAACATAACACTTTACGATCTTTCATAGAGACAACGAGCATACGGCCGTCAGGAAGCCAGCCTAAGCCAGATGGCTGCTGTTCTACATGGACAATCTTTTCTGTAACGCCTTCATCATTAACACGATAAACGCCTTTGGTATAAAAATCGACAAACCATAAAGCGTTTTTGTACCAACGCGGTCCTTCTAGGTAATGGAAGCCATTAACCACCACGTCTAACTCATATTTTGACATAACTATCTTCCTTGATTTATAGACAAAATTATTTAAGAAATTTGCTGCTTATTAGAGTATTTCTTGGTAGATCATTTTTACTTCCTCTAAAGACATATCCATTGGATTGGTTTCAATGAGACGAGCATAGGTATTAATGACCATATCAGCTAACGCGGGGATATCCTCTGCCGTTATATCTAGCTCATTTAAGCGATATTTTAGACCACTTGTTTTCAAGAAGTCTTTTAGTTGATTAATAAATTGATGGGCAGCCTCTATGTCAGTCATGCCCGAAGTGTCGATAGGCATCACCGCACGAGCGAGTTCTGCATAAAGAGGTGCTGCTACTGGTAAGTTGAAAGTAAATACACTGCACATCACGAGCGCATTGGCATGCCCATGCGGCACATGGAAGTTAATGCTAAGTGGGTAGGAGAGTCCATGTACAGCTGCTACGGAAGCATTGACAAAAGCGATACCAGCTAGCGTTGAACCCAATAACATATCAGCACGAGCATTAATATCATCGCCGTGATGGAGCACTGTATAAAAGTTACTCCACAGCATTTGCAAACCTTTAACAGCCAACGCATCTGAAATGGGGTTCTTTTTGGTGCGACTCGTGTAAGCCTCGATGCAGTGAACCATCGCATCTAGAGCAGTGGCAGCAGTAATATGGCGAGGAAGCTTGAGAGTTAGCGTCGCATCTAAAATCGCGACATCAGGTAGGATTTTGGGCGTGTATATGGCTTTCTTGCTGCCATCCTTTGCTGTGATTACAGATACGAAAGTAGCCTCTGCGCCAGTACCTGCAGTAGTGGGGATCGCAAACAACGGCATTTTTTTAAAACCACTAATATCTGCCTCTAAGAGCTCATTAACCGACTGAAAGTCATTGGAATATAGCGCGACAATTTTCGCGGTATCGATAGGGCTGCCGCCTCCTAAACCGATGACCAGATTACACTGGTTCGCTCTGGCAAGTTCAATAGCTTGTTCGACGACTTCAATAGGGGGATCAGCAACAACCCTGTCGAAAATAACAACATTAATACCAGCCTGCTCTAAAGACTCTTGTGCGATATCGACGTATCCCAGCTCACAAATGCCAGTATCTGTAATAATAATGGCAGATGTCGCGTCGTACTGTTTTGCTAAATCCCCTAGCTTCTGGCGCATACTGTCAGCTTCGCTAACAATGTGTCCATTAGTATAAAACTCCATCCCTGTCATTCTATTCTTCCTTGTGTAGATGAGCGATTATTTTTGTGTATTTATAGCCTTTAGATAAATCGCGTGTATAAAGTCTTAGTATTAACTCAATCACGCTACAGTGTATATCTATTAATTGGCACTTTTTGTAAGAATATTTCTTTATTAAAAGCATTAAATTCTATCGAGATATTACTCGCTATTCCTTTAGCTTTTTGAACCTTTGACATCATTAATAAGCTTTATCGAAGCTATCGCAATCTATAGGACTCTGGATATATTTCTAGGTTTCTTCCCATCTCTACTGAAATGGGCACTGAATTTCCTATATAATACGAGCCATCTCGTTGTTGATGATCCATTCAATTTAGGCTTTTTTCTGAACAAGAAAGGCTTTTTATTAGGTAAAAACGGTGCTTTATGTTTAACGCTTCCTCGACTCGTTTAAATAAATACATCAGTGAAAGCGGTATTTGCTCCAGGCGAGACGCTGACCGCTTTATTGAACAAGGTAATGTATACCTCAATGGCAAGCGTGCTGCAGTGGGTGATCAAGTGGTTGCTGGAGATACGGTGAAAGTCAACGGCCAGCTCATTGAGCCGAAAGAAGCTGATGACTTTGTTTTTATTGTCTTGAATAAGCCAGTCGGCATTGTGAGCACCACGGAAAGCTCCGAGAAAAACAACATTGTTGATTTTGTGAGACATAGCGTACGTATTTTCCCGATTGGGCGTTTGGATAAAGATTCTCAGGGCTTAATCTTCTTGACCAGTAATGGCGATCTAGTCAACAAGGTATTGCGTGCTGGTAATAACCATGAAAAAGAATATTTGGTGACGGTGAATAAACCGATAACGGATAATTTTATCGAAGGTTTGGCTGGTGGCGTGCCGATGTTAGGTAAGATGACGAAAAAATGCCCTGTCACTAAGGTGTCGCCTAACGTGTTTAACATCACGCTAGTGCAAGGTTTGAACCGTCAAATTCGTCGTATGTGTGAGCATTTTGGCTATGAAGTTGTGAAGCTTGAGCGTACACGGATTATGAATGTAAGCCTTAAGGGTACGCCCGTTGGAGACTGGCGAGACCTGACGCCAAAAGAGCTGTCTGTTTTACTTAAATCTATAGAAGATTCTTCTTCGCAAGACAGTAAACCGGCTAAGAAATCTCGTAATGCACCACGAAAAAATCCTCGTGCCGATGACTCGTCAAAAGCAAAGTCGTCTTCAAAACCAGCGGGTGCGGCAAAGGGAAATAAAAAACACTCCAAGGATGATGCTAGAAAACCAGCGGGTTCTAAAGGTAGAGATGGGCGTCCTGCTGGTCGTGGTAAGCCGTCAGGGGGTAATGGTAAGTCTGGAGGCAAGGGTAAGCCTGCTGCAAATGGCAAGCGCCCTTCAAAAGGTCGTGGTTCTTCGCGATAGTAAGTTTTCACAGTGCAACTGCTTTATTCATGTTTTAAATGTCAGTAAGCTAAATAATTTTAACTTTGACCTTAATAGGATAATATTATGTTTAAAATAAAAGTAGAACGCATTGTCAAAAAACCGATTGATGAGGTATTTGAAGCACTGAGCGACCATGCCAGTTATGGCTCATTTAAAGCGGTAGGGGTTGCTAAGTTGGTGAATGAGGGTGACGAGGAGCGCAATGGCGTTTGAGCGTCCTACTCATATGCAATACCAAATCGAAAAATCTAGACCTATAAAAATGCAACATGATAAAGGCGTTATTGATTTAAAAGACTTGGGCGATGGCACCACACATGTGACTTGGGTATCTGAGGGTCGATTGACGGTACCATTGCCATTAATCGGTCGCCTATTTGACCGTCAAATGCAGAAACAAGGAACCATAGGGTTTAGTAGCATACTCAAATCTATAGAAAGCCGCTAATCTAGCGGCAATGTTGGGTTTTTTGATATAACTATCTAGTGGTGGTTTATTTTATTTGAGCTATCACTATCAGTTTTAATCCGATTTTTTCTTAGCAGCTTCAATCTCGTTAAAGCGCGCTAATTGCTCTGGTGTTGCTTTTTGTTGATACTTTTCTTTCCACTCAGAGTAAGGCATGCCATAAACAAGCTCGCGCGCATCCTCGTATTCGATTTCAATACCACGCTCTTCACCAGCAGCTTTATACCATTTGGATAAACAGTTACGACAAAAGTCGGCAAGGTTCATCAGTTCGATATTTTGTACATCTTTACGCTCGTCTAAATGAGCTAGTAAGCGACGAAATGCCGCTGCTTCTAATTCGATGTTTGATTCTAATTTTGCCATGATATTTTCCTAATTGTAATTGAATCGTTTCAAAACTGAGATGATACTAACGATGTAAATATTGCGCAACCTGTCATGATCTATATTAAAAAAGTCTATCAGTAAACTTGGCAAACTTATTATAGTAAGGTTTATCGACTTAAAGCCTTTTAATCATGATATTAAATCACGCTTCATTCCTATCTGCTCGTTGGTCAATCGTGAGCTAAGTTTCTTCTTTGAATTCATGAATAATTTTTTTGCCAGCCACGCAACATAATGTCGTGTACCCATTTTACGTAGTATCAGCTATATCATCACTTCTAGAGAATCGTCGTTAAATGATTTGAATGTTATCATTTTAGCTGTTAATTTTAAGTAGCGTTTTGAATGTTAAGCAGTTTTAATTTAAAGTGCTTATGTCTATTGAGGCAGATTAATTAAGTCTTAATATCAATCAAATGTCAAAAAAATAATCGCTATCAAAAGGAATTGATAATGAAATTAGCACCTTTTTTTCGATAGGTGCACTAGCAGCTATTAGCCTTTTTGGTTGTTCTGGCCAATCTGATAACAGTAGCGAAGTTGCCTCAAATCAAGAAGTTACCGTTCTACGTTTCTCCCATTTTTATCCCGCTACTGCTGATGTTAATAAAGAAATCTTTGAGCCATGGGCCAAAAAAATTGGAGAAGATTCTAATGGTCGTCTTAAGGTTGAGGTATATCCATCGGCAACACTCAGTAAAGCAGATACCGCTTATGAATCCACAGTAAAGGGAACGATTGACATCGGTTCTCAAGTACAGGGTTATACTAGTGGCCGCTTTCCACTGACCCAGATTGCAGAGCTTCCCGGTTTGTCTAATTCATCAACACAGACAGGTTGTATGCTGCAAACCCTTTATGAAAATGGCACTATATCTAGCGAATATGAAGATTCACATTTCCTTTTTATGTTCGCTACCGGTCCTGGTACATTACATAGTGCTGATAAGCTTATTCGAACTCCCGAAGATATGAAAGGGATGCGTATCCGCAGGCCATCTGCTGTAGCAGGTGATATTATCGAAAGTATGGGTGCCTCTCCTGTAGGTTTACCTGCCAATGATATATATACGTCTCTACAGCGCGGTGTGGTTGATGGATTGAGCTTTCCATGGGAGGCGATCACAACTTTCAAGCTTGATGAGTTAACCAAATATCATACCAATATCCCATTTTATAGTTCTGCTCTGATGATGACTATGAATAAAGATAAATATGAAAGTTTGCCTGATGATTTAAAAAAGGTCATTGATGATAACTCAGGTATGGCTCTTACTAAGAAAGTTGGTGAGATGTGGGATAGAACTGATTTATTAGGTTTGCAAGCTGCTAAAGATAGAGGTGATGAGATCATTGATATTCCAGATCCACTTAATGATCCAGATTGGAAAGGACCTCTGCTAAAAGGAACACAGAAATACTTAGACGATATAAGCGCATTAGGACTCGATGCTGAAAGTGTCTATGAAAAAGCAAAAGCTGCTAGTGTGGCCTGTAAGGTTTAATTATATTTTTAATATTAGGACGTGTCATTAAATCTTCTATAAACCCCAAAAATTGGACAAAAAAAAGCCTCACTTCCTATTTAAGGAGTGAGGCTTTTAGTGCTTTTTCAAGCCATATTTGGAGCGGGAAAAGAGATTCGAACTCTCGACCCCAACCTTGGCAAGGTTATGCTCTACCACTGAGCTATTCCCGCTAATTATCAATTAACTATCATCAGTTGATGATGGCGTATTATACGCAGTTTTCTGAGCGTGTCAACAGCTAGTATGAAAAAAAGCAAAAGATAGTAAATTGGCATATTATCGCATTGTCTATCTATGTTATAACAGATTGTTATAATCTATATTCCAAAAGCTTTGCTTTCTATAAATAGGCTGGAATGCAGTTTTATAATTACTTTTATCATATTTATGATTAATAAACATAACACTTAAGGATAAGTAGTATGAGTCAACAATATACCATCGCTGATTATTTGTTTGATCGTGTCGCAGAAGCAGGTGCGTCAGAGGTATTTGGCGTACCTGGTGATTTTAATCTCACGTTTTTAGATAATGTACTTGCCTCAGATAAATTACGCTGGGTAGGTAATACCAATGAGTTAAATGCTGGTTACGCAGCAGATGGCTATGCACGTGAGCGTGGGTTTGCGGCGATGGTGACGACCTTTGGAGTGGGTGAGCTGTCCGCTATCAATGCCACCGCAGGCTCGTTTGCTGAGTATGCGCCAGTGCTCCATATCGTAGGCGCGCCAAGTACAGCATTACAAGATTCAAAGCGTCGCATCCATCACTCACTTGGTGATGGCGTGTTCAATCATTTTATTAAAATGGTAGAACCGGTTACGGTAGCACGGGCGCAAATTACGCCTGAAAATGCTGCCTCAGAGATTGACCGCGTGATTCGCGTGATTCTCAAAAAGCATCGTCCAGGCTATTTATTACTATCACCAGATGTAGCAAAAACGCCAATTTATCCGCCAACGACCAAACTTATCGATAGTGAGGAAGACATTACTAGCCAAGCGGCGTTAGCAGACTTTAAACAAGCGCTGATAGAATTTTTACCCAATAAAACCACGACGCTCATGGCAGATTTGATGGTGCATCGTTTGGGTCTGCAAAATCAGCTTAAGGCTTTGATTGCCGATACTGACATTCCTTATACAACGTTATCGTGGGGCAAAACTTTGCTTGATGAAAATAGTGAGCGTTGGGCAGGCACCTATGCAGGCGTGGCATCGCGTCCTGTCGTTAAGGATATGGTCGAAAACTGTGAGTGTTTGATAAAAATTGGTGTGCAATATACTGATACTACTACTGCAGGTTTTAGCCAAGATATTGATGAAAACGTGGTGGTTGACCTGCATTATGAGCGTGCGAGTATCGCAGGCAAAAACTTTGCGCCCATTGCCCTAAAAGATGCTCTAAAAACACTGCATGAGGTAATGACTTCAGATATTAATATTGTACCGAAGCAATTCTGTGAAGAGGTAAAGCCGCATGAGCAACATGGCAAGGATGATGAGGCTATCCGTCAAGATGATTTATGGCATATCATTGCCGATGCGCTCGATGATAAAAACTTGGTGTTTTCAGAACAAGGTACTGCCTATTTTGGTATCAGTGATGTGCGTCTGCCAGAAGGCGTGACGTCTTATGGTCAGCCGATGTGGGGTTCTATTGGTTATACTTTGCCTGCGAGTTTAGGTGGTGCCATTGCTTCACCGCATAAGCGTAGTATTTTACTCATTGGTGATGGTTCTGCTTTATTAACCATTCAAGAAATTGCGGTAATGATTCAAGAACGCATCAACCCGGTGATTGTACTGATTAACAATGATGGCTATACCGTTGAGCGCGCGATTCATGGTGAGAACCAATACTATAACGACATTCCTAAATGTGACTGGCAGTTGATGCCAAGAGCGTTTGGTGCCACTGATGATAATAGTCTGCTACTAAAAGCAGAGACAGCAGGCGAGTTAAAAGATGCTCTCAAGCAAGCAGCGGCTGCAAAAGACAAGCTGGTCATGTTGGAGGTTATCGCTGGCAAGCATGATATCCCGCCACTATTAGCCGATATTAGTGCCGCGCTGAAGCCAAAAAATGATTAATTAGTTCGCAAATAGCATCAACAATTATCAGTCATCGCCCCATTTAGCAGCATTGCTAGGTGGGGTTTTTTTGAGCCTTTTTATGGTGTAAGTCAATTAAGCTGTTGTTCCTCTTATATCGCTTTGCAGACTTTAGTATCATGGTGGATTGGGCTATGTTCAGCCCTTAGCATTCAACAGGAGATGATCCCGTCGTGATTTGGTTAAAAATGCTTATTGGCGCTTTAATGGTACTGGCGATTCAATTATTTGCGCAAACTCGATTTTTTTATTTGGCAGCACTTGCGCCACTTTTCCCCACCTTTACATTAATCAGTCACTTCATCGTCGGTACTGAGCGTAGTCCTGCTGATTTAAGGGTTGCATTGATATTTAGTATGCTTGGCGTCATCCCGCATCTTATTTATACCTTTGTAGTGTTTTTTAGCATCAGCTATGTCAGCTTATATAAGGCACTTTTATTGGGTACTATCGCTTGGACAATAGCGGCGGCAATTTTAGTGATTACGTGGCAATACATTCATGCTTAGTAGTCACTAAAAAAGCAGCTTAAACGATGCAAAAGAGTGGTTTATCAACTGAATATATAGGCTAAGGTGACTATTTCTAAAGATAATTTTTATAGATTCCGTTGTAGATGTTATGCTTAAGGACGATTTTATCGTGTTACCTGCAACAAACTCATAACCAGACTATATCGATAACTCCATTCGTCATCACTGATAAAATAGGGCTTAAAAAAAGATGGATACCTTAAATATCCTATACCTTGTAGGGGCATTGTTAATTTTCGCCAGTATCATGGCAAGCACGTTATCAGCACGTTTGGGCGTTCCATTATTGCTGTTGTTTTTAATGGTAGGAATGCTGGCTGGTGAAGAGGGTATCTTAGGTATCGAGTTTTCCCAATATGCTATTGCTAATTTTGTTGGGCAAGCCGCTTTGGCTTGTATCTTGTTAGATGGTGGTCTACGTACCTCTTTTAAGTCCTTTCGCGTTGGTCTTAAGCCTGCCGTTACACTCGCTACTTGGGGTGTCCTCGCTACTGTCATGATACTGGGCGTATTCGTGACTTGGCTACTCGATGTCGATTGGCGTTTTGGTCTATTGATGGCGGCGATCGTTGGTTCAACTGATGCAGCAGCGGTGTTTTCGCTATTGCGTAATGGCGGTGTCAAGCTTAACGATCGTGTACAAGCTACATTGGAGCTGGAATCAGGTGCCAACGATCCTTTGGCTATTTTGCTTGTGACAGGATTGATTGCTTTAAATGTCGATCCTGCTGGGCAAACAGTACTGGGCTTCTTAGGGTTGCTATTACAGCAGCTTAGCTTCGGTTTGGGCATGGGTTTGTTGTTTGGTTATTTATTGGCAAGACTATTACCCAAAATCCACTTGGCAGAAGGTATGTATGCCATTTTGATCATGTCTGCTGGCTTGGCAGTCTTTGCTGCGACCAATCTTATTGGCGGTAGTGGGTTTTTGGCAATTTACCTCACTGGTGTGCTGATTGGCAATCATAAAGTACGCTCAACCGAGCATGTTATGCGGGTGATGGATAGCTTTGCTTGGTTATCACAAGCGGTGCTTTTTGTGGTGCTAGGTTTACTCGTGACGCCATCGAATGTTATCGATGTTTGGTATTATTCGGTCGCGATTGCCGCCTTTATGATTTTAGTTGCTCGTCCTATCGCGGTCTATACTAGCGTTAAACCTTTTAAATTCAAAGACAGAGAAATCGGTTTTATCTCTTGGGTTGGCTTACGCGGGGCAGTCCCTATTACCCTTGCGATATTGCCAGTCATGGCAGGGATAGATGGTGCCTTTATGCTATTCGATATTGCCTTTGGTGTGGTGGTCTTGTCTTTGATTTTGCAAGGCACGACCATTCCTTTTATGGCAAATTTGTTTAAAGTACGTATTCCGAATAATAAAGACCCAGAAGAAGAACATGAAGTTTGGGTATCGGATAAAGCGAGCATTACCTTATATGAATTTGAAGTAAAGTCTGGTGCATTTGCGATTGACCGTCATCCGATGGGCATCTCTAACCGTGTCAGCCCTGATGAGATTAGTATCTTTGCTTTGGTACGTCGGCAACACATTGTGATGGTCGAAGAAACGACCAAGCTCAAATGTGGGGATAGAGTCTGGTATGCGATGAGAGGTAATCATGCCAGTCAAATTGCCAAGATTTTCAATGATACGACACTCGATCGTAAAGCCATTGATGACTTTTATGGCGATTGGTTATTGTCACCCAGTGTGAAGCTTGGAGATTTGCCTTTTTTTACCGACATCATGGCGTCTGAGTCTCTTGTAGATAAGCTAAAGGCAAAACCTGAAAATACTTCAAAAATTATGTGGGAGCAGACGGTCGCTGAGTATGTCATAGACAATTTGGATATGAAGCCAGTATCAGGCGATATGGTTGCTATCAGTGATGAGTGGTCATTGGTCATCAAAGAAGTGGACGATAAAGGAAAGCTGAGAACGATTGGTTTAAAGCATCAAGAGTTTGCTAAGGCGATTTGATTTTTTGCTATATATTTACTTCAATATTAAAACGATACAGCGGGACTGGAATGACTATTGAAAAAGCGCTATTGATAATCAATAGCGCTTTTTCAATAGTATTATCTACAGCAGTGATTACCACATCAAGTCATCTGGAATCACATAAGCAGCATATGGATCGTCTTCTGCCAGCTCATCTTCTGCAGTATCGTTTGATACCACCATAAAGCCTGTCATCTTTGAATCGATACGATCAGCAAGTGGGCGCGGTAGTAGAGCATAGCTGTCATCTAAACGGGCGATGACCACGTGACCTGCTACAATTTGATCGTATAGCTTTTGAGTGATAGAGATTTTTTTGACTTTGGCATTGTCGACAAACTGATAGCTAATGTCGCCTTTTGTCTCAGTCAGTTGATGCTGCTTAATCATTTGAATGATGTTGGCTTTTAGCATCTTCTCTTCTAAGATGCGCTGCTTTTCTTGATTGAGCTTTTGGTCTTTTTCTAGCTTCTTAGCTTGAGCATCTGCCAAGGCTTTTTTAGCTTCGATATTCAATGCATCGCCAGTGCGCTTAGCGTGTTGCGTCTGTTTGCTTATCTTGTTGGCTTTCTTACTATCAACCAAGCCTGCTTTTAGAAGTTGAGCCTGTAGGGCGTTTTTTGCCATATCTGCATTACCTAAATGAAACTAACTAAGTGAAATGATCTAAATTGTCTTCAGTCATGGTAACAAATTCTGTCAAGAGATGTCATCAAATACGGCAATCCCAAAGTTTTTATTGAAAAATCGTTTGTCAGATAATTGAGTCACATACCTTTTTAGAATAATTGCCGTAGATTCTTGTTCACCCGCTTAAAAGCTTTGATGGTTAATAATGTGTTCAGCGAGGGTGATGAGGTCTGAAGCGATAAAGTCGGGTTTTGGTACATTGGGTGCCGAAAGTAGCGCGTTATAAGGTCGAGTGATAAAAGCCCCTTGGCAGCCAGCAGCTTGAGCACCGATAACATCCCAGAGGTGACAGGCGACAAGACATAGCTCTGAGGTCTCAACGGACAGCTCGCGAGCGACCATCTGATATGTCGCCGGTGCAGGTTTAAATTGGCTGACGTTTGCAACACTAAAATTCCGCTCAAAGAATTCACTCAGTCCTGCTTTTTCAAGCGGTGTCGGAGAAGCGCTAGGTGCTGAGTTGGTCAAAGTCACCAATCTAAATCCTGCATCACGTAGTTTGGTCAAAGCAGGGATAGCATTAGGGTGAGCTGGCATCTGACTCATACGCTGCTTAAATTCCTGTACATCTTCTTCGGTTAGCGTAACGGCATGAATATCTGCGGTCATTTGTAAAGCACCGACGCCAAGCTCGCCAAAAGGTGTGTAGAGACCAGATAAAGTCATGGTTTGCGAATAAAGTACCAATTGCGCGAACCACTCTCTGAGTCTGTTATTATCCCCAAATAAACGCGTGAATAAGGGCGTGAGCGTATCGATATCGAGTAAGGTTTCGTTGACATCGAATACGATAATCGGAGCTGAGTAGATATAGGACATAAAAGTTCCTTTTGCAATCAAAGTAAGCCTTACTATAGATAATCCACTTTTAAAAGGGTACAGAGCTACTGGGGTTAATTATTCGCAGCCTCTGTCTGCGTAGGCACAGCAAGCAAGAAAAATTGACCCCAGTAGTACCTTATAATATTTGTATTTCTTTTATTTAGGACCGACTATAGTGAGGTTTGATAATATAATAAAGACATTCGGTAAACTTACTTTAGCTGGACTTGAGTAATCATTCAAGATAAAATTGAGTAGTCACTCAAATTGTATAACCATGTTTACTTTATTGTCTAAAATCATGGGATAAAAATTGGAATATTATGTCACGTACCACATTATATAATCGTCATGAAGCATTAGAGCGGGCCATACAGCTGTTTTGGCAAAAAGGCTTTCATGCAACCTCTTTAAAGGATATCGAGCAAGCGCTTGATATGCGACCGGGCAGTATTTATGCCGCTTTTGGTAATAAAGATGGATTGTTTCAAGAAGCGCTTGATTACTATGCGCAGGCAGGGCTAAAGGAGCTTGAGCGTACATTAGGCAGCTATGAATCCCCTTTATTAGGGTTGGCAGCTTATATGCGTCAGCTTGGCGGTATCCGCGAAAAGAATCTGCCCAGTCGGGCATGTATGTTGGTCAAAAGCTTACTTGAGCTTGGTGCCCGTGAACAGTTAGCGCTAGAGAAAGTTGAAAAATTACTAGCCGGTATGGAGGCGCGTTTTGCCTTATGTTTTGTGGAGGCGCAGCAGCTAGGAGAGTTAGATGACACGCTCGATCCACTGAGATTGGCCCGTCGATTACAAGCCGAGGTTATGGGACTGCGTGCTTTTGCTCAGCGCGATGTTGACAGTGCAGCGGTTCATGCGCTTGCAGAGGATATGGCGTATTCTATAGAAAGCTTGCGCAATAATGAGTCTGTTGGTTAAAATGATGCCTAGTGGCCAAGCTTAGTTTAAATAGTGAGTCTGCATAAGCGTACGTCCGCTAGTATGATGGTCATGTAAGCTGAAAATCAAACATGAGTATGGCTGTTAACGGTCATTTGTATAATAGCAGGTGTAAAAAAAGGCTACTTGAAAAATTAAGTAGCCTTTTTAGTTTTAAATTTTGCAGTGTGTTTTTATTATTAATTAGAGATACATCTATTGTGGGATGTCTGCTAATTGCTGCAAAATACTTTTGAAATTCTCAACCCCTTGAGCACCGCTAACCAGATGCTTTTGGTTAAAGATAACAGAAGGTACGCTTTGAATACCTTGCTGCCTCCACTGTTGCTGAGCACGGCGGACGTCTTCAGCAAAGCGCTCGTCTGCTAATACCGCTAGCGCCTCACTACGATCTAAACCAATCTCTGCTACGATATCGGCTAAGACTTCTTTGTTAGAAATATCTCTAGCGTGAGTAAAGTGAGCCGCGAACAAGGCTTGCTTTAAATCATGCGCGTACCCTTGCTGATCGGCCCAGTGCAGTAGTTGATGCATAGCAAAGGTATTATAAGTGCGACTCTCTTCAGTAAAGTTAAATGCAAAGCCTACCTCACGACCAGCCTCAGTCATTCTAGCGCGGCTGGCATCAGATTCCTCCCGACTTGAGCCGTATTTCTTAGCGATATGCTCACGATAGTTTCGTCCTTCGTGCGGCGTATTAGGATTTAACTCAAATGGATGCCAGTGAATTTCGTGCGGAGTGTTGGTTTGTTTTAATGCCTCGGCTAGTTGACTATAGCCGATAGCGCACCAAGAGCAGACCACGTCCGACACGATATCTATTCGTAATGGTTTTTTTAAATTACTCATAGTGGCTCCTTATTGTATGCTTAGATAAATGGTCTTCTTATATACTGTACTTACTTATATATTATGTTTTCTTATAGGCATTATACAAAAGGCTATCCTAAATAAAATAATCTAGAATAGCCCTTCGTATTTTACACAATCAGTCAGCTTTAATTAGACAGCCTTATGCCATTCAAATTTTTGAAAAGGCTTATCGATTGGCGTATTAGCCAGATGGTTGGTGTAGTTACTCATTACTTTCTGTGCTGTTGCTAATATCACTTCTAGCACTTGACGCTTAGTGAATCCTGCGTCCAAAAACGCTTGTACAGTGTCATCATTGACGTTGCCACGATCACGAACCACAGATAGAGTAAAGTCACGTAAAGCTTCTAGTTTTGCAGTTGGTAGTGGCGTCTCGTCACGTAATGCATCAGTGATAGCATCATCGACTTTCATGCTTTTGGCAATACCAGTATGAGCTGGCACACAATAATGACATTCATGCTCGACGTTGATGGTTTGCCATACTACCGTAGTCTCTTCGTCATCAAAGCTGCTGTCTAAGAACAGTTGATGTAGACGTTGGTAGCCTTCAAGCAATCCAGGTGCTTCAGCCATTACGGCATGTAAGTTTGGAACCATACCAAATGCATTGATTGAGACATCAAGTAATGCTGTGCTTTCTGCTGGTGCGCTTTGTTTGTCATGTAATGTAAAGTCAGTCATATATAATTCCTATTTAGTATTAGTAACAGTATTAAAATTTTATTCAATCATTCAGGTTTAAAAATAAAGATAATATGTGATTAAAGTTAGAGCTCATTATCGTAAAGGTATCACCTTCTACTTGATAACTGACACCACTATAAATTATTTTGAGCAATCACTCAAATATAAATTGAATGATTGCTCAAATATTTGTAACGCTGGTTAACAATTAAAGGTTTTGCTAGCAATTAATTGTTCTTATTTACCCGTTTAGTGATAGTTAGATGCTGCATTTATTTTTGATTGGATTGATTTATAGAAGGTTTATTTTTAAAAGGCATGAGCAACAACCCCCATAGTGAGGCATTTTGCTTGGCATCGGGATACTCTTTTAAACCAATATCTAATGCTTGATCAGGTTTTGATCCTTGGCTTTTATAACTACCGAAGAGCCAATCCCACCAAGTCACACTAAAACCATAATTGGAGTTGGTCTCGCTTACCCGTTTGCTGTGATGAATACGGTGTAAAACTTGCGTGACTAGAATCATGCGTAAAGGCTTCTCAATCACTGGCGGCAGACGAATATTGGCATGATTAAACATAGCCAACCCATTTAAGGCAATCTCGAATATAAGTACCACGATAGCAGGAACACCAAGCACACTAATGACAACGAGCTTAAGCAATATGCTTAAGACAATTTCGATAGGATGAAATCTAAGCCCGGTGCTGGCATCGATATGCGCATCAGCGTGATGGACACGGTGCAAGCGCCAGAGAAGCGGCACTCGATGAAATAAACGATGCTGCCAGTAGATAACCATATCAAGCAACAATAAGCTTAAAATAATAGCCACGACATTCGGTATCTCAATTAGATTAAATAAACCGATACCGTTTTTTTGATTATAAATGGCGACCGTTGTCAGCCCAATGGGGACTGCCAAACGGGCAACAAAAGAAGAGGCAAATACCAATCCAAGATTAGCAAACCAACGTGTGCTACTCTTAATTGGTGATTGACGTGCGGGATGCCTATGCTCAATGAGCATCATAATGACCAATATGCTAAAGAAAAATCCCAAACGCCACCACATCTCATTCGCCATTATTGACCTCCTCAATGGGCTTATGTATATCGGTTTCGAGCCGTTTAAGTGTATGATAACCGCCATATATACGAGTCATAATAGTAACCGCACACGCCGCTGCAAAAATACTTGCTAATACCACAAAGTGCTGTGGCCAAATACAAAAGGCGATAAATAAAACAATGGTTTCAGTACCCTCAGTGAGACCATTTAGATAATAAAAGCTCTTATATTTAAATTGTGGCTTATCTAATTGGAATTTTTCAGCTGCAATAGCAAAGGCCAAAAAGCTAGAGCCAGTGCCAATAAAGGCGGCTAATAACAATGCGCCTGCAATGGCGTTTTGCTCGGGATTAACCAATACAAAGCCGAGTGGCACCGCTGCATAGAATAAAAAATCTAGGGTAATGTCTAAATAGCCGCCAGCACTTGAGCTTTGGCCAGCATAACGTGCCAGTGCACCATCTAATCCATCAAAAACACGGTTTAATATAATAGCAATTAGTGCTGTATGCCACAGCTCAAAAGCAATCAATGGCAACGCTAACATACCAACAAGAAAACCAGTGACAGTCAACTGATCTGCGGTAACACCGCCCTTATAAAATAGCACGACCAATGGCTCTAATAGAGGCTTGATGATGGGTGTAATAAACTTATCGAGCATATTTCTGCCTTTTGTATCGTCATTCTTTTAGAAGCAAGCAGTCGAACCTTTTATACTGGTTTCTAAGTATTATTTATCAAGCTTTTTATTTTATCAAAAGCTAAAGGCTGTTTATCAGGCAAACGCTTTCTTATCAAAGGCGAATTATTTTGCCATTTGCCGCTTCAGCATCGCTATGGTCGTGGGTAACCATGATGGTAGGTAACTTATGCTGACGGATTTGACGGAATACCAACTGCTGGGTTTCCACTCTAAGCTGACTATCAAGTTTGCTAAAAGGTTCATCCAACAATATCGCCTTAGGCTGGCTCAATAGAGTACGCAGCAGTGCAACGCGTGCTTGCTGACCCCCAGACAAACTATCGGGATGTCGATTTTCCATACCTGCCAAACCGACTTGCTCAAGTGCGTCTGCTATTTGCTCAAAGCGCTGCTTTTTATTGCCTTTAGGCATTGCAAAGGCAATATTTCCTGCAACCGATAAATGCGAGAATAACAGCGCATCTTGATATAAAACGCCAATATGCCGTAAATGCGCGGGTAGGTGACTGATGTTTTGACCATGTAGCCAAACCTCACCCGTGGCACTCAAGCCGCTCGGCAAGGTGCCGGTCATCCAATTTAACAAACTTGACTTGCCACTACCAGATGGACCCATGATGGTAAGAATGTCACCACCTTCAATCTGTTCATCTAACTGAAGGAGCAATTTATCTTCTCGAAAGAGCTGTAGATTTTTTATCTCTAAAGATGATTGCATTAAAGCGCCTTTATGTAGTCAATTAAAAATATAGCCAGTTAAAAAAATCTTCAATTCAAAATAAAAAAGACACAGATAAATGAAGTTTAAAAAAATTTTTATGATTGAACATTCTAACGCACGCCACTTCTAAAGAAATACTTCGGTAGCAGCCATGCCACCATAAAGCCAATCAGTGGTAACCCCATTTGTATAATGGCATATACGGCGCTGGTACGGCGGCTGGCACCATTAGCAAGCGTCACCGCTTCGGTCGTAATGGTAGCAATACGTCCACCGCCCGTGAGTAACGTTGGCAGATATTGTCCAAAGCTCACCGCAAGTCCTAGTGCTATTGCGATAAGTAGGGGTGCAAATAACTGCGGTAACTTAACTTGTAAGAATACTCTCATAGGTGGCGCGCCAAGACTGGCTGCTACAGTGGCAAAGCGCTTATCTAAACGTCTATAACTGCTAGCAAGGGACAAGAATACATAAGGCAGTACAAATAAGACGTGGGTAAAAGCGACGTTAAAAAATGTCGCTTGGTTATGGATAAGTTGCTGTAACCACACCAAGCCAAATAAGAAAGCAATGCTCGGCACCAGAAGTGGCAGGTAAATAATCAAGCTGGTAAAATTCGAGATGGGTTTACTACTTAACTGCTCTGCCTCTAAGCACAATAAAGTGATGCCAATAGCAAAAAGCGTTGAGACAATACCAAGGGTGATCGTGTTAAATAATGGCGTGCTTATTTGCATCAAGGCACTTTGAAAGTGTGACAGTACGAGCTGCTCTGGCAAGGCGGCAGGGAAACGCCAATAGCCAGCTAAAGACCACATCAGCAGACCAATGAGCGAGAGGGCGATAAACCCTATGATGAATACTGTGGCGCTTGCAGTGAGTTTCTGACAAATAACATCCTTATACTGGCGTTTTCCATTAACCAATGCGTCACTGCATAGTGCTTTGACCATACGCTCACCGCCCAGCCATAATGCAATTAAGCTGCCTGTCAGTAGTAGCTGTAATATTGCCCCAGCCGAGGCTTTGATACGTAAGTTCAAATCAACATCATTGAACCACTGCATGATAGTGACAGCAAGCGTGGGTGGGGTATTGGGTCCTAAAATTAATGGCATCTCAACACTGGCACTGGCGTAAGCGAGGACTGCCAATATAGGCAAACGCAAGAAGGGGTACAAAATAGGAAATACTGCTTTAAAAAAGGCAGTGATGGGATAATAGCCTAAGTTTAGCGCAACTTGATATTGTTGGCGTAGCTTTTTGCCAAGCTCAGGCTGTGCGAATACGCCAAGTGCCATTAACAATAGAAAAGGCAGCTCTTTGAGTACTAGACCTAAGATGATACTAATGCCATAAGGGTCATGCGGTAGTATCCCCTGTGGTGCCAGCTCCCAACCACTGAGCCATGGCGATATCATTCGTGCAATCATGCCAGAGGGTGCAATCAAAAACCCAACGGCAATCGCCGCTGCGGCATGCGGGATCACTAAAATAGGGCTAAGCAAACGTTCAATACGTGTGAGCCAAGGACTATTAAAAAACGTCGCCAATATCATAATCGCTATGACAAAGGCGAGTAGGGTGCTGAGAAATCCGGTCGCCACACTGAGCGCAACCATTTGCTTAAGCCCCAGTGTTTGACCCAGCGCTTTAAATCCTTGTAGACCAAATGTCGTTGTTTCTAGAGCAGGCACCCAGCCAAACGCTGGCAGGATGACGCTTATCAAACCTCCTAATACAGGAAGAATAAGGAGTATTAATAAAAGACTGGGGCTTAGGGTCACTAAACGCGTAAAAAGGTCGGTTTTATAAGTTGCGGCTATTTGATTGCTTAAATTAGAATGAACAATAGCAGTATGGAGAGTGTCAGTATTCACGCCATCAGCATTGCTGTTATCAGTGTCAGCCTTGTTTTTCTCGATAGGTTTTTTCATTCGCTAACCCCGTAACGCGCTTGCCAACCTTGCATAATGGCGTCGACCCAGCTGGGGTGTGGTTCACTGACGGTTCGTTTAATGGCATCAAAAGGTAGGGCGCTTGCATGCGGTTTATTGGCTTTAAAGAGTGCTTGCTGCTCGGCGCTCAGTGTCGATTGAACCAGCACGGTTTTATCTCCCCAGACAGCTGGGTTTTGTTTATGTGCCTGTGCTTCTGGGCTTAATAAAAAGTTTGCCACCAGTTGTGCTGCGGCTGCATGGCTTGCATTATAAGGAATAGCAACGAAGTGAGTATTGCTTAAACTGCCATCTGTCATAGCATAACTGCGAATACTGGGCGGCAAGTCATAGCGCTGAACGGCAGCTGGTATTTCGGGTCCTGAAAAGGTAAAGGCCAAGCTTAGCTCAGTATCATCTACCAAGCGGCGCATTTGTGCGCCGCTTTGCAGGAATTGCTCACCTTTTCGCCATAGCATGGGATGCAGCTCATCCAAAAAGTCCCACAATGGATTGAGTATCAAATCTTTGTTTTGTGCATCTACTGGCTGGTTAAGCTCTGCTCTGAGAGTGGTTCCATTCTTACTATCATTTTGCTCATGCAGCATGACCAAAGCATACTTCAAAAAACTCATACCCAAAAAATCAGGCGGCTTTGGGTAGCCAAAACGTCCGGGGTTCTGCTGTGCCCAAGCGCTTAATTGCTGTAAGGTGGCAGGCGGCTTATCTATCGCTAAATTATCATAATAAAAGGTCAATGACGCCTGTCCCCATGGCGATTCCATACCATTAGTAGGTATGCCAAAGTCAAGAGTGACAGAGGGGTTGTGATCAGGATCAGTCAGAGCAAAGTTCGGCAAAGTAGGTGCCCAGTCCTTTAATAGTAATTTATTCTCACTCATAGCGGCAAAGTTCGCACCATTGATCCAAATTAAATCAACGCTACCTTTTTTATTATTATTGGCAGATTTTTCTGCAAGGACACGGCTGACGGCTTCACTAGTGTCGCTTAATTTGACATGAACCAAGTTGATATTATATTTTTTATCGACCGCTTTTGCAGTCCACTGAATATAGGCATTAATTTGTGGATCCCCGCCCCAAGTATGAAAGTAAACGTCTTGATTTTCACCCGCTTGTACCATCTGCTGCCACTGCAAGGTGCTTTTATTATCCATGGCAGTGAGAGTCGAAGCGGTACTTGCAGAGATGCCAACACATATACCAAGCACTATGATAAAGGCGCTATAGCGGCTCAGTTTTTTTGGTATCATCGAAGCTGCGGGCAAGCTGAGAGGGTGCATGAATTAACCTCGACGCCAAGTATGATACTTCTCAAGCAACTGTAGAGCTTTTGTAGGCGCATGATTGCGTTTCCATTCCCCAGCTACATACTTATTGCCTTCTGCCCATGTTGGATAGATATGAATGGTACCCAGTATTTTATTCAGCCCTAGATTGTGTTTCATGGCCAATACAAACTCAGCCATCAAGTCGCCGGCATGTTCAGCGACGATGGTCACACCCAATATCTTATCTTTGCCCTTTGGGGTAATGACCTTGATAAAGCCATGATTGGCGCTTTCGGTTACCGCCCGATCTAAGTCTTTAAAGTCATAACGTGTGATTTCAAAATCGATGCCTTTATCAATTGCTTCTTGCTCATTTAGGCCCACTCGTGCTACTTCTGGGTCAATAAACGTCGTCCATGGAATCACGCGATAATCTACTTTGAATTTTTTAAGATGACCAAATAAGCCATTGACCGCAGCGTACCATGCTTGATGGGAAGCGACATGAGTAAATTGATAAGGACCTACGATATCACCTGCCGCATAGATATTGGGGTAAAGCGTTTCAAGATATTCATTTGTACTGATGGTGCGCTCAGTATCGATGCCCAAGGTGTCAAGCCCATAACCTTCTAGGCGCGCACTACGACCGACTGCACAAATCAACTCGTCATACTCAATGGCAGTTTCTTGTTGATCATCAGTGCTGCCTTTTGGTGCGACGATAATATGTTTTTTGCCATCACGAGTTTCACAGCGAATTGCTTGCTGTGAGGTTAAGATAGTAACGCCACTCTCAGTCAGTGCTTCTTGCGCAAATACAGAAACCTCGACATCCTCTTTTTTCATCAGTCGCGTGCCTCTTTCGATTTGGGTCACAGCAGAACCTAAACGAGCAAAGGCTTGTGCCAGCTCACAGCCAATGGGTCCGCCGCCAAGTACGACCAGCTTGCTCGGCGCTTTATCAAGTTTTGCAAATTTATCCCAAAGAGTGTCGCTGGTCACATAACCTGTCTCCTCTAAACCCGGTAGGTCTGGGACAAAGGGACGTGCGCCCGTCGCGATAACGATAGAGCGCGCGGTTAATGTCTGAGTGCCACCATCATTGAGGGCAATCTCAACCGTCCATGGATCAATGAGCTTTGCATAGCCTTTTAATACCTCGACACCCAGTTCCGTATAACGCTCAACACTGTCATTTGGGGCGATATCAGCAATGACTTTATGAATGCGAGACATGATGTTCTTGAATGCAAAATCCGGTTGGCTATTATTGAGTCCATAACGTTCGCCATGGCGTATCTGCTCAACCACTTTTGCACTTTTTATCAGCGCTTTACTGGGGACGCAGCCATAGTTTAAGCAGTCGCCGCCCATCTCACCTGCCTCAATCAATGTGACTTTTGCTTTGACGGTCGCAGCAATATAGCTGGTAACAAGTCCGCCAGCACCAGCACCAATCACAATCATATTACGATCGAATTTTTTGGGCTTATGATAGTTTTTATAGACACGGCGTTTCTTTAGTATCGTTAATATGCCTTTCGCTATTAGTGGAAATAACCCTAATAACGCAAATGAAGCCAGCAGATTAAAAGACAAAATGCCAGATAACTGCTCGATTTGTGCCAACTGCGTACCCGCATTCACAAATACAAAAGTGCCGGCAAGCATACCGATTTGGCTGACCCAATAAAAGGTCCTTGCTTTGATAGCAGTCAGACCCATCAATAAGTTGATAAGGAAAAAGGGGAATATCGGCACCAAACGTAACGTAAATAAATAAAATCCGCCTTCTTTTTTTACCCCAGCATCGATGGAAGCAAGACGGTCAGGAAAACGCTGTTTAATGGTATCGCGTAACAAATAACGCGAAGTCAAAAAGGCGAGGGTGGCACCGATACTGGAGGCAAATGAGGCGACCAATACACCTTGTACTAAACCAAATAAAGCACCGGCTGCCAAAGTTAAAATAGCGGCGCCGGGTAAAGATAATGCCGTGACTAAGATGTAGACTACAAAAAAGCCGCCGATGACTAACCATGGCGACTGTGTTTTATATTGCTCAAACTGATCCATCGAGCCTTTTAAGCCCTCAAGTGTTAATAATTCATTGAGGTCAAAATAAAAAAAGCCAATGAAGCCAATCAAGACCGCGAATATCAACACTATTTTTTTAATCATGGGTTATCCAGATAAATAATATAAAACATCATGTAGTAAAGAATCACTTAGCAAAGAATAACGCTGTATTCCTACTATAAGCTAGTTTTTCATATAGTTATGTTATAAATGACTGTTCAAAATCTAGTCATAGATATACGTAAAATATGACATTTATCCATTGTAATCGTTATTGAGCGATTGTTCAAATATAATATTGTGGATGGCTTGAGACAAATTTTAAAGTGATATAGAAGAAAGTAGTGATAATCTTCCTCTGCTTATATCAGTATTATAAAAAACCGCCAAATACACTCATTATTTGGCGGTTCTAAAATACAATAGCTAATGTCCTAATTACGACGAGAGTTATAAAGAGATATGCTGAGCTTCACCTTTTTCAAGAGCAAGTTTAGCGGCAGCAGAGGCTACTGCTAAATCCTGTAAACCAACACCCGTACCATCGAACAAGGTAATTTCATCATCTGAGCTGCGACCTGGGTGATCACCGTTAATGACATCACCAAGCGTCGTAATATCACTCTCTTTGATAGCACCAGATTTAATCGCATGCTGGGCTTCACCAAGACTGATTGATTGCGCGATTTCATCTGTAAATACAGTAGCAGCAGCTACTAAGTTGACATCAACTTCTTGCTTACCAACGGTATCGGTACCCATACAGGCGATATGCGTACCCGGTTTGATCCACTCTTTCATCAGTAATGGCTCAAACGCTGAAGTAATGGTAATGATTACATCCGCCTCGCTACATAACTGCTCACGCTCAACGGCTTCAAACGGTACCCCTAATTCTTCAGCGACGGCTTGTAGGTTTTTGAGACGGTCTTTATTCTTATTCCAAGCGACTACTTTTTCGAAATTGCGTTGCTCAAGAGCGGCACGCAGCTGAAAAGTAGACTGATGACCGGCGCCGACCATACCAAGTACTTTGCTGTCTTTACGTGCTAGATGGGCGATTGATACGGCCGATGCGGCGGCGGTACGTACGGCAGTTAAATAGTTGCCGCCGACCAGTGCACGCAATTTACCATTATCTGGATTGAATAAGAAAATCGTGGATTGATGATTGGTCAAGCCTTTAGCCGCATTACCTGGCCAGTAGCCACCTGATTTTAGACCTAGTGATTTTCCTGCACGGTCAAAACCTGATTTAAAGCCGTATAACGCATCAGCATAGCCAATGGCTTCGCGGATAACAGGGAAGTTATAGGCGTCCCCTCGTGACATTGACGCAAAAACATTTTCAACGGCGATAAATGCAGAAGGGCGATCAATCACCGATTTGCAAGCGTCTTCTGATACGATCAATAAACCTTCGTCACTATTAACACTATTTGCTTCACTCATTATAAATTCCTTTTTATACTTTTTGATTTGTAATTCTTGAATACTTGAAATAAATAAGGGCTGCTGTAGGCTAAAGCTACAACAGCCCATCTAAACTAAACGGATAGAATCATACTAATTTAGCTTATAGTTCCTAATACAGTGCTTAGTACATTTTACCGCGTGCAGATACTGGCCATACGGTTTCAACTTTACCATTACGCACACCAATATAGAAATCATGAACGTTACAAGTAGGGTCACAATGACCAGGTACCAGTTTTAGTTTTTCATTGATTTCCAGTACGCCATTTGGATCGCTGACTACGCCATGCTCGTCTGAACATTTAACATATTCAACATCGTCACGACCATAGATGAACGGTAGGCCGCTATCAACTGACTGAGCTTTTAGACCAGCATCAACGATGGCTTTGTCGGTTTTGGCATGGCTCATCACAGACGTTAGGATAAATAAGGCATTTTCCCACTCACCAGCATCGATGCGGTTGCCGTCTTCATCTAGAATACGACCGTAATCGGCATCCATAAACGCGTAAGAGCCACACTGTAATTCGTTGAAAACACCTGAATTACTTTCGAAGTAATAACTACCTGTACCGCCACCCGATACAAATTCTGGTTTTAGCCCGATTTCAGTTAATGCATCGATTGCTTCTTGTACTTGATCGATAGCGATTTGTGTTTTCGCTTTACGATCGCTAAAGCTGTCCATGTGTTGCATCGCACCTTGATAAGCTTGGATACCAGTGAATTTTAGATTTTCAGCGGCATCAATTGCTTTGGCAATCTCAACAACCGCTTCAGTCGTCGTTACACCACAACGCCCAGCACCGCAGTCGATTTCGATATAGCAGTTCAGTTCAGTGCCTGCTTTGGTCGCAGCAGCTGATAGCTCAGCGACGTTATCGACATCATCGACACAAACGGTGATGGTTGCACCCAACTTAGGTAGATTCGCTAAACGCTCAATTTTAGCTGGATTACGGACTTGGTTTGATACCAATACGTCTTTGATGCCACCACGTACGAATACTTCTGCTTCAGAGACCTTTTGACAGCAAACGCCAATAGCGCCGCCAAGCTCTTCTTGTAAATTTTGTACATCAACTGATTTGTGCATTTTACCGTGGCTACGGTGACGCATATTATGGGCTTTAGCATAATCGCCCATTTTTTTGACGTTACGCTCAAGGGCGTCAAGATCCAAGATCAAACAAGGGGTTTGAATGTCAGCTTCGTCCATACCAACAGTGGCGGGTACGTTGTAACCTACTTCTAATTCGGCAATCATTGTCATTTTAATTCTTCCATGTTATTAGTTAGTGTTATAAAAAGCCGTTTAAACTTGCGCATTACTGGCGCTTAGTTAACGCTCCATTTGTAATCAGTTATTGATACCTAATTACTGATATTTAGTTGCCGATCATTAATTCCAAGGCAACTTGTCGAGATCAACGTTACCACCAGTGATGATGACGCCAACCTTTTTACCTGCAAAAACGTCTTTGTTCTTCAAAATGACAGCAAGCGGCACGGCACAGCTTGGTTCAATGACGATCTTCATATGCGTCCAAGTCAGTTTCATCGCTTCAACGATTTCTTCTTCAGTCGCGGTCAAAATATCAGTCACATAATTGCTAACAAAATGCCAAGTCAAATCTTTAAGCGGTACTTTTAAGCCATCAGCAACCGTTTCAGGCGCATCATCAGCGATAATATGACCGGCTTTAAAGGAGCGCGCAGCGTCATCAGCGTTTAATGGCTCTGCTGCGTAGATTTTGACATCTGGTGCTAGGTTCGCCAACGTCAAACAAGTACCTGAAATCATACCGCCACCACCAATGGGTGCTACAACCATATCAGGTTTTTCACCAATCTCTTCCATTTGTTCTAAAAACTCACGTGAGCAAGTGGCTTGTCCAGCGATAACGCGTGGATCATTGTACGGATGGACAAAGTCGCCGCCTGTTTCTGCTTGAACTTTGGCAAAGACTTCTTCACGTGATGTGGTTGATGGCTGGCATTCGGTGATGATACCCCCATAGCCACGTACCGCGGCTTTTTTAGCTTCAGGCGCGCTATGCGGCATGACGACATTACAAGGTATACCACGCTGGCCCGCTGCATAAGATAAAGATAGGGCATGGTTACCTGAGCTGTGTGTACAGACGCCATTTTTGGCATCTTCGTCAGAGAGACCAAACACTGCATTTGAGGCGCCACGTACTTTAAATGCACCCGCTTTTTGAAAGTTCTCACATTTAAAGAACATCTCACAGCCAGCCAGCTCATTTAAAAAGCGAGAGGTCAGAACAGGAGTGCGATGGATATATGGTTTGATGCGCTCATGCGCTTCTAACATATCATCAAGGGTTGGAATCACTAATCCATTATCATTTGTTATCATAAAAAATAGTCCTTCATCTTTTGTTTAACTCTTGTTATTTAATAGCTTATTATCTAATAAATTTTATTTAGTTGGTGCGCTGTGGCGATAATACTCTTGCGCAGCCGCAACGCCTTGTCCGAGTTTAATAGGGTAGCCTAAATCAACCATTGCCATCTCAATCGTTGCAAGCCCTGCTAGTACCATAACTTCAGTTAATGAACCTAGATGACCGATTCTAAATGCTTTACCATTCATCTCGCCCAAACCAATACCAAATGAGATACCATATTTATTAAAAGCATGATCGGTCAGCTTGTTACTGTCAAAGCCTTCAGGAACAAAGATGGCGCTGACGGTATTAGAATAAAGGTCAGGTGTTTTTGCACACAGTTTCATACCCCAAGCGCTAACCGCTTGTCGTACACCTTCGGCTAGACGGTAATGACGTGCATAGACATTATCAAGACCTTCATCAAACAACATCTCAAGACTTTCTCTTAGGCCATAGATGAGATTTAATGGTGGCGTATAAGGGAAGCCGCCGTTGGCATTGGCATTTAACATATCACGAAAAGCAAAATAAGTACGTGGAAGCTTTGCCTCATCCATATGACTCAAAGCTTTTTGACTGACGCCCAATATTGCCATACCCGTTGCGAGCATAAAGCCTTTTTGTGAGCCGGCAACAGCAACGTCTACGCCCCAAGCATCCATCTCAAAAGGGACACAAGCAATTGAGCTAACACCATCTACGAATAATAAAGCAGGGTGGTCACTGCTATCCATGGCTTTACGAACGGCGCCAATATCACTTAAAACACCTGTTGCTGTTTCGTTATGGGTGACCATGACGGCTTTGATTTCGTGTGCAGTATCTTCGTTTAAAATCGCTTGAAATTTATCAGCAGGTGCGCCTGTTCCCCAATCGCATTCTACAACTTGCACATCAAGTCCGTGGCGCTGACACATATCGATCCAGCGATGCGAGAACATACCATAGCGTGCAATCAGAACTTTATCACCAGGTGACAAGGTATTGCTAATAGCAGCTTCCCAGCCACCTGTGCCGCTAGAGGTAAATAGAATGATTTCGCCATCTTGGGTGCCAAATACTTTTTTACAATCAGCAAGCACCGGTAAGAACGTGTCTGAGAAATCAGGCGCACGGTGATCTTGTGTCGGCACGTTCATTGCGCGACGTAATCTGTCAGGAATATTGGTAGGGCCAGGAATAAAAATTGGGTTTTGTAGCGACATGATTGACATCCTTGTAAGTGCATATAAAGGGGCACGATTGTTGTATAAGCAGGGGTTCATGCGAATTTAATGCAAGAGTCTTCCTGACTCATACAGTTTGGGTTTTGTGTTTTTAAGATTTAAAAAATTAACCATGTCAAAGAAAGGAGTTGCAGGTGATTGGTCACTTTACTACTTACTGCGTTCTTTTTATGGTGTTCTTGCGGTAACGATTTTTACGAAGGATAAAATAAGAGGTTTTGGTTGAAAAAGTGTAGATACTCATCAACTGGTTAAAATATAGCACTAATAGTAAGTTGTAACAAGGTGTTTTTAAGTAACCTTTGTGCTAGACTTCTCAAGACTATTACAGTGACTGTTTTGTGTAAATAGCCGACATTAGTCCTATTTATTCTTTTATGCTTTGACCGAAATAATTCATGATTGCTATTTCAGTTGTATGATGTCTTCAAGAGCTGCTATAACTTCAGTATAATAGGGATTCTTGCCGACAACTTTGCCTTGATGGGTTATATCAATTGGATAACGTTTGTATCGCTATTCTTGATTACTAAGCCATCACATTTAAGTTATCTGTTAGATAGCCTCTGCTTTACATTCTGTACTATATCTCTGCAATTTTTTGGTCATGGTAAGCGCCTCGTCCAGTGGTTAGTTTACTAAGTTTATCTTTACAGTTTCTTCAGCATCGCTCAATTTCTAACTTGCTAAAAACAACTTATTCAATTAAGAAAATACAATAAAAAACCCTTCATTATCAATGTTGAGGGTTTACAAAAGACATTGTATTTATTATAGATATCAACTCTTTAATATGTCAGCTTGAACGAATTTGAGCAAGCTAGAGCAAAACATAAATTTAAATAATTTCATTTGTTTAATGAATCGATAAAAATATTTAACCCATTAACCTTGTACCACCCCATACTTTTAATAAGAAGATTTTATCATGTTAAACCAACGTCCGTTATATATCCCCTTTGCAGGTCCTGCACTATTAGAAACCCCTTTATTAAATAAGGGCAGTGCTTTTTCATCAGAGGAGCGCGATAGCTTTAATTTAACCGGTCTATTACCTCATAATATTGAGACGATTGAAGAGCAGTCATCACGTGCTTATCTTCAACTACGCTCATTTACCAGTGATATGGATAAGCATATTTATTTGCGTAATATACAAGACACCAATGAGACATTATTTCACCATTTGATTGAGCAGCATATTGAGGAAGTCATGCCGCTCATCTATACCCCTACGGTTGGGCAAGCTTGTGAAAAATTCTCTCAAATTTATCGCCGTAAACGTGGTTTATTTATCTCTTATCCTGAACGTCATAAAATCGATGACATGCTGCAAAACGCCACCAAACAAAACGTAAAAGTTATCGTGGTCACTGATGGCGAACGTATCTTGGGCTTAGGTGACCAAGGTATTGGCGGTATGGGAATTCCAATTGGTAAATTGGCTTTATACACCGCTTGTGGTGGTATTAGTCCCGCTTATTGCTTACCTATTTTGTTAGATGTCGGTACCAATAATCAGCAGTTGCTTGACGATCCTATGTATATGGGCTGGAGAAATCCACGCATCTCTGGCGACGAGTACAATGAATTTGTAGACTTATTTATTCAGGCTGTTAAGCGTCGTTGGCCCGAGGTGTTATTGCAATTTGAAGATTTTGCGCAGGAAAATGCGACCCCATTATTGAATAAATATCGTGATCAGCTATGTTGCTTTAACGATGATATTCAAGGAACTGCGGCTGTTTCAGTCGGTACATTGATTGCAGCATGTTTAAATAAAAGCCAGAAACTTAGCCAACAAAATATTGCTTTCTTGGGTGCAGGATCTGCAGGCTGCGGTATCGCTGAGCACATTATTCGTCAGATGCAGCGTGAAGGGTTAACAGAAGAGCAGGCTCGCAGACAGGTATTTATGGTTGACCGTTATGGTCTGCTAACCGATAGCATGACAGAGCTACAAAAATTCCAAACACCGTTAGTGCAAAAAGAAACAGATATTGAACATTGGGATAAGAGTCAAAAACTTGGGTTAGCACAAGTGGTTAAACAAGCAAGAATAACTGTCTTGTTTGGCGTAAGCGGACAAAAAGGTCTCTTTACGCAAGAGGTCGTTGAATCTTTATGTGCTAATACTGAACATCCTATTATATTGCCGCTATCAAATCCAACGTCTCGTGTTGAAGCAACACCGCAAGAAGTGACTAACTGGAGTCGTGGTAAGGCCATTGTTGCAACCGGCAGTCCTTTTCCTAATACCACTTTTGAAGGTCAGTCTTTTGAAGTCTCTCAGTGTAATAACAGCTATATATTCCCAGGCATTGGTTTAGGTGTATTAGCAGCACGTGCAACGGGTATCAGCGATAATATGCTGACGGCGGCAAGTCAAGCACTTGCAGATATCTCAGTAGAATATGAAAAAGCGCCAGGTGCCATATTGCCGCCCATTAAATTCATTAGAGAAATCAGTGAAAAAATAGCCTATGCAGTTGCCCTGCAAGCAATTGAAGATAAACTGGCATTACCAGTCACGGCAGAAAACTTAGAACGTCGATTAAAAGCTAACTTCTGGTTACCTAAATACCGCGACTATCGCCGTACTTCTTTCTAACGGTTAGAAAATCCGACTAAAAAGCCGAATGCTACGATTAAAAGTAGCATTCGGCTTTTTTAATGATAACAATGTTAATCCACTAGCCGTTGACGTTTTGCTGATGAAATTTTTACGTATAGTGAATTCAGTATTAAAGCGATACAGTAGGACTGGGATGAGTTTTACGCAGCCTCTGTCGGCGTAGGCACAGCACGCCAGAAAAATTTATACCAGTACTGCGTTGGAACATAACGTATCTGTTTTATTTGGAATTGACTATATCATGGTTTGTGAGGTTTTTATGGTCATGATAAATCCTTAATGTGTAAACAAATCAATATGATCACTGTTTGATAACCCGCTTATCATTTAGTAGTTTTAAGAACGGCTATTTATGCCATAGCATGTGGCATTATAGGCATGGTCTTACGCCACATTTATCATGCCTTTATCAAGGATAAAAGCAACGATGTCATCAACGCCTTCACCTGTTTTCATGTTGCTAAAGACCACAGGCTTATCGCCGCGCATTTTTTTGGCATCACGTGCCATCACCTCAAGTGACGCGCCTACGAAAGGGGCAAGGTCGGTTTTATTGATAATGAGCAAGTCCGATTTCATGATACCAGGCCCGCCTTTACGAGGGATTTTATCGCCTGCCGAGACGTCAATGACATATAGCGTCAAGTCGGACAATTCAGGGCTAAAAGTTGCTGCCAAATTATCGCCACCAGACTCGATGATAATAAGCTCAAGACCTGCAAACTGCTGCTGTAATTCGGCGATGGCAGACAGGTTAATCGAGGCATCTTCACGGATGGCAGTATGCGGGCAGCCACCCGTTTCGACACCGCGAATGCGCTCGGCTGGCATGGCCTCATGACGCGTTAAAAATTCAGAGTCTTCTTTGGTATATATATCATTGGTCACCACTGCCATATTGACATCATCGCGCAGGCGTTGACACAATCTCAGCGTTAATGCCGTTTTTCCTGAGCCTACAGGGCCACCAATACCTAGGCGTAGTGGTGATAATGTCGTGTCTGAATGTTTGTTTTCGACTTTGGGTGTCAGTGCCATAAATAAATATCCTTAATAAGTTGGTAGGGTTATCAGCGATTAAGAGCGAAATAAGCGGCTATATTGTTTTTCATGCTGGCAAGACAGGAGCGCTAAATTTGGTAAGTTGGCTGATATTTGTAGCTGTTGATAAAGTAGATTTAGTTTTGATATCGTTATGTCAGAGCTATCTGCCATTAACGGCAGCCTTTGAGCGTACAAAAAGCTTTGCTTGACGCGAGCAGCCAGTGGCTGTACTTGTTGGCTTAGTAGCTGTTGCAGCTGCCAAATGATTCGCTGTCCTGCCATTTGTCCAAGCGGTACGGTCTTGACCGCAGCCAGCACCATGTTTTCGATTTGGCCAAAGGCGTAAGTGGTCATGGCTTGTACAGGGTTAAATTGCCAGTGCGAGCTAATATGGGCAAACAGCGGCAAAAACCCATGGGCGAGTAAGCTATCAGGCACATTGAGCTCAAGGACATTATCAAGCCATGCGGATAAAGACAGAGCCAATTGACTTGACTCATAGACGAACTCTTTGGTTTCGCGGCTAGCGTGGTAATCTGCACCTAAAGCATCAGCAAGTGTGACGTCCTCAATCATAAGGGCTTCAATCATGAGCGCTAGTAGCGGTAGCTCATAACGACATAATGCCAGCTCCAGATAATCACTCATAAAATCCATACTACTGCTTTCATCATGAATAAGCCCTGACTCAATAGCAGGTTCTATGCCTTGCGAGTAGGTATAACTGCCAATAGGTAAGTTGCTTGACGCCAGCATGAGCAAACGTCCGGTCACATCTGCATGATTCAAATCATTCATACTTTGTGCGGTACTGGCAGGATGCTGGGAGTGGGAGTGCGTCGCATGATTAGTCATGAGAGTTGCCATGGGTGTGTGAATGGTCATGGTCATGGCCGTGATGACTATGACTATGATTGTGATTATGACCATGGGAATGAGAATGTCCGCCTTGATTGCCTTTATAAGCACCGGTTTCTGGCTCAAACGGCGCTTGTACGGCTTGGGTATGTAGGCCAAGTTGATGTAACATCGCTTCTAAAACATGGTCAGGCTCAAAGTAGAGGGCAGTAGGGGTCAGCATTAAAGGCACATGGCGGTTGCCTAAATGGTAAGCGCCTTTCATAAGGTCAAAGTTATTATCGGCAGTCACTTCTATCAAGGCTTGCTTGGCGGCCATAATCTGTATTAAATTGCCTTGATAGTCTGCTAGCACACTGCCATTCTTAATAGTTTCCGTACGTGGCAAATCAACACCAATGGATTCTTGATGCTGAGTTTCTGCTTTAAAACGGCTACGCTGACGGGTGTCGAAATCTAAATATAAAAAGTTTTCTGCCTGTTTTTGGCCTTCAATCACGGCTTGTTGTTCAGCGCTAAGGGTTGATGGATCGAGGCGTTGCGTATAAATGTTCATAATTATGTTTATAGTCCGTTAAAGTAGATGGTTGACAGCTGATGGTGGATTATCAGCACGACAATAAAAAGCAGCTAGAATAAAAAATAGCGCTGTGCCATCGGTAGATAGTCGGCAGGCTCACAGGTCAGCAGCTCACCATCGGCGTACACTTCATAGGTTTCCGGGTTGACCTCCATCTTAGGACAGTAGCTATTAAACTTCATGTCTTGTTTACGTACCTTACGAATGTTGTGTACCGCTTTAATGACCTTTTCTAACCCTAATTGCTTATCAACACCCTTATCAATAGCCGCACTTGACATAAAGGTGATGCAAGTCTGCGCCACTGTTTTGGGGAAGCTGCCAAACATGCTGCGATAGTGCACAGGCTGCGGGGTTGAAATGGAAGCATTGAGGTCGCCCATAGGTGCCGCTGCAATCAAACCGCCTTTTATAATTAAATCAGGCTTGACACCAAAAAATGCAGGCGACCACAACACTAAATCTGCCCATTTTCCCAACTCAAGTGATCCTACTTCATCACTAATGCCATGGGTAATGGCGGGATTGATGGTGTATTTTGCGAGGTAGCGTTTGATACGAAAATTATCGTTGCCGCTATCAGAATCAATAGGACTTAGCATGATATTGTCTAAGGACTGCTCGGTTTTAGCTGATTGATCAGGAGCAAGGTGACCACGCTGGGCTTTCATTTTATCAGCCGTTTGCCATGTGCGAATAATGACTTCACCCACGCGTCCCATCGCTTGCGAATCACTACTCATCATGGAGATAGCGCCCATATCTTGTAAAATATCTTCAGCGGCAATGGTTTCTTTACGAATACGGCTTTCTGCAAAAGCGACATCTTCAGCAATGGCTGGGCTTAAGTGGTGACAAACCATGAGCATGTCGAGATGCTCGTCAATAGTATTAATGGTGAAAGGGCGCGTTGGATTGGTTGATGAGGGTAAAACATTGGTTTCGCCAATAGCTTTTAAGATATCTGGTGCATGACCACCGCCAGCGCCTTCGGTATGGAAGGTGTGGATACAGCGGTCTTTAAATGCGCCTAGAGTGCTATCTAAATAGCCGCTTTCATTTAACGTATCAGTATGAATAGCCACTTGCACATCATATTCTTCAGCCACGCTAAGGCAGTTATCAATGGCTTTGGGCGTGGAGCCCCAGTCTTCATGAAGCTTAAGCCCGATAGCACCCGCTTCAATCTGCTCAACAATGGGGGCAGGTAGACTAACATTGCCTTTACCCAAGAATCCGATATTCATCGGAATAGCATCAGTGGCTTTTAGCATGCTGTGGATATGATAGGCACCAGGCGTACAAGTAGTGGCAAGAGTGCCTTCAGCAGGCCCCGTGCCACCGCCTAACATTGTGGTTACACCAGACATTAGCGCCGTCTCACATTGCTGCGGTGCAATGAAATGAATATGACTATCGATACCGCCAGCAGTCAAGATTTTACCTTCTCCTGCGATGATTTCGGTAGCAGCGCCAATAGGTAACGTCACGTTAGGCTGAATATCAGGGTTGCCAGCTTTACCGATGCCACTGATACGACCCTCTTTGATAGCGATATCTGCCTTATAGATACCGCTGTAGTCCACAATCAGAGCATTGGTAATAATAGTATCGGCAACTTGCTCACCCAGCAGCTGTGACTGACCCATGCCATCGCGGATAACCTTGCCGCCGCCAAATTTAACCTCTTCACCAATGCTAACACTATCAATATCAGGCTGGTGATCAATATGACTGGTCAAATCATACTCAACCTCAAGCCATAAATTTGTATCTGCCAAGCGTACTTTGTCCCCTGTGGTAGGGCCAAAATGTTCGGCATAGATACGTCGGTCAATGCGTTTTTTCGAGGTGTTTTGAGAGGTTTTAGGGTCTACAACGCCCATGACTTTGCCCGCAAAACCATAGATATGCTGTCTACCTGAGATGGCAACCAGCTCCACTTCGCGCGCTTGTCCCGGCTCAAAGCGTACCGCAGTGCCAGATAGGATATTGAGTCGATAGCCAAGCGTCGACTCTCGATCAAAGCTCAGTGCTGCATTGACTTCATAGAAGTGATAATGAGAACCGATTTGAATAGGGCGGTCGCCTGTATTGATTACTGCTATGGTTTGAACGCAGCGACCAGCATTCAATGCCATATCGCCTGCTTTAATCTTATATTCGCCTGCTTTCATCGTCATTTTTATTATCCTTAATCGTCTTATCGCATTAGCTACAATTTAATTTTAAAGCGTTTTTCGTTTTATACCGTTTTACTAGTAGGTTACATCGTTTCTTAGTGCGATTTATTACTAGAGCAGAGACATCGCCATACACAAGCAAGTTATACGATGGGGTTATGTACCGTCACCAGCTTAGTGCCATCGGGGAAAGTGGCTTCAACTTGGACATCATGTATCATCTCTGCGATGCCTTCCATGACGTCATCGGCAGAGAGATAAGTGGCTCCTTCACTCATCAGTTGCGCCACGGTTTTGCCATCACGCGCGCCTTCCATTAGTAACATGCTAATGTAAGCGATAGACTCAGGATAATTGAGCTTGACGCCACGATTTTTACGACGTTCCGCTACCATACCGGCTGTAAATAGTAAGAGTTTATCTTTTTCGGTAGGATTTAATTGCATAAAGCTTCCTTAATAATTATTGTGCTTTAAAGACTATGAACCGTTTTTAATCTTCATAAAGTAAATGTGTCAAGTTAAATGTACTAAGTAGAGTCATTCTGGTTTGGTTCAGCATTGTTCAGGGATGAGATTAAGTGGGAGCACATGATATTAGGTGTCCCAAATCCTCGGTCGATGAGGCTCAAGCGCATACCATTTAGACCTGATAAGCTCGCGAATTTGGTAAAAAGCGTCAAAGCAGGCACGCACATCTGCCCCTAAATAACGGCAATTGATACCTTGAAAATTGTGAGTACAGTGAATGGGTAGTGACTGCGTATCAATGAGCTGGCGTATCTCGGTAATAGTGGCATCTAAATATTGACCAAGCTTGAGCGGATTATTCTGTAGTTCTGGCGCAATGACCTCTGTGCTAGGTATTGCCCAAAAAGAGCCATGCACATGTTGATTGTTCAGTCCTAATGGTGAGGTAAACCAGCACGTATTGGCTTGCTGGGAGGTGCACTCACTGACCAATAAATTACTCTCACGCCATATCTCTAAGCGGTTGGCATAATGACCATTAGCAAACGTCTCTTGATACGCTTGACGTCCGAACACCGCAATATCCCAAGTCAATAAACTTGCCGTCTTAGCTAAATAAAAGCGGTTATTGGCAGTAGAGACAGAATGATCGTAATAAATGCTTTCTTGTGGTAGCCATTCAAGAATAGCGTGGTTATCAAGGCGGGCATCGATATGCTGTTCTGCGCTGACAACATCATTAAAACAGTCGTTAGAGGTGTTGCTATTTGCCGATTGAGTACCGTTGTTAAATTTTGATGGGTCGCTAGGTCTAGAGTATCGTAATGATTTGCGTTGCCCGTACCATTTGCCGGCTCCAGGGGTGGTAATCACCGCATGGCTGTTAGAGTGTAGGTCAAATTCCAGTGTTAAGCGGTCATCATCGGCGATACCAGCAGGAGGATACAACACATAAATATGGCAAATTCCTGCTTGACTGTTATCAGTACTATCAGGCTCAGGATACAGCGCGCGCTGCACCATTAGTGCGCCAGTATGGGCACGATGATACAGCCGAGTTTTTGCAGCAGTAGAGGCGCAGTCGAAATGAAGCTGTAGTGAGGATTGCCAAGTCAAAATTGTATTCCCTTTTAGAAAGTGTCCTTTTAGATTGCCACCAACTCTTGAATATTGTTTTCTGCCATGTCACATCCAGCCCCTTGAGCAACCACTTGTCCTCTAGAGAGCACGGTATAGTTATCGGCAAGCTCTTCAGCAAACTCATAAAACTGCTCGACTAAAACGATTGCCATATCGCCTTTATTAGCAAGACTACGAATGACTCTACCGATGTCTTTAATGATTGATGGTTGAATACCTTCAGTAGGCTCATCAAGTACTAGCACGCGTGGCTCTGAAGCAAGCGCACGAGCAATAGCGAGCTGCTGCTGCTGACCGCCAGATAGATCGCCACCGCGCCGATGCTTCATCTCGTCCAGCACTGGAAATATATCATACAAGTGTTTGGGTACTTTACTTGCTTTTCGTTGAGAGAATTTCGCCATGCCAATCAGAATGTTTTCTTCAACGGTCAAAGTAGAAAATATATCACGTCCTTGCGGCACATAAGCGAGTCCTGCGCGTACACGCTGCTCAGGCGTCATCTGACTAATGTCCTTACCGTCTAATAAGATTTCACCTGATTTTATTGGTAGGATGCCCATCAAGCATTTAAGCAAGGTGGTTTTACCGACGCCATTACGACCCAGTACCACGCTACATTCTCCTACAGGGGCAGCGAGGGTGACATCACGTAAAATGTGACTGCCACCGTAATATTGATTTATGGCATTAATTTCTAACATATAAGCACCTCTATTTTTTAGGTCTATTTCTAAGCATTACTATCAATTATCGACCCAAATAAGTCTCAATAACGGCCTCATTATTCTGTACTTCATTCAACGTGCCTTCAGCCAAAATAGCGCCATTTGCTAAGACCGTTACTTTCTCACTGATGGCATCAATGAAAGTCATGTCATGCTCAACCACGATTAAAGTATGATTCTTTTTAAGGCGTAGACATAACTCAGCGGTATGTTCGGTTTCGGCATCTGTCATGCCTGCCACTGGTTCATCAAGTAAGATAAGTTTTGGTCTTTGCATCAATAACATCCCAATCTCTAGCCACTGTTTTTGACCATGAGACAATAATCCTGCTGGCTTGCTAATCAGCTCTTTTAGGCGTATTTGATCAAGCGTTGAGGCAAGAGTATCTTGGATTTCTGCGTCAATTTTAGTAAACCAGCTTTTTGATACCCGTTTGTCCTTTGGTGCAGCGAGCATTAAGTTATCAAGTACGGTAAATTTCTCAAATACGGTAGGTTTTTGAAACTTACGGCCAATGCCTGCTTCGGCTATTTCCTCGGTAGATAGTTTGGCTAAATTATGTACTTGACCGAAAAATGCACTGCCTTTAGTAGGACGCGTTTTGCCCGTAATAACATCCATTAATGTCGTCTTACCTGCGCCATTAGGGCCGATGATGCAGCGTAGCTCGCCTGCCTCAATGTATAAAGATAGATCATTGAGTGCACGGAACGAGTCAAACCACACGCTAACGCCTTCTAAATACAGCGCAATACCATGTCTCATATCCGGCCCTGATTTGGGAACAGGATGCGCTAAACCACCGCTATCTCCGTAATCTTCAGCCAAAGTAGTGACTGGTCGGGTAGGCGTGTTTTCTGCGACCGTTATGTGTGGTGTATTTTTAGAGTTTTTCATTGGATTATTGATACTAAGATTGTTTTTAACAAGCGCATCGTTAGTAACTTTTTGGGAAGTAGCAGCATTAGTTATTAACATTATTCTTTTTCCTTTTTAAAACGATCAAGTACGCCAATGATGCCGTTAGGGAGAAATAAAGTAACCACCACAAATAATCCACCTAGGATAAGCAACCAAAACTCAGGGTAGGCAACGGTAAAATAAGTCTTAATTGCATTGATTGCACCTGCACCTACGATAGCACCAATGAGTGAACCTCTGCCTCCCGCAGCCACCCATACTGCCATCTCGATAGAGTTGACGGGGTTCATCTCGCCCGGATTAATGATGCCAACTTGCGGTACATATAGAGCACCAGCGATACCAGCAATGACTGCAGACAATACCCAAGCTGAAAGCTTGTACCAAAGCGTGCGATAGCCTAAATACTGCAAGCGATTTTCACTATCACGAATGGCACCGAGCACGCGCCCATAAGGCTGGCTCATCAGATAGCGTAGCCCAAGATAGGACAGTAGCAGCGCCAAAGCAGTCGTAAAACACAGCACAGCCCTCGTTGAAGAAGCAGTGATGTCATAGCCTAATAGCGTGGTAAAACCTGTGAAGCCATTGTTACCACCAAAGCCTGTTTCGTTACGGAAGAATAATAAGGCTGCCGCATAGGTCATGGCTTGAGTAATAATCGAAAAATAAACCCCTTTGATCTTGGAGCGAAAAGCAAAATAGCCAAAGATAAAAGCGACCAGACCGGGAACTAATACCACTAGAGCCATCGCCCACCAAAAGTGTTGAGTGCCTGCCCAATACCATGGCAGCTCGGTCCAACTTAAGAAACGCATAAAGTCTGGCAAGCCTGTGCCAGCCGTTTCTCGCGTTAAATACATACCAAAAGCATAACCTCCTAGCGCAAAATAAAGACCATGACCTAAGCTTAGGATGCCGGCATAGCCCCAGACCAAGTCTAAAGCCAGTGCTACCATGGCGAGCGCCATTATTTTACCAATCAAAGTTATCCAGTAAGCAGACAGGTGAAAACTAGAGGTTTCAGGTAGTAAATGGAGCCAAGGCAATATCAGTAGCACTAAAAAACACAAACCAATCAAAATGGCATTACGTGGGGAATCAGATAATAATTGAGTCAAACGCATGAGGTTCTCCTTAATCCACAAAACGGCCTTTGAGGGCGAATAAACCTTGTGGACGTTTTTGAATAAACAAAATCACAAGAACCAGTAATACAATCTTAGCCATCACAGCACCAATGCCGATTTCAAGCACCGTACCACTGACACCAAGACCTAAAGATGCCAATACCGCGCCCCATACTTGCCCAACACCGCCAACCACGACGACTAAGAACGCATCAATGATATAAGTCTGACCTAAGTCGGGTCCGACATTGCCTACTTGCGCCAAAGCACAGCCAGCGAGACCTGCGAGACCCGAGCCAAGTGCAAAAGCCAACATATCGATGCGAGCAGATGAGATACCCACTGCACGTGCCATTTGCCGGTTTTGAGTGACAGCGCGCACAAATAGCCCGAAACGAGTCTTATTAAGTAAGTACACCAGTAGCATAAGAATAATGATGGTAAAGCCGATAATAGCGATACGGTTGAAGGGAAGCACAAGGCTCGAGGACACTTGATAGGCACCGCTCAACCAGTCGACATTGCTGACTTCGACGTTTTGCGCGCCAAATATCATCCGAACCAACTGCATAAGAATCAAACTGACACCGAAAGTTGCCAGTAAGGTTTCAAGCTCACGACCATAAAGCGGGCGAATAATGATTCGTTCGATAACCATGCCAATAATGGCACTAACTAAAAAAGCAACGGGTATAGCAGCAACCAGATACCATCCAGTCATACTAGGAAAATACGCTTGAAAGAGATTTTGCACCATATAAGTGGCGTAAGCGCCAATCATAATGAGCTCACCGTGAGCCATATTGATGACCCCCAGTAGCCCAAAGGTAATGGCAAGCCCTAATGCCGCGAGTAGTAAGATACTTGCCGTACTAAGTCCCGTGAATAGATGACCTATCCAAGTACTGATGGTAATGCGCTGCTCAATACTATCCTCAGCGTCTAACAGCGCAGATTTGAGCACAGGATCGATATTATCTGCCGCCAATGCTTTTTTGACATCAACTAAGACTTGCGGGCTATCACTATCGGCGAGCACGGTAAGTGCTGCAATTTGCTTGGCGACGTCGCCATCTCTAAAATCAATCCTCGCTTGTAAAGTACTCAACGCCGTTTTGACGTCGTCGTCTTCCTCATTAGTGGCAGCAGTACTTATGAGTGCTGGATCTAGCTGTTCGATATTATCCGCTAAGATGGCGACTGCCTGCACACGTTGCGTAGGATCGTTTGACTCAAGCTTAACCTTGGCTTGTCCAAAGACTAAGGCTGAGCGTAGCGTATTGGTCAAAGTCACTTGCGCCAAGTCACTCGGCCACTCGGTGGTCAGCTGCTTAGCAGGATAAGTAAATAGCTCATCTTCGCTGTTAAGTAGGTAGGTTTGCCCACCATTGCCTTGATATAACTCATCTTTCTTTATCAGCTCAACTAAAGTATCCAAACTCTCAACTGACCCCGGCCACTGGTTGAGCATGGTTTGGCGCTTGGTGAAGTCAGCAGCAACGAACTGCTCGATAGCATCCCCTTTACTTATCGCAAGATTAGCAGGCGTAGTAAGAGACTGCTTGTTTTGAGCAAGTAAGGTGTCGTCTTGAGCAAGTAAGTTCTCTTCACTTACAGCAGTGGATGTCACTGCCACAGTATTAGTAGATAGTTTCTCGCCATGGCTGTGGGCTATTGGCGTCTCGTGAGCATGAGCAGCTGATGTGATAGCAATGAGGAGGAGTAAAGATAGTAAGGCGATGACAAAAGTCTTATTAGAATAATTGGCTTGCGCGTCACTTTTATAATAGGAAGGGTAATGTGACATGATGGTTCCTTTTTTGCAGTCAACACTCCTCTAACCTCTACTGAAAAACTGTTTTATCAGTAGAGGAGCTAAAGGGTTGCTGGTATTGATACCATTAAGGGGCTAAGGATTAGGGACTAAGGCTTGGGTGACCACAACCTTATTTAGGGATGTACTGACTCCATGGCTCAGCACGAATGACTTTTGGCGTTTTGCTGATCACATCGAACTGACCATCGGCACGGATTTGACCGATCATGACAGGCTTCCATAAGTGATGGTTTTCCTCATCCATTTTTAATGTATACCCTGATGGCGCGTCAAAAGTCTGACCTCCCATACTAATACGCACTTTGTCGACATTAGTGGTACCTGCTTTTTCGACTGCTTGTTTCCACATATTGATACCCACGTAGGTGGCTTCCATAGGATCATTGGTCACGACCTTTTCAGCATTCGGTAGCTTATGATCTAGCGCATATTTCTTATACTTTTTGGTGAAGCCGCTATTGACAGGATTTTTAACCGACATAAAGTAGTTCCATGACGCCAAATGCCCCTGCAATAAGCTGGTATCGATACCACGAAGCTCTTCTTCTCCTACTGAGAATGCCATGACGGGGATATCAGAGGCTTTAATACCCTGATTGGCAAGCTCACGATAAAAGGGTACGTTTGAATCCCCATTAATGGTAGAGATAACAGCCGTCTTTTTACCGGTCGAGAAGCTTTTAATGTTGCCCACGATGGTCTGATAGTTGCTAAAACCGAAAGGGGTGTACTCTTCCATGATGTCTGTTTCAGCGACGCCTTTAGATTTTAAGAACGCTCGCAGTATCTGGTTAGTAGTCCGAGGATAGACATAATCGGTCCCAAGTAAGACAAAGCGTTCTGCACTACCGCCCTCCGGACTCATTAGGTATTCAACAGCAGGAATAGCTTGTTGGTTAGGTGCTGCACCAGTGTAGAAAATATTTTTTGACTGCTCTTGACCCTCGTACTGAACAGGGTAGAACATGAGGCCATTTAACTCTTCAACGACAGGCAGCACAGACTTACGTGATACCGACGTCCAACCACCAAATATGACATCCACTTTGTCTTGAGTTAACAGCTGACGAGCTTTTTCAGCGAATAACGGCCAATCAGAAGCGGGGTCTACGACGATTGGCTCTAGCTGCTTACCCAACACACCGCCATTGGCATTAATTTCATCAATGGTCATGAGAGCAGTATCTTTTAATGATGTTTCAGAGATGGCCATCGTTCCAGATAAAGAATGCAAGATGCCAACTTTGATGGTGTCACCATCTGCCGCAGGGGTAGTAGCGGTCTCGGCCGTTTCGGTTTTTGTGGCTGTAGAATTGGTCTCAGCGCTAGTTTCTGCAGGTTTTTGACAACCTATAAGGCTTAAGCTACCTACGACGGCTACTGCTAGTAGAGACAAACGTGATGTGAGTTTTGAGTCGATACGATAATTTGTACTTATAGGAGTAGCAGTGATAAGCGTTGGCAATAAAGACATATATTTCTCCAAAAAGATAAAGTAGCAGCTTGGTAGGCCGATTTAACAAACCATTCCTAACTGCTATTAATACTTCAATATTTATGCCATTCCAAAATACACAATAAACGCACCAATATCGGTCTTTTTAGGAGATATTGCACTTTTTTCGCACCATGATGGTTTTTATGATTTTCTATGCACCATAAGTGTCTAGTCTAAGAGGGTTAAAACGATACATTGAAAGCGGTGGGCTGCTAAGTTCAGAAAGCGTAAATAAGGGTGCTTGCAAAGCAAACCCCGATATTAATTAAGCCAATTGAGTACTCCTAAAAGCAGTAAGGACTTGCTAAGACATGCCAGCATGTAGTGGCATAATAAATTCGGACAGCTGCTAAGAGGTCATACTAAACAAAAGACGGAACATAGTATGACCAACAAACGCAATCAATACACCCAAGAATTCAAATTAGAAGCCATCAGCTTAGTCGTTGAACACAAACGTAAAATACCTGACGGTGCTGATTCATTGGGGATAGGCAAATCCACCCTCAGAGGTTTATCGCACACTTTAACAAGCCAGCTAAAAAAACTAGACAACAAAAAACCCCATAAACATTGCGTTTACGGGGTTTGAATTTGGTGGGCCCAGTAGGACTTGAACCTACGACCAAAGGATTATGAGTCCTCTGCTCTAACCAACTGAGCTATGGGCCCTTTAGACGCACAATGATACCTGATTTTTATATATTTTCAAGTAAAAGTTAGCAGATAGGGCATACTATTTGATGAGTTATCACTAATTACCACCAGCCAGCGTCAAACTTCGGCCTCCATCTACGGTTATTATCTCACCCGTCACATAACTGGCGTGCGCCAAATAGAGCACGCTATGCGCAATGTCAGCAGGGATGCCTATTCGCTGCATAGGAATGGAGCTTATAATCTTATTTTGCTGCTCGCTATCAATCGCTTGATCGCTATCTGCATCGGGTAAAATATTGACCCCAGGCGCGACCCCATTCACGCGTACATCAGGCGCCATATCCAGTGCTAAAGACTGCACCATCATCCGATGCGCCGCTTTTGCCATATTGTAAACCGTATAATTGGCGAACGGCTTATCCTGCGCATGAATATCGAGCAAACTAATAATACAACCTTGTTGTTGCTTAAGATAAGGTAGTAGTGCTTGGCTTAACAACAAAGGCGCTTTGGTATTGGTCAACAGCAGCTCGTCCCATTGGTCATAATTAATACTGCCAAGGGGAGTAGAGTAAAAGCGAGAGGCATTATGTACCAGTACGTCTAGTTGCCCGAATGCCTGCATGATAGTTTGGGTCAGGTGCTTGAGAGTGTCTGCCTGATTTACCACTGCCAAATCCGCGACAATAACCACAGCACTATGAGCGCAAGTATCATTCAGCGCGTCTGCTAATGCATGTGCCTCTTGCTCACTATGATGACAATGGATAATGACGCGATAGCCTTGCTTATGAGCAGCACGAACAATCGCCGCGCCAATTCGCTTAGCACTACCTGTGACAAGTATAACGGGGGCAGATGCCATCATAGGATGAGTATTTTTAGATGTTTGAGTCATAATAGCGTTTTAATTAGGATATGGTTTTAAAATTTTAAAGAGTGTTTAATCTTTTTATGTCAGGCTGTTTGCATTTGTAAATGCTCAATTCTGCATTGACGCAAGGCTTTACCAATCGCTGTACCTTTGAGACTTTGATCAATATCATTCATACCAATACTGTGAAAGCTATTTAATGCCAACATCATCTGACGGTGCTGTATAGATAACTGCAATACTTGGCTTGTGACCAAGAGCTGCGAGAGTTTTTCAGGCTCTTTATGGGCGCTGCAGGCTTGAATAAGATCAATTTTTTCGGCAGCACTGAGTTGGGTTATAACGCTCAATTTATCAGCTTGTTGTACGAATAAACCAGCAAATTGTGTTTGTGCCTTTGGTACTTTAGCCATATTACCTATATCGTTAATACTTTTGACCGCTGTTATGGCTTCAATATGTTTGATCTGAAATAACGATGGCTTAAGGCTAATCATTAATAGCGCCCAACGCTGTGATAGATTCAATTGCATCTGACCGGCGAAATATAGCGATGTTTGCACTGTCTCTCGTATCTGATCATCATTCCAAGCCTGATGTAACGGTGCAAAGTGCTCTGCAAGGGCGCCGATATCAAATAGCTGTTGCCAGTATACCTGAGGGGAGAGCTGCATCATTGCACGGCTCGATTCTTGCCAAATACGCTCGCTACTTAAATGGGTAAGCTCTCCTGAAGCAACCAACTCACGCATCAAGACTAACGTGTCATCAGCGATAGTAAAGCCCAAATCATAGTAGCGGCTATAAAAGCGCGCCGTTCTCAGCACCCGTAAAGGGTCTTCGCTAAAGGCACTTGAGACATGGCGCAAGCTCTTACTTTTTATGTCGTCAAGTCCACCATAATAATCAATCACGTCACCACTTATAGGCGTATCGTCGGTTAAGCTAGTAACCTCTATGGCCATGGCATTGATCGTCAAGTCGCGCCGCTGCAAATCGTCTTTTAAACTAACGTCAATACTGGCATGCACGCTAAAGCCCTGATAGCCCAAACCTTGCTTACGCTCAGTTCGTGCGAGGGCATATTCTTCACGGCTCACCGGATGCAAAAATACAGGGAAATCTGCGCCTACTTGCTGAAAACCTGCGTCAAGCATCTCATTAACGGTTGCCCCAACGACAACGAAGTCTTTATCTTTAATAGGGCGCCCTAATAGCTGATCACGTACTGCACCGCCGACGAGATACACTTGCATAATATTCTCTTTATATTTACTACCAATTAACCTAAATTTTGTCAAAAAAAACCAGCCAATACTTTAAGCATTGGCTGGTTTTAGTATAGCAGACGGTCTCTATAAAAAATGCAAAAGACCGTCTTAATTGCGCACTTTAACTTTGAAGAGCGTAATCGATTACTGCTTCTCGTTGTCTAAATCCTGAGCTTCAGTGACCGCAAGTGCCGTCATATTAACCACACGGCGCGCTGTGGCTGATGGCGTTAGAATATGTACAGGTTTGCTTGCACCTAACAAAATAGGACCGATAGACGCGCTACCGGTTGCCGTCTTAAGCAGGTTAAAAGCAATGTTCGACGCATCTAACGTTGGCAAGATAAGTAGATTTGCTGAACCTTTAAGATTGCTCGAAGGCAAGTCATTGGCACGGATATGTTCGTCAAGTGCAGCATCACCTTGCATTTCACCGTCAAACTCAAAATCGACATTCATCTCGGTCAGCAGTTGATGTACTTTACGCATTTTGACAGCACTGGCACGATCAGAAGTTCCGAAGTTTGAATGCGACACTAAAGCTACACGTGGGGTAATGCTAAAGCGGCACAATTGCTCAGCTGCCAATACAGTCATCTCAGCCAATTGCTCAGCCGTTGGATCTTCATGGATATAGGTATCAGCAATAAAAATATTACGATCTTGCATGAGCACTGCATTCATCGCGTAAAAATCATTAATGCCTTCTTTTTTATTGATTACTCTGCCGACATATTTTAAATGCAGCTGATAGTGACCGAATGTACCACAAATCATACCATCGGCATCGCCATTTTCAACCAAAAGAGCACCAATTAAAGAGGTTTTGCGGCGCACATCACGGCGAGCAAGCTCGATACTGACCCCAGTACGTTTGTTTTTCTCGTAGTAGCCTTTCCAGTAATCGTTATAGCGCGGATCATCATCAACATTGACAATAGTAATGTTCACGCCGTCTTTCAAGCGTAATGCTAGCTTGGCGATGTTATTTTCGATCACTGAAGGACGACCGACCAAGATTGGATAAGCCAACTGCTCATCGACGACTACTTGTACCGCTAATAGTACGTTGCTGTCTTCGCCTTCACAGTAAACGATACGTTTTGGATCTGCTTTTGCACGAGCAAAAATAGGCTTCATTACAAACGCTGAGTTATAGACAAACTCAGACAGACGCTGACGATAGGCTTTCATATCTGCGATAGGAAGCGTTGCAACGCCTGAATCCATAGCTGCTTTTGCGACTGCAGAGGCGATTTCAATGATTAGGTTTGGCTCAAGTGGTCCTGGGATCAGGTAATCACGACCAAAGCTTGGCGTACTTTCAACGTTTTTGACGTTGCTCATTGGCGTCGCTTCAACATGCGCCATAGCAGCAATAGCGCGTACGCATGCAATTTTCATCTCTTCGTTGACAGTCGTTGCGCCCACATCTAATGCACCGCGGAAGATATAAGGGAAACACAATGCGTTGTTTACTTGGTTCGGATAATCAGAGCGACCGGTTGCCATAATAACGTCTGGACGGACGGCATGGGCGATTTCTGGCATGATCTCAGGCGTTGGGTTAGCAAGCGCAAAGATGATAGGGTCTTTTGCCATACGGCGAACCATGTCTTCTGTCAATGTACCAGGCATAGATAAGCCTAGGAACATGTCGACATCATCCATCAGCTCTTCAATAGTCGTAGCAGTGGTTTCACGAGCGTAGCGTTGTTTGGTTTCATCAAGGTTTTCACGGGTAGTAGAGATAATGCCACGTGAGTCTGATACGTAGATATTGTTTTTATTCACACCAAGGGCACAAATGATATCCAAGCAAGAAATCGCTGCAGCACCGGCACCAGAACAAATGATTTTAATATCTTCAATTTTTTTGTTCGTGATGATTAATGCATTAAGCATCGCCGCCGCAACAATGATTGACGTGCCATGTTGGTCATCATGGAATACTGGAATGTTCATACGCTTACGCAGTTCGCGCTCGATTTTGAAACACTCTGGTGCTTTGATGTCTTCTAAATTAATCCCACCAAACGTAGGCTCTAAAGAAGCAACAGCCTCAATGAATTTGTCCGGATCGTTTTGTGCAATTTCAATATCAAAAACGTCGATACCAGCGAACTTTTTGAATAGAACCCCTTTGCCTTCCATAACAGGCTTTGATGCCAATGGACCGATATTTCCCAAACCTAACACCGCTGTACCATTGGTAATAACACCAACTAAGTTGCTACGTGCGGTATATTTTGCCGCAAGAGATGGGTCTCTTTGAATCTCAAGACAAGGTACTGCCACGCCTGGTGAATAGGCGAGCGCCAGATCACGTTGGTTTGCCAATTGCTTGATAGGAGTAACTGAGATTTTACCAGGGCGAGGGAACTCATGGTAATGTAAGGCAGCTTGTTCAAACTGCTCTTTTTCCGTACTAGGGGTGTCCGTATTCAAAGTGATATCGTCATTCATAATAATTGCCATGGTTAGGATAAATTGGAATAAATTAAATGGTGATAAAAACTAATGCCTAATTCTCAATAACCATTGAATATGATCATGAGTGTACATTGATTGTTAAGGGGTGCTATGCGGCGCTTAAACATCAACAAAAAACAACAATAGTGCAAAATAGATAGTCTACATTATCGCCAATAATTTGCCTAGCTAAGGACTATGAACTGCGCACACAATATAATAAATTGATATTCATTATTTAGCTAGTTGATAATGCCAAAAAAATGACCCAAATATCAACCCCAAATGCAAAATATTTCAAAATATTACAGAATAAATATATATTAAGACGAACAGCTGATTGGCATTTGCGGTGCATGAGGCGCAGGCGGTAAGGTATCAAGGTCAATGGCGCTATCATGTAGCGTATAAGGGCTAGCAAGCAGCTCGAATACTCTATTTAGTTCTTCAAACTGTCCTTGCTCTGCGGCAACGATAACACGCTGAGCCATGCTGTTACGCAATACATAAATAGGATTGCTGGCTTGCATATCCTCAATTGCTTGAGTAATCGATACCTGCTTTACTTGTGCCAGATAACGGGTCGACCATGCTTGCCAGACTTGCTGTGCTTCAGGATTCAGCTCGGCCGTCAAGGTTGCAAGCAACTGCTGCTCATAAGGATGAGGTGCGATTAATCCTAATAACGCTCGGAAGCTATTGGTATAGTCGAGTAGATTATCCTCTAGCAGTGTCAACCATTCAAACGCTAAGCTTAAACTCTCACGCTGATGCGGCAACCCAAGCTTGCGGCATAGCCCTTGCTGATAATGCTGCATAAAGGTCGCTTCGTAAGGCGCTAGACAATCTGCTAACGTCTCGCGCGTCACACCGTCTAGACGCATAAAGTGCGGTAACCAAATATTTAGATTCCAATGTCCAATAGCAGGTTGATTTTGATAAGCATAGCGTCCGCTATGATCAGAGTGATTGTTGATCCAAGCAGGGTTAAAACGCTCCATAAAGCCAAACGGACCAAAATCTAGAGTACTGCCGGTAATAGACAAGTTATCAGTATTCATAACACCATGCGCAAATCCAATCAGTTGCCAATCGGCAATCATGCGTGCGGTACGTTCAACCACAGCCTGCAAAAATGCTAAGACTGGTTTATCACTATCACGGCACTCAGGGTAGTAGGTATCAATCATATAATCGGTAAATTCGCCAAGCAGGTCAGGCGCAAAGCTGGCAATCCACTCAATATGACCTAAGCGAATATGACTGTCAGCCACACGCATTAAAGCCGCTCCTGCTTCTATTCGTTCGCGGCGCACTTTGGTATCTGATACCACAAATCCCAAGGCGTTAGAGGATGCGATACCAAGCTGAGTGAGCGCATGACCACATAAATACTCACGAATGGTACTGCGTAATACCGCACGCCCATCGCCCATGCGTGAGTAGGGAGTCAAGCCTGCACCCTTTAGATGCATATCTTGTAGTTGATTGTTTTTGTCGAGTACTTGCGCCATCAATAAGCCGCGACCATCGCCCAATTGCCCCGCCCATTGCCCAAACTGGTGACCAGCATACGCCATTGATAAAGGCTGAAATTCAGCTGGCACATACTGTCCACCAAGTATTTCAACCCAACGAGTCATCAAATCTGTATCTTCCGTCCAGCCCAGCTGCTCAGCAACTTGAATATTAAAATGACCGACACGAGGATTGTCTAATGGGTTTGGCAGTTGCTCATGATAAAGACGGGTGTCCAATTGAGCGTAGGTGTTTTGATAGCGCATAAGAGCCGTTCCAATTTAAAGATAAAAGCTGGGAGAAGAAATTTAAGATATGAATAGAATAAACTCACTATAACATAGCCTTGATATAGCAGCATTGCACTCTGTCCGTCTCTTGTAAATCATGATTAATTATCACATCATTGTTTATCACACTATTATTTATTAATAGACATGATACTTAATACCGCACGAAAAAATCCCCCTATCTTTTACAGATAGAGGGAAGGAAAAACGTCACAATAAAATACTAAATAATCAAACAGTGATCAATGCTTAAGCCGCTTTTGCGCTTTCACCGATAGAGCGAAATGCTGTTTTCAGATTGCTGTTATGTGCCAATATTTTTTGTTCAATCTTGGCATAATCTTGCTTTAACTCATCTTCAACTTCATGCAAGCGATCAGCAAACTCGGTCTTTTTCAGCTCAATGGTTTTTGCTTTTAATGCTTGCCATTCTTCAACCGTTTGCGTAAAGGCATCGTATTCAAACTTAATACGATCTTGGAAGCTTTTCATCGCATGAGGAATATCAATACCACTTGATGTGACCGTATCAATCTGCTGCTGCGCTGCTTTAAATTGCATTTGTACTTCAGCATGCTTGATAGTGGTGTCATCAACAGTACGTAGCTCAGTAGTCAAGCCTAGCTTCGATAAACCAGCGATGAGCCATTTGGTTGGATCATACTGCCACCATTTTACGCCATTACGATAATCGTACTGGAAGAAGTGATGATAGTTATGATAACCCTCACCCCACGTAAATAAAGCCAAGAAGAAGTTATCACGGGCAGTGTTGGTATCGGTATAAGGACGCGACCCAAACATATGACATAGCGAATTGATAAAGAAGGTAAAGTGATGCGTCAATACCAGACGTAGCAAACCGACGATGACCAAAGTACCCCAAACATCACCCAATAACCAACCGATCGCGGCGACTGCACCGATGTTCAATGCAGCGACCCATAAACCGTAATATTTATGTTGAATTTGCAGCGTTCTATCTTTGGTCAGGTCAGGGATATTTTTATAGTCAAATTTGCCACTAGGATAATTGCGTAGCATCCAGCCCATATGACTAAAGAAAAAGCCACGTTTCGCTGAGTACGGGTCTTCTAAGCGATCATCGACATGACGATGATGCGTACGGTGACCAGAAACCCAATCAAACGCCGAACCCTGTACCGCAAAGGTAGAACCTAGCAATAAAAAGTTTTTGACGATTGGATGCGCTTTATAAGCACGATGCGATAGTAAACGGTGATAACCAGCTGTGATACTGATACCCGTCCAAACCATAAACGCACCAAATACGCCCCAAACCGGTGCGCTGACTTGATGGGTGAACAGATACCATGGCGTAATAATTGCTGCAGCAATAGGCGTGGCTACCAGAATAGTCGCTGGAATCCAGTTAATCGGTGCTTTGGTAAACTCAAACTCACGCATATCGATACTGTCTACATCGGTAGGCAGTTCAGTCTGCTCAGAGGCGCTTGCATAGTTGCGTTTGGCAACAGGCATCTCATCGAGTGAGTTTTTTGCTTTATTCTCATCAAAACGTGTTTTAAAACGTGTGACTTGAATGCTGGCATTTTTGACAAGTGTGTCACCAGATTTGATAGCGAAACGTAAGCCTTTAAGCGGTAAGCCAAGTGCTTTTTTTGCAATCATATAATATCCCTAACGGTATTAATTTAAGCGTCTATATTACCTTAAATACTTAGTAAAGTGAACACTTATACACTATAAAAATATTGCTAAATAACAATAACTTGTATGGATTATAGTAGGTGTTATGGCAAATAAGCTGTGACTTATCAGCTATAAGGTAAAAATGTAAGTAAAACAATAAATATGTACACCACCAAAGCGACTTTAGAAATAGGAGTAATGCGTTAAGGCAGTAATAAATAGCTTGGGTAATCGGTAATAATCACATCAACTTGCCAGTTTATAAGCTGCTTAATAGTCTCGATATCATTGACCGTCCATGCACTTACAGGTAAGTCATAGCGATGACAATGCTGTATGACTTCACGATTCAAAAGCGGATAGTGGATACCTAATTGCTTACAGCCAAGTTGTAAGGCAGTATTGGAAGCCTGTTTCAGTAGTTTAGGCTCTCGAATAAGCAGCCCACGTGGTATATGCCTCATGAAAGTACTGCGTTGTAAATAGGCATGCAGCTCAACATCAAAGCTGGTTAGCAAAATCGGTAGGCTAGCAAGGGGGCTATCAATGAGGTCACGCATCAAGGCTTTTACGAGTTTGGCATAATCAGTGCGACTATGGGTTTTAACCTCAAGCTCAATATAAGTATAGGTATTTAAAGCAGAAGCAATGTCAGGCAACGTGATAATTGGCTGACCAAACTGATGATGACGCTGTATTTCGCTCACATTTAGCTGATCTAGACGCGACTGCTGCGCGCACATGCGCTCAAGCGTTTCATCATGAAAGACGATGAGCTGTCCATCTCGGCTAAGTTGTACATCGAACTCTACACCTGCTAAGCCAGAGCTTTTCAAATTTTGCGCATATTCAAAACCTGATAAGGTATTTTCTAATGCTTCACCGCGCGCGCCGCGATGACCAAGTAGCAAGGTGTTCTTAAGATCTATCATAACCAGTGACCGTCACATATTTTGAGCATTATAATGGAAATATTATATCGTCTGTTATTAACTGCATCCAACGCTATCACGTATCAAAGCGTATTGAATAGAGCATTTATAAAAATCTTATGCTGATAAAACTTTCTGTCATCATCTTAATATTTGTTTAAGTAAATATATATTTGTAGCTTTTTTGCAACTAAAGCTAGATTTCGGACACAATGTTGAACGTTATTTGTACATCAGTAGGCTACATGGATGACCATCTCCTGCAAACACCGTATAATAATGTGGTTTTCAAATCTATCGCAATGCCGGTTTCTGCTAGATTTGAGTTTTATAGTGTAAATGTCAAATACTGTCCGTGAGCGACGGTACGAATCAGTAAATTGGAGCAAAAGAGATATGAGCGTAGCAAATAAAAGTGTGAGCAAATGGTATAAAGTTGCTGGTATCGGCATGGTATGTGGTTTAGCGCTTGCTGGTTGTGATCGCTCAGAAAAAGACGATGCCGAAACGGTAGAAGTGACTGAGCAAGAAACACAGGTTAGTGAAAACGCTGCTGCCACAGCGGTGAGCTGTGATGATCCTATGGTACAAGACCGCCTCAAATCTGCTTTGAAAAATACGCTCAATCAACAAGCCCAAACTTTAGCCGTCAGTTATGCCAACGATGCAGAGATTGGCTTAGGCAGCGGTGTGGTTTCTACTAAAGCAAACGGTATTATCATCGATATACAAAATGTCGCCGTGTTGCAAGCAACCAATGAAAATGGTCTGACTACCTGTCAGGCAAGCGTCAGCATGACTCTGCCAAGTGAAGACTTATATCAAGCCAGCCAAGTGCAAGCCGCTAATAATCAGCCAAGTTTGCAATCGCGCTTAGCCAATGACAATATTCGTATCAATAACAATATGCTCATAGATGATGCTTTCACCTATGTTGTTGGTACGCAAGGTGGTCAAGTACGTACACGTATCGCAGGACAGCCAGCATTATTGACTGTGGTATCAGAAGTGGTTGCCAGCTCAACGCTCCAGTCAGCAATGGAAGAGCAGCGCGCCCAACGTGCCACTCAGCAACCTGAACGCCGCCGTGAATCAGCTCAGAATACACAGAGCAATAATAATACTAGTCAGCCAAGAGCGGTAACGCCAGCTGCGCCTGTGCGCCCAGCACAACCTGCTAAGCCACCAGTTGTTAATCAAAACAGCAGTCAAAGTACAAAGACACCAAGTAGCACTCCGTCAGCGCCAACACCTAGCACTACTGCGCCTAGTACAGTAACTCCTACACCTGCTGCTCCAGAAGCACCAAAAGCAACGCCTAAAGATGAAAGCATTGATATGGTCATTATTGAAGATAAAGAAGCAACTTATTAATCTTATTGCTACTAAATATCGATAAGCATCGTTTCAATATTTCAATTCAGTATTTCAATAAAAAAGCGCCTGCAACATATTTATTGCGGGCGTTTTTTTATGGTTCGTTAAATGGCTCAACTATCAGCGAATTTTTGTAATACTTGGCTGTCCCACAAGACTTCAGAGACCTGCTTGGGATCTGTGCAAAAACGTGCAGCGACAAAGAGCCAATCAGACAAACGGTTGATAAAGCTGACTGCTGTCGGACGAATGGCTTGTGGCTGCGCTTGTTTTAGTAATACCGCTTGGCGCTCAGCGCGGCGACAAACAGTACGTGCCACATGCAACTGGCTGACCAATAATGAGCCTGTTGGTAAGATAAAGTCTTTTAGCGGTGGTAACGTCGTATTCATCGCATCGATCTGTTGCTCAAGCCAATCAATATGAATCGTATTTACGCCTTCATATTCTGGCATAGCAAGCTCACCACCGATATTAAATAATAAATGTTGAATAATCACTAAAGCTTGGGCAAAGTCGACTTCTTGTTTTGTTTGCAAGCGTTCAGGTAGCTGTTGGCTGTGACTTGAATTATTGGTTTCCGTACTTAACGCTTGAGTAAGCTGCGCACGTACCAAGCCAATGTGCGAGTTGAGCTCATCAATATCACCCATCACACTAAATAGGATATCCGCTTTACTGACGCGACTACCATCTGCCATGCCGGTACTGCCATCATCGCCAGTACGCGTATAAATTTTGCTTAAACGATTGCCCATATTTTTATCCTTAACTATCAATGTTTTTATCATTACAGAGTCTTACTTGCGCGCTCATTGTAGTATTTTACGAGCATTTTCGCTAAGATAATGGGTTAAGTTTTATATTGATGTTCTCTTTATCCTTGATTTATGCATGATTTGCTTATGTAAGCGCTTTTTTATTGGCTAAGCGTACATGATTGCTAGGCTTGTTTTCTCTTATACTTTTAATTTAAAGGCTTTATGACTATGACCACACCTCTTGCAGACGCGATGTCTCAGCTTGCCATTTATGATTCACTGACTGGCGGTAAACGTCAGTTTGTACCACTCAAAGCCGGGCAAGTAGGTATGTATGTGTGTGGCATGACGGTTTATGATTACTGTCATATCGGTCACGCTCGGGTGATGGTTGGCTTTGATATGGCAGTACGTTGGCTTGCACAATTGGGCTATGACGTAAATTACGTGCGTAATATTACTGATATTGATGACAAAATCATTACTCGTGCTGCCGAAAATGGTGAAGAGATTGGCGCATTGACCCAACGTTTTATTACTGCCATGCATGAAGATGCGACAGCACTTGGCTGCTTGTCCCCTGATGCAGAACCGCGTGCGACCGATCATATCGATGAGATGCAGCAGATGATTGAGACGTTGGTTAGTAATGACTATGCCTACGCGGGTGATAATGGTGATGTCTACTATGCAGTGGATAGCTTCGCAGATTATGGCAAATTGTCAAAACGTAACCTTGATGATATGCAGGCAGGATCACGGGTTGAAGTCGAGAACGATAAGCGTAATCCATTTGATTTTGTGTTATGGAAAGCGGCGAAACCGGATGAGCCGCAATGGGCATCAGCGTGGGGTCAAGGGCGTCCAGGCTGGCATATTGAATGCTCAGCAATGTCGACCAAATGCCTTGGTAATACCTTTGATATCCATGGAGGCGGTCATGATTTACAGTTTCCGCATCATGAAAACGAGATTGCCCAATCTGAAGCAGCAACCGGCTGTGAATACGCGCGTAACTGGATGCACGTTGGTTTTATCAATGTTGATGGCGAAAAAATGTCCAAGTCATTGGGGAATTTCTTTACCATTCGTGATGTCATGGCAAAATACTTACCAGAAACGGTTCGTTTCTTCTTATTGTCGAGTCATTATCGCAGTCAAGTAAACTTCTCTGATAGTGCCTTGGACGAATCGCATAATAGCCTAAGCAGGTTGTATCAAGCATTAAAAGTTGCTGAACAACAAAAAGGTGAAGTACTTATTATCGATGAAGCCTTGATTAATAATGCCTACGCCAGTGCAGTGGGACAAGACTTTATCAAAGCCATGAATGACGACTTTAATAGCTCAACGGCAATCAGTGTGCTGTTTGGATTAGCGCGTGATATCAATAAAGCGAGTAAAGCACAAGATGTAGAGACTGCATGGCAATTAGCGCAGCACTTAAAAGCTTTGGCGCAAACGCTTAATATTTTACAGCAGCCTGTGCAGCAGTTCTTGCAAGCCGTCATTGGTGAAGTAGCTGAAGATAGTTTAACCGACGAAGCCATTGATGGGCTAATCATCGAGCGCGCTGATGCCAAAACCAATAAAAACTTTGCGCGTGCTGATGAGATTCGTGTGCAGTTGAAAGAGGCTGGTATTGAGCTTGAAGACAGTCGTGCGGGCACCACTTGGCGCCGTGCTTAATGTAAGCATTAGTTTTTTGCGCTTGTTCATTCACAAACAATAATAAATTAAGCCAGCTATCTGCTGGCTTTTTTGTGTCTTCTGCATTAGCTTAATATCATACTTATTAGCAAGAGTTTTTGTATGCAAACTCCTTTCGGATTTCTCAGGACTCACTCTCTACAGTCTCATGCCCAGTTTCTATCGCGACTGCTCTTTATAATTGGCAGCTTATTTATCCTATTAAATATGGCGTGCATTTCTGCTTATGCAGCAAGCAGTACTGAGGAAATAGACAGTCAAAATATTGAAGAGACAGTTACTACAAAACCAGAAAATTTGGTTGAGTATGCTGCGCAAAGAATCGATAAGTTAAAAGAAGAAGGAGTGACTGTTTCTGCCGTTGCAGCAGAGGTAATTAGCCCGCTAGAAAAAAGGACAGTGCAGCAAGCAGGTGTGCTACAAGGAGATTCTGGTCTCACTGGTGATTATAACGAAAACTACTATACGTTAGATAAGCTTAATGCAGGTTTGCCGCCCTTGTCTGAACCGCCGAATTTGTCGACACCCCTTGCCACATTAGAGTTTTTCCAATCGGCAGTCATGAATCAGCAATATGATTTGGCAGCTTATGCACTAAATATGAACTTGATTGATAGTGAATCACAGTCGAATCAAGCAATGGATTTGGTCAAACAGCTTGATTTTCTGTTGATTGAAAAAAAGCTCTATGTTTTTGATGAATTGCCAGATCGTCCTGACGGTTTGATTGAGCCACCGCTTGGTAGCACAAACAGTATTCAAGGCATTCCTAGACGTTCGATTCAGCTTGGTTATATTGATTATCGCGAGCGCCGAGTACCCTTGCATCTAGAGCGTGTACGTATTGATGATAGTGCGCCTTTTTGGGTATTTTCAGCGCAGACGGTGGCAAATATTGATAAGCTTTATGAGCAATATCATCCGGCAAAGTTTGAGCGCTATCTGCCTAGTTGGACCAAGCTAAAGCTTTTTAATATTGCTATCTGGGAGTTTTTAGCGTTATTTATATTCTTCTCCTTTACCATGGGCATTGGCTGGCTGCTAAGTACTGCCGCTGGCAAGCTCCTCAATTGGTATGTCATGGATAAAGAAGGCAACCGTCTTGGCACCCTTCATCACAACGGTGTAGAGGATTTGGTCAATAAGCTGACAGTACCGCTAACCTTTACCATCAGCTTCTCATCGGTATTTACCTTGGTATCGGGCGGCTTCCCTTACTTGGATGCAGTCGCTTCCTCGACACGTCCGATTATTTGGATTGGATTGGTCTTTAGCGCCATGTGGCTCGGTATACGTGTTATCAATTTTTTTGCCAACCGCTATCAAGATATGCAGATTGAAAATCTAGGAGAGGAGCAGTTTGACAAAGTGCGCCGTCGTCGAACTTACGTATCGATATTTCGCCGCGTCTTCGTATTTGTCATGGTGTTGGGCAGTATTTGGATAGGTCTGAGTGAGTTTGCCAACATGGAAGGCTTTGGCAAAACCTTACTGACTTCGGCTGGCATTGCTGGCGTGGTCATTGGTATCGCCGCTCAACCAATACTGGGTAACATCATTGCTGGAGTACAGGTAGCAGTGACCCAGCCCGTACGAATTGGCGACAGTGTGATAATGGATGGCAACTTTAGTACCGTTGAAGACCTGCGTTATACTTATGCGGTACTAAAAACATGGGATGAACGTCGATTAATCGTGCCGATGCGCGAATTGATCACCGAAATGGTAGAGAACTGGTCGCATACAGAAGTGCATCAGACCTGTCCTGTGTTCTTATATATCGATTACGGCGCAGATATTGACGCCATTCGGCAGCAGTTTATTTCGGTAGTGAAAGACAATAAGCTTTGGGATAATAAAACTGAGCCTGAAATATTTGTCGTTGAGGTAACTGAAAAGACCATTCAACTGCGCGGCGCTGTTTCAGCGGTAGGCCCTGTAGAAGCATGGACACTGGCCTGTGAGATACGTGAGCAGATGCTTGATTATTTGTACCGTGAACAAAAGCATTATCTACCAGCTGAGCACCTTGTATTGAGACAAAAATAGTCAATATCTATTGGTTTAGCGCTTAAAAAACTTGAATGTACAGCGTCACTATCGATAGACAGCTTTGGGTAAAACCTATTGACAAATATAGCATGCGATTTGCTTGCTTATTTGTTATAATATGGCGTTATTTTTAAGGGATAATTCAGTTGTTAAGCATTGTATAGTTAGATTTTGGGGCAGGTAAAGGGCGCTGTATTAGCCAGTCTGCTGAGCCAATGATTTAATGAGCAATGATAAATTGATGATGTGCCGAGCGAATGTTTGTATTTAGTATTTGTTCCCCACAGTTTTATTATTTTCTGCTAGGTTTATAACCTTATGATTTTGATAGAATTTCTGTTGATTTTCTTGATGCTGTATTGCCCACCCATCAAAATAACCACTACTAGGGGTCTGTATGTTGCGAATTGTCGATGAAGCCTTAACCTTTGATGACGTTTTATTATTGCCAGCTTATTCAGAAATACTGCCAAAAGCTGCTAATCTAACGACCCGCCTAACAAAAAGTATCACGCTAAATTTACCGCTAATTTCTGCTGCTATGGATACAGTCACTGAGTCTGAGATGGCCATTACCATGGCACAACTTGGTGGTTTAGGTATTTTGCATAAGAGCATGGATATCGATAAGCAGGCAATGCAAGTGCGCCGCGTCAAAAAATTCGAAGCTGGTACTGTGGTTGATCCTATTACTGTGCATCCAGAGATGACCATCGGTGAGTTATTAAGACTGACCCAAGACAATAACATCTCAGGCGTGCCAGTGGTTGAAAAGGGCACTGATAAAGTAGTTGGTATCGTTACTCATCGTGACTGGCGCTTTGAGACCAATCTATCATTGCCTGTCAGCCATATCATGACGCCAAAAGAGCAGCTCGTCACCGTTAAAGAAGGTGAAAGCAACGAAAACATCAAAAGACTGCTACACGAACACCGTATCGAAAAAGTTATTGTTATCAATGATGATTTCCGTTTGCGTGGTCTGATTACGGTCAATGACTTTGCTAAAGCTGAAAACAATCCCAATGCTTGTAAAGATGAGCAAGGTCGCCTGCGTGTGGGCGCAGCAGTTGGTACGGGCGCTGATACTCAAGCACGCGTTGAAGCTTTGATTGCGGCTGACGTCGATATCATCGTTGTTGATACCGCGCATGGTCACTCAAAAGGCGTTATTGATAAAGTATCTTGGATTAAAAAACATTTCCCGCATGTACAGGTGATTGGCGGCAATATCGCGACAGGTGATGCTGCAAAAGCCTTACGTGATGCTGGTGCAGATGCGGTCAAAGTTGGTATTGGTCCAGGATCTATCTGTACCACACGTATCATCGCTGGTATCGGTGTGCCGCAAATCTCGGCGATTGATAGTGTTGCAAGCGCTTTGCAAGACAGTATTCCATTGATTGCTGATGGTGGTATTCGCTATTCAGGTGATATGGCAAAAGCCATTGCTGCTGGTGCATCATGCATCATGGTTGGCTCACTTATGGCAGGTACAGAAGAAGCACCGGGTGAAGTTGAGCTATTCCAAGGTCGCTATTATAAAGCTTACCGCGGTATGGGTAGCTTGGGCGCGATGTCAGGTCAAAACGGTTCATCAGATCGCTACTTCCAAGATGCCAAAGACGGTGTGGAAAAATTGGTACCAGAAGGTATCGAAGGTCGGGTACCTTATAAAGGTCCAGTCGCTGGTATTGTCAACCAATTGGTAGGTGGCTTGCGCTCATCTATGGGCTATACCGGCTGTGCCACGATTGAAGATATGCGCAGCAAACCACAGTTCATCAAAGTTACCTCAGCGGGTATGAAAGAATCACACGTCCATGATGTGCAGATTACCAAAGAAGCACCTAACTATCGAGTCGACTAATTATATCTTTGCCGCTATAGGATACGATGACTCGCAGCCGTACAGTGTCAAGCGACGTTAAGATACAAACAGCCAACAATGCCTTGTTATTGTTGGCTGTTTTTTTTGTAAAATACAATCATAGATTATTCTAATAATTGATAACTGTTTGTCTTATCAAAACCATTGATGACAGTGAATGATTGAAGCTACTGAGCCTGCTTCCACGTAGGGGCTTTTACTTTTAGACTTAAGGAAAAATAATAATGAGCTACTTTGGCACTGATGGTATTCGCGGTAAATTTGGTGAGCTGCCAATTACGCCAGACTTTATCTTAAAGCTCGGTTATGTCACAGGATTGGTGCTGATAGAAAACAATCAAAATTCGCCGCGTAAGCCAAGTGTTGTGATCGGTAAAGACACGCGGTTGTCAGGCTATGTGATCGAAGGCGCACTACAAGCCGGCTTTAACGCCGCTGGCGTCGATGTATATATGTTAGGGCCATTGCCCACACCTGCTATCGCACATTTGACCCGTAGCTTTAATGCCGATGCAGGCGTAGTCATTTCTGCCTCACACAATCCATATTATGATAATGGCATCAAATTCTTCTCAGCCGACGGCAAAAAACTAACTGATGCAATGCAAAATGCTATCAATGATAAGTTGGACGCTATTATGGCGGCTGAAGGTAATAACGATGCCGTAATGCCTATTCTTGATCCGGCACAATTGGGTAAAAATAATCGTATCGATGATGCGAAAGGTCGCTATATTGAATTCTGTAAAGGCAGCTTTCCCTATCAATATGATTTAGATCATCTGACTGTGGTCGTCGACTGTGCAAATGGTGCAGGCTATAGCGTGGCGCCTCGTGTCATGCGTGAGCTGGGCGCCAATGTCATCGCCATTAATAATAAGCCTGACGGTGTCAATATCAATGCTGATTGTGGCTCAACGCATCCTGAAGGTCTGCAAGAAGCAGTGCTAAAATACGAAGCCGATGTGGGCATTGCCTTAGATGGTGATGGCGACCGTATTGTGATGGTCGATGAAGCCGGCAATTTGGTTGACGGCGATGGTATCTTGTATGTGCTCGCTACTCAAGGTCAAACAAAGGTGGCAGGTGTCGTTGGCACCCTAATGAGCAATATGGGTTTAGAGTTGGCGTTAAAAGCGGCTGATATTGAGTTTACACGGGCAAAAGTAGGCGATCGTTATGTGATGCAAGAGCTTGAGGCCAACGGTTGGATATTGGGCGGTGAGCCGTCAGGTCATATCTTATGCTTGGATAAAAGCCGGACTGGCGACGCTATTATTGCAAGTTTGCAGATACTTGCAGTCATGCAAGCAAGAGGCAAAGCACTAAGTGATTTAACTGAAGGCTTTGAAGTATTACCACAAAAACTGGTCAATGTACGCTTATCTCAAATGCAAGATCCGTTTGAGCGTGAAGAGCTGGTTGCCGCTTTTGATAAAGCACGTGCCACTCTAGAGGGTCGTGGTCGCTTGCTTATTCGCCAATCCGGCACAGAGCCGATGATTCGAGTCATGGTTGAATCAGATGATGAGATAGAGTGTGATGTAATGGCGAATGATTTGGCAGATAAAATAAAAGCCATATTGGGTTAATAGTCTTTGATATAAACATACTAGAATAGCAAAATAAGGGAAAATCATGAGTATGGACTTTAGCGATCAGCGTTTGTCATATGAAAAAGGTCAACTAGACCAACAATCAATACCAGCATCACCGTTTGAGCTGTTAAATGTTTGGATGAATGAAGCAATAGAGGCGCAAGTACAAGAACCATATGCGATGAGCTTAGCGACTTGTGGGGCGGACAATAAACCCAGCGTGCGTATTGTTCTATTGCGTGAAATTACAGATAAAGGCATCGTTTTTTATACCAATTATGAAAGTGCCAAGGGTCAAGATATCGCTGAAAACCCCAATGCCGAAGCGCTGTTTTTTTGGCACAAGCTTGAGCGTCAGATTCGTATCAGCGGCAGTATTGCTAAAATTGATGCTGATAAATCTGCTGCTTACTTTCAAAAACGCCCGCACGATAGCCAAGTAGGCGCATGGGTTAGTCAACCACAAAGCGGTGAAGTTGCCAATCGCGATGTGATGGAGCAGACGTTTGAGCAATTGAAAACAGACTATCCAGAAGGCGCAGCCGTACCAACGCCTGAGTTTTGGGGTGGTTACGAGATTACTGTCAATGAGATGGAGTTTTGGCAAGGTCGCGCCAATCGAATGCACGACCGTATTGTCTATCATAAAGAGGCGGATGGTAGCTTTAGTACCAAACGCTTATTGCCTTAAACGTAATAGGTAGCGGATGATATGGGCTTAGAAGAAGTTCATGTCTATAAACATGTCTATAAAAAAGCCACTTTACCTGTCATATTCATATGGCAAAAAAAGTGGCTTTTTTTCATTTCTTTTATAGTGGAGCTATTTGGTATCAACATCTACCGAAACAGACATACCAGGACGTAGGCGGGCAAGCTCCGGCTGGTTAGAGTCTAAGTCGATGCGTACCGGAATACGCTGAGCGATTTTAATATAGTTACCTGTCGCAGGATTGGCAGCGCCAGCACTGAATTCACTGCCTGTTGCGGGTGATATATTGCTGATCCGTCCGCTAAACCGTGTGCCACCTAAGGCATCCACATGAATAATGGCAGCTTCACCAATGGTCATATTTGCCACTTGCGTCTCTTTAAAGTTGGCAATAATCCATACGCCTTTTGGTACGATATACATAAGCTGCGTACCAGCAGTGACATATTGTCCTATTTTAACAGTCAACTGACTCAGTTGTCCTGATTCACGGGCGCGGATTATGGTGTTATCTAAGTTAATTTGTGCTTGTTTTGCGGCAGCTTCAGCATTTTTGATATTGGCATCTAAAGAAGAGCGGCTAGCCGTCGTTTTTTCGCTGCCCTCGACCGCCACTTGTAAATTGGCTTCCGCTTGTTGGACACCGGCTTGTGCTTTTGCTAATTGAGCTTCAGCATGGGCAACATCTGCACTTGATACTGCACCAATGGCAATCAAGCCCTGATAACGGTTGACGTCCTCTCGGGCACTGTCGACACTCACTTTGGCGCTATAAACATCTGCCTCACGTGCCTGAATCTGTGCTTGGCTGGTGCCAGTATCTTGCGCATTACTAGAGCGATTGGTTAACGCAATATCGATATTTGCCTGCGCTTGTTCGAGCTGCTGCTGAAAAGTACGGTCATCTATTTTTACCAATAAGTCACCAGCTGCAACATTCGCAAAATCCTCTACTGCTACTTCTGTCACATAACCTGACACTTGCGGACTGATAATGGTGGTTTGTCCTTTAACAAAAGCATTATTGGTTTGCTGCATGGTTGGAGTAAAAGGTGGCAGTTTCCACGCATAGAGAATGAGTGCCACACCAATAACAATCAGCGCAATCAGTAAGGCTAAATTAAAAAATGACTTCTTTTTGGGCGACCAACCTGCTGGCGCAGGAATAGATTCAGTGGGTGGCATCGGTGTATCATCTTTGCCATCGCCTGCCTCAGTGCTGTCTATTTTATTTGTATCAGCGGCGTCTATAGGCTCATTGGTATTCGTAGGTAAGTCATCAGAAGGGTCGGTTTGAATCCGAGTTGCAGGCATAGTAGGTTCAGGTTGAATGGCTGCTATATTGGTATTTGTGTCATTATTGGAAGCAATGTGTGACTGTGATGGTGTACCCACAACCGCTTGATTTGATAATGATTCACTAGCTTGAGCATTTTCAACAGTTTTAGCTGTTTTGTTAGGGGTGCTTGCGTCATCAACGCGGTTCGGTTTGTTTTCGTTCATGACACGCTCCTAAAGGGTTTAATAAGCATAATAGATAACGTTACAATAATAATAAGAGAGAATAGGCGCTATAGAATACACAATAGCATTTGCATAATCTGCTATTTTTTGCCCATCATTTCTGCTAACGCGGCAAGCTCTTTACCAAGTGGGTTGCGCTTATGATATAGATAATAGAAATAAACCATTAATAAATAGATCGCGGTAATCGTAGCGCTCACTGCCATTAAAAAGAATAAGTCATCATAAGCGGCGACGGTCGCTTGGCGCTGAATCCCTTGTAATATTTGAGGCATGGTTGCCGGATCGCCGGTACTCATGGAGCTGACCATATCCGCATAGTGCATTTGGGTGCGAATGGTGGTAAAGGCTTGAATTCCCGCCGCACCTGCTAAACCGCCAACCGTTTGTGAAATACCAAAAATCACCGAGAAGCTAATAATATAAGCCGGACCATTAGCAATGGCACGAAACATCCCTTCAAATACCATCGGTCCCATAAAGTAAACGGCAGCAAAGGCAATGATAAACTGGCTAAAATAAAACATCGCCGGTGTAGAATTCAGCGACAAACCCGTATCTATCCATGCACCAATCGCAATCAATGCCACGGCAAAAATCACCGGTCGACGCAGGTCCATCGCATTGGTCGTAAAAATGCTAAGCACCAATGCCAGTGCACTAGCGGCTAAAATAATGGCATAGAACACAATCAGCTGATCATTTCCATAACCGAGGTTAGCCAATAACCCTGCCGCGCCAACGCTTTGTTCAGACAGCAAAATACGCATCACAGCGCCCGTTATCATAAAGGCGATAATCGTCCGGCTGCGCATCCAACGTACTTGTAGCATTGGATTTTTACGATGGGTTTCAATCCACAACGCAATAGAAATGGTGACGACGGAAATAATCAGTGGATAACTGAGCCAAGGAGTCGTCCACCATAAAATACGCCCTTGTACCAAAAACACTGCCAATGCTGCAAGGCCAGTCGCAAAAAAAGCAAAGCTGACAATATCCAGCTTTTCAAAGACTTTTTCCATATTGCCGCGTGGCAGCTCAAGAAGGTTAATTAAGCCAAAGCATATCAAAGCTAAGCCTACTTGGAATAAAAATAAGCCTTCAAGTTGACCATCGGCGGCAAGATAAGGCGAGATGATGCGAGATAAAGGCACCCCAAACTGTACCAATCCAAAGCCCAAAATCAGCCCACTAATACGCCGAGCTGCTGGCATGCCTTGCAAACAATAAAAGATAGACAATACTGTCATAGCGCTCGCGACCACGCCGCTAAAGCCACGGGCAATCAGCTCTAAATAATAAGGATCAATGCTAATTCCGGTGGTTGAGCTCAATAGATGACTACTGACTAACCACTGCATACTGGTCGCTGAGAGCAAAAAGAATAGGGTGATTTTACTAAATAACGACATACCAAACTGTTGGCGAATTTTATAGAGCAGTACCGTGATACAGGCATTGGTCATATTGTAAGCGACTGATATCCAGCCACCCTCAACAGGGGTTAAGCCCATCTCACCTTGAATTTGAGAGAGGTTGGCGACTAATAGACCGTTTTGAAAACTGGCAGTAATACCGATAAAAATACCGATCAGTAAGTAAAATACTTTCCGATAAGTAGGATGATCGGGTGTGGCAGGAGAGCCCAGCATAAACGGCCGTTCATGAGGTTTAAACTGATAGTCGGTACTCATGGGCTATCTATCATCGGTAACGACGGATAATGTAAATTCATGATAACGCTCCCAGTTATCAGGCGGTGTCTGATCAGCGCTAATAAGAAAAAATAGCCCAAGAAAAGCTTGAGCTATTTTATCATAGTTTTTGATTATCGTTCGCATCTACGCGCTTAACCGTGGAATTTATGTCAGAGTAGTCATATCATAATTTGCTTCCAAACGCATGGCGCGCTGATAGCTATCAAGGCTTGCCAGTTGTAGCGCGTATTCTTTAATATGAGGATAATCCTCTAACGCCTCACGCTTAAGAAGCATAATCAAATCAAACGACAGCATAAAATCTGCACCGCTTAGCTTGTTACCCACGATAAAGGATTTGCCTGCCACCTCGTCATTTAGATAGCTCAGTAGCCTGTGTTTTTCTTGAGCGATATACCCTTTTAAAAATGCATTATCACCAGCACCTGCTTTATTGGTAAATAATTCAAGCAAAAGCGGCAGCATCAGCGAGCTTTCAGCAAAGTTAATCCACTGTAAATAATGACCATAATCTGCGCTATCGATAGCAGGGCGCAGATTATCAGGTGCAAACCGCTCAATCAACAGCTCAGTAATCGCACCTGACTCTGCATATAGCTCGCCATCCATCTCAATAACCGGAGACTTACCAAGAGGATGTACCGCTTTTAGGCTATCTGGTGCTAGATGCGTTTTGGCATCACGCTGGTGGCTAATAATTTCATAAGGTTGTCCCAATTCTTCTAAAAGCCATAACGTCCGTAATGAGCGTGATTGATTGAGGTGATGTAAGCGAATCATTTAGTTAGCCTTTTTGCAGTGGATTTGATGCTATTAAGCCTGTATTTTAGCCATTAAACGCTTGGCGGCTTCTTCTGACGACGCTGGATTTTGACCCGTGATCAGCAAACCATCTTCGACCACAAACGATTCCCAATCAGAGCTTTTTTCATAGTTTCCGCCATTGGCTTTTAGCACATCTTCTAATAAGAAAGGCACGACGTCAGTGAGTTGAACCGCTTCTTCTTCAGTATTACTAAAGCCTGTGACCGTTTTGCCTTTGACCAGATACTCGCCATCGATTTTAACGTTTTTGAGCGCGGCAGGAGAATGGCAGACAAAAGCAACGGGCTTATCTTGTTTGATAAACGTCTCAATTAATTCAATCGAGTTTTTATCAACGGCTAAATCCCACATTGGACCATGACCACCAGGATAGAATACTGAATCAAAATCTTCCGCTTTCATATCTGCCAATTTTTTAGTCGTTGCTAGGCGTTCTTGGGCTTCAGAATCTTCTTTAAAACGTTTGGTATCTTTGGTTTGAGCATCCGGCGTGTCACTACTTGGGTCAAGTGGTGGTTGACCGCCTGCAGGAGAGGCAATCGTGATATTGACACCGGCATCTAAAAAAGCATAGTAAGGCGCGGCAAATTCTTCTAGCCAAAAACCTGTCTTCTTACCAGTATCGCCCAATTTATCGTGTGAAGTTAGTACCATTAAAATATTCATAATTGTCCCTGTTTATTGTTGAAAGTTATTATTGAGGTTTATTATTAAAGCCTATCAGTACTGTGTTGCAGTCGGTATTGAAAATTATTAACGCTAAAAAACCGACTGCTGACAGTATTCATCTTTTAAGAATGACTTTCAGTAGCTGTCTTAACAAGTTATGTTGTTAACTGGTTATTTTCATGATTTTTTATGTTAGCTATCCGTTATTGAACGTCAGCCACTTTAATCACTGTCTTACCAAAGTTTTTGCCATCAAGCATGTCAAAGAAAGCTTGTGGTGCTTGGGCCAAACCATCGACTTGATGCTCTTTGGTTTTAACATCACCTGATTCAAGCCATTTGCTCATCGTAGCTAAGAATTCTGGGAAATGATCGCCGTATTCTTCAAAGATAATAAAGCCTTTTATGGTTAGACGTTTGCTTAAAATATTACCCATCAGGACACCCAAACGGTCTTTACCGTCCGGCAATTCAGTGGCGTTATATTGTGATACCAAGCCACATACTGGAATACGTGCGTGGGCGTTTAATAGTGGCAATACGCCATCAAAGACTTTACCACCGACGTTTTCGTAATAAATGTCGATACCATTTGGGCAAGCGATTGCTAGTTGTTCAGCAAAGTCATCGGCTTTATGATCAAGACAAACATCAAAGCCTAGTTCTTCAACTGCGTAAGCACACTTCTCAGCACCGCCAGCGACGCCAACAGTACGTAAGCCTAATTGATTACCGACTTGTCCAACAGTTGCACCAACAGGACCCGTTGCCGCCGCGACAACTAAGGTCTCGCCTTTTTTTGGTTTACCGATATCAGTCAAACCCATGTAACCTGTGAAGCCGGGCATACCAAGCACACCCAAGCCATAAGAAGGGTTTGCCATGTTTTTATCGAGTTTTAGGACGCCTTCGCCATCGCTGACGCTATAGTCCTGCCAGCCCGAGTTCGATACTACCAAATCACCGACTGCAAATGTATCGATATTAGACTCGACGACTTGGGCAACCGTTCCACCTAGCATGACATCGCCAATTTCTAATGGGTCAGCGTAGCTTGCGGCATCACTCATACGTCCGCGCATATAAGGGTCAAGCGATAAATATACGGTGCGTAATAGCATCTCGCTTTGGTTGGGTTTTGGAATCTCGCCAGTAGCCAATTCAAAATTATCGGCAGTTGGTGCGCCATGTGGGCGGCTGGCAAGTTTGATTTGACGATTTTGTTGTGGATTTTGTTGTTCATTAAAGCTCATGATAAAGCGCCTTATTTTATTTATTTTTGATTTTAAAGTTACCTGCCACTCTGAAGTGACAGGCTAGTGGTTTCTATAACGACAATATAACTATAGATAATTACTCAGAGAGTTAAGCGTTACTAGTAATGGCACGCTCTAGAATACGACGTGATACTGCCAAGTCGTTTTTACCATGCTCACCCAATTTCACCATACCATGCACTTCTAATTGCTTGATAATAGGATCAATGGCAGCAGCATCTAACTCGACATCTGCTAAGCTGACCGGCAGTCCAAGCTCGCGGAAGAAGTTTTCAGTCTGTTTGATAGCCGCTTCAATGATGGCGTCATCATTTAATTCAGTACCATTATCATCGACTGTAATATTCCAAACGTTGCGTGCATATTGAAGCAATTTGTCTTTTTTACTGTCTTTAAGCTCACGCATGACGGATGGCAATACGATGGTCAGCGTGCGAGCATGGTCAATCGCGTGCAATGAGGTCAACTCATGACCAATCATATGCGTCGTCCAATCTTGCGGTACACCAGTACCGATCAGACCATTTAGCGCCATAGTTGCCGTCCACATGATGTTTTTGCGGGTCTCTAAATTCTCTGGATCGGCTTTTACCGCTGCGCCTTCCTCAATCAGAATCTTTAATAAGCTCTCAGCAAAGGCATCTTGAACTTTCGCATTGACCGGATAGGTCAGGTACTGTTCCATCACATGAACAAAGGCATCAGCCACACCATTCATTACTTGGCGTTCAGGTAAAGTCATAGTTTTGGTTGGATCTAAAATTGAAAATTTAGGGAAGGCAAGTGCATTACCAAACGGCAGTTTTGCTTGGCGTTCACTATAGTTAATCACGCCGCCTGAATTCATCTCAGAGCCAGTCGCTGGAATGGTTAATACCGCGCCCAAATCAACTGCTGAATCGATCTCCCTGCAATAACTGGTGAGCGCATCCCATGCTTTATCGCGTGATACCGTACCATCTTCTTCAGTCAATGATGATACCAGTGCGACAAACTTACTGCCGTCAAGCACAGAGCCACCACCAACGGCTAATAAGAAGTCAATATTGTGCTCATTGACCATATCAGCAGCTTTTAGCAAGGTAGTAAATTCTGGATTGGCTTCAATACCACCAAACTCGAATATTTCGCGATTGCCACTGGCAGCTAATGCCGTTTTAACTTCATCTAACGTACCTGTACGTTGTGCTGAACTGCCACCATAGGTAATCAGGACACGAGCTTCTGCCGGTACAAGCTCAGCCAACTTCTCGATTTGACCTTCACCAAAGACGATACGAACGGGATTGTAATATTGAAAGTTATTCATAAGATTCCTAATATGTTTTCTGAGTATGAAAAAGGGATTTAAAAACTGAAAATAAAGTCTGCAACTTATTTGCATCTGTCCGCATTATATATTAATTAGACCGGTCGTCTAGTGATTATAGTAAATAGTTACAAAACTATCGTATAAGCATTTCAGCCGATATTAATTTAATCGAATTATTCAGTTGGACTTTTAATAGTAGTAGTTAATATTTTTCCTAAGTTAAAATATTAAGAAGATATCCTTGTTTAACACTAGATTATTATTAGTCAAACAAGGATAAGTAAGACAGAAGGATAGACAAAGCGAGAGCTACAGAATGTAAAGAGAGCGTTTATAAAATGAAAAAACTAGCGACCCATAGCGGTAGTAGTCATCAGCCATACTTCTGCTAATGGGGTATCCGTTTGACTAATTTTGGTCACTAAGCTGGCACCAAGCCATGCAAAATACCAACGTTTTGCCATACTCTCAGCCGCTACGTTAGCGGGATGAGGCACAGAACCGTCTGCCCAGCCGGCTTTGATTTGAGTTGCAAGCCATGTAATCGTTTGCTGATAGCCCGCATATAGGACTTTACGCATTGGCTCCGACATATCTGACACTTCAGCGCTAAGCTTTACCACCAAACATTTCTCATGAGCGCAGCCGCTTTGCTGTGTGTCATACCAGTTTTGGAAATAGTCATACAATTTCTGCTGGGCACTAACGTCTTGTGAACCAATAGTATCAAGGCGCTGCTTATACTGGGTAAAGTAGTGGCTGATAATCGCCTCGCCAAAGGCTTCTTTTGACGCAAAATAATGATAAAAAGAGCCTTTGGGCACGCCTGCCGTATCTAATATTTGTTTAATACCAACTGCGGTAAAGCCTTTTTGTGCGATGAGCTTATAGCCCGTCGTTAACAGATGGTCTCTGGTGTTCGATAATGCAATATTAGATAGCGAACTGTCTGGTTGAGTATGTTTTATAGCATTGGGTATAGACATGTGACTTATGTTCTCCTTAGAGAGACTAATTATTTAAGATGGTTTAACAAATTTATAAGTATTAATTGGCAAGTTACGTTTGTTCAACAAACAACAGGTTTAAAAGATTCTAATTTTTATAGCGTTTATGTTAGCATTAGACCAGTCGTCTATCAAGTTACGTTTGTTATTGTATGCTGCTATTGCTTATTAAACGTGTTACGGAATCTGATAGACGGCCATGATACGTTATAGCCACACTCTAATAATATTATTAAATAAAAAATAGGAACAATTATGTCAATAGAAACTAAAAATACGCAGGTAAATGTTTATACAGATTTTCATTTGCAATATATATCAGGCGAATGGAAAAAGGGTGATGACGATAGTATCAATACTAATACCAATCCGTTTAACGGTGAAACCTTGGTTGAGATTCAACAAGCAACGGATAAACAACTTGATGAAGCTTATCAAGCTGCCAGTGAAGCGCAAAAACAGTGGGCAAAGCAAACTCCGAACGAACGTGCTGCTATCCTTTATAAAGTAGTTAGTATCTTTGATCAGCGTCAAGATGAGATTGTCGATTGGCTCATTAAAGAGTCGGGCAGTACCCGTATTAAGGCGATGGTCGAGTTTAGCAGTGCGCGGGCGATTACCCTTGAAGCCGCAAGTTTCCCTAATCGGGTGCATGGCGAGATTCGCCCATCTAACACGCCGGGTAAAGAAAACTTTATCTATCGTGAACCGATGGGTGTGATTGCCGTGATTAGCCCATGGAACTTCCCATTACATCTAACCCAGCGCTCTATTGCGCCAGCATTGGCACTAGGGAATGCCGTAGTGTTAAAGCCTGCTAGTGATACACCGATTACTGGTGGGTTGCTGCTTGCAAAAATATTTGAAGAAGCCGGTTTGCCAAAAGGATTACTAAACGTCGTCGTTGGTAGCGGTAGTGAAATTGGCGATGCGATGGTCACCCATCATGTTCCGAGTTTGGTTTCCTTCACCGGTTCAACCTCTGTAGGTAAGCATATCGGTGAGTTGGCAAATGGCGGCGACTATATCAAGCAAGTGGCGTTAGAGCTTGGTGGTAATAGCCCGTTTGTCGTGTTAAAAGATGCTGATATTGAGCAAGCCGTAAAAGCCGCTGCCTTTGGTAAATTCTTGCATCAAGGTCAGATCTGTATTGCGATTAACCGTATCATTGTCGAAGATGAGATTTATGACGATTTTGTTACGCGTTTTGTGTCACACGTTAAGACCTTAAATTTTGGCGATCCTAGCAAAATTGATACGGCAGTCGGTCCGATTATCAATGAAAAACAAGTTGAGTCGCTAAAAGAAAAAATCGCTAAAGCGCAAGATGAAGGCGCAAAAATGCTATTAAGTGGTGAGATAAAAGGTCAAGTGGTGCCACCACACGTCTTTAGCGACGTCACACGTGAGATGGACTTGTCTTGCAACGAAGTATTCGGTCCTTTGGTTGGTATTATTCGTGCCAAAGATGAAGACGATGCGCTGTCGATTGCTAATGACTCTATGTATGGTTTATCGAGTGCAGTGTTTACCCAAGATATGGCAACAGGCTTGCGCTTTGCTCGCGGTATCAAAGCTGGCATGACCCATATTAATGATATCTCAGTAAATGATGAAAGCAACGCGCCATTTGGCGGCGAGAAAAACTCGGGTATCGGACGCTTTAATGGTGAATGGATACTAGAAGAGTTTACTACCTTGCATTGGATTTCAGTGCAGCATACGCCGCGTGATTATCCTTTTTAAACGTTTATTATTAAAGCTCTAATTTGATGTGTTAATAAAAAAGACTGCCTATAAGGCAGTCTTTTTTGTGCAGTCATAAGAATCTTATTTTCTCATTTAGCATGAAAGCCTAATAACCCTTGTATTTCTTCGATAGTCATATGTCTGATAAGCGCTTGTTCCTCAACGGTTAAGCGATTCGTATGTTCTTTTAACATGCTATAAAGACTGCGTGCAATCTCAGATGTCGTGGCGTAATACATCTGCGGTTCTTCTTTGGTCAGTTTTATCAAAAATTTATCAATTAATTTGCGTTTGTGAGTAGCAGCGTTTTCTTCGATTTTTTCAGTCATGATATTCTCCTAGGGATAAATCATTTAAGCAGTCGGCTTACTTATAGTCAATGAGTGTATTGAAAGTGGTAAAGCGTCAAGTAGGGTTGAACCTATCTGTAAGCTGCCCTAGATTGTCTTACTTATCTAAGACAGCCCCTAAAATTATTATCTTACTTTATAATGAATGGCACGCTAAACCATATCAAAGGTAATATCCTATAATGACCACGACCATTTTTGCTACCCACCATTATAATTATCCGCAAAATTTTATCGAGATGAAACCCAAGATTGCGCGGCTTGAACAGGCAATTAAGAAGCTTGAAGCCAATCTGATAAATGCGGATGCTGAGGTATTAGCGCAAAGGCTTAGCAATCATTTAGGGTTGCAAGTAGATTATGCCAGTGAGCTTAATGCCAATCAGCTATTGGCCGCCACGACTATTGAGGGCAAGGTATTGGTGATCGCCGGTGCCGGTTCTGGTAAAACCAAGACTTTGACCTATAGAACCAGTTACTTGATAGAAAATGGCGTGTCGCCAAAAGAGATTTTACTATTAACCTTTACTCGTAAAGCAGCCAACGAAATCAAAGGTCGGGCTAAAAAATTGCTGGCAAGCACACCATCTTTTGCCCAAAGGTTAAATGAGGATTTGGTAGAAGATAAATTGCCAAAAAATAAAGCCCTGAATGACATTACCAGTGGCACTTTCCATTCTTTTTGTAATATGCTCTTGCGTCAATACTCAGGTCTGCTTGGTATTAATCCAAGATTTACCATTCTAGATACAGGCGACAGTGAAGACGCTATCGATTTAATTCATAAGGAAAAAAAGTATCCGACCAAAATAACCAATCAGGCATTTCCGCGCAAAAAAACCTTGCAAAATATCTTCTCAACCTCTAGAAATCGGCGCATTCATATCCGCGATTTAATCGAAAACAGCTATCCTGATATTGCTGTACATATTCCTGTTATTGAGCAATTGGCCATTGACTTTCATGAGTACAAGCGTGTCAATCATTTATACGATTTTGATGACATCATTAGCCAAGTGGTGCGTCATTTAAAGACTAATGACACCTTTCGCCAACTGCTACAAAAGCAATATCGTTATGTCATGGTCGATGAATATCAAGACACCAATATTCCGCAAAAAGAGCTGATTGATCTCATCTGTGCGCCTACGTCAGTGTCGCTGATGGTCGTCGGTGATGACAACCAAAGTATTTATGCCTTTCGCGGCGCCAATTATGAAAATATCTTATTATTCGGAGAGGGTTACCCTGAAGCTAAGCTGATTAAACTTGAGCAAAACTATCGTAGTACGCCAGCAGTGCTTGATTATATCAATGCTCTGTCTGCTCAGATCACCTTGGGTTACCAAAAGCAGCTGTACTCTGGGGTTTCTATAGAAGGTGTAAAACCAATATTTCGCCGACTTAGCGATGAGAGCAAAGAAGCAAAGTATATTGCTGATAGAATTATCGAATTAAAACCAGACTATGATTATCAAGACTTTGCGGTATTGTGCCGAACGTCCTTTCAATCTAACTACGTCCAGCTAGAATTTATGGAACGTAATATCCCGTTTATTGTCGTAGGCGGTATTCGTTTTATTGAAAGACGCCACATTAAAGACGTCTTAGCATTTGTTAAGATACTTTATAACCCGAATGATACCATTGCATGGCACCGTATTTTGACCTTATTTAAAGGCGTAGGGTCGGTGACTGCTACGCGCTTAACCCAAGCGATTAATGCTGACAATAACTCTTTTGAGCCGTTATTAACAACAAAGTTTGCCAAAAAAAGCACGCAACTTGAGCCGCTGTATAAAATGCTAAGTCAAGCCAGCCAAGCAGAGTCGGTCGAAGCCATTATCGAGCTGATTCTAGATTTTTATATGCCCGTTTTAAAAATCAATGAAGACAATTGGCGTGAGCGTAGCGAAGATTTTCGTGTGCTCAAAAATCTAGCGTTAGAGCATGATAGCCTAGATAAATTTTTAGAAAATCTGGCACTCGATCCACCTAATGACTCGGTTGCCACCGAAGGTGAGCCTGAAAAAGGCGAAGAAGGTATCGACAAAAACAGGGATAAAGTGACTATTTCGACCATTCATAGTGCCAAAGGACTTGAATGGCCAGTGGTATTTGTAAATTCATTGGTCGATGGTATGACACCGCATCATCGCTCATTAAGCGATTTTGAAGAATTAGAAGAAGAGCGTAAGCTGTTTTATGTTGCTTGTAGTCGTGCAAAAAGCAGGCTGTTTTTAACTGCGCCCGATTATTTTTCGAGCTATTCAGGCTATTTTGATAAAGTGTCACGGTTTATCGCTGAAGTACCTGCTGATAAGATAACGGTGCTAACGGTAAAACAGCCTTTAGAAGAGAGTGATGATCCAGTTTGGTGGTGATAAAAAATGCTATAAACGTTGGAAAATAGCTTAAAAAATGACTTTTGTTTTTCATTAGGTTGTCACTATTCCTATCAAAAATACCTTGCATAAAGACATATAACCAAAAGTGTTTATTCGTAAAAATATTTAACAGATAAGGGTTTAAAAAATCTTTCAATGCGTTACTATGACCACCTTACCCGTTATATTCATCTATTTAACACTCTGTATCAAAGCCATAAAAAGGGATATGTTATGCGTCATGAAGTTATCGTTATCGGTGCAGGTATGGTTGGCACCTCGGTTGCTTGGCATCTACAAAAAAACAATGCTGAAGTTTTGCTTATAGACAAAAAGCTACCGGGCTCAGAGACTTCATACGGCAATGCTGGCTTGATTCAGCGTGAGGCAATTCATACGCATCCGTTTCCGCGCCAGCTGACTGAAATGATACGTGTATTGCCAAACCAAGGTACTGATATCCGCTATCGCATACCAGCTATTCTTCGTTATCATCAGGCACTATTGCAATACTGGAAATACTCTACACCTGCCTCAGTTAAAAAAATCGAAGGCGAATGGCAAACACTAATTGAGCATTGCACAAGCGAACATCAAACCATGATTAGCGCCTCTGGTGCAGATGAGCTGATTACCCGCGATGGTTGGTTGCAATTGCATCGCTCTGAAGACACCTTTAAAGAAGCCATTGCGCTAGCTATCGATGCTCGCAATCAAGGTGTTGAACATAATGTATTGACAGTTGAAGAATTAAGAGTCATGGAGCCTAGCGCCAATTTTGACGAGTTCGTCGGCGCAATTCATTGGTTGAATTCTTGGCAGGTCTCAAACCCAAGCTTTCTGGTTAAAGCCTATGCAAAAAACTTCCAAGAAATGGGCGGGACAGTTAAAGAGACTGGCGTTCAAGAAATCGTACAAGAAGATGGCGGCTGGAAAGTTATCACCGATACCGATACCTTTTATAGTGATAAGTTAGTCATCGCAGCAGGACCTTGGTCTAATGATCTCATCAAGCCGCTTGGTTATGATTTGCCATTATTCCCGATGCGTGGCTATCATCAGCATTTTAAAGTCAACGAAAAGAACACCATCCATCATAGTATGTTTGACATGGATAAAGGTTTCGTCATGGGACCGATGCAGCAAGGTATCCGTATTACCACCGGTGCGGAAATGACTACCATGAATGCACCAAAGAATTTTGGACAGTTAAAGACCGTGCTCAAGCTGGCGCGAAAAATCCTGCCATTAGAAGATGCAGTTGAGAGTGAAGCATGGGCAGGCTCGCGTCCTTGTATGCCAGATATGAAGCCAGTTATCGGTCCTGCAAGTAACCATGAAAAATTATGGTTTGCCTTTGGTCACAGTCATCAAGGTTTCACATTAGGACCAATGACCGGTCGTCTCGTTGAAGAGATGATTCATGAAAAACCGCTATTGGTCGATATCAAGCCATTTAGCGCTGATCGCTTTTCTCGCTAAGTAAGATTTCATAAAACTTGAGTCATTTATACATTTTAAAGCATTAAAAATTAAGGATAATAATCCATGCAAAAGCTCCATAGTAATCAACGTATGAGTAAAATTGTGGTTCATAATCAGACTGTTTATCTATGTGGTCAAGTGGGTAACGCTGAAGATGATATCAAAGCCCAAACCTTAACTTGCCTAGAGAAGATCGAAAGCTTGTTACAAGAAGTCGGTAGCGATAAATCAAAGCTACTGTCAGTGACTGTCTGGATAAAAGATATGTCAGATTTTGCCGCAATGAATGAAGTGTGGGATAAGTGGTTTGAAGGCGTACAGCCGCCAGCTCGTGCTTGTGGCGAGTCGGCATTGGCACGTCCTGAGCTATTGGTTGAGATGATTGCCATCGCTGCTGAGTAAATACCAGTATCTGCTGCTTGAAACTGAATAACGATAAGAGGGCGTGATATGACTATCATGCCCTTTTTGATGAGCGACCCATGCAAATAGTCTATAATTAACCTTATTGACAGTTATCTGATAAGTAGCAAAAAAGGGTTATAAAAAATGATTAATACTAAAATCTATCATTCAATTTATGTGTTGGCAGAAAAACTATTAGAAGCGGACAGTGCCAATGATAAAAAGACATTTGATACGTTGTATGTACAGCTAAAAGACCTGTGCATTGAAAACGAAAAAGGCAATAAGGATCATCCAGAGCAGTGGGAGACATTGGCTGATTTTACGGAAGATTTGGATGAAGCGCTAGTTATTTACCAGAAGGCCTTGGATAAAGCAGCAGCGATTCAATCAAAAGAGCATTTATCATCGATAGCCTTTTCGATGGCTGAGTTACAGAGCGAGCTTGGACAGACAGAGGCAGCGATTAAGAGCTTACAGAGTGCTAAAATTACTGCCAGTAAGCTCGACGATAAAGCATTCAAAAGTGAGATAAATAAGAAGCTTGCAAAATTACTAGCTGAGTAATCTTAATTATTGCCATTTCTTATTTAAAAAACGCCTTTGTTATTTAAAAAAGTGGCGCTGCCAACGCTAACAAAGATATCTTGTATTATCAGATAAAAATATCGTTCTTAGCGTCCTGTCCTGTCCATACGGCAGGACGCTTTTCGATAAAGGCGTCAATCCCTTCACTTACATCATCTGCCATCATATTACAGCTCATCACCTCGCTGGCATACTCATAAGCATCTGCCAAATCCATATCCAGTTGTTTATAAAACATAGTTTTGCCCGTTTTCAGAGCGACTGAGGATTTGGCGGTAATGGCGTCTATCAGAGATTGTAGCGTTTGGTCTAATTGCTCAGCGCTTGCCACACGATTGATCAGTCCCTGCTGTAGTGCAGTGTAGGCATCTATAAATTCACCAGTAATCAGCATCTCAAATGCTTGCTTACGAGATAGGTTGCGACTGACTGCCACCGCAGGGGTAGAACAAAATAGCCCTACATTGATACCAGAGGTGGCAAATTTGGCAGTGTCCGAGGCGACGGCTAAGTCACAGGCTGCGACCAGTTGACAGCCAGCAGCAGTGGCGATACCTTGTACCTTAGCTATCACCACTTGTGGCATACGATTGATGGTCAGCATCATCTGACTACATTGCTCAAATAAGGCGCGCTGAAATGCTTCATCTGGATTGGCACGCATCTCTTTTAGATTATGTCCGGCACAAAATGCCTTGCCATTTGCGGCAATCACCAGCACTTGCACGCTTGAGTCTTTCGCAATACTGTCAAGCTCCGCTTGCATAGCTGTTAGCAGCTCAATCGATAATGTATTGAATTGTTTGGAACTGTTAAGTGTCAACGTTACAACACTGCCTGAATTTTTTCTAATAACCAATGGCTCATTGGTGTTCGTCGAAGGAGTCACTGATTGAATGGGGTTAAACTGGCTCATTTATCGTCCTTGATAATGGGTATTTAAACTTAGTGTAAAAGCGCAAAAGCTAATTAAATAATAACCCAAATAGTAGCATGCTTAATTAGTTAAGCAATATCTCTGTGATACTGAATATAGCCCATATAAAAATAGCGCCCTTATCATATAAGAGCGCTATTTTTATGTTTCAAAGCAATAATTTTTCAAAAAACATACTACTAATGACTCTTAGTAAGCGCCTTCACTGTAAATCAGCTCATAGCTATGGCTGTATATCTCAACGATATTGCCAAACGGATCTTCCATATAGATCATGCGATATGGCTTTTCTCCAGGGTAGTAATAACGAGGTTTTTCCATCCGCTTTTTACCCCCTGCGGCAACCATACGCTCAGCTAGCTCTTCAACATTCGGATCTTGAACACAGAAATGAAAAATACCAGTTTTCCAATATTCAAAGTTATTGTCAGGGTCTTCTTGATTTTTGAATTCAAAAATCTCCACACCAATACGGTCGCCAGTTGATAAATGAGCGATACGAAAACTGCCCCAACCTGCACCAAAGACTTCGGTACACATCTCACCAATAGCACTGTCATCTTCGGTGATTTCAGTCGGCTCCATGATGGTGTACCAACCCATCACTTCAGTATAAAATTTGACAGCGGCATCGAGGTCAGGTACTGAAAGACCAATATGTGAAAAGCTTCTTGGATAAACATTATTCATGGTTTGTACTCCTTTTTGATATGGGAGTAGTTTACAAAGTTATATGTATTACGTAAAATTATCATTTATTATAAAGATAAGTATGTATTGTAATGATTAATACCACATGGCTACGTACCTTTTGCACCTTGGTGGAAGTCGGGCATTTTACTCAAACGGCTGAGCGTCTATATATGACGCAGTCAGGGGTTAGTCAGCATATACGTAAGCTTGAGAATCAGTTGAATGTTGACTTGCTGATTCGTCAAGGTAAGCAGTTTTCATTAACAGATGCAGGTGAGCAGCTTTATCGAGAGGCAGAAGACATCTTGCAGCGATTATCACGCTTAGAGCAGCGTATCGGTGACGATCCGTACAATGAGGGATTGGTTCGAATTATGTCGCCTGGCAGCGTCGGTTTAAAGCTCTATCCGCAGTTGTTAACATTACAAGAGCAGCATCCACAGCTGGTGATTGATTACCGTTTTGCCCCCAATACAGATATAGAGCAGGCGCTTTCCAAGCATGAGATTGATATAGGTTTTATGACAACTATCTCGGATGATGAGACGGTCAGCTGCAAGCCGGTGGCTCAAGAAGCGCTACAACTGGTGACACCAGTCACAATGATGGAGCCTAGCTGGGAAGCACTTACCGAGTTTGGATTTATTGATCATCCTGATGGCGCACATCATGCCAGTTTGCTGTTGAGCGCCAATTATCCTGAATTTGGACACATCAATGACTTTATTAAAAAAGGCTTTTCTAATCAGATAGGTATGATTTTAGAGCCGGTAAGTAGGGGGCTTGGATTTACCGTATTACCAGCGCACGCAGTTGCCGCGTATCCAAACCCGCAGCTGCTTAAATGTCATCAGCTGCCAGTCTCAGTTAGTGAGACCCTGTACCTTGCTGTACGTCGCCAGCAGGTACTGCCAAATAGGATGCAAACCGTCCTCAATGAGGTGAAGAAATGGCTATAACAGCGTTTAAGAGAGCATCTTAAGTAGCCGTATAAAGCCTACTTGATACTTTGACCTAGTTTTATTGCCGCAGCAATATTGGTGGCAGTGATTTCAACATTATGATAAGCATTTTTAAAGATGTTCTCGATGGACTCTAGCTTTTGGATACTGGGCATGATGATATCAAACTGACTGGTCTGAGCCGATTCTAGTCCATCAACACTGCCACAAATCGCAATCACTGGCGTATGGCGGGCTTTGGCAATGTGACTAATGCCGCCAGCTACTTTACCCATGGCAGACTGAGCGTCAAGCTTGCCTTCACCAGTAATGACCAAATCTGCATCGGCAATGTGCTGTGATAAGTTGGTAACTTTTGCCACTGTATCAAAACCTGACTTTAACTCAGCTTGGCAAAAGCTCATTAATGCATAGCCAAGTCCACCTGCTGCGCCAGCACCCGCTATCTCTTGATAATTTTGATAGCCATGCTGCTCACATACACCTGCAAAATGATTCAATGCTTGGTCCAAATCATTGACTTGCTGTAGACTAGCGCCTTTTTGAGGACCAAATATTGCACTGGCACCCAATTCGCCACATAAAGGGTTGGTGACATCACAGGCTACTTCAAACACTGTCTCCAACACGCTAGTATGGAAGCTTGTCGCATCTAATCGTTGCAAGTTGGCAAGCGCGCCGCCGCCTTCGGCTAGCGTATTGTCGTCACTATCATGAAACGTCATACCAAGTGCCGTTAGCATACCAAGTCCCGCGTCATTGGTGGCACTACCACCAAGGCCGATAATAATACGTTTAACACCTTCCCTTAAAGCATCTGCAATCAGCTCGCCAACGCCATAGCTGCTGGCGATGACTGGATTGCGCTCTGCCACAGTCAAGAGATGTAAACCGCAAGCTTGAGCAACTTCGATGACCGCAGTTGCATCAGGCAGTAATAAGTATTTTGCGCTAATCGGTCGCATTAAAGGGTCATGGACGTGCACTTCTTTCCAGCGACCACCTAGCACGTAAGACAATACTGCAGAAGTCCCTTCACCGCCATCTGCCATGGGTAGCAGTTTATAGTCAGCATCTGGAAACACTTGGCTGAAGCCAGATTGAATGGCGCGGCAAACATCTAGTGCTTCTAAGCTTTCTTTAAATGAGTCGGGAGCAATTAAAATTTTCATGAATGTCTCTTTGAATCTCTTTAAATAAATATCAAGGTTAATAACCAAATAAAGATGATACTGGTCACGCCCTGAATACCAGTCGCCATAGAATGGGCTTTATAAGCCTGTGCCACACTCATACGACTAAACTGGCTGACAATCCAAAAAAAGCTGTCATTAGCGTGCGAGATAGTCATCGCGCCTGCACCAATTGCCATCACACAAAATACGCGACCAAGCTCACTATCGAGACCTATTTGACCCAATAGTGGTGCGACCATCGCAGAGGTGGTCACCAAGGCAACAGTAGTTGAGCCTTGTGCTGTTTTTAGTGCAGCAGAAACGATAAATGGCATAAAAATACCAAGCCCCAAGGCAGATAAAGTCGTACCCAAATAATCGCCAATTGGTGTGACCTTTAGCATAGCGCCAAACGCGCCGCCAGCACCAGTGATTAAGAGAATAGGCGCTGCGACCACCAAGCCTTGAGAGATGCTATCGCTGATTTGCTGCGTTTTTTGTTCAGTATTGATGAGTAAAAATGATAAAAACAAACCAATCAGTAGGGCTGTCAATGGATTGCCAATAAATACCAAGATATCTGTTATGGTGCTTGTACCAAATGGCGTACTAGGTAAGTTAGCAACAGACGACAAGCAAATCAAGACGATAGGCACGATAATAGGTAAAAATGCCATGGTCGCTGACGGTAGCTTACTATAGTCGTCGCGAGTTTTCATGTTTTCTGGCACAGTCGCAGCTGGCGCGTCGAGTGCATCAATATTGTCAGGAGTGGCATTCAGGAAGCGATTGGACCATAACCAACCGGCAAGTACTGCAACAGTTGTCACAACTACACCAACCATGATGACCAAGCCCAAATTTGACTCAAGCCCCAAGTTTCCTGCTGCTGCAATTGGACCGGGTGTCGGTGGTACAAAGGTATGAGTGGCATATAAGCCAGTTGCTAAGGCAATACTCATCGCCACGCTTGATACTTTTAAGCGCTCAGCCAAAGACTCTTTTAACGAGTTTAAAATAATATAGCCTGAATCGCAAAACACTGGTACAGATACTACGGCACCTACGATAGACATCGTCAAAGTGGGGAAGCGTGGTCCTAAGACTTTAATGACCGTTTCTGCCATTACGATGGCGGCACCCGTTTTTTCAAGTATTAAGCCGATAATGGTACCAAATACAATGACCAGACCGATATATCCTAAGATACCGCCAAAGCCATCAGAGATGGTTTTAGCGACCGTATTAAGCGGTACTTGGTAAAACAGTGCGACCAAAAAGGCGGATAGTATCAATACTAAAAAAGGATGCCACTTGAGTTTTGCGGTGGCAAAAATAATAAAAAGAATGGTCAGCACCAGCCAAAATACGATCATCACTGTCTCTATATAGTTGTTAATGTCTTATGACAAATTATGAGGCTCATGCAGCGTGCACTTCATAAAGCATCAATAGTCATATGAATTTTTAAAGGGGCATATTCTATAGTAAATCTACGTTGCTAGGAAATCTATTCGGCTCATATTTGATTTTATTCATGGTAAAGCTTAGATACTCTGCTAGTATGTGGGTTTTGTTTGACATGTACCAGATTTAGGATACTTCCTTTGAACATATTTAATGCCCCGATAATTCCCAATATCGAAAATAATGCGCTACGCCAGCAGCTAGAGCAAATCATTGACCAGAAGACCAAACCAATTGGCGCACTTGGACGTTTAGAGACGCTCGCTCTGCAGTTAGGTATGATTCAAGGCACAATTATGCCAAAGATTGAGCAACCTCAAATTCGAGTATTTGCCGCCGATCATGGTTTAACCAAGCATGGCACGTCTGCGTATCCTAGTGCAGTCACTGCACAGATGGTTTATAACTTTTTGCAAGGCGGCGCTGCCATCAATGTCTTAGCACGTCAGCATGATATTGAGCTAAAAGTAGTCGATGCTGGGGTAGACGCGGATTTTGGCAATTCTCCTTTTAAAGACCATCCGCAACTGCTAGATTATAAAATTCGACATGGTAGCCGTGATGCGCTGACAGAAGCTGCGATGACAGAAGTAGAATGTTTAGCTGCGTTAGAAAGCGGTAGGAGCGTGGTTAAGGACATGGTAGGCAATCTATTGATTGTTGGTGAAATGGGCATCGGTAATACGTCAGCGGCAAGTCTATTGCTGGCGAGACTTGGCGACTTGAGCATTGCCGACTGTATCGGTCGTGGCACTGGTCTTGATGATGCAGGATTACAGCACAAGGCAACTATTTTAATGCAAGTGTTAAAGTGTCACCGTGAAGCGCAAGCGCCGTTCGATGTACTTGCTGCATTAGGCGGGCTTGAGGTTGCTATGATGGCAGGCGCACTGATGCAGGCTGCCAGTGAACGTCGTATTTTGTTAATTGATGGCTTTATCGCCAGTAGTGCTTTGCTTGTCGCCGAGCGCTTAGCACCCGGTGTTGCTCAATATGCTATCTTTTCTCATCACTCAGTTGAACCAGGGCACGCGCATTTATTAAAACTGCTGAATGCTAAGCCATTACTTGATATGGGTATGCGCTTAGGCGAGGGCAGTGGTGCGGCATTAGCGTATCCACTATTACAATCTGCCTGTGCCATTATCAATGAGATGGCAAGTTTTAGTGATGCTGGTATCAGTGAGCAAAGCAAGTGATGCAAAGTTCATCCTCAAAGCTGTCTGTATTGCAGCGCCTTCGTTATGAAGCCCGATTGATATTGGTTGCTGTTCAGTTTTTAACCCGTATATCCGTCCCGTCTTTTAGCCATTATGATCCGCAGTGGCTGCACCAAAGCAGCCGTTATTTTCCAGCGGTAGGCTTACTGATAGGTTTACTTTGTGCTGGCGTGTTTTGGCTTAGCAGTCTCTTACTCATACCGCTAGTTGCGGCAGTGATAAGTACGGCTTTTGGTATCAAGCTGACAGGTGCTTTTCATGAAGATGGACTTGCCGATAGTTGCGATGGGCTAGGTGGTGGACTCACTCGCGAGCGCACTTTAGAGATTATGAAAGACTCACGCCTAGGCACTTATGGCGTATTAGGTTTGGTCTCAGCGCTATTGCTTAAAATCAGCTTACTTACTGCGATGCCAACACCCGTTGCTATCGTTGCACTCATTATTGGGCATACTGCGTCACGTTTATTTTGTATTAGCTTACTGACGCTATTGCCTTATGGCGGAGAGATTGAACATGCCAAAGCAAAACCGATGGCACAGCAGCTGACACCATTACAAGCTATATATAGCAGTGGTTGGCTAATATTGGCTATTACTTTGGTCACACTGGTTTTCCCTAATACCATGCAACAGATTGGTATTTGGCGATGGTTATTGGCTTTATTGCTAGGCATAGGCGCGACAGATTATATGCGGCGCTTATTACGTAGACGTTTAGATGGTTATACGGGTGATGGCTTAGGAGCCACGCAGCAGCTTAGCGAAATTGCTATTTACATTGGACTGGCCGCTTCATTGCCCTTAATTTAAGCCAAAGCGTTAAAAATGATGCTAAGAAAGGATACTCGCACTCATGATTCTGTATATTTGGCGTCATCCAAAACCTATTACGGCTGATAGTCTCTGTATCGGACAGACAGATGTAGAGGTCGATAAACGTAAACTAAAACGCCTTGCTAATAAAATACAGCGCTTTGTACGTCTACAGCAATTACCAAAAGTGATTTGGGTTAGCCCCTTACAGCGTTCACTAAAGGTCGGGGGAATATTGGCACAGCGCGGTTTTGAGTGTCGAGTCGCACCTGAATTGGCTGAGATTCATTTCGGTGATTGGGATGGTCAGTCTTGGGAACAGATTGAGAAACAACAAATTGATGAATGGTGCAATAATTTTGCCCACTTTGCGCCTGATTATGGTGAAAGTTTGCAACAGCTGTTTAATCGAGCGGAGAGCTGGTTGGATAAAATTGCAGTTGAGCAAAAAGATCGTCCAGTATTAGCCATCGGTCATGCTGGTTGGATCAATGCCGCTAAGATGATCGCGACTGGTCAAGAGGTACCAAACCTTGCAATTAACTGGCCACACTCTGTAGGATATTTATCCTGTAGTCGTATTGATATTTAACCAAAAAAAATGGTCATTATAATGACCGTTTTTAATATTTAATTATAGTTTAAAAGTGTTGAAATGCTACTGACAGTCATTTGATAGATCATTAATCTTCTCAAAACATGCTCTCTCAGTTTCTGCTATAGCCGAATCAAAGCTCACATAAATGCCTTTGTCATCTAAGGTCGCATACCAATGGTCAGTATTATTATCGGTTAATATTTGGAAGTATTTATTATTAACGATTCTACCAACCTTATAAGTTTTGCCTTCGGTATAAAAGTCATTGCCTTGAGTACATCGTAAAGTGTCATCAGTATTTATCATGGTATCCTAGATTTCATTCATAAAATAGATATCGTCAGCATAGTGACTAGTAGGATTAGAATACAACAGACGTTATCAATAGTCTTTTGTCATTGCGTATACAGTGTTTATTGTCTGTATCAGTACTAATATAAATAACGAAGTCCAAATCCAACACAAAAAAAACCAGCAACCTAAAGTTGCTGGTTTTTTATTGCGACTAAAACTTAGTATGCTAAAGATTACTCTTCAGAATAGTCTTCGTTTTCGTCTGCAGCATTGTCTTCATCTAAATCTTCGTTGTCGCCATCTTCAGAAAGAATGGTAACTAGAATAGTAGCCGTAACGTCATGATGTAGTTGAATATCAACATTATATTCACCAATTTGACGCAAAGTGCCTTCAGGTAGCTTGATTTCAGCACGGTCAACTTCTAGACCTGAGTTAGTCAATGCTTCAGCGATATCGCGTGTACCGATAGAGCCGAATAGCTTGCCTTCGTCACCTGATTTAGCGCGCATGATAACATTAACGTCAGTTAATGCGTCAGCACGTTCTTGAGCAACCGCTACTTCTTTTGCTTCTTCAGCTTCAAGTTCAGCACGACGTGCTTCGAACTTTTCAATGTTAGCTTTAGTAGCAGGTAGTGCTTTACCCAAAGGGATAAGAAAGTTACGTCCGTAACCTGGTTTTACATCGACAGTTTCACCGAGTTTGCCAAGGTTGACGATACGCTGTAACAAAATAATTTGCATGAGTCATTCCTAGTTAACGGTTAACCCTGATGGTTATCAGTGTATGGAAGTAGCGATAAATAACGAGCTTGCTTGATAGCAGTCGCTAGTTGACGCTGATATTTAGTAGACGTACCGGTAATACGGCTTGGTACGATTTTGCCATTATCACTGATATACTGTTTTAGCAATTCAACATCTTTATAATCGATGTGAGTGATACCTTCAGCAGTGAAACGGCAGAATTTGCGACGGCGATAAAAACGTGCCATGATTATGCTCCTTTAATTAGTCATCACTGTGGTTGTCGTTGTCATCATTACTGTCTGGACGACGAGTAGTAGCTTTGCGTGCGCGTTTTTCATCGGCATTCTTGGCTAACTGCGACTCTTCAGTGACAGCATCATCACGGCGCATAACTAGACTACGAATGATCGCGTCGTTATAACGGAATAATTCTTCAAGTTCAGCTAAAGTCTCGCCGTCAGTTTCAATGTTGAAAAGAACGTAATGAGCTTTGTGAATCTTGTTAATTGGGTAAGCAAGTTGACGACGACCCCAATCTTCTAGACGATGGATAGTGCCGTTGTTGTCTTGAACTAACTTGATATAGCGTTCAACCATGCCGACCACTTGGTCGCTTTGGTCTGGGTGTACAAGTAACACCAGTTCGTAATGTCGCATTATGACTCCTTACGGATTAGTAGCTATTAACCCTATGTTAATAGCAAGGAGATTTATAAGGTAAGCTCAAATCCTACCCATTATTATAAATAATTAACAGAGAATAAGCTTAGTTTATAAAGCGCCGTATTATAACAGTAGTCACTGATGAACACAAAGGTTAATCAATGCGCAACTGTTAATAAAAATTATTAATCGAATACCTTGTTTCTTTATCAATAAAAAAGCAACGCTGATACGTCGCTTTTTATGACAAACATAAGAGATATTATGAATAATCAAAAATAGGATTATTTTATTTTTGGCTCTTTTATCAATTGACTACTATCTGCTTTAACTACCAAAGTTTTGGCCAATTTGTCGTGCCAACCAATGTTTTCAGGGCTTTTAGACGCCATATAATAATGAATAGCAATAAGGACAAAGCCTAAAAAGCTGGTAAACGAGAATAGTAAGTTATAAATGATAAACAGCAAAAAGGTACGCATACCAATAAGCTTTAAAAATGATGGCAGACGATGGGTGGTTTGATCAACCACACGAATACCCGTAATCATTTTGCCCAGCGATTGACCACGTAAAGTGATAAATAACAATTGCAAGGCAAACAAACCAAAGACCATGACCTGCGAGATCATCAACGTGCTGCTAGGCAAGCTTTCCATCAATGTCACTGAGTACTGATAAGCAGCGTCCATATCCTGAATATTTTGGAACTTGGTATAGTCGACATCCATCTTGGTCAATGCCATGACTAGGGGAAAAATAGCTAATAAATACAGTAAAGCATTCAGCGCCGTTGCCAATATCCGTGACATGATAGGAGCGAGTATCACATTACCCACTACTTTATCTTTCGCTGAAGCAGCTTTGGTCGCGTTAGATTTATTTAATGACACGTTGCTATTTGGCGTGTGATGACGATTGGTTGTCATATCTGCTTTGGTGTTTTTAGCCGTGTCTTTTGAACGTTCAGGCTTGCCATATAAACGATCTAGCGATACCGATTGTTTGTCTTTATTGGTATCTGCTGCATCGTCTTCTGGGAAGATAGTAACGTTGTTAATGATAGAATCATTAACCTCAGGCATCGCTACATGAGTTGGGCGATAAAAGGCTTGATTATTAGTTAAGTTACCCATGCGCTGCCACTGATCTAAGCCGTCATGCCAGACCAAATCATCTAATAGCACTTCACCAGAGGTGAGCATAATATTGAGCTGATCCAAAGTGTAGGGACCGGCTTGTACGTTATTTCGAGCAAGGAAAATCTGCATAATTGCCTGCATAGTTAGTCATGTCTTAAGTCACTGTTTTAAAAAACTGCTTTTCAGTCACTATTGATCATACATTATATTAGGGTCTATTTGAAAAAATCAAATAGACCCTAATAATTGTATCTTAAATGACGGTGTGAATTAACGTTGTGACGTAACGTTACAGCTTATTTCGCTTCTTCACCCGCTAAGAAGAACCAAGTATCTAGTACTGAGTCAGGGTTCAATGATACTGAGCTGATGCCTTGCTCCATGAGCCATAAAGCTAGATCTGGATGGTCTGATGGACCTTGACCACAGATACCGACATATTTGTTTTGCTTACGGCAAGCATCAATTGCCATTGACAACAGCTTTTTAACCGCAGGGTCACGCTCATCAAATAGATGTGAGACGATACCTGAGTCACGGTCAAGACCTAGAGTCAACTGAGTCAAATCGTTTGAACCGATTGAGAAACCGTCAAAATGCTCTAGGAACTCTTCTGCTAGTAAGCAGTTGGTTGGTAGCTCACACATCATGATAATGCGTAGACCGTTTTCACCACGTTTTAGACCATTTTTCTCAAGCAATTCGATGACTTGTTTGGCTTCACCAACGGTACGGACGAATGGAATCATAATCTCGACGTTGGTCAAGCCCATCTCATCACGGACGCGTTTCAGTGCTTTACACTCAAGCTCGAAGCAGTCACGGAAATTGTCAGACACATAGCGACTCGCACCACGGAAACCAAGCATTGGGTTTTCTTCTGATGGCTCGTATAACTTACCACCAAGCAAGTTAGCGTATTCGTTTGATTTGAAATCTGACATACGAACGATAACAGGCTGATCCATAAAAGCAACGGCTAGGGTTGAGATACCTTCAACCAATTTATCTACATAGAAATCAACTGGTGAAGCATAACCTGCGATGCGCTCATTGATGGCTTGTGCAATTTCACGTGGCAAGCTGTTCATGTTCAGTAGCGCTTTTGGATGCACGCCAATCATACGGTTGATGATGAACTCAAGACGCGCAAGACCAATCCCTTCGTTCGGCATTTGGGTAAATGAGAAGGCACGATCTGGATTACCAACGTTCATCATGACTTTGAATGCAAGCTCAGGCATAGATTCTACAGAGTTGGTCTGTACTTCAAAATCAATCTGACTTTCATAAATGAAGCCAGTATCACCTTCGGCACAAGAAGCAGTCACATCTTGACCATCAACCAACAGCTCAGTGGCATTACCACAACCAACGATAGCAGGGACGCCTAGCTCACGAGCGATAATCGCTGCGTGACAAGTACGACCACCACGGTTGGTAATGATAGCAGAAGCACGCTTCATGACTGGTTCCCAATCCGGATCCGTCATATCTGATACCAATACATCGCCTTCTTGTACTTTATCCATCTCATTTAGGTTGCTAACGATACGGACTTTACCTGAACCGATACGTTGACCAATTGAGCGACCTTCACACAATACTTTAGCGTTAGTCGTGTCGATGATATAACGTTCCATGACATTGCTGTCTTGGCGGCTCTTAACCGTTTCTGGACGGGCTTGAACGATAAAGATTTCATTGGTGTCACCGTCTTTTGCCCACTCGATATCCATTGCTTGACCATAATGCTTTTCAATGGTCATGGCTTGCTTGGCAAGTGACGTCAGCTCTTCCGTAGACAAAGAGAACTGCATGCGATCTTCTTTTTCGACATCAATGACTTTTACTGATTTGGTGGTACTACCTTCATCACCATAAATCATTTTCTTATGCTTGCTACCTAAGTTGCGACGGATAATCGCAGGTTTGCCGTTAGCAAGTAATTGCTTTGATACATAGAATTCATCAGGATTTACGGCGCCCTGTACAACCATTTCACCTAGACCGTAGCTTGAAGTGATAAAAACCACTTGATCAAAACCACTTTCGGTATCTAGTGTGAACATAACGCCTGCAGCACCAGTTTCTGAGCGAACCATACGCTGTACAGCAGCAGATAACGCTACGCCTTCGTGTTCAAAACCTTTGTGCACACGATAAGAGATAGCACGGTCATTATAAAGAGAAGCAAAAACTTCTTTAATCGCGATTAGGACGTTATCAATGCCGCGAATGTTTAAGAACGTTTCTTGCTGACCAGCAAATGAGGCATCTGGCAAATCTTCAGCAGTAGCAGAAGAACGTACCGCAACCGCGATTTCTTTACCATCGCTCATTGCTTCGAATGAATCACGAACCGCTTGCTCAAGATCTTTCGGCAGTTCTTGCTCAATAATCCAAGTACGGATTTTTTTGCCAGTTTCAGCAAGTTTATTGACATCATTAACATCTAAGGTTTTAAGCTCGCCGTTAATTTTATCAAGTAAGCCTGTTTCTGTTAGAAACTGGTAAAAAGCATTTGAAGTTGTGGCAAAGCCGCCTGGAACACTAACGCCCAAATCAGATAGATGGCTGATCATTTCACCAAGTGAAGCGTTTTTGCCACCGACCATTTCAATGTCGTCTTTTCCTAACTGATCAAGGTTAATTACAAGTGCTGTAGATTGCGCTGCCATGATAACTCCAGAAAATAAGGTTATTTAGTAAAGATTATAATGGTCGATTATACCCCTATATTTTGAGAATTTCGAGAGCTTGAAGCAAAAAAAAGATGAAAAAGCTACAAATTGTGAGATTTGCTACATATTTATTAGGCTAGATCATAAATTTTGGCACGATAAATATCGATCTTACAGTGAGCTGAGTCTTAAAAATCTATCTAAGTCTAAGTGTACGCCTGTAACATTGATTACTATTAAGCGTCTATTATGCGTATAATAAAGGTGAAAATTTGAGACGCATATGACCAAATTATGAAGCGCTAGATGCTAAAAATGAAAGGCTGCTACTGAGGTTTCAACCAAGGATTTAAAAATAAGGTATCAACGTTATGTATGTAAATCATTCGTCACCACAACCCAATTCTACGATTCAAAATATGAAAGCACTAGAAGTTGATAACGCTCAAAACATAAGAACGGCGTTTTTTATCTCTGATGGTACGGCGATTACAGCAGAAACGCTTGGGCGTGCTATTTTAAGTCAGTTTGCTTCAGTGCCTTTTGAGACTCGAGTATTGCCTTATGTGGATAATCTAGAACGTGCTGAAGATGCAGTTGTGCAAATCAATACCGCCTATCAGCGAGATGGCTTGCTGCCATTGGTATTTGATACCATTGTCAGTCCTGAGATTCGTGAGAAAATCAATTCAGCACACAGTTGTAATCTTGATATGTATGAAGGTCTCATCGGTCGCGTAGCAGAAGAGACGGGCGTGGAGCCAGATGGGCATTCAGGTCATGCACATGATAACGTCGACTCTGAGACTTATAAAGAGCGTATTGATGCGGTGCATTTTGCTTTAGATAATGATGACGGCGCGCGTACCCGTCATTATCACGCAGCAGATATTATTCTGATTGGGGTATCACGCTCTGGTAAAACGCCAACCTCATTATATTTGGCGCTACAGTTTGGTATTCGAGCGGCCAATTATCCTTTAACCGAAGAAGACCTAAACGACAACCAGCTACCTAAAGCATTGCGTGAGCATAAACACAAGTTATTTGGTCTGATTATCGATACGGATCGCTTGGTGAAAATCCGCCAAGAGCGTCGCGCGGGTAGTCGCTACTCAAGTTATCAGCAATGTCAGCAAGAACAGCGCGCAATACAAGGAATTTATACCTCGCAGGGGATTCCAAGCCTTGATGTGTCAGAGATGTCCGTTGAAGAGATTGCCACGCGTATATTGCAGATGACTGGTCTCAAACGCCGCATTGGCTAATTGAGCTCGGCCTCTATTTTTCTGAAAAATAATACTTTTGAAAAAAACAGTTGTAGTGGTGTCTGTATTGCAAAATAACGTATCACCACGTATGGTGGACACACTTTAGCACCATGGATATTTTTATCTAGACATTTATAAAGATGAAGGCGTCCGCGAGCTAAAAAACAGATTCATAAATGAATAAAGAGGACACGATGGGAAGCAAAACGATAGGCGACGCGACCAATGATACTGGTAAAGATATTAAAACTGAGGTGTCTAATAAGGAAAGTGGTCGTGTGCCAAACCCCGAGCATACTGAGGGTAAAAATAAGAAAGAGAAAATCGAACAAACGCATGAGCAAGTTACTGAAGACATCATGCATCATCCAGATTTGGTCAATCCACTAGATGATACACGTATCGACGTAAAATCGGGCTTTACTAAGGATTCACAACGTCTAAAAAGCGATAAGCATGAGTTTGAATATGATGCGGTCGTATTAGGTGCAGGTCCTGCGGGTGAAGCTGCTGCCATGAAACTTGCCAAATCGGGCAAGAAAGTAGTGGTTATTGACCCGCGCGAGCAAGTAGGCGGTAACTGTACCCACGTTGGTACGATTCCAAGTAAAGCTTTGCGCCAGTCGGTTTTTAACTTGATTAACTTTCGCCGTGACCAGATGTTTACTAAGGCCATGGACTATCATCAAGTCCCGCTGAATATCGTGTTAGCTAAAGCTCGAAAAGTGATTTTGCAACAGGTTCAGACACACACCAGATTCTATGAGCGCAACCAAATCGAAGTGATTCATGGTTGGGCAAATTTTATCGATAAAAACACGATACGTATCGAAATTGATGAAAATACCTTTGAAACGATCACCTTTAACAAAGCTATCATTACGGTCGGCAGCCGTCCATACCGCCCTGATATCTTAGACTTCAATCATCCACGCGTATTTGATTCTGATAAAATCCTACAGATGGATTATGTGGTTAAGAAAATCATTATTTATGGCGCTGGCGTGATTGGCTGTGAGTATGCGTCTATCTTTACTGGTCTTGGCTATAAAGTAGATTTGATTAATAACCAGAACCAACTGCTAAGCTATTTGGATAGTGAAATCAGTGACGCTATTGCTCATGATTTCCGTCAATTTGGCGTGGTTATCCGTAGCAATGAAGAGATTGACCATCTAGAAACGCACGATGACTGTGTGATTTTGCATCTAAAAAGTGGTAAGAAAATCAAGTCAGACGCTATTTTATGGTCGAATGGACGCTCAGGTAATACTGAAGGCTTAAATTTAGAATGCCTAGGTCTAGAAGCCAATAGCCGCGGTCAGCTGAAAGTTGATGATACTTACTGTACCGAAGTTGAAAACATCTATGCAGCGGGCGATGTTATCGGTTGGCCTTCATTAGCTTCTGCTGCTTACGACCAAGGGCGCTGTGCGGCGGCATTTATGGTCGGTGACCGTGATGCAGAGCCCGTATCGAGCGTACCAACAGGTATTTATACTATTCCTGAGATTTCATGTATCGGTAAAACGGAACAAGAATTAACCGATGCCAAAGTTCCTTATGAGGTCGGTCAGGCTTTCTTTAAGCATCTTGCACGCGCGCAAATCATTGGTGAGCGTTCAGGCGTTCTAAAAATCTTGTTCCACCGTGAGACGTTAGAGATTTTAGGTATTCATTGCTACGGCAATCATGCTTCAGAGATTATTCACATTGGGCAAGCCGTGATGAAATGTAATGCCACGCTTGAATACTTTGTTAATACCACCTTTAATTATCCAACAATGGCAGAAGCTTATCGCGTCGCGGCATTGAACGGTCTTAATCGGGTGTTCTAACGATTAATGATATTAAACTGAGTCAAATAAAAAAGCGTCTGTAATTATATAGGCGTCTTTTTTTATCATGGTTAATATGGTTAATATGGTTAATATGGTTAATATGGTTAATATGGTTAATATGTTATTAACTTTAATAAGCATTTTTACGTTCTGACGTTAACCAGCGGAATAGCAACAGTAGAATAAAGTAAAAAATCCACAATCCTGCCAACGCATAAAATCCTGTCGCTACTTGCGCGATACTGGCGCCCATTTGGTTAAGCTGCACGGAAGTATTGATACCTGGTGTCGTTGGCAATAACCAACGAATAATTTGCAAGAATTCAGGAAGCTGATGGGCAGGCCACGGATAGCCACTGACAAAAAACATCGGTAATGAGCTAAAAATTAAAATTTGCATACTACGCTCGCGCTGGCGAAACCAAAGTCCAAGCACGCAACCAAGTGTGGCGACTGTCGGACAAAATAGCAGCAAGAATAATAAACTGCCGAGCATGTTTTGCCCGCGCGGATAGTCATGAAGCTCAAATGCCCAGCCGTAATAAAAACAGCCAATCACAAAGCTAAACATACTTAGCGCGGCAATCCGCCCAAGCCAGCCACGAATATTAGTTCTATGGCGTCGTTGCTCATACCAAGTGCTGATTAACATCGCCGTTGACATCAAAAGCGTTTGCTGCAAGATAAGAATAGACACCGCTGGCACGACGTAAGCGCCATAACCTTCCGTTTGATTATATAAAGGGATAATCTTTAACGGTACGGCTTGGGTTTTGGCAGAAGCAGTCGCTAAGTACGCCCCTTGTGCCACGTTTTTCTTTACCTCAATGCCAGCTGAGACGGTACTAACCGCTTGCAAAAATCCCATTTGTACGTTTTTATTTAATAAAAAATAGCCGCCATTACCAAGCACGCTGACGCTAGCGGCTTTGCCTGACAACACTTGCTGTTCAAGTCCGCTTGGAATAATCATGTAGCCTGCGATGTCATCCGCCCATATGGCATCGATGGCTTGCTGCTCATTTAAGAAGCGTTTCGTATCTAGTTGCGGGCTGGCACTGGCATAGCGAACGATGGTTTGCGATAAAGGACTATTGTCTTTATCAATAATGCCAACAGGCACGTGGTTGACCACTTCGGTAGAATACGGCCAAGGATAGAAGAAACCATAGATAATCGGTGCAATCATCAATAGTAACAGCACACCTTTATCAGAAAACACGTCTTTTATGGTTTGTAAAAAGCTGCCAAAGAAGCTTGGCGATGCCAGAATTTCCTCTGATACTACTATTTTAGTAGACGATTTATGATTTGAATTGGATGACATCAGCGTGCTCCCCAGCGTTCAGGATGCGCTAATGCGCGTTTGCTTAGTAAAGCCGTTAAATATAGCGTAACGAGTGTTGCCAGTGTCAGTCCGTAAACAATTGGTAAGGATATGATGACAGGCGCTTGCATCTGTAACTGTGCAATATGTAGCTTAAGATAATGGGTAAGCGGCAGCACATCTGACCAATGCTGGGCATTCTTACTGATAGCGACGTAAGGAAACGTCACCCCAGCGAACGCATAAGAAGGTGCTGAGATAAAACCCGTCGCTGATAAACCCATACGCAATGAGAAGGAGCCTAAGGTAAATATAGCGCCAAGCCAGAAAGATAACATCATTAATAATACAAGGCTTATATAGGTTACCATGAGCGCGCTAATAGCAATCGATTGTTGCGGCGCTGCCAGCCATAAAGCCAATATCGACCAAATACTATAAGCCAGTAGCGGCCAAAAGTACTTGCCTAATAAACCAAATATCAATACCGGTATAATTACTTCTTCTGATGCTTGGTTTTGACTGGCTGAGACATTATCTAATGGACTAGGTTGGCTGTCATTATTAGGTTGATCATCTTTAGGTGGTAATGTTAAATAAACATGACTGCCATTAATAAAGTGATACCAGCGTCCGATTCGCTTGTCACGCAATTCACGGCCGATCGTCGTTGCGCCAATCACCATTGCCAAAATATGCAGCAGAGCAGGAATGACTGTCGATGCCAAAAATTGCTGATAATCAGTCGCAGCATTAAACAAGCTAATACGTTGAATACTAATAGGAGAGTAGGCAATCGCAGCTTGTGATGGAGCCATCCCTTGCTTGACCAAGCGCTTCATCTCAACGCCTGCGGATAAGGTACCGATGACAGACTGTACGCTGGTTTGGATAATGCCAGAGTGGGTGCCATATTGGGCATTGACTTGGAGTACGATAGGAGCAGGCTTACTTAATAAGATATTACGAGAAAAATCTTCAGGGATAATGACGACTGCATAGATATCACGCTGCAAGATAGCAGCTTTTGCCGCAGCAGGCGTATGATATAGCTGCTTTACCGTCAAATTAGGATTGGCTTCCAAATACCGTAATGCTGTATTGGCAACAGGCCCCCGATCATTATCAATCACGCCAATAGGTAAGTCTGTGATTTGTATTTGTGAAAAAATCCACCAAATCAGCAGCACAGTAGCCAGCGGTATCCAGAACACCATCGCCAAGTCCCACGGATTTTTGGCTAAAAACCGTCGCTCATAAGCTGCACTGCGTACAAAAGCATCCTTTAGCTTCGTCATGCGCATAGCTTACTCTTGGTTCTGATTAACGAAGGCAGGATTGAGACGTACAACTACGCTCATACCTGAGCGAATACGTCTATCAGGGTTAGTGGGTCGGGCTTTTACTTCAAAGGTACGAACATCAAAACCATCGTCATTGTTAGTCGGTCGCCAAGTGGCAAAGTCAGACAAGGTTGAAGTAGCATAAACAGTGAATTGCTTGGTATAAGGCTTTTCAGGTGATGATAAAGCGGGAATAGTACCCATGAACCGCTGACCAATCGCAAACTGATTTAAGTAGGTTTCCGTGACATTTAAGACGACCCATTGATCATTGGTATTGACTAAGGTTAGCAGCGGCACACCTTGACCGATCACTTCACCTGCATTGACGATGACATTATCGACGACACCAGAGATTGGGCTTTTTAAGTTGGCTTCTTCTTTCGCTACCAATGCTTCTTCTAATTGCGCATCGACTTGCGCAACTTGTGCAGTCGCCGCTGACTTATCTTCACTACGTGCGCCTTCCATCGCTAACTCATACTGTAAGCGTGCTGCTTCGGTTTGATCTTGAGTTGCCAAATATTGTGCATAGGCTTCATCACGCTTTTGCCGCGCCATCAGTCCTTCTTCATACAGACGATTAACACGCTGATAAGTGTTTTCTGCCAAGTCGGATGCCGCTTTATGAGCTTGCCACGCTGCTTTTGCTTGAGCGATTTCTTGCGGGCGCGCCCCATTTTCTGCTTTATCTAGCTGGCTTTGTGCCATCTGTTTGCCAGCGCGTGCCTGATTGATTTTTGCATTAATCTCAGGCGAATCCATCTCTATTAGCTGTTGACCGACCGTTACTGCATCACCTTCTGTGACTAATATTTTTGCAATACGTCCCGGTACTTTTGCCGCGATAGACGTTTGCTGCATTTGCATTTGCCCTTGGAGGGTAATAATTTGCGGCTCGCTATGCTGATTGCTCTTGTATAAACCATAAGCAATCACACCCAAAATAACTAAAATCACCAGCGCCAAAATCGCCTTTTTAATCTTTGTTGATTTATTATCTTTTGCTGACTGGCGCTTATAGCTTGGCACCGTTTGCTCCGGCTCAATGCTAGTATCAGTATTGGTGTCCCTATCGGCATCAGTGCTGTTATTCATATCAGTCTTAGACGCATCAGCATCATTTGCATCGACCGTAGAATCCATGTTCGTGGGCGCTGGATTATCGTTAGTATTGGTCGATCCAGTCGATGAGTTTAAGCCACCTAGTTTGCGCGAGTCGCCTGATTCGTGGGTAGATTCAGTCATGACAGTGAGATTCCTAAAGCAATAAAGTCGGTAATAAGCAAAATAAATCGTTTGTCGTCTGATATTGCTAAGACGATAAATGGGCGATGTTATTTGTCATATAAAGTGGGTAGCCGAATATCGGCGGCATTGAGATAGGCATTAAAGGCAAGGGGCGTACCGCAGCTTTGCATAAGAGCAGCAAGTGATTGAACATAGCTATAAGCTGCTTGCGCTTGCTCCGTACGTGCTTTTAACGACTGCGTTTGTGCTTGGGCAATCTCGACTGGCGTATTCAAACCCTCTTGTAATCCAAGCCTGCGCAAACGCAAGACTTCTGCCGCAAGCTCTACATTGCTTTGTAGAGCTTGATAGCGTGATTGGGCGTTATTCACATCATGCCAGTTTTTTTCAACCAGTAATAATAGGTTGTCACTGACTTCAATCTCAGACAAATCAGCTTGGCGTATTTTGGCATTACTTGATGCCAGAGACGCAGTTTTATCCAGACCGCCCCATAATTTCCAACTCGCCGAGACGCCAGCGACCCAGCTTGGGTCTTTTTCGATTTGCCCATAGCCATACAGCATCACAGTCGGCTTGTAACCAGTATCCGATAGCGCATGCAATTGCTGAGCCTGAGCTCGTTTGGCGGCGACTTTTTGTAGACCTGGGTGATTGGTCAGTGCCAAATCTTGAAAGTAGCTGACATCAGGTAAGGGTCGGCTTGAGACAAACAAAGGTGTGCGAGGTTTAATGCGATACTCAGTGCGCAATAGACGCTGTAAAGCTATCATGGCAAGACGTGCATCATTATTGGCATTGACAGATTCACTTTTGGCATCAGCAAGTGCCGACTGCGCCTCTAAGCGATCAACCCGCGATATAAAACCTTCTTCAAAAAGCCGCTGCGCCATATGGTCAGTCTGCTGCAAAGTATCATAGGCATCGTCGCGTAAATAAGCGGCAATGATTGCCAGTTGCGCTTTAAAATAACGCTCTATTAAAGTGTTATAAAGCTCATTTTTGTCCAATATACTGTCAGCTACGGCTTCTTGAGTACGAGCATTGGACGCGCCTGTCAGAGCGGCAGTACGTCCAGCGGTATAAATAGGCCATACTACCCCAAGTCCTGCGCCCACCGTAGAGCCTGAGCGTTTTAACTCGTAGTTATCTGGGATACGCTCACCAACCAATTCACCAAAATTTGGCAAATCTGGAATGGGCGGAATAATGTCACCAACCCCATTATTAATATCATTAACGATGCCGTTTTTTAGCGACGATAGATCAATGTCCGCATCCAAATTGTAGGTAGTGGCTGAAACACGAGCAAATACAAGTGGGTGATCGATAGTTTTGAGGGCGTCCGTTTGATATTCGCTGGCAGCAATAGTGGCCTGATTGGCAGCGATTTTTGGGGATACTTGCAACAAAATATTTTGCGCTTGTTCAAGACTTAACAAGCTAGACACTTCTAACGGATAGCTATTCTCTATGCTTTTATGGGTAATAGGATCGATAAGCGTGCTTAGAGCTGCTTGACGTCCAGAGACCTCGCCCGTACTGTCGCCACGTATCGTCGCTGATTTTACAGAAGCTTCGTTTATAGAAGATTTGTTTGCAGAAGCTGCATGCTTAGAGGATACCGTTTTAGAGGTGATATTTTGATTGACCATATCAAGTGCACGTAATGCATTGTTTTGATTGTCGGCGTCGATAATCTGTGTCACATTGACAGCTATCACCTCATTTTGTGACTCATTCATATGCTCATTAGCGCGTGCAGAGGCAGTCGCCGCTATACTCATGAGCGTAATCGTCATCACGGCAGTGGACAGAGTCGATAGAGCAAATTTCATAGGTCACGTAAGCCATTAATTAGAATGCAAGGTACAAGTTAAAAGGTGTCTAGAATCACACGCAATGTATAAACAGTATTAGTCATGCTGAGTACTATTTATGCTAGAGAGAATCTAAGCTAAATATTATGCAAAATGTGCTGCTAAATAGACTAAATTATCAAATATGATTCGATCTGAAATTTGTCATGGATGACAAAGCGTACACTGTAGTGCCACAATAGTGACGGGTCAATGCTCACTATTTGCTTATTCTGCATTGTATCAGCAAAGGGTTTATGGTAACGCTTTTAACTATAATGAATCATAGCATCATTTAATAAACGGCTGATATAGGCTAGTAACTTGTTTTTCCTCTGATTTTCCTAATTGCATAGGTTTAAATTTTTTGTAAGTACTATCTATAAAATGGATAGCATTATCTATACTGAATTTTAGATTTTATAAATTTATAGTTAATAAATAATAATATTAGACTCAAATAAGACAAGACAAGATGGGATGTGAGTAATGGCAGGATATATTTTAGCGTTAGATCAAGGGACAACGTCAAGTCGAGCGATACTGTACGATGATCATGCGCGCCCAATCAAAATGGCACAGCAGCCAACAGTCTTAAAGACACCGCAAGCAGGCTTTGTTGAGCAAGATGCCCAGCAAATTTGGCAGACGCAAATCAGCTGCGCTCATGACGTCATCAATCAGGCAGGGCTACTCGCCACCGATGTTAGCAGTATCGCTATTACCAATCAGCGTGAATCTATTGTCATGTGGGATAAGCAAACAGGTAAGCCACTTGCCCCCGCTATTATTTGGCAAGACAGGCGTACAGCGAGCTACTGTGAAGCGCTTGCTGCTGAAGACTTAATGAATGCGACACAAGGTAATACTAGCAACAATAATAGCCAAGGCGATATGGCAAGCGAAGTGCAACGTATTACAGGTCTGCGTTTAGATCCATATTTCAGTGCCAGTAAAATCGCTTGGTTACTAGATCAAAATCCTAAATTAAGCGTACGCGCCAGCAAAGGTGAGATAGCAGTTGGCACCATAGACAGCTGGCTGATATATAAGCTCACAGGTGGTGAGCATGTCATCGATGTCACTAATGCTTCTCGTACCTTGCTATACGATATCCATAAACTGGCATGGTCGGAGGAGTTGTGCGCCCGATTTGGCATACCCATGAATATTTTACCCAAAGTTCTGCCATCCGATGGCGACTTTGGCAAAACCAAAAAGGGATTATTTGCCAAACAAATCCCAATTCATGCAGTATTGGGTGACCAGCAAGCAGCACTTTTTGGTCAAGGCTGTCTTGAGACGGGCATGGCTAAAAATACTTATGGCACCGGTTGTTTTATGCTAATGAATATCGGTCAAAAGCCGCTGCTTAGTGAACATAAGCTACTCACAACTATTGCATGGCAACGAAAATCTGCACCAACTCGCCCAGACAATCTCTCGTTCGAACAAATCGTCCAATCTGGCAGACGCATGCTACAGCCTCCAAGTAGAGAAGTAACTTATGCGTTAGAGGGCAGTGTTTTTATGGCGGGTGCAATTGTACAGTGGCTGCGTGACAACCTAGGTATGTTTCAAAAAAGCGGCGAGGTAGAAGACTTGGCTCGGCAAGTTGAGAGCAGTGAAGAGGTGGTTTTGCTGCCAGCATTTACAGGATTAGGTGCCCCTTATTGGCGCTCAGATATCAGTGCCAGTATTACTGGTATGAGTCGCGGTACGACCAAAGCTCATATTGCAAGGGCAGCACTCGAGGCGGTTGCTTATCAAACATACGATGTGCTCATTGCCATGCAAAAAGACAGTCCGCATCCACTCACTGAATTAAGGGTAGATGGGGGCGCGGCAAATAATGATTTGTTGATGCAGTTCCAAGCAGATTTATTGAATGTGCCGGTACTGCGTCCAAGAGACACAGAGATTACTGCAAAAGGAGCCGCTTTACTTGCTGGCTTAAAAACAGGTTTATATGATGATACAACGATGAAGGCCTCATGGCAGGTAGATCGAGTTTTTGAGCCTAGTATGTCTATAGATGTGCGTGAAAAGCATCTGTATAAATGGCAACAAGCTATCAGTAGAGCATTAATAGTGCCATGATTACTATGATAGATAGTGTTTTACTTATTACTTAATAGCCGTTTTTCAATATTGTATAATCGACTCACCTAGAAACTACGTCAATTGACAAAGTTTTGGTATAGATACAGACTGTAACGCAATACCATCGTGATTTTGACACTGTTTACATATTCGACCTATCTGTCTTTGAACTCAGTTCCTATACTTTAGAAGATTTAATAAAACGCTTAATCTCGCTTATATTGCTATTAAGTGAATTGACGATAAATAGAATATATAACAAATCAATTAAGGAAGATATTATGAATAACGATGGCCGTATTACAGACCCGAATAACCGTGTGATTACTGATGACTATCTTGAAGTTGGTGATAGAGAGCGTATTATCGATGACAATGAGCGCCGATTGACCGGTAATGATCAGACAATCAACAATACTGTTATTAGACATGAGAACGACAACATTATAGAGGATCATGATGCGATTGATCGTACTGCTGTCAAGCATATGTCGAAAGAAGCTAGAAGTGATCTGAATGCTGATCCAATCACAGGGGAGCCAGGCTCACACCCTGTAGGTACAGGTATTGGTGGTATTGGTGGCGCAGCAGCAGGTGCTGCTATTGGCACGATGGCAGGCCCATTAGGCACGCTTATTGGTGGAGCAATTGGTGCAATTGTCGGTGGCGGTGCAGGTCATGCAGCAGCCGAAGCGATTGATCCAACGCATGAAGAAGCATATTGGCGTGCAGAGTATGCCAATGCCGATTACTATCAAGAAGGTCATGATTTCGATCGTGATTTGCATCCAGCTTACGCGGTAGGCTATGCTAACCGTGCACGTTATCCCGCTGATGCCCGCTTTGAAGATCATGAGTCAGATTTAGAGCGCTCATGGAACAATGTGAAAGGTGAATCACGTATGGAATGGAATGAGGCACGTAGAGCATCTCGTGATGCATGGAACCGCATTTCTTAATGTATTTATGCTGATTTTAATAAGATATTAAGTACTCAGGTTAGATAGTTTATAAAGTAGTCAGCGACTAGTATTCAAGTGCTGCTAATAGTATATTTGCTTCAAGTAAGTAAACACGACTAAAGCTTACTGTCTTATTACTGGGTTTAGTTCGATTGTAGACATTTTTTGTTAACAGACGCAATAATTTGAATTTATGCTATTTTAAAGCCTCCAAAGATTTCTTTGGAGGCTTTTTTACTGTATATTACTATGTATGAATATATAATATGCTTTATTGTTAAAATTAGCCAATAAGTAATAATTAGAAACCTTATGTAAAAAAATTATAGAATAATAGGCAGTTTATGACCAATAATAATGAAAGTAATCATAAGCAGTTTTATATAGCAACTGCCAACCTGCTCAATTTTGCCAATCCCAATCGTCTCTATTATCCAAACGCACCTGCATATACTAATCACGAATACGAACATAAGTTACGCGGTATCACAGATCTACTGTCAAAGGCACATGCTGATATCATTGCGGTCCAGGAAGTATGGGACAGTGAAGCGCTCGAAGCTTTAGCAGTATCATTGGGCTTTAAGCCTGAACATGTCGTTATTCCGCTGGCAAGTAATGACAGCGTAAATTCATATACGCAAGGTAAAGGGGCGCAAAATACGCCTGCTGTCGGTATTATTAGTCGGTTTGCGCACTTAGAGACCAGTTTGCTTGAAGAGATTGCCCCAAAAGCGGTCATTGATATCCCTGATGTTGGTCCTTATCAGCGCTTTAATCGTCCGCCCCTTGTATTGCGTGTAGATGCATTTGGTCAGCCTATAACCATTATTACTGCTCATCTAAAAAGTAAACGTGCTTTTTTCTTACGTGATGAGGCTGGTAATTTGTTAGAAGATATGGATGATCCAAACATTCGTATTCGTGCCAAGTTGCGTAGTTTGTGTATGCGTGCGTCAGAAGCGGCTTCTATCAGGCTTTCTATTATAGATAGGTTACAGCATACTCGTGAGCCCTTGATTTTGCTTGGTGATATGAATGATGTGACTGAAAGCGTGACCACCCAGCTGATGACTGAGACTGGCGAGGTCAACTATGATAAGAGCATGCGAGACGTCGCGCTGTTTGATGCTGCTCGTATTCAAGCCCGTTATGGTTGGATGAAAGATGTAGCATATACTCATATCTATCAAGGTATGCCAGAAGTGATTGATCAGTTATTTGTCTCTGAAGAATTTCTACCTGATAGTAAGTTTTCGCTCGGTCAGGTTGAACGGGTTGACTACTTCAATGACCATTTAAAGTGGGATTATGCAGATAGAGTGATCGACCACGGTATTATAAGAGCGAAAATAAAGCTTCACAATTAACACTATTTTATAATTAATTAGTGAATTTTTTTAACCTATTCTTGTTCCTTGCTTGATAGTGTACAAGCGTTTATTATGCCTCTTCGTTGAGTATAGTAGCGGTGTTATCAATCCATATGTGATTGATAGAAATGGTGCTTTGATTTAGGGCGCATACTATCCGATGAACACTATATTTTTAAAGATATGACATAACATTAAGAGATTTATCATGAGTGAAAATAAAGACGACAAAATTGAAGATGTACTAGTAGATTCGGAGCTGGCAAAAAAGCTGGTGCCGAATAAGTTTAAGTTTACTAGCCAGCAAGGACGCGCCCGCCGTCAAAAATTGTTGATGGGTGCTAAAAAGTTGAGTGAAACTCAATCTATCAATGATATTACGCTTGCCGCTGTCTGCGAAGAAGCGGGTATTCCACGGGCGTCTGCTTATCATTTCTTCCCTAATATTGAAGCCATATTTTTGGCGCTGCGTTTTTTAAATGCTATTGATATTTTAGATGTATTGAGAACCGTAGAGACGGTTAAATATGATAGATGGCAAGGGTATCTTACAGCGCTGATTGATCGCTGTGTACAAATTTTTGATGAAGATCAAACTAAAGCCAAATTAATTTATGATACCAATACACCTGATTTTGAAGGCGACAGTTTTGGCGAGCATATGGATCACCAAGTAGTAAAATTGGTCTATGATCGTTTGGCTGAACGCTATGAAGTTCCTAAGTTTGAAGATATTCAAGATGTGTTATTGATTACCTTTAGTATCGTGAATGCGATCTTTACTGTTTCTTATCGTCGTCATGAGCGTATTACCGATAAGTATCTGCAAGAAGCTAATACGGCATCTATCGCTTATCTGCGTTGTTACTTGCCAGAGAAGCTACCGCGTAAAGACCGTTAGTCTGTCTATTAAGTTTTAAAGACAGACATTAAAAAATCCGACATTTATATGTCGGATTTTTTTGCTAAATTTTTATGTATAAGCTTTATAAAATACTTATAGTGAATAAGGTTTCTACATTTGATCAAGTGTTGGCAATACTTGTCCATTACAGCGATCACCACTTGCATCGAAAGGCGAGTATTGCTCATAATAACGTACGATAAGCCCTTCTAATGCCACGTTTTCTTTAGAATTGTGAGCATTAACAAAAGCCTCACGTGCCTGCTCAAGCCAGCGGTCAGCCATGCGAAATTGGCTGCCTGCCTGCCGTGAATTATGTTCACATTGGTCGGTCGCTGCCCAGATTAATGCCACTTCACTAAATGCTATTTCACGGGGAGCGCTTGCAATACCATCGCTGTCTTTGAGGGCGCTTAACGTTGCCCATAAATCAGGTCGCATTAGCGCTGATGAGGCAGATATATTTTGGATAAGAACAAGATCGTTTTCTGAGCCTTTTTTTAATGCTTGCAAAATAGCTTCTGCAGATTTTGCCGCTTCTAATCCAGCAGGTGAGCGACTATTCATGCTGTCTTTATGGATGGCATAGTTGAGCCAGGCTTGGGCTTTATAAGCAAAGTACTGTTGCCGCGCAGTTTTATCTTTTTGCTGATAATGCTGTAGTTCTGCTAGCATACAGCTCATCGCCCGTTGCTGCGAATTTTGGTTTTTATATGTCGCTTTTAAATCCTGACTCTGGCAGTAATCAGAGGTGTCTATAGTAGTGATATGAGCACTTTTTTGAAGAGTCGTAGCTGTGGTTGATACGCATGAAGTCATTGATAATAGCAAAACAGCTGAAAACGCAGCACATATTGGATTTTTATAAGTAGCTACTTTAATAGTAGAGTAAAGCATAACGCGAAAACCTTGTAGTAAGCTGATAAGTATCGGTGCTGGCAATTTTGAGACTGATTTTATCGCTTATCAAATGCTATAGTCAATTTACTTCAAAAATATAGTGCTATTGGAATAAGATTTTGAAGTCTTTATCTTGCTTTAGTGCATGTGAATAAGCAAAAACGATTCCAGAAAAACGTCACTCAAGATGGTGCCTTTTTAATTGACCGTCTTATAATGTAGAGGATACAGGTGCTGCACGTTTATTTTTACGTGGGTCTTCACGCTTAAATAGATCTTCATCAAACTTGAAGCGTAGTCTAAAGTATGCGCCCTCGATGGTAGTATCGTCATAAGCGATGTCTTCATCTTCAAAGCCCATGAAGTTATAACCAAGCGATAACCATAAATTGTTCATTGGACTATAGCCAACTTCAGCGCCAACTAAATAGGCTAGGTCATTTGCTTGCTTATTCCAATAAGTACCTGCTTGTAAACCAATATCCCAGCGCTCGCTAATATCATATAAGCCACGAGCATACACAGCATGAGCGGTATTGTCACTTGCGATACCTTGAGCATCGTATTCGGTATATTTACCTGCATAGTGACCTGATAACGTTAATGGGCGCGTTGGATGGTAGTTACCGCTCCATGACCAAACAATAGCATCCTTTTGATAAGGGTCATCACCAGTGGCATTATCATCTAAGCGATATTCAAGCTTGGCCAGCATATCAAGCTGATTGCTATCGTAGTCGCGATAGGCAGCACCAAGTTGAAAGCGATTGATAGTCCGATGACCATCATCATAATCAACTTTTGAATAAATATCTTTGGCTAATAAAGTCACTTCATCGTTATAGCGATAGGCAACGCCAGCACTACCTAATAAGGTGTCACTGGTATCGCCCCAGCGTTTTTCTAGGCGCCCTGATGCTTTGTAATTTTCGTTAGCAAGGTATTCAACGCCAAAACCTGCTGCAGTTGAGGTACTGTCTTTCTCACCCTCTAAAGATTCGACACGCTCGAGTAAAGTATTAAGCGTCAAACCTTTTTGCACATACCATTTATTCTTTAAACCAATGGCAGCTTCCGCTTCGCGAGCACTGATGGCATCACGCATACGGTATTCACTATAAACCTTGCCATCTTTCATATAAGTGGCATCAAAGCCGACAACAGTGCGTTGACGCTCCTCAGAATCGTCTAAACCATAGCTGCCAGACAAGCTATTGATTAAATCATGGCGAGCATAAAGTCGACCTAAATTACCCAGTGCTGTTTCACCGCCGATAGAGGTTGCGTTACGTGAGCTGTGTTCAATATCTTGCTCATACTCAGCAAATACCAATGAGTTATTTAGCTTTGGCAAACGCGCGGTTAGACGGGCGCGGGCAGTGGTGCCTTCGATATCTTTTTCAGTGTTGCTGACGTTGCTTAGCGCAGATTGATTAATGATGTCATCATTTGCAAAAGTATCATTAGTAATATCCACCACATCTGTTGCTGCTTGGATATTACGTGAGGCTGCTGCTTCTTGTTTATAGTAGCGTACACCAATTTCACCAACGATATTTTTGCTTAAACGCTGTTCGATACTGGCCTGTACGCCTTCAGTACTTGCATCAGTAATATGATCTTCTGTGCGTACGCCTTCAAGTTTAAGCGCAGTCTTTTTCTCGTTTAAAGTGTGGATGATTTCGATGCCAGATTCGGTACGACCAGCAGTTTGTGGTGACGCGCCAGTGACAAAACCGATATCGGTATCGTTATGATAGGCTTTTGCACGGGTATGTTTTTTATTATCATAGTCAAGCTCGATACGTAGAGCGTCACCCTCAGCATTATCGCCTGTTAGTTTGTCCGCATTGATCTGATTGCTTGGCTCGAAATTTGGATTCTCAGCTTTGTTTTTGGCATATTCTGCGACCAGTTTTAGCTTGTCATTAAGTTTAACCACAGTATTAACGCTAGCAAGCTCTTCTTTATTAAGTGGATCATCACTATTAATATAGCTGCCACCGATGGTAATTTTATCAGTCAATTGTCGTTTAGCAGCGACGCCACCTACCCAATATTTCTCACCACCTTCATCAACTTCGACAGTAACGCGTAGGTAGATAGGGTTGCCATCGATATCTTGGCTAGCAATCGGTGATTTTAGATATAAGCTACGGCTAATAGGATCAATTTCATAATCAGCAAAGCGCGTCAAGGTCTCACGGCGCACAATACGTCCAGGATTATTAGCATCACGGGTGATTACTTCTATAGTTTCTGAATTTTCTAATACTGCATCAAAATCATTAGCAAGCGGGTAAGGACCTGAAATGCCCAAACCACGAGTTTCATTGACACGCTGTGAGGTGCTTGTTTCAGCGGCAAAAGCAGTAATACGCGTGTTGCTATCTTCAAACTGGGCTTTGACACCAGTCAGTGTACGATTGTATTGACCGAGCTTAATACCTTCATCGTTGTCAATTTGAGTCTTTAAGTCGCCATACATGGCAAATGAGCGACCTTTATCTAGACGTACATATAGCTTGCTCGTCGATTGCGCATCAAAACCTTTGGCTGATGAGTCGCCGTAAACGGGATAGTATTCGCCCGGCTCGATATCACGGAACAGGCGCTCGCCTTTTTTGTCGCTGTCATAAGCAAGCGTTAATAGATAATCACCGCGTACTTTGCCTTTTAAGAACATTGCCGCACGACCCGTCGCTGAGTAATCATCGTTACCGGCTATTTCGCGTAATTCTTTTTCAAATGCACCTTGTGCGTCAGTGATATTACTACCATCAAAGTCTTTGAGCGCTATCGCGCCTTCAACGATACCAACAGCTATTAATGGACGCAATTGAGCCGTAAACTGTAGCGGAATTACTTGCTTATTGCTGCCTGTATCGATGATCATCTCACCTTTACCGGGTACGCTTGGCGCAGTCACGGAGATCAATAGCTCACCACCATTGACAGTAACTTGCGTGCCGGCTTGGTCTTTACTGCTGTCTGCCAAATTGATACGACCAATATTGGTATCAATGGTGATAGGAGTTGATGCTATATAAGGACGACCATCACGATCCTTTAGACTGATAACGATTTGATAATCGCTGACGCCGTCAGCTGCCACCAGTTGTTTTTGGGTACGATAACTAATAGATTGTAAAATATCCGGTGTTAATACCTTGATAGTTTGCTCAGAGATAACTTTGCCATTCACGTCGGTTGCGACACCGCGTAAGGTATTAGTGCCACGCTTTAAATCGACTGCGTAATAATCAAATGCAGTAACATTTTGCTTTTCTTGTTCAGCGGTTTTACCTATTTGCTGTTCTGATACCGCTTTACCATTGGCATATAAAGTAAATATCGACCCGAGTGGTGCTTGCACCTGTACCATTTGCTTATAAGTAGTGAGCTGTTGACCTTCATCTAAATTAATAAAGGCGACGTTATTGTTAGCCACTTCTTTCAAGTATTCTTCTAACTCTTTTTCTACAGGAGGTGCAATTTTAGTAATTGCCATCTCAACGCGATTTGCAGATGGGTTTACCATTTCATTGACGATTGCTGAATCGCATTGAATCCCTGCATCTAAAACATCGTTAGATTTACAGCCGCTGGCATTGATATTGTCTTTATTGTCACGGTTATAGTCAGGATCTAAAATTAGCTCGCTTTTAACCGCTTGCTCTAAGCGATCGTTTTTGGCACCGATACTTTTGCTACGCGCAACAAGCTCTGCGTTTAAGCGTTCAGTACTGTCCGCCATACCGCCAACGATACCGAAATCGGCACGATGTAACTCGCCATATTTGAGGTCAACGAAACGGCTACCGGCATCACCAGCATTACGGTTGCTTTGGGTAACCAGTTCTGTGGCGTTTGGAATAGTAGTGCGGTCAACTTTGAGGACGTGGGTCTTGGCGCTGATACCATAAAAGTTATATTTTCCTTCAGGATCAGTGACAGCAAAGTTGCCGTTTTCCATATAGAGTCGCACGCCAGCAACACCAAGCTCGCCACCTTGTTTTTGTTGAATGCCATCGCGGTTGATATCATGGTAGACCTTACCGACGATGATGCCATCTGTATTCATAACGCCGCGATCGACTTCTACTTTCCACTGGGCTTCTCTTGATACGAGGCTTTGATCTTGCTCAGTTTTGGCAATGGCAGTCGCACGATTGATACCATCACCGCCTAATGCTGATGAACCAACCAATACGCGATAAGTAATATCTTTACTAGTTTTGGCATCCATATTCCCCAGACTTAAAACTTGATATTTGCCATCGGTTTTAAACTCAGTGGTTTGCGCTTTATCAATACTCACACTACCACCAACGTAGTCAAATCCGTGCGGTAAAGCGTCTTTTAATTCAACGTTATAAGCCGTACTGGTACCATCATTTTTGATATTAATTGTATAGTTAACATAATCACCAAGTGAGGCAGTTTTGACATCACCTTCTTTGGTAACTTGTAGGGTTGGGATATCATTAACGATAGCGATATTGCTACTGATAGCTTCTTTAATTTCCTGTCGTATACCATTTGAGTCGATATAAGCATCTAACGTAGCGAGTAAATTATCACCTTCTAGTGTCTGAATGATACCGTCATTAATGGCATTAGCATTATTTTCTGTTGGTGCTTCTATACGGAATTTACCAGTATTATCACCAGTCTCAATAGCTTTAAGTGAATAATTATCACCCGTTTTAGAGGAAGTAATCGTTATCCATATTTCATCTCGTGCACTATCACGGACGTTACATTTAGCACAGCTGGCTTCAAGATAGATATTTTCACCCACCTGCGATGTTCTTCTATAGCCATCCCATGAATAAAGCATAAAATCGAGACGTGTTTCAACGATGATTAGCTCGTCACTCACTAAAGCGGTAATAGAAGGGTCTTCAACAACAGCAGCACCAAGCTTGATGCTAGCAGTATCATCGGCTTTAGCATTGGTATCAGATAATGCTTGTATAGTAAGCTCAATGCTCTCGCTTTGACCTAAAGTAATCTGAGCGGTTAAATTGTTATTTAACTTAATCGCTTTATCAACACCATCATCGAAGCGTCCGTTGTTATTCAAGTCTTGATAGAGTTTTATGTTCGATAAACTATTAGGTATAGTCAGGCTCAAATCGATAGTCTGATCACTGTAACTAGTATTGGTTAGAAGGTTTTTCCAACTAACGGTCGAGCCAGGGGCGATAGTCTTTGTTGGCGGCGAGGTTAGGCTAATACCATATTGAGGAAAAGCAGATGATTGAACATTCACTTGGTTAGAAGTGCTATTTAGATTAAAGTTAGTACCGTTACTAATAATGTAACTGGCTTCAGCAGTATTTTTGATGGATTGTAGCAGAGGGTTAGGCGCTGCTAAGGCTATATTTGATTGCATAAGCAACATTGCTAATGACAGCGCAGAGATCTTCGCTGTACACAATGCGATACGATTAGACGGTGTCATTACAGATAGAGTCATATGTTGCTTATCCAATAAAACAAGATGGGGGTAAAATTCCCCTAGCTTAAATAAATTATAAGCTAGGGAAAGTCTTTATAAGTACCCGTAGATACTTATAGAGTTAAAAGTTCAGTTTAAGTTGATAATCTTAAGCTCAAAATACAATTATGGCGTAGAAGTAACTACCCTAGCAGTTTTGACTTTTACTTTAAATTGCATGGTTTCAGTTGCTTGAGGCGCTAACATATCAATATTATTAGTAATGGCAGTTCCAGTATCAGATGTTGTGCCATTAGTAGTCCCTACAGAATTCGCTACATAGTCAGCCTCATTTGAGAAGTTAGAAAATGCATCTGAGATAACGATATTTTTAATATCAAAACCTATGCCTGTAGGAGAGGTCGTATCAGCAGAAGAAGTGTTTTTCGCTTGGACCTTATAAACAATACATTGGCCAGGCGAAACGTCTTTAAGGTCAGTACTGACAAAATTCGCAGCAGGAGGTGTACCCACACAATCTGCATTTATCGCTTGGGTTTTCAGCAATGTTAAACCGCGAACAGTTGTTCTATCGGTGACTGAAACCGATTGAGGCGCGCCTTCCTTACCTGGAATCAAGGTGACCACAGTTTCTTCGAATGTAGGAGTGGTAGAGTTTATTGGTGTAAATATTTTTGCATTGGCTGATGACACGTTATATTTAATAGTGACAGTACCATTAGGGGCTATACCATTAGGTAAAGCAGAAAAGAGATCATACACACCATCGACCGCGGTAATAGTTTTATCCACTACTGTTGGTGTTGTGGTGTCGTTGCCATTTGGATAATAAGTGACAGTGACGCTATTAGGAACTATATTAATTTGGTCTGGCAGGTTACCGTCATTGTCATTGATAGTAAAAGTTAATTCCTCAGCTTTAATGCCCTCGACGTCTTTACCAGTGTTGGTAATGACCGTTTGATGTTTTACTTGACCGAGAGTACCTGAAGTCGGTGAAATCTCTCTGAAAGTTGAACCAGTTAGTGTTAGAGCTCGCTGAATAGTTGCTGAGGATAGTGGCAGTGTTGAGTCATCACCTGGGTTAGCTGGTCGCTGACCGTTGAGGTTATTAATCTCGGTAGTAGGATAGAACGCACCAACATTTTGTTCTCTACTAGTGTCTGTACTATCGATAAGCGTATTATCAGTATTAGGATTGTTATCCAAGTCATCAGTCACTGTCACGTGATTGATAGCTGTTGCAGGAGTAAGTGTGCCTGTCCCTTTTTTGACTTTAAATTCAATAGTTATGTTTTGCCCTACTGGGATATTGATACCAGTAATGTTAAAGCCACTAGTACCTACAGCACCCGTATTAATGGGATCGATAGTGCCTTTAGTCGCAGTAGAACTGGTTTTGATATTAGCTAGTGTTAGTGCCTCTGCCATTACCAGACCATCTGGTAGAATATCTGCAATAGCAATATCAGTAGCATCAGTCGTAAATGCAGTGTTGCCATCGTTGGTGACTACAACTCTATAAGTAGCTGTATCATTATCAAGATTATTGAGGTCTAAGCCATTAATAATCGTCTTAACGATACTAAAGGTAGGAAGCCTTGTAAAAGAGGTGTCAGTATTGATGAGTGTTTTATCTGTACCTAAAAGTGAACTAACCGCAGAGATTTCTAGTGGTTTGGTTTCACCACCTTTGTTACCAGTGGTTTTGGCATTAATAACAAGTACAATATAATGCCCTTTTTCAAGAGGAAAAACTCTGCCACTAGAGGCACCATAGGGCGCATTATCTGTAGTACGAGTTGTATCTTCTTCGTCACGCTCGTTATATATCTTATACGAGACAGTAGAGTTTGCCGTGTCATAACCAGCAGGAGCTGTTGGCGTCGTGATAGCATAGTTATCAGTGCGGTTACCCGTGTTGGTCAAAGTATGCGTAAACTGAACAAACCCATTAGGCGCTACTTCTTTTCCAGTATTAGTGATAGCAGGAACCAATGAGAATGATGTTTGCTCTGTTACCGTTATTTTTACTGTGTTAGATTCGACTTCTGGTTGAGCCTGACCACTCACATTATAGCTAGCGGTAGCTTTGTTAGTAATCTCTACGCTCGTTGATGTTTTAGACGTCTCTACTGCATTAACAGTCGTGCTCATACCTAGTATAGCAGCGACGCCAATGGCTAATAAGCTGTAATTAAAAGTGCTTGATTTCATATAAAGCTCCGAATTAAAAAGTTCTAGAAGTTACGTTCAAAATAGTAACCAATGTATTTTCAAGAATGACTGTCTTAGTCAACGATGGTATTAAGGGCTACGGCTGCAGATTTATTGGCGGGTAATAACTTGATATTCCAACGTAAGGTACGGTATTCAGAAAAAGGAATTTTTACCATTTTGCCATCGACTTTGCGCATCAGTGGCATATCAGCATAATTCTTGCCATCGATACTGCCTTGGGCGCTAGCGGGAGATACCTCACCATTAAAAGTCATATTAGCTGGAATGGGCAGGGTAACTGCTAAGTCATTGATATTTTCATTGATGGTATTGCTATAAGTTGCTTTGTACTGAATCACAGTGCCCTTAGGTGCAGTCCGAACTGGTAAGTAACTAATTTTACCTTCACTATTTTTAACGACCTTGTTAGCGGTTAGCTCCATTTTTAGAGCTTCATCTGCATAAGCTGTATTTAACAAAAATACCGATGCTAAACTGGCTAATAAGGCAGTACGTAAAATGTTAAAACCATTCATATAGTATTCCTTGTTTACACTATTGTTATTAATGAGACTTAAATGTCATCTTATATGATTCAAAAATCGCAATCAGTAATATATAAAAGTTTAGGTAACATCAAATTTTTTCTTAAGGCTATTGTCACAAACTAAATACAAAATTTCACTATAAATAAGACAAACGGCATTTTGAAGTGACTAAACGGTAGAAGCCCCGTCTTTCAAGATAGGGCTTTTGTTGAAAAAGGCAGAATTTTCAGTGTTGAGAATAATGCAAGAGAAAACGATGACTAAGGATTTGCTGTGGTGCCATATTTGGTATTGAAGTAAAAAACGCGATTGTTTCTTGCATTGATGGTAAGGGTTCTGGTTTTGACTTCACCATTTGCTCCAATAGCTGGATTCTCGGCAGCGTTATAATCAGTGGTTGAAAGTGGTGGGTTGGCAAGTACTGATGTGACTTGAGCGCCGTTTACCCCTTTTTTCTGCAGCACATCTCGCATCACAAAATCGCTGATCACGATATTTGCACGATTGGTGGCGGTAATTCTATAAGCAATACATTGTCCTGGATCAAGATTACCTGTGATACTGCCTTCACTAAAGCCAGTCCTAGGGTTTGTATTACCTGCAGCATTAAGATTACTAGCAGTATAATTTATGTTTGTAGGACAATTGTTCACATATTGAGCTTTTCTAAGCACCAACGCCGCATTTTCCACAATGACTCTACCGAAGTTGTTATTAGGATAATTATAAGTGGTTGATGAAAAACCAACTTTTGTAATCTCATTGCTAGTGCGAATAGGATAAGTAGTACCACTACGGCTCTCTAATAAACAAAGATTGTTGTTGTTTGCCAATGTTGTTTTAGGAATACTGATTTGATACTCACCGATAGGAGCGTTGTCTCTAATGACCGATTGTGTTGGATACGTCGTAGAGGTATTAGCGCAGTTAGCCAATCGTACCGTACTACTTGCAATCCCTGTTTCTTGAGGCGGGTTAAACGCACCATTAAAGTAATTGTTATTATTGGCGTAAGGGCCGGTAGTGATATTTGCGTTAGTGGCATCGGCATTATTACCGGTTATACCACCGTTATCATCAAATACTGTACCAGAAAATACGTATTGAGGAATATAGCAGTAATTGTCTACTCGAAAGTCAATTTCTTGATTGGTTGGTGATGCTGAAAGGCGACCTGTGTTCGTATAACGAATTCTCACTGAAGCGACTGGTTGAGAAAATCGTACAGAACCTTGGCAGGCTGTACCTAGATCTTTTGCTGGGCAGTTAAAAGTACTAGTCGTAAATAAACCTTGTGTGTAGGAAATGTTGGAGCCAGTTATGGATTGAAATACACCCTCGATAGGAGTGCCTGCTTGAGTAATACCAGTAATCTGAACGTAGTCATCAAAACTATTGCCATTACTATTTGCATAATCAATATCGAACGCACTTAGTGCCACATTGGTCAAGTAAATAGGTTGTGTCGTTATACTGTTGCGAAATTCAAGCGTGATGTCCGTAAAAGCGGCTGTATTAGGGAACGTTCGTCTTATGTTGACAGCACTGGTACCTGATGTAGTAATGACACCGAAGTTTGATGTTGTAGTACTAGCACTAGATTCTACTGTGTTCATTTTAATTTGCAATGGGATACTGCCTGAGGCGTTACCTGCGATATTCACATAATTATTGGTATTAACTGCAGATACTAGATTGGTGTAATCCGCATTAGTTAAGCTGCCTTGAGATGCACCTGTAACACCTTCGCAAGTTGCACCTGGATTAGGTGCAAGTGCAAATGATGAATTACTGATTGCAAGAAAAACTATCGCTGTCATCAACGCCAATATTCGATATAGATATTCACCAAATAATTGTGAAACTATTACATTTACGAAGCGCTGAGTCTTATACATATTGCTATCCCTATAAACTGATATTCACTAACAATCATTTATGTAAATACGCACGATAAACATAACTAAAAATCTGTATATATTACGTAATTCATCATATTAAGCAATAATTTTGTAAATTTCCTAGAAAACGGATGAATGGCAGATTTAATATGACGAAATACATATATTTCTGCTGAATATTATATTTATCACTCATTACAAAGTATCTCCCAACAAACCTCCCAAATATCTCAAAAAACATAATCACTATTTATTTTAAAAATACTTGTCATATTGGCATTTCTTTATAGCTATAAACAATACGTGAATAAACCCCTATAATAGAGCGTCAATATCATTTGATGATGAAAGTCGCATATCGGCTGTCGTTTACTTTTACTACGATGTCTGTTTGAACCCCATGCCAAGCTACAGTTGCTGATTATGAGCAACTGGTCTGTAATAGCCAAGACATATAATGGAATGACGAGATGCAGCAAGGAAGGCATTAGGTAAATCGTTTGCTTACGAAAATATGTATAACTCTGTGATTTAATAATACCCTGCCACCGTGTAGGGATGACTGATAAAAAAGGATTAGAGAAGATGAATTATTACAAGGATGCTGATAGCAGCGAAACGCAGGAATGGCTGCAAGCTTTTGAGTCTGTGATTAAGCATGCTGATAAAGATCGTGCGCAGTTCTTATTGAAAGCCTTATACAATATGGGGGTGCAAGAAGGCCTGCCATTTAACCGTTTAGATACGGCCTATATCAATACCATCGCCGTTGAAGATGAGCCGATGTACCCAGGTGACTTGACGATCGAGCGCAAGATTCGCGCCTTGATTCGCTACAATGCTTTGGCAATGGTGATGCGCGCCAATAAAAACGATGACGATTTGGGCGGTCATTTAGCCTCATTTGCTTCTAGTGCGACGCTATATGAAACTGGTTTTAACCATTTCTTCCGTGCTGCCAGCGATCATTTCGGCGGCGATATGATTTACTATCAAGGTCACTCAGCGCCAGGTATGTATGCCCGTTCTTATCTAGAAGGTCGCTTGACTGAAGATCAGTTGGATAATTTCCGCCGTGAAGTCGGTGGTAAAGGGTTATCAAGCTATCCACATCCCTATTTGATGCCGGACTATTGGCAGTTCCCAACGGTTTCGATGGGCTTAGGTCCTATCATGTCAATCTACCATGCCCATGTACATCGCTATATGGAAAACCGCAAACTGCTAGAGTCAGAAGGTCGTAAGATTTGGGCGTTCTTAGGTGATGGTGAAACAGATGAGCCAGAAAGCTTAGGTGCTATCTCTCTTGCTGGTCGTGAAAAGCTGGATAACCTGATTTGGGTCGTTAACTGTAACCTGCAGCGCCTCGATGGTCCTGTTCGTGGTAATGGTAAAATTATTCAAGAACTTGAATCCGTATTCCGCGGTGCAGGCTGGCGAGTGATTAAAGTGGTTTGGGGCGGTAACTGGGACAGTCTGCTTGCTAATGATGATACTGGTGTCCTTAAACACCGTATGGAAGAGACAGTCGACGGTGAGTATCAGCTATATGAAGCGCGGGATGCCAAATTTACCCGTGAGCATTTCTTTAATAAGTATCCTGAATTAAAAGAGATGGCAGATGCCTTAACGGATGAAGATATTTCACGTCTGAACCGTGGTGGTCATGATCCGATGAAGGTTTATGCCGCGTTTAGTGAAGCCATGAAAACCAAAGGTCAGCCGACGGTTATTTTAGTGAAGACCGTCAAAGGCTATGGTCTATCTACCACCCAAGCGGTTAACAAATCGCATCAAGTCAAGAAGCTTGATCAAGAAGCATTGGTGTACTTCCGTGACCGTTTTGATTTGCCATTTACTGATGAGCAGTTAGAGACGCTACCGTTCTATCGTCCAGCTGAAGATTCAGCAGAGATGAAGTATCTAAAAGGTCGCCGTGAAGCCTTGGGTGGCCATTTGCCAAATCGCCGTAGTGGGCATATTCCTTTGAATATCCCTGATTTATCTATCTTTGATCGTGTTTTAAAAGGTAGTAACGGTAAAGAACAATCAACCACCATGGTGTTTGTGCGCCTATTATCAGCAATGCTAAAGAACAAAGACATCCAAGATCGCGTCGTACCTATCGTACCTGATGAAGCGCGTACCTTTGGTTTAGAAGGTATGTTCCGTCAATTGGGTATTTACTCTGCCGTTGGTCAAAAGTATACACCTGAAGACAGTGAAGCCTTGATGGGTTATAAAGAAGCCATCGATGGTCATATGTTAGAAGAAGGTATCAACGAAGCGGGTGCAATGAGTGCGTGGATTGCGCTGGCAACCAGTTATTCAGTGAATGCGCTACCGATGATTCCGATGTACATCTACTACTCTATGTTCGGTTTCCAACGCATTGGTGATTTGGCTTGGGCCGCTGGTGATTGTCAAGCACAGGGTTTCTTACTTGGTGCAACGGCAGGTCGCACGACGTTAAATGGTGAAGGTCTACAGCATCAAGATGGTCATTCGCAAATCTTATTCAACGTCGTTCCTAACTGTGTGAGCTATGATCCGTGCTTTGGTTATGAGTTGGCAGTGATTATGCATGATGGTTTACGCCGCATGTATGCTGAAGGCGAGCGTATTTATTACTATCTCACCGTGATGAATGAGAACTATGAGCAACCTGCCATGCCAGAAGGCGTTGAAGAAGGCATAAAGCGTGGTATGTATCTGTTAGAAGATAATGGTTCTGCGCAAGTTCAGTTATTAGGTTCTGGTGTTATTTTACGTGAAGTGCAAAAAGCGGCACGTATCTTAAAAGACGAGTTTAATATCACATCGAACGTCTGGAGTGTGACCAGCTTTAATGAGTTGACACGTGATGGTATGGCGTGTGATGACTATAATCGTCTACATCCAATGGATGAAGAGCGCGTGCCATGGATTACTGAACAGCTTGCACCGCACGAAGGTGTGGTCGTTGCCGCAACAGATTATATGCGCAACTATTCAGAACAGATCCGTGCTTGGTTGCCAGATAGCCGTCCATATACCACACTAGGTACTGATGGTTATGGTCGCTCCGATACCCGCGAAAATCTCCGTAGTTTCTTTAACGTTGATGCCGCCCATATTGTTGTCGCTACTCTAAAACGCTTGGCTGATGAAGGCGAAGTAGAAATGCGTTTGGTTAAAGATGCGATCTCTAGCTTAAATATTGATATCGATCATCCGCCTGCATGGCAACAACAGTCATATTATGACTATTCTCCAGACGCTCCAGCACCTGGTAACATCAATCCGATTCCTGTACCTGAGTTTGTCGCTGAAGATGATGATGAAATCAGCAGTGAAGGTCGCGCCGAAGATCAAGCCGATGCAACCTTACTTAATAATGATGATGTCGAAGAAAAATAACCATAAGACAAGGAAATGAAAAATGGACATTAAAGCCCCCGATTTGGGTGTCGATAGCGCCGAAGTCAGTGAAATTATGGTTGCAGTTGGTGATGTCATTGCAAAAGACGATAATATTATTCTACTTGAGTCAGACAAAGCTTCGGTCGAAGTGCCAAGCTCTGCTGCTGGTAAAGTGACTAAAATCAGTGTTGCGATTGGTGATCAAGTCAGTGAAGGTATGGTGCTAATCGAGCTTGAAAGCGAAACTGACAGTCAAGATGACAATCAAAGCGTAGAAACACCTGCTGCTGACACTCAAGAGAAATCTCTTGATGGTGAGCAAGAAGAAACGCAAGAAGAAAAGCAAAAAGAAGAGCAGAGCGATAAGGTGCCAGCTGAGTCAAATACCGATCAACCTGTTGAGCAAGAAGCAACAGCGACCACGCATGCGCTCCCAGATTTAGGCGTCGATGAAGCGCAAGTATCTGAGATTATGGTCAGTGTTGGCGATATGGTCACTGCTGATCAGTCTATCTTGCTGATCGAGTCAGATAAAGCGTCGGTTGAAGTGCCAGCGCCACAAGCCGGCAAAGTTGAGGAAATACTGATACAAGTAGGCGATATGGTTGCCAATGGGCAAGACTTTATCGTCATCATCGCTCAAAGCTCAGACAATGCTAATGCTACGAGTGAAGCCAAAGCACCAGTCGCTCAATCGCAAGATTCAAAACCAGCAGTGAGCGAGCAAAAGACTGATTCAAGTCAGGAAGCTGCTAAACAAGCTACGACTGAGCCTAAACAAGTTGCTAGTACTACTGCAAAAAGCAGTACAGGTAATAAGCTGACCGAAGCACAAGTCAATGAAAAAATGGTTGATGTCTATGCTGGTCCTGCCGTGCGTAAACTTGCCCGTCAGTTGGGTGTAGATATTAGCCAAGTAACAGGTTCAGCACTGAATGCACGTATCTTAAAAGAAGATTTGTTTGCTCATGTAAAGCAAAGCTTGACGACGAAACAAGCTGCACCCGATACTGGAGCCGGTGTATCTAGAGCCAGCTTACCAAGCTTACCTGATATGAGTAACGTTGAGATTTGGGGCGAAACAGAAACCCAAGACTTAACTCGCTTGCAAAAGGTGTCGATTCCACAGCTGAATTACAACACTTACTTGCCACAGGTGACGCAGTTTGATTTGTCTGATATCACTGAGACAGAGCAGCTGCGTAGTGAGCTTAAAGGCAGTATGAAAGCTGAAGGTGTTGGACTGACAATTTTAGCCTTTATTGTCAAAGCAACGGCTTATGCATTGACCCAGCATCCACGTTTTAACAGTCATTTAAGTGACGACAATACCCAAGTCATCCTACGTAAAAGCGTAAATATGGGGATTGCAGTAGCAACAGATGATGGCTTAATCGTGCCAGTGATTAAAAATGCTCACGAAAAAGGTATTAAGCAAATTGCGATTGAAATCGGCGAGTTGGCCATCAAAGCCCGTGATAAAAAGCTAAGTACTAAAGACTTGCAAGGCGCAAGCTTTACTATCTCAAGTCAAGGTATCTTGGGTGGTACGGCGTTTACGCCATTGGTGAACTGGCCACAAGTTGGTATTTTGGGGGCATCAGAAGCGACGATGCAACCGAAATGGAATGCTGATAAGCAAACTTTTGAGCCGCGCTTGATGTTGCCATTGTCATTATCGTATGATCACCGTGTGATTAACGGTGCTGATGCGGCAGTATTCACGCGTTATGTCGCAACATTGCTTGCTGACCCGCGCCGTATCTTGCTATAAACTTTAGTATTACTTAAATATGTTATGAATCATAAAAAGACTGTCTGCGGATGGTCTTTTTTATAGCTGTTATTGCAACAAATGATAGATAAATAATAGACAAAAAAAAACCAGCTTATCGCTGGCTTTCTATTTATGATATTTAGCTTATAACTCTGATAAATTAGAACTGTTTTACAAAGGCAACGCCATAAGCCCAAGGACTGATATCGATTTTGCCAATATCAGTACCATTTAAAGTAGCGTCAGTTTTGATGTCCATATAGCGAGCATCAATACGGAAAGACTCAGTGGCAGCAAATGGGATATCAAGACCGATATGACCAGCAACACCAACGCTATCATCAAGCTTTAATTCAGTACCTACAACGTTTGCTTTTTCTTTAAAGAACATCGTGTAGTTTACACCAACACCCACAAACGGTTTTACATTCATAGGTAGGTTATAATCATCGAAGTGATATTGTAGAGAAAGCGTTGGTGGTAAATGCTGAGTTCTACCAGTGATCTCATTATTTAAGGCATCAGTTAAGGTAAAGTCATGATGAAATGGAATGGCAGCGAGTAGTTCAACACCAACGTTATCAGCGATAAAGTATTCACCACTGATGGTTGGACGGACATCGCCATCAATATCTACAGCATAGTTTGTGCCACCTATAGTGACATCACCATTATCATTTTTAGGATCAACATAATGCGCACCAGCGGCAACTGTCCAAGTGCCTGCAGGCACAGCAAAAGCAGTGGTCATAGTAAGTGCAGTAGCAGCGGCTAAAACTAGGGATTGTAGTTTCATCGTTTAATTCCTTAACGTTTAGATAATGGTCGCTAGCTCCTGAGGGATGTCATAAGTTAGCAACATATAATGTTAGGCTAGGGATTAACCTGTAACATCTGCTATCTATTATAGTACAAATACCTTACTAATAGTAAGGTATTAAGCGGAATGTTCAGATATTTATGCGTAAAGTTACAATGAGAAAGGTTTGGATACGTTAAAGTTTATGGCATAACCTATTTTGATTGTAGGTTTTTGCTATTATTGATATGCCATTATTTTATAAAGGGATCGGTTATCTATTATGCTTGGCTACTGTAGTAATTCTCCACTGCGCTGTGACAACGCTCTCTCATTGATAGTGTTAGACCAAATAGATTCTTGTTGCCCGATCTGTGGCTTATCCTTGTTACCTGCCCAAAAACGTAGTCATGAGTGGCGCGCTGAAGAGCGGTTATTGCGCATAGCGTTTTTTGTCGTTGCTATCATATTGGTCTTGGTTGTCTACATTTATTATACAAAGTTAGTATAATCAGACTCTCATAACGGCTTTTTTGTTCATCCAAGCTCGGTGTTACACCGCATAGGGACGGCATGCTATTTCAATCTATACGGCGCTTGCGTCTTTTTGTCTATAATATTTTGCAAAACGATGAGCATGATACGCTCTTTAGTCGCTGTGTTGATTATTTCCTTATTTTTTTGATTATGGCAAATGTCACTGCGGTGATTGCAGAGTCTGTTGATACTTGGTACTACCCTTATCAAGAATACTTTACGTGGTTTGAAAATTTTTCTATTGTGATATTTTCTATTGAATATTTGCTTCGCATATGGAGCGTTGCTGAAGCTAAGCCAAGCAATACTACATGGCGACAGCGCTGGGATTGGCTAAGAAGTCCATCTGCATTGATTGATTTGATTGCCATTGTACCTGCGTTTTTGAACTTCTTTGTCAGTATAGACTTGCGTTTCTTGCGTATTTTACGTCTGTTTCGTATTCTTAAATTGACTCGTTATTTTGCCTCATTGCGTATTTTGTTGGTGGTTATTAGTAAGGAAAAAGGCTCCTTCCAAGCGGTTATTTTTATCTTAATAATTATGATTGTGACCGCTTCTAGTGGTATCTATTTAGTAGAAAATCATGCACAGCCAGAAGAGTTTGAATCGATACCAAAAGCCATGTGGTGGGCGGTAGTTACTCTAACAACGGTAGGTTATGGCGATGTGACGCCGATTACCAATGCTGGCAAAATATTAGGCGCTATTATTACTATATTGGGCGTTGGTTTAGCAGCATTACCTGCTGGTATTTTGGCAACTGGCTTGGCAAATGAGCTCAGTCAGCGCCGTGAAGAGCTTGAGCAGGATTTCAGGGGACAGCTGATTGATAGTGATTTTGATTTGGTTCAAAATCAAATGATGATTGAAAAAATCCGCCGCGAGCTTGGCTTAGATAAAGAGCAAGCGCAGGATATTGTGCTGCAAGTGCTGCGTGAGCAAGAGCTTGAGCGCCGTGAAAGAGACGTGCAGCAAAAGAATTTTTGTCCACATTGCGGTGAGCGCTTATAGTAAAGGACTAGAGTCAGGGAAAAGTAATATTGATACATCAAGTACTGCTGATATTAATTTTTCTTGCTTGCTGTGCCTACACAGACAGTGCCTACGCAGACAGAGGCTGCAAAAAATTTATACCAGCAGCACTGTAGCGTTTTTAAGATATTTTAACTATGCCAGTTATCACGGGCTTTCTTCTGTATCGAATCGCCTATATAAAATAAAAAATGGTCAATGGCTTTGTATAGCGATTGACCATTTTTATTAAGCGCGGCACATCCTTTTAGCTATAGATGGCTTGCGGGATCGGTAGGGCACGAGCCAATTCATGCGCCACTTGTTGTGCCGCTATTGCCAAATCTGTTGCAGGGAGTGGCAGGTTCTGTAACGTTAGATGCCAGTCATCTACTTCTCGGCGCAAATGGGCAACCCACAGCGTCACGCAATCACGTGGCAGCTGCTTTAAATTGACCTCAAAAGAGCGGTTACCTTCATCATCGCTGAGATGAATCTCGCCTTTTTTAACTCTGGTAAAAGGTTGTCCGTAATAGGAGTTGGCAATCAAAGCAATATGCGTGATATGAGCAGGGATTTCATCCAGATATAGTCTGATTTGCTCTTGATCAAGCGGTGCAAGATACATCGCTTGGTCGCCGCGGTCTTTACCATTCAAACTATCGCCTTGATGGCATATCGATTCGGCTTTGTCGCGCAGCTGCTTAAACCAAACGATATCGCTGATGGTGCAGTTGTCATCATATAATACGCAAGCCAAATCAAGATCCATGGAGTTTGCATTTTTATTAAAACGTTTCTTTAATTTTTTAAATAAGCCTGTCTGTTCAACCTTGGTAAATTCATAATTGAGACCAAAAAACAAAGTTCCTGCGTCCAAACCCAACCCTCTTAAGCTGTCTGAAAGTAGTGGCGATGGGGTAGTGGTCGACATAATAATCCTTTTGATACTTGGTTTTTTTATGAGTGAATTAGGTAGATGTAGAAGCTATAAAAGTGCTTGTAAGAATGACTTAAAAAATTAGATATCTTCCACTACTTTATCTAATACCGCTTGATAAAGCAGCTCTGGTTTGGCGTTTAGCAGCCCATTACCAAAACCTCGTAACCACCAAACCAACTGAGAAGTTAGGTTCACCGTTGCTTGTATGGTCAAGGTTTCATCGTTATTGATGATCACAATTTGGTCATCACTGAGCTTACTTTCTGTTAAGCTTTTGCCTGCTTGTTTGGTAAATTGTAGCTCAATCGCTGTATATTTGCCATGATTGGGCAGTTGGCGGAATAAAGGATGACTAAAGCCCATACCACCTGCGTCAAGATAGTTATCTAACTGAAAATTATCAGGCGTTTTTGCTGCGCTCTCTAATATCTCAACACTGGCAAATCGATGTAGGGCAAAGGTGCGAATGATAGTTTCGCTATCATCAGTGCGGGTCGCGAGCAGATAAATAATCACCCCGCGTTGGATAATGGCAATAGGGTTTAAGGTATATTCGCTGGCTTGGGATTTGTTGCTACGGGTATAGCTGGCTTTGATTTGTAATTGATAAAATAAAGCATGATAAATATTATCTTTACTGTCCAAATCAATGTGCGGCGCAATCAAAGGCTGGGTCGCAGGCTCAATACGAACCCTATCAATCCATGAATGGGTTACTTTGCTGTTTTTAAGTTGGCGCCGTGCCAAATCAAACCAAGGAAATAACTCATCTAAAATAACGGGCGGTAGCAGCTGGCTTAGATTGGCTTCCACCATATTAAAGGCAACCGCTTGTGATAGATTCATATGCGGCAAGCTTTGTAGCGGCGCATCGTCTTCCCAGCGCCAACCTTGTGGATTGGCGTTATTTTTTTCGATAGGAAAACGTTTGGCAAGGGCGTTTAAGTCGCGCTGTACTGTGCGCAAACTGATGTCAAAACCTGCCAGTATCAGCTGCTCATAGACATGAGTGGTGCCGACCCAACGATTACGTTGTAATTGCGACAACACTTGCCACTGCCGCGCTGTTGTCGCAGCGCCATGACGACTATCGGCTGCATCATCAGCGGTTTTATTGTCTGAAAGTGCAACAGCGTTTGCTTGCTCATCAGTAGCCTGTTGATTGTCGCGATTATCGTTGTCAGTATGAGCAATGTCGGTATGAGATACAGTCATGAAAAGATAACCTTTGTAATGTCACGATTATAAAGTCAGTGGGTTATTCACATTAGTATGAGCATGAAATGACATCAGCAGATGGTTATTATATAGCATTGCAGAGAGCACCCTAATATCTAGCGTGCTTCATCTATAATAACTTCTTCTACGATAGTGTCGTTATCCTCTTTAATAAGCTGTTCTTTAATAGCCTTTTCTTTGTTAGAGACTTTATTCTTATCTTCTTTTTTCTGGCGTTTGGCTTGGCGTTTCTTTTTGGCTTTCTTTTTTGATTTTTTATCGTCAATATCATCATCTGTATTTTGGTTTTCATCCCATAGCATCAAACGACTTAAGACTTTACCAAACAACGTCTCTTTGCGGTAGCGACTTTTCTTATTCACTGTATCGACAGGTAATCCCGTCATTAATGTGAGCGCTTCACTGAGCGTGTGCACCCCATATATATGAAAGCTACCTGCTTTTACAGCGGTAATGATATCGTCGCGCAGCATAAGCTGTTTGACGTTTGCCATAGGAATGACCACGCCTTGCTGTCCAGTCAATTCTTGCTCGCGGCACGCATCAAAGAAACCTGCAATCTTGGAATTGATGCCGCCGACGGCTTGTACTTCACCAAGCTGATTCATAGAACCTGTAATCGCAAGAGATTGATTGATCGGTACGTTTGCTAAGGCAGATAACAGGGCACAGCCCTCACTGACAGTCGCGCTATCACCATCAATATGCGCATAGCTTTGCTCAAAAGCCAGTGAGGCACTAAAATTTAGCGCATGGTGCTGACTAAATAATGCTCTTAAGTAGCTGGTCATGATCAGCATACCTTTGGCGTGCAAGCTACCGCCCAAATCAACATCACGCTCGATATCTAGGATTTCACCTGTACCGATATTTGGCTGAATGACCGCTGTGAGACGGGCAGGCATGCCAAACTCACTATCGGCATAGCTTACCACTGTTAAGGCGTTGACTTGCCCAACTGCCTCTCCTTGAGTTTGAATAAGCTGCTGACCGTTTTTGAGCTCATCCCAATAGAGGTCGCGCAAATATCCTGAGCGCTCATCCATATCTTCAATAGCTTGTACCACATGTTTGGCACTGACGATATCCTGTCCGCCCAAACGCGCATGGCGATTGGATTCATGCAACAGCTTAATAAGCAAATCACTGTGCAGACTTAGACGGTCTTGATCCTCTGCTTGCAGACTTAAATGCTCAAGTAGAGCAGCTTGTGCCCTTCTATCAAATGGATAAAGATTGGCGTAATCAATGATGTCTGCCATCTTTCCGACCAACGCGAGCTCGTGCTCATGAGTACGAACCACATCATCGTGGAAGTCAGCACGTACCTTAAATACCGCATCAAACTCCGGCTCAAGCTCCAGTAATTCGTAATACAAGTCAGCTTCACCTAATAAAATGACCTTGATATCAAGATCAATGGGCGCAGGCGATAAGGATAAGCTACCTGTTAAGGTCAGCATTTGCTCAAGACTTGAGAGTTTGATTTTACGAGACTGTAGTGCACGCTTAAGACCTTGCCACGCATAAGGATGCTCAAGCAAATGACTCGCTTCAAGCAGTAAGTAACCTCCATTAGCACGATGTAAAGCGCCGGCACGAATCATGCTGACATCGGTCGTAACCGTACCTAATTGAGTGATCTGCTCTACATGACCTAATAAATTTAAGTGAGTAGGCAAGTCTTCAAAGATAACGGGCGCACCACTATCAGGCTCATGACTGCTAATAACATTGACTGCATATCTACTAGGCGTCGTGGCGAGCAATGCCGTTACAAACTCTTCATCATCTCCATTAACGATACGCTCGACATGAGTAACCATATCGGCAAAGACTACTTTTAGATACTCAACGACCAGTGGTTGAGCACTGAACTGCTCATAAATAGGGGTAAATAACGGCTGTAGTGCCCGTTTGGCAATATTGCGATGTAGCGACTCGATGGCATCATTGGCTTCATCTTCTAATTGCTCTAAAGCAATCGTCAGCTGACTCAGACGTTTTTGCATATGATTTTTTTGAGCGAAATTATTTAGCTCAGTTTCATATTCGCTGCTATATGAACTATCATTAGCCTTAACATTGCTCTCATCGGTGCTAGCGGTCGCCGCTTCCTTATTGTCATTGATAAGGGTATTGTTTTTATGACTATTAGAGAGTTTGTTTTCTTTATCATCCATATCGCTCGTTTCTGTTGCAAGCTGGCTTGGATGAACAAAAACGGCTTTATTGTCAAACGGCCGAAACGTTAACGCTAGATCATACTGCTTGCCCTCAGCATTGAGCATATCATAGGCATGACTTTCCTTTTGATGTGTGTCATTTTTGATGGCTTCTATCTTGCTTTGATACTGATCGCTGCGAAAGCGTTGACTCAGCCGTTTTTTGGCTTGTTGCCACAAAGTATTGACTTGATGTTGCAAGACAGCGGCCTGACCAGCAGGTAAGCGTAGTGCCAGCGGCGTCCGAGGATCAGTGAAGTTGTGTACATATACCCAATCATCCGGCGTCGGTGCATCGGCTGCGATAAGACTGAGCAAGCGACTAATCACCGTGCGTTTACCCAAACCATTCTCGCCAGCCGCAAACACATGATAGCCACTAGCATGAATATCGAGTGCCGTATGCAACGCCTTAAGCGCCCGCTGTTGCCCAAAACCAATATCTAAATCTGGTGCGCTACGCGTATCGGCTGGCAGCAGACTAGGTTTACTATAGCGCTTAAGCTGGTTTGTCGCGACGAGGCAGCGCTGACTGACTTCTATGAATATAGGATGAGGTGTAATAGGCGCATCAGTAGCGTTAGGGATATTTTCTTTTTCTGCCGACTTACGAGCCGTTTTTTTACGTTTTAAGCTTTTATCCAATTTCTTCTTATCTAAGGAATTCTTATCCAATGATTCCTTATTGGCTGACGACTCTTTATGAGGATGCTTGTTACTTGAGTCACTGATAGGCATCATAGCCTCTGCGGTATTATCGCTAATGTCTTGTTGGTCTTTATTCAGGAGTATGTTTGGCTGTTCTGTCATAGGAATAGGGTCAGTCGCTTAAAAGTATTAAATGATGATTGATTTTGGTTTTTTTGATGTGGCAATGAATACATTAGCATTTATAGTAATAGAACATCTTACAAGATATCGCTGTGTTTTGAAGCAATCATTGAGCGCAATTTTGTATCATGGGCGATTATGCCTTAGCCAATAAAAGTTTACTAATAGTAATTATAAAACGATAATAGTAGAACAGTTAAAGAAGAATAACAGCTCAGTATAGCCGTAGATAGTATAAGATGACGCACATTGGCGCAATCTGCAACTATTCAATAAGCAGCCTGCATGATAAAATAGACGGTTCACATGTCAAAAACGGATAAACCCTTGTATGTCAGACTCCACTAAAGCTTCTTTATCCTCTGCTAACATGGGTAATATTCATATTGATCCGACAGGCTTTGTAAAGCTTGGCGCACAATTACCGACATTGGCGAATATCTTAGCGCAAGCAATAGACGAGTTGGGTCTAACATTGAATGCCCAGCAGCAGCGCAGCTTATTATTGTATTTAGACCAGCTTTTATTATGGAATAAAGCGTATAATCTGACCGCGATTACTGATCCGGTAGAAGCACTTATCAAACATGTCATCGATTGTTTGGCTATTATAACCCATTTACCCTCAGGGTCGCTGCTCGATATTGGTACGGGCGCAGGTTTGCCGGCAGTGATTATTGCTATTTGTCAGCCTGAGCGCTCATGTACAGCGCTTGATAGCAATCAGAAAAAAATCCGCTTTATTAAGCAAGTGAGCAGTGAGCTTGGTTTGAGTAATATGCAGCCTATCGCATCGCGTATTGAAGCGCACGAGGCAAGCTATGATGTGATTACTTCTCGAGCATTTGCCAGTTTGATAGATTTTGTTGCAGTTGCCGAGCCGCGATTGGCAGATAATGGCTATCTATGTGCGATGAAAGGCAAAGCGCCAAGTGAAGAAGAGTTAGACGCTTTAAGTAACGATTGGCAGTTTAAGACCATTAAATTAAACGTGCCACGTTTACATGATAGTCGTCATTTGATTGAATTGTCTTATAAAAATGTCTAAGCTATGAGCACAGCATTTACCATGAAAATATCTTTTTTATGGTAAATGCTGTGCTCATGTTTATGTTTTCAGTAAAAGCGCGTGTTAATAAAATTAGTAACAGATCCTAATTAAATTGAGTGAGTGTATGGAAATCATAGCGATTGCGAATCAAAAAGGCGGAGTGGGTAAGACCACAACGGCGGTAAATTTGACCGCCAGCTTGGCTGCCAAACGCAAGCACGTACTGCTCATTGACTTAGACCCACAGGGTAATGCGACTAGTGGTACGGGTGTCGATAAGAATGAGTTGGCACTGACGATAGCAGATGTGTTCCTTGATGGGGTGGCTTTATCTGACGCTATTGTTAACAGTCCGGCAGGATTCGATGTCATCGGTGCCAATCGTGATTTGGCGGGTATGGACATCACTTTGATGAGCAAAACCAACAGCCATGAGTTATTTAAAACGGCAATGGCAGATTTAGTTGAAGCTCAAAAAGCGGCACAAAAACTTGCCTATGATTATGTGATTATAGACTGCGCGCCCAGCTTAAATTTATTGACAATTAATGCGTTGGTAGCGACTGATAGCGTTATTATTCCGATGCAATGCGAGTATTATGCACTAGAAGGCTTGGCGGATTTGTCTCAAACGATAGAGCGTTTAACAGAGTTGAACCCTAAGTTATATATTCGCGGTGTGGTCAGAACGCTATTTGATGTACGCAATACGCTCGCCCGTGATGTGTCTGCTGAACTGGAAGCGCACTTTGGTGAGATCATGTATCAAACCATTATTCCAAGAAATATCCGTTTGGCTGAAGCGCCTGCGCATGGTCTACCGGTCATTGCTTATGAGAGATGGTCAAAGGGCGCACGTGCTTATCAGAAATTGGCCGCTGAAGTCATGAAACAAAGTCGATAGTTATGTGGTTATAAGAGAAAATGATCGATTATAAAAAATAATGGATCACTGGAGTAATCAGCCAGATAACAAAATTGTGCACATCGTATTTATTATTCAATTTAAAACATTTGGCTTTTATTTGAGCGTTAGAGGATAGGTAATCATGGCGAAGAAAAGAGGGTTGGCTGCCAATCGAGGTTTAGACGCCTTATTAGGGTCAATCAAAAAAGAAAAGCAAATCACCGCCTCTGCCTTGCAAGACGATATAGCTGTGCGCGAGCAGGCTTTACCCGCTGATCCAATAGAGACAAAAGCGACGGTCAAAACTGCCGCTAATGCAAAATCTACTGCCGCTTCTGAGTCAAAAGATGCCAATCAACGTAAAGCTCGTACACCGCGCACAATAAATAAAAATACTGCCAATGGCAATCGTGTGAACGTGAGCGAAAGTAACGGATCTGAAGACCAAATCAGTTTGGTGCAAATCGATGTTACCCGTTTGCAGGCCGGTAAGTATCAACCGCGGCGCGACATGAGTGAAACGGCACTGGCAGAATTGGCATCTTCTATCGAACAGCATGGTGTCATGCAGCCGATTGTCATTCGTCCATTACTCGCCACAGAAGATAAAAGTGAAGCTTTTGTTACTCACGAGATCATCGCCGGTGAGCGCCGCTGGCGTGCGGCGAAAATGGCAGGCAAGTCAGTCATTCCAGCGATTGAGCGTGCTTTGTCAGATGAGCTTGCGATTGCCCTCGCATTAATTGAAAATATCCAGCGTGAAGATCTATCCGTGATTGAGCAAGCAGCAGCATTACAGCGTTTTCATACTGAATTTGGTATGAGTCACGCTATGATTGCTGAAGTCGTGGGTAAAGCACGTACTACCGTATCAAACCTTCTGCGCTTAAACCAGTTGCACGACACGGTCAAAGATCACCTAGCTACTAGCGCCTTAGATATGGGTCATGCGCGTACGCTTTTAGCGTTATCATCTGAGCAGCAGCCTATCATTGCTCAAAAGATTATCGATGGCGGTATGACCGTACGCGAAGCTGAAAAGCTTGTTAAATCTATTTTGCAGCCAGCGCCAAAAGCCAGTCGCACTGAACAAGTGCAATCTCGTGATGTTGAGCGTTTGACGCAAAGATTGACAGATATGCTCGGCGCTGAAGTGAAGCTTAAGCATAAAAAAGACGGGCAGGGTAGTGTTGAGATATTCTTCCACAGTCAAGATCAATTAGCCGCTTTAATTAAGCATATGGAAGCACAGGCTTAAAATATTGCGTGTGTATTTAATCTAATGCTTATTTAAATAATCTTGATGACCGCTATTTTTATCAAAATATAAAAGAGAGTTGATATGTGGGAGTTGGTAAAAGCGGGTGGTTGGCTGATGACACCTATTGTATTGTGCTCTATTTTAGCATTAGTGATTATTATTGAGCGTAGCCATACCTTACAGTTTAACAAGGTTGCCCCAAATAGATTGCGTGAGCAGCTGATTACTCGCCTTCGTGAAAATGGTGACATTGGTCGTACGCAGCTGATGAATGTCAAAGAAAAGACTGCGCTAGGTGATATCCTAGCAACGGGTTTGCTCTATCGTCAATACGGCTTAGAGTCGATGACGATGCATATGCAAAATCGTGCCAGTGTACAAGTGCATCAGTTAGAAAAAAATATCAATATGCTTGGTACTATTGGAGCGATTGCCCCTTTACTTGGCCTGTTGGGTACAGTACTGGGTATTATCTCATCGTTCTTAGCGATTACTGATGGTGCAATGCAAGACCCAACAATGCTTGCTGCAGGGGTGTCGCAAGCTCTGATTACGACTGCGGCTGGCATGATAGTTGCCATCCCAGCGTTGGTAGCCTATCGCTATTTTCAGCGTCGTATCATCGATATCAATGCGCAATTTGAAACCCAAGCAGGATTGATGGTTCAAGAGTTATACGATTATCAATTGTTAGAAAATACCCATATTCCTAATACATCTAAGCAAGTTACTCATGCTGCAGTAGATGCTAGCATAAGAGATCAGCACTCAATTGACGGATTTGGTTTAGATAAAACGGCAACGGCTACTCTATAGTTGTATTTTTAGCAGCGCCATAATGGCATTGTGAAAACGCTATATTGGTCAGATTAGTATCGAATATCACGACTATTGAAGAGAGTGACATGCGCTTTAGAAAACCAACCGTTGAGCCGCTTGAAATTAATCTGACCCCGATGATTGATTGTTTATTATTTTTAATCGTGTTTTTGCTACTAGCAACCTCGTTCAATCACTTTAGCCGCTTAAATATTATTTTGCCTGAAGCGGAAGGTGTGGCACTGACCGACGATAAAAACAGTATTGAGGTAGCCGTGCAAGAAGATGGCAGCTATTTGGTCAATGGTATTACCCTTGCCAGCAGCAATGAAGCTGAACTCACCAGTATGTTGCAGCAAGAGGCAGGCAGTAATCGTGATATGCTATTTGTGATTGCCGCTGATGCCAATGCCACACATCAATCAGTAGTGCGAGTGATGGATATCGCTGGCAAATTGGGCTTTTTAAATATAAACATTAGTACCGTTGTACCACTTGGTCAAGCGTTACCGCAATAAATCTGAATAAGCTTGGCTTATAGCGTGTTCTCAGTATTAAGCACCATCACTCTTTTTTATGGCTATATACATCATTGTAAGTTACTGCTTTATCAATGCCATTCACTCTCGTTCTTATACCTATATTGAGGCTTTTATGAGCCAAGCTTACCAACCTGACTCTACAAAAACTTCTGCTAAAACACCAGTAGCACCAACAGTGGCGACGTTAAATCCGCCTAAACGCAAGACGCTCATGCGTTTACTGGCTTATTTAAAACCATACTGGTGGGCAATATTACTTACCATTATCGGTTTTGCTATTAATGCCGCCACCGAGATTTGGATTGCCAAACTCCTGCAATATATCACCGATGCTATCAATCAGAACGATCAAAGTAAGCAGGATTTATTTCCGTTTATTATTGTGATGTTGTTCTTTGTGCGTGGTGTGGGTAGCTTTTTGGGTAATTACTATACGGCGTTGGTGTCACGAAATTTGGTCTATGAGCTGCGCGTAGAGGTGTTTAATAAGTTACTGCTTTTGCCAAGCTCATTCTATTTGGCCAATCCGGCAGGGACGATTTCGTCTAAGCTTATTTTTGATGTTGAGCAGGTGACCGCTGCCAGTACCGACTCAATGAAAACGTTATTACGTGACGGTCTGACCGTGATGGCCTTGATGGGCTTTTTGCTTTATAGCAACTGGCGTTTGACACTGATTTTATTCGTTGTGCTGCCACCGATTTTATGGCTTATCCGTGTAGCGTCAAAGCGTTATTTGAAGCTTTCCAAAGGTATTCAAGAAACGATGGGTGATGTCAGTCATATCACCAATGAAGTCATCAATGGTTATCAAGTGGTCAAAAATTATGGTGGACAAGCATATGAGTCCAAGCGCTTCGATGTGACATCTAAGAAAAACCTACGCCAAGGCATGAAGGTTGTTGTGACCAATAGTATCAATACCCCAGCAGTACAGTTATTGATGGCAATGGCAATGGCAGTCGTGGTTTGGCTAGCGCTACGCCCTGCGGTGATAGACGATATCTCAGCAGGTCAGTTTATCTCTTATATCGCAGCAGCAGGTCTCTTAAGTAAGCCAGTACGCTCATTGACGGATGTCAATCAACAGTTACAGAGAGGGCTGGCGGCTGGTGAATCGATATTTGCTTTATTAGATGAGCCGGAAGAAGCAGATACTGGTGGGCTTAGTCCTGCCTTGGCAGGTGAGATTAAACTGGATAATGTCAGCTTGGTTTATCCAGATTCAACCGTGGCACTACACGACTTTAATTTGGATATACGTGCAGGCGAGACAGTAGCGCTCGTTGGACGTAGTGGCGCGGGTAAATCATCTTTAGTCAATTTGCTCACACGTACATTAACCACTTCTTCAGGGCAGATTACGCTAGACGGTATGCCCATTGAAGACATTAAGCTTGAAAGCTTACGTGCCCAGATTGCGATGGTCAATCAGCAAGTGGTACTGTTTAATACCACTGTGTTTAATAATATTGCTTATGGCAGTTTGGCTCATAAAACTCCAGCTGAAGTTGAGCAAGCAGCAAAAGATGCCTTTGCTCATGATTTTATTATGCAAATGCCAAATGGCTATCAAAGTGAAATCGGTGCTGAAGGTTTACAACTTTCTGGCGGTCAGCGTCAGCGTTTATCGATTGCACGTGCTCTGCTAAAAGATGCGCCAATTCTGATATTGGATGAAGCTACTAGTGCTTTAGATAATGAGTCAGAATATTATATACAAAAAGCGCTCGATAATATTATGAAGAATCGCACGACATTGGTTATTGCGCATCGATTGACTACAATTGAGTCCGCCGACCGTATTGCTGTACTAGATGGTGGTCAGATTGTTGAGCTTGGCACCCATACTGAGCTGATGCAATTACATGGTCATTATGCGCAGATGTATGCGCGTGATTTTGAATAATTATGAATATTGAAACGATAATAACGTGTGCATGGCAACGCAAAGCAGCTTGGCTTTGGCTACTGTTGCCAGTGAGTTGGCTGTATGCACTGTTGATGGTACTACGCCGCCAAGCTTATAAAGTAGGTGTTTTTCCCAGTTACCGTGCGCCTATTCCAGTCATGGTTATCGGTAATATCACGGTGGGTGGTAGCGGAAAGACACCATTAATTATTGCTTTGGTTCGACATTTGCAGCAGCAAGGCATTAAAGTAGGGGTTATCAGTCGCGGTTATGGCGGTGATAGCAGCCAGATGCCAGTATTGGTTACTACAGAGAGCGTGCCCAATATTGTTGGTGATGAGCCATGTCTCATCGTTAATACGACAGGGACAGCCATGGCCGTATCTCCTAACCGTCAGCAAGCGATTGCTCTTTTGCTAGAGGCTTATCCAGATCTACAGCTGATTATAGCTGATGATGGTTTGCAGCATTATGCGCTGCAACGTGATATCGAATGGGTTGTCGTAGATGCGGCGCGAGGGTTTGGGAATAAACAGTTGCTACCGACAGGATTTTTACGCGAACCCATTTCACGATTAAAGGGTGCTAATGTCATTTATCATCAAAAGGCAGATGCATCATCAATACATAATAAATCTGACTATAACAAGCCCTTAACTGAGCATTTAACGATGCATTTACAACCAGATGATTTAGAACTGTTGTGGTCATCTAATAATCAGATAGATAATTTAGCCGTAGTAGCCATGGCATCTGAGAAAGGCAGTCAGGTACATGCGGTGAGCGGTATTGGGTATCCTCAGCGTTTTTTTGATACTTTATATGCGCTTGGTTTTGAAGTTATTCCGCATTCTTATCCTGACCATTATGATTTTAGTCTGGATGAACTGTTGCAGTATACTGACCATCCTATTATCGTAACCAGTAAAGATGCTGTGAAAATAAGAGCTTTGATAATGCAAGCCATTATTAATCAAGCGCTGAGTGACGAGTATAAAGAGCTGGTCAGCAGATTATGGGTATTGCCAGTGACCGCAGTATTGTCAGAGAGTTGTTACGAGAGTTTACAACAGCAATTGCAAACCTTGGACATCGATATAAGCATGAGAAAGCAATAATATAGCGTTTATCATATAAAGATTTAAAAGGTTTTATAGGAACATATTATGTCATCAGCCCTTATGCCCGTCAAAACTCATATCGTCATTCCTGCGCGTCTAAAAAGTACACGTCTACCTAACAAGCCATTATTAACCATTCATGGCAAGCCCATGATAATTTGGGTAGCTGAAAAGGCACGATTGGCGGATTTTGCCGATGATATGTGTATTGCAACCGATGATGAGTCGATTGCAAAAGTTTGTCTAGATGCAGGTTTTGATGTAGTGATGACAAGCAGTGAACATGCTTCAGGTACGGACCGTTTGGCTGAAGTGGCTGCCATCAAAGGCTGGGCTGCCCATGATATAGTGGTTAATATGCAAGGTGACGAACCACTAGTGCCACCATTGTTACTAGAGCAAGTTAAAACATTATTGGTACAAGATGTAGAGAGCGTCATGGCAACTTTATGTGAGCCAATCGAGGACTATGATACCTTTATGCGCCCATCCGTCGTTAAAGTGGTCAGTCAGAAGTCCAATGACCAACAACGAGCGCTTTATTTTAGTCGCGCGCCGATTCCTTGTAATCGTGATGTTGTATTAACCAGTGAGAATAATAAACAGCCGCCAAAAAATGCCTATCGTCATCTAGGCTTATATGCTTATCGTGTCAGTTTGCTACAGCAATTTGTTCACTGGTCACAAACGCCGCTTGAAATACTAGAAAGCTTAGAGCAATTACGTGTGTTGGAAAATGGTGGACATATCGCCATTGCTAAAGCTGCCTGCTCATTACCTGCAGGTGTCGATACGCAAGAAGATTTGGATCGTTTAAATGCCATGAGTTTGACAGATTTCCAAGATTATTAATGTAGAATAGCCTAAGCAATAAAAATACAGTTTCTATTAAAATAGCTTTAATTAAATTTTATAGCATTATTTTTATTCCAAATTACTCTTAGAAATTATGCTCTAACACAGATTTTTAATTGAAAGATATTAAGTGAGTGCCATGAGTGAGCTGACAAATATGACAGATGATATGTATTTTGCGCCACTATTGCCATGGCAACACGAACTTTGGTCGCAGCTGACAATGCGGGTACTAGCGCCGCAGCAATCTCTACCTCATGCGCTGTTAGCAGCTGGTATGCAAGGCATGGGCAAGCGCGCTTTTGTATGGCGATTGGTGGCATGGTTATTATGCCGCGCGCGTGATGAGCATCCACTCGGCGCTTGCGGTCATTGTGAGAGCTGTCAATGGCTTAGATCAGGTACGCATCCAAGCTTACAAGTGCTACCGCTAGTCAGCCTGCCAGTCAATGCTGATAGCAGCGCTCAAAAAGAAGCGTTAGCTAATAGTACAAAAGATAAAAAATCTGCTAAGACAGCGAGTAACGCGTCATTAAAAATAAAGGTGGATGATATTCGTGCCTTGCAGCCTTTTATTTATCAAGGCGGGCAGGGAATGCGTATTTGCGTATTAGATCATGCTGAGAAAATGACCATTGCCGCCGCCAATGCGCTACTTAAAACCTTGGAAGAACCCCAAGCCCAAGTCCATTTATTTCTGATTAGTGATGCCCCTGCACAGTTGCTCCCAACGATTAAAAGCCGTGTTCAGCAATTGGCATTACAGACGATTGACCCTGCTGTCGCAGTGGATTATGTGACTAAAGCATTGGGCAGCAATATTCATCGTGAAGCGGTTGGTACAGATGCCATTGAGCAGCTTATCCAGTTAGCAAATGGTGCGCCTTTAGCAGCTGTGGCACTGGCTCAAGCGCCATGGTATAGCAAGCGCGCACTATGGCTGACAACATGGCAGGCATTACGTAGCGGTAAGCGCAGTAGCGTGGCGGCAAGTGACTATTGGCAAACCCAGCTTGGTATTGTCGAATTTATCCAGCTGTCTGAACTCATGATAATCGATATCCGCCGTGTTGGTTTGGGCTTTGAAGCGCAGCAAAAAGACATTAATTTTTTAATCAATTTAAATGATTGTCAACCTATTGATAGTAGGTTAGAGGTGTTTGCGCATAGCTTACAACAGACAAAAATTGCGCTGCAACAAAACGTGCAAGAAAAATTCGCCTATGATAAGCTGATGCAAGATTTGGCTTGCTTGTAATAGACAACAAAGCCTAAAGATGCTCTCGCATATCAGTGCATGCCATTAAACTTATTATCAGTATTTATACTCTAATACTATACAAGATAACCCTGTGTGAAAAAATACTGTAAACCTCATGGATAAAGGAAGCTGACTATGGCAATGCCAGGACGTGGTGGGATTTTAACCTGTCATATTGAAAACATAGATATGCTATATGCAAGCTATCTGTCCTTTGTTACCAATGGGGCATTGTTCGTGCCGTCTGATCGAGCGCAAAAACTGGGTGACGAGGTTTTTATTGCTGTTACTTTGCCCAATTCTAGCGAGCGTTTGCCTATGAATGGCAAGGTAGTTTGGATTAATTCTAAAGCTCAAAGTGGTCGTCCAGTAGGTTTTGCAGTCCAAATGGGCACGGACATTACGGGATTAAGAATAAAGAAAGAAGTTGAGCGTCTATTGGCAGGTAAGATCGACAGTTTGCAGGCTACTTATACTATGTAGTTTTAATATTTATCAGCAATTATAATGACTGTATAAAAAAAGCCTTATAACTCTTTATAAGGCTTTTTTATGAGCAATATTTTTTAGACAGTGTGAATGCTAATAATTAATAGCGCGGCGGCACATACATATCATCAGGAATAGGCTCGCGATAATATTCATCATCGCGCTTACGATCAGGTAGCTCCACCTCATCGCGTGGCACTTCTTTATAAGGAATTTGCTCAAGTAAATGGGCAATACAATTGAGCCTTGCACGTTTTTTATTATTGCCCTCAACCACCCACCAAGGCGCTTCAGGAATGTGCGTACGCTCAAACATCGTCTCTTTTGCTTTTGTATAATCTTCCCAGCGTCGCCGTGATTGCAAATCCATCGCTGACAGCTTCCACTGTTTCAGTGGGTCATGAATCCGGCTCATAAATCGAGAATGCTGTTCATCATCAGTAATTGAAAACCAATATTTTACCAAACGTATGCCCGAACGTACCAGCATACGCTCAAACTCTGGTACTGATTGAAAAAACTCTTCGTACTGCGCATCCGTACAAAACCCCATAACACGCTCGACGCCCACGCGGTTATACCAGCTACGATCGAATAAGACAATCTCGCCTGCAGCAGGTAAATGCGCCACATAACGCTGAAAATACCACTGTGATTGTTCACGTTCAGTAGGTGCAGGTAGCGCAGCCACTCGACAAACACGGGGGTTTAATCGTTGGGTGATACGTTTAATCGCCCCACCTTTACCCGCAGAATCACGTCCTTCGAATATCACCACAATGCGCTCACCGCGATCAACGACCCAATCTTGCAGTTTAATCAGCTCACGTTGTAAACGTACCAGCTCTTGAAAGTAGGTACGCCGATCTAACCGCTCTTGCTCACTCATCTCGCGACCATCAAACCGGAAATCGCGTACATAATCGTCTATTTCATTCTCAAGCTCTTCATCATAACTGTCAATTAAGTCTTGGTGCATCTTGCGTTTTAGCTCATCGTTCAAAAGATCTTTATCCATACGCTCTATGAATGTCACTTGCTCAGGTGTGGTTAATTTACTGCGTTCTTGCTCGGTTAAAGATGTCGGGTCAATTATTAAGGGTTTTTTACCCATGATGCGCTCCTGATAAATATTTTTATTATGCCGTTACTATCTTATAGTCCATTAAATCCAAAAGTACGTCGATATAAGTGTCGTTTTTACAAATATCTTTATTCTGTTTTATACCCATCTTTACTTTAGCATAGCACGCTCAATTCTATGAGTAGAGTAAGCTTCATTATTGTGTTAATAAAGTAGCCAATATTTATTTAGATAAAAAAATACCCTCTAATCTATTGATTAGAGGGTATTTTTAAAACTGCATCAGTCTTACACGTTGTATTTACATATCACTATTTTTCTAAGATACAGGTCACACCTTGACCGCCAGCGGCGCAAATAGAGATAAGCGCACGACCTGAGCCTTTTTGATCTAATAGTTTGGCAGCAGTGGCTAGGATACGACCACCGGTTGCAGCAAATGGATGACCTGCAGCAAGTGATGAGCCGTTGACGTTTAGCTTACTACGATCGATAGAGCCTAGTGGCGCGTCAAGACCTAGACGCTCTTCACAGAACTTCTCGTCTTCCCATGCAGCAAGCGTTGATAATACTTGTGAAGCAAAAGCTTCATGGATTTCATAAAAATCGAAATCTTGTAGCGTCAAACCAGCACGCTCAAGCATACGCGGTACGGCATAGGCCGGTGCCATGAGCAAGCCTTCTGTATCACCAGATTTACCGATGAAATCAACAGCCGCTGTTTCTTGATGGACGATATAAGCCAATGGTTTTAGACCATGTGCTGCCGCCCACTCATCAGTACCCAATAGGATACAAGATGCACCATCAGTCAATGGGGTAGAGTTAGCTGCAGTCATGGTTGGCTTAGCATTCTTCTTACCAAAAACAGGCTTGAGCTTAGCTAGCTTCTCTAAAGTGGTATCTGGACGCAAGTTGTTATCGCGGGTCAGACCTTTATATGGGGTAATTAAATCATCAAAGAAACCTTCGTCATAAGCGCGTGCTAGGTTTTGATGACTATTGAAGGCAAGCTCATCTTGCGCTTCACGGCTGATGTTCCATTCAAGCGTAGTGATCGCTTGATGGTCGCCCATAGATAAACCAGTACGTGGCTCACCATTTTGCGGCGTATCAAGTAAATCTTTCGGGTTTAGACCCATCAATGCTTTTAGGCGTTGTTTATTGTCTTTAGCTGCACCCAATTTAATCAATACTTTACGTAAGCCATCACCGACTGCGATAGGCGCATCAGAAGTAGTATCAACACCGCCAGTAATAGCTGAATCGATGATACCAAGCGCGATTTTATTGGCAGAAGCAAACGTCGCTTGCAAGCCAGTACCACAAGCTTGAGAGATATCATACGTTGGGGTATGTGGGTTAAGTGCAGTATTTAATGTCGCTTCACGAGTCAAGTTGATATCGCGGCTCAGTTTCATAACTGCACCAGCAACGACTTCACCGATTTTTTCATCTTGTAAGTTAAAACGCTCGACCAAACCATCTAACGCAGCAGTGAGCATATCCGTGTTGCTAACATCAGCATATGAGCCGTTTGAGCGAGCAAATGGGATACGGTTGCCACCTAGGATAGCCACACGGTTCTGACCTGAGCTAAGCTTAGTCGTACTTGCTTTTTTAGCCACAGTATTTGTTTTCTTAGCAGGAGTCGCGTCAGCCTTTTTAGATGCTTCTTTTTTATCACTGTTACTTTTTGCCGTACTTTCTTTAGCTGCGTTATCATCTTTCGTAGCAGTGGTTTTACTATCTTTTGCTACGGTTTCTTTTTTAGCGCTATCAGCTTTTGGTTCTGCTGCTTTGGCATCTGTTTTTTTAGCATCAGTGATGTCTGATTTTACAGCAGTATCGGTGCTCTTAGCATCACTGGCTTTTACTACGGTGGTCTCAACAACAGGACTATCTGGGTGATTGCTTTTGTTACTCATAATATTATCCTTAAAAAATATGGGTAGAAATAGAAAAGGGAAGTTATCAAAAAAATATTTAAATAATAGAAGTCTTTATTCTAAAAACACCTAAAATACTTTAGATACGTATTACCATTTATTGCGATATATATTACACATTATTGTCATACAGCATAAGACGCTTTTTATAACCTTACTGTATATCTTTAGCAAACGATGTGACGCTTAACCGTGGATATTGCAGTGTTTACAAGGATAAATATAAGGTTTATAAACTGGCTAGTACTAATTAAAAGCATTGCATAATCGTAGGTTTGATAATATATTGTTATCGATAAATGGATTTGCTATAACTTATAGGTCTTAGTTTAGCACAAACTAAAATCCTTTAACGGCAGAAAAATAGACCATCTTGTATACTGGCTTGTCTACATATTGCTATGGACATTAGTGGTTTTTGGACTTATTCGGTATGAATGTGTATAGTTAAGACCGTTTCTAACCTATTTAATAAGTACTTATTATTTATAAATGATGATATTAATGCCGCTTTATACAGGTGTTTTTTATAATCAATGCACTTTAATAGCGCGCATTTCATCATAGATACATTTTATTCTTGTTTACTATTATTTTATTCATCAATTAAAGGATTATATTATGTCAGACCGTTATGGTGATTTTGTTCAATCGTCTATTGGTAAAAAGGTCGCAAAGAATTTAGGCTTACCGATGCCAGTAGATCTTGACCGTTTTGATAGTGGTCAACCTTTGGTACGTGGCAGCGTGCTGGTTGGTCGTGCTAATGGTGGCGATAACGCAGTTAGTGCATCAGTGGCTCGTATTTTGTCAGAGCTGCATACGGAAATCTTTGTAAATAGTGGTGATGACGTAAAAGATACCCTGTCGGATGCAGGCGTCAAAGCCAAAGCCAATACTGGCAGTGATGATAAGTTTAAAGTCTTATTGTTTGATGCCAGCAATATTAGTAATGCTGAAGAGCTCAAACAAGTGTACGAGTTCTTTCATAGCGTTGCGCGCCGTGTCGAAAAATCAGGTCGAGTGATCGTCATTGGTCGTCCACCAGAAGCGTTGACTGATATCGAAGCCGCATTGGCGCAGCGTGCCCTTGAAGGTTTTGTAAAATCAGTTGGTAAAGAGTTCAAACGTGGTATTACTGCACAGCTTATCTATGTTGAAGCAGGCGCAGAGCAGAATTTAGACTCAACGCTACGTTTTTTTACGTCAGCGCGTTCAGCTTATGTGTCAGGACAAGTCGTACGTGTCAGTAATGGTTCCAATATCGATGTCGATTGGAATCAACCACTAGGTGGCAAAACCATGCTTGTCACTGGCGCAAGTCGCGGTATTGGTGAAGCAATTGCCCGTGTATTGGCTCGTGAAGGCGCGCATGTGATTTGTTTAGACGTACCACAGCAGCAAGCTGACTTACAGAAAGTGGCAAGTGAAATTAGTGGTTCGGCTTTGACAGTGGATATTACCAGTGCTGATGCTGGTAAAGAAATCGCAGAAGCTGCACAAAAACGTGGTGGTTTGGATTCAGTGATTCATAATGCTGGTATCACCCGCGATAAAACACTAGCAAATATGGATGATAAACAGTGGGATATGGTGCTTAATATCAATTTGGGCAGTATCGCTAAGCTCAACCGCTATTTACTAGATAACGATGTACTAAAAGATGCTGCACGTATCGTTTGTGTGTCTTCAATCTCAGGTATCGCTGGCAACTTGGGTCAAACCAACTATGCGACCTCAAAAGCTGGTGTCATTGGTTTAGTCAATGCAACCGCCAAGCAGCTAGAAGACAATGCAAAAGGCATGACCATCAATGCAGTTGCGCCAGGATTTATCGAAACGCAAATGACTGAAGCGATTCCATTTGCTATCCGTGAAGCAGGTCGTCGTATGAACTCGATGAGCCAAGGCGGTTTACCAGTCGATGTTGCAGAAACCATCGCATGGTTTGCCTCACCTGCTTCTGGTGGTCTAAATGGCAACGTTGTCCGCGTTTGCGGTCAAAGCTTATTAGGTGCATAATTGTTCTTATATCAGATGAAAATGCAGATGATAACGAAGGCTATGTGAGCCATGAAGTTGGTCGTTAATTATCTTTATTAAACAAGGTATTGAAGTTACTTCACATATGCTTACGAAAAAACTGCTCATAACTTGTAATAAAGCTGCCCAAGGGTGGCTTTTTTATGATAAAAACAAAGTGACAATAAGCCAAACACCGTTGCGCCTATTTTAGGATTTCATCTTATATTTTAGTCATCGAATTCATAGCATATTAAATGCCATCAAAAAACTACTTAATCCCAACTTAGGATGTATTATGTCAGACAAACATTATGATGCGTTGCCCAAAGCGCATACTACCTATGCAAATATTGTCAAAAGCCTATTGCCTATCGGTAATAATGGTAAAGTCAGCCGCGATGAGTTGCCGCAAGCGACGTATTTTGTAGATGATTTGCATATCGATCAAAGCAATCTAAATGATTATCGTAAAATTTGCGGCTTTGCAGACGATGGCAATGTGCCAGTTACGTATTTTTCGGTGCTTTCACAGGCGTTACAGATGAATATGATGGTCAAAGAGCCATTTCCATTTGCTATGCTAGGACTGGTTCACGTCGATAACAGCGTGACCCAGTATCGTGCCATTAAGCAGAGTGAAACGGTTGCTATGTCAGTGATGTTTGATAATTTGCGTGACCATGCCCAAGGTCAGCAGTTTGATTTTGTCACCACGGTAAAAGCAGCAGACGAAATCATTTGGGAAGGCACGTCGACTTATCTATCACGCAGCAAAAAACCTGCCAGCAGTAAGGACAAAAAGAGTACGCCGCGTCCAGTAGCCGTTAAGCCATCAATCAATGAAGAGGGTGTTCACAGTATTTTTGAAGTGCCAGAAGATATCGGTCGCCGTTATGCGTTTGTCTCGGGTGATTTTAACCTGATACATTTGCATCCATTATCAGCGCGTGCCTTTGGTTTTCCAAAAGCCATTGCTCATGGTATGTGGTCAAAAGCTAAGTGTTTGGCGATGATGGGCGAGCTGCCTGATGCTTGTACAGTTAAGGTGTCATTTAAGCTGCCTATTTTCTTACCATCTGAAGTAGAGCTTATCGCTGATCCACTTGCTCAGTTAGAAGGCGCAGAAGATACTTGCCAGTTTGGTTTGTTTAGTGCAAAAAATGACAAGCCGCATCTTGCTGGTGTGATTACCTTGCAGGATGAAGCGAAGTAAAATATAATTTTTATATCAAAAATCATTACTATTGAATACATTTATCCTTATGACTTTACATGAAAATTCAAAAAGCATCGAATGCTCTGCTCATTCAGCTGCGGTAGACAAAGCAACAGTTGCTGATGCTAGCAGTGCCGACACTAGTAGCAACGATAATGGCATCCATCTTGCCACCATATTCGATCCATATTTTCGTCCTGATGAAAATACCATCGTATGCGGTGCGCTTGATGATGAAAAGGTGGCCGCATTGGCAGCAGCTGGAGTTGAGTTGGTTATTAACTTGCAGCCTGATGAAGAGCTGAAATTCGATGAAAGTACAGCTGTAGAGCAGGCAGGCATGCAATACGAGCATTTACCTATCAATGGCACTGCTGACTTGAAACAGCTTAAAATACTGGCGTTTGATAACATACTACGTCAGCATCATGGCAAAAAAATTGCCATGCATTGTGGCTCTGGCAATCGTGTTGGCGCTGCCATAGCCTTACGAGCTGGTTGGTTACGTGGACGTAAAATGGATACGGCTATGGAGCGTGGGCGTAGTCATGGTTTGACTAAACTTGCAGAAGAGGTTCATAATCGATTGCTAGTACCGCGTTAAATCATAAATATCCCTAACAATAAAAAAGGCGACCTTAGGGTTGCCTTTTTTATTGTGTGATACATTATAAAAATATTTTGGAGGATAGAGATTTTTTATCCTGATAAGATGTATGACAGGCTTTAAACTGAATAACTTCATAAATATAAAATAGAACAGGGCACTTATGAAAAATAATAATGAAAGCATCTCTACAACTACCCATCAAAACGCTAACGTCGGTACATATACTGACAATCATATCCAACGTCGGCTGCAACAGTTGCTAACAGATTTGCAGCTTGATGATGCGCCGGCAGGCGGTGCATTAGTGGTTTATCAAGCTGGCAAATGTATCGCACAGGCAAGTGTGGGACTGGCACGTGCTGATTTATCATGGAATACAGATACTTTATCATTGAACTTTTCGACTGGCAAAGGCATCTTGGCGACACTGGTTCATGTATTGGTATCACAGAAAAAACTGGATTATGATCTACCGATTGCCCATTACTGGTCAGCATTTGGCGTGCAAAATAAAGAGAAAATCACTTTACGCAGTGTGATGTCGCATCAAGCCAATCTTTTTTCGATTCAAAGTATTGACCTCGATAATGAAATCGTCCTTGATTGGAGTATGATGCTAGAGAAAATTGCAGCAATGCCTGTGACTGCCCCTGAGCAGGCGGAATTATACGATAGTGCTTACAGCGCCTTGGTATATGGTTGGGTGCTGGGCGGCGTGATAGAAGCCGTTACTGCGATGCCACTGGCTCAAGCATTACGCCATTATCTAACAGAGCCATTAGGCATTGCCAACAGCTGCTACTTTGGTGTACCAGAAAATCAGGTCGACAAGGTTGCGCGATTGGTTAAAAACTTTGAGTCAGTAGAAGAAGTGTCAGAAAATGCACAAGAAAGCTCACAACCGCAGCCACGTTCCCGCCGTCATAAACCAGTTTTAAAACCAGATTCAGTAGATACCTTGCAAGCTTATAGCGATTTACCGAGCTATGCCTGCTGGCAACAACAACAAGCAGCCAATCAGTATGCAATCCAATCAGTAACAGCTGATAATAAAGAGCAGATAGAGAAAGTACTGCCAACATTGGATACGGCACAAATCAACCGTCTATACTTTGATAACAGTCAGCTGAATCTTAAAAACTATAAAGCAGCCCTGTTACTTGCGAGCAAAGAACCGATTGACTATTATCATCCGCAGACTTTACAAGCTACTATCCCTGCTGCCAATGGCGTCGCATCAGCACATGCACTGGCGACGATTTATGCGATGTTGGCTAATGGTGGTATATGGCAAGGGAAAGCACTCATTGATGAGGCAACCTTTAAGCAGCTATCAACGCCGCAAGTCACTGGTATGGATGCCGTTATGCCAGCCCATATGGATTGGCGCTTGGGTTATCATCGCCGCTTTAGTATTTGTAATAGCGATAATTTTGAGGTAAACACTCACAATACAAAATTTCATGCGCCACAAAGTTTTGGACACATGGGCTATAACGGTTCAGTTGCGTGGTGCGACCCTGAGCGGCAGCTATCGTTTGCCTTTGTCCATAATTTTGATGTGACCATGCTCAACGATATCCGCCAGTTTGCGCTGACGGAAGCAGTCTTGGATCTAATTAATACTGAAATTTAATCAGCGTTAGTGATTTATAAATAGCATTTTTTAGTTAAAGAAATACTGTTTATCTTATTATTGCGCTTTGTTTGGTGTCATTTTAAGCAGCTGTTTTGCTGTTAAACCATGTATAAAAATAGACGCCAAAATCACAATTGAGCACACTATCCAAAGTTTAAGGGCATCTTCATCATTAAAAAACCCTTGGTTGAGTGCATAAGATAAGTAGTACAGGGTACCGATGCCGCGGATACCTAGGGCTGATATGGCATATTTTTCAGTGCGCGGTAGATTCAGCCCTGATAAGGCAATAAAGCCGCCAAGCGGACGAATCAATAATAAAAAAGTAAAGCTGACGATATAGACGCGCCATGTTAGCTCAACGCCAGCTTGTAGACCTTGTCCAAGGAACATGCCAAAGATGACAAGCACCAGTGACATGAGTAAACCTTCTGATTGCTCAGCAAAATCATGCAATTTATGGTGGTAAGTGTGTTCAGATTCTGAACGACGGAACGCAAATGCCGCGACGAACACGGCAATAAAGCCATAACTATGGACGTATTCTGCCAATCCATATGCCACCAAAGTTAAGGCAATGACCACATAACCTTGAGACATAGTCGTCTCACGGCTATACTTTGAGAACACCAACTTTGCCATGACTTTGCCAACGAAGATGCCGACCAGTAACCCTGCGCCAATCTTCCACAATACATCATGGGTAAACCAAGACCACAGCATATCGCCCGTAAAACGCTCTCCTTCGCTATAGGCTTCTGCGATCTTAATCGCAAGATATACAAAAGGGAAGGCAAGCCCATCATTTAACCCTGCCTCTGAGGTTAAGGTAAAGCGTGGTGTATCTTCACCTCCGGTATTGGGCGGTCCAACTTGAATGCTAGAGGCCAATACCGGATCCGTTGGGGCAAGGACAGCGCCGAGTAAAATCGCAGCACCTATTGTCATACCAAAGGCATAGTAACCTAATACTGCCATCGCAAAGATACCGATGGGCATGGTAATCAGGAGTAGGCGCATCGTCGGACGCCATAATCGCCAAGACAGCTCAGTATCAATCTTGATACCCGCACCGACCAAAGAAACCAACACTACGATTTCAGTCAGTTTTTCGATAATCAGTCCATTATCGATAGGGTTCAAAAATGCCAAACTTGTCCAAAAATAGCCCATCAGCAAACCAAAGCTTAATTGCAGCATGGGCAAGGAGATAGGCGTGCGTTTAAAGATAATCGGAAATAGCGCACCGAATACGAAGGCAATGCCGCAAACCAATAAGAATAAATTGTAATTTTCAATCATGAGGTTGGTGCACGCTGTTATATTTAATTTAAAGTTTAAAAAAGTCACACTTAGTAGCCGTTTATAATGACGGTAAAAACATCTAAATATCGCAAAAAATCGTTATCAGATAGTGATTAAATAGACAGATACGTTGTTTTTTGGTGAAAAAAAAGCCTGCATTGCGCAGGCTTAATAAATTCAGTTCAAGAAGGGTACTTAAATATTATTGTCTAACGTTCAACTTGGCTGACGTCACGTACAGCGCCCGTATCGGCACTGGTGGTCATTGCAGCATAGGCACGTAAAGCAGGAGAGACATGACGCTCACGGCTAACGGGTTTCCAAGCATCACGTCCACGACTTTCCATTTCTTCGCGGCGAGCAGCTAACTCTTCATCACTGACCTGCATATTGATGGTACGGTTTGGGATATCAATATGGATAGTATCGCCTTCTTGCACTAGGCCAATGGCGCCGCCTTCAGCGGCTTCTGGGCTGGCATGACCAATAGACAAGCCTGATGTCCCACCAGAGAAGCGACCATCTGTAAGCAGCGCACATTCTTTGCCTAGGCCTTTAGATTTTAGATAAGTCGTCGGGTAGAGCATCTCTTGCATACCAGGACCGCCTTTTGGACCCTCAAAACGGATGATAACCACATCGCCTGCGACGATTTGATCATCAAGCACCGCTGCTACTGCGTCATCTTGTGATTCAAAGATGCGTGCACGTCCGGTGAAAACCAAGATGCTGTCATCAACGCCGGCAGTTTTGACCACACAGCCACGCTCAGCAATGTTTCCGTATAGAACGGCAAGACCGCCATCAGTTGAATAAGCATGTTGGGCACTTCGGATACAGCCTGACTCTCGGTTCACATCCAGATTTGACCATTCTTTTGATTGTGAGAAAGCCTCAGTCGTCCGTACGCCACCAGGGGCTGCAATATAGCGTGCACGTGCTTCAAGATTGTCAGGATTCATAATATCCCATTTATCAATCGCTTCTTTCATCGTGGCACTATGGATAGTTGGCAAATCGGTATGCAGCAAACCAGCACGGTCAAGCTCGGCCAATAGCGCAAAGACACCACCAGCACGATGCACATCTTCCATATGATACTTTTGTGAAGCAGGGGCAACTTTAGCCAAACAAGGGACGCCACGACTTAAACGGTCAATATCGTGCATTTTGAAGTCGACTTCGGCTTCATGTGCAGCAGCAAGCAAATGCAAAATAGTATTGGTAGAGCCGCCCATGGCGATGTCTAAAGTCATGGCATTTTCAAACGCGGCTTTAGTAGCGATAGAGCGCGGTAGGACTGAATCATCATCTTGCTCATAGCGACGTTTGGCTAGTGACACGATGGTACGACCAGCTTCTAGGAATAGCTCGCGACGTAGCGAATGGGTTGCTAATAATGATCCATTACCCGGTAATGCCAATCCTAATGCTTCGGTCAAGCAATTCATCGAGTTGGCAGTGAACATGCCAGAGCACGACCCACAAGTCGGGCACGCTGAGGCTTCAATAGCAGCGACATCTTCATCACTAATGCTATCATCGGCCGCGTCCATCATCGCATCGACGAGGTCAAGCTTACGAATGGCATTACCTTTACTGTCAGTGCTATGGACGTCGCTACTACCATCATTATTATGACTGTGTGCGACCGTGCTGGCGATAATTTTACCCGCTTCCATTGGGCCACCTGAAATAAAGACGACGGGAATATTGAGGCGCATGGCTGCCATCAACATACCCGGAGTGATTTTATCGCAGTTAGAAATACATACTAGCGCATCGGCGCAGTGGGCATTGACCATATACTCGACAGAATCAGCAATCAAATCTCGACTCGGTAGTGAATACAACATGCCGCTATGACCCATGGCAATACCATCATCAACAGCAATGGTATTAAATTCTTTTGCCACGCCACCCGCTTTTTCAATTTCGCGTGCAACCATTTGTCCCAAATCTTTTAAATGCACATGGCCGGGTACAAACTGGGTAAAAGAGTTGGCAATGGCAATAATAGGTTTGCCAAAGTCGCCATCAGTCATGCCAGTTGCGCGCCATAGAGCACGAGCACCTGCCATATTACGACCGCCGGTAGAGGTTTTTGAATTGTAATCCATGTGGTATTCCTTACAAATGAGCGAGATTTATTAATATGTGCAGCATCCGCTGCAATGTTGATAGTGTGCTTTTTATACCGGGAGAGTACTAGTGAATAATACTAAGTCGTTACCATACCATTAGATATGAGTAACTGAAAATAATTAACCTATAACAAACAAGACTTAAGGGTCAATCATTTATGCAATGCGCTCCAAAATAGCGGTTTCAAACCAAGGGAGCTCATCTTTATCTGCTTCTAGCTTGGCAATGACAACTAAGGCGTGAGTCGCTGGTAGGTATTGATACTCTATATTGGCTTCTATCGTCAATGGTAGCGGCTGATTAGTTTCTGTATCAATGCTCTGTTCGTCAATACTAATCAGCGCTTGTTTGTTATTTTTATACAGGATATCAATACGACCAAAAAACTGCCATTCTTTAAAGGCTGCAATGATAGCATCATCTTTATCTTTAGTATAAATCTGCTGCGTCTCTTTACCCGTATTGGTCCAATGCAAACGGACAGCGAGTTGTAATGCTTCACTAAATACCACCAATGAGCCAATCACCTTGACATGCCACGGATTGGATATGAGTGCTTCGTCAATACCAACTAGCTTGGCAGCTTCTTGCGCTGTCATCGGCGTATTAAATTGTACCAGTAGCTTTGGGGTTAAAGGATAGGTCTGCTTAACGACATCGTCCAAACTGTCATAATGATATAAAAATGGCAGCGGTAAGTCTTGAGTGATGGTCTTTTGACTGATTTTACAGTTATGAATACGCCAACTGATGGCTTTATCAGTCAATGCTTGCGCTAATATAATGGCATTTGGGTCAGTAGCTGGAGGGTTATTTGCCCCAAGCGTTTGCTCATGCTCACCATCGTTTATGGTAGCGTCATTGATAGACTGCGTATGAGCGTCAGTATTATTAGATAATTGAGTTGGCAAGGCAGTCAAATCCATCATGGTAAGGTCATCGAGAGAGTAGATTAATATAACATTTATCGCGCATGGCTCGTCAATAATTTAATCATCAACGAGAGCAGCAAGTTAGTTCATGAAGATCAATCAGTGATTATCTGATACTTGTACTTAAGTGAGATTTCGTCCACTATATTTAATGGTGTAAGTATTCGTTTAATACTCGCTATCCAATCAATACTAACTTTGATTCAATAATAATACAGGTTAAAGGAATAAGATAATGAGCCAAGCCAATCCGCAAACTACTTATAAAGACGATAATATTTTTGCCAAAATGCTCGATGGCGATATCCCTTATCATAAAGTTTATGAAGATGATAAGACTCTTGCTTTTATGGATATCATGCCACAAGCCAAGGGGCATGTTTTAGTCATTCCTAAGCAAAAAGCGGTGGACTTAGCCGATCTTGAACCTGAATACGCGGCAGCTGTGTTGATGACGGCTAAAAAAGTCATGGAAGCCCAGCGTCAGGTATTTGATCGTGAAGGCATTATCCAAATGCAGCTAAATGGTGCAGAAGCAGGGCAAACGGTGTTTCATTATCATGTGCATCTGATTCCTTCTAGTATTCATGAGCTTGGTCACCATGCCGTCACACAAGCAGATCATGCCGAGCTTGCAAAAACAGCTGAACAACTGGCAGCGATTATTACTGCGTAATTTTAAAAACGTCTATCGTTGTTCTGAGTTAAAAGAACAGATAGTACTTACTCTTTAGATAATAATAAAAGGGCAACTAACAAGTTGCCTTTTTTGTTTTTAGGTAATAGTGCTGTAACAATAGTTCAAGTAATGTGACAAATGGGCATCAATACTGGGGTTAGTAATCGGTTTGTGGTAAACATTAAGTCTACTTGATCGTTAATATAAGAATCTGCTTATGAAGAACAAATCCTCCCGTTCCACTATCTTATTGCCCGTCTTCGTGCCGGCAGCAGCCATTATGCTGCTATTAGTGATTGGTACTGCTATTAATCCTGAGTCTGCTGGGGAACTATTTAGCACCGTTCTGAATTTTACCACTGAGACTTTCGGCTGGTTCTATATGTTAGCAGTCGCCATATTTTTGATGTTTATCATTGTCTTGGCGTTTTCGTCTTATGGCAGTATTAAACTGGGACCAGATCATGCTCAGGCTGAGTACAATTTTCTTGAATGGTTTGCCATGCTATTTTCAGCAGGGTACGGCATCGCTTTACTATTTTACGGCGTAGCAGAGCCAGTCATACACTTTGCCAGTCCGCCACTCTCAACGCCACAGACTATTGAGGCTGCCAAAGAAGCGATGCAAATTGCCTATTTTCACTGGGGTTTTCATATTTGGGCGATTTATGGTGTGGTAGGTTTGTCGCTGGCATATTTCTCTTTTCGTCATGGCTTGCCCTTGTCAATGCGCTCAACACTATATCCACTCATTGGTGATAAAATTTATGGTCCGATTGGACATACTGTTGATGTGTTTGCCATTGTGGGCACGATGTTCGGTATTGCGACCAGTTTGGGGATTTCTGTATCACAGATCAATGCCGGGTTAAATTATCTATTACCAAATACGATACCTGTTAGTATTACAGTTCAGGTGATTATCATTGCGCTGGTGACACTAGCAGCTTTGGCATCTGTTCTCGCTGGCATGGATAAAGGGGTAAAGCGACTCTCAATTTTGAACATGATGTTAGCAACGGGACTGATGCTGTTTGTTTTTATCGTGGGTCCCACCATCTTTATTCTAAACGCTTTTATGGAAAACACGGGCAGCTATTTAGGCAATATCGTTGAGCGTACTTTTAGTTTACAAGCTTATCAATCGAGTGATTGGATCGGCAGTTGGACACTCTTTATCTTTGCATGGACGATTGCTTGGGCACCCTTTGTCGGATTGTTTATTGCCAAGATTAGTCGGGGTCGTACTATCCGTGAGTTTGTATTAGGCGTGATGTTAGTACCAACCTTCTTTACATTCTTTTGGTTCGCAGTTTTTGGTGATACAGCGCTCCATATGATTATGGTTGATGGCTACGATGCACTCATTACTGAAGTGCAGAACAACCAAGCAATTGCGTTATTTAAATTATTAGAGAACTTGCCTTTTACTCAGATAGTGTCGTCATTAACAGTACTATTAATTATTACCTTTTTTGTGACCTCATCAGATTCAGGGTCGTTGGTGATTGACTCTCTTGCAGCGGGTGGACGTAGTGATACGCCATGGTGGCAACGTACCTTTTGGGTAGTGACTGAAGGGGCAGTTGCCGCGGCTTTACTGGTCGCTGGTGGACTGACAGCATTGCAGACTGCCGCTATTGTCAGCGCTTTACCCTTTGCCGTTATTATATTGATTTCGATATTTGGCATGTGGCGAGCGCTACGTATTGAAGGTCATCGTAACCAGAGTTTAGGTAACGATAACCATTTGCCGCCGCATCTGCTGAAACTAGAGGCTTGGCGCGAGCGTATTGATTATATGACTGAGCAGCCAACACGCGATAAAGTGCTTAGTTATATTAGAGGAACGATTTTATCTTCTATGAAAGAAGTGGCTGAGAAGTTCGCCGATACAGGTTGGTTACCTGATGTGAATTATGATGAGATCAATAACCGCGCTGTATTAGAATTGAGAAGTGGCGATAATGTGGAGTTCTGGTACGAGGTTCGCTTATCAGAGCATGATATTCCTGATTATTATACGGAAGATATGGCAAACAAATTGTCGCAAGAGCACCATTACCGTGCTGAAGTGTATTTGCGCCGTGGTGGTCAGACCTATGATTTATATGGTTATGAATCAGTGTCGATTATTAATGACATTATCGATCAGTTTGAGAAATATCTACACTTTGTCAATGTCTCACCAGATATTCTACCGTGGCGTATGCAAGAGCATGATGAAGATATAACGCTTGAGCAGGGCAGTGTGTTTGATAAATAAGTATATTAAACAGGACATTCAATGTTGATAAACTTTATGAGCTGAGCAAATGATTACGTAATCCCTTGCAATATGCGCACGAATCCTTAGAATAACGGCTTGTTTTCATTGCTAATCAAGCCGTTTTTTATGTCTATTAATTCTCCAGTTTTACTTTCGTCTAATCCTACCTCAGAGCATCCTTTATTGCAGCCACTTGTGATTGGCGGCTTGACGATTGAGAACCGTTTGATAGTTGCACCGATGGCTGGCGTGACAGACAATCCTTTTCGCAGATTGTGCAAATCTTTTGGTGCAGGTCATGCAGTCAGTGAAATGATTATCGCTGATACGGCATTGTATGCGCGCAAAAAATCGCTCTATCGTGCCAATTTTGATAATGAGATTGCGCCTATTTCTGCCCAGATAGCAGGCGCGGAACCTGATAAATTGGCAGAAGCAGCGCGTTATCAGATTGATAATGGTGCACAAATTATTGATATTAATATGGGCTGCCCTGCCAAAAAGGTCTGTAGAAAGCTGGCAGGTTCTGCACTGTTGCAAGACGAGGACTTGGTAGCGCGTCTATTAGATGCAGCCGTCAATGCAGTGGATGCGCCTGTCACATTAAAAACTCGCTTGGGCTACGAGAATGGACGTGAAAATATTTTGCGCGTTGCAAAGCGAGCAGAGCAAGCGGGTATAGCTGCTATTGCCATCCATGGACGCACGCGTGAAGATATGTATACTGGAGAGGCGCGCTATGAGCTGATTCGTGAAGTCAAAGAAAGCATCAGTATTCCAGTCATTGCAAATGGTGATATCGATAGTGCGCAAAAAGCACAGCGCGTTTATGAGCTGACCGGCTGCGATGCGGTGATGATTGGACGCGCTGCACAAGGACAACCATGGATATTTCGCGATATCGAGCATTTTTTGCGTACAGGTGAGACGCTGGCATCACCCAGTGTTAGCGAGATAAAAGAGATTGTACTGACACATTTAGAAGAGCTATACGGTTTTTATGGTGAATACTCAGGCTGCCGTATTGCTCGCAAGCACATTGCTTGGTATACCACCGGTATTCCGAACTCTAACGCTTTTAGGCAAGCCATGTATGGTGAGGAAAGTACCGCCGGACAGTTCCATGTGGTAGAGGATTTTTTAAATGCTCATGAATAAACAATGAAGAGCATCTGTCGAGCACAAAGTGATCCATACTTCATCTAATAAGAATGTCTATCCAGTTAAACTGGCTTTATTGCTTATTTATTTCCTTTAACCTATATTTCTTTGTTATGATTTAGGTAAATATTAACGGAAGTCTAATTTTTAAAAGGATGTTTCATGGCTAACCCCTCAAAAAAAGCAATCGGTAAAGCAGTTCAAGACAAAAATATTATTATAACGGGGGCATCAAGCGGTATTGGTGAGCGTACTGCTTTTTTGCTTAGTGAATGCGGTGCTCATGTCATTTTGTTGGCACGTACTGAAGAGAAGCTAAAAGCGGTTAAAGAAAGTATCGAAGAGCTTGGTGGTAAGGCAAGTTATTATCCTTGTGATTTGACCAATATGGATGCCATTGAAAAAGTTAGCACGCAAATTTTGGCGGACTTTGGTCACGTTGATGTCTTGGTAAATAATGCCGGTCGCTCGATTCGACGCTCGGTTCACGAATCCACTGAACGTTTCCATGATTTTGAGCGTACCATGGATATTAATTACTTTGGCGCAGTCAAAATCATTCTTGGGTTTTTGCCGACGATGATTGAACGTCAAACGGGTCAAATTGTGAATATCTCATCCATTGGTGTATTGGCAAACAGTCCGCGTTTTGCTGCGTATGTTGCCTCAAAATCGGCCTTGGATGCCTTTAGCCGTTGTCTAGCTGCCGAAGTCAAAGGCGATAATGTGACGATAACCAATATCTTTATGCCATTGGTACGCACGCCGATGATTGAGCCAACTAAGCTTTATCGTTATATGCCAGCGCTTATGCCAGATGAGGCGGCAATGATGGTCGCCAAAGCGATCGTTCATAAGCCAAATAGTATTGCTAGTAACATGGGCAAGTTTGCGTCGGCTACTTATTCATTAGCACCAGCGATTAACGTTGGTATTCAATCGATGGGTTATCGTATTTTCCCAAGTACTCGCGCCGCTCAAACCACCGATAAAAAACCAAACCTTGCTCAACGTGCCTTTGCCAGAATCTTACCGGGTGAGCATCACTAGAATAGTATTCTATTAGCGCTAACATAAAATCAAAAAGGATACTTCGGTATCCTTTTTTAGTGCCTTAAAATATTAATAAATAGGTAGGCGGTGGATTTCTATTTAACATAAGGCTCGTTATGGGAATAATGGCTGCTATCTAGTGAGGATTTGAATGTTCAGCTGTGTGCTAATGTCATCGGCGCTTTGACTCACTGAAATATTTACAGTGTGAAGGTTTTTAATAAAGCATTACAGTTAAATATATTTAAAGCCCTTTAAACAAGGGGTTTTCTTTCAGTAAATAGTCATTATCACGTAAAGGGATTTTTCCCCAGAAAATTCTCATAATATGAGTAAACCTATCGTAATATTCTGTTAACTCTTCTATATCTATATTTTCTACACTCCAACCATCATATGGGTTTAGAGTTGAAGAAAATGCTGTTTCAATTGATCTTCCTAAATAATAAACATCTGCCATCACCGTCTTGTCTACAGTTTCCTTATTTTCAATGTCTTTAATAATATCTAGTAAAAAGATTTCCAGATCCCAATATTTATCAACGTCCCAAACAAAATCATTCTTTAATGTATTAGTAAAGGATTCGTGACCCCAAAGATACGTTCGTATGTTAGCCTTCATTTCAATGTCCATTTTTTTACAGAACCTGCCATAATTATTGAGAATATAGCTTACAGTTCGCTGTCTGTATAGCGCACTCAACTAACTTAATGATTTCATAACTGCTGAACTGATTGAATCAGTTCGGTCCCCTAGTGAGGACTTGAACACTAGGCTGTAGGCTATATACGATAATTGATCAAACTATTTAGGGAGACATAGTGTACTTAGTAATGTACATCATGTGAGCTTTTCGAAAAAAATTATCTCTATGATTTGTTATAACGAACCTAATTTCCACTTGAGCTATCCATAAAATTATGAAATTTTACTATATTATTCTAATGAACTAGCTCTAACAGAGAAGGAAAATGGAGTTAAATAATCGCGAAAAATTAGCACTACTGAATAATTTTGAAATCGACTTCGAGTATGGTGAGGTTACGCTTTTGGATAATTTCGATTACTTTTTGATTTTTAATAAAGAAAGATTCTCTAGAAATACAGACTTTGTAGCAAAGGTATATGATAAAGCAGGTACTTATGTATTAACTATCCCATTTCCCGAGGTTGAAATGCATTATCAAAAGCTTAAGCTTATATTTAGCTGGTGTTGGGAGGTTGAACGTGGAGTTAGGATAGTATTCAATGCAGATGACAGAATCATGTGGGATTTCTGGTATGAATTTGATTTAATAAGTCGTAAATACACTAATTGTAATAGAGCTTATTAATGTTAAATCCTGATCGGTGCGCTATACAGGCATCGAACAGTAGGTTTCAGATATAATCTTAATACCTATGAGGTCATTGATTGAAAACTATTAAGTTAGCTTTTGCAATCTCTCCATCGTAGCTTATGTTGAGGGTGCTTTAAGCTATATTCTAGATATGTTTGGATATTTATTTTCTGGAACTTAAGTAGAGGTATAAGTGAATATCTGTAGCATTAGTACTCAAATTAGGAAAATGTCTGAAGCAAAAGTAGATGCAGATATGGGGGCATGGAGAGATGTTTTCAGTAAATTTGATAAAGCAGTAGAAGAATGCTTCGATGTCGATATGTTAGTTAATTGCTTATTAGAAGATGACTCATGGTATATACCTTTTGATTCTAGAATGAAGCTTATGGAAAAAGCAAAATCTTTAGGCGGATGCTCATTGGAGTTTTTGGCAGATTACTATTCATTTAAAACAGCATTTCTAGATCCAGGCAAAGAATATGATGATGCTGTCGCAAAACTAGATGAGCTATTTCAATAGGTTTGATTAGATTATACCCTAAGAGAACCACCAAAAAGGCTTCAAAAACCTATTAACAGACCACTGAAAACAGACTGCTATAATGGAACAACTTATAAAAGACTAGCCAAACACACGCCACATTATCCAAAATAACCCAGCCATAATTATAGCAATGATGAGTAGTCGCTTTGCCCAGTAGGGCAGTAGGGGTTTTTTATAGCCTAAATCATTGAGCTGACTGTCAACGCCTTCTTGTAGGCTTTGGAAGCTTTGCTCCGTTGGTGTGCTTTTTACTTTACTCTTAATCAAGCGCTCAGTATCATCTTCGACTGTTTCTCTATCAAAGTTCATGGCTTGACTAGGAATGCCTTGTTTATTAGCGATACTGTTTAATTTTTGCTGCTGCTGATTTTTGAGAGCAAGCTCGTATGCATCGATGCGAGATTTTGCAGCATCCATACTGATATTTTCGTCAGCGGCTAACGTCTTAATCGCCATGACCAGATTGCCTTTTTCGACCATCATGACAACCGTTTTCGGTAATTTTACTTTGGCAGGTTTTGAGCCTGAATCAGAATCAAACATGACTGTCCTTATTTGAGCATGATAATAAGTAGATTGGGGTATTATAACCTTGTTGTGCAGTCAAAATTCAAGCAAAAAAATACCGCAGTTATCATCATATCTGCGGTACTGTTATCAATTTTATTTCATTTTAATTTATAGATCTTTCCAGCGTTGGATAGACTCTTTAATGACTTCTTTGGCTTCTTCTACGTCACCCCAAGATTCAACCACCGTTGTACCTGCTTTTTTGAGGTCTTTATAGTGACTGAAATGGAATTCTAGCTGATTGATCAGCTGCTTTGGTAAGTCCGCTAGACTGTTATAAGCGTTGCCTGTATCACGGTCGTCAGCAGGTACGACGACGATTTTGTCATCGACTTCGCCATCATCAACAAACTTCATCACACCGATGACTTTCGCTTTTAAGAAAATACCAGTCGGTAAAGGCTGTTCTGTGATGATAAGCGCATCTAACTCGTCGCCATCTTCATCAAGAGTTTGTGGGATAAAACCATAGTTGCAAGGCTTGGCAAAAATCTGTGGGTCAACACGATCAAGCTCAAATACGGCCAACTCGCGATTCCACTCAATTTTATGGCTACTACCAGCTGGGATTTCTATTACGACATTAATAATGCCGCCGTCGACGTCGCCTGCGTCCAAAATTTTATTAAAATCTGCCATAAAATACTCCAATTTGCTTTTGTTATGAATGTTTGAATCGTAAAGGGTTAAAGTCGGCGTATAAGGTTTGTTACTGCGCCCAATTTGTACCGTGTGCGATTATAACAAGTTTGAATCAAATTTTCTCAAAATGCTTAAGTCTAAGCGCGCACGATATTATGCAAAAAAGGATTATGCAAAAAATACTTATTTTGGCGCTAATTCACGCAATGGTATCTGTCTTGCATGACGTTTTGCGATATTTTCGATGAGCTGTTGCGTAAATTGCTCGTAGGTAAGTGTTTTTTTGTCATCGGTAAGCGGCAGAGTAGTCGGCTGTGTATTGGTCGCTTGGTTCATATTAACAAAATCTGCCAAACGCAACATTTGCATGCCCGCATAACCACAAGGATTGATAGCATTAAATGCTGATAAATCACAATCTAAATTAATGGCAATACCATGGTAGCTAAAGCCATGCTTGATTTTAAAGCCAAGCGACGCAATCTTACCAATCATAATGGTATTATCACCTTCTATCTCATCACTAGTATGAGCACTGTCCGTTTCTGTAGTCATATCAGCATATATATAGACACCTGGGGCATCACGGCGGGCACGGGCGCTGATACGGTTGGTGTCAGTTGATGCTGTGCTCTTGAGACAGTTATTGACCACATCCTCAATCGCTTGCTCAGCGTGTGAGACCATATTGCGCACACTCCAGCTGATACTGTCCAGATCAAACAGCCAATACATAACCAGTTGACCATGTCCGTGCCATGTCACCTGACCACCGCGATCGGTTTTGATGATAGGGGTATTAGTACGTTGCAGGATATGCTCTTCTTTACCTGCTTGCCCAAGGGTATAAACGTCATTGTGATCGACAATCCATAACTCGTCAGGCGTACGCAGTCCTTGCTCTTTTTTGAGAGAGATACGCTCTAACGTGCGTGATAGCATGGCATCAAGAGTAGCCACATAGTCAGCAGCAGTGAGTGACTTTGTGATGAGATTTTCATTAAGTGGTCGCGTATGAAGCGCCTGCATAGTGTTTGGCATGAGAGTGGCTGTCTTATGTTTTTGTTATGTAAAATGGGCTATCAATTGTTAATATTACTATCATTGAGTGTAGCAGTTTTCATATTGTCGCCCAAATTTTAATTTTAATTATATTGAACTGGAAAAATATAAAAGAATAAAATAGCCACAAAAGGCCACCTTGTAGTGAGCAGATACGCATCGTATACAAACGCATGGGTGCATTAAAGATGCTGTTCATTCAGGAATCAATGGGCTACATTAAATGGTACTAAACAAAAGTAATATCTAAGAAAATGATGTTTTAGCCTTATTCGCTATTAGACTTTTTTGCATAGATAACACTTTTATGAGGATAATAGAGTGATATCAGTGATTTTTAGTGTCTAATAATAGCTATAGAGTCTTAAATTTGACAAAACGTGCTGACTCTCACGTATATGACAAGGAAGATATATGACAGACAGCGATCAAAACAATCAGGTTCAAGCGATGCATCCTAAATACGATGAGCACGAAGGGCTTAGTATTATCAAAACCGTGGCAGATATGCAGTCACAGTTTTCACGCATGCAAAATCTAAGCCGTACTCAGCCTATCAATGATTGGGCAACGCGTAGAGACCAACTCGATAATCTAGAGCTAATGCTGAGTGACAATCAACAGCTACTTGCTAATGCTATCAGTGCTGATTTTGGCTATCGTAGTGAATCAGAAACTCAATTTGCCGAGCTGTTTCCGAGCTTTACGGGTATCAGTCATGCCAAAAAGCACGGTAAGAGGTGGATGAAGGCGCAGCGAGTATCGATTTCAGCACTATATATGCCAGCCCATAATGAGATTTTGCCACAGCCATTAGGTGTGGTTGGTATCATGGTACCTTGGAACTATCCTTTATTTTTGGCGATAGGACCGATGATTGATGCGATTACCGCTGGTAACCGCATCATGATTAAAATGAGTGAAGCGGCGCCGCAATTTGCGCAAACGTTTGCAGAAACCATTTCACGTTATTTTTCAGCAGATATGGTTTGTGTGGTCATCGGTGAAGTTGAGATTGCAGCGGCTTTTAGCGAGTTGCCTTTTGATCACCTGCTCTATACCGGCTCTACTGCTGTTGGTAAAAAGGTAATGGCAGCGGCAGCACCCAATCTAACACCGGTCACACTTGAGCTCGGTGGCAAGTCGCCAGTAATAGTATTAGAGGGTGCTAACCTAGAAAATGCTGTCAATCGTGTAATGATGGGCAAGACTTTAAACGCAGGTCAAACATGTATCGCCCCTGACTATGTACTGATCCAGCGCCAACATCATGATGAATTTGTGCGTCTGGCAAGAGAGTGGATGGAGAAACACTATCCCAATATTGAAAGCAATCCTGATTACTCGCGCATTATTAATGTTCAGCAGTTCAAGCGTGTTAAAGGCTATTTAGAGAATTTATCCAGTGAAGGTGTCTATAGACTCACTGATGCGACGTCTAATCTTGAAACGCGTCTCATGCCACCGGTTATTGTCAGCGAGCCTGCGCCTGAGAGTGATTTGATGCAAAACGAGATATTTGCACCCGTTTTACCGCTCATGCACTATGACACTCTTGATAATGCGATTGCATTTATTAACGCCCGTCCACGACCGTTAGCGCTATATGTCTTCGGTGATAATAGCCGTGATATAGATAAGGTACGCACCAATACGGTATCGGGCGGATTATGTATCAACGAAGTGATTATGCATGTAGCGCAGCATGACTTGCCGTTTGGCGGTGTTGGGGATTCAGGTACGGGCGCTTACCATGGTAAAGCTGGATTTGATCGTTTGAGTCATATGAAACCTATCTTTATACAATCCAAATTGAATGGGCTAAATATATTGTTACCGCCCTATGGTGGCTTGTTTAAAAAGGCAATGGCGCTGTTTTTGAAATAGCAGTTTAAAATAGTTGCCTTATTGAATAGATAGTATTTACTCACATTTATCCATCAATAGCATCTACTACGGTAGGTGCTATTTTTTTGTCTAAAGAATCATTTGTTATCAGTGTTATAAATCGCTACACTTTGTAGTGACACTAAACGATAGTTTTGTTTGTTTTAGATAAAAATCAGTAGTAGATGATAGGCTTATTAACTGCTCAAATTAGGCTAATGACAGCTATTTTCATAATAAAGATAATAAATAGGATAACGCCGTGCGCCAATGGATTGCATTTAGCTTATTGCTTATAAGCTCGCTCTTACTGTCTTTGCCAGTATCAGCTGCTGTGCCAACATGCCAAGCACCGATTAAATTTGGGGCATTGACATGGGAGAGTGGTCAGTTCACAAGCGGTGTTTTAAAATATATCATTGAAAGCGGTTATGGCTGTCAGGTAGAAGAGGTGCCGGGAGCAGGTCCTGCACTTGAAACGGCATTGTCGCAAGATGATATCCAAGTTATTGGAGAGCAGTGGATAGGGCGCTCACCCATCATGACACAAGCTATTGAGCAGAATAAAGTCGCTGTTATTGGTGACACGCTTAAGGGCGGTGCAACCCAAGGTTGGTATGTTCCTAAATATGTACTGGACGAAAATCCGGGTCTACGCCGTTATCAAGATCTTCCTAAATACGCTGAGCTGTTTAAAGACCCTGAAAACCCCAGTAAATCACGCTTTATGAACTGTCCATCTGGTTGGACGTGTGAGATTTTTAATACACGATTGCTTAAAAATACTGGCTTGGAGAGTGATTTTAATAATGCTCATCCCGGCACAGGTGCAGCCCTTGATGCCGAAATTGCCTCCGCTTTTGAGCAGCATAAGCCACTCTTATTTTATTACTGGCAGCCGACAGGTTTGATGGCAAAATACGATTTTGCCGCATTGGAATTTCCTGCCCATGATGACGCCTGCTGGCAAGACTTATTACTTGCTGATGGCACCGCTGATTGCGTGTCTGGATTCCCTGTATCGCCTTTAGGTATCGCTGTATCTACCCCGTTTATCGATGCCAATCCTGAGCTTGCAGATGTTTTCAAAAAAATCCAATTTAGCCCCGCTGAGCTTAATGGTGCTATTTTAGAGATGAGTGAAAGCAAACGTAGCGGGGAGGAGCAAGCCTTTGTTTTTCTGCGTGATAACCCCCAAGTTTGGCAGCAGTGGTTATCGGACGAGGCAGCTACCAACCTTGCAGCTAAATTAGGTATTAGCTTAACGGGTGCTGCTATCGTGACTGATAAAAAAGCATCTAGTACGAATTCATTAGGTTTATCATCAAATTTTTTCCCTTCATGGTCACTTGAATCTCCACTGAATAACACCTTAGCCAGCGTCGTTCGCAATTATGGCGACGTATTCCGTACGATCAGTACTGTCGCCTTAACGTATTTATTGCTTCCTATTGAGCGCCTATTAACGCTTATCCCACCATGGCTAATTATTGCCCTTGTGACGGTATTGGCATGGTTTGCTGTACGTAAAATTTGGTTTGCCTTAGCATGCGGCGCTGGGTTGTTCTTAATTGGGGCATTTGGTTTATGGGGCGCGTTAATTGATACCTTGGCATTGCTCATCGTTTCAGTATGGGTGACGGTGGTTATTGGTATTCCTATCGGCATTGCCATGTCAGGAAGTAAGCTATTGCGTAAGATTGTGACGCCTATATTAGATGTGATGCAAACCATGCCAAGCTTTGTTTATCTGATACCGGTACTGATGCTGTTTGGAATCGGTAAAGTGCCAGCGCTGTTTGCCACCATTATTTATGCATTACCGCCGCTTATTCGTCTGACGACCTTAGGTATTACTCAAGTGAATCATGAGATGGTGGAAGCAGGACGCTCGTTTGGCAGTACTCATCTACAATTGCTTATTTGGATTAAGCTACCACAAGCGCTGCCCAGTATCATGGCAGGGGTGAATCAAGCCGTCATGATGTCACTGTCTATGGTGGTATTGGCGTCCATGATCGGAGCGCCAGGTCTTGGTGAAGATGTATTGCAATCTATTCAAACGCTCAATATTGGTCAAGGCTTACAAGCAGGTACGGCAATTGTCATTGTGGCGATTATCATTGACCGCATTACTCAGGCGTTTGGGCAAGGTAAGCGTGCGCGCCAAAAAACCATTGAAGCTGGTAGACGCCCGATTGGTTAGCAGTTATTTGTAGACATAATAATGCCTTGTGTCGGTTTTAAAATAACTCAACTACATGAATCACTCTTAATAGATAACAATTCTAAAAATAAAAACAAAGAGAACGACAATGAATCATATTCAGCTAGAAAATATCAGTAAGATATATAACGCCAGTCACGCACAAGCAAAAATGGCATTGGCATTGCTGGCTGAGGGTATGGATAGTATTGCGGTAAAAGAGCAAACCGGCTATTCGGTCGGGCTTTATGATATTAATTTGGCGGTCAAAGCAGGCGAGCTGCATTGTATTATGGGGTTGTCAGGCTCCGGCAAGTCAACCTTGATACGTCATATCAATCGTCTGATTGATCCAACCAGTGGCAAGATATTGGTAAATACAGATATCAATGCTAAAAACTCTGTGACTAAAATAGTATCTAACTCAGTAGTTACAAATAAAGATGCCTTGCCAATAGAGAAAGGAGAACCATCTTCTGCTATTAATATCTTAGCGCTAAATGATAAAGAGCTTCAGCACTATCGTCAGCAAACGGTCAGTATGGTGTTTCAGCATTTTGGTCTGGTACCTCATATGACCGTCATTCAAAACGTCGCCTATGGCTTGCGGGTGCGAAAAATGAGTATCAAGGAACGTCATGAGGTTGCTCGGCACTGGCTGAATGAAGTTGGTCTATCCAATCTAGAGCGTAGCTATCCCGATGAGCTGTCAGGAGGCATGCAGCAACGCGTTGGGCTGGCACGTGCTTTGGCAATGGACAATCCTATATTGCTCATGGATGAAGCCTTTTCGGCGCTCGATCCTTTGATTCGCGCTCAACTACAGGATCAATTATTAGAGCTACAAGCGCGATTGAATAAGACGATTGTGTTTATTACCCATGATATTGACGAAGCCATCAAGGTAGGTCAGCGTATTAGTATTTTGAATGGTGGACGTTTGGTGCAAACAGGCACATCAAGCGACTTACGTCATAATCCCGCTGATGAGTATGTCGCGAGATTTATGGGTGCTAAGCAGTAGGTGTATATAGTTGATTCATTTTAAAAGCGATACAGTGCTATTGGCTATAATTTTTTCTTGGTTGCTGTTCGCAGGCGTGACAGAGGCTGCAAAAAAATTTATAGCCAATAACACGTTATTACAATCGTATCGCTTTTATTTTGAACTGACTATATAGCGACTTATGTCATCGTTATTATTTTATTAAAAAGACAGTTCTACTAAATTCTTCTATCACTCTATTATTTCCACGCTGTTAAAAGAGTGTAGCATTATCTCTTTTACTATTAAAGAAAACTCCATTATCAGTATATACTATTAAGATACTCTAATATGGCAGTCATACTTAAAGCATGTCATATCTTTATCTAAGCTAAAGCCACTATAGGTACAGATACAGTATTAGGTTTCAGCTCTAGCCTCACACTCTATTTCTATTTTGTCTTATAGCTTTTACTAAGCCTGACTCACCCTTTTACAGTATGTTTATCACTCCAAAACCTTTACTCATTTACTTTAACTAATAGCGCAAGAAGACCATGAGCTGCCCTATAACCTGTAGCGTATCGTCAAAAGGACCTCTCATGCCACATAAAAAAAATCATCATGACGCGAATAATTATAATACTAATAGTCATGAAAATAAAAATGCTAACAATTCAGCGACAGGCTCACCGCATGCGGTGTCACATTGGTTAAAGAATATCAGTGCGTTTGGCGTCACGACGGTCTTGAGTGCTGGTATATTGGTAGCTTGTGGGCAGATGAGTAGTGCAGAGAATAACGTCAGTAGTAGCACAAGCAAGCAAAATAGTGGCGTGAAAAGCTCACGTGATATGCTGCCATCCGATATGCTCAAAACAATGCAAGCATTACCACAGCTGACCAAGAGTCTGGGTAAAAATGGCGCTGCTGTGATTGACCCCAATAAACCTACCTTAGTTAAGTTTTGGGCGAGCTGGTGCCCTCTATGTTTAGGGACGCTAGCAGAAACTGAAGAATGGCGTACTGATCCTAAATTTTCTGGTTTAAATGTCGTCACTGTGGCAAGTCCAGGTCATCTGAATGAAAAAGCCAATGGCGAATTCAGCACTTGGTATGCTGGCGTGCAAGCCGATTACCCTAAGCTTCCCGTATTGATTGATGCCTCAGGCGAGCTGATTAATAAGCTTGGCGTACAGGTTTATCCAAGTTGGGCAATACTCGATAAAAACGGTAATTTGGTGCATCTGGTCAAAGGTAATATGTCAGCAGAGCAAGCCTATGCCCTCGCTGAAAATGCCAATAATGATTTTGCTGAACTCAAAGCTGGTAGTGCTAAGCCTGCAAATGTACAAACATTAGATAACAACAGTAAAATTGAGACTATTAAACAAAAAGATGGCGTTTATTATAATGACAAAGGTAAGGCGATTAATACCCGCTCAATCTACCTAGCTGGTGGCTGTTTCTGGGGCGTTGAAGCCTATATGGAGCGAGTCGATGGTGTCGTAGATGCTGTATCAGGTTATGCCAATGGCGACACAGTCAACCCAAGCTATGAGCAAGTAATCCGTGGTTCAGGGCATGCCGAAGCAGTCAAAGTCACTTATGATGCGGATAAAACCGACCTTGATACGATTTTAAAGTATTATTTCCGCGTGGTTGATCCAACCAGCTTAAACAAGCAAGGTAATGATCGCGGTGTACAGTATCGTTCAGGCGTTTATTACACGGACAAAGCAGATAAAGCGGTAGTTGATGCTGCAATTAAGCGTGTACAAAGCCAATATAAGCAAAAGGTAGTCGTTGAAAACAAACTATTGGACAACTTTTACTTAGCTGAGATGTATCATCAAGATTATCTAGCGAAAAATCCGAATGGCTATTGCCATGTTGATTTAAGCCTTGCTGATGACAAGCCTGAAGACACGGCACGTACTAAGCTTGCACCAGTCACTACTGTCGCTGAGACATTAGATCCTAAGCGCTATGCGGGGTTTGATAAAGGCGCGCTAAAAAATACGTTGACCAAAGCGCAATATGATATTACTCAAGATGCAGGCACTGAGCGGGCATTCAGTCATGAATATGATAACTTGTTTGCACCCGGTGTCTATGTCGATGTGGTCAGCGGTGAGCCTTTATTCTTATCAACTGATAAATATGCCTCAGGCTGTGGTTGGCCAAGTTTTACCAAGCCAATTGATAAGCAAGTGATTACTCAGCATGACGATACGGCATTTAATATGGTACGTACTGAGATTCGTTCACGAGTGGCGGATTCGCATCTGGGTCACGTGTTCCCTGATGGTCCAAAAGACCGTGGCGGTCTGCGTTATTGCATCAATGGCGGTGCATTGCAGTTTATCCCGATCAATGTAATGCCTCAGTCAGGCTATGCGCCACTAGTGAAGTTGATTAAACCTGCGAAACCTTAGTAAATAACATGGTTTAATAATTTTATAAAAAGACGTTAAGAATATTCTTGGCGTCTTTTTTATAGGTTATAGTCGGCTAATAATGTGATGAATACTGCTATGAATCATAGTAATTTTGCTGCAATCCATAGTGAACTCTGAAAAATAATCTAAAGTTCGTTATACTCAAACGCTTATGATTGTTCTATCAGTAATATATATAGTCAAAATACTCTAGAAACGCTACGGTACTGCTGGTACAAATTTTTTGCAGCCTCTGTCTGCGTAGGCACAGCAAGCAAGAAAAATTGATACCAGCAGTACATAATGTGTCGATATTACTTTTCATTGACTATATCGTTATATCCACCTATTTTATCGCTTGCTTCGTTTAGCGATTTTTCATTTTTGTATTTAAGGCTGTAACATGACCGTTACCCATACTTCTACCACTTTTGAGCCTATTATTACCTCGTTACTTGATAACGACTTGTACAAATTTACTATGCTACAAGCTATGCTACATCAGTTTCCTCAGACCCATGGTGTCTACCGCTTTCGCTGCCGTAATAACAAAGATGCCGCTTATCCACTTGCTGATATCAAAGAGCAATTAGAGCAGCAACTAGACAGCTTATGTGAATTGCGATTTTTAGAAGATGAACTAGAATACTTACGTGGCTTGCGCTTTATGCGTTCAGACTTCGTTGATTACTTGGAATTGTTTAAATTAAAACGTCGTTTTATCACGGTGACTACCGATGACAAAGGTCGCCTATTTATCGATATCGAAGGTCCGATGATTCAGGCGATGTTCTTCGAAGTATTCGTACTAGCCATTGTCAATGAGCTATATTTTAAAGTATTAACGGATGCAAGTGTGCTTGAAGAAGGGCAGCGCCGCTTAGAGAAGAAAGTGGAGTTGTTACATCGTTATGCTGCCGAACAAGCAGGCAATAGCCGTGATATTCCTCCTTTTATCGTTGCTGATTTTGGTACACGTAGACGGTTTAATAAAGACTGGCAAGCTCATGTGGTTGAGACTTTGCACAAAGCTGAGCCAAACATAGTGGGCGGCACGTCCAACGTTTATTTGGCAAAAAAGCTTGGCATGACGCCCATTGGTACCATGGCACATGAGTTTATGCAGGCATTTCAGGCACTGGATGTGCGCTTACGTGACTCACAAAAAGCAGCGCTTGAAGCTTGGGTACACGAGTATCGCGGTGATTTGGGTATTGCGCTGACTGACGTCGTCGGCATGGATGCGTTCTTACGCGATTTTGACTTGTATTTTGCCAAGCTTTTTGATGGTTTGCGTCATGATAGCGGCGACCCTTATCTTTGGGGTGATAAGGCGATTGCTCATTATCAAAAGCTAAAAATAGATCCAAGAACCAAAGTGTTAACCTTTAGTGATGGCTTGGATCTGAATAAGGCGTGGGATTTGCATCAGTATTTTAAAGGTCAAATCAAAACCAGCTTTGGTATTGGCACCAATCTCACCAACGATATGGGCATCACGCCATTGAATATTGTTCTGAAATTGGTTGAATGCAACGGTCAGCCGGTCGCTAAACTGTCTGATAGTCCAGGCAAGACAATGATCAATAATGACACCTATCTTGCCTATCTGCGCCAAGTGTTTGAAGTTAACGAGCCCGAATAGCTTTCATTAAAAGCCATTTAGGCACGACAAAACGGCTATTTAGCTCTCGCTTGCAACCGTTTTGTTTTCTTCAGAAAATGCGGCATCTAAAGCTTGTTGTACTGCGTTAATACGAGTCTCGCAAATGCGATAAGCGGCAATCGATTCTTCAACAGTGGTCATGAGATTATCAATATCAGGCTCATCTTGTTGCTGCAATTCAGCAGCATTGGTTTTTAAGATATCGTAGGCCGCCTTAAAAGTTTTTGGGGCGGCTTTTTTGCGTTTGCGAGTAGGGGTGCTCATAATGTTTCCTAATAGTAAAAATCAAAATAGATAGATAAATAACGGTTGCGGATATTCTGTACTGCTAGACGATTAAGAGGGTGCGTTTGCAGATTCTGGCGTTTTATCATCAACATAGACATCAATAATCTGTGCTTTTGCTTTACCGTCTTTTAGGACGATATGAATGGTCTGCTCCGGGTAAAGCTGGTTGCTACTGGTCAGTATTCGTTGGTCCTGTTCATCAGTCAGCATGCTATAGCCCTGCTTAAGTACGCGTGACGGTCGATGCAAGAGTACAATATCACGCAGATGTGCGCTATCACGCTGCACTTGTATTAACTGCTGCTGAGCACTTTGCATAATAATTTTCTGATGATTTTTACTATAAGTAGAGGCGAGTGAAAGTTGTTGATAAGCAGAGGCTTGAGTCTGTATATGCAGCTCGCTTGCTTGTCTGGCAGCTTGTTTCACTTGACGATGTGCACTTTGTTGGATACTACGCCACGCATAAGCACTGTCTTTTTGTAGTGCCGTTAATTGACCAATGGTTTGCGATTGTATTTGGCTCAATTGGCGCGCAGTGTGTTGTTCAGCGGTATTTAATTGACGCTGAGCAGCTTGTTTGATTTGCATTTGATATTGCAGTGTCTGAGTGACCAGCTGTGCTAAATGCGCCATGATAGCCGCAATGACTTTTGATGGCGTATCAAAGCTAGTATGAGCCACTTCATCTAAGATAACTTTGTCACGCTCATGACCAATCCCAACCCAAACAGGGACAGGTTGCTCAGCGACTAAAGCAGCAAGCTCATAATCGTTAAGGTAAGCCAAATCACCAACAGCGCCGCCACCACGGATAATTACTAACAAATCTGGCAGGCGCTGATAAGTATTTTCAAATTGCTGCTGAGCACTGATGATTGCTTGACGAATCTCCGCTGGGGCATGATTACCTTGAAAAGTGGCGTTATGATAATGGAAATGACAAGCGCCTGTACTAGCGAGTCTATTGGCGTCCGCTTGAAAATCGCCTAGCCCTGCGGCTTTTTCAGGAGCGATGACCAACACATGCTCGATATCAAACGGAGTTGGCAACTGCTGATTCAAGTTTAATAATCCTTCACCTGCCAAGCGGTCAACCATCTCAGCATATTGACGCGCTAAATCGCCTAACGTATAGCTTGGGTCAATATCTTCAATGGTGAGAGAGAAGCCGTATTGCGCATGGAAACCTGCCGATACCTTTAATAAAACCGTCAAATCACGGTCCAGTGGCATACCCGTTGCGCGCTCAAACTTGGCTAAAACCCGCGCCGCTTTAAAGCGCCATAGATTGCCACGGCAGCTGGCAATGACTTTACCGTCGTCATCTTTTTCTGCCAATTCAAAATAATAATGCCCACCTTTGCTGGATAAGTTTCGTATCTCAGCTTTGACCCAAACACGGTGATTAAAAGTTTGCTTGATCACCATATCGACCGCTGATAAGTAATCACTAAGGCGCAGGACAGTATCTTCTAAGTTATTTTCTACACTGTTTTCTTGTTCTGCCAACTCTGCCTCCAAGGTCGCTAAATCTTTGGCAGGCGCTAATACTTTAGTGTGCTTGGTATTTGACAGGTTGGGTTTGCGCATAATAATAGACCAAAGATAGTGAGGGCTTAGAGACCAGCTAGGTGACGTAAAAGACAAGATAGGGTAGTTTAACCTAAAAGCCTCTACACAAAAAGCAAAGCCAACGAGCAGCGATTGATATTGTATCTTTATCGCAAGCTTATTGGCTCTAAGTTATCGCTAATACACTACATATATAACTGCAGCTTTACGACATGACTTACTGACAGCGGAAACTGATCATATACTCATAGTCATCATCACGTGATAAATTTGGTGAGCCTGTGCCAAGGATGGTACCGAGCACGGCACTCGCTTGACCAATCATACGCCCTGTACTCTCATTTAAGATGCCATTATATTTCACTTGATCCTCAACGATAATCACCTGTTTGCCTCGGCAAGTAGTCTTAGCACTATCTAGTGCGTTTTGCTGAGCTTTTATCTTGGTCTTGGCAATACCAGTTGTTTCATAAATAGAGTTGGCACGTTGAATAACTGGCGATGAAGGCGTGGTTTGACAGGCACTCAAAGTGAGGGCAGCGACTAAGGTGGCTGCTAAGGTAGCCGTTTTATTAAAAGTCTTCATAAGTATTTCCTAATTCCGGTAAAGTAAAAATGAAAGCATGAACCTAAAAGTGAAAGATATAGTTAAAATATCTCAAAAACGCTACAGTGCTGCTGGTATAAATTTTTTGCAGCCTCTGTCTGCATAGGCACAGCAAGAAAAATTAATATCAGCAGCACTTGATGTATCGATATTACTTTTCTCTGACTATAGATACGTTAAAGCTTTTATCAAACGATGAATTTACCCTATTGATATATTGAGTGTCTAGACGGTTATTGTGTTCGATATTGCGCTTGTATTACCTACCGAAATAGACAGCGATAAAGGTGCGCTAAGTTTGCCCAAAAGTCATAAGTAATGTCTGTCTGAAGCAATATCTGTCTGCTATATTTTTTGACAATTTTCTATAATTAATAGTAAAAATTCGACAGATAGCGGCAATACACAGCAAATCACTTGAAATATAAACCATATCTAGGATAATTGAGCTATTCATTCTTAACTAATAAGTATTATATGCAATTGATTCCCGCTCCTGCTGGCGTGTTAGAAGTTGACGCGCTTTGGCAACAAGACAATTCTAATGATCCAAATACGGATACCGTTGCGCTGCTTTGCCATCCCAATCCGTTGTTCGATGGCACGATGAATAATAAAGTGGTGACGACCATGTACCGCTTTGCTCGTGATAATGGTATGCACGTGGTACGTTTTAACTTTCGTGGTGTTGGGCAATCGACCGGTGAGCATGATTATGCTGATGGGGAAGTAGTTGATGCAATGACCATGCTACAATGGATTGCTGAGCAAACTCCTGCACGAAAATTATGGCTTGGCGGCTTCTCCTTTGGTGGTTATGTGACAGCGCGTGTGGCTGAGCAAGTATTGGTATCACCTCATATATGGGGACTGGATGATTTTGAAATATCTAAGATTGCTCTCATTGCTCCCTCAGTCGAAAAAAATGACAGCAGTGATATAGACTTACCCGCCGATAAAACCTTTGAGATTTATGGTAATGCAGATGAAGTCATCGACCCTGATAATATGCAAGAATTTGCTGATCGACTGGGCATTCCTGTGAGCGTTGTTGATGGCGCAGGACACTTTTTCCATGGGCGCTTGTCTGAGCTGAAAAAGCTTTTGGAGCAGCATACGTATAACGGCGACATATAGTATTAGCTACAGATCGCTTGATACTCTTTAAGCTACCTAAAATAGCTTTGCGCTAATCAGTATTGTTAAGAGTTAACGGATTATTTTTACAACCTTAAGCTGTGTTAACCTAAAGAATGGTTGTGATAAGCCATTCTGATAAACCAGTTGCTACTATCTCAGTGTAAAAATCATAAGTTAGTAGCGATTGTCGGTATTAATACTTTATTCTGATATTTATTTTGTTTAATGATGAGTCGTATTATGAGTTTATCTCCCTTACAGCGTTATGAGCAAGCCATCAGCACGGATGAGTTTACTCGTGATGAGCAGCAGTATTTGGCGATGAGTTACTTGGATGGTCTTTACCATCAGCTCAATGATAACGCGGTACAGAAAAAAGGCTTTTTTAGTTTTTTAAAAGCAAAACCTGTTGCACCCAAAGGTTTGTATATGTGGGGCGGGGTAGGACGTGGTAAAACATGGATGATGGACATGTTTTATGATTCATTGACCATTGAGCGCAAGATGCGTCAACATTTTCATCATTTTATGCAGCGGGTACATCAAGAGCTACATAAGCTGCAAGGCGAGAGCGACCCGTTAGAAAAAGTCGCTGATATCATCTATGCTGAAGCGGTGATTATCTGTTTTGATGAGTTTTTTGTCTCTAACGTCTCTGATGCGATGATTTTGGGTGATTTGTTCACCATGCTATTCAATCGCGGTATTACCTTGGTAGCGACATCAAATATTGAGCCATCTGGACTCTATAAAGATGGCTTGCACCGAGATCGCTTTATGCCAGCTATTGCCGAAGTTGAAAAGCATACCAGCGTTATGAATATCGACTCCGGTATTGATTATCGCTTGCGTGTACTGCAACAAGCTGAGCTATACGAGTCGCCCATGACCAAAGCCAATCATCACTGGCTCGCCAACCGTTTTGCTAGCTTGTCTAACAATCAAAAATTCAGTAATGAGCCTATCACTGTTAATGGTCGTGAAATCAGGATTAATGCGCGTACCGATGACATCTTATTTTGCGACTTCCGTCATTTATGCATGGAGCCGCGGTCGGCATCTGATTTTATTGAAATCGCTAAGCAGTTCAGCACCGTACTTATCAATGCCGTACCAGCGCTTGATGATGATTTGCGGGATCCAACACGACGTTTTATTTATTTAGTTGATGAGTTTTATGATCGCCGTGTCAAATTATTGGTGCGCGCGCAACAGCCGATTCTTGAGTTATATCAAGGACAAAAACTGGCGTTCGAGATTGAACGTACACGTTCGCGCCTGCTTGAGATGCAGTCAGAAGATTATCTGAAAATGGAGCATCGTACTGAAGATTCGGATGCAGCATAGATTTTATTCAATTCTTTAAATATTAAAAACCAGTTGTTGTCCAATACTGTTGGCTACTCTATAACAATATAGCAGCAGCTGGTTTGTTTCTACTTATATCCCATAAAACTATAATAATATTACCTATAATGGGCAAATGTGCCTAACCGCTAAACACCTATAATAATGAATAAGGATAGAACATGAGTACCTCTGAAAAGAGTCACAACCATAATAATGATGAGCCAAACAATACCGAGAGTCCGATAGTAACCAACTCACAAGTGACCGATGAACAACTGATCAATTGGATTAAATCGAGGCGCAGTATCGGTAATCTGAGTATCCCTGCACCGACAGAAAGCCAGATAAAAGCCGCTATTGATTGCGCAGTGACTGCCCCAGATCATAAGAAACTACAGCCGTGGCGCTTTATCGTCACACAGGGTAATGCTCGTCATGAGCTAGGTCGTGCATTTTTGGTGGCAGCTGAAGCCAAAGCAGCACAAGAAGGCGATACCCTATCTGAAAAAGATCGGCAAAAAACTTATAATATGCCACTACGTGCACCCGTTATTATTACTGTCGTCACACAAATGCAAGCGCATAAAAAAGTACCACCCTTTGAACAAATGCTTAGTGCGGGTGCGGCGGTTCAAAACCTTATCTTAGCGCTAAAGGCACAAGGTTTTAGTACGGTGTGGCGTACTGGGTTACTCTGTAATGAGCCTGCTGTTAAAGCATATTTCGATGTAAGTGCAGATGATTATGTCACGGCTTTTGTTTATACCGGCAGCAGCCCTTGTGATATGCCAACGCGCAAGCCGATTGATATTGAACCACTGACGCGCTTTGAGCAATAAAAGTCTTTATTGCGTAATATAGTGGGCAACCAAGAGCATAGCTAAGTAATGACTTAACGAGAATGGCTGTTTGGCTGAGCTAGTAGCCTAAAAAATACTGTTAATTTGTACAAATAATTGTTCATACATTTTGCTGCGCTCACTGTATACTCAGCATAAATCAATTTATCACAAAGTCAGTCAATTCGGATAAAACATATGATAAGCGCTAATGACAAAAGCACAGATACCAATGTAGACAGCACACAAGCTGAGCAAAAAATGGCTGAAAAACAAAATAAATTGTTGTCTGGTATCATTGAGCGTGCTACCAAATCTAGTCTTGGACGTAAAAAGTTAAATCCAAGTGTGGTGGAATCTGCCGTAGCAAAAAAAATGGAAGAGATACATAAAAATCCGACCAAGCTGCGTTTAGTGGTATTAGGCGGCGGTAGCTTTGGCACCGCCATGGCAAACTTAGCGGCACGCAATGGCTGCGATACCACGCTGTGGGTGCGTAACAAGCGTACGGTCAAAGCGATGGCAAAATCGCAAATGAATAAAAAATACCTGCCAGGCTATAAGCTTGATGACCGCCTAAAATACAGTCATGAGCTGCAAGCCGCAGTCAAAGATACGGATATTATCTTCATTGCCGTACCGGGATTAGCGTTTCGCGAAACGCTTAAAAGTATTGCCCCTTTTATTAGTGGTCAATCAATCGTTTCGTTGACCAAAGGGATGGAAAAAGACACCTTTTCCCTGATGAGTGACATCATCAAAGATGAGCTACCTGAAGTAAATTTTGGCGTGATGTCTGGTCCAAATCTTGCTATAGAAATTATGAAAAATATGCCTTCTGCCACGGTAATCGCTAGTGAATCTGAACCATTACGTCATGCCGTACAAGCGGCATTACATAGTGCATTCTTTAGAGTATTTGCTAGTGATGATATCCGCGGTGTTGAGCTTGGCGGTGCGCTAAAAAATATTTACGCCATTGCTATGGGTATGGCAGCTGCTTACGAAGTTGGCGAAAATACCAAGGCGATGATATTGACCCGTGGCTTAGCAGAGATGAGTCGCTTTGGTGTACATGCTGGTGCCAATCCGCTGACCTTTTTAGGGCTATCAGGTGTCGGGGATTTGTATGCAACTTGTAGCTCCGAGTTAAGTCGTAATTATCGTATCGGTAATATGCTTGGTCGTGGTATGACGATTGATGCAGCGGTCAAAAAATTGGGACAAACTGCTGAAGGCGTGAATACCATTCAGCAAGTACATGAAAAAGCCACCAAAGAAGGCATTTATATGCCTATTACTCATGCGTTACATGCCGTCATTTATGAAGACAAAGCGGCGCTTGGTGTAGCCCTGCATTTGATGGAAGCAGGCTTTCGTAGTGATGTTGAATTTGTCATGGAGCACGACCACAGTAATGCTTCGCTGACCGCGCAAATGCAAACTGCAAACAGTCAATTAAAAGAGGATAAAAGTAAGCAGGGTAATAAGTAATAAGAGGTTGTTAGCGCAATAGCAATAGCGTGTCACTAAAAGTGAGTTACTTATAATTTGCACTGGCGATATAACAACAATAAAAAAGGCTGATAACTTATGAAAATTATTTTGATACGCCATGGTCAAGCAGAAGACGAGACGCGTCCCGATAGCGCCCGCCAGCTAACGGATTTTGGTCAGCAACAAGCAAAGCAGACCGCAAAATATATCACTACGCATTATAATCCCGATTATTTTTTGGTCAGTCCTTATGAGAGAGCACAGCAGACACTGGCAAAACTACAGGCACAACTGCCTACTGTTCCATCGAGCATACAAGACAATCTCACACCGTCTGACGATGCGCGTCAAGCGTTGAATGAGATTGCTGACATTGAAGCTAAGTGTCTGGTGGTGGTTTGTCATATGTCTATCGTTGCTTATATCGCAGGGTTGCTAACCAATGACTATCCTGAGTCTTTTTCTTTGGCAGAAGCACGTGTGTTTGAGATGGATTTTGTGATGGCAGGTATGGCACGCGAGATTGCCCGCTTTGTACCGGATCAGCCTTATTAATATAAGTTATTATTGATGGTTAATAATAGTGCTGCTATTGATGGTCCTAGAGCATCTGCCTTTTAGCTAAATGATAGCTTTGATATATTATGGCTTTAACAATTGAGGACACATTTGGTGTTACATGTTTGGTTAAGAGCGCAGCACAGTCCACTAGCGGTCTGGCATGAAGACAGTCAACACTGGCAGTTGGTCGAGGGTTGGCAGCAGCTACAGGATATCTATAGTCGCTATAAAGCAAATAGCCAAAAAGCCATTTGTCTTTATTTTCCTTCTACTCATATGTTACAGGTCGATACGGAGCTAAACAGCACTCAGCTTAAGCAGTTAGGCAGTAGTGGCAAGCAGTACTTATTTGAAGAGACTTCTTTAACGCCTGTTGAGCAATTGGCTATTCGGCAAATGAGTCATAACAACACGCACCATCTATATGCGCTGGCACAAACTGATATCGAATTATGGCAACAGAGCGCAAAGCTTGCTGGCATGAATATCGTTGCTTTATTGCCTGATTTTCTATTACTGCCAATGCCAGAAGAAGGGGCTGGGCAGCAAATTACCCTATATCAAGACAAAGAAACGGTGTTGCTTCGCCAATCTTTATATCAAGGGATGGCAGTCAGCTATTTACCGCTAATCTTTGAGCGTTTTCCGCATTTAAGCGAGGTCTTGATAGTACCTGCCATTGATGACCCTGTTTACGATACCGGCTACGTTTCTGACATCATTATGACTGATAATGAGCTTGCTAATCGAACTGAGCTCGAAAACTCTATAGCAGCAGGCAGCTTTACCGCGATTACAGCTGACATGATAGCTGAGCATCAACTGTTATTAACCACACTAGTGACGACGCCAAAACCACTTGATAACGCAGAGCGTCATGCGCTGAACTTTTTTGTTAAGTCAACGGATTCGCAGTTGTCACCTTATCTTCGTGTGGCGATGATGGTGGCGTTATCGGCACTGGTATTGCAGATGGCGACCGATGCGGTGCAGTGGTATCAATATACTGAGGCAACAACTGCGACTAAGACTGAGATTGCAACACAATATCAGTCTTGGTTTCCAAATGAGCCACTCAGTACGCGTACCAAACTACAAGTTCAATTAGAGCCAAAATTGCGTAGCGATAGCCAAGCACCCGCGTCACATATGGCAGTCCTTTCGCGTATATCCCCTTTGATTAAACAGTCGTCATTAAAGGCGCAAGCATTGGTTATGCAGCCTTCAGCACTTAGCTTTACGTTGATTGCTCCTGATCGCGGCAGTCTTGATCAGTTTACTGCTACACTCGTCGCGCAAGGTTTAACGGCAAAACTAGAGCAAGTGAATGGCAATGAGCAAAGGCAGTTTAGCGGTCAAGTAACGGTCAATGTCATAGAAAACAACAGCAGTGTCGGCAATAAAGGGTAATGATGAAAATACTACAGCACCGTTCCAAACGTAGCACAACGATGCTGCAGACAAGTGCATTATCAGCGCGAATAACAAGCTATCAAAACCTGCTGTTTATACGCTGGCAAGCATTGTCTTCTCGTGACCAGTTAGCTTTGCTATTATTGTCTGCTTTTTTACTACTGTTTGTTGGCGGTTATGGCGGTTATAGTATTCATCAGGCAGCCAATAATAGCAAAAGCGAGTACCAAGAGCAGGTTGCTGATTATTTTTGGTTGCGTGCTCAAGCAGGTAATATTGATAGTAATGCGTTAGTGGCTGCCAATACTACTGATGGTGCAGAGGTAATACCTGCTGCTAATAGTGTCAATGCGCTGTTGACTAACTCAGGCATTGTAGATGCGCAAGTGATTGCTAATGGTGATACGGTACAACTAAGCTTTAATAATCCGAGTCAAGCAGTGGTGAGTGCTGCCCTTGGTAAGCTTGAACAACAAGGCTGGCAATTCACTCAGCTGTCTATGCAGCAAGATTTACTCACTAAAGCGATTCAGGTTCAGGCTACCGTGACCTCATCATAAATGGGCAAGGGGCATTGGAATAAAGTTTACTCAGAAGTAGCCAATAGCTTTTATGCTAACAAACCCATTTATACAGCAGACCTTATTGAAAAAGTACTTCTTAGACACTATAAAATAGCTATAACAAATGTTTCACTTTAAAATTCATGCCTCATTTATGTGTAGGGTTTTATAATCAGCACAATATGCTATGTATGCCATGATAGGTGATCATATAAATAATCCTATGAGTGATAATATGAATAATAAACAAAGCCGCTCTTTAGTAACGTATAACCACATAACGTATTTATTATATGTACTCAGTTATTTTACTGCCGGTTTGCTGTGGATTGTGCCTATCTTTATGAATTATGCCAAACGTCGTGATGCTGATGGCACATGGCTTGCCACGCACTTTGACTGGCAGATTAAAACATTTTGGTACAGCATCGTATGGTTTATCGTGGGTATTGGCATCATCACTTTTGCTCTTGGTAGCTTTGGTGTTAGTATGATGGCGGATAGCGGTAATATCGCTGTCGGCTCAGTATTACTGGCTAGCATTGGTTTTATTATTATGGGTGTTGCCTTTATTTGGCATTTATACCGTATCGTGCGAGGCTGGATTGCTCTAGCGGATGGTCGACCTGTACCTTAATAATTGAGCTATATTTTACTATAGAGAGTAGATAGCTATCTATATTCTCTATAGTAAAATTGGCTGATGAAACTTTGGTCTTATTTCGACTAAGCTGATATAATCGCTGCGCTTGACCACATTGGCTTTCTTTATTCATTTTCACTTTCAAGCAGGGTCTGTCGTTACTATGTCTTATGCCTTACTTCGCCCTTTTTTGTTTAATATGGACCCTGAACACGCGCATGAAATGACCTTATCCTTATTGGATAAAGCTCATAAAGCGCGTGTTTTAGGTTTGGTTTATGGTCAATCTATGCAGCCAACTGATTGCATGGGCTTGCAGTTCTCTAATCCTGTTGGTCTCGCTGCTGGGCTAGATAAAAACGGCGATTATATTGATGCCTTAGCTGAGCTTGGTTTTGGCTTTATCGAAGTAGGTACGGTCACGCCAAAGCCGCAAGCCGGTAATGATAGACCACGTTTATTTAGGCTCAAACAAGCAGACGCCATTATTAACCGTATGGGTTTTAACAATGAAGGTGTCGACTACCTCATTGAAAATGTGCAGCGCTGTAAATACAAAGGCAATATCGGCATTAATATCGGTAAAAACGCTGCAACGCCAGTTGAAAAAGCGGCTGATGACTATGTTTACTGCCTAGAGCGTGTTTACCCACATGCTTCCTACATCACTGTCAATATCTCTTCGCCAAATACCGCAAATTTACGTGACCTGCAAAGCGGAGAAGCATTAACCCATCTGTTAGATGCGATCAAAAACCGTCACAGTCAATTGGCAACAGAATACGGTTTTTATGTGCCATTGGTTCTTAAAGTCGCGCCTGATTTAGATCCAATACAGGTAGATTATATCTCTCAGCAACTGCTGAATTTTGAGATTGATGGTTTGATTGCGACCAATACCACATTGAGCCGCGTAGGCGTTGAAGATTTGCCCGATGGCGATCAAGCAGGCGGTTTATCAGGTCGTCCGGTCAGCCACATTAGTACGCAGATTTTACAACAATTCTCTGATCAGCTGGATGGTAAAGTGGCATTGATTGGGGTCGGCGGTATCGATAGTGGCGCTAAAGCCGTCAAGAAAATCGAAGCGGGCGCAGATATGGTTCAGCTTTATTCAGGGCTTATTTATAAAGGGCCTGGGCTTGTACAGTCTTGTATACAGTCTATCGGTGGTTATTACGACGCGATGGAAAATTAATTTAAGCTATATGGATTACATTAAAAGTATGAAGGCTTGTTATCTAATACTTAATTCAACACCTGATACAAAAGATATAAAGTAACGAGGCGGTATACATGAGTGGTTTAGACATTGTGATTGCTGTTGTGGTGCTAATAGGCTTATGGCGCGGCTTTCAAGTGGGTCTGATTAAGACGGCAGTTGGTTTGGTCGGTTGGTTTATCGCTCTTATTGCAGCAAGTCGATTGGCCGCTTCCGTAGCACCGCAGTTATCGAGTATCATCCAGAACCCTGTCTTACAGATGGCTGCTGCTTTTTTATTGGTAGTGATTGCGATATTGGCTATCATGCACTTGGTTGCCTTTGTCTTTTCAGGTTTCTTAAAAACTTTACGTTTGGGTGTACTTGATAAGATGGCAGGTGGCCTATTAGGTGCTGCTAAAAATGTGCTGATGGTTTTGGTGATTCTTAGCATTAGTGCGCCACTATTGGTACAAATGCCGCAGTGGCAGACATCCGTACTGGCACCTGAGCTGTTACCTTATGCACCTGTCGGTAAAGCGCTCGTCTCAGATATGTTTGGGATGGCTTGGGATCAGGTCAATCAATCATAAGGGTTGAATAAAAAGCTATTCAACCGCATCTAATATTCGTAAAATACCATCCATCAATTACCAATGCTTAATTATTAGCGCTTAATCATCAACCGTTTGTGTCATAGATCATTCTCTTCTTAAAAAGATTTTAATCTTAGCAAACATCATCAGCTTGGCGGCATATGATAGGTCACAAACTAAAGCGACTTTATCAGTAGTGATGCCGTTATTGTGTTTTTAATGTGTGGTTCAAATTCAAAATAGGATACAACTATGTGTGGAGTCGTTGGGGTCGCAGCTCATGAGCCGGTCAACCAAATTTTGTATGATGCCTTAACCATGTTGCAGCACCGTGGGCAAGATGCGGCAGGTATTGTGACTTTACAGGATGGACGTTTATATTTACGCAAAGAAAACGGCATGGTACGTGACGTTTTTATGAATCGCCATATGTTAAAGCTGGTCGGTAAGTTTGGTATCGGTCATGTGCGTTATCCAACTGCTGGCACGTCAAGCAGTGCTGAAGCGCAGCCTTTTTATGTCAACTCGCCTTATGGTATCACTCTGGCACATAATGGTAACTTGACCAATGCTGAGAGCTTGGCGAAGTCGCTTTATCAAGAAGATCGTCGTCATCTAAATACCGACTCAGATTCTGAGGTTTTGCTCAATGTGCTGGCACATGAAATGCAAAATCTAGGCAAAACCCATCCAACGCCTGCTGACATCTTTGAAGCAGTGACAGCGGTTTATGGCCGTGTTGAAGGCGCTTATGGCGTAGTTGCTTTGATTACTGGTCATGGTTTGCTAGCATTTCGCGATCCAAACGGCATTCGTCCGCTTATCTTTGGTAAGCGCATGGCAGCTAATGGCGGCACAGAATATATGGTGGCATCAGAATCGGTTGCTCTGACCGGTTCAGGTTTCAGTATTGTTCGTGATGTTAAGCCAGGCGAAGCTATATTTATTGATTTGGACCATAAATTGCATACGCATCAGTGCGTTGAGCAAAAAGAATATACACCTTGTATCTTTGAATATGTGTATTTTGCCCGTCCAGATTCTATTATGGACAATATCTCCGTTTATAAATCACGCCTACGTATGGGTGAAAAACTGGCCGATAAAATCCTTGCTGAATGGGGTGAAGATCATGATATCGATGTGGTCATTCCTATTCCTGATACCTCGCGTACCTCAGCGATGGAGCTAGCGCTAAAGATGAATATCAAGTACCGTGAAGGGTTTATGAAAAACCGCTATATCGGTCGCACCTTTATCATGCCAGGTCAGCAGCAGCGCAAAAAGTCAGTGCGTCAAAAGCTAAGTGCAGTGCCACTAGAGTTTAAAGGTAAAAACGTCCTTCTGGTTGATGATTCAATCGTCCGCGGTACAACATGCCATGAGATTATCCAAATGGCACGCGATGCAGGCGCGCGCAAGGTATTCTTTGCCAGTGCAGCGCCACCGGTTAAGTATCCAAATGTCTATGGTATTGATATGCCAGTGCGTAGCGAACTTATCGCCTCAGGACATAGCGTTGAAGAAGTGCGTGATATCATTGGTGCTGACCGCTTAATTTTCCAAGATTTGGACGATTTGATTGAAGCGGTCAAAGATACTAAGCATAGTAAAGTTGAAGGTTTTGATTGTGCCGTATTTAATGGCTGCTATATCACTGGTCAAATCAATGAAGCGTATCTTGAGCATCTGCAAGAGCAGCGTAACGACACTGCTAAAAAGGGTAAGAAAGGGGTACAAATAGTCGCTGATACGCCAGTAGATATGATGGGTGTAGAAGAACTTTAAGCCTCTTTATATCTTAAAATAAAGTAAGTAAAAAAAGGCTGGATTCTTAATGAATTCAGCCTTTTTGCTATTAAATTTATTGTCAAAATATATAGTTTTAAGAGTGATTCTTTAGATTAAAAAAGCATTAAACAACCATAAAAAGCCATTAATCGCAGTGATACCTACCACCATGCTGACCAGTAATTGACGGCTAATATGATAGACAAACAATACCAATAATAAAGCGCCAATTTGTGCCATTAGTAAATGCATCTCCGCACTATTGATACCGGTACTTTGTGACAAACCTTGATAAGACAAGCTGGTCAAAATAAGCAGTACCATGACCGATAACGGTAAACTTTCATTTAATCGATGCAGCCAAGGCGTATCCAGTAGCTTTTTGGGTATTAAAGCGGGTAGAGCGCGGGTAATAAAAGTCACTGCTGCCATCGAGAACGTTGCAAAAATCAGATAACTACTGCTCATTACTGCCTCCTTGCACACTGCGCTGCACCCAAACTCCACGGACTAAAATCATAAGCATACAAATCGTAATCGCTACCAATAATAACCAGTTACTAGTAAAAAAAGAGGCGATGACTAAAGCAATGACAGCAATAATAATAGGGAAATAACGTTTGATACTTTGGAATTGCTCATAAGCTAAAATCGCAAATAGACAGACCAAGGCAAAGTCTAAATGTGGCACCAAATCACTGAGAGCGCTACCAATCATTACACCAATCGCACCTGCTAATACCCACCAGCTTTGATTGAATAAGCTTATGGGCACTATCAACGCTTGTCGTGATTCATTCGGCAAACTGGTCATCACCGAAAAAGTTTCGTCAGTTAGAGCAAACAAGCAATAGGTCTTGGCTATTTTATTCTTTGGTAGATATTGTAACAACGGCATGCCATAAAAAACATGACGCAAGTTAATAGCAGCAATATTGGTTGCGATATTGCCAATCGGTAATCCAGCACTTAACATTGGTAGGCAGGCATATTGAGCGGCACCCGCATACAACACCACGCTGAGCATAATCGTTGCCCATACTGGTATACCGGCAACTTGCGCAAGCACACCAAAGGCGATGCCCGCTGGCAAATAACCCATGGCAACTGGTAAGCTTTTTTTAAAGCCTTCTGTCCAGTCATAGCCCTGTACCTGAGTTTGATTGATCTCATTTGATTGAGTATTCACGTCACATCCTAGTTTTTACCATTTTTGTTTGTTATTAAATTTTAAAGGGAGCTTAATAGTGTAATGCTGATCGGTCAATGGTCAATGGTCAATGGTCAATGGTCAATGGTCAATGGTCAATGGTCAATGGTCAAGTTGGAGTTTTTCATAGCTACCAGTTTGATGAGCACGATATAAAAATCCAGCAAGTATCAGCATTCTTAGCAACAATAAACACCATACGCTGAGCCATATGCCCGTCATATCCCACTGCTGATAAAACAACCAACTCAATGGGAAAAAGATAGCCGCTAATATAAGGGCTGCATTGCGAATAATGCTACCTGCTGTTAAACCAAAAAATATCCCATCTAACCAGTAAGCACCAACCCCGACAAGTGGTAACAGGACAGCATATAAATGATAGTCGTAAGCGAGCGTAAAAACAGGTTCGATATTGGTCATAAACTGTAAATATGTGGGCATGGCAAGCCACCATATTGCACTTAGCAGGATAGCAAGGCCGTAGCTCACGATGCCGGTACGCTTCACAATAATGCGAAAGCGTGACCAATCTCGTCGACCCGCTGCTTGTCCACTTAACGTCTCAGCAGAGACTGCCACCCCGTCAAGGGCAAAGGCTGAGATGCTTAATACTTGTAATAAAATAGCATTGGCAGCGAGTATGACGTCGCCGCTTTGAGCAGATAGTCGAGTAATCCAAGCAAAGCTTAACGTTAAAATAAGCGTACGAATAAAAATATCTTTATTTAGTGAAAATAGCCTAAGCATCTTATCTTCATTAAAATGCTGCGGGTCAGCGGTAAATAACGCCTGCCAAGAGATTTTCAAATGTAGACGACTTAACCATAATGCCAATACTACGCCCAGCCAGAACGCAATCGCTGTACCCAATGCAACACCGACCAAGCCCATATCCATTGCAAAGACAAAAAATAGTGTCAGAATGATATTAATTATGGCGATAAAACCTTGTTGATATAGCATATAACGGGTCTTGCCTTGACCTGCAAACCAGCCAATAAAAGCAAAGTTCATTAGCTCAGCAATCACACCCCAAAAGCGCACATCTAAATAGGTCTTTGCTGCATCGCCGCTATCAGGATTGGCGGCAAGCGCTTGTAGACCAATATCAATGAGCCAAGGTTTTACCAGTAGTAAAACGGCACCAATCATAAATGCCAAAACCAAAGCGCGTTGCAAGATGGACAACAGCGGTGATTGCTGACCACGGTTATCTTTTAACTCGCCGTTATGAGCAGTGCTTCTATTATCTAATTGCCCAAGAGCTTGAGCAGAAAGTCCAGATGAGGCATATTGCAAAAAGTTAAAACTGACGAGTAATAGTGATAGCAGTTGTACTGCAAGTCCGATACCAGCAAGTTTTGCCGTATCATTCATATTACCAATAATAGCTGTATCAATGACGCTTTGGAGTGGCATTGCAAGATTTGCCAATAATACTGGCAATGCAATAGCGATAATACGTGCATAGCGAGTATCAATAGGCGGCATAGGACGTGGCGGTAGGATAGATGACATAAGGCAATCGCTTAGATAGGCAGATTAAGAATGCTCATAGGTAGTGCTAAGGATAATAACTTATAGCAGCGCTAAAATTTTTAGGTATTGATTTGATTTTGACCATGATACATAAACAAAAGCACCTAGAGTCTAGGTGCTTTTTTCATGATCACGCTTATCTACTCACTTAATAGAGAATTTACCAAGTGAGCAGGGGTGCCATTATCAATCTTGTTCAAACATCTTTGGATCATTGAAAGTCACGATTTCTTCTTCAAACTCAGGTTTTACTTTGACGATAAAGTCATCACGTGACAGACCCATCGCTAGAGGAATCGAGCTTGCAATATAGGTAGAGGAGTAAGTACCAGCAAGTAAACCAATAAACAGTGCCGCTGAGAACCAGAATAAGCCATCACCGCCCAAGAACAGCATTGCTAATACCACTAATAGCACGGTTGAGATAGTCATAATCGTACGGCGTAGTGTCTCTGTCAATGACAAATCAATCGTTTGACGCGGACTAATACCGCGGACACGGCGGAAATTTTCACGGATACGGTCATAGACAACGATGGTATCGTTCAATGAATAACCAATCAATGCCAAGATGGCTGCTAGTACTGTTAAATCGAATGGGAAGCCAAATAAGGCAAAGACACCGATGGTCACGATAGCATCATGAAACAAGGACAATACTGCGCCAAGTGCCAGTTTGAACTGGAAGCGCAGGGCGACATATCCCAGCATACACGCTAGTGCAAGCACAATCGACATGACTGAGCTTAAGTAAACCTCATTACCCACTTGACTACCGATAATATTCACGTTGCTGATTTCAACATCGTTATTAGGTAGCGCTAATGCTTCGCTCAAGCTGGTGTTAAGACCATCGATGTTATCAGATTGAGGCGGCAAACGTATTAGCAGCTCTTGCGAGGTGCCTAGGTACTGCACGACTGCATCATCAAAGCCATTATCTGCCAACGCAGTAACCACATCACCTTGCTCGACAGATTGCTCATAGCGCACATCTGCTGACACGCCACCGGTAAAATCAAGACCAAGGTTTAAGCCATTAACCGCAATTGCAATGATACTACCAATTACCAAAATGATTGATAAAATGCCCATTGGCTTTTCTATCTTCATAAAAGGGATGATACGCTGATCACCAACGGCTTTGATACCGCCTTCGGCATAGGCAGCTGCATCGTCAGCAGCGTCACCCAATGTTAAGTTAGGATCGATAGCAGCAGGCGCGAGTACTTGACTGTCTTTACTAGCGCTTTTGCCACTCCGCGGATTTTTATTAGCTGATTTTTTAGCAGTGGCGTTATTGGTTTGGGTATTGCTGCCTTTGCCATCACGGCGCGGCTTTTTACGGTGACGCGTAGTTGCTTCATTATTTGAGCCATTCGGTTCAGGATTGTTCTGTTTTTCTAGAGGATTGTTATTATCGATTGCCATAGTTTTCTCCTAACCGATGCTCAGACGTTTGATAGATTTACGCTTACCATAAGCAATTTGTATCAGTGCACGGGTTACCAAAATAGCCGTAAACAGCGAGCTGACAATACCAATGGCTAAAGTAATCGCAAAGCCTTTAATCGGACCTGTACCAATTGCAAATAAGATAAAGGCGACCAGTAAGGTTGTGATATTGGCATCGAAAATACTACTATAGGCGCGATCAAAACCTGCCACGATAGCCGATTTCGGTCTCACTCCATTAGCTATCTCCTCGCGAATACGCTCAAAAATTAGAACATTAGCATCGACCGCCATACCAATGGTCAATACGATACCAGCGATACCCGGTAATGTCAGTGATGAGCCTAAGATGGACATAATAGAGATAATAATAATAACGTTAACTGCTAGAGCAATATTGGCAATCACACCAAACAGACGATAGAAGATAATCATAAACGCAAAGACTAATAAATAACCAACCTGCGTAGAGAATAACCCTTTATCGATATTTTCCTGACCCAGTGATGGACCAATGGTGCGCTCTTCAACGAAATACATCGGTGCCGCTAACGCGCCTGAGCGTAGTAACAATGCAAGCTCAGCGGCTTCAGCACTACTATCCAGACCAGTGATACGGAAAGATGAGCCTAGTACTGCTTGGATATTTGCACGGTTAATGACTTTTGTTTCAGCATATGGCGTCCGAACTTCAATCGTTTCGCCAGTCGCTGGGTCTTCTTCATAAGCGATGCGTTGTTTGTTTTCAATAAACAATACTGCCATTTGTTTGCCAACCGCTGTACGGGTAGCATTCTGCATCAGCTTACCACCAGCACTGTCTAAGGTAATACTAACCTCAGGTGACCCACTTTCATCAATACCGGTTTGAGCATTGGTAACTTTATCACCAGTGACAATCGCTTGGCGCTCCAATAATACTGGCGGACCATCAAGGGTTTCAAATGGGAACGCTTCAGTACCGGCAGGTGGAATACCGCCTGTATAGTTTTCGGCACCTTCAGCGACCATACGGAATTCAAGATTGGCCGTACGACCAAGGACGCGCTTTGCCTCAGCGGTATCTTGTACACCTGGTAGCTCAACGACGATACGGCTAGCGCCTTGTGATTGTACCAAGGCCTCTGTTACCCCAAGCTCAGCAATACGATTGCGTAGGGTAGTCAAGTTTTGATTGACCGCATAGCTGTTGATTTCATCAAGCGTTGCATCGTTATACGCCAAAATCAGGGCAGGGCCTTGCTCATCAATAGAAGATTGCAGGGCAAAGGTGTTACCCATTGAACTTTGCAAAACGTTTTGGGCACGGTTACGAGTATCTGTATCAGAAAAATGCAATACCACGCTACGCTTGTCGTTTTTGATACCTTTAACAGCAATGCGCTCAGCTCTTAGATCTCGTCGAATATCGCGACTGGCACTGGTCAGACGTTGTTCGAGCGCCTTGTCCATATCAACTTCTAAGACGAAACGAACGCCGCCACGCAAATCAAGACCAAGTTTCATGGGCTTTGCGCCGATATCACGCAACCACTGCGGCGTTGTCTGCGCTAAGTTCAGTGCGACCACATAGTTCTCACCCAAGTTTTTTCTCAATACTTCCTGAGCTTTGAGCTGATCGACTGGATTGTCAAGACGTACCAATGCACTGTTACCTTTAAACGTACCATCATGGTAGTTCAAGCCAGCTTCTTTTAACAAGTCTTGTGACTGCGTTAAAATGCCATCAGACAACTGTGTGCCTGCTGCAGCACTAGTAATCTGTACGGCAGGTTCGTCAGGATATAGGTTAGGAGCAGCGTATAGACCGGCAATGATAAGTACGACGGTGATGAGTAGGTATTTCCAAGCGGGATATTGCATAATCACTTCTTTAGGTTGATAAACTACTGGCGACGCAGGCCACAAGTTAGCAGATGGGAAGTTAGCGATAACAATGGTGAGGTGCTTATTTAGCTGCCATAGAAGCCATGATAGTGCACCACTGTGATCATCCGCGATGATAATAAAGCATAAAACGATAAAGCCAAAAATGACCGTAAATAATGTACGGTCATTTTATAATCATTACAACTGTTAATTGATACTGATACAGTAATAGCCAGTCATTATCGTGCTGACTAACTTTAACGATCACATATATCAATTATCAAAGATGCCAATGACGTTTAAACGCTTTCGATAGTACCAGCTGGCAATACTGAAATAACAGAAGCACGTTGTACCTTGATATCTGTATTATTATTTAAGCTTACCACTGCATAATCGCCTTCCAAATGTTTGATACGACCCATCAAACCACCAGCAAATATGATTTCACTGCCGACTGTCAAAGCACTTACCATAGCGCGATGTTCTTTAGTACGTTTTGATTGTGGACGAATCACCAAAAAGTAAAAAATAGCAAAAAAAGCAACTGGTAATAAGATTTGACCGAACAGTGATGCCGCACCGGCAGTTTCAGCAGCATGAGCGGCTTGGATAAATAACAACATAGTTTCTCTCGACAAGTTATAGATAACAATTAATTTAGACGCATAGTAGCAAAAAATACCAGACTTGGTAACTGTTAATCATAAGCTGGTTATGTTTTTCTTAAGCTAAAGGCATGTTGATAGCGCATTATTTTGCCTATCTTACTTTTTAAACTGTCTACATTATATAGAATCCATTGACTTATAAAACAAGCCCAATAGTAAATAGTTAACATGCCATCAAGCGAAACCCGTATTTCTCTCATTCGCAAATGTATCGTGATTATTGAAATATATAGCGATTTATTGTGAAATAAGCGCATCAATGCTACTATCGAAAGCAAATAGTCGCCAGTTTTTACAGTAAGATTTAAGCCATTGTGCTGAGCGATATGTGCTCATTTATATATCAAAGATCCAGACCATATCAGATAATATTTTCTATCTGCTTGGCTCTGCTCATGATATATTGTGACTTCCTTTTACTTCTTTGTTTAGGTTACCTAACTTGTTCACCTCTTTTATGTCTGTACCTCGTTTACATCGTTCGCGTGCTTGTCGTAAAGACGCCTCTGCCAAACCTCCCCCGACGATGCTTGGCGATACTCGATTGAGTATCAAATCATTGTTGGCGTTATCTGTCTGGATAACGCTGCTGCTACCGCAAACGGTCTGGGCAGCTGAAGGAGTAGCGGACCCAAGTACAAGTAGCATATTGCTGCTCATACTATATGTACTCGTTGCCATTGGTATCTCATTTATCTGTTCACTGGCAGAGTCAGCACTCCTGACGATGACGCCGTCTTATATCGCTGATGTTCAAGAGCGCAATCCAAAAAAAGCCCATATGTTAAGACGCTTAAAGATTGATAATATCGATCAGTCCTTGGCTGCTATTTTGACCTTGAATACAGTGGCACATACACTAGGCTCGATAGGCGCAGGTGCGCAAGCGACGATTGTATTTGGTAGTGCTTGGTTTGGTTTGTTTTCTGCCATCATGACCCTCGCTATTTTATTCTTATCTGAGATTATTCCAAAGACCTTAGGTACGATGTACTGGCGTCAACTCAGTGGCATGGTTGCCTACTTTGTACGTGGTATTATTCTACTGCTATATCCACTAATTTGGATCTCAGAAAAACTCACCAAGCTGCTGGTACGTGGTAAAGAGCCACAAACCTTTAGCCGTCGCGAATTTGCCGCGCTTGCCAGTATTGGTGAAGAAGCAGGACAAATCGATCCATTAGAGTCGCGTATTATCCGAAACTTACTGGCATTTGGTGCTATTAAGGTTGAAGATATTATGACACCGCGTTCGGTGATGCTAGCTTTTGAAGAGAACAAAACAGTAGCAGAGTTGCTGGTTGATCGTCCAAAATTGACCTTTTCTAGACTACCGATTTATGATGGTGATTTGGATAATATTACAGGCTTTGTATTAAAAACAGACATGCTGTTAGCAAAAGTGAATCATGCCGTACATAAGCCATTGACGCAGTTTAAACGTGACATTACTTTTGTTTTTTCAAAGATGAAATTGTTTGATTTGCTTGAGCTGATGCTGAAAAACCGTATCCATATTGCCATTACGGTCGGTGAATACGGGGAAGTCAAAGGTTTAGTTACTCTAGAAGATGTGTTTGAAACTCTCTTAGGTCTTGAGATTGTCGATGAGATAGATCGCGTTGAAGACATGCAAGCATTGGCACGGCAAATGATGGACAGACGTGTCGAGCGCTTGGGTATGAAGCTGAGCGATGATGAGCATTATGAAGACTATACAGCTGACAGTAAGCAGTAAGCAGTAAAAATTTAATCAGTTTTTATTGCGTAAACTATTGATAATTTATCGTATGCTTTTTATAAGATAGCTCATTTATTCAAAAAGCATACTTTAATGAGGTGGTCGCAATAATTACACAGGGTGTCACATGGCTGTGAGAATTAAGTGATAGGCTAAAAGTATCCTAATAAGAGGCTGCTAGAAATCTAATATAAAAGCACTTGTTAGAAATGCCTATCAATAGAAATACTCGTTAATTACTGCATCGATTGAAGATACTAGTTCGTCAGTAGTTAAAAGTTTAGGGTATAAGATTTATTAGATATAAATAGCACTCTATAATTAAATCGTAGCTATTTCATTGTCGTTCAATAGTAATGATTATAAAGCCACCATTAAGGAATATCATGAAACAACTATGGGGAAAAGGGTTATTGGCTCTATTGATAAAAGGTGCCAGCTTGGCGGCAATCGTTGCTGCTGTCAGCACCATAACTATCACTGCGCAAGCAGCAACCATGACTGAAGCCTTGGTACAAAACTACGCAACTGCTATGAAGTCTGCCGCTAATAATCGAAATATTAATCAGGTGGCGCGTTTGGTTTCTGATGAGGCATTGATTTCGTTGTCAAGAAAAGGCAAGTCTACCAGTTTGGATAAAGAGGCTTATTTAAAATTGCTGCAAAATAGTTGGGGCAATACCTCAAACTATCGCTATGACATCAATGTTGATAACATTGTAATTTCAGGTGAACAAGCAAAAGCCAATGTAACGACTAACGAAAGCTGGGTCAAAGATGGTCAAAAGGTCTCCTTTGTTACTACTTCAAGAGTGACACTGGCTTTGTCTACTGGTGACGCCATACTTCTGCGTGCTGTATCCCAAGTTACGATTAATTAGTCTTCGTTCAATAATAAAGTCAGCCAATGAGCAGAACCTTTAGCCATCAATGATAGGGTACATTAATTTTTGTGCATTATCTTTTATATTGAGCTGGTCTTTATTCGATATTGCGTACTATACTGTCGATCAACTTTATTTCATCACTTCTCGTTGTTAGGAAACTTCCATTATCATGTCTACTGTGTCATCAAACTATCGCTCATTTATAGCTTTACCATTGACGCTTGCGGTGTCAACTCTTCTTATCAGTGCGTGTAGTAATACATCAGCGGTGAAAAAGACGGGTGCGACTGGCAGCACAGCTGTGGTTAAGCGTCCTACCACGCAAGTTCAGCCAACGGGAAATGCAGATTATTCGACTGCATTTTTGGATGCTGAAAGCTTAGATGAGCTTGCTGATTTATTGGAAGCCACCGATATGACTATGGTTGAGGGCAACAAACTTGCTATTCAACAATATGGTGACTTGTGGAATCGCCTGCGTGCTGGGTATCGGATGAACGGTGGACAGCCGGTTTATAATCAGCGTATTGAAGCACAAAAAGGCTGGTTTACCAGTAGACAGGACTATCTAAACCGTTTAACAGCGCGTGCCAGTCGCTATATTTATCACACAGTAAGAGAGGCAGAGCGTCGCAATATCCCAACCGAGCTGGCTTTGCTGCCTGTGATTGAGAGCTCCTACGATCCAAGTGGTACCAGTAGTGCGGCAGCGGCAGGTTTATGGCAGTTTATTCCGAGTACGGGACGTATTTATGGTCTAAATCAAAGCAGTACATATGATGGTCGCCGTGATGTGATTGAGTCAACACGTGCCGCTTATGACTTTTTGACGGCATTGCACAATCAGTTTGGTAGTTGGGAGCTGGCATTAGCCGCTTATAATGCCGGTCCTGGTCGTGTGCAAAAAGCCATTGATGCCAATAGAGCTCAAGGTTTACCTACCGACTATTGGTCACTCAGATTACCGACTGAAACCATGAACTATGTACCACGCTTTTTGGCAGTTGCCGAAATCGTTGCCAAACCTGAAAAATACGGTGTCTATTTGCCGGCTATCGCTAACCGTCAGCATTTCCGTAGTGTACCTGTCAACTATGGCGTAAGCTTAGCCGAAGTATCGCAAGTCACGGGTGTTAGCTACGATGAATTAGAAAGATTAAATACGGCGTTAACCTCAGCACGTATCGATTCATCAGGTCCGCAGCGTATTATTATTCCTAATGATGTTAGTCTGACCACTGATGTGAAGCTGAGCGCTTTGAGGGGTAATGGCAGTAGTAATATTCTCGCTTCTAGCAATGCTGTTACGACGACTACGCCAAGCTACTCTGGGTCAACAACGCCAAGCTATAATAATAAGCCATATACTACCAGCTCATCATTACCGGGTACTGGCAAGGGTCTTGCTGACTATGCTGCCAGTGCAAGCGTCCCGCAGCAAACCACCAGCTATATTCCGCCATCGTCATCAACGACCAGCAGCTCAGTTTATAGCAGCAGTGCCTCAGTGCGTACAGAGCCACCTTTAACCTCAGCAGAGACCAAAAAAATCAATGCTGAGCTGAAAAGTAGTAACAGCTTACCGACCACATCAGCGCAAATCACTCAAAACAATACCATCATTCAAGAGCCGCCGCTAAGTAAAGCGGAGCGTGATTTTATTGCCAATCAAATTCGTATTAATACGCCTGAAACCAATGTCATTAACGCCGATGGTAATATCAATCTATCTGCCGTCCAGACGCAGCAGTCCATCTTAGAAGCCACGGGACAGGAGAAGAAACTGAGCTTCCCGAAAACTTCAGTTAGTAAGCCAAAACCACAAGGCACACGTACCACTTATACGGTCAAACGCGGTGATACTTTGGCTAACATTGCCAGTCGCTCTGGTGTGAGCTGGCGCGATATTGCCGAATGGAATCAGATGGATGCCAGTGCCAAGCTACTCTCTGGTAGTACTTTATATCTATATAACGCCAAAACTATCGAGCCATTGAGCGCTACCAGCAGCACTGTCGCCAGCCAGCCTGAAAGTTATGTGGTACAAGGTGGCGATACGCTTATAGGTACTGCCAATCGCTTTGGTTTATCAGTGACGCAGCTAGCAAGTTATAATAATTTGAGCAGCCGTGCAGACTTATTAAGAGGTCAGAAACTATGGCTTATCCCAGGCAAAGTAACAGCGCCAGTCAGCACTCCTGCCGCGCCATCTACTAAACCGAAGAAGTCATCGACTGCGACCAAAAACTATAAAGTAAAAGCGGGTGATGGCTTGATTGCACTTGCACGCCAATTTAATATAACGACTGAGACATTGGCCAGTCTTAATGATATTGGTACGACAGATTCATTATACGTCGGTCAGACCTTAAAAGTACCTGCCAGTGTAGACTTTACTTCTAACAGTGCGCCTACTGCTACACAGAGCGCTGCTAATAGCAATAACACCACAACCAAAGCAAGCAGTTCAAGCTCAGCGCCGACTAGCAATTATAAAGTCAAATCAGGGGATACCTTGATTGGCATCGCTAATAGTGTTGGGGTCAGCGCAGAAGATATTGCTGCCGTAAACAGTAACTTTGATGCTAAGGCGCGTTTGCAACGTGGACAAACGATTAAAGTTCCTGTATCCAAAGAATTGGTTGATCGTCAGCTAAATGATGAGGCAGTCAGCTACAAGGTAAAATCAGGCGATACTTTGACGGGTGTTGCCCAGCGTTATAATATTGGCTTGGGTGATTTGGCAGCAGCTAATAACCTCAAGACCAATTCTAACTTGATCTTAGGTCGCACGATTACCATTCCTGCTAAAGGTAGCGTGAGTACTAGTGCGAATGCTGCGGCCAGTAGCAAGAGCAGTAGTTCGGTGAGCACAGAGACCACCAGTAAGTCTGATAGCGCGCCAGCTACCAGTAATAGCGGCAAAAAGCTCGGCAACACAGAAAGCTACAAGGTGCAGTCTGGCGATGGACTCATCGCTTTAGCACGCCGCTTCGGTGTTTCAGTTGAAGACTTAGCTGCTACCAATGATATTTCGACTAAAGCTCAGTTACAACGTGGTCAGACCATCAAAGTGCCGAAAGTGACGGTCAGCTATACGGTTGGCTCAGGAGACAGCTTGATTGGTTTGGCACGCAAATACGACGTTTCAACCAAAGAGCTTGCGGATATGAATGACATTGCAGTCGATACTATGCTGCAACGCGGTCAACGCCTAACGGTGCCTAATCGCTAATCTGTGCATGTTTGAATAAATGTTGTTAATAAAAAAGCTGCTCTTATCAAAGAGCAGCTTTTTTTATGGCAGTATCAATTATCAATATCTGATCAAACCGTCGCGGTTTTTATTGTTTCAAGATAGCTTCTGATATTGCTCACATAATGCATGGCTTGACCATAGCGGCTATTTGACGCTTTATTATCAGACAGATAGGCATATATATTTGCCCAACTTTTATCATCGATACCTTTGGCACTCAATTTACGCTGAATACCTTTAACAGCGTTTGGTCCCATATTATAAGCCGCAAGCGCAAACCAAATACGATCCGTCTTTGGTACATCGGCAAAATCAGTTTTCATTTGCTCCAAGTAACGAGCACCGCCGCCGATACTTTGGTAAGGGTCAACACGGTCTGAGACGCCCATTGCCTTTGCCGTATTATTAGTCAGCATCATAATGCCGCGTACTCCGGTCGGAGAGACGGCATTGGCATCCAAGTGCGACTCTTGATAACCCATGGCAACCAAAAGCTCCCAATCATGATTGTAGTTGCGCGCTTGTTCTTCAAACGAAGACTGATAATCAGGCAGCTTTTCTGTCAGTGTGGTCTTGAAATGGTCTTGACTATAGGCATCTTTTAATAAGTCTTGATTATAAAAGGCGGCTAGCTTTTGAGTATTATCAAGCTTGATGCTATCACATAAAAAATAGCTGGCTTTTTGTGACAATGGATCATTGGCAGAATTAAACGTCCAGCTTACTTTAGGATGCAAGCCATTTTTGGTCAAGCTGGCATCATAACCACAGCTGACATTAACAGAAGACAAATTCAGCTGGCTTTTTAATTGAGTGCTGGCCGTGGTCAATGCCATATCTGCATCGCCTGATTGTAATGCTCTTAGCGCAGCTTCCTCATCAGCATAAGCTTTGAGAGTGACTTTTACCCCAAGCTCATCAGCATAGTTACGCACTAAGTCGTAACCAAATCCATGTTGGAAGCCATCGGTCGCAAAATAAGTGCTATCGCCTGGAACAGCAGCGATGGTCAAGGTCTTCTCCAGCATAACATGGTCATAAGCTGGTACTTGGTTATTCATGGTCGTCAGACTCTCAGCAGGGAGTGAGAGTAGGGCGATGCTTGAGATTTGCGCCAATTTCTTGGTTTTGGCGAAACGAGTCACTTTGATAGATGCAATAGCTGGAACGATGTTACTTTCGGTGTTTAGCAAGCGTTTAGATGGACGCAATATATATGAGATACGGCGTTTAGCCCCTCGCGCAGATGCTTTCGCACGATAAGTAATTCGCTGCATGGATGTCTCCTAATTTTAGCCATCCTACTTACCATAAAAATACGTGCTCATTTATGCCAATATCAGCAGCATAAATAGCAGTGCATTTTAAATACTATAAAATTTACATACTTATTGAGCATATAAATCTCATAGCATCTCGTTTAAATATAGCCGTACAGTCTCAACTGGCAACCTTATAGCAAAGGGTGTAAAAGCATAAAAAAGCACTTTAATACCTGATTGCTAAAAAAAGGCTGCAAAACACCGCAAAGGCGCTAAATCAGATGATTCCTTCATCAATGATAGACTTGGCTATGATTCGAACTATTTAAACGACATTATTTAAAAGACACTTTAAAACATCGGTAAGGTCATGAATAAATTATTGGAAAAACGTGGCGTGAGCAGGATATGCTCAGAGTTGTTACGCTGGTATGGATAATTAAATACTCTGACTATGTTGAGAGTAAATGGTCACTCATACCGTTTATCCAGCAATAAAGACAAGCAAGTTAATCTGTCTGGTAAATAAAGACTGATCAATAAAAGCCAATGGTTAAAAAACCATCAAGCAGTTTGCTGTACCGCTACTGCAACACTAAAATAGGAAATATCACCTTACTCAAGAATGTATAAGCCGAGGTGATATTATATTGATTGCTATCTACAGCCCTATTAAAAAAGTAAAAATAATAGAATTTTAGACCTCAATCATCATTTTAGTGCCATAACCGGAAGCTGTAATAATGGGGAGTCTCATGACAAGACATTCTTTCTACAGATAGTAATATGCAGATATTCATCTGATTATTCAAGTGTGGTTAAGAAAATTGCGATAAAACTTAACAATAGCACTATAGACGGTAATAATTTAGCCTGTTTTCTGTCGCATAATTTCGATTTAATGAATATAAGTTTGTTCTGTTACTGGCCAAAATAGAAGAGACAGGTAAGCAAAAATCTGCTTACCTGTCTTTTTTAGGAGAAAAATAAGTTTCTGCTGCTTAAGCAGGATTGTCGATATCGATAAATGTCACTGATAAGTTAAACTGCTGAGCAACAATCCTACCTAATGCTTCAATGCCGCCGCGTTCTGTCGCATGATGTCCGCAAGCAAAATAGTCAATACCAAGCTCACGGGCAATATGAGTGGTACGCTCTGATATTTCACCAGAAATAAACGCATCACAGCACATTAATGATGCTTGCTCAATCATATCTTGTGCGCCGCCCGTACAGATACCAATCCGTTCAATTAACTTATTACTGCTATGAGTATCGACGTTATACTCAGCGGCAATATGTAATGGCATGCGCCCCAATGCTTGAGTAATTTGAGCGATAAGGCTTTGAGCCGTCTGCGGTATACAAGTAGCAATATTACCAACCGGATGTGTCTCAGCAGGATACAATGCTCCGATGATGGTCATGTCTAACGCCGCCGCCAATGTGGCATTGTTACCAATGACGGGATGGGCATCGAGTGGTAGGTGATAGCCGATCAAGGAGATACCATGTTGCATAAGCTTGCGAATACGCTGACCTTTCATACCAGTCAATGGGGCAGGTTCACCTTTCCAAAAATAGCCATGATGCACCATAATCGCATCAGCATTATCTGCAATGGCAGCATCAATCAATGCTTCACAGGCAGTCACACCAGTGACAATACGCTGAATAGGTTGCCCGCCATCTACTTGTAAACCATTCGGTGCATAATCTTTGAACGCAGTCGCTGATAAGTAATCATCGCAAAATTCAGTTAAGGATTGTGCAGTAATGATAGTATTTGATGATGTGATTAAGACATCGTGCGTACTCATAGTATTCCCTTATAAAAATTTCAATTAATAATTGCAATAGCTCAAGTATTTATAAATAATGAATTATTTCTCGTAATCACCATTTTAACATGATGCGGCAAAAGAATAGACAAGCCCAATAACTGAAACGGTACACGATGCGCTACCATTGTATTATGAGGACAGCTATAATTTACACATGTGAAAGTGCCTTATATCAAGGCGTACGCCTGATATGCCTTAATACCGATTGTCTATGTGAAATTATAGAGGTTTTTATATGTCGTCATCCCCGAATGCCAAGAACAAGGCTGGTCTCTTAAGGTGGTTACCTTGGATTTTACTGATATTGGTCACAGCCGCCTTTATTTGGTTATTTGCGAGTATGAAGACAGCATCGGAGGCAAAATGGGAGCCGCCAAAGACCACACCTGCTGAGCAGCAAGCTTCCGAGCCGGTATCGGACTCACCAACGCCTATCGCCTCTTATCATAATGGTGTGGCTCGAGCCTCCCAATCTGTGGTCAATATCTATACCACGCAGACGATGGCAGAACATCCTTATATGAACGATCCGGTGTTGCGCCGGTTTTTTGAATATCATGGCGCACCGTCAGAAGAGCAAGGCAATACCAACCTAGGTTCAGGCGTTATCGTGTCGGATGATGGTTATATCGTCACCAATGCGCATGTGATCGAAAAAGCTGATGAAATTACCGTTGCTTTTAATGATGGTCGTAAAAGCCGTGCAAAATTAATTGGCACAGACCCAGATAGTGATTTGGCAGTGATTAAAGTCGATATGACTGGGCTTACACCGTTGGGCTTTCGTGAAAAACCGACGCTGGTAGGCGATGTAGCACTAGCGATTGGTAATCCCTTTGGTGTCGGTCAAACCGTTACCCAAGGTATTATTTCAGCGACGGGACGTACAGGGCTTGGCGTCAATAAGTTTGAAGACTTTATTCAGACTGATGCGGCTATAAATCCCGGTAACTCGGGCGGCGCATTGGTTGATGCACGTGGTGAGCTGATTGGTATCAATACTGCCATCTACTCACGCTCTGGTGGCTCTATGGGTATTGGATTTGCTATTCCCACCGCTATCGTTGAGCAAGTGATGAATGCTCTGATCAAAGATGGCAAGGTCAGTCGTGGTTGGCTGGGTATTGAGATACAATCACAGCTGAGAGATCCCACACAGCTCGAATCGTCAACAGGCGTAGAAGTGCTTAACGTGGTTCCTAAGAGCCCAGCTGCTAAGAGCGGTCTGAAGGTTGGCGATATTGTTTTGACCATTGATGGGGTTGAGATGACTGATGCCAATACCTTGATTCAGTATGTCGCTCGTAAAGCACCTAATACCACGCTGCATGCTCAAATCTTACGTCAAGGTAAAAATGCGCAAGTGAAGATATTGCTAGAGGAGCGTCCAGTTGAAGAGCCAGTCACCGTTCCTGTGGTGATTCAAGATGAAACGCTTGGGGGTAATCAGCCGCCAAGCCTACAAGCTCCAGAACAAGATATCCCTATGATGTCCGAAGCCGAGCGTGACCGCATGCGTGAAGAGCTTTTATTACTGTTCGAAAGAGATGGTGCACCTTTATAAAAAGGGTTTTTATCGAATCTCTGATCTCTAAGAGTAATAACAAAAAGCGCGCTATCTATAAGATAGCGCGCTTTTTTAATAAGTTTTGATTGATCGAATGGTTAGTAATTTATTGATTTAGCAGCTACTTTTCTATCAGCTCATGATTGACATAAATCACGCCTTGTACTCTACAGCAGCAAGGTAGGATTTCATCTTTTTCAATCATAGCAAGCGGCTCAAAAGGATAATCAATAACGTGTGAGCTGGCGATACGCTTGATGCGACAGCTGCCACAATAGCCTTCCTTACATTGATAATTGATATCATGTCCGGTGCGTAGCAATCCATCAAGCAAGCTTTCGTCATCATGCAAGTAAAATTGCTTCTTACTCGTCATTACCCAAGTCATAGTTTTATCCTATCTTTTTATAATATGGTCAATCCTAAATAAAATAAGTACAATTATTATAACGTGCTACTGGGATAAATTTTACTTGCTTGCTGTGCCTATGCAGACAGAGGCTGCGCAAAACTTATCCTAGCAGCACTACACTTATTCTATGATGAATCGACTATATTAAAAGCTCAATCTTGAAAAACTATCTTCTATAACTCAAAATCATCAAAATCGCTGTCTGATAAGTCTGAATCAATCTGACCGACCAAGTACGAGCTAATCTCTGTTTCTTGCGGGGCAACTTGTACGTTGTCAGACGACAACCACGTGTTAATCCACGGAATCGGATTTGATTTAGAGTTCGGGAATGCGACTGGTAAGCCAACCGCTTCCATACGTAAATTGGTGATGTATTCGATATATTGGCACAGAATGTCTTTATTCAGCCCAATCATTGAACCGTCTTTGAACAGATATCCTGCCCATTCTTTTTCTTGCTCAGCCGCTTTGCGGAAGATCTCGATGCTTTCTTCATAGCATTCTTTGGCAATATCGACCATCTCTGGATCATCACGACCGATACGCATGAGATTTAGGATATGCTGCGTGCCCGTTAAATGTAGCGCCTCATCACGAGCAATGAGCTTAATAATCTTAGCATTACCTTCCATCAGCTTACGCTCAGCAAAGGCAAATGAGCAAGCAAACGACACATAAAAGCGAATGGCTTCTAGGACATTGACTGCCATCAAGCACAAATAAAGCTGCTTTTTCAGTGATTTTAAATCGATGGTAATTTGCTTACCATTGATCGTATGCGTGCCTGCACCATATAGGTTATATAGCGATGAGCTGTAATACAAATCATCATAATACTTAGCGATGTCCGCCGCGCGCCCTAGGATGTGCTCGTTTTGCATGATGTCATCAAAGACGATAGCAGGGTCATTAATAATATTACGAATGATATGGGTATAGCTGCGCGAGTGAATGGTCTCAGAAAATGTCCACGTCTCAATCCATGTCTCAAGCTCAGGAATCGATACCAGTGGCAATAGCACGACGTTTGGGCTACGACCTTGAATAGAGTCGAGTAGCGTTTGATACTTTAGGTTACTGATAAAGATATGCTGCTCATGTGACGACAGATTGCCATAATCCATACGATCACGTGAGACATCGACTTCTTCTGGACGCCAAAAGAACGACAGCTGCTTTTCAATCAATTGCTCAAAGATAGGGTGCTTTTGTTGGTCGTAACGCGCCACGTTGACCGGATTACCAAAAAACATCGGCTCTGTTAGCGCATTGTTTGGCGTTTGGGAAAAAATCGAATAAGTCATGGGACTGCCTTTATCATTGATAGGGTTATTAAGTTATAGGGTTTTGACTAGATTTGGTTTGATTGGATTATATTACAAGTGCTCTAAAGATATCTGTTCTGGCGTCTGTCCATCATTCATATACGCTTTAAACATCTCACTCAGCTCGCTATCATCCAAACCTTCCAATTCATCGATCGCACTCTTACGCAGCGCACTCAAGCCATCATCATCTGATAGTTGCTGCATTTCTTTCTGTACGTCTTTTTTGGTCGCTCTCTTTACTGGTTTTTTCGGTACTTTTGCGGCGTCTTTCTTTAGTACTTCTGGTTTTACTGCTGTGCCTTCGCCTAATTGCTCACGGACGTCTGCGATGTCGACTTCTACTTGTACGATATGCGAGCCACCATCGTTTAGGTCTGAAAATACGTTTGGGATAAACAAACCACCGTCTTTGATGATTGCGGTATATTGCACATGACCTCCGTCGTTTTTATTGTTTGTGTGTTTCTATATCTCTATGATAGCGCTGGACGCCTTTTATGATAACTGTCTCAATATCTTAGCTTCATCATGGCTGACGCGTCGCTAGATTGTCATACACTTTGTTGTTTTCTCTTTTGCCAACTGCCAATACATAAACCACCACCACGTCGTCTTTTACGGTATATACCAGACGATACCCTACGGTGCGTAATTTGATTTTATAAGTATCGGTATGTCCTGTGAGTTTTGACGCAGGCACATGAGGGTTTGACAATCGCTGCTGTAATTTTTTCTTAAACTGCTGCTGGATACTTGGCGCTATCTTTTTCCATTCTTTTAACGCTAACGGGTGAAACTCAAGGCTATAAGTCATCCAACGTTACCTTTATCGGTATCTGCCCATCATTTAATCGTGCGCTAACGGTTTGGCTGAGTGCCATATCGTCCATCGCTTCCATCATGCGCTCAAAGACGTCTGTTGAGACTAAGTAAGCCACGGGTTTGTTGTGGTTTAAGATAGCAATGGACTCACCATCTGACTGTTTAATCAGTGCCGATGGGTTGGCCTTTAATTCTGAGATACTGGCTGTCTGTGTGGCAAATATTGGTTGCATGACTCATTCTCCGCTAATATTACGCTCTAAATATAGGGCTAATTTTAGCACAAGAATTAGGTCTTATTTGTTATTGTATTTATTTTAACTATTTAAGTAGCTAATCCCGCCTACCGCTTGTATCTGCCTAGCCGCTGGCGTGCAGTCTATTGTGTCTTGCCGCATTCCTGTTGTCTCGATACTACGTCCAGCCACAGCCTGCATCGCCATCGTCGTTGGCAGGATACCGCTATAGTCGAGGCTAAACGACCTCGTTATAGCATTGATGGTCTTTCTAATTAAATCTGCTACTTAAATGATTATATAAATGTTGCAATACCAGTTTACTTCCTGAGTAGTATCCTGCTAATAGATTTTCCAACACATAACTTTCAATTTTATAATCTAGTCTAGGTTTATCGTAATGAACTTCTAGCGAGTCCATTGCCATTTTTTCTCTGCTTTCTAAACTTTCTGTTAGAGATGTAGACTTTAACGAACTCTTTCTACGAACATGTTGTATAAAAGCAAGCTCCGAAAAAATCCATGGTGATTTTAACGATTCTTGATTTTCAATACCATGTTTTACTGATATAGAGTTCGGTGTACCTAAGAATAGAAAAATCTCACATCTATCTATCATTTTATGTAAAGCAGTATTCAGCATCATATATGCATGAGATGTTGAATGATTTCTCTTATTATAGTCATACATACTATCGTCGAAATTACGACAATACTGGTCATCTATAACTTTTAATAAATCAAACGCATTGCCCCAAATGCATGAATCAATGAAAACTTTCAAACCTTTACTTTCCAAAGCAATTGCTAGTTTTATAGCTTCATCAGCATCACTATGCGAGTGAGATAAAAATATATCAACGTCGTCATCAGGGAATAAATATTTTTGTATTTCACTACCATCTAAACTACTACCATCAATTAGTAAATAATCCTTTAAGTCATTTAAAGCTTCTTTTTTTCGAGATTTATATAACATTACATCAAAATCACTAATATTTTCAGGTGGATTAAAAAGATGAAAGTCTGTGACCTCTATACTTCTATACATAGTATTCTTCTTATAATTGTTATAAAAAAATATAAGTTATCTTAAATTAATAGCTTCTTCAATTAAGCCATCAATTTTGCTCGCTATATTACTATATGTATTATTTGAACTTGGATTGAAGCACCTCACATACTTTGAAAGCTTTTCTCCATTATCTAACTTTATTTTGTCAAAAGGATTTAAACCTTTTTTTCCTATACCAGTATTTGGGTCTTTCAAGTTATGCACGTAAATGCCAAGAACTCCTTTTCCGTCATTCCAAGCTTTTACAATTTCATATTGAACCCACTTACGTGATGCTGTCTCCTCACCAATCAGTACAATCAAGCAACTTTTCCCATGAATATTATCGTCAATCCACTTTTGAACTGCTTTTTCACCTTTCTGTTTCAGATGTTCCCATTGGTTAGCAGTAGTAGGAGGATTTCCTTCTAATATGCCGATATTTCTAATTTGCTGTACACGGAATACATCATTGTCATAATGGAAACTATAGAATACTTTCCTAGTCACTTTTGTATCTCCTTCAATATTTTTAATATATTTTGTTTTAATGTGTTTAGGTCATTTATATCTGGCGATAATATATCCAAACTTTCATTTCTTGAGTCTTCAGTTAAGTCTTTCCAAAGTTTTTCTGCTATATATCCAGTTCCACCAACCGGTAGCAGAAAATTACTGTTATTGTTTGAAATATCAAACTCTTCCTGTATTCCATTAGATAAAACTAATTCACCATTTTCATTAAGCTTATTACCAAAAAGAAAAATTGATATACCAGCATAGCTAATCATGTCTTTTCGATATGCTGTCCACAACTGTTTTCCTTCTGCATTTTGAGGAAAGGGTCGAAGGACTAGATGATCTTCATTTATTTTTAAACGATTCTCTAATAAGTATTTCACTGCACCAGAGATTACAGAGCTACCAATACCAAGCCCAAAACCAGTTACAACTCTATAGCCGAGCTTCAAAATTTCTTGCGTTAAAGAAGAAACAAAAACTTCTACTTCCAGTTGAGAATAAGGTGCATAATCTTCAGCAGCACCAGAGATAAAAATAGTTTTTTGCTTTTGAACTTTTTCAACTTCTAGTAATATCTCAGTAATTTCTTCGTATTTTTCAATTAGTACTGTTTGTATACCAAATCGCTTAAGATCACCTATGAATAACTGTTGTTTACGTTGTCTATATTCAAAATCAGCTTGCTCTTCATTATCAATCTTTACTACATGTTTTAGAATGCAATAATGTTCTGGCTTATTGTTGCCATGTGATAGGCGTACACGGCTCAGGATATAATCGATATTAGGATCAGAGAAGCTAAACCCTATAAATAAGAATTTCTTTGTTATCAAGTCCCCTTTGAGCGCGGTAAAGAACCCATTTCGGTTTAGATTGTATTGCTCATAATCATCTTTTGTAAGTACTGCATTAGTTGAATCAGAAGCATCACCGTGCATCTTGTAGACTACGGCATCTCTACCTCTAATAGAATTAGGTAGTTGGTCAGTGTTATGTTTTACATCAACTATTTTTCCAGAGTCCTCAAGTGCTTTCTCAATCATAGGATCATAATTTGTTGTCCAGAAAGTATCTATCGGGAGTCTTGCTAATATTTTATGATTGTCAGTCAGAATAGCTTTTTGAGAAAATTCGTTAAGAATAAGTTCATTAATTGTATGTTTACTACCACCTTTTTCATTTATATAGTATTGAGCTAAAGAGACTAGATCATGTTCTTCTCTATCGACGTCTAGGTCAATTTCTTCAGCTAATTCTTTCAATAAACCTTTCCAGTCAATATAACCTGCTCCAACTGAGAGTCCTGCTCCTGCGAAAATCGCCAAATTATTAGCTGATAATTCTTTCACTAGCTTCTTAACTAAAACATTCTTTTTCATAGAAATGTCCTTATTTCTTATATTATTTAATGATTACTACATCAGTATTTATTTGTATATACATTTAAAAAGCAAAAGCAAGAAGAGTATCGCGCTTTTGTTCTCTAAAATAGTAAACAGCGAGCTCAACCCAAAAGCCAAACCCGCCATCCGTCAGAAATTCTATTTAAAGAATTTCTCTTGCGAACCTAAAATTGCAGTGCAATTTTTTAACGGTTCTCAAATCTTACATGCACCGCCAGCGCAATCATCTTCCATATCCGCTTGGGCATCGTTCGCACCATCACGAGTGTTATGGTAGTACAACGTCTTCACACCCAGCTTATACGCATTTAGCAAATCTTTTAGCAATATCTTCATTGGTACACGACCACCTTCATAACGAACGGGATCGTAGTTTGTATTGGCAGAGATACTTTGATCGACGAACTTCTGCATGACAGCGACCAACTTTAGGTAACCGTCATTGTTTGGCATTTGCCATAGTAGCTCATACTGATTTTTCAGCTTATCAATCTCAGGCACGACTTGCTTCAAGATGCCATCTTTTGACGCTTTGATAGAGACCAGACCGCGTGGTGGCTCGATACCGTTGGTCGCGTTGGCGATCTGACTCGAGGTCTCAGACGGCATCAAGGCGGTTAGGGTAGAATTGCGCAGACCGTGTTCAGTGATCTCGCCACGTAGCGTTTCCCAATCGAGATGTAGCGGCTCTTGGCAGATTTTATCCAAGTCTTTTTTGTACGTATCAATCGGCAAGATACCTTGTGAGTACGTCGTCTCATTGAACGCAGGGCAAGCGCCTTGCTCTTTTGCCAGTTTGTTTGACGCTTTCAAGAGATAAAATTGCAATGCTTCAAAGGTTTGATGCGTCAGACCAATTGCGCTGTCGTCTGAATAGCGTACGCCATTCTTAGCAAGGTAATACGCATAGTTAATCACGCCCACACCTAGCGTACGACGACGCATGCTACCGTTTTGAGCCGCTTTGACTGGATAGTCTTGATAGTCGAGCAGGGCATCAAGCGCACGGACGATTAGCTCAGCTGGCTCTTCGATATCGCTGACGTTTTCGACTTTACCCAAGTTGACCGCTGATAGCGTACAAAGGGCGATTTCGCCTTCTTCGTCATTGATGTTATCAAGTGGCTTAGTCGGTAGCGCGATTTCCATACATAGGTTTGACTGACGAATCGGGGCGACAGTCGGGTCAAATGGGCTATGCGTATTGCAATGGTCAACGTTTTGGATGTAGATACGACCCGTGCTGGCACGCTCTTGCATCATTAAGCTGAACAAATCTGCTGCTGGGATTTGACGGCTACGAATAGTAGGGTCATTTTCGTACTTGGTATATAGCTCTTCGAACTTGTCTTGATCTTCAAAGAACGCATCATACAAGCCCGGCGTGTCACTTGGTGAAAATAGCGAAATGTCTTGACCTTTGATGAGGCGGGTATACATGGTTTTGTTCAACTGTACGCCATAATCCATATGACGGACACGGTTGTCTTCGACGCCACGGTTGTTTTTCAATACTAAGAGCGACTCAACTTCTAAATGCCATAATGGGTAAAATAGAGTCGCAGCACCGCCACGTACGCCACCTTGTGAGCAGCATTTAACAGCAGTTTGGAACAATTTATAGAATGGGATACAACCAGTGTGCTGTGCTTCGCCGCCACGGATAGGGCTACCAAGGGCGCGGATACGACCCGCGTTGATGCCGATACCAGCACGCTGTGACACATAGCGTACGATGGCGCTGGTGGTCGCGTTGATTGAGTCTAGGCTATCACCACATTCGATGAGTACGCACGAGCTAAACTGACGCGATGGCGTACGTACACCAGACATGATAGGCGTTGGTAGTGAGATTTTGAATTCTGAAGTCGCATCATAGAAACGCTTCACATAGTTCATACGCTCTGATTTTTCGTAACGGCTAAACAAGCACATCCCAACCAACATGTACAAAAACTGTGGGCTTTCATACACGGTTTTGCTAACGCGATCTTGGACGAGGTATTTACCTGCCATTTGCTCAACAGCGGCATAAGCCAGATTCATATCGCGCCAGTGATCTAGATACTCTTCTAATTCATCAAATTCCGCACGGCTATAATCGGCTAGAATATGCTGATCATATTTACCGGCATCAGTAAGCTTTTTGACATGATCATAAAGGTGCGGTGGGGTAAATTTATTATAAGCAATTTTACGTAAATGGAAGATGGCCAAGCGCGCGGCTAAATACTGATAGTCAGGCGTATCTTCAGAGATAAGGTCAGCAGCTGACTTGATGATGGTTTCATGAATATCACATGTTTTGATGCCTTCATAAAACTGAATGTGTGATTTTAGCTCCACTTGTGACACCGACACATTATCTAAACCGTGAGCTGCCCACTCGATAACCTTGTGAATTTTATCTAACTCGATAGGCTCTAAACGTCCATCACGTTTGGTTACTTGGATTTTATCGATATGTGTCATGCTGACCTCGTAAGTTGATTGCTTGATAGTTATTTACTGAATGACTTATTAGTGATGCCGCGCGGTGTAAGGACGCCAAGCATGCTTTATAACGCGATATATATGCTCATGATAGAGTATTTTTTTGAGGCAAAAGCTTGCCACGGCTCATGGTGATGGTTAAAATCACTGAGCACTACATATAGCGTGTTTGTTAATAGGTGGACACAATATAGCGGGAAAATTTTGAAAATGCTATATTGATTTTAGCTGCAAACTATGTTGCTGAGGGCTTATACGTTGCCCGAATTTGGGCAAAGGACGATGGCATAAGGGTTAGACGCAAATGAGTTTAATAATAAATTTTTTGTAAAAATCTAATCACTCTTTGCTTTTTATTTTCTCGTAAATTGTTGACTAATAAAAGCAGTCATGACAATAAGAATGCGGGCGCAGATTGTACATCAAACCACAAAAAATCGCCACCCAAATGAGTGACGATTGTCATTATCTTCAGTGAATTTACGCCTATGATAGTAGGATTTGATAGAGGGCAGTAAGAGACTGTCAACCCTATCATAAGTTACATCACAATGCGTACGGTCTTAGCCGCATCAAGTGAGGCATATAGGGTATTGACTTGCTCAGCAGTCGTTAAGTATAAGTTCACCCGTATAGAATGAAAGCGTCCTGTTTTTGAGGGTTTGACTTGCATAGACGCTAAGTCAAAATCAGGAAACTGGCTGCCTAAAATGAGTTTGACTTCGTTCAACAAAGTCTCGTGTTCACCTTCATTACCGATAATGCTCATCGGGTAATTCATCGGAAAATCCCATAACTCAGGATTTTGAATGTCGGTTTTTTTGCCTTTAATTTTGTCATTGCCTAACGATATTTGAGAGACGTTGACATCTTTTTTAGGATTTTGTTGATTATCGCTCATGGGTGAGTCCTTAGTGCTATTTTATAATGGGGCTTGAGTCTTAAAATTGGCTGGTATTTTAACAAACGACTATCGATTAACCACAAAAAAGCTGAGACGCGCTCAGCTTTTGGGCTATATATATCTACGATATATAAAGACAGTATGCTAAAAAGCTACTGTCTTTATAGGGGGCTTATCAGTCATTTTCAAGGAAAGAGCGCAGATGCTCAGAGCGTGATGGATGACGCAATTTACGCAATGCTTTTGCTTCAATCTGACGAATACGCTCACGCGTCACATCAAACTGCTTGCCAACTTCTTCCAAAGTATGGTCGGTCGGCATATCGATACCAAAACGCATTTTGAGCACGCGTGCTTCACGCTCAGTCAAGTTGCCTAATACATCACGCGTCGCTTCACGTAGACCAGCAGCCGTCGCATCGTCAACAGGGCTTGAGATCGTGCCATCTTCGATAAAATCACCTAGGTGCGAATCTTCATCATCACCGATAGGCGTCTCCATTGAGATAGGCTCTTTGGCGATTTTTAGTACTTTACGGACTTTGGCTTCGTCCATCTCTAAGCGTTCGCCTAATTCCTCAGGCGTTGGCTCGCGTCCCATTTCTTGTAGCAATTGACGAGAGACACGATTGATCTTATTAATCGTCTCAATCATATGCACAGGGATACGGATGGTACGTGCTTGGTCAGCGATAGAGCGGGTGATTGCCTGACGAATCCACCAAGTCGCATAAGTTGAAAACTTATAACCACGGCGATATTCAAATTTATCGACGGCTTTCATCAAGCCGATATTACCTTCTTGAATCAAATCCAAGAACTGCAAACCACGGTTGGTATATTTTTTGGCAATTGAGATAACGAGACGTAAGTTAGCCTCGACCATCTCTTTTTTGGCACGGCGGGCTTTGGCTTCACCAATAGCCATACGGCGCGCCACATCTTTCATGTCGTGGATTTCCATCTCAAGCTTATGCTCGTAATCACGGATAGCACGTTGTAACAAGATAACATCGTCGGCGACTTTCTCTAACGTGGCAGCAAAAGCAGGCTTACCTTTAATACGCTCAATCAACCAATCAACGTTGGTTTCATTACTTGGAAAAGTCTTACGGAACTCTTCGCGCGGCATACGACCACGGCGAATCACCAAGCGCATGATTTGACGCTCATGCTTACGCACGTCATCATAAACATCATGCATGATGGCCATGACTTGATCAGATAGACGGTTATTCAGCTTTAGCATCATAAAGCGGCTAGCCAGTTGCTCGTAAGCTTCATTGGCTTGGGTGCTACCACGACCATAATCAAGTAAGGCTTGCTTGGCTTTAATAAATAGATGCTCGATCTCTTCTAGACGCAGGCGCACTTCTTCTGGATCGATACCGCTGGTTTCTTCTTCAGCGTCCTCTTCCACTTCCTCGTCGTCCTCCTCGTCATCATCAAGCCCAGATTTTACTTTGGCTTTTTCTTTGATGATCGGCGGATTTTCTTTTTCTTCTTTGATGCGCTCGCGTTCTTCCTTCGCTGCTTCTTTGGCTTCTTGAGCAGCGATTTTGTCTTCTTCGGTTTCAGGGTCTAAGAAACCAGTGATAACGTCAGAAAGTTTTTTCTCGCCATCTTGGACTTTTTGGTACTCGTCAAGGACGAACTGTACCGTACCCGGCCAGTAAGACATGGCATGCTGTACGTCACGAATACCTTCTTCGATACGCTTGGCAATGGCAATCTCGCCTTCGCGCGTTAATAGATCAACCGTACCCATCTCACGCATATACATACGCACAGGGTCAGTGGTGCGACCAGGTTCGGTTTCAACAGAGGCTAGTACTGCCGCTGCCTCATCCGCTGCCATGTCATCATCACTTGAATCGTCGTTCATCAAGATGTCATCGGCATCAGGCGCAGATTCAAAGATTTTGATGCCAACGTCGGTTAGCATTTGTACAATATCTTCGATCTGATCGCTTTCGGTAATAGAGTCGGGCAGTTGGTCATTCACCTCAGCATAGGTTAAATACCCTTGCTCTTTACCCATTTGGATTAAGGTGGCCAGTTGAGATGTGGACTTAGAAACTGACTTATCGTTCATAAATACTCGCTTACTTGCATCGGACATTTTTATATTGTGACTGGCTATCGCTCGCTGGGTGCGTTGATCTTATCAATCGATTGATCAAAATATGGCGTAAAGGTAGTCAATAATATCAAAAATGAGTGGATATGAATAAAGGCTCAAAATACTACAATTACAATGTTATAAAACCGCTAACGCTCAAAAGTTTTCAAAAGGCTAATACCTAAAAATAAATATTTTAAAATACGCTTTAACGATAACATTTAAAAATTTATACCTAAAACTGTGCTCAATCATACGGGCGTATCATCATTTTGTCGTTATTCATTAAGCCATGCTATAAATAGTTAGCGACATAGTTTAACACAGACCAGTGTAATCAAGCACGAGGTAGTGATATCTACCAACTGTTTTTTACTGATTATTTACCAGCTATTCCATGTTAAACATAGTTTTAATAACAGGCTGTTTTAATAAGCTAAGACAACAGTGCATAATCATTAATAGTGGGGACAATGTCGACCCTTTTAAAGGGCAGCTGTTTTATAAATAAAATCTAATTATCATATTAAGATTTAACCGTCGCCATTTGTGCTGATTGCTCTGCTTGCTGTGCACGTAACCAGTCATTTAATAACTGAGATTGTTTGCGGACAATCGCCAGTTTTATATTGTCAGGATTCTTAATTAAATCTTGTGTTTTCTTCTTCATATGGCGTTCAATCAGTTGGCTGACCAACTCTTCGACCAAACCATCGAGGCTTAAGATATTACGACTGGTCAGTGCTTTATAGAAGCTGCCCCAATCACGACTAAGCGTCTCTTGGGTCAAGGGTTTGACGTTAGAGAGAATAAAGTGCGCCGCCGCATTGGCATCTTTTGGCAAATATTTCAGGCAGCGCTTAATAGTGCTGACGACATCAAGTAATGTCGTGTCCTGCATATCTTCCCAAGCCAGCGGGCGTAATACATCAGCCGAGGCTTTTTGTTTAAGATGAGCGGGCAGGTGTAAGTCATTAATACCGGCTTGTTGCCAAATGGCTTCGATAGGATCATAAATCAAGGCACGCGGCTGGAATACAAAGCACAGTTGAAGCTGCTGACTGATGGTCATCTCACCATCAAAATCTAGCAGGGCATCTTTGGCTTCGATGTTTTGGCTACGTTTGCCGCCAAGCTTTTGATAAATGTCATTATTGAGCAGGTAGCGGAAGCTACTGCCTTTTGGTAAGGCAGTAGTCAAGGCGCGTACTTGTGACATGAGCTTGGCTTTACCTTCAACCAAGGTCAAATCATGACGTTCACTTAGATAGGCAAAGATATACTGTGATAGCGGCATGGCGTTGGTAATCTGCTCACGCATGGCATCCGCGCCCTGACTTTTTATAAAGGTATCAGGGTCATGATTGTTGGGCAGCGTTAAAAAACGCAGCTCTTTTTCATCACTGAGCACCGGTAGCGCCACTTCAAGGGTACGCCAAGCGGCTTTTTGTCCGGCGCTATCACCATCAAAACTTAAGGTTAATGTTGGATTTAACGTTAATAGACGTGAGATTTGACTCTCATTAATTGCCGTGCCCATCGACGCAATGGCACCATAAATACCGACTTGATATAGGGCAATGACATCCATATAGCCTTCGACTACTAGCCAGTCATTTGCACGTTTTTGGCGTGATTCATAATAACCATAGAGTACATGCTGCTTATGAAAGACGGGCGAGTCAGAGGAGTTGATATATTTGGGCTTTACCTCATCATCAAGCGCACGACCACCAAAACCAATGGTACGCCCTTGATTGTCTCGAATAGGGAAAATAACCCGATCACGAAGTAGGTCATAATCGCGTCCAGATTCTGAGCGCCGCACTAAGCCAAGCGCTTTGAGACCTTCGATATCTTGTGGAAATTGATGCTCAAGATGTTGCCAACCAAAAGGCGCGTAGCCCAAGCCAAAAGTTTCGAAGATTTCATCGCTAATACCGCGCGATAAGAAGTAATGCTTAGCATGAGGGTGAATACTGAGATTATGTTGATAAAACTGCTGTATCTGCTCTAGCAGCTCATATAAGTTGCCATCTTTATCAGAGATACTATTATCATTGTAGAGAGCAGTATTATCATCACCGGTTAACCATGCAGGCGGATAGCCATTGTCATCTTGATAATGAGCATCATAGCCATCCATTACATAAGGGACGGCATTGTAAGTATCTAACGGTGGGTAATTGTCATAACTATGGTGGTCATCATAAATGGGCGGCTGGGTATCATCAGCTGGCATGATTATAGATGACTGATTATTGCTTACTGGCTGACTATCATTTTTTCGCAGATGCGTTGCCGATGTTGCTGGCTTAATAGCAGATTTTGGCTTGGATTTTGGTTTAACTGGGGCACGCTGATAGCTGACGTTTTGCTGTTCTTCTTTTGGCACTTCAATGCCCGTCTGCTTGGACAGCTCATTGACCGCTTCGATAAAAGTGAGGTTTTCATAATCACGTAAAAAACTGATGGCGTTACCACCGACACTGCAGCCAAAGCAGTGATAGATGTTTTTTTGTGGATTGACATAAAAAGACGGCGACTTTTCACCATGAAAAGGGCAGCAGCCTTTAAACTCACTACCAGCACGTTTAAGCGTAGTATGACGCCCAATGATACTGACTAAATCAGCTTGGCTATTTAATTGTTCAAGAATGTGATTTGGGATACTCATGCGAAAAACAGTTTACCATAGGTGCAATATTGTTGATGCTCAAAATAATGCAAAAACCAAAACAGAAAAAATAAGGCCAACCGTATCGTTGACCTTATTTTTAGTTGACGTCTGACGCCATGACAGCGTTATTGATTAAAGCGCATAAACGCTGTTAATCAATTATACCAAAATACGATTAATTGCTATCGGTCATATCGATGCTGTCATTTTCAACCGCCCCTAAGCGTACACGACGATTGTCATCAGTCAGACGCAGCGGAGAAGTGCTGCTTGGGGCTGCTGTATTTGCAGCATTGTCGCTTGGCAATCTCAGTTGAGTGGCATTGCGAATGACTTGAGTTTTGGTCGCACCGCTATAGTTGGCAGTGGAAACTGAAGTGTCTTTATCAAAACGACTCAGCTGTCCAAAAGTTAATTTGTTCACTAGAGAACGCTCACGTTTGGTATTGAGCTTGACACGTCCATCAGCACTTAGCATGTTTGGATAGTTAATTTGCAATAAAGTTTTATACTCGTTTGCTAAATCAGTTAGACCTAATTTTTCATGGCTATAAGCAAGGACGGCAATCGCATCTGGCACAGATTCGCTGAGTGGATAATATTGAAAGACCCATTTGGCACGATTGACAGCAGCTACATAAGCTTCACGCTCAATATACCAATTAGCAGCGCTCATCTCACTTTCGGCAAACTGATTATAAATAAAAGTCATGCGCTGAGCGGCATCAGGTGCGTAAGGACTGTTTGGGTATTTGTTCAACAGCTCTTGGAAATTGGCGAAAGCAATACGATAGTAAGCAGTATCGCGCTCTGCTTGATTGAGCTTAAATAGTTTCAAACCTTCAGACGAGCCTTGCATATTGGCAACGCCGCGCACATAGTAAGCGTAGCTCACTTGCGGGTTAAACGGATACAGACGAATGAACTGCTCAGCACTGGCAGCCGCAGTTTCATATTTACCACTGGCATATTGTGCATACATCATATCGAGCAAAGATTGCTCGGCATATTGTCCAGTCGGATAAAAAGTACGCAAGTTGGTTAAATCTTCGATCGCTTGGGTATAGCGACCTTTATCAATCTGAGCAATCGCGTCATTATAGTACGCTTGCTCTGACTTCTCAGCAGTGACCACTGCATCCACGTCTTTACCGCCGGTGAGGTTTTTAAAGGTTTGACAACCCACTAAATTGACACTTAGGGCAAGTAAAGTGATTGAGGACAGTTTGATAAACGTATTGCCAACAGCTTGCATACTTCTTCTCCGACACAAGACGTATAATAGCAGCGACGCTATTATACTATTTAGTAGATTGATGATAAAAAACGATGCTTGGTGCATCAATAATGGTCTATCATTTTACATGCCAATCACTAAGCATGCGTATTATTATAAAAACATGCTCATTAAAAAACATAGTTATTAATTTATTAAAAATTTACTCTGTAAACATGTTACGCAATAAGGCGTGCATCACATGTAAAGCTTTTATAAAAGAGCTGAAATAACGACACAGGGCCATAGCATACAGCAAAACATGGCTTACTTTATAGAATAACATTTGCTGCGTCTATTTTTTCATGAGCTATTTTGTAGTTAGGTGCACTGCTGGCTTATTCTATAATGCATTTTTATTCAGTAATACCTTAAGTACATTCCAATAATATAGTACAACGTCTGAATCGCCACGCTTATCATGATTGCGCTCGCTAGTTTAGCATGAGCGGTTGCAACGGGCGATATTCAATAGTGCTGACAGTGACAAATATACAGTAAATTACAGCCATGTTATATTTTAGAGAGCTAATGAGTGCTATAAATTGCCAGATAACACGCAGCTTCTATAGGGCTTAGACGCTCAGCATGTTACACTAGAGGGATATTATTGCCATTTTTGACCACGATTATTATTTATGGTCTATAAGTGCCAATCTGTTTTCTTATGAAGTGCTCCGACTGAACATTGTCAGAGGCTTTACCATATATAAATCTGCTATGAATACATGATGCTATGACTATCAATTTACCCGCGAACCAATCCACTGAAGATTCATCAATGACAGACTTATCAACGCAAGGTTCACCTGTGCCAGAATCCACGATACCCACTGAATTATTAACCATCAATGAGCAATTTGACGAGCATATGGACGATGATAATGTGTCAGATGATGAGCTGCTTAATGACGAAGACGAGCATGGCGATGATGAAGTATCGGTCGCAGGGCAATCTGTGCCTGTTGTGGTTGACGTTAAGCATACGGTTATAGAAGACGAAGCAGGTTTGCGTATTGATAAACTGGCATCAAAAATATTTACCGATTTTTCACGTGTCCAGTTACAAGGCTGGGTAAGTGATGGCAGCTTGCTCTATAACGGTAGCATACAAAAACCTAAGATCCGTGTTAAAGCTGGCGATATCTTGCATCTGTCGACGACTTTAGAGCAGCATAGCGAAGATCAGCCAGAAGATATCGCAATCGACGTGGTTTATGAAGATGATGACGTATTGGTCATCAATAAGCCAGTCGGCATGGTGGTACATCCAGGTGCCGGTAATCAAACAGGCACTTTGGTAAACGCGCTATTGTATCACTATCCGCAGCAGCACCATTTGCCGCGTGCAGGCTTAGTCCACCGTATTGATAAAGATACTTCAGGGCTATTGTTGATTGGTAAAACCAAACCCGCACAGCTGGCACTGATGGAGCAGCTAAAGGACAAGTCAGTGTATCGTCATTACCAATGTGTGGTCGCAGGGGATGCAGCGAGTCTATCTCGTCATCGCCGTATTGACGCGCCCATTGGACGCCACCGTAATCAGCGTACCAAAATGACGGTGATGACGGCAGGACGCGAAGCTGTAACTCACCTGTTGAATGTAACCGCGCTTAATGGTAACTATTGTTTGTTGGATATAGGGCTTGAGACAGGGCGTACGCATCAGATTCGTGTGCATCTGAGTCATATTACTTATCCTATTGTTGGTGATAGAGTCTATGGCGGTCGTCGTCAGCTACGTGCTGGTCTAACAGAAGCGCAGCGTCAAGCGATTAATAACTTCCCGCGTCAAGCACTCCATGCTTATACGTTGGGTTTCGTTCATCCAACGACTGGTGAAGACGTTGAGGTCACTACACCAATGCCTGAAGATATGCAACAGCTAATGGCGGTCTTAAGTGACGGTTATGACGAAGAATAAGCGCTAAAAAAATGCTTTATTAAAACGGTAAATATGCCATGAAAAATACGCTTCCCATGACATTGCTAGCACAGCTTGATGATGTGGCTGTGTTTCAAACGGCTGCTTTTTCTGATATAGACTATGCAAGTATTGATATATCTCGGTCTGAAATCAATCAGCAGCCACATCAACGACAGCAAGCAAGTTATGGCGAGCTGAACTTGGGGCTGCATGTCAATGATGATGCAAGCGTAGTATTAAGTAATCGGATGCGTGTGCTTGCTACGATTAATGAGCAGATGATCGCGCAGCAAAACCTACCTGTTCATAGCGTGCCTGTCAAAGCGCTACATTGGGTTAATCAAGTCCATGGTAATCATATACATGATACCGATGCTACGGTATTGAGTATGGCGCCTATGGCAGCTGATGCTATGGTTAGCAAACAAGATGGTACTGGGCTTGCCATAATGACGGCTGATTGTGTACCGATCGTTCTTTATCAGCCAGCAACTGGGCAGATAGCGGCGATTCACGCTGGCTGGCAAGGGCTGGCATGCGGCGTAATCAAAGCAACGGCTGAACGCTTTAGCGACAGCGGCGAGATTATGGCATGGATAGGCATTTGTATCAGTCAAGATAATTACGAAGTGGGTAGCCAAGTCCGAGATAAGTTATTGGCAGGTTGCATCGCGAATAACGCTTTGACGACAGATGCAATAAATAATTTTAATGAGCGCTACGTGATGGCGTCAGGTACTAGAGAGTTAGACGCAGCGAGTACAGCGGACAAGTTATCGAACAATACGCCAGTCTATGCAGAAAAAATTAAGATAGATTTGCCAAAAATTGCCGCGGATCAATTGCAGGCAGCAGGGATTGTCGTATGCAATGAGTCCTCTATCCTTTGTAGTTATGCTGACGGGCATTACTATTCTTATCGACGTCAGACCCATTTGCAGCAAGCTGCAACGGGACGCATGGCCTTGATTATTACACGCAGTGCTTCTATATATAGCTAATCCACTTTTAAAAGGGTACAGAACTACTGGGGTTAATTATTCGCAGCCTCTGTCTGCGTAGACACAGCAAGCAAGAAAAAGTAACCCCAGTAGTACCTTATAACATTTGGATTTCTTTTATTTAGGACCGATTATAGTAACTAAAGCATGATTATTTAAAAGAGTAACTGGCACATAATAAGTGCGTCTTCTTATCGTTAACAATCATAAGCCTAATTTACCTTTTTATTTTTTATTTCATTACTTATAGCCATTATTAGAGTTTATATGAATACATCTGTTACACCGTCTATTGTACTACCTCCTGACGAGACTTCTCTTAGCGTATCTAATATATCGATAGCCGTTATTTACCATAGTAACTACGGTCATACTCAACGTGTCGCGGAAGCAATCGTGACGGGTGCTCGTCAGCAACTATCTGAAGCGCAAGCCAAGGCTGTCGATGTCAATGACGTCGATTGGGAGTTTTTAGATCAAGCAGATCTGTTGGTTTTTGGTAGTGCGGTATATATGGGCAGTGTGACAGCAGGCTTTAAGACTTTTATGGATGCGACATCGAAGCGTTGGTATCATGGCAAATGGCAAGGTAAGTGGGCAGCAGGTTTTGCCAACTCAGGTGGGCTTAGCGGTGATAAGCTTGCTGTACTACAACAGATTTGTCTTTATAGCATGCAGCATGGGATGAACTGGATAGGGTTGCCACTTAGACCGACCGGACATGAGCCCCATGATTTAAACCGTTTATCGAGTAATTTGGGTTTGATGACCCAGTCGCTTGATGGTCCACCTGAGGAAACACCAGGCGCGGGTGATATAGATACGGCGATTTGGTTTGGTGATCATCTGGCAAAAACCATCATAAAACATCAGCCGGCCTCATAAAAATTCAAAAGCTATTTATTAAGTAGTAAATACCAAAAAGCAGATATCAAACTTATATCTGCTTTTTTTATTGTCAGCTTTTTATATCTATCTTAGTGCTCGATATTTTCAACGGCAATATCTGCAACTGGGACAGTTTTAACCAACAGATTTTTGCTCGGAGCGTTTTTGACAGGAATCGGGCTTTCGACAAATTGAAACGACTGACAACCTGTCATAAATAAGGCAGCTGTGAATATATAGGTCAAGGTTAATGACTTCATAATGATATCTCAAAAGGCAATCGGCGACGGTGAAATAGCGCTCATCATAACCAATGCACGGGATTGTGCAAGATATTATCTCATTATAAATGGAAGTAGTACCCTCTGTAAGAAGCGTTTAGGATGGGCGTTATGTATCCATTATGTACAGCCATAATAAAGTAAGAAGAACTGGTGGCTTCATTATCTAGCAATAATCTACCAGTAATTCATGTTTATAAATATATAAAAACAAGCTTTTATAACTTTACTAATTGTTTTATAAAGAATTAATTATTTTACCTAAATTTATAATATAAAAAGGTATAACCGTCTATTAAAAAATATATCCAATTATTTATCTTTTTAAGTTTTGTAAAAAAATGATAGCAATACGTGACTATCCAAGTAATAGAAGTGAAATAGTCTTACAGTAGTAAGGTGAACAGACATTTTTTAGCAATGATCTATAAATGGATATTTTATTACAGTTTTATCTTGTACTGATAATAGCAAAAAATAATGATAAAAATTCGGCTTAACAGTGGATGTTATGCGCAACAATCATAAAAATACATGAGATGTTAGCGAAATGAGGGAATTATGAAGCGATTTTCTATGATGTTATCGATGCTTGCCATTGGTATGGCTTCCAGCGCTGCGATGGCTGAGGATACGAGCCTTACTAATACAAGCTTACCTAATGCGACCTTACCTAATATCAGTCCTGCCAATAGCGTGCTCGTCAATCGAGGTGCCTATATTGCTCGTGCAGCGGACTGTATGGCGTGTCATGGCGAAGACTATACTGGCGGTAAAGCAATAGAGACCCCTATGGGGGAGATTTATTCTACGAATATCACCCCCTCCAAACGCTATGGTATCGGCAATTATACTGAAAAAGATCTAAAAAATGCACTGCAAAAAGGTCGTGCGCCTAGCCATATGCTATATCCGGCCATGCCATATCCTTCTTATAGTGGTATGAAAGAAGAGGATATCAGCGCGCTGTTTGCCTATCTGCAAACCGTGCCAGTAGTAGATGAAGCGCCAAAGCATAAAACTGACCTACCATTTCCGTTTAATATTCGTGCACTCATGTTCGGTTGGAACTTTTTAAATGTTCCTTCTACTGAGGGACGTGATGGCCTCAATGAGACGCAGAAGCGCGGTGAATATCTGGTCAATAATCTAGAACATTGTGGTACTTGCCATACGCCACGCAACAGCACCATGGGCTTCGATAAAAAAATGTATTTATCTGGAGCGCAGTTAGGGCATTGGTACGCACCTAATATCACCCCTGACGAGTCAAGTGGTATTGGCAGCTGGAGTGAGCAAGATATCATTACTTATCTACGCACCGGCGAGCTTGATCAGCGCGCTTATGCTGGTGGTCCAATGGGTGAGGCAGTCGCGCATAGTACTCAGTATCTAAAGCAAGAAGACCTAAGCGCGATTGCCTCTTATCTAAAAGCAGTACCTGCCATTCAAACCGATGATAAAGTATCTGCCGTCGATGTCTCACGTTTGCCTACCCGTGTAAACGAATCTATCACCCATGATTTACTTGCCCAAAAAGATTATTTGGCTCAAGCCAAAACTGCTGTTAGTAAGGGGAGTAATTCACCAGAAGCCTTGTATTTGGCTACGTGTGGCAGCTGTCATGGTGTGGATGGCTATGGTCAACCTGATGCACAGTATTCACCCATCGTAGGGCTAAGTAGTCTTCGCCGCGATAAGCCTGATGTGCTCGTCAATATGATTTTGCATGGGGTCGTTGGCAGCACCAATACCTCACCGATTATGCCGGCCTTCTCTGATGAGCTGAGCAGCGAGCAAATTGCCAGTATCGCCAATTACGTACGCATCAGCTTTGGCGGTCTTGCCAGCAGTGATGTGAGTGCAGCGGACGTCGAGCGCATCGCTGCCACTAGCGCCGAAAAGCCATTTTTAATTAAATATGCAGGCTTGCTGGCGATATTGGGTATTATCGTCGCTATTGCCGTCATTATATTTATTATTCGATCCATCATACGCTCTAAGCACCGTCACTGATTTGGGTTTCATTTCACCTTTCATCAAACAGCGTAGTAATAAATACTATAAAGCTATGTTAGATACTGATTATAAGACAAGGATTATGGCAATTAGATAGAGCGTTATCGTTTGGCAATTATAGACAACAACACGCCAAGTACATTGATAAAGATGCGTCTACTATCCTGCACCATTATCTACTTTGAGGATATTATTATGAAAGACATGCTTCAATCACCTACGCGCCGTCAATTGCTTTCAATGATTGGTAAAACAGCGGGCGCGACCGCCATGTATCAAGCAATGACGACCTTGGGGTTTGCTTCAGAGTCTAGTTTTAAAGAAGCAATGGATCTTAAAGGCGCACCTGCTGGCGCGAGCATTGTCATTCTTGGTGCTGGTCTTGGTGGTCTTACTGCCGCCTATGAGCTGCGAAAAGCGGGCTACGATGTCAAAGTGCTTGAGTTTCAAAATCGTGGTGGCGGTCGTAGTTGGACACTGAACAGCGGTGATAAATATACTGAGCTTGGCGGCGAAGAGGTCACTTGTGATTTTGAAGAAGGCAATTATTTCAATGGTGGACCATGGCGTTTGCCGAGCCACCACTATGCCGTCTTTCATTATTGCAAACAGTTCGGTGTTGAGATGCAACCCTTTATCCAAACCAATGACCGTGCTTATTTGCATCGTACTAATCATTTCAATGGCGTACCGCAGCGTTTGGGTGACATCAAAAATGACATTCAAGGTCATGTGGCGGAGCTGCTATCGAAGTCAGTAAACGTGGGTGGTCTGGATCGCTCAGTCAATACTGAGGACAAAGAGAAGCTTCTAGAAGGGCTAAAAGGCTGGGGCGTGCTTGATAAAGACTATCGCTATCGCGCCAGTAATGAGACAACCAAACATCGTGGCTTTAGTGTGTTCCCAGGTGGCGGTTTGATGCCAAATGAAAAGCCGTCAAAGCCATTACCAATCAGTGAGATACTAGATTCAGGCATGTGGGGAGATATTTATAGCAATCACATGACCTATGGACATCAGCCGACCATGTTTCAGCCAGTTGGTGGTATGGGTAAAATCGGTGATGCTTTCACCCGCGAATGTCGCGATATGATTGAATTTAATGCCAAAGTCACTAAGATTCATCAAGATGATACCGGCGTTACAGTCGACTATGTGGACAGTAATAGTCCCGATGGTGCAACCAAAACCATTCGGGCAGACTGGTGTGTCTGCAACATACCTTTAACCGTATTAACCCAGCTCGATATCAATGTCTCAAAACCAATGAAACAGGCGATGGCAGCGGTTCCTTATGACACTTCCTATAAAGTAGGTTTGGAATTTAATCGCCGCTTCTGGGAAGAAGACGAGTGGATTTATGGCGGTTTAACCTATACTAATATGCCTATTACCCAAATTGCTTATCCGTCAGAAAATATGTTTAAAGATGGCTCAGGTGTATTGCTTGGTGCCTATGGTTTTGGCGCGACTTCTTATAAGTTTAATACTCTAACACCGCAAGAGCGTATCAATGTGGCGCTTGCCTACGGTAAGTATATCCATCCGCAGTACCCAAAGGAATTCCGCGCCGGAACATCTGTCGTCTGGCACCGTATCCCATGGACACTCGGCTGCTACGGTATTTGGAGTGAGTCTAGTCGTGAGCAGCATTACGATAACTTATGCAGTATAGACAACCGTATTGTGCTGACAGGTGAGCATTGCTCTCATATTCCTGCGTGGCAAGAAGGGGCTATATTATCTGGCATAGATGCCGCCAAACGCTTGCATAAAAAGGCAAAAATGCTGGGTTAATTGCGCCAAAAATAGAGACAATTATTATAAATTCAGAGGCTATCATGAACACTATCATCATGAAAATAACTATCATGAAAAGCATGACACCTAAGATGCTGATGATCATGCTGTTAAGCAGCAGCGCATTATTAGGCTGTAGTCAAAAAGCAGGCGATGTAGAGACGATAGCCAGTAAACACGATGTTGAGCAAACGGTTGACTATCAAGCAAGTCGCAATACAGGCAGCTGGGGCGCTGTCTATATGAGCCGTGACGAGCTAAAAGCGCAGCCTATCAATGTTGTTGATGACAGCTCATTACCCAATATGGAAAATGATCCTATTATTAGCGAGTGGGAAGCAAAGTTTGAAGGGTCAAATGCCTTTATTACGACCGATGGCAAAAAGCTCTATCATGACTCCTGTGCTGGCTGTCATATGCATAAAGGCGAGGGTGCTTATGGTGCAGGCTATTATCCGCCACTGGCTAACAATAGCAAAATGCAGTCAAAATATTACATCATTAATATTTTGATCAATGGTTTCCGCGGAATGCCATCGTTTCATATGATGATGAATGATGAGCAAATGGCGGCAGTGACTCAATACGTCGTCAGTGACTTAAATGGTTACACGGATACAGTGACTGCTGAAGACGTGGCCAAGCTGAGACATGCTAATCCGCCCGGTTATGATCCAAGTGAATAGTGTTGCTGTGAACAATGTTTCCTTAGAATAAAAGCTGATCGATTTACTCTCATATAAAAAAGCGCCCAATCGATGATTGGGCGCTTTTCTTGGTCAAGATATTACGAATTTCTAGCTCTATCTGGGACTGGCTGACCAGACAGGTGAGCGAATCGTACCTTGCCCAGATTTACCAAAGGCTTCGCCGCCGTTTAGTGATTTGATAGTCAGTACGCCCTTACCACCTTGCTTTGATGCATAAACGACACGCTTACCATTTGGTGAAAAGCTCGGTGCTTCATCGATACCGGTATTGCCCAAATTAGCAGTGACCGCGCCGCCGCTGTTCATAACAGCCGCTGAGCGCCCATTTAAAAAGGCAATTTGCGTGCCATCGCTACTAAATTGTGGGCTGGTCGCATAACCACTATTAGACACCTTAGTTGTGCGCCCTGAACCAAATTCATAACGATAAATCTGCGGCTTATTAAATCCAGTCTTATCAGATACAAAGACAAAAGATCTGCCATCAGGGGCGTAGCTTGGCTGTACTTCACTGCTTGGCCAATTGGTCAGTCGTCTTGGTTGACCGCCGCTGGCACTCATCTCATAAATATCAGCACTGCCTTCAAAACTACTCGAAAACAGTATTTTGCTGCCATCTGGCGAGAACGAAGGACTTAAGTTGCTACCAGGGAAAGGCGTCAATGGCGTTGCACCGCCGCCGCTCACGCTTTGCACATAAATAACAGGATAAGATTTATCTCGCTGTACTGAATAAGCGATACGATTGCCATCGGGCGACCATGCTGGAGAGAAGATAGAGCCTGAAACCTCAGTAATGGTTTTGGCGTTTTCGCCATCAGCATCCATGACTTTTAAGCGCGAGACTTTTGCTTTGCCAGTACCAATTTCTTCAATATAGGCAATACGCCCTGAGAAGTCCCCTGGAATGCCAGTAATGAGCTCGTACACTTTATCTGCGATGACGTGACCGGCATAGCGCATGCTGTCTTTATTGTTGTCAGCGGTTAAAGTTTGCTTGCCTTCGATCACGCGTCCTGTCTTAACCTCAATCACTTCATAATCGGTCACCACTTTACCGCGGCTACTGCGCGTGCTACCTACGACAAGATAAGGAATCCCCATACTTTGCCATACTGGTAATGTCCCTGCCAGCTCGCTGCTACTGCGTGGCTGCTGCGGTAGATTTTGACTGGTAACTTTGAGCTCAGTTTTGCTTAAGTCATTGACAATAATAGGTGACAATACGCTATCACCAGCAAAAGGCACAAAAGCCACTTGGTTCTGTTGCACAGGAATCTCGTAATCCAATTCTAAAACGACAGGCGCTGCCAACACACTTGGCGCGATAAGTAAGCTTGAGGCGCTAGCAAGTAAGGAGATGAGTAGTTTTTTATGAGTGCGCATGAGTAATTTAAGCTCCTGAAACAGTATGAGTGTCATTTTTATAGGTTATTAGTCCGCCATAAAGATAAGGCAGTCCCTTCTACAGTACAAGCTGTTTAAGGTAACGTTATCAATAATATAAGACATGAGCAACTGATTAATTGCTACCTTTGAACTGTAGAGTAAAGGTCGGGTATTTGGGATCGTCAGCATCGATTGGTAAGCTGCCTGTGTTTAATACGGCTTGTTTTGCTGCTTCATTGACAGCTTCATCAGGTCCTGAAGCAGTAACATTGATGATATTACCGCTGGCATTGACTGTAATTGTGAGGGTCGCACGCTGGGTTGAGCCCTTTGCTGCAGTCGGTGGGTTATAGTTGCGTCTGATAAGATTAATGATTTCACTATTACTAGCACCGCGACTGCCACCTGATGCTGAGCGGCTGTTACCTTTTGAAGGGCTTGAGGTTGTGCTATCACCGGATAAAGTCGACTGCCCATCGTTTGATAGACTAAGGGTTTGACCTGAACTACTAGAGCCGCCCGTATTGATTTCTATATTTCGGTCGGTAGCAGTTGGGCGCTTAATCTTGGGAGGATTGTTTTGTTTATTGCGGAAATCCCCAAGCCTTTTTTGCTCTTCAATCAGCTGCTGTCGTCTTTCTTTTTCAATCTGGTCATGTTCTTCTAAGACGGATTCGTCTAAGCGCGCGGCCCACTCAGCCATACTGCGCTCATACTCTTGGTTTTGCTCAAGCAGGCGTTGATGCTGCTCTTCACTCATTAGCATCGGGCTAGTAGCAGATTCATCCGAGCGTGTGAAGACAGGCACTTGCTGAGAGTTTGGTTGAGCAGGATTTGGAGTGCTGACGCTTCCATCAAAGGCTTCTGTTGGCGTAGCTGAACTACTTGAGCCGCTTTCCGCTTGCATAGCACTGGCTGCGGCGGCGCGATTGGCAAGGATTTGACCTTGCATCTCGGCTAACTGTTCAGGAGATACCATGGTCGTTTCAATACTACCTGCGGTCTCAACGTCCATATTTTGGTAGGTATAGATAAGTATACCAATGACAAGACCATGTGCCAGCAAACTGAGCAGCGTGGGTAAGGTTAGCCCATTGCCTTCGGGTTCAGTTGGTACATAAACGGTTGGAGCCTTGTGCATGTTAGTGATACTCAAAAACGTGATACTAAAAGATAAGCTACATCAGATTATCTGCTTTATTATAACCGGCTACACCAAAACGGCTGTTTTTTAATATTATAAAATGATTAAACCGCTGGTGTGGGCAATGGAGCGCCAGTTAATAGTCCAACCTTCTGAATACCAGCTTGTTGCAACGTTGCCATCAAAGTCATGATAGCGCCATATTGATTGTTTTGGTCGGCATTAATCATCACTTGTACTGGCTGAGCACCGGCCTCACTGCTTTGACTTTGCAAAGTCGAGAGGGTATCAATCAGCTCAGGCTCACTAACAGGTAAGTCAACATTGCTCTCATAACTGATAAAAATCTCGCCGTTACCGGTCAGAGATACAATGACTGGTAGCTGGCTTTGACTCATGGTGTTGGTTTGCTCTTTTGGCAAATCAACATCGACGCCAGTAATCAGCATAGGCGCGGTCACCATAAATATCACGAGCAGCACAAGCATTACGTCGATATAAGGAACAACGTTCATCTCCGCATTCAGTGCTTTTTTTTCACGGCGATAGGGACTTTGTTTCATAGACCAGCCACCTGAGTGCTCTGGTTGGCTTGGCTTACTTGAGTGCTAGGCTGCGGGCTTTCATTACTGGTTTCGCGCTGCAGCATACCCGTCATCTCATCACAGAATAAGGCACGTGAATCATATAATCGACTAGATTTGGCGGTAAAATGGTTATAAGCCAATACCGCAGGAATAGCGGCAAACAAACCCATAGCGGTGGCAATCAATGCTTCTGCAATGCCTGGTGCTACAGCGGCTAGGGTAGCTTGCTCATTTTGTGACAAGCCCAAAAAGGCATTCATGATACCCCAAACGGTGCCGAACAGACCAACATAAGGTGCAACGGAGCCGATACTGGCAAGCGTTGTAAGTCCTGATTCCAAAAGTAGCTGCTGACGACCAAGACCAACCCTAAGCTTACGCTCAACGCCATCGATAATGTCATCTTTTGGTTGACGTTTTTTGTGCATTCTTAAGTATTCAGAGAAGCCAACATAGAAAATCTGCTCAAGACCTTGGCGCTCAGGTGAGCCCTGAATACCTTGATACAATTTCGCCAAATCTTCACCCGACCAAAACCACGCCTCGAACTGTTGGTCAAAGTTTCTGGCAGTGCCAAGCCGCGCACTCATACGAAAAATAATCACCCAACTGAGTAACGATGCTAATAACAATAGAGCCATCACGATCTGAACCAGCAGGCTCGCTTGAGTAATAAGGTCGATAATATTTAAGGATTCAGGCATGTAAAGGACTCATGGATAATTAATAATAGTCATTAAAAATAGGGTGCTCATATTAACCCCCTAGTGTACTGCTAATCTTGGTAAATATCATTAATAATGTGTTAATTACATAATGAACAGTTTTTTCCTAAAATTTATGGTGACAGCACTATCATTTTATAATATTGTCCATATGGTCAACTATTTTTTGCTCTTTTACTGACAAGTTCATGGCATTCATTGAAATTATCTATTTATTTCCATAGAATGTTATGATTTGTTGCTGTAATTTTTCACAGTGGTTTTATTTTTAGCAAATCTTGTGTGGCTAAAGGATTAAAAACATCATCTCCAACCGTAGTTTATAGCGTCATTTACAGTCGCAATTTGGAAGCGTCATTTATCGTCGCAATTTAGGTGTATTTTTTATGTTTGAGTTAAAAGCGGCATTTATCGTCGCAATTTGGAAGCGACATTTATCAATACCATTTGATAATGATAATTTACTCACTGCAATTTGGAAGCGACTCCTATGAACGCAATTGAACGATATTTTGGAATCGATGGTCAGAACACCACGATCAAAACAGAGATTTTAGCGGGTGTAACCACGTTTTTAACGATGGCTTATATCATATTTGTCAACCCTAATGTACTTGCTGATGCCGGTATGGATAAAGGCGCAGTATTCGTAGCCACCTGCCTTGCCGCGGCCATTGGTTGTTTTATTATGGGGATTTATGCCCGCTTGCCAGTTGCACTAGCGCCTGGCATGGGACTCAATGCCTTCTTTACTTATGGCGTGGTTTTGGGTATGGGCTACGCGTGGCAAACGGCACTTGGTGCGGTATTTTTGTCAGGTTGTATCTTTATCCTATTAAGTTTGTTTAAAATCCGTGAAATCATTATTAATTCTATTCCGGTCAGTATTAAACAAGGTGTTGTCGCTGGTATTGGTGCATTTTTGGCCTTTATTGCGCTACAAACCGCAGGCGTTATCGTGAATAATGATGCGACGCTGGTGGGACTTGGTGATATGACCTCGTTTTCACCTGCGATGGCAGCCCTTGGTTTTATTGTCATCGTGGGTTTGTCACATAAAAAAGTACCAGGTGCGGTCACTATTGGTATTTTACTAGTCGCGCTTATCAGTCTGCTCACAGGAAATACGCAGTTTTCAGGTATTATTTCAGCACCGCCACCTATTGCTCCAACGCTAATGCAGCTTGACATTGCTGGCGCGTTTGATGTGGCGATGATCAGTGTTATTTTTGCCTTCTTATTCGTCGATTTATTTGATACGGCGGGTACGCTGATTGCAACCACCACTCAGGCAGGTTTGATTGGTAAAGATGGTAAAATCCCGAATATGGGTAAAGCGCTACTAGCAGATTCGACGGCAACGGTAGCTGGTACTTTCTTGGGCACGTCATCAACGACAAGTTACATCGAAAGTGTGTCAGGTATCGCATCAGGTGGTCGTACTGGACTGATGGCAGTGACAGTTGGCGTGTTATTTTTACTCAGTGTGTTCTTTTCACCACTTGCTGGTATGATTCCAGGATATGCGACGGCAGGCGCTATTTTTTATGTAGCAGTACTCATGATGGAGACGTTAAAAGATGTCAAATGGAATGACTTAACAGAAGCAGCGCCAGTGGTGGTCGTATTATTGTTTACGCCTTTGACCTATTCTGTCGCTGACGGTATTGCACTTGGCTTTATCACCTTTACTGCCATCAAGGTGGTCGCTGGTAAATTCTCTGACATCAGTATTCCGGTTTGGATATTGACAGTAGTATTACTGGCCAAGATCGTTTTTATCTAGCTTTTTACATTGACTAACGCTCAATGTTAAGCAAGGTTGATATTGCTGTAGAAATATAGTTTGAGTCCTTCTTGTTATTAAATGATGAGAAGGATTTTTTATGCTTAATTTTCCTATTTTTTTCAGGTAGTCGTGCCAACTGTTTGATTCCTAAAACAATTAATCATAAATAGTAAATCAGAAATTATAACCAAAGCGTCACGTTTGTGAATGCGTTAATAACTGTTTGTTTTTTAACACTATTATAATTGGCTAAAATGCGTAATATTGTTAGTTTGAAAATTTATTTCATGGTAATATGCGGATATTAAGCGCATCACCTCAATCAACGCCGTAGAGGTTTTTCTTATCAGTGAATCAGCATTGCATATTGCCACTTTATATTGCAAACACTCTCCTTTCACTACTAACAAGAAGAAGGCACTAATGCCGCTTAGTTTTATGTTGTTGCCTTTGTATTGTTGACGTAGTCCGTTGCACAGTCAAACGATCTACTTGACCTTTTCCAGCTTATGCTGGATTTTCTCGTTTTTTAATATTGTCGTGTGTTCTGTTCATTGTTATGTATGTTATCGACGCCGAATCACTCACACTGCTTACTAGCTGATTGTGATTGATTACTGTTTTCGATAGGGTAGATGATAAAACGTTTCAATACTTTAGCGTTACGACGTTGTTTTAGCGCCACAATATTTAAAAGTTTCAATGTTAAAAAGCCTCAGCGCATCACTTATGATGGATTTTCAAGTTATGGAGTTGTTATGAACCCAGTAGAGCAATTTACCCCGCAAGAGCCGATTTTATTTAATCCTATTGATTTGTTATCACCAGAATATATTGCTCAGTCATCAACAGAGCTACATGCGCGTATATCGCCTTTGTATAGCGTGGATGAAGAGCGCTGGTTGACGCAGTTATTGCCACTTGCTAAACCGACAGATGCCGAGCGTGACAGTGCAGCTACGCAGACGCGTCAGCTGGTTGAGCATGTGCGTAATGATGGTAAAGCGGTAAAAATGGTCGACTCATTATTGCTTGAGTACAGCTTGGATACCCAAGAAGGTGTTTTGCTCATGAGCTTGGCGGAAGCCTTGATTCGTGTGCCGGACAATTACACGGCTGATGCGCTGATTCATGACAAGATGAGCGTCGCTGACTGGAAAAAACATTTAAAAAATGACAATGGTTTTATGGTTAATGCCTCAACGTGGGGCATGATGATGACAGGTCGTGTGGTGAGTATCGATAGTGATACCACGGCATCTGGATTTTTGGATCGTATGACCAAAAAGATGGGTGAGCCTGTTATTCGTAGTGCTATGCAAAAAGCCATGCGTATCATGGGACACCAGTTCGTACTTGGCGAAACGATTGAAGGCGCTAATAAAAATAGCCAGCCATATCGCAATAAAGGTTATACCTACTCATTTGATATGTTGGGTGAAGCGGCAATTACTCATAAAGATGCTGAAAAATACTTTAATGATTATTTGCATGCTATCAAAGCCACTGCAAGTGTGAAAGTTAAAGAGGGCATGCCGAAGCCGTCAGTCTCGATCAAGCTGTCTGCATTGCATCCGCGTTATGAAGCCACGCAAGAAGCGCAAGTCATGGGGCTGTTGCGTCAACGCTGCTTACTGTTGATTGAAGCTGCGCGTGAGGTAAATGTTGATATCAGTATTGATGCCGAAGAAGCCGATCGTCTTGAGATATCGCTAAAACTATTTGAATCTCTATATCGCGACAATCTAACAGCGGATTGGGATGGTCTTGGCTTAGTTGTACAAGGTTACTCAAAGCGTGCAATTGCTATTTTGGCTTGGCTGGCACGCTTGGCAACTGAGGTTGGCGACCGTATTCCTGTACGTCTAGTAAAGGGCGCTTATTGGGATACAGAGATTAAGCTTGCTCAGCAAAAAGGTCTATCAGGCTATCCGGTCTGGACGCGTAAAGAAGGCACGGATACCGCTTATCTTGCCTGCGCGCGTTTCTTATTATCAGAGCATTTGCGTGGTCTTATTTGGCCACAGTTTGCAACGCACAATGCGCACACGCTTGCTTCAATCATGACCATGAGCTCGCACAGAGACTTTGAGTTCCAGCGTCTGCATGGTATGGGTGATGCGCTTTATGACCATATCTTACAAGCTTATCAAATCCCTGTACGTATCTATGCACCGGTTGGCGCTCATAAAGATCTGCTGCCGTATTTGGTACGTCGATTGCTCGAAAACGGTGCCAATAGCTCGTTTGTCCATCAGTTATTAGACAAGTCTTATCCAATTGACAAGCTAACTGTACATCCGTATGACAAGCTATTAACCAATGCAACGCTACACAATCCAGATATTCCATTACCGCTAGCTATCTATGGTGCACGCCGTGCCAGCTTTGGTCCCAATATCTTTGTAGAATCGCAGTGGATACCGTTTAAAGCAGCTATCGATACGCATATACACAAAACATGGTCTGCGACTTCGGTTATTAATGGCAACGCAGTCAATGACAATACGGTAGATGGCAACACTCATCAGCTTGATAAGCAAGCTGTACGTGCGCCTTGGAACCATGAAGTAATAGCTGGTGAAGTCGTCTATGCCAATGCTACTATCGCACAGCAAGCAATTGCGGCGGCAGTCGCTGGACAAGGCGAATGGCAAGCGGTTGCTGCTACTAAACGTGCCGCTATATTGCGTAAAATAGCGGACTTGTATGAAGAAAACTATGCAGAGCTGATGGCATTATGCCAAGTTGAGGCAGGTAAAACCTTACAAGACAGCATTGACGAAATCAAAGAAGCGGTTGATTTTTGCCGTTTTTATGCTGATGAAGCTGAGCGTTTAGATGATGTTATTTATGAGTTTACCGATTTGGCAGGCAAGCCATCGCGTCAAGTTTATAAAGCACGTGGCACCTTTATTTGTATCAGCCCATGGAACTTTCCATTGGCTATTTATACCGGTCAAGTAGTTGCAGCACTGGCTGCAGGTAATACCGTAGTGGCAAAACCTGCCGAACAGACGAGCTTAATCGCTCATTTCGGTGCGCAGCTTATGTATCAAGCTGGCGTGCCAGTAGAAGCATTGCAACTCGTGATTGGCGCGGGCGACGTTGGTGCTGCATTGACTGCTGCGGACAATATCGCAGGTGTTATCTTTACAGGTTCGACCCAAACGGCGCAGCGCATCAACCAAAGCCTAAATGCCCATGCTCAAGTCAGCGGTGAGCTGCCTGTCTTTATCGCGGAGACTGGTGGACAAAATGCCATGATTATGGACTCAACGGCATTGCCTGAGCAAGTGGTTAGAGATGCAGTATTATCTGCCTTTGGTTCAGCAGGTCAGCGCTGTTCAGCATGTCGTATCTTATGTGTACAAGAAGAGATGGCAGATGATTTGATTGAGCTATTGCAAGGCAATATGGCTGAATTAATCGTTGGCAACCCGCTATACGCGACCACAGATGTGGGTCCTGTGATTGATATTGACGCCAAGCGCGGACTTGAAGCCCATATCGAACGCATGCGTGCTGAGCCAACGGCTACGATTTTGGCGCAGACACCGATGAGTGACAGCTCAGAAGTCAGTCAAGATCAAGCAACGTTCGTATTGCCAACGGCCATAGAAGTAAAAAGTATCGATGTGATCGGCGGAGAGCATTTTGGTCCTATTTTGCATGTACTGCGTTATGAAGCACGTGATCTAAATAAGCTGATTGATGCGATCAATGCGACGGGTTTTGGTTTGACCTTGGGCATCCATAGCCGTATTGAAAACACGGTAGAGCATATCGAGCGCCGTGCCTTTGTCGGCAATACTTATATCAACCGTAACCAAATCGGCGCGGTCGTCAACGTACAGCCGTTCGGTGGCTGCGGTCTATCGGGCACAGGTCCCAAAGCAGGTGGTCCACATTATGTCGCCCGTCTGATGAGCTTAACGACAGAGCAGTTGGCTAATGAGCAAGTGGCTCTGATAGACAATACCGCTGCAACCCGTACTCAAACAATAATCGCATAAGGAGTAGCACTATGGCGACTGAATTCAAAAAAAATCATGGCCAAGTTTGTGAAACTTGGCGTTTGCTTGGCGCAGTGAATCGTGCCACTTATCTGCAAGAAGCCGCACCAAGAATGGCATTATTAACCGGTGATGCCAATAAGGCAAAGCGTCTGTTCAATCATTTATTGAGCGCCGCACCCATGCTTGACGAAGAGCACCGTATGACTGGTGCTACGGGCGAGTCAAATGACTTGTACGTGACGGGTCGCGGTAAGACGATGGTTGTTGGCGGCGAGTCTGCTCGCGCTATGGCAGTGCTTGGGCAATTGCTAGCAGCATTATTAACGGGTAATGAGGTGATATTGCATTGCCCAAGCCAAGATGAGATGTGCATTGAAGCGGCAAAAATCCTCTATGAGGCTGGCATCAGTGATGATGTGCTGAGTGTCGCCAATGACTCACAAACCGTCACGCTTTTATACATCGATCGCCTTGCGCAAGTTGCCGTCTCTGGTAATCGGCAAGAGGTGCAAGCGGTCAGTCAAGAGCTTGCCAAAACTGATGGTATGTTGACGCAAGTTATTAGCGTCACTGATATGGACGGATTATCAGAGATGCTAACGCCTGATTATCTATACCGCTTCGTCACTGAGCGTGTAAAAACCATTAATACCACTGCCATTGGCGGAAATGCAAGCTTGTTAGAGCTTGGTACATAGAAGTAACAGCAATAATTTAGTACAGGCAACCAATAATCTTATAAGAAGTTAAAAGATTAGCTTATTGCCAATAAAGAAATAGCTCGAATAGTAAAAATGACGATCAGTCATTATTCCCAAATATTTGGTGAGTAATTTCTGGTCGTTTTTTTATGCTTAAATTTAGAGGTAGGATAGGTAGGATAGGTAGGTGTTTTAGTAAATATTCACTTTAGTAATGAAGTTTCTTGGCTTTTCAACCAAAATAAGGTATTTTTTGAGTTGTAAGTTAAACAAAGATGGTGATAATATAAGTTAACCGTTTAGTCAGCAATTATTCACTAAATGGTTAATAAATCCCTTTAACACGGAACGTTGACGTAAGCTAAACCTCGAAAGCATGTTTTAACGGTGCTTATATTCCTCGATTTTCCGATAGAGTAGTCGTCATTAAGACGATACCCAAACCCTTGATAATGCTTTTGTATTTACTAAAGATGCTCATAGATCATAGGTAAATTAAAAAGTTCAAACCGCAAACAGATTAAGCCTGAGCAAGTCAGTAGTCAGATAGGCAGTCAGCTTATTCAATACAGTTATAACTCTCAGTATTGATGTAGGTATGATGATCATCATCGTATAAATTTTATTAACATGGTAATTAAGTACTCACTTAAGGGCAGCGCATTTGTGTGCAGTTATCCTTTAAGATACTGATTGTTAAGATTTTATGATTCGATTAAAGATAAAGCAGTTTTTTATCTTCCTTTTATTCTGACAGCTGAGCATTGCTATGATTCATTTTTATTTGAACGGTCAATATAAGCAATTAACTGACCTCAATCCGAATACCACGGTGCTTGAGTATTTGCGCTTGCACGAACGCCAGACTGATACCAAAGAAGGCTGCGGCAGTGGCGACTGCGGCGCTTGTACGGTGATGGCGCAGCGCTTACCTAGCAGTGGTGAAGATTCTTCTGATTTGCCTTTTTATACCCTTAACGCCTGTATCACGCTACTGTCATTGATGGATGGTCATCATATAATGACGTCAGCTTATATCGCGGACAATCCTGAACATCATCCAGAACGTGCTTTATTGCACCCAGCGCAGCAAGCAATGGTCGAATGCCATGGCTCGCAGTGCGGGTTTTGTACGCCTGGATTTGTGATGACGCTGGCCAGCACCTACGAGAATCATCGTCTGCAAGTCGCAAAAGGAACCATTAAAGATGATTTAAGCTACGATGATATCGTGGCTTCAATTGGTGGGAATCTTTGCCGCTGTACCGGCTATCGTCCGATTATCGAGGCGGGTTTGGCAATGAGTGAGATTGGTAGACAACGCGATGCTGATCAGACGATCGCCAAAGACTTGACCATCAGTTTAGCGACAGATGCGATGGCAAATAGCAGACAAACCGTTTCAAGCGAAATGGGTACTATTGAGCCTGCGCTTACTCAAGGGTCACGTAAGTTATTCATTCCACAGTCTGTTGCTGAGCTCAATCAAGTGCTCGCTACCCATCCAAAAGCGACCATTTGGGCAGGTGGTACGGACTTAGGTTTGAGTGTGACGCAACACTTGGTTGATCACGATATTATCGTACAACTGTCAGCGATTGATGAGCTAAAATCTTGGTCACTACAAGCGTTAAGCTTAAATACCGATGAGCAGTCAAAAGGCGATAGCGAAGTAGAGTTTTTAGTATTGGGTGCTGGCATGAGCTATAAGAGCATGCTACCTGCGCTTGAACAGCATTTCCCTGCGTTTGCCAATTTGTTTGAACGTATTGCTTCTCCACAAATCCGTAATATGGGCACTATCGGCGGTAACGTCGCTAACGCTTCACCGATTGGCGATTTGCCTCCCATTCTATTGGCATTAGATGCTCATATTCATCTGCGTCATTGTGCCGCTATTGACAATGCTATCAACAGCGCTACTGACAATCTCAATGTTAATAATGTCCATTCAAATCAAGTATCTAGTATTGATGAAATCATTCCTTTATCTAAATTCTTTTTAGATTATAAAAAGACCAAACTACGTGCTGGTAGTTACGTGGTTGCCCTTCATATTCCGCTGATGCAAGATCATCAGTATCTCTATATTCATAAGATTAGTAAGCGTTACGAAGATGATATCTCAGCGTGCTTGCTTGCTGCGCGACTTGATTTGTCAGCGGATGGCATGACTATCCAAGATGCAAAATTTGGACTTGGCGGCATGGCGGCGATACCTTTATTGGCAGCAGAATGTCAGCAGGCACTAATTGGACAAGCAGTAAATGTTGCCAGTTTCGAGCAGGCAGCACAAAGGCTACCTAATGATGTCTCACCGATGACCGATGTGAGAGCCAGCCGAGAGTATCGTATGCATGTGATGCAGCGGTTAATCATTAAGTGTGGCAAGCAATTGGTTGCTGATGTGCAAACGGTAGATGCGTAAGTAAACATATAGTAAGTAAGCTCGGCAAGGGCTAAATAGACGGCCCTAGCGTTTGAACTTGCTTGATTATGCTAACTCACCTAACTTTCGCATCGCTAAAAGATACAGTCAAAACGCTATTGTTAGAGAGATAGGTTTTGCTAAAAATATAAGAGAGAGCCATTATGAGCCACCATTCTTCATTATTTGACAGCTACAGTACCCGCAGACAGCGTCCACCAAAAGACAAGATTGGCACCCAAGCCAAACATGACAGTGCTATTAGTCACGTTATGGGCACTGCCACTTATGTGGACGATATGCTAAAACCACAAAACACCCTGCATTTAGCAATTGGTAAAAGTGCTCACGCGCATGCTCGTGTATTGAATATGGATTTGAGCGCCGTACGAACAGCAGACGGGGTCATCGATGTCATCACCTTTAAAGATTTACCAGCCAAGACTGATATCGGAGCAGTGTTTGATGGCGATCCACTCATGGTCGATCAGATCACAGAATATGTCGGTCAAACGCTATTTACGGTGGTTGCCACCAGTCACCGTGCAGCAAAAAAGGCAGTGCTCAAAGCCATTGTGGAATATGAGCCGCTGCCCGCAATCCTCACTATTGATGAGGCGCTAAAGCAAGAGCAGTTTGTACGTCCAAGTCACTTTATGACGCGCGGTGATGCTCAGGCTGAGCTTGAGAATGCACCTACTCGTATTGCAGGGCATATTCATATGCTGGGGCAAGAGCATTTTTATTTGGAAGGGCAAGTGTCTTATGTTATTCCTTGTGATGATGGTGGGCTTGAAGTCTATACTTCCTCACAGCATCCGAGTGAAGTGCAGCAGCTGGTCGCCGAAGTGGTCGATTTACCTTTTCATGCCGTGACGACAGTTGTGCGCCGAATGGGCGGCGGCTTTGGTGGTAAAGAAACGCAAGCTGCGGCATGGGCGTGTCTGTGCGGTATCGTTGCCAAACGCCATAATGTGCCAGTTAGTATGCGCTTAGACCGTCAAGATGACATGGTCGTAACTGGTAAACGTCATGAATTTGCCAATCGCTATGAGGTCGGTGTCAATGATGCTGGTCAAGTGCTTGGCGTTGATATGCAGCTATCAGGATTGTGTGGCTATTCACCAGATTTGTCCGATGCCATTGTCGATCGGGCGATGTTCCATTGTGACAACGCCTATTATTATCCAGCGGCTCAAATCGCTGGTCATCGCTGCAAGACTCATACAGTATCAAATACCGCTTATCGAGGTTTTGGTGGCCCACAAGGTTTGCTAACTGCTGAATACATGATGGATGATATCGCCTACAGTTTGGGCAAAGATCCTTTGCAGGTACGTTTGGCAAATCTATATCAAAATGGTCAAAGCACCCATTATGGGCAGCCAATTGAGCATTTTGATTTGGCGACTATTATGCAGACGTTAGCTGATGATAACGATTATGCTAAGCGCCGTGAACAAATCACAGTCGCTAATCGAAAAGCTGAAGCCGAAGGTAGTGACAAACGTTTTGGTCTGGCTCTAACGCCAGTCAAATTTGGTATCTCATTTACGGTACAGACGCTAAACCAAGCGGGTGCTTTGGTACATATCTATACCGACGGTACGATTCAAATCAATCATGGTGGTACCGAGATGGGGCAAGGGTTATATATCAAGATTGCTCAAATCGTTGCCAATGAATTCGATGTCGACTTGGATACCGTAAAAGTAACCGCAACTCGTACCGATAAAGTGCCAAATACTTCGCCAACAGCGGCGTCGTCAGGTACTGATATGAATGGTAAAGCAGCACAAAATGCCTGTATTACTATTAGAGATCGCTTGGTTGAATTTGCTATTGAACATTTTGACGTAAGTGCAGAGGATGTCAAATTTGAGCGTAATCATGTCCATATCGGTGATAAAGAAACACTAACCTTTGCTGAAATGGTGTTACTCGCATATCAGCACCGCGTTAGCTTATCGTCTACTGGCTACTACAAAACACCAAAGATATTTTATGATCGCTCAAAAGCGTGGGGTCGCCCATTTTTTTACTTTGCCTTGGGTGCCTCTTGTTCTGAGGTTGAGATTGATATTTTAACGGGTGAATATAAAGTATTGCGCTGCGATATCTTGCATGATGTTGGGCAGTCGATTAATCCTGCAATTGATATCGGTCAGATTGAAGGCGGTTTTGTTCAAGGTATGGGCTGGCTTACTGCTGAAGAGTTGGTTTGGGATAAAAAAGGAAACCTTGCGTCAAACAGTGCCGCCAATTATAAAATTCCAACGGCGCATGACTTACCAAAACAATGGAGCGTCAAACTGTTCGAGCGCAAAAACGAAGAGCAGACTATTTATAACTCCAAAGCCGTTGGCGAACCGCCATTTATGTTAGCAGCCAGTGTTTGGTGCGCGATTAACAACGCGATTGCAAGCTTAGGTGATTACCAGAAAAACCCTGAGCTGACCATGCCGGCAACGCCAGAAGCGGTATTAAAATCGGTCATGCGTATGCAAGGTCAAGAATGGGAAATCGCTTCTAAAGCGGATACAGATACGATTACTAGCCTAACAGTAACCGATGATAATTGCGGTATTGATGATGATAAAGTCAAGCCGCAGCAAGTCGCACACGGTAAAGATATTAATCCAACAGAAGTCGAAGGTAAGCTAACGGATGATCAGCCTGAAGCGATACAAAACCCAAATGTATCAACGGCTCGCGGACCGGCACATAGTGAATAAGTCCCTAATCACACCGATGCCACCAACAAAGTGGTATGACGGGCTGGCGCAATATCAGCAGCAAGGTATTGCGCATATTTTGGCGACAGTCGTTGCAGTCAATGGCTCAGCACCTCGTGAGCTTCAATCAAAAATGATCGTGACGCTTGATGCATGCTGTGACACCTTAGGCGGCGGTAGCCTTGAACATGACGTGACGATAACCGCTAGGCAATTGCTAAATGGCGAAATTAATGGCACTGACGCTAGAAGCACGCAACCGTTAAAAGAAGGTAAGTCTGCAAAGGCGCAGGCAGTACGCCGCGATGCCGTATACACCAAGCATTATCCATTGGGCGCTACATTGGCTCAATGCTGCGGCGGTAGCGTCACGGTCATGTTTGAATGCTTTAATGTAACGCCGCCTATGACTTTACTGGTATTTGGTGCAGGGCATGTAGCAGCTGCGCTAATGAACATTCTTGCCGAGCTACCTTGTCAAGTTGACTGGGTAGACAGCCGTGCTGAGATGTTTGAGCGTTATCTAACCCATAATCCGGATACTGTAGAGGGGCAAGTGACTTATCAGTTGCCTACTCACATTCGCCCGCATCTTGATGAAGATCCAGTCGATTTTGTTCAACCGTTTGTTGCCAAGAGTATTAAAAGTGCTTCAATAAATGCGTCAATGAAAAAAGGTACTCAGTACTTTATTTTGGTCATGACGCATGATCATAGCCTTGATTTTGATTTGGTCCGTGCCACGCTCGATTCTTATGTAAAAATTGGCATCGATAGCAGCTCATTACCTTACCTTGGCTGTATCAGCTCGGCAACCAAAGCCAAGCGTTTCAGAGATCGCCTGCTACAGCGTGACTACAGTGAGCAAATAGCCGATAAATTGACCATGCCTATAGGACTTAATACTGGCGGAAAAGAGCCAATGGCAGTCGCGATCTCTATCGCGGCGCAAGTTATGCAGCTTTATCATGATTTATAACTAACATTTATCTCAATTAAAATTTTTTTAATTCTCTATTTATCTGTCTGCCTTAAATGCATTAATACATCGTTCTTAGCTTCGTCAGCCATCATAAGAGATAGGCTGCGCTCAGCAACTTTGTGCTTGTATTTCTTTGATTGTATTAGGGTAGACACATAATATGTATGAATTTTTAACCAAACTACTTATCTATTATTGTGAGATTTTTTTATGACCATACATATTTATCAAGCACAATTATTGCATTATTTAACGGAAGAGAATCTGGCGGCAAGAGCCAAGCATACCCATGTAGAGACGGCTGATTTAACCAATGATAGTTTAACCAATGCTGAGCGTCCTAGCATTACGGTGGTCGATAAAAACGTTACTTTGCTGCCAGTGGTGGCAGGCGTCAAGGTTTATCCTGAGTATATCGCCAATGGTGCTTTGGTGGTCGATGATGCGACTGGTCGCGTTGTAGATTATGGCAGCTGTGCATCAATGATGTCGCAGTACGGCAACGCCAGTCGTCAAGAGGGTCAAGCGCCAGTACAAATTCACGATTATCAAGATAAGCTTATCATGCCAGGCTTTATCGACACCCATGTGCACTATCCGCAGATAGATATGATTGCTGCCTTTGGCGAGCAATTACTTGATTGGTTGAACAATTATACCTTTGTGACCGAAGCCAATTTTGGTGATGCAAAGATTGCTGATGATACCGCAAAATTCTTTTTAAACCAGCTGCTTGCTAACGGCACAACAAGCGCCTTGGTATTTTCAACCAGTCATCCGCAGTCAGTAGAATCATTCTTTAACGAAAGCAGCCGTCTGAATACTCGTATGATTACGGGTAACGTATTGATGGATCAAAACGCGCCTGAGCATCTGTGTGTACCAACAGAGCAGGGCATCCGTGATACACAAAATATCATCGATAAATGGCATGAGCGCGGACGTCAGCATGTGGCGATTACGCCAAGATTTGCCATAACGTCAACGGCAAAGCAATTACAAATGACCGGTGAGCTGTATCGTAGTTATGATAGTGTTTATCTACAGACACATCTGGCTGAAAACCTTGATGAAATCGCTTTTGTACGTGAGCTTTATCCCAATCATAAAGGTTATTTGGACGTTTATCATGATATGGGCTTACTTGGCAGGTATACGACGTTGGCGCATGGCATCCATCTCTCGACATCAGAATATGAAGTGCTACGTGATACTGGCACCCAAATAGCCCATTGCCCAACGTCCAATTTATTTTTAGGCAGTGGACTGTTTGATTTGTCCAAAACCCTAAGCTATACCGGCGTTAGTATCGCAACCGACGTCGGTGCAGGTACTAGCTTATCGATGCTGACCACTTTATCAGAAGCCTATAAAGTTCAGCAATTACAGAGTAATCCGCTATCAGCGCATCAAGGCTTATATCAAATTACTTTAGGCAACGCGCAGTCATTGTTGTTAGACGATAAAATCGGTAACTTTATGCCAAATAAAGAAGCAGATTTTGTGGTGATAGATATGGGAGGCACTGATTTAATGGAGCGCCGTATGACACAGACCAAGTCGCTTGATGAGCAGTTATTTGTATTGATGATGTTAGGTGATGATAGGGTGATTGAAGAAACGATTATCGCTGGCGTGAGTCGTTATAAAAAAGCGGTTGCTACATAAAGGGAAGTATTAAAAATATTTTTTTGCTTAAGTTAGAATCTTTACATAAAAATCAGCGCCTATTTATTAAGACATTCAAATCTTAGTAAATAGGCGCTGATGGTTTTTAAATAATGCTTAATAGCCAATGTACTATAAAAACTGGCTAATAACTATGGCATTACTCTGGATGATTCATCCATATCCAACCATTCTCTAACCATTCCATCACTTCATCAGGGTCAATCCCTTCCATATCGTCAAGGCTTAAATGCTCGCCATTAGATAAGCGTACCAGTAGTGCTATCGATGTTTCATGCAAATCATCTAGGCGTTGCCCATTGGCATATAAAACGATGTCATTATCCGCCTGGGTGTATAACAAACGATTGCTGTAATCTGCTTGCAACGTCGCGCCAGTTGCCAATGCTGCTATCATCTCATCAGTCGTCAGCGACTCCTCAGGGACAAGCACATCATATTGACGCTTGCTGACCACTTCAGACACGGCTTGGCGAATAATCGTATCACCGCGCTCAGATTGGAGCAGTTGTAATAATTGAGTTTTAATCGCCTCAATGCTGTCAGTCTTTAACTCCCCTGACGCTTGCATAGCTTGTGGTAATAACATCGGTATAAATAAAGCGCTGTCATTGGTCGCGATATCGGCAAGGCTATCAATAATTTGCATCAAGTTTGGACGACGGCAGCCAAAGGAAAAGGTTAGGCAATCATCTTGCGCTACGCCAAAATGTGCTAATTTTGGTGGCACGTATAGCACATCACCGGCTTCTAAGATTTCATCAAAGATAATCTCGCCCATATCATCAAATAGACGTATCGGCTCATCGGCAACAAATTGGGTCTGCTCATCACAAAACTTACCTAACTGCCAACGCCTAGAGCCAAACCCTTGCGCTAGAAATACATCGTAATCATCATAATGCTTGCCAACCGAGCCGCCTTTTGGCGCATAAGACACCATAATATCATCGCGCTGCCACTGCGGTATAAAATCAAGCGCCTGCCATAATGCGCCAAGTTCCGGCGACCATTGCTCAAGATTTTGTACCAGTACTGACCATTGCTCAGGTAAGTTATCAAAGTCGGCTTCAGTTAGTGGGTTCTTTTTAAGTTGCCATTGCGGCTGACCTTCTTGTTTGCTCGCAGCTTGAGTCAGTAGCCTTGCAGTAGCGTCTTCATCTATGGCTAAGCCTAAGATATCTCCCGGCTCAAACATACCAATTAATTGCGGTAAGCCTTGCTTAATCAATAGGGGTTTTTTTTGCCAATAATCGCTTAAGAATTGCTCAGGAGTAATGGTATTCGGTAAACAAAGGGGGATAGAAGTCATAGATAAATCCGTATGGTTAACTGGTTATAAGATTAATAGAAATGATGGCTTTATAGGCAGGATTTATTAGTTTATGATTATTGCTTATCTGATGACTGTCATCAGAGCCTATAATTATTCTTAGGACATTTATGAAAAAATTGCATTTTATCGTTATTATTGCCAGTATGTTTTTGCTGCAAGCTTGTGTACATAAAATTGTTACTGTACCTGCTAAAATCGCTTATAAAACCACTAAAGGTGTGGTTAAAGGTACGGTCGCTGTGGGTAAAGCTATCATACCGGGCGATAGCAGTGATAAAGACGATAAAGAATAAAAACCTCACCCATCAACTATGTATTTTAAAAAATAATAGTGTTTAGAGTAAGGTTTTTATTAAGATATAAATGAGTGCTCATTTATATCTTTTTTTGCATTTGATAGAGATGAGCTGAGCTGATTGCCAGTTAAATTTTAGCAATCCATTCTTTAATCGTGCGTGCTTGTTCAGCCGCATTACCAATATAAGTAGCAGGCGTCATTTCACGCAAACTGTTTTTATCGCTTTCACTGACTGCCGATAATTCATCGCCCTCAACAAAAGTAAGCATCGCTTCACGAGTCATGGCATTACCACGGGTAAGAGCTTTAAGCTTCTCGTATGGGTTTTCAACACGGTAGCGACGCATCACAGTTTGAATCGGCTCTGCTAATACTTCTTGCGCATTATCTAAGTCATCATTTAAGCGCTGCGCATTTAATTCAAGTTTGCTGACGCCTTTGAGACACGCATCATAAGCAATCATGCTTTGTGCTAGACCAACACCGATATTACGCAACACGGTAGAGTCAGACAAATCGCGCTGCATACGTGAAATCGGTAGCTTTTCACCCAAATGAGCCAGCATGGCATTAGCTACACCCAAATTACCTTCAGAGTTTTCAAAGTCAATCGGGTTGACTTTATGCGGCATGGTAGAAGAACCCACTTCACCATCTTTTAGGCGCTGTTTAAAATAGCCTAAGCTAATATACTGCCAAATATCACGGTTAAAGTCGATTAGGATGGTATTAAAGCGTTTTACTGCGTCAAACAATTCAGCGATATAATCATGCGGCTCAATTTGCGTGGTATAAGGATTAAAGGTCAATTCTAAACGTTCATTAATGAATTTTTCAGCATGATTCTGCCAATCAACGTCAGGATATGAGGCGTAGTGAGCATTATAGTTACCGACCGCACCATTGATTTTACCGAGCAACTCTACCTGACCGACTTGCTTAATTTGACGAGCAAGGCGATAAGCAACGTTTGCCATCTCTTTACCTAGAGTCGTCGGGCTTGCCGTTTGACCATGAGTACGTGAAAGCATCGGTTGATCAGCATGGATAATTGCTAGATTAACGACGCTATCCGTTACTTCTTGCATTTTAGCAACGACGATTTCGCGGCTGTCTTTGAGCATGAGTGCGTAAGATAGGTTGTTAATATCTTCACTGGTACAAGCAAAATGAATAAATTCTAATGAATCTTCAAGTGCTGCCTGACCACGGAACTTGTCTTTGATGAAGTATTCGACCGCTTTTACATCATGGTTGGTCGTTGCTTCGATGTCTTTGATCGCTTGCGCGTCAGCTTCGCTAAAGTTATCTACGATAGCATTTAAAAACGCATTGGTATTGGTATCGAATTCTGCCAACTCACCAATCGCGCTATTATCAGCCAATGACTGTAACCAGCGAATCTCAACGGTCACACGCGCTTTAATCAGACCAAATTCTGATAAATAAGGGCGCAAGCTATCGGCTTTGGATGCATAGCGGCCATCGATTGGGGAGAGTGCGGTAAGTAGATTCATATCATTGCCTCAAAAGTTATTGAAATTACAGCTGGTTAAAAAAATGTAAAAAATGATTTAATCTGAAAAATCATCATGTATTAATTAGATTGCGTTGTACCATACTTAGTATTGAAGTAAAAGTCGTAAGATGATTTTGCCGCTAGAGTAAATATTTTGGTTTTAATTAAACCATTGTTACCGATAGCCACACTATCAGAAGCATAATCATTTGGCTTATAAAGTGGCGCAATCAGTTTTGAGTCGATTACGGCCCCCTTTTCTCCCTTCTTTTGAAGCATATCTTGCATTATGAAGTTATCAATAGAAAGGTTGGCGCGATTGGTTGCCGTAATTTTATAGGCAATACAGTTTCCAGGCTCAATATTATCAATAGGTTTAGTACTAAAACCACTATTAGGGTTGTCAGCAGCGGTATTGCTAATAGTGGGGTAATCAATAGTCGCCGGACAGCTATTTACATATTGGTATTTTATAAGTACTAGAGCAGCATTTTCAGCAGCGACTCTACCAAAATTATTGGTATCATAAAAATATTTGTTCGTCACTAAATCCACTTGTTTTTTACTATTAGTAGTGCGAATAGGGTGTGTATTCGTACTGTTTTCTTCTGTCAAACAGACAGTGTTTTTGCCGCTCAGATTGGCAATGGGCGTTCTAAGTTGATATTGCCCAACACCAGTCATAGGTAAATTTTCACTAGCGTAAACTATATCTGAGTTGTTGCAATCGACTAGTTTAATAGTACTGTTAGAAATTCCGCTTTCGGAGACGGTATCAAAAATACCGTTAAAGTAGCCAGAGTTATTGACTTGTGGATTGGTATTACCACCATTATCGTTAAATACTGTTCCTGAAAAAAAATAATAGAGAGGTTCGCTTTCTACCCCGAAGCTGATCCATTCATTATAGGTTTCTCCAACCACATCCGCTTCAATAGCACTATTACCTCTCATGATGCCTTCGTAAGTTAAGGTGACAGTCTTGGCATTTTTAACCGCAAGAACATAGTTGCTGTCCGTATTAGAGATACCATAGCTGACGTAGCTGCTATTATTAGCTATGATGTCGTTTACATTCAATGCCCGATAAGTCGTCTGATTATTGGGACTGGTAGAGGTTTCTTTTAGAATATTGGTAAAGGTGGGCATAGGGGGCAAGGTACCTCTTTTTTGACCAGATGCAAAAGATACTTGTCCACTACTATTGGTAGTAGGCGTAAACGAGCTACTATTACCACTACCGTTAAGCGCAGTGATTCCGTAATAATATAAGCCGCTATCCCCACCATTTGAGCTATCGAAGCGTAGCTGTGGCAAGGTAACCGTATTGTTAGAGCTAAAGCTATTTCCAGCCAGTTTTTTACCCATAAAATAATCACCCATGGCATTATAAAAATAGGGGACGTTTGGATTATTTCTGATGGTAGCTTGCGCAGGTGTACTAATTTGACTATTTTGGGTGAAGCTTAATGTTTGACGTGCAATCTCTGAGTTACCACCTATTGAATAGCTAGCTTGACCAACTTTTATGGTATGTATAGAAGCATTGTCATCAGGAGTAATAGTAAAGGTGTACTTGAACTTATCTCTATCAATACTAGTATTAGAATCATTCCTGATTTCAATACCATTGGTGCGCGTACCACTAGCTGGTGTTATCTCAGCGCTATTGTTATAACCAATATTTTCATTGCGAACTAAAGTAAAACTACCGGTAGCACCAGAACCTGCTGCTACATATGTGCCAGAAGCAGTACCAGCCGAAGCATTAGAGCTGGTAACGGTCATACTACCCATATTTGTTGGTGCAGCCTGCAAATTAAATGACGCCGCCATAAAAGTAAGCGTAAGACCTCGCTTCGCCCATAACGAAAAAGAAGTTGGAAGAGTACGTAAAACAAAAAAGCGAGCGGTCATTCAATATCCTAAAAACAAAGGCAAATCATTTTATTAATTAAGGATAAATGAGGTGTCAAATTCCGCAAGGCGCATCAATACAGGCAATCACGCCGCCGCCTAGACAAACTTCCTCGATATAAAATACCGCTGATTGACCGGGAGTAACGGCACGTTGTGGCTCATCAAATACCACTCGTACCTCACTACCATTTTCATTGTTAGCAAATACGGTACAAGCTTGGTCAGGCTGACGATAGCGCGATTTCGCCATACAACGTAAGCCATCTTCGCTAAATATATCTGCAGGCGGTAAACCCTCGACCCAATCGAGCTTATAAGCTTGTAGCTCATTACTCAGCATCATCGGATGCTCATGACCTTGACCGACGATAAGACGGTTGTTATCTAAGTCTTTTGCGAGCACAAACCATGGTTCTTCGGGACGATCTTTCACTCCGCCAATACCAATACCACCGCGCTGCCCTAATGTATAGTACATAAGACCATCATGCGTACCGATAGTAATACCATCATCAGTGACGATATCGCCTTTTTGTGCCGGCAAATACTGCTGTAAAAAGTCTTTAAAACGGCGCTCGCCAATAAAACAAATACCAGTCGAATCCTTTTTATTGGCGGTAATAAGGTCATGCTCTTCAGCGATTTGACGAACGACTGGTTTTTCGAGCTCACCAACTGGGAATAGGGTTTTGGCAAGCTTGTCACCGCCAACCGCATGTAAGAAGTAGCTTTGATCTTTATTATTATCGAGCCCACGTAGCAATTGAGCCACTTCAATACCGTCATTATTCTTATAGTTCACACTGCGCCGCGTATAGTGACCAGTGGCAATGTAATCGGCACCAAGCGTTAATGCATAATCTAAGAATGCTTTAAACTTGATTTCTTTATTACATAAAATATCGGGATTTGGCGTGCGACCCGCTTTATATTCCGCTAAAAAATGCTCAAAGACGCGATCCCAATATTCCATGGCAAAGTTGGCGGTATGCAGTTTTATGCCAATTTTGTCGCACACTGCTTGCGCGTCCGCTAAGTCATCCATCGCCGTACAATATTCGGTACCGTCATCTTCTTCCCAGTTCTTCATGAACAGACCTTCGACCACAAAGCCTGCCTGCTGAAGCAATACGGCAGACACAGAAGAGTCGACTCCGCCTGACATGCCAACAATCACATGCTTAGTGCTAGGATCATTGATATCGACAAGCGTTAGAGGGCGATGGGCGTCAAAAGAAGCAGAAGCTGATGTGTTAGAAGCGTTTGGTATGGCTGACATAAAGCGGCTCAACTATTTATACGTTCTCCAAAATACATATTGACGCCAAAATTATGCAATGACTACCATGCGTAGTCTCAGCAGAACGACGTCGGCTTATCTTTTGGATTGGGTATTATGATAAAATAAGCGTCATATTATACCAGTTAATTGAAACTGGTGGCGAGCTATGGCATCTTACTGGCGGTAAAATCGCTTTAAAAATTTAGATAATGGTTTTCAATTATCCTAATCACCATTAATTTACTTGGAATGATAATGATAAAAATTGGTCAAGGTATTGATGTTCATGCGTTTCATAATAATGGTCAACAGCAGCAATATGTGGTGCTGGCAGGTGTGCCTATTGATCATACGCACAGCTTACTTGCGCATTCTGATGGTGATGTAGTACTGCATGCACTTGCTGACGCTTTGCTTGGCGCCTTGGCACTTGGTGATATCGGACAACATTTTCCAGATACCGATGCGGCAAATGCGGGTTTAGATTCACGCGTACTACTTCGTTATGTGTATGGCAAAGTTTTGGCCGCAGGTTATATGTTGGGTAATGCTGATATTACCGTAATGTGTGAGCGCCCAAAACTGGCACCATATAATTTAGCCATGCGCGCTAACATCGCTAGTGATTTGCAGACCGATGTGGGTAATGTCAGTGTTAAGGCAACCACCACTGAAAAATTGGGCTTTACCGGTCGGCAAGAGGGTATTATGGCCAATGCCGTGGTATTATTGGTGCCGAATGCGCTTGGCGTTTAATTCTCAATAGTATATCAGTGCGTATGATTATGGCTGTCAGCTTTCAAAACTGCTTGCAATATGGTTAAGATTGCCCCATGTAGCAGCCACATGATAAATTTAATGTTACCTGTCTTTTTTATAAATAGTTTTAATTAATAGGAGTTTTTATGAGTGAGCAAACCCCAAATACTGCTGCCAACGATATTGAACAACTGATTCGTAACCAAATCAAAGACAACAAAGTCATTCTGTATATGAAAGGCTCACCGCAGTTCCCACAGTGTGGTTTCTCTGCCAAGGCGATTGAAGTCTTGACACAAATTGGTCGCCCATTTGCTTTTGTCAATATCTTAGAAAATCCAGAAATCCGCGCAACGTTACCACAAATTGCTAATTGGCCAACTTTTCCGCAGCTATGGATTGATGGCGAATTGATGGGCGGATCAGACATTATTTTACAAATGTATCAATCAGGCGAGCTTAAGCCTTTGGTTGAAGCAAATAGCCCAGCTGCTTAATATCGAGAGCACTTTATATCGACGTTTAATGCTTGAATATCTAAGTGGCATTAAAATGTTGATATAATTGACATTCGATCCTAAGTACCCAAATCCGAGTCGCCTCATTAAAGGTTGCTCGGATTTTTTATTTTTTAATATTGACAGTCAGCAAGTTCAATTGTTTTTGTCAGCTTTATCCCCATATAATTCTTAATATCGATGTTCAATACCTCGAAACATTAAGAAACATTGAATCAATAATAAGAGAGTTCTATGACTAACGAATTAAATAGCCAAACCACTCAAATACAAGATGCCGAGCAAGCTGCGATTGAAAAACGTCGCGAGCACTTAAAAAATGAATCCACGCGCATTATTGAAATCGCTGGCAATGAGCCACATTCAGCGCTTAAATGTATTCATCAGCTTAGCGTGGCAGGCGGCGCAACAGAAGCCACTTATATTGCGATTGAACAGCGTATTGTCGCGGATCAAGATGCTGCGGGCGCTTATCATTTGGCATTATTGGCACAGAATACGCCAGATTTACCCATTGATGCGCGTCAACTTATTGAACTGGTCGTTAATAAAGGCGACAACCAGCAGCGTTTAGCATTGCTAAAAAACTTGCCACTACCACCCGTTGAGACGATTAAACAGTATATATTGGCGAGTGATGATGGCGATGCGATTGGGCAGATGAATGCTTATTTACAGATTAATCCAGAAGGCTATGGCAGCCAACATATGCTGGCGAGTGGGCAGGCGGATCGTATTGTGCCGCTTAGTCCTGGCAAATAAGCCCTGACACATAAAGGTTGGGAATGAGCATTGGTAAATGCTGTCAACGTTAATCAAAACTTCTTGATCGTTAATCTCAATAGTTTTTCGTATAACGTTTTTTAAATGATAAAAAATTGTTATAATTAATGGTTATCTATTCAGCTAATAGCGGCTTGTTCTATATTCTAGTCGCTATTTCTTTTTTAAATTCGACTGACACTTATCTACCCAGTTCCTGTTATTAAATAATAGCCTGTCGCTAAGCATAGCGTGATCAGTCAAGTGAGGCATTACATGCAATACCCAAAAAATTACGACGTGGTGGTGATCGGTGGCGGTCATGCTGGCACAGAAGCTGCTTTGGCGGCCGCACGTATGGGCGCGCAAACCTTGCTGTTGACGCATAATATTGAAACGCTGGGGCAGATGAGCTGTAACCCTGCGATTGGTGGTATTGGTAAATCGCATTTGGTGCGTGAGATTGATGCACTTGGCGGCGCAATGGCACTGGCAACAGACAAATCTGGCATCCAGTTTCGAGTACTTAACAGTCGTAAGGGTGCCGCTGTACGAGCCACTCGAGCGCAAGCAGATCGTATTCTTTATAAAGCCGCCATTCGTCATACGTTAGAGAATCAGCCAAACCTTGATATCTTCCAACAAGCAGCCGATGATATTCTAGTTGAAAACGGTCGTGCCACAGCGGTTGTGACTGCTACTGGTATTATTTTTAATACGCAAACGGTCGTGTTAACCTCAGGTACGTTTTTAGGCGGGGTGATTCATATTGGTCTTGAGAGCTCAAAAGGTGGTCGCGCAGGCGATCAACCTTCTATCAAGCTTGCTGATCGTTTACGTGAGCTGAAACTCCCTGTTGGTCGCCTAAAGACAGGTACGCCCGCCCGTATTGATGCGCGTAGTGTTGACTTTAGTGTGATGACGGTACAGCCGGGTGATACTCCGCTACCGGTAATGAGTTATATGGGCGATGTGTCCATGCATCCTGAACAGGTCAATTGCTATATCACTCATACCAATGCCCGTACCCATGATATCATCCGTGAAAATCTAGACCGCTCACCGATGTTCTCTGGCAAAATCGAAGGTGTTGGTCCACGTTATTGTCCATCGATTGAAGACAAAATCCATCGCTTTGCGGATAAAGACAGCCATCAGATATTTATCGAGCCAGAAGGCTTGACTACGCATGAGCTATATCCGAATGGTATCTCAACCAGCTTACCGTTTGATGTACAGTTAGAATTTATTCATAGTATGAAAGGCTTAGAGAACGCTCATATTACCCGTCCAGGCTATGCGATTGAATACGATTATTTTGATCCGCAAAACCTAAAACCAACGCTCGAAACCAAATCGATTGACCGCTTGTACTTTGCCGGTCAAATCAATGGTACAACTGGCTACGAAGAAGCAGGCGTACAGGGTTTATTAGCTGGTACCAATGCCGCTCTAGTCACTTGTGAAAACAATGAGTTTGATGTCTGGACACCACGCCGTGATGAAGCCTATCTTGGCGTGCTCGTTGATGATTTGATTACGCATGGCACGACCGAACCATACCGCATGTTTACCAGTCGTGCAGAGTATCGCTTATTGCTACGTGAAGACAATGCTGACCAACGTTTGACTGAAACTGGTCGTAAGCTTGGCTTAGTAGATGATGTGCGCTGGCAAGCGTATGAAGAAAAAATGGAAGCCATTGCTTCAGAAACCGCACGCCTCAAAGATATGTGGGCAACCCCTGCCAATGCATTGGGCAAAAAAATCACAGAGCAAACGGGCGAGGTGCTATCCAAAGAGGCAACAGCTTTTGATTTGCTCAAGCGTCCGCAGATTCATTTTGCTGATATCGCTGCCATCACTGATTCGAAAGTCGATGCCCAAGTGGGAGAGCAGATTGAAATTTCTGTCAAATATGCAGGCTATATTGATCGTCAGCAAGAAGATATTGATCAGATGAAGAGATTGGAGAATACAGCGCTACCAATAGATTTTGATTATAGTGTAGTATCTGGGTTGTCCAATGAGATTGTCCAAAAACTTGCGCAAGTCCGTCCGTCAACATTGGCTCAAGCGGGACGTATCAGTGGTGTCACACCGGCTGCTATCCAGCTACTAGCAATGACGGTCAAGAAACAGAAAAAAGTAAAAGCAGCATTAAACGCGTCATAATAATGTATCAATGACTTAAAAAATAGAAAAGCAAAAAGCCTATACCGAGAAGTCGTTATGGGCTTTTTTATTGCCAAAATACTACCGTTGTTAAAAGAAAGAGGTGTACTCACTTGTCTTGGTTGCTGCTTTCTCTTTATACTGGCTCTACGAATTACCAACTCTATTATTATTACTTACATCTTTTTTATTAATTTACCTCGCTATTGTCCACATTATGATGGGCTTGTCACTAAACTGAGCCTATTTATGATTGATGCCATTATTTTTGCTATGACCATCGTCTTGCCCAACCTTGCCTTAATGTGGTTAGGTTTTTTTATGAAAAGACGCGGTGAGGCGGATCAGGTGTTTATCGATCAGGCCTCTAGTTTCGTTTTTAATTATTGTCTGCCCTGTCTGCTGTTTTTTAGTGTGGTCGATAGTGATGTGGATTATGCGAAGCAAGTGGTATTGATAGGCGCTGGTATTGTGGTGACCTTTATACTGTTTATCGGCTCTGAGCTCTATGCCAAGCGCTTTATCAGCGACCCTGCCAATCAAGGGGTTTTTGTGCAAGGTATTTTTCGCAGCAATATGGCGATTATTGGACTGGCAACCGTTGCCAACGCCTATGGGACGACTGGCTTAAGTATTGGCGCGGTATATATGGGTGTGGTGACAATACTGTTTAATATCTTAGCGGTGATTACGCTCAGCCGAGTGTCTAAGAGTTCTGAAGATACTTGGCTCAGTCGTAGCACCATGATTATTAAAAAGCTATTTACCAATCCGCTCATCATTGCACTCGTTGCAGCCTTTACTTATAAAGCGTTGCCACTACCACCGATAGCGGGTGTGATTCATATCACCGGTGGGCTATTAGCAGCAGTTGCTTTACCGCTTGCCCTGATTTGTGCCGGTGCCAGTATTAATTTGAAATCGATGTTGCATCCTTCTGGACTTTCTATGCAGGCAAGTATTGGACGCATTATTATTGCACCGTTGGTTGCTATAGCGGTTGGTTTTACTTTTGGCTTAACGGGCGTACATATGGGCGTACTGTTTTTGATGGTTGCTTCACCAACGGCAGCAGCAAGCTATGTGATGGCAAAAGCGATGGGTGGTAACGATATTTTAGCGGCTAATATTTTGGCATTTACGACAGTAGTTGGTATGTTTGGCATGGCGATTGGCGCAGCAATATTACGCGCTATGGGGCTGATTTAACCACTGCTTAATGGATGACTACATATTTATAAAACAGTGGTTAAATCAAAAGACAGTTATTAAGAATTTATCAAGCCCTGTTTAAAAAACCTTCCCTTCCTTTTATTAGTAAGGGAAGGGTTTTTTAATATTATGCAAGTATTGCTGTTGGTTATAAATCAAATAAATTAAGCTCAGAGACAAGCTCAAGTGAGCGCAAACGTGCTGCTTGGTCATAGATGTTTGCTGTCACAATCAGCTCATCGGGCTGATAGGTAGCAAGAAACGCTGTAAGCTTTGGCTTGACAGTTTCAACAGAACCGATAAACGATACCGACAACGCACTATCCACCATCATTTTTTCAGCAGCGCTCCAGATACTATCCATATCATGAGTAGGCTTTGGCATTTGACCTGTTTCACCACGGCGTAAACGCACAAAGCTCTGCTGTGCTGAGGTAAAATTATAATGTGCGGTGGCATTATCGTCCGCAAGCAATAAATTTGCCGCTAGCATGACATAAGGCTTATCTAAATAAGCCGAGGGTCTAAATTGCTCTCGATAAGCATTGATGGCTTGCCCAAGCATTTGCGGTGCAAAGTGTGAAGCAAACACATATGGCAATCCTAAGTGCGCTGCTAAGGTCGCACCAAAAAGGGAAGAACCTAGTATCCAAATGGGAATATTAGATTTTGCACCGGGGAACGCCTGTACGGGACTATCATCTGTGCCATTTCCCAAAAAGTACATCAACTCTTGCACATCTTGTGGAAAGCGATCAGCATCTTGCATCTGGCGACGTAATGCCTGAAAAGTTGCACCGTCTGTACCGGGTGCACGACCCAAACCCAAATCTATGCGGTCGCCATATAATGCTTGCAGGGTACCAAACTGCTCAGCAATGACGAGCGGGGCATGATTGGGCAACATCACACCACCTGCGCCAATACGTATACGCTTGGTCTGAGCACCAATATGCGACAATAGCACTGACGTCGCTGCACTAGCAATACCAGGCATATTATGATGTTCTGCCATCCAATAGCGATTAAAGCCAGATTTTTCGGCTTGCTGCGCTGTTTCAACGGTTTGGGCGACACCTTCAGCAATGCTTTTACCTTCAGGGACAGGTGCGAGATCTAGGAAAGATAAAGGGATTTTGTTACTCATAAATTATCCAGTAGTGTATTAATTATTTTCTACTGATATGCTTATAGTCAGTGATAGTTTCAAGTACCTCTAGTCAATGTTAATGAATCATAACAAAGTAGACTAACTCAGTATTTAAGCTCACTTAACAATTATCAATGTGCGTTTATAGATATAAAGGCGTGCCTATAAAGTTGTAATACATTATGAATAGGGCACAAGCAATATTGCAGCACTAAAAAAAGCAGGCAACCTAAGTTACCTGTTTTTTTTGATTGGCTAGTGATAAAGCGGCAATGAATCAAATCATTAATACTTTATCAACATGACGTTATTTGGTTGAATGACTATTTAGATTGGTCACCAAGCTTATACGCCACGACATAATCACCAATGGTTGTACCCACTGAACCATGTCCACCAGCAACTAATACTACCATTTGCTCACCTTTAGAGTTCAAGTAAGTCATAGGAGTGGCTTGACCACCTGCTGGAATACGCACATTCCATAGGACATCACCATTTTTCAAATCATAAGCGCGGAAGTTGTTTTCGGTCGCCGCTGATAAGAATGCTAAGCCGCCTTTAGTAATGATAGGTCCACCGATACCAGGGACACCTAACTCCAATTTTAATGGAATAGGAGATAAGTCTTGTACGGTACCATTTTTGCGTTGATAAGCAATCTCACCTGTGGCCAGATCAGCACCTGCTATTGTGCCCCATGGTGGCTGCTGACAAGGTACGCCAAGCGGTGATAAAAACGGTCCCATTTCTACCGCATAATCTGCGCCTTCATTGGCATTCACACCTTGCTCACCTTTATTGGTTTCAACATCACCAAGTGTTTCTTTAGGAATGAGTTTTGACGTAAAGGCAAGGTAAGTTGGCATACCAAACATCACGCCATTTTCAGGATCGACGGCGATTCCGCCCCAGTTAAAGGTACCAAAGTTACCAGGATAGACTATGCTGCCATTCGTTGATGGTGGTGTATAACGACCATCATAATTAAGCTGGTTAAATTCAATTCGGCACATCATCTGATCAATCAGGCTGGCACCCCACATGTCTTTTTCTTTCAACATCGGTGGCTCAAAACTCAAACCAGAATACGGCTGAGTGGGTGCGGCGTGTTCACCTGCAATGAGATAGCCTTGCGGTGCATCACGTTCTTTGATTGGTACAATAGGCTCGCCTGTTGCGCGGTTCAAGACATAGACATCACCTTGTTTGGTCGGTACAACCAAAGCAGGTTGGACGCCATCATTTGTATCTAAGTCAAGCAACGTTGGCTGAGCAGGTGTATCCATATCCCAAAGATCATGATGGACAAACTGCTGTACCCAGCGCGCTTCGCCTGTATTAATATCTAACGCGACCACAGAGGTTGCATATTTTTCTTCAGCAGCGTTGCGGTAGCTGCCCAGCTGATCTGGCGTGCGGTTACCCATAGGGAAGTAAACCAAACCAAGCTCTTCATCAGCACTAGCGATCGCCCATGAATTTGGCGAGCTGGTTTTGTACGTCTGAGTAGGATCATTGACATCAAAAGGCGCGGTGTTGTCAGGGTCGCCTGAATCCCAGTTCCACAATAGCTCACCAGTATTGACATCATAAGCACGGATAACACCAGAAGGTGAATTTACATCATAGTTGTCATTGATGGCACCTGCCACAACAATAGTATTGCCTACCACTATCGGAGGCGACGTCGAATAGTAGTAGCCCGCCTGTGTAAATGGCATATTGTGCATCAAATCTAATGCGCCATCTTCACCAAAATCTTGACAGCGTTGGCCAGTATTTGGATCAAGTGCATATAACTTAGCATCAGAGGTTGGAATAAATATCTTGGCATCGCATTGTTTAGATGCGTTTTCAAAAGTATTACCAGTAACTTTTTGAACCATCATATTGCTGTGCACAGCAGATTTGTTGGTTATGGCTGTATTATTAGCCGTTGTATCATTGATGGCGCTATCGCTGTTTGCCTCATCATTAGCAACTAGAGGAGTACTATCCGTGCCAGCTTGACCAGCATAATAAGACACGCCTCGACATGTTTGGTGTTGGCGTTGCAGGTTCTTTTCTACTTTGGGATCAAACTTCCATAGTGTCTTACCAGAGTCTGCATCCAATGCCAGCACCCAGTTATGAGGAGTACACATATACAGAGCATTGCCGATTTTTAATGGCGTTGCCTGATAAGTGGTCTCGCCGATATCATTAGGACCTTTGACATCACCTGTTTGGATTTGCCAAGCAAGCTCTAAATTTTTGACATTGTCAGTGTTGATTTGAGTTAGGGGAGAATAGCGTTGCCCATAGTTAGTACGACCATACGCGCTCCACTCGCCGTCTGGTGTTTGTTGGCCATTTGATAGTGGGTCACCAAGATTTGCAGACGTATCAGATGAAGTGGTATCTTGATCGCCATCATCGGTGGCTGTTAAATTGAGCTCACCTAATTTGTCAGTAACATTGTTTGCTAAGCTTCCAAAAGAGAGCAGTGCACCCACACCTACGCTAGCGAGCAATCCCCAATAATAAAGAGGGTTTTTCTTAACAGTGTCTATAGTTGATGTACTACTAGCAGAGCTCGTCGATACTTGAGTCTTGTGACCACGCATCTTATTTGATACCCATGGCAAGAGCATCAACAGACCAAATATGAGCGGGAAGCCAACACGAGGCGCTAGCGCCCACCAATAGAATCCAGATTCCCAAAGTGCCCAAACAATGGTCGCTACTATAAAGATGGCGTAGAGTGCGTAAGCACTCCAATATTTTTTGAACAATAAAAATGCCGTCGTCAGTATGATAACGCCGGCAAAAAGATAGTAAGGACTACCGCCTAGAGAGAGCAGGTAAGCGCCACCGATAACCAAGGGGGCGGCAAAAACTGCCATAATGATCGCTACGAATTTTTCCATGAGCGCTACCACCTGTTTACATAAGAGCAAATGGACATGCAGTGATCGACACCCAGTAATAATGACTAATAACGAGATGTCTAGGCGTCCAGCAATACATGCATAATAAAAAATAAATCAAACGCTGAATGACGTTCTAGACTCTATTTTATCATTTATGCATAAGTTCGGTAAAGGTGGGGTAAGCTAGGAATAACGGTTTGGTAGGGATGTTTTAGTTGTTGAATTGTTTTTGACACAGCTCCATAAACGCCCGTCCATACTGACGAATCTCTGCGTCATCACGTACTGCCATCCAACTGGTAAAACGTCCAAAATGGTCGACTGGAATGGCTGTTAGATTTTGATAATGACTTGGCTCAAATGCCATTTCTGCAATAATACCAATCCCTAAGCCAAGTCCAACATAGGTACTAATCACATCAGCATCAAGTGCTGCCAATACAATATCTGGCTCAAGACCGGCATCGCTAAAAGTCTTGTCAATGGCGCCGCGCCCTGTAAAACCACCGTGATAAGTTACGATTGGATAGCTGGCGAGAGTTGGTAAATCGATAGATTCTAGTCCTGCCAATTCATGATCGCTTGGCACGATGACACGATGCGTCCAGTCGTAATAACGATAGCAGCGCAGATAGTTGTTATGTAGCAAGGACTCGGTTGCAATACCAATATCGGCCTGCCCACGTATCACCATCTGTGCGATGGTTTCAGGATCTGCCTGTTGTAGAATGAGATTAACCTTAGGAAAACGCTCTTTAAATTCTTTCACGACTTCTGGTAAGACATAACGTGCCTGAGTATGAGTCGTGGCAATTGTCAATGTACCGACATTTGGATTGTTAAAGTCGAGGCTGAGGTTTTCAATCGTACGGATTTCGGTAAAGATAGACTCAATATGCGGCATGAGCGCCGTACCCATTGTCGTAAGCCCCGTTAAACGTTTGCCTTGGCGCACGAACACTTCGGTTTTGAGCTGATTCTCAAGTGCTGCGATATGCTTTGAAAGACTTGATTGGCTGGTATGCAGTACCGTCGCCGCCTGACTTAAATTATAGCCATTGATTACGGTATGCCACACTGTCTCCAACTGTTTGAGTTGAATTTGCAGATGCCGCTGATTGACCACTACGTCGATTGCCATAAGTTAATCCCATTATATAAAGAGTCAGTCGTCTTTATAAAAGTTAAAACGCCCAAAAAACATAACAAGCGTGTAGTGTAAATCAAAGCTATTATTCTTGTATATAATAAATAGGTATCTATTTATACATATATGGAATATAGGAAAATCGCTTGGATAGTACGCTAGATAGAAATATAGTAGTAGTAAACCAAAAAATTATAGCTTAATTTATATTTAAGAAAGATTAAGATACATGTACTTACTAAGGCAAGCTATAGAGTATATCCGATATGCTCAATCAAGTAGTTAGTGGAAAAACATCTAGTCAATTTAAGCATTCTCAAGTACCATTATTCAATTTTGCAGCAAATATCATTTTCTTTGTACAGAGCTAGGCAATTTTTTGTCCTTTTTTATCCTGATAGTCTCGATGTCACACTGCCAGTAGATAAAATTTTTGGATAAAAAGTAGCGCACTGTCGTATTTTTTGTCTAAATTTTTGGTGAGTCGTTATGTCTGCTGTCCAACCTATTCCGCCCAATTCTACTATTGCCAAGAAGTCACTTAGCGAATCTTTGCAAGCTTATCTTGATCGGCGTTCACTTATCATGCTGTTCTTGGGCTTTGTCGCTGGCATTCCTATCTTACTAATTTTCTCTAGCTTATCATTATGGCTGCGTGAAGCAGGGATTGATCGTAGCGTAGTAACGATGTTTAGCTGGGCGGCGCTTGGTTATGCCTTTAAGTTTATCTGGGCACCACTAATTGATGCGGTGCCATTGCCAATATTAACCAAGCTCTTAGGTCGCAGGCGCAGCTGGATTTTGGTCTCGCAGATTATGATTATTGCCGCTATCTGTATTATGGCGAGTGTCAATCCAGCGAATGAGGGCAGTCTAGTCCTGATGGCAATAGGTGCAGTATTACTTGGCTTTTCATCAGCGACACAAGACATCGTTATTGATGCCTATCGCATCGAATTGGCACCACCAAGCCTACAGGCGGTCTTGTCTGCCATGTATGTGACCGGTTACCGTATCGGGATGATCGTTGCTGGTGCTGGGGCATTATATTTAGCCGATTACTTTGGTTCTACCGAGAGCTTTTATAGCTATGAGGCGTGGCGCAATACCTACTGGATTATGGCAGCGGTAATGGGCATTGGGGTTATTACCACCTTGGTGATTCATGAGCCGATTAGACAACAAGTGGTTGTTGAACGTAAAACGTCAGAATATACCCGTCTAGTATTAGTATTCGCTATATCAGTCATAGGTTTTGTACTGGTATTTGCTAATGCGGGCTTGGTCTTACCTGAGACAGAAAGTGTGTTCGCAGGCTTCTTAATCGAAGTAGTGCGTATGGTATCGAGTTTGGCAGCGGCTTTGATTATCGGTTACGGCTTAGTAAAAGCTAATCTTGTGGAGCAAGAGTTTGCTAAGACCACATGGATTGAGCCTATTGCTGACTTTTTCCGCCGTTACGGTAAAAAGGCGTTATTGTTATTGGCGCTGATTGGTCTTTATCGTATCTCCGATATTGTTGCCGGGGTTATCTCTAACGTCTTCTATCAAGACATGGCATTCACTAAAGTTGATATTGCCAACGCCGTTAAATTGGTTGGTGTTGTCATGGCAATTGCTGGTGGTTTCTTAGGTGGTTTATTAGCACAAAAGATGCGTATCATGCGCGCAATGATGGTTGGGGCAGTCCTCGCTTGCGTGACCAACTTGTTATTTATTCTGCTGACATACCATCCTGGGAGCTTGCCGTATATGTATTTGGCAGTAATCCTTGATAACCTTGCCGCAGGTCTTGCTAGTGCTGTATTTATTGCCTTTTTATCTGCATTAACATCTATTCGATTTACTGCCGTCCAGTATTCAATATTTTCATCACTAATGACATTATTACCAAAAGTGGTGGGTGGTTATTCAGGCACTATCGTAGATAGCACCAGTTATCCCTTCTTCTTTATGTTTACTTTTCTAATTGGTATTCCTATTTTAGCGCTGATTTATTATGTTGATAAATATATCGTAATTGGTGACAATGATGATATTTACGGCGATGGCAGTGACGATAGTAATAGTGGCAGTAATAAAGGTGTTGAGTTAACCAAAGCCAATCCTAATTTAACCAATACCAATGAGCCACCGCGCGCATCAGAGTAGGTTAGAGGTTATAAAAATAAAGCAGATATAATTATTAAGAGTCATTTATGACAGCGCAAAAAGCAGCAGACGTAACAGTATGGCAAATCAAGCAGCAAGCGATACAAATGGCGGAAGAATTATCTGTTCCGCCATTTTGGATAACAGATTGGCTGTTATATATCATTGATAAACCTGCGCTATTTTTAATAACGGATGATAGCTATCAGCTAAGTGATGTTGAGGTTGAGCGATTTAATGTTGGTGTGACCAAAATGCAGCAAGGTACACCATTGGCTTATTTAACGGGTATACAGGCATTTTGGTCGCTTGATTTTGCCGTTAATGAACATACCTTAATTCCCAGACCCGATACTGAAGTTTTGGTTGAGCAAGTACTACATTGGATAAATACTGCCAATGAAGAGTTTGTGCCTAATGCTGCTAGCAATAAGCGTCTGCTTGATCTGGGCACGGGTTCTGGTTGCATTGCCATCAGTCTTGCTCACGAGTTAAAGCTGGCTCGCAAATTGGAACCAGTAAGCTGGCAAGTCGTTGCTGTTGATTTCTCGCTAGAGGCGCTAAAAATTGCTCAGCATAATGCGGTTAGTAATGCTGTAGATATCGAGTTTGTCCATAGTAGCTGGTATGATGCACTCTCTACTCAGGATGAACATTTATTCGATGTGATTGTCTCAAATCCGCCCTATATTGATGAGGCGGATGAGCATTTAGCAGGTTTATTAGCAGAGCCAATTAGTGCTTTGAGCGCCCCTAATCATGGTTTGGCTGATATCGAACATATTGTCCATCATGCGCCGCAGTATCTAAAAGTAGGCGGGCTACTAGCGATTGAGCATGGCTTTGATCAAGGGCATGCTGCACGCCAGTTATTTGCGGACAATCACTTCGATAATATACAAACGATTAAAGATTTTGGTGGGAACGATAGAGTGACGCTTGGGCAGTTTAATAAAAATAAGCGGCAATATTGAGTACTGGTAATCCATATGAGTAATGTAGAAACAGAAATATTGTTAGATGATGAGCTGCTGCGTTATGCGCGTCAAATATTACTTGATGGCTGGGATATTGATGCTCAGCTACGACTAAAATCATCACGTGTCGTCATGATAGGCGCAGGTGGGCTAGGTTGCCCAGCTTCTGAAACCTTAGTGCGTGCAGGACTTGGGCATATTCACCTAATTGATGACGATGACATTGAAGCCAGTAATTTACAGCGTCAAACATTGTTTTTACCGGAGGATATTGGTAAACCTAAAGCTATAACTGCTGCGCAAATGTTGATGCGTATCAATCCTTTAATCACAGCTCGCGGTACGATAGCGCGTTTGAGTGAAGACAATGCTTATGAGTTACTTGATATGGCGTCCGGTACGCCAGACCTATTGTTAGACTGTACAGATAATTTTGCTACCCGTGACATCATCAATCGTATTAGCGTGCGCTATCAGATTCCATTATTATCGGCATCTGCTATTGCAATGCAAGGGCAACTGGCACTATTTGAGCCACATCTAAATACCGGCTGCTATCACTGTGTGTTTGGTTCGGTAGTACTGGATGCCGAGGCGGATGAACGTACGTGTGCCAATTCAGGGGTGCTTGCCAGCACCACAGCTATCATGGGCAATCTACAAGCCAATGCTGCTTTACAATATCTAGGATTAACCAAAAATCCACTGACAAACAAACTGCTGATATGGGATGGCAGTCGGATGCAGCAACGCTTGATGGGATATCGAAAAGAGTCAGAATGTCCTGTCTGTAATAGCCTTTCCTAATTTCAATTAATGATTTTTTACCAATTATAATCGCCGATTCTCAAATATCCTTCTTATGACCACAGTTGTCTTTTATGAAAATTCATCGTCCGCATTTATTAAAACATACCTTTAATGTCGTTAATCGTGTTCGTCAAACAGCAAGTGTCGCTGGTTTATCAGCGCTTAGAGTGGCGAAGGGCGAAAAGCCTGATGCCATGCTGTTAAAAGAAACTTTTGAACAACTGGGTACGACTTATATCAAAATTGGGCAGTTTATTGCCAGTACGCCGTCATTATTTCCGCGCGAATATGTGCAAGCCTTTCAAAGCTGTTTGGATCAAACCACGCCATTGTCTTATGCTTATATCGAGCAAGTATTAACAGAAGAGCTAGCTGTTAATGGACTCACACTTGAAGAGACGTTTGCCTATATTGATTCAAAACCACTGGCTTCTGCTTCTATCGCCCAAGTCCACGCAGCGCGTTTGCATAATGGTGATGAAGTTGTCTTAAAGGTGCAAAAACCTGGCGTCGAAACCATTATGCAGACGGATTTGGGCGTATTACATGGCGTGACAAAGCTGGTTGAATTGTTGATGCCTTCAATGAGATTTGCCAGCATTGCACCGATTATTGATGAGATTCGTTTGCGTATGCTTGTGGAGACAGACTTTATCGCTGAGGCACAAAATATTCGTGACTTTCAGCAGTTTTTGGCAGTATCAGGCAATACACGCGTGGTGGCACCAAAAGTCTATGAGGCGTACACTACCAAGCGTGTGTTGACCATGAGCCGCTTATACGGTGTCTCTATGGTAGATGAAACTTTGATGCGTCAATATTGTACTGATCCTGCCCAAGTGATGGCAGATACGCTCAATACTTGGTTTGCAAGCCTGATGCTGTGTAATAGTTTCCATGCGGATTTGCATGCGGGTAATTTAATGCTATTAACTGATGGACGTATCGGATTTTTAGATTTTGGTATTGTCGGTAAATTGAAGGCTGAAAGCTGGCGCGCTTGCATGGGAATGATGCAAGCCATGCAGGATAATGATTATTATGCGATGGCACGCCATATGATAGATATGGAGATGACACATGGTGGTAATCAGGTTGATGTGGTGGCATTGGGTGATGATTTGCAGCGTATGATGAAGACCATCATGGCAGAGGACAAAGCCTTTACCAGTGGTGTGCCTTTTAATACGAAAGAGCAGGCGGATGAGTTGAATACAATGATGCTGGAGATAGTTGAGGTCGGTAAGCGTCATGGTATTCATTTTCCGCGTGACTTTGCTTTATTGACCAAGCAGATGCTCTATTTTGACCGCTTTATGCGTACGCTTGCACCTGATATGGATATGTTTAGTGATCAGCGCGTGCAGATGTTGGGACAAGCAGAGAGAAATGAGCAAGAAAATCGTCCAACACTCAATGTTTCGTAGGATTAAATACTATATTCAATGCTGTTCTAATACTCGTTCATAATTGTTGTTTACTGCTTTAACACAAAGGATTGTGTGCTTTTTGCCACAAAATGGCCCTGTCATGATGACTGCTCTCAAAAGCCGTGCTGTTATTACTATTACCAATGAAACAGCTGTTGCGTTGATTGGTATGTACTGTATGGCAGTAGTGATGGGGTTTGGACGCTTTTTATTTACAGCCACTTTACCTGATATTATGCTGCAATTGTCGCTATCCACGACCATTGCAGGCTGGCTGGCTTCAATCAACTATATTGGCTACTTTATTGGCGCGCTTATCGCGATGTTTGTGCCGCAGCGTTTAACATGGCATATGCTAATATTATGGACAATAGTTAGTGTCATTACTACCATTCTGTTGGTCGTGCCAAATATGTCATTAAATCTATGGTATGGCATTCGGCTGATATCAGGTATTGCAAGTGGTGTGGCGATGATTTTAAGCTCATCTTTGGTCATTCAAAGCTTCAGTCTTGAGCGCCGTTCAGTGCTATCGGCAGTACACTATGCAGGTATCGGCGTCGGTATCAGTGCCTCCGCAATATTGACGTGGTGGTTACTGACGCTTGGCTACCATTTCGACGTGATTTGGCTGATCGCTGGAATGATTAGCTTACCTGTTTTATGGTTGCTGTATGGCATACGTCCGTCTGCTATGGTTACTTTATCTGGTTCAACATCATCAAATCCAACATCAGTAAGCTCAGAAACACCCCAGAGTAATCATTATTCCTCGCTATATCAAACCTATATTAATTTTAAGCGTTCTTTATACGAGGCGCTAGCAGGTCATAGCAAGCCCATTGCATTATTGTTGACCAGTTATGTGCTGGCAGGCTTTGGTTATATTACATCGGCGACTTTTTTGCCGGTAATGGCAGCTCAGCGCTTGACCACTCAAAATTCTGCTGGACTGTCTATTTGGTTGGTGGTAGGTATCTTTGCCATGCTCTCAAACCCGATTTGGGGTGCTCTTGCCAAGCGTATTGGTGAAGTCAAAACCTTAATGGGCTTGACGTTATTGCAAGCGTTTGGCATGTATTTGCCAATAGGGTTTGATGGTGCTATTGGTTTATATGCTAATGCCATGATTTTAGGGTTAACCTTTGTGGGTATGGTCTCTATGACCTTGACGATTATTAAAAACATAAATCCCATCTACTCAAATCTGCTGATAGGACTGGCGACATTAGCCTATGCAATAGGGCAGTTCATCGGACCATTGGTAACGGTAGCGCTGGCGGGAGAGAATGATAACTTTAATGCAGGGTTGTTGGTAGCGGCTATAGGACTGCTGATAGGACTGGTTTTGGTATTCTTTTTATGGCGTCAAACGAACCGACTGCAAAAAATAATAATGTAAGCGAATCACTTTAGTAGGATTAAACCATACTGCGGCTAAATACTTCTCGCAGCTCAAAGCTGGTATGGACTTGTGCCACGCCTTCGATACGATTTAACCGATGCAATAAAAACTCCTCATAGTGAGCCATGTCCCGTACGCGTACTTTAATCAGGTAGTCCTCGGAGCGACCAGTGACGATACTACAGCTGATGACTTCATCGAAGCTTTTAACCTTGCGTTCAAACTGCTCAAAACGGTCAGCCGTGTGACGGTCCATACTGATAGCAATGAAAACTGCCAAGGGGTAGCCAAGTTTTTGGGCATCGGTTTGAGTATGATAACCGGTGATAACGCCACTATCTTCTAAGCGCTTAATACGGCGCGCGCAAGGGGTTGCCGAGAGATTAACGCGCTCGGCAAGCTCAGTAATGCTCATACGTGCATCGGTCTGCAATAAGCGCAATAAGCGTTTATCTGTGTCATCAATATCTGCAATTAACAGCTGATTAGAATGAGTATGTTGCATAATAAGTATCTTTTTTAGTGGATTATGCCAATTATAGCGTTTGATTTATCGCATTTCACTAATATAATGTAAATATACTTATTATAAAGCCGATATTCACCTTATAAACTTTGTTATTATAATGGCATAAGTTCGTATTATCTCGTATGATAAAGCAGGATTTTGGCATTGATTGCCTCACTAAAAATACCAACCTAATGCCATCTAAGGATTGATTATGTCTGACCAAGCAACACGCCCTGTAGCGCCTGCCGCTGCAAAGAGCACACCAAAAAAAGCCGCTTTCGATTTCCGTAAATATCGCCCTTTTGCATTTGCACCACTGTTGCCAGATCGTACATGGCCGAGCAAAACGCTAGAGAAATCACCGATATGGGCAAGTGTGGATCTGCGTGATGGCAATCAGGCATTGATTGATCCGATGACTATTGAACAAAAAATGCGTTTTTTTGAAACCTTGATAGATGTGGGTTTTAAAGAGATTGAAATAGGTTTTCCCTCAGCGGCACAAGTCGAGTTTGATTTTGCTCGTAAATTGATTGAAGAAAATCATGTGCCTGATGACGTGACTTTGCAGGTATTGGTGCAGGCACGTGAGCATTTGATTGCTCGAACTTTTGAATCCTTAAAAGGCGCAAAGCGTGCCATCGTTCATGTTTATAACTCAACTTGCCGTATTCAGCGCGAAAAAGTATATGCTAAAGATAAAGCTGAAATCAAAGAGATAGCTGTCACTGGTGCTAAATTATTGGTTGAATATGCTGCTAAATATCCAGAAACAGAATGGGTATTCCAGTATTCACCTGAGAGCTTTAGCCAAACTGAGACTGAATATGCAGTTGAAGTCTGTGATGCCGTTTGTGATATTTGGCAGCCCGAGAATGGTCAAGAGGTAATCTTAAACTTACCTGCGACGGTTGAGGCGTCAATGCCCAATGTATTCGCTGATCAAGTCGAGTATTTTTGTCGTAATCTTGCCAAGCGTGAGCATGTAACTATTAGCTTGCATACGCATAATGACCGAGGCTGTGCGGTGGCGGCGGCTGAGCTTGGTATGCTTGCTGGCGCAGATCGTATCGAAGGCACCTTGCTTGGTAATGGCGAGCGTACTGGCAATATGGATATCATGGTCATGGCGATGAATCTGTTTAGCCAAGGTATCGATCCTGAGCTTGATTTTAGTAACATGAGTGAGATTGTACAAGTCGTTAGCGAATGCAATAACTTGCCTCTGCATCCACGTCATCCTTATGTGGGTGAGCTTGTATTTACTGCCTTTAGCGGCTCGCACCAAGATGCAATCAAGAAGTGCCTCGACTATAATGAGAAGCATGTGGAGAAGACAGAAAACGTCTGGGATGTGGCATATTTACCAATTGATCCTGCACATATTGGTCGCAGCTATCAGGATGTGGTTCGTATCAATAGCCAATCTGGTAAAGGCGGTGTGGCTTATATCTTGCAGCGCAACTATGGCTTTAATTTACCACGTTGGATGCAAATTGACTTTAGTGGTGTGGTACAAAAACAAGCTGAAACCACGGCTCGTGAATTGCAGAATGATGAAATCTTACAGACCTTTGAAGACACTTATTTACAGCAAGGCAGTTTTGAGCTGTTAGATTATACGGTCAATAATAAAGGCGGCGAAGTCTACTTTAACGGTCAAGTTCAGATGAATGGCGATACCATCACTATAGATGGTGATGGTAATGGGCCGTTATCTTCGTTTATCGATGGATTGGCGCAGCATACAGGCAAATCAATCCATGTCATTAACTACGCTGAGCATGCAATCAATCCGCAGCATAATAGCGGTGATGGTATCAATGATGATAACAATAGAGACAATAAGACAAATGCCAATGCTGCTGCTTATATACAGCTAAATGTAGATGGTGAAGTTTATTCAGGTATCGGTACTTGTAGCAGCACGGTATCAGCCATGCTAAAGGGCGCATTGTCAGCCTTTGCTCAAGCAGTTAGTATCGCTGCTGTTTGATAACTAAGTACTTAAGAATTTAAATATTTAGGTATATAGGTTTACGTTTATATAAGTATAACGTCATGACTCATTGCGATAAGCAAATCAGAGCCATGGCGTTATTTTTTATGTTTGAAGCTATGTTTGAAACTCAGTAATTAGAGATCTTATTGAAGTGCTTACCACTGAGAGGTTAAAGCCTAATAGCATAATGTTACTTGTGTTTTCGGTGACTAAGACTTACGCTAATGTACATAGCACTCATTATTATAATAGTATAAATAACAAGGTTAATTATGGAACCTCTCTCATTTGCTTCATTTTCATTAGCCGCTATTTTGGCATCATTGCCAGTAAATGGCGAAGCAGTTAGTAAGCCGACCATTACCACACATATTAGTCCTGCGATTGCTGGACAGTGGGAGATTGATTTAGACAGTAGTATCACGATGACCAAAGAAGCTGAGGCGCGGCAAGCAGCGTTAAAAGATAAGAGTCAGATTAAAAGTAACGAACCTAAATTCGACGCCGGTGCAGGACTATTGACACAAAACGAAAAACGTCTTATTAATATTCAAACTGATACCAGCAAAAAACTCATTGCATCAGCAAAGAAATCTGCTCAGTGCAGTGAGCTTTACAATTTTGCTGCTGATAATGAAATGTGGTCAGTCAGTGGCAAAGAGTGGACTTATGGACGTTATTTGATTACGCACCGTGAAGAGGGGCTACCTATCATTGCTATTAAAACCGTTTACGATAACAATGAAGTGGATTGCTCCGGCAGCCAGATAGATCAGAGCAATGAGGCGTTGATTGCATTTTTAAATCATGATGGCAATCAAATGCAGTGGTGTGCTGATCCTGATGGCAAAGAGTGCTTTATGAATTTTAATAGAATTCTGCCATAGTAATGGTTTTTCGGTGACTTTGCTTTAGCTTTAATTACAATCATCATTAAAAAACCGCTATCCATGCAGATAGCGGTTTTTTTATTGAGAACAAATCTTTATGATAACAATATGTGATATCAATATTTAATCAGTTCACAAGTTGGCTTTTTCTTTATTAGCAGTTAACAATTCTCTTTCAAGATAATGAATATTCTGTGCTTCATGAACAAAATTATCATCTGATAAGATTACATCACGATGCATCGGGATATTTGTTTTGATACCTTCGATAACCAACTCATCAAGTGCCTGTAGCGTTTTAGAAATCGCTTGCTGACGGGTTTGACCATGACAAATAAGCTTACCAATCAAAGAGTCATAGTAACTTGGAATCTCATAGCCAGGATATAGATGTGAGTCAAAGCGGATACCAGCCCCACTAGGTGAATACAGCTGAGTAACCGTACCAGGTGATGGCATAAAGGTCACTGGATCTTCAGCATTGATGCGACATTCAATCGCATGACCTTGAATTTCGATCTCACTTTGGCGATAAGATAAACCGTAGCCAGCTGCGATTTTTAACTGTTCAACGACCACATCAATGCCTGTAATCATCTCAGTAATAGTATGCTCAACTTGTACACGAGTGTTCATCTCAATAAAGAAATATTCATTATTTTCAAATAAAAACTCAAAAGTACCAGCACCGCGGTATTTGACCAGCTTACATGCTTTTACGCAAGCATCTAAGATAGGCTGACGTACATCATCAGGAATATCAGGGGCAGGGGCTTCTTCTAAAACTTTTTGATGACGACGCTGCAATGAGCAATCTCTGTCATATAAATGAATGGCATTACCGTTACCATCGCCAAGTACTTGTATCTCTACATGTCGCGGGTTTTGGAGATAACGTTCCATATAAACCGTATCATCACCAAACCATAGCTCAGCTTCTTGCTTAGCCGCTTGCACTTGACCGATAATTTCTTCAAAGCGCTCAACCACACGCATACCACGACCACCGCCACCCGCTGCCGCTTTAATCAACAAGGGAAAACCGATATTGCGCGCTTGCTCTTCAGCATTGTGTAGCGTCACAGCACCTACTGAACCAGGTACTGTCGGCACACCCGCTTTTTTCATAGCATTGATCGCGGAAACCTTGTTTCCCATCAGACGAATATGATCTGCAGTAGGGCCTACAAAGGTTAATCCAGCTTCTTCAATACGTTCAGCAAATTCAGCATTTTCAGCCAAAAAACCATAACCGGGGTGAATGGCATCAGCGCCAGTAATCTCAGCAGCAGTCAAGATAGTATTGATATTTAGATAGCTTTGATTGGCATTAGGCTTGCCGATACAAATGGCTTCATCAACAAAGCGTAAGTGCATCAAATTGGCATCAGCCGTAGAGTAAACACCAACGGTTTGAATACCAAGGGCTTTACAAGCGCGAACGATACGTAGAGCAATCTCACCTCTATTGGCGATGAGCAGTTTTTTTATCATGGGGTCATCCTTATTGAAGCGGCGTTTTTTAATGGAGTCACTATATTCAGCAATATCAAAACTCATTAAGCCTAGTGATTATCTAACTTTAAAATCTTTAAGCTTAGATATGCTTAAGCTAAAATAGCCTAAGCATAAGTTGATATTGCCTGATAAATAGCACACTCTCCATCAGAACGAAGTAAAGGTTGGCAAATCTGGTTACGCTTTATAGCGTACGATAGGCTGACCAAACTGTACCACTTCAGAATTAGTGACCAAGATCTCATCAATAACACCACTTTGAGTCGCCTCAAGAGGATTCATAATTTTCATCGCTTCAATGATGCCGAGCGTATCACCCGCTTGCACTTTTTGTCCAACCTTTATAAATGGTGGATCATTAGGGCTAGGGGCTGAGTAATAAACGCCAACCATAGGTGATGTCTCAACACTACCTGCTTTCATCGCAGGCTGCGATTCAGGAGTATGAGGTGTAGCAGCACCAGCAGTAGGTGCGGCCATCATCGTTGGCGCCGGCGCATCATAGTGACGAGTCAAACTGATATGCTCGTCATCTGAGCTGATTTCCAAATTAACCAGTTCGCTTTCTTCCATGAGTGCAATGAGGGTGCGTATTTTTTCAATATCCATAATTGTATTTTTGCCTTGTAACAAATTCGAGAAAAATAGTGTAACTAAATATTGTGTAGATAATTGCTAATGATACCTATATTCACGGCAATGAGCAATCGATGTACAGTTGTTAACTGAGTTTTTTTACATATTATGACGTAAGCGCTCGTTTGAGTAAGAAATGCTCAAGAATTTATCATAGTCTATGTGACTTGCGAGCGCCAGTGATGATTATTACAGATAACATTTAGATAAACTTGTGTAAACCTAGTCTTATTATTATCCCCACATTGCCAGCAATCTCTTTTGTTGGTAGCGCAAACGTATGGTAAGTAAAATAGACGATAAAAATAACCCTGTAATTAAAGCCATCCAAAAACCTTGCGCCCCAATATCAGTAAAGCGTACTAGATAAATACCAAGCGGCAGTGCCACTATCCAGTAGCAAAATAGGGTAACCCACATCGGTATTGTAGTATCTTGCATGCCCCGTAATATGCCCGCGACATTGACTTGCCAGCCATCAAATAGCTGATAAGCAAGCGCAAAGATGAGCAAATGCATAGCTTGAGCTCGTACTACAGGATTGTCAGTGAATGCCGCTGCTAATTGTGGTCTAAATAGCCAAACACCAATCATACAAGCAAATGCAATAAGTACCGTCCATATAAGACCGGTTGCTTGTACTTGACGCAGTGCCATTAGGTTTTTTTCACCAAAGCGGTTGGATACCATAATGGTCAGTGCCATCGCGACCGAAATTGGGATCATAAACAACTGCGAGGTCACTGATAGGGCGACTTGGTGCGATGCGGTTGCCAGCTCACCCAATGGACTAATCACCAGTGCGCCTAAGCTAAATAGACTGGCTTCAAAAAAGATAGAGACGCCAATCGGAATACCAAGCTTGAGAAGTTTTTTTATCTGTGCCCGATTTGGGCTGGCAAAGGCATAAAAAAAGCGCGTACTGGCAAATTGCTGACGCTTAGTAAAGCTGGTATAAGCGGCTAATAATAAGACGTTAATCCACAAAACGATAGCAGTTGCTACCCCGCAACCAGCGCCACCCATCTCAGGCATGCCAAACAAGCCATGGATAAAAATATAGTTAAGCGGGATATCTGCAAGCAGCCCTATGATACTAATAACTGTCACTGGCTCAGGTCGACCAAGCGCTTCACAGTAACTACGCAGCACCGCATAAACGGCAATTGCAGGGAAGCCAAATGATACGCCATGCAAATACTGAGTTGCTATCGGTTGTATATTTTCAGGAACACCCATGAGGGCAAGTACATTGGGTGCTAGGTTGACAATGATAAAACCAAGGATACCAATGACACCAGCCGTCCATAATGACTGCTGCGTGATATGTGGTACTTTATCGAGTTGGTTTTGACCAATGGCTTCACCGATCAGAGGCGTAGTCGCAATCAAAATACCTGTTGCTAATAAAAATAATGGTAGCCAAATACCTGAGCCGACAGCGACAGCAGCCAAATCAAGTGCCGAAACTTGACCTGCCATAATGGCATCGACAACACCAAGCGCAGCTTGACAAAACTGGGTGATTAAGATGGGCAGCGCGAGTATACCTAAGCGTAAACTGTAACTTTTAAAATCTACAAAAGACAACGGGAAAACCATAATGAGCAACTTTTATTCTTTACAATAATTATTTTTGATAAACAAATTTTACTAATGAACAAACACAGCCATTAATAAATCAATAGCGAGACAGTAAAATAGGAGGTGTGCGACGATAATACTCCGATAAATAATATGAGCAAGTCCATTTTTAATAACACTAAGCATGCAGAGTGAAAAAAGAATCACTGATGCTAAAATAAAAATAACCCGTCAATTCAAGTGATGAAGTGACAGGTCATAAGTTAATAGAATGGTAAAGAAGTTAGGTTATAATGTAAATGTTTTACAAAGGTTTGATAAATCTCGCATTTATAGGTGTACTCAGCCCTTAATAGAAGAATTAAACATCAATTTTGTGCTTGTAAGCCAGAATTATTCATTCAATAGAGTCAGTATTATCTGATATTAGATTAAGGGTCTCTGCAATATCCATAATTGCATACCAGTGCTTCAGCTCAAGCGGTATGATGGTCAATTGCTCACAGCCTTTTCTCAGTAATAATGAGTCCTCGAGCGCGGGCAGAAACTTTAGCTCTGACAGTGGTAATATATTGTTAAAAGCTTGATTGAAAGTCACATCCACCATATACCATCGCGGATTCTCTGCGGTGGCTTTCGGGTCGTAATGCCGGTGTTCAGGATGAAATTGAGTAATATCAGGATAGCCAGCTTGACTAATAGTCACGATACCAGCAACGCCAGAGGGTTTAGCACTAGAGTGGTAAAAAAACGCCTTGTCACCTACTTGCATGTCATCACGCATAAAATTGCGGGCTCGGTAGTTACGCACGCCATCCCACATCTCTGTTCCTGCACCTTCTAAGTCTTTTATACTAAAACAGCTTGGATTAGATTTTATAAGCCAATATGCCATGGTTTTTATCCTTTTTATATAGTCGGTTATTTATAATTATTTTATATAATAATGGTGATTCTTAGTTATTTTGCCTATAACTAAGAATATTTAACATGAGCCTTTGTCATGGGTTTTGTTATCGATAGAATTTTCTTGAAGTTAGGCTTTTTTTTACTGTGCTTAGCCGTTATCCTAGCGGTATTTTCTGCTATTGATGGCAGTTACCTATTTATAGATAAGTCCGCTTATGTCAAATATCAAACCTAATCAACTGTCTCAGCAAGCAAAGCCTTTTCATGATGGTCATTCGAATGCAGTAGAAGTGACAGACATTCCATTGGCGTTATACATCCATATCCCGTGGTGTGTCAAAAAATGCCCATACTGTGATTTTAATTCACATGAGCTACCACTAGACAGTCAGCTGTCCATGTATGATGAATATGTCGATGCATTATTGCAAGATGCTGCTATGCAGCAGATATTGACCCAAGGACGTGAGATTAGCTCCATATTTATAGGCGGTGGTACGCCGTCGTTGTTGCCCATTGCTCAATACCAGCGCTTGTTTGATGGTTTAAAGAAATATTATCAATTTTCTAGCGACATCGAAATCACCATGGAGGCAAATCCAGGCACCCTTGAGCATGCGCCATTTGCTGAGTATTTAGAGGTGGGTATTAATCGCCTATCGATAGGTGTGCAGAGCTTTTCTGCTGAACAATTAACCACGCTTGGACGTATTCATAATCCTACTCAAGCGCTATCTGCAATTAAAGCAGCTCGAGAAGCTGGATTTGAGCGCGTAAACGTGGATTTGATGCATGGACTACCAGAGCAAACCATGAGCGAGGCGTTAGACGATATTCAAATGGCACACGATGCTGGTGCGACCCATATCTCATGGTATCAGCTGACCATTGAGCCAAATACCGTATTCTATCGCAGTCAGCCAATTTTACCCAATGAGGATCGCTTGGCAGATATAGAAGAATCTGGTCAGACATTATTACAGAATTTAGGCTATTGCAATTATGAGGTATCAGCATGGTCTGGGGCAGGGGATAAGCCTTGTCAACATAACGTCAACTACTGGCAGTTTGGTGACTATTTGGCCATTGGGGCGGGTGCTCATGGAAAAGTCACTATTGGACAAGATATTATCGGACAAGATATCGGCAATGAGATGGCGACTGACATATGGAGTATTGATAGCGAAAATACTCAATCAGGTATCTATCGCTTTAGTAAATCCCGTATGCCAAAAAGTTATATAGAATATGAAGAAGCTCATGTCCAAGATGGGGCATCAATATCAGCGCCAAAAATGGTTGGCTGGCAAGCGATTGATGAAGAGGAGTTGGTTAGTGAGTTTATGCTTAATGCCTTACGTTTGCATGGTGGCGTAGCATGGTCGTTATTTGAAGCACGTACGGGGCTAAGTTATGACAGCATTGCAATACAAGTTGCTACATTAATCGAGCAAGGTCTATTGATAGATCATCCGGAACAGTTGCAACCGACAGAACTTGGTAAAAGGTATCTCAATCAAATATTAAGAGCATTTTTATAGCGAAGTATGCTCGTTAAGTGTTCAGAACTTAAGCTTAATAAAAAAGGGCTTATCACATAGATGATAAGCCCTTTAAACAACCTAAATATTTAAAGCTTAGATTTTGTTTTGTACTTCTTGTGCAGTACCGCTTACAGCACTACCAGCGCTTGATACGTCTTGGCCTAGACCTTTAAAAGTGTTACAACCAGTTAATACAAACATAGCAGCCAAAGATGCGATAACTAATTTTTTCATGGTATATTCCTCAAAAAAGACAGATACAGATAAGTAGTGTAGTAACAGTGAAACTTGATGTTGATCCTAAGTTACACTGCAAGATGATAACAGACGATGACAATATTTTTATATTATCCCCTTGTCCGTTACAGCCATCATAATCAAAGTTAAAATACGTGCCCAGTATCAAAATGTAATTATTGGCAGTAAACTGTAACTTTTAATTACCTTTGCCATATAAGTCAGAAAAATAACCCTAATGCTAATGACGGAGAGAGTATGACCATTCATATCGTGCTGGTAGCGCCAAAAATGCCCAGTAACACGGGCAATATCATTCGTCTGTGTGCCAATAGTGGGGCGCAGCTGCATTTAGTCAAACCATTAGGGTTTGAGCTGGATGATAAAAAATTGCGCCGTGCAGGATTAGATTATCATGAGTATGCCCATCTGCAAGTACACGACAATTGGTCAATAGCAAAGCAAGCATTGCAGGATGCTGACTGTCATACCATTACGGCATTGACCACCAAGTTAAGTAAGCCTTTTTATGATTATGATTTTGGTGGACAAGAGACTGCAGAGTCGGGCAGTGATTTTTCTGGAAATAATGTGGCCATGGTTTTTGGCTCAGAAACAGCGGGACTGGCAGATGATATACGTGAAGATATTGGCGCTGATAACTGGCTACGATTGCCGATGCTAGCAGATTCACGCAGTTTGAATCTGTCGAACAGCGTGGCAATATGTTTATATGAGGTATGGCGACAACAAGGATTTGGCGGTGATGAAGGTCGTAGTATCGGCTATGAGACACTCACCGTCTACGACCCTAAAGAGTAATTTTTATTATTAAAATTAAAAAAGGCAGATAAAGAAAATAATTTATCTGCCTTTTTTATGGTCATTTATAAGCAATTAGGCGGTTTGGGCAGCCCAGCAAGGCGATTGACATGGCGGGCGACCAAGCCGGTATTGAACAGCTGCTGCAACTTTTGATTGCTGATGTCATCATCAGGTAAAGTCTGCTGCAGCCATTTTATTAGTGGGCGCGTGGCAGGTGCGTGATTGAATTTTACAAAAAAAGCTCGTACTTGCTGTAACACTGCCAAGCGCTCAGTATCTAAGACGATATCCAAGGTATTAGCTAGCTGCTGTGCAATAACGGGCGTCCAGACGGTGTGGTCGCATAAATGTCCATCTTGATCCAATGCTACATCGTCTAATGCTAAATCGATTGAGCTCAGAGAGGATGTAGACGAGTTAGTAGACATACTCATAAGGCAATCGTCACGACTTTATCAAAGCGGCTGTCTTGGGTCATCGCTACCCATTCTGCATCGCTTAAAATACCAGTGAGCTTTGCCGCTAGATTAAGCTTCGCTGCGGTATTTTCATGCAACTGTGCCACATCGTCGGCAAGCGCGTAAATACCAGCAATGGTTTCTATTTCCATATTCTCGATATCGCCCAAATATGCATTGAACCAATCTATAAATGCGACGGTTGTACCCAACAAAAGGATGCTATCGCCCGCCTGCCATGACAACGCCATTTGTTCCGTAGTGCGTCTGAGCGTATCCATACTGCTATGTAATTGATATAAAGTTGCCATACTCGTGTCCGATTGCTTGCTATAGGTTTGAAACAATAAAATTTTACATCAGCTTTGCTATTTATAGCTTTAAGATTAAAAAGTGAGAATTTGCTCAAATACTTGTAAATTTACTTCTTCTGGCATCAAGACTAACTGCGTTGCCAAGTCCGTCGGTAGCATACCAGCTATCCAGCCACTAAAAACATCGTCAGGTAGCCACGCTGGCGGCATGTCATAAAGCTCAAGCGCTTGAATCATACCTTGCAAGCGTGAGTTTGGCTGCATTAAAAATCCAAAGACGGGCGCATCCAAATACAGCTGCACTTCGTGCCCAAAGGTTGCCAAAGTCAAAGCCAGCGCACAGCCTTCATAGCTTGCCATTTCAGTGGGCGTATGCAGCCGAATGAGTAATTTCATGAGGTTTTCCTAATCTTGTTTGTCGCTATCTATTGGTATCAAACTGAATTTTTATTTCCATCATCTTTATTAGAATTGTAGTAAGCGACAGTCGCCTTGCATCATCATAGCAAGCTCACTCAGACCTACTAGCTTAAAACCTGTCGCTAGATTTTCTGTCTCTAACTGATGACGGCTGCTGTTGTCCGTATCACTAATACCGCGACTGAGTGCCGTACTGACGCATACTGGCAGTACAAGATTATACTGTGCTGCCAGTGCCTGCCATTCTTGGGTAATGTTTGATTGATCGGCTGACTGCCACCTTAAACGATTGGCAGTATGTGCTGCATCTGCATAAAAAAAGATGTTTAATACAGAGTTTTCATGATTGGTGCTATTAGGCGCATTATCGGCTAAAGAGGCGTTCTGTAGATAAGCGCGCGCATAGCGTAATGCCAGATAGGCAAGTGGATGGCTTGGGTCAGCGGTAATCAAAAGTAGAGGTGTTGAGAGTGTCATAATGGCGGTATCACATAGTATTAATAAGCATTGAATAATGAGTATTGAAAAAGAACTGAGACCTTGTGTGGCTGTATATTGTATCATCATTCAGCGCTTTTTCATTTTTTGCAAGTATAGTCAATTCTAAATAAAACAGATACGTTATGTTCCAACCTAGTACTGGTATAAATTTTTCTGGCGTGCTGTGCCTACGCCGACAGAGGCTGCGTAAAACTCATCCCAGTCCTACTGTAGCGCTTTAATACTGAATTCGCTATATGCTTGCTCTTGGCAGCGTATTACTTTATTTATGTTACTATAAAAGCATGGTGTTTCACTGATCCATAGCAGTTGTGACCGTTCCGTAAGAAAAAACAATAAACTTATTCGCCCAGTTCACGTAGGCTTATGGCTCTATGCTGCAATGAGGTAACATCATTATGCTATCTACCACCCCCAATGGTAACGGCTATCAGCCCACATCAGAACAGCTACAAGTATTGCAAACTGCCAGTGAGTTTGCTTATCAAATTTGGCAAAGTCGTACGGGCGCCTGCCAGACGTTTTTACGCAGTTATCCTTTAGACACGACCTTAACGCGCCAACAGATTGATGACCTGATACAAGATTATACATTGGACGAAAATTATCAGCTTGGTCATGAAACCAAAGTGATGAGTGGTTTACGCAATTTGCGTATGCTACTGATGATGCGTTGGGTATGGCAAGACGCATTGGCAGTGATTGAACTTGAGCAATTGACCGACGAGTTGTCCGAATTCGCTGATGGTTGTATTTTATTTGCGAAAAACTATACCTATCAGCAGTTGGTGACTCAATATGGTCAGCCTACCTTTATTAATGAGAAAGGCAATGCGCAAGTCGATGATATGGCGATTATGGCAATGGGCAAGCTTGGCGCTCATGAGCTGAATTTATCAAGTGACATTGACCTGATCTTTATCCATCAAGCGCGCGGTGAAACTGATGGGGATAAAACCAAAGGCACACGCAGTATCGACAATAAACGTTTTATGACGCGCCTTGGTCAAGGTATTATTAAGCTGCTCGATAACAATACAGCAGATGGTTTTGTGTTTCGGGTAGATATGCGCCTGCGCCCATGGGGCGATGGTAGTGATTTAGCGATTCATCTATCGGCGTTGCAAAAGTACTTTTCTCAGCATGGGCGGGCATGGGAACGATTTGCTTGGTTAAAAGCCCGTGTGGTTGGACACATAGAGCGACCATTCTATGACGACATTCAAGCACTTATTAAGCCGTTTGTCTTTCGATATTACGTCGATTATAGTGCTTTTTCGGCATTACGAGAGATGAAGTCTCTGATCCAAAATCAAGTCGCTCAGCGTGAAGATTTGGACAATATCAAACTCGGTGCTGGTGGTATTCGAGATATCGAGTTTATCGTTCAAGCTTTCCAGTTGATTTATGGCGGACGGCATCCGCAGCTACAGGTCAAATCTTGTTTAAAGGCAATGCAGGCGTTGTATGAGCTTAAGTATTTAGAAGAAACCACTTATCAAGAACTGCAGAGTGCTTATCGGTTTTTACGCCGGCTTGAGCACGGTATTCAAGCGATCAATGACCAGCAAACCCAGCGTCTTCCTCATGATGTGCATTGGCAGCACAATCTTGCGCTCACGCTTGGGTTTGAAGACTGGGCTGCATTATTAAATACGCTTAATTATCATCGATATCATGTCAATATGCCGTTTGAGCGTATGGTTACTGAAAGGCAAGTACCGGATCACGATGATGAGCTAGAACCTACTAACTTGGATGAACAAGTGGCTCGTTTAAATGACGTGTTGACGGAAGAGAATCATAGTCAATTGCAAAATTTTTGGCAGTCAAAAATGGTTGCCAATTTAAGCGATGAGGCTCGTGAACGCTTGGACGGAGCGTATCCAGTAATTGTGCATGCGCTACTTGCTCATCAAGATCAGCAGCAACTGGCGAATACCGCATTGCCGCGCTTGATTGCCTTGCTTGAAGCGATTTGTCGTCGTTCTATCTACTTGGTTATGATTGCAGAGAACCCAAACGCCACGGTTGAGTTGATTCCGATGCTGTCTGCTAGCCCTTGGATTGCCAAAGAGCTGGCACAGTATCCAGTGTTATTAGATACATTTTTACAGCAACGCTATCGGCATTTACCAGACAAGCTTGAGCTGCGTGATATCTTGCGTCAGCAGTTATTAAGAGTAGAGCCTAATGACGAAGAAAAGCTGCTTAGCGTATTACGATTATTTAAAAAGAATCAAGTATTAGCGGTTGCCGCCAGTGATGTGTTGGCTGAACGTCCAATCATGAAGGTGTCGGATTCTCTAACTTATATTGCTGAAGTGGTATTAGAAGCGGCGCTTGAACGTGCTTTTGCTGAAATTGTGAAACGTTATGGTTATCCTATTGGCCAAGATGGCGATCCGGTCACCGAAGCGGATTGCGGCTTTGCTATTATCGGCTATGGCAAGCTTGGCGGTCTTGAGTTGTCTTATTCATCAGATTTAGATTTGGTGTTTTTGCATAAAATAAAAGAGCAGGGTATGACCACGGGTGAAAATTCGGTCAGTGGCATGAAGTTTGCGGCACGCTTGGCGCAAAAGCTCATGACCTATCTTAATACTCAAACCCGTGATGGCCGTGCTTATGAGGTGGATATGCGCCTGCGTCCCTCCGGCAATGCTGGCATGATGGTGGTGTCTTGTCATGCGTTTGAAACCTATCAGCTTGAGAAAGCTTGGTCATGGGAGCATCAAGCGCTGGTACGGGCGCGTGCAATCTGCGGTGATAAACGCGTCACAGCCCGTTTTTGTGATATTCGCCGTACGGTCTTAGCATTACCGCGCACAATTGAGGAAGTACGTATCGAAGTGACAAGTATGCGTATCAAAATGCAAAAGCATCTGGGTACGAGCCAATGGCAACAGCAAGCGGGTAAGTTTCATCTTAAACAAGATGCAGGCGGTGTCATTGATATCGAGTTTTTGGCACAATTTGCCGTACTGGCCTATTCGCATGAACATCCAACCTTGACCAAATGGAGCGATAACGTCCGTATCTTTGAAGAGATGGCGACACTAGGTATTTGGGAGAGTGAGATCTGTCAAGATTTGACGGATGCTTATTTGCGCATAAGGGCTGCAACGCATCAATTGGCACTATCCGAGCAGTCATTACTGGTCGATGAGTCGCTTTGGACTGAAACCCGTGCACTCGTACAGGCGCAGTGGCAGCATTTGATGGGTGTGGAATCGACAGAATAGCGATATTAAAACGGCTGTGCTGAATGAAAGGACAGTGTTAAGACAGTCTTGGCACTGATATTTAACGCCATATAAATAAAGGCACGGCAGTAATGAACTAAAATATTTCATTTGCTTGGCGTGCTGGTGATATAATCATTTGCGCATTAAATTTGCACATGATATTGGTGCATTAAAACAGACACTCAGTGTCATTATAAAATTTTAATTAAAACATTTACTTAACACTCAACAAAAAAGTTAGACGTTAGCGCTAGCATAAGGATTATTAGATGAATATGGCAACAAAGGAAGGCAAGCTTTGGATGAATGGCACGATGATTGAACAGCCAGATGCCAAAATTCATGTGCTTACGCACAGCATGCATTATGGTATCGCAGTCTTTGAAGGCGTCCGTGCCTATCAAACTGCTGATAACCGTACCGCGATTTTCCGCTTAAAAGAACATACTGAGCGTCTGCTAGGTTCGGCAAAGATTTTCCAAATGGATGTGCCTTTTGATGCAGCAACACTTGAGCAAGCACACAAAGATGTGGTCAAGCAGAACAATCTAGCAGAAGCTTATATTCGCCCGCTAATTTGGTTCGGTGCCGAAAAACTGGGTCTATCATCACGTGATAATAGCGTTAATGCCATGGTAGCTGCTTGGCATTGGGGCGCGTACCTTGGTGAAGAAGGTATCAAAAACGGGATTCGTGTAAAAACGTCATCATATACCCATCATTTGCCAAACGTGACCATGTGTAAAGCAAAAGCCTCAAGCAACTACCCAGTATCTATCATGGCGAACCAAGAAGTGACCCGTAACGGCTATGACGAAGCCATCTTGATGGATCCACAAGGCTATGTCTGCCAAGGCGCTGGCGAGAACTTATTTTTAGTTAAAGATGGTGTATTGCATACCCCTGATTTAGCAGGCGGGGCACTTGACGGTATCACGCGTCGAACTATTGTCCAATTCGCTGAAGATTTGGGCATTAAAGTTGTTGAGCGTCGTATCACTCGTGATGAGTTTTACTTAGCGGATGAAATATTTATGACTGGTACCGCTGCTGAAGTCACGCCTATTCGTGAATACGATGATCGTACTATCGGTAATGGTGGTCGCGGACCCTTGACTGAAAAGCTGCAAACCTTGTACTTTGATGTGGTCCATGGTCGTAATGAGCAGTATATGGATTGGTTAAGTTTTATTGACTGATTGTGTTACTTTATTTTTTTAAAAAAGCTGGACGTCACTGTCCAGCTTTTTTATGATTAAATGATTCTTTTTAAGTAGAGCTATTAAATAACTATATTCATAAATAGTCTACAATAACTGCTTTTTAAAGTATTTTACTAATCTGGTTTGAATGCACATTATATCGAGGTAGCTGTGAAAATCCTTCATGTTCTGCTTACTAGGATGCCTATACCGCCTTTAAAATATGGAGGCACTGAACGTGTTGTTTGGGCATTATATAAAGGGCAAAAAGAGTTGGGGCATGACGTTAAGTTCATGACCAAGCATCAGAACCAACATCCTGATTCAATTTTATACAATCCTGCTCAGGGAATTGAAGATCAAGTAGAAGGCTGGGCCGATGTTATTCATTTCCATTTCTTATTTCAAGGGACATTAAAAACCCCTTTTGTTTGTACAACGCATAACCAACAGATTACCCCTGCTATATTTCCTAAGAATACTATATTTCTGGGGAAATTACATGCCGAACGTAGTGGGGGAGAAGCGTATGTTTATAATGGCTTATACTGGGAGGATTATGAGCAACCTAATATAAATCAGCCAGAAAACTATGTACATTTTTTAGCGAATGCAAAATATAAAGACAAAAATTTAAAAGACAGTGTGGATATTGCAAGACAAGCAAATAAAAAATTGCATGTTATTGGTAGTAAACGTTACTGCTTAAAATGGCGTAAAGACGGCAAATATCAACCTTATATTTATCCGGGTAATGATCTTAAGTTTTATGGCATGATTGGCGGTGACAAGAAGAATAAGGTTATTCGCAACTCGCAAGCGTTGATTTTTCCTGTACTAACAAATGAGGCTTTTGGCTTAGCTATGATTGAAAGCTTATATTTAGGCTGCCCTGTTATTGGTAGTCGATGTGGTTCTCTGCCAGAGCTCATCAATCAAGATGTCGGTGTTAGTACCGACAGTAAAAGTGTGATGATAGATACTCTAAGAAATATTGGACAATTTAGTCGTCAGCGCTGTCATGATTATGCACGAGACACATTCAATCACCTTGTGATGAGTAAGAACTACTTATATTTTTATGAAAAAGTCTTAAATGGTCATGCTTTACATGAGACAGCACCTGAGGTGACTCAAAATCTCCCATATGATTTTGTCTTAAAAGATTAAAAGGTTAAATGATGAAAATATTACATGTACTTTTGACTCAGTTAAGTATTCCACCCAAAGATTATGGTGGTACTGAACGAGTGTTATGGGGATTGTATCAAGGACAAAAATCACTAGGGCATGAAGTCAGGTTTTTAACCAAGCACAAAAGCTCACATAAAGATGCGGTCTATTTTGATGAGCAACTGCCTTTAGAAAAGCAAATAGAAGGGTGGGCAGATATCATTCACTTTCATTTTCGCTATGATAATGATATCGATACTCCATTTGTGTGTACTGAACACAGTAACAGCGAGATTGAACAAGAATATCCTGTCAATACGATCTATTTATCAAAGAAGCATGCGGAAAACTATAATGCCAATTGCTATGTGCACAATGGTTTGTATTGGAATGATTATGGCGAGCCAGACTTTAATCCTAAAAACTATGTCCATTTTTTAGCAAAAGCTTCTTGGCGAATTAAGAACCTGCAAGGAACTGTGAAAATAGCGCAGCAAGCGGATATTCCGCTACATGTATTAGGCGGCGATCGTTTTAACATCCGTCGGAACCCTTATTTTTATACGTCCTCAAAACTGACCTTCCATGGAATGGTCGGTGGTGAGCAAAAAAATCAGTTACTCCGTCACTCCAAAGGATTGCTCTTTCCCGTGTTATGGCATGAGCCTTTTGGATTGGCAGTCATTGAAAGCCTATATCTGGGTTGTCCTGTGCTGGCAACACCTTTTGGGTCTCTACCAGATATCATCACGCAAGAGGATGTTGGCGTTTTATCTGACAGTTATGCCGAGCTTGTTGAGGCGACTAAAAATATTGATAGATTTGATAGACGTGCTTGTCATCATCATGCGCAGACGTATTTTAGTCATGTTGCCATGGCAAAAGGCTATATGGAATGCTATGAAAAAGTGCTTGCAGGCGAAGTACTTAATGCAACTAAACCAAGAGCCAAAGCAAATATTAAAGAAAGATTAAAAATGAGAGACTGATTTAGTGAATTAGTCGAAAGGGACGATAGTGTAAAACGTACGTTTACCGATACTACGTTTAATCTTTTTGAAATAATGTTTTAGGTCTCGTGGATCTTTCGATCTGATTTTTCTATGCTCTATGCGTCCAGCTTCCAGATCGCTTGCTAAAGTAGGATTATCTGCTTCTAAGAAAGTTGATTGTATGCTTAAAGCAGGAGAGATTTGGTAGACTGATATTCGAGGTAAGAATTTATCAAAAATCATTTCGTCTATTGGCACGTAGTCTTTTTCATTGAGAGATCTGATCTGATGAAGTAGTGTTTTTGCGCCTTTATTTGAAATAATATAAGCCGCTGCTCCGGTATGCCAGTTTTCTAACTTTAAAAAACATCTCTCTCCATAATTGATTTCTTTTTCACTACAATGTGTTTTCTCTAATGCTGTTTCTAATTTGATAATATCCATGTCAATTAAGTTATCTAATATCCATTGATTATCAGTGAGAAAATTATTAGCATTTTCTCCTAAGTATATATCGTCCTCAAATATTGACATATATTCGAGATTGTCGTCTATTATTTTTTGCCATAAGCAAACATGGCTCAAAAAACAAGCTTTTTCTATAAGTGATAAACGCTCACTTTCTGCCAAGCGTAAACCTAATGCTTTAGACACTTCCGTCAATTGAGAGATTGTTATCGCATCATAGAATTCAAAAGGGATGTTTTGCTTTGTAAATTCTTGAATGATGTGCTGACGACGATCAGTCGCGGTTGTTAAGCTGATGACATGGTTCTGCATTCAATCTTTTCCTTGGTTAAGCTGCCAAAGCATTATATATTTATCCATTGTGTAGCCTAATGAGGCGAAAGCCAAAATATAGCCATAAGCCCCGCCTAATATGTCAGCACGCATGATGTATTCACGAAAGAAAGAAAACCAAGAACGTAATAACATGCCTAAAAGCGTTACCTTTTTACCTTTATGATGTTTTTCTCTTGCCCAATCATGACTGTAGCGCACATTTTTCATCAAAAAATGGTGTAAATTATCATTGGTAATATGCAATAGATAACCTTTCAATACCTCACTTGGAACGCCTTTTTGATCTAACGATTCATGAACGTCTAAATTAGAATATTTAAATAAGCTATTGGCATATAATCGTGCCAGTTTATCCGTATACCATATTCGTTTCTGTACTTCGACGCCGCAAAACTGATTGACTCGAGCCACACTAAATACTCTATCAGTCTGTAGCGGCTCATTTAATAACCTAGCAATAGAATGTCTTAAATTATTCTCTAGGCGTTCGTCTGCATCTAGTACTAAGACATAATCACAAGTAGCATAAGATTGTGCCAACTGTCGCTGTTTGCCGAAGCCTTGCCACTGTTCATTGACGTACCATTTAGCACCATACTGTAGGGCAATGGCTTTAGTATCATCTGTGCTACCAGAATCCAAAATAATGATTTCATCTACAATATCTTGTACTGTTTTTAAACATGCTTGTAAATGCTTGCCTTCATTTTTTACAATCATTACTAAAGACAAGCTGCTTTGTTTTTTCGATACGTCTACTGGCTGTAAGTTTTCAGCTATTTCCAACGATTTTATAAATGCTTGCTCTGTTTTATTGTATGTTAGGTCATATAAAATAGCGTATTTATTAAAGGTATACTGCATAAATAGCAGCGAATATATGAGTCCGTATTTGCCTTTTAAGAAGCGTCCATCTATTAGGTACTGCTTAATAAATGCCCAAATTGGATTGAAAATAACTTTATAAAAGCTAATTTTTCTACCTTTTTTATGGCGATCCTCAGCCCACGCCTTAGCATAATCTAAACGTTTTTGTAGCCAAAATAGTGGCGTTTCGGCTGTATGATGGCGCATAAACCCATCTAATGTCTTGGTAATAGCATTATGTAGGACGACAGATTCATGGACTAGATTTTCATTATAATAAAAGTGACAGGGATATAAACGCCAGTGTGCTTTTATTGCCCAATAGCTAGGGTCAATTTCGTGCCCAAAAATACAATCAATACGCTTAATACCATAGACTGTATTATCAGGTTTTTGTGTGATGATCTTTAGTATACTTTCTTTAAGCTGAGGAGTAACTTCTTCATCAGCATCTAATGCAAAAATCCAATCACCGGTCGCATATGACTGTGCCAATTGACGTTGTTTGCCAAATCCTTGCCAATCTGTATTGACATACCATGTTCCGCCATATTGCTCTACGAGCTGACGGCTATTATCGGTGCTGCCTGAGTCTAATACGATGATTTCATCAGCCAATCCTTGCAGAGAAGGTAAAGTAATAGCAAGGTTTTTGGCTTCATTTTTAACTATCATTACTACTGATAAGCGGTATGACCTAATATTTTTTACATGATTCACACCATATGCTCCTGTAGATAGTGATTTAGATTTGCATCAAAATAAGGGCTAATACCCTAAAAAATGGTAGCCTACAGTTTAATTAGACAATAACAAATGTATTAGCGAATGAATAAAAAAATGTTTTAATAGATGCTTGTTCGTAATATAAAAATAGAGGAGACTAGCATACAAAGGTAGAGCGCTGCAATATTAAACAATTATTTTACGGCTATTTATTATACCAAGATAGGCATCACAAGTATGAAAGACGGGTTACTATGATAACTAGCAATAAACCAACTATTTTACTAATATTAAAAGCGTTAGAAGGGCGCGGTGCAGAACGTATGGTCACGACATTGGCGCGTGCCTATATAGATATGGATTATGATGTCCATGTGCTTTGCCTAGAAGATACGACAGATATGTGCTTAGATTCTCGCGTGCATTACCACATCGTCCCTTATAATCAGCCGCTTTTTAATATAGAAACTGAGCAAGCCACCGCTTATAAACAGGTTGCAGCGCGCATTGATGAATATGTGCTAAAAAATATCGGAACACCTAAATTAATCTTGGCCAATATTTACAAGGTTAATTGGATTATGGCATATAGTAAGCTACCAAATATAGTGAACGTATTGCACACCGCAGTGTCCAAACAATTTCAAGAGAAGCTAGCAATCATACCTGCTCAAACCATAAGTCATTTAAAAGTGGTTTACGGTGCTCATCCGTGCAGTTGTGTCAGTGAAGGCGCATGCCAAGATTTATTGGCATTAATAGGTAACTTAAATAGAACCACGACAATTTATAACCCATGCGATGTCAGTCAAATTCAGCAATTGGCCAGTGAACATTTTCATATTGAGGAGTTTGGCTTGACTGATAAAGGTTATATTATTCATGTCGCTTCGTTTGACGCTATGAAGGGTCATCGTGATTTACTGCAGGCCTATGCCAAAACAGAGCGCAGACTACCATTGGTTTTGGTAGGTAAAGGTCGACTTGAAGATGAAATAAAACAATTAGCGATTGAGTTAAAAATTGAGAATAAAGTATATTTTTTAGGCTTTCATGCCAATCCTTATCCGTTGATTGCGGGAGCCGCACTGCTCGTCATGACCTCTAAGTATGAGGGCTTTGGTTATGTTATCGTCGAAGCGCAAGCCTTAAATGTACCTGTTATCAGTACGGATTGCCCCTTTGGTCCAAGAGAGCTGTTACCACAGAAAAATCTAGTTGCTATTGATGATATTGAAGGGTTGGCAGCGCTAATAAGTCAGGCATTAGATAATGCGAATCAATTTATAACGCCGTTAAATCAGCAGCTATTACCAAAACACATTGCACAGCAGTATTTAGATTTTTCGCTATCAATAGTAAATGATATTAACTAAAGTCGAAAAGTGATTGAGAGATAGGAGAGTGATTGGTAACGCGCACGCCATATTGTTGATAAGTTTTGGCTAATAAATTAAATGACGGTACAATAGTATTGCTGATGACATTATTTAGCGTCGTGGGCGCGCTACGCTCTCTATCTTCATAAAACCGCGGCTCGTTACTATTAAGTAGATCAACACCATATAAATGCAGTGCGTTTGCACCACGGGAGAAAGCCAGCTGCGTTGCTACATAAGCCACTGTTCCAGCTTCTACAAAGCCGTAGGTGATGTCTAAGGACAACCCGATAGGTGATGGCTGATGATAGCTATCGATAACAAATTTAGCATGCTTAGCAAATGCTGATAGTGGCGTTTTTCTATTGAGCGCTTGGTATCGTGACTCCTTACCTAACAGCAAAAGACTAAATTCTGAATCATTTCCTTTAACACCCCACGGTCTGTCAACAAGATAGATAATACGCATCTTATGATGATATTTTTTTATGATTTCAGGATGGGCACTGACCAATGCTTCTAATACTGCCAAGGTGGCATATAAGGGCTGACCGGTGTAGTATTCGTTTAATATATCGGGCTGATGGAGGATAAAACGTGCATCACTAATGACATAACCGACGACTTTGGTAAAGCTATACTGAGCGGTGAGACTAATACTACCATTAATAAAAATCGTGGCTGTATCTAGTAAAGGTATAAAATCTACCTCAGCAATAGAGGGACCTGAAGCAATGATATTGACAGCTTGTCGGTCAAGGTTTTGTTGATTTTCTTTTGCGTTAAATGCGTGAATAGGGAACGGCTGATTACCAACCTCAAACTCAATCATAGGAGGTAATCCCAATGTCAGCTCCAGATATTTTAAAGTAATGATGGTTTGATGATTAAATTATATCCAATACTCTTTGAGCCAAGGGCTCGGCTTCACATGACGATACCATTTACCGCCACCCCCTGCTATCGCGTCTGGTGGATTAATCTCACCATGGAAAATAACGATTTTAGCGTCATTTGGCAGAGTAGGTGCCCGTACTAGATTAAAAGGAATAGGTGCAATACACTGATATTTAAAGCTAACACACCAGTCTTTGTCCCAATACTCTAAATGATGATACTCACGTAAATAATTGGACAGATATGCTTGCTCATGACGAACTTGAGTACGAATAGTTTCAAAATTACGTTCAAAATTTGCGAGCAAATTAGGATAAGTATTCATACCGATATTGAAGCGGTATACCGAGCTATTGCCAATCATACGCCACGGTTTTTTCCAGTCACGAATGATAACCACACTATCTTCATGCTCAGCTTCATAAGTGAAAAATCCGTCGATATTATCAACGATAACGATATCAATATCTAAAAACAAGGCGACGCCTTTGAGGTCATATAATTCTTGCTTAAAAGTCGTGAGCTTTTTCCAGCCACGCTCAGGTCCTGCAGGTAGATTGAGCTCAGGGATGGGGTGGCAGATAACAGCAGGATCGATACCAGTACTGTCATCGGTTAAGCAAACCATCTGAAAATCTAAAGTTAAGTTACGATGCACCATGTTATAAAGACGGTTAACATATTCAGCACCATATTTATCACCCCATTTCATACAAATAATATAACGCTGATCAGAGTTTTTACTGTCTGTTGGCGTTTGATTGGTTGGTAAATTTTGATTCATGTCAGTTGCCATAGTGCACTCATATTTATATAAATAAGGGGCTAACTTTTAAAAAATTGATAAAAAACACTAAAATTGAGAGTCTATCAGTAGCGTACGGATTTCACTGTATCGATTTTATTTATTATCTACACTAGGATGATGTGCGCGAATAAATGCGGCTAAATTGGCTTCATCAGTGTTGTAAGGGTTGTCTATCATAGGGATATGCTTAAAGCGTCGATAACCCCACATATAATGACTGTAATTGTCTTCAATCATACGTTGCATTGCTAGATTGAGTGCATAAGCTGCTGTTTCAGTATTGCGATCATATAATGCTGGGTCATCGAGTTTATAGCAATAAATATCAAAACCATACCCGTCGTCGCGGCGAATACATGCCAATCCGACCAGTGCGCATTTGGTTTTACTAGCAAGTTTGGAGGCAAGGGTACTGGTCAACGTTTCAATGCCAAAAAAAGGCACGATGACACCGCCTGAGGGGTCAGGAACGTGGTCAGGTAAGACAATACTAAAACCACCTTGTTTGAGTGTTTTAAATACTGCTTTTACACCGCTACCATCCGTCGGTACTAATGTCGCATTGAGGCGGGCACGACCTTGCAATATAAAATTGTTGGTAATGTCACCTTTTACGGGCTTATACATGATGGTTGGCGAGCCAAATTGATTGAGCCAAGCATTCATCATCTCCCACGTACCCAAATGCGGTACGATCGCGAGCATGCCGTTAGGACTAGCAAGTCCCTCAAGTAAGATGTCTTTATTATGAACGTCACGAATTTGAGCGATACTCCAATCAGGTGGCATCGCCCAGCTTTTGATTGACTCAATGCTGGTTAAACATTGATGATAGATAATCTCTTTGGTTAATGCTTGTTTTTGCAGGTGAGATAACGTAGGAGCAATCAGTGCCATGTTGATTTTAATCGTGCGCATGATACTAGCGCTTGGCATCCTTAAGATTATCCACGCAACAAAACGTGCCAGCATCTGCAAGACAGACAGTGGCACGATTTTGAAAATATGATACGGATTCATGACCATTCACACAGTGATGAATCACATAACAAGCACTGTAAAAAATAGCTTCGCATGATCAGACTATTTATTCAGCAGACTTACTGGTGTCAGCTTGTACTTTTTCACGGACACGGATACCAAGCTCACGTAGCTGCTTGGTATTTACCTCAGCCGGTGCTTGGGTCAATGGACATTCAGCAGTTTTGGTTTTTGGGAAGGCAATCACGTCACGGATAGAGCTTGCGCCTACCATAAGCATGATTAAGCGGTCCAAACCAAATGCCAAGCCACCATGTGGCGGCGCACCAAATTTTAACGCGTCAAGCAAGAAGCCAAATTTGTCTTCTGCTTCCTGATCATCAATACCCAATGCTTCAAATACGGCTGTTTGCATCTCAAGTGTATTGATACGTAAACTACCACCACCTACTTCAGTACCGTTTAATACCATATCATAAGCGATAGAAAGGGCAGATTCAGGATTGGTTTTTAATTCTTCAACCGAACCTTTTGGCTTAGTAAATGGATGATGCATTGAGGTCCAGCGACCATCTTCAGTTTCTTCAAACATCGGAAAGTCAGTTACCCAAAGTGGGGCCCACTCACAAGTGGTCATTTCTAAATCTAAACCAATCTTTTGACGTAGGGCGCCGATGGCATCATTGACCACACTAGCTTTATCCGCACCAAAGAAGATGATATCATTGCTTTCTGCACCAGTACGATCAATCAGGCTTACCAATACATCATCAGTCATATTCTTAATAATAGGAGACTGTAGACCAGATTCTTTATCCACACCGTTATTGATGTTGCTGGCATCGTTGACTTTAATATAAGCCAAACCACGTGCACCATAGATACCAACGAACTTGGTATAAGCATCGATTTGTTTACGGCTTAATGAAGCACCGCCTGGTATACGTAGGGCAGCAACACGACCTTTAGGATCGTTAGCAGGACCGGCAAACACTTTAAAATCAACGTCTTTCATTAAGTCTGCAACGTCAATCAATTTAAGCGGAATACGTAGGTCAGGCTTGTCTGAGGCATAATCACGCATGGCTTCAGCATAAGTCATACGTGGGAACTGTTCAAATTCAACGTCCATCATCGTCTTAAAGACATGCTTAATCAGACCTTCGTTGATATTCATGATTTCTTCTTCATTTAAGAAAGAAGTCTCAATATCGACTTGGGTAAATTCAGGCTGACGATCCGCACGTAAATCTTCATCACGGAAGCACTTAGCGATTTGATAATAGCGGTCAAAACCTGCGACCATCAATAACTGTTTAAACAGCTGTGGCGACTGCGGTAAGGCAAAGAAGTTACCCGGACGCGTACGTGAAGGCACAAGATAATCACGAGCACCTTCTGGCGTTGCACGAGTCAAGATAGGGGTTTCTACATCTAAAAAGCCATGGTCATCTAAATAACGACGAATCGCTGAGGTGGCTTTCGCACGGAATACCATACGATCTTGCATTTGTGGACGGCGCATATCAAGATAGCGATATTTGAGACGTAGATCTTCTGATACCGTACTTTTCTCATCATTCAATGGGAATGGCGGGGTTTCAGATTTTGCCAGCACTTCAATTTCTTTGGCCAACAGCTCGATATGACCACTGGTCATATTTGCGTTTTCAGTGCCCGCGTAGCGTTGACGGACACGACCTGTGATTTTTATTACATACTCAGGACGTACTGCATCAGCAATAGCGAACGCTTCTGGGGTATCAGGATCGACAACGACCTGCAAGATACCAGCGCGGTCACGCATGTCTAAGAAAATCACGCCACCGTGATCGCGACGACGATGTACCCAGCCTACGACACTAATGGTTTGCTCAATTAAGCTTTCGGTTACGGCTCCGCAATATTCGTCTCGGTATTCGCTATGCGTCATAATATAATTATCCAGTTGTCAGCCCAATTCGAAATACAATAATGCAGCCATCGTTGCGCTTCTTTTAGATAATAACTAGTTTAGTTAAAAGAAGCGCAAACAACGCGATTAAGACAAATAGTCATCACGTTGGCTACAGAAAATTTGGTGTAAACGTATATTATGCCTAATCTGCCTTTGTTATACAACCGAATCAGCCCAATCAAAGCTCAGTAAAGATGGCTATAAGCCGTATTTATGCCGTAACAATTGCATTAGGTTAAATATTGTTCCTCTGCTTGAAAAGATAAGCGCGCGTGCGCATATCAGCCTAACTTATAAAATTACACTAAGACCGTCTTAATCATTTAAGGAATCGCACTCATGCTTTTTAATCCCTCTAAAAAACCCTGTTGAGCTAAGAGTTATCCATCTGAATAAAAACCAAGAGCAACGCCGTGAAGACCTGATGGAGGCGACTCAAGGTAAAGCTGCCCTCAAACAATTCAAAAAAGCACTGGCTAAAAAAGCAAAACAAGCCCTAAAAGCGAAAACCAAAAATAAGAAAAAAAATAGTGATAGCAAGCAACAAGTTTTTGTACTCGACTTTGATGGCGATATCAAAGCCACTGCTGTTAAACATCTGCGTGAAGAGATTAGCACGCTAATAAGCACCGCAAATAAAGGCGATGAAATAGTGGTGCGTCTAGAGTCGGGTGGCGGCGTAGTACACGGTTATGGTTTAGCCGCAGCACAATTGGCTCGTCTAAAAGATGCCGGTTTGAAACTCACCGTCTGCGTTGATAAGGTTGCAGCTAGTGGTGGCTATATGATGGCCTGTGTAGCGGACAATATTGTAGCGGCACCATTTGCCATTATTGGCTCTATCGGTGTGGTATCACAACTGCCCAATTTCCATAAATGGCTCAAAAACCATGATGTTGATTATGAGATGTTTACGGCTGGTGATTACAAACGTACCGTGACTGTATTTGGTGAAAATGATGATGAAGATCGTGCCAAATATCAAGAAGAACTAGAGCAAACACATGAGTTGTTTAAGCACTTTGTCAATCGTTACCGCGGTATGCTTGATGTAGATAAAGTCGCGACAGGCGAGCATTGGTATGGTGAAGATGCGCTGCATTTGAACTTGGTGGATAAATTACAGACATCGGACAGTTATTTATTAGAGCGTATGGAGAACAACGAAGTGTACGCGCTGCATTCACGCCAAAAGCCAACACTGGCAGAAAAGCTAGGGCTATCACAAGCTGCAGAAGCGACCATCAGCATGGCGGTTGATAAGCTGCCAGATGCACTAGCACGATTTGACCTTAATAGCCGTTTAAATATCCTTAAATAAGATTCAGAGGTAAATGCCAAATGCATGGCTAACCTGTAGAGTTCTAACCTAAATCCATATATTGTTTGTATTTTGTAAAAGGCGTGTCCTAACGGGTCGCGCCTTTTTGCTGTTTAAAAATAATCGCTGTGTTATAAATGGTGCATACGATACAGAGTTTACGTACGTACACTATGAAATTTTTTATAAAAATGTGATTGAGATAATTAATAAGGATAGGGAAATCATTATGTCTAGCAATGCCTTGATGTTTACAGCAACAGAACATGGTCAAGCCATGCATGCCCAAGTACAAGCATTTATCGAAACCCATATTGAGCCCATTGAAGCGCAGTTTTGGGCAGATTGTCATCAGCAAAATCCTGATGGTAATTGGAAAAATTGGCAGTGGCCAGAAAAGTATGAGAGCTTACGTAAGCAAGCACGTGAAGCCGGTTTATGGAATTTATTTTTGCCGGATGACATCCTAGGTACTGGCCTTTCGGTTACCGATTATGCACCGATTGCAGAGTTGACAGGCCGCAGTTTACTAGCACCTTATGTATTTAACTGCAATGCCCCTGATAGTGGCAATATGGAGCTGTTGTGGCGTTATGGTACACAAGAGCAGCAAGATAAATGGCTGACGCCAATCTTGGAAGGTAAAACGCGTTCGGTATTTTGTATGACTGAGCCTGAGGTGGCATCCAGTGATGCGACCAACATGCAGGCGACTGCGGTTGTCGATGGCGATGAGATTATTATCAATGGTAGTAAATGGTGGTCGTCCGGTCTTGGCGACCCAGCAGTTGATATTTTGATTGTGATGGCATACACCCCTGATGAAACTAAAGACCGTCATCATCAGCATTCGATGGTATTGGTTCCAGCAAAAACTGCAGGCGTCAATATCGAGCGCATGCTAAAAGTATTTGGCGATTATGATGCGCCGCATGGTCATGGTGAAGTCAGCTTTAATGATGTACGTGTACCCGTTAGCCACTTTATCGGTGGCCCAGGTATGGGCTTTGAGATTGCGCAAGGTCGCCTAGGGCCAGGTCGCATTCATCATTGCATGCGTTGTATTGGCGCCGCTGAAAAGTCGCTAGAGCTGGCTGTAAAACGCGGTATGGAGCGTACGGCTTTTGGTAAGCCATTACTACAACTAGGTGGTAACTTTGAGCGTATTGCTGAAGCACGTATTAAGATTGATCAAGCCCGTTTGCTCACTCTATATGCCGCACAAAAAATGGACGCGCAAGGCACAAAAGCTGCACTCACAGAAATCTCTGCCATTAAAGTCGTCGCACCGACAGTCTTACAAGAAGTGGTTGATATGGCGATTCAAATCCATGGTGGCATGGGCGTTTGCCAAGATACGATGCTGCCGAGTTTCTTTGCTCAAGCACGAGCGCTGCGCTTAGCTGATGGTCCTGATGAAGTGCATAAAACCATGATTGCGAAACTTGAGCTAAAGCGTCAAGGTTTTAGTCGTTCGTCGAAACCTGCTAAATCTTAATATAGATTAGTGCGAGTCTATAATTTAATAAAAAGTGAGCTTAACGATAATTAAAGATTCACTATTACACCATTAATAGTGAATTTTCATCCCTATACTCATTGATAAAAATAACTGCCCACACGATAAGGAACATCTTATGGCAAATGCTAATCAAAGCAATACTACGGATAAAGAAGTAGCTAATAAAATCTTAGATAAAGGCGGCGAGGTTCGCGAGGGTGAAGAGCTTGACGCCAAAGCGGTTAGTAACTGGCTACGCGCCCAAGGAATCGATGTAGCAGGCGAGCCAACGGTTACCCAATTCTCAGGCGGAGCATCAAACTGGACTTACCGTTTGCAATATGAAGGCGAAGGTAACGCTGAAAGTAAAAGCCAAGATTTAATCTTACGCCGTCCGCCAAAAGGCACTAAAGCCAAATCAGCACATGATATGGTGCGCGAATACACTGTCCAAAAATCCTTAAAGGATGCTTATCCTTATGTACCTAAAATGGTCGCGCTATGTACGGATGAGTCCGTCATCGGCGCCGATTTCTATGTCATGGAGCGTATGGAAGGTATCATTCCTCGTGCCAATTTGCCAAAAGGGATTGATTTAAACGAAGAGCAAACGCGTGCATTATGTACCAATGTCATTGATGCGTTGGTTGAGTTGCACCAAGTAGATTATAAAGCGCATCCTGATTTGGTCAATCTTGGGCGTGGCGAAGGTTATTGCGAGCGCCAAGTAACAGGCTGGGATAAGCGTTATGTCAAAGCTAAAACACCTAACGTCCCAAGTTTTGCCTTAGTACGTCAATGGCTTGGTAAGCATACGCCTGCTGATAGTAAGACTTGCTTGATTCACAATGATTGGCGTTTTGACAACGTCATTTTAGATGCCGCAGATCCAACTAAGGTTATCGGCGTACTTGATTGGGAAATGGCGACCTTGGGCGATCCTTTGATGGATTTGGGCAGCGCATTGGCGTATTGGATTGAAGAAGATGACAACATCATCATGCAGCAGTCACGGCGTCAGCCCACGCATTTAAAAGGCATGATGACTCGCGATGAGGTGGTTGCTTATTATCTTGAGCAGACAGGTCTAGAGATAGATAATTGGACGTTTTATGAAGTGTTTGGTTTATTCCGTCTAGCAGGTATTGTCCAGCAAATTTATTACCGCTACTATCATAAACAAACGACCAATCCGGCATTTAAGAATTTTTGGCTTATCGTTCATGTATTGCATGCAAAATCTCTGAAGTTGATAGCACAGTATGAAGGTGAGGCGTTATTCAACACTCATGTGCAGCCGCATTTGCAAGATATGGGCGTCGATGCTGCCACCATTGAGCAATTACCAGCGCCTGTACAAAAAGTTATTAAAGGTATTTTACCAAAAGGCTATTTTGCTAAGTCGCCACAATCAACAGCTGAGTAATTTTTTTAGCAAGTAAAATGTTTGAAATCAGCATATTGAAACTATGATAAAAGGCAGTATTTTATGACAACCATTCTTCTGGCACGTCATGGCCAGGCATCCTTTGGACAAGAAAATTACGATCAGCTGTCAGAGCTAGGTGGTATCCAAGCGCAAATGCTCGGCCAGCATTATGCAACGACCCAGCGCCGAATCGATGCTATTTTTACGGGGAGTTTGGTCAGGCAACAAGATTCCGCACGGCACTTTTGGGATAGCTATCAGTTTTCTATTACTGTTAATAATAAGAGTGAAACGCCTATATTACCTGCCATTAATATAGACTATCCTGATAGCTATATTTTGCCGCAGTTTGATGAATTTAATCATAAAGATGTTTTTGTTAAATCAGATCCAGTATTCAGCACTCGAACATCAATCGCAGCTGAGATTGCTAAAGCGGATGTACCGATGACACGTTTGGCTGAGTTATTCGATAACGCGATGCAGCGCTGGCATGGCGGTGATTATGATCAAGATTATATAGAAAGCTGGTCGCAGTTTAATGAGCGAGCTAAGCAAGCGCTTCAGCAAATACGTATACAGGTGACAACGCTAAATTTAAATCGCGATAGTACGGTATTGGTATTTACTTCTGGTGGTGTGATTGCGGCTATTACGTCGCAACTCTTGCAACAAGGCAGTCAAACTGCGTATCAAATCAATAAAAGCTTGGTTAATACGGGCGTGACATCTATTACTTTAAAAGAGCAGAATTCACGTTTACTGTCATTAAATGAGTATAGTCATTTATTCGCTGATGGTAAGCGTTTTGTGACATGGCGATAATTCATGATTGGTTGCTAAAACCTTGTTATAGAAAGTCTGTAGTGGCTGGCTACTAGCGCAGATAACACCAAAGCCACATAGACAGTTGGAAGTGTTTACGTTATCTTGAAGTTATCATTGATACATAAGAGAATGTCCATGCAAAATAAATTACTGAGCCTAGTGGCAAAAAAAGCCACCAAAAGTAAAAATCAATTATTTGGCGCGGTTCAACCAGCACGTTATTTAAAAGGTTTAAATAAACAGCAGATTGGTCGTGGCAAAACGGTTTTAATCACGGGTGCCAGCTCAGGGTTGGGCGAGGGCATGGCGAGATTGTTTGCTAAGCTTGGATACAACCTTGCTATTTGTGCGCGTCGTACGGATCGTTTAGAGAGTCTACAAATAGAGCTGATGGCACAATATCCTGATATTCGTATCGAGTATCGAGTGCTAGACGTTAGTGATTATGATGCGATTTTTGAAGTGTTTGATGCCTTCACGGCTGACTTTGGTCATATTGATCGTGTCGTGGTCAATGCAGGCATTGGCGAGAGTCGCCGTATTGGTAAAGGACGCTTTGATACCAACCGCCGTACGGTTGAGGTTAACTTTATTTCGGCGCTCGCGCAGTGTGAAGCAGCGATGAGTATCTTTCGCGCACAAAATAGCGGCCATTTGGTCGTGATATCTAGTATGTCAGCGATGCGTGGATTACCTAAGCACTTGACTGCCTATGGTGCGAGTAAGGCAGGCTTGGCACATTTGGCAGAGGGCATCCGTGCTGATATGCTATTGACCAAACTGCCGATCAAAGTCTCTACTATTTATCCAGGCTATATCCGTACTGAAATCAATGAAAATGCCAAGCCATTACCGTTTGAAGTAGATGCAGATACGGGCACCAAATCCATCGTTGCAGCGATTGAAGCTGAGGTTGATGAAGCTTGTGTACCCAGTCTACCATGGTCTATCGTCGGTCAAGCAATGAAGCACTTGCCATTGCAGGTGGTCAATAAAGTCAGTTAGTACAAGCGACATTAATAATATCAAGACCAATAAAAGAATCCCTCTATATGCTGATATAGAGGGATTCTTTTATTGGTCTTAATGTGTACAGATTTTAGAAGTTATAACATTTGAGGGTTATCTGCCATGTGTTTTTCACGCAGTTTTTGACGCAATATTTTACCCACATTACTCTTTGGCAACTCACTCACAAATTCAATATGACGCGGGCATTTGTAACCAGTCAAATTGTCCAAGGCAAATTCTTTAATATCACTCTTGGTAACATTGTTATCAGCAGGAACGATATAAATTTTGACTGCTTCGCCTTGATGCTCATCAGAAATGCCAATCACTGCGCAATCAATAATACCTTTGCAATCTAGCATAACTGACTCAATCTCATTTGGAAAGACGTTAAATCCTGATACCAAAATCATGTCTTTTTTGCGATCAAGTAAAGTGATATAGCCTTTTTCGTCCATACTAATGATATCACCAGTACGGAAGTAACCCTCTTTAGTAAAGTCATTGGTGTTGTCTTTATTAAAATATCCTGAGGTGATATTTGGTCCCTTAATGCACATTTCACCAGACTGATTAAAACCTACGGTCTCGCCATTATCATCGACCACAATAACATCGACACTAGGTACAGGAATGCCAATAGTGCCATTGAACTTGCGATCAGTAATGACGTTAGCAGTACCTGCTGCAACCCCTTCAGTCATACCCCAACCCTCAACCATCGGGCAACCAGTGACTTCTAACCAGCGTGCTGCCGTCTGCTCAGTCGCTGCCATACCGCCTGCTTGTGAGATACGTAATGCGCTAAAATCTAGGTTCTTAAAGGTTGGTTGATCAAGTAGTCCTTTAAACAAGGTATTGACGGCAGGAAAAATATGGAAGGGCTGTTTTGATAAGGTTTTGACAAATCCAGGCATGTCTCGTGGATTAGGTATTAATATAAAAGTATAACCCGAACGCATACCTAGCAAGCTCAGCATAAAGGCAAATATATGATATAGCGGCAATGCCATGACCATATTGATGTACACCTCATTGATTTCAGAGGTAACAGGGCGATACCATGCTTCTGATTGCATGGCAGCAGCGACAACGTTACGCTGGGTTAAAATAGCGCCTTTAGATAGGCCTGTTGTACCGCCGGTATATTGTAAAATAGCTTTTTGTTGCAGTGAGGTTTTTGGTGTTTGAAAAGGCAGGTTTTTGCCTTTTTTAAGCACATCAGGGAATTTGGTAACATTATACTTAGGGTCATTCAGGTTGTACTTAGGCACTAAGCGTTTGACCTGACGAATAACGGTGTTGACCAAAATACCCTTTAGTCCCATCATGTCGCCCATTTTCGATAGGACAATACGTTTGATGTTCGTCTCTTCAATGACTTGTTCAAGTGCTTGAGCAAAGTTATCGACGACAAAAATAACCTGAGCGCCTGAATCATTGAGTTGATGACGTAGCTCACGACCAGTATATAGTGGGTTGATAGGGGTGCAAACATAGCCGGCGCGCAATATACCGATCATCGTCGGTAAGTATTGCGGCACGTTTGGCATCATGACTGCCACTACGCTACCTTTAGGGATATCTTGTGCTTGCAACCAAGCAGCGACAGCAAGAGACGCTTTGTCCACGTCTCCATAAGTATGAGAAACGCCCATACAGATGGTCATAGGATGCATACGGAAGCGGTCAAAACACTCTTCATACAACTCGATGAGACTTTCATACTGATCAGGATTAATAGTCTTGGGTACGTTTGCTGGATATTGAGCAAGCCAAGGTTTATCTGTTGTCATACTAAGCGTCCTTAAATTTGCGATCAGTTAAGGCTCTATACAAAAGTAGTCACATCCATGTCAACAATACGAGTCATCGCCAGTTAAGCGGTGGATTGTCGAGTGCTATCCCATTTATTCACAAACTGCTAAAATACGGCGGCCTTTATACAAGGTGATTGAACTAAAAATTCATTTAACCACACAGAAAACTCATCTGAATAGATTAAATGACTGGTTTGTAATTATTTTTGAAAAATGTACTGCTGTTTAAGGTCAATTAATTGACCTCAGTTAAATATATTACTGACTTAATATTATAAACAATAGCGTAACATATTTTGGCAATACATTAACATAAGTGTAATTGAGTAAGTTATTGCTATAAAAGAACTTGAGAGTTTGTCGTTATACTTGATATATTGAAAAATATATGTTGCAACTAAGAATAGTGAAGCGATTGCAGAGACAAGATAGCATACTAAAAATGCTAATAAAGTTTAGAATTGATCGATGGGATGGTTAATAAAAAAGCGCCTTGCATCTAATGCAAGGCGCTCTTGACAATTAAAAGGCCGCTTTAATTATAGTTGAGGATTGTCTATCATATGCTTCTCTCGAAGTTTTTGACGTAATACTTTACCGACGTTACTTTTTGGTAGCTCAGTAACAAACTCGATATGACGTGGACATTTATAACCAGTCATATTGTCTAAAGCAAACTCTTTAATAGAGTTTTTGGTGACATTGTTATCAGCAGGGACAACATAGATTTTAACCGCTTCACCTTGATTCTCATCAGGGATACCGATGACAGCACAATCGATAATGCCGTCACAATCAAGCATGACCGACTCGATCTCATTTGGAAATACATTAAATCCTGACACCAAAATCATGTCTTTTTTACGGTCTAATAGTCTAAAGTAGCCTTTTTCGTCCATGCTGACGATATCGCCAGTGCGAAAGTAGCCATCTTTGGTAAAGTCATCACTACTGTCTCTATTTAGATAACCTGAGGTAACGTTAGGTCCTTTGACACACATCTCGCCTGCTTGATTGGCACCGACAGGGTTGCCCTCGTCATCGATAATAATGACATCAACACTAGGGACAGGGACGCCAATCGTACCATTAAACTTGCGATCAGTGATGACGTTGGCAGTACCAACAGCAACCCCTTCCGTCATTCCCCAACCCTCAATCATAGCGCAGCCTGTCGTCTCAAGCCAGCGTCTTGCTGTTTGCTCAGTCGCTGCCATACCGCCTGCTTGTGAGATACGTAGTGAGCTAAAATCTAGGTTTTTAAAGTTCGGATTGTCGAGTAAGCCTTTAAACAAGGTATTGACCGCAGGGAAAATATGGAAGGGCTGTTTTGATAACGTCTTAATAAAGCCTGGTATATCACGCGGGTTAGGAACCAATATAAAGGTGTAACCTGCACGCATACCCAGTGAGCTCAGCATAAAGGCAAAAATATGATACAGCGGCAGTGCCATCACCATATTGATATATACCTCATTAATCTCTGAGGTAATAGGGCGAGTCCAAGCTTCTGACTGCATCGCGCCTGCGACAATATTACGCTGAGATAAAATAGCGCCTTTAGAAAGCCCTGTTGTACCACCTGTATATTGCAAAAAGGCGGTTTGACTCAAAGACAGTTTTGGCTTTTGGAACGGCAGGTTTTTGCCTTTCTTGAGCACATCAGGGAACTTAGTGACGTCGTATTTTGGGTCATTCAGATTATACTTGGGTACCAAGCGTTTGACCTGACGGATAATAGTGTTGACCAATATACCTTTTAGACCCATCATATCGCCCATTTTTGATAGGACAATGTGTTTGATATGGGTTTCTTCAATGACCTGCTCAAGTGCTTGGGCAAAGTTATCGACGACAAAAATAACCTGAGCGCCAGAGTCATTCAATTGATGGCGTAGCTCGCGGCCAGTATACAGAGGATTTACGGGTGTACAGATATAGCCAGCCCGCAAAATACCAATCATCGTTGGCAAGTATTGCGGCACGTTTGGCATCATAAGCGCGACTACGCTACCTTGAGGCAGACCTTTTGCCTGTAACCATGCAGCAACCGCGATAGAAGCTTTATCGACATCGTCGTAGGTATGAGTAACGCCCATACAGATGGTCATAGGATGCATGCGAAAGCGATCGAAGCACTCTTCATATAGCTCCATGATACTGCTATATTTGTCTGGATCAATCGTCTTTGGCACACCAATAGGGTAATTTGCAAGCCAAGGTTTATTTGGCGTCATAGTCAGCGTCCTTGAAATATGAGAGAGGTTAAATGTTGCTAGCTAAGCAGTCAGATCCTTGTCAATAAAAAAACAGCGCTGACATAAAAGCGATCGCTGAATTTAATAATATCCTTATCCATTGACAGACTGCTGGTGTTATTGGGTTATTTGACATCAGTAAATGGTAAAAAATAAGTGTTTAATTAAGAAGCTATCTGAGTAATCTTAAAAAACTAGCTGAATTAATTTTTTCTACCAACCATCTACCACAAAAAAATAATATATCAAATATATAATGATACATTTAAGCAATACGTTAGCATGAATCTAGGCTAAGGCACTATGATGATAAGAGTACTGCTCAGTACAGTAAATATCCTTATAAATGAATATATAGCAAGGTCTATAGCCAGCTCAATGTAAAAATGATACAGCGAGGCTGGAATAAATGTTTTGCAGTCTCTGTTGGCGTAGGCATAGCATGCTTCACAGGGGCTACGAAAAGTCTATAGCAGTAGAGCTGTATCGGTTTTAAATCAAATCGATTCTATATATCATACAAAAAGAGAAGATGACTAATTATTGTCGTAGGAAAAACAGATTTTTCTAAAGATATTTAAGAAATCACTTATTATAGAAGCTACTTATTGTATTCTGAAATTGCTTGCTCAATAGCAACACGCAATTTTTTTGGCACACGAATAGGGCGCATTGGCGCGGTATTTGAGATGGTTTTATTTGACGCATCATTCTCTATAGCATCCGGTGTGATTTGATTTTGTACACAGGCAACAACGATTTTAGTGCTGCTTAGCAAAACCGCTTTTACATTGTCAGCAGTGTTCTCTTGAGAGGGCTGACGATAAATGCTTTGATAAAATACAATGCTGGCAGGTTTTATCTCAACGTTATCAATGCGTACATTAATGACCTCATCTAATAAAATTGCGCGCTTATATTGCAAGTCCGCTTGAGTGACGACGAAATGCTGAATCTGACCGTCATTGGTCTCCAAGAAATAACCATTTAATCCCAATTGAGTAAACCAATCGCGGCGGCAGTTTTCAAAGAACACTAAGTGATTGGCATGATAGACTATACCGCCAGCATCAGTATGATTGATGTAGACATTATAGTTGGTCGCAAATAACGGCGTAATTATGTGAGGTTTTGATACGGCAGTTGGGTTCTTATCAGTTGTTTTTGTCATAATAATGCTCAATAGATTTTTAATAATAGGGTGTTATAAGTTGTTTAAATGCCGCTGCTTGATAAGCATGAGTTAATAAAAAGTAGGAAAGTCAATAAGAATGGATTGATAGCATGTTTTGATAAAATGACACGGCAAACAGCCAAGTAATTAGACCAAACAAACACTCTAACTCAAGATATAAAAGGGTGCAACAGCTAGCGCTGTCTATGTCTGCTATCATAGCCGTATTTGTTTTATTTTAGATTTATTTATAAGTGCATTTTAAAACTGCACTTACTTATTAAAGCAGTTATTTATATAGGATAGGATAATTTATGACCCGTTTTGTTTGTTTTAATATCAATGGTATCCGAGCTCGTCAACATCAGCTGGAGGCGGTGCGAGATATTATCGATCCTGATGTCATGGGTCTGCAAGAAACCAAGGTACATGATGAGCAGTTTCCCCTTGAAAATGTAGAAGGCTTGGGCTATCACGTCGAGTATTTTGGACAGAAAGCGCATTACGGTGTGGCATTATTATCGAAAGTTGCGCCTATTTTTGTGCAAAAAGGTTTCCCTGGCGAAGATGAAGAGGCGCAAAAACGTTTTATTCATGCGCGTTATGAGTTTGATGGGCGTGAGATTGATGTGCTCAATGGCTATTTCCCACAGGGTGAGAGTCAAGATCATCTGACCAAATTTCCGATGAAACGCGCTTATTATGCTGATTTAATGGCCTATATTGATACGCTAAAAGCAGAAGGGCGCTCGCTAGTGATTATGGGGGATATGAATATTGCCCCTGAAGATATCGATATTGGAATCGGTGAAGTAAATGCTAAGCGCTGGTTGAAAAATAGAAAAACATCCTTCCTACCTGAGGAGCGTGAGTGGTATAGCAATCTTATGTCACGTGAGTTGACTGATACCTACCGTTTGCATTATCCAGAAAGCACCGAATTATACAGCTGGTTTGATTATCGCAGTCGCGGTTTTGATGATGATCCTAAGCGTGGATTGCGTATTGATCATATTTTATGTACGCCTGATCTTGTTGAATGTTGTGTTGATGCGGGTATCAGCTATGAGCTGCGCGCTATGGAAAAACCCTCTGACCATGCGCCTATTTGGACAGCATTTGATTTAAACAAAGTATGATGTTTTTACCATTATGACTAAGGCTTTACAATCAATAAAAATATACCAATATCAATAATTAAGGAGTGAATGATGGCAGTTGGCAATGTTGCAGTACCTGAGACGATTTATCCTATTGAAGGCATTAAATTAAGCGCTACCGCAGCAGGCGTACGTTATAAAAATCGTGATGATTTGGTAATTATTGAGATCGCAGCTGAGGCTGCCACTGCAGTGGTAACGACCAAAAATACATTTTGCGCTGCGCCTGTGCGCGTATTACGTGAACACTTTGCTGCAGCTTCTCCGCGCTATTTGGTGACCAATACTGGTAATGCTAATGCTGGAACCGGTGCTGATGGCAAACGCCGTGCCACAGATATCTGTGCGGCATTAGCTGCTAAAGCTGGCGTGGCTAGTGATACTGTATTGCCATTTTCGACGGGTGTTATTGGTGAGCCATTAAATAGTGAGGCAATTATCGCAGGACTAGACAACGCATTAGCCAATCTAGCGCCTGATAATTGGCTTGCTGCTGCAAATGGCATCCGCACAACGGATACGATTCCAAAGCTCGCGAGTAAAAAAATCGATGTTGATGGTAGTAGTTATCATATTACGGGGATGTCAAAAGGCTCAGGCATGATACGTCCCAATATGGCAACCATGCTTGGCTATGTTGCAACCGATGCCAATATTGCTGCTGACTTATTACAAGAGATGTTAAGTGCTATCAATGAGCAGTCTTTTAACCGTATTACGGTCGATGGTGATACCTCGACCAATGATTGTTGTGTATTGATAGCGACAGGTGCTGCGAGCTCAGATATCATTGATAGCCCTGAGCACCCACATTATCAGCCAATGTTTGAGGCGTTAGCTGAAGTCTTTATACGTTTGGCACAACTGATCGTACGTGATGGTGAAGGCGCTACTAAATTTATGACAGTTAAAGTTACAGGTGGTAAAACCACGCAAGAATGCTGCGATGTGGCATATGCGGTTGCGCATTCACCCTTGGTCAAAACGGCATTTTTTGCCAGTGATGCCAACTGGGGTCGTATATTAGCAGCCGTCGGTTATGCTGGGATTGAAGACCTTGATACCGAACAAGTCGATGTCTACTTAGACGAAGTTATGATTTGTCAAAATGGTGGTGTCGCGCCAAACTATACGGAAGAGGCGGGCAAGACGGTCATGAGTCGCCCTGAGATTACCATTCATATCGATCTTGCACGCGGTGATGCCCATGACACCGTTTATACCTGCGATTTATCTTACGACTATGTCAAAATAAATGCGGACTATCGTAGCTAAACAATCTTAATACTTAATTATAAAAAACGCTCAGAATCATGATGATTCTGAGCGTTTTTTATTTAGTGTTTTAAACTGATATCACTGAAAGTAAGATGTATTTTTCGGTAATATCAAAAATATTTATTTACTGTTGATTAACAACCGTTGCAAAAGCTGACGTTAAGTTACAAAGCAGTTGTAGAGGCGCAGTTACTTTGCGCCCTATACTAGTCGAGTTAATAATAAATGATTAAGTGGTATCGAAAAACCGTTTATTCTAAAATGAATAAATCGAGTTCAAACAAATAAAACTATGAATACATTGAGGATTTTATAATGAAAAAGTTAGCATTAGCAGCAGTGATGGCAACGTTTGTTTTATCAGGTTGTTCAACCATGGCAACTGACGATACGCGTACCATGGTCGTTGAAGGTGAACCAGCAGTGGTTAAAGTCATTAACATTCCAAGTTTTAAAATAGAGATAGCCCCGCTGAAAGCAGTTTGTGAGCTACAAGCTTCTAATGGTGCCATGATTGAGTCAGAGTGTTTGCAGTATCGCCAAACGTATCAGAAAAACTACACCCCTTTAAATGGTAATATTCAAGGCTTTACGTATGAGCCAAATTATCGTTATGTTTTGGACGTTCGCCAAGAAGCGATGATGGATGAAGTAACGAATGCGGTTAAGCCAGTTTGGATACTGAACCAAGTAGTGTCAAAAAAAGCGGAATAATTGCTCATCAAGTAGCTTTTGGAATAAATAGCACTATTGTTAATTCAATAGCAGTTAGCTTAAAAAAAGACCTCTAATCATTAGAGGTCTTTTTTATAATAGGATTTATATGTTCTATTCAGTTATAAGCTGCCCAATCATTAGCATTGGCTGTATTTCACGCTGACGCCATGAGTGGCAGTCGGTATACGGTTGTCAGCATATACTGCCAATCCACCGCGAGAAGTTTCTTTGTATTTATCTAACATGTCAGCGCCAGTAACTTTCATAGTTTCAATGACTTTGTCTAAAGAGACAAAATGTTGACCATTACCACGACAGGCAAGTCGTGCTGCATTGACGGCTTTGACTGCGCCCATCGCATTGCGCTCGATGCAAGGGACTTGGACTAAGCCACCAACAGGATCACAGGTCAGACCCAAGTTATGCTCGATACCAATCTCAGCAGCATTAAGACATTTAGCAGGGTCGCCACCTAAGATTTCTGCCAATGCAGACGCCGCCATTGCACAAGCTGAACCTACTTCACCTTGGCAGCCCACTTCAGCACCCGAGATGGAAGCATTTTGTTTGATTAAGCTACCGATCGCCGTGGCATTTAACAAAAACTTGCGCGCGCCATCGATACTATAGTTTGATAAAAAGTCACGATAATAGTGCATCACTGCAGGAATGATACCTGCCGCGCCGTTGGTAGGAGCAGTGACCACATTGCCGCCATTGGCGTTTTCTTCATTGACTGCTAAAGCATATAAATCAATCCAATCCATCGCAACCAATTTGTCATTTTGCGCAATCGGCTGGTCTTTTTCAGCACATAGTTGCACATATAGTGCTTGAGCGCGGCGTCTTACATCTAAGCCACCCGGTAAAATACCGCTGTTTTGGCAGCCACGGGTCACACAATCTTGCATCGACTCCCAAATAGAATCTAAATACGCAAATACTTCTGCCTGCTCACGGTAATGGCATTCGTTTGCTAATACCAGCTCGCTCACGCTCAAGTGATGTTTACGGCATTGTTCTAATAGTTCTGCGGCGCTATTAAAAGGATAAGGAATCACATCGATAGTCGGCGTTGCATTATCTTCATCAGGATTGGTCGCATCTTCTTCATTGATAACAAATCCACCTCCTACGGAATAATAAGTCTGCTGATAATGGCTGCCATTCGCCAAAGACACACGAATAGTCATAGCATTCGGATGATAAGGTAGAACCGTCTCATCATACCAGTGAATATCACACTCTGTATCAAAAGCAATAACGTGCTCGCCTGCGATATTGAGTTGATTGTCTGAAAAGATCGGTGCCAGATATTCACTGGTCAAACGCGTATCGATGGTGCTAGGTGCATGACCAAGTAAGCCCAGTAATATGGCAGTATCTGTAGCATGTCCTTTACCAGTTGCCGCAAGCGAGCCATATAATTCAATCTCTAAAGACTGGATGTCGCTCAGATTGGTTTGCTTTAGGAGTGACTGTACAAACAAGTTAGCCGCTATCATAGGACCAACCGTATGAGAGCTTGATGGGCCAACGCCGATTTTGAATAAATCAAAGACACTAATCATAATAAGTTACCAAAAAATAAAAGGGATTCAGAAAAACCGCATAGCAAAGACTACTGCGCCCATATAATATTATAATGGGCAACAATAGATAATAAGTATTGATCATCGATAAATTTAGTGCATTGTCTATGAAAATGTTTAAACGTGTTCGTTCGAGTGACGGGTGAATAATAGCTGTTGTTTATTATTAAATTCCGTTATGATGCTCGGCATCAACGCTTATGTAACATCCTGTAAGTTAGCTGTCGCTATAGAATACACGGTATGAGCAGCCAAAGCGTTGAATTTAGTAAAGCATATCTTAGTCAATACAGCTAGCAAAATGTGGTAATACTCTAAAATAATACCTATTATTATGATATTTCCAAACAGCTGATTGGAGATAGAAAAATAGTGTAGAAAAACATAGAAGTAAAAAGGATGTTCTTGCGATATATTAAGATTAAGCAAGAGAGACAGTGTGTTAAAAATATCAAAAATAGCTCTGTATCCATACAAGAATCCGTAGTTAGTAATAGCTAGATTTCATTATTTTTCCATTAACTTTTTATTGTATAGATAGCTATCTCATATAATAGCCACTATCTATAACAGCACTTATAGTAAATACCGTTATTTGTTATCTCTTTATTTATTCGAGCTATTATTAGTCTGTATCGTTAGTGAGTCATTACCAGTCTGTTATTATTAGCTTAAGCCTATAGGACAATCGCGCATGATAACCCCTCCAAAAAACTCGTCTCAATCAACGCCGCATAGTCAGAAAGAACCATCAACGCCAAATGCACTAGAAGCAGCAGGTATTGATGTTGCAACTGGCTCGGCGACAATGAACTTACCGCACAATCCAGACTTTGATAATGGTCGCTGGTTTCCAACATGGCGTCCATATGGCGGTGATTTGGATCGTGATCCGGTTGGCATTAATGAGTATTTACCGCCCTCAAAAAGCATGCTACTGGGTATACAGCATACCTTTGCAATGTTTGGGGCGACAGTGCTTGCGCCATTATTAATGGGCTTTGACCCTAACTTAGCTATTTTGATGTCTGGGATTTGTACGGTGATGTTTTTTGTGATTACCGGTGGACGTATGCCAAGTTATTTGGGGTCGAGTTTTGCTTTTATTGGTCCCGTGATTGCCGTGACGGCATATGCTGGCGTAGGGTTTAATGCCAATCTGAATGTTGCATTGGGCGGCATTATGGCCTGCGGTATTATTTATGCATTGATAGGTCTGTTGGTCATGAAGACGGGTACAGGCTGGATTGAGCGCTTGATGCCACCGATTGTTACCGGTGCGATTGTAATGATTATTGGTCTTAATTTAGCGCCCGTAACCATTCAAGGGGTGTCTGCCAACCAATTTGATGCATGGATGGCCACGTTAACGGTATTGCTTATCAGTGGGGTAGCGGTATTTACCCGCGGCATGCTACGTCGTTTGCTGTTATTAGTTGGCTTGATACTGTCTTATATTGCTTATTTTGTGATGACCAATGTATTGGGCTATGGCGTGCCGATTGATTTTAGTAGTGTGTCGGCAGCTTCATGGTTTGGGCTGCCAAGTATTCATGCGCCGCGTTTTGAGATGAGCGCCATTATATTAATTGCCCCTGTCGCCTTTATTTTAGTTGCTGAAAATTTGGGACATTTTAAAGCGGTAGAAGGCATGACTAAAGCGCGAGTAACGCCTTATATGGGGCGCGCCTTCTTTGCTGATGGCTTAGCGACGACTTTTTCGGCAGGTTTTGGTGGTACAGGTGTGACGACTTATGCAGAAAATATCGGCGTGATGGCGGTAACCAAAGTATATAGTACGACTATTTTTGTCGTAGCAGGTTTGGTTGCTATCATGCTGGGCTTGTCACCGAAATTTGGTGCGATTATTCAAACCATTCCGCCAGCATTATTGGGCGGTGCTTCTATCGTAGTTTTTGGTTTGATTGCCATCGCTGGTGCGAAAATTTGGATAGACAACCATATCGACTTTAGTAAAAACAGCAATCTTATCATCGCAGCAGTCACTGTAATCATGGGAACCGGTAACTTTAGCTTGCATCTAGGCGGCTTTGATTTGGGTGGCATCGGTACGGCTACCTTAACAGCAATTGTGCTTAACGCTCTATTTAATCGCCAAAAAGACTAACTTTTAATCATAAAATTAAAAAACTTAATATATAGATAAAAGCCACAATAATTATTGTGGCTTTTATCTATTATGGCGCTTGTTTATGATCGTTTTTATTCTATACGAGCTTTACTTATAATCACGCTTATAAAACCGTGCAAAAAACCGATAACGGCGTAGGGCGCGTGGTTTAGGCTTTAACGAACCCAAATAAATGGCAAACATCGTGAGTAACGCACCGCTCCATTGTAGGGTATTGATGGGCTTATCAAGCCAAGTATAATCAATTACCAATGCCGCAACCGGCTCGGTCAATAATAGCAATCCAGTTAATGCTAAAGACAGCTTGGGAATAGAGTAGGCGATAAGCCCCCACGCTAGGCACTGCATGACCGTACCATAAATCAATATCCAGCCAATATCAGACCAGCTATTAGGCAGTATATTACCCATATCAAAGACAAACATTGGCACAATCATTGCCAGTCCGCCCCCAATACTAATCAGCTGCATAAGCATGAATATTGGCGTTGGCTCAGTATCATGGGTTTTACGTATAAAGGTCATTGATGCTGCGAGCATAGCCCCTGACACGATACCAGTAATAAATCCCCAAGTAGCAGCCTTATTTTGGGCAAATTCTGGGCTACCGATCATTGCCACACCCAACATTGCCAAGACCAAGCTGACAAGCTGTAATATAGATTGGCGCTCGTTAAAGTATAGAAAGCCAATGGCTGCCAAAAAGAAAATCTGTAAACTGTTTAGTAAGGTTGAAATGCCGGGACCCACCGCATAGATACTCTCGTGCCACAGTGCCAAATCCAAACCTAAAAATGCACCCGATAATAAGCCATAAAAAACAGCACGTTTTGAGCGCGGTAGCCGTTGCCCTGTCATTTTTGCTAATACCGCAAACACCACGCCTGAAATAGCCAAGCGCCAAAAAGCCATTGCCCAGCCACCGATGTCAACATGAGCGACGATTAAACTGCCCAAACCAAAGATCACACAGCCAATGAGCAAGCCAGTAGCAGCGGAGCGTGAAGAGGCAATAGCCATATATTATCCTTATATCATGACAATTTTTATTTCAATTATTGCGTACTAAAGACAGCATCTTTACCACAAGCCGTATTGTCGATGTTTTGAGCTAAAATTGAAATGGTTTGATATTATTTATTTTTATTTTATAGTGGCATTTTATGATATTAGAGAATATGAACTTTCTAAGGTTTCATCTAAAGTATAAAGACAAGCTGCTGCCAATTAATATCCTTACAGGAATATCATTGGCGTTTTTACTGCGATTTGTTACCCTCATTTCTACTTTTATATTGTAATATCATCAGCTTAATAAACTAATACCCTTAAAATATCTCATTTAAATTACCTCAACCGCCATCATTACTTTAGCTTAGGTTTGCTTATGCTCCAACGTACCTTATCAAAACGATCACTGTCATTAACGAAATCTGAAGATCCGTCGTCCCTAATAAAGCGCTGTGCTCTGACAATTGGTATGTTAACAACCGCGTTATTTGTCATACCAAGCGCGCAAGCTGCCAGCTGTAAAATCCCTAAGAGTTATTATAAGAACGTCTCTTGTACGGCGAGTAGTGGTTATTTCTTAGCAGTGAAAGACTTTGGCGCACCGGTCGCCCTTATCGATAAGCAAGGTAAAAGCCTTGTTGATTTAACGCGCTATCAAAAAGTGGATGCAGATAAAATATCAGCAGGTCTATTGCCTGTCATGCGTAATAGTCATGTCGGTTATCTGAATATGCAAGGTCGTGAAGTAATTCCTGTGATGTACGATGTGCTAAATGACGGTCAAGGTTGGGCGCGTCCAGTATCTGAAGGGCGTATCGTGGTCAAGCAGGGCGGTCACTATGGCGTCATCGATACGGCAAATAGGACTATTGTTCCATTTTCAGCAGCGATTAGTGATATTGATGACTACCGAGGCGGTATAGCTCGTGTACGTAAAAACAAAGCGATAAGCTGGCTTGATAAAGAGGGCAATATTAAGAACGCCAATACTCAAAGCACTAATACTCAAAATGCCGGTGTCAAAAAAGATAATAGTAAAAGTAATGACGGTAAGAGTGCCAAAAACAGCCGTGTAAATGACCGACCCGCTGCCAGTAAATCAGAAGTTAAACCTAGTGCTCGCGCAAATAGCACACAGAAAAATTCAGCCTCCATACCAATTAATCGCTTTACCACGCTGCAGCCGCGTCAACAAGACGGTAGATGGGGATTTGTTGATGACAATAATGTCACTATGATTACGTATTCTTTCGACGAAGTACGTCCATTCTCGGAAGGGCTAGCGGGCGTGCGCATTGATGCAGAGTGGGGCTTTATCAATCTTGGCGGCGAGCTTGTGATTCCTTTTAACTTTAAGGATTTTGACGGCTCTAATAACTTTAATGATTCCAATAATAAGAGCCTCAGTCTTGATAGCCGCTATAAGGACAAACCTTCTTTTGTGTTTGTAGCGGATAAGGCTTGGATTGGCAGGCTAGAGAACGGCACTAAGATGTGTATTGACAAAGAAGGCGCGGCTGTCGCCTGTGATTAAATCCTAACAGCATATTTTATTTTGACCAAAAAAAGAGCCTATAGCGATTCATGATTGCTATAGGCTCTTTTTTTGTAGCCGGAAAAATTCACAAGCTAAATCATTAAAACTATTTTTCTAATAAGTGATTGCTAATCAAATCAACCATATATGGCTGGTAGTACTCAGGAATGTCATGCGCCATGCCTTCAATCAAATGAAATTTGGCATTAGGGATGGTTTTGGCAACCACGCGACCTTGTGAGGCAGGAATTAAGCCATCAGCGCTGCCATGTAATACGATAGTAGGTGCTTTGACTTGTTTGCTAAATCGACTGATAGAACCTGATGCCAAGATAGCATTGAGCTGCTGCACCGTACCGAGCGGATGAAAGTTACGCTGATACCGTATCTTGGCAATATCACGTACCATGCGCACATTTACATGCCCTGGCGTGCCAACAGTCTTCATAAACCAAACGCTATGGCGCACGATATCACGCTCAGAGTGACTCTCAGGGCGATTAATCAGCGTATATAGCTGTCTAGGCTTTGGTGGTTTTAAAAAGGCACGGTTGGTGGTGGTAAACATCAATGCCATCCGCTGTACTAGGCTTGGATAACGTGCCGCTACGATTTGGGCAATCATGCCACCCATAGAAGCACCCAGCAAATGTGTTTTGCCAAGCTGCAAAGCCTTGATTAAACGCGCCGTATCTTCTGCCATGTCGGTTAAATTGTAGGCAACCTGTGCACCTTTATTAGACAGTCCCGTTTGCAGGCGCATCATCATTTTAAGCTGACTAATACGCGGTAGACCATCGATTTGTACTTTAGAGGACAAACCGATATCACGATTGTCAAAACGAATCACAAAAAAACCGGCATCAATAAGGCGCTTAATAAAATGATTTGGCCAAAATATCATTTGCGAGCCAAGTCCCATAATCATAAGCAGTGGCGGATGATTAGGATTACCACCAGCTTCAACACACAGCTCAATACCGTCGCCGATATCTATCATGGCTTGATAAAGATGCTCACTGAGGTCTGATGCGCCCCACAAATGCTCACCAAATTTTTGCCATTCAGGCGTCGGGTAACTTGAGCTGCTATCCAATGAATCAGGCAATTTAGCAGCATTATCAATGTTGTTTTTTTCTGTCATGAACGGTCCTATCTAAAAGGTCATTGGCTTAAAGTTCTAGCATCTCAAAATCAAGCTTGCCAACGCCGCATTCTGGGCATGTCCAATCATCAGGGATATCATCCCATTTGGTGCCCGGTGCTATACCTTCTTCAGGGCAGCCCAGTGCTTCATCATATATCCAGCCGCAGACAATACATTCATAACGTTTCATAAAGAGTCCTATCGATTATTACCAGTGTTACTATACGTTTTTAAGGTGATATTGATGGCACATCAAGAATGATTACCGTCAATATTTAGACTGTAAAAACGCAGCTAGTTTAGCATATAACCGTTGTTTTCATAGTTAAGTTTACACTTGTATATTGAGATTAATAAACGTTTATCAAGTCACTATGCCTGATTTTATTGACTTAATAAGTGGTGTTTTCCCCATTGCCGCGCAATATTAAAGGCAATTATGCTATAATAACCGCCGTTAATTTTCCGATGCATAGATTATTTGCTATTGTTACATCATTATCTAAGTTATAGACGTTAAGGGTTATTATGAGCGCAAACACCGCTGTTACAGCAGTTGATACCGCAATCGAGTCATCGAATACGCTCAATACCGATCATCCATTTTGGAACATCATTCGCACAGTACCAGACTTCCCTAAAGTCGGCATTGATTTTTATGATATTACACCGTTACTACGCAGTCACATTAATGAAGTCATTGATGCACTGCTGTCTGTCCTACCTGAAGGCATAATGGATGAGGTAGATTGTTTGGGTGCTGTTGAAGCCCGTGGATTCGTGTTTGCAAGTTTGCTGGCAGGACGTCTGGGTAAAGGTATGATTTTGCTACGTAAACCCGGCAAGTTACCACCGCCTGTTGCCAATAAAGCCTACGCGTTAGAGTACGGTAAAGATACCCTTGAGATGCAAAATAATCTGCCACCAGAGCGTGTGCTATTGGTTGATGATATCTTGGCAACGGGCGGCACACTGACCACTGCTTATGAGCTATGTCAATCAGCCGATCATACGGTCGTTGGTGCATTAGTCTTATTAGATTTGGTGGATTTACATGGCGATTTTCCAGTGCCTGTTTATACGGTATTGAAGGCGTAAATGAGTGGCGGTTCTACTTATAGTGGGTAAAAATAAAAAGTAATATCGATACATTATGTACTGCTGGTATTAATTTTTCTTGCTTGCTGTGCCTACGCAGACAGAGGCTGCAAAAAATTTATACCAGCAGTACTGTAGCGTTTTTAGGGTACCTTAATTATAAGTAAAATGCGATAAAAGCCAGTTTTCTATGGCTTTGAGATGATATGACTAAAGCAATCTAAAAAAGCGCGCTGAACCTATTCAGCGCGCTTTTTTAATCAGGGTTTTTTAGACTGCTTGTATGTTACGTGTGCTATTTGGCTTGCTCGTAATTTTTACAAGCTTGCTCGACTAGTATACGACTGACAGTTTTTGGGGCAGTAATTTTGAAATCTTTGGTAGTCAGGAGGGGTTTTTCTGATTGCCAAGACTTTATTACTTTGTCGTCAGCGGTATAATAAACGTATGCCCGTCTGTAATAGCTGGCGTCCTTACAAGAGATAAGCCATTGCTGGTCGCTATGATGAATACCGCTTTCTTTACTATCACTCGTTGTACTTTTTAATGCAGGGTAGGTTCTACGAATGGAGACGGTAATATTTTCGACCCGCTTTTCATCAAGGATATTGATGTCAGAGCGTTCGATAGAATCCAAATCTAAGCTAAAAATGGAACCGGTCTGACTTTCTGTTACTTTTGACCAGTTTACTGCATGAGCACCAATCGCAAGCGTACTGCTTGCTAATATCACTGCTAGCCGTTTCATAATTAAGCCTTGCTTGTAGTCATTTTAGGTCGCTCATAATAGCCAACTTACTATGAGCAGGCAAATTTCTTTTATTACCTGCTGCGTATACCTATGTAATATTTCTACTGTTTTATAGTGCTTTAGTAAGTAACTCTCAAGCCAGATAGGCTTGGTTATACACTCATATTAATCATATATATATAGCTTAGCTGCGCATACTCGCTAACATATGAGCAAGCTCATCACGCGCACCAATAAAGCCGTCAATGCCTTTTGGTAAAAGATCTTGAGTAATGGTATCTTGTTGATAGGCGCTACTGAATTCTTCAGCGCTTAAGCTCACTCGTGTCATATCTGTCATGTCCATTGACATACTTTCTGATAATTGACGTGTAATCTCGATATCCATTGCTGCTAGCTCATCAATGAGGTCAGGTGCAATGGTCAATAAATCACAGCCTGCCAGCGCCAATATTTGCTCAGTTGAGCGGAAACTTGCGCCCATTACCTGCGTTTTATAGCCATGCTGCTTGTAGTATTGATAAATGAGCTTAACCGATTGTACGCCCATGTCATCAGAGACAGGTATGTTTTGACGGTTTTGCTGGCGTTTTTGCCAATCCAAAATACGTCCAACAAAAGGGGATATCAAGGTCACACCAGCATCTGCACAAGCGATAGCTTGATGTTGCCCAAAGAGCAAGGTGAGATTGCAGTGTATACCTTGAGTTTCAAGGTAGCGTGCCGCCTCAATACCTTGCCAAGTCGCTGCCATCTTAATCAACACACGCTCTGAGTCGATACCTGCTTTTTGATAGGCTTCCATGAATGCCAATGCCTTATCAATGGTCGCTTGTGTGTCATAGGACAAGCGAGCATCGACCTCAGTTGAGACACGTCCTTCAATTAAAGATAAAATATTACAGCCGATTTGAATGGTTAGCTCATCAATTACCGCATCAATATCATCTCGATGGCGGCTCATGGTTTCTGATAATACCGCTTCATTATCAGGATGGATCAGTGCTTTGGTAATTAGACTTGGATTGGTGGTCGCATCGATAGGTTTTAGACGCTCAATGGCGGCAAGATCGCCTGTATCAGCGACAATGGTAGTCATAGTGCGAAGCTGTTGTAATGCGCTCATCAGATATCCTTGGTATTATTCATTAATGGTGTTATTTTCTTATGGATGGTTGTGGTCTATTATGGATAAAATTCCATGTCCGTTTAAACTGTAACATAGATTTGGGCACATGTTACCTGATAGTTTTAGCAGGCTAAGCCCGTATATCGCTTAACTATGCTAAGATTTATAGCGATTTGCCACTTTACGTTCATTTACGAATGGGCACTGTCCGTAGTTTTTGTTATAGTAGAGCCGGTCAGTGGTTGAGCTTTACGAATACTACGAACTTTACCAAGAACATAGTGCTGCTTTAAAAAACCAATAATGATAAATTGGTGATATAAGAGCAAAAATATTTATGTCCTTTAAAAAGTCTTCATGTCTTTTAATGAAGTATTTATGGTCATCATTGACAAGTAGTTATACCTAACAGTAATAAAATCTAAAAAAGGATGGGCGGTAATGAGTGAGCAGTCACCAGAACAAAACAATGATAATCTAAACCAAACCACCGCAAGCATCAGTACTACCGCAACGGATAAAGAGTTTTTGAATACATTGCGCGGCAGTATCGATGCGGTAGACTGCGAAATTCAGACGCTGATTAACAATCGTGCCAAATTGGCTCAGCAAGTGGCGAGCGTGAAAAAGAACCACATTGCCAATGATTCTGCTGCTGAAAATGCCAACCCTATCTTTTATCGTCCAGAGCGTGAGGCGCAAGTGCTAAAAGCCGTCATGGAGCGTAATGAAGGACCTATTGCCGATGAAAAAATGGCACGCTTGTTTCGAGAGATTATGTCGGTATGCCTTGATTTAGAAGCGCCGCAGCGCATTGCGTTTTTGGGTCCACTGGGCACTTTTACTCATGCCGCTGCATTAAAGCACTTTGGTAAAGCGGCGGATACTGTACCGCTGAATACCATTACTGATGTGTTTCGTGAAGTCGAAGCGGGCACCGCAATGTATGGCGTTGTGCCCGTTGAAAACTCATCTGAAGGCGTAGTCAACCATACGCTAGATGGCTTTTTATCTTCTACATTAAAAATAATCGGTGAAGTCGAGCTGCCGATTCATCAAAACTTTTTGGTCGCTGAACATACCAAACTTGATGGGTTAAGCCGTATTTACTCGCACCAGCAATCATTGGCGCAGTGTCGTCATTGGCTTGATGTGAATTATCCCAATGTCGAGCGTGTTGCGGTATCGAGTAATGGTGAAGCGGCACGTCGCTTGAAGAACGAGTGGCACTCGGCAGCGATTGCGGGTGACGTGGCAGCAGCAGAATATGATTTGCATAAGCTTTATTCAAATATCGAAGACAATCCAAGCAATACGACCCGTTTCTTGATTATTGGTCATGAAGCAATTGCACCATCAGGTCAAGATAAAACCTCAATTATGGTTTCAGCGCATGACAAAGCGGGCGCTCTGATCGAAATATTAAAGCCTTTGTCTTATCATGGCGTGTCTATGACCAGCATTGAAACGCGCCCTGAGCGTCCTAATAAATGGGCTTACGTCTTCTTTATTGATATGAATGGGCACATTGAAGACCCAAATGTGAGCGCTGCTATCGCTGATATTCGTCCATTGGTCAAAGACTTACGCGTATTAGGCTCTTATCCCAAAGCAGTACTATAAATTTACTGGTTTCTATGAGTTATTGTTTTATTAGTATTAGCCTCAAGCGTTTATAAATTGCCTTGTCATAAATAGCGGTCACCAGTGACATTAATGGGCTTAGCCAATGATAGGTGCGTTATCACATCTAAGGATTAATCATGCAGTCTGCGCAATCGACAGAGTCAAATTTATTACCGCTCGTACCTGCTTACGAGAGTATTTTGGCGTTGGCACCGTATCAAACTGGTAAGCCTATTGAAGAGCTAACGCGAGAGTATGGCGTCTCAGATGTGGTAAAAATTGCCAGTAATGAGAATCCGATCGGCTGCTCACCGCACGTTACGCTAGCGATTACTGAACAGCTAGGTCAGCTGTCACGTTATCCTGATGGCAATGGTTATTATCTAAAGCAAGCATTGGCTGATTTTAATGATGTCAATGTTGATCAGATTACTTTGGGTAATGGCTCTGATGATTTGCTCGATATCTTGGCGCGTAGTTTTGTAGGTGCAGATGATGCAATCGTTTATAGTCAGTATGCCTTTGTGGTCTATTCGATGCTCGCTAAAATGCAGGGTGCTATGGATGTTGAAGTGCCTGCTCAGCGCTTTGGTCATGACCTAAAAGCTATGAGCCAAGCGGTTCAGGATAACCCCAATACCAAAATCGTCTTTATTGCCAATCCGAACAATCCAACCGGTACGCAGCTTGAACATGCTGAGCTGAGAGAGTTTGTCGCTAGTGTGCCAAGCTCAGTACTGGTGGTGTTAGATGAAGCTTATATTGAATATAGCCCTGAGAGCAATAATCGGGCGCTGTTAGATGAATTTGATAATGTGGTTATTGTTCGCACCTTTTCTAAAGCCTATGGGCTGGCAGGTCTGCGTGTTGGCTATGCGTTAAGCTCGGTAGCTGTGGCAGATTTACTCAATCGCATTCGTCAGCCATTTAATGTGAGCCGCATTGGACTGGCGGCAGCGGCAGCGGCACTTGCGGATCAAGACTTTATTGAAAAAACTCGTCTGATGAATAACGAGCAGATGCGCTGGTTAGAAAAACAGTTTGATGCACTGGGATTGGGTTTTATTAAGTCACATGCCAACTTTATTATGGTCGAAATCGAAGTTGAAATGGAAGATACAAACGCTGCTGTGATTTATCAGGCATTGCTTGAGCAAGGCGTTATTGTGCGACAACTAGAGGTTTATGGTTTGCATAATTGGCTGCGTATTAGTGTAGGGGTCGCAGAAGATAATATGCGTCTGATTGATACTTTGCGCTCTATTTTGACCGATGATTAAATCAATAACTAATAAGTAATTTAATAAGCAACCTAATAATTAAAACAATATGCAAAAAATAAATCACGCCGTAAATATTCAAGCAGCAACTAAACTGACTCCATCCTCTACGCAGCCGCTATTCCAGCAAGTGTGTGTGATAGGTTTGGGTTTGATTGGTGCAAGTCTTGCGCAAGCGATTAAAGACAATGGTTTAGCTGAGCGTATCGTTGCAGTCGATAGACACGAGCCAAGTCTAGAGGAAGCTATTCAACACGGTTTATTAGACGCTGGTAGCTCAGTACTTAATGACGTGATATCTAATAGTGACTTGATAGTGATTGCGGTACCAGTACAAGCGGCACAAGCGGTATTTATAGATATCAAAAATGCAATGGATAGTGGTCTACTTGCTATTGATTGTATTATTACCGATGTATGCAGTACCAAAGTTAATATTATTGATGCTGCCAAGACTGTGTTCGAGACATTGCCTGTCGGGCTTGTGCCTGCACATCCAATTGCTGGTGCCGAAAATTCAGGGTATCATGCTCGCCGCGCTACATTGTTTGTCAATCATAGCGTTATTGTCTGTGAGCTCCAAACGACTAGCCATATAGCAATTGCCAAGCTAAGCCAGTTATGGGAAGCAGTGGGTGCAAGCGTCATGCCGATGGATGCCGCTCATCATGATTCTATATTGGCACATACCAGTCATTTACCGCATTTGCTCGCCTTTAATTTGGTCGAACAGCTGGCAAGCCATGATGATAATTTAGATATTTTCCGCTATGCCGCAGGTGGTTTTCGTGATTTTACCCGCATTGCTGCCAGCGACCCTAAAATGTGGCATGATATATTTTTTGCCAACCAAAACGCGATTGTAAGCGCTCTTGATGAGTACAGCGTTTATTTAAATGATATTCGTCAGCTTATCATTGATAAAGATTCAACCGCCCTGATGGGACTTTTGGGCCGCGCGCAAGCCGCACGGCGACATTTTGGCCATATGTTAGCCAGCACCCCTTATACGGATACTTCTGCCATGTCAGCTTCTTATAATATCACCCCAAGCAACACCGTCTCTGGCACTATTGCCATTCCTGGGGATAAGTCTATCTCTCACCGTAGTATCATGCTTGGTAGCCTTGCTACTGGCGTAACTAAAGTGACTGGATTTTTGGAAGGGGAAGATGCGCTTGCCACTTTGCAAGCGTTTCGCGATATGGGCGTGACCATTGAAGGTCCTGATAATGGTAATTTAACCATTCATGGCGTTGGTATGAATGGCTTAAAGCCAAGCAAAACACCTTTATATATGGGCAATTCTGGCACCAGTATGCGTCTGCTTTCAGGCATCTTAGCAGCGCAAGCATTTGATAGCGTATTGACGGGTGACACTAGCCTAAATAAGCGTCCAATGGAGCGTGTGGCAGCACCATTACGTGAGATGGGTGCGGTGATTCAAAGCACCGGTCAAAAAGGTACAGCGCCACTGAGTATTATTGGTCGAGATAGTGTTGGCAAACCTCTACAAGGGGTTGAATACGATATGCCAGTTGCTTCTGCACAGATTAAATCTTGCTTATTGCTGGCTGGACTTTGGGCGGAAGGCACCACAACCGTTACTCAACCTGAAGTTAGCCGCGATCATACCGAGCGTATGCTTTCAGCTTTTGGTTATCCAGTAACGGTCGATGGCAATCGTATCAGTGTTGAAGGCGGCGGCACGCTCACAGGCGGTAATATCGCAGTACCTGCTGATATCTCATCGGCAGCATTTTTTATGGTGGCTGCAGCTATTAGCCAATGTAGCGAGTTGACTTTGAAGCAAGTCGGTATCAATCCTACGCGTACTGGCATTATTGATATTCTCAAGCTGATGCAAGCGGATATCAGCTTAAGTAATGAGACTCATGTTGGCGGTGAGCCAGTAGCGGATATTACTATTCGAAGCTCAAACTTGGTCGGTATTGAAATACCAGAGTATCTAGTACCACTTGCCATTGACGAATTTCCTGTATTATTTATCGCAGCCAGCTGCGCCCAAGGTCGCACTGTTTTAACGGGCGCAAAAGAGCTGCGTGTCAAAGAGTCAGATCGCATTGCAGTAATGGCAGAAGGCTTGCAGACATTAGGCGTTGACTGTACCGTTACTGAAGATGGTCTTATTATTGAAGGTAAAGGGGCGGTCGGTCAGAGTAATGAGGTGAATAATAGCCAAGCGGTTTTTGGTGGTGGACATATTGTCTCGCATCATGACCACCGTATTGCTATGAGTTTTGCGGTTGCAAGTTTACGCGCCTCTAAGCAGATTACCATTGAAGGCGTTGAAACCGTCAATACCAGCTTCCCAGGATTTGCAGAACTTGCTAACCAAATTGGCATGTCTATTGACGTTGTGAGTGCTTAACGCAATAACTTTAATTTGAGCCAATGATAATAGCTTAGCAATAAAATGAGCTATTAATTTTATTGTTGATTTTATTATTTTAATTATGGTTTTCGGCAGCAATGAGTTGATACGATTTCTAGTATCAACTCATTGCTTTTTACCTTTTATTCTATCTATAGTGACCCTGTACTCTTAACACCAAATTACCATCAATGATAATAATTGGGTGAGGGTGCGCTTTGCTCTAAAAAGTTGTCCTATCTTATGACTACCCAAAATGTCATCAAAAAACCTGCTGCTCCCATTAGAACGACCAGACGTGGTATTGTCACCGCGCTGATAGCTTTTTCTATCTGGGGCGCTTTTCCTTTATACTTTAAGCAATTATCGGACTATAATGCCACTGAAATCATTGGTCACCGTATTGTTTGGACCTTTGCTTGTCTTTTAGTCGTGTTAGTAGTGACCAAGCGCTGGCAGTGGATTGACACGCTAAAGAAAAACCCGAGGTGGATAGCCTATACCTTTGTGTCAGGTATTATCATCGCGATAAACTGGCTCACTTATGTATGGGCGGTCAATAACAACCAGATTTTAGAGGCCAGTTTGGGGTACTTTATTGGACCACTGGTTGGCGTAGGGTTGTCGATGTTACTGTTCAAAGAGCGCCTGCGTACTTTGCAATGGGTTGCAATTGGTTTTGCGCTATTATCAGTCGTTATTCAAGTTGTCATGCTGGGTAGCCTGCCGTGGGTATCGTTAATATTGGCGTTTAGCTTTAGTACTTACGGCACCATTCAGCGCCAAACCCCTCTGACAGCAGTCGATGCAATGTTTGTTGAGACAGCAATGCTATTGCCTATTTTTATCGCATGGTTCTGGCAGTCTGATGTGGCGAGTAGTAATATCAGCTTTTGGTTTACGCCTTCTATTTGGCTGCTTATGTTGGCAGGACCTATTACTCTGATACCGCTATTGATGTTTAACAAATCCACCAAGCTGGTCGCTTATAGTATCCTCAGTTTTATGAATTATCTGACGCCGACCTTTATTTTCTTCTTGGCGGTATTCTATTACAATGAGCCTTTTGATTTACATCGTTTGGCAGTCTTTGGTTTAATTTGGCTGGGTCTGCTATTATTCAGTATCGATCTATGGCGTCATCGCCCAAGTAAGCAGCTAAAAGCAGCACGCCTACGTGAAGAAGCATTAACGTCTAAATAAATCATCAAATTAAAATAGATAGTAAAAATATCATTAACAAGGATGCTTGTATGTTTCATACCCAGTCTGATGTCGTATTTGTAAAAGGCTTAAAAGTAGAGGCAGTGATTGGCGTTTATGAATGGGAGCGCGCCATTACACAGCCGTTATTAATAGACATCGCAATGGAAACTGATATCAGTCGTGCTGCTGTTTCAGATGATGTAAACGATGCGCTAAATTACAAAGAAGTTTGTGATGATGTCAGTGCGTGGTGCCAAGCTATTAAGGCTCAGTTACTTGAACATCTGGCTGGGCAAATCGCTGATAAATTGCTCGAAAAATATAGCTGCGATAAAATTTCCTTAAGTATTGCTAAGCCTACCGCTATTCAACAAGCAGATGCAGTTGGTGTACAAATCACCCGCTATGCCAAAGCCGCATCTAGCGTATCTACCAATCAAGCTAATACTAGCTTGTCTGATGATGCATAAAGCCTTGGTTGATTTATTTGAATCACTGATAAGCTGCGATCCTGAAACGCTGCAAGCACAGCCTGTAAAAGCTGTGCTACTGGCCTTAGGTAGCAACCATGATGCGCAGATACACTTACCGCGTGTCCGAGAGCGATTGACAAGTATTGGTGCTATAACACTCTCAACAGCCTTTCAAAATCCTGACTTCACTGCCACTATAGAATTACCAAAACCTGATTATACCAATCAGTGCATTTACTTGTCTTTGGCAAAGCCTGTAACCTTGCAGCAGCTACAACAATCTTTTAAACAGTTTGAGTGCGATTGTCAAAGACAGCGTTTAAAAGAATCATCCACAAGTATAAAACAAGTCACGATGGATATTGATATATTGCTTGTTAAATTGGATAAAGATAATAGCCTAAGCAAAAATAATGATTCTGAATGGATAATAATGGCAAATCGCTATCCATTTAAAGCGCATGAGAGAGCAGGGATAAAAGAATTGGTAGCGGGGATTTGACAGTTGTAAAACGAAAAATCTAAGCTGAGCTTAATACTAAACTCAGCCCAAGAATAAAAGGTTATTGCGATTCAGCACCTATCTCATTCATGTCACTTTTGCCAATCACGTCCAAATCTTCTAAGCACAATTTGTCATATTCTTTTTTGCAAAAGTTAGGATCGATTTTGCACATGGCAGTTTGTAGTTGATCTAAACGATTTTCTGATTGTTGAATATGTTCAAGCATTTTAGCAAAGGCTTCAGCAACAGGGTCTTGTGACATGGGATCAATGCCATAAGCTTGAAAAGTGGTTTCGCGCGCTGTGTGATTCGTTGGTTTTTTATCTGCAGGGTTCTCGGTAGAAGCAGCTTGCACCGCTTTTTCTTGTTGATTTGCATCATTGACTTTGGTCGTAATAGGATTGCCTTTTTCGTCATGATGCTCTGATATCATACGCGCAGCATTACCGACCATGGTTGCGCCTGCTGGCACTGCTTTAACCACGACAGCATTTGAACCAATTTTAGCGCCTTTACCAACAGTGAATGGTCCTAATACTTTAGCACCGGCACCGACGATGACGCCATCTTCCAAAGTAGGGTGGCGTTTGCCATTATTCCAAGAAACGCCGCCAAGCGTGACGCCATGATAAAGGGTCACATCATTACCAATCTCTGCTGTCTCGCCAATGACGATACCCATGCCATGGTCAATAAAAAACCGACGACCGATCTTAGCAGCAGGATGAATCTCGATACCAGTGATGATACGCGAGCCATAAGAAATCACTCGAGCCGCAAGCTTTTGCTCATTTTGCCAAAGACAATGCGCGCCGCGATGTAGAATAAGCGCGTGGATGCCAGGGTAAGTTAAGATTACCTCTAGACTATTACGCGCAGCAGGGTCGCGATTGAATACCGCATCGATATCTTCTTTTAGGTCTCTTTTGATGCGGACGAGCGATTTGAATAAAGCAGTTGGCAATGACATAAATCGTCCTATCGTATTTTTGGTTACAATCTCTTTAGTTATAGCAGTTTTATAGCAAAAAATATAGCAATGTACTTTAAATAAAAAATCGTCTGTAGATAAAACGCCAATAATTAGCGCTTCATCTACAGACGATTATCCTTTAGCTATCACTGACAATATATTTGAGCAATTCAACAATCTGCTCAGGCGTTTGCGCCCATGCCATTGCCGCGGCATCCACTTCTTTTAGCGGATGAATAATATCCTCAGCATGCAATGTGATATACGGTTTGCCCAACGCGGCGCAATAACCGGCATCGAATGCGGCGTTCCACTGCTTATATTTATCACCGAAACGAATAATAGCAATGTCACACTTTTGGATCATATTTTTGGTGCGAATCGCATTAACTTTGGATGATTTATGATCGCGCCAGAATCCATTGTCATCTTTACCGAGTACATCACCTGCCGCATCGCTGGCTTCATGCTCAGTCACTGCTGAGATAAAGGTAATGTCTAAACCCTGGTCTTTCGCGCCTTGCATAATTTTCTGTCGCCAGTCAGTGTGTATTTCTCCGGATAAGTAAACAGTCCAATTCATCGTAAATCCCTTTTTATTGTTAAATGATATAACTACCTGTACTACTAATAATGCCCATAGTGGCAAGAAAATTAACTTATTGAATGTTAGTCTTTTAAAAGTTTTGCTAGCAGAGCACTGAGTAATTGATACTCTTTTTGGTCGAGCTGAATACGTGAACCGAGTCTAGATAAGCGTGATGGCAGCGATTTTAAGTTTTCACTATCTGCCAGTTTGTGTTGAACCATCAATGCAGTGGTACGCTCAGTAAGCAGTTGCAATTGCTGTTGAGTAATCGCTGGCTCATCCCATTGCTGGCGCACATAGGTATTAAGCATCCCTTGTTCAAGCGTCTCTAGGTTGTCAGTTACCTGTGCTATATCATTAACTTCGCTGTCAGCTTGGATATGAGTTTGTGCATAAGCATAAATAAAGCTTGCGATCACTTGAACGGCTGAAGCGACATTGAGCACTGGATAAGCAGGATTGGCATCAATTTGAACATGATAGTCAGCATAAGCCAATTCTTCATTGGTCAAGCCGCGATCTTCACGCCCAAACAGGATGGCAATATTGGGCGCTGTATTAATGTCGTGCCCGTCAATCGTGCTTTGCTTATCAATAAAATCCAGCATGATTTTGGCAGCTTGTGTCGGCGTGACCACAGGACGCGGCAAATGACGGCTACGACTACTGGCCGCAAATACCAACTGGCAATCAGCGATAGCAGACTCAAGCGTTGGTGCGATGATTGCTGATGATAGCAAATCACTGCCACCAGCAGCATGAGAAACGCTAGTGTCATCAATCGGTAATTTCGGATCAACCACCGTCAATCTCGATAACCCCATGGTGTGCATGGCGCGTGCTGCTGAACCAATATTGGCAGGCAATGTCGTATTGACCATCACTACTTGAACACAAGACAAATAATTGCTGACGTTTGGTACTGCTGTTGCTAAAGATAAGGGTGCATTGTTACTCATTATTGTCCTAGTCGCTGGTTGATGTCTTGCTCAGCACGTTGCAATGCAACTGCGATGTCCTCGATAAGAGGGGCTTGTTCGCTGATAAGACGCTTACGGCAAAGCTCTTGCAATTGACTGCCAAGACGCGTCATTTGGGTTGCGCCCAAATTGACACTGGCTCCTTTTAGTGCATGAGCAAGCTCAAAGCCATTGGCATTATCTTCTTCTTGCTGAGCTTGTCTTAGTTTTGTGATACGGCGACGACAATCAGTAAAATAGACTTGTATCAAATCGACAAAGTCTTCTTCTAATAAGTCGCGCATATCTTCAAACTGCTCAGTATTGATAATCTCGTCATCAGTTATGGCGGTCATATCTTTGTTCGTAATAGTAGCCATAGTCATGTTCCAATAGGATTAAAGTTAGCGCAGAAAGAATTATTATAATAAATATTTTCCTACTAATGAATATGCTAACGATAATACATTCGTTAGCTGTAGTGAAAATGTAAGTTATCTTCGCTAATCATGCTTTTTAGCTGCTGTAAATTATCATCATTTGGATAGATGCGCCAATGCTCAGACAGTCCTACATTGGCAATGCCATATTCTTCATAAATACTGAGTCCAAGGGGTAGGCAATTATCTCTAATAGAGACGTCGGTGTTGCTCAAAGCGTTGTTGGCGTAGCTTTTGTTACTTAGGCTTTGGTCAGTGTCGTTTAAATAAGCATCTTGTGCCATATTATTCTCTAATGCCAATAAATCATTACCATTTTCATCATATAGACTGCCACCCATTGAGGTATTATAACCGACAAAACTATTGTTATTAGTATTGTCGCTTTGCTCGTCTTGCTCGTCTTGCTCGTCTTGCTCATCGTTATGAGATGTTTTTGGTACTGGAATCATGCTGACTTGTGCCGATTTCAGTAAAGGCTGCATGCGTGTCAGCAGCTCGATATCACTACCATGAATTTTAATACTGATTTTTTTGAGCCATCTTAGGCGAGCATCGACCATACTCATGGCATTATCAAGACGAGCAAATAAACGCCCATCACGTTCACGGATGCTGCCTTTAATTATGACGACTTCATCTATTTTTAACTGTTCTTTAACACGGTTAAAGCGCTCAGCATAACAGCTGACCTCTAACCTTGATGTCCCATCGTCTAAAGTAATAACGTTACGAGTACCAAAGTTGGCGATATCAATGACAAGACCAGCAAAATAGCAGCTACCGTTATAGCCCGTATCAGTCAATTTATCGAGACGAGCACCTGAGGTATAGCGTTTGAGCTCGTCTCGATATTCATCGATAGGATGTCCGGTCAAATAAAGCCCTAGAGTATTTTTCTCTGCTTTTAGGCGGTGTTTATCACCCCAAATTAGCTCTGGCGTCATAACGAGTGGTGGGGCACCGACGACACCATCCATTTCACCAAACAAATCCATCATACCGATTTCACGGTTTTGACGGTCTTGCTCAGCCGCCTGTACCGCACTTGGCAGCTGACTCATTAATGCACCGCGAATCTCGTAGGCTTCATCGGCTGGCAAGTCTGGACGTAAAGTCGCCGCAAAGTCATCAAAACAGCCAGCACTTACCAAGGCTTCAAGCGTGCGTTTATTGACCTTTTTGATATCAACGCGACGGCAAAAATCATATAGATCTTTAAAAGGTCCTTCACGTCTTCGTGCATCGACAATAGACTCGACCGCGCCTTCACCGACCCCTTTAATCGCACCCAAGCCATAAATAATATTGGTCGGGGTATCAGCAACAAAATGCCACTCACTACGATTAACCGATGGATTAACCACGGTCAAATCAAAGTTTTCACGGCAGTCATTGATAAAGAACACGACGTTATCGGTGTTGTTCATATCTGATGTCAATACCGCCGCCATAAATTCAGCAGGGTAGTACTGCTTTAGATACGCGGTCTGATAAGCAAGTACGCCATATGCGGCAGAATGCGAGCGGTTAAAACCGTAACCGGCGAACTTTTCCATCAAGTCAAATACGCCCCCTGATGTCGCTTCATCAATACCTTGTGCCGTAGCACCCGTGACAAAAATATCGCGCTGTTTTGCCATCTCTTCAGGTTTCTTTTTACCCATAGCTCGGCGGAGCATATCAGCACCGCCTAAGCTATAGCCAGCCATCACCTGCGAGATTTGCATCACTTGTTCTTGATAGACGATAACGCCGTTAGTGTTTTCTAAAATCGGCTCAAGATTGGGATGGTCATAAATGACTTCTTCGCGACCATGCTTACGGTCGATATACATCTCTACCATGCCTGCATCGAGTGGACCTGGGCGATACAGCGCACACATGGCAATCACGTCTTCGATGTTGGTCGGTTGTAATTTCGCCAAATATTTTTTCATACCCATACTTTCAAGCTGAAAGACAGCAGTGGTCTTAGCATCTTGCAAGAGCTTGTAGGCTTTAGCATCATCTAACGGCAGGTCTTCTAACACCAACGCATCTTTGCCTTCTTTTGCACGGCGCAGGTTGATATTTCTGACAGCAGCATCAATCACGGTCAAGTTACGTAGACCCAAAAAGTCAAACTTCACCAGCCCAACCGCTTCAACATCATCTTTATCAAACTGACTGACGCGGTGACCTTCATCATCACAATAAATGGCGCTAAAATCGGTGATTTTATGCGGGGCGATTAGTACGCCACCGGCATGTTTACCGACGTTTCGACACACACCTTCCAGCTTAATCGCCATCTCCCATACTTCGATAGCATCTTCATAATCCATATTATCAGGATTGGAGATTAAGTCTTTAAGTTGCGGCTCTTGCTCAAGCGCCTGACTGAGCGTGATACCGGGAGTTTTTGGGATAAGTTTCGACATTTTACTGGCAAGAAAGTATGATTTGCTTTGTACCCGCGCCACATCTCGTACCACTGCTTTTGCTGCCATGGTACCAAAGGTAATAATCTGCGACACCGCTTCACGCCCATAAGTTTGCGCCACATAATCAATGACGCGATCACGACCTTCAATACAAAAGTCAATATCGAAATCGGGCATTGAGACACGTTCAGGATTTAAGAAGCGCTCAAATAGTAGATCGTAATGAATAGGGTCGAGGTCGGTAATATTGAGCGCATAAGCCACGAGAGAGCCTGCACCAGAACCACGACCGGGACCGACTGGTACGCCATTGGCTTTTGCCCAGCGGATAAAGTCCATCACGATCAGGAAATAACCGGGGAATCCCATTGATAAGATAACCTTGAGCTCATACTCTAAGCGGTCATCGTATCTTTGGCGGATATCACTCCAATTATCACTGCGCGCGTCAACTGGAAAGAGCTTGTCTAAACGATTGTCAAGCCCACGCTGCGATTCTAAGCGAAAGAAAGATTCAGTGGTCTCGCCCTCAGGTACTGGAAACTCTGGTAGGACATTAATACCCAGCGTCAAGGTCACATTACAGCGAGTTGCTAAGCGCAAGGTATTATCAATCACCTGCGGAATATCAGCAAATAGCTGTTCCATCTGCGCTTGGGTCTTGAGGTACTGCTCATCTGAATAAGTCTGTGGGCGATTTTGGTCGGCAAGTACATAAGAGCCAGCAATACAAACTCGCGCTTCATGAGCATCAAAATCATCTTGCTTTAAGAAGCGCACGTCATTATGGGCAATGATGGGGATGTTGTGCTTAGCACCTGAATGAATAGCAGCTTTAATAAAGGCATCTTCGCCAGTACGATTGGTGCGTTTAATCGCAAAATATAAGCGATCAGCAAACTGCGCTTGCCATTCTGTCAGTAGCTCATCGGCTTTTTCTGGCATGGAGCCAATCAATGCTTGCCCAACGTCTGACTTTTCAGTGAATAAGACAATGACACCTGCCGCATGCGCTAAAATATGGCTGCGTTTAATAACAGGAGTACCGTGATTAACAGGATCAGCACGTCCTTCGGTGAAGCCAAGCGATACGATACGAGTGATGTTTTGATAGCCTTCGTTGTTCATCGCCAATAAAGTTAAGCGCGTGTCTTCATTCTCCATGATGACTTCGCTGCCGATAATGGGCTTGATACCTGCACCTAAGCAGGCACGATAGAATTTCACCGTTGCATACAGGTTGGATAGATCCGTCAAGGCAAGGGCGCTTTGATTGTCTGCCGCCGCCGCTTTAACCAACGGCTTGATACGGACGATAGAATCGGTAATAGAATATTCGCTGTGGATGCCAAGGTGTACAAATGCCATAGAAGACTCTTACGGATGCAAACAAAAGGAAATGGTACGAGTTAGTGTCAGAGATAAATTAAGAAAGACCGCTAGTGATTTATTATATAAAACTTATTATATCAATATCTTGTATTAAATTATTAATAAATTAGTATGCCGATAACTGTGCTATATAAGCTTTATCTCAGCTGCTAATAATAGCATTGTTTGGTACATACAGCCACTCATTCGGAGTTATCAAATAGCATAGTATGTTATTGATAATGGGCCTAATAATAGAAAAAAGCCTTCTACATCATTATGATATAGGAGGCTTATATGGGGAAAAATTACGATTATTTAGCTAGAATTTAACGCTTATGATGTCTATCATTATATTCTATCCAAAAGTCTGCATTTTCAACGCCTGCTTTTCTAGGGTCAAAGACAGGGTCAAGTCCCAGCTTCATTTGCTCATCATAGTCTTTTAACACTTTTAGCGCCGTTTTACTGAGTAATACGATAGCGATGAAGTTAAGGTAACACATGCTGCCAAAACCAATATCACCTAGCGCCCACATCACGCCAACAGACTGCATGCTACCGGTAAAGCAAACTATTAAGAATATTATTTTTAATAATGGTTTTAAAACAGGGTAGCGCAATTTATTGTCTAAGTATACTAGCGTGGTCTCAGCAATATAGTAATAAGCAATCAAGCAGGTAAAGGCAAACAAGAAGATGGCGATAGCGACAAAGCCACTTCCATATTGGCTAAACACTGTCGATACAGCTGCTTGGGTAAATGCGGTTCCAGCTTCAATGCCTGGCATGTTTTCGACTAGTACCAAGCCTTCTGCTGGAATGACGTTATACATACCAGTAGATAAGATCATAAGTGCAGTAGCGGTACAGACAACAACCGTATCGATATAGATAGAAAAACTCTGTACTAAGCCTTGCTTGGCAGGATGAGATACTTCTGCAGCTGCTGAGCTGAAAGTTGCTTCGCCTGCACCAGCAACGTTAGAGAATACCGCACGGCGGACACCCCAAGATATGGCTAGACCAACGATACCGCCAAATACAGCATCCATACCAAACGCGCTTTTGAAAATCAAGGCGAACATGGCTGGTAGGTTTGAGGCGTTAAACACTAAGACGATGATCATCATCAAAACATAGCCGATCGCCATAATAGGCACGACCTTGCCAGCGAAGCTTGCAATACGTTTTATGCCACCAAATATGATAAATCCTAACAGCGCAACGATAATGAAACCAGTTGCAACAGGTGGGATGTTAAAAGCGGTATTAAAAGAATCAGCGATGGTGTTGGCCTGTACGCCAGGCACCAAAACACCATAAGAAAGACAAGTCACCGTAGCTACTAAAATAGCAAAGGGTTTCATCTTTAGGCCACGCTCGATATAAAAGGGTGAGCCGCCACGATACTGGTCATCAACGGTATGCTTATATACCTGTGCAAGTGTTGATTCGATAAAGGCACTGGCACCGCCAAGCAGACCCATGACTATCATCCAAAATACTGCGCCAGGTCCACCAGCTGCGATAGCGGTGGCAACCCCTGCAATGTTACCGACGCCGATTCGGCCTGATAAGGCCATACTAAAGGCTTGGAATGAGCTAATACCTTGGGTTGAGGTTTGCTTGTCAAACAACAGCCTAACCATCTCTTTAAGATAGCGAAACTGTACACCGCGGGTCATCACGGTAAAATAAATGCCGACACCGAGTGCCAAATAAACTAACGCATCGCTCCATATATAGCCGACGATGGTATTAATAATCGCTTCCATGGCCTTACTTCCCTGTAAGTATGTGACTAAAGGCTTAAATCATTTAAGCTGTTGTTTTAATTGATGACTGTACTGACTGAATACGTTTGTTAATTAACCAGCCAAATGGTTTTGGTCTGTGCGTATTGTGCTAAGGCTTCTAAACCATTGTCACGACCGCCAAACCCTGATTGCTTATAACCGCCAAACGGTGTCGTTATATCACCTTCTGAAAAACCATTGATGGAAACCGTACCCGCTTTAATGGACGATGCCACACGATAAGCGCGCTTGATGTTCTGGGTGTAAAAAGAAGCGGCGAGCCCATAGTTGCTCTCATTGGCTAATTTGATGGCTTCTTCTTCAGTCTCAAAGCTTGTCACCGCCAGCAAAGGGCCAAAGACTTCTTCTTTAAACAAAGTCATGTCAGCGCTGACATCGTCAAATATCGTCGGCTCGATATACCAGCCACTGCCTAAATCTTCACGAATGTTGCCACCTGCAACGATCGTTGCGCCTTCCTCTTTTGCAGTCTGTAAGTAATGACAAACCTTATCGAAATGTGCTTTTTCAATCATAGGGCCAATGGCAGTATCAGGGTTGTAAGGTGAGCCGACCTTCCAATCTTTTAAGCCATTTTTTAGCTGCTCAAGCAGCGCTTGTTTTTGACTGCTGTGGACTAACAAGCGCGAGCCGCAACTACAATTTTCACTCATATTCCAAAATGCGGCTGATAAGATGTCGTTAATGGCAGCATCATCGAGTACGGCATCATCAAAGACGATTTGTGGGCTTTTACCGCCGCATTCTAAGACGATTTCTTTTAGATTGCTTTGTGCCGAATACTGTAAGAACAAACGTCCGACCTCAGTCGAGCCAGTGAACGAAACCATATCGACATCCATATGCTGCCCAAGTGCGGCACCGACATTTTCACCAAGGCCACAGACCATTTGCAGCGCTTCTCTGGGCACGCCAGCTTCATAGGCAAGCTCGGTTAAACGATAAGCCGATAGAGAGGTCAGCTCAGCAGGTTTAACAATAACGGAGTTGCCCATAATGAGAGCAGGGGCGACTTTCCAAGCGTACATTTGGGCTGGGAAGTTCCAAGGTAATACCGCACCAACGACACCAATGGGCTCTTGCACGATAAGTCCTAAAGCTGCGCTACCTGTCGGCGCGACTTTGCCAAATACCTTATCAGCGGCCTCGGCATACCATTCAAAAGTTTCAATAGTCGCTGGCATGTCAGTGTTTAAGCATTCGGTAATCGGCTTGCCCGCATCCACACAATCTAATGCTGCCAGCTCCTCGACGTGCTCATGCATGAGTGCACACCAGCGCTGCATAATAGCCTTGCGCTCAGCAGGAGCCAGACGACGCCATTCACCGTTTTCAAAAGCATCGCGAGCGACTTGCACGGCAGTACCGACATCATCGCTAGTACCTGAAGCAATCTGACCGATAATACTGTTATCAATCGGCGTGTAATTGTCCAAAGTAGCTTCTGATAAGCCATCTGCTGCTATTAAGTGACCCGCCCATAATTGCTGCTGTTTTGCTTTCTCAAATACTTGCTCTTTAGTGGCTTGTTCTTTAGTGCTCATTTTTCTAATCCTTGTCTGCTAAATTTGATGCCATCGATTCGAGATTTGAATACGGCATCAAATTTAGCGTGGGTTATCCTTGACATTATTTCTACTAAGCTGAGCTGAGTGCTATTTAGATAGTAAGGCTAAAAACGCTGCTTTTTCATCTTCTGGCATGTCAGTTAATGGCACACGAACTGAGCCAACATCCATACTGCCTTTTAAGCAGCCCGCTTTGGCTTTTTGGTTGTAGTTGCCAGATTCCATAGAATGAATAGCAGGATAAATCTCACTCATGATTTGCTTGGCTTTATCCCAGTCCCCTTGCTGAGTGGCATTAAATAATGAAACTTGTTCTGCTGGGAAGACGTTCGCTGCGCCTGCGATCCAGCTTTTTGCACCCCAAAAGAAGAAATCAACGGGCTGATCATCACAACCACAGACCACCTCAAAGTCATCAAAATTAGCTTGCAGCATGCGTAGCGCATGACTAAAGTCGCCGCTACTTTCTTTTACGCCGACGATATTGGAGTGTTTAGCTAGATGAGCAACGGTATCAAATTCAATAGCAACGCCGACACGATCAGGGAAGTTGTACATAATAATCGGCAGCTCACTGGCATCCGCGACTTTTTCGAAGTGAGCGATGACACCATCTTGTTCAGGTAGGCTATAAGGAGGTGCAGATAGCATAAGGCCGTCATAACCTAAGGCTTTGGCTTGTGCAGCAAGTTCAATAGAGTGGTCAGTCGATAAGCTGTTGATACCTGCAATCAGAGTGACTTTATTCTCAGCGCCTTTATCTTTTGCGGCTTCAGCGATAGTGGTCAATACCAGCTCGCGCTCTGCTGCCGAAAAGGTATAGTATTCCCCTGTGGTACCGCAAGCGACGATACCGGCTACGCCTTTGTCGATAAAAGCTTCGACCAGTGTCGCTAGTTTTTGCGCATCAACGTTACCGTTATTGTCGAAAGGAGTAACGATTGGGACTAAAATTCCATTTATGTTCATGAGACTATCCTTATTGGTGTTGATATTGATGGTGGTTTAACGGGTAATGATTCAATGCTGAATCGGTTGATTTTTACTTGGTTCATAAACGTTTAATAAATAGCTTATTTAAAGCGGGCAAGTTGATACGGTTTTGGATCGATCGTATGGTCTTCATCAAAGTAGTATTTGGCAATCATTTGCGCACTAACGACAGCTTGCGTTAAACCTAAATGCTGATGACCAAAGCTTAAAAATACGCGCTCTATTTTGTCGATGACTGGTAAGGAGTCTGCGGTCGATGGACGAAAACCCATCCATGACACACTATCGCTAGCATTTAACGGAGCTTTTAACATAGGCTGCGCATGTTTTAATAGCATATGTGCACGCTGCATATTGGCAGGCGCATCAAGTCCTGCGTACTCCACCGTACCGGCCAAACGTAGGCCTTCTTGCATCGGGGTCATGACAAAGCGCCGATCCAAACTCGATACAGGAATCTGTAAGCGCGCGCTTTCACGCGGTAGCATCAAGTGATAACCGCGTTCAGTATCTAAAGGGATGTTGACTCCAGTTAGTTGCTTGGCCAAGGCTTTAGAGTGGGCGCCTGCTGCTAGCAGCACTTTGGACACGGTCATATCACCTTGACTGGTGGTTAGATGAATACCATCTGCATCACTAGTCGCAGCAAGGACGCGGCAATGTTCAATGACATGACCGCCCAATTGTCTAAAGGTATCGTGAAGCTGATTGATAACGGCTTTTAAATTAGTGATATGTCCTGTATTTGGGAAAAATAACGCCGCTAATTGGTTATCTTGTAAGGCAGGCTCACGCTCTAATAAATCCTCTTTGCTCAGCAGCTCATTGCTCACATCAATGTCATTGAGACGTTTACCGTGTGCTGTTAATAGCTCAAGACTACTAGGCTCTTCAACCGTTAATAACGACCCCTTTACTTGTATCCAATCACCCAGTTGCCACTGATCAGCAAAACCCTGCCATGCTTGCAGGCTGTTTTTATTTAAGCTTAACAACGCTTGATGAATCCGCTCAAATGGCTCAGGGCGCATATTCATGAGCAATTGCATTGCCCAAGGCATCAAGCGTGGCAGATAGCGCCAGTCTATACGCAGCGGTCCAGTCGGATTCAACAACATGGCGGGTACATGACGGAGCATGCTGGCATCAGCAATGGGGAATACTTGCTCGGTAGCGATATGACCGGCGTTACCTAATGATGCGCCTTGACCCACTTCATTGGCGTCCACCAGTGCGACCTTTACGCCTCGCGCTTGCAACGTCACCGCAGCCGCTAGGCCGATAATGCCGCCACCAATGATATGTAAGTCGACGTTTGAGGTAGTCATAATTTTTCTCGTTTACGTTCTGTCGATTAAGCACTCTTGATAGTGTTTACGCGTTTATCAATACATATGTCATTTCATAAATTAGGCCACTTAATAAATCAAGTCATTTCATAAACAATGCTATGACCTCATTAAGGCGGGATGCCCCATTTAAAGGGATCGTTTTCTTGCACAATGAGTGTGGTCTCGGCACAAACATAAGCATGACCACGAATCCTTGGGATGATCGTGTGCTCAGGGTAGGTTGTAGATTCTGTATTGTTGAGATCAGTGGCATGTTGGTAGCTGCCAGTAAATACGCTGCCGACTATGCCTTGTTGCTGCCAGAGTTGTTCAGGTGCTAGACGGTTATCAGCCGCTAAGCAGGCAAGTTTGGCACTGGTGCCCGTACCACAAGGAGAGCGATCGTAAGCTGAACCTGGACACAAAACGAAGTTTTTACTATCGACTTGGTCATCATCGCTATCGGCAAACAACTCGATGTGGTCAATCTCGCCGCCGTTTTCGCCAGTGATATTAGCAGCGACCAATGCTTGCTTAATTTGCATGGTTACTTGAGTCAATTTTTCGACATTATTTGCTTGAATGTCTTGTCCATGCTCACTGACTAAAAAAAACCAATTGCCACCCCAAGCGATGTCGCCACGGATAACCCCTAATTCAGAAACGTGAACGTCAACTTGCTTTTTATAACGGTAAGAGGGGACGTTTTGTACACTACAGCTGCCATCATCATGTAAGGTTGCTTTAACCAGACCGACAGGAGTCTCTAGCCAGTGCACGCCTGCCGATATCTTTCGTTGATAAGCCAACGAGGCGATAACGCCAATCGTGCCATGTCCGCACATGCCCAAATAACCAGCATTGTTAAAGAAAATAACGCCCGCTGTGGCTTTAGGATTGGTAGCAGGGAAGAGTAACGCACCGACAAGAACATCATTGCCGCGTGGCTCTAGGATGATACTTTGGCGCAGATGATCGAATTTTTTTTTGAAGTATTGCAGTTTATCTTGAAGAGTGTCGCCTACAAGTTCAGGAAAGCCGTCATAGACCATACGAGTGGGCTCACCGCCCGTATGCGAGTCAATAATTTTAAAATTAAATAATATAGAAGACATGACCGACGCCCTAATTCATCCGTGAAAAAGTAATATTCCATTGTTGTTTGCTAGACCTTGTCAGCACTATCTTGTTAACGCGGTCTGTATATAGAATGAACCTTTTTAGATACAGCGTCTTGCTGTTTTTTGATGAAAAAATGCGCATTCCTGCATAGTGGCTCGGTGTACACTAGAGGTTGTAATGATGGTGTTTAATGAGAAAAATCCATCGTGAGATAGCTTGCGATTAAGTAGTGTTTTGACAGAGACTTACTGCCTTTAGCGAGAGATAAGCAAATATTATTACTTGTGAATGACTGGGATTGAGATGACAGGGATGACGTAAAATGATGGATGTAATAGAAGAGACGGGGCTTGTCGGCTTTACTGCTTCGTTGCGGCAGAGCATGGCTACTTATTATTCAGAAAGTAGTGAGGCATTTATTGGTAATGTCTCATTATTACTACCTCTACTTGATACTTTAAAGAATGTGGTGTTTTTTGTGAAAGATGAGCAGGCACGCTATCAGCTGGCAAACAAAACATTGTTAAAGCGTTGTAAGTTAAGTCAGCATAGTGACATTGTGGGATTTACCACTGAGCAGGTGTTTTCTCATCAGCAGAGTAAGGATTATATCTTGCAGGATATGAAAGTGTTGCGAGATGGGAAGTCAATCGTTGATAATTTAGAGCTACACAGTTATGCATCTGGTCAGTTAGGTTGGTGTATTACTAATAAACTGCCTATCTATAATAGCAGTCAACAAGTAGTCGCAATGGTTGGGATATCCGTCGATATTGATGAAGATAACGAACGCATTTTACGTAAGCACGCGCGACTGGCTGACGTAGCACAGTTCGTACGCGGTAATCTGGATCAGAAAATCAATATAGTAGAATTGGCAGAGCTGGCACATTTGAGCTTATCGCAGTTGGAGCGTACCTTTAAAGCAGTGCTAAATATGTCGCCCTTACAGTTTGTTCAAAAGCTGAGACTAGAATATGCGGTTAAGCTATTAGCCATGCCTGAGATGTCAGTCACTCAAATATCATTGAACTGCGGCTATAGTGATCATAGCGCCTTTAGCCGCCAGTTCAAACAGTTTACAGGCTTGTCGCCCAGCCAATTTCGCCAAACGCATTTATCATAAAAAATTAAATTAATATCCAACCACCGCAGCATCGACAATACGTGGATCCGAAGAGCCATATATGCCATTTGGAGTAACCATAATAGACTGTGTTGATCCCATAGCTGACTGCTGACTGACCTTATGTCCCATGGACTCCAGTTTCTTAATAGTATCGATATTTAGTGCTTTTTCGATACGAATCTCATCCGGTAGCCATTGGTCATGAATACGTGGCGCATGCGTCGCTTCAGCGATATTCATATCATGGTCAATGACATTTGAGATCACCTGCGTGACGGTAGTAATAATGCGGCTACCACCCGGACTGCCTGTGACGATATAAGGTTTGCTGTCTTTAAATACGATTGTTGGACTCATAGAAGATAACGGGCGTTTATTGGCTTCAACCGCATTGGCGTCGCCGCCGATTAAGCCGTAACCATTTGGCACACCGGGCTTAGCAGAAAAATCATCCATCTCGTTATTGAGCAGTATCCCCGTACCTTCAGCAATAAGCCCCGTCCCATAAGAAAAGTTCAGCGTATACGTATTGGCTACTGCATTGCCATCTTTATCGACAATAGAAAAATGCGTGGTTTGATCACTCTCGTACGGTAAAGGGTTATTTGCTTTAATGGTTGCTGCTGGCGTGGCTTTATTTGGGTTGATTAAAGCGCGCAGCTTATCAGCATAAGGCTGGGCAGTTAAACCACTGGCAGGCACGTCGATAAAATCCGAATCACCCAAATACTCAGAACGATCGGCATAAGCAAGCTGCATTGCCTCAGCCATTAAATGAATGGTTTGCGCGCTGTTTTGACCATAGTCTTTTAGCGGATAACCTTCTAAGATATTTAAAATCTGCACGATATGAATACCACCAGAAGACGGTGGTGGCATTGAGACAATCTCATAACCACGATAATCGCCTTTGACCGGCGTACGGGCAATAGCTTGATAATTTGCCAAGTCCTGCAAGCTCATTTTACCGCCTGCTTCATTGACCGCTTTAACCAATTTACGGGCGGTTTCTCCTTTATAAAAACCATCACTACCTTTTGCCGCAATCAGTTTAAGGGACTTTGCCAGCTCCGGCTGTTTTAAACGCTCACCCGGTTGATAAGTGCTGCCATCGGCTTTAAAGAATATCTTTTTGGTACTTGGCCATTTTTGTAAGCGATCGCTTAACGCTTCTAGGGACTCTGATAATCCAGCAGTGACTTCGATACCGTTTTCAGCCAGCGCAATCGCTGGTGCCAGCACTTGCCCGCGGCTCATGGTGCCATGATCCTCTAACGCTTTGAGTAAGCCTGCGACCGTACCCGGCACACCAACTGCTAAGCCATGATAACGAGATAAATCACTGACGGCATTGCCCTCCTTATCGAGATACATATCACGCGAGGCGCTACTAGGGGCTTTTTCACGATAATCGAGTGCGACTGTTTTACCTTGTTTGGCGTCATATACCATCATAAATCCGCCACCGCCGATATTACCGGCTCGCGGTAATGTCACAGCTAACGCAAAGCCAACAGCTACAGCAGCATCAACGGCATTGCCACCATCTTTCAAAATCTTTAAGCCGATATCAGAAGCCAGTGCTTCTTGGGTAGCAACCATGCCGTTTTTTGCCCAAACAGGATGGTGGATAGCGTCCACAGAATAGATGGCTTGATCGGTTTTGGCTTGCGTGGCCTTAGGCGTGAGCATGTTACTTTTCGCTCGTGTCACGCGCTGCGTCTCAGACAATACCGTGGGATTTTCTTTCATAACCGTTAGATTAATCGCACTGGTATTAATCGAGGTTGGATTGATGGTTTTTGGGGTGACAGCAGTATTTGTGTCTACCGCATGGGCAGATACAGAGAGTAATAGCGTGCTGCCAATAATTAACGTTGCAGATTTTAAAGTCTTATAAGTGGGCGCTTGTGTCTGATGAGAATAAGAATATGGAGCTGACATCGCAAAGTCCTTTTTACGAGGATGAAAGAAATTGGGCTAAAAATACAGGATTAATCAATAAGATTAACTGATAAGGTTAAATAGTAACGAATATTGCTAGTAGTAGAAAGGACTTTGAAATCTTTCGTTTTCAGATAAGAAAACGGTTATGAGGCAATTGAATTTAGGAAATGTAAAATACAGAGGAAAAGAAGCGCATCGGTAAGCCGATACGCTTCTTTAAATGTTCTTACTTTATCTAACTAATGCTTTTTAATTGTATAGCTTATATCTTACTGCGCTTGGTTATGCATCTTACGCTGTTTTGAACCATGATGACCTTTGGTTGTTCTTTCTGATTTTAACTGTGCCATTTTTGCACGCTGCTCAGCTGTGAGTACTTGCGAAATGGCATGTTGGGTTTGAACGCGTTCAATAAAGCGCTGCTTGCTTTTAGCTGCTTGCTGGTCTGCAAGACGATTGATGGCAGCGTTATCCAAGGTATTAGCGTTCGTCAATGCCTGCATCTGCTGCTGCATTTGCATACGTTCTGCTTGATGTTTTGCACGGTCATTTTTGCGATCGCCCTGTTTTTCTTGCATGATGGCTTTGATTTGTGCCTGCTGCGTCGCTGTTAGATTTAGCTGTGCCATTGGACCTCTCATGCCGTCTTTCATGCCTTTATGCTGCATTTTGCTCGTGGTTGGCGTCACCTCAGTAGCGGCATTGACACTGCTGCATGCAGTCACGGTCAACACACTGGACATTGCTAATACTGAACCCATCAATAATTTTTTCATTTGCATCATTTGCATCATTTGCATAAGAGTTACCTTAATTTTTGTAAAAGTGAGGGTATATCTGATAATTCTAGTCTTGATCGAGCGTCCCGGATAGTCACTATGGATCACTACTATAAATCACTAATATTAATCATTGCTCGACATTGTAAATTAGCATCAACTTGTTTTTGATAACCGCTATCATACGACAGCCAGAGGTTACGAACATTTATGAAACATTAAGAAAGGTAACGTTTATAGCGCATAGGTAGCGCTTGCTTGATAATATGAGCCATAAAATGATTGAGAGGTACAATAATAAGGTGATAACGATGTCAAATATTTTATTGGGTGACGATGACGAAGAGTTGACTCAATTACTGCAAGAGTATCTGCATAATCACGGTGTTCGTTGTGACTGCGTGCATGATGGCGAAGCGGTCATAGAGCGCCTAAAAACGACGATGCAAGATAATTCGCCTTATGATTTGTTGGTGCTCGATATCATGATGCCAAAAATAGACGGGCTCAGTGTGTTACGTCAGCTGCCTGCTATTAGTGATATCCCTGTCATTATGCTTACCGCAAAAGGGGAAGAGATAGACCGTATCATCGGGCTTGAGCTTGGCGCTGATGACTATATTACCAAGCCTTGTAATCCGCGTGAGCTGCTGGCACGCATCAATGCGGTGATTAAGCGCACCAGTATTGCGGTCAGTTTTACCGAGCAATTACCGCTGCCGAGTAGTCGCTTATATCTTGACCAACAGCAAAGGCTTTGCCAGATAGATGGCGTTGAGCTGCAATTAACAGGTACAGAGTTTGATTTATTGCTGGCTTTATTACGACAAAAAGGCGAGGTAGTCAGTAAATCGTGGCTATCACAGCATGTCTTGCAGCGAGAATTACAGCCTTTTGACCGTAGCCTTGATGTCCATGTCTCGCGCCTGCGTAAAAAACTTCAACCTTTCCATGACGAGCCAATCAAGGCAATTCGTGGTAAAGGCTATCAGTTGGTACTCTAATGACAGAAGCTGCCCAAAATCCTACAACGATAAACAAACCGAAGCTGAGCATACCTGTGTCGCTATTTTGGCGACTGTTTTTGAGTTTGCTATCTATGATTCTGATCACTTCTATCTTGTCTATAGCAGTAGAGCGCTGGCTTAATGAGCGAGAGCTTGCTACTCGTATGGATTCTCAAATTGATAAGCTGCTTATTCAGCGTGAGCGGCTGGTCATATCCTTGAAGGCGGGTGATTTATCTGCTGTAAAGCAGATTTATAATGAAGATCGAAGACTCATGAGCCAAATCAGGATATACGATGAGCAGGGCGCTATTATATTTCCAAGATATCGGTTTCGAGAAAATCGAGTCAAGCGGCGTCAAGCACGTGACGTGGCAAGTATAAAAGCAATAGACTTGCAGATAAAAGGTGAGCAATCATCTGTGTTGTCTAATCCTCAAAATTCTGTGAGTAGCAGTGTTGACAATAAAGCATCTGATTACAGTGAACTTAGTGATAAAGAGCGTGTCGATAAGAACCCTTATAGGGTGTATTCCTTTGATAAGGATGGCGTCAAAAGCGAGCGCCCAAATGATAAACCTTTTAGCCTTGATGATATTTTAAAACCGGTACCGCCTCATAAAGCCATTGCTGACATTGATAGCCGACCTGAGATGGCTGAGGTTACGGTGGTTATGCCAAATAATGACAGCGTTATCGTACAGCTGCGTCCACACCTGTTATTTAAAGATGTGTTAGAGCTACAGCGGGGCAATTTTATGCTGCGGCTTTTGTTGATTATACTCTTTAGCGTGTTGGTGTGCTTTTGGCTCAGTCGTACGTTGACTCGGCGTATTGGGCGTGTGCAGGATACCGTACACCGGATGATAGATGGCAACTATGAAGTCAATCCGCAGTTATCAAGTCTGGGTTCTGACGAATTGGGGTTATTAGCAAAAGATGTCGCTTTACTATCAACGCGGCTCGCTGACAGTGAGCTGGCACGCAAGCAGATGTTAAGTGATATCTCGCATGAGCTGCGCTCGCCGCTGGCCCGTCTCGATGTAGCGACTGAGCTGACACGAGATTTTGCGCCCAATGCGAGTCGTTATCTTGACCGTATCGATAAAGAGTCAACGCGGATGAATGAGCTGATTGAGCAAATTATCCGTATTCAATCGTTGCAAATGCAGCAATACACCATCGACACTCTAGAAAATGAGGCAGTAGACATCTGTGAAATTATTAATGAGATTGGTCAAGATGTCTGTTTTGAGTTTCAGCATAAAAATATATATTGGCAATGGCATGCGAATCCGTCTTTATTGCCAGATTCTTGCACAGTAATGGGCAATCAAGAACAGTTGCATAGTGCCCTTGAAAACATCATCCGTAATGCCTTTATGCACACTGCTTTTGATTCGGCAGTGATGGCTGAGATACAAGCAGTGAAGATGAATAATAAAACAGCAGCTATTGAAATAAGCATCACTGACGAGGGCGGCGGTGTTGCAGAAAAGGATCTGGAGCGTATTTTTCAGGCTTTTGTTAGGCTTGATACGGCGCGCCATCGCGAAACGGGCGGTTATGGACTGGGGTTGGCAATCGTTCATGCCGTAGTGATGGCACATAGAGGTCAGATCACTGTCCATAATCGCCAAGATGGCATATTAGGGCTTGTAATAAAAGTAATATTACCTATTAAATAGAAACAACCTCAAATGAGAACGTATTTCATCAACATATATTCACTAATAAGAATATAACTGATGGACGGTAGTAAATTACCGATGTGTGGTATTGAGACTCTCTGTATATTCGTTAATAATAATATACAGAGAGTTATAATGATTTACAAAATAAGACGCTTTATGTCTCAAATAATCATCTAAGTAATTTTTTAACCCTAACTTCTAATCCTATTGCCTCATAACTGTTTTCTTTTGTTACATCAACTCTCTACAAAATGGATTTTAACTTCGATTTTTTAAATCAGACAAATCTATAAGGGAGTATACATCATGAACCGCATCTATAAGGTAATATGGAATGAAGCCTTAAACTGTTTCACTGCAGTTGGTGAATACGCAAAGGCACGTGGCAAATCTTCCAAATCTAGCGTGAGTGCAAACGCTACCATCAACACGACAGACAATCTTTCATCTACCAGTGCTTTCAAACTCACGGCTATCGGGCTGGGTCTAATGGCAGCTGGTTTTTGTATACAAGCGAGTGCTAATCAAGGACTTGAAAATCATACAGACGGTGACTATAGTCATGAGCATGGAGGGCTTGGTCTTCACTTTCATTCAGGCACTAATAATGGACATGGTCCTGGAAGTATTCCAGGTATACCACTACAGTTTGGTTTGAAAGCTGCAGATGGCGGAGAGGTTAGAAAGGATCTAGGCGAAGTTATTGAAGTAGTTGGCTCTAACAGTAATATTACGACCTTAGAAGAAGGTGGAAAAATTAAAATCGCCTTGAATAATGCTCTGAACTTAACCAATGCTGGTAGTGTCACCATGGGTAATACCTTAGTGGATAACTCGGGTATCAAGATCACTAATATCGATCCAACTAAAACAGTCACTTTAACAAGCACCGGTCTTAACAACGGTGGTAATCAAATCACGAACGTTTTTAGTGGGGGCGCAGTTGAAACCAATGCTGCAAATATTGGTGATGTTAATAGGGTGGTTTCAGCCAATAGGATAAAGTATTTCAGTGTCAAATCAACAGGTGGAACGAATGAAGATAATCTAGGTGCTCAAGGTGTAGACGCAATTGCAGTTGGTAAGAATGCTTCTGCAGTTGGACAGACTACGGTCACCATCGGTACAGGTTCTGGAACTGGTTCAACTGTTGGTACTCGAGAAGGCGTATCTGTAGGTAATGCATCAGGTCAGAATGTACTATCATCGGGTAACGTAGGTATAGGTAGAGGTGCAGGCTCAAATATAACATCTATAACTACATCTGCTATAAATCCCTTTCCTGTTATTACAGGACAAAACGTTGCAATAGGCGCTGATGCTGGTAGAGACATAGCAGGTAATTACAACTCGGCATTGGGTGAGCGATCAGGTCGTGTTGTTGATGGTAATGCAAATACGGCTATCGGGTCGTTTTCAGGCAATAATGTGCGAGGCAGCGCTAACATTGCTATGGGTCCGAATACAGGCGTTATTGTCACTGGCGACTATAACACAGCGATTGGTAATTTTGCTGGTGCAAATGTCAGAGGTGACCGTAATGTAGCATTGGGCACTGAAGCTGGTAAAAATGTCATTGGAATGAGAAATGTTGCGATCGGTAATGAAGCTGGTGCTGACGTTAATGCCAGCTATGCAATAGCGATAGGAAATTCTGCTGGCAAAGCAAGCACGGGTAATTCTAGTATATCAGTAGGTAACAACTCTTTAGCTCAAGGCAGTAGTAGCATGGCGCTTGGACGTGGGTCTGTCTCTGCTGGAATTAATGCTATTGGTATTGGTGTTCAATCTATCGCCTCAGCAACAGGTACTATTGCTGTCGGTGATAGAGCTGAGGCTAGTGGTGAAAATGCTATTGCGATTGGGAAAAATTCGCTAGCTACAGGGTCACAAGCTATTGGTGTAGGATCACGTGCAGGGAATGGTGGTGCAGCATACGGTGATAACGCTGATGCAGGAGGCACCATAATGTCTGCTACTCCTACTGTTATTAAAGGAACTGCTATAGGTAATGGCTCTATAGTTAATGTTGATAATGGCGTGGCTTTAGGATTTAAATCAGTAGCTAACCGTACTGCTACTGGCTTAGGTACAGTGTTTGTCCCAACATCAGCAAGTGGATTAGCTATTGAATCTACTAGAAGTACTGTACTTGGTGCTGTCTCTGTAGGCAATAATGTTGACGGCAACCGTCAGATAGTTAATGTCGCAGCTGGTAGAGATGATAGTGATGCGGTCAATGTATCTCAGCTAAGAGCGTTAGATACTATCGTTGCTGGCATTGATTTCCCTATCCGCTCTAGCAATGCAAAACCATACACCACGTCAGTAACAGGTACTGATGCTCTTGCTGTTGGCTCTAATGCTATAGCAAATGGTGACCGCTCAACTGCTGTTGGAGAGAATGCTAAGGCTATTGGTATTCAGGCTAGTGCCTTTGGTGCAGGTGCAGAAGCAACAGCCCGTAGCAGTTTGGCATCAGGTTTTGAAGCTAAAGCTAAAAGTGGCGAATCAGTTGCTCTAGGTGTCAGGAGTAGTGCGGAAGGTTTAGGTGCCACAGCTGTTGGTCCTACTGCAAACGCTAGAGGCGAAGATAGTGTAGCGCTAGGTCGTCGCTCTAAAGCAGACGGTGCTGGTGCCATGGCTTTAGGTGGTTTCTCTGAAGCTGTAGGTGAAAATGCATCAGCTGTTGGCTTTAATGCTGAAGCTACTAATAAAAATGCAACAGCGATTGGCGTAAATGCAAAAGCCTTAGGTGAGCGTTCAGTGGCTATAGGTGAAGGTGCGCAAGCTACTACTCTTACAGGTACTGCTATCGGTTCACGTACGCGCGCTACTGGAATACAAAGCACCGCAGTTGGTGTTGGTTCTAAAGCAACTAAACAATGGTCAACGGCTATGGGCTTTGTTTCAGAAGCAAATGGCCTCAGTTCTGTTGCTCTAGGTGATCGAAGTATAGTAGGTGGTAAAGAGTCAATAGCGATAGGTAAAGGAAATACAGTGAACGGCGCTAACTCAATCGCTGTGGGTGTCCGCAATAAGGTCAGTGGTACACGATCTGGAGCCTTTGGTAGTCAGCTTCCACCAGATGACATTGACAGTGTTTCTGGCAACAGTAGCTATTCAGTTGGTAATGATAATACTGTTGAAAATGATAATTCGTTTGTTCTCGGTAATAATGTTTCGACAACGCAAAACAACAGTGTTGTGTTAGGTAACTTATCTACTGATCGTGCTGCTACGACTGAGACTGGGGTTATTATTAATACAAGATATTACACTTATGCAGGTCAAGGTTCTGCTGCCAAAGGTGTGGTGAGCGTTGGTTTCGTTAACGGGGAACGTCAGATTATCAATGTCGCTGCAGGTGCTGTCAACGAGAACAGCACTGATGCTATCAATGGTAGCCAGTTGTATGCAACCAATCAGTCCATTGAAGAAGTCAACGACACGGCCAACAAAGGATGGTTCATACGGACCGACTCTGGTGATGGTGCAAAGAGCAATGTTAAACCAGACGATGTAGTCACTATCAACGGTGACAATAAGAATATTAGCGTTACCAATGTAGGTAATGACCTTATTGTTGCATTGAGTGATGACATTAATGTTGGTACTTCAGGTATCGATGGCAAAGACGGCTTTATCGGCGTTAATGGTAAAGATGGTGTATCCGGTGTTGCTATCAATGGTTCGAACGGCACAATCGGTCTAACGGGTCCTACTGGTGTATCAGGTACCATTGGTGTCATTAACGGCGTACCAGGTGTTAATGGTGGTGATGGTATCACACGTATCGTTATCGACGATATCCAAGTTGCCACGATGGAAGACGGCCTGAAGTTTGCGGGTAACACTGGCACTACCATTAATAAGAAGTTGAACGAAACGTTGAGCATCGAAGGTAAGCTGGCGAATGCTGCTGATGCATCGGGTGCAAACCTACGTGTTGACAGCCTCAATGGCAAACTGAACGTCTTGATGGCTAAGAACCTAACGGATCTTGACACAGTTACTGTGGGTTCTGACCCAAGTAATCAAACCTTTATTAACAGAGGTACGATTAGCAGCAAAGCCCTTAATGTTAATGCTGGTCGTTTTGTTGTCGAGGACGATAAAGTCAGTGTGGCTCTGGGCACCAACGTCAGCATGGGTGGTAACCAGGTTCACAATGTTGTAGCAGGTGCTGCTGGTACTGATGCAGTGAATGTTGATCAGCTTAATGGTCAAAACTCTACTATTGTAACTAAAGGTCTAAACTTCGCTGGTAATGATAATATCAACATCCATAAGGATCTTGGTACGCAACTTAAAATCGTAGGCAGTTTAAATCCTCTTAAAACAGCATCTGCAAAAAATATTCGAACGGTAGAAAACAACGGTCAGTTAGAGATTCAGATGGCTGATGCTTTAGATGTAACATCCGTTACTACTGGTAATACTGTGATGGATAATGGCGGTGTTAGTTTCATTAATAGTGGAGTAAAATTAAACAGTACAGGTTTCACTATCACTAATATTGTTCCAGCTAAAACTGTCAGCTTAACAAGCACTGGTCTTAACAACGGCGGTAATGTTATTACCAATGTTGCACGAGGTGAAGCAACTACTGACGCTGTGAATGTTGGACAGTTAAACGAAGTCAAACAAAGTGCAGCTGATGCCAACAAAGGCTGGAACCTCAGTGCTCAAAGCAATGAGAGCACTATAAGTACAGTGAAACCAAGCGATACAGTTGACTTAAACAACACAGATAACAATATAACCGTCTCTAAAACAGCAGAGAGTAATAATGTTACCTTTAATTTAAGTAGGGATATCGCCGTAGATAGTGTGCAAACGGGTGATGCCACGATGAATAGCAGTGGTCTAACTATCGTAGGCGGTCCTAAACTTACTAAAACTAGTGTTGATGCTGGTGGTAACAAGATTACCAACGTCGCTAATGGTTTCATTGAGGTAGCGAGTAAGGATGCCGTCAATGGTGGACAGTTATTTGAAGTTTTATCTAGCATCAATACACAGACAGCTGTGATAGCTGAGATGGGCGCTGGACTCAACTTCGATGCAGATAGTGGTCCTGTTATCAACAAAAAAGCAGGTTCTGCTCCACTTACGTTTAAAGGTGGCAATAATATCACCACGACATCAGCAGGCAGTAGCATTAAGTTTGACTTAAACGGCAACATCAATGTTGACAGCGTGACGACTGGTGATACAACCGTCAGCACAAACGGAGTCGTTATTGCAGGTGGTCCTAGTATCACTAAAGCCGGTATATATGCAGGTAATGGTGAAACTGCTCCTAGTATGACAGCAGCCGGTATTAATGCTGCTGGCACTAAGATAACCAATGTTGCGGACGGCATGCAACCTAGAGACGCTGTGAACTTCGGTCAATTGGATGCAGTCAATAGAAACCTAGGCAACAGCATCAATGAGCTGGGTTATAGAATTGGCGAGGTTGAGGACGACGCCAACGCTGGTATCTCAGCAGCCATGGCGATGTCTTCATTGCCTCAAGCTTACATCATCGGTAAGTCTATGATAGGTGGTGGTATCGCAACGTATAACGGTGAGAGTGCCGTTGCTATCGGCTTTTCGAAACTGTCCGCCGATGGACGTTGGGTCATGAAGCTAAATGGTACTGCAGATACTCAAGGCAACGTAGGTGCAGCCATAGGTGCAGGTTTCCATTTTGACTAAACACCTATTTGACTGAACATCTAAGCGAAATGACAATCATAATCATTAGTTAGATAAAAGAAGCAAGGCATTAGATGCCTTGCTTTTTTAATGAATATTTCTCAACATATAAAAACCGACAGAACAGATTAAAAATATAATCACGCTCGTTACCTATTAGCGCACCAAAATAACTGGTGACAGCGTACTGGCTATAATCTCTGTCGTAATGCTGCCAAGAAACAGATGCTGTAATTTTGAGCTGCCATAAGCACCCACCACAATAATATCGATTGCATGCTCCATTTGAAAAGCTAACAATCCATTGACCGCGTCAAGCTTTTGGAGCTGATGAGTCTCTACTGAAAATCCTGCTGCTGCCATCTGCTCGCGGGCATCAGCAAGGCTTCGTTTGGCGGTTTCATTATCGTTACCGATCATCACGATATGACCTTGCATGCCTTTTAATAATTTGCTCTCTGACAGCATAGTTATGGCTTTAATCGCTGTTTTACTAGCGTCAAAGGCTACCATGTATGAGTGAGGTTCTTTGAATTTCTCTGAGCAAATGAGTACCGGTATGCTTGACGCTCGTGCAACTGTCTCGATTTGGCTGCCGATGTTGATGCGACTATGTTTATGGTCTTCACCGCGGCGTCCCATAACGATGGCACGATTATGCGCTGTAAAATGCTCAATAGCAGGCAGTAGCTTGCCACGGCGCTGATAAACATGGACATCTACGTCATCAAACTGATTTTTGATATGGCTTTTGGAATCTTGCACCAAGGCGTTACTATAGCTATTGACTACCTTGGCTCTTTGCTCGTCAAGCTGAGACAATTCATCTAGCAAGAATTGACGGCTATTGATGCCAATCGCCCCAGACAAGTCTCTTCTAATAGACGCTGCTACATCGCTGACATGCAACAGTCCTACCGAAATATTGAGTCGCCTTGCATACCATGCTGCATAGTCACAAACAGACTCTGTCACTGCTGAGCCGTCAATACAAGCCAAAACGTGCTGTTGAGTTGTCATCATTCATCCTTAAATGCTTATTTTTTCGCTACCAACTTTATGTTAATCAGCTAATAATGAACTGCTTTCATATCAAATTTAGCACCAGTTTTTATCAGTATAGCCTTTAGTTAAAAAATTTTGCCAGTTTCTGAAATATAGCATGCGTGGAGTCCTTTTAAAAATATGACACTGATAATCTTACTATAATTTTTTTGGGTCTATAGACAAAAAACAAGAAATATTATCGTTAATATTTTTCTATTAATCAAAAATATCCCATTCTATATTTCAAAGTATAGTTTTTAAATGCGTTGATACCTATCTGAGAAAAATAAATAATAAGGATTATTAACCATCATACCTTACAATAAGCATATCTATTTGTGATAAAGAAAAATAGATATGACTGCAATTTAAAAAGGAAAAGAACGTTATATAAACGATATTAAAAACGAACTAATGTTAGTTTATAGGAGACAGATAAAATCTCTACAGGTAAATTTAAGTCATTCAACTTGTTTTTTGCGAGAAAGTTGCTAATATGCAGCAATGCATTTTATTGTTGGTTTCGTATCAAACGCTTCATCGCGAAGTGGTTTGATTTTAATATGGAAGTTACTAGGAAAAAAGGTATGACATCATTAAATCATGAAGGTCGCGTGCTTCACGACGGTCTAAGCAAAAAAATCATGTCTGCTGATCAAGCAGCAGCGTTCATCAAAAACGACATGAATGTCGGTATGAGTGGCTTTACCGGTGCCGGTTACCCAAAAGCTATACCCGCTGCGCTTGCCAAACACATGGAAGCGGCTCATGCTCGCGGTGAAGACTTTCAAATTGGTTTATTGACAGGTGCCTCTACCGCAACCGAATGTGATGGCGTATTGGCAGAAGCGAACGGCATCAAGTGGCGCACGCCATATCAATCAGAGCCTGCTTTACGTAAACAAATCAACACAGGTGAAGCGCATTATTTCGATATGCATTTATCGCATGTGGCGCAGCAGAGTACCATTGGTTTCTATGGCAAGATGCATATAGCGGTCGTTGAAGTGTCAGGTATTTTGCCAGATGGTCGCCTGATTCCATCGACTTCTATCGGTAACAACAATGCCTGGTTAGAAAATGCCGACAAAATCATCTTAGAAGTGAACGCGCAGCAAAGCTTGATGTTAGAAGGTATGCACGATGTCTATAATGATATCGGTATGCCGCCAAACCGCAAGCCGATTCCACTTGTGACCCCAGGCGGACGCATTGGTGTGCCGTATCTACATTGTGACTTGGATAAAGTGGTTGGCGTTGTCCTAACGAACTCGCCTGATCGCAACAGCAAGTTTGCTGATCCTGATGAATGTTCAAACAAAATAGCCAGTCATATCATCGATTTCTTCCATGATGAAGTCAAAAAAGGTCGCATGCCAGAAAATTTATTACCGATCCAGTCTGGTGTAGGTAACGTAGCCAATGCCGTATTGGCAGGACTACAAAACAGCCCGTTTGAGAATTTAACTGGTTACACTGAAGTATTGCAAGATGGTATGTTAGACCTAATTATGTCTGGCAAAATGACCATGGCATCTGCCACTGCACTGTCATTAAGCCCAGATGCGCTAGAGCGTTTTAATGCCAATATCGAAGAGCTGCGTGCGCGTATTGTATTGCGTCCACAAGAAATCACCAACCATCCTGAAGTCGCGCGTCGCTTAGGTGTATTGGCCATTAATGCCATGATTGAATGTGACCTGTATGGTAACGTCAACTCAACCCACGTCATGGGCACCAATATGATGAATGGCTTGGGCGGCTCAGGTGACTTTGCTCGTAACGCTTATACGTCATTCTTTGTATCGCCATCAGTGGCAAAAGATGGCGCAATCTCTTGTATCACGCCGATGGTCTCGCATCACGACCATACTGAGCATGATGTGATGGTCATTGTCACCGAACAAGGATTGGCAGATTTGCGTGGTCTATCGCCGCGTCAACGTGCAAAAGCAATTATCGATAATTGTGCCCATCCTGATTATCGCCCAATGCTACAAGATTATTTTGATCGTGCTTCAGATACGGCTGGTATGCAAACGCCGCATATCTTAGACGAAGCATTATCATGGCATCAGCGTTATGTTGAAACGGGTGATATGCGTATCAAAAAAGCTGCTTACAAAATTGCCGTTTAATATAATAGATATTATAACAGCATAAATAAATTCCAAAAAAACGCCCCTTATTTAATTTAAGGGGCGTTTTTTTGTGCAACGTTAAGTGATTTAGTGACGAATTATTTAGCGGCTGGTAAATACAATCGCTTTCGTACCGTTGTTTGTCGGTTGGCTAATCGTCACTTTGCTATCTAAGATATCACCGCGCGCATTGATTTTATAGCATTCTGATGAGACACCATTGGGATCATTTGCGACGAGTAGATTGGCTGAGGTGTCGACACAAAACCATGCAGTGTTGTTGGTGTCTCTGGTCAATGACCAGCCTTGTCTGTAGCTACCTATCTTTCTGCGCATACTTCTATCGGCGTATACGTCCTCTGCAATCAATTGACTAGAGGAGCCAACGGTTGCCAGCTTAGGAAGCGTCGTGCTCTGGGTCGCTAATGAGTATTTGCCTGAGCTATCAGTATAACCATGGAAAACTAATGGATTTAACGTAAAGTAATTGATGGCAACAGATTGGTCAGTGATTTGATTATTTACTTTATTAATAGTATTTACTTCGGCAGCTTGTACTTGTTTATTATTGAATACCATACTGCCTTTTGGGGTAATTGTAATATCAGCTGAAGCAGTTTGATTGCCGACGGTCGCTACCAAGCTTTGACTACGAGCTTTGGTATAAATGTTGAGCATCGCTGCTTCAACAGGATATTGAGTGACGATAGTATTTTGGTTGTTATTGCCAATGGTGCCACCGTTTATCCCGCCAGCACATGCGCTCAAGCTCAGTGCCACTGCGGCGCATAATCCTAATTTTTTCATCATTTATTCCTTATTTTGTTTATATGAGCATACCTATGTCTACTATAATCGAATTTTTGTGCCATGGCATCTGCTATCTACCTTTGTCCTTGCTATCATTACATCACTATAACAACCAATGATTTGTTAGACATCTATTGCACAACAAGGTGATAAAAATAGTGGTGTATTTTTACGATAAATACTTATTCACAGTTCAATGATAAGCATCTTTTTGCACCTCATTATGGTGAGTCTGTTATCATTTCGCTCTGCAAAAGTATCAGCGTTAGGAAGTCAATATGATCGTCAAGCAAAACCCAAGCGCCATCAAACTATTCTTTACCTTGCGTGGCTCAATTCTTCCCAAAGTATATCCTCAAATTTTGCTGATTGGTCTTATCAGTGCGCTTATTACCAATATTCAGCACGGCTTTCCAAGCTCTTTTTCTTCTTATAGCGTTGCGCCTTTCACCTTGCTTGGGATTGCCTTATCGTTGTTTTTGGGCTTTCGTAATAATGCCAGCTATCAGCGTTGGTGGGAAGCAAGGGGGCTATGGGGACAATTGGTTTATGATGCGCGCAGCCTGTGCCGTCAAGCGCTCTCTTATATCGACGAAGACAATCCAATAGGGCGAGATACTCAGCGCCGTCTGATTCATCTGAGTATTGCTTTTACTCATGCGGTGCGTCATCGACTGCGAAACACCTCGCCTTGGGAGGATATCGAGCGCTTTGTTGATCCGAAATATCATAGCAAAATGCGGCAGGCAAAAAATCTGCCTGATTATCTGATGCGCTTGATGGGGAAGGATCTTGGACACTGTCGGAAGCAGCATTTGCTATCAGAGCAGATGGTACAAAATATGGATGAGCGTCTGAACTCTATGACGGTGGTACTGGCAGCGTGTGAACGTATTCATAATACGCCATTGCCATTTGCTTATACTTTGCTTGTACATCGAACCACTTATCTTTATTGCTTTATGCTGCCGTTTGGTTTGGTATCTTCTTTGGGCTGGGTGACACCCTTAATCTGCAGCGTGATTGCCTATACCTTTTTTGGACTTGATGCGCTAAGTGAAGAGTTAGAATTACCATTTGGCTTGGCGGACAATCAGCTACCATTAACGGCTTTATCGCGCACGATTGAAATCAACTTGTTAGAGGCCTTGGGTGAAATTGATTTGCCAGCTGATATCAGCCCTATAAAGGGCTACTTACCATAAATAATGGGTAAGATAATAAAAGACCGCTCGATTGAAGCGGTCTTTCTATGTTTGTATGTCACTTTGATTGCTTATTAGCCTTAAATACCTTTTAAAAAGCTCAGTAAGATCCCTTTTTACGTACTAGGTCCTTGTGTATCGCTTTTATGAGCGCCGCTCAATAATCACTGCTTATAGCTGGCTAGGAATTTTTACAGGGATAGGGTAGTTATACATCCAAGTATGTGAGGTGTTTTCATTGCCTAATGAACCCTCAAAGCTCCAGCCCCATGTAAATAGATTGCCGTTCTTAAAAGGTATGCCATTGTTCTGATTGAGTGGTTTTTCATGTGCAATGAGATGCATTGTACCCATCGCCATATTATCGATATTTTTTAAGCTGGTCAGCTTGTTTGTTGGTTCATTTAAGTTTTCATAACTTGTTTTGCCTTTGCCGTCTGTTTCACCAAACATGCCCCAAGCATAAAGGATGCCATCTGACGCTTGGGTGTTACTGTTATTTGCTGCAACATTGTCCAACAGCACATAGCTGGCATTGCCATTGGCGTAGACACGGCGAACCTCTTTACCGGCAAACCAAGGCAATTTGGTTGGCGCAGTTATGGTGCTTGCCCATGCTTTTGCGGTATTTTTAAAGCCAATTCCGTTGTAGCCTATTTGGCTGCTAGTATTTAGCCCCCAACCATAGACAGAGTCTTTGTTGGTCAGTGCTAAAACATGATCTTTACCAGCAGCAAGCTGAGTGACTATTTCTTTTTCTACCCTTTGAGCAGTACTATCAGCCGAATCATGTGCAATGACATTGATACGTAACGGTTTATTATTAATATTGATGCAATTGTTGGCTTTATCACATCCTTGACCGCGCCCAAGATTGGCGCTCGCGTCGCTGCCCCAACCCCATACCTGACCTTTATCATCTAAGGCATATGAGCTACTGCTACTGGCTACGACTTGTATGATATGACCGACGCCCTCTGACGCCGAAAAGTCCACTTTGACTGGTATGCTGCTATTTATAGCGGTGTTATTACCGAGCTGCCCTTGAGCATTAGCGCCAAATGCCCAAACGCTGCCGTCTTTGGTCAACACCAAATTATGATTATAACCAGCCGCTAACATAACCGCATTATCAATACCGGCAATCGCGCTGATATCAAGACGACAATCAGCGGATTTAACACAAGAATGACGATTTGACTGACCACGTCCTAATTGTCCATAAGCATCATTACCCCAGCTATAAACTTGACCTTTATCGTCGATAGCAAGCGAGTGGTTTTGATTAAATTTAATAGATACTAGGTTTTTTGGGGCATTATTCATGAGTGTCGGTAACTCTGGATGTCCCATAGTATCAGCGAATGTCGAGGTATATGCGGTGCCTGTTTGCCCATAGTTATTACGACCCCAACCATAGAGCTGCCCATCATGAAGGGCTGCGGTATGTGAGCCACCAGCTGCCACCGTATCACCCAGATACATATTTTTGGTTGAGCGCATGATATTACCTGCATTGTCAGTGGCGGCTAAGGCAATGCTGTTTTCGCCTAAATCTAACAAGATGCGATCGTTAAAATAACCATTTGTGTCAATAGTTAGCGATTGAGGTACTCTACCGTTCAATGTATAAGTCACAGATTTTATGCCACCGCTATCTTGCACTTGACCTGAGACAAATACGGCCGCAACTGCGCTATAACCACTCGAAAAGTTGCTATCCGTTGTCAAAAGTGGCGGTGTCCCATCAATGATTTCTGTGCTGACATCAGAATCATCGCCACAAGCAGTCAACATCAAAGTAGCGGTAATCAAAGTGACTGCTTGGGTCAGAGTGGATAAACGCATAAATGTCTCAATCAGTGATCAATAAAATAAAAGGGGTAGCGATGCCAATCCTAAGATAGGGGCACTTAGTAAAGTCACTGTAATAATTTAAGCGAATAATATTACAAACGATAACTATTATCAATATGTAAATTAGGATGGCAGTATATTAGATATGCTATGTTACGGATCAGAGCAGCAAATATGATAATGACGGCGTACAGATGAGGTGCTGCCTATAGAGATTTGCCATCAGTATTTTTATAGGGCTGTAGCGAGGAGAGCTTTAATAAGACTTTATGATATGGTGGTAAATATAGCGACTAGGCGACTATCTGGAAGTATGGTAAAAGCGCGGATCATGCCACTGCGTTATATGTATGTTTCCATGATACTGAGTTAATAGTAAAATCGCATACTCACTTAAAGTGTTAATAATTATGCGATCTCTATAGTTAATTAAATGATCTAGCTAATGTAAAGATTGCTCTCAATACTATTTTTCATATGTAGTAAACGAGGGGCAACATCTTCCTCTAGTTTTGTACGGCTCAAAACGAAATTTGGCGCGCCACAATTAAAAGTCAGTAAGCCCTCAGTAGGGTGCATCAAAGCAGTGGCAACCGCATTGACATCTTTTTGCCATTCGCTAATTGAAAAGCAATAGCCATAATCTTCATAATCTTTAAAAGCTTTATCCAGTCCCCTTCTAATCTTTATCCAATCCTCTTTGTACTTAGTGCGAATGGCATCAAGGATAAATTCTTGCTCAGCCTGCGGCATACTTGCTAGACAGGCTCTGCCCATCGAACTTAAGTGAATAGGCAAGTATGAACCGACATTACGGCGCATAGTCGTAGTGCCATCACCTTGCACCACATTCAAATATACCATCGTTAGTCGATCGCGAGTGGCCATGGCAACAGCACTATTTGCATATTCTGCTAATTCTTCCATGTACGGCGTTACTAGATTGTTGATAGAGATGTTCGCCATCATCGTATAGCCGAACCCTAAGACACCGGCAGACAATTGATATTTACTACTATTTATTGATTGCTTTAAATAGCCGAGCTTAACTAAAGTATAAGTAAGACGCGTAATCGTGCCTTTAGGCAGTCCTGTTAATTGACTTAAGTCTTGATTACCAAGATAAGGACGCTGCGGGGTAAAACAACGAAGTAGCTCTAGCCCTCGCGCCAACGCGGTGACGAACTGCCGATCATTTTTATCGCGCATCTCTGCAATCGGCTCTAGCAGTTCGATATGTGTTGTGTTAGCCGAGCCTTCAGTAATAAGGTTTTTAGTTGTCATATATTATTTTTATTCTCAATTAAGTTAATACAAACGTAATGGTCAACACACTGCTTATCGTACTTTATTATCAGAATAAATTACTTTGGGCTAATAATAGTATGCACCTTTAACCATACTATCTTAAAGGTGCATTTAAAATACTTGGCACAGCTATTATAAGCTATTTCGCAATGCGGTATATATATTGAATAATGTTATGCTTTTTGTGGGTCATACTGTTGTTCTTTAATAAACAACGTCGGAATAAGACCACATAAGAAGTACGCACCTGCCATCAGCAATAAACCTGCGCCGATAGAATTTTGCATCGCCATATAACCAATAGCGACGGGTGCAATGACTGAGCCCAGTCGTCCGATATTGAATGCACCACCGATAGCAGTACCTCGAATAGCAGTCGGAAAGCTTTCGGTCAAATAGGTGGCGTTAATTGCATAAGGAATACCATATAAGAAGCCAAAGGTTATCATTAACCAACCGATGTTTTCTGGCGTATGCATGTAGACCAATACCGGTATAAATAGTGCCGTACCCATCGTACCAAAGGCGAACACTATTTTGCGACCTATCTTATCAGCCACAATACCTGCGACTAATTTGGCAAACATCATAGTCAGATAAGTACCTGCCATATAGATAGCCATCTCTTTAAACTTGATACCTAATTCAGTTTCTAGATAAGACGGTAACCAGTTGCTTACGCCAAAATAACCAAATAATAAAAGCCCTGAACTCATAGACCATAAAATAAACATGATGCGATGCTTTGGATTCTCAAATATGGCTTTGTAAGGGTTTTCAGGTTTTTGAAGTGAGTTCTTTGCGCCACTAAGTTTAAGGGCACGTGACTCTTTCCAAGACTGCGGCTCAGACACTAGAAAATACATCAATACTGCAAGAATAATAGGTATAAAGGTTAAGAGGTATAGGGTGCGCCAACCATAGCTAGGAATAATCCAAGCAGATAGGCTCGTAATAACGAGAGAGCCTAAAGTAAACCCTGTCATCAACATCGCAAGCACCGTCGTTCGATGTTTGGTAGGGACCATCTCAGACATCAACGTATTGGTCGCAATGTATAAGCTACCAAGACCCAAACATGCGGTGAATCGTAATGCTACAAAATGTTCGTAGCTCTGCGCAAACCCACTAAAACCTGATAATACAGAGAAGAGTGCGGTCGCAATCACGATAACCCGTACCCGTCCAAAACGATCACAGGCCCAGCCACCAAAGAACCCACCGATTGCCATGCCAAATAATGACCAACTGCCCAAAGCACCTGCTTGTACATTGGTCAATCCAAATTCTTGTTTTAAACTTGAAAGCGTAAAGGCAAGAATACCGATATCAGCCCCATCACATAACAAGACTAAAAAACAAAATACAAAGGCCAGTTTCCAAGGTTGCTTCTGAGTAGAATTTAAGCTTGGATTCGAAGTTATAGCCGCACTTTTCACAATACATATCCTTATCGTTGTGAGAATAAAAAACTATTTTGATAGTGTCTTTATGACGGTATTCACGTCCTAGCAAATACCGGTATCGCCTAGCTCATCAAACAAACTACTATTCACTTACTTCTTTAATCATATTACGGGCGATGATAATCTGCTGAATCTGAGTGGTACCTTCATATAAACGATATAAGCGCACATCGCGATAAAAACGCTCAATGCCATAATCGGCAATATAACCCGCACCGCCATGAATTTGTACGGCTCTATCAGCAACGCGGCCACACATTTCAGTGGCAAACATCTTGGCACAGGAGGATTCAGTGACGACATCTTTACCTTCATCGCGCAGGCGTGAGGCGTCTAATACCATGGATTTAGCCGCATAGATTTCTGCTTTCGAATCAGCGAGCATCGCTTGAATAAGCTGAAAATTGGCAATTGGCTGCCCAAACTGCTTACGCTCAACGGCATAATGTAATGCATCCTCCAACATGCGAGTCGCGGCTCCGGTACTCGCTGCAGCAATATGTAGGCGTCCTTTATCAAGTACTTTCATCGCGGTTTTGAAACCTACACCTTCGACACCACCAATCAAAGCATCAGCAGGCACGACACAATTATCAAAGATGACGTCACAGGTATGAGCACCTTTTTGCCCCATTTTTTTGTCAATTTTACCCAAAGTAATACCAGGGGTATCACTCTCAACGATAAAGGCTGAAATACCACCCGATCTTTTATTTTGCGGATCAGTACGTGCCATCACGGTAAACACGCCAGCTTCAGGGGCATTTGTAATATAGCGCTTAGTACCGTTAATAATGTAGGTATCACCGTCCTTGATAGCAGTGGTCTTTAATGAAGCGGCATCTGAGCCAGAATCCGGCTCGGTCAAACAAAATGAGCCAATGATTTCACCGCTGGCAAGTCTTGGTAGATATTTCTGTTTTTGCGCTTCAGTACCATCGATGACTAGTCCAGATGAGCCGATACCGTTATTTGTCCCTATCAATGAGCGAAAAGCAGGAGAGGTGCGCCCTAATTCAAATGCCAGTGTGACTTCTTCTTCCATCGTAACGCCAAGCCCGCCATACTCTTCAGGAATAGTCAGTCCAAACAGCCCTAACTCGCGCATTTGATTGATAATATCGTCTGGCAGACGGTCGTTTTCTGCTACCCAGTGTTCCATCGGTATTAATTGGTTATTCACAAATTGGCGGATAGTGTCGGTGATTTGGTCAAGAACGTCCTTATCTCTGATCATGTGATTCTTCCTTGTTTAATTGATATTCAAATTGAGAGCGGCTTCATAATTGCCTTGAACAAACAGCATAATTGATAGTTTATGAAATTACAATAGTTTTGGTTTAAATAACCGCAATGCGGTATTTATTAAAAAATTAAAGTTTAAATGGTCGGTTTATTTCTCAATTTAACTGAGATTTACCCTTCACAAAGGAAAATAAACAGTATATATTGGTCTTAAATATCGCTATGCGGTATTAATTATCATAATTACTGGTGTTTTTAAGGGTTGATGTACTTTACCTAAGGACACCGTTTAAGGGATAGCATCATGGAAGAGCCAATCATTATTTGTGAGCAACAAGAAAATGGCGTTAGTGTGATAAGAATTAATCGTCCTAAAGTTCGCAATGCTCTAAACACTGAACTACGCGAACAAATGGCAGAGATTTTTATCGAGTTAAATGATGACCCACAAACCAAGGCTATTGTGCTGACAGGTGGCGATAAGGTGTTCGCAGCCGGTGCTGATATCAATGATTTTTTAACCGCGAAAACAGTCGATGTGTATTTGCGTCATAGCGAACGCTACTGGGATGCCATCACCAATTGTCGCAAGCCGATCATTGCAGCGGTCAATGGTTATGCCCTTGGCGGCGGCTGTGAGCTTGCTATGCATGCCGACATCATCGTCGCTGGCAAGTCTGCTAAGTTTGGCCAACCAGAAATAAAAATAGGGCTGATGCCAGGAGCAGGGGGTACGCAGCGGCTATTTCGCGTAATTGGCAAACATAAAGCCATGAAGCTGATATTAACGGGCGACATGATAAGCGCTGATGAAGCAGATCAAATGGGGCTAGTCTCTGAAGTAGTCGAAGATGAAACGACTATCAAACGTGCTATCGAAATTGCGGAGAAACTAGCGGGTTACTCGCCTATTGCCTTAACCCAAATCAAAGAAGTTGCCAACCTCGGGGTGGACATGCCGCTACAAGCCGCATTGGCTTTGGAACGTAAAGCCTTTCAGATTTTATTTGATACTGAAGACCAAAAAGAAGGGGCAAAAGCCTTCTTAGAAAAGCGTCGTGCTGAATATAAAGGACAGTAGCTTGTTGAATCATATAGATACATAGCTAAGCAACCCTGAAAACGAGACTATTTAACAAGAGCGCATAAAGTAACAAGACCATATAAAGGATTATTATGACTGTTAAATCATTGGCCATTATCGGCACCGGTATTATGGGTATGGGTATTGCCCAAATCGCCGCCCAAGCAGGCATTCAAGTGCTTTTATTTGATGCCAAAGCAGGCGCTGCCGAGCAAGGACGCCAATCCCTTCAAGCTACCCTCGAAAAACTAGCCTCCAAAGGTAAATTCACCGATGAGCAGCTGCAATCTACTTTGAAAAATCTGACCGTGATTGAAGACATAGCCAAAATTGCCGAGGCTGATGTCGTTATTGAAGCAATTATTGAAAATTTAGAAATAAAACAACAGCTTTTTAAACAGTTAGAAAGCATTGTTCCTGCCGAGACGATTTTGGCAACCAATACCTCCTCGCTAGCGGTGACCGCGATTGCTTCTAATTGCGAGCACCCAGAGCGTGTGGCAGGATTTCACTTTTTTAATCCAGTACCCTTAATGAAAATCGTTGAAGTGATTCCGGGCATCTCTACCAAACCTTCAGTGGTTGAGACGCTGACGTCTTTAGCCAAACGCATGGGACATTTAGGGGTAGTGGCAAAAGATACCCCAGGATTTATCGTCAATCATGGCGGTAGAGCTTACGGTACAGAAGCCTTAAAAATATTAGGCGAGGGAGTTGCAAGTTTCGAGGACATCGACCGTATTTTACGTGACGGCGCGGGCTTTCGCATGGGGCCATTCGAGCTGCTTGATCTTACGGGTATCGATGTCTCTCATCCGGTTATGGAGTCGATTTATAACCAGTTCTATCATGAAGACCGCTATCGTCCGCATCCCTTGACCCGTCAAATGCTAACGGGTAACAAGCTTGGGCGTAAAGTTGGTGAAGGCTTTTATCACTACACAGAAAATAAAAAACAAGACGGTCAAAAAGTGTCAGCAGATACGTCTAAACAATCATTGTTTGAATCATTAGTTCTTAAAACAGGGTCTGATACTTCAAACCTCTCCGTTTGGATTGGGGCAGATCTAGCAGAAGATAAGCAACAGCTGGTTGACTATCTAAATGCGAGCGATATTACTATCGACGATAATGATAAGCCAAATTTTGACAGTTTAGTATTGCTGGCAATCTATGGCGAAGATACCACCAATGCTGCTATCCGCTATCAAGTCAATCCTAACCAAGCAGTCGCTATTGATATGCTGACTGACTTATCTAAGCATCGTACCTTGATGCCAAGTATCGTCACGCAAGATAACTTTATTGCACAAGCTTATTCTTTATTTGGTAGAAAAACAGATAACCGTTTAGTTGAGGACAAAGCCATTACACAGGTTGCTGTTGATGCCACACTGATCACTGAAAGCACTGGGTTTGTGGCGCAGCGAGTCGTGGCTATGGTGATTAATTTAGGCTGTGATATTGCGATGCAAGGTATTGCGTCTCCTGAAGATATCGATAATGCCGTCAAGCTTGGATTAGGGTATCCATATGGTCCTATTTCATGGGGGGACGAGCTTGGGGCTCAGAGAATCTTACTTATCTTAGAGCGTATTTATGGGTTAACAGGTGATCCGCGTTATCGCCCAAGCCCGTGGTTACAACGCCGCGCCACGCTAGGTATTTCACTATTTACTCAGCAAACTAATTATTAATATTAATACCAACAACCTAGCAATTTTGCTAAACCCTATATTTTAATAAGACAAACTCTCAAAACACAACAAGGAAAAGTTATGTTAGATGCCTATATTTATGACGGATTAAGAAGCCCTTTTGGTCGCCATGGAGGCGCATTAGCCACCGTTCGTCCTGATGACATGATTGCGACAGTAATGAAAGCTTTGGTCGAAAAGCATCAATTACCTAATGATATCTTTGATGAAGTGCTGATCGGTAATACCAATCAAGCTGGTGAGGACTCACGCAATATCGCTCGCAATGCTGCGTTATTGGCAGGGTTAGATGTCAAAACACCCGGTCAAACCGTCAATCGCTTATGCGCTTCAGGACTATCGACCATTATCGATGCGGCTCATAGTATTACTTGTCATGAGGGGGATATATTTCTAGCAGGGGGCGTTGAGTCCATGACCCGCGCACCTTTTGTCTTTGCTAAGACTGAGCAGCCTTTTAGTCGTGAATTTAAAGTATTTGATACGACTATTGGCAGCCGATTCCCCAATCCTATTATCGAAAAACAGTTTGGCAGCGATAGCATGCCGCAAACAGGCGATAACGTCGCTCGCAAATATGGTATCACTCGTGAAGAAGCAGACAAATTCGCAGCGGCTTCGCAAGCCAAATACCAAGCGGCAAAAAAAGCTGGTTTCTTCAATGATGAAATAACGCCAATTATGGTATCGCAAGGTAAAAAATTACCCGAAAAGGCGATAGCGGAAGATGAGCATCCTCGTGCCAGCTCTACTGTTGAGGCATTACAAAAACTTAAGCCTTTAAACAACGAAGGTGTCGTCACAGCAGGTAATGCGTCAGGTATCAATGATGGCGCAGCGGCGTTAATTATTGGGTCAAAGCAAGCAGAGGAAACGTTAGGCTTTAAGCCTATTGCCAAGATTCTTTCGTCTGGTGCTATGGGTGTTGAGCCGAATATTATGGGCGTAGGCCCTGTGGAAGCCATTAAACTGGCGTTGAAACGTGCTGACTTGACACTTGATGATATGTCCATTATTGAGATTAATGAAGCGTTTGCCTCGCAAGTACTTGGCTGCCTCAAAGGTCTAGAGATTGATTTTGATGACAAGCGCGTCAACCCTAACGGCGGAGCAATTGCTGTTGGGCATCCGCTGGGTGCATCAGGCGCAAGACTGGCATTAAGTACCGCTCGCGAGCTTCAGCGTACGGGCGAAAAATACGCGGTGGTCAGTTTATGCATTGGCATTGGGCAAGGGCTTGCCATGGTGATTGAACGAGTTTAATTTTTCCGAATTAACATCGCCATACTATTTTATTATCAAGGATGACCATAATGACTACGATACTTAACCAACATGAGGATTACCAGCAAGCTCAAGAAGCCTATGGTTTTCCTTTGATTATCAAACAGCTACTAAACCGTGCAAAAATCGCCTCTAAAGATCAAACCATTAGTTATGCGGATAAGGTTACTTATACGTACGCTGAATTTTTTAAGCGTGTTAATCGCTTGGCAAACGTACTCAAAGATATGGGTTTGCAAGCAGGTGATGTGGTTGCTGTTATGGATTGGGACAGTCATCGTTACCTTGAAGCGTACTTTGCTGTGCCTATGTCTGGAATGATTTTGCAAACGGTCAATGTACGCTTGGCTGAAGATAAAGTGCTGTATACCATCAATCATTCTAAACCAAAAGCCTTGTTACTTAATGCTGAGTTTGAGCCAATGGCTAAAAACTACCGTCATGAAGCCCCTTCTATTGAGAAAATTATTTGGCTGGATGACGTTCAATATGGTGAAAACGATACAAAAACTGAGCAAGCCAATATGCCAGATTATGTCGAAGGTGAGTATGAGGCAATGCTAGCTGCGGCCAGTGATGAGTTTGATTTTCCAGATTTCGATGAAAATACCATCGCTACCACATTTTATACGAGTGGTACAACGGGAGATCCAAAAGGAGTTTTCTTTACCCATCGACAGATCGTATTACAGACTCTATCGAGTACGCTAGCATCTGCACTTAGTGCCGAAGGTCAAGGTGCTCGCTACAATGATGTTTATATGCCGATGACGCCATTGTTCCATGTGCATGCTTGGTGCTGGCCGTATGGGGCAACCATGATAGGGCTCAAACAAGTGTATCCAGGGCGCTATGTATCCGAAGTATTGGTTGACTTGATTGAACAGCATAAGGTAACGCTATCACATGGTGTCCCAACCATTTTACAAATGTTAATCAAAGAAATGGCAACACGAGGACGCAAGTTTAACGGTCTTAAATTGTCAGTAGGGGGCTCCAAATTAAACGAAGGTCTAGCTGAAGCCGCTATTGAAAGTGGCATAGAGTTTATCTCGGGGTTTGGAATGTCAGAGTCCTGTCCTGTCCTTGCCAGAATGGCATTCGGCGATCAGACAAGTGCTATGACGACGACAGAAGAGATTAATTATCGTTGTCTTTCTGGCTCACCAATTATGCTGGTATCGATGGAGCTTTGGGATGCGAACGGCAAATCTTTACCGATGGATGGTGAGTCGACCGGCGAACTCGTCGTTCGAGCACCTTGGCTGACCCAAAGTTATTTTAAGAATCCAGATGCTGGCGATGAGTTATGGCGCGGTGGCTGGATGCATACCCAAGATATTGCCTGCATTACCGCTGATGGTACTCTCAAAATTACGGATAGGCTCAAAGATGTCATCAAGTCAGGTGGCGAATGGGTATCCTCGCTTGAAGTCGAAAATATTTTATCATTCCATCCTTGCGTTGCTGAAGTGGCCGTTATTGGCGTAGCGGATGAAAAATGGGGCGAACGTCCTCTAGCGTTAGTGGTCCTGAAACCTGATCATACCGATATTAAAGCCGAGGATATTTTAGCATTGGGTCATCAAGCAGTTGAAAAAGGCTATTTACCAAAGTATGGCGTGCCAAGTGAAATAAAATTCTTAGTAGAAATGCCGAAGACCAGTGTGGGTAAGCTTGATAAGAAAAAAATGCGGATGATGTATGCAGAAAAATTAATCTGATCCAAACATATTTATTAGTGACTGCAAAAAAACAGTCAATGCAGCTTACTGAGAATTTGAGTAGGTATGTTCATTGGCGTGACTAGACGAGATAACTATGAAAGCTTTAGCAAAATTACCAGAAATACAAGAGACGCTTAATAAAGACAATAACCATCCTATGCATGGTTTTGCGGTTATTTACTCTCAACAAGTAGAGTGGGGCGATATGGATTCTTTTGGTCATGTCAATAATGTGGTCTATTACACTTATGCCCAAAATGCTCGTATTCACTATAACAGCCAATTAAATCTATTCAATGAAAAGACTTTTTCAGTCATGGCAGCATCATCCTGTCAATATTTCAAACCAGTGGTCTACCCCGATACCTTATGGATTGGGGTTCGAATTAAGAAAATTGGCAATGCCAGCTTGATTCACGAGTACACCTATTATAGTACTGCTATGAATACTATCGTTGCTATCGGTGAGTCAGTACTGGTATATCTTGATAAAGCCACTGGACAAAAGAAAAATATCGATGACACAAAAAAAGCCGCTATTAGTGATTTTGAAAGGGTTCAATAAAGTAGGAGACATGTGTTTTTGTACAAGGAGATAGTACTGGTATTTATGAAGTAACAAAATACAGTAGCGATAGGCATTTAAAGGAATTTTCAAACAATACAAGGAATGTATAGATCATGCTTTATATCAAAAAGTTGTCTTTTGGTTTGGCGGTTCTTGGGGTATGTGCACAAGCACAAGCCATAGATCTTGTCACAAATGCAGATACTACTCTAAGTATCGGTGGTTATGTTAAAGCCGAGGGTATATTTTATTCTCCAGATGAAGGCGAGTCAGAGTTCAAAGGCAATGCACGGCAATCTCGGATTAATCTGAAAACCACTAAGAAGGTAGAGGATAAAAAATTAACGGGTTTTATTGAAGGGGATTTTTATGGCAATGCCGCAAATGGCGGTTCAGACTTGCGACTTCGCCATGCTTATGTTCAGGTCAATGATTTGACCGTAGGTAAGACATGGAACGGGCAGTTCTTAGCAGTCTACCCGCTTTTGACTGAACAGCTCGACTTTCGAGGTACGGGATTAGGAACCATCTCAGGTGGGGGCGCTGATATCCGTCCAGATTTAACGGTGCATTATACCCATAAAGGGCTTCGTTTTACCGCTCAACAACCTGTTTATGAAGATGCTAACCTGCCTGATATGGTGGTCAGCTATAAAAATAACATATCTGATCTTAGCTATAACTTAGCGGTCACTGCGCGTGAGGCTAAAAATGGAAACGATTCAGATGTAGGTGTCGGTGCTTCTTTGGCTGGTAAACTCAAACTGGGTAATGACTCATTACATGCGAGCGTATTCAACGGTGAAGGGATGGGCGTCTATTCGACGGTATGTGTCGGAAAAGCGCTTGGGGCGACTGGAGCTATAGATTGTGATGCTGAAAATGGTGAACTTGTGTCGCAAACAGGCTTTACAGTAGGGTATAGGCATAAATTTACAGAGAAGCTTCTGAGTAATATGCGTTATGGCGAGATTAATGTAGATGATGCGGCTGATACTTCCGTCAATGTAAAAAGTATAAACCTTGTCTATAATTATTTACCAGATCTCGATTTTGGTATTGAATGGCGAGATCGAAGCGATAAGACGTTATCGCAAGTAAAGAAAGGTCAGCAAGTCGAAATCATGGCCAAATATAGCTTCTAAGCTAAATAATTTTTAAGCGGAATAGCTGAATAGTATTTCGTTTAAAGTTATATGTCATTGTCTAACTCATGATTATGCAGTTATTGCTTGTATCGCAAGTTAGGAGAAAGGCGCATAAAGCTTGTCACTTATGGTAGTAAAGAGCGAAAGGATAAAAGGTTATGAGCTATGCTGAAGAAACCGTACACCTAAACTTGGTAAACTAAGCGTATTAATCGGAGTTTATCATGACCAAGAAAATAAGAAGCTACAGTGACGAATTTAAAGCCGAGGCCGTCAAGAAGATAGCAGACAATAATGGCAATATCACAGCGACCGCAAAGCAGCTTGGCATCGCCATGCAGACCTTATCTAATTGGCATAATAAAGCCAATCAAGGCAAGCTTATCGGCACAGAACAATATGATCCTGATCTTATGACGGCTCTTCAGGAAATAAAGCAGCTCAAACGACAGCTTAAAGTAGCCGAAGAGGAACGAGAGATATTAAAAAAGGCGACGGCGTACTTTGCCAAGCACAGTTAGTGAAGTACGCCTTTATCAAAAACAACGATCTCTTCTTTAGTATCACTACTATGTGTCGTGTACTAAAGGTTAAGCATTCTAGCTACTATGACTGGCTGAGTCGTGATATCAGTGAGCAACAGATACACCGTAACCAGTCTGAGCTACTTGTCAGAGCGGCACATAGTGAAACAAAAGCACGTTATGGTGCTGATCGACTGCACGCAAAGCTGATAGAGCAAGGGCACGATATTAGCCTATATATGGTCAGAAGCATTAAAGAAGAACATGATATCAAATGCCGTCGTCACAAACGCTTTAAAGTCACTACTGACTCCGATCATAACAAGCTCGTTTATCCAAACGTGCTAGATCAAAAATTTAATGCTAAGCATCCTAATGAATCGTGGGTCAGTGATATTACTTATATTTGGACCAATGAGGGTTGGTTGTATTTAGCTGGAGTCAAAGATTTATACACCAAAGAGCTGGTCGGGTATGCTATTAATAAGCGAATGACCGCAGATTTAGTATGTCATGCACTCAATATGGCAATCAAAAATAAACGTCCAAGCCAAGGACTGATTGTGCACTCTGACAGAGGCAGCCAGTATTGTAGTCATGCCTATCACAAAATCATCAAGCAGCATAATTTCAAAGGCTCAATGAGTGGTAAAGGCAATTGTTTCGACAACGCACCCATAGAAAGCTTCTGGGGCACATTAAAGAATGAGCTAGTGTATCACCAAGACTATAAAACAAGGTTTGTAGCCATCAGCGATATCATTGGCTATATTGAGCTGTACTACAACCAAACGAGGATTCAAAAGAGTTTAGGCTATAAGTCGCCAAGACAGGTGTGGTTTGACTATTATCGTCAAGCTGCTTGATTCAAATCTCCCAAGTTTAACTGTACGGATTTGACGGCAGGGGTCAGTTATTAGCGTGACTGCAAGCAGGTGCAATGGAATTTTTATATACGGCTATGCCAAATTTAAGCTTTAGCGTTTTTCGGCATAGCTCATTTTTGCGTTGACTGCTACACTATTACACTATCTGACACTCCAACATATTCTTTAAAGCATTACCATAAAAACTGATTAAGGACAGGTTATGCATATCACGGCGAATTTTGATGCGGGCAATATTGAGGTTATTAGTTTAGAAGATAAAAAAGATATCCAATTGGCTATTCGTCCGGACGTCGGTGGCGAGTTTTTTCAATGGTTTAACTTTCGTATAACCGGTCAAATTGGCGAGCAATATGTGCTCAATATCCTGAATGCAGGGGAAGCCGCGTTTCCTGGAGGGTGGGAGAGTTATCAAGCAGTTGCTTCCTATGATCGTGAGTATTGGTTCCGCCTGCCCACCTCTTATAAAGACGGCAAGCTGACCATAAACGTAGACATGGAATGTGAAACCATTCAAATTGCTTTTTTTGCCCCTTACAGCTATGAGCGTCATCAAGATTTATTAGCCGCTGTACAAATGCACCCATTTGTGACGTTAGAGCATTTAGGTGAAACGCTTGATAAGCGCGACTTAACCTTGGTTAAAATTAGTGATGGCGATAGCAGTAGTGACGAGAGTAAGCGCAACATTTGGATCACAGCGCGTCAGCATCCTGGTGAGACTATGGCTGAATGGCTGGTCGAAGGTCTCATGTATAGCTTATTAGACGGTGATAATGCGACTGGCAAATTATTATTAGATAAAGCAAACTTTTATATTGTGCCGAATATGAACCCCGATGGCAGTGTACGTGGTCACCTACGTACCAATGCAGTCGGAACGAACCTAAACCGCGCCTGGTCAAATCCGAGTTTAGAAAAAAGCCCTGAAGTGTTTCATGTTATTAAGAAAATGGAAGCGACTGGCGTTGATCTATTTTATGATGTACATGGTGACGAAGAGATACCTTTTGTCTTCCTTGCCGGCTCTCAAGGGACGCCTAATTATAACGACCGACTCGCGCGACTCCGTGATAGATTTTCAGAAGTGTTAAAGCTGGCCAGTGCTGAATTTCAGACTGAAGAAGGCTATGATGTTGATGCACCGGGTACAGCGAATATGACGCTCGCAACTCACTGGGTGGCCGAACGTTTTGACTGCCTAGCCAATACTTTGGAGATGCCGTTCATAGATAACAATAATGTACCTGATGCAGATACGGGTTGGTCACCAGAGCGTTCTATTAAATTAGGAGAAGCGTCGCTAGTTGCCATGTTAGCGGTAGTTGATGATTTACGTTAGTTAACAGCTTCTCTAATCCTAATTTTATAACACCACATAAGAAAAACCATCATAAAAAGGTTGCGATCGCTATTTTTAATATAGCGATAACAACCTTTTTTTATATTTATATCTAAGATATTACAAGCCAGCCCCAAGACAAACTTCCAATGGCATTATCACAATGCAATTCATAACTTGTCTAAGTTTATTATTTTAAAGACCTTCTGAAAAATAGGCTGGCAAGCGCGCAGGCAAGCGTCAGTGACAACAACATCGAGACTAAAGTATGGCTAAAAAAATGGTCGCCAAATGCCATTTTATATAGCCCCATCGTCCATCCTAAAACTGTGACTATTGCAAAGATTTTATAGCGATATTTTTGTACTGTTGGTAAAAATGCCAATCCATATAAAGAGAATCCTGCGCTGGCATGCGCCGCTGGAAAGCACTTCGCAGGTGTTTTAGCGAGTATGTTTTGCCAAAGATTGAGATATGGTAAATCACCATTGAAAAGAAATAAACTATTTGGGCAGCTAACATGGGTAAAGCTCTTGAGGGTTGCGATAACCGTAGGTACTATGATGATAGTGATTAATAAATAACCTACTTCTCGGCTAGACAATGCTGCGATTGGTCTAATAAAGAACACTTTAGCATTCACAGTATTAGTGTATCGACGTTGCCAATAGTGCCAAATTAATACCATTATTAAATAGACGCCAAATAATATTAATAATAATTTTGGAAAATCATAAAAGATAAATCTATAAGGCTGCGCACCTTTTTCAAGAAGCCAATGTCCATTAATATAGAAAAGCTCACTAATACGAATATCAAATTGGCTGTGCTCAAACGTCAATGTCGCAATAATCGTTAAGCACAGCAGCTTGAGCCACGTCCAATCAGTTGTGTTTTTTACTAGCGTCATTGAGTCTCCTTTTAAATTATATTAAGTCGAAAATTTCTGAGCCTTACTTAATATAAAAGGTTCCAGAACGCCATTACCCATAAGACAAACAAAAGCAATAACGCCAAAAATTGCGCCGCAGAACCTACATCTTTAGCTATTTTAGCGAGTGGATGTTGGTTCGTTGAGGTATGATCAACACTGGCTTCAATACCAGTATTAAACAGCTCAACGATAAGGGATAAAAAAGAGATGATTGTCAGCATCATTTTTATGCTGATATCAAAAGGGATAAGTATGATTGCCATTAATAAGACGCTATTAAGCCAGAATACTTGTCTAAAAGCCGCCTCATATTTATAAGCGGCTTTAAAACCATCTAAGGAATAACCGGCAGCTTTAACAATACGAGAAAGACCTTTGTTGCCTTTGGCAAGACTGGCATAACTATTAGGTGCAAGCAGTTGAGTAGCCGTCGTTTGGTTTTTTGATTCGGAGTTGATTGTATTCATATTGAATTCTTAATACGCATTAATATTGAGTTACGCTAGATGTTTTGAGTAATTAAAAAAATAATTAAACAAAAAATTAGCATACTGTTCTTATGAAAACAGTATAAAACAGGGGATATTAAGAAAACGTTAAGACAGTATTGATTGGTTGATTCATGAAATACAGTGAAGACTTATATATGGCATTTATTATAATAAATGCTAAACGTACTACCACCTGTAGCATTGTCTTGGTGCATAAGCTCCCAGTCCATATGAGTCATGATACGTTGCACAATGCTAAGACCCAAACCGCTACCTTCTACCTGATCGCTGGTATTTATGTCATTCAGACGCTCAAATCGCTCATACAGTAGTGGCATCATTGCTTCAGGAATCCCAAGGCCTGTATCAGAGACTGTAATTTTCTCAGCATCGATAGTGACAATGACTTCACCATCATCTGTGTATTGAAACGCATTTTTTATTAAATTACCCAATGCCATTTTTAGCAGCTCAGGGCGGACATTTGCTATGTAATCTTGCTCAGCGACTACTTTACAAGTTACCGGTTTATGGCGGAGCAAATATGTTAAGCGTGTCACTTCATTAAGGGCGATGGTGTTGATAGAGGTTTGCGGTGTGTCCAGCTGTTCAGGCGCGCGCGATAAAAGTAATAAAGCGCTGATGATTTCAGAGGTTTCTTTGGCGGTCGTACTAATACGGTTGGCGAATTCGCTTAGGCGACTGTGGTCTTCAAGTTGTGAGGCTAATACCTCTGATGCACCCATGATAATGGTCAACGGTGTGCGTAATTCATGACTGACATCGCCAGTAAATAGCTGCTCACGTTTTAGATATTGCTCTAGTTTATGATTTTTTTCATCGATAGCGCGTGCTAATACCCCAACTTCTGAGGGTAGATGAGTTAAGTCAGTGAGGTTTTGATGATCGGTTTCTACGGCTTGCTTTAAATCTAGTAAAGGCTTGATGATTTGCTTAGAGGATAAGTAAGAGAATAGCGCTGCAATAAGCAAGCTCAAAATAACCGCAATTTTTAGTGCATCTGCAAATATATCCTCTAACTCTTCGAAGATGGCTAAAACAGGATAGTTTTCCATCACCATCTCAGACCCTTCTAAGTAAGTCAAAATATATTTTTGCTCATTTTGTTGATGGGCAAAAAAATGAAGATTCGTTTCAGTGTTGCCTGTTTGATTGTTCACGGTTACCTGCATCTCTTGAACGGTTTCGTTTGCTATCGCTTTTAAATTTTCAGGCGCACTGTCATAACGATAAATTTTGATACCAGGATTTGCTGTATAAGCCGCCTGTTCACCTTCTTTTTCTTGACTAAGTTGCAGCTGTTGTAAAAGACGCCCTTTCACTAAGTCCTGTTCGATTCGCACCTCAGCGTACATAAAAATACTGACGAACGTTGTGCAAAGCAGTAAGGCAAATAACAAATAGGAGATTCGAAACTTATTAGCGATGGATTCTATAGTGAACATGGCAGGTGCTTATTTAGAGTCAGGTAATATATAGGGAAGTACAGGCGTAACTACTTATAGTAAACTTCAATCTTTAAATTGTATTATGAATTTTCAAACTTTATCTGGGTCAATAATTTGGTAACCAACACCAGCCATTGTTACTATCATGACTTTATCAAACGGTTTATCAACTTGCGCACGCACACTATGCAAATGGGTGCGAAGCGCATCACTACTTGGCACATCTTGTCCCCATACTTTTTCCTCAAGCTCAGTTTTACTGACTACCCGAGGCGAGGCAATCATCAGAGTGTGTAAGATTTTGAATCCCGTTGGGGTTAGTTTTAATGGTTTGTCTTCTCGTTTGATACTGTGTTCCTCAGTATTTAGAGACAGCTTGCCAACTTCTATATTGTGCTGAAAGTGTTCATCTTGATGGCGGCGTATTAATGCTTTGATGCGAGCTTCTAATTCAACCAATGAGAAAGGTTTGACCAAATAATCATCCGCACCACTATCAAACCCTGCAACCTTATCCAAAACAGTATCACGCGCGGTCAGCATCAATACGGGCGTCTTATCATGCAGCTCTTCTCTAAGCGTTTTGCACAGCTTAGTACCATCCATACCGGGAAGCATCACGTCGAGCAATATAACATCGTAGCGATTGCTTGATACCAGTGCTAAGCCACTCAGACCATTATGGGCATTGTCCAACTCGAAACCTTTTGCCTCAAAAAAAGCATAGATATTGGCTACGATATCAGGATTGTCTTCAATAATAAGTATCTTATACATAATGGCTACTATCTACAAAAAGCGTGAGTTAAATAAAAATAGTTTAATGGGTAGTCTTAAAAAAGGTTGGTTCTGACGCTACTTCTTGAGTAGTAATACCAAAAAAATGCAATAAGGTTGGCGTAATAAAATCATGTGACACTGGCTGATTGGTCATATTAGACAGACTCTTAGGATTGATGCCATTGTTTTTAGGTGACCAAATAATGACTGGCACCTGTTTTTGCGCATTCGGCGCAATACCGTACGGCAGACCATGTAAATATACATTGTTTTCACCCAGACTTTCCCCATGATCACTAATATATACCATCACCACATCATAATCTTGCTCGTAGGGTTTTAGCGTATCTATGACGGCATTTAAAAAGTAATCGGTATAGCGAATCGCATTGTCATAACCATTTACAACGGATTGAGCATCACACTTAGATAACTCGTTGGTCATGCAGACTGGCTTGTATTCTTCAAATTCCTTGGGATAACGTTGGTAATAAGCAGGACCGTGATTGCCCATTTGATGTAATAAAATCAGTGTATCTTGTGGCTTCGCAGCAGTCTTGACACCTGTGTCCGACTTAACTAAAGTATCAAAACCGTCCAACATGCCAATATCACGACATTCAATATCACAATTAGGATTTAGCTTAGGCGTTTTATAGTCCTCAACGGTGACTCGATCTGCCACGCCTTTAGAGCTAGAGTTATTGTCCCGCCAGATAACATTAACGCCTTGTTTATTGAGGGTATCAAGCACGTTTTCATTATATTCAGCAGTATCAACGTCGTAATCGCTTCGGTTTGCATAACTGAACATGCAAGGTACTGAATAAGCAGTTGACGTACCACAAGAGGTCGCATGCTTGTAGCTATAGGTATCCGGCTGGCTGGCTAGTAACGGCATCGTATCGCGTTTATAGCCATTCAAGCCAATATGGTCAGCGCGAACCGTTTCACCGACTACGAACACCATCAGCTTAGGTTTCGTTGTGCTACTGACGGCTGCGGTACGCTTTGCATCTGGCGCATGCAGTATCAAGGTATCAGGACGGCGTAGCTCATCGACGTAATCGGTACCGAGTTTGATAACAGAATAAACAGGGGTAATGGGATTGGTATAACTACGCACTATTTTATGCTGGCGGAAAAAGCTGGCGTATTGATCTCCAAATGGTAATAGGCAAACCGCTATTATCGCAATAGACGTTATCAAGGTGATTGTCTTTTGCACGATTGAGCGAACTATAGACAAACGCTTTATACGAATCTTACTAATCAAAAAAGCAGGTAGCACACCCAATAGTAGCAGTCGAACAATAAAGCTTGGTGCTATCAAACCCATCGCTTCTGCTTGGTCTGTCTGCAAGCTGTTAACCAACATGCCAGTGTCAAATATCGTTCCATAAGCATCGGTGAAGTAACCACATACTGCCGCAATCAGCACCATAGCAATAAGCACTACTTTTGCCGTCGGTCGATAACATAATAGCTGAAACAATAACCACATCAGCCCAAACAGTAAGCCAGTCAGAGAAACAATAAAACCAATGTTATCAGCAAACGGATAGATCGTTAATACTTGTTTAAAGAAGCCAATATTTGCAGTAGCAACGAGATAGAGCGTAACCACTATAATCAGATAAGTAAGATTGACTTCACGATGATAAAATTTATTTTTATCGAAGGTTGCATTATTATTTTTAGCAAGACTTATATTATGGGTTTCTGCAATGGCTAGATCGGTAATTAAGTGTTTTGACATACACAGACTTCTTAATAGAGTGAGATAAATTTTATTCTCTAAGGTAGCAATTACCCTGTTAAGAAGATGTTAAGAAGCCTATATTAGATGCATAATAGATAACGAAGATACAGATTGTATCTGATACTCTAAAAACTCATAAAATACTCACAAAAACGGCTGTAAAAGAGACTTCTCATTCATGATTACGCTCATCCAAAAAAATCAGCAGTTGTTCCTTTTAGGAGTCTTTATTCTATTAGTGATGGTTGTTTTATGGGTTTTACAGTATGTGATAATTCGCTATGGTCAGAAGGTACTGAATCAGGTGCCGACATATTGGACGGTGCTCGAACAATATCTTGGAAAAAGCAAACGACTCACTCGCTTAAAAAATAACTATCCAAAACTGTATCATGCTTCGTTGCAAAGGCTCACTGTACAGCACTTTTATGGATTGCCTCTGACGGTTTTATTTTTAGTCATGGGTTATATCTTAGCTTTGCTTTTTGGTTTGGTTGAAGATGTTGTTACTTCAGATACTATTGTGGCAACGGATTTTTTTGTGTCACAGCAAATGAGTATGCTGAGTGAGTCGCCTGTAGTGACGTTTTTTATTTTTATTACTAGCTTTGCCTCTACTGCAACGACCTGTTTAATCGTATTACTAGTCTGTATCCTATGCTGGGTGATTCGCCAACCCTATATATTAGTAGGGTTCTTAATAGCCACTTTAGGAAGTACGATATTTACTTTCCTCAGCAAGCTATTATTTCATCGCACGCGACCAGTAGATATTTTATTGTTTGAGCAGACAGATTCTTTTCCTAGTGGACATGCGACGGTTACGGTTGCGTTATATGGTTTTCTGGCTTACATGGCCATTCGTTTTAGTCGCAACTTTGCCACGCAAGTTCGGATAGCTGTAATTACTGTCTTTTTCTCACTATTGGTAGGATTAAGCAGGATTTTGCTGAATGAGCATTATTTGAGCGATGTACTGGGAGGTTATTTGGTAGGCGCATTATGGCTAACAGTAGCAATTAGTGTGACAGAGTGGCTAAGGACGCGTGACAAAGTTGATTGGCAGATAAGTTGGTCAGTTACTCAGGTTCGTCTGGTCTGGCTCAATATTGTATGTGTACTGATCGGCACTTCGATATATGCTGAATTTTATCAGTTGCCATTGTTAATCTAAGTAAATTCAAGGTATTAACGCCAAAAAAATAGTATCGTTCATATTTAACATTAATAATAATGGCTAGTTTTTAGTCATAGGCTCGTCCCAGTACGGTGGTGTACCATAATAATCATCTATAAAATCAATAAAGCATCTCACCTTCTGTGGCAGCAGTTTAATGTAAGCATAAACTACATATAAGCCCAAAGCCTCAGTGCAATTTTTAGCAACACTACGACCAGTTTACCACTCATAAGCGCCTCACTAATAATGAAAGCCGGCTGTAATATCAGTCCTGCTCTTGCAATAGATACATTCATTACTGTAAGCACAATAAGCTACTTCAGCACTCCATAAAAATTACTATATAATCTGACGCTTATAGGCAAATATTTGCTATCGTTGATGGACAATTATTCAACTGCTATTTCTAATAGGCTGCCTAATACATCATCATGATACTACATCCATTTACCCGTCTCAGCGGCTCTATCAGTGCTTGGATAACTATCTTTGTGATTATATTACACGGTCTTACTGTATGGGCTGTGATATCTATGGATAGCCCTGAAATTTTAGAGGCTAAAGCGGCTAAGCCTCAGGCAATCCAATTAGAGCTAGTGATATTGCCAAAATCATCCGCAGCGGCTACTGAAGAACGTCGTGCCGAAAATATCCTTACAAACTCTAACTCTGTTCCTCAACGACTGCCGCAATCAGAGAAAAAATCCGCTGAACTATCAGATACTAAACAGGTAGAAGCTAAGCCAGTAAATGCTGTATCAGAGCCAACCTTTAGTAAACCGCTAAATTCTATTAAACCTTTAAGTTCTGAACCAAAAAAACAAACATCTGATCCAATAAAAAATCCGTCAAATCCAGAAAAGACTAAGATAACAAAAGAAACTCAACTGCCAGTCTTGGTACAGAAAAATACGACCAAAGAATCGGAAGAAATTGCCAAAAAAATGACGGAAGAAGAACAGGATCTTGTAGCCTTGGTTCAAGCGATGACAGAACAGGTCAGCCCTGAATCAACAGATATGTCAACGCAAGGGCTGGTCGTAAAAGAGACGAGAAAAACAGTTAGGATTAAGGCTGAAGAAGAGATAGATATAGCGTCGTTAATCCGATCGGTGACAGCACAATTCAATCGTGATCAAGCACGTCAGTGGCAAGAAGGTAGAAAACGCGCAGGGCAAGAGCTGCTGCAAGCGCAGGCTGGCAAGAGTAATGAGAAACGAAAACAGCTTAATCTCAATGATGAGGCAGTTGACTTTTTGGAGGAGCAAGCCAGCTGGCTTGATCAGAAGAAACCTGACACCGACCTACCGTCGGCGATTTGGCGTGAAGTGACTAGTCAATCAGGCGATATCTTCACTGTATTATTGGAGCTTCATGTCGATAAAAGTGGCTATATTACGGATGTGCAATTGCTCGAATCATCGGGTAATAAGATTGTTGATATTGCAGCGATGACTCAAGTCAGAGCAGGACAACTTAAACCGTTCCAACAAAATGAGCGACCTGTTAATGGCATTGTACCGATGTCATTAATATATGAGCGACCTTAATCTAAGTAATAGCTCGTTTTCCTTTTTTGATTAAACCGACTATATGAAGAATGTGTTCATAAAAAATGTATTGTCAGCCTCACTAGCTACTTAACTGCTTTTAGGAGCCTATATGGATTTTACAGATTATTGGCAATATACGGATATCATTACTAAGAGTTTATTTTTCGCATTATTTGCTTTGTCGATTGTGTCTTGGGTGACAGGGATTTTACGATTGTACTATAGCCATCAGTTGGCTAAAACCGTCGTCGTTGACTTATCTCAGCAAATACACAACCAGATACCGCCCACTTTGCAAGCTAGCCCAGAAGAGCGCAGGCTTCTCACCGAACAGATGTTATTACAGCAGATTGGTCGATATCGTTATCAAAGCGAGCAAGGGTTACCACTGCTCGGTACGACTGCTGCTATTGCACCCTTTATTGGGCTATTTGGGACAGTGTGGGGCATATTCCATGCGCTACGTAGTATTGGTGATAGTGGGCAGGCAGGACTTGCCCAAGTAGCGGGCCCAGTAGGTGAAGCGCTTATTATGACTGGTCTAGGTCTTGCGGTCGCGATTCCTGCGGTGATTTTCTATAACGTCATTACGCGTATGAATCGCCGAATCTTGTATAGAGCCAATGACATTGCGCATGGTCTATTAGGCGAGTCAATGCGGCCGAGTATGCTAGCAAATAGCAAAGCAACTCCCGTTAAAGCAACTGGTGCCAAAGTGACTGATAGTCAAGTTGCTGATGGCAAAGTATAGACAGTGGCTATTCATTCGATAAACTGACGAATAAAGAAAAATAAGGAGGCAGGTATGGCATTCCATCTAGGTGATGAAGAGACCCAAGGTATGAGCGAGATGAATCTCATTCCGCTCATTGATATTATGCTGGTACTGATGATTATCTTTTTGGTCACAGCCACGGTGATGAATCCAACCGTACCACTAGATCTGCCCGATACCAATGCCACAGTAAGGGGCTTGCCAAATGAAATATTGCAAATAAGCATTGATAAAGACAATGGTCTATTTTTGGATGAGGAAGCGCTGACGTTAGCGCAATTGCGATTGCGGCTTGAAGAAACATCAAAAGACGGTACTAATCCGAATATTCATTTGCGGGCGGATCAAGACACCCGTTATGATATGGTGGCGCAAGTGCTGGCTGCCGCCAGTAGTGCGGGTTTGACTAAGGTTGCTTTTGTCACTGAATAAATAGCCATTTATAGAATAGAAAATTTCCTGCTGCAAATATTAAAGAAGGGGCTAAGATTATTAATCTTAACCCCTTCTTTAATGTCTTGAACCGTGTTTATGATAAAAGTAAACATAGTAGAATCACTGTAAAACTAGTCGAAATTATTCAATAACGTATCGATGTTATGTTGAACAACCTATATGTATTTTAATTTTTTAATCACGTTATTCGTTCAAAAAACCACCACAATGCAATGGCGATACTAACAAAAGAGCCAGCATAAAATATAACCGATTTATAAAAACGCGTATGACGTAATAACAGCGCGATCGGAAATACTATGGCAATGAATACTAGTTGTCCTAGCTCAATCCCTACATTGAAGCTTAATAATGCCAATACGCGCTCACTTGTTGCTAGTGGCAGATCTACGAGCACATTGGCAAAGCCAAACCCGTGAATCAGACCAAAAACAAAGGCTAGATAGACCGCTCGCACCCGTAACACCGGGACTAGATTGTTTAACGCAGCGAATGCGATGGACAGAGCAATTAAAGATTCGATAAAGCGGGCAGGTATACTAACGATACCAAGAGCAGCTAAGCTCAAGGTAATTGAGTGCGCAAGCGTAAAGGACGTTGCAATCCAAAATACCTCAAGTAATGCAGCTCGCGGCTTGGCAACGGCAACCAATTGTTTTTGCTTGCGCACGTAAACTGCTGGTATTAAAAGGACAAACAAAAACAATAGATGATCCCAGCCGATCAGCAAGTGATGTATCCCACTTTTTAAAAAGTTTGTCGCCGTAGAGAGCCAGCCGGAGTCTGTCCCAGCACCTAATGAAGTTTGTCCAACGGTCAATACTTGAACCGGTAATTCGCTACCAGCTTGCGTCAGTATCAAGCGGTGGTTAGCATCGATACCTGCCAGCACTTGATAGTTAAGCTCTGAGATAGGAGCAGCGCAGCCCAATTCAAATTCGGTATGTAAGTAATTAAAGCCACCACGCGTATTAATCGCTAGTGGCGCAAAGTTTGTGGTTTGACAGGATTGATCGCCCGCTGCTAATGTCACCTGAGCAGCAATAAGCTGTTCTATAAGCGTCGTCTGTGATTTGACCTCTGCCCAACTTACTTGACTGTCTTGGTTTGAGTCTATATCTATCAGCAAAGCTAAGTCTCGAAGCGATAGCTCGTACTTAGCCTTATAAGCAGTATCTGCTGTACTCGATGAGCTCAGGGGCTCTAAGTTTAAGTAAGCCGTACTAGATTCATGTGCCTGTAGTGCCGTAGACGTCAGCACCAATAAGAATAAAGTCAGATAACGATAAGTGTGACTACAAATGAGCCTGATAAATGCGCTCATGAAGGTGTCTCCTTACTCACTTGCTTGCTTGAACTGCTGATTTTTCCTAAGCGCAGATCGCGCTCGAGTGCTGGGTATTCAAATTGTGTGTCTGTCATAAACTGGCGCAATAGCTCAATGTCTTTTTTGCTACCGGCTTTGATGGCTGCTGTCGCATAGATCACGATGTCAGCCGTTTCGCGCTGTTGTTGCCAGTTTTCGCGAGCCAATTGCAGCGCTGGGTTGATTTGGTTAGCAAGTAGGGCATAAGTAGCCTGTTCACGCATGTGGGCATTTTCCTCACGTATCTTCCATACATCGATGCGTTCTTTCATAAGTCCTAAGTTTTGCTGAGCGTTAGGATCCCCCAGTTGAATTTGAGCCGTGATGAGCTTTAGCAATAGCGCGTCTTTGTCAGTATGATCCTGAAGCAATAGCCGCGTTTTTTCATAGTCTCCTTGTTTTAATAGCCAATCAGCGCGTGCCATGAGTGCGGGTACAGTTTGAGTGTCCATCACACTAAAGACTTGAGTAGCAAGCGCAACATCCTTGCTACGCAGTGCAGCGTCTGCCTGAATAAGGTAAATCCAGCGTGCGGTCGATGCATCGAGTCCGGGCGCAAGATTGGCGAGCCCATTCAGGGTTTGCTTTGCTTGCGTCAGTTGACCGGTCATGCTCTGCACTTGAGCCATACATGCCAATTGATAGACGCGTAGGGAAGCATCATCGAGTTTTGTACAGTAGCTCATTGCCTCCTCAAACTGACCTTGTACGACAAGCAGAGAAGAGAGTGTCAACAGCGCATCTGCATGAGCAGGATCTTTACTTAATATCTGCTTTAGCTGTGCTTTAGCTTCGGAGAACTTGTGATCTGCCTGTAATGCTCGTGCTCGTAACATGAGGGTTTCTACATCCGGATCCTTTATTTGATCCAGCTGCGCTCGGGCTTGACCCAGCGCACGTGGATCACCCTGTAAGTAAGCGCGCTCTAAAAGCTTACTGGTTTGCTCAGGACTGGCTGTGCTCGCACTAGATAAAAAGCTGTCTGAGTTTGAGTAGCGCGGCGGCGGTGAATCAGTGGGTAAGGTCTCAAGAATTTGTTGGTCGCTTTTTGGAATAAAGGGTGCAGCATGAAGAAGGGGGCTGCCGATAAGTAATAACGGTAGTAGTCCAATAAAGGGCTTAATCCAGTTCATAAGATCTCTCAGCTCAAAACATAAAGAAACACCTGATCAAGAGTTTGATCAGGTGTCAGGTTTATATCACGTCAGATTACAACGAGGCGTTGGCACCTGTTACCGCAACAGGCTCTGCTAGATTGGCTTCGGGAAGGATAATCCGATCAATATCTTGCGGTTCGTCGGTATTTACATCCTTACTGGCGTTGATCACGGTAGAGACCCTCTCCACTGCTAGATTTGCCTTCGCTTGATCTTCTGCTACATTGGGATTGCCCTGATTTCCTGTCTCAAAGTTCTTGTTGTCGTTATCACCGAAACAGCCAGAAAGAGCAGCCGATCCGGTAACCAATATCGCTAAAAGTACATAGCGCATGGTGTTTCTCCTTAGGTTAGATTCAGCTTAGCGACTGCCTGCATTAGGGGTTTTTAGATAAGGAAAGACTGAGTCAAAAGCAGTGGCAGATTTTACGACTCCATCAGTAAATGGCGCTGTACCAGCTTTCGCATCAGCAGGGACACAAGTAGCTTCTGGAGGTAGTCCAGCATGACATAGGACGCCCATCGCTACTCTTAACGATACATCAGTTACATCATCACCAGGTCGTCTACCATTCGGGAAACCTGCTGTATCACCACCAATAACACCTAAGTCATTTTGACTTGCCGCTACTACAGTAGGTGTCGTGGTATTTAAGCGTAACATATCAGCTGGGACTAAAGCTTTGTTAGCTGGTTTGTTGATAGTAGGAACGCCCGTTAGGAACGCAGTTACTAGATCTTGACGCGGGAAGTTAGTAGGTGCTGGCGCACTTGGATATAGTTTTTGAATCAAAGCAGGTAACGTAGGATAGAACACATAATTCTTGAAATTAGCCACGTCATCTTTTGGCTCTGAGGCGTTAAATTTGTCTTTGTCTTTAAGACCAATGACGACCTCATTGACCAGCGGCATACCCAATCTTGAAACTTGAGTCCATGCACCACCTTTCTTAGCGGTGGTACTGATACCAGAAGCAGGTGAAGGATTGACTAAGGTAGCCTGACGAACACTGGCAGTCGTCCAAGCGCCGATCACAGGATCTACACCTCTCTTATTATTGCCTAAATCTACTTGGGCGGCGTTAACGAGACAAGCTTTAGGTATCTCCATTGCAATCGAGGTAATATTCTTATCTGCTAGTACGTTTGTCCCGCCGTCACGTGGACCTAATGGATTTAAATTAATCAGATCGAACACTCTACCCAAATCAATAGCAAAGCTTTCAGCGCGTTGACCGACAAAGACCTTGCCAGCCCCACAAGTGCCTAAGTTTAACGGTTGAATAAAGCCTCTTGCATAGCCTGGATAGTCTGCAAAAGACTTGGTGCCGATATAGTCAAATGGCTTGTTAAAATTCCCCAGTGGTGTACGCGCGCCGCTACGGCGATCACCTTTAACCATCGTCACACCATAGCTTTCACTGGTTTGCACGTTAGCTGGGTTTGAGGCATCGCCCGCGTTAGATAATGGTATCGCAACATTTGACGGACCGCCTGAGGGTATTTCGATGCTATTTAGTGTTTGTTTGAAGTCAAATTGGAAGGTGACGTCTTCGACCGCATCACCGTTGTTATCAATGTGGATCTCATATAGAGCATCATCATCTAACGAAAAATAGTTAGGCCCGCCATAGGCGTCTTGCAGTGGTAAATAGTTAGCAATGATGGTGACGTAATCTGCTCGGCCACTCTCATAGCTGTTAAACATATAGAGGTCAGTGGCATCGACTTTAGGCGTTTTGGTGATGGAGGGCGCTTCACGGTGACTAGAGGCTACAGCGCTTGCACTTGCGCATAAAGCCATCGCTGCTAATAGAGCGTGTGTAGTGTATTTCATACGAATCCTTGTAGAAAAACTTGAGGGCTAAGGGGTATTTAAATCATAAATATATAGACGGTATATACTTGGATATTGCATTACTAAATGGTTGATTTTGAAATATTTCCGAGAAGTTCCTGAGACAATTTAAATTTTCATTATATATAATCCATATATAAATATATCTAAACTATCCTCTGAATAAGTTAAACGAAACTATATGCTCAAGCAAGAATTTTATTATGGCACTCATCGGGTTTATCGTAACGTTCATCGGATTTATTGGGATAAGTGTTGTTTTTCTGTTACAAAAGCGTTTTTAAATCACTTATAAAGGTATTTACTTAAAAACATAAGGGAAATAAATGGAATATTGGCGCAAGAAAAGCAAGGATAATGGAATAATAAGCTGATAAAAAAGGCTCATTATGCAGGAGAGAATGGCACACGCTTTTAAGTCGTTCAAAGTTTTGAAAATATCGCAGCTTCATCTTGTCCTTATATATAGCTAACATTATAAATGTTCAATAATCTAAGATTAATGGTAATACATCAGAAAAAATAAGGTATTATTAATTAGATTAGCTTTATATAAGCAGTAGATTCATAAGACAAACACTATCTATACCAAAAATTTAATGATGTCTATTTATAATCAAGAAGACTGAAACCTGGATTCTATACCACTATGAAATCTACCATTGAATTACTCGAAGATACTGATTTTCCTAATATTAAAAGGCGAGAGCTTAAAATCTTGCAAGTGAATATGGGCTACTTGTGCAATATGTCCTGCGTGCATTGTCATGTTGCCGCCAGTCCGTACCGTACAGAGATGATGTCACGAGAGCTGGTTGAGTTGATTCTAGAGATTCTGCAAGCACAAAATATCGATACACTGGATTTGACTGGTGGCGCGCCTGAAATGCATGAAGACTTTAAGTACTTGGTTAAAGCGGCACGAGCGCTGGGTGTCAAAGTGATTGACCGCTGCAATCTGACGATTCTGATGGTAGAAGGTTATGAGGATATGGCGCAGTTCTTGGCGGACAATGAGGTTGAGGTTGTTGCTTCGCTCCCCTGTTACTCATTAGAAAACGTAGACAAGCAGCGCGGCAAAGGGGCGTTTGATGACAGTATCTTAGGACTACACAAGCTTAATGCTTTAGGTTATGGTAAATCTGGTTCGAATTTGACATTGAATCTTGTGTATAACCCGCAAGGGGCGACACTACCACCCAATCAGCAGCAGCTAGAAGCTGATTATAAGCGCGAGTTGAAAGCGCACTTCGATATTGAGTTTAATCAGCTATTTGCGTTAACCAATATGCCTATTCAGCGCTTTGGTGCGGTTTTATTGGCTAAAAAACAGTTCCATTCTTATATGGATTTACTCAAAGCCAATTATGTGGCTTCCAATTTAACCGAAGTGATGTGTCGCTCGACTATCAGTGTAAATTGGCTGGGAGAATTATTTGATTGCGATTTCAATCAGCAGCTTGAGATTCCGGTACCAAACAAAGCCCGCCGTCATCTACGAGATTTATTAACACAAAATCCTGCAGGTGATGATATTGCCATTGCGGACCATTGCTATGGGTGTACGGCAGGACAGGGCAGTAGCTGCGGCGGTATTTTAGAAGAGTCAGCTATATAGCTTTATTAGAGTAGATTAGATAAAACTGGAATAAATGAGATTAGGATAGGCAAAAACCTATCTATCTAAGCGGAGTTACTACCATGTCATTATTCAATAACTTAATAGTCAAAACGACTATTGCCACCGCTGTTTTGTTATCAAGCGCAGCCGCCTATGCAGATTTTAATCACAGCAGTTGGGATACGTTGCTAGACAAACATGTAACCATGACCAATGCTGGCAAAGCGTCTGTAGTTGATTATGTTGGCATGCAGTCAGATAAAAGTAAATTAGATAGCTATATGGCTGCCACTAGTAAGGTCAGTCAATCTGAATTTAACGGTTGGAATAAAGATGAGCAGCTAGCCTTTTTAATCAATGTCTATAACGCAGGCACGGTGGAGTTGGTGCTCACCAAGTATCCAAATATCAAATCAATTAAAGATATTGGATCTGTATTAAGCTCACCTTGGAAGCAGAGTTTCATTTCACTGTTGGGTAAAACGCGCTCGCTGGATGATATTGAGCACAATCTGATTCGCGGCTCCAAGCGTTACAACGACCCGCGTATTCACTTTGCGGTTAATTGTGCCAGTATTGGTTGTCCTGCGCTCCTAGATGATGCGTTTACTGGAAAGCGCTTAGAGAAGCAGTTAGAGCAAGTCACCAGTAAGTTTTTGGCAGACAGCAGCCGTAATCGCTTGAAGGGCAATACGCTTGAGGTATCACCAATTTTTAAATGGTATAAAGAAGATTTTACGATGGGTTGGCGCGGTACTAATGACGTTGCAGGATTTTTGGGACGTTATAGTCAAGCATTAGGAATGAATAGTACTCAAGTGAAGGCCTTAGAGCAGGGTAAAATAAAAGTCAGTTATACCAACTATGATTGGCGGTTGAATAAGAAATAAACTGGGCGTTAATAAAAATGACTGCTGTGCCAATCACACTCTCTATCGTAATACCGTTATTGAACGAAGCGGATAATTTGCCTAAATTGATGGGTCATCTTGCTCATCTGAATCCAGCACCTTATCAGGTCATACTAGTGGATGGCGGTTCAACAGATAACTCAGTTGCCCTTGCCAAGGAACTGATTGAAAGTTTGATAGATAGCAGTCCATCCGTTATTAGTGTACAGGTTATTGATTGGCAAATAATAGAGTCCGCCGCTGGACGTGCGCTGCAAATGAATGCAGGTGCTGAGCTAGCAATGGGTGATGTGTTGTTGTGTTTGCATGCGGATACGCAGCTGCCGAACCACGCTATTGCTGATATTACGTCAGCCGTCAGGCAAGCCGCGTGGGGGCGTTTTGATGTGCGTTTGGACAGTTCTGCATGGATGCTCAAGGTAGTCAGCCAGATGATCAATTGGCGTTCCAGATTAAGTGGGATTGCAACGGGTGATCAAGCGATATTTATCAAAAAACCACTTTTTAAGCAGCTGGGTGGTTACCCTCAGCAGCCACTTATGGAAGATATTGAACTTTGCAAACGTCTTAAAGCTATTGGTAAGCCAGCTTGTCTACGAAGCAAGGTGATAACTTCGGCACGGCGCTGGCAACAGTATGGAACTTGGCGCACGATAGGTTTGATGTGGCATCTGCGTTTTGATTACTGGCGCGGTGTCTCTGCTGATAATATTAAGCAGCGTTATTATAAGACTTAGTAGCTAACAATTGCCCTTATTAGCAGTAAAGAGTCCTAGAGTGCGCTCAAACCATTTCAACTTGTAATAATAAAAATTCAAATACTTATGCCAAGAGATGCTATGCAAACAGACACGCTTATTATTATCTTCGCTAAGTTCCCCGCTCGTGGTATGGCAAAGACACGTTTGCAGCCTGCGCTTGGTCTTGAGGGTGCATCACTTATAGCAAAACAGCTGTTATTGCATAGCGTTGAGCAGGCACTAGCAACCGGATTGAGCGTCGAGCTGTGCGTGAGTCCAGCGCCAACTGATTTATGTTGGCAGACGCTTGGTTTACCTGAGTCATTGCAGTGGTCAGCGCAAGCAAATGATGACTTAGGCTTACGCATGTTAGCTGCTAGCCAGCAAGGTTTATACAAATTTAAACAGGTGGTATTGATTGGTACGGATTGTCCAAGTTTAACGCCATTACGTATTCAAGATGCAGTGCATCAATTAGAGCAGTCTGATACGGTCATGATTCCTGCCTCAGATGGTGGTTACGTGCTCCTAGGATTTAAGCAAGCTGATGCCAGTTTATTTTCGGATATCGAGTGGAGTACTGCCAGCGTAGCGGCGGTGACTCGACAACGTATTGCAGCATTGGGTTGGACATTGGCGTTATTAGACCCACTGCATGACATTGATGAGCCTACAGATTTAAAACATTTGCCCGTAGGTTGGCTTGAAAAAATAGGCTCTTGATTAGCTGGTTCTTTAAATATGATTCATATTTCTTATCTTTAGGATGACTCTGATATAGGGTGCTGAATAAGGTTGATTAAGCCGTTTTATTATTAACAAGGAAGTTATTATGCATGAGGTCGTTCAAGATTATTATGGCAAGCAGCTACAAAGTACTGAGGATTTAAAAACGTCAGCATGCTGTGATATTAGCAATATGCCAAGTTGGTTAAAGCCTTTGTTAGCGAATATTCATGATGAGGTTCTAAGTCGATATTATGGTTGTGGCTTGGTCTGCCCAGCGCTACTTGAAGGCTGCCGTATCCTAGATTTGGGCTGCGGTTCGGGCCGTGATGTCTATGCATTAGCACAATTGGTTGGACGTACAGGTCATGTGGTCGGTGTCGACATGACAGATGAACAACTAGCCATTGCAAAGCAGCATCAAAATTATCATGTGGATAAATTTGGCTACGACAATGTGACTTTTCTCAAGGGCTACATCGAAAAGCTAGATGAGCTCAATTTAGACCCTGATAGCTTCGATATCATTGTCTCAAATTGTGTTATTAACCTTTCACCTGATAAAGCAGCGGTGATGGCCAGTGTGCAGCGTTTGCTCAAGCCTGGCGGTGAGTTTTATTTCTCTGATGTCTATGCAGACCGCCGTATCCCGCAGCATTTAGTCAATGATCCTGTCCTTTATGGAGAGTGTTTAAGTGGTGCCTTATACTGGAAGGATTTTGAGCGCTTAGCGCGACATGCTGATTTTTTAGACCCGCGTTTGGTTGAAGATCGTCCGCTTGAAATCACCGATCCGCTACTTGCTGCTAAGATTGGCGATATTCAGTTTTTTTCCGCTACTTATCGATTATTCAAGATTGCCACGCTGGAAGATGCTTGTGAAGACCACGGTCAAGCAGTCATTTATCACGGAACCATTGACCAGCTACCGCATCATTTTAATTTAGATAAACATCATACGATTGAGACAGGCCGCGTTTTCCCTGTCTGTGGTAATACTTTTCGTATGCTAAAAGAGTCACGCTTTGCTAAGCATTTTGATTTTATTGGCGATGATAGTCGCCACTATGGTATTTTTGCAGGTTGTGGTGATATCCTACCGTTTGGTCATCAAGCGGACATAGTGTCTGGGCCGTTTGTTAATTCAGGAAGCTGTTGCTAACAGTAAGACCTGTATGATGTTGAAAAAGCTATCTCTCCAAAAAGCTGGCTGCCAAAAATAAAAGTGGTCCTCAAACTATTTGAGGGCCTCTTTTATATGAAAAAACATTATAAATGTCTAAGGTTTTAACCTCTACGGAAGTAATGCTGCAAGTCTTGTCTTAGTCTCTGCGCTCATCGCTTCAACAGGCGTGACTAATGCTTGGGTCAAAGCAGTATGAGCGATTGATTTCGGCTGTTCGGATGCAATTAATGCCACAGCTTGCTTAATGACTTGCTGCGCGTTGTCTGCATTTTTCATTAGATTTTGTATGGCATAATCTGCACTGACGGCTTGCTCATTTGGATGCCAACAATCAAAATCTGTCACTAGCGCTAACGTTGCATAGGCGATACTGGCTTCGCGAGCGAGTTTAGCTTCTGGCATATTGGTCATGCCGATAATATCCGCTTGCATCTGCCGATACCAGTGTGATTCTGCGCGAGTTGAAAACTGAGGTCCTTCGATACAGACATAGGTGGCTTTTGCGTGGCACTGCCCATCGGCAATATCCGCGTTGTCATAAGCTCGAATCAAGATGTCTGCTACTTCAGGGCATAAAGGGTCAGCCATTGACACATGGGCGACCGCACCATCTCCAAAGAACGTGCTTACTCTCTGCTTGGTCATATCAATCATTTGATCGGGGATGACCATATCTAGTGGTTTCAGCGTTTCTTGCAATGAGCCAACCGCTGATACTGAGACGATATAGCGTACGCCTAAAGTCTTTAAGGCATAGATGTTGGCACGATAAGGCACCTCAGAGGGGGTTAACCTGTGTCCTTGACCATGTCGCGTTAAGAATGCAACTGTGACGCCATTAAGTTCACCGAGCACGATGTCATCAGATGGCTCACCATAGGGTGTCTCAATTTTAACGCTGCGCTTATTGGTCAAAGCTTGCATTTGATACAGACCGCTACCGCCGATAATAGCGATATCGGCAGCGTTATTTACCGTAATTTCTACTGCGGTTGAAGTCATATTGGGCTCCAAATGATCATTGGTAGAGTGTATCAAAGTTAATACTACTAGCGTTTACTGACTCTCTTATACATACCTTGAGCAAGCGCCTTCAAGATCATCGCCTGACTTTGCACAAAGCCGTTGTACTTGGGCAAATCATCCTCTATATCGCTGGTGCGGCGATTATAAAATAGATGCATAGTTGGCTTGGGTAGTGCCGCCACATCAGGATAATTTGTTGTGGGTATTAATATTAGATTGCCGCCCAACGCCATTTCTATACTGGGTTTATTGCATCGGGTACAAAGTCCGCGGCTAATATTTGGTGGGAGTTTCCAACGGCGAAATTTGGTTCTGATAAGGTTTAATGAACTCACATCGGGTTTAAGTAAAATCGTCACATCATTATAAGCTTGGCCAGTGAATTCTTGGCAAATAGTGCAGTGGCAGATAAAGCGTCCAATGGGCTGATTGTTGATCGTATAAGTATTGCTATGACAGGAGCAAGAGCCTTCTTGTGGGATAAATTCTCTGCTCATTGGTCAGTCCTTAATAGTAGGGGCGTGGATATTTAGTATTTTGAAATATAGCACTATCCTAGCGTATTAGTGTAGTCGCTTTCAGTATCATGATCGAATAGGATCTATGCTAAAGAAGATGCAGAGATAAACTAGTGGTTTAATGAAGTATTTACCATGACTCACAAAAAGCAAAAGCTGTCAAAAAATTATAGAAAATAGCGCAAAGTTCTTTATATTTTTTACTTCAAGTAACTTAGGGTGATGATGAATTATCTCGGGTTATCATAAATAAATTGGACCAAAAGCTTAGCCACTTTTTCACCTTGGTCTTCTTGAAGAAAATGTCCGCCGTTGGCAATAATCGTATGTGCTTGACCTTTGGTGCCGGGAATGAGTTTTTGCATAATGCGATCGCCACCAGCAGTCACTGGGTCAGAATCGCTGAACAGCGTGATAAAGGGCTTTGTCCATTTACTCAGCTCAATCCATGCAGCGCGGTTATTTTCTGAAGCAGGATCATCCGGCGTCGAGGGTACAAGCAGTGGAAACTGTCTAGCGCCCTCCTTATAGGATTCATCAGGAAATGGCGCATTGTAGGCGTCAATCACCGCCTGTGATAGCTTGGTAACGGTACCGCTCTTGATGGTCCCTCCGACATGAAATTGAGGTATTTCCTGCGAGAATTGTTGCCATTTACGAAAACCTTCACCTAGATCGTGGTCGCCGGTGGGGAGCATGGTGTTGCCAGCTGCTACCCGAGCAAATCGGTCTGGATTTTCTGCAACCAAACGCAAACCAATCAGTCCACCCCAATCTTGACAAAACAGAGTGATGTTATTCAGATCTAATTGGTCGAGTACGGATTGCATCCAGTTGACATGACGTTGGTAAGTATAGTCAGTACGAGACGCGGGTTTGTCTGAGCGCCCAAAACCGGGGAGGTCTGGCGCAATAACGCGGTGTCCCGCTGCAGTCAGTATCGGAATCATTTTACGATATAGATAACACCATGAAGGCTCCCCATGCAGCAGTAACACTGGATCAGCGTCTCTTGGTCCTTCGTCTAAATAATGCACGCGCAGCTCACTGTCTTCGCTGTCGTCGACCATTAGATAGTGCGGGTCAAAGTTGTAATCTGGTAGGTTTGCAAAACGCGAATCGGGAGTTCTGAGTATTTTCATGTCTCGTCCTTGAGTTGGGTAAATGAGCGCGTATTCTTACACAGCTGATGGAATCTTAGAGTTAGGGTGGATCGCCACAAAACCCGATGAGAATTGATCGCCGTTACCAATCTTAATCATGTGAGTATCATATTCCGTACTCTTACCCTATGCCAATTATTACTCTAACTTGATAGCTGTTCTTTGGCTGTTAGGTATTCTTATCGGGTTTAGCAAAGTTTTGAGGGTATAGCGCGCGTGCTGCCACATCATCAAACTCGGTCTTAAACTCGATGCCTTTAGGAATATTTCGGGCTTTTTGGACTGCAGGACGAGCACTTATATTTGCAAACCAGCGCTTTAGATTAGGATAGTTGTCTAAACCTTCTTCGCCTAATACCACGATTGCTTTATCAATCCACCCCCAAGCTGAAATATCAGCAATCGAATACTCATCGCCAACCAGATACTCGCGACCTTCCATGTGGGTCTCTAACACTTCGTAATGACGTTCGGCTTCACGAAGATAACGATTGATAGCATAAGGCGTTTTCTCTGGTGCCTTATGTCTAAAATGCACAGATTGACCAGAAAACGGCCCTAAACCTGTCGCTATAAACATCAACCATGACAGCATCTCGCTACGATCTTCTGACTTGCCGGCTAATTTCCCTGTTTTTTCGGAGAGATACATCAAGATAGCAGTAGAATCAAACACGCGTTTGCCATCATCTTCGATTGCCGGGGTTTTACCATTGGGGTTAATAGCGCGATACTCAGAGGTATGTTGTTCGCCTTTTAAGGTATCTATAGCGATCAACTCATATGGCAAGCCAGTCTCTTCGAGATAGACAGCTACTTTCATCGGGTTTGGGGTTTGATGAAAATAAAATTTGAGCATAACCTGATCCTATCGTGTTGAGGTCTTAGTTTGACAATCATAAAAGCAATGAAAAATACAAATAATCCTTAAAGACTCATGCAGTTATTAAGGATTATTTTTTACAGTGAGCCTAACGATGCGTACCGCGAATAGGGTAGTCATTCTTTCGAATAAAGGCTAAACCATTCGCAAGGGCTTCAAGTTCAGGTCTAGCAAAAGGTGCGTTGGAGATATCAACGATTTGAATTTCTCCATCAGCATTAACCACAAATACACCAGGCTCTGCAAAGGAATGATCAGTCTCTTTCTCTGAACGTGGCTCTGAGATATAAAGTCTTAGCGTATTCATCTGCTCAACAGTCAGACCATAGGCAATAGGGAAGTCGATATCTAATTTTTCTAAATGACCCTCTAATTGCTCTTTACTATCACCTGATACTGCAATGATATCGACACCCGCATCAGCAAATGACGATTTTACGGTTTCTAACTGATTGAGGTATTTAGTACATATCGGACAATGTTGACCTCGATACACCACGACCAATTTCCAGTCATGACCATTATCAGGTTTACCTAGTGACTTTATATCACCATTTAGCATTTGTACGTTTATATCGGGGAATTTGACACCGGCTTGAATTTTTTGTGCGTAATTTGATGGCATGATTTATCCTTTAGAGGTGTTTATAAGTAGACGTAATTTATATAGCAATGATCATCTTAACTGGACTAAAATAAATGTTCAAGATATATTTGAGCAGTCACTCAAGTTAATTAATCATTCCAATCTACAGATGCCAATATCCAGTTTACTAAGCGTGTAGTAAAAGAGTATGGGCGCATAAGACAGGCATTATTTAAAATAGAAGGTAATGTGGTAGATTCACCATCACAACGAATATGAATGGATGCCTGTTTAGTTATACTCATTGGTGTTCAGCTCCTTTGAATAAAATCCCTTTGAATAGAATTAAAATTTCTATCCTAAAAATTACCTTAAAGCTATTGCCTACACCTCTTTACTGTACCACTTGCAGCCCAGTTTACAACACATAGTCAGAATGATGGCTACTATTGAATATAAAGCTAATAACAGCATAAAAGTGTTTTGTTATTGTCTTAGGGTATGTCATCAATTAATATCATTGCTTTAAAAAATATATTTAACCTATATTTGGGCAGCTGAATGAAAATAGCGCAAAACTATATAGCCTAAGCGAAGAAATATAAAAAGTAATAAATAGGAGTAAGTATGAAAAGCGTGATGTTCGTAGGCTATGGATCTATGGCAAGAAAAGTACATGAGATGTTGCCTAAAAACATTGTCCTCTCAACAGTATTGGTCAGCACCAGAAGCGCAGAGATTATAAAAACTGAACTAGGCGAGTCTGTAGATGTGATTACTTCGGTAGACGATTTGATAGAAATTCCTGATTTAGCAGTTGAGATGTCGGGTCAGAATGGGCTCAAAGAACATGCTATTAAAATATTGGAAAAGAGCATCCCACTTGGGATTGTATCTGTCGGCGCTTTTACTGATGAGAAGTTTGCTATATCGCTTGCTGATACTGCAGAAGCGAATGGTGTGAAAATTCATATCTTAGCGGGTGCAGTGGCTGGAATTGATGGCATACACGCTGCAAGTTTCGCAGGACTCAGTGATGTGGTTTATCAAGGTAAGAAGCACCCATCGAGCTGGAAAGGAAGCCATGCAGATCGGCTTGTTGACTACGATAATTTAGTGGAACCTACTGTGTTTTTTACGGGTACCGCTAGAGAAGCGGCTGCTTTATTCCCCGATAATTCAAACGTTGCCGCTACGATTGCGATTGCAGGCGTTGGCCTTGATGATACAACCGTAGAGTTAATCGCTGATCCAACACTTGAGTACAATATTCATCATATAATGGCGAAAGGGGTATTCGGTAAGCTTGAGATTAGCATGGCTGGACTGCCATTGGTCGAAAACCCTAAAACCTCAAGTCTAGCAGCATTTAGTGCCTTGCGTTTATGCTGCCAGATCGATCAGGTTATACAAATATAAAGTATAATTAAAATAGAGTCGAAATCAAATTTAGGTCGCTATAGGTGTGTCTAAAGTGACTGGTTTTTCTTGAATTTTTTTACTATCTACGGCTGCATTAAGGTTTACGAAGAAAATAGCAACGGCTGCAATTATTCCTGGTATGGCGATAAATAAGAAGTTCGTTTGGTGGCTAAGCTCGAGCGTGAGTAGCGCCCCAGTCAAGATAGGACCTACGATAGCACCAATGCGACCGATACCCGATGCCCAGCCCATAGCTGTCGTACGTACAGCAGTCGGATAATACTGAGCAACAAAGGTATAGAGCAGAATCTGTGAGCCGATAGTAGTAGCACCTGCAATCGCGATTAGGGTATATAGCACCACTTGAGGGCTATTGTAGCCAAGTAATATCAACGCGGCTGCACCAGCGACAAACATAACGGTTAAGACAGGCTTTAGATGGAATCTATCGGCTAGCACACCGCCACCAATAGCACCGACCATACCGCCAATATTGAGCGCAAATAAGAACAGCATACTAGCGCCTAGAGAGTAACCTGCTTGAATCATAAGCTTTGGTAACCAGCTGGCGAGAGCATATACCATCAACAAGCACATAAAGAAAGCTACCCAAAACATGATGGTGGTAAAACCTCTATTTTTTAGGAATAACGCTTTGATAGGAGCGTCATCGCCTTTGGTTGGCTCATCTAAGATTAAGTCAGTAGAGGCTGTGATAGTCTCTTGTGGTGCAAGTTTGCGGACGATTTTTTTGGCTTCATCATGTCTTTTTTCTTTGACCAAATACATCAAAGATTCAGGCAGCATTTTCCAAATGATTGGTAAGAGTAAGGTAGGGATGCCTGCAATATAAAACATAATCTCCCAACCGTAATCTACCACCAAAAACGATCCCAATAATGCTGATGCCATACCGCCGATCGCGTAACCACTAAACATAATAGCGACTAGAGTACTACGAATACGCTTTGGGGCGTATTCAGAGGTCAGCGCCACACAAATCGGCATCACGCCGCCGATACCAAGACCAGCAATGAATCGTAAAGCTGCAAACTGCATCGGACCATTAGCAAAAGCACCGAAAAAGGTAAAGCTACTGAATAGACCGACGCAGATCATGATGGTCTTTTTTCGACCGATTTTATCAGACAAAGTACCAAAAATCATGGCACCAAACATCATGCCAAAGAGTGCTGCGCTAGCAAGAAAACCTGCTTGTACCGCGGTCAATGACCATTCTTCCATAAGTAACGGTAGGGCCACTCCATAAATGATGAGATCATAACCATCAAAGATAATGATCAATAGACACCAAAATAGCACCTTCCAATGAAAGGGAGCAAATTTGGCTTCATCAATAACTTTATTGATGTTTAAGGTTGGTGATTCCATTCGTATTTCTCCATGGGTAATATCCTTATAATTATCTAACAAGTTATTGTTTTCTGTTGGGCAAGTCAAAAACCATCTAAGTATAAATATATACCTATAAGGTATGGTTTTTGATCTTATGGCAGATTAGAAAATACAAGTACGAGTAGATAGCTTCAATAAAAAAGTGTATTTTTACTAAAATAATGTCTAAACAACTAATAAACCTTTAGATATCTGTTTTTCTGAATTTTATGCGCTTGTTGCTAAGAGAGAATACTTCTTAAGAGGTAGATGAAAAAACAGCTCATATATCTTTTAAATATATGAGCTGTTTTGATTTTTATTAAATTATATCGGTTGTAAGAGATAAAATAACGACTTTAATTATTAAGTTAAGCAAGTGCTCATACCAATAGATATCACTCTTTTAGAAAGTTATTTTTTCATAGCCAAATAATCTATTGCTAATTGGCTAAGCGCTTTAGTACCAACTTTGAATGATGATTCATCTACATAAAAGTATGGGGAATGATTATACGGCGCTTTGCTAACGTCTTGTCCTACTGGAGTGCCGCCTAAAAAGAAAAATAAACTAGGTATTTCTTGGGCATAAAATGAGAAATCTTCAGATGCCGTTAGTTTAGGCACCTCAAGTACATTGTCTTTACCTGCTACGTTTTTGAGCGTCGGTAACATTTGCGCGGTAAGGGCTGGGTCATTAATCGTAACTGGATAACCTTTATTGATTTTGACGTCAGCTTTAGCGCCTGATGCCATTGCTATATGAGTGGCCGTGGTTTTCATCTTATCAAAAATTTGGTCGCGATTATCCATATCAAAGTTACGAATAGTACCAATCATATTGACACTATCTGGAATGATATTATCGCGTACACCGCCGCCTATTTTACCGAATGAGACAATAGCGGGCTCTTTAGTAATATCAATCTGACGGCTCACTATATGATTAACACCGGTAACGATTTGCGCCGCAGTTGAAATAGGATCGACCCCATTCCAAGGCGCTGAGCCATGAGTTTGTTTACCGTTTACTGTTATATCAAAGGTATCAGCACTCGCCATAATAGGGCCGCTTCGGTAGCCAATTTGGCCACTATTTAAGCTCGACATGACATGCAATCCAAACGCAACCTCAGGCTTATACTTTTTAAAAATGCCTTGTTTCAGCATGAGCTCAGCACCGCCTTCTTCACCTTCAGGGGCACCCTCTTCGGCAGGTTGAAATACAAACATGATATTGCCGTGCAATTCATTTTTAACCGCAGCTAGTACTTCAGCTGTTCCCATTAGCATAGCAACATGAGTATCGTGTCCGCAGGCATGCATGACCCCAACGTCTTCACCCATATACTTAGTCACAATGGTTGATTTAAAAGGTACATCTGCTTTTTCGGTAACGGGTAATGCGTCCATGTCTGCACGTAGCATCACTGTAGGGCCAGGTTTAGCTCCCTTCAAAAAACCAACAACACCTGTATGCGCTATATCAGTTTCGACCTGCATACCTAGTGATTTTAAATGCTTGGCAACAAGAGCGGCAGTACGAGTTTCTCTATTGCTCAATTCGGGATGTTTGTGAATATCCCGACGCCATTCAATCACCTTTTTTTCAATACTTTTAACTTCTTTATCGATATTGATGTTGGCATGAGCACTAAATGTGCTAAAAGCAAAAATACCGATAACCAATGATAATAATGATCGTTTCATACTGTCTTCCTTGTTTGATGGTACTTCCTTGTTATTGCTTTGATATGCTCATGTGATAATTTTAGTGACCAATATAGCTATTGAACATTTAAATATTGTCGCACGAGTTTATTGAATGCTTCAGGCTGTTCAATATTCGAGATATGCGAGGCATCGATAGTAGCCAGCTTAGCGTTAGGTATATGATCGACCATATATTGACCATCGGCAACCGTCGTCACTGGGTCTTCAGAACCTACAAGCACTGTGACTGGGACACGGATAGTTTTTAACTGCTCGCTAGTATCAGCGACAGCTAATGCCTCACAGCAGCTGGCATAACCCTCGCTACTGCCAGCTGCGAGAGCGTCAGATAATGCTTTAACGACATCAGGATAATTATCGATAAAACTTGCTGTGAACCAACGCGAAGCAGCGGTAGCGGCGATAGGTTTTAGTCCTTGCTCACGTACCAATTGCGCACGATCTGCCCATGCCGCCTCATTACCAATCTTCGCGGCGGTATTGCATAGCATTAAGTGATGAAAGCGGTTGGGGTGATTAATAGCCAACCATTGACCAGTCATACCGCCCATAGAAATGCCACAAAAAAATGCTTTATCAATATTCAGATAATCAAGCAAATTAATGTCGTCTTGCCCAAGCTGATCCAAATTATAAGGACCAGTTGGTGCGGAAGACTTACCATGGCCACGGGTGTCGTAGCAGATAATAAAATAATCATTCTGCAAGGCATCGATTTGCGGCTGCCACATATGATAGCTGGTACCTAAAGAGTTAGAAAATATCAGAGCAGGATTGCTGCTATCACCAAAAGTGGCATAGTTTAAGGTAACGTCTTTATTTTCAAGTACAGGCATAACGATCATCCTTATTTAGGATTAAAATGTTGAAGGTATATGTAGGGATGAGTATTACGCTTGGTCATTAACCCGCTCAATAATCATCGCAATACCTTGTCCAACACCAATACACATCGAACATATGGCATAACGCTTATCACTTTTCTCAAGTTGATTGAGTGCTGTTAAAATCAAACGTGCTCCTGAAGCGCCAAGTGGGTGACCAAGCGCAATCGCACCGCCATTCGGATTGACGCGCGCGCTATCGTCAGCTAATCCTAAGTCACGTGTACAGGCGAGAGCTTGAGCGGCAAAGGCCTCGTTTAATTCAATGACATCCATCTCATCAAGTGACAGTCCAGTTTGCGCCAGTAGCTTTTTCATCGCCGGTGCTGGGGCAAAGCCCATAATACGTGGCTCAACGCCTACTGTGGTGGAAGCCACAATACGTGCACGTGGCTTCAGATTAAACTCTTTAACGGCTTGCTCTGACGCTATTAAAAAAGCTGCCGCGCCATCATTAATCCCAGAAGCGTTGCCAGCCGTCACCGTACCATCTGCGGTGACGATAGGGCGTAGCTTGGTCAACTTCTCAAGCGTGGTATCAGCACGAGGGTGCTCGTCGGTATCGACGCTGATAGGCTCGCCCTTACGTTGAGGAATGACGACAGAGGTAATCTCATCTTTGAAAAACCCTGCCTCTTGCGCCGCTGCGGTACGTTGTTGGCTACGTAATGCAAATGCATCTTGGTCAGCGCGATTGACATTGAACTGCTCTGCGACGTTTTCAGCAGTTTGCGGCATGGTCTCCGTGCCATATAGCTCATCAAGCTTTGGATTGATAAAACGCCAACCCATAGTGGTATCTTCGAGCTTTTGACTACGACCAAACGCTTGATCTGACTTACCCATTACCAAGGGCGCACGGCTCATACTCTCAACGCCACCTGCAATAATTAGATGCGCTTCACCCGCTTTAATCGCGCGCGCCGCTATCGCTAACGCATCCATTGACGAGCCGCATAAGCGATTCACCGTAGTGGCAGGCACTTGATAAGGCACACCTGCGAGTAGCGACGACATACGGCCGACGTTGCGGTTGTCTTCACCGCTCTGATTAGCACAGCCGTAGATGACGTCATCTACTTTTACCCAATCGACATTGGTATTACGTTCCATTAACGCCTTGATAGGGATAGCCCCTAGATCATCGGCACGGACAGGGGCTAGACCGCCGCCGTAGCGACCAAAAGGGGTGCGAATGGCATCAATAATATAAGCGTTGTTGAAACCAGTGATTGAATCAGTCATCATCCTTGTCCTTTTTATTATTTTGAATTTGTAGCGTCAATTAATGTCGCACCAGTCAATGCTTGTAAGTCCGCAAAGCTTAAGCCATCGACCATTTCAGTGACGGCTAAACCTTTATCAGTGACATCAATGACACATAAGTCAGTATAAATGCGATCAACACAGTTTTTGCCAGTCACGGGGTAGGTAAGCTTGCTAACGATTTTAGGGTCGCCAGTTTTGGTGGTGTGATTGGTCATCACAAAGACTTTTTTGGCACCGACGGCTAAGTCCATAGCGCCGCCAACCGCAGGTATTGCATCTGGCGCACCCGTGCTCCAGTTGGCTAAGTCGCCATTGGCAGCCACTTGAAACGCGCCCAATACGCAAATATCGATATGACCACCGCGCATCATCGCAAAGGAGTCGCCATGATGAAAGAAGCTACCGCCATCGAGCATGGTGACGTACTCTTTTCCGGCATTAATCAGCTCGGGATCTTCTTCACCTTTAGCAGGTGGTGGTCCAAAAGCTAGTAAACCGTTTTCTGAATGCAAAAATACATCTTTATCATCCGGTAGGTATTTTGCAATTTTGGTCGGTAGTCCAATTCCTAGATTGACATAGGCTCCATCTGGAATATCTTGTGCAGCGCGCTCGGCGATTTGATCGCGGGTCAAAACGGTGTAGGAAGTATGGCTCATGATGATGATCCTTATAATTAGCAGTATTAAGGGGTGGCTGTAGTAGCTGTGCTAGAAAGTTAAGCGCTAGCAGGCTGGATTTGCACCACATGCTGCACAAAAATACCCGGTGTAATAATGTGTTCAGGATCGAGCGTGCCAAGCTCAACCGTTTCAGAGACTTGTGCGATAGTCACATCAGCTGCCATGGCCATAATAGGACCAAAGTTACGCGCAGACTTGCGGTACACTAAATTGCCCCAACGATCGCCTCTAGAAGCTTTAATTAAAGCAAAATCAGCCTTCAATGGATATTCAAGAACGAAGTCTTTGCCATCGATATTACGAGTCTCTTTGCCTTCTGCGAGTAAGGTACCAAAGCCTGTTGGCGTATATACTGCACCGAGTCCCATACCAGCTGCTTGAATGCGGCAAGCCAAATTCCCTTGTGGTACTAGCTCAAGTTCAATCTTGCCAGCATGATAAAGCTCATCAAATACCCAAGAGTCGGACTGGCGCGGAAAAGAGCAAATTATCTTACGCACAGCACCTGTTTTTAAGAGCTTGGCAAGGCCATGATCGCCGTTACCGGCATTATTATTAATGATGACCAAATCCTTTACGCCTAAATTAATAAGTCCATCAATGAGTTCAGCTGGTTGCCCCGCTGTGCCAAAGCCACCAATCATGATGGTGGCGCCATCTTTGATTTGACTGAGTACGTCAGTGATATTTTTATCTGCTTTGTTAATCATGTTTATATCCTATAAAAAGTCATATGAGGTAGTGTCTTTAAGGTTGATAAGCGGTGCACAGGTTGAGTCATTGCTCTGACACTACTTAATTTTTTTCGTAAGAGCGCCACTCTTAATTGGCTTCATCATTAGCGCTCTTTAATGAGGTTGATAATGTGGGTAATAGGCGTTTTTTTGGTTAGAATGTGATGAGCAATCATGCCGATAAGAATGCCCCAAAATACAGAGCTTAATCCCAAAAAGCTCATACCCGATGCTGTTGCCAAAAATGTAATTAACGCTGCATCTCTTTGCTCATCATTTTTCATAGCAATGGTGATATTGGCAGAAATGGCACCGATTAATGCAAGGCCGGCCAGTGCCGCGACAAGCTCTTTTGGAAGCAAGCTAAATACCATCACGATACTGCCAGCAAATAAACCGCCAAATAAATAGAAAACGCCATTGGCGACGCCTGCAATATAGCGTTTCTCTTTTATCTCATGAGCATCTTTACCAGTACAAAGCGCAGCAGTGATGGCAGCAAGTACGATAGTGATACCACCAATACATGCAACTGCTAACGAGGCGAGGCTTGTAACACTCACAATAGGCTTGGCTGGCGTGTCGTAACCGCTAAGATTTAAAATAGCCATACCGGGTAAGAATTGACCAGTTAAGCTAACAAGGATGAGTGGTATAGCGAGGTTAAACGCGGAGTTCCACGACCATTCAGGTGCAATAAAAGCAGGTATAGTGATGGCTAAATCGAAATGGACAGGGTTCATTTTGCCAAGTAAGACGCTTAAGATAACACCGCACAGTAGTACCCAGATCATCGTATAGCGCGGCGAAAAGCGTTTAGCGAATAGGTAGCAAGCCAACATACTAAAAACAATAAATGGCATCGTGTCAGTTGCGACAAATAATTCTAAGCCGAACTGAAATAGGATGCCTGCCATCATGCCAGCGGCGATACCGTTAGGAATCCATCTTAGAATTTTGTCAAAGTAACCGGTCACCCCAACAATAAATATCACAATGGCTGAGATGATATAACCAGCAACAGCTTCATTAATACTCATCTGTGGAAATAGGGTAACCAGTAAAGCGGTACCAGGGGCGGACCATGCTGTAATAACCGGTGTTTTATATTTAATAGATAAATAAATACCAGGAATGGCAGCACCGATGGAGACACCCCAAATCCAAGACGCCATCATGGCATCTGATACTTGTGCGGCTTGTGCGGCCTGAAAAAAAATAATCAAAGGACCCGCATAAGAAATAAGAACCGCTAAGAACCCTGCAACCGATGCGGAGAGCGACCAGTCGTTTTTTAAGGTTTGGATTACAGAGGCCATATTGCTTCCTTGCAAATTAGCATTCGTTACGGGGTTGCAAATTAAGATGCATGCTACTAATTGGCAGATTTATTATTAGCCTTCGTCGCCACCGCCCACAGGAATGGTACTACCAGTAATATAAGAAGACTCATCGGATGCTAAAAACAAGATGGCATTGACTTGCTCATCAATCGTGCCGTAGCGTTTCATAAAGGTGCGATCAATGGTCTGATCAACCACCGCATTCATCCATGATTTTTCATCATCAGTTAATGGTTTGGCGTTACGTGGAATCTTTCTGGGCGGCGCTTCAGTACCGCCAGTTGCCACTGCATTCACACGGATACCATCGTTTGCATACTCAAAAGCGAGCGATGCGGTCATGGCGTTCACGCCGCCTTTCGCTGTCGAATAGGGTATGCGGTTGATACCGCGAGTAGCGATAGAGGACACATTAACAATAGTGCCTGACTGCTGTTTGACCATGGTTGGTAATACCGCATGACAACACCATAATGTTGGAAATAATGAGCGGCTGATTTCCTTTTGGATTTCTGCTTCAGAGAAGCTGGTAAAAGGTTTCATCCATATTGCGCCGCCGACATTGTTGACTAATATATCGATACGCCCATAGCTATCAAGTGCCTTATCAATAGCCTCTTTGGCACCTTGATGGGTTTCAAGGTCAGCTTGAATGGTAACGGCTTCTCCACCATTAGCGATGATTTCAGCCAGCACCTCTTCTACTAATGGAGAAAAGTCTGCCATGACGATTTTTCCGCCCTCACTTGCTAAGCGTAATGCGACTCCGCGTCCGATGCCTTGGGCGGCACCAGTAACGATACATACTTTATTATCAAATCTTTTACTCATGACAGTCTCCTAAAAATCTTGCTCATGCTTTGCTAGTAGAGTAATACGGCTAGGCTACGTTATTGTTCACTGGGCGTGAATTTTTCATAGTAAAAATTACTCGGTTTTAGATTGCTGCTGTCTAACCAGTTACTCACCGCATCCACCATCCCTAACGGACCACACAAGTAGACATCGACGTCACCATCGTTCAGCCACTCATTATCAACATGACCGGTAACATAGCCTTTACGCTCATGCTGGCTGTCTTCAGTGGCGACACAGGTGCGGTAGTCAAACCAAGGGTGGTTTTGTTTGACTTCTTCTAGTTTCTCAACTTCTATAAGATCAAAGTCGTTGGTGACGCCGTAGACCATCCTGACAGGATGATGAGCACCAGACACTTCTAAACTTTTTAGCATCGATAAAAAAGGCGCGATACCAGTACCACCTGCTAGAAATAGGGTCGGGCGGATTAGAGGGCGCAGGTAAAAGCTACCAAATGGACCCTCAAAATTAATCTCTTGACCTATAGTCGCAGTATCAGATAAAAAGGTGCTCATTTTGCCGTTAGGAATATTGCGGACGACAAATTCGGCCTGATTGGCACTAGGTATAGAGCTAAATGAATAGGAGCGTGTCTCGTTAGAATCAGGAATACTGACATTGACATACTGGCCTGGCAAAAATACTAGTGCATCTGGATTGTCGACTTCGACGCCAAAGTGAATGGTAGATTCTGACAGTGCATTCAGCTGTTGTAGTTTGCCTTTGAATACAGACTTGCCGACTTTGCAGGCTTCAGAGGAGGTTGGTACTTTGATCACGCAGTCGCTTTCTGGAATCATCTGACAGGTGAGTACATACCCTTCAGCAGCTTCAGCTTCTGTCAGTGCATCTTCGATATACATATCAGGGTGCATGTCGTAGCTGCCAGATTCACAATGGCAACGGCAAGTACCGCAAGCACCATCAAGGCAATCCACAGGGATATTAAATTTTTGACGATAAGCGGCTTCGGCGACGGTTTCGTCGGCTTCACATTTGATGAAGCCTGTGACGCCGTCTTCGAACTGTAGAGCAATATTATATTCCATGAGAAATATCCCTTTTCAACACGTATTAATTAAAAGCTAGTGGCTAAATAATGAGTGAATAATGATTAGACGTGATAGACGTCCATGATTTGATGCACATAGTCGTCTTTTAAGACCACATACTTATCCAAGATTTTTGGTTGGTCTTGAGTCATGTCTATTTTGTACTGAGAGTAACCCCAATAGGTATTGGTCTCGTGATAGCGAAAGGACTTGTTGATCCAGTTGAAACGCACCGTCACAATACCGTCATTGTCTTCGAGTAGTTCAATATTTGATAAATTGTGCGTGGTACGCGTATCAGGAATGGTCGCTGATGAGCGCTCAGTCTCGATGCGGAAGATGCGATCTTCAAGACCACGGCGATCCGGATAATAAATCAGCGAGATTTCTCGTTGTGGGTCGCTGATGAGCTGACCATCATCATCCCAACTTGGCATCCAGAAAGGGCAGTCTTCATCATAATAAGTGAGCCATTCTTCCCATTTTTTCTCATCCAATAAACGCGCTTCACGGTATAGAAACTGTCTAATGTCTTCAATGTTAACAGTTGCATTTTTCATGATTGATATCCTTATTTTTTTGTCAGTTCTACAATAAATAGCAGAGTAATAATAAAAATGTATTAGTCGCTATTAGCACCGTGTAGCTGCTGCTCTTGCTCTAGAGCTTTTTTCATCTCTTCATGCCAGTAGCGATGTTGGACGGTATATAGTCCTTCATCTTCAGTCTTAACACCACTCATTAAAGGTTTGAGGTCAATAGCGGCAGCGCCTTCATCTGCACCTTGAATCCAATGCTCAGAGCCTCGGCACATATCATTCCATTCAAGCTTGATACCGTTATAACCTTCTTGACACGAGCGGAACTCTTCTAAGTCATCAGGTGTTGCCATACCAGTAACGTTAAAGAAATCTTCATACTGACGAATACGGCGTGCACGTGCCTCATCGCTTTCGCCTTTTGGTGCGATACACCAGATACTGACTTCAGTTTTGTCAACCGCGATAGGGCGGAGCATGCGAATTTGTGAGCTGAACTGATCCATGATGTAGACGTTTGGATATAGGCATAAATTACGTGAGCGCCCAATCATCCAGTCCGCCATGGCTTCACCGTAGCTGGCGACATAGTCATCGCGATAAGCATAGTTTGGACGGTCTTGTGGGTTTTCCCATTGTGTCCATAACAGCATGTGACCGTTTTCAAAAGAATAAAACCCACCGCCTTGTCGACCCCATTTGCCAGCGTTCATGGCTTTGATATTGTCTTCTTTGACAGCTTCAGCTTCTTTGCGGCGCGCAGTTGTCGCAGCGTAGTTCCAATGCACGGCTGATACGTGATAGCCGTCGGCACCGTTTTCAGCTTGCAGTTTCCAGTTACCATCAAAGGTATAGGTTGAGGTGCCGCGTAACACTTCTAGACCTTCTGGCGACTGATTGACAATCATGTCAAGAATTTTGGTAGAGCCGCCAAGCCAGTCTTCGATTGACTGAACATCATCATTTAAGCTGGCAAAGATAAAGCCTTTATAATTGGCCATCTTCACTTGTTTTAGGTCGTGTGAGCCTTCTTTATTGAAGCATTCTGGATAGCCTGCATGTCTTGGGTCTTTAACTTTAAGCAGCTTACCTGAGTTGTTAAAGGTCCAACCGTGGAATGGGCAGGTGTAAGTGGCTTTATTGCCTTTTTTATGTCGGCAGAGCTGTGCACCACGATGTGAGCATGAGTTAATCATGCAATGCAGATCGCCTTCTTTATTGCGGGCAAGAATAACAGGCTGACGACCAATGTATGAGGTGTAGTAGTCGTTGTTATCAGGAACTTGAGACTCATGAGCCAAATACACCCAATTGTTTTCAAAGATGTACTTCATCTCAAGCTCGAACAACTCTTCGTTAGTGAAGGCGCTACGATGCAGGCGATAAATCCCTTTTTCACTGTTCTCTTCTAAAAAATCATCAATAGTGATGTCTGATCCTTCAGGTACTAGATTGATACGCTCGCTCATGGCTGCCTTCCTTGTATAATGACGGTATAAAATGAGATTAGAAGCTAACGTTTGATACGACAACTGAGGACATATCAAACGTAAGTCGCTAATAGTTATTAATTAATGCTATTTAATATGAGTGCTCATTAACCTTGAGCACGGCGGCGTTCTACTTCGCTGCCTTGTATAGCTTGGTCAATGTCTTTTACTAAATGAAAGTCAAAGTCGATACTTGCGTAAGGCTTATCAAGCGCTTTTTCTTTTAGCTTGTCCGCATCTTCGACCATCGTTACCTCTGGTACCAAACCTTCGCGGCTTGCAAAAGCAAAGTCATCCCATAGGTACTCATCGCCATCGATGTTAATCTGCGTGGTCAGTTTGCGATGACCATCAGCACTGGCAAAGAAATGAATGTGAGCTGGGCGATGACCGTGACGTCCTAGCGCGCCCAATACTTTTTGCGTCATTCCTTCTGGTGGTACCGAGTAACCTAGCGGCACGATGCTGCGAAACGCATAATTTCCGTTTTCATCGGTAATGATGCTACGACGTAAGTTGAAATGAGACTGTGATGCATCAAAGAAAGAGTAGTTACCTAAGCTATTGGCATGCCATACTTCAACCTTTGCATTTTGAAGAGGCTTTCCATCTTCATCATAAACAGTGCCTTGCATAAATAGCACGGTGCCATTGTCAAGGTCAGTGCCATCATCTAGACGCGCAAAGCCCTTTTCTTCTGGCGCACCAGCGACATAGAGTGGACCTTCGATGGTACGTGGTGTGCCACCTTCCAATCCTGCTTCTTTCAAATCTTCTTCAATCATTAAATCCATGAAGTGATCGAAACCCAAGCCTGGTGATAATAAACCAGCTTCTTTGCCCAAATCACCGATAAACTCAACGCCAGACCAATATTCATCTGCAGTGATTTTTAAGTCGTTAATGGTTTGCATAAGGTCGGTCACGATACGCAAGACAATCTCTTGTACGCGTGGATTGACTTGCTCAGGGAAGTCGATTTTGCCTTTGATAAACTGAGTGGCTAATGCTTCAATTTGGCTGCGTTCCATGTCTCTCTCCTTGTTGAGGACTGTTTTATTAAGGGGTAATTACAGTGAGTATTCTTACTCAGTTTTTATAGATTCTGATATCAGCTGTACTGGCTTGCTTTAGCTGTCATCACTACGGACAGATGATGGATGACGTAACAATGGTGTCACTTCAACCTTCATGTACGGATAGAGCGGTAATGACATCATAATGTCGTGTAGCTCTTTATTACTCTCAACATCAAAGATACTGAAGTTAGAGTACTGACCTGCTATGCGCCAAATATGACGCCATTTACCTTGCTCTTGGAGCTTTTGTGATAATGCTTTTTCGGTGGCTTTAAGCTCGTTGACCTTGTCGGCGTCCATATCTGTTGGGATTAAGACATCCATTCTGACGTGGTATAACATAATTATTTCCTTATATTTGATGACGGGTAATTTTTTTAGCTGTTACAGCGTTTCAGTTTGAGCATTAGTGGCAAATTGCGGCTTCGATGATTTAAGTGAATTAGTGATTGCTTGTTTGGCGTAGTGATAGACTTTATCGCTATCTACTTCGATACCAAGACCTGCGCCCGTAGGTACATTTAAACCAAAATCTTGATAATCAAGAGGCTGTACTAAAACGTCTTCGGTTAATAGTAAAGGACCAAAAAGTTCTGTATCAAAATTTAAACTGGGATAGGTTGAGAATACATGGGCGGATGCGGCCGTACCGATAGGACCTTCAAGCATCGTGCCACCATAGAGCTCGATACCTACTAGATATGCCATTTGCCCAATAAGACAAGCAGCTTTTAATCCGCCTGCTTGATTGATTTTCACGGCAAAGACGTCAGCACAATGATCTGCTGCTAAGGTAAAAGCATTCTGAGGATCTTGGACAATTTCATCCGCCATAATGGCCACATCAAAATGTTCGGTTAAGCGTTTTAGTGCGGCTTTATTGCGCATTGAGACAGGTTGTTCTATTAAATCAACGCCGCCAGCTTGCAATAGGCTAATACCTTGCATTGCCTCAAGCTCTGTCCATGCTTGGTTAACATCAACTGTAATGCGGCAATCAGGCAGTGCTTTTTTGATAGCCAATACGTGGGCAACATCATCAATAATCGGATTGCTACCGATTTTTAATTTAAAAATGCGATGGCGCTTTTGCTCAATCATGCGCTTCGCTTCGGCGATATCGGTCGCTGTGTTGCCGCTGGCAAGCGTCCATGCCACTTCGATGCGATCGCGGACACGGCCACCTATGAGCTCACTAACAGGTAGGTTTAAGCGTTTGCCTTCAATATCGAGTAGGGCAGTTTCGATCGCGCACTTTGCAAAACGGTTGCCATTGATATGAAGATTTAGCAGCTGCATGGCTTTCGCTGTGCTCGATGGCTGTTCTTTTAATAAAAGAGGGGTGAAGTAAGTATCGATATTGGTTTTGATGCTATGAGGGCTTTCTTCTGCGTAGCTTAGACCGCCAATGGTGGTCGCTTCGCCCCAACCTTCATAGCCATCTTCTGTTTGAATGTGCACCAACACCAAAACTTGTTCGTTCATAACGGTACAAGCGAGCTTATGAGCTCTTATAGTAGGTATCGGTACCAATAAAGTATTAATCGAACGAATCATAACAGTCCCTATTAAGTTAATGCTGCTTCCTTATGCTTAATAAGAACTATAGTTGCTGTATAACGACATGTCTAAGACCCATTTAGTCTATTATTAATACCTTTTAGGTATTTTGATAACCAACCCGCACCATGTTATGTTCTTTAGGTATCGATAAGCTTATAGATCACTCAAGGAATAACATTCAATGGAATTGAGACATTTACGCTACTTTGTAGCGGTAGCAGAGGAAAAAAGTTTTAATAAGGCAGCAGAGCGTTTGTTTATTTCACAACCACCACTGAGTCGTCAGATAAAACAATTGGAGGAAGAGATAGGCGTCACGCTGATTGATAGAGACAATCGCCCTCTAAAGCTTACTGAAGCTGGCGAATTCTTTTATGATCATGCTCTTCAGATAATAAAAAAATCAGATGATCTTCGTGCTATGACCTTTCGTAAGGGTAATTTTGACAACTCGCTATCTATAGGTTTTGTATCGTCGATATTATATGGCATATTGCCAAAAGTGATTGCGCGCTTCAGAGAGGTCTATCCAAATATAGAGATTAAATTATATGAGTTAAACTCTTGGCAGCAAACGCAAGGATTGGTAGATGGTAAAATAGACGTAGGATTTGGCAGGCTATTATTTGAAGATGCTTCTATCAGAAGAATGGTTCTTAGAGAGGAGAGTTTGGTTGTTGCAGTTCCTGTCAATCATGTGCTCGTAAAGGAGAATCGTACTAGCATCAATCTAATGGATTTAACCAATGAAAATCTATTGCTATATCCAACAGCGCCGCGTCCCAGCTTTATTGATTATGTGTTGGAATTGTTTGAAGCCCGTAACTTAAAAGCCAATTATCTTACTGAAGTACGTGAGTTACATGTTGCGTTAGGGTTAGTAGCAGCAGGTGAAGGCCTGACTATTGTGCCAAAGACGCTTGAGCATCTGCGTAGTCAAGAAGTGACTTATATTCCATTTGAGGATGGTCATTTAACCTCACCGATTGTGATGAGTGTCAGGCATTTTGACAAATCAGAATTGTTAAAAACATTGTTAGACGTGACTTATCAGATTTATGATGAAGAAGGGTTTGATTATAAGCGTGAGAAAATATGAATACATCATAGTGTTAATATAGAATATAAACCTATGCGTGAGAATTTACGAGTGCTAGTTCAATAAACGAGTCATTGCCGTTAAGCCCAATAAAAGCTAAGGTATGGACTCGTCCCAGTACGGTGGCGTGCCATAATAGCCTTCCATAAAATCAATAAAACACCTCACTTTATGTGGCAGTAATTTTCTATGGGCATACACTGCATATAAGCCCAAAGCCTCAGGCTCAAGTTTTGGCAACACTACGACTAGTTTGCCACTACTAAGCGCTTCGCTGATAATAAAAGTCGGCTGTAATACTATTCCTGCGCCTGCAATAGCCGCGTCCACCAATACATCGCCATTATTACTACGAAGCTCGCTACCTTGCTTGAGGTATTTTGCTTTTAATAATTGGTAGATATCGTCCTTACCATCCATATTCATATAGCTGTAATGCAAATAGCGGTGTTCGGCAATATCTTCAGGTTGAGTAGGCGTGCCATGTTTTTTCAGGTAATCAGGTGCAGCGCATAACATCACACGAATGGGTGCGACCTTCTTAGCAATCAGTGACGAGCTTTTTAGCTGCCCGATACGCAAGGCCACATCGAAACCCTCCTCGACAATATCGACTTTGCGATCAGTCAATTGTAGGTCGACTTTGACCAATGGATAATGGATCTGAAAGTCAGTGATTAACTTAGCCATATGTTTTAAGGCAAACGATACTGGTGCACTGATTCTTAAGACGCCTTTGGGATTCTGTTGTAAACCACCTAATTTTGATTCCATATCATCAATGCTAAGTAAAATCTGTTGTGCATGTCCGAAGTAATGACTGCCAGCTTCGGTAAGGCTGACTTTACGAGTGGTGCGATTAAGCAGGCGTGTATTTAGCTGCTCCTCCAACTTAGAGACATATTTGCTCACCAACTGCGGTGACAGCTGCAAGGTATTTGCCGCATTACTAAAGCTGCCTTCGGTCACCACTGCCACAAAGGCGCGCATCGCATCGATTCTATCCATATTTTGCCCTGTTTCTATTTAATCATCAAAATTCAACGCCAAAACAATTATCAATGATATGTTGTTAATTATTCAATATTATCTATCTTACTCTTTTACTGTGTTGATAGTAAAGTATGGTTATTCCAGGAATTAAATACCCTTCCTAAAATAAACCTAATGGAGTAATAACAATGAAAATGTCAGTAATGAATAGAATTTTGCTATCTAAAGCGGGCGCTGCCGCTTTAATCCTTCGTGTACCCGTAGGTTTGATTTTGGCAGCGCATGGTGCTCAAAAGTTATTTGGCTGGTTTGGTGGCAATGGGCTGGCTGGCACGGCTGGGTGGTTAAGCAGTATGGGTATGGAACCTGGTTTTCTAATGGCAATATTGGCAGGGAGTGCCGAATTTTTTGGTGGTCTTGCCTTAGTATTAGGATTATTGACACGACCAGCTGCATTAGTCGCTGCATTTACGATGTTAGTCGCCATCTTCTCTGTACATATCGGTAATGGATTATTTGCCGCTGATGGTGGCTACGAATATGCCTTGACCTTGATGGTGGCTTTGCTGGCTTTAGCGGTACAAGGTGGCGGTTATCTCAGTATGGATAATGCTTTATCAGAAAAATTAGATAATGTTTAATAATCATCAGTAATAAATCAACATTTACTCGCTAATAATAAGTGTCCACCTTAAATAATGGCAACTGGACTAAAAACTGGCAACCTATATAAGATAAAGAGGGCGATGTTCGCTGGCTTGTGACTTTAGTATGCTTCCATGTGGCTTATTATTATTTAACAGCATTGAATTCCAGTAGAATTGTGCCTATTCATCCTAGCAGTATTTAGTAAAGATAATGGAGTGAAGCTAATGAATAATGAGTCTATTTCAGCCACGCAGCCAGTATTATTTATACCTCACGGTGCAGGTCCTTGTTTTTTTATGGATTGGCAGCCAACTGATACTTGGGATCAAATGGCCGAATTTTTAAAAGGTATCTCAAGTCGCTTGCCACAGCGCCCAAAAGCTGTTTTGATCATCAGCGCACATTGGCAAACCTCCGAGTTTAGTATTACCACTGGCACACAACCTGATCTAATTTATGATTATTATGGGTTCCCTGAGCATACTTATCAGCTGACTTATCCAGCAGTGGGCGCGCCAGTATTGGCTGAACGGATAGGTAATATGCTCACTGATGCAGGTTTAAGCAATAAACAAGATGCTACAAGAGGCTTTGATCATGGAGTATTCATCCCGTTGAAACTCATGTTCCCTAATGCGGATATCCCAGTAGTGCAGTTATCGCTACGTCAGGATCTCGATCCTGAAACCCATTTAATGGCAGGTAAAGCAATTGCGGTATTACGTGATGAAGGGGTGTTGATTGTGGGCAGCGGTATGAGTTTTCATAATATGCGCGGTTATGGCGATAAAAAATTCACGGCTCCATCAGTGGCATTTGATGATTGGTTAACTAAGACGGTTGCAGCCGATGAAGATGCGCGATTTGCAGCCCTTAGTGATTGGTCTAAAGCGCCCCATGCTATCGAGTCTCATCTATTAGGAAGCGAAGAGCATTTGATACCGCTGATGGTTATCGCGGGCGCAGCAGGAACAGATCGAGGGCAAAAGGTCTATTCTCAGCAAGTAATGAACACTCAGATATCAGCCTTTCAGTTTGGCTAAGCTCAGATTCTTCTATCAAACCTAAATATCAATCAAGCTATCTGAATGTTTCTAAAATTAATAAGAACCCGCTAAAATTCCTTAGTAGATGCTTAGTGGGTTTTTTATACATAACGCAGCTATGCGGTCTACGCTGTAAATCAGGTAGGAACTGAATTGGGAGATTTTAGGCATACTGCTTAATCATAACCTATGCTATCGATTTCGTAATCATGCAATCCATATCTAAAATGAATAGTTCGATACCTGTATAGCGCATCGATCATAAATCAATGCAAATGAGTGTTATGGTTAGGAGGTTCTAAGCACACGAAAATCAACAGTCAGTCTATAGTGGTCAGCATACTATCAGGCGAGTCTGACACGAAAAATCCCATCACACGACGGGCATACAAACCTAAACACGGCTAGATAACACTAGCCGCCTTTGATAAGAATATAGGTGACATCGCCTGTCTAGAATTGTTTAAGCGCAGATGGGCTAATAAAGTTAAGGTTTAATAGGTTTTCATGGGTCTTATGACCATCATCAGCTTTCTTGTATTTATAAGTTTCTATTCAACGACTTTAAGGTTCTATTTTTGCCACAACATTACCTGTCAACCTGTCAACCTGTCAACCTGTCAACCTGTCAACCTGTCAACCTGTCACACTCAAACCAGCTTCATTCTTTCTTAATTATTAACGGTGCCTAACAAAGACGCAAATTTTTCTTCATATATTAAATTAGCCTTACCCTTTTATAAAAAAATCATTTTCGGTGAATGATGCATTAAGAAGTTTTGATGAGAGATATTCCAAGCGTAAGCCCCTGCTAAGGTAAAAACAAGGTAGTCGCCGATATGCAGCGCTTCAATCCATTGATCTTTTGCCAGTATGTCTTTGGGCGTACAAAGCTGACCGACAAGGGTTACCTTGGTGCCAGTGATGGCGGCTTGCTCTATCAGATTTTCTAGCAACTGGTTTTCCATTGCGTGGCTCATGCGGCGCGGCACGATGAAAAAAGGATGATTGTGCTGCTGCGCGGCGGGCGTTCTAAAGTGATGCGTGCCGCCATGACCAATCACAAATGTCTCGCCAAGATTTTTTTTGATATCCAGTACCTCCATGACGTAATAACCACAGGGCGCAGTGATAAAACGTCCAATCTCAAACCTGACCGTAAACTGCGGATTTGCCGTTAACATGCTGGCAAGCTGTTGACAGAATACTTCCCACTCAAAATGCTGCGGCTGCTGATCATAGTGAATACCAATGCCGCCGCCCACATTGATAATCAGTTTTGAGGGCAACGACGGATAATTCTGTTGCCACTTCTTGACCATCTCCATATAGCGCTGCATTAATAGCAGATGGCGCTCGACTGATAATTGATGCGACATCAAGTGAAAGTGAAACCCACAAAATTTAATAAATGGGCTTGAGTCGATGATAGCTAGCGCTTGCTTGAGATGGGTTTCATCTAGCCCGAAGGGGGTAGGCTTGCCGCCCATGACCAGCTTACTGCTGCCGATATCACCAATATCAATATTCATCCGCAAAAATATACGGACGGGAAGCTGTAAGGATTGACTTAAGGTTTGGATTCGAGCCAGCTCGACCAGACTTTCCACATGAATGGTATTGATTTGCTGTTGTATGGCTTGCTGTAAGTCTGAGGTCAGCTTGCCCGGTCCACCAAAAATAATAGGATGGTTTGGCTGGTGGGTTTGTAGCCAATTTAGCTCGCCTGCAGAAGCGGCCTCAAACCCATCTACATGCTCTGCTAAGGTTGATAGTATTTGAGGCTCAGCATTGGCCTTTATGGCATAAAACAGCTGCGTGTTATCAGGCAGGCAGCGCTTCATAGCTGTTATACGCTCTTCTAGAGCTTCCAAGTCATAAATGTAAGCACAGAGCGGTGACGGCTTCGCACCATAATTATGGATACAGTCAATTATTTTTTGAGGAAGCGAATGCTTATCTGAGGTTTCGATTAAGTGTGTTGTTGTCGCGTTTGTCATCATTTTAGGCAACCTTTGATTCAGATAATTTATGAGTTTTTATATTAGATTTATTGGCGTTGAGCATAGAGGACTGCCACGGGCAAGGGAGCATCACGTAGGCAGAATGTTTATCAGCAAGCGTGAGTAATCGAGTTTTATAATTGGTCTTGCTGGGTAAGCTATCGCCGTCTAACAAATCCTGAATTTCAGGCTGAGTACCATATACCAGTTGCCAATTCATCAATATCTCTTTGACATGCTGCCAAAGTCGCGCCTCTAAAGTCTCCGCTGATTGCGCACCTCGGCATAAATAAAAGATGGCTTCACTAAGATTGTTCACAAAAACGCAATAGGCAATACGTGACCATCCTGCTGCTTTAGAATAGCGGATGGATTGTTTAGAGCGCTCGGATAAATCAGTCGCGTCAGCAAGTGACCACAGGCTATCAACCAGCTTGGTGCCTTCCAAATCTCGAATCCAGACGCATGTCGGCAGACCTTGATGAAAGCCAATTACCGTGTTTTGTAAATGCGGCTCGAAAACAACGCCATGGTTAAAGAAGTAATCAAACGTGCCATCAATTAAAGTATGGGCATAACGGCTGAACCATAAGCAGGCTAGAGTGTCATAAGATGAACGCTCATTATCACGTTGACCAGTGTGTACGCAATGTTTTTGTAGCTGGCGCTCGATGACGCTGTCTCCGAACCTATCCTCTGTAAATAAGGCCGCAGCAACTTGCGGCGTTAGGTATTTAATTTCATCCGTCGTAAATGACTCTCGAAATAACATGCCAAAGGACTCGGTAATAAACTGAGTCGAGCTGGGATCGTCATCGGGGAATTTGGCGCTCATATCAAGGGTGGCAGCCCCCGGCTCTAACATCAGCTTAAAAGCTGGCGCAGTCAAACGCTTACTGTGATCAATTTTTTCTAAAATAGCATTCAAATACACGGCACTGTGGAGCTCATACCAAGCGTTTTTGCGAATGCAATTGGTCAGACGAACATGGATAGAGCATTTGATAAAATGTGATAACTGGTGATGATATAAGGTGCGCACCGATGAGGTTGGTGATACCGCCTTACCTGTCAGACCAAGCGGTATCATATATCCTGATGTGACTGCTCGCTTGATGGTCGGATTTGCCAAGATGCCATCGGCTTCCCACGGATGACAAGGGTAGTAAACCCAATCGGTGTCGCTATCAGGATGTAAAGTATCAGTATCAGTATCTGAATTAATAGACTCTAGTAAGTCGCCAGCGTCAGCAAGTAACGTGCGAGCGATATTGCGCAGTACGGTTTTGGTGTCTTTGCCAATATAGCTGACGAGGGAGGAATCAACCTTAAACCAAAACAGAGCAAACTGGCTTTGGGTTTCGGGCGAGTGCGCCAATAAAGACGTCATGTCGACCCCTTGCCGGCTTTTTGGCGACGGATGATACGCATGACCCCACAGCAATGCTTGCTCGCTATCTATATAGCCATTAACGGTAGATTTATCTTGCTGTAAATCGTGATGGTAGTTAGTAGCGTGGTTGCTAGAGGCCTGCAAAAAAGTGGTTGTCACGCTGATGCTATTATCAATCTGGTATTTTAGCTCTTGGTTGATATCGATTTGATAACGCGTAGCAATATAACTGTGCAGATAATCGACCAATTGATAAATGTTGAGGCACGCCCATGATTGACCGCGAGCTTTTAGCCAAGGCGCTCCGCTTAGCTGGCACTTGCCTAAGTGACTAAAATACGCCACTGGCAATACGATTTTTGCAGAAGCGATCTCATTAGCGACAGGAAATCGAATCGTTAATAGGCGCGTGCTTAGGCAGGCGCGGTTATCACGTAGACACAGTGGTAAGTCGTCCTCAGACTCATCAATGCTTAGGTCTTGATTGGGGATAGCAAACTCACGAAGATAACAATTGATGATATTCGTCAGTGCATGCTGCTCAGACTTATACTGATGGTACTGCGAAAGCAGGCTTGGCACTGGGGTATTTTCAACTGTTTTACTCGGTGGTAGAAAATTTGGTATCGTGTTGTTTGATAGGGAATAGTTTGGTCTCATAAGTGATGTCTTTTTTTAAATGTTTTAAATTTTTTAGATGTTTTTAGAGTAATTGTTGTTTGTAGTGCCCTCTACACAATCTGGCTATATTTTTCTTGATACATTTTGATAGTTATTATCGCGATAACTGCCATCATTGCTGAGAGAACAAACGGAGAGAGCAAACCAAACATCGGTACAAATAAAGTGACTGACAATCCTGCTAGCACGCCGCCCCATTTTGCTAGCGCATCGTATCTGGAAAATATTTTGCCGCTATGTTTAGACTGGTTAGTATCCGCCATTTGTGCATGCAGGCTTTGGTAACACATAAACATGCCAACGCCAAATAGTATTCTAGCCAACCAAATCAGGGGAAGATAATCCGTCAAATGCAGTAAAACCGCACTCGCTAATACCGTAAAACCAAGGCTTAAGGACATTGCTGGCAGGCGTTGGCTGATACGTCCATAGAGCAGCTGACAGATCAGATACGTGACATGAGGCATGGCATATAACTGTCCTATTTGAGAGGTGCTAAGCCCAAAAGTTTTGGCAAATGGCAAAAAATAGGGGAAAGTCGCTACCATACAAAAGGCTAAGAAAAACTGCAGCACCGATATAAACAGATAAGGATTGGCGAAAAAAGCTGTGCCCGTTATTGCTTGCACTGAGTGATGCGTCTTCTTTTTATCGCTTTTAGCTTTGTTGCTGTTAATGTTATTGGTTTTAGTTCTTGTAGACGCTTTTGGCAATTCGGTGGTATTTGCGGTTGTGCCGATACTGCCTGCTGCGACAACGTCTTTTTTTAACAAAAAGCTGAATAGTAATGCTAAGAGCGGCAGGATGGCAAGCACGCGATACAAACTTAACACCTCGTAATGTTGTACCAAAAAACCCAGCCCAATCGGGGCCGTAATCAGGGCAAGTCGTGCTGAGAATTGAGTGAAATTCAACACCTGTTTTAAGGCGTTTTTATCAGTGATACTGGTGGCTAAATATGCGTTTGAGGCAGCCATTGTCCCGCCAAACAGCCCCTGAACGCTCAGCCCTATGACGAGCTGCCATAAAGACTGAGAAAATCCGCATATCAAAAACCCCACCGCCAAACCCAACTCCGCCCGCAACAAGGATGTTTTGCGACCATATGTATCGGCGAAACGTCCCCAGTATCTGGCAGCGATGGCAGTCATTAGGGTCGGTAATATAAACAGCAAACCAACCCAGCCTGATTGCAATGGCGCATTTAGCTCTTGGAGCATGATTGGCAAAAACAGTGGCATACCTAACGCAGAAAACGCGGACAGGTAGTGACAACATAAGACGATTGCCACCATAATTCGATAGCTCATTAGGAATCCTGTTTGTGTCGCTGCATAAGTTTTAAGGTATTGGGTGCTGATTTGCCATAGAACTTATTGATATCGCTCGCGCCAGACTGCTCTTTTGACAACAGACTACCAGCAGACAATAAGTATTTGATATACCAGTGCTGGCTCTCTAATAAGACTTGCTTGGCAAGATGGATGTCGTAACCTTGTTTAGAGAGGCTGTGTAAGGTCGTATCAATACAGTCTATTAAGGTTTGATAGGCGTCATGACGGTTGATGATGTTATAGGCGCTCATCATCTCAATAATGGCAACGATGTCTAGCTGGAGCGTGATGGTCAAAAACATCTGCGCTAATGCCAACTCATCTTCAACGACGATACGTTGGTCTTTAATATCCTTGATGTCATTAATAGCACTGCTATTTATCACATCGCCTAAACCAACTTGTGCCATGCCAGCGTTAAATCGTGGTGGATAAAGGCGTGCAGAATCATTGTCTTTCATGAGTAAACTCATCATGTGGCTATAGTGATCAAAGACAATGACGGCATTTTGCTGATTGGCTTCTAGCGCAATGCCATATTTGATCCATAAATTTAAATGAACATGGCATAACAGGTGGATGTACTCTTTTAACCAAAGCTTACTATCACCGTCATAAAACTGTGCAATTAAGTGGCTGATAAAGGGGCGACCATCAGGCATGACGCTGCCAAACGCCGCTACCGGTACAGGAGTTTTATTGGTTAGATTAATATCATCATAGCGCCTGACGATAAAGGCGAGAGTTTTATCATCGCCCATATGACCACCTAGGCTTTCATCGCAATGGGTGTAACACCCTTGCAGCGCGGCATCATTTTTTTCAATCAATCGTAAGGTGCGTTGAAACCAGTAACCATCATAAATGGTTGAAGGCTTAATTAAGCGCACGTTTTTATTGCCTAAGGTGCGGACGATGAGCGGTACTTTGATATGAATATTTGGCTCAGCACAGCACACTACCGTGCGCACAGATAAGGTTGGTTGTACGCTTAGCGCAGACTTGGGTGCCAATATACTTTGCAGCGAAGTATCCTTGAGAACATGCTGGTGCAGCAGCGGCAAGGTTAACGGATGTACTGGAAATAGGTGATGCGTCTGTTGGAGGTCCGGACTGAGACCGACGTCTGTAAAGCTTGGCCAAACATCAGGTAGCTTGGCGCTGACGGTGCTTAGAGCTTTAGAGATAGCAACCCAATGTAGGCTAAAGGTTGGTGCAAACTCTGGACTATAGGCTGCGATATCAGACGCGTCCAGACCAAGCTTGGCTCGGGCAGTCGGATAATAAGGGTGATCCAAATACGAGGCGACTTGATCGGCGTATAGCAAACGCTCAGACCAGCTTGGGTATCCAGTAATATTGCGTTCAAGATGGCAGCGTTGAGACTCAAACCCTTGGCGCGCTAACGCTCGGTGTTCGGTGGCACAATCAAGCTCAAGCAGATAGCTGTCGAGCGCAGTCTCACAGGCATCTGGCAACTGTTTGAGAATGGCTACAAAATCCTGATAGTCATGCTTGATGAGGTAATCGCCTGAGTTTTTTTGAAGCCACATTGGGCTGGCAAGTTGCCAATATTGCATATAATCACTGGCTACAATCGGCAACCAGTCGGTTTGATTGGACGAAGTTATCTTTAGCCACAACTTCTGCTGTTTTAACACCTCTGGCAGATGAGGAAGATCAAATTCTGTTTCCATAATGGTGCTATCTGACAGCAAGCCATAGACGTCTTCGCGGATACAGGTGTTGATAAAGCGTTCGGTAATATATTGTTTGTCCATTATAAGCTCTCAAAATATAACAAGTTAAAAACTAAAAGTTAAATCGGTAAAAGGTGTGTCTAAAAATTTTTATGATTCAAACTGCCATTGCAAATTTTCTATGGCATCGCTTAGCACGTCATTCATGGTATTTGTGCAATCGGAATAAGCCAGTAGTCGGCTCAGATAGTCTTTATTAGAGTGGGTAATATGAATGGTTTGATGTTGTTTTTTTAGGGGCTGATGGATAATGACACTTTGTTGGGTTTGTTTTTTAAATGAGGCAGGAGCAGATCGAATCGTGCCAGATTGAGGTGCAACAATGTAATGAATGCGTGCATGCGTACTGATGGCGAGTGACCCGAACTCGGCCTCTAACTCAGCAATGCTGACCCCTTGATGCAATCTAACAATGGTGTCAAACCATGGGTAGTGCGCCATATCATGTAATAAAAACTCTCTACCATCACCGATGCTGCGATAGTTGATTTCAACCAAATGCACCTCGCCCGTTGGGGTAATAATAAACTCACTGTGACAGACGCCAAGTCCAACACCGATATCTTGTAGAATCGCCAAACAACGCTCACGGTACTGTACACACAAAGGCGTATTCCAAACTGCATCAAGCTCTACAAAATGTGGCGGTTCGGTCAATGTCACCTCAAAGCCGCCTACCGCCACCAAACGCTCACCATCTCCGAGTGTCTCTAAAGTAATTAAGCGCCCAGCCACATAGGACTCAACCAAAATAGGCAGGGTTTTTGACTGCCAAAAACTTTGGCAATAGCTTAGCAGCTCGTTTTTATTCATACAAAGCTGAACGTCCATGCTAGCGACGCCTTGCTTGGGTTTAGCGACTAGAGGGAAGCTGATGCTGAGATTCTCAAGGTGTAAATCTTTGGCGGTTAGCAGCTGATAGCCGGCTTGGTATAAGTGAGCAGAATGCAGCTGTGTTCTCATTAAGTACTTGTCTTTAAAGACCAAGCAGTGACACCAGTCTTTACTAGGCAAATGGAAAAATTCAGCGACCACAGCGGTTGCGGCTTGTAGATGGTCGCTATTACTAAAGACCAGATTGGGCAGGATATGATAATTATTTAAGGTATCAATGATCGCTAGAGGGTTAAATACATCGCATTCAAGGATGCTGATTTGCGCCCCTAAAGGCGTCGCTATTAACGCATCCATGTGTGCCTCTTTATCATCGGTTATGATAATCAATTGACTGTCAGGTACGTGCCTCGATTTCAATAAGGCGGGGATAAAACCTTCAATAACTGCATCGTTGACCACATGAGTGATGAGAACCGTAGAATAAGTCATAGAGTTTTCCTTTCATAATTAGCTATAAATAAAAACAAGCAGTACAATCTTTTATTGAACGCAATGATAATGATAATGATAATCATTTACAAGTAAATTATGAAAATATTGTTCTATTAATGGCTGAAATCTACTAAAATTTTTTAAGAGAGGGGTTTAAGTGCGAAGGTAAGCAGTGAAATTTGATAAGAGAGACAAAGAGGTTACAATGTTTTTTTGAAATAAAAGCAAATCCATTTCAGATTTGCTTTTATCGTTGCGAAGTATTCAAGGATTAGAATTTATTAACCCTTAAAATTGATAGTTAAGCCCCAGTTTGTATGAACGTCCGGGTGCAGGATAGCGACCAACAGGACTGGTATCGACACCGCGGAAATAATACTGTTCATCAAATAAGTTATTAATACCAAATTGAACAGATAGTTTTTCGTTTTTGGTATCTTGCAATGTTTTTTGTAGGCTCAAGCTCCAAACTTGATAAGCAGGTGTCTCACCAATGCCGCCGTCTTTGCTTTCTGCTACCGTGTTGGCATTATCAGCATAAGCTTTGTCATAGTAAACGCCAGATAAAGTAGCGTTGTAATCTTGATGCTTATAACTGGCGTGCCAGCCCAACTGATGTGGCGAGCTGTACGGCAGTTGATTGCCTTCATCTGCCCCTTCTTTTAGCGTGGCATCAAGATAGTTGTAACTAAGACCTACATCTAGGTTTTTGAATGTTTTTGGGGTATAAGTAATCGCAGTTTCTAAACCTTGATGCAGGGTACGACCCACATTATCAAAGCTTTGCTCTGCGCTGTTCCATTGCAGCTGATCTTTAAAATCTATGCGATACAATCCCAAATTAGCTTGCAGACTATCGGTGGTATAGCGTGTACCTATTTCATAATTCCACGCAAGCTCACTACCTTCTTCACCGTTACCGCGAATATTGGCAATTTGCGGCGTTCTTAGAGATTTCTGCGCATTGGCATAAATCAGCCAAAGCTTGTCATCAGACTTGGTTAATGCATAAGACGTTGTCAGCCCAGGCAGCCATTCCGTAATGGTGTTATCTGTTTGCGTGTTATTACCAGCATCATTAAACGTCATTTTTGCATTTTCATAACGAATACCGGGGGTAACTTTTAGACGCTCATCCAGAAAGCTCATCTCATCGCTAACATAAGCGGCCCATGCATCCGTTTGTAGGTTCCAATCACGGGGCATGGTCGTCGTACCATCAGCAAGTTTGGTTTGCGTCAGTTTATAATCGATGTCTTCATTGACGTAGCGCACGCCACTGATGAGGTGGTGCTTGATATTTTTGCTATCACCAATCTTCATAGAAAACTTCGGCTCTACGCCATAAACAGTAAACTCACGAGGTGAGGTACGCAGGCTGTCTGCTGCAATAGCAGGATCTGCCCAATGTACACCTTGTTTGTTCGCTTGTGAGTTAAATCCCCACTCAAAATTACGTGTGGCATGATGACCAAAAGTAGTGAGGTCTAATACTGCTTCATCACCGATATCTAAGTAGTTTTTGTACTTAGCATGCCAGCGCGTTGATTTACCTTGATAAGCTTCAAGTGGGCGTTGACTCTGTTCGACATCTTGCTCATAGGCAGCAGACGAGAGCGCCCCCGGCATTTCTGTATCAGCATCATAGTATTGCAAGAACCCTTCCAATTCTTGATTGTCATCAATATACCAAAGGGCTTTGGCTTGTAGGTTAGTAACTTCAGTGTCTGAGTGATCTCTAAAGCTGTCGCCCTTAATACCGTTGGCTTCTAGCTGTACTCCGAAATCATCATTTAACCAGCGGCTGTGACGGGCATATAAACTGGTCAATGGCTTACCATTTTGCTCAAAGACCGTTAAATTGGTACCAATCTCAGTTTGAGTCTCTTTCGCAATAGGTTTGGTGATGAGGTTTATCACGCCACCGACATTATTTGGACCATATTGGGTCGCAGCCCCGCCGCGTACGACATCGATGCGCTCAAGATTATCAAGAGTTGCTGGAAAGATAGATTGACCGGTATGACCATAAGGTGCCAAGGTTAAAGGAATGCCATCCATTAAAAACTGCGCCTGTCCACTACGGCTGGCCTGTAGACCACGTATGGATATATTAGGTAATACACCAGTCCCCGTTTCATCGTCAATTTTGACACCTGGAATAAACTGTAATGCACCGTCAATTGAGTTACTCACGGTTTTTTTAATAAAATCGTTGTCAATCACCGTACGATTACCGGCAAATGCTTTTACCTGATTAGCACTAGAATCACCTAACGTTTCTGCAGTGACAATGATTGGCGCTGTAGTAAAAGAAAGTACTTTTGTTTCTGCTTTATTATTAATCGAGCTAGTTGTAATGGAAGTGTCTGAGCGAGCCTCAACACTGGTTTTCTTACCAATGGGCGTCATCTCAGCGCTACTTTGTTGATAAATGCAAAACATAGCAAGACAAAGCGCAGAACGTTTAAAAATAATAACCATAACAATTCCAATTATTTAGCAGGTGTTTATGTCAGTCAAAGGTGAATAGTGTTACTAAAACGTTGCAATTATAAACAGTAATAGTTATCATTTGCAAAATTATTATCATTTGTATGTTTAAGTATCAATAATTACTGTTCAATAATTATTGATACTAAGCCACTGACAACCTCGCTCATTTCTTAACACATCTATGGATCTAATTATGTCTCACCATCAACCTAAACCCTTAGTGACTGCGGTCCGTGCTCAATTATTCCTAGCCATGATGACGACTGGTCTAACCATGGTGGTGAGTCAACAGGTTGCTGCTCAAGAGACAGCTATACAGCCATTAACAACACTGCCATCGACGACGCTAGCGCCGATTGTGGTCACGGCTAAAACTTATGAAGGTTATGCTGCTTATGCCCCAACGTCAGGGACCAAGACACAGACCGAGTGGTTAGATGTGCCGCAGTCAGTATCGGTAGTGACTAAAACGGAGCTAGAGGATAGAGGCGCAGTGCGCGTGATGGATGCTATGAAAGGCGTCGCCGGTTTGAATAACACGCTTGGCGAAGGTAGCCGAGACGAGTTTGTGCTGCGTGGATTCAATGGTTTAAACGATATCTATAGCGATGGTATGCGCGATGATGGCAAATTGCAGTCCTATCGCAGCCTCGCCAATGTAGAGCGCGTAGAAGTGGTAAAAGGTCCAGCGGGCGCGCTGTATGGGCGCGGTAGTGCGGGCGGCATTATCAACCTCGTCAGTAAAAAAGCAGAAGGTAAAAACTTTGATAAAGTGCAAGCGCAAGTGGGTAGCGATGGCTTAGCTGTGGCGCGCGTCGATAGCTCGCATAAATTATCAGATACCGTCAATGCCCGTATCAATGCCGAATATCGCCGCAGTGACTCCTATGTCGATCATGTCGATTCAAATGATGTCTTTATTGCACCAACGGTACGTTGGCAGCCGACTGACCAGCAAACGCTTGATTTCTCGCTTGATTTTATGCGTCAGCACCTAGTGCCTTATCGCGGTGTTCCGTCCAAAGATGGCAAGCCTGTTGATGTACCTCCTAATACCTTTTATGGCGGCACCAATGATTACCAAGATTCAGACACTTGGAATGCCAATGTCAATCATGAGTTTGATATCAATGATGATCTTAAATGGACCAATCGAGCTTCATACAGCCATATTACTTTAGAGCAAAAAGGCACCCGTCAATCATCTGCTGATGTGGTCAATGATAAGGTTGAACGTACTGTCAATAATTTTGGTTATGATCCACGCACGACTAAGACATTGCAGTCTGAGCTTGCTTGGAATAAGGGCAATCATGAGCTGCTATTTGGTGCCGATTATAATGACATTGATATCGATTTGACCCTTGCGACTGACAAAAATGTACCACCCACATCTGCAACTAACCCGAGCGCTGGTCCAACGCCTAACCCAGGTTTCCCCGCATTTCGTAAAAATAGTACTCAAAGCATCGGTGTCTTTGCCCAAGATGTTTATCATATTGGCGACTGGTCACTTGTCGGCAACGTCCGCTATGACAATATGCGCCTGAGTCAAAACGCTAATGGTAAGGACAGTGAGCTTAACGACGACAAATTCAGCTACCGAACAGGCGTCGTCTATAAGTTTAACGATGCCACCTCCGCTTATGCCACTGTAGCGCGTTCATGGCAGCTGCCTTATTCTGGAACGTTTATCAATCCAAAATTGGGTGCACTTTATCAGACCGACCTAAAAGAAATTGGGGTGAAAACGTATTTAAATAATGACGATATTATGCTGAATGCTTCTCTCTATCGCATTGATAAAGAAGACCCAAAAACCAATGACAATCGCGAAGTGACGGATAAAGATGAGTTTCGTCATCAAGGTCTAGAGTTAGAAGCTCGAGGTAAGCTAAGTGATAATTGGGATGTGTCGGCAGGCTATAGTTATCTTGATGCTGAAAATAAAAAAACGGGTCTGACGCCAAACGACGTACCGAACCAAACGTTCTCGTTATGGACCGCTTATCAACCTGCTGATCAATGGCGAATTGGTGGCGGTGTGAATTATATCAGTGACCGCTACGCTGGAGACGCAGAGGCAGTCGAGCTAGCTGGCTATACGACCGTAGATTTAATGACTGCCTACAGCACAGGCAAACATAATCTGCAATTGAATCTAAATAACGCTCTCGATAAAGAATATGCGCTTGGGGCTACCAATGGCACGTCGGGCAAAAACCAAATTGGTCTTGGTGCGCCTAGAACGTGGCTATTAACCTATAACTACGAATTTTAACGAGTGCGTCTTAACGCCAAAATTTCATGTCCCTAGCGCCCAACCCATTGAATGATATTAAGAAAAGCTATTTATGAATCAACGTCCAAAGCTCACGCTTATTTTACCCTTACTGGTCATCGTATTGATTGTGGTTGGCGGTATTGTTTTTATTATCAATCAAAAAAACAATGTTACGGCAACGCCATCATTGAATGCTGATAATGGCGTATCGGCAGCAGCAGTTAAGTCAAATGACAAAAATAACGTTCTTCTGCTAACCGATGAAGAAATTAAAGCGCGTTTGCCCAATTTGAGCGACTATCCGCGGGATCCAAAGCGTATCGTAGTTTTGGAATACTCATTTTTAGGGGATGCTTTAGCGCTAGGACTCAATCCGGTTGGTATCGCCGATGATAATAAACCTGACAGTATTATTCCTGAATTTAATCAGCAGCTATCTGGCTATACCTCGGTCGGTTCACGTTATCAGCCAAGCCTTGAAGCCATCGCTGATTTAAAACCCGACCTTATCATTGCCGATGACGAGCGTCATAGGGTCATCGCCGATGAGCTTAATCGCATTGCACCGTCGGTCGTGCTTAAAAGTCGCGGTGAAAGTTATGTAGAGAATATACAGACGGCGCAATTGGTCGGTCATATCGTACATCAAGATCAAAAAATGTCTCAAGTCATCAATACACATCTAAAAAAGATGGCAAGTTTAAAGTCGCAATTGGCGACAACTCCACTTGCTAACCACAGCGTGCAGTTTGCTATTATCAGTGATAAAGGCATGTGGCTGCATGGTCCAAGCTCGTACGCCGGTAGTTTACTCAATCATCTAAATATCAAAAGTCCGATTCCTGAGCAAACAGGTGAGGCGTATATCGCAACCAGTTTGGAGCAATTATTAGCGGCTAATCCTGATTGGCTATTAATTGGACGTTATAACGATCACACCATTTATGATGAATGGAAGTCCTCACCATTATTTAATCAGCTAACGGCGGTTAAAAACAATCAGGTCATCGAAGTCGATCCCAATTATTGGGCGCTCAATCGCAGTATGCAATCCGCTGAATATATGACAGCTGAGCTGCTTGAGATTGCTAAGCAAAAAGGCAAAAAAAGTTCAAGTCCTTCTTTAAAAGAGTCAAATTAATGAGACATTGCACTACTGTCTTTTTAAAGCAAGGCGGATTTTATGGTTGAACCGCAACTGAGCCGCTCATCTGCTATATCGCTAAAACCCCATATTGCAAAGCGCCCGATAACACGGGCGTTATTATGGTGTGGGTTATTAGTCATTTTACTGATTGGCTGCTGGCAAGGGTTAACGGCATATTCAAAATTTGCCCTGTCGTTGACGGATTTATTTTCCTTATTGACGCAGCAAAATGGTCAAGCGTCGCTAACTGCACAATTATTAATAGAGATTCGCCTGCCGCGCGTGCTCGTGGCGATTATAGTGGGTGCAAATTTGGCAGTAGCGGGGCTGCTAATGCAGGTGATGACGCGTAATTCTCTTGCATCTCCTGCGGTATTGGGTATCAATGCAGGGGCAGCGTGTGTGGTTGCCTTATCCTCTATTGGGTTAGGGGTTGCCTTTTTAACCTCTACCTTTTTACAAGCGATGGTCGGCGCAGTACTTTCTTGTGCCCTTGTTGCAGGATTGGCAGGTTATTTTTCTGGTCGTCCGGTGCATCCTGTTCGTCTAATCTTATCGGGCGTTGCTATCAATGCGCTGCTGGTCGGTCTGACGCGAGCGGCGCTGATTACTACGGATGAGCAAGCTTATGGGGTACTGTATTGGCTAGCTGGCTCTATTGCCAATACGCGCTGGCAGTCCATTCCCATGCTAGCGGCTATATCGCTGTTGACCTTGGGTTATGGATGGTGGTTATCACCTAAATTAAATGTATTGGTATTGGGTGATGATGTAGCAAGTAGCCTTGGGGTGAACTTGCGGGCATTACAGTGGTCGTGTGGGGCATTGATTACGATATTGACGGCGATCAGTGTGGCGGTCGCCGGTCCTGTTGCCTTTGTCGGTTTGATTATCCCCCATGTTGCCAAGCGCCTGTTAAAGCAGGTATCGAATATGGCTTATGAGCAGATTTTGCCATTGTCTATGCTGCTTGGCAGTATATTGATGGTGTGGGCGGATGTCTTGTCACGAGCAGTTGCTTATCCGGCAGAGACACCAGTGGGCTTGCTAACGGCACTGATTGGGACACCCGTTTTTATTGCGCTGGCATGTAGAAGACGACTCGATAGCTGATCGATATAGTCAGGGAAAAGTAATATCGATACATCAAGTACTGCTGATATTAATTTTTCTTGCTTGCTGTGCCTACGCAGACAGAGGCTGCAAAAAATTTATACCAGCAGTACTTTAGCGTTTTTGAGATATTTTAACTATAACTAAAAGCGATTCAAAATCCTATCCAGCAACAAAAGTAAGCAACGAATGACGATACAAACTAAAGCTTCTTCATCGCGCTCAAACTCACTATTTGCTCGTAAATCGGCAAGTAGGGCGGTGGTACTGATTATTGTGCTGCTATTGATACTCAGTATTAGCAGCATATTTTTTGGTGCCAGTGAATTAACGCTAGCGCAAATCTGGCAGCATTTACAGCAAGGATTTGGCGGCGACAAAGACTTTATTGTGTGGCAGCACCGATTGCCGCGCACGCTATTATCAATTTTAGTGGGGGCAAGTCTTGGTTTATCAGGCTCATTGGTTCAAGGGGTCATTCGTAACCCGTTAGCATCTCCTGACTTGATGGGTATCAGTGCTGGCGCAGGGTTTTGCGCGACTTTGTTGCTGGTTATGCTTCCTGCGGCACCAACGTGGTGGCTATCTGTCGCAGCTTTACTTGGCGGATTATTGGCGTTTAGTTTTATCATGCTGTTGGCACAGATATCACAGCCTACGCCAGCACGTTTGGCATTGATTGGCGTTGCCATTAGTGCTTTTTTAGCCAGTGGGATTAATTTTCTATTGGTAATTTATCCTGTAGAAATCAATACCGCAATGATTTGGTTAACTGGTAGCTTGTGGGGTCGCAGCTGGCAACATATTCCAATGTTAACGATAATATTTGCCGTATTAATGGTCATCAGTATGTATTTAGCATGGCGTTTAGATGTATTGGGACTTGGCGAGGAAACGGCATATCATCTTGGTGTGTCAGTCAAGCCATTAGAATTTACTACATTATTTATCGCAGTGGTGATTGCGAGTTTGGCGGTGTCGGTGGCAGGGACAGTCAGTTTTATTGGTTTACTCGCGCCGCATATCGCACGATTGCTCTTTGGGCATCAGCACCGCATCTTGTTGCCAGCGTCAGCGCTGATAGGCGCGATCATTTTAGTCACCGCAGATGTATTGGCACGCAGTCTATTTGCGCCAATTGAGCTACCAGCTGGCGTCTTAACCTCAGTGATCGGTGCGCCTTATTTTATCTTTTTGCTATCGCGCTATAAGGGGTGGTGATGCTATCAGTGAATGAACTACAGCTTGGCTATCATGGCGGACAGACAGTTATCAAAAACTTGTCCCTTGAGTTGCCAGAAAATAAAGTCATTGGACTCATTGGTCCAAATGGTTGCGGAAAATCTACGCTATTAAAAGGCTTGTGCCGGCTGATTCAACCTCAATCGGGCAGAATCTTACTTAGACAACAAGATATGGCGCAATTGAATAATCGGCAGATTGCTCGTCAGATATCGGTATTGCCACAAGTACAGACCAATCCTGAAGGCTTGACTGTCAGACAGTTGGTTGAGTATGGCAGAACGCCCTATGTCTCACATTGGGGTAAGTTGAGCGCGACAGACAACCAGATAGTAGATAGCGTTATAAATGAGATGTCTATTCAATCTCTAGCTGAGACATCACTTGAAGCCTTATCTGGCGGTCAACAGCAGCGCGCTTGGCTCGCGATGGTTTTAGCGCAGGATACGGATATTATCATGCTGGATGAACCAACTACCTATCTAGATATCTCTTACCAAATAGAGCTGATGCGACTCATACGAGAATTAAAAGACAACGGCAAAAGCATTATAGTTGTGCTCCATGACCTCAACCAAGCAGCGAGATATTGTGATTTATTGGTGGTGCTAAAGTCGGGCGAACTGCAAATAATGGGCACCCCTTGTGAGGTGGTGACGGAGGGAATGCTTGCTGATATATTTGACGTGCAAGCCAAAGTGATTACAGACCCTGTAGCAGGTTCACCCATGTGTGTGTATTTATAGCATGCCTGCGCCGCTATCTTTTATCAGCTGAGCACCAGTAGATTTACAGCTGGCAGCAGGACTTAGAGCCTAAAACAACCAGACACCAAGCACCGACCAAAATACCTAATGAAGCCTCACAAATCGATGTCGAATAGTATCCTGACGATTATATGTAGGAGCGTGCAAATCGTTTAGGTTGTAGTTAACTATAGTTCTTGCTTATTTCACATACACAAATTGATCATTAAAAATTCTGATAAACGATCAGCAATATTGTTTATCAGAATTAGTATAATGTTTGACTGAAACTTAACCTGCTTTAATAATTGCCTAAAGCCGCTCTTAATCTATCTTCAACATCGATTTTGCCACAGCTTCGGCCACTTTAATGCCATCAATCCCTGCTGATAATATGCCACCTGCGTAGCCAGCGCCTTCGCCTGCAGGGAATAAGCCTTTGGTATTAATGCTTTGGAATTCTTTATTGCGTTTAATACTGATTGGTGACGATGTTCTGGTTTCTACGCCAGTGAGTAAACCGTCGTCAGATGAAAACCCTTGGATTTTTTTATTAAACGCTGGAATGGCTTCGCGTATGGCATCCACGGCAAAGTCAGGTAAAGCTTTGCTTAAGTCGGTTAAGGTAATGCCCGGTGTATAAGACGGGTTAACATCGCCCAATTCTGAGTCTGGCTTACCTTTTAAGAAATCGCCAATGGTTTGCGCTGGGGCACTGTAGTCTTTACCGCCTAATTCAAACGCTAAGGTTTCTAGTTGTCTTTGTAAGTCGATACCAGCAAGAGGGTGGTTTGGGTAATCTCGCTCTGGGTCGATGCCGACAACAATAGCACTGTTGGCGTTACGCTCGTTCCTTGAATATTGGCTCATGCCGTTAGTGACAACACGGCCTTCTTCTGATGCTGCGGCAACCACAGTTCCACCTGGACACATACAGAAGCTATAAACAGAACGACCATTTTTACAATGATGAACCAGTTTATAATCCGCAGCGCCAAGTATTTCGTTTCCAGCATTGTCACCAAAGCGTGCTTGGTCTATGGTTGACTGTTTATGTTCAATCCTAAAACCAATCGAGAAAGGTTTTGCTTCAACATACACGCCTTTATCATAGATCATTTGGAAGGTATCACGGGCGCTATGACCAACAGCTAAAACAACATGGTTAGTTTTTAAGGTTTCGCCACTATTAAGTGTCACGCCAGTTACTTTTGAGTCAGTTATATGCAAGTCATCTACGCGAGTAGCAAAACGGACTTCACCACCAAGTTCTATGATCTCGGCACGCATTTTTTCTACCATAGTGACTAACTTATAAGTACCTATGTGCGGTTTACTGACAAATAAAATCTCATCTGGTGCGCCAGCTTTTACAAATTCAGTCATGACTTTACGGCCATAATGATTTGGATCTTTCACTTGGCTATATAATTTACCATCGGAAAAGGTACCTGCTCCGCCTTCACCGAATTGTACGTTTGATTCAGTGTTTAATTTACGCTGACGCCAAAAGCCAAAGGTGTCTTTGGTGCGTTGTCTGACTTCATTACCGCGTTCAATGATAATAGGTTTAAAGCCCATTTGGGCAAGAGTAAGTGCTGCTAATAAACCACAAGGTCCAAAACCAATAACAACAGGACGCTCAGTTAAATCTTCTGGCGCTTTACCTACATATTTGTAGCTGGTATCTGGTGTTGCTTTAACGTGGTTATCTGACTCAAATTGAACCAGTAAATCATTGGTTAAATCCGAGTCGGTCAGTGTGATGTCTAGCGTATAAATTAATTGGATATTTCTTTTATTACGAGCATCATAACCACGTTTAAACATCACAAATGACACCATCTGCTCAGCAGAAATTTTAAGTTTTGTCGTTATAGCAGTCGTTAAATCTTCAGGTGCATGATTTAATGGCAATTTAATTTCAGTTAAACGTATCATTGGTTACTCATAAACTCGTGTAGAAAACAGTCTCGCATTTTACTGGTACTGATACAAATAAGCGAATAAATATTTTACTTACGCAGGGTAAATTTACGGATTTGTATTGTAGTTTGAAAATGATCCGCCATCTTGAATTATAAATGATAATTTTTATGGCGTTCATCGTTGATGATAACTGCATTAAATGCATATACACGGACTGTGTTGCAGTATGTCCCGTGGATGCATTTTTTGAAGGTCCTAACTTTTTAGCGATAGATCCTAATAGTTGCATAGATTGCAGCTTGTGTGAGCCTGAATGCCCAGCCAATGCTATTACATCAGTATCGAAACCAAGATTTTAGAAAAGACCTATCGCAAAGCCATCTGCTAAAATAAATATCCATTCAGACGTTATATAAGATATAGATTTTTGCCATCACCATAGAGTGTAACTTTTTTGGATCTTGAGTGTTTTTCGGTATCGGTTAATACCGTTTATGATACCGTTATTTTCACCGTGTACAAGTGGTAGATACCGTTATTAATCGGTGACTACCGTGTATTAAAAAACAAAAAAACCTTGCAGCGCGTGGCTTACAAGGGTTTATCGTTATATCGTTATATCGTTATATCGTTATATCGTTATATCGTTATGTTTGTTGGTGCGCCCACCAAGACTCGAACTTGGATCGATCGCTTAGGAGGCAACTGCTCTATCCTGTTGAGCTATAGGCGCATAATAGAGTGATATTGTAGAAAAAAGCACTTATAAAATCAATTAATACCGAGTAAGTAGAGGGTTTTGTATTTATTTAGCAATACTGATAGCGTCAGCGACATCTACTGTCAACTCGCCTGTTGCTTTTTTGCCTTGCGTATTTGACTTAAACAGGTTTGCCATATCATTTTGATAGCCATCGATATTTTCATAATCGTGTCTACTTAATATATCTTGCCCTGTACTTGAGAGTAAAAAGTTTCGAAAGTTAAGTGCAATAGGATTTTGAGTTAAGATGACACCGTCTACTTTTTTCTTGTCTTTTAAGGCATAACTAAACGATACAAGACTTCGAGTGTTTGTATTATCAGCTTCACCTTTAGCAGCGATTTCATCAGCATTGCTATCTGCATCGATAGTATCTTCTACCATGCCATTTTTTGCCTTGCTCTGGTTTTGTTTATCTTGTGCTATTTTTAATTTTTCTTGTAATGGTGCTAAGCGCGCTGCCGATAAATTGCCATCAGCAATAATGATATCGGTATCAACAATAAATAAAGACGGCTCACTATCGGCTACTTTATTATCCGATAGCGTCAAAAGTGCAACAGAGGCGACATAACTTGTCATGATTTCTACATTGGGATAACGAGATTGAAAACTTGAAATCACAGCGTCTAAAGGCGCTTGTAGCTTTTCTTCTGCTTGTATGTGCAAAGTGCTCTTGGCAACCGTCTCTCCATCTTCTTCCGCTGAAGCAGTCGATCCACTATCATTTGACATAATAGGCAATGGATCCATATTTTTACGATTGCTGGTCCATAACCAAGTAAAGATGGCGATAAAAATAATCAGCAGCAGTAAAATGAGCCCAGCCAGTAGCAGCTTGTAGTCTTTCATATGGTACCGATCTTCTTATTGTTGGTTTAAATGTGGTTTAGAGCGGTTGATGCAGCACTTCATCTGCTAAATCCGCCAGCATATCCGAAAAAATATCAGTTTGTTCTGGGTTTTTATGAGCAGTGGTATTATTGCTACTTGCCAGAGCAGAGAGGTAGTTTGAAGGGGAAGAGGGTTGATTGTCAATCATTTTTGTGGAGGTTTGATGCGCCGCCAATGGTGATTGTCCTGCACTTAGTTTGTCTTTAAGCCACTCAAAGCCGTGAGTTTTCCACCATGCCTCGAAGCGTGATAAGGTGCTTCCACGTACTGCCATAGGTAGATTTAGGGTCCGTAATTTTTGTGCCAAAATAGGGTCGCTTATGGCTTGATGAATACTCAGATAGAGTCCACGACTGTCATCCTTATATGGCTGTCTATTTTGCCAAGATTGATGATCTATTTTCATGCGTGGCAATTGCCAAAGCTCACCGCGGTAGTATACGACATATAAACGTCGTTTAGGGTGAATGAAAATGGCATCAATGGGACGCAAGGGCATAGTATTAAATTGTCTCATCACTAAGAATTGAGGTAAAACGCAGCGACATCTATTGTCGCAGTGTGTTTTTATCGGTGGTTTATATGCTAGTAAACGTTGGCGAACAATGGCAAACTAATAGCCAGATTACTATTCGTCTTACAAGAGAGTCTGTAAGCGGATATACATGAGTGTTTACCAATGCAGTTTGATTTAACAGCGTCATGCTAGCAGAAATGTCATCCATTGACGACTGCTAAACATGGATTGACAAGTATTGCCGCCTACAGCGTTGTTATTACACTCAAAATTTTACTATGAATGTTTGCGTGCTATCTCGAGCATGTATTCTTTATCAATTCCTTTATTCTCCTGCTACTTCAATCAGACGATTCTCTATGTTTACCATTATACAATCCCATCGTACCGAAAATCTTGTTGATCAGCTTCTTGTGCAGTATCAGTCCAAAAGTCAGCCTGTTTTTGAGCCTTTTATTGTCATTGTGCCTTCAATGGTATTGGGTGATTGGTTGGATAAAACCATTGCCAGCCGTGCTGGTATTAGTACCTTGGTGCGTACTAAGTTTTGGGGACAGTATCAATGGACGCTGATGCAAGATGTATTGACTCGCCATAATGCGTACTTATTGGGGCAAAACCCTGAAGCGACAACTCTAAACGTGCCCGAAGTTGCGGTGTTGTCACCGACAGTAATGCAATGGCGATTGTTTGGGTATCTGACTTACTACCAAGAGTCGATTATTAAAGATGAAAAACATCCGGTGAATCCGCTGCTGGCGTCTTTGATTGATGAGCCACAAGCTGGAGTTGAGCAAGACAATGTACGACAAGATAAGTCGCAGCAAGATGCGCGTATTTGGCAGCTGTCAAATGATCTGGCGAGGGTGTTTAATCGCTATTTGACCCATCGTGAGGATTGGTTGGCATTATGGTCGCATAATAAACCGCTGAATGTGAATGAGTTGATAGCGGATAAAGATGCCTTGTCACTGCGCTTTGATAAGTATGCGCGTGGCACGCCTGAGTGGTTAGTGGAGCATTATGTTGAGTTAGAAGTTGCTCAACGCTTCTTATGGTCGCATTTATTTGCGGATGTGCATCAGCATCGTGTTGTATTGGAAGAGGTGTTTTGGCAAGCACTAAAGTCAAATAAGGCTGGCGAGCAAAGTCAGTTACCCAAAGTGCTGCGTATCTTTACCATCCAGCAACTACCACAGACCGAGCTAGATTTCCTACAGCGCCTGTCGCAATACATGAATATCACGCTATTGCATTACAATCCATCAAAGCTTTTTTGGGCCGATATCGTCGATAAATCATGGTTACAGCGTCAGCAGATTATCAATCCTGAAAGCGTGTTTCTGCGTGATTACGGCCACAGTTTGCTATCACGTTTGGGTAAGCAATCGCGTGATGCGTTTGCGATGCTGGCTAACTTGTCTGGTAATGAGCAGTACGACGATGCACTGGTTGAATGGCAAGATAATTTTGATGATACGCTGAGCATTGGTTCTAATCATGGGTTTGCTGCTGAGTATATCGATGATGCTAGTAGCGCTCAGAATAGTCCAAGCTTACTTAGACGTTTGCAAAACGATGTGTTGATGCTTGATGAGCAATCTACCCAGCAAGCGACGGCTGCAAAAGTTTCGCAGGAGATGAGTAAGCAAATAGAGCTAGGCTTTGATCAAGAGCTGCATCAAACACCATGGTATGAAGATGAGGCATTAGAGAATAAGCGCTTTGAAAAAGACCGCTTTTGGGCAATGTCTGCGCAAGATAATAGCCTAAGCATCCATTCGTGCCATAGTTTACAGCGTCAGCTTGAAGTACTACGTATTATGATTGGTCGTTGGCTAAATAAACCTATCAAGCCCGGTGAGAAAAAACGCCATATCTCCGACATTGTTGTGCTGCTACCTGACGTTGAGCGTCATCATGCATTGATTGGCTCTATCTTCGTCAATGGTAAGGGTCAAGACGGTTTGACCTTGCCTGCGAAGGTAACTGGTGTTGTCGATGCCGACATTCGCCAGTTATGGGAAGCGATTATCGGTTTTTACAAACTATTGGGTAGCCATAGCGCCCGTTTTGAAGCAGCTGAAGTCTTAGATTGGCTCATGTTACCGCCTTTATTTGAAAGTTTTGGACTGACTCATGAGCAAATGAGCCGTGGCTGTGATTTGTTGGTAGAGGCTGGCTTTATCCGCGGTTTTGATGAGCTACATCTTAAACAAACTCTAGACAGTAACGACTTTGATTATCGATTTAGCTTCGCGCAAGCGCTAGATAGACTAACGTTAGGTTTAGTGATGCCGGAGGCCAGTCTGAGCGACTGCTTATATCCCTTATCTCAGGATGATTGGCCGATCAATGCATTACCGGAAATGACCTTACCGCTACCACAAGTGAACCTAAATGATGCGCTGATTGTTGAAGCGCTTTGCCGCATTTATACCGGCTTGGTCGCACGACGTGATGATCATACACAAAAAATGAAAGCGGAAGACTGGCTTGATCAGATTGAGCTACAAGTTATCCATCGCTACTTTGGCGATGTGGATCAAACGCGTACCATGCGCGCCATTTACAATGCGATGAATGGCTTTAAATCAAGTCTGCGAGCCAATCGTCACTATAGGCAGTACGCTAGTGGTGATATCGATAACAGAGAAGTAGAGCAGAGGCTGGCAGGTGTAGAGCAGTTGCCGCTAAAGCTAAGCTTTATGCTAGACAGTATCGAAGCGGAGCTTGAAAGTCAGCAGGTCAGTGCGGAGCCAACTGGGGTAATTACCTTTGGTCGTTTTGGTGCACTAAGAAATGTGCCTTTTGAGTTGGTAGTTATGCTCAATATGGATCTCTCTGAGTTTCCTGGGCGTGACCGTGATAACCGCTATGATTTGATGAAAGTGACTAATGCACGTCGCGGTGACAGAGTCAGTGAAGATGATGACAACGGCGCATTTTTAGATGCGCTACTGTGCGCGCGCAGTGCATGCTGGATGTTCTATAACGGCCAAAGCTTGACGGACACTCATGAGCATCTGCCTGCCAATCCAGTGAGTGAGCTATTGCAGTTTTTGCAAGGCGAGGTGCAATGGCAGGTGAACTCGCTTGAAGCATTTGAAACACTTAAGAATATTGACCAAACTACCGAGAGCCTCAAGCGCTATTTGCCTAAATTAATTAAGCAGTGGCTGCTGACTGAGCATCCTGCACTGCCTTTCCATGAGAGTCTGTTTGAGACAGAAATTGAAGATACTGATATTTCAAATCACACTGCTAAACCCAATCAGAATGCAGATATCAATATTCAAAACAACAGTCCTGTAGATATGACTGATGAATTAGACGCTATCTTAAATAAAGCCATGCGCAAAACCAAATTAGCGCAAAAAAAGCAGTTCCCGCCTGCGCCGCTTTGGCAAGCTGTGTTTGATACTTTGAAGGGTCGAGTATCTAGCGAGCATCCACAGCTAGTAGGATTACCTACAAAAGGGCAATATGAATCTATTGCTCAGATTCTCGGTCAAGGTTTGGGGCAAATGGGACAAGTAGATAATCAAACATTCTCTGCATTAATTGAGATGCTAGCGCTAGATAATACTGCTGATGCCAGTGATAGTAGTGATATGAATGAGGCACTCATCAAGACCCTATTTGATACTATATTTAACATTGGAGAGATAGACGTTGAGGGAGTATTGGTCTATCAAGTGCGTCATCCTGCCAAGGCTTTTTTGCGTACTCAAAAAGTGCATGTAGTGCAAGGTGAAGAAGCACTGTCGCAACAAGAGCCGCTATTCTTGGACAGTCTGACTACCTATCAAATCAAAGATCATTTGATAAATGAATTGACCAATAATGCCACCAATAAGAATAGTGATGGGAAGGCTAAACAAGACAGTCAAATCTTGATGTATCAAAAAATCATGCCAGCAGGTGTGGCTCGTCAAACCACGTTGCCCAATCAACAACAAAAACTGCAACAGCAATGTCTAGAGTTCAAAGAGCAGTTAGTTGCTAATGGCTTTGATGAGGTTGGAGAGGATAGCGCAGGTGGTTTAGAGTTACTGACTCAAACCTCTGAGCACCCCATTCAGATAGAGCTGGCAGCTATACTAAATCGTACTGAAAATGAGTCACTGCTTAAGTTACTACCTAAAATTATTAAGATAAAAGGCTCAGTGCCAATATTAGCACCAATATCAGTGCCGATAGGTACTCATAATAGTCGCTCTCACCTACAGACAGGTAAGTCCTACGCCGAGCAATCCCCCAAACAGTGGTTAAATATATTGCCCAATTCTGCCAGTCCTAGGCATTTACTCAAATTTTGGTTGTCGCATTTGTATTGGCAAGTTGCCAGACGCACCACTGCCGAGCAAGTGGTATTAGATGATGGTGTGAGCATTTGGCGCTTTAATAAACCTAATTCGCAAGTCAAAAAATATGACAAAGTCATTGCATTTAAACTAAGCCCCATTGTGTATGAAGATGCGGCGGCCGAGCTCATAAAATGGGCAATTTTTGCCAAGCTATCAGGTCAAGTACCTATTACACTCTTGCCAGAATATGCGCTCAGTTATCTTGATAAGTGCCTAAAATCTGAAGAGAGTGAGAACGGTAGCTATTGGCCAAAACGAGCAGACTTCTCGGATTGGTTAAGACCTAGCTATCACACAGATACGATATATGATACTTGCTTGCAGCACGCCATTTGGCAGTACGTACTGCGTGACCAAGATGCGTTTAAAGCGCTATCAGCAGCGTTAACTACCTTAGCGAAGCCGCTATATGAGCCAATGTTTTCTGCACTAGACGGTCTAGATGGCTAGCTATTTCGAATGGTTGGTTTTTGCCCTTTGGTTTAATTGATAATAATAAAAAGTATAGGCTCCTATGACTAATTTTACCGATATAAGCGATATAGCTGATATATCTATACAGCCTTACTTATCCAATGAGTACCTAGATGAGTCACGTAACCGATTCGATACGCCTGAGAATGACGCTATGAGTGGAGTTATAAATGAGCAGAAGGTGGATGTGATACCGGCGGTAGATGTTGCATTGATGGGTCGGCATCTTATTGAAGCCTCAGCTGGTACAGGCAAGACTTGGACACTCACAGGCATTATGCTACGACTGCTCATTGAAGCGCGCCGTGCGCCAGAGCAGATCATTGCCACTACCTTTACTCGAGCCGCTGCCGCTGAGATGCGTCAGCGTATTCATGATCGTTTGGTGGATTTTTATCAATTATTGCAGTGGGTCAATAGTTTAAGTGCTGACACCAGTAACAAGGATGCTTTGTATCCTAATGTACTACAGGTAACACCTGAAAGTAATAAGGATAAACAAGCAGGTAAAGGTTCAAGCGTTGATTCAAATGCTGGGACAGGGACGGATGAGTTCAATCAAGACATTGCTGCTGATAAGCAAGCAGCGGCTGAGAAACGTAAACAAGTAAAAAAAGATCGTGAAAACTGGCTTGTTAATCAGGCTAAATATGCACGCTTAGACGCCGTTATGGACGATCCCATTAATCTGCATTTGACTGGGTTTTTACTTGATCATGTCCACAGCTATCCAATGGCGGAGGCCATTCGACGTACTGCGCTAGTACTAACCACGTTGGATAAGCTGTTTGTAGGTACACTCGACAGTTTGGCGCAAAAGTGGTTGATTGAATACAGTAGCGAGACCGGTCATCAGCAAGGTATGGCTATTATTGAAGACAGCAGTATTGAGCAGGTTACTGACAGTATTATTCATGATGAGCTGAGGCAGTTCCAAAGCAGACTGTATCACGAGGAACCTAAACTATATGCGCTAATGGATCAGCAAGGCAAGCTGACTGCAGTTAGCGATCATAAAAAATATGTGACTCGTTCGCTTAACTTTATTTCAGCGCCGATTGATGACGTTGTAGTAAAGAGTTTTTCTTTTGAGGGCTATGAGCGGCTTATAAATACTATCATTGAGTGCAGCGATGAGCTTGATGTTTTTTTTAAGCCTGACGGCGAGTATTATGAAGTTCCGAAAGGTCAATTATTAAACAACAGAGACTCTTGGCCGAAAATTATCCAAACATTAGAAGATTCTGGCCCAACTGCTTATAAGTCTATATCAGACTCCAAAACTTATACAGGAAAGTTGATTGAGGCTTTTCAGAAAACGGATAATATAGGCTCTCAATTTCGTGTACCTAAAGATGGTGAAAGAATTAATTTAATATTTAACGAATTGCAGGTCGTTCGTGATTTTAAACGGTATATCGAAGAAAGTAAAAAGCTAGATGAGTATATCACGGCTATCTTAGCCAACCTTAATCGCCATATCGTGCTTGCGGTACGTGACAGACTACCAGTCATCTTAGAAGAGCGTGGCGAGACGACCTTTAGTTTGCAAATGGTACGCTTAAACCAAGCATTAACTGGTCGCCAAGGGGATAAGCTGGCGCGTTATATTCGTCATCATTACCCAGTGGCGTTGATTGATGAGTCGCAAGATATCAATGGCGAGCAAGCCATTATGATTGAAAGCATTTATTTGCCAAAGAATAAGCGTAAACAGTCGGACAATGACAAGCAGTCAACCACTAAGAAAGCCAATCATGAGTTTCTGCTATTGGTTGGTGATCCCAAACAGGCTATTTATGGGTTTCGTGGCGGTGATGTGGCCAACTATAACTACATGAAAGCCCAGTTTGACAAGAGTACGCTCTGGACACTTGATATCAATCGCCGTTCAAATGCCGGTGTGATTAACGCATTGAACTGCTGGTTTGGCATGCCAACGATAACGACTGCTGAGAATAAATTAGCACAGCTAGGTAGCAGTATTTATTATCAGCATATCAAAGCTGCAAAGCCAGAAAACCAACTGTCTTGGTTTAATGAGCCAACTACTCAAAACAGTACTTTAGTGACAGAAGTGCTTTCTGCTCAACCAGTGAGCTTGTTGCATCTACCTTATGATAAAGATAAAGAGCTTGAGTATGATGAGTTTGAAATCACCGCGCGTCATATTGCGACCTTGCTCAGTAGTGATCAGACCTTAAAAAGCAAACCGATTCAGCCTAGTGATATCGGTGTGCTGGCACGTACCAAAAAAGACTTAAAACGGGTTGAGGATGAGCTGGTTAAGCTTAATGTACCGACCTTGACTACTAGTGATGTCAGTATCTTTGAAACCATCATGGCGGAAGATGTGGCAGCATTGCTGAGTGCCATGCTATATCCATATCGTCATGACATGATCAATCGGGTGCTGACTAGCCATCTGTATGGCCTGAGTATCAAAGAAGTCAAAGCCATGATGACTGACCATGAGTCAGGAGTAACAGAGGGTAGTCACTTAAGTAGCGCTAGTACGAAAGCAGTTAACAATAAAAAAAGCTATCAAGATTTTATTACTTACCTAAAACAAGCGGCTCAAAACTGGCAGCACTTTGGTGTTTTGTCAGCATTACATTACTTATTAGATAAAAACCCCGTGCAGCCGCAAGGCGTTTGGCAAGCTCTGGCAACTCATCCAGAAGGTGATCGTCACATTATGGATTTGCGTCATATGATGGATGTCTTGGCGCAGTATGGTATCGGCATGGGTGAGCACGAACTATTGGCTTGGTTTAGACAAAATATATATGCTGCTCCCAATAGCGATTGGGCTAAGCAATACCCGTTACCGACAGAGTCTGGCGTGCAGCTTATGACCATTCACAAGTCCAAAGGGCTCGAATTCCCCATTGTCTATGTATTGGGCATGGGCGACGCTAGTCGGAAGGCGGGCAATAATGAAAAGTTTGGGCTGTATCTATACAACGCCCAGCAAGCTCCGTCGATTTTAATGCAGCAATCGGCAGAGAATCAATCAACAGGCAACCAGCGTCGTTTCTCACCCGTACAAGGCTCTGTGACCACAGAAAGTCACTACACTGATATTGAGACACAAGAGGGGTTTGATGAGCTGCGACGGCTTGGTTATGTGGCATTTACGCGTGCCAGTGAGCAGCTTTACGTGGTGTTGCGAGATCCTAACAACAAAACAGGTTTTGAATTAAAGCCAGCGTTCTATTGGTTGGAATCGCCAGAGGCAAAGTTTAATTTGCCTGATAGACTCAAAGGCAACATAGGCATAATTAGAGGGCATAATGTCAATGAGTTCTATAACAATGATAGTAATGGTGCTAATGCATTGGGCTTAGCAGGTAACGCAACGCTTGCCACTGCTAAATCTATAACTGAGACTATTGAGTACGCGCCTTTTGCAGAAGTTATGAAAACCAATTATTTTTATGGTTGGGCCAAGACCAGTTTTACAGCTTTAGCCCGTCAGCTAGATGAATCTACGCAGGCGCTGGCTGTGGTAGATGAACGTATGGATGATGCCATAGACATTGATATGACAGAGTCGGTAGTATCGTCCAGTAATAGTGTTTTTTTTAAACCAATCAGTGAGTTGAGCCTCAAATCAGAGGATAACATCCGTTTTACTTTTGTCAAAGGCGCCAATGCCGGTACGTTTTTGCATGAAATATTTGAAAAAATTGATTTCAATAATAAATCGCAGTGGTCTCAGGTGATCGATAGAGCCGTTAGTAGTTATCAGCTACCTTTGGTTTATAGTAGTGCTGAACAGCAAAGTCGACTATTACAAGCAAAGAATAAAGAAGATGGTCGTATACCTGACTTAGATTCAATAGATGCTACAAAGCATGAGGCATTACTTAACTGGATTGAAGAGGTGCTACAGGCGCCGTTATTAGCGTCTAATCAACCGTTATGCTCTATCAATGCAAGTCAGCGGTTTGCTGAATTAGAGTTTAATATGGGGCTATCAGAGCGTTTTAAGGCGCAAGATATTAATAGCCTATTTCAGCAGTATCTCCCGAATGAAGCGGACAAACACGTCAATCTTATTCCACAAAACAAAGCGCATTTGTATCGTTATCTGCGGGGTGAAATCGATTTGGTGTATGAGCATGCTGGCAAGTATTACGTTGTCGATTACAAAAGTAATTTTTTAGGAAATAGCCTAAGCGATTATGACGAAAGCACACTCAAGCAAGCAATGTCAAAGGCAGGATATTGGTTACAGGCAGCAATTTATCAAGTCGCGTTACATCGTTTCCTTGCAATGAGAATTAGTGATTATGCAGGTAATGAAGATAAGTATCTTGGCGCTGTTGAATATGTCTTTTTACGGGGCGTATATGATTCAAATTCTCAAATAACTGCTGATCTATCGCAAGATGTCAGAGAAGCTGATAATAGTCACTCAATGCCCAACGACCGCTATGGATTAGTCACGTGGGATATTCCAATTGAGTTCATTAAGGCCCTAGATGCATTGTTTGGCCTGCCAGATTAGTGGGCCATAAATAGCGAATTAAATAAAAAACAACCATGATAGCGATTAACTGGATAAAAATAGAGACAAGCATACTATGAGTAATAATAATAATAAGAGCAGAGCGGGCGTTAGCTTACAAGAAAGCTGGGCTAGTAACATCAGTGATTATATATTGATGCGCCGTCAGCAAACGCACTTAGCGTATAACGTCACTGAGGCAAAGGCTAATGCTGATAGTAAGCAAATCGATAAGACGGAACAAAATGGCTTATTTACTGCTTTATTCGTTATGTTGGCCACTCATTTAGAAGAGGGACATACTGTACTCACCATTGAGGAAACTGAGCATGAAGTGCCGCTTAGCGGTCAAATCAATGGCGAGCTAATCACCCTATATGCCTGGCAGCAGCAACTATTAGAGATGCTAGCAACGCCAATTCTAGCACTGATTGACATTCAAACAGTTACTCAGCAAGAGGATGATTCTACAGCTGAGTTATCATTATTTATCCTGCTAGACATCATGTTTGGTAAGCGAGCTCAGCTATGGGCGCAGCTGGCACTCACCAATCGTGAAAAAGAGATACTCAGCAAACGCTTTGATGCGGTTGCTGCACTTTATCAGCTAGTGAAAAACACGAATCTAAATTCCTTCATTCAGCCCATTCATGAGCATACTTTGTTCGCTGACGCTAATTCTAACGTGAATAGTAAAAATAGCCTAAGCAAGAGTAATCAACCTATTGTGTATCAGCACATTAATAAACCAGAGGCTGATACACAAAATATTAAGATCACTTTTTGGTTACATCGAGCTTGGCAAGCAGAATTCAACTTAGCACAGCACATTAATACTATTTTGAACCAACAGATAACCCCTTTAGAGATAGCGATACCGGAAAACCTACATGAGCAGCAGGTAATGGCTATTAATGTCGCTAATAACAATGCCTTTAGTATTATTACTGGTGGTCCCGGTACAGGGAAGACCTATACGGTTGCTCAGTTAGTAATTGCTCTGCAACAAGCTACAGAGAGTGGGGGTGATGAGTATGGAAAAATTCGGTTCAGTACGGACAGTGCCAGCCTAGCCTTAGCAGCACCGACTGGTAAGGCTGCCCAGCGAATGCAAGAGTCTTTGCAAGCGGCTCTAGATGGAGCGAATGTAGAGCTACAACTGCAAGAAGCCAAGACCATTCATCGCTTATTAGGCATTGGTCGAACAGGTAGACCTCGTTACAATGCAAATCATCCACTCGGCGAAGATATTATCATTGTCGATGAGGCATCTATGTTGGGGGTGGAACTGGCTAATTACCTTGTGAGTGCGGTGAAACCAGGCGCAAGGCTTATATTGTTAGGAGATGCGAACCAGCTAGCCGCAGTAGATGCTGGGGCAGTATTGGCTGACTTATGCCGCATTCCATTGCTACAACCTATACATGCAAAGCTAACAGAAAGTCGCCGATTTAGCGCAGACTCAGGGATTGGGAAGCTTGCCAATCAAATTAATAAGACAGAGGCAGATACTCAAGCTATTTGGCAGTTGTTAAGGCAGGACAAGGCACTGAGTTTTCAATATGTAAATACGTTGCAAACAGAGACAGTTATAGATAATAAGATACAAAATAGCCTAAGCAATTATAAAATTATTTCAAACCTCACTCTAAATTATTATCCATACCTAAATAAAGTTGAATCACTACTAAAGAATCCGATAGAAAAATCCATGCCAGAATCAGTAAAAAGTACAATTACTTCATTAATGCAAACGTTTAATCAGTTTAGAGTCCTAAGTGCTGGTCATAATGGCGAGTGGGGTGATCACTACATTAATAATCATATCACTCAATGGCATCTTACTGAGCTAAAGCTACCTCTAGGTCAAAATACATGGTTTCATGGTCGTCCCGTTATGGTTTTACAAAATAACTATGAACTTGGATTGTTTAATGGTGATATCGGTTTTTGCTTACAAACAGGAGATGAAAGAAGCCGACTTGAGGTATTCTTTGAGAATAAAGCACAGGGAATTGCCGTCAATCTGCTAAATGAAGACGTTATAGCCACAGCATATGCAATGACCATTCATAAATCGCAGGGGTCTGAGTTTGATCATGTGGCCATTACTTTTGATAATAGTCATGCAAGGCTTTTGAGCAAAGAGCTTATTTATACGGCGGTAACCCGCGCTAAAAAACAGGTGTCTATATATAGTACAAAACATGCTTTCGAAAAAGCAGTTCAGACACCGACTGAGCGCCATACGGGTTTGGCACTGCAGTTTTAGTTAGTATTTATCGCCTATATTATCAAAAAACACTCAAATACATATACTTATTAATAAGCAATAAAAAAGCACCCATTGGATGCTTTTTTACTATGCTATCAAGTCAACCAAAAACTGATTAAATCTTGTCTTCTTTAATAGCGTAGATACCAGGCAGATGACGTAAGTAACCATGGAAGTCCATACCACAGCCATAGACATAGCGATCTGCAACATTAATACCAACGAAATCAACATCGAAACCTTTAACTTTACGATCATGCTCTTTATTAAGGAGAACACATGATTCAATCGATAAAGGTTTTTCCTTGCTCAATTCTTCAACCACTGCTTTTAAGGTGATGCCTTCATCAAAAATATCATCGATCAATAAGACATGCTCGCCTTCAATGTTAACATCAGGCTTAAATTTCCAATCAAGCTCATTGGTTCCTTCGTTATCACGATAGCGCGATGCATGGATATAATGCATACGATGATAAAAAGTAAGGTGAGTCAGTAATTGACCGGCTGGGATAAGCCCGCCATTCATAACGACCATAACAATCGGATTTAGACCAGCATAGTGCAGATTAAGCTGTGCAGCTAAACGCTCATAAGCGGCAGCAACTTCTATACTGCTGATTAGGCATTCTGAGTTACGTAATGTTTTTTCAATTTCTTGATTGCTGATTTGGGTCATCGGACGTGCCTTTGGTAAAAAGTGCCGCTTATTTTAGCAAATTTTAGTGAATATGCCCAATGCCAACTGGCTTTTGAGGCAAAATTAATCAAATAATGGCACTTATTCTGGCTTTTCTACGATAAAAGGGCGGTAATAGTTCGCCAAGCGATTCAATGAGCTGTCTGGCAAATCAGGTAACAACTTATTAAGTGCCATATTCATACCTTTATCGATAGCTGCTTTGGCAACAGGTACAGATTTGCGTTTAATCATACCCAATTTTAAGGTTTCAGCAAAACGGCTAATAAAGTGAGTTAAAGTTTCTTCGTTTATGGTTTCAAGTGCGGTTTTAAATGTCTTGGTATCCACATGTTCAGGAGTAATGGCTGCAAAACCTTTTTGAATGATGGCAGTATGTTGTTCTGTGAGCTTAAAACCCACCCGTTTTAGACCGTCATTATCGATAAAGGTTGCTCGATCTCTTAGAAAATGGAAGCTTGGCAATACTTCCTCGTTATTTTCTTTACCCAGCAAAATATTAAGCAAGGTATCGGTCGCACGTTCAACAGTGACAACCACTTTACGCATGGACGCTTGGCGTTCAGGATTTGGGATAATGTCAACCAGACCAACCAATAAATTATCAATAAGATCACGCGCAGTCTGATGCGTTAAAGCATCGCGATATGGGTAGTATGGTACTTCCTCATTCGATGCAACGATTTGCTCAGCTTCAACGATTAATGCTTTTAATTTATCTGAAGGTACAAATCCAAAATAATGCGCCATTGTGCTTCCTTTATTTGTTGTTTTCGAGGTTTAACTAGCGTTACATTCTTCGTTAAATCGGTTAGTATTTAAATGGGTTGCCAACCAAAGATTCACCATATCATATACTGACTGATGACGTCTGCTAACTATAAAGTTCAGCCGTATTAATGGATGATATGACAAAATTTCTATCAACTGCTTAATTGCGTATGGTCAGGTGCTCTGAGTCACCCGCCGAAGACTAATTTAACATATTTTTTATATTCTAAATTAAAAAGCTTGAACTTATAAGGCTACCCATTACTTGTCTAAGGAGAGATAAGATGAATAGTGCAATCGTGCTATTGTTTGCTGTTGCCGCTATGCTTTGCGGTTATCTGTTTTACTCAAAATTTATTGCCACTAAAATTTTGGCATTGGATAATAGTATCCCCACGCCAGCACATACCATGAAGGATGGGGTAGATTATATTCCCACTAATAAATATGTGTTGTGGGGACACCATTTTACTTCAGTCGCAGGGGCAGCACCGATTATTGGTCCTGCCATTGCGGTTATTTGGGGCTGGGTACCTGCTATCATTTGGGTGGTATTAGGTACTATTTTTATGGCGGGTGTCCACGACATGTCTGCCATTTGGGCAAGTATGCGCAATCGAGGTCAATCGATTGGCTCGATTGCCGGTACGGTCATGGGTACACGTGTGCGCAGCTTGATGATGATTGTCATCTTTTTATTATTACTCATGGTAAATGCGGTATTCGGCGTCGCTATTGCTAATATGATGATAAAAACCCCATCCGCTGTGCTGCCAGTTTGGGGCGCTTTGATAGTCGCCTTTATCATCGGTCAGTGCATTTATCGCTATAAGATGAATCTGGTTTGGGTATCAATCATTGGGGTCACAGCTTTATATGGGCTTATCTATCTTGGTCCTATGTTCCCTATTGTGTTACCTGAGACATTCTTAGGCTTACCTGACAATGCTGTTTGGATTATTATTTTGTTTGTCTATGCGGCAATCGCGTCTTTGTTACCAGTCTGGATGCTGTTGCAGCCGCGCGATTACATCAATGGCTTGCAGTTATTTGTCGGTCTGATTTTATTATATGCCGCCATCTTTATTGCGACTCCTAATATTGTCGCGCCAGCGATCAACACAGCATTGCCAATTGGTACACCATCTATGCTGCCTTTATTGTTTGTGACCATTGCTTGTGGTGCAATCTCGGGCTTTCATGGTTTGGTAGCGACGGGTACGACGTCTAAGCAAATTGATAAAGAAGAAGATGTACGATTCGTTGGTTACTTCGGCGCCATGGGTGAAGGCATGCTAGCACTTGGTGCGATACTTGCGGCAACAGCAGGCTTTGCAACCCTTGGCGATTGGCAAGCCGTTTATCAAAAATTTGGCGACGGCTCTATTGGTGCCTTTATTGATGGCGGTGCGACTATCTTGAATGCTGGCGTCGGCATTGATATGGTTTTATCGCAGACGATGCTAACGGTAATGGCAGCCTTGTTCGCTGGTACCACGATGGATACTGGAGTACGTTTGCAACGCTATATCTTCCAAGAATTTGGTGAGATTTATAAATTACCCGTGCTGAATAAGAGTGTGGTGGCCACATTGCTTGCCGTTGGTAGCTGTTTGTTATTAGCATTCGGTGCTGGTGGCATCGATGGTGCTGGTGGTATGATTATTTGGCCGTTATTTGGCACGACGAATCAGCTCATGGCAGCATTAACCTTAATGATTGTAACCGTTATTTTATTACGTAAAGGCAGACCAGTATGGTATACCTTAGGGCCATTGTCGTTCTTACTGGTCATGACAGTGTTTGCGTTATTGATTCAGCTAAAAACCTTTTTCAATGACGGTAACTGGTTACTTATTATTATGGATATTATTATCTTGATAGCCACAATCTTAGTGACGTTTGAGAGTCTATCAGTACTGCGTAAAGAATGGTCGATACACAGAGGCAAAAGCAACCTCTAAGCCATGTTGAATGCCTAGTTAAATACTTACTGAATTACGATAAAAACGCTAGCAGCAATTGCTGGCGTTTTTTGTCTCATATAGGCATGATAGATAATAAGCATACTCAAAATAAGGGTCATTATGGAAAAGGCAGATATCACAAAATCTATAAAAAATATTGAGCCATGGTGGCAACGGTTTACGGCTGGGTTAAACGAGTTTTATCATGCGCCGTATCGCCAGACGATGGCACGCGCCGCGCGTGATGAGGAAGATTTTTTTATGCTACTCATGTTTGCGGAAAGCTTAGGCATCGATAATCCTGCTAGCTTTTATACGCTAGAATTGCAGCCTTTGTTTTTAGAAAACTTCCATGAATGGCATACACGTATGGGCATGGATAGATGTCCCTTTGATCATGTTGGTTGTTGCTAGTTTCCTTTGAATTAATTAAAACGAGATAAAAGTATGGCATTACATCCATTGCCTGCATTTGTAGAGCAATTAATGACACAGCCGATTATATTTATCGGTGGCAAGGGCGGAGTGGGTAAAACTACCACTGCCGCTGCACTTGCCAGCTATTATGCCAATCAAGGTAAAAAGACGCTGATTGTCTCGACTGATCCGGCACATAGCTTGGGCGATGTGTTAAACGTCCCGCTAAAAAATCAAAAAACAGTCGTAACCCCTTATTTGGACGCTATTGAACTAAACCCTGACATCATCGTTGATGAGCATTTTGCCCAAGTTGAACGCACCATTACCTCCTATGCCAATCCAGATATGATGCCAAAAATTCGCGAGCATCTACGGCTATCAAAATCAGCACCTGGCGCACAAGAAGCCGCGATGCTCGAATCTATGTGTTACCATCTAGTCGAAGCAGCAGATGCTGGCTATGAGCACGTTATTTTTGATACGGCACCGACGGGACATACACTGCGTTTATTAGTGCTGCCTGAGATGATGGGGGCATGGACAGATGGATTGCTCGCTCAGCAGCGAAGGCAAGCAAAACTGCGCTCAGTGGTAAATCATTTGGGCAGTCATGAACAACACAATAATAAAAACGACTTAGCCAATCCATTTGCCGAAAAAAAGAGTGATCGCTGGGAGCAAGCAGTATCCGTACTAGAAAAACGCAAACAGCTGTTTCGTCAGGCAGGGTTGCTGCTTCATGACCGTACACAAACCGCCATTGTATTAGTGATGACGGCTGACGTATTGCCACTGGCTGAAACAAAGCGAGCGATAGAGCAGTTAGAAGACAGTAAGCTTATGCCAGCCGCAATCGTTATCAATCAGTTAATAGATCCGACCCAGTCCGATACGTTTTGGCGTCGTCGTGCTGAGCGCCAACAGCAATTAATGCAAGATATTGAGCAAAATTTTTCCAAGTATCCGCTATACCCAATATATCTGCAACAAACGGACGTACGCGGTACTGATGCCTTAAGTGCATTAGTAAGCCCAGCATCATAAAGCCCGTCAGTAAGAGATATTATCTTTAACATGTTTATGCATTATGGCTGACCCTGATACGACGACAGCTTACTTGCCAGCGACCATGCCATATCTGCGCGTAATAACTGCGCCTGCTCAGACTTGCCACTACTGAGTGATGACCACTGCGGTTTGCCACGAGCTTTTTTTAGCTCACTGGGCAGTTTGTGCGTTGCCCATGGCGTTATAGCATTATTATTCCCAGCGTCAGTATCACCAATTGACGCCTCACCCTTATATATCAGCTGCGTAGCATCTGTTGCTGCATGCCCACGGTGACGTAGGGCAGTGAGCAGGTCAATTGCTCGCGTTGCCAACAAGGTCAATGTTGCAGGGTCGATATATAACCGCTTAACCCCTGATATTTTATCGGCGATACTGCCAGTATTGGATAGCAATCCACCTGCGATGCCACCGATGGCAGCACCCAACCCCAAGGTTGTACCAAGAGCCGCCGCATCAATCCCCAATCCTAGTAACGCGCCAGCCGCAGCGCCTGATGTGGTGCGAATGCCATAACTTTTGAGAAGCTCGGGGTCGAACGGGTCTTGCTGATAGGCCTGTAGCTCAAGTGGCGTTGCCGCTACATCATTGTCATAAAATTTATATAAACTCAGCAAATTATGCTGCATTGTGCGTTCGCTCTGTCTAACCGCTTCTTGCATTTGCTGTAATACTGGCATGGGATCATCATCTTCGCCAATTTCACGGACAAATGCTGCGACGTTTAACAAAAAATCTGCAATGATAATATTGGCTTCATCATATAACTGTGCCCAGTTTTCAGTGCGGCGCGCCATTAATTGCTCAAGCATCTCAGAGTGGGTAAGCATGGTGGCTAAATTCTGCCATAAACGCATCTCATCGTTAAATTCAAATGCCACTGAATCAAAGCGCGTCGAGATATGTAAGTTACGTCTTGCCAGCATAGTCTGCCAGTCATCAATATTGGCATCCTGAGCATCAGTGAAATTAAATACCGGCATAACAGGAATCGCGGCCCAAGATAAAATAGCCAGCTCATCTCTATATTTACCGAGTACCGGCTCACGCGCATCGACGACATAGATGGCCATATCACTTGCTAACAGCTGACGAATCACTTTGGCTTCTTGGCTATAGTCCTCATTGCTACTTAGCGCATCACCACCTTGGGCAATGTCTGCTGCCAAAAACTGTTGCAAACGCTCAATACCATCACGGCGACTGGCGGTATTATCCTCAAGCCAATCCATCAGCCCTGATGCGTCCTCCAAACCTGGCGTGTCATATAGAGCCACCAATATTTCACCCGTTTGACTATCCGTCAGTTGGGCACGCTCTACATGGCGCGTGGTTGCGGCTTCATTTTTTACTTCACCGAAGTAAACGTCACGTAATAGAGTACGTAATATAGAGGTCTTACCCGTATTGGTATGACCAACGACCGCAAGCTTTAATGCCTCACCACTAGCGATGGTTTTTTTAGCTTCCCTGTAGCTAGTCTCTGGTTCACTTGATGACTGTGTGGCTAATCCATCCGATGATGCTTGAGGATTAACCTCATACGCTTTATCAGAAAAAAGCCCTGCAGGCTTATCAGTTTTTTGCAGACTGTTCTGATTATTATTATCATTATTCATAATAGAATCTTATATTGATTGGTAGTATCCAAAAACATCATAGCCATTTATTGTAGAACAAATTGATCTATCTTTCGGTGTGAGTTCAATAATCCATCGTTTAAAAAAAGATTTTCAGTTATTAATCAAACCGATTTTTCGAGCAGATAGGGCAGTTTGCCATTGCTGATAACGAACATGTTGTTTTTCTAAATTCGAGTCTGAACCAGCATTTAAAACATCATTGCCCGTATTATGGTGCTCTGTCAGACTCAGGCCATTGTCCTCTAACAGTTGTACAATCAGTCCATGTTTGGCGTGATTGGCGATCTGATCAAGTTTACGCAAGGTACCACGGTCAGGCAGCGCTTTAAAATGAATACCAAGCAATACCTGTACCGGATTTGCATCTAGGTAAGCCTTTAGCCGTGCCATATCTTCACGGTCATCAAGAATACCAAAATTCTCAATATCAGTCGTATCAGTAATGCTTGTATCGAAACCCGACTGCCACCATTGGTTTTGCTCCGCTGGATACTCTAATAACGCAACCAGTTTTTTGCCCGCACTGACTTGGGCTTTTGGGGCGATAGGCGCAGGGGCTTCCTTAAAATCATCAGCATCAACCACATGACGCTGCCAAAAGTTCAAAATCTTTTGATAATAGGGCAGCTTGATATCCAAACGCATCTTTTTACGACGGAACATCAAGGCACAAAATGCCCATGCAATTGCGCGTGGGACAATCCCATACATCAGTAAACTACCAACCAACAAGCCTGCCCATTGCCGTGCGACAGACAAAGGCATAGCATCGGTCACTAATCGGCTCTGTACGATAGCCGTACTGTCCGGAACATCGAATCCAACCATACTTGGTAACCCTCCAAGTACTTGCGTCAAGGTAATTAGCGCCTGATCGGACAGCAGCGTTGACTCCCAGCTAAAGCTGTATTGACGCACGATCAACAGAAAAATAATCGCAAGCAGCATACCAGTCAGTGTGGCAAGCCATAACTGATGACTAAATCTGCCCAAATACCAACGCATACCGCTGTGTTGCAGCTGCCGCTCATATAAATTCACCGCTGCCTGAGTTACATCATCTTTACCACGTATCAAATAACTGGGACTGACAAAGCTGGCAAACCAATTTGAAGACTGCTTGCCTTGATTGATAAGCGTCATGACTAGCCAGCCCAGAAGCATAAGACTATGAAAACCCAATAAGCATACCAAGACGTAAAAGAAGTTCACCACATTGGTCTGCAATAAGGTAAATAATCCCAAAAATCCTGAGAGACACCAAATCACGCTCATGACAACCATGATGCCTTTGATGCGACCATCAATCTTACCAAGCACGCCTGCCAGCGCGCCATTGCTGTCTATTCGTGACGCTCGTCGATGCAGTTTTTGCAGTGGCGCGCCTTCTTCATGTTGCAGCTTTTCAGTAATGAGTAGTGGGTCAGTAGCAAAGACGTGCTGCTGCGTCTCAAGAGTACGTACCAGCTCAGTCAATTGGTCTTGGGGCGATAGCATGGTCTGATGTCCATATAATCAATGGTGAAATGAGATATTAAAATGTGTTGAAAATTATAATCATAAAAGCGTATTTGTTGATGCAATCATTACTTTATTTCTGAAGGGTATAGATGTCAATTTTAACGATATTTATGTTGCTAACAAAAAACCTGACCATATGGTCAATAATAACTGGCAGTTATTATAAATAAGCGGTATGCTAAAAACACATTAGAATCCTGATTTAAATGTTTTATCCAATACTCATCCCTATTCTAATGTCAAATTCAGATTATACACAGCGCTATCTGCCACTATAAACAAAAGTGGCGTTATAGCTGACCAATAATAAAGATTGATGAATAAAAGGGTGATACGCCTTTTTAGCAATGATAGGTAGAGTATTTGGTTTTATAACAATCTTGAGTCCCATTCTAGGAGTTGTCGAAGAACAAGCCTAGAACATATCAACAACAGAACACGAAGGACGGCTATTTAATATGGATATTAAATCTACTTCTCAATCGGCAGTTGCCCGCCCAGAAGATGAAAACTTGGGTATTGGCGCCAATATTGCTTATGGCTTTCAACACGTACTGACCATGTACGGTGGTATTATTGCGGTTCCATTAATTGTGGGACAGGCAGCTGGATTATTACCCGCTGAAATAGGCTTGTTAATTGCCGCCTCATTATTTATCGGTGGTCTTGCGACTTTATTACAAACGATTGGTGTGCCATTCTTTGGCTGTCAGCTGCCACTCGTACAAGGTGTATCATTTGCGAGTGTGGCAACCGTGGTTGCGATTGTGACAACGGGGGGCGGGCTACCTTCTGTGTTTGGTGCTGTCATTGCCGCCTCTGCTTTGGGTTTTTTGATCACGCCTATTTTCTCCCAAATTATCAAATTCTTCCCGCCATTAGTGACTGGCACCGTCATTACTACTATTGGTTTGACCTTGATGCCAGTCGCTGCCCGCTGGGCAATGGGCGGCAACAGCAACTTACCTACCTTTGGCAGTATGACCAATATTGGTCTTGCTGGCTTCACGCTAGCGATGGTGTTATTACTAAGCAAGCTTGGTAATGCGGCGATCAGTCGCCTATCGATTCTATTAGCGATGGTCATTGGTACTTTTGCTGCTTGGGCATTAGGCTTGGTTGATTTCTCTGGTATTACGACAGGCTCTATTTTTGCTTTCCCATCACCGTTCCATTTTGGTATGCCGACCTTTGAGATTGCGGCAATTATCTCTATGTTTATCGTGGTATTGGTTATTTTGGTTGAAACGTCAGCAGATATTTTGGCGGTTGGTGATATCATTGAGACAGATATCGATTCAAAACGTTTGGGTAATGGACTACGAGCTGATATGGCAGCCAGTATGATTGCCCCTATATTTGGCTCATTTACTCAAAGTGCTTTTGCACAAAACGTAGGTCTAGTTGCCGTAACGGGTGTTAAAAGCCGTTTTGTAGTCGCTTATGCCGGTATTATTTTGGTTATTTTGGGCTTGATGCCGATTATGGGTCGTGTTATCGCTACCGTTCCTACCGCCGTACTTGGCGGCGCCGGTATCGTATTGTTTGGTACGGTTGCAGCCAGTGGTATTCGTACGCTTGCGCAAGTCAGCTACACCAATAATATGAATCTAATCATCGTTGCGACCTCCATCGGTTTTGGTATGCTACCGATTGCCGCGCCAGCATTTTATGATCAATTTCCAGACTGGTTTGCCACGATTTTCCATTCAGGTATCAGCTCTGCTGCCATCATGGCCATTGCCCTAAACTTGTTGTTTAACCACTTAAAAGTAGGTAATTCAGACCAACAGTCCGTATTTGTTGCTGGTACAGAAGACCGCTCGGTACGTCCTGTAGTGATGATTGATCTATATGAAGGTGATTATTTTACTGAAGGCAAATTGTTTGATTGCGACGGTAAAGAGATACCTATATCAAAAGAACCAGCGCATCACTAGAAGCTAAAATCAGAGGCTAGAAAAATCTGGACAATTAAAGCAAACGTATAAAAAGCTGCCTGTTATGGCAGCTTTTTTTTGTATAACCTGTTTTATCAAAATAATAAGGCTGCAAAAATTTATCACATGATCAGCGTTCAAGATAAGTGACACACTCCCCCTATGGTAAATAGGTTTACATTGAATCAATATAGTAGAAGTAGTTTTAATATTGCGTTATAACCCCTATAAATACTCACAAGGATGAACGCCTTATGAATACTAAAAATTATTTTATCATTGGTGGTACAGGCGGTATCGGTAAAGCCATGGTTGAACAATTGGTCCACACTGCCGCCAATGAACACGCCAGCACCCTTACGAATAATGATATGCACACCAATACTGACATCCGTGTCTTTGCCACATACCATAAAAGCGTGCCTGATTTTGAAGCAGAAAATCTGTATTGGATAGCGATGGATATCTGTGACGAGCAAAGTATCAAACAAGCAGCTGATGCGATTAAGCAGCAAACCACACATATAGATTGGGTGATTAATTGTGCTGGACTACTGCATACCAAGACGCGTCAGCCAGAAAAATCACTACAACAGATTGAAAGTGAGTTTTTTTTACAGAATATGCAGGTTAATGCTTTGGCAAGCTTGCTCATTGCCAAGCACATCAAGCCGCTATTGGCGAAAGCTGAACGAAGTGCAGACAAACCGGCAATTTTTGCGACGATATCGGCAAGGGTAGGTAGTATCAGTGACAATCAACTTGGCGGTTGGTACAGCTACCGTATGAGTAAGGCGGCACTCAATATGGGTATGAAAAATCTGAGTATCGAGTGGAGTCGCTCGCTTAAAAACGTCTGCGTGGTAGTGATGCAGCCCGGCACCGTCAACACCCAGCTATCAGCTCCGTTTCAGGGCAACGTAGCTGACGGACAGTTATTTTCGCCAGCCTATAGTGCTGAATGCTTGCTTGAGGTACTCAGTAAGATGGGTGCTGCCCAATCAGGGATTTTTGTGGATTGGGCAGGGGAATCTATACCGTGGTAGGTTTTAGAATGAGCCTTATTTCATTAGAAATTGACGAATTAAAGCGATCAATAGGCGACAAATAAATCCATAAATTCGTTTACTGGCGTCTGCTCTAACCGTTGTTGGTCGCTACACAATGCAAAAATCTCTGTACAGCGACTGTCGATAAACCGTGTCGCAAGACTGGCACGGAACTTAGCTTCCAGTATTGGTAAGCCTTCAGTACGGCGGCGTTTATGACCGATAGGGTATTCAATCGCTACCTTATCGGTACTACTGCCATCTTTAAAGAATACCTGTATCGCATTGGCAATCGAGCGCTTGCTTGGATCATGATAGTCTTTTGAATAACCGGCATCTTCTTCAACGACCATCTTATGACGCAGACCATCAATCAAAATATGATGCTCGGCATGATAATCATCTTCATAGTTTTCAGCCATCAAATCACCAGTGAGTAAAGCCACGGCAACCATATATTGCAAACAATGATCGCGATCAGCAGGATTGGCCAGCGTCCCTTCCTTTGAGATGATCCGAATAGCAGACTCATGAGTCGTTAAGATGATTTTTTCAATGTCTTCCATGCGGTCATCAATACGTGGATGCAAGATAACGGCCGCCTCACAAGCCGTTTGCGCATGGAACTCGGCAGGGAAGCTTATCTTAAATAAGACATTCTTCATCACATAGCTGCCAAACTCGCGCTGGAAGGTAAAGCACCGCTCGTTTTCAGGCTTAAGCGCCAAATCCTTATTAGTATGACTAAAGAGCACATCATAAAAGCCCCATTGCGGCGCTGTCAATGCAGATGGAATGCCCATCTCGCCGCGGCGCGTGATATCGACCAAACGTACGGCTCGACTGGTCGCATCCCCTGCAGCCCATGATTTTCGACTACCAGCATTGGGTGCATGACGATAGGTACGTAGCGCTTGACCATCGACGATAGCTTGAGAGATGGCAGCCATGATACGCTCATGTGGCAGTTTATAAAGTTTGGCAACAACAGCGGTCGACGCCAACTTCACTAAAAATACATGATCGAGACCCACACGATTAAAGGAGTTGTCTAATGCCAACACCCCTTGAATCTCATGCGCCATAATCATGGCTTCTAGCACTTCTTTCATAATAAGAGGTGCATGCCCCTGACTGACGTTTTGCTGGCTGATATAATCTGCTACTGCCAAAATCGCCCCTAAATTGTCAGAGGGGTGACCCCATTCGGCAGCGAGCCATGTATCATTATAATCAAGCCAGCGCACGATACAGCCAATGTCAAAGGCAGCTTTAATAGGGTCTAGGCGATAGGAGGTGCCGGGGACACGCGCGCCATTAGGAGTAATTTGATCGGCGCAATCAGGCCCTAAATGCTTGGTACATTCAGGGAAACGTAATGCCAGTAGTCCGCAACCAAGCGTATCCATCAGGCAGTAGCGAGCGGTATTCCAAGCATCAGCGCTATTGGGTGAGTCGTTATCTATAGAGTAATTGAGTACATAATCGGCGATTTTTTCAATCTCGCTATCATACTCCGGTCGTACATTGCTTTCCACAGTAGACATAATCGTTACCTCTTCCTTGAGTCAGATATATAAGTGACTTATCAATCCTATTACGAATCAATAAACCTGCTATCAAAAATAGCATACTCACAATCGAACCACAGTGAAGTAGTGTAAGACCTGCCTTGAGTGGAAAAATCTTTAGACCATCAAATACAGCAAACCAATAATAAACAACACTGCTAATATCAATAGCAAAAAGCTAAGAATACTGCTTGTCGTACCTGAGCTTTCTCTTTTTACTTTGACCTTTTTAATAATAGGTATCACCATGATGACATGCTCAATACCGTCTTCAAGATAATGCTCGCCTTCAGGGATAAACCCAAGAGATTGGTAAAAGTTTAATAGATAAGTTTGGGCTGAGATGATGATAGGTTTTTTACCGTATTTTTTACGGCAATATTTGATAGCCTCTAGCATCATTTGACGGGCGACACCATCACCGCGATGTGCTGCTAATACAAGCACTCTACCAATCGATGGGATAGGACCTGATGGGGTTACGGCAGATTTTTTGGTATTAAAAACAGGCGGAATAATGCGGCAATAGCCAATCAGCTGCTCGTTTTGATGCGCGACCAGATGTAAGCAATCAAAATCAACCTCATCCATATCTTGATAGGGACAGTTTTGCTCTACCACAAACACTTGCGAGCGCGCTTTTAAAATATGATACAGATCAACAGAGGTTAATTCATCAAAGGTTTTTATCGAAATTTCACAAGTCATAATCACACAGCTTCTAACGATTTAAAGGATAATCAAAAATAGGATGCAGCAAAGAGTGAGCATTATAACGATTTCATACCGCATTAACTATTCAAGGTTTGACTAATTTTATCTAAGTTCAGACTATCTGACATGGCGCTGAATATTTCAAAATACTTGCCGCCTTTATGGTAAAGCTCTTCATGAGTGCCAGTCTCGACCACGCGCCCGTCTTCTATCACTACTAAGTCATCGGCATCAATGATTTGGGCAATATTGTGCGACACCATAATCACAGTACGGTCTTTCTTAATAAGATCTAAGCTTTTTTTGACCTGTTGACTGGCAATAGCGTCTAGGCTAGCCGTTGGTTCATCCAAAAACACAATAGGCGGATCCTTTAAGAACATCCTTGCTAGCGCAATACGTTGCTGCTGGCCACCTGATAGGGATTTTGCGGTACTCTCATAGCCTTTGGATAACGACATGATTTGCTCATGAATAGAGGCTTTTTTTGCTGCAATGATAATATCTTCATCAGTCGCATTCATATCGCCATAGCGGATATTTTCGCCAATCGTACCCGAAAATATATGATTGCTTTGTAGCACTAGACCGATATTTTGACGCAACTCATGAGTATCACAGTCGGCTAAATTATGCCCATCTAAATATATCTTGCCGCTATCTGGCGCGTAAAATTTTACCAATAAGCTAATAATGGTGCTCTTGCCAGCACCGCTTAAGCCCACCAGTGCAGTAATACGATTGGGTCTGATGGTAAAGCTGACATCCTTTAGCGCTTGGGTGCCATTGGGATAAGTGAAATCAACGTTTTTCAGTTCAATGAGACCTTTTAAATCTTTACTGCTCCTGCCAGTGATGTTCTCAACTTGGCTTTCATCTTCTAAAATCTCAAAAAATCCTTCGGCATAGGTTAAGGCATTGTTGATTTGGTCATAAATACGATGTAATTGACGGATAGGAGCGGCGACGTTTTGAAACAGCATGACGTGGAATAAAATCATGCCAATGGTCATTTGACCTTTTAATACAAAGTAGGCGGTCAGTAAAATAATCACCACCACGCCTATTTGCTCAATAAAGGTTTTTACCGCGTCATAAATAAAACCAATGCTACGAATACGCAGCTGATTATCGGTCATGTCTTTTTGAATCTGTAAATGCTTCTCCGCCTCGATAGACTCGCGGACAAACGATTTTACGACACTGATAGAATTAATCAGCGATATAACCATCCCGCTTTTGGCTTCTCTAAAGCCGCGCATTTGACGACGAAAACCTTGCAACCGCCTCGCTTGTTTTTGGCTGATAAAAAAGTAAATCGGGATGATAATCAGACCAACCAAGCCTATCCAAAAGTTGGTCGAAAACATGATAATGAGTGAGACGATCGCACTGGCAAACAGCGGTAGCATATCGATAAAGAAGTTTTGCACTAAACTGGTTAAGCTACTAACGCCATAATCAATACGAGTTTGCAATTTTCCGCTGTCGTTTTCACTACTGGTATAAAATGCCATGCGGTAAGTTAAGATACGCTCAATGATTTTTTGTGATAAATCACGAGAGAGATTGATACGAATTTTTTCACCGAAGAAGCGCTGTCCAAAAGAGATGAATATCGACAATATCTCTTTGGTTAAGAGTACCGCACTAATGATGGTTAGCATGCGCACGCCAGCCTCCCATGGATCGGCAAGGGTAGCGATTTCGGTCAAAGTATCAACGGCATAGCGCAACACAAAGGCATTAACTTGCGCGGTAAAGGAGCCAAGCACCGTTAGTATCAGTGTGGCAATAATGAGTAAACGGTAAGGTTTTGCAAATACAGCAAGCTTTTTGAGGATATCCCACAGCAATGCGCGCCGCTCAACTTTTTTGAGCGGCGGCTTTTTATCTAACTGCACATGGCGTGACTGGGGACGGGTTGGCATAAAAACCTATTTAAAATTTAAAAGGCATCCGCTGGCACAAAAACTTCACCAACCATGATACGCCTTGCTGAGCGACTCATCGATACCTTTTTGGCTTGCCAGCGTCCATCAACCAGTTCAGTTTTGCCACCGACAAGCAATGTACCTGATGGATGACCAAAACGCACTTCATTAAGCGGCTTTTCAGATTGACCTTCACCAGCTGCCGCTTGATTGACGAGCGTGCCTTGTGTGGTTGCCGCGGCAGCAATAGCAACTGCTGCTGTACCCATCATGGCATGATGCAATTGCCCCATACTCATGGCACGTACGACTAAATCAATATCGCTTGCATCGACCGATTTACCACTAGAGGCCGTATAACTTTGTGCTGCGCCCACCCAAGCGATTTTAGGAATGTGTTGGCTGGTCTGTGCCTCAGAGACGTCTTTAAAGAGTCCCATTGCAACGCCACCTTTGGCACGGATATTCTCAAGCTTGGCAAGTAGCTCACCATCGCTATTGATGTCGCCTTGTAACTCAGTACCGGTAAAGCCCAAATCTTCCGCTTTCATAAAAATAGTTGGAATACCGGCACTGATAAAGGTCGCTTTGACACTATCAGTATTTAGACCACAGCCAGAGACATCAAAGTCATCGATTAGATTGTTTGTCGGGAACATGTCACTAGATGAATCAACCGGATCGATGAACTCAATTTTGACTTCAGCGGCTGGGAAGGTTACACCGTCTAATTCAAAGTAACCGGTTTCTTGCACTTGTACCTTGCCTTGCTCATCTTGATACACAGGCACGTGGGCGATAATGGTTTTACCGATATTCTCTTGCCAAATGCGTACTTCACATATACCGCTATCTGCGTTGTCTTCGAGGCTGTTAGTAATCTTGTCAGCATCGACCAAACCCATATTAATGGCACAGGCACCAACCGCTGCAGTTAAGTTGCCACAGTTACCCGCCCAATCAATCATAGGCTTTGCGATATTGACTTGTCCGAACAGATAATTCACATCATGATCTGATTTATCAGAAACCGATAAAATAACTGTTTTTGACGTGCTAGAGCTGCCATTACCTAATCCATCGATTTGCTTACCGTAAGGATCTGGGCTACCGATGACACGTAGTAAAAACTTATCACGTGATTCACCAGCAACTTGGCAACGCTCAGGTAAATCAGACAGTTTAAAAAACGTACCTTTAGATGTGCCGCCGCGCATGTAGGTAGCCGGAACTGAGATTTGTGGGGCGAAAGATGGAGTTGGTTGGGTCATTGCTAGAAGTCCTTTTAATAATGTTATTATAGTGATATTGATAATATTGGGATAATTTAATTGTGGTTGAAACTAATAAGAAAACAGTCTATCTAGACCAAAATGTTTTAACGGAATTAAGAGTCAATAAACTCTATAAGAGTGATTCAAAGTTGATCCAACTACTAATATTACTCACTTCTAAAAAATATACTATAGTTTACTCACGTGTAACTTTATTAGAAATCTATAATATAGACAGTAAGATCCATATAGATGAGCACTTAGAAACCCTAAAACTACTGAATGCAATTTATTGGGATAGACTATTTACACCCAATGAATATAATGTAAATTTTATATATAAAAATTTCCTCAAAGTACATGAAGGTAAGTTTTCTAAAAAGCTTCATGCTAGTGCTGAGAAATTTATCAAAAGAATAAATGGAATCAATATTGGCATAACCACAAAAGATAGTTTTAATAGTATGCTTGGTGAAGCTATCAACATACCGTTCTCTTACTTAAATGATAAAATACCCATTTTGACAAAAGTAAATAAATATTTTTCAGAAAAAGCAGTCGGCTTTACAATAAATTATTTTTCTAATATAAGTAATGAGCTACTAGATTTTGACCCAGTTCATTTTAGAGAATGTATCAAAATGGATACTGAAATTAAGTCAATAGAACCTGAAGAAGCTATGTTTTTTATTATTAAAGCCTTATGTGATTATGATCCTCATTTCATGAATATATTTCAATTTGATGCAGATAATATAGAAACAAAGATTGAATTCTTTTTCAACCTCCTGAATTGGATCGGTTACTATTCTGATAAATTCCAAAACGATACTAATAAAAAAGGTTTCCACGCTGCATCTATGCGTGACTCAGCTCATGCTGGAACTGCTTGGCACTTTGACTATTTACTTTCAGATGATTACAAATTTAGGCAAAAAACTAAAGCATGCTACGCTTTTGTTGGCTCTACAACGAAGGTTCTTTCTATTGACGAATTCTTATTATTGCATTAGTTCGCGATACGACTGGCAGCCCGATACTGCTCAATGGATGTAGCCAGATGATTTGCATTGGCAGACGACTTTAATAAGTAAAGAGTCTCCATCAAGCCGTTATAATGAGCAAGCGACATGATAACTGCAGCACCATAATTTTGACGAACTACAACGATCGGGTCATCATGATAATTTACAGTATTTAAAACTGCTTCAAGGTCTTCGTTCGCTTCAGAAAATCTGATACTTTTCATAGAACTTCTCTTTTAAATAACTTCTATCAAGTATCATATAAATATCCATTACTATCAACGAAAAAACCGATGCCGTATAATTTATACAACATCGGCTCTTTTTTTATTTAACACTCAAACGCTTAAACAATATCTAGCGTGCCATCGATAAACTCTTTGGCAAAGCGCTGTAGCATCCCGCCTGCGTTATACATTTTAACCTCATCAGCGGTATCTAAACGGCAAATGATAGGGGTTTCAGTCGTGCTACCATCAGCACGGTTAATCACCAGCGTCATCATGCCGCCAGCAGAAACTTCGCCTGTGACATCAAAGACTTCTGTACCGTCTATATTTAGTGTGTTACGAGTCGTACCTTTTTCAAACTGCAAAGGTAGTGCGCCCATACCGACCAAGTTTTGACGATGAATACGTTCGAAATCTTCAGCGACCACCACCTCAACTCCTGCTAAACGCACACCTTTAGCAGCCCAATCGCGGCTTGATCCTTGACCATAGCCGTCACCTGCGATAATGATCAGCGGCTGTTCACGGTTCATATAGGTTTCGATTGCTTCCCACATACGCATAACTTGACCTTGTGGCTCAACCCTAGCAAGCGAACCTTGTATTACTTCACCTTGCTCATCGCGTACCATTTCATTCAACAGCTTAGGGTTAGCAAATGTCGCACGCTGAGCTGTTAGATGGTCACCGCGATGGGTGGCATAAGAGTTATAGTCCTCGCTTGGCAGACCCATGGTATCAAGGTACTCGCCAGCTGCTGAGTCACCCAAAATCGCATTAGACGGTGATAAATGGTCAGTGGTAATATTGTCACCTAATACCGCTAATGGACGCATACCTTTTAGCTTATTCATCGCTGCCATTTTGCCTTCCCAATAGGGTGGACGACGAATATAAGTGGTCTGATCACGCCAGTTATATAGTGGACTGAGCGCTTTACCCGTATCTTTTTTGGCTTCATCAAACATCGGGATATACACGGCATTGAACTGCTCAGGCTTCACGGCTTTGGCAACGATGGCATCGACTTCGTCATCATCAAACCATATGTCTTTTAGATAAACGTCATTGCCATGTTGGTCTTTACCCAATGAGTCTTTTTCAATATCAAAACGGATATTACCGGCGATAGCATAAGCGATGACCAGTGGCGGTGACGCTAAGAACGCTTGCTTGGCATACGGGTGGATACGACCATCAAAGTTACGGTTACCCGATAATACCGCAGTGGTGAACAGATCGTTATCGATGATTTCTTTTTCGATATCAGGATCAAGCGCGCCACTCATACCATTACAAGTGGTACAAGCAAAGCCAACCACGTCAAAGCCGATTTCTTGTAGCTCAGGCATCAGACCCGCTTCTTCTAGGTACATTTTGACGGTTTTTGAACCTGGTGCTAAAGACGATTTTACCCAAGGCTTACGCAATAAGCCTTTTGCATTGGCATTACGAGCGACAAGGCCAGCGGCAACCATATTTCGAGGGTTAGAAGTATTGGTACAGCTGGTAATTGCGGCGATAATCACCGCGCCATCTGGCATTAAGCCATCTTTTGGTTCAGGTAATTTATCACCTTCGCCATGAGCAATTCCTTTCGCAACCAAGTCTGTGGTTGATACACGGGCATGTGGGCGCGAAGGACCTGCCATATTGCGGACGACTGCGGATAAATCAAACTCAAGCACACGTGCGTACTCAGCTTTTTCCATGCCATCAGCCCACAGACCCGTTTGTTTGGCGTACTGCTCAACCAGTTTAATTTGCGCTTCGCTACGACCGGTTAGGCGTAAATAATCGATGGTTTGCTCATCGATATAGAACATCGCCGCGGTTGCGCCATATTCTGGGGTCATGTTTGAGATAGATGCACGGTCACCAACGCTCAATTGGCGCGCACCTTCACCGAAGAATTCAATATAAGTAGACACCACGCCTGCATCACGCAAGAACTCGGTCATAGCCAATACCAAATCGGTACCAGTAATGCCTCTTTGCAATTTACCAGTTAGCTTGACGCCAACGTAATCAGGGAGGCGCATATAAGACGGGTTGCCTAGCATGACGCTTTCCGCTTCAAGCCCACCAACACCGATTGAGATAACGCCTAAAGCATCAACCATCGGCGTGTGGCTATCGGTACCGACCAAGGTATCGGCAAACGCCACTTGTTCACCGGCTTTATTTTGCACCACTTGTACAACCGGTGACATTTTTTCTAGGTTGATTTGGTGCATGATGCCGTTACCAGGCGGTACGACGTTGACGTTATCAAAGGCATACTGACACCAGTTGATAAAGTGAAAACGGTCATCGTTACGGCGCTCTTCGATAGCACGGTTTTTCTCAAAAGCGTTTTCTTCAAAACCTGCATGCTCAACGGCCAATGAATGGTCAACAATCAATTGCGTTGGGACGATAGGATTCACTTTTGATGGGTCACCGCCTTGCTCAGCGATGGCGTCACGGAGACCCGCCAAATCAACAAATGCGGTCTGACCTAAGATATCATGACAAACGACGCGAGCCGGGTACCACGGAAAATCTAAGTCTTGTTTGCCCTCGATATGCTGCTTGAGCGCTGCGGTTAAATCTTCTGGTGGGCAGCGGCGTACCAAGTTTTCACACAATACTTTTGAGCAGAACGGTAGCTTGTCATACGCGCCAGCTTCGATATTTTCGATTGCTTCGCGGGTATCAAAGTAATACAAATCTGTGCCAGGTAATGGCTTTTTAAAGGGTTCATTCATCGGTTGTACAAGGGCGTTGTCCATAAGTCACCTTTAGCTGTTGGCTGGTTTAAATTCAAAAAATAGTCATTCTTTTAGCAAAATCATCAGTGAAATGAGACGTTAGAAAAGGGCTTTGCTAAAAAAATATGCTTAAAAAGACAGTGAGGTTATTAAGAAAAGGTTTAACTGCTAAATTGTTGTATATGTCTAGCAGTTAAGCCGGCTATCTCGCATAAGTATTTATGCGAGATAGTAAATACATATGGATTAACGCGCGCTCATCTCTGGTACTGGGCGCAGCTCTTCGCCAGTATATTCCGCACTTGGGCGAATGATACGGTTGTTCGCACGTTGCTCAAACACGTGTGCTGCCCAGCCTGTTAAACGTGAGCAAACAAAGATTGGCGTGAACAGCTTGGTTGGAATACCCATAAAGTGATAGGCAGACGCATGGAAGAAATCGGCGTTACAGAAGAGTTTTTTCTCGCGCCACATGACTTCTTCACAGCGTACTGATACTGGGTATAGCACTTCATCACCAACATCTGCTGCCAGTTTTTCAGCCCAACCTTTAATCACGACATTACGTGGATCTGATTCGCTATAGATAGCATGACCAAAGCCCATAATCTTATCTTTACGCGCCAGCATTGCCATCATCTCAGACTCTGCTTGATCAGGAGAAGTAAAGCCTTCAATCATATCCATCGCAGCTTCGTTGGCGCCGCCATGCAAATGACCGCGTAATGAGCCAATCGCGCCAGCGATACAAGAATGAATGTCAGATAAAGTAGATGCACAAACGCGAGCGGTAAAGGTCGAAGCATTAAACTCATGCTCAGCATAAAGAATCAGTGAGACGTTCATTACCTTAGTATGTAGCTCGTTTGGTTTTTCACCTTTTAGCAGATGTAAGAAATGACCGCCAATGGTATCGTCATCAGTTTCAGTTTCGATACGCACGTTGTCGTGGCTGAAGCGATACCAGTAATTGATGATTGATGGGAAAACCGCCAGCATACGGTCGGTTTTATCGTTCTCTTGTGAGAAGTCAGTTTCCATCTCAAGGTTACCAAGCATCGAGCAACCGGTACGTAATACGTCCATCGGATGGGCGTCTGCAGGAATACGCTCAAGCACATCTTTTAATGCTTGTGGTAAGCCACGTAAACCTTTCAATTTAGTTTGATAAGCATCAAGCTCACTTTGGGTAGGTAAGTTGCCGTATAGCAACATATAAGCGACTTCTTCAAAGATGCACTTGTCTGCCAATTCTGAGACATCATAACCACGATAAGTCAGACCTGAGCCTGATTTACCAACGGTAGATAGAGCCGTCTTACCTGCTACTTGACCACGAAGACCTGCGCCCGAAAGTTCTTTTTGTGCTGCCATAATAAATTCCTTTTGTTGGTAGCTTGTGTTGGATGAAAGATAAAGGTACTGCAAATATTAGATAATGCGCTGGCATGTTCATTGATAGAAAAACCAACGCTTTTAACCGCTAAAACTACTTATTATCTGCAAATAACTTGTCTAGCGTTTGTTCAAACTCATGATAGTTTAAGAAGTCATACAGCTCCATACGGGTTTGCATGGTGTCGACAACTTTTTCTTGTGTGCCATCATTAAGCAGATGCTGATAAACATTTAATGCCGCTTTGTTCATCGCACGGAAGGCTGACAACGGATAAAGCACCATATCGACACCCACCGCGTATAACTGCTCGGTGGTATATAGATCGGTCTGACCAAATTCGGTCATATTAGCTAGGACTGGAATATCAAGCACGTCGGTAAACTTACGGTACATCTCGATATCAGTGAGTGCTTCTGCAAAAATCATATCAGCACCAGCTTCTTGAAAAGCAACCGCGCGCTCAACCGCTGCATCAAGACCTTCGACAGATAGGGCGTCGGTACGTGCCATCACCACAAAATCTTTGTCCGTCTTGGCATCAAGTGCCGCTTTTAGGCGATCAACCATTTCTGAGATACTAACGATTTCTTTATTTGGACGATGACCACAACGCTTTTGCGCCACTTGGTCTTCGATATGAACCGCCGCCACACCGGCTTTTTCCATTTTACGAATGGTTTGAGCAATATTAAACGCACCACCAAAACCGGTGTCGATATCAACCAATAATGGCGTATCAACCGCATCGGTAATACGGCGCGCATCTTCTAAGACGTTATCAAGGCTAGTCATACCCAAATCTGGCAAGCCAAATGAGGCATTGGCCACGCCAGCACCAGAGAGATATAAGGCTTGATGACCAACTTGAGTTGCCATCATTGCAGTGTAGGCGTTAATCGCGCCAGCAATCTGTAGCGGTTGATTATTATCATTTTTTTGTTTCATTGCACTGCGAAAGCGAGCGCCAGCTGATAGGGTCATGTCGTGGTCCTTACGTGGAGGGAAGATCTTGTCGTTATCATTCGCGATTCAATCGTTGTGCTTGATTATAACCAATTATTCAGGACTGCAAAGCGGGATTTTCATTAAACTGTTAATATAAATTAAATTAAAAAATTAAATATATTAATACTATTTATTTTATGGATAATGCTATCCATTAATTAGAGGTTTATATCTATTAGTATTCATAACGTATCAAACGCTGCATTTCTCCTAATTAAATATTTACATCTGGTTACAATTATATCTATAAGCGTTTTATCGTTGTCTACAAAAAAGCCCTCTTAGTCTGGCTAAAAGGGCTTTTACTCTATTAAGTCTATCGTAGCCTAAATTGACGTACGGTTATATTTAACCAATAATACCTGCAAGGCTAGCTAGGAATAACAAGGTAAAGCCACCTAAGAATACAAGCCCTGCAATCGAATAGGCGTTCATACCGGCTGATAGCTTTTTATGGTTTTTCACGAGCGAATAGTTTAACCAACCAAAGATAGGCGCAGATATAAAGGCGGATATCATCGCAAACTTCAGCATAGCGCCTAATTGACCTGCAAAGAAGCTGATAATCAAAAGACCGCCACCAATAGCATAAGTGGTCCAAAAGGCGATTTGCTTTTTATTAATCTCGTCTTCACCTTTTAGTAAGCGCCAGCATTCGGCATTGGCACGTCCATAGCCATCCGCACAGGTAATAGTGGTGCCAAACATACACATAAAGGCGACAAAGGCGACCAGTAGTCTTGACCATTCACCGATAGTGGCGGTATACATATTGATAAGCTGATCAATATAAGCGACACCTGCGGTTTGAATCTCTTGACCTGAGCCGTATTGCACGAAAACGCCCAACGCTAAAAAGAACAAGGCTAAAATAGCGGAAACTAAGAAACCGACATTAAAATCCAGTAACCCCTGACGGTGAGTGGTATTGTCCGCTTTTCTCTTGGCTGATGTCCACATCGAGGTGATGGCAGCGAACTCAAGTGGTGCTGGCATCCAACCCATAAGAGCCACAATAAACCCTAAAGTCGCCAAGTTCCAAGGAGAGGCAGGGACAAAATCCGCCACCATAACCGTCGGCTTACCAGCAGCAATCATCACCGCTAACACGGTTGCAGATACGAGCGCAATCATAATCCACTTAGTCACGCCGTCAAGCAATTTATAATGACCAGCAATCAGAAAAAACCAACATACCGCAACGATAATGACAGCTAAGGCAATACTTGATAGTCCTACAGATGCGGGCAGCATAAAGCCCAATATCACTGCCGCAAGCAATGTCACAGCCCCCGTACTAATCACCGCCGATAAAATAGATAGGATAAAATAAATCCAGAGATAGGCTTTTGAGCGTTTGGCATAGCCTGCGATTAAGCTCTCGCCAGTGTCATAGACATAATCGGTGGCAAAGCGGAAGAACGGATACTTAAAGACGTTGGCTAATATAATCATGATCGCCAGCTGCCAGCCATATAACGCGCCAGCCTGTGTCGATGAAATCAGATGCGAGCCGCCAATAGCAGCAGTCGCCATCAGAATACCGGGACCAAAGATTCGCCAGCTAAAGCCTTCTTGCTGCGCGGAGAGAGTATCGCCTGTGGCGCTTGGGTTATTGAGTGGTTGTGTGGTCATGCTTACCTCGAAATGGTTAAAACGGCAAATCATCACTTACCTGTGTCAGTTTGCCAATGATCATGAGCGCATCGCTTAAGATTATTTATTAGTACTGTTTCTTAAAACGATTTGTCTTGTATCGACTTTAGCACACCAATCTGGTTTAGTAGAATGATTATTCATATAATTATTACTTATTTTTTGCATAGCCATTCCTGATAGTTAGCATAATTAAATATAAATATCAAGATTTATCAATGGCTATTTTTTCGGGCTTCTTTATACCACAATTATGACTCAATATCTGATAATTTAGCGCTGAGATTCAAATTTTTGCCGGCGGTAAGTAATGCCGCGCTGCTCATAGACATGATAAGTCGCACGCAATAAGTCAGGAATATGAGGATGCACAAAATCCTTAAGTGTATGCAGATAAATAGGTGAGGTGACGTTTTCGTGAATGAGACGCTGATAGCTGATCTGCTCCGTCCGCACTGTCTTTAAACTGGCAGGGACTAAGGTGATGCCTTCGCCCGCCGCTACTAACCCGAGTGCCACTTGCAAGTCACTGACGGTGGTGGTCATAAATGGAGAGATACCGTACTGTGCAAATAAATATAGTAAAGGCTCTGTTATCTGCTCAACAGTAGAGGCTTGATTATGGCTCGTATTATTTTTCTTATTCTGCCCCAAGGTTTTAGGAATCCCTGTGCCTGATACCGTTTCTGGTGTTGTAGATACAGGTAAGTGGGTTTGATGATAGAGAATCAGGCGGTTATTGGCCAAATCGATCAAGCGTTGCTCGCGCACATTGGCAAGCGGATGGGCTTTGGGGAGGGCAACGACATAGCGCTCGTGGCGTAACAGTATTTGCTGTATCCATGGGTCTTGATGGGCAAAGCGTCCAAAACCAATATCGATATCACCAGATTTGAGCGCATCCATTTGCTGATAAGAGCTGATGTCCTTTAGGTTGACGTCAATCTCAGGATTGGACTGCTTCAGTCTGGCAATAATCTCAGGTAGCAACCCATACAGTATAGAGGGTACGAAACCGATATTTAATGCGCTGCTAGGGGCAGATAAGCGCTGGGTCATACCAACAACCGTATCGACTTCTGTCAGTATGGTACTGATTTTATCGTAAAAGAACGTGCCAGCTTCTGTTAAATGTAGCGGTCTGTGATAACGATCAACCAACATCACGCCCATGTCTGTCTCAAGTTGCTTGAGTAAACGGCTTAAACTGGGCTGTGACAGTCCGATTTTGGTAGCGGCTGCACTAAAGCTCCTAAGCTCGGCAACGGCAATAAACGCATTGAGCTGCTTTAAATCCATGTTTTATGCTCATTTATCTGTAATATCATGTCGATTGATGAAACGGATACTACTGTATTTTATATCAATAACAGCAAAACTATAAAATTATGCTTGAAGCATACAAGTTGACACTCTATATTGTTTATTAACGATAGCGTTACACTTTAGCAAACTAAAAAACTTTTCCCTTCATTCTAGCAGTCATCTACGGTTTCGTGGCATAAACTGGTTTGGTATCACTTCATGAGCGACAAAAAAGACAAGCAAAGCGCCGATTTAGAGGCAAACTTAGCAAAAATCGCTAATACGAAGCCACGACTGCGTAATCGTAAACATAATATCTATGAGCGTTATATCACTCGTGTTGAAAGCGTAGAGACTATTGAAAATACAGAAAATGATCCCGAGCCAACTGTCACCACTGATGCTTATGATGAGACTGATGTTGGTCTTAGTGCAAGTCTATTGGACAGTTCTGTTCAGCCGCACATATTACAACCGCTCAAAAACGCTGACAAGCTGTCATCCTATGAGCCACTAAGTGCAGCAGAACTAGAGTTATTTGGCAGCCAAGAGCAAGATAGTGTGGAAAATACAGCAGGGTTACAGATATCTGATAACGCGAGCACATCGGTAAGCTTGGACTTCTCTGATGAAGATGAGAAGGTTATACACCCTTTAATGACAACTGAGGCGACTGATAACGCAGCTTCTACAGTTAAAAACGAAGATACTGAGGTAAATGATAGCGCTTATATTGATGAACCTATCAGCACTGCATCTTTGATAACCTTACCCATCAAAAAATCGAAAAAAAAGAAAGCAGTAAAATCAATACAAAAGCAGAAGAGTAGTAAAAAGCCACTTATTATAGGTATGGTACTTGGCTCACTCATGATTTCTGGTGCTGTATTCACGTTAATTTCGACTGGTTTCTTGTCCACCGGTACTACGTCTACAGCGTTAAATGAAGCTGGCACGCCTATTAATGAAAACGCGACTCAGACAAGCCCGGTCACCAAACAAACAGCTACTGACACTGAAATGAACACCACTGAGAAAAATGTTGTGGTAGAGGCTAATACGCCACCTGCTGTCATTGAAGTGCCCAGCGACTCTGACCCTGCCAAAGCATCAAACCCCAAGCCTGAAACGAACGCAATGAATAATGAGGCAGCTGCTAGTACGTCAACATCAAAGCCTGCCATCACATACGAAGATTTTAGAGAAGAGTCACAAAACACGCTATATCGTGAAACCAATGATTAGCGTCATAAAAACTCTTGTCTCAAATAACTTTCTTGCTTTTCTTTAGGCTCTTTTTTAACCAATGGTCAAATATGAACGGACCAAATGGTAAGAACGAGCCAAGCACGCCGGCAGGGATCGCCCATATAGGCATTTTTATTTTGACGGCTGTGCCCATGAGTACAACAATATAGGCGATGAATAAGCCACCGTGAGCCATACCGATATACTTTACCCCTTCTGGAATGTCCATCATGTACTTTAGTGGCATAGCGATGCAGAGCAAAAGTAAAAACGAGGTGCCTTCTAGATAACCTATCGTCGTAAGCGTTTTTAATGCTGTATTTTGTTCTGTTGTAAGATTAGAGGCGGGTTCAAACATTGGCTGAGCCTGTGGCACTGTATTTTCCTTTTGTCATCGACATATAAGGTATGGTCGTTTAACGAGGTAAGCAATAATAGCAGCCGTAGGTTACTATTATTGTCTTTAGTAAAAAAACCAATAGAACGGTCAATATATGTGCAAATAAAACAGATTAAGTTAAAAAGCTTGCTAGCTAAACATCAAGGGCAGGGGGCTTACTTTCAAATTCAGCAAGCATCTTAGTAATGAGCTGATCTTTTTGTTGCCAAACTTGCTCAACCCAATCAAACATTTCTGCTTTTATCGCCTCATCAGTCTCATAGCCGCCATTTTGAACACTGGCAAATAAGTCATCAGGCATCTTAATATGTCTGACATCGACGCCCAAACGCTTGATATTGCCTTTCCATAAGTCGCCATATGTCGGCACACCATCAGGATAGACGATGGTCATATCTAAAATACCATCGATGTCTTCGCCAAGCGCACTAATCGCTAGCGACAAGCCGCCTGCTCTTGGTTTAAGCAAATGCGTATAGGGCGACTGCTGCTTATCCCGTTTTACGGTGGTAAAACGTGTGCCTTCTAGATAATTTAACAGTGTAAAAGGCTTGTCTTTCAGCAATGCACAAGCGCGTTTTGCTTCTTCGATATCTTTGCCTTTTAAGGCAGGATTTTTCGCAATCGCCTCTTTAGAGTGTCGACGCATCATTGGAAAATCGAGAAAATAGAAAGCTTGACCAATGACTGGAATATATATCAGCTCAAACTTGGTAAAAAATCGCGTCAAGGGCAAACGCTTTTCACTAATATATTGCACGATACTGGTATCAACCCATGATTGGTGATTGCTTACCAGTAAATACTTGCCCTTGGTATGGATATCATCAGGTAGGCTGATACGCCAGTCTTTATCCGGCAGAATATTATCGATCATCGCGTTATTGCTGTTAATCCAATAATTGGTCACATCAATGACCGCTTTATCAGCAATCGCTGCACCAGTAACAGCTTTGGCTGCACCCATAATCCATACAGGAGGACCTGCCAACATACTATTAAAAGTAATAACGCCTGTCGCTGTGGTCAGCGAAGCGATTTTGCCAAGTTTAGGATTGCGTTCATGTAGTTTTTGAACGAATGATTTGAATCGCATGTTAAATCCTCTTAACCTTACATATTATAAGTGGTTAGTAACGTAGTGGCATAATACTAGCAGAAATCGATAGGCGTGTTTACGTAATTGGTTTGGCTTTACATTTCACCGTTAGTCGTGGATATACCTAGTAGCTGATAACTAATAGCTAATAGACGTCAATCGTATTTGATTTATTTTTATATCAAACTAGGTTTATAATGTACCCTTAATATTTAGAGGGTTTACAGTCGATGATCGACACTAACACTCTTGAGCTCACGACAAGCCAAAAACAATAAAAAATCCAGTGCTAAATACTTAACACTGGATCAATAAGACCAATCAATCAAAGTACCAATCAATCAGAGTGCTAACTAGCCTTGTAGTTGATCAATCATACCTTGGTATTTGTCTTTTTTCTCAGCAATCTTACTACGCTCTTCTTCTGCATTGTCTACCGATCCTTCAGAGTCTGCCACTTTCTTATCAAAAGCTTCTAACTCGGCAGTTTTGACATCCAAAAGTCTGTTAAGCATAATAGCAACCGCTTTTTCAGAAACGTCAAGCGTCATATTAGAAGCTTCAGACGTAAAATCCTCTTTAAGCTTAGCAGCCCATTGATAGATATTAGCTATCGTCGCACTATGCTTGTCCTCATGCTTGTCTTCATTTTCAGAATCAGACTTATCCTCTTCGTCAGATTTCGCTTCTTTTTTGTCAGAAATAAAGTCATCTTTGAGCTTAGAAGCCCATTGATAGATGTTCGCTATCGTCGTACTGTGCTTATCTTCTTTGGCAGAATTGTCATCCTGATCGTCTTTATTGGACTCATCATCCTTGCCAGACTTAGTTTCTTCATCAACCTCATAGTCTTTGTCAGCATTGTAATCTTCAAAATCACCGTCTTCATAAACGACAGTATCACCTTTTACTACTTCTACGCCTGTTACCGCATCATTTGAAGGCGTTGTCGCTGCACTCTCAAGAGACTCTAAGGCATTTTTAATGTTATCGTTATTAGTAGACTTGTCAGACATGATTTATGATCCTTTTAATGGCATTAAGTGAAATATATTTACCGCCAATATTATGCCAGTACAATTTTTTATTCAGTATCTTAATGTAAATTACATGTTTCAATTTGCTAAAAAGACGGCTACGCCTTAAACAACTTCCATTTCTAATAGTGTTGTAGATGACGCTTCTAACTGATCATATTTTATCACCACATTATTACTTTCAAGACTGGTATCAAGCTCAACATGGTAAGTAGCAAGCGTGACACTTGTATCATCCAAGCATTGACCGGTGGCAAGGTTAAATCTCTGCTTATAAATAGGTGAGGCCACATACAGTACCGCTTCATCAATGCCAGCATCGTTGGTCACGGTAGTGCCTCCAATTAACCCTCTAGATAATACATTGGCTTGACTAAAGGGGTCATAGTTATCAAGCGCAAAAAGCTTAGCGTCCTTAGTGCGAAAAATTGCCACTTGTTTACCCTCTATCAGTGCGCAAACACCAGTCTCAGGGAGTATGTCTTCTAATCTGCAAACGGTATACTGGTTCATTGGGTGATCCTTATTCATATATGATCGGAAAGTGTTAGACATTGATTAAGCCAGCTCGGTCACTAAGATTTTAGCTTTTTCACTATCGGTCGCAGGGCGGATCTGCTCGCGCTCGGTGACAAAGACCACATTGTCATCCCCTTGCTCGCTATTGACGAAGTGACGGAAACGTTTGAGCTTTTCGCTATCGGTGATGGTGGCTTTCCACTCACACACATAGTTGTCGATTAGCAGTTGCATCTGCGCCTCTAGCTCGTCAGCGATGCCTAAACTGTCTTCAATAATGACCGCTTGTAAATATTCCAATCCGCCATCTAAGCTCTCGCGCCATTTTGAGGTACGCTGGAGTTTGTCTGCTGTTTTGATATAAAACATAATAATGCGATCGATGTATTTGATGACCGTGTCGCTATCAAGATCGGTGGCAAACAGCTCGCCATGACGCGGGGTCATACCGCCATTACCACAGACAAATAAATTCCAACCATTTTCGGTGGCGATAATGCCAAAGTCCTTGCTTTGTGCCTCCGCACACTCACGCGTACATCCGGACACGCCCATTTTTATCTTGTGCGGTGAACGCACCCCTTTATAACGATCTTCTAATCTTAGGGCTAAGCCGACACTGTCATCGACACCATAGCGACACCAGTTATTACCCACACACGATTTAACAGTACGCAACGACTTACCATAAGCATGACCGGTCTCAAAGCCAGCTTGCACCAACTGTGTCCAGATATCAGGGAGTTGGTCTAGACGTGCGCCAAATAGATCCACGCGTTGACCACCTGTGATTTTGGTATACAAATTAAACTCTTTGGCGACTTGTCCGAGGATGATCAGCTTATCAGCGGTGATTTCACCACCCGGCACACGAGGTACGACCGAATAGGTGCCGTCTTTTTGGATATTGCCTAGATAATAGTCATTGCTGTCTTGCAACGGTGTCAGTTCAGGCTTGAGCACATAATCATTCCAGCATGAGGCCAAGATGGAGGCGACCGTAGGTTTGCAAATCTCACAGCCATGACCGTTACCATGCTCATCCAACAGAGCATCAAATGTTCTAATACCATGAACACGAATCAAGCTATAGAGCTCTTGACGGGTATAGGCAAAGTGCTCACATAAGTCGTTATTGACCTCAAACCCAAGGGTCGTTAACTGATAGCTTAAAGTGTCTTTCACCATAGGCGCACAGCCACCACAGCCTGTACCTGCACTGGTACAGGATTTCACTTCTGCAATGGAGTACGCACCGTTCTCAACCGCCGCGCAAATAGCCCCTTTGGTGACGTTGTAGCATGAGCAAATCGTGGCACTATCTGGTAAATTTTCTATACCCATCGTTGGTTTTTCAACGTTGGGTAGTATGAGGCTTTCAGGGTGGGCAGGTAGGTCGATATTGTTGAGATATAGCTGTAATAGATTGTTATAGTCTTCGGTATCACCAACCAATACCGCGCCAAGCAAGCGCTTATTATCAGACGTTGTGACCAGTTTCTTATAGATACCTGTCGCAGGATTTTGATATAAATAGCTCAAACTGTCTGCGCTTTTGCCATGGGCGTCGCCAATACTACCCACATCCACGCCCATGAGTTTGAGCTTGGTGCTCATATCAGCGCCCGTAAAGGTTTGCGAATGATCTCCTGTGATTTGCGCCGCGCAAATACTCGCCATGCTGTAGCCTGGTGCTACTAAGCCAAATATTTGGTTATCCCACACCGCGCATTCGCCGATAGCGTAGACATGCGCGGCATTGGTGCGGCATTTTTCGTCAATTAAAATACCACCTCGTGCACCTATCTCAATACCGCACTCAGGATTGTTTTTGATAATGCCATCTTGCGGACGAATACCTGCACTAAAGACGATCATATCGGTGTCAAGCGAGGTATCATCGGTGAATTGCATGGTCAGCTGGCACGGATTCTCATTAAAGGTGCTCAGGTTTTTATGTATGGCGTCGCTATTATCAATAATGGCTTGAGTATTCTTACCGGTCAATACTTTGACCCCGAGGGCTTCAATTTTTCGTTTTAAAATATCGCCGCCAGCCGCATCAAGCTGTACGCCCATCAATTGCGGAGCAAACTCTACCACATAAGTCTCTAGTCCTAAGGTGACCAGTGCTTTTGCTGCTTCAAGCCCGAGTAACCCTCCACCTACAACCACGCCTTTCTTTACTTTTGGTTGCTCAGCGATGGCAAGAATGTCATCCAAATCAGCAATGGTGCGATATACATGACAGTGTGCATGCTCACGCCCTGGAATCGGCGGTACAAATGGATAGGAGCCTGTCGCCAGCACCAGCTCACCATATTCAATCCGCTCGCCAGCTTCAGTGATGATGTATTGATTGGTGGTGTCAATATCTACAATACACTGGTTCAGATGCAATTGAATCTGGGCAGATGCATAGGCGCTTAAATCAACCAAGTTGAGCTTACTAACATCTTTATGCTCAAAGTAGCTCGATAAATATACCCGATCGTAAGCGGGACGGTCTTCTTCAGCAAAAACATGAATCTCAAACTGCTCATGTAACCCTTTTTCTATGGCTCGCTCAATAAAATGATGTCCAACCATACCGTTACCAATCACCACCAACTTATCTTTACCTGCCTTACTCACTATAGTGCTACTCATGTAATTATCCTTAGTCATGGGTTTGTCTAAATAGTGCTTACAGTAATTACATCTTCAATAACTGTGCCAAGCACCGTTATATAGCGCCATATCTTTAAGCGAGAGTCTTATCACTACAGACGAAAAACCTGACGATGACAGTGTATTTCCTAGGCGGCGTGGTATGTGTGAGGATATAAATAGCAATGATAAATAAAAAAGTCTTTTCTCATTAAAAGTGAGGATATAAAAAATGGATGCACCAAAATAGATAAAACCATGCACCAATTTGATTGTATTTATGGCAGTCAGGGTTTTTCATTCATCTCGATAAAATTAGCGTTTGTATATGGTTATTAAATTATGAATGACCTTGTAATAGCTGCTTGGAAGTCACCAATAGCAAAGCATGAACGCTTTTATCAAAGCCGAGGTTTTATCTGTATAACGAAGCGGATAGCGGCAGCTGGCACAGCCATTGCACCCCCTTAAATGCTCTAACTGGTCAGTTCGTTCAACATAACGTGTTCTTACGGCTTTCCATGTTAGCCCTGAATTTTACTATTTAAGGAAACCGCTTATGTCGTCATCGCCATCACCGAGCCCTGCTGCACCAAATAAAAACAAGCTCAATATTCTCTCTTTTACTGGTAAAAACCAGATACTCCATCTTGGATGGATGGCTTTTTTTCTGACCTTTTTTGTATGGTTTAACCACGCACCATTCTTATCTGCCATCGGTGAGACTTTGAGTTTGACCAAGGACCAAGTCAAAACCTTGTTGATATTAAACGTCGCTTTGACTATTCCAGCTCGAGTCATTATTGGTATGTTGACCGATCGTTTTGGTCCGCGCCTCGTCTATACCGCTATTTTGGCTATAGGCGCTATTCCATGTTTTACCTTTGCCTTTGCGCAAGATTACAACACGCTGGCACTGTCCCGTTTTTTCTTGGGCTTTGTGGGTGCTGGGTTTGTGGTAGGTATTCGTCTAATGAGTGATTGGTTCCCTGCAAGTGAGCTGGGTACTGCTGAAGGTATTTATGGCGGTTGGGGTAATTTTGGTTCGGCGGCGGCGGCGCTGCTGTTGCCAACAGTAGCTATTATTGCTGCTGCTATATTTGGTGGTGATGAAGGATGGCGTTATGCGACAGCCACCTCCGGGGTGGTGATGATGCTCTATAGTGTGATTTTTTATAAGATGGTGCGTGATACGCCTAAGGGTGCGACGTATTTTAAGCCCAAAAAATCTGGTGCCATGATGGTGACTTCAGCAGGTGACTTTTGGTTGATGATGGCGTTTAAGCTGCCAATGTATTTGGCGTTAGCGCTTTTGGGATGGAAGTTATCACCCGCTGGTGTCAGCTTACTCAGTCAGGCAAGTGTCAATATCGTCTACATCGGATTGGTTATTTTATATATTTATGAGTTTGTGAGTAGTTATCGCTTTAATAAAGAGGTATTTACGACTCCTGTGCCAAAAGCGCATCAATATGATTTTAAACAAGTCGGTATCTTAAATATTTTATACTTTGCGACCTTTGGCTCAGAGCTTGCCGTAGTGTCTATGTTGCCGCTTTTCTATCAAGAGACATTTAATCTATCAATTGTGATGGCAGGGGTTTTGGCATCTAGCTATGCGTTTATGAACTTGATGTCGCGACCGGGCGGCGGCTGGCTCAGCGATAAGTTTGGTCGCAAAATAACGCTGCTGATTTTGACCGCAGGTTTGGCTGTTGGTTATCTACTAATGGGCATCGTGGATTCAACATGGCCAATTGCCTTGGCATTATTCATCACGATGTTTTGCTCTTTCTTTGTACAAGCGGGTGAAGGTGCTGTGTTTGCGGTTATTCCACTGATCAAGCGTAGCATGACCGGACAATTTGCTGGCATGACCGGCGCTTATGGAAATGTTGGCTCGGTTGTTTATTTAACTGTCCTAAGTCTGGTTTCTTATCAAGTATTCTTCATGGTAATCGCCGCGACTGCCGTCATTGGCTTCTTTGCACTGTTCTTTTTAAAAGAACCTGAAGGCGTCATCATCGAAGAGATGCCTGATGGCAGCTTTGCCCAAATTAAAGTGAGCTAATTATGCCAATGAATGAGGCACTGTGGCAGCTTGATTTTCATAGCATGCAAGGGCGCAAGTCTGAAAATCAAGACAGCTTGCTGATAACAACATGCTTGCCGTATGGACAGTTTACAGCAACCATCAACGGCGGTGTTCAGTGTCCTCATGCGCCTTTATTGGTGCTGATGGCGGATGGTGTCAGTGCCTGTCAGTTCCCCAAACAAGCCAGCCAATTGGTGGTCAACACTGTCACGCACCATCTTACCTTAGCACTTAAAAACGGGGCACTTAAAAATGAAGCGCTTGAAGAGATGGTATTGGCAGAGAACAAATCGCAATCAGCAAACATAGACTTTGATGACAATCAAGTTGCCATTTTGATTCGGGAGGCGGTCAATAAAGCCAATGACGCCCTCTATTTCCCGCAAGTCTATGAGCGCGTGCCACCACTATTATCCACCTTATCAGGCCTGCTGTGTATCGGCGACCGTATCCATCTGTTTCATACAGGCGACTCACGTATTTACCGTGTCGGTTTAGAAAGTATAAAAGTGCTCAGTAAAGACCACCGCATTCACCATGGGCAAGATAAAGGCGCGCTATCTGCCGCTATTGGCGCGGATACGATGGTCGAGCTCCAGCAGTCAGTATTTAACTTGCATCAAAATGAATGCTTAGCACTGATGACAGATGGCGTCTATGAGTCTATTGCAGTGTCCGAGCTCCAGTTTGAGCTATGTTCAGCAGTAAAGGCGCTGTGTCAGCCGAGTCAGACGATAGATACGACGGATAACAGCTCTAATGACGGGGCAGTGAATAGTCTTAGCATCAGCCAAAGCATATGCGAGCAGGCGTTTAACGAGGGCAGTCATGACAATTTAAGTATGGTGATACTCGGTATGAATGCGCAAGCGCTCCATAAGCAAAAGACAGCCGATAGCGCTCATACTAAGAACAATAGTAATAATAAAAATGCTAGCCTGCATGATGCGATGCCTCACGACATCCATCGGTATCAGTTATTAACGGGCTTAGAAGTTGGGGCACGGATTGATGGTTTTATTGTCAAGCATATTATAGCCCGCACTGCTCGTAGCGAAGTATATCTAGTAGAGGATGAAAACCATCATCTATTTGCACTAAAGTCACCAAGCCTTAGTGCCATTACCGATGGTCATTATCTGCGCGAATTTCTAAAGGAGCGTAAAATCGGTCTAAGCTTATCTAAGCATAGACGGGCGGGCGAGCCTGCATATAATCAAGCAGATCCTAATAACCTATCTAGTGACAGCAGCCTTACAGGCATCAGCAGTATAAAACCCTATCTAGACGCAAGCTCAGCGCTTAGTGCTTCAGGGTTGCTACGCTATTACCCCATACCAGCCAGCAGTGCATATCTATACCATCTCACAGAATATATTGAAGGCGAAAGCCTAAGAGATTTTATGGATCGTCATGCGCCTTGTGATGTGTGGCAGACCTATGATTTGTTAACCAAAATAGGCATGGCGGTTCGGGTGATGCATCGAAACTATCTATTGCATCAAGATATCAAGCCGGAAAACATCCTATTGACCACATCAGGCGCGGTCAAATTGATAGATTTTGGTTCAGCCAGCTCTTCCATACTTAAAGACAGTACGCGACCACCGAATGGTGATTTGCACTACGCTGCACCAGAATATTACACCGATGCACCAAAAGGTGTGCATTCTGATTTATTTTCCATAGCGGTGATTGGCTATGAGCTTCTAACAGGCGAGCTGCCATTTAGCTCACAAGCGTTGATGCATTCACATCAGGCAAATCATACCTTAACGCTACCTACTCAATTATTACGTCAGTACCGCGTACCTGCTGCCAGCCAGCAAGCGCTAATGCGTGCGCTGCTTGCTAATACCCAAGCTCGCTATCAAGCGATTGGCGAGTTCTTACAAGATTTTAACCCTGAGAATCACAATTATATTAGCGACCCTGAGCCGCTCATCATACGCAACCCATTACTGGTATGGCATAGCATTTGCTTTATTCAGTTTGTGCTCATTTTTTCGCTGTTGGCTTATTTCTTATAAGCGCAGGCTTTAAGCACAAAAGACACTCTGACACGCCATTTAATTAATGCTGCGCGTTGCGGCTAAGGGATTTTTTGCTCATGTCATCAGATAGATCAAAATTAACAATACAGACAATGTCTTATGCTCATTCAAATGCGGGTATTGTCATTATTGGTGCTGGTATGGCAGGCAGCCGTTTTGCCATTGAGCTGGCACGTGCCCAGCAGCAAAGTAAGTCGCCAAATAACCAAAGACCATTACCGATTACCCTTATCAGCAAAGAGCCAGAGGTCGGCTACAACCGCATTATGCTATCACCAGTGCTGGCAGGAGATAGCGCCTTTGATGATACTTATTTATACCAGCAATCAGATTATGAACAGTTGGGTATTGTTGTCTTAGCAGGGATTGCAGTTACCGCTGTGGACACCAAGCAACAGTCTATTAAGCTTGATAATGGACAGACGCTGGTGTATGCCAAGCTGGTTATCGCTACAGGTTCGAGCGCTCGAGTCATCCCTTTTCCCAATCATGATGCGGCAGGCGTGCATGTGTTCCGAGAGGTAGCCGATGTAAATGCTTTAATTGAATACGCGCGCCAAGGGAAAAAAGGTCTAGTAATTGGTGGCGGGGTGCTAGGGCTAGAGGCCGCCTGCGCGCTGGCTTCTCAAGGGGCAGATATGACGGTCATTCATGTAGACAGCTATGTTCTTAACAGGCAGCTTGATTTACCTGCTGCCCAGCTGTTGCAAGCTGAGCTGGCTCGTCGGGGCGTAGGTGTGGAGGTCTCTGCTATTACTGATTGTATTGCGGTCAATGACCAGCATGAGGTAAAGGGCTTATCACTGAAGGATGGGCGTACCTTGCCGGCAGATTTTATTGTGATGGCAGTCGGGGTGATGCCTAATATAGCACTGGCGATAGACTGCGGTCTTGAGGTCAATCGCGGCATCATTGTGGATGATTGCATGCACACGAGTTGTCCGCATGTCTACGCAGTTGGAGAATGCGTAGAGTTGGATGGTGAGCTATTCGGTATGGTGGCACCTGTTAATCAGCAAGTGGATACCTTAGTCTCTGTGCTAAAAGACACTCGACTATCGGGCGACAGCTTAGGCTCTAAAGAGAACTGGCAGCCTTTTCGCAGTACACCGCTGTCCTTAAAGCTAAAAGTATCTGGCATCAGTGCCTTTTCAGCAGGGCAAGTCGACTTTGATGACGAGGAACCGGCGGCTATCGAAACCATCACCTATCAGCAAACCAGTATAAATCACTATCACTGCCTCTATCTTAGAAACAATAAACTGATCGGCGCTGTACTCTACGGTGAGGTCAATGAGGGCAGTTTCTATAGCCAGCTGATCAACAGCAATAGTGATATCGCGCCTATAAAAGCGGATTTAATATTTGGTGAGGCTTACTGTGATTTGGAGAAAATAACGACAGATAGTGAGGCTAACGGAGACATGGATAACGATAGCGATCTGGATTTATTAAGCGCAGCAGACATAGTAGGAGCGGCGTCATGAGTGAAGTGATCTTGAGTAATAAACCGAATGCTAGTCAAGAATTAGAAAGTGGTATACGTCGATCTAATAACAAATCTGATGACATATTCAATCCTTCAAAAACGGCTCTTATTGCCACTTATACTGAAGAAACGACGTCCACCATACGTACCACTTGTCCTTACTGCGGGGTAGGGTGTGGCGTCTTAGCCAGTGTCGATGCGACAGGGGTAGTGAGCGTAAAAGGAGATCCTGAACATCCGGCGAACTTTGGTAAATTGTGCTCAAAGGGCAGTGCGCTGGCACAAACATTGGGTAGTGCACGACGCTTAACTGAGCCTTATTATCAAAATAAACTGGCATCGATGGCACAACAGCAACCCATAACTTATGACTCTCATGCTTATAGCGCTACCGCAGCACTGAACAACCTAGCCTCTACCGTGCCTACCGATTGGAATGGTGTCTTAAATGATATTGCCACGCGTTTAAACGACACTATTGCTAAGCATGGTCGCGACAGTATTATGTTTTATGTCTCAGGGCAGCTGCTCACTGAGGATTATTACGTCGCCAATAAGTTTATCAAAGGCTTTATCGGTAATAATAATATCGACTCCAACTCACGACTGTGTATGTCATCAGCGGTAGCAGGACACAAACGTGCCTTTGGCGCAGATTTAGTTCCCGGTAATTATGATGACTTAGAGGCCTGCGATTTATTGGTACTGGTTGGCTCAAACATGGCATGGTGTCATCCTATTTTGTTTGGACGTTTTTTGGCCGCCAAAAAAGCCAATCCCAATAAAAAACTGATTGTCATTGACCCACGTCGTACCGATTCCTGTGAGTTCGCAGATTTGCACTTACCAATAGCCGCCGGCACCGATACGCATTTATACAATGGTTTATTACATTATCTTAGCGAGCACGGCTTCGCTGATACAGGTTATATCGAGCATGGTCATGGTGTTGATGATGCTTTAGCGGCAGCCAACGTCTGGAGCATTGAAAAAGTTGCTCAAGCTTGCCAAATCAGTATCGACAGTATCCTTGAATTTTATCAGCTAGTCGCTGCCAATGACAAAACAGTGACTGCGTTTAGTATGGGCGTCAACCAGTCAAAGAGTGGCACTGATAAGGTGAATGCCATTATCAACACCCATCTGCTTACGGGACGAGTGGGCAAACCGGGTGCCAGTCCTTTTTCACTCACTGGTCAGCCAAACGCCATGGGTGGCCGTGAAGTCGGGGCGCTGGCCAATCTATTGGCGGCGCATCTAGACTTGGACAATAGCGTTCATCGGAAATTGGTCGCCGACTTTTGGCAGGTACCTCAGCCTATTGCGCCAGAGGTGGGCATCCAAGCTTGTGATGCTGCCGATGCTATTTTAGATGGGCGGATCAAAGCCATTTGGATTATGGCAACCAATCCGGTCGTCAGCTTACCTGACGCGGATAAATTTCGCCGTGCATTAGCAGTTTGCGACTTGGTGATAGTCTCTGACTGCTCGGTAGATAGCGATACGGTTAAGTGTGCTGACATCGTATTGCCAGCCCAAGGTTGGGGTGAAAAGTCAGGCACAGTCACCAACTCTGAGCGGCGCATCTCAAGACAACGGGCGTTGAAGCCTGCATTAGGACTCGCTAAGCCTGACTGGTGGATACTCTCGCAAGTGGCGAGGCGTATGGGGCTATCAGGGTTTGATTATGACCATCCTAGTGAGATATTTAATGAGCACGTGGCGCTCACTGCTTTTAAGAACGACCCTAATCAATCAGAATCGAAAAACAATCAACCGCGTTATCTCAATTTGGCTAAAGACCTACGAATGCCAGTTCTAAGTCGCGCTGACTATGAGGTAATGCCCCCCTTTCAGTGGAGCGGCGAGCGTATTACACCCGCTCAAGTAAATCTCATTGCTATTACGCCTTCAGATAGTGCTAGCCTGCCTAATTTTCATCACTTTCATCAATATCAACGTCGGCAGAACTTGAATAAGAGCGATGTTAAGAATAGAGATAAGCGGCATAACACTGACTTCAACCCATCGACCGTGAATCTACGCCTGATTACGGGTAGACTACGAGATCAGTGGCATACCATGACACGCACAGGACTGGCGCCACAGCTCAATCAACATGAATCTGTACCGACGCTGACCATCCATCCCAATGAAGCCAAACAACTCGGTGTTGAAAAGGGCGACTATGTGCAGCTACATCCTCGCTATGAGCAGATCCTGCCGAATAGTGAGGCAACAACTATTGATACTAATAATTTTAATACAGACACAGATAATGAGAATTTAGAGCAAACGGTTTTAGCGCAAATCGTCATCAGCGATAGTATGCGTGTTGGTGATGCATTTATGCCCATGCACTGGAGTAATGCCTTTGCTAGCTTTGCACGGGTAGGGACACTCATCCCGACTGTGGTCGATCCATATTCAGGGCAGCCTGAGCTAAAAAACTCAGCGATTCGCATGAGCGCCGTGCCTATGCAGACACTTGGCAAGATTATGGTGCATCCTGATTTGCAGGACACCATATTAGTGCACTTGCGTGCGATGACTGCTCATTTTAAGAAGGAAGCAATAGCGGGTGAGTCGAAAACAGCGTCTATAAAATTTGAGTTAAATGGTGCAGGTTCGTCTCTCTCACTACCAGCGCTGACATGGAGTATCAGCAGGCAAGCCAATAGTGTGCTCATTACTCTTGCCAGCCCAGCCGAGTGCACAGCTAGGCAGTTGCTTGAACCTGATTTTTGGCAGCAGTTTATCGATGACTATCAAAAGTCTGCATCAGACAAGTGGTTGACTGGCAATGCCGACGATACTCTGACGGTTAATAGCGCTTTCACCTTGAGTAAACCAGAGAAACAACTACGCTTTATCTCGACTCAGTCGCAGGTGAGGAACAAAGCATTAAATCATATATTGCCAAGTGATTCAGACTCCGCCGTACCTAGTGATCAGCTGCTATTAGCTATTTATTTTGCACCGAAAGTGATGTATTTGCCTAGTACACATTGGCTTGACAGCTGCTTTGCCAGTACCGATGCCATACCAGTACAGCAGCGCTATAAATGGCTGCTGGCAGGTCGTCCAGCTACCGGCTATATCGATCCAGGTCCGTTGGTGTGCTCTTGCATGGCAGTCGGAGAAAATATCATTATCAATGCAATCACCAAGCAGCAGTGCCATAGCGCACAAGCAGTGGGCAAAGCGTGCCGTGCTGGTACCAATTGCGGCTCGTGTGTGGGTCAAATCAATGCACTTATTGAGGAGCATGCGTCATAGTTGTCTTATAACTTCCTTATAACCGCCTTATGAAATACAACCAATTGATCAATATGGCATAGGGCTTGCACCGTATATTGCACTAACAGCATCATTAGGAGTCACCGTCATGACGGATTCATCTGCCTTTATCGCAACACTACCTCCAAACGATTTATCTAATAAAAAGTGTGTCGTCAATGCGCTAAACACGCCATTAAGCATAGCAGCTGCAAAAGTAGGCACTGTGCATTTAGTCGGTGCAGGCTCTGGTGATCCTGAACTGCTCACATTAAAAGCTTTGCGAATCATGCAGCGCGCTGATGTGGTGCTTTACGATAGCCTAGTCTCAGAGGATATCTTGGATATGTGCGAGCCGACAGCAGAGAAGATATTCGTCGGTAAACGCCGAGCCAATCATGCGCTGCCGCAAGAAGGCATCAATGAGCTGTTGGTCAAGCACGCGATGGCAGGTAAAACAGTTGTAAGACTCAAAGGCGGCGACCCTTTTATCTTTGGGCGCGGCGGCGAGGAGCTTCAAGAAGTGGTGCGCCATGGTATCTTTTTTGAATCTATCCCTGGTATTACTGCCGCCAGTGCCGCTGCTAGTAGTGCAGGTATTCCATTGACGCATCGCGACCATGCGCAGGCAGTGAAGTTTGTAACGGCATATAAGAAATCAGGAGCGCCAAATAATAACTATGACGAGCATTTAGATAGCACCCAAACCGTCGTTTTTTATATGGGATTGCATCAGCTAGATGAATTGACCGAAGGGTTGATAGCAGCAGGACGAGATAGCGCGACGCCTTTTGCAGTGATTAGCCATGCCAGCTTGCCCACGCAGCAACTGCTCATCGGTACGCTTGGCAGTATTGCTAAGCAGCAAGCTGAAGCGAAATTGCCAAGCCCAGCATTACTGATTATGGGCGATGTGGTGACGCTATATCATGAATTTGCAGACTACAACCTTGGTGCATTTGGTAAGCGTGCAGTCTGCAATATTAAGCAATCCATCACCGATAAACATCTTATACCTACTTTTGAGAGTGTTGCATAAAATATAGGGTTAGCCTAAATGCTCAATAAGATGACTTTAAGACAGGCTAATCTTTTAACTATAAATTTCGTAATTGCTCAATTAACCAGCGATGTATACCACTGTCACTGGTACGTGGGTGCCATGCTGCGATTACCTTAAAGGTAGGCGGTAATGCTTCGATTTTAATCTCTTTAACTTTACTATTTGGTAATAGTCGCGCAGGATAAAAGGCAATCATGTCGGTGGTGTGTAGGATATCTGGCACGGCTGAAAAGCTAGGAACTGACATCACAATATGGCGTTTAAGCCCTTTTTCTGCAAACCAGTGATCATGCGATCCGCGCAAATTGGCACGCGAAGGCGATACCACCAACTGCGGGTGTGCGGCAACTTGCGCCAGTGTGAATATCTCTGTTGCAAAGGTGTTTTTGTAACCCGTCACACATAAATGCTGTTCTTCAAATAGCGTCACATACGATAAATTATCAGGGATAAACTCTGGAAAAGTAATCAGTAAATCAAGTTCGCCCGCCGCAATAAGCTGATTGATATTGTCTGAGGCAAAATCTCTCACTATCAGCTTTAAATGAGGCGCTTCACGGCGTGTGATACTAAACAACTGCGGCAATAATGCCTGCGTCGCATAGTCGGTTGCACTAATCGTAAAGACGCCTTTGTAGGTTTGCGGCGTAAACACTTCTGGCTCTAACAATACTTCCAACTGCTTTAATATCTCGTCAATCTGTTGCCGCATTGCTAGTGCTTTTGGTGTTGCCACCATGCTATTGCCTTGACGAATAAACAAACGATCATCAAACAAATCCCGTAGCTTACGCAACTGCTCGCTAATCGCTTGTTGTGTCAGTCCCATTTTGCGCGCAACTTGCGAGAGGTTTTGTAGATCAAGCAGCGCCTGCAATACCCTAAGCTGCTTGATATCTAGCCGGTTCATACCATTCATAACGCACACCATTAATAATTGTACCCTAAACAAGAAAGGCTTGTTTCTAATTGTACCTATAAAACTCTATGCTGACCAACATTGCTTAAGTAATCATTAGATTGGTTATTAAGCATCAAAACAGACCAAATACATTCAATAATAAGCCAACAGCTGCTTTAAAAGAGACATTTATGACACAAACCATTCTAAATACCAGTACACTACTTTCCTCTGTACAACTTGGACCTTATACCCTTAAAAACCGTATCGTGATGCCGCCTTTGACACGCTCTCGTAGCACGCAGCCTGACAATATTCCTAATGACTTAATGGCAAACTATTATGCACAGCGTGCGACAGCAGGCTTTATGGTGACTGAAGGTACGCAGATTGAGCCAAGAGGCCAAGGTTACGCTTGGACACCTGGTATCCATTCATCAGCCCAAGTTGAAGGCTGGAAAAAAGTCACGCAGGCAGTACACGCTAAAGGCAGTATTATTTTTGCGCAGCTGTGGCACGTTGGCCGCGTGTCTCATACCAGCTTACAGCCGCAAGGTGCTCAGCCTGTAGGCCCATCAGCGATTGCTGCTGACAATGTAAAAGTATTTATTGAAACAGGCCCAGGTACAGGCGCATTGGCCGATCCAAGTGAGCCACGCGCACTGAGCACAGAAGAAGTGGGTGAACTGGTCGCTATGTATGCGGCAGCCGCAAGCAACGCATTAGAAGCAGGTTTTGATGGGGTAGAGCTACACTGTGCCAATGGCTATTTGGTGAACCAGTTCATATCTGAGCATAGCAATACACGTGATGATCAATATGGTGGTTCGTTGACCAATCGTCTGCGTTTTTTAAAAGAAGTAGTCGCTGCCGTCAGTGAGGTGGTTGGCGCTGATCGTTTAGGCGTACGTTTTGCGCCTTTATTTGCCAGCACGGATGAGACTCGTGTGTATCTAGGGCTAGTAGAAGCGGACCCACATCATACCTATATTGAAGCGATTAAGGTGCTTGAGCAGGCAGGTATTGCTTACTTATCCATTGCAGAGGCTGATTGGGATAATGCGCCTGATTTGCCAGAGCCTTTTTACCAAGCCGTCAGAGCTGAGTTTTCAGGACGTATTATTTATGCGGGTAAGTATACTGTGCAGAAGTCGGTCGATATATTATCTAAAGGTTATGGGGATTTATTTGCTTTTGGTCGTCCTTTTATTGCTAATCCCGATTTACCTGAACGCATAGCCAATGATTGGCCACTCAATGAGGCAGATCCTGTTACGATGTATGGTGGCACTGCCATTGGCTACAGTGATTATCCTCGCTATCAGGAATAGCAAAGCAGCTGAGCAGTGAATGAGATAAGGCCATTAATACTAATGGCCTTATTTTTATTTATAAATTTGAGACTTGTTGGATATTCACAAACAGTCAATCATCAAGCGACAATTATTGTTTTTGTCGCTTAAATATTTTTCTTTTATCATTTTATCAATAGGTAGCAGACAATGAACCAGAATACTAAAGACAGACTGATACGTATATTAGTAGGATATGTCGGACTCTATCCAACACTCCTAATTGTATTAACGTTACTGAAGCCTGCTACTTCATGGTTTAAGTCTGCCAGTGGTGGTATTGATTGAAACCATAATACTTGTACCGTTGACGCAGATGGTGTCATTTCCACTAGCAGGCTGGCTCATTGAGCGTTTAAGAAGATAACAAGCGTTGCTCTTTGCCTAGTTTGGATATGGGTTTTTAAGAGTATTGATTGAGATGATAAATGATTGATGGCACGGGTAAGTTTATAAACCAGATAATTGAGTTGGTTGGATTTCAGCCGGATATTAAAAACAGCACTCTATAATAAGAAGGAAAATAAATGGTTCATAAACCTTAATGTCTGACTTAGACTGAGTACAACCATTCTCATTTATTATAGAGTGTGCATGAGAGCAGAAATGAATAACCTGAGTTAGGAACGCTCCTGAATGGGTAAAATTACATATTCCTATTGCACCTTTTGCTCATAAGGTGCATGGATACTTATTGCTTTAAATTCTTGTTTTTTAATTGAGTTGCCAATAAAGAGGGCGACCATAAACCTTAGCAAAATAATCAATTAATGTTCTAACATTTAGAGAGACATGACGAGTATGAGGGTAAATAGCTGCGACATGTTGAGGTGTGGTTTTCACGGCTGCATCATAATCAGGTAGTAGCTTGATAAGCTCACCGCTCTTTAAATACTCACCGATGAGCCAATCTGGAAAAAGCACAATTCCCATACCTTTGAGTGCAGATACCAATAAAGATTCTGCATTATTGGACATCAATAAAGCGGGTGCTAAGAATGGCGTCCAATCTTCACTTTCTGTTTTAAAAAGCCAACGATTGGGTCCTGTTGAGCCTTTATACAGTAGACATTTATGATGTGTCAGATCTGCTGGTACTTGCAATTTACCATGCGTGCTTATGTACGATGGAGAGGCGGCAAGATGATAGGTTTGCTCGCCAAAAATACGCGCATGAAAGGCGGAGTCATGTAACGTGCCAATTCTAAAAATAACGTCTGTTGCATAGTGATGCGGATCAATAAAGTCATCCGTTAAACTCAAATCTATCTGTAATTTAGGATACTGAGCACTAAGCTGTGGCAGCCAAGGTGCGATATGTCGTTGTCCAAAAAATACGGGAGCGTTGATTCTAATTAAACCACCCGGTTCCAATGTCCTGTCTTGAAGCTCCTGCTGTGCTGCACTCATGCTCTCGGTCATGGATTTTGCATAGCGCATAAATACGCGACCTGCCTCAGTAGGAGTAACAGCGCGTGTATTACGGTAAAAAAGCTGCTGTCCCAGTGAGTCCTCTAACTGTTTGATAATACGTGACACTTTAGAAGCCGAGACGCCTTCTTTTCGAGCCACTACAGAAAAACTCTGAGCGTCAAAAACCTCTATAAAAAATAATAGTGTTTGTATGTTGATGGTATCTACCGTATTCATTTGTGCAACTTATGCAAAGGTCATTTTCGTATTATAGCGTTTTTTAATGGGTATACATTGCTGTAAGCTGCAGCGTATTGCTCATTAAGGAATTTTTCATGCAAATTTTATTGATACTCATTGTTGTGTTAGGCGGCATGGGGTTGTCCGTTGAGGCAGGACTACTGGGGCCTTTAGGGAGTCAAGTAGGCGAGCTGTGGGCAACATTGAGCATTTTTGGTGTTGGCGCTGCTTTAACATTCTTTTTGATGCTGTTTTTTAGTCCGCGGGATAGTCCTTCCTTTTTCTCACAACCCCCTTTACTACTGGTTGGTGGTGTTTTAGGGCCTGTTTATGTTGTGGTATTAACCGTGGTGACGCCTGTTATTGGCATTGCGCTGACGATGATTGGGATATTGGCTGGGCAAGTATTTCAGAGTTTAATCATAGATCATTATGGTTTATTCGAAACCATGGAACGAAAAATAGACAGCAAACGAATTATCGCTTTATTTTTCATTATTGCCGCACTTGTTTTTATGGCAAAAGGATAACCTAAATGATGCTTATTTTAATGATTTTATTAGCAATAATTGGCGGTGCGGCTTTAAGTATCCAGGCAGCATTAAATGGTCGCCTTGGCAGCAACGTTGGGGTGTTTAAAAGTGCCTTTTTAACCTTTTCTGTGGGTGCGGTTGTGACCGCTTTGCTTATTTTCTTTTTTGAGCCAAATCATACCATTACTTTGATGGATGTCCCTAAATGGCAACTGCTTGGTGCCTTATGCGGTGTGCCTTACATTGTCATTATGGTGGTTGCGGTCCAGCGTATTGGGACTGCTGTAGCAACGGTGGCGGTTATTTTTGGTCAGCTGAGTATGAGTGTATTAATTGATAATTTTGGTTGGTTAGGTAATGAGGCGATTAGCCTTTCAGGCAGTCGAATAGGTGCTTTGGTTTGTTTGGCAATTGCGCTTTATTTTATTTATGCTAGCAGCAAGTCTGAGCCTAAATAGGCTCAGTAGTGAGCTATGTTGAAGAAATTGTAGAAACTAATATGGGAGATTTTAATCAGACAGCTCAATCATAATGACACATGCTGTTGATTTTATAGTCATTAAGTTCATATCTAACACTAGCAGTTCAATGCTTGTATAGCGTACCGTTGAACTAATCGCAGATCATTATGGTATTCAAATTAATTAGATTTTGTTAATGCTAGTGCTTACATTTAGCTAAAAATACTGGTAAAAAATCCAAGCCTTAAGGCACTGGTTCATGGATTCAAACGCTCCCTAGGCAACCTATCTTAAATATTTCTGAGCCTCTCTTTTAGATACGGCTCAATTAAGTCTAGAAAAATAGAAAATTTATAAATACCAAGTCAGAATGTATAGGAAAAAGGATTTTCTATACACGTTTGGAAGACACAAAAGACGATATCAATATATCCTAAGGGGGTATCAATGGACGCAAATGTGGATCAGAGTATCCGTTTTCCGATCCTTAAAATGGAATCGCTACAATCAGGATGTAATACCATCCGAAAAAGCGACATTATTCGCTGGATTGATAATCAATTAAAAAAGCGTTAAGGGATCGCCAGATGGCTCACGACCAACATGGGTCCAAATTGCATCACCTAACTTGCCAAGACCGATGGTTAAGGTAAATACTTTGGAGATACTTTGGATCGAGAATAGGGTGCTCGCATCCCCTGCTACATATACCTGCCCATCAGATGTCGCTACGGCAATACCAAACTGGTTCGGATCGACATGCGCCAGTTGCGGGATATAATCTGCCACTTTTCCACGATCGGTTTCAAGGGCCATCTCTGCGGCAATATCATTAAGAATCTGTTGCATATGAGTTGGGTAACCGTATTTCTACTGCGTTGTTGAATAATAGTGATTTTAACTGAATAAAAGGTGATAAGGATGTAAATATTATATTTTAATTCAGGTCTATTGAAGTGAATTGCACTCAGATTCTCGGAGATTATTGTGACCGTGAGCATAATCTCACAGTCATTTCAGTTTTTTTTGCATAAATAATGAGTGGGGTTGCTCCGTATTATCAGTTCAGGGATACTTATTTTCACCCTCCAAAGAGGTACTAGATAAATCCATGTCTACATTTAATGTAGTAAATAATTACCAAGAGGTTATTAACTCTATCGATACAGTTGATATATTTCGCCAATCTCATAGATATAAACTTAGGGATTTTTAATTTAGTCAAATTTATCAATCCTATCGTAGGTTCTGCATAGATAGTACTATAGCTATGACTTACACCCAAAAAAGCTCTAAAAAATAGTAAGAATATTATATGTCAGTAGAGTTGACACCAGTAAGAAGTCGTTACTTGCTCAATTACTGTGTTTTGATCTGAAAGGATGTGAATAAATTTGATTTATAAGCTCATACTAAATAAGCATTTGCAGGTTGCCTTGCTATTTTTGCTGATTCAGCAAATTATTGTTGCTTCATCAACGTACTTTATTGCTCGCCTTGCACAAAGTTTGACCGAGGAGAGTATTTCAATTTTGTACATGGTGCTATTTGCCGTCTCTTTAGTAGCGGTTTATGTGCCTGCATATTTTTGTGTTACCAATACTGAACGCGCCAAGTACGACGCTCATAAGCTGTACAATGATAATTTTCATACTGTCTTTTTAGGTAAGACTTATTTGTTATCTAGCGACGAGTTACAGAGTACGGCAACGACAACGCTCGCTCAAGAAAGCAACTACACCCTTGAGAAAGTGATTGATAGTATTTTTGACATTTCAGCGTTGGTACTCAATGTCTTATTCAATGTGTTGGTCATTGCTTGGTTTTTAGATGGCACATTACTGCTTGGTTATGCAGTAGGTATTATTTTTGCTTCTACGTTTGTGCATTTCAGACGACATGCTTTAAAAACGGCTGCCAAAACAGATCAGCAATCACGGCTGAATTTAACCGCTAAACTTTTTGACAGTTGGGATAACGTCGTTATTTTTAATAAGCATAATTACACGCTCTATCATCATATTGTTCAAAAAAGCTTTGCGACAGCCAAGAATAATAGCGTTAAATCTACTTCGATACAGCATATCAATTCAAGCTTAGGCATGATCATATTGATGCTGCCTGTCTTTGTGGTTACTGCTTTTATTTTTAATAAAAATTGGCAAGATGCTGCGACGATGGCGGTACTCATTGCCACGCTGCCAAGACAAATTCAGCTATTGCAAATGTGCTATGCCTTGATTGGCTACCATACCAGTATTGGCGTTATTAAAACGATGCTAGATGGTATTTTAGAGGTCTTACAACCTACCGCTGTCAATTTAGATCACTATATTCAAGCAGACCAAATACGTGTGCAGCAAACAGGGGATATTTTTGATTCAACACAACTGCCCAAGCAAGGTAGAGTAACGTTGGTTGGTAATAATGGCGTTGGCAAATCTTGTATGTTGCTCAAGCTCAAAGAGGACTACCAAGAGCAGGCTTACTATTTACCTGCCAAGCACAATTTGTATTTCAATTACAAATCAGATAAAGCCCATAAGGGTTCAACAGGACAACAACTCATCAAACAAATTCAAGAAATTAGAGAGGACGACCAAAGTACAATTGTCATGCTTGATGAATGGGATGCACATTTGGATAAAGAAAATACTCAAATCATAGATCAGTATCTTGATGAGCTTGCCCAAACAAGGCTTGTAGTGGATGTTAGACATTGATTTGTAGAATATTATTTTTTAGATACTAATGTATAGACAAGACGATATCCTGAATCACCTGCGGTAGAAACATAGTCTACTTTCTCTTGTGCGATCAAGTTTATCTCATAGTACTCAGCATAATATTGTTCAAGTTGAGATCGTGTCACTAAGAAAGGAGGTAAGTTTTTATGATTATCGCTGCGCTGCTTTTCGCCGTCATAAGCAAAAGATAAGAGAAGTTGGCTTGCTTTATTACTAAGCGCCATCAGTTTCTGTGTATAGCGTGTACGTAGATTATCAGGCTTCGTATCTGGAAGCGCTACTAATGCACCACGATCATAGATAGCATCTATTATTCCAATATCAATAGGACTTAAATCAAAAATATCACCCACCCAAATTTTGAGAATTTGTCCTTCGTGTTCAGCTTGATAACAAGTAAGATTAGGAATAGTTGAATGTGGTGATACTGTCGCTTGCAAATCAGTTTCGGCAAAAAACTGTATGACTGCTATTTCTGACAGCTCAACACCAATAACGTCAAAACCCTGACTGATAAACCATAGCATATCTACGCTCTTACCGCATAAAGGCACAAAAACGCGACCATTTTTAGGGGTGTTGAGTGCTTTGAAATGATGTATTAGCATAGGATTTGGTTTTTTCTGAGTAAAATTAGTTTGGCTCTTTTGCCATGCATTTTTCCAAAATTCAGGAGTCATAACATTAACCTTTATTGTAATAGACTGAGTCTGCCTTGTTATTTTACTATGGACACCTCTAAGCTGTCTCCACTTTGATAAAATAGATATGAATGTCAACTAGTGCGCCATTTACTGATAGGGATTTCTTAAGTAATTTTCTTCAATATTTCATAATAGTTCTCAAGCAAACTCGATTTTTTGACTGAGTAATTGCTATGAGCCTATCCTTAATCTTACCAATATCTGCCTTTGCTTTAGTGGTTTTGCTGGCAGGTAATGGCTAATTTATTCAATGCTGCGGACTTCTGTCTATCAAGTACCAATTTTTTATTATCAAACGTGTGCATCAGAGTAGATAAGTATTCAATCATTTATGTTTGCTTAAATATTTAAGCACAGTTTAAGTTGAGCTAAAACAAATCTGCTGAAAATAGAGTAGGGGTTGTCGCAGGACTGAAACAGCTAGGAACGTCAAAATAAAATGAAATGGCGACGTTGGTTGAAGAGGTAAATGAAGATTAAGCTTGATTATAAGGGTATGAATGAGCGATATTTAATTTAATAATATTAACTCAAGGACACACCATGACATCGATACGAACCGTTGGCATATTACTTTTTAACGAAGTCGAAGTATTAGATTTCGCAGGACCTTTCGAGGTGTTTTCATTGGCTGAAAACGATAGCAGTGATAAGCATTTTGATGTCATTACCGTTGCCGAGCAGCAAGCGCCAATATCTGCTAGAAATGGTTTAACTGTTATACCGGATTATAGCTTCGACAATCATCCCATTATCGATGTTTTGGTTATTCCAGGCGGTTATGGTGCTGAAAAGATTGAAATAAATAATCCAGTGGTTATTGATTGGATTATCTCTCAAGCAAAGATTACCGAGTTAACGCTATCAGTCTGCACTGGTGCCTTGCTATTAGCAAAAGCTGGATTGCTGGCTGGCAAGTCTGCAACCACTCATTGGATGGATTTGGACAATTTAGCATCCTATCCTAATATTGAAGTTATCGCTAATACCCGTTTTGTCGATGCCAGTGACGAGACTACTCAGTTGGTAACATCAGCAGGAATAAGTGCCGGTATTCATGCTAGCCTGTACTGTGTGAAGAAGTTACTAGATAGTCAAACTATGCAAACAACTGCAAGACGTATGGAGTTTGATATAGGTTAAAAGCGTTAATAAATTTGGCTAACAAACACCGCTGCATAAAGAACTTGGATCTTTTGTTATCGGCTGGCAGTGTCACTTTGAAGTGAGCCAAGAGAGTAGGGTCAAAATGGTAGAGCATGGGCGTGATGAAATCCAAAACGAACTTAATAATTATCCTAAATCTGTCCAATCACCTGCTGAGATAATAGAATATGGTAATAAATATATCGAAGATAACAACGCATGGTTAGCAACAATACTGGATACTCTATCCAATGTCTAAAATTTCCAAATTGAGGTAAATATGGAAAATAATGGACCCATTCAAATCATTGATTTATCAGGTGTTGATTTCAACGTTTGGTTAAGATTATGGCAAAGGTATCTGGCATTTAATGTAATGAGAAAAAAGAGGATACGGGCCATATATTAAGATGGTTAGCTATACCAACGCTTGAGCCAACACTTCAAATATACGTGAATCTGTAGCTTGCGCTACATTAAAACGCATAAAGTTCTCAGCATTTTTTGATTGACTAAAAGCATTACCTGGGGCTAAGACTACACCTTGTGACAAACAACGATTGGCCAGTTCGGTTGCGCTATTATTGTTAGGTAAGCGGCACCAAAGAAACATGCCGGCTTGCGGTATCAGCCATGGCTCAATGCCTAGCATAGCCAATTTAGGTAATATCTGATTACGTGCGCTTGCAAGACGCATATGCATCGTAATCATATGTTTGCGATAACCGCTGTCCGTTAGCGCCGATAACACCACGGCCGCTGCCAGCTGACCGCCGCCAAATCCCGTCGCTATTTTCAAGTCAAGCAAACTCTCAACCCATTCATTCGGCGCGGCTATATAACCACAGCGCAATGACGCCGATAAGGTTTTAGAAAAGCTGCCAATATAAAACACGCGTGATAAGCCGTCTAATGCCGCAAGCCGTGGCGCAGGTTTGACTTCAAAATCAGCAAAAATATCATCTTCGATAATATATAAACCAGATGCCTGAGCCAATTGCAATATTTGGTACGCCGTAGCATGCGATAAGGTTGCACCAGTAGGGTTATGGATGGCGGCATTGGTAATGTATAGGCGTGGTTTGTGTTCTTCTAAAATTTTCGCAAAGGCATCTATATCTGGACCATTCGGCGTATAAGGCACGCCAATGATTTTGACTCTATGAGCACGCAATAGCGCTCGAAAATTAAAATAACAAGGGTCATCCACTACTACCGTATCGCCTGCGGTCAATAAAAAGCGAAGGATTAAATCTATCGCTTGCGTGCCAGACTCTGTCAGCATTACTTGTGAAGGCTGCGCATCGATTCCCAGTCCTGCCATACGCCGTGTCAGTAATTGGCGTAATGCTAATAGCCCTAGGGGCGTTGCATACTCGCTGATAACGGTAGCGTCACCTCTTGCCGCATGTCGTAAACCGCGGCGCATACCCTCCACAAAGAGCCAATCTGGTGGCAGCCAACCACAGCCAGGCTTTAGTACATTATCGGATGGCTCAAGCGATTGCCGCGACACCCAGAGTGGATCTATTGCGCGATCAAGATTGTGTCCTGACTCTTTTAATGAGAGCGGCGCTGTCGTCTCTGCGACATAGAACCCTGCGCCAGGGCGTGAGTAAATAGTACCTTCTGTTTGCAAGCGCTCGTAAGCTTCAACCACCGTTGATGGTGAAAACCCGTAATTTTTTGCCGCTGCCCTTACAGAGGGTAGGCGTGTTCCGGGCATATAGACGACGGTTGCTATCTTTTCTTTAACGTCAGCCATGACGATTTCAATTCGTGTTAATTGATGCTTCATATTTTTCAAGTGAACCCATGAATATATAAATTCGATAGAAGAGCTGTATGGGTTTTATATGCCAAACAGTTCTGTCTAATTGTACGGGATTGTATATAGATAAACTAACGCACTTTTGTTTTAATCATTGAACCTAAAACGATGTGATATGGCTATAAAGCCTGAGTGGTGACAACCATTAATATCAATCAACCCAATGATACTTTTTTAAAAGCAGCCATATATGAGTACTCAAAAATATAATAAATATCTGGCATTTGCACTATGCGTGATAACAACTAGCGTTAATATCCAAGGGCCGCTTTATGCTATTTACGCTAAAAATGATGGCTACGGTGTTTTAGCAACCACGGTCGCATTCTCTTTTTATGTGTTGGGGGTGATACCAGTATTATTAGCTTTTGGTGGGCTATCCGATAGGATTGGGAGACGCAAGACGATTTTAATCTCTTTAGGTTTATCAATAGCGGCAACTGCTCTGATGATGTTCTATCCATATACGCGAGCATTAGCAGTAGCGCGATTATTGCTTGGTGTGGGCACGGCATTAATGGCAGCGACGGCGACTGCATATATGATTGAGTTGATTGGCTCGTCCGATACGGGGCGTGCAACTACTTGGGTCACTGCAAGTACAACCATAGGTTTTGGTCTTGGACCTGCATTAACGACAGTTTCTTTGTTATTTTATGAGACACAGCATCCTATCAGCTTTTTCTTCCTGTTAATAGGCGCGTTTTTATCAATATTTTTAGTATGGCGATTACCTGAGACTGCGCAAGGGCGCTCAAACAAACTTGGATCAATGCTCAAGCTGCCTTATTTTAATAGTGAGGTAATATGGTATGGTGGCGGCATTTTGATTTGTTGGGCAACCACCGGATTGGTGCTGTCCATTATACCTTCGGTACTGGCCACACATGGACTGGCTAAGTATGCTGGAATATCTTCTATGCTGGCTATCAGTTGCGGATTATTGTTTCAGCCTATCGCTCGAAAGCTTGACCCGCAGGTATCATGTAAACTGGGTATTCTGATTTTACTGCCCGCTTATGCGCTACTTGCTTGGGGCGCTTTGAATGCCAATCTACCAGCAATTCTTTTAGCGGCTTTTTTAGCGAGCAGTAGTTGTTATGGCTTTGTTTATTTAGGCGGGTTGTCAGGGGTGACACAGTCTGCTGACACTGAGCAAGCACGAGCCAGTGCTGGCTATTTTTTGATGGCGTATATGGGATTTAGTGTGCCAGTGATTTTTACGGGTTTAATTGTCGATCAGTACGGCGCTGCTATTGCATTTTACGCTTTTGGATTGTTTTTACTGCTGGGCGCGTTTTTATTGTTCGCAAGTCAGTCTATTTTAAAACCAGAGTCCGCCACTATTGCAGCACCTTGATATAAGATTTTATTTAGCTAAACAAGCTTTCTTTAATAGGAAATAAATAAATGCTTCTCATTGTAATCAATCAAACACAGCACACAATAAACCGAACATAAGGCACAATCAGATAATGACTGCTCTCACTGCTATGATAAGCCGCTTTTTCATAGCAAGAAGCATCCTGTTGATACAATAGGGTAGCGTTAAAGCCTGACATAGATAAGTGCTCATTACCTTGACCTTGAGAAGAATATTCTTTAGCAAAAACTGTTGAAAATTGAATAATTTTCTGGTCTTTTGCCGAATAGAAGCCCTCGTTTTTATCTTACTGATGACAAGCGACAATAAACAGTACGGTAATATCATAGCGATTTTCCATCCAATTATTACCGAAAAACGCCTTTTCTATAAAATCTTGCCCCGCAGTATTGCCCAGTTTTTTCGATGTTAGCATGAGCTCATCCAAGCGCATAAAGCGATGAGACTTGCTTAAATTAGTAGGCAATAGTAACTATTTATTTCTTGGTCATCTTAATAAAGCCCGTAATAGATATGACAGTCAAAAAACAATTATTTTTGATTGAGAATCTCAATGTAAAGTAATCATTATTTGATTGTGAGGTGATAATTGGGAATGAGAGACTATGCAAGGGGCTTATTGGGCATTGTGAAGATAGTAAGCACAGTAATGATGAGCAGAACAAGTTTATCAAAGAGGTTAACTTTGAATGAATAATAAAATCACTGTATCCATAACATGTCTATAAGAGGTTTCTGAAATATATGCAGAGAGGCTATTAGCGACTTGATTTAATGCATTAAGTTCGATTAGGACTCCGCGTATTAAACCTTCAAGACATATCAGTTAGTAATTATACTAGTGATGATTACAATGATTATTTAAACAGGTAACACATATTATGATTAAGCAATTATCGAGCAGACTGACTAACAACTTAATGCTTGAACATAGTCCTATGAACTTAGTACTACATACACTTCATTTAACTTATGTTTATCTAGAGTTCCATTCATATAAATAAAATTGACATAAACCGTTGTTAAATATAGCTATACTATATATTTTTTATCTAAAATATACAGTATAGTTCATGAACCATTCAGAAATTATGGTTTTTTGGTGCTTCTAGACGATTATAAAGCTTTTACTTCATGAGTCTTAGCTTAGTGTTTTTCTGGTTTAGCAAATATACAGTGATATACATTGTTTAGATTACTGACAGCTGTTTGTGCATATCTCCAAGCTGTAATTAGATTTATTAGTATTTTTAGCTCTTCAGATTCTTGCTCTGTTCGTTCCGTAATTTTCTTGGTTCTAAGATATTTTTGCCTAACTTTTTTCTCTTCTATTGGTATAGATAGTAGTTCTGGTAAGCTCATATCCAAATCAGAAAGCATCGAGTAAAGTGGGTTATTTTCAATAGCTGCATTAGTATCATAAGGTATTTTAAGTTCATCTAAGTGTGATAAAAGATATTCAAATTCCTCGTTTATGACTTCTAGAAAATTATTATTATTAAATATTATCTTGATAGATTCAGGTGGCACCCCAAGTTTTAAGAGAGCTTTGATTGTATTTAAACTATCTTCTGATTCTTTTCTTCCTTTGACTACAGGTATTAAAAAGTAATCGAATACTTTATGAAAATTAATATTGTTCTGCATGACTTTTATTACACGGTCTGTACTATGTGCAGAAATATCAATAATAGCTGAATTTAGATTGCCTAAGTCTTTTAAAACCTCATTAAAATTTTCACCAGAAACAATAATTTTGTCAGAATATGACTGATGGTTCATATCCTGACTACTTATTAAATAATGAGCTTGGAATTCCATATTCATTCTAAGCAGATAATCGCTAACGAGAGATTTTCCGATATTTCCTGAAAGATTAGTCACTCCGATACGGAGTTTGTTCTGACTCGTATTTTTGAAATACAATTCTTCTTTTTCTTTGTTAACCATGATGGTAATTCCTATTTTAATTATTAATAGAGTATGTCAATCTTACTATAGTTAAGTCTTTATAAAATCGATACAGCCCATATTATGAAACAGTTTAGGTAGATTATTCTCCATCCATCCTTGGCGTAGAAACTTAGCTTGTGCCCATTTCTTTTCAATGGGATTAAGATCAGGGCTATAGGGTGGTAGCCAAAGAATACGATGGCCATGTCTGTTCAGTAGTTTTTGAATACGTCTACTTTTATGAAACCGAGCGTTATCCATGATAATCACGCATTTAGTTTTGAGACTTGGAATTAGCGTGAACTTGCACCAGTCATAAAATATATGGCTGTTGATATTCTGTTCAAAGTAATCAAGCGCAAACAGCATTTTTTCATAGAGAGCACCGATGATATTAGTACGCTTTTTTGCTTGCCAGTTATAGCTATCTATACAGGGTTTTCCTATCGGTGCATAGCCGTAAGGTCTGATAGTTTCAGCCTCAAAGCCGCTCTCATCCATATAAACAATGGGATAGCCTTGCTGCATGAAACTATTAAGCTTACTCTGATACTTCGCTCTTTTGATCGGACAGGCTTTTGGGTGTTCCAAGGTCTTTTTTTGACTGATGCCAAGGCGCTTTAGAGCATTAAAAATTCCTGTCTTGCTACAGCTCAAGCGGCGGGCTCTTTCATAGTTATAATCATCGGGATATCTTTTTACGTCTTCAATCAAGGCGTCATCAGGTATTTTAGTTGGTGCTTTATTTCTAGTTATTTTAGGGACTAAATTCTGCTGCCAGCTGTGAATGGTGCTGGTGCTAAGTCCATAAAATAGGGCAGCTTCTCGGATGGTCATGCCATCAGCGATGCTAGAAAGCACCTGTTTGCGATAGTCTACTGAATAAGTCATCGTTTATTTCATTAAATGCGATTGTTAATAGGATTGTATCGGTTTTATTTGGATTAGACTATATAATCATGGAGCTCAAACAAATTGATAACTCAGCTATATCTTTTGATGTCGTTATAGAAGGTAAAAGATATGGAGTCATCGGCCGAAATTACATTATGAACCAGCTATCACTTATGGCAAGGGCTTTGTAAGTAAAAAATATGTAAAGGCTGTTTATGCTTATTTGGATCTTAGTAGGAGTGTTCTATAAGTATTCAGGTAATTCAAACCATTGGTCTATAGACGTATATTGAAGATTTCACTAGAGAATAAAACCAATCAGGCTCTCTTATTGGTTCGGTACCCTAGTGAGGACTTGAATATCAAGCTGCAAGCTATTGATGTCAGTAGTCAAAATACTCATAGCAGCTCAGTGTACATAGCAGTGTACCTTTCAAGATGAAATGGCGGCATATCCATCTTTTTAATTAGTCGCTGTACCTATTAAATATAAGGTCGCCTTTAAACCACCATATTCACACCGATAGCTATCAACACCAAACCGCCTAGAGCTTCTGCCCAACTGCCCAGCCATGTTCCTGACTTGCGTCCTATATAAGCGCCTAAGACACTTAAAACAGCTGTCGTGAGTGCAATAATTAAACATGCCAAATAAGCATTAACAGCCAACAGGTTTAACGTAAAACCTGCCCCCATCGCATCAAGACTCGTTGCTATAGCCAACGAAAGCAATGTTTTATGACTTAAATTGATCCGAGTCTCATCATTGTTAACGGAACGCGACTCATAGAGCATCTTAATTCCAAGAGCTACCAGTATGACAAAAGCAACCCAAGAAGCACCTTCAGCAAACCAGCCTAGCATGGTAGAGCCAAGCGCATAACCAATCAGCGGCATCACTCCCTGAGCAACCCCGAAATAGACACCAATGAGTAACGCCATTTTCATAAACTGCGAATTAACATCGCTTTTGTGAGTCGAGCCAAGACCGATTGAAGCCGCAAACGCATCCGCAGCGAGTGCCAGCGCCAATAATAGTACTTCTAACATGAAAAAATCGTTCCTTTTGAAATATTATTCTTCTTAGTTTTCTATTTCATATAAGTTTTTAGTATGGATAAGACGTCTTCTATCTCTTGTTGACGTTGTTGTTGGGTCATGTCTTCTGCTCCTAAATGCTCTTTTATATGCTCTTCTAAAACCTCCTTCATAAGACCGTTTACCGCCCCCTTTAATGCCGCTATTTGCTGCAAAAGAGCCATGCATTCAGGATCGCCTTCTAATGAAGCTTCTATTGCTACTGACTGACCTTTGATACGTCTGATACGTCTGATACGTCCTAGTAGCTTGCTCTTACTTTTTTGAGTATGTGACATTATTTTTATTGTCTCATTTTATACTGGGGGGGGTAGCATATTTATAGGATGCTTTTTATAGTGGTATGATAAACTCGATCGCTGCATTATGGATGACTAAAGGAGTAAGTTTTTTGTCTGAATTAAAAACAGTTGGGCTTTTTGCTATTACTGCACTAGCAGAGATTGTAGGCTGTTATTTGCCATACTTGTGGCTAAGAGAGGGTAAGTCAATATGGCTTCTTGTCCCTAGTGCGCTTAGTTTGGTTGCTTTTGTATGGTTACTGACTTTACATCCAACCGCTGTTGGCAGAGTTTATGCCGCCTATGGTGGTGTGTATGTAACGATGGCAATCCTATGGTTATGGGCTGTTGATGGTATTCGACCAACGACATGGGACATATTAGGTACATCAGTAGCACTTCTAGGCATGGCTATTATTATGTTTGCACCGCGCAACACATAGACTATCAATCAAAGTTTACCGATACTGAGTGATCCACTACATTATTAAAAAATAATATCCATTATATTGGATATACATATAGCTCGACAGGGATTCAAAAGGGTTTGGGCTATAAATCGCCAAGACAGGTATGGTTTGACTTTTACCGTCAGGCTGCGTAACGGAAATCTCCCAAGTTAATGTCTACGGATTTGACAGCAGGAGTCATACAGCCGGACTCAAGTAAAGCAACTTCCGATAAAGTCGGTGCAGTTCACTATCTGCCTTACCATTAAATAAATGAAGGCTTACCTCCCAGTTGTCACTAAACAGATTGGCTTTAGGAATAAAAAATCTTACTCTAACATAGATATCAGTTTCACAAAGGAATGTATCTTGTTAGCACAGCGTTCATTTTTATTAGTTCATACATGATTGTCTCTCATACCTAATAAGCAGACTGCTTACCCCAATCATAGATACCACGTTTATAAGCGTAAATCAGCATAATTAAGCCAGCGATAATCATCGGTGCGCTTAATATTTGTCCTTTGGTCATCCAACCTAAAAGGATAAATCCTTGATCAGCATCTGGCTGACGGAAGAATTCAATGATAAAGCGGCTGATACCGTAGCCCAGTAAGAACACGGCAGAAGCGGCCATACGTGGACGCGGCTTTGATGAGTACCACCATAAAAAGATAAATAGCAGCAGACCTTCGGCGAAGGCTTCATATAGTTGCGATGGATGACGAGGCAGTATGTACTGACCATTAACCTCAATCATTAATTCTTGCAATTGTGGATTGCTCTGTAATTGCTCCATATCAAAGGCAGCGGCTTGCGGAAAGTAGGTCAGCCAATTATAGCCACCGTCTGATACGCGCCCCCATAGTTCACCATTGATATAATTACCGATACGACCAAACAGTAAGCCAGTTGGCACGCAAGGAACGATAAAATCGAATACTTGAAAGGTGGTTTTTTTGTATTTACGCGCAAAGAACCACATACCTAGCATGACGCCAATAAAGCCGCCGTGGAAAGACATACCGCCTTCCCAAACCTTTAATAGGTATGCGGGGTTTTGTAGTAGCTCGCCGAATTGATAAAACAGCACATAGCCAATCCGACCGCCTAAAATAACGCCAAGCGCCCCATAAAAGACCAAATCAGACACCATATCGGTGGTCCAATTGTCGCGTTTGGTACTACGATACCAAGCCAGACCATAAGCGGCGGCAAATGCCAGCAGGTACATTAAACCATACCAGTTCACTTCTACTGGACCCAAAGACAGCGCAACGGGATCATACTGAGGATGAATCATCATAAAGGTATCATAATTATTGATAATAAAATATTGGTCATAATAGCAAAATTCGACCCTTGCGAACACGACAGTCTGTTCAAAACAAAAGAGTGTCAACGATCATAACGTGGTGCTGGAATAAATATTTCGAAGCATCTGTTTGGCTTGCGCGCAGCAAGCGAAAAAAAATTATCCCAGCAATGTGATATTCTCCCTAAATCTAATCAACCAACTGAGGCGTGAATGCCTTTTATCTTTTTGAATAACCAAAAAACTATGGAGAAAAGTAGATTCGATGCATGTCACGAATATGGTCATTTGGTTAGAGGTATCTACAGCATGATAATATCTGAAAGTTTCGTAGAACCGCTTGATCAAGACTTAGAGTCTAAAGCAGCTGAAACATGAATCCTACAATAAAATTTATGCTGATTAAATTATTATGATTAAGTTTACTATTACCCTCGTCTTCTAAGTGTGGTTAGACCTTGGCCAAAATAGCTTAGTAGTAATAACAGGGTTATTATTATCAAGATAGGATAATTTCCCATAAGCATAAAGGGAGTGTTACCAACCCGTGCCTGTATCTCACCACGTAGTACAGTACGCTCAAACTGCGGTGCGCGTTTTACAATACGACCTTTATGGTTAATGATAGCGGTAACACCAGTATTGGTCGCTCGAATAAACCAGCGCCCGTTCTCAAGAGCGCGCATTTGTACCATTTGCAAATGTTGCAATGGTCCTGCTGAAGTGCCAAACCAGGCATCGTTAGAGACGGTCAACAAAAAGTCAGTATCGATTGCATTTTTACGCGTGGTATCTGGATAAGCTACCTCATAACAGATAGCCGTCCCTATATTGTGTCCACGCACCTGTAGCGGTGACTGCTGATCACTACCACGACTATAGCTCTTAATATCCTGACTACCGGCCAAACTTGGGAAAATATCGAGCACGCCTTCAAATGGAATATACTCTCCAAAAGGCACCAGACGCTGCTTCTTGTATAGGCCTTCCGCTTCTACACCTCGAGCAATCACGCTATTGTAAAATGGGGGATACTTATCCGTACTGGCATTGAATGCCGCTTTATCCTTATAAGGGATACCAGTTATCCATGTCGTATTGGTCGCATTAGCCATTTCTATCATTTCACTAATAAAGCCCGCAGCCTCATCCTGAAACATCGGAATAGATGATTCAGGCCACACCACAACATCACGTCCCCACTCAGTGCGCGTTAACTTCGCATAAATCTTTAGCGTTTCTACTTGATATTGAGTCAGCCACTTTATATCTTGTGAAATATTACCTTGAATCAATGACACTGACAGATCAGGTGTGCCCTTAGGTTTTGTCCATTGCGGATTGACCAGCCATAATGATGTGCTAATGGCCAATAACAGTACAGAAACGACGGCATAACTACTGCGCCGAAGCAGTAGCTCTACTAAACTTGCAGCCAATAGTATGGCAACAAAAGAGACGGCAAAAACACCAGCAACGGGTGCTAAGGACGATAACCAATACTCTTCAGTAAACGCATAACCAACAAACAGCCACGGAAAGCCTGTGAATAACCAAGTTTTTAACCATTCTTGTAGCACCCAAAGAGCAGCAAATGAAAAGGGTTGTTTGCCTACCATACGGTTAAAGGCTAGTGCTAAAAATCCATGAAACAGTCCCATACCGAGACCCATCAATCCAATCATAATCAATGCGAGCCACGTTGGAGTATCGCTATAATCATGGATAGCTGTATAGAGCCAAAAGCCGCCGACGCACCATAGCCCCATACCGTAAGCTTCACCGATAATAAAAGCGCGACGACCACTCATATTTGGCACCAACAGCGCATATAAAATCGCTGGTGACACTATTGCTAGCGGCCAGAACCCATAAGGCGATAATGCAAATAAAAAAATAGCCCCTGCAAGCCATGCTGCTACTAGCGTAAGCCATAGCGGTAATTGATTTAAGTGAGTACTCAAACGCTTTTGTAGACTAATAGTAGACAGGTGCATCGCAAATTATCCAAAATTATGAGCCTTGAATTTTTAATCAAAATCCAAAACTCAGATAGACCCGTTAATACTACAGGCAGCATTTCAAAATAAAAACTGCTTATGATACCAGTCCGCACTGCTCAATGTATAAATTTACGTACCCCGTTTGATGGGTTATTATGCTACATTACCAAACGATATGAAGTGTTACTTGACCTTCTATAGCTCACAATATCTACAGTACATGAGAGAGCACTATGACCCCCTTAAAAATAAAATCCAGTCTTATATTCAATCGTCATCTGTCTAAGGGGTTGCGTGGTACGCTGGTGTTACTTGCCGCCTCATCACTATTTGCTTGTAGCCAACCGAGTAGTGGCGTATCTGATGCAAACACAACATCAGTAACAACCGAAAATGCAACAGCTATCACTTTAAAGGAAGATGAACCAAACGCTAAAAGTGCTCACATGATGACAAGGTCAGTAAGTAAACCAGACCTACTAAAAAACGTCTCAGCTACGGTCTATAAAGATGCCAATTGCGGCTGCTGTAAAGAATGGATAAGTCATGCAGAAGATAATGGTCTAAGTGCAACCGCGCAAGATGTTGCGGACTTAGCCGTATTTAAAGAGCGCTACAGCGTTCCAACTGAGATGCGTTCTTGCCATACTGTAGTCACTACTGATGATTACGTCTTTGAAGGTCATGTACCTGCTAAGTATATGGCGCAGTTCTTAGAAAATCCGCCAGTACAAGCTATGGGTCTTGCCGTACCTGGCATGCCTGTTGGTAGCCCAGGTATGGAGTATCAAAATAAATTCATGCCCTATCAGGTTATGCAGCTCAATAAAGACGGGACGACCCAAGTTTATGCTGATATTGAATCGGTAGAGCAGCAATTATAGTGTGTTAGCAGTTAAGAATACTTTGATTATAGTGTTAGCGTTAAAAGTAAATGAGGCAGGTATAAGACTGTTCTATTGCTTATAAAATGATTCTTCATCAAAAAAATCATTAGCTATTGCGACTTTAAAAGCAAAAATAACTTTGAATTTGTAACTTTTGATGACAATGTAAGCGGATTTATCGGTTATTAACCCTTAAAATAGATAAATAATTAAGGGTTAATACAAGAATATACAGGATGTATCGAAACAATTACGTAATATTACATAAGCCAGTAGGGAATTAACATCTATATTAATATTATAAATTATTATATTATCTTAATAATTAGTTAGACCCTATATAGGGTAATTACTTCATCCAATAAAAAAACGTCTGAGGGTTAAATCTATAATTTAGATTTAACCCTCAGACGTTTTTTTGCTTATAAAACAGTAGAAATTGTTGTCAATTTAGTCAGCTATATTCTGTATATGTTACACAAACTTACATTGTAAAATGTGGAATATTAGCAATTTTTTCAACATCAAAAAAGTATTTTTGGGGTTTTTAAGGGTGATGACAGGCTAAACAGCCTATGCTAAAGTCGGCTTTGTGTTTTGGCCAGCAGCTTGATTTGCAACAGCTTCGTAAGACTTCAATGATGCTGTGATCGCCAATAATCATTTTTTATATGAATAATATGCAGCAGAAGTATCAGTCACTATGACGTATATATACTTGAGTTGTTGAAATTTAATTGACTGCGCTGTTGTTGATAACAGACCATTTTGAATTAACCGTAGGTATTAGATTTATGAAACAGGCTTTATTGATTTTGTCAGTACTGGGTATGGGCATAGCACAAACGAGTGGTGCTGCTATCACAATCTCTCAAACAAATAATACCATCACCAATACTTCTGTGGCATCAAACTACGGTTCATCAAAAAACATCTATAGCACTAGCAGTGGTGCTTATGTTTCTAGTAATGACGAAATCAGTCAAGCTATTAGCAACCTAAGTGCGCAGGCTAAGCAAAAAGAGAGTCGGCTTTCATCATTAAACAGCCGCTTATACGCTGAAAAACAACAGCAGCAAGTCAATACAGTTCCTGATAGCAATTCAGCCCCCGCTATCGCTGCTGCTCGTGCTTCACGAGTGGCTCTATCTGGTAGCTCTGGATACTGTGCCCGTTACGTACGTAAAGCACTACAATCAGCAGGTTATGAGTTCACCCCCAATCCTTCAGCCTATCAGTACGCCACTCGTGGCACGCTTGATAAAGCAGGTTTTAGCAAAATCAGTAATGATATGCCAACCCAAGTAGGTGATGTTATTGTCTATGATCGCTCATCAAAGCGTCCACATGGCCATATCCAAATCTTTGATGGCGAAAACTGGATTTCTGATTTCCGTCAGAACAGCATCAGCCCATACAGTGGTGTCTATGCTTATACCACATGGCGTGATTCAAAATACGTGGATGACGCATCCGCATCAGATCGAAATATCTACCTTGCTATGAATGATAAATAAGACCTGATAAGTCAGCACAACATAGTTATTATTTCCTCCAACCCCAGTAGTGATCTTAATATCATTGCTGGGTTTTTTTGTGCTTAACATCAGGGTGTATTTAACCTTTCATGATTTGATCAGTCAGAAATGAACACTACTAATATCATTACTCATGACAAGAATTATCGGCAAGAGCCTTTAATATCCCACATGATACCGCTGGTGCACTACTTGCACATTTCTGGCGCAAAACAGTCAAGTGCTGCTTTAAGTGCATCAGTTCTTCCATTCGTATTTCTACAGCATAAATTTGCTTATCTAGTAAGGAGCTCACATCACCACAGTCTTTATCAGGTTCCTCCCAAAACTCAAGTAAGATTCGTACTTCGTCTAGAGCCATGTCAAGCGTACGGCAGTGTAGGATAAATTGTAGACGCTCAATGTGCTCTTCATTATATAAACGATAATTCCCTGCGCTGCGAGAAGGCTCAGGTAATAAGTGCTCCTTTTCGTAATAGCGAATGGTTTCCACTGTGGCACCTGTGCGTTTAGCGAGCTCACCAATTTTGATTGTCATAATAACCTCTATGATTTAAATAATTAAAGTGGCTGTAAAGACTGGCGCTAGAGAAATTAAATTTACAAAACTGTAGATAGACAACCTTGACTCTAAAGCCACTAGAGGGTTCATAATACCATTATTCAAAGGGTAAATTATTATGAAATATCATATTGAAGGTATGGACTGTGCCAGTTGCATCGGCAAGATTGAAACAGCTTTGAAACGTATGCCTGGGGTTTCTGATGTTGAGCTAAATTTTGCTACAGAAACGCTAGAGCTAAGCTTGGCCCCTGATGCGCCGACTCAGGCTAGTGATATTGAAAAAACCATCAAAAGCCTAGGGTTCGGTATATCTGCCAATACTGGTCAACAAACTGTATCGGCTATTGATATTGACAGCGACAATCAGATGGCTCCGCAGGATAAGCGGTGGTGGCAAACTCAAAAAGGCAAACAGGTTGTTGGTCTCGGTATTTTGATGGGCAGCGCTTATGCACTGTCACTACTGTTCCCCGCTTATGGGATATGGGTGTTTGCCATCGCTGTGATTGTAGGCGTTTTTCCATTTGCACGCAAAGCCTTAGCACTGGCTAAAACAGGTTCATTCTTTTCAATTGAAACGCTGATGTCCGTCGCCGTGCTTGGCGCACTTATCATTGGTGAAGCTGAAGAGGCCGCAGCGGTTGTCTTTTTGTTCTCAATCGGTGAACTGTTTGAGAGTATCGCTGCTGATCGCGCTCGCGCTGGCATCAGAGCCTTATCATCGCTGGTTCCGAAAAGTGCGATTTTACTTGATGCTCAAGGTGGGCAGCGTAACGTTCCAGCGACTTCACTACAAGTGAATGACCTTGTGCTGGTGCGTCCTGGAGATAGGGTATCTGCTGATGGTTCCATTGTTCAAGGTGCGTCCAGCCTTGATGATTCGCCCGTGACGGGAGAGTCTGTTCCTGTTGCCAAGACGATGGGTGACAATGTATTTGCAGGGTCAATTAACATCGATGGTGTGCTCCAAGTGCGCGTAGAAAAGACAGCCGCCGATAACACTATTTCGCGCATTATTGATTTGGTAGAGCAAGCGCAAGCTTCCAAAGCACCCACTGCCCGTTTTATTGAGAAATTCAGTCGTTACTATACACCGGCTGTGATGGCTATTGCCGCCCTAATTATCATCGTCCCACCGTTAACCATGGGCGGAGATTGGTCAACTTGGTTATATCGAGGTCTAGCCTTATTATTGATCGCTTGTCCTTGTGCTCTTGTGCTCTCAACACCAGCTGCTATCGCCTCTGGTCTAGCGGTCGGTGCGCGCCGCGGCTTGCTGATCAAGGGCGGTAGTGCTTTAGAAACCATCGGCCAAGTGAAGACAGTCGCTTTTGACAAGACAGGCACTTTAACTGAAGGCAAACCACGCGTGACCGATGTTGTTGACATTACACAAGAGTATTCAAGTGTTCAAGGTCAGGATTCTCAGGATCAGGGTTCTCAAGGTAAAGATAAGGTATTGGCGCTCTTTGCCAGTGTGGAGACAGGTTCTAGTCACCCGCTTGCTGAAGCCATTGTCAGTCATGCCAAAGCCGCCAAAGTTGTCATACCTGTGGCTTCTAAAGCTTCTGCTACTGCGGGTAAAGCGGTACACGCAACTATCGCTGGGCGCGCGCTAGCTATCGGTTCGCCTGTTTATGCCGCAGATGAGGCATCAATTTCAGCCGAGCAACAGGCACAAATCGAGGCGCTGCAAAATGAGGGCAAGACCGTCTCAGTTCTTTTCGATGAGCAAAGTCGAGAAGTGCTTGGATTGGTCGCACTAAGAGACGAGTTACGAGACGACGCTCATGAAGGTGTGGCTCAACTTAAAGCGATGGGTGTGCGCTCTGTTATGCTAACAGGCGACAACCGCTTAACCGCTCAAGCACTTGCCAGTAATTTAGACGTGGAATGGGAAGCTGAGCTGTTGCCTGAGGACAAACTGCGCTTGCTTAACGAGATGAAGAATAACAGCAAAATAGCGATGGTGGGTGATGGTATTAACGATGCGCCAGCACTAGCAACCGCTGATGTTGGCATCGCGATGGGTGGTGGTACCGATGTGGCCATTGAGACGGCCGATATCGCATTATTAAAAAGTCGTGTTACAGACATGGCCCATCTGATTGCACTTTCGCGTGCCACCATGCGCAACATTCATCAGAACGTCATTTTCGCTTTAGGTCTCAAAGGCGTCTTTCTGATCACGACCGTATTCGGCATTACTGGACTATGGATTGCGGTTCTAGCTGATGCTGGAGCAACAGTGCTCGTTACTCTCAATGCGTTACGTTTACTGCGCTTTAAAGGCGCGCCTCCACTGGTAACTCCGCCTAAAGTAGTTAAATAAAACCCTTCGAAATCAATTAAAAACTAGAGATAGCAGCAGATTTCGGGGGTGGGTTCTAATAATAAAAATTCCACCGCTACAGTAAACTGCAACCGCATTAGAGTAAATAAGGTTAGACCGTATGTTGATTACAGAATTGGGCTATTTTGCCTTGCTTACCGCTTTTGTATTGGCGTTATTGCAGGTAATTCTGCCAACTATTGGTGTTATTCGTAACCAAGTTGCTTGGCAACGACTAGCCCCTAGCTTAGCTTGGGCACAGTTTGCCGCCATGATAACGTCATTTGGCGCTTTGATAGCAGGTTTTTATTATAATGATTTTAGCCTCAGTTACGTCGCGCAGCATTCCAATACGCTGTTGCCTTGGTACTATAAGTTATCGGCGACATGGGGCGGACACGAGGGCTCTTTGCTGCTATGGATGACCATCATGGCCACATGGTGTGCACTGGTATCATACTTTAGTCGCGGCTTGCCGTTATCAATGCGTGCGCGGGTATTAGTTATTTTGGCCGGTGTACAGTTAATGATGCTAACAATGCTGATATTTACCTCGTCACCGTTTGAGCGTACCTTACCCAATCTAGCGGTCGATGGCGCTGATTTAAATCCTGTCCTACAAGATTTCGGTCTGATTATTCATCCGCCCATGTTATATATGGGCTATGTGGGTATGGTAGTGCCTTTTGCATTTTGTATGGCGGCATTGTGGGAAGGGCGTTTAGATGCTGCTTGGACACGCTGGTCACGTCCATGGGCGCTCGCGGCTTGGGGATTTTTGACCATTGGTATTGCACTGGGCTCGTGGTGGGCCTACTACGAGCTTGGCTGGGGCGGTTGGTGGTTTTGGGATCCGGTAGAGAACGCCTCGTTTATGCCTTGGCTTGTCGGCTTAGCATTGCTGCATTCATTAGCAGTCACTGAAAAGCGCGGGGTGTTTAAAGCATGGACCATCATGCTGGCTATTTTCGCCTTTGCCTTAAGCTTGCTTGGCACGTTCCTGGTACGCTCTGGAGTCCTTACCTCAGTGCATTCGTTTGCCGCTGATCCGACGCGTGGTTTGGTCATCTTAGCTATTCTTGGCATTATCATCGGTAGTGGTCTATTAATGTTTGCCGTTCGCGGTTGGCGTTTAACCGTTGAAAGTCAATATCAGCTGATTTCACGTGAGTCCTTTTTAGTGATCAATAACGCCATCATTTTGATTGCAACCTTAGTGGTGCTGCTCGGCACCCTCTATCCTATTATCGCTGATGCCTTTGGTTTAGGACAAGTGTCCGTTGGCCCTCCTTATTTTAATGCATTATTTGTACCTTTAACGTGGCTGTTATTAATAGCTATGGGTATGGGCTCAAATATTCGCTGGAAAAAAGACACCCGTCCACTACTGGGTATAGGCATGGTCATCGCCGTTAGTAGCTTAGTATTAGCCGCCATTATTACTTACTTTGTTAATCCATCGTCTATGCTTAATATTGGTGTGACTTTAGCCGTTAGCTTTTGGGTACTGCTATGGATGGCAGTTGATTTTAAAGATAAAACTAAGAATGCGCCTAATTTTTTTAACGGTTTGCGGCAGTTGCGTCTGAGCTATTGGGGTCAACAGACTGCTCATATTGGCGTATTGGTTGCTGTCATTGGCATAGCCTTTACTAGTAGCTTGAGTATTGAGCGTGACGTAGCAATGGGTATTGGCGATACAGTCAATGTTCAAGGTTACGATTTTGAAGTAACTGAATTTTTTGAAATAAAGGGTAGTAACTTTGATGCAACGCAGGCGCAAGTCGTGGTATCCAAAAACGGTCGTGAAGTGGCGAAACTGAATCCAGAAAAGCGTACTTATATCATTAGCACTATGCCGACCACTGAGGCGGCCATTGATGCTAGCCTAATGCGCGATGTTTATGTCGCACTGGGCGAACCTATTGCCGATGGTAGTAACCAATGGGCATTAAGGATTTATGTAAAACCATTAATTCGCTGGATTTGGTTAGGGGCAATTATCATGGCTCTAGGTGGATTAATTAGCATGCTTGATAAACGATACCGCATCAAAAAAGTTAAAGCTCCATTGCTAGTTACTGGTGATCTGGCTACTGATGGAGTCAATGAGGTAGCTATTGAGCAGGCAATCTCAGCATCGACGATGTCGACACTAAAGGAGAAATAAATGACTATGTCGAATAATACTCCTGAGCAAAAAGATAGCCAAAACAGTAAGCAGCGTAACCCAAAGACAATGAAAAAAAAGCAGACGAAGCTATGGTTCTTAATTCCGCTTATCCTCTTTTTTGGTTTGGTAGTTATATTGTACATGCGCTTAGGTAAACCAACAGACATTGTGACCAATACCGCTCTTGAGCGTCCGGTTCCTACCTTTGAGCTGCCGTTATTAGCAGATACTACCCGTACTATCACCAATGATAATTTGCCAGATAAGCCGTTTTTACTTAATGTTTGGGGCTCATGGTGCCCAACTTGCGTTATTGAGCATCCGTTTTTAATGCAACTAGAAGAGCGCGGCGTTGATATCGTTGGTGTGAATTATAAGGATGAGATTGGTAATGCGCTCAGTTACTTAAACCGAGGCGGTGATCCATTTTCTATGTCTATTCAGGATTCATTGGGTCAGTTTGCTCTAGACTTAGGCATAACTGGTGCGCCCGAAACCTTTGTTGTGGATGGAGATGGCATCATTCGTCAGCATATTGTTGGTGAGATTAATGAAGCCAATTGGCAACAGCGTGTTAAGCCGTGCCTGACAGTACTTAATAAGGCTAATAAGAACAACGATAGTCCTGATCTCATTCAGGTTGAGGAGATGTGCAAATGAACGTTACTCGAATAAGAGCTCCTCAACTAAAACCCAATATAGTTTTAAAAATAGCAAGCTTAATACTAGCGTGTCTGCTTAACATGACGGCAAACGCAGCTATTGACGTATACGATTTTGACTCACCACAGCAAGAAGCTCAGTATCGTGGATTAATAGAAGAGTTTCGCTGCCCAAAATGCCAAAATCAAAACCTTGCAGCCTCTGATGCACCGATTGCACAGGATCTAAAGCAAAAAGTCTATGATTTAATTAAAGATAGACGTAGTGATGCTGAAATACGCGTCTATATGCAAGAGCGCTACGGTGACTTTATTAGCTACAAGCCGCCTATGCGACCATCAACATGGATCCTATGGTTTTTTCCACCACTATTATTGCTCGTCTTAATCATTGGTTGGTTTTGGCAAAGTAAGCGTCGCCAAGTTGTTGCCCGTGGTCAAAGCGGCGTCACAGTGAACAGTACTGCTGCCTTGACCTCTACGGAAAAGGCTGAGCTTGATCGTCTATTATCGCAAGCTGAGAGTGTCGACCACGACATTACTAGCCTAGAGGACAAAAAATGACTCTATTTTCTACTTTTGGCTTATTTGTAACTCTAAGCTTGCTGATTGCTCTTATATTTGCGCTGATTGCTATTATGCCATGGCTACGAGCACCGCGTTTGCAGTCCAAACCAATAGACAATCAACTGCTAGATATTAATGTTGCAGTATTTCGCGAACGTTTAGCTGAGCTACAAACAGATAAAGACAGCGGTACTATTAATAATAGCCATTATCAAAATCAAAAGCTGGAACTGGAGCGTCAGCTATTAGATGCGCAGCGTCAGATAACACCTATGGTCACCCCTGATGTCAAAAGCCGTTTAATTGTCGCAGCTTGGATCCCAATATTGGCTGCAATGGCGTATTTACTAATAGGCAATCGTACGCCCGTGTTTGATTTGTGGACAGCTGAGGACAAAGTAGGACAAGTGGCTGACGACCTATTGACAGCTAAAATTGACAAGCCGCCATCATGGGCGTTTGAAGATGGTCGTCAACTGATTAGCGCCATGCAAACCAATGTTCATCGTAATGCTGATGATCCTAATCGCTGGATGCGCCTATCCGAGCTTTTCTTATCTATGGAGGCAACTGATTCTGCGCTGGAAGCCTTATCTCGTGCCTATCGTTTAGCTCCTGAAAATGAAGAAATCGCCACCACTTATGCTCAGACTAGCTTTTTTGTTAATGAAGGTCAGTTAGACGCTAATATTCGCCGTGTATTACAAGCTATATTAGCTAAAAATCCGCAGCATGAACGGGCTCAGATGCTCATGGCAATGGGTGAGACTCGTAGTAGTAACTTTGCCCAAGCGCAAGGTTGGATTAAACGCTTACAAGGCAGCATTGTGGCCAAACCAGGTGATCATACTAAAGCTTTAGCAAGCTTAGATGAGTTGAGTAACTACGTTAGCACGCAAGAAAAGCAAGCGCTAGAAGGTATTGACGTGACAGTGAAAATTAACGCTAATTTATTACCGTTAGTGAAAGCTGATGATGTGTTGTTTGTTGCGATACGTGACGTTAAAGGAGGTCCACCGTTTGCCGCCAAACGTTTACCCATTAGTGTTATTGAGCAAGGTGAGGCCAGTATCCGCTTAAGCAATCTTGATGCGATGATGCCAGATCGCACGTTAAATTCAGCTCGTAGTGACAAAACTCAGTTAGCAGTCGTTGCTCGTATTAGTCATAGCGGTAATGCCATAGCAGAGTCAGGCGACTTATCGGGTAATCCGATAGTGATTAGTGCTGAACAGACTCAGGTTAATGTTGAAATCAATCAACAGATTCCCTAATAAAAAATTATTACCGTAAGTTTCATAATACCAGAGCGGTAAGTGGAGCAGTTTTTAAAAGTGGCGCTATTAATAGTCGTATACTAAAAACATATACGTTTAACATTGTTCATTGTATAAACACAGATAAAGAAAACAACTATGACTGAATCTACCGACAGATTAGATAGTACTAAATTGAATAGCGTTGAATCGGCTAGTACTAATATTGCTGACAATAAAGTACCTATAGCTGTGAGTAGTACTCATCAATCAATTGACTCTAAAACCATGAATCATACGCCTAAAGCTATGTACGTAACTTCAGGCAACTCGATAACACCTAAAGGTAAGTTGAATAAAATGCCAAAAATGGTTGCCAATGGCAGTCGCGCTTTTATCTGGTATTTGTTGGCGATAATGGTATTAATACTTGATCAATGGACTAAGTGGTTGGCCCAAACCAAATTAGCGTTCAATGACCCCGTACCGGTCATTGAACCATTTCTCAACTGGACACTCGCTTATAACTATGGGGCAGCATTTAGCTTTTTAGCCGACGCTGGCGGTTGGCAGAAATGGTTTTTCTCAGGCTTAGCTTTTATAATGGCTATCTTTTTAACGGTTTATTTAATCAAAGCGCCACGTGCAGCCAAGCTATTGTCCATGGGGTTAGCCTTAATGCTCGGTGGTGCGATTGGCAACTTAATCGATCGTTTAAGAATTGGTAAAGTGGTTGACTTTATCCATGTGCATTATGCTGATGTCTGGAATTATCCTATTTTCAATGTTGCAGATATAGGTGTCTGTGTCGGTGTCGCATTGATTATAATTGACATGATATTTTTAGAAAGTAAGCGTAATAAATAAGCACATTGATGCCGATTATCACAAACAAAATGAACTAGCGTCGTAGTCACTCTATACGGAAAAATACTTTTTATACTTGAGTATGTTTATAAAATGTGAACTGGAAGGTAATGTATGACTGGTATAGGTACTCACTCATTTTAGGTCTTAAAACCCAATACTTAAAAGCTCTGCGTAGAGCCATTATTATAGAGACATTGAATAATCCATAAATTCTTTATTGATAATAACAAAAGGAAAATATAGTGTCACAGGCTCAGCCAACTATTGAAAAAATTCACAGCCTTAGAAAAAAACAAGAGACCGCGTTAAAAAGTCTTACCCTTATAGGCTACCTAGAAGGCACCTCTTTCTTATTATTGCTCTTCATCGCCATGCCACTAAAATATATGATGGACATTCCAGAAGGTGTGAAATATATCGGTATGGCGCACGGTGTACTATTCATTGTCTATATCGTAGTACTTGTAGGCACAGCTATCAAAGTAAAAATTCCTCGTTGGGCAATACCTGCGGGCGTACTCGGATCACTCTTACCATTTGGCCCGTTCATATTTGATCATTTACTAAAAAAGAATCTACAAAAAAGCGTAAGTAAAGAAGCCTAGAACAAGCTCTGCTACAAATGCTACAAACGTATATTATTACTCAAGATTATTTTTCCTAACTAAATTACAAGCCGCCATCACTCATCATGGCGACAAATGAATAACATTGAGCAGAAATTAATCACAATAAAACTTTGATTCAGACCCAATATGAATAGTCTCACACTCTAGTTACTTTTCGAACTTATCTTACATACTATCGACAAACCCGTCTTGTTTAAAAGCTAAACAGGTTTTGTCATCCGCGATGGCTTTCCTGTTATCGTAGGGTATATCCCAGCGGAACCATTTAAAAGGCATCAAAAACCGATTAATAGACCACCTAAAATAGACTGGTGTAGTGGAACTACTTATAACAGACTATTTTAGGTGTTTATGTTTATCAGAGCGTATCTTACTTAGAGCGTCAACCAAAGAGCAAAATGCCAAATGTGCCAAGAACAAGCTCATACAGTTTGCTACTGATCATGGCCTTAAAGCTGCTGTGTTCTATATAGAAAATGGATCAGGGGCGACACTAGTACTTACAAAACTAATATAGCTGATAACTATCATAGCCAAAGAAGCGATGTGATACTCAAATACTCAAATACTCAAATACTCAAATACTCAAATACTCAAATACTCAAATACTCAAAATTATTTTGAGCATCAGTATCCTTTGATACGGAATGTTTTAGGTATTCTGTTAGCCTAAATAGAGTCAAGAAAAATATCGATTACTTTTCAAGCTATGGTATATCAGCCGATTCTCTTATAGTCGAATCATCATCGCAACGATGATATTTATAATAGCTTAATTATCAAGGTAGACATCCTTGCATAGAGCGTGGTTTGCTTTACATATTTAAATTGAACAGCCCAATTAAGGAGTATCTGGGCTATTAACAGGTTTGTAGGTTGTAAAATATCCAGTCCATACTTTGCCATAGGTAGTTTTAAATAAGACCTTTTCGGTAGGATATATAATGATCTCTTTATCTAATCTATGATTGCATTCCTTGATGGCACATAATTTAACAAAGATGTATTTGTCATTAAAATACTCTATCTCGTAGTTCTTGGTTTTAAAATCGTTATATATTACTGCCTCTAAGGTTTTAGTGTTATATAAATCAGCAGGCAATATAAAGCTTGCACTAAATGCTTTGATTAACAGATAACAAATAAAGATGGCTATTGCTATGCCTGCTAATATTGACCAGTAAATAGGCTTTCTATATTTATCTACAAGGGTGCCCATACGGTCTTTAATATTATCCGAATTAATACCATCTTGAGCGTACTTCAATCCAATCAGCATAACAGCGTCAAGTACATAAAACATAAAGCCCGAAATAAAAAAACTTACAAGTAAAATGGTAACAATAGGGGATGTGGGGAACATACCTGCAAATAGCTCACTAATTAAATAAATAATAAGAACTAGCATTATAGGTATGACGATAAGCATCTTTTTTATGTGAAAATTTAAGTTTTTTCTAAGCTTTTTAACAAATTCTTCATCTTCAAGCCCTTTGACTTTGTTTTCAAAAGCACTTTTTAACAAACCTATTACTGCCTTCCCCATAACAATTATCAGAACGATTAAAAACAGTATAAGTATGCCGTCAACTGGTATTTGAGTGACAGAAAAAAACCTAATATAAGCAACATTTATACTTGATAATTCTAAGATCTGCCATAAAGCTCCTAAAAAAGATGGCAACAATAAAACAAGGCTTATGTTGTCCAGCACCCATTTAACCTGCTCCCTTAGTGTCTTCTTTGTGACCTCGGCTTTTTCATCAAGGCTATAAGTTTCTGGCACAAATAAGCCATTATCTTTTTTATGCCAGGCTGTGCCTTTAAACTCTTCTCTATTTGGGTCTGACATAGAGCACCTTAATCTCTTAAAATGAAGAAAATAAGGTTATAAGCGACCTTATGTTACTTCTCTCGTAGTAAGATTGATTCATACAAGAGGACTGGTAAAATGTTTACTATTCTAAAGTATTTCTGCCCAGTTTTTCTAGCTTTATCATTAGTGAGCTTAAAGCCTATGCGGCAAACATCCCAACCATAAGATACTGTGTTTTAACACGTCCACATAGTAAAAAAGTTGGTGTCTCTATAAATAAATATTTCTTACCTCGCGTGTAAAACCTTATATATCAGCTATTTATGAACGAAAATAAAATATAGCACTCATAATAATAATGATGAGCTAATATTTAAAATACCTCAGCTATTAGTCCTGCTTTAATACACGATAAACGGTAGCTACCCCAACACCAACCGCCTTAGCGATTTCCTCTTTTGTCATATTGGCTTGACTGTCTAATTCTCTAATACGATTGTGTTTCGTTGTATTAGGCTTCTTACCAGTGGGCTTATAGCCACTGTTAGCCAGTCCCTGCTTAATACGCTCTCTACGCTTGTCGTTATCAAGTTTTGCCATCGTTGCTAATAAGTCGATCAACATATGGTTAATCACTGTTAGGATATCACCTGTCATGCCACCACTCACCGTATACGTGGTTGGTAGATCAGCCACCACCAATCGTAAGCCTTTGTCTTTGATACGCTGCTTTAGAATTGCAAAATCATCTTGAGATAGCCGGCTTAATCTATCCACGCTTTCAACTAGTAGAATATCGCCTTTTTCAGCATCCTTTAGCAGCTTGGCTAAAGCTGGTCTATCGAGCTTCGTACCACTGAAATGCTCAACATATTCAATATAGTTATCATCATAACTTGTACTGAAAGCTACTAACTCAGCTAATGCTCTGGTAGCGTCTTGATCCTTAGTGCTGGCTCTCACATAAATACGAACGGTCATAACGCCACCTCTATTACTTAGACTTAATAATTAATGTTCATTAATAATAGCAAGATATTACTATCATTTAATAATACAAAAAAGTCTAATGATAGATAGATTATCATTTAAAGCTTTTATGCTTTAGGTATAGTGAAACGGTAGATTGTTTTAAGTGGTCTATTAATAGGTTTGAAGGGTGAAATATTTGGTTTTCTTGAGGTATACTTCTAATAATGAATATACAGATATTGATATTGATGACTATAAAGAGCAAGACATATAAGTTGAGATAGAAAATATTGATCAGTACACGCTTCCTTATAAGTCTTACACTACTTTATACCAGTTTAGGATTTATCTATTGTCAAACTAAGAATTCTGTAAAACGGCACAAATGAGAGGTCTAACGAACAGCATCAGCAATATTTAGCGCTGAAACGGCAAGAATCTAAAGTAGATGTAAGTGATGAACGTCCAAAACGCTGAGGTGGTTTGACTTCTTATTAGTATAAAGAATTAAAAATTAAGCGTAATATAGTTTGTGTCTAAATAATAAACAATAGGATGTAATGCAGAGATAAATCAGGTAAGAAGCACTATACAATATATGGGAGATAACTAGATGAAAATATTAATAGTCATTGCTACTTTGTGTATAACTTCCTGTGCGAGCATAACCTCTTTTGAAAATAAAAATTCGAGTCATGTTCACGGCTTGTCTTATTACATGCCTAAAAAAGATATTGTAGTTAAAGTTACTATAGAAGCTAGTAATATAACTAAGGTTGCGCTTGAAACGACACCATCATATCCTGATTTATCAAAAAGATATGTGCTAAACCACAATAAAAATATAATGGGTAAAAACCTTTCAGATATATCGATAACTGAAAGCGGATTATTAACCACTGTCACATCAAAGACTACTAGTAACGTTACAGATATATTCAGTAATCTAGCAACTAGTTATGGTAATTTTACCAAACCGCCTTTAGGGTCTGGTTTGTTTCCGCCGATCGGCTGTAATACTGATACAGAACATGTTTTTATATATAAATCGGAAGGTGAATATAACCCATGTGGTCTTTCAGTAACTATTAAAAAAGAAGGGCCGGAGAATAAAGGGGTAGAAAATACCGAGGAGGTGGAAGTATCTAGTTCTGGCATATTTTATCGACAAGACGAACCTTATAGAGTAACGATAAATAGTGGTAGTACGATTGGGGATCTAAATTTTTCATCGATAGTATTTTCACCATCGTATTCCACAACATCATTTCTTCCAATATCTAAATCATTTTTTGCCAATAATAGCGCAGAATTTACTTTTGAAAAGGGTATTCCAACAAAATATAAGCAAGATGTAGATGGTGAAGCTTTAGCAGTAGCAAAAATTCCGTCTGCAATTATAACATCAGTATTTACTGCAGTTGGTTCAGTATATAGCAGATCTTCAACTACCAATCAGAACGAAATTTCCGCCTTAGAACAGACGATTAAATTAGAACTCGTAAAACAGAAATATGCTGCTTGCTTAGAAGCAATTAAGAGTAAAGATACTAAGTTAGTGAGTGATTTAGGCTGTAATAGCAATTAAAAATATACATATTTGGTTTAATATTATTAGTAATATGTTCTTCAAAATACGGAATATATTTCCACGAATAAATCTAGTACTCAAGATATGAACCGCCCTGATTATATTAGAGGCTGATTGACGTGTGTCAAACAGCCTCTTTGCTTTATAGATTACTCAAAATTTCCCACCCACGCCTTTAAACTTCTCAACGAAAGCCGCAATTTTCTGCAAAACACTTTGCTTCTTGGTTAAGTACTGCGGATTCAGTGGACTCAGTTTGGGCAAAATAGCATTTAACTCTGTGCCGTTCTCACTGGCGTACTCACGCTTTAAAGAAGCGGTGATATAACGCTTAGCAGCATCTTCATTCAGGTTTTCAGCGGCAATCATGTCTTTCACTTCACGTTGCTGCTCTACCTGAGCATAGCTAAAGAAAGCATCGATAATGCTGGATTTATCAGGGATGCTATCTAAGTTGGTTTGATTGATGAAATCGACTACTAGGCTCTCTTTGGCACGGTTGCCAAGGCTTGCCCGAATCAAAGGACGTACTTCCTCAACTAGGGCAGACTTGTCCTTGGTGTTTTTATTATGCTCAAAAATTAATCCGAGTATGTAATCAAGATTAATTTCCTGTGATTTGAGCAGATCTATCTCGAAAACCACGTCGTCCCAATCAATCGAAGACTCTCCTTGCTGGTCAGCTGCTTTTTCACGACGTAACCAATCACGTAATCGTTATAGGTAGAACGGTAATCTTGTACGGTACGTTCAGCAGGCACTCTAATAGCTTGCATAGCGGCTAAGTCATCATCGTTTAGGTAATGCTCATCTTTAAACGTCTCAACAGCGTCAGCATCGGTCACATCCAAGTCTTGCAGTGCTTTTAGGCTTGCAAACTCATCATAGTTTTGTAATATATTCTCGACACGTAAATACTCCCCGAATAACTTAGCAAAGTCCTTCTTATCAGACTCTTTCACAATCTCATCAGGGTTAGGGAAGCGTTGTTGCAGCTCTTTGACCACTTCCAAATAACCGCGTCGTGCTTTGCCTGTGGCGATATCAGTAAAACCTTCTAAGTATTCTTTATAGCTCTTCTCTAGCACCACGTTTTTAGTGTTTCTATCACCAAACAAGGTGATGGCGTCAATGGTCGCTTTTTCTAAGTCTCGAAAGGTCACAATGTGGCCAAATGTCTTGGTAGCATCAAAACCCGTCAAGAACATGCCAACGACAACCAGTAAGTCCACTTCTTGATTAATGACGCGCCCTGCAAGGTCGCGGTAGTAATTTTGGAAGGATTTGCTGTCTACGCCATAGTTGGTTTTAAACATTGCGTTATAGTCCAATAATAGACTTTTCATAGCAAGTTAATCACTTTTCTGCAAAAAAGTATCTTTACATCAGTTTGCATATCTCGATGAGTATAATCAAAACTGTCTAAGTCAAAGATGGAATGACGCTTTGTATATCATAGAGTTCAAGCATTCTTATGATAGTATAATACCAAACAAAATTAATGATGCTGTTTTCAACATTATAAAGTGATGGCTACATCGTAAAGGTAGTCGGAATCATATCTGTATTGCATATGAAAATTAAACACAATTCATCATACAAATTAAAAGTATCACAAATAGAGATTAAAGAAACATGGCTAAAACACCTGCGAACAAAAAAGATAAAACAGACAATGGCAATTTTGAAGAAGCCCTTTGGGATGCTGCCAACAAGCTACGAGGTAGCGTCGAATCATCAGAATATAAGCACATCGTCCTTAGCCTAATTTTCTTAAAATTCATCAGTGATACTTTCGAGCAGCAGCGCCAAAAACTGATCGATACAGGCTATGAAAAGCATATCAACATGGTGCAAGCTTATACCAAAGATAACGTGTTCTACTTGCCAGAGGAGAGCCGTTGGAGTTTTATCCAGCAGAATGCTAAGCAAGAAGACATCGCGCTTAAAATCGACACGGCGCTCAGTACCATCGAAAAGACCAACCAATCATTGAAAGGCGCATTGCCTGACAACTACTTCTCACGTCTAGGCTTAACGGCCAGTAAGCTTGCCGCCTTGATTGATGTGGTCAATAACATCGACACTATCGGTAATCCAGAAGAAGACACGGTAGGGCGCGTGTACGAGTATTTCTTGGGTAAGTTTGCTGCAACTGAAGGTAAAGGCGGTGGTGAGTTCTATACGCCTAAGTCTGTGGTCAATCTGATTGCAGAAATGGTTGAGCCATATCAAGGCAAAATCTACGATCCGTGCTGCGGCTCGGGCGGTATGTTCGTCCAGTCCATCAAATTCATCGAGAGTCACCACGGCAATACCAAAGATGTGTCTATCTATGGGCAAGAGTACACCAGCACGACCTACAAGCTCGCTAAGATGAACCTTGCCATTCGTGGTATCTCTAGCAACTTGGGTGATGTGGCTGCCGATACTTTCTTTAAAGATCAGCACGAAGACCTAAAAGCCGATTTCATCATGGCAAACCCACCTTTTAACCAAAAGGATTGGCGCGCCTCTGATGAGCTGGTCGATGACCCACGCTGGGCAGGGTATCCGACACCGCCTACGGGCAATGCCAACTATGCATGGATATTGCACATGATATCCAAGCTCTCTGAGCATGGAACTGCTGGTTTTGTACTTGCCAATGGTTCGATGTCTACCACCACCAGTGGTGAGGGTGAGATACGCGAGCAAATCATCAAAAACGATCTGGTCGATTGTATGATTGCGCTACCGGGTCAGCTGTTTTATACCACGCAGATTCCGGTGTGTTTATGGTTTATCAGTAAAGACAAACAAGCTACGTCAGCTGATAGTAAGGCAAAGGGGTTGCGTAACCGTAGCGGTGAGACGCTGTTCATTGATGCCCGTAATATCGGTGCGATGATTGACCGTACGCATAAAGAGTTTTCTACTGATGATATCGAAGCGATTGCCAAGACTTATCATGCATGGCGCGGTGAGAAAGAAGCGGGCGGCTATGAAGCCTACGCAGATGAAGCAGGCTATTGTAAATCCGCCAGTCTAGACGATATCAAAGCCAATGACTATGTGCTGACGCCTGGGCGTTATGTTGGGGCGGCAGCTATCGAAGATGATGGCATTCCGTTTGAGACTAAGATGCTGGAGCTAAGCCAAACGCTATATGCACAGATGCAAGAGTCCGAAAAGCTAGATGCGACCATTCGTCAGAACTTGGAGGTATTGGGTTATGGCGAGTGATTGGGTAAAAACAACTCTTGGAGAAATAGTAAAGCTGGGCAATGGAATAATTCAGACAGGACCATTTGGTAGCCAATTGCATGCCTCTGATTATGTTGATGAGGGGATTCCAGTAATTATGCCTCTTAATATTATCAATAATAAAATAGATTTATCTGGTATAGCTAGAATAACTAAAGAAGATGCAGAAAGACTATCAAAGCATTTAGTGAAAAAGAACGATATCGTATACAGTCGCCGAGGTGACGTAACTAGAAAAGCGTTGATTACTGAACTTGAAGAAGGGATGTTTTGTGGTACTGGATGCTTACTTGTAAGACCTGGTAATAGCATAGATGCTCGTTTCTTGACCTATCACTTAAGTTCGCCTATAAATCAAGAATGGATAATCAGACACGCTGTTGGCGCTACTATGCCTAATCTTAATACAGGAATACTCAAGCGCGTTCCTTTGAACATACCAAGTTTGGATACTCAAAAAGCAATTGCCCATATTCTTGGTTCTTTAGACGACAAAATCGAGCTAAACCGCCAAATGAATGAAACGCTAGAAGCGATGGCACAGGCATTGTTTAAAAGTTGGTTTGTTGATTTTGATCCGTTGATTGATAATGCGCTGGCGGCTGGTAATGCTATTCCTGATGAATTTATCGAACGTGCTGAACAGCGTAAGAAGATTGAGAAAAAAGACAATTCAGATATTCAGGACTTATTCCCTGATGCGTTTGAGTTTGCGGAAGAAATGGGTTGGATTCCGAAGGGGTGGGAAAATGGAATACTTGCTGATATTTGCTCGTACGGAAAAGGCAAAATAAATACATCAGAACTCACTTTAGAAAACTATGTTTCTACTGAAAATATGAATAAAGAGAAGTCAGGAATTTCTCATGCAGCGAATATCGCGAGTACCAATCAAGTTCCAAAGTTTTCTGTAGGACAAACCTTAATCTCTAATATACGTCCATATTTCAAAAAAATATGGCTTGCTAGTTTCAGCGGTGGTCGGTCAAATGATGTCTTGAGCTTTCAAGCTCATAACTCTGTAGCTAATGAATATTTATTTAATCTTCTTTATCAGGATTCCTTTTTTGACTATATGACTGCAACATCAAAAGGAACCAAGATGCCACGCGGTGATAAAGCAGCCATTATGAGCTGGTCAGTAGCAATACCTTCATCAAGATTAATGGAAGAGTTTTCGGAATTAGCAAAACCAATGTATCTCGCAAATAATCTTCGTTCATTACAGACTATTGAATTAGCCAAACTCCGCGATACCCTCTTGTCTAAGTTAATGTCAGGGGAGTTGTGTATCCCAGATGCTGCCAGACTTGTGGATGAAATAATATAGCTTTTGACAGTAAATATTTCTCTCAAAAATATAGTAATTAATGGAGTTTAGCATGAAAAAGCTTTTACTTAGTTTGGCGCTCAGCCTAAGCGTTCTATCTGCGACTCCTGCAATAGCTGCCGCTCCCGCTTTTTCTGTCAGCCAAATGGCTCAGGTAAAAATCAAAGACTTAAGCTTTAAAGAAGTCATGCGTCAGTTTTATAGTGGTCAGATGAGACCTACCTCCGTCAATGATGAATATATTGAATCGATGCCAAATATCGGTTTAGGTCAAGTTGACAGCAATGGAGCAAGAATAGTTGCTTTAATGCATCCTATGGGACTTTATGATAACGCAAAAGGTGAACCACGTTATTTAGTGACCATTGAAAAGGTTATCGTTTATGATGAATCATCTGAATACTGTGAATCTTGCGGCTCAAAGGCAGATTTATATAGTTTTAAAAGACTAAATAATGGACAGTTTCAATTGATAAGCAGAACACCGGAGAGCGTAGCTTTTTATGACAGATGGGGCACAATGAACCTTCAGGACAATGACATTCAAAAAACTATACAGCTGTTAGGGACAAACTTAGTAGGCAGTGTTTTTAAGAGCGGTTATATGACTCTTGGCGAAACGAACAGTTGGTGGACAGTACTACACCTGCCTGAGAATGATTTTATTAATGTTTATGCTTTGGGTGATGCTGGTTCAGATAATGACGGTCAAGACGATGAAGATTCCCCTTTATATTATAATTATGAAGGGATCGTTAAAGTAATGCCTGAAAACGCTGCTTATTATCCCATTATATTGACTTATAAAGGCATACCTCCTGATGATCCTGAGCGTCCTAACTTCGTTAATAAAAGCTTCGTTATGAAGTTCAATCCAGTAAAAAAAGTTTATGAGACGACATCCAGCTTTGCAGCTTTGTAGGGTTCACATTGCCGTAAGCGATTACTAATGTTATTGAAAGATGCTCTATTTATCTAAAAAAGGACTTATAGTTGAAATTCACCGAAGACAGGCTTGAACAAGCCATTATCGAGCTACTATCTGCTGAGGGCTATCCACATACGCTAGGTGAAGCACTCGACCGTAATCTTGACGATGTGCTGATTAAGTCTGATCTTCGACAGTTTCTAGCGACCCGTTATAAAGATGACTTGATTACAGAGTATGAGATTGATTCTATCATTCATAAGCTTGAATACCTTCCTGCCTCCGACCTTTACGATACCAACAAAGCCATTATGAAGTTTGTCGCTGATGGGTTTTTCTTGAAGCGTGAGGACTATACCCAAAAAGACTTATACATCCAGCTCATTGATTATGAAGCACTCGATAACAATCGCTACCGCATCGTCAATCAAATGGAGATACAAGGCTTTGAGTGGCGTATTCCTGATGGCATTCTTTATATCAATGGCCTACCACTGGTGGTGTTTGAGTTTAAGAGCAGCATCCGCGAAGATGCCACTATGTTTGATGCCTATACCCAGCTGACCACTCGCTATAAGCGCGATATTCCAGAGCTGTTTAAATACAATGCCCTATGTATCATTAGCGATGGGGTCAACTCAAAGATGGGATCGTTCTTTGCGCCTTATGAGTTCTACTACTCTTGGCGCAAAGTGACAGGCGATGAGAAGTTAGAGAAAGACGGTATCCATTCCTTACTGACCATGATGAGCGGCTTATTTGATAAAGCTCGTTTGCTTGATGTTATTCGCAATTTTATTTATGTACCTGATAAATCAAGCAAGGAAGAAAAAATCGTTTGTCGTTATCCGCAGTATTATGCTGCCACCAAGCTATACGACAATATTAAGCAGCACATGAAGCAGCTCGATAGTCATGGCAACTTAATTGACGATAATGGCTTACGTGACGGTAAAGGTGGTACGTACTTTGGCGCCACTGGCTGTGGTAAGAGTTTTACCATGCTGTTTCTAGCACGTCTGCTGATGCGCGACGTTGAGCTTGGCAGTCCAACCATTATCTTAATCACTGATCGCACCGATTTAGACGGTCAGCTGTCTGAAACCTTTACCAATGCTAAGACCTATATCGGCGATGACAATATCATCAGTGTCGAAAGTAGAGCGCATCTGCGCGAACAGTTAAAAGGTCGCAGAAGTGGCGGTGTGTTCTTGACCACCATTCATAAGTTTACCGAAGACTTAGCCCTACTGACCGAGCGTACCAACGTCATCTGTATCTCAGATGAAGCGCACCGTAGCCAAATCAATCTACAGCAAAAAATTACCGTCACCGAAGACGGTGTCAAAAAGAGCTACGGCTTCGCTAAGTACCTACATGATTCATTACCCAATGCTACTTACGTCGGCTTCACAGGTACACCAATTGATGCCACCCTTGATGTCTTCGGTCCAGTCATTGATAGCTATACCATGGTTGAGTCGGTATTCGATGAAATCACGGTACGTATCGTCTATGAAGGCCGTGCTGCCAAAGTACTACTCGATAGTAAGCAGCTTGATGAAGTAGAGAAATACTATCAAGAAAGTGCTGACGCTGGCACCAATGAGTATCAGATAGAGAAAAGCAAAAAAGCCATGGCGAGTATGTCCACCATTCTTGGTGACCCTGATCGCATAAGAGCCATTGCTGAAGACTTTGTTCAGCATTATGAGGCGCGAGTAGAAGAGGGTACGACGCAAAAAGGCAAGGCAATGTTTGTCTGTAGCAGCCGTGAAGCTGCCTATCAGCTCTATAAAGACATCATAGCGCTGCGTCCTGAATGGAATGAAGTGCGAGCATGCGAGGAAGGCTCAACCTTGTCAGAGAGCGACAAGAAAAATGTCATGCCCATGGAGCGCGTCAAGATGATCATAACTCGTAACAAAGATGATGAAAAAGGCATGTGGGACAATCTGGGTAACAAAGACTACCGCAAAGAGCTAGATCGTCAGTTTAAAAATAGCAAGTCTAACTTTAAGATCGCCATCGTCGTTGATATGTGGCTCACAGGCTTTGATGTACCGTTTCTAGATACCATCTATATAGATAAACCCCTACAAAAGCATAGCCTGATTCAGACCATCTCACGGGTCAATCGTAAGTTTGAAGGCAAAGAAAGCGGCTTGGTGGTTGATTATATCGGCATCAAAAAGCAGATGAATCTGGCGCTCTCGTATTACACAGGCGGTCAGGTTCAAAACCTAGACGATATTCAAAAGTCAGTCGTGGTGGTCAAAGACCATTTGGATCTACTAGATACCGTCTATCATAAGTTTGACTCTAGTCTTTACTTTAACGGCACGCCATTAAAGCAGCTCAATTGCTTGAATGCAGCGGCTGACTTTGCGTTGCAATCTAAGAAGCTAGAAAAGCGTTTTATGGATTTGGCCAAGCGTTTGAAGTCTGCTTATGATATTTGCGTGGGCAGTGAAGCGCTCACCAAGACTTATAAAGACAAGATTCATTACTACCTAGCCATTCGTACCATCATCTTTAAAATCACTACTGGCGGCGCACCTGACGTCGAGCAGATGAACCAAAAGGTACGTGACCTAGTGAAAGACGCACTGATGAGTGATGGCGTTGAAGAGATCTTTAAGCTGGGTGATAACACCGACGGTGAGATCGATATCTTCGATGAAGACTACCTGGCCAAGCTTGAAGTGATTAAACAGCCGAATACCAAGCTAGAGCTACTACAACAACTACTGGCTAAAGCCATTGGTGAGCTGAAAAAGACCAACAAGGTAAAGGGTGTTGATTTCAGTAAGAAAATGAATGCGCTCGTTGAGAAGTATAACGACCGTGACGAGCAAGACATACTACGCGCTGAAGTCATTGGTGATTTCTCTGATGAGATCATCAAGCTATATAACGAGCTACGGGTTGAGATGGCATCGTTTGGTGAAATGGGTATCGACTTTGAAGAAAAAGCGTTTTACGACATTCTGCTGTCACTGGCGCATAAATACGATTTTACTTATCCAGAAGATAAGCTGGTTGAGCTGTCCAAAGAGGTTAAAAAGCTCATCGATGATAAAGCTAAGTATATTGACTGGAATAAGCGCGATGATATCAAAGCGGAACTACAGTTTGATTTGATGATATTGCTTGATGAATGGGATTATCCACCTGTTGATTCAAAAGAGGTCTATAAAGAGATATTTGAGCAGGCTGAGAACTTTAAGAAGAATAGAGTGGTTTAGTTATAATTATACGGTTTTTAACAATTGAAACTTATGTCGTTTTTATACTAATGTCTAGAGTGCTATTTCAAAGCTTGGTTATCAACAATCAAGCTAATGAAAACTAAAATGATAAATAAATTTTTGAACATGGAGAATATTAGGGTTGATTTTTTAAAGGTGTCTGCTGACACCGACTGTTAAAACCTTCAGGATATTAATGTTTTATTTGCTGCTAGAACTACTTTTATTATGTAATCATTTGCATATAAGTTTAAATCAGGATGATTCTGATTAAGAGGGAAATTATGCTTAAAAACGAATACTTACGCTTTATGAACACTATAAAACTAACTGCAGCGCCAAATGTATCAAAGATGGCTAATTTAATTCTCGCTAATTTTGATGAGTTGGCGTTATTGGGCACGCATCAAGGTCAGCGAGTAAGAAAAATAGTAGAGCTAACAGTTACAAGCTGGAATCAGTTATCCGATGAAATCTCACAATCACCAAAAGGTAGTTCTAAAGCTAATCCACTTATAAAGAGAATAGTTTCTGTAGAAGTGGGTCCATTTCGGGGTTTTGCTAAAGAAGAGGTATTGATTCTTGATAGCAATATAGTTCTTATATACGGTCCTAATGGGACTGGGAAAACGAGTTTCTGCGAAGCATTAGAATATGGGTTACTTGGAAGTGTTGCTGAGGCTGATAACAAGAGATTTAAAAATCAAGATAAATACTTTGAAAATGCCCATACAGAAAGCTTTACTCGTCCCATTCTTTTAGGTCGTAATGATCAAGACGAAGAAATAGAAATAGAATTTGACCAAGAGCTTTACCAGTTTTGTTTTATTGAAAGAAATCGTATTGATAGCTTCTCACGTATAGCAGCTCAGCTACCAGCTAAGCAAACAGAGCTTACCTCAACCTTATTTGGTCTTGATGCATTTAACGATTTTGTAAAAGGTTTTTCATTAGCAATTGATCAGAAATATATAGACTTGGTTGGGAAAAAAGCAGAGGAATTGAGAGTTAAAGAGCGAGAAACTGACATTCATGTTAGAAATAGACATCAGTATCTGGCTGATCTACAAAAAATAAAAGAAGATGAGAATAGCCTAGCTAGAACATATAAAGACGGTTATACCTTTTTGCAGATGGATGATGAGCTTAATGGAAAACAGGGTAGTAGTGGGGAAATAAGTCGTATCGAAGCAGAGCTTCAAAAGCCTATAACATCTAAATCTAACCTGAACCTAGACTCTATGAATAGCGTTCGACGAGAAATTAGAAATGCTTACTCTAGAATTATGATAAATAATCAGGAGTTAATAGACAACTCAACACAAATTTCATATAAAAGGTTGTATGAATCAGTACGTGTATTGCAAGATGAAAGCGCTGATAAGTGTCCTGCTTGTGAGACTCCAATAAATTTATCGACTAGAAATCCCTTTGCTAATGCCATTCTAGAGCTAGAAAAATTAGAGCACCTTGCCAGAATTCAAGATGAAATACATCTTGAAAAAAAGACACTTAGCGATTCACTAGTAAAGTTAAATAGTATTATTACAGTTTGTGATAACTATTCCGATAATGATTTTTTAAAAGAATATTTAAAGGAAAATTCTTCAGAATTAGATATTGAATGGTTTCATAGCTTAGAAAATTCCAACTCTAGTGCTCATGCACCAATAGTCTTAATAGAAAGAATAATAAAGAATCAAATGTTAGAAGATTCAAAGATCACTCAGAAATTAGAAGAAAAACGAATAAATAACAACGGTTTAGAGAAAATAAGGGCTATATCCAATCAAATAATAAAACTTAAAGTGAATAAAGAAAATATTAATGAGCAACTAAAAAAAGCTGATGATTTTATAGCTAAATTTGAAAAAGATAATGCTGAATTAATCGAAGATGTTAACTCAGAAAAAGAAGTGATAGCTAATAATATTCTGATTGCTGAATCTTACAACTTATTGATTATATCTCTAAATGATTATAAGAATAACTTACCTATTGATTTAGTTGCAGATTTGGGTGACATGACTACTAAATTATATAATGCCTTTAATAGATACGATCAGCCTGAGGAGATGATCGGGAGGATAGATTTACCACTTGCACAAGATGAAAAATTATTAATATCTTTCCAAACAACACCTGCTAAGAAACATGATGCATTACATGTACTAAGCGAAGGACATATTAGGTGTTTAGGTTTAGCCATCTTACTCGCAAAAAATATTAAAAATAATTGCCCTTTGATTATATTTGATGATCCTGTAAATTCTATAGATGATGAACATCGGAAGGCTATTCGTGAGACATTATTTAAAGATAGTTTTTTCAAAGATAAACAAGTTATTTTAGCGTGCCATGGCGAAGAGTTTTTCAAAGATATACATCAGACTATTGGAAAAAAAGCTGCAGAAGAAACTGAATCATATATTTTCTTACGTCAAAAAGGTGAAAATCATATACAAGTCACCTCTAAACATCGTCCTAAAAATTATATTCTAGCAGCATCGGAGTTATACTTTAATGGTGAGTATAAGGATGCCTTAATGTCATCGCGTCGTGCTTTGGAATACTTATGTGACAAAGCATGGTGGCACTACAGCAACAATTGTCATATAAGGGATCCGGCTATCAGTGTCGTTAGACGAAACCCTAAAGCACCTTGGGATTTAAACGCATTAGCTGCAAATATATGTTCTAAAATTAAAAAAGCTAAAGTAGATGTTCCAAATAAAGATGAAATAATTATAAGTCTCGACTTACTGCTTGGTCTGGGTAAGGATGAAGGTGGTTTACATTGGGCTTATCTAAACAAAGGTACTCATGAAGAAGAGGATCGTGAAGAATTTGATCACATTACTGTAAAAGAAATAATTGAATCATTAGAAAGAATAGATTCCTCTTTACTGTAGTAATGATAGTATGTTGAAAGCTAAGTATATTCTTGAGATCATCCCAGATTCTGTGTAACTGCCGTTTAGATTAAATGCTTACTGATACGGTCATCAAACATAATCATAAAGCGATTAAGGGCAGACGTCCAGTTACGAATGGGCATCGACCACTTTTTAGATGCCTGCTGGGTTGCTAAGTACACCACTTTAAATGCCGCCTGATCAGATAGGAACACCTTACGCTTATTCACCGCCGTTCGAATCACACTGTTTAGAGACTCTATCGCATTGGTGGTATAAATCGCTTTTCTGATGTCTTTAGGGTAACCAAAGAACACTTTTAAGCCTTCCCAGTTATTGCGCCAAGACTTGACCACATGTGGGTACTTATCGCCCCATGTTGCGTCGAAGGATTCAAGATTGGCCTCTGCTATCTCATGCGTATCAGCGCCATAGATGGCCTTTAAGTCAGCGGCTACGGCCTTCTTATCCGTCCAAGGCACAAACTTCATTGAATAGCGCACCATGTGCACGATACACAGCTGAACCTGAGCATTGGGGTAAACGGTATTGATGGCATCAGGAAAGCCCTTTAAACCGTCGACACAGGCGATTAGGATGTCTTGTACCCCGCGGTTTTGCAATCCAGTGAGAACCCCTAGCCAGAACTTAGCGCCCTCATTCTCTGATAGCCACATACCAAGCAGCTCTTTTTTACCGTTAAGAGCGACACCTAACGCTAAGTAAATGGCTTTGTTGATGATCTGCTTATCTTGACGGACTTTAACGACAATGCAGTCTAGGTAGACAATAGGATAAACACTGCTCAGCGGCCTATTCTGCCAAGCGGTGATGTCCTCTAAGATTTTGTCAGTGACTCTTGAAACCAAGCTGCTTGAGATATCTACATCGTAAAGCTCTTTAATGGTTTCGACGATTTCATAGGTTTGTCTGCTTTTTCATGCTTAGGGTAGCCAAGATGTTCTTCCATCTCAGCTTCTAGGGCAGTGTCGATGAAGGATTGCATGAGCTGCTTCTGAAAGTCTTTGATGTCATCGAAGCTATTCATGCTACCAGCCATTTGCTCGGCCAGTTTTTTAAGGTCAGATTGAGTAGTCATTGCTTATTCTCCGGTTAGTGAATTATAAGCAGTTACACACTTTTTAGAAAAGGCTCTTTTAGGTCTTTGTTAGTATCTTAAATATATTTATTCTAAACCTATTTAGTCTTTATTTCTCATTTCTCTAATAATATGAGGTGCTATAATTCTTTCAGTGCGAACTGATGTCTTACTATTAACCTCTTTAATAATTGCTATTAAAGTCATTGTATTTTCAGAAAGTCTATCTTCGAGATTAGCGATCTTCTCTTTTAACCTAGCATTCTGTGAAACAAAAGCCTCTCGAGTTCTCCCATTAATATACTGCTGCTTCTCTTTATTCTTTAAATTTAAAGGACTTAATTGCTTGTCTATATAGTATGAAATTAGATTGTGACGTTCAAGCGATGTACTTTTGCTTAAAGTGCTTAAACCGCCTCTTATTATACCTTTGCATACTAATCTCTGATGTAACGCCGAAGGGGAGATAGGCGAATTTTCGAAGCCTTCTTCTAACATGGTAAGTAATTCCTTCTCAATAGCATCATCTAATGCTCTACCACGTAATGTCATTTGCTTAACTCCTTCTGAGCAAGATGTTCAAACGCAAATAGATCGGCTAAAGTGCTAATATGCCTAGATTCAATTTTGTTATTGGTTCCAGCATAGATATTAATTGTATTTTTATTTGAAAGAGATTTTTTAGTAACTTTTTCAAGATGTATAACGTGATCTAACTGGTTACTTACTTTTTTAAGAACCCCTTTACGCTCAGGGTTTAATAAAACTATCTCTTCTGCTTCAATTAAAAGTCGCTCTAATTTGTTTTTTAAAGCAATTATCTTATATATTTCATCAGCTCGCCCAGTGAGTGTGAAGTGGCTACAAGACTCTCCGCTTTGGCATTTCACTCCATATGGACAGCTCCATAAACCAACATCATAAGTGCAAGATCCAAGTTTTAATGGATGTAAATTAGTATGTCTAAAAATCATTTCTTCTGCTGCAGAACTCCCTTCATCATTTTCAATATCATCAAACGCAGCTTTTAAATCTTCAAAAAGATCTTCTTGAAATGACATCTTAATAAAATTAGATTTTTCATACTTATTATCGAATGTGTGTAAATTAGCTTTAAGATTTAATTCAGTGTCTAAGTTCTGTGATAAATGAATAGAGCCTATTCTTTTAATTACTTCAATTGGTGTCAGCTCAGACAACTCATCATTTATTGTTCTATCTTCTTGAATAGTATAGGGTAAGACAGAAGCACCAGTTTTAAGGTGTTCAATAGCTAAATGCTTGTAGTGCTGATTTTGAGTAATATCTATACGGCCCATCAACATAGCTTGTAAATGGTCGGCTATCTCAGCTATAGCAAGAAAGGTATTAATATTGTGCCTAGGAATATGACTTGTCAATCTTGTATAATCACTATTAGATTCCTTTAAGTCGTATTTCTGGAAAATAGATACAGATTTACTAGCACCTAAAAAATCATTTATTATTTTATTGTCAAATGGTATAGGAGTCGATTTATATACTAATGTTCTACGAATATTGGTAGACCCGCGAGCATGAATAAACAGTAAATCTTCGTAAGGGATTTTATTATTTTTCTGATTAGTATTCCATACAACAGTACATAGATTAGTAGTCTGATTTTGATCGTCAATAAAGCTTTGAGCGACGAATTCGTTAAGATTTGCTTTCGAAAAAAACTCTTGTCTATCTTTTTTTATAGAAATTAACCTAGCATTCCTTAACGTCTTACGTACCTTATCACGACGCCCCCCTCGGCCTCTATTATCTGATTTTGTGCCAATTATAAATCTATCTATATCGTCTAATTCCACAAAATCAGAATTTATTAGCTCAATTTCTTTAGGTAAATAACTGGAAAATTTATTAACTCTTAAGTAAATCAGATGTTCACGTAATGGTTGTGTCAAATCTTTAACAGTATCAAAAATAGTTTCGACCAAAGGTACTGAAGAAGGCTCCAACCAGTGAATTCTTTCGCCAGCACCTTTAGCACCAATATATTTAATTCCTAGGAAGTAGGGGCGTAACCCTTTATTTATTAATCTGTTTTTGGTATCTAAGTCTTCAATCTCTCTTCTAATAAGGCTGTCTTTTCTTAAATTGATAGCTTCAATGGATCTAAAGCCTGTAATGATGAGTAGGATAACTAAGTTTAATAAAATTCTTTCACCACGGTCCTCACATTTATGAATCAGATTAACTATGTTCAGAAACGTATCAATAGTAATTAATTTCTGCTTATCTTCAATATTTTTATCATCAATAAAATCTTGTTCTTTAAGGTTCTGTAGCTCCTTTGCTTTTCTTGTGTAATTAGAATTATTTGAATATGTTGTACTATTTTGGAAATTCAATGGGGTTAGACAAAAGGCATAACGATTTATTAGGTTTTGTAAACTGACACATCTGCCTAAGGTGTCAGCTACATTAGAATCGTTATTTTTAGATGAGATGGTATACAAGTCCATCGCATGATGGATAACCTCTGTATTTAAGTAAATCGGATGCTTTCTATCTGTTAATTCTAGCAATGAGTTATACCAACGTTTTAATATTATTAGATTAGCAACTGCCACAGTCGTAGATATAGATTGCTTCTTGCGATAAATAGCAACAATGATTGATTTCATAAAATCTTTATATTCTTTACTATTAATAATTATTTTAGATTTAATGCCTTTCATTCGATCACTAATGTTGTCAAAAGTTAAAATTCCTTTGCCACTTCCTTTTAACCACCCTGTACCATATGTTCCTATATTCCAGGCATCGTTGTCCCAATTATGATGGAAATCTTTAGAGAGGTTTGATTCAAAAAAAGTTTTCTGCTCACTAATAAAAGAAGCGTAGTTCTGAAAAATATTATCCATTTATATCACTCCACATTAGTTAACGTAATAGCATTTGGATTTATTGCAATGCTTTTACATCGTGCGATAACTGATTTAATTTCTTGGCTAGTTGCTTCATATACTTGAATTAACGGATTTTTAGAGTTACCGACTGAGTCAGATAACTCTATTAAGTCAAGATGCTCTCTTTCTACACTTTGCAATACTGAATTATGATTACCTTCTTTGAAGGGGTTAAAATATAAACACCCGTAACATGATCGAACTTCAGAGAAGGGGCATTCATCATATGAACGATTACAACCGCCTAGTTCTGAGTAAAGGGTATTGTGCACAATCCCACTAACCTGATTACCTTGCCATTCAGATTTTGAGACAATGGCACCAGTTAATAGCATTGAGATCATATTTTGCCATACAGGGTTATTCCCTAAAGATTTTTCTCGAACTAAAGCTAGTTCTGGTGTTGCCAAAATATAATGCTTAGCGGCCACTAAAGAGTTGTGTCCCATTATATGAGCAACTTCTTCTGCACTTGCTCCTGTCATTGCCAAAGAGTGTCCTACATTGTGACGGAAATCAGAAGAGGTGTAATGAGGCTGTACCATATTATTACTTTCAATAGCTTTACGAGTTTCCAGAGGTGCGAACCTCACCATTTGTCTGTTAATAGCTTCATTAACAAATATAATGGCATTGCTACCAATATTGAACAACTGGTCTCCTTTATTTCTCTGAGTCCTAAGTTCATATTCCAACATAATTCTGGCTAACTCAGGTGGAATGGCAATTAGGATCTTATCAAGTATGAGTTTTTGCTGTTTTGCATAAGGTATCGCTATGCTGTAACGCATTAGGTTGCTTCTTTTTGATTTGGAGTCTAAATTAATGTCTCCGACGGCTAGTCTAGCTAACTGTACAGGTCGGATACCACAAACATAACATAGGCCTAATACAGCACTGTCTTGTAATTCACCAATTGGCACTTTATCTGAGCTATTACTTGTAATACGAAAAGATAATTCATGTATGCCTTTAATTATAAGGTTTTTATCATGATCTTTTAGAACTGCATCAATATTTTGATAATTACTCCATGAGTTATTAATTGGTCTCGGTATAAACTCTAGATCTTCTAGATTATCAATATCGAACTCCGGAAAATCAATTCTACAAAGAGTTTTAATAAAGAATAAGAAAAAGTAAAACTCTCTACTGTTAGTAGTTCTCTTCATAAAATCCATAGATTTTGAATAGGATATGGAGCTTGACTTTATGTTAAACGAGAAAAATAAGGTTAAAATATTATTAAGATGACTCAGGCCTATTGGTGAGTTCTTACTTACGAAACAAGCTAGTATATATTTTTTTAGCAAAACCTCATGTTTACCACCTATGAACTGAACCGAGGCTTTTTGACCAGAAAAAGTAAACGTCCATTTATCTTTTTTTGTATTTATATATTTATCATCAAACTCAGATGCCGTTTTAAATAATAGGGCAGTGGGTATATTTAATTTTTTAATAACTGTAATTTGCTGAGGTGTAAATGTATTTCTAGGGTCAAATTTAATATTAGTGTAAACAGTCCTATTAATAGTCATTTGACGTATCCTCAAAATAAAAATCTGATTCAATTGTGTTGTTTAATGTATGGATTCTTCTTAAGTTTTCCTTATTAGCATTTTCGGAAATAAATCGTTTTGCATATAAATCTGGCATTATGCTATTAGCATGCCAACCGGCAAGCATTCGAAGCTCATCCTTAGCATCTTCCATAATTCCATTGTTAGTAAAATCAATATTGGATCGCCCTGAAAGCCTTATAATCTCATTATATTTTTTGTTGTAAGTATTTTTTAGCATTGAGTAAGCCCATGTGTGTCGAGCCGTATGAGGGGTAATCTTTTTCATACAACCTAAATATTGAGAGTCTGTGAATTGTGGAAAGTGAGTAGTAAGGGCCTCATCAATTTTTTTGAATATTAGATAAATAGCATCATATGATAAAGGCTTATAAGGCTGTCTAAGTGTCGTGAAAATAAGCTGATTATTTTCTTTAGAGTTAGGTCTTACTTTACTAATATATTGTAGTAAACATTGATAATCTGTCTTATCTATAGCTATAGACCTGATGGAGTCCTTAGTTTTAATTGAAGGTTTACGGTATCTATTATCTTTTGAATTATCAGACATCGTAGTGATAATTAAGTAAAAGCTGCTACCGTCTTTACTGGTCTTGATAGAGGAGTTCTCGAGGAGCATTAGTTCAGATACACGTAAGCCGTAATTTAATAAAATACGTACAATAACAAAGTTACGTATTTGATTTTCAAGAATTCTGAAGGGGTTTAATGGATTAATTTTTTTAGATGAACTAGGCATTATTATTTTATACAACATATTTACCATCTCATCTGTAAGGCTATCGAACCCTTGATGGCTATTGACCTCAGTCGTAATTCTACTTTTTGAAATCTTCTTATAATTATCAGTATTAGACTTTAAGGAAACTAGAAGTCTATTTTGATGCCTTAATATTTCTTTAGGGCTTTCTTTGTAATGATAGGAATTAACGTATTTAATAGATATATACTTAATAAAGCGTGCAAATGCACGGACACGCTCTGCGTTGGTAAAAATATTTGAAACAGAGCTATGTTCTAGCGAAATTAGATTTGGTGAGTAAATGTGGCCGCCATTAAGATAATGGAAAAAGTCGTCAAGCTCATTGATTGCAATTGAGGGGTCGTGATTTGACTGATTGAAGCTATAGCAGAATGTACTATCAAACTTTTGATGCCAAAAATTATAAAAGAATTTGATTGCTCGCAAAGTAGATTCTTGGGTAGATACTGATCTCAGATTAAGCCTGTCTATTGAATACATCAAAGGGTAGAACAGAGGCATTTTTGTCTGTTCATCGAATAAGATTAATACATTATTGTCGTTGCCTACGGCAATCCTAAATAGTTCAAACATACCATTAACCGTATAAGCTAAATAATTATGAATAATTTAACTTATAAACATTGCGCGATTACTGGAGAACTGTTCTTTTATTTAGATCCCTTGATAAATAAGGCTGTTTGACATATTGATGAACTTATTAACTGATAGACCTAGTTTAACATAATATACATTATGCGAAAACAAACCAACGGCTTTATAATTTGGGAGCATCATATTTTGTATAATGCTATTTGCTAATCATCCCATTGATTTCTATCAGCAGCTATTTGATGTCGATATATTGATTTCTAATTAAGGACAGTTTTTAAGCAAATGCGCTCGTAAAGATGTTCCATCCTCATCTAAGATTACATCCGCCACTTGGCACGCAGAATTATCACAGGACAATTCATAATAAACATCATGGCCATGCGCTAAGCTGACTTGGACCAAGCCTCTGGTTGTCACTGAAAATTGCTTATCTTGTGTATAATCAGGATCTTGAGAATTCCACAATACATCATAACCCACATGACAGGATGTTTTTGCTTTAGCAAAGTAATCTTGCTCACGCTGCATGGCAGCCTTTAGATCCGGATTGGCATATTGTTGTAATACCACTGGGTTATCCATTCCTTCATTATTCACATCCTGCTGGTACATCTTAGCGACAGTATCGATTTTCATGGCAAAAGCTGTCTGTAACGGCTGCGTTAGATTGGCAGTAGCCGTGATAGCAGAAAACCCTATTGCGAGCATCATTATAGAAAATATCATTTTTTGCATGGCACCCTCCATGAAATATGACGTTTTAAGTGTTATATTCATTAAATCACATACAAGCTACCACTTTACTGCTTAATTGTGTCTATCGAGTTTATTAAAAAAACTGTTTACACAGCACCATTATAAACTTTGATGCGTTATTAGTACTATTGACTGGTAAATATACATTGGATCTAGTATGTGTTTTAGAATGACTTAAATAAGCTACGATAAGGATATTGTTATGATGCCATCTACTCGTTCTAATATTTTTCAGTCTTATCTTTATAAGCTATCAACCGCGGCGGGTTTTGGTTTAGTGCTAGCAATCACAGGGTGCCAATCTTCTGCTGAATCCAACGCCAGCACTCCAAATCAATCAACTGGCAACCCATCTGTACCTATAGTCTCAGATATGAGCCAGCAAACGCTCAAACAGCAAGCACTGCGTATCCAGCGCGCTCTTGCCAATAATGATTTTTCTAGAATCACAGATGATATTCACCCAACTCGTGGCGTACGTTTTTCGATGTATGCTTACGTAAGGACTGATACGGATAAAGTCTTTAGCCGCGAGCAGTATGCTCAGTATCTACAACAATCAAAAATTCGTTTTACTTGGGGCGAAAAAGACGGTACTGGCGAGGCATTGGTAGTACCACTACCAGAATATCTAAGAACTTGGATCGATGCTAAAAAATATAATAATGCGCGTATAACTATCAACGAGTTTGAATCTCGAGGCAATATGATTAATAACGTCAATGAGGCTTATCCAAAATCAGATGTGGTAGATTTTCATTATAAAGGGACAGCTGAATATGATGGTATGGACTGGCGTGGTATTCGCTTAGTATTTGATGACTATCAAGGGAAACGCTACTTGATTGGTATCGTCAACGATAGATGGACAGTGTAATAAAAAGATTAAGCGTTTGATTCATTAGAAGTATTTCATGATATTAGGGCAATGCATCGTTTATGATGCACCGCCCTTTTTGTTTGCTTCAACTATTATATATTTACTTTTTGATATACATAAATCTTACGGTCTTGGCTCAAGTGGCGTTTGCCGAAAAAACTTCACCATTATCTCGTAAATATCAGGATAAGCATCAATCAGCTTTTGCGGCGTCTCAAAAAACACTTCACTCAGTACCGCAAAAAATTCCGCAGGATTGGTGGCACCATAGCGATCGAGACCTGATTTATGATGGCTTTGAAAATCCTCAAAGTCGCGGCTCATAATTTCAGTCCAGCGCGCAGGATCCATATCCGGTTGCAGCGGCGGAAAGCCATTAGCGCGACCATTTAGCATATCAAGCTTATGCACAAACTCATGAATGACGACATTATGCCCATCACGCTCGCCTGAGTGTTTGGCATCCTTCCATGACAGTATAATGGGACCACGCAGCCATGCTTCGCCGCTACGATGCTGACTGCCCTCATGGACGATACCCAACTCATCTACGGTGCTGGTTTCGCTTTTGTAAGAACCCGGATAAATAATAATGGCCGACCAGCCAGCGTACCATTCAAGGCTTAGGTTTAAAATAGGCAGACAAGCTTGCAAGGCGATAGATTGCTTGACCGCATCGGTAATCTCGAAACCCTGCGCGCCAGTAATCGACTTATCCGCCAAAAACAACGTCGCCAGCTCAAACAAGCGTGTTAGCTCATCCTCGTTTAGCCTCTCAAGTATCACAATACGCTTGGCAGCTTGCAGCCAGTCAGCATGGGTAAACTCGCTGTTGTCCAATATGCGCTGCTCGCGCCAGTCTTTTATCATGCTAAACATATTGAATTTCCTTTAATTTTGTCGTTAGACTGTGCTTTTTATTATTGGCGTTATGTGTTTTTAAGAGGTTAAGTGATGCTGACAATAAGCCTATTTATCAAGATTCTAATGACAGCATATTCATAATCAATTTAATCAAAGTTTCTTTTTGGTTGGGGTCAGACTCGGCAACCAACAAGGTTAATGCGGCAAGCCCGGTGTTATTAATAACCATGTCACCTTTATCATTGAGCAGTCGATTATTCCGATGCAAAAAATCTACAAACAAAAAAGCGCCGCTGCGTTTATTGCCATCGGTAAAAGGATGATTTTTGACCATAAAGTACAGTAAGTGCGCCGCTTTACTCTCGATGGTCGGGTATGCAGGCTCGCCAAACACCGTCTGCTCTAAATTACCCAGCACACTGTCCAACCCGTCACCGCGAGGCTTGGCAAATAGCTCAGTCGCCTCACCTCTATCTATCAGCTGCGCTTTCAAATCCGTCAGCGCTGCCATCGCCTCAGTCGGACTGGGTAAGATACCGCCATCCTCCCCTGCAGGATTATCAAGCAAACCTTCATCATAGCGCTGTAACCATAAGAATGTCTGTGTATAACGACTGATAATCTCAACCAAGCCGCGACCTTCATCGGTTTTCAGCTCGGGACTTTGCGCGGTTTTTCTGATTAAATTTAATGCTTGTTGTAGCTCGCTCGAGTTTTTATCAAAGCGCTCTTGATTAAGCGTATAGCCTTGGACCAAGTATTCACGTAGGCGCTGAGTTGCCCATATACGGAACTGAGTACCTTTTTTGGAATTAACCCGATAACCCACAGAAATAATAGCATCTAGATTGTAAAAGCGAATGTTACGTCGAACCTGTCGATTTCCCTCTTGACGAACTACCGAGGATTGCTCGGTAGTTGCTTCTAGGTCTAACTCACCTTCTTTATAAATATTCTTTAGATGCAATCCTATGGTATCAGAGTCTTTTTCAAACAGCGTCGCCAATTGGGCTTGCGAGAGCCATAGAGTATCGTGCTCTAAACGTATCTCTATCTGCGCCTTTCCATCGGCGCTTTCATAAATCTCTACTTTTGCTGTTTTAGCATTCGTAGCATCAGTCATCTTGGTTTTTCCTTAACTTAATATACGCGCTTATGCTCAATTCATAAATCATACAGCGACTACGTGACAGAGTACATAACAATGACTATCCTGTACTTGGAGTATCTCGCGGCGTATAACCGAAATGCTGCTTATAAATGCTTGCAAAGTAACCTTGGTCACCATAACCGACTCTATGCGCCACTTCATCGATGGTTACGTAACTTTTGGTTTTTAAAATATGATTGGCCTGCTTTAAACGCAATTATTTTACCCATTCCGAAAAACTATAGGGCAACTCAACAAACAGCTTATGCAAGTATCTGACCGATATATGACAAGCAGCAGCGACCATCGCTGGGGTTAAAGCGGGGTTTTCTAGGTGCAGATGGACGTAATGCTTGATGCGCTTTAGATGCACCGACTGTATGGAGGATCTGGTACTCATCATCACCTCTTTCGGGGCGCTCAATGTCAATACAATAAGGTTAAGCAGCTGTTGCTCTAGGATTTTAACCTTCAATGAATGGGAATGTCTTGCCCTTGCAAAATCATCTCAGGCAAATGATCAAACAGCGCATTACTGTAGTCATGGGCTAAGTTGAAGACACTAGAGCGGGCGGTTTTTTCTAAGGTGGTTGTCATCTCACGCTGCGCCGTTTCTAGGGCGCCACGTACGACAGACAAGGTAATAGGATCTATAGAAGGGTGAGCGTTGCTCATGAAAGACTCTTTGTCGAGAAATTTGGGTCAGAATAAGCGCATTTATATAAGAGAAATAAGAGAATATGCTGGTCTATATGACCATTTATCCTTACCCTTCAGCGCGCGCTTTATCTGGCTTATCATCTATCCTAATGATCAAGCTTTTTCACTATAGCGAGGTTTTGGCAAAATAGATTGACTGTGCGTGCAGAGTTTTTGACTGTGAGTGTACAGATGTAGTTATAAGCAGCCTGTTTTCATCTTTATCATAGTGGGATATAAAGCGTTTAAAATAAACAAAGAGCAATGCCTCATATGTGATGCACCGCTCTTTTTGTCTATTCTTACTAACCCTATAGGAAGCTATAATTTATTTACTACTATGCGTGCGCAGACTTCCTGCCTAGGCCCATCTTCACATTAGCCAAAATCAGTCCAGATAAGATGAGCACCATTGCTAGCATCTTCCACCATGTAACCACTTCTCCTATGAGCAGCACTGAAGTCGCCATACCGAATAAGGGCACCAGTAAGGCAAATGGCACAACCTTAGAAGCGATATTTTTACTAAGCAAATGCGCCCATAGTCCAAAGCCGATCAGGGTTGAGACATAGACGATAAATCCAAGCGATAACCAAGACTTGAAGGACGCCTGCGTAAATGTTGCGAGCGTCCATGCCTCATTTTCAAATAGTAGAGAAGATAACGTCAAAATCACACAGGCGATCAGACCGCCCCATACCACTAGTGATAGCGCAGACAGTGCCGATGTCTTATTTGAAGCTTTGTTGTTATTAACAGGCGAAGCAGTAGAAATATTACTAGCGCTTTGCTGTGTTGAGGCTTGTTTTGAAGCAATATTGCCAAAGCTCCAACCTATGGCTGCAATCAATATGCAGATAAAGCCAACCAAGGGCATATCACCACCAAGGTTAAGCGCAATGACACCCAAACCTAGTACACCGACCAGCATACCGATAATCTGCATGCGACTCACAGCCTCACCTAATATGATATACGCCAGCAAGACGGTAATAAAAATTTGAACTTGCAACAACAGCGCCGTCAACCCTGCCGATGCACCCAAATGCATGGCGGTGAATACAAAGGCATACTGCATAACAAACGTACCAATAGCATAGATAAATAGCGTACGGTTGAATTTGGGGGGGGGTTTAAGGAACAAAACCAACGGCACAGCAGTAAAGAAAAAACGTAGCGCGGTTAACATCAGTGGCGGAAAGCTTTCGAGCGCCCATGCAATAAAGGTAAAGTTTACACCCCAAATAAAGGCAACCAATACAGCTAGAGCGACGTGTAGAAGGGTCATAGGCTTATCCTAGAATAGCTATTATTAATTGTTATTAATATTTGAATCTTAAGAACCAACTATAGTTTAAATGCCCATAACAGACCCGATACAGTTTTACTAATGGTGAACAAAGTGTATAGTTATTCTCAGCTTGACACTTCTTTTATTCATAAACCTCATATAAAAATAGGCATCCTTCATTATGGTCGAAACCTATACGCTCAATCCCTATTTGACCAAGACTGCCGCCGTCGCTGAATGGCTACAGCAGCGTATTGACTGGCAGATTTACCTGCCCAATCAGCGTGTGCCCTCGGTGCGAAAGTTAGCGAAACTATTAAATATATCAAGCTTTACGGTGGTACAAGCTTATGAGCAATTGGTAGCTACCAGTGTGCTAATCGCTAAGCCCAGCTCGGGCTACTATGTCAATACGCAAGCAAAAGTAGTTCAGCCAAATAATGATAAAAGAGTGGTCGTTAAGCACCCAAAGCACCCAGTAATAGACACGCGCTGGCTGGTACAGCAGGTCTTTAATGATATTCCGCATCATCGCTCGCCAGGGGTGGGAACATTACCGAGAGACTGGATACGTAATGATAAGATGGAATGGGCCATACGGCAGGTCACCCAGCAAGCCGATAGCTTTATCTATGATTATGGCAATGTTCACGGCTATCTACCGCTACGTCAACAGCTGGTTCAACACCTACATACGCTAGGCATGCAAACTAATGCTGACCATGTGATTACTACCGCAGGAGTGTCGCAAGCCGTGACCATGGTGGCGCGGCTTCTTACTCAAGCTGGGGATACAGTGGTCGTTGATGGGCCGGGCTGGTATTGGCTATCGAGCTGCCTGCAACAACAGGGCTTAAACGTCGTCTCTGTAGAACGTGATCATCAAGGGCCTAATATCGAGCACATGCAAAAACTGTTTGCGACGCATCGTCCTAAGCTATACCTGACTAATAGCGTGCTGCACAACCCAACATCCTATAATCTGCATCCTGCCCGCGCGCACCAAGTACTCAATCTTATTCATGAGTACAATGCTTATATTTTTGAGGACGATTTATACGCCGCATTTGTACCGGGTGGTCAAGTATTGCGTTATGCCAGCCTTGATCAGTTTGAACGGGTTTTTTATGCGACTGGGTTTTCAAAGTCAATGGCTTCAGGCTGGCGCGTCGGCATGTTGGTCTGTCCTGATAATTATATCGATGATGTATTACGTATGAAAACCTTAAGCAATTCAAACACGCCAGAATTTGGCGAACGGGTTTGTCATCATTTATGGACGCATGGTGAGTATCGTCGGCAGATTAAAAAAGTGCAGCAGCATTTGTATAGGGCTCATGAAAAAATGCGCAACGCATTACCAAAGATAGGGCTTATCTACCCCGAGCATACACAAGCAGGTCTCTTTGTTTGGGTCGATATGGGCCAAGATACCAGCCAGCTGGCACTAGATGCCTATAAAGAAGGTTGGCTAGTTGCACCGGGGCAATTATTTTACCCCGATGTCAGCGCCTCAACCCATCTTCGCCTAAATGTCTCAACAACAAGCGATGAGTTTTTGAGTTGGTTGGGTGATTATTTGGATAAAAGCTGTCAATACTGATAAAAATGCTATTACCCCACAACCAGCCGCATCATCTGCGTACTGATATAACCGCCAAAGGTACCCACGGCATAGCCTAAAATACCCAAAAATACCCCAACTGGCGCTAGTGATGGGTGAAATGCCGTGGCAACAATCGGTGCCGATGACGCGCCGCCAGTATTGGCATTGGAGCCGACCGCCAAAAAGAAAAACGGCGCACGAATTATCCTAGCGACCGCAAAAATAATCACGACGTGAATGCTCATCCAAAGCAAACCAATTAGTAGCAGTCGCCATTGTGAGACGATACCGGCGAGATTGATTTGCATACCAATAGCAGCAATCAATATGAAGATAAAGACGGTACCAATTTTTGAAGCACCAATATGATCAAGTCTGCGTATTTTAGTGAAAGAGAAGACCACGCCGATTAACGTGATGATCACTACCATCCAAAAAAACGAGCTGGCAAAGCTGTACTGTACCGCCCAGCTATAAGGCGCAAAAAAACCTGCAATCTGCCCACCAATAAAGTGTGCGACACCTACCATAGCAAAGCATAAGCCAAACATCACCATCAAGTCATTTAAAGTCGCTGGACGAGCATTGTCACGCTCATAGCTCTCAACGGCTTTGACGACCTTATCAATGCTACTGCTATCCGCCCGTAAAAACTTGTCAATCTTTTCACTGTGTTTTGCCAATACTAAGATAGCCAATAACCACAGTGAAGCATTGGTGGTATCGACCAATATCATCATCCCAAACAGATCATCACTGACGCCAAACAACTCTTTCATCGCTGCTTGGTTAGCAGCTCCTCCTATCCAACTACCCGCCACCGCTGAAAAGCCGCGCCATAGCGTATCATCGGTAAACATCTCAGGCGACACCCATTTAGCGATACCCAAGCTAATAGGACCACTAATGACAATAGCGATACTAGCAGCGAAGAACATCGCAATCGCTTTCCAGCCTAGACCCAATATCTTCGGTACATCCATCGACAAGGTCATTAACAGCAAACTGGCTGGCAACAGATAGGTAGCAGTAAAACCATAAATCTGCGAGCCAATACCGTCAGCGAAGACGCCTAGACTATTTAGCGTCGCAGGTATAAAACAGCACAGCACGATACCCGGTAACACCGCATAAAACCGTTGCCAAAACTTACCAGGCAATGCTTGGGTATAAAATACCAAACCAATAATCGCCATAATGATGCCAAACGCTAATGGCAAGCTTTCAATAGCTAAATAAGAAATATCCGGCATCAACTGGCTCCACAGCACACGATGAGTAAAAGTTTGTCAGTATAGACAAGGCAAAAAAAACGCGCAAGTAACTATCGAGTACAAAGCTTAATTTTAAAAGCTTTGAATAAGCCAGAGTTTTTAAATACCTTCATATACTTGGGTCATATCTCTACGTGGTGGTTAATATCAAACTATTGGACACAAAAAAGCCAGATAACAAGTATCTGGCTTTTTTTGCAATATCTTTAGACGATTAAGGCATGATTATCAAAAATCATTAATCGTTTAAAACAAGGCTATTACGAGTTGTTACCACGGTTGCCGCCAGTTGGACGACCTTGACCACGGCTGTCTGAACGACCAGCTGGGCGACCTTGGCTGCCACTTGGACGACCACGACCCGTTGCAGCACGCTCGCCACGTGGAACGCCAGTGCTATCACCGCGACTAGGAGCACCAGTACGCTTGCCTTGATACGGCTTTCCACCTGAACGCTCATTTGGTTTGCCTGACGCGTCACGTGGCTTACCTTGATAACCGCTGTCATTGCTTGCGCGTTGACCGGTTGGAGCGCTGTCACTTGAGCGACCACGAGCATTAGCAGGGTTACCTTGATAGCCACCACCCGCGCGACCACGACCTTGACCATTACCGCCGCCGTTTGAACGACCACGGCCGCGACCACGACCATTACCTTTGTTTTCGCTAGGTACATAAGTCTTCTTAGGCTCCATGCCTTCGATGATACATACTTCCATTTTGCGATCTAAATAACGATTGATAGCATTTAGCTGTGGACGGTCATCCATGCTACATAAGCTGATAGCGATACCAGTACGACCAGCACGACCACAACGACCGATACGATGAACGTAATCTTCCGTTTGACGTGGAAGATCATAATTGATTACGTGCGAGATTGCTGGGATATCTAGACCACGAGCGGCAACGTCAGTCGCTACTAGGATTTTGACTTTACCATTACGCAAGTCTTGAACGATACGGTTACGCTTGCTTTGTGGCAAATCACCATGTAGGAAGCTGGCTTTATGACCCGCTTCTTGTAGCTGTTTGGCCAGTTTTTCAGTGCTACGTTTGGTAGCAGCAAAGATAATGATCTGTTCCATATCTTGCTGGCAAACGATTTTATCAAGCAAACGGTTTTTATGATCAAAATCATCACAGTAGTACACTTTTTCTTCGATGTGTGCAGATTCTACTTTGATTGAGACACGCTCAGGATTCTTAGTGAAGCTGGCAGCGATTTTACCTACTGGGCCATCCCACGTTGCAGAACACATGATAGTTTGACGATCAGTAGGAGCAGCACGCAAGATGTCACTGATGTCATCAGCAAAACCCATGTCCAGCATACGGTCAGCTTCATCAAGTACCAAGATTTCTAGGCTTGATAAGTCAACGCGACCAGCATTGATATGGTCAAGTAAACGACCTGGGGTCGCAACGATAACTTGAACGCCTTTCTTCAGAGCAGTGATCTGACCGTTGTATGGTGCGCCGCCAACTAATGGTACACAGAACAGGCCGCGCATATCTTTAGAATAAGTGCGTACGCTGTCATGTACTTGCTGAGCAAGTTCACGCGTTGGCGTTAGGATAAGGGCTTTGGTTAGTTTGTCAAAGCTAGTAGCACGGCTCAAACGGTCAAGAACAGGAATAACGAATGCGGCTGTTTTACCACTACCTGTTTGCGCTGACAATAAAAGGTCACGACCTGCTAGAGCAAAAGGAATCGCTTGTGCTTGGATAGGCGTTGGGTTGGTATAACCACTGCGATCAAGTGCAGTTAGAATAGGCTTAGCGATGCCAAGATCAGTAAAAGTAACTTGGTTTTCATCAACAGCGTCAGTAGCAGCCGCTTGAGTATTTGTGTCAGTGTTTGGGGTGTCAGTGCTTTCGATAATGCCGTTTTCAGCAGCGATTGCAGATAAGATGTCAGTCATGAGTATCCTTGGTAAGTATAAGCTGCTGTAAATTCAGCAAACTTGATGCATACCACTGATAACCGTTCACCACGCTACCCATATAATCTGATTATCAAAATAATGATAATTACATGCCAAACCCATAAGGCTTGTCAAAATTATATAAAGGCGTTCGTGCTGTCTGACGTATTTTGGTGGTAGTGCCGAGTGTCTCATCTTTGTCTGCTAAAAACTCGATATCAATGCTTATTCCAAAGCAGATAAAGGTAAATAACAACCAATCTAGCCCCTACAAAGGGTCCGTAGATAAGATATGAGTCAAAAATAATAGGATTATTTAAGTACACAAAATCATCGGCAACAATTACTTTCGGTCATCCTAGACCCAAAATCGCAGGCGATGTTATCAATCTCATAATTCACATTAGACTATGCTAACGTGGCGACGCAGTATAACACAACAAAATCGTAATCAGTAGCTGTTTTTACGATTATTGTAGAAAACAGCTATAACACAAGAGTTGATGAGCTATACATGATTAATAATATAGGTATTTTTGCATTAAATATTTTTATCGTGTGCGCCGCATTTACGCTAAAGAATATCGAATAAATGATCATTACCGCTTTAAAAGAAAAGCAAGCAATGAGGCATTGTAGACATTGATATTAACGTGATAGTTTCACATCAGTGACGTATAGAGGCATCTGCCAAGCACCGCCCGCTCCAATCATACGGCACAGACCAGTGCTACTCTCATGACTTTTCTCAAAATCCTTACCCGTCCATAACCATTCGGTTTTAGAGATACAGTCGCCAAGACCCCGACCTTTTTGGACAGAAGTGATCTGACCCTTGTCGTAATCGGTAGCGTTGTTTGTGATCAGCTTTGGCTCGTATGGTTTGGTATCATTGATTACCCAGACACCCTTACCTGCATTATAAGCACCTGTCCAGCAATTATGCTGTACCAACAGCTGCTTGCTGTTTAGGCGATTGACGTTCCATGACGATTTGTCATATAGGCTTGGGCAGTTGCTACTGATATCTTTTATGGTGCCTTTCATCAGATCTGATAACTGAGATGAGCGCATGACGAATTTTTTCTTATTACCAGAGGTGGCTTTTGGATTGGGCATCACCATCCGTATCTCTGGTATTGACGTAGGCGATAAAACACTACTGTTTGATTTGCTGGCGCCCTCTGTACGAACAAAAGCACTGGCTGTGCCCACTCGACCTTGTGCTTCATCCGCTTTTAGCATGACCGCACTCGCCCCTTTATCGGACAAGCGCCAACGCGTATTACGGATAACCAGCTCTATCTTGCTTGATTTGGTCAGTGCCTCTAACAGCGCTGTGACTTGCGGTGAAGTGAGCTCAGCATAACCAGCAGCACCTGAAAAAGGCTTGGCTTCGCCATAATCTCTATCATTAATAAATAAAGATATCCGGTGACGGTTACCCAATTGCATCAAGGCTTTGGCAGAATTTTCTCTTGCACCGCCAAGCTTGACCCGAGCATCAACCGTGGCATTCACACCTGCACGGCGTATCAACAATAAAGACACTGGCAATTCGATATCATTGTCTGCTTGATAACCCGCCAGTCGGCAAGTACGTGTATTGTCACAGACCACTTGCCAATCTTGACTGGTAAAATCTATAGGCGTGTCAGCACTAGCTGCGGCGCTGTATAACGTGGTACTGATAGCAGTAAGGATGGGTAATAAAATTCTTTTTGACATGGTTTTTGTTATCTTTTTTGTTTTTTTAGACGGCGCTTTGATATGAGAGTTATTTGAGTATTTAGGTTTGACAACACTACTCTGGCTACTAGGACCATTTGCACTCAATAAGAGGGTTGGTCTATTCCTAAGCATATCATTCTCCTTCATAATCATCATTCATCAATAGAAGAGGTTTAAGCGCCTACCCTTTTTGGGTGGAGGCTGCTATCTTAACGTATCCATGTTTCTATCTGTTGTACTAATGTACCATTATGTAATTAACAAAGTATAGCTCAAATGCTTATATCTATATTTATATTTGGAATAATGAATATTTAAAACAGAAAAAGGCTAATAAGATAGGTGCTTATTAACCTTTTTGTTCTTCAATATACAAAGGTGTTTTATTTTTTACCTTTTATATCAAACATTTACGGATAGATAAATGAGCCACTTAGATGAATTATCGTGGCAACTAGTCTAAGCAATAGGCTCAAGGACTAAGTCCACCGCGCGTTTAACGGCTGGACGTTCAGCAATTTTTTTCGCCCAGCGCTGTAGATGTTGATACTCATCAACCTGTAAGAACTCAGCAGCATCGTATAATTTGCCAAGTGCCAATTGACCATACCATGCCCAAATAATCATATCGGCGATATTATAATCAGACTCCTCGTCTCCGCCCATATATGTATTGTCTTTTAAGTGGCGGTCAAGAACGTCAAGCTGGCGTTTAACTTCCATAGCATAGCGATTGATAGGATACTCCATTGGCTCTGGGGCATAGGCGTAAAAATGCCCAAAACCGCCACCTAAGAAAGGCGCACTGCCCATCTGCCACATTAGCCAAGACAAGCATTCTACCCGTGCCTTACCTTGCTGCATCGGAATGAATTTGCCAAATTTCTCCGCTAAGTACATTAATATAGCGCCAGACTCGAAGATAGCTAACGGCTCGCCAGCCTCGCTAGGACTATGGTCGACCAGAGCCGGTATCTTCGAGTTTGGGTTAATAGCGACGAAGCCCGAGCCAAACTGATCGCCTTTCGAGATATCGATCAGATAAGCATTGTATGCGGCTTCCTTGATATCAAGCTCAGCAAGCTCTTCTAATAAGATATTTATCTTAACACCATTAGGCGTATTCAATGAATATAGCTGTAACGGCGCATCGCCTACTGGCAGTGCCTTATCTTGTCGTGCACCAGCGGTTGGACTGTTGATACTTGCAAATTTGCCGCCGTTTTCTTTATCTTGTGTCCAAATTTTGGGCGGTGTATAGCTCTCTATCTGATCGTTCGTAGAATTGTTATCCTGACTCATAATGTGACCTATTTTTTGTTGTATTGATTGTCATATTTTAGAAATGGGGGTTTCTACTATATACCTCCCACTATAACGGGGACTGATCCTGCTATTAAAGTCCTGTCTTGTAATTTATATGGTAGAGATGTTTAAGTGAAATAGTATTAAGCATTTAGGATATAAGATGATGACAGACATTTTAAAAATTTATTAAGCCATTTCTTTTAGCTAAACCATTTCTTTTAGATAGCAACTATTTAGATCAGTCCTTTTGAATGGTTACTATGCTGCTCTTTAACTACTCGGCAGTTATTTTTATACTACGCATAATATAATGGCTTTGTTGAAAATTTACTGTCGATTAAGGTAAGTTTCAACGAGCCGCTGTTCTAAGATATGGTGAAAGCAAAATGGTAGCCCTGACTCCAACGCAAGATAAATACCTACCCTATGTACTGGCGGTAGCGTTATTTATGCAAATTTTAGACGCTACTATTTTAAACACGTCCCTACCACAGATGGCACAAGCATTGGGCGAATCGCCACTACAAATGCAATGGGCAGTCATCAGCTACGCGCTTACTCTGGCGATTTTTATTCCTATTAGCGGATTTTTAGCCGATAAATATGGCACACGCCGCGTGTTCTTGTCCGCCATTATCATATTCTGTATCGGCTCGCTATTATGTGCCGCTTCTCCGACACTAGACTTCTTAATAGGCTCACGTATTGTACAAGCTATCGGCGGCGCGATGATGACGCCGGTTGCACGCTTGATTTTGGTCAAGTCTTATCCGCGCAATAAGCTCTTAACGGTGATGAACTTTGCGGTAATCCCTGCTTTGGTTGCGCCATTGGTCGGACCAGTATTGGGTGGTTATATCGTACAGTACACCAGCTGGCACTGGATATTTTTAATCAACATACCCATGGGTGTTTTTGGTTTTATCATGGGCAAAAAACTGGTACCAGCATTGTTTGAGGACACCAAGCGTCTAGATTGGACAGGGTTTTTGTTGTTTGCCGCTGCCGCTTGTGGTTTTACCTTGGCGGTAGAATTTGGCGCACAAGTCGGGCGTGGGTTTTATGGGCTGATGCTTGGATTGCTGGCAAGTCTGTTGCTTGGTGCTTATATTTGGCACGCAAAACGTCGTACAGCTCCGCTATTTCCATTGAGTTTGTTTGATATCCGTACCTTTCGCATCGGTATCACGGGTAATTTGTTTACCCGATTTGGCATTAGCGCTGTGCCATTTTTGCTGCCGTTGCTTTTGCAGGTGGTGTTCGAGTACTCTCCCTCGCAAGCTGGCTGGCTACTTGCCCCTATCGCCGTAGGTGCTATCGGCATCAAGCCTTGGGTGAGTAAGATTATCCAGCGTTACAGCTATCGCACGGTATTAGTCTATAACACGACTTTTATGGGTATCTTGATTATCATCTTGGCGCAATTTAATGATGCGGCGCAGTGGATGTGGTTTATACCTATTTTAACTGTCATGGGCGCATGTAACTCTATGCAATTCAGCGCAATGAACACCATTACCATTGGCGACCTGCATGGTACTCAAACCAGTAGCGGCAATAGCCTGATGGCTGTCAACCAACAACTCGCCATCAGCTTTGGTATTGCCTTTGGCGCTGCGCTGCTCACTCTGCTACGTGAGCGCCTACAAATGGATACATTGACCGCCTTTCAAACCACCTATTGGATATTGGGTGTCTTTACCATTCTCTCAGGATTACATTTTTTACGCTTAAAACCCGAGGACGGTCGTGGTTTATATTAAAAGTGAGTATTGAAAGGTTGTATTTGAAATATAAAAATAGACCAAAAAAAGCCAGCCTATGCTTGGATTATGAGCAAAACATAGGCTGGCTTATTGTGACTCAATGAGAGTTGCTAATATCTAATCGTCATTCATCTGCGATTGGATATAGTTTTGAATACCGACATCTTTCATTAAGTCTTCTTGCGTCTCAAGCCAGTCTTGATACTCTTCATTACCGTCTTTTAGAGTAACCAATAACTGACGTGATACATAATCTTGCTGCGTTTCACACAAAGTAATCGCATCGGTAATAATGCTAAACTTTTGCTTTTCTAAGCGCAAATTGCAGTCAATCATTTCAGGCACATCTTCAGCGATGAACATCTTGCCATAATCTTGCAAATTGGGTAAACCACCTAGCAATAAAATCCGTGCAATCAAATCATCAGACCATTTCATCTCTGCGATAGACTGTTTATAGAAATTTTCGTTTAATGATTCTAAGCCCCAATGGCGAGCAATACGTGCATGTAAAAAATACTGGTTGATGGCTATCAACGACTGACCCAGCACTTTATTCAGCGCGCGGATAATGTCTTTATCCCCATTCATATTCTCTCTCCCTATCTATTGGATATTTGATTTAACTATATAGCGATTATTATCCGTTACTATCAAACAAGATTTGAAGAGACTTCAGCCATCTGACTTTGCAAATAATTTGGCAGACCAATCATATCAATCAAGCGTAGCTGCTGCTCAAGCCAATGGGCATGATCCTCTTCCGTGTCTTTGAGCTGCACGACCAACATCTCGCGTGTGACATAGTCATGCGCTTCTTCACACATTGCGATACCGTCTTTAAGATGTTTTTGTACCTGATATTCTAAATTTAAATCGAGCTGTAGCATCTCAGGTACAGTAGTACCAATATTAATCGCGTCGACGCTCATTTTAAGCGTGCCGCCTAACATCAAAATACGACGAATAATTGCCTGTGCATGTAAGGTCTCATCTTCCATCTCATGGCTGATACGATCGTACAATTTACCGTAATGCCATTCTGCATACATCTCAGAGTGGATGAAATACTGATCACGAGCTGCAAGCTCACCACCTAACAAAAAGTTTAAATAATCAATCACTTTAGGGTTGCCAATCATCACTTACACTCCTGTATGTATCATTGTTTGTTATATACATTCATAATTTTGCATATATATAAAGCACCATTCGTAAACCAATCAGTAAAGATTAAAATCAACGAAGACCCTTACATATTAAGAAGGATATAGTAGCATAGAGAGAGCTTAACGCTTGTAACGATATGAACTGAGAATCATAACCAACCACTATTTGTATTAGCGTATCAGCAACAGGTGCGATCGCAAACTCTTAATAGAAGTAGCTAGATCTAGTTTTGATGTGGAGTATCAGTGGAGTTATATGGACGCTTGCAACCTACTCTTTAGGTATAATGCTAAAATAGTAAATGCATAATAGTGAATATAATCCTGTTTTATCAAGGCTTATACACGATTAGGATGCACAAGTTAGAGCGTAAAGCCTTATAAGTATTTAGCGCTTAAACAGCATAAGCCAATACTTCGAGCTTAGCATGATGCTCCTCTAGATAATCATTTACCATAGGCTCACAGCAGCCGCAGCAGGTGGCGACATCTAACGTGTCTTTTAAGCCATCTAACGTATCGATACCAGACGCGATAGCAGCTTTTATTTGCTTTTCTTTGACATCATTACAGATACAGACGTACATAAATGGGTTCCTACTGTGATTGACTAACGTGTTATTCGCTATAATAACGATAATTATTAGCATTTACAATAGTGTTTGGTGACTTTTTCAGTCAGGTTAATGACAGATTTATGGTTATGTTGATCTTAATCAATCCATGTAACTGAATATAGTAATCCATGTAAACCGACGGTATCAAAGGTAGTAAAATGGCGACGAACTGTAAATTTGCTCATTTTTTAATCGATTTTAAGGATAACTGCTGTTATATTGTCCTCCTATTAACTAAATATACATTGGAATTGACCCATGTCTAATAATAATTCTATGATACAACCACTTGAGTTGTTTAAAGTATTATCTGACCCTACGCGCTTGAAGATTTTCCAAATCCTATATAATAAAGAATCACGCTGCGTCGGTGAGTTAGTAGAGATACTTGATCAACCACAGCCAACGATATCGCGTCATCTCAACCACTTAAAAAAACTGGGCATCCTAAATTGTGTTCGTGATGGAACTTGGATGTGGTACGAGGTCGCAAATGACTTGCCAGAATGGTGTCAAGACATCTTGGACATTACCTATAAGCAGATATCAATCAAAGAAAGAGCCATGCTAAAACTAGCCTAATGCTAATAGGCAGTAAAAATTTTGCTTAGATAACTTTGGCTTATATTAGCCGCATAAAAAACACCTCATGATGAGGTCTTTTTTATGCACTATTGCTAACACTCTTGATTGAACTTTAAACCAAGTCTAAGAAATCACTGACAAAGGCATTGGCTGGATGATGAATCAGCGCCTCTGAGGTGCCTACTTGCTCGACACGACCGTGATTCATTACGACAATCTCATCAGATACCGCCCTTGCCTCTTCTTGGTCATGAGTCACCATGATGCTGGTGATACCAAGCTCATGATGTATGTCTTTTAGCCAAGTTCGCAGCTCTTTACGCACCTTGGCATCCAGCGCCCCAAATGGCTCATCTAATAGCAGTAGTTTTGGCTTAACTGCGAGTGCACGAGCCAGCGCAATACGCTGCCGCTGACCGCCTGATAGCTGATGCGGGTAAGCGTTTGCCACTTGTGGCAGCTGTACCAAATCTAATAGCTCAGCCACACGCTTATCAATATCCGCTTTACTGGGGCGCTCGTTTTTTGGTAGCAATGTCAGACCAAAGCCTACATTGTCAGCAACATTTTTATGTCGAAATAACGCATAGTGTTGAAACATAAAACCGATATGGCGCTTTTGTACCGGTGTATTGGTGACGTCTAGCTCATCAAATAATATCTGCCCAGAGTCTGCATACTCAAGACCGGCAATGATACGCAGCAAAGTGGTTTTACCGCAGCCTGAAGGACCTAGTAAAGTCGTTAATTTGCCGGTAGGTACTGTGATATTGATATCATCTAAGGCAGTGAAGTTACCAAATTTTTTATTAACGTTACGAATCTCGATGCTCATAATGGTGTCTCTTATTATTTCTTTTATCGTAGCAGATAGTTTCAATAGTATGGCGTATAGCAATAGTGGCTTCTATGAACCGTTATGATTTTCCTGCCGATTCTGTAACAGTATCATTAGCACTGACTGGTAGTTCAGGCGTACTTATCAAACGTTCAGACTTGGCAAATTTGTGATCTTGTAGTTTGGTCATGATTTGCTGAATAAGTAACGTGACCAAAGCAAGCGCGGCAAGTAAGCTCGATAAGGCAAACGCGGCGGTAAAGTTATAGTCATTATAGGCAATCTCAACCAGTAGCGGCATAGTGTTGGTTTCTCCGCGGATATGACCTGAGACCACACTCACCGCACCAAACTCCCCCATCGCCCGTGCATTGGTCAAAATCAAACCATATAGCAGCGCCCATTTGATATTGGGCAGTGTCACATGCCAAAACGTTTGCCAACCCGTCGCGCCTAACGTTAATGCTGCCTGCTCTTCACTATCGCCCTGCGTTTGCATCAGCGGTATTAACTCACGCGCCACAAAAGGAAAGGTGACAAATAACGTTGCTAAAATAATACCGGGTGCGGCATAAATTACCTGAAAACCCATGCTCTCAAGCCAGCCACCAATCGTAGAATTAAGTCCAAATAACAGAACAAACATCAAACCGGCTACAACGGGAGACACTGAGAATGGTAAATCAAGCAACGTCGTCACCAACTGCTTACCTTTGAAATGATAACGGGTCACTAGCCATGCAATGGCAATACCCATCACCATATTAATCGGTAAGACAATCGCAGCAGTAATCAAGGTTAGCCTAATCGCCTGCAAGGCTTCAGGGTCGACGAGAGAGGCAATATATAATTCCCAGCCACCCTTAAAAGCTTCATAAAACACAGCTAGCAGCGGCACTACCAACATAATAACCATGAATAAAACCGCAATGATAATAAAGGTGCGGCGTACCCATGGCGTATCTTTGGTTGCTGGGTTGCTTTGGTAGTCGTAGCTATTAGAGATTTGCATTAGCGAGCTCCTACACGGCGCGACAGCTTCCACTGTACGATATTAATGGTCAATAAAATCACAAAGGAGATAAGCAGCATAAATAATGCAACGGCTGACGCGCCTTGAACATCAAACTGCTCAAGCTTACTGATAATGATTAATGGCAAAATCTCAGACTGCATTGGAATATTACCTGCGATAAAAATAACCGAGCCATACTCGCCGGTCGCACGGGCAAACATCATGCCAGCACCCATCAGTAACGCAGGCAACAGCTCTGGTAAAATTACCTTGCGAAATGTCGTCAAGCGATTGGCACCCAATACCGCAGACGCCTCTTCGAACTCAACCGATAACTCCGCAAGTACGGGCTGTACAGCACGAACAATAAAGGGAAAACTGACGACCACTAAAGCCAACCAAATACCAATCGGTGTAAATGCCACTTGAATATCAAACTTGGCAAACCATTGCCCGATAAGACCATTAGGTGCATATAAAGTGGCAAGAGAGATACCAGTAACTGCTGTCGGTAGTGCAAAGGGTAAATCCACCAAGGCATTTATCAAGGATTTGCCCCAAAATTCATAGCGTACGAGCACCCATGCGACCAGTGTGCCAAACACCATATTGGTTAGCATCGCCAAAAACGACATCCATAAGCTGAGTTTGATCGCTGCCGTGACTTGTGGTTGGCTAATAGTCTCCCAAAATCCCGTCCAGCCCATTTGTGTTGTGGTATAGGCCATCATGGCAAACGGCAGTACTACCAACAGTGACAAACTAAAGACAGTGATACCCATACTTAGCCCAAACCCTGGTAGCACATTGCGCTGACGCAAGCGTGTTAACCAGCCTTTTTTCGGCACGGGTTTGATGGTAGAAGGTGTTGTTGCACTCATAATAGTGTCCTATTGCCTAGCTGATGGTACTTATCGTAAGCACTCTATCGTATCGATATAAAGAAAAAAGCATGATAAAAAGAGATTAGGAATATGCTCATGGTATAAAGGACATAGCGTTGTCGGCCATGTCCTTTATGAGATTGACATAATTTCATAATGTCGTGCGTTACTGATTAATAGTCAAATAATGCAGTCGCTGTACTCAAATAAATTCTTGAATAAGTAACAGCTTTTATCGTCGGTTACTCACAGTACTACTGGTGTTACTGAGGCGCATTAACCGCTAACTTATCAAACAAACCACCATCACTGAAATACGTGCTCATGATCTCATCCCATGTGCCAAATGCATCATTTGGACGGAAGGTGTCGATAGGGGGCAATTTATCACTGTTTTTATCAAGAACACTCTTCACACTTGGGCGTAAGTATAAGTCAGCTGCCAATTGCTGGGCCGCATCGCTCCATAAGAAATCAAGATAAGCTTCGGCGGCATCTGTGGTGCCTTTTTTATCAGTGACGGTTTTTACGATAGCAACTGGGCTTTCAGATTTGATTGAGTATTTTGGATAAACAATATCGACTTGACCGACGCCAAAATCTTTTGCTGCAAGGTTGGCTTCATTCTCAAATGTTACCAAAACATCGCCGATACCACGCTGTACAAACGTCGTAGTCGCCGCACGTCCGCCACTTTCATAGACTTTGACGTTTTTTAGCATGTCTTTGACGTATTTTTCCGCTTGTGCTTCATCTTTATTAAAAGCATGTAAGCCATAACCATAAGCACCTAAGAAGGCATAGCGACCGTTACCCGTCACTTTTGGGTTTGCCATGACAATTTCAACACCCTCTTTGGTCAAATCTGCCCAATCATTGATACCTTTTGGATTGTCTTTGCGCACTAAGAAGACGATGGTGCTGGTAAAAGGTACGGCATTGTCTGGGAATTTGCTTTCCCAACCTGACTCAACCAAGCCTTTTTTCTCAAGCAGCTCAATATCAGAGCCTTGGTTCATGGTTGCGACATCGGCTTGTAAACCATTCGCGACCGACAGGGCTTGTTTACTCGAACCACCATGCGACTGCTTGATAAGAATATTGCTGTTTGGGTGCTCGCTTTTGTAATGATCAACAAATAATGGATTGTAATCTTTATAAAAATCACGGGCGACATCGTAGGAGACGTTCAATATTTCGATGTCCTGCCCTTCTGTCGCTGCTGGCGTGCCCTCTGCATTGGCAGCTGGCTCAGTTTTTTCGTTGTTGCTACAGCCTGCAATACCTAAAGTGAGCGCCACACCGGCGATACTTAGGGCGCTAAGTGTCTTATTTTTATAACCTGCGGTATATGATGTCATGGCTGCCTCAAAAAATGTCTGATAAGTAATGTAAGTATGCTAACAGCGCTATCTTATTATGTTTAATGATGAATATGTGTATGTTATTGCCAAAATGGAATAAAGAAATGAGAAATATAATATTATCAATAACTTAAATTTATCAGCAATGCATAGGTTAAATATTTTTAATGATCATTGGCTATCCGCCAATAATTTAGCCATTTGATTCAGCCTTTCATCTAAGCATGAATGTCTGAATTAAATGGCTTGTAACTGAACAACTTGATTACATTTTTGGTTACCTTTACTGCACGCTTGCCAGCTTATCAAAACGCCCGCCATCAACAAAAAACGTCTCCATAATCTGTGTCCAAGGACCAAAGACACTGACTGGCTCAAACGTCTCAATATCAAGCAAAGTACCTTTATGGGCGGCAAGTACTTGCTCATTACTAGGACGCATGTACATCTGTGCCATCAGTTCTTGCGCTGGCGTGTCCCATAAACTCTTTAGATAGGTGTTTGCCGCTTCTGTTTTGCCCGCTTTGTCAGTCACCGCATTCACCACTGCAACAGGATTGGCAATCAACACTGAATAACTTGGATAGACGATATCGACTTGCCCTTTGGCAAATTGCTTGGCGGCCAAATGCGCTTCATTTTCGGTCGTGATAAGCACATCCCCTAGACCGCGCTGAGTAAAGCTGGTCGTTGCGGCGCGCGCGCCATTGTCATATGTGACGACGTTTGCCAAAAGTTGTTTGATAAAGGTATCTGTTTTGGTAGAGGTTTCGACCGTTTCTTTAAAATGATGCAAACCATAACCGTAGGCACCTAAAAAGGCATAACGCGCTGTACCACTGGTTTTCGGATTTGGTATTACTATAGCTACGTCACTACGTGCCAAATCTTGCCAGTCTTTGATACCCTTTGGATTGCCGCTGCGTACCAATAGAACCATGGTACTGGTATAAGGGACCGCGCCGTTTGGTAGCGCTTTCTGCCAGTCAGCAGCAACCAAGCCTTTTTCAACCAATAGATTCATATCGCTTTCTTGGTTAAAGGTCACCACATCCGCTTGTAGACCATTAGCAACCGACAGTGCTTGCTTACTCGAGCCACCATGTGACTGATTGATATGTACTTTGCTGTTGGGATGCTCTTTTTGATAGCCTTTGGCAAATAAGGTATTGTAATCTTTATAAAAATCGCGTGAGACATCGTAAGAGACATTCAACAAATCAATATCTTGTGACGGCGCTGCTGATTTTTGGGCGCCGTTTTGGGTCTCACTTTGCTTAGATTCAGTAGGGCTACAGCCCGTCATGAATACCGCCATTGTCAGCACACCACCCATTATCAAGGTACGTGGTGCTTTATTTTGAATCACTTGATTATCAGTCATTGAGGTATGACGCAAAGGCTGATTCTTGGCTATATTGGTCGTTTGCATAGACGCTCTCGATAATGTCATGCTGCCACTTGTGGACCTTACTATTTTATTAATTCTATAAATAAGGATAACAAAAGGCAGTGATGGTAAGAATTTTGGGAGATACATTGGTTTTTTTGTTGATGAGAGATATGCTAGCAGCATAGATAACAAACGCTTAGTGACGAATACGCTTATCGAGTGGTGAACTTGGCATAAGCACGATTATTAGTAGCGTTATTATGAGTTATTCTATAATGGATATTTTTAGGAGCTATTTGCGATATAGAGATAAGCCATCACTTTTAAGTAAGTGATGGTATTGTTTGCCCAGTAGACGAATATTTGTGTAAGCTGTATCATCGCTGGCGCTGTATAGTCAGTCCTTAATAAAAGAAATACAAATATTATCAATCACTACTGGGGTTAATTTTTCTTGCTTGCTGTGCCTACGCAGACAGAGGCTGCGAATAATGAACCCCAGTAGTTCCGTACTCTTTTAAAAGTGGATCAACTATAATCGCTGCAAATAAACGACTGCTACCTAAAACTGTTTAATTCAATCAAAAACATCCATTTTGCAAAGCCATTTTTATCACTTACTCACTTACCCAAGGCATCTTAATGATTACTTCTTTCTCTTGTTACTCGCGTTTTTTTGCCGCCCTCTCTTTGACGAGTGCAGCGATGCTTGCTTTGAGTGGTTGTAATAACACTATAAAAGCCAATGTGGATAATCACAGCGTTACGCAACCCGCAGCGACACTCTCGCCTGCTGTAAAAGTCATCGTTGGTGACTATGCTTCTGAGGGTTATGCTAAGCGTACGCAAGGCAATGACTGGGTAGGCGTGATGGTCAAAGCAGACGGTGATAAGCAGATTGACATTAAGGTACGTGCGCGCAGCGATATCAAAAAACCGACCTGCCATTTTGATGGCAAAGCAACATTGATGGGTCAAGATGATGCACACGGCATTATTTTTCAGAGCAAGGTTAATGACAGTACGGCTTTTTTTCAATTCAAAGATGATAAATTGACTATTGATAGCCAAGATAAGTACGCGCTTAACTACTTTTGCTCTGGCGGTGGCACATTGGTTGGTGACTATCAAAAGTTGGCTGGTGATTTAGAGCTCAGCTAACCACGAGATGTTCAAAACTTCAAATAACAAAAAAAGGGTCAGACTTATCATCTGACCCTTTTTTACTGTTAATAGTTCACATTTGATATAAATTTCTATACCGCAGAAGCCCCGACCAATTTAACCTCAGCACGCTCATCAAAAGCGATACCAGCATAATAATCACGCAAAATCTGCAACACTTCTGGACGGCTAAAGTTCTCTGGTACATCAAGGTCTTCTGAGAGTGCTTTGCGTAGTTTGGTTCCTGATACTTTGACATGTTCAGACGCTTCATGCGGGCAGGTTTTATCTGACGCCATGGCATTACAAGCATTACACCAAAACGTCCAACCAATCTTTAACGGTTGGGTAATCAAATCATCTTTACCGACGTGGTCAAAAATGGTTTGGGCATCAAAGGCACCATAATAATCACCAACACCGGCATGGTCACGACCAACGATCAAATGGCTACAGCCGTAGTTTTGGCGGAATACGGCATGTAATAATGCTTCACGCGGTCCGGCATAACGCATATCAAGCGGATAACCTGCTTGAATAACAGTATCAGCTCTAAAGTAATTGTCAATCAAGGTTTTAATGGCTTCTTGACGCACGTCTGCTGGGATATCACCTGGTTTTAACGCACCCAATAACGAATGTATCAGTACGCCATCACAGATCTCAATCGCAATCTTGGCAAGGTATTCGTGTGAGCGGTGCATGGGATTACGGGTTTGGAAAGCAGCGACCGTTTGCCAGCCTTTATTGTCCAAAATTGCGCGGGTTTCAGCTGGTGTTTTATAAATCTCAGGATATAAGGTTGGAAACTCGCCTTCGCTTAGAACTTCCACGCTACCTGCAATGTTGACTTCACCTTGCTCCAGTACTTGTTGGACGCCAGGATGCTCAGGATCTGTGGTGGTAAATACTTGTTGGCACTCATGCTCTTTATCAATGGTGTAGGTTTCTTCCACCGTTAAAATACCCATAATCTCGCCATCTTGCGCCACCAATGCGACTTTATCACCTGTATTTAAGCTGTCAGCGGTTACTTTAGGTGCTGACAAAGTAATAGGAATCGGCCAAAACAAGCCAGCATTATCGCCACTTTGTAGACGCATATTATCAACCACGCCCTGCCAATCGGCTTGATTCATAAAACCATTTAACGGCGTAAAACCGCCAATACCAAACATAATCAAATCACCGCGCTCACGTGAGCTGAGCGTAATGGTTGGCAAAGTACTGGCAAGTTTTAATGCTTGGTTGCGAGCCTCACCATTCAATAGTAACGGCTTAAGCTCAGCACTACCGTGCGGAGGCACAAGTTTTGAGGGTTTTTGATTATGGATGATAGATGTCATAGTAATTTTACAGCCTTAAGAGATGAGAGAAAGATGAGTAACTGTAGATAAAAGTCGTAGAGAAGCAATTGGGCGAATAAAGGGATAATGGCAGTACGTTAAAGCTATTTATTAAATGATTAAAAACTGCTCATTAAAATCAGGTATTGAATTCGATAAGCATAGGCTACCTAATTTTCGTTATGAAAATTTATGCTGTGTTTGGATATGTATATGACTGAAAGGAATTTATGTTTTGAAGTACAAGCTTATATGATGTAAAGCTGAACGGTACACATTGCGATCGACAACAAAATATATTACACACGCAAATCATTTTCGTCGCTGCTTTTAAGACTAAAAACAAAATTGAGATTACGTCATGTATCAATATAACTACGCTGACCAAACCTTGGTAGAAGAACGAGTCGCCCAGTTTCGCGACCAAACCGAACGGTTTTTGGCAGGCGAGCTGCCAGAAGAGCAATTTTTACCGCTGCGTTTGCAAAACGGTCTTTATATTCAGCGCTATGCACCGATGTTGCGTATCGCCATTCCATATGGCCTGCTAGCCAGTTACCAATTGCGTAAATTGGCAGAGATTACCCGTAAATATGACAAAGGTTACGGACACTTTACTACCCGTACCAATATTCAGCTGAACTGGCCAAAGCTAGAAGATGTGCCAGACATATTGGCGGAGCTAGCATCGGTACAGATGCATGCCATTCAAACGTCGGGCAACTGTATTCGCAATACGACTACCGATCCTTATGCCGGTATTCATCAAGAAGAGATTGCGGATCCACGTCCTTATTGCGAAATTATCCGTCAGTGGTCTACCTTTCATCCTGAATTTGCTTTTTTACCGCGTAAATTTAAGATTGCTGTCGTTGGTACTGCCAATGACCGCGCGGCGACGCAAGTACATGATGTGGGATTACATATAAAAACCAATGACGAAGGCGAGATTGGTTTTGAAGTTTTGGTAGGTGGCGGTCTTGGCCGTACACCAGTGATTGGTAAGGTGATTAACGAATTCTTGCCACGTCAGCATCTGCTTAGCTATTTGGACGCTATTTTGCGCGTTTATAACCTGCATGGTCGCCGCGATAATAAATACAAAGCGCGTATCAAAATATTGGTCGAGAGCATGGGCGGTCCTGCCTTTGCGAAATTGGTCGATGCTGAGTGGGAAGCCCATACCAAAGACGGTCCACTGACTTTGACCGATGCCAATTTTGACACTGCTATTGGCTTCTTTAGTGAGCCTGATTATGTTGGCTTTGATGCCTTACAAGTACAGTCTGACTTGCAACAGCAACTCAATGCGAATAAAAACTTTGCCGATTGGTATAACCAAAATACAGTCGCGCATAAAATAGCAGGCTATCGCGCTGTCGTCATTTCGCTAAAGGCAGGCTTGGTCGACGGAACCTACGTACCATCTGGTGATGTCAGCGAATCACAAATGGATGCTCTCGCGGATCTGTCAGACAAATATAGCTTTGGTGAATTGCGCGGTACTTATCAGCAAAATCTCGTATTCTCTGATGTGCAAACCAATCAACTATATGAGCTATGGGAACAGTTGGCGGATCTGCATTTAGCACGTGCCAACATAAACACATTAACAGATATGATTGTTTGCCCAGGTTGGGACTACTGCTCACTCGCCAATGCCACAACTCACAATATCGCTGAACAAATCGAAAAGCAGTTCGATGACCTCGACTATCTTTATGACTTGGGTGAGATTCGCCTAAACATGTCTGGCTGCATGAATGCTTGTGCGCATCATCATACGGGTGATATCGGTATTCTTGGTGTCGATAAAAAGGGTGAGCATTGGTATCAAATCAGCCTTGGCGGTAACTCTAGTAACGATGCCAAAGTCGGTAAAATATTGGGTAAAGCAGTACCAGCCGAAGATGTGGCGATTACCCTACAAAAAATACTGGACGTCTATTTAGAACAGCGCGTGAGCAATGAGAACGACGTAGAAGCTTTTAGTGACTTGGTCAATCGCGTTGGCGTGGCACCTTTTAAGGAGAAGGTCTATGGGTAATCATCATGTGTTAAACAGCAAAGGTATTGATATCGGTCAAAGTGATACGTGGTTGGCGCTTAATACCGATGAGCTACCAGATGGCATTGCTCTTAGCCATATATCGCTGCTTGAGCTATTACATAAACAAGAAAAATTCGATATCGTATTGCCGCTCACGGATTTATTGAATGCTGAAGGCAAGCTTGCTGGCGGGCTATTACAGCAGCTGAACGAGCTATTGACTGAACATGCCAGCCGTGTTGGCGTTTGGGTTACGTCAGATAATGACACCGATACATTGGTTGGCTTGTCAGAGTTTTTATTACAACAAGATTTGATTGTGATCCATGTACCAGCCTTTACCGACGGACGCGGTTTTAGTTATGCGCAAACCCTGCGTCAAATAGGCTACGAGGGCGAGATTCGTATGGCTGGCAAGTTTGGCCGTGACCAAATTGCTTACCTTTTACGCGCGGGCGCAGATAGCTTTGTGCTCAGTGAGCATGATATGAAATCTATCTCTGATATCAGTCAAGCATTTAATGCGCTTGCCAGCAGTTACGATGGACGCGATGCTAGCGCATTACCGATGTTTGCAGGCACTTAGTTTTAGAATAAATCATAAGCACTTATATTAGTTACTTTTCACTCTAATCACTTTTACATGAACTTTCATCAAGGAATCTACCATGAGTCAATTACACCCAAATCTAGATATCGATCAAGCCAACCAAGACTTGCAAGGTCAAACGCCAGAACAAATCGTAGAATGGGCATTAAGCCAAGCGAAAAACCCGATCATTACCACTAACTTCCGTCCTTACGAGTCAGCGATTTTGCATTTGGTTGCGTCGCTGCGCCCTGATATCACGGTACTATGGGTAGATTCTGGTTATAACACTGACGCCACTTACCAGTTTGCCAATAAAGTCATCCGTGATTTAAATTTAAACGTGATCACCTATATTCCTAAGCAAACTGCTGCCCATCGTGACGTGACGATGGAAGGTATTCCTGGTATTGATAACCCACTACATGATGAGTTCACCGATCAAGTAAAGCTTGAGCCATTCCGCCGCGCTTTAGATGAGCTAAAGCCTGATGTTTGGTTCAATGCTATTCGTAAAGATCAAACCGAATTCCGTCAAGGTCTTGATGTGCTTAGCCTATCAAAAGATGGTGTGTTAAAAGTAGCACCATTATTTGAAAAAACAGATGCTGATCTAGACGTGTATCTTGAAGAGCATAACCTACCGAATGAGTTCGATTACTTCGATCCGACTAAAGTAGAAGAGCATCGCGAATGTGGCTTGCATACGCAGTTGTAATTGGTAAATACAGAATTGTGATTTGATAAATACAATGCATAAAAATCCCGCTTAACCGGTTTATATCGAGTTAAGCGGGATTTTTTAGTATCATGATTTTATACAGCATACTGCTATTCCCTTTCTCATTAAAAACCACTTTTAATATCTCAAAGACGACTATGCTAATGCCAATTCACTAGGTGAGCCTGCACGCCTGATAATTCATAATAGCAGTATATATTCACTTGAATGACTGGTCATACTATGAATACCTTTCCCCTATTTTTTAAATTAGAAGATCGTAAAGTACTGATTGTTGGCGGCGGTGATGTGGCATTACGCAAAGCTGATTTGCTGAGCCGTGCTGGCGCGTGTATCACTGTCCTTGCGCCAAGCATTAGCCATGAGATACAAGCATTGCTCAGTGATAGTAAGCACGCGCTGATTTATGAGAATTATAATAAAACCTATATGACAGATTCGCGCGTTATTATCGCTGCCACTGACGATGAGATGCTCAATCACCAAATCCATGCTGATGCCACTGAACTCAACATTCCGGTAAACGTCGTCGATACGCCGCATTTATGCGATTTTATCTTCCCTGCCATTGTCGATCGCAATCCCATCGTGATTGGTATCTCATCCAACGGTAAGGCACCGGTACTCGCACGTTTATTGCGGGCAAGGCTAGAAACCTTGATTCCACAAGGTTATGGTAAATTAGCCAAGCTTGCTGGCGAGTTTCGAGGTGAGGTTAAAGCCAAAATTCCAACATTGACTGGACGTCGGCAGTTTTGGGAGCGCGCCTTTGAAGGTCAAGTCAGTCAATTGATGTTTGCCGGTAATGAAAACGAAGCCATCGCCCAACTGCAAGCTGATTTAGATAACACAGCGGCAAATATCACTGCAAAAAATGTTACAGATGAATCAACAGAAGCCCAAAATACGATGGGCGAAGTCTATATCGTTGGTGCCGGTCCCGGTGACCCAGAGCTTTTAACCTTTAAAGCACTACGCTTGATGCAGCAAGCGGATATTGTCTATTATGATGCGCTGGTGTCACCGCAAGTATTGGATTTGTGCCGCCGCGATGCCGATAAAGTATTTGTGGGCAAGAAACGCAGTAATCATGCCGTTGCACAATTGGGCATCAATGAGCTGTTGGTTAATAGCGCAAAAGAAGGTCGGCGTGTGGTGCGTTTAAAAGGCGGTGACCCGTTTATCTTTGGGCGTGGCGGTGAAGAGATTGAAAGTTTGCGCTCTCACAATGTTCCGTATCAAGTAGTGCCAGGCATTACCGCTGCCAATGCCGCTGCTAGCTATGCTGGTATTCCGCTAACCCACCGTGACCATTCGCAGTCAGTACGTTTTGTGACAGGGTTTTTGAAGGCAGGCGCGCCTAATAATAACTTTAAAAGCTTTTTGAATACTGATGAAACAGTCGTATTCTATATGGGTCTGCATTCGCTACCTCGCTTGACGGAAGGTTTGATTGACGCCGGGCGTAGCGCAAAGACCCCGATTGCCATCGTCTCTAACGCCAGTATGCCCAATCAGCAAGTATTAACGGGTACACTTGCCAGTATCGTTGAATTACAAGCACAACATCAACTACCTACGCCTGCTCTACTCATCATGGGTGATGTCGTAAGCTTACATCATGATTTGGCTTGGTATAATAATGAAAAGACCTCGGAAAACGATAATAACTGGTTACGCGGCGGCACTGCTACGACGCCAAAACCAAATACTAGCCAACAAGCGCATGCGCTATCTATGATTGCTAATTTGGCAACAGAAGATGGTGGTCTTGAGCAGTTAGTGATTGATTAGAAAGCGCCCTAAAAGCCCCTTTTGATTTCAAGCCCTGCCAATCTAGTGGTAGGGCTTTTTTCTGATTGCAACAGAGCAAACTTCTCCAATCCTTGCTAGAATAATGGCTGTCTTTTTATTCACCACTAAGCCTCATTATGCCTGTATCTGCTGTTACCCCTCTTACTATCCTGCACACCTCTGACTGGCATTTGGGACGCAGGCTTTATGGACGTCTGCGCTATGATGAATTTGCCGCCTTTTTAAATTGGCTACAAGACACTATTAGTGCGCAGCAAGTGGATGTACTTATTGTCGCTGGTGATATCTTTGATACCATGACGCCAAGCAATAAAGCCCAAGCGCTGTATTACGAGTTTTTAGGCAAGGTTTCAAAGTCATGCTGTCAACATATCGTCATCGTCGCTGGCAACCATGATTCACCGACATTTCTAGATGCCCCAAGCAATATCCTTAAGTTTTTAAACGTCCATGTCGTTGGTACGGCTTGTGATGACTTAAATGACGAAGTGATGGTGTTAGATGATGTAGATAGCACACCGCATTGCATTATCGCCGCTGTCCCTTATCTGCGTGACCGCGACGTGCGTAGCAGTAGTGCTGGCGAGTCAGCTCAAAGCAAAGACGCCAATGTCATCGCTGGTATCTGCGCGCACTATGATGAAGTCGCAAAGATTGCCAACGCCAAACAAGCTGAATTATTAAAATCGCATAAGCGCCATATTCCTATTATTGCCACAGGGCATCTGTTTGCTGCCGGCGGCACCACTACTGATGATGATGGTGTTCGTGAGCTATATGTTGGGTCGCTTGGTAAAGTCTCCGCTGATATGTTCAGTGAAAGCTTTGATTACGTGGCGCTTGGGCATTTACATGTGCCGCAGCGCGTCGGTGGGCGTGAAACCATTCGATATTCAGGATCACCTATTGCAATGGGATTTGGTGAGGCGCGCCAGCAAAAGCAAGTATTGCTCATACAGTTTGGCACGGTGCTAAAAAACAAAGAGCTAACACTGGAAAATGCCTCTGAGAGCAGCACTCATCAGCTGAACAACACCCTTATTAACACTGATAAGACCGTAGAAAAAACCGCTAAAAAAGCAGTCAATCAGGCGGCAAGTTTTATGGATGACCTATTTGCTGATGTCGAGTCTCTAGAAAGTGATCAGCATAGTGAAACGAGTATTGAAGAACCCTCTGAACAAACAGAAGTTATTCTAAGCACTCCTTTCACTTTACCCGCCACGCCACTGCATCATGATACCGCCCGTCAGATGCAAGTTACCTCACTCCCTATTCCAAAGTTCCAAAACTTGGCGCAAGTATCAGGTGATTTGGAGACTATTAATCAAAAAGTTGATAAGGTTATTGAAGCTCTGTCTGATACAGAATCGGTCTGGTTAGAGATTATTTACACTGGTGATGAGGTGATTAGCGAATTGCGTGAAAGTATTCAAGCGATGGTAGAAGGCTTACCGTGTGAGGTATTAAAAATAAAAAATACGCGCACTTATAACAAAGTCCTTAATCAGCAACAAATCTCTGAGACGTTACAAGACTTAAATGAGCAAGAAGTATTTGAGCGTTGTTTAGCCACTCATAACATCCCTGACGAGCAAAGATTGACCTTGCGAGAGGCTTATGAGCAAATCGTTTATGATCTGCACCATGCAGATACTCAAGCTGAATAACATATAAAACTCATCAGCCTGATACAACGAACAGTAAATTATCACCACTATCTATAAAAATAAGACCATGCCATGCGCCTAATTGAACTCAGACTTAAAAACCTCAACTCCTTAAAAGGCGAATGGCACATTGATTTTAGTGACGCCGCTTTTCTTAACGAAGGTATCTTTGCCATTACTGGGCAAACAGGCGCTGGCAAGACCACTATTTTGGATGCTATTTGTTTGGCGCTCTACAGTCAAACACCACGACTCGGTGATATTACTGGCTCTACCAATGAGATCATGACCCAAGGTACAGGAGAGTGCTCGGCTGAAGTTATTATCGAGATTGACGCTAAACGATATCAGTGTTCATGGTACCAACATCGTGCCCACAAAAAAGCCAAAGGCAACTTATTACCGATTAAGCACGAGATTAGCGAGGTCAAATCTGGCAAGATTTTAGAAGAGAAAAAATCTAAGACCTCTGCGTATATTCAGGATCTTATTGGTATGGATTTTAGCCAATTTACCCGCTCCATCATGCTGGCACAAGGCAGTTTTTCCGCCTTTTTAAAATCTGATATCGGTGATAGAGCGGCGATTTTAGAGAAGATAACAGGTACCGCTATCTATGCCAAAATCTCACTCAATGTTCATGAGAAAAAACGCTTGGAAGAAGATGTGCTCAGTAAGTTGCAGGCAGGCGTTGATGGCTTGTCTTTACTAAGTGTTGAAAACGAAAACCTATTGGAAGCCGATCTAAAAGTATTGAATCAGCAGCAGAGCACGCAGCGACAAACCTTTAAGACATTAAGTGAGCAGCTGCAATGGCTAAATAACATACAACAGCTACAAAGTAACCTGTCTGTTTATCAGAGCGAGTTTGCAAGCGCCCAGCAAGCGCAGCAAGCTTTTATTCCAGAAGCTAAGCGTTTAAGTATTGCAAACAAGGCATTAGAGATTGATAGCCAGTTTCGTGAGCTTAGCTATCGCCGTGATACGGTCCAGAAGCTAGATGTTGAGCAACAGAGTTTGCTAAATCAAATCCCTGCCCAGCAAGAATCGCTGACGCAAGCTGCTCGCCATTTAGACAATGCCAATATGCTAGAAAAGCAAGCATCAGAAAATCTTCAAATAAATTTGCCCCTCATCGCACAGGTACGCGAATTAGACAGCGATATAAGGCAGCAGTCTCAATCCTTAGTGGAATACAACCAGCACAAGGAATTATTGGCAGGCAATGTACAGATATTAAGCCAAACCATCCAAAGTCATCAGCAAACTGCCAATCGCACCAAAACTCAGCTAAATAATATTGACGAGTACTTTAGCGACCACCCAGAGATGAGCGACCTTGATACCGATATGACAATCTTTGATAGCAACTGTCAACGATTAAGAGCACTACTAGAGGACAACTCTGAGCTTTCAGCCACTAGGATGGGTCAACATAGCCATGCCCGCCAGCTACAAGCTGATGTTGAGACATTATCCAAACAGAAAGATACTGATATTTTATTGATAGCGAAGCGGCGCGAGCAACTGCTAAAGCTACAACAGCAGCAAGCAATCATCATTCAAAAGCAGCCCCTTGCCAGTATGCGTAGTGAGCAAGAGCAAATTGATCCAATCCTCATACAAATTGAGCAGGTGAGCTTTAAGATTACACAGCGGTCTGAGCTGATCAGTCAAATCCATAAAATCAATCTCACGCTACCGGTATTGAAGCAAGAGCTAATGGTCTTAGAAGATTTAGTTGCCACTCATCGCGCCGACATTCAGAGCACTAAGCTTAAAAAACAAGACAAACAGACGCACCTTCATTTACTGCAAAAAGTTGCAAGGCTTGAAGATTACATCGTGGAGCTCAAAGACGGTACACCCTGCCCACTGTGTGGCGCGCATGAGCACCCTTATGGTAAGCATCATCCGCTATTAGATAGCCAACTTGACAATAAACAAGCGTTGCCACTAACACAGCAGACCCAGCAGAAAATAGCTGAGCTTGAGATACTCATTGAGCGTCTCGGACAAGCGTTATCTAAACATCATATCGACCATGCTACTAAAAATGAAACCATTAGCAACCAACAGCAGCAGTTAGCTCCGTTACAGCAGCAGTGTAAGATGTTGAGCAACGACATTCAAGATAGTCTACTTTCACTTTTTAACGCCAATAAAAATTATTCCAAAGCGATTGCAGGGATTGTCCATCCGCTTTATCAACTGAGTGAGGATATCAATGCGATTGATAGTGACGTTGAACGCACATTACCTTTACTAAACAGCGTCAAACAAAAGCTACTCGAGCAAAAGCAGTCTCTTAAAGACTTATTGTTTCAATATGATGATCTAACGGCAAGCATGTCAACGCTAAGTATTGCTATAGAAAGTGATGAAAAGCAGCATCAGGTATTGATGAGCAAGATCAATAACCTAACGATGGATACCAAGCTACACTCGCAGAAAATAGAGACCATTGAAGATAAAATAGCCACCAACTTTTCGGCATTAACCCCTATTACCAGCAGTATTCTAACTTTGGCAGATAAGTATCCGGCGGATAACTACGCAGAATATTTAAGTATTGATTTTAAAAAAGCAGACATTCAAAGCGCACTTAAGCAATTGGATGCTAGCACTGATGAGAAAACCGTACTAGATAGCAGTAACTATGAGCGTCATATTGACAGATTACGTCAACAGCGCAGCATGCTAAATCAGCTGAAAAATTATTTTACTAAACAGAAAAACAGCCAGCAACAGCTAACCAATACATTAAGTACAGTGAGCGCTCAAATTGACACTAAGCAAGCACAGCTTTGCACGGATGAAAGCGCTCTAAAGAATCGCGAACACTTGATAGTGGAAAAAAATATAGATCTTGAGCTGCTCAGGAGCAAAAGAACAGAGCTTTTTTCAGATAAAAACCCAGAGTCAGAAGACACTCTACTGCGCCGCACAGTGGATGACGCAAAAGCCAAACAAGCAAATGCTCAAAGACAACTAGACAGCACGCAGCAAGTATTAGAGCAATTGCAAAACAGGCAACGACAGCTATTGGCAGAATTGCAGTCTGCTATGACAGCCCTTAATACCCAACAAGAGGTATTTATGGAGCATCTAGCAGCGGCGCAGTTTGTGGATGAAGATGCTTTTATCCATGCGCGCTTGCCTAAAGAAGAGCGTGATGCTTTACATACTCGTAAGATTACGATTGATAGCGCCTTGCAGCAGGCAAAGTCACAGTTAGATAGCACCCAACAATCATTAGAGCAGAACCTATCTCTTGCTATGACGGATATCAGCCAAGAAACGATTGCCGCCCAACATCAGCACATTCAGATGGAGATTGATCAGCTCAGTCAACAGATTGGTGCTATTGTTCAAAAGCTCAAAGACAATGAGAACCAAAAAGGTCAACAAGCAACGCAGCTTATAGCTATTAATGCGCAAAAAGAAAAATTACAAGTTTGGCAGCAGCTGCATACTTTAATTGGTTCAGCCGATGGTAAGAAATATCGCACCTTTGCTCAAGGCTTAACTTTTGAAGTTATGATTAGCCATGCCAATAGCCAACTACAAAAGATGAGTGACCGCTATTTGCTGATTCATGATGACAGCAATCCGCTTGAGCTTAATGTCATTGATAACTATCAAGGCGGCGATATTCGCAGCACCAAAAACTTATCTGGTGGTGAAGGCTTCATTATCAGTCTCGCGCTCGCTCTTGGACTATCGCAAATGGCTAGCCACAATATCCGTGTGGATTCGCTATTTTTGGATGAAGGTTTTGGCACGCTTGATGAAGAGTCGTTAGATATTGCTCTAGATACCTTGACAGGCTTGCAACAAGAAGGGAAATTGATTGGTATTATCTCTCACGTACAGGCGTTAAAAGATCGCATTTTGACCCAAATAAAGGTCGAAAAAATATCGGGCGGCTTTAGTCAAATCAGTGGTCAAGGATGTCGGCGCGTTATGAATGACAAAGCATGATAAGTTAGCAGGATTGATAACGACATATGATAAAGAAGTACCTTTAAAGGCATTTATTAAATGATACTGGCACGGCTATTTGGCATAAAAACATAAAAAAACCACCGTTAACGAATAACGGTGGTTTTTTATAATCAAACTATCTATTTACTTACTCGATTCGCTATTTGGTCACTAAACCACTTAACTCACTCATCAAGACGGATAACGTTGAGAGGCTGATTTGGCTATCATTATTGCTATCAAGTTTATCCATCTCAGCAGTAACGCCGGCAAGCTGGCTAGCATGACGCGATTTCCAATCACTGAAGGCTTGAATGGCATCAGGTTGAGTCAATAACGTCTCCATCAGCATACGTAAGCTGCGCGATACATCATTGGCAAGCGCATGACGGGCACGGCGATCCCAGTGGTCTTGCTGCGGCAAGATAGCAATATTATCCATCATCCAATCAAGCTGCAAAACGTGATAGGCCTCAAAGTATAAAGTGGCAATCTCATCAACCGGACGTTCGTACTGCTCTGCTAAGAGGGCAGCATCAAGGGCATCAACATGGTATGGCAACATTGCAAACATCGATGCATCATTGATAGAAAGACCATCTTCTATCAAGCTTGTGGTATCGGCTTGCAAGTATTGTGAAAATTGCTGCTCAATAAATCCGCCTGATTTGGTTAGCTTTTCGACACTGTCTTCAAAACGGCTAATCATATCGGCCACTTGCAAATCTTGTCCAAAGGCATTGATAAACCAGACTACTCCGTTTTCGAGTGCATCGCGCAGACGCAGTTCAAGCTCAAGCAGCAAAGTGGCATCGACTTGATTGTCAAGTGCTTCAAGTAGCTCCCATGCTTTTGAGACATGGAACACATCACGCGCAATGGCATAGCCGCGCACGATAGTGGCAAGCGTTTGTCCTGTTTCTTCATGCAGACGGAATAATGCTTCGATACCCAGACGGTTGACCACACTATTGGTCATATACGTACTGATGATTTCACGGTGTAAACGGTGCTCAGTCATCTCATCAAAGAATTTTGATGCCAGCTCATCGGGGAAATACTTGCGTAATTCATTAACGAAATACGGCGCATCCGGTAAATCTGAGAGCAGTAAGTTGTCATAAACCCACATTTTTCCGTAAGCCATCACAACGGCTAGCTCAGGATTGGTCAGACCTGTGCCAGATTTTTGGCGTTTAGCAATCTCTTCATCTGATGGCAGATACTCAATCGCTCGATCAAGACGCCCTTCTGCTTCTAGCATCTGAATAAAGCGCTGATGATCGCTTAAGTTTGCCGCTGCTCGGATTTGACTCAGCTCAATTGCTTGCGGTTGCAGATAGTTTTGACGCAGCACCAATTCGCTAATGGTCTCGGTCATGCTTTCAAGAAGCTCATTGCGCTGCTTCAACGTCATATCACCTTGCTCAACCACTTTGCCAAGTAAGATTTTGATATTGACTTCATGATCTGAGCAGTTGACGCCGCCTGAGTTATCGATAGCATCAGTATAAATGCGTCCACCAGTTTGGGCATACTCGATACGACCTCGCTGCGTGAGGCCTAGGTTACCACCTTCACCGACGATAGCCGCACGTAATTCGCCACCGTTGACACGTACGGCATCATTGGCACGATCACCTACGTCAGCATGACTCTCCTCACTACTTTTCACATAAGTACCGATACCACCGTTCCAGATGAGGTCAACCGGTGATTTTAGCAATGCACTGATAAAATCATTGGGCGCTAAGCTGTCCTCAGAGATATCAAAAACCGCTTTCATTTCAGGGCTGATAGCAATGGTCTTGTCTTGACGTGAGAAGATACCACCGCCTTGGCTAATGAGAGACTGGTTATAATCTTCCCACGATGAGCGAGGTAAGTTAAATAAGCGCTCGCGTTCTGCAAAAGACGCTGCTGTATCTGGATTTGGGTCAATGAAAATATGCAGATGGTTAAAGGCAGCAACCAGTTTGGTATGAGTTGATCTGAGCATACCGTTACCAAAAACATCACCGCTCATATCACCAATGCCCACGACGGTAAAGTCATCACGATTTTGGATGTCCATGCCGCGCATACGGAAGTGGCGCTTGACCGATTCCCAACCACCGCGGGCGGTAATGCCCATCGCTTTGTGGTCATAACCAACCGATCCACCAGAAGCAAAGGCATCATCTAGCCAAAAGTTATATTCAGCAGATAAGGCATTAGCGATATCAGAAAAGGTTGCCGTACCTTTATCGGCAGCGACCACCAAATACGGATCATCTTCATCATGACGTACGGTATTGGCTGGCGGGACAATCGCACCATCGACGATATTGTCGGTCACATCAAGCATACCGCGAAGGAATGTCTGATAGCAGGCAATACCTTCAGCTTGGAACACATCACGACCATCCACCATGGTTTTGGTCTTAACGATAAAACCGCCTTTTGAGCCAACCGGTACGATAACGGCGTTTTTGACCATTTGTGCTTTAACGAGTCCAAGTACTTCAGTACGGAAATCTTCCATACGATCAGACCAACGCAGCCCGCCGCGAGCGACTTTACCGCCACGCAAATGCACTGCTTCAACGCGTGGTGAATAGACAAATATCTCAAACATTGGTTTAGGCTTGGGTAGATTTGGAATATCTGCTGCCAAAAACTTAAAGGACAAACGATCTTTACGCTGCCCATTCGCCTCTCTTTGATAAAAGTTGGTACGGACCATGGCGTTAATTAAATCCAAGTACCAGCGGAAGATACGGTCTTCATCCAAGCTACTGACACCTGCTAATGCGGTGGTAATCTGTGCTCGAATCTGGCTGGTTTTGCTGGCACGTTCCTCTTCACTATAGTTAGGATTCATTCTTGCATCAAATAAACTGCCTAATGCGACACTGATGTCACTGTTTTTGACCATAGTTTGCTGAATATAGACATTTGAGAACGGTGCTTTCGCTTGCATCATATAGCGTGACAAGGCGCGCAGTACCACCACATCATAAGTATCTAACTTGGTGGTCAATACCAATTCGTTAAGCGAATCACTCTCCACCTGTCCTGCCCAAATTTGCTTTAAGCTGTCCTCAAATTGTGCACGCACCACTTGCATATCAATGGTATCAACGTGCTCTAAGACCAGCTCATACTCCTGCATCCAAATAGGTTGCTCAGGTAAATCAAACTCATAGGTCTGCGCTGAGATAACTGATACCCCGAAGTTCTCTAGTACGGGTAAGACTTTAGATAAGATAACTGCTTTTTGACGACCATATAGCTTTAAGTGCAACTGATTGCTTGCGTCACCTGTCGATTGATACAAGTGCCAAATCATCGGCTGCTCATCGCTAAGTCCAGCCAAACGCTTGGTATCTTCAACGGCAGTACGTGCATCGAATCGCTCTTGGTAAGCGGCAGGGATATAACTTAAAAATCTGCGCGTCAGAGCATTGGCATGCTGCTCACCGACATTATCCAGCAGCATTTTTTGATAATTATCACTCCACGACTGCATCAAAAAGGACAGCTTGGCTTGGAGCGCAGCGGTATCCACCTCATGCACTTGACCTGGCACTGTACGGACATGCACATGGACGCGGGCATGTTCAGATTCATTAAACTCCGTTGTAAAGCCTGAAGATGTACCACCATAAGCTTCTTTTAGGACGTTCTGTACCTTGATGCGAAGTTCGGTATTGAATTTATCACGCGGAATATAGACCAAGCAGGAAACAAAACGCTGGTAATGATCGATACGGACAAAATAAGCGCAGGCTTTTTTTGTCCTGTAGTTGGCTAATTCCTAGTACTGTCGGGTAAAGATCTTCAATGCTGGCTTGAAACAAGTCATCGCGCGGCAAGGTGTTAATGATATGCATCATTTTATGATACGCATGACCATCACGTGGTAGTTTTGCCATCGCCATGATTTTATTTGATTTTTCGCGTAATAATGGAATTTGTTGCACGCTTAGTTGATAAGCTTGTGCTGTAAAAAGACCAATAAAACGATGCTCACCGATGAGCTTGCCATTATCATCAAACTTATGAATGCCCAAAAAATCCATATAAACTGGGCGGTGTACTGGCGATACTCGGCTTGATTTTGACAATACCAATACTTGCGGCGCTGTTAGCAGTCTTTTTAGATTGCTTGGCAGCTCGTCAAAGCTTTTTGAAAGCTGGTCTTCACTACCGCCACGTAATAGCCCAAGCCCACTATTGCCAATAGAAAATAAATCCAAATCACTACGGTCGTCTTGGTTGGCTATATTGCCAACACTATTAACCTCGATTCTGTGCCCGTCTTCTAAGCGGTACTCTCGATATCCCAAAAAGATAAAGTGATCGTCCAAGACCCAATCTAAAAATGCTTGAATCTCTTGTTGAGAGTAAAATACTTCCGGCAGTGTTTTTGTAGCAAGTTCCGCTTTTATATCGGTTAGCTTGGCACGTATCTGCTGCCAGTCATCAACGACGACATCAAGTGTGTCTACTTTTGCCAGCAGCATCTGTTTTAATGCGGCCAATTCATCATTGTCTTGATAAGAGATTTCACAATGAATCAAAGACATGTGTGAGGTGCCACTTTCTTGAGCACTTTCAACTTTAGTGATCGCGCCATTTTCATCGCGTTCGACATTGACGATGATATGATAAGTACGATGCACATCGATGCCTTGCTCTTCAAGACTCATCAATAGCGTGTCGACCAAAAATGGTCGGTCATAGGCAACGATTTGGATAACGGTATGTGAGCTGTGAAAATGCTGCTCTTCTGCAATGGGATTTAATATGGCAAGCTGCGGATGGCTACGATCATAGGCTTTTAATAGCGTAAAATGATGCAGCGCCATCCCAGCCAAATCAGCATTACTGATGTCCTTTGCAGTCTCTTGATGCAATGGCTGATAGTAGCTATGAATAAAGTGGTCAAATAATGATTTGTCCGCTTGTACATAACTGGTGGCAATATCGCTTATCTGGCTGATCCGCTCTTTTGCGATATTTAGAGAGTTTGGCATATCCTTTGTCCTTGCGCTTTTTTATAAGCTTCTTATTTAGGTGTTATGTCTTATGTATTGTGAATAATTAAGTGTGAACTTATTGATCATTAGCAATCATGGTTTGTCTGACTCCCGCTATATGAACTATTTTGTGAGGTTTAACAGGTCTATGAGTAAATAATTTCACTCAAGGCTATCTCTCAGGTGGAATTGTAACGCACCTGCTGGCATAGCTAAAGCGTACAACATCATTTCATGAATCAGTAAGATGTCGATAACATTTACTAATGAGACGATTGTGATCTGATACGGCTGAATATAGACGGACAGGCGCATAGCTATGACACATAGTCATGACAAGGGCGGCGTTTTTTTGTTAGAATAGCGCAGAATATTGGACAGTATTTTGCTGGCTCGCTATTAACTCACTTATTATGAATTTTAATGCTAAGGGCAAGAGGTATGATGAATATTTTGGTGATTGGTTCAGGTGGTCGTGAACACGCACTAGCATGGCAGTGCGCAAAAGATAATAATGTAAAAAATATCTATATCGCGCCCGGTAATGCTGGCACCGCCCTTGAGCCCAAATGCCAAAACGTAATTTTGGAAGATGCCATTGATGCAGGTGAGCACAGCGCTGTTATCAAGTTTTGTCAGAATAACGCTATCGACATGGTCATCGTTGGTCCAGAAGCACCATTGGTAACAGGCATTGTCGATGCTTGTCGTGCTGCTGGCATCAAAGCTTGGGGTCCAACAGCGTATTGCGCGCAGTTAGAAGGCTCAAAGACTTTTGCCAAAGAATTCATGGAGCAAAACAATATCCCAACGGCAGCTTATCAGGGCTTTACCGACGCAGTAGCGGCAAAGGCTTATATAGATGAGCAAGGCACACCTATTGTCATTAAAGCCGATGGTCTTGCTGCTGGTAAAGGCGTCATTGTTGCTGAGACGATCGAACAGGCGCATGAAGCCATTGACGATATGTTGGCGGATAACAAGTTTGGCGATGCCGGTAGCCGCGTGGTGATTGAGCAATTTTTGCAAGGCGAAGAAGCCAGTTTTATCTGTATGGTCGATGGTGAAAATATCCTGCCAATGGCAACCAGCCAAGACCATAAGCGTGCTTTTGAAGATGATGCAGGTCCAAACACAGGCGGCATGGGTGCATATTCTCCTGCTCCAGTTGTCACTCAAGAGGTTCATGATAAAGTCATGGCACAAGTGATTCAGCCTGTTGTAGATGCGATGAAAGCTGCCGGTCATCCTTATACCGGATTTTTATATGCTGGACTCATGATTGATGATGCCGGCGACCCGTATGTGATTGAGTTTAACTGCCGTTTTGGCGATCCGGAGACGCAGCCTATTTTGATGCGTTTACAATCGTCGATGGTTGATTTGGTTGCACAAGGACTCGAAGGTAAATTACCAAGCGAAGCCAACTGGGATGAGCGCCCTGCCCTTGGTATTGTTGTCGCCTCAAAAGGCTACCCTGAAACTTCATCGAAAGGTGATGTGATTGCAGGCTTGCCAGAATTAAATAATGAGAATCAAAATTCGGTAAAAGTCTTTCATGCAGGCACGGCTTTTTCTAATGAAGATGCCCTTAGCAATGAGAAAGAAGTCGTGACCAATGGCGGTCGCGTATTATGTGTGACTGCATTAGCAGATAGCATCTCAGATGCACAGCAAGCAGCATTAACGGTCACTGCTGCTATCAGTTTTGATGGTGCTCATTATCGCCGTGATATCGGTCATCATGCTATTGCCCGTGAAAACATTTAAATAGTAGTGATAAGTAGCACCTACCTATAACGACTTTTGATAAATTCGACCTAGCGTGATGCTGGGTTGAATTTTTTGATGGGTTATAGTTTTTAAAGGCTGCTAAAACTAACAGGCAAAAAATGCTTAAGAATTTCAGCATGCTAGCCTAAATTACAAAGTAAATAACGTCGCTTGACTAAGCTGCAAAACCTGCCTTCTTTATATGATACAATTCTGTACACTCATAGCACATCTCCCTTGTATTGTAGGTACATCACCCACAAATCAATACCAACTCGATGAAATGACGATATCTATGGCAAACAATACCTCTAGGTCTTCTAATAATAAGCAGTCTATCGATAATTTAAAAACCTCGGGGTTTGATCGTCGTATGTCGATTGCCAAAACCTCATTGAACATCGGTCGACGTTGGGCAGGTAATAGCGTGTCTGGTATGTTTCTTAATAAAGAAGCACGTACAGCACGTAACCAGATTTTTATGGAAGAACAGGCGCATTATTTGGCAGAAGAGCTTGGTAAATTAAAAGGCTCTGTCGTGAAAATTGGTCAAATGCTGGCGATTTATGGTGAGCATATCTTGCCACCTGAGATTACCCGTGCCTTACAAACGCTTAATGATGATACAGCGACACTTGCATGGCCAAAAATCGAGCAGAATTTACAGGATTTATTGGGCAATAAGCTGCAGGATCTTCAGGTTGACCCTGTTCCTATTGGTACAGCATCCCTCGCCCAAGTTCATCGTGCAACCGTCATAGCCACGGGTGAGCAAGTGGTATTAAAGATTCAATATCCGGGTGTGGCTGATGCGATCAACTCTGATTTGGCTTTATTTAAGAGCCTATTAAAGGTGAGTAATATCGTTCCACAAACCCGTTCACTCGATGCATGGTTTGAAGAGATACGTGATTTATTACATCATGAAGTCGACTATGAGGCGGAAGCTGACACAACAGAGCGGTTCTATAACCGTTTGATTGACGATGCACGTTATGTTGTACCTAAAATTAACCGCCATTATTCGACCAAACGCTTACTTTGTATGTCTTATGAGCCGGGTATCAGTGTGGTTTCTGACGCATTGCAACTACTCCCTCTTGAGCGTCGAAACGCCATCGGTCAGGCGGCTATTGAAATCATGATACAAGAGATTTTCGTTTGGGGTGAGATGCAAACGGATCCAAACTTTGGTAATTACCTTGTCCGTGTCGCACGCGACGAAACTGAAATTGATAAACTGGTCTTATTAGATTTTGGCGCGATTCGGCAGTTCAATAATAACTTATTGACGATTGCTCATAATTTATTACGTGCCGGTTATTATCATGATCATCAATCTATGATGAGTGCCATGACTGGTTATGACTTTTTTGATACCATGAGTGATAAAGTACGTTCAGATATCGCCTCATTGTTTTTGTTGGCAACTGAACCTTTTAGTGAGCCTGTGATAAACACGGATATGCCTGCTAATTGTCTAGATTATCAACAGCGCTATATTTGGGCTAACAGTAAGCTGCATACTCGCCTCTCAAATGATGCGACACAAGCGATGCAGTCTTTCGAGTTCAATCTACCACCTAAAGAGTTTATGTTTATCAGTCGGAAATTTATCGGTGCTTATACTTTTTTGACTGTGCTTGATGCTCGTACGGATTCTAATAATTTAGTAAAACCGTTTTATAAACTTATTTCAACGTACCTACTCAACAGATTTTTGAACCGCCTTTTTAGGGGCGGTCTTATTTATTATGATTTTATTTACTTAGGCTATTTTACAATTTTAACTTAACCTTAGCGCTTGATAGGAAATGTAATTCTTTTATTTTTTGCTTAGGCTATTATCTTAAACACTTATATCAGCTATCATCCACTTATCGAATCTGGTTTGATAACCTTCAGGCTTCTTCATGCTTAACTCCCAACAGGTTTCTTGCCGTGCTAAGTATTTAACTTCAAAATGTGTACGCTGACTGCTGCTTGCAACCTGACTACGCGTATTGGGCAAACACCATACCTCATTTGCTTGATGCTCAGCATTGTCCATATATGTTTCGATGTTGGTTGCCAATATTATCTCCCCGTCTACCTGTAAACGTGACAGTAAAAACTCAAAAAACGGCATATTAAGCCATTGTTGATTGGGATTGTGCTGCTCAGGATTGGGATATAAGATATAGATACTATCGATACTATTTGGCGCAATTGCATGTACGATCCATGCAATTGCATCAGCATGAATAGCGGTCAAATTGGCAGAATTCTGCTGCGCTGCCAATTTTTCAAATGCCTCAAACTTATTGCGAGTACGCTCAATCGCAATCAGATGCTTATCAGGGTTTTGCATGGCAAAGCTTAAGGCATGCTTGCCCTTCCCTGCGCCAATCTCCAAAACGAGTGATGTTTTAGGTTTAAGTGCTGCGTCTGGCATCACAAAATCACGTGGTGCTGAGAGTCGTTGAGGTTGAAATGCCCGCTCTTGCTGATGTGAAAGCTCAAGGTTGTCAGTCATTTGCTGTCCTTAAAATATTTGTCATTTGTCATTATTCGGCTGCATGCTATTATATAGTCAATGCAACCCCATAGTAATATCACGATATCGATTACTCATCGACAAATAGCTTTCTCAATCAGATTACTAGAGCAATGATTTTAAAATCAATCATTGCTTACTTTTTGAGGATACTTTGTTGATAAAACCAAGGATCTCTCTACTTTTATTATGACCGAATCTACTTCTAACGCCAGCCCCTCACCTAAAACGTATCCTTGTCCAGAATGCGGTAAGCAAACCACATGGCAAGATAATAAATATAAGCCATTTTGTAGTCATCACTGTAAGCTGATCGATCTTGGCGCATGGGCAAACGAAGACTATACATTGCCTGCTGAGTCCACGCCGTTCTCTGATGAGCTATAGTATTAAGCCCTTTACCCTCTTACTTTTATCACTTTATGATTCCAAGGATGCTGCACATGTCTGCTACTTACCTGATGCCCACTTATCTTCGTCAACCTATCAGTTTTACCCGCGGCTCAGGAAGCTGGCTCTATACTCAAGATGAGACGCCTTATCTAGACGCATTGACTGGTATCGCGGTATGTGGTTTAGGACATTGCCATCCACAAGTAACCGAAGCTATTCAACAGCAGGCAGCAACATTGGTTCATACCAGTAATTTATTTGGTATAGACTGGCAAGAGCGTGCTGGTGAAGCATTATGTAATGCCGCGCAAATGGACAGTGTATTTTTTGCCAATAGTGGCGCTGAAGCAAATGAAGCAGCACTAAAATTGGCGCGTCTATACGCGTATCAGCAAGGATTTAAGCGTCCAAAAGTCATTGTGATGGAGCAATCTTTCCATGGTCGTACCTTATTATCATTATCAGCAACTGCCAACCCCAAAGCGCGTGAAGGCTTTTACACTTTAGATAATGATTTTATCCGTGTGCCATTTGGGGATATTGCCGCCATTGAACAAGCAGTTCATGACTATGAGGATATTTGCGCGGTATTCGTAGAGCCTATTCAAGGTGAAGGTGGTCTTAATACGGCAGCTAACGGCTTTACTTACCTTGAGCAGATACAAGCCGTATGCGATACACATAATTGGCTGTTCATGCTCGATGAAGTGCAAACCGGCAATGGACGAACAGGTAAGTATTTTGCTTATCAGCATAGCAGCGCACGCCCTGATGTATTAACGACGGCTAAAGGCTTAGGTAATGGCTTCCCTGTCGGTGCCTGTATGGTACGTGGTCGCGCCAATGGCTTATTTGGAGCTGGTAGTCATGGCTCAACCTATGGCGGCACACCGTTAGCCAGTCGTGTGGTACATAGCGTATATGACGTATTGGCGAACAGTGATATCATGCAAAACGCCGTCAACGAGGGACAGTTTATTCGTGATAGCATGGTTGATGCATTTGGACAATATGGCGTCAGCAGTCGCGGCGCTGGGATGATGATTGGCATTGCCCTGCCTGAAGACATGGACTGTAGCAAGCTTGTCGATCGTGCTCGTGATGAGCAGAAACTTATCATCAATATCACAGGCGGTCATGTGATTCGTTTGCTACCACCACTTAATATGAGCCGTGATGCAAGCTCACAAGTGGTTGAACGCTTGGTTAATTTACTAAAACCCTCGTTTTAAACGTCTGTTTAACCAAAACATAAAAAGCCTATAGATAATTTGTCTATAGGCTTTTTTCATTATTAATCAATCAGCTTTATTATCATTTAAATAAACTAAACCTTAGTTTGCATGAAAGTATTTTTTTAATACCTCTAAGCAGCGCGTGATTTTTGCAGGCTGTTGCTCACGGTTTAAGGTTACAGCATATAGTACAAAACTTGGCATCTGGTAGCCGGTCAAAACTTCGACCAAGTTGCCCGATTCTAGCTCTTTTTTGACATCCATTTCCATCATTCTAAGAATACCATGACCTTCTTTGGCGATGGTCATTGCCATAAAGACATTATTGGTATGGATACGCGACGTCATTTTGATACGTGTTTTTTTACCAGTCTCAGTCTGAGTAAGCTCAACATTATTTGTATCCTTCATGATATCAATACAGATAAGATGATGATCTGCCAAATCTTTCGGCGTTTCGATTTTCTTATGCTGACGTAAATATTGTGGTGAAGCGACCAACATTTGACGCACATCAGATAACGGATGATTGCTAACAGTTGAGTCGTTGATATTGGGGCTCATACGTATCGCAATATCGATTCGCTCATCAATCATATCAATATAATTATTATCTGCAAAATAGGTGATACTAAGATCATCGTGCGCTGACATCCAAGTCGATAGTGCTGGCAAAATATGATTGACACCAAGCTCTGGCGTTGTTGCAATACGCAAACTACCTGCCAATTCATCACGTAATTGATTGACTTTAATTCGACCTTGCTCTGCCGCACTTACCACATCTTTTGCCGCTTCATAAAAGCTAGCACCCGCTTCTGTTAAGCTGAGCTTACGGGTTGAGCGATGTAATAACACCACACCAAGCTCGTTCTCTAAAGAACGTATTTGCTGACTGACGGCGCTGGTGGTGATACCAAGCTCACGGGCTGAACCACTAAAGGAGCCGTGTCCGACCACACTAGCAAACACAGCCATACCACGTAAATTATCTAACATATTCTCATCCAAGCTGCTTTTTAGTTGTTAATATAACTTAACCATTATAGCGGATAATGATAAATCTTACAGTTTTTTAATATTAAACTCAGAGTAAGATGTGAGTGTTCCTTAATAAATAAAGGTAAAAAAATCAAGATGATAGATCAATATCACCTTGATTTTTTAATAGATACAATATTTTAATAAAGTGCCAATTTTTATAAACTATCAATTAATAAATGTATGACTGTTTAATATAACTGAACCTTGCCCATTTTGCCTTCGCCGCGCTCGGTTAAATATTGCATCACTGGCGTATTAAACAATCTTGATTCTGCCACTGTTTTAGCCTCAACGAGACGTTTTTGTTGACGACGCTCTGGGGTTTTATCATCGGCTTGCGCGATACTGCTATCAATTCGTAAACTGATGGCGGCATCAGGGAATTGTACCTGCATCTTTGTCGCTAGCTGCTCAAAGGTTGCCTGCAAATGCTTACTATCGACTGCTGTGACAAAGATGGCTTCGGCATTACAGCTGCCTGTCATCATACCTTGACGGGCAAGCGCCAATTCATCTTGAGCCAAACTAGCGGCTTCACGAGCAGTTTGTAGCCAATAGTCCCATTTTTCTGGTGTCCACTCACCTATCAATTCTTGCGGCGGACAACGCAGAAGCGCCCGAGGGTCTTCAGATTGACTGAATAATTGAGAATCATTTACCTCGGGTTCAACAACGGGTTCAACAACGGGTTCAGGCTGATTGTTGGACAATTCTAGCGTGTCATAAACGCTAGAATTATCGTACTGGCTTAAATGACTAGCCTCGTCATTTGAGTAATATTGCTCATGTTGAGTAATACTATTATCAGCGCCAACATCCTGTTTATCATTGACACTTATATCAGTATTCTCATAAACGATATTGTCAGATTGAGTTTGTAATTCTAATGATGATGACACTGGCTCAGTGATTAATGTAGCGCTAGAGACAGTGGTAGTAGGTTTTTCTATAGCCATTACCGTACTATCAAGTACATTGGCTAATATCTCATCAACCGGTAAGGGACGAAAAGCTAAGAGACGTAAAATACACATCTCAAGTGCTTGCATCGGCGTACTGGCAAGCTTGACGCCTTCCCGTGCTTGTACCACGATTTCATAATAAAGCTGTAATACGTCAGGGCTCATATGCTGGGCAAGCTGATCGATATGCTGTGCTTGCGCTTCATTGACATTGAGAGCGACTTCGGGCAGCAGCTGACACAATGCCAACTGATGCAATAGCTCAGCGAGTCCGTCAAACATACTGCTAGCATCAACCATTTGCGCACGCATCTGCTCGATATGGGCAGCGACAGCAGGCTTATCATGATTATAGATATCTGTAATTAAGCTCACTAAGTCGGCCGCATCAATCAAGCCGAGCATCGAATTAACGGTCACATCATCAAGCGCACCTTGGCCAAAAGCAATGGCTTGATCGGTCAACGATAAGGCATCACGTACCGAGCCTTTTGCCGCACTAGCCAATTGCCAAAGTGCAGGCTGTGTATAGCCTACTTGTTCTTGGGTTAGAACATTGGCTAAATGCTCACTGAGCAAGCTTTGCGACAAAGGACGTAATACGAACTGCAGACAGCGCGAGATAATAGTAATCGGCAGCTTTTGTGGATCCGTAGTGGCTAATAAGAACTTGACATGCTCAGGCGGCTCTTCCAAGGTTTTGAGTAGCGCATTAAAGCTGTGTGTTGACAACATATGCACTTCGTCAATCAGGTAGACTTTATAACGGCCTTGGCTTGGCGCATACGGCACATTATCCAGTAGCTCGCGCGTGTCCTCAACTTTGGTACGAGAAGCCGCATCAATCTCAATCAGATCAATAAAACGCCCTTGATCAATCGCCACGCAATTATCACACACGCCACATGGGGTGCTGGTAATGCCAGTATCACAGTTCAAACATTTAGACAAAATACGGGCGATGGTCGTCTTACCGACGCCGCGCGTACCCGTAAATAGATAAGCATGATGCAGACGATTGTAATCAATGGCATTAATCAATGCCTGTGAGACATGCGTTTGCCCAATCAACTCGTGAAAGTTTTTGGGGCGGTATTTGCGGGCTAAAACTTGATATTGCTGCGTCATAATGAATGCCAAGGTAAGTCGTAAAAATATAAGTAAAGCATCAAATTAGCAATTTATCTTAAAATCAGTTATCGAAGCTAAGTGTCAAAAATAAGTGTCGAAACTAACTATTGAACCTAACTATCCAAACCAAGCATCAAAAACAGCTATCAAACTTAAGTCTCAAAACTAGGCTATGATTGAGCTCTCAATTGAGCCAATTGTTGATATAAACGCTGCGTATTCGCATCGATAAGCGATCCATGCTGATGGAAAGCATCTAGATGTACTTCGGTATTCACGCTATCTTCACAAGGTCTGATATCGACACCAATTAAAAACAGCTCTTGCATAACGGGCTGCTGCATCTGAGCGTTGAGCTCAAATAGCAAATCTTGATGACCAGCACGAACTTTATCTGCACTTAACGAGCTATTGCTATCTTGCGCATAAAATACCATCAAATAATGGCGACCAAATACATTGTAAGAGTGCTCATGGCGCACATAACCTGTCCAGCGCGATTCTTGGTCAATTGTTCTATGGGCCAATATTTTTTCTATCAAACACGCATAGGTGTACATGGATTCATCGACCAAAATATCAACCTGCTCTTTTGGTAGTGGGTTACCCGCTTCATAACAGCTTTTGATTAAACTATTAAAAAGCTTGTACCACATTCGAGTATTTTTCTGAATCTCTGCCATCAGCGCTGCCGCAAACTCAGTTTGGTTAGGCTCTGCTGCTTTTATCAATCGTGGTTCAATCTGTGCTATCAATCCATGACTGACCAATTGCTCTTGAACTTCAATCGCCCTATGATGAAAATCTGGCGATTGTAAGAACTGCACAAGCAAAGTCGACTCGTCTGCAAACGTCTCAAGCCCAGTCAGTTTACTGCGATGAAACGCTAGATAGGCGGTCAAATCACTTGGCGTCACCAACTGGTTTAATATCTCAGCAAAGTTCTGGTAGCTAAATACTTGTAGAACGCTGTGTTCATCGTCCAAATCTAATACACAATCTTCAGCAAAGAACTGACTGCCATACTCATAACCAACCGCATAAGATGGCAATGATGAATACTGGTTTTGTAGATCATTATGATCGCAATCTTGATGCTGGACTGAAAGTGATGTTAATCCAATAAAATATACGGGTTTATTAGATGTCGCTTCATTTTTATGAGTGATAGCTTTATCGTTTTTGAGATAAAGATGTGCATGTTGCTTGATAAGCTGATTGACAACTTCTTTTCTCCATGTACGAACTTGAGTAGTATCAATGTCTTGCTTACTTGCCTGCATCACGACATCATTGACAATAAGATAAACCGTCGCATTAGAAAACTTGAAAACAAAATCATAACCCTGAAAATATTCAGGGCTAGTGATTTTCTTTTCTGATAAGTCATACAAAGACAAAAAACTCTGTTGAATCATCTGTTGCCAAATCGAGGGCGTTACTTGCTGATTGTCCATAGTATGCATAATGTCCCTATTAATTAAGTACTAAAAAACCATAGAAGGCTATTCCATCAAAGCGGAGAAAGCCATCTTATGTTCAGTTTAGTACTAGCATAGACTTATGGCAAGCAAACTATCTTTAACCCTCAAGCTTACGGCGCATATGTGGGAATAAAATCACATCACGAATACTGGCAGAGTCTGTCAATAACATCACTAAACGGTCGATACCAATACCTTCACCTGCTGTTGGCGGTAAACCATAAGACAAAGCTTCGATATACTCTGCATCGAAATGCATCGCTTCATCATCGCCAGCATCTTTTTCAGCAACCTGACCAAGGAAACGCTCAGCCTGATCTGCAGGATCATTAAGCTCACTAAAGCCATTAGCCAACTCACGACCACCGACAAACAGCTCAAAACGATCCGTAATCTCAGGGTTATCATCACTACGGCGTGCTAGCGGTGAGGTTTCAGCAGGGTATTCAGTGATAAACGTCGGCTGACGCAATTGGTGCTCAGCGGTTTCTTCAAAGATGATGGTCTGCAACTTACCCACACCAAAGACATCCTTTACCTGTTGCTTTAGCGTTGTCGATGCGTACTCTGCAAGATACTCACGATCGTTAATACGATTCATATCAAAGTTTTCTGCATATTTGGCAATCGCATCAGACATAGATAGACGTATAAATGGCGCTTTTAGGCTAATGGCTTCTTCTTGGTAAGTAATCTCGGTGGTACCTAAGATATCGATCGCCAATTCGTTAAATAAGCGCTCAGTCAAATCCATCAAATCATGATAATCTGCATACGCTTGATAAAACTCAATCATGGTAAATTCAGGATTATGACGGGTTGAAACGCCTTCATTACGGAAGCTACGGTTAATCTCAAAGACTTTCTCAAAGCCACCAACGACCAAGCGCTTAAGATAAAGTTCAGGAGCAATACGCAGATATAATGGCATGTCTAACGCATTATGATGGGTCACAAACGGACGTGCCACTGCACCACCTGGGATCGGATGCATCATAGGCGTTTCAACTTCCATAAAACGCTCATTTAGCATAAATTTGCGAATACCGCTAATGACTTGACTCCGCACCATAAAGGTATCACGGGTCGTCTCATTAGTCATCAAATCAAGATGACGATTGCGATAGCGTGCTTCCACATCAGCTAGTCCATGAAATTTATTTGGCATTGGGCGTAATGCTTTGGTCAATAACTCAATCTCTTCAATATGTACGTACAAATCGCCTTTGCCTGAACGACCGATATAACCTGATACACCAACGATATCACCCAAATCTAGCGATTTGATGTCTGCTAACGTCTTTTCATCTAACTCTTTGCGTGCCACATATAACTGGATACGACCTGTCATATCTTGGATAACAATAAACGCCCCACGGTTCAGCATGACGCGACCGGCGACATTCACCTGTGTTTTTTCGCCTTTAGCATCATTGTCAGCAATTTCTTGTTTTGAGATACCCTCAAAAGCTGCCTGCAAGTCTTGAGCATAATCTGTGCGCTTAAACGTATTCGGATAAGGCTGTTTACCTGAAGCGACGATATCATCCAGCTTGGCTTGCAATTGGGCAATCAGCTCATTAGCGTCTTCTGGAGCTTGCTCTTGATTGTTTTGCTGATTTTTGATTATTAGGCTTTGACATAACACTCTCAAAATTATTAGATAATTAAAGGAATAAACGAAAACGATAAACTTAAATTAAGGGATTAAAACAAAAATTCAAATTAGGCAGCTGCATAATGATTATGTGGCTTTAGTATTAAAAATAAATAGTAAATTAATCAACACAGATAGCAGGATGTGCCACACCTTTTTCTATGGTTTGATAACAGCCAAAACCGCTGCTGTCACTAGCGCATTGCCCAGACTGGTTTTTAGTACTACTCTTAATGAACTCACCGGTATTTTTGCACTTACCTTGGCAGTCGGTACTGTCTTGGCAAGCTTTTCCTGCATCGGTATAAGTCACCACACATTGATAGCAGCCAAGGCGACCTTGCTGTGAAAATGCGCCACCCTTTGCCGTGCACGCTCGTACCATCTCGTTAGGCGGATAGATGCACGCTTGATAAGAAAACGGGTCATTTTTATGAGTCGTTGCAGTATTAGTCGTTACACTATTATCGCGCTGGTCTGGCTGTACGACTGACGTTGATGAAGGCGTGACACTACAAGCAGATAACCAAAATACCATTAAAATCGCGACAATAGTCATCGCGATTTTATTAAACGGTAATAGTAGCGATGAGTTGGTTATCATATGCATAGCATACGCCTCTTATATTATTGGCTGATGAAGTGCTTATTAAGCACCGCCAATACTTGCCATCAAGTCCGCTTGATGCTCACGTAACAGCGCATCAAGGATTTCATCCAAGTCACCTTCCATAATCGAATCAAGCTTATATAAAGTCAGATTAATACGATGATCCGTCATACGTCCTTGCGGGAAATTATAGGTACGGATACGCTCCGAACGATCGCCGCTACCAACCAAATCGCGACGTATCGTATCAGCGGCATCTACCTGTGCTTGGACTTTGACTTGCTGAATTTTTGAAATCAGCATTTTCATCGCTTGCGCACGGTTTTTATGTTGACTGCGTTCTTGTTGACACTCTACCACGGTACCCGTTGGTATATGCGTCAAACGTACAGCAGAGTCGGTAGTATTCACGTGCTGACCACCAGCACCGCTTGAGCGGAAAGTATCAAAGCGAATATCAGCTGGATTCAAATCAACCGTATCATCAATTTCAACTTCAGGCATCACAGCGACAGTACAGGCTGACGTGTGTACACGACCTTGGCTTTCTGTATCAGGCACACGCTGAACACGATGTACACCAGACTCAAACTTTAGACGACCATAAACGCTATTACCAGACACACGAGTAATGATTTCTTTATAACCCCCATGTTCGCCCTCATTGGCTGACAAAATCTCTAAAGTCCAGCCTTGGTTCTGGGCGAATTTTTGGTACATACGGAATAAGTCACCAGAGAAAATCGCTGCTTCATCACCACCTGTCCCTGCACGAATCTCAAGGAATGCGGGCACTTTGTCGTTAGGATCTTTTGGCAGCATCATGAGATTAAGTGCTTCTTCCATCTCTACAATAGTATCGCGAGCACTGTCAATCTCTTCTTGCATCATCTCTTTCATGTCAGGATCTGATGCTTCTTTTAGCATCGCTTCTGCATCAGCCTGATCCGTTTCTGCACCAACATAGTTCTGCCATAAAGTGGTGATATCCATCAAGTCACTATGCTCAACGGACAGCTCACGGAATTTATTGTTATCACTGATGACACTCGGGTCTGATAATAAGGCAGTGACCTCTTCATAACGGTCTACCATTTGGTCTAAACGCAGGCGTAAGGATTCTTTCATAAAAGGACTTTTAATTGAATAATTGAAATAAGACCGTGATTATAGCAAATTTTTGCGCTTAAATTAAAACCTCTCAGCAATCTTGTCAATATATGAACAAACTTTTCTACTGCTTGCACCATATCGACGCTTTTTTCTGATAATTTGAATACAGCATCAGCTTCCCTCAAAACTTAAATAAAAAAATAGCCAAGAATACTCTTGGCTATTTTGATAATAATTAAGACTCAGGACTTAAAAAATTAGACCTTACGGACGATTACCGACCCAATAGAGTAACCAGCACCAAACGAGCAAATAACACCCAAATCACCAGATGCAAGGTCATCTTTATAGCGATGGAATACAATCATCGGGCTGGCTGAGCTGGTATTGGCAAATTCAGCAATGACACTCGGTACAATGGCTTTGTCTGCTTCTTTACCGATGACCGTACGCAAGATTAAATCTAGCATATTGGCATTGGCTTGATGGAGCCACATCATTTTTACATCAGAGGTTGGGATATTGTTTTCTTGTAGATGCTCAGTAATGACTTCTGACACTTTTGGACAGACTTCACGGAATACTTTACGACCATTTTGTAAGAATAATTTATCGGTTACTGGCTCTTTAAGGTCCGGATACATCTCTGTTTGCGCTGCCAAAAACTCTGAACGATCCATAAAACCGTATTCGTTTTTGATATTGGTCGAAAACTGAGTAAATAGCTTAGAGTTTAGAATCTCATAGCCTTTAGGTGTATCCAGCTCTTCGACGATGCAAGCAGTTGCGACATCACCAAAGATAAAGTGACTGTCACGGTTACGCCAGTTTAAATGCGCTGAAGTAATTTCAACGTTGACCACAGCGACGCGCTTAGCAAGACCTGATACGATAGAACCATGTGCTTGTGATAGACCAAAAGTCGCCGCACTACAAGCCACATTCATATCATAAGCAAAGCCGCCCACCATACCGATCGCATTTTGAATCTCGATAGAGACGGCTGGGTAAGTACGCTGAAAGTTTGAGCAGGCAAGGATGATACCATCTAAATCATTGGCCTCAATTCCTGCATCAGCCAAGGCATCATTTAACGCAGCTACACCCATTTCTGCCATGATAGACAGCTCTTCGCCCAAGTTACGATAAGCGATAACAGGTGCCATGATGTCAGGATTTAAGATGCCGTCTTTTTCCATCACATAGCGTGATTTGATACCAGATACTTTTTCGATAAAAGCCGCTGATGAAGGCTGAAGAGCCGTGAGTGTGCCTGCTTCAATATCAGCCGCGTGTTTTGCATTATAGTTTTCAACATACTGATTAAAGGACTCTACCAGTTCTTCATTACTGATGCTAAAAGGCGGGATATACAGACCGGTGCCTGTGATACAAGTCGTCATGATACGCTTCCTTGTCTACTACTATGGTGCTTGAAATAAGCATAAGGTGAAGTAAAACAACAGTCGTCTAATTTTGGGTGAATGACTGTAAACTTAAAATAAGTGCCTTTATTATGCCTGAATATTATTATTTTTCTAATACTTTGTTACAAATAATCAGCTTCTTGCCAAGAATAAGCAAAGATTGGCTTCATTTTGCGATAGCTGCGTTATAATCAGCCTTGCTTACTCACGTTATTTGTATAAATAATTGATCTGCATTTTGATTGTCTACATCTCTATTAAGAAATATCACACTTATTATCTATTTTGGAATGACAATGGTGGAACTTTTGAATTGGTTGTTTGGTCAGTATGCCGACTATCCGACCTTGTTTATCGGGTTGGAATTGATTGCGGTTATCTTTGGGGTAGCCAGTGTACTACTCGCCAGCAAAACCAATATTTTGGTATTCCCTATTGGCTTGGTCAGCACCGCTATATTTGTCTATCTGTTATGGAAATGGCAATTATTTGGTGATATGTTTATCAATGCTTATTATACCGTTATGAGTATTTATGGCTGGATAAATTGGTCAAAAAATAAAGAATTTAAACAGCATCGAGACCATATAAACCCCACCGCTCAACAACATAACCAAGAGCTTAAAAACACTGATGCGCCAAACCTTATCCAAGTAGAACGTTTAGATAAAAATGACGTCCCTATATTGGCATTATTAGCCGCGGCAACTATAGCTTTTGTTGGTCTGGTTTATTATTTTAGACCAGTTATCAATAACAACTTCAGCTTCGATGGCGCTGAGCTTGGCATGCATCTATTTACGTGGGTTGACTATACTGATATGTTGACCACTGCCTTGTTTTTGATGGCGATGTGGCTGATGGCACGGCGCAAGATTGAGCATTGGATACTCTGGATTATCGCTGATGCTATCTCAGTACCGCTCTATTTTTATAAAGGTCTAACCTTTACAGCATTACAATACGTAGTCTTCACTCTTATCGCAATTTGGGCTTATTATGAATGGCAACGACGCTTTCGCCTTCAATCTCACGCAGCATACGCCTAAATCCGTCATCAAGGTCGCAATTTTAGGCGCAGAAAGTACGGGAAAAACCACACTGTGCCGTGATTTGGCCGCGCATTTTGACTGCCCTTGGGTGCCAGAATATATGCGCACCTATCTGCAAGAAAAATGGGATAAAGAGCAGCTGACCTGTACATGGGAGGATTTGCTACCTATTGCACAAGGTCAGATACTGCTTGAGAATAAGTTGGCAAAGCAAGTATCACAAACGTCAAACGACCATCATTATTTATTTTGTGATACCAGCTTGTTTGAGCTGATGGTTTATTCCAATTGGTATTATGGCGATTGCCCTGAAGTGCTCACCCAAGCAGCATTGGTGCATCATTATGACTTAATACTATTAACCGACGTTGATACACCTTGGGTTGCTGATGACTTGCGTGATAGCCCGCATCAGCGAGATGAAATAAGCGCTTATTTTGCTGATCAGTTAACAGCTTATAACAAACCATTTCAATCAATTGGCGGCGCTCGAGAGGTGCGGGTTCAACAAGTGGTAAAATTGCTAGACGCATCTGAATTAAATAATAATGCTTAGGCTATTTAATAAACACTGTCAAACCTTGCACCCATTACTACCTCACGAGCTTAGTGTTTAAAGCTTTTGCCCAATTCCGGCAGTTGTCCTCGCAGCGCTCGCATTGCTGGTTGGCATCAGAGATAAAGTCCACGTGTCCGCAGTACATACAAGCGTAATACGTTTGTGATTCTACCTGCTCAACCGCCTGATACTGTTTCGGGAAAAGTGGCAGACCATAGCCGGTGTCATCAGGTGGGTATAATAACAGGCTAAAATTGCCATCGGTTTCAAGCAAACCGGTACGAACCTGACCTAAATGCTCGACCCCCTGTTGGCGCATTTCCGCAAAAAACTCATCATGTGACATTTTCCCTTCTGCTATTTTGTCGTGTACCAGCATGCCATCTTCGACGATATATAAGGACTTACCTTCTAACAAATCTTCAAAAGTCTGATATTTCATCATGCCCCATGTACAGAGCCGGTAAAGCAGTATTACCGTACTCATGATTAGTACCGCTTGGATAATCGGTAAATCCTCGGTAAACATCGGGTCACCTGCGATAGAGCCCAGTGACAAGATGATAGTAAGCTCAAAGATAGATAACTGTCGAACGCCGCGCTTGCCGGTAAAGCGCAAAAATGAAATGATGAGCACAAACATGACAATGACACGTATCAGTATCTCAGCAGCAAATGTCCATGTTGTATCATGAATGAAAATACTTGCCCAATCCATATTTTTTCCCTTGTTATTATTTTTAATGATGGCATCAAAACCACTCTATTTAAAGCTGCTCTATTTTATGCAAAAACTCACTTATTAATTGTAGGAATTATTTTTGAAAGTCACATTGTATACGCTGATTGCGTTAATAGCCTTTGCTGCAAACTCTCTGTTTTGTAGGATGGCCTTAGCAGAGGGTTATATAGACGCTTGGAGCTTTACCATTGTTCGACTATTAAGCGCTGCTGTCTGCTTGAGTATGATCATGGCAGCTCAGTCCTACTACTTAAGACATCGCAAATTGAGACTTAGTCATTCTTTCAATGAAGAGATATTAAGTGAAAGAGGGAATTGGCTGAGTAGCATAAGCTTAGTTATTTATGCGCTGTGTTTTTCGATTGCCTATGTAGAGCTTGAGACTGGCACTGGGGCGCTGATTTTATTTTCAGCGGTTCAGCTCACTATGATTGGTTGGGGGATTTATAAAAAAGAGACATTGAGTCATTTGCAATGGATTGCCTTTGTTATTGCCATCACAGGGTTTGTATATTTGATGCTACCATCGGCCTCAATGCCTTCATTACTCGCTGCCATGCTCATGGCAATCAGCGGTGTGGCATGGGGTATCTATAGCATACGCGGCAAGACCTGTCTCTCACCGCTGCGAGCCACAGGTTTTAATTTCATCAGAAGTTTGCTAGCGATACCGATATTATTAGTCGCTGGTTTTATATATCAAAACATTATGGATGTGCAACTCATTCATATCGACAGTATCACCATGGAAGGGATATGGTTGGCGTGTGCATCAGGGGCAATTGCCTCTGGCATCGGCTACAGCATCTGGTATATGGCAATGCCTTTATTAAAAAACACACAGGCTGCCGTTATACAGCTTTGTGTGCCCGTGCTTGCAGCGTTACTGGGTGTGGTGATTTTGTCCGAGCCGATCACTTTAACTTTTATGATAGCAAGTACTGTCATCTTGAGCGCAGTATTGGTCTTTATTTTAAATAAACAGCCATATTAGTCACAATATAAGGCGCTTATGCTGAAATGTTGTCTATAATGCTCATTTGAGGCGACATCGCCATAGTGATAACAGGGTTTTTATAAATATCGCAGGCGATGAACGTTTTTATCAGGGCTTTTTATTGAAGGAATTTTATTAAATGACAACCACTACTCGCCAAGAATACGACTTACTTGGTCATCGCGATGTGCCGGCTGACGCTTACTACGGCATCCAAACCTTACGTGCTTTTGAAAACTTCACTGTTAGCGGTGTGCGCTTACATCAGTTCTCTACCTTTATCCGTGCCTTTGCTACCGTCAAGAAAGTGGCTGCTATTGCCAATAATAAAGTTGGAGTATTAAATAATACCGTTAAAGATGCGATTGTCGCAGCGTGTGATGACTTAATCGCTGATAAATATCATGACCAATTTATCGTCGATATGTTTCAAGGCGGCGCAGGCACCTCAACCAATATGAATGTCAATGAGGTCATTGCCAATCGTGCTTTAGAGATATTAGGCTATGAAAAAGGGCAATATCAGCATGTGCATCCAAATAATCATGTCAACCTTTCGCAGTCGACCAATGATGCCTATCCAACGGCGCTCAATGTCGCATTGGATGACTATTGCACCCATTTGTTAGAAAAGATGGCCATACTGCATCAAAGCCTAATTAACAAAAGCATCGAATTTGCCGATCAATTAAAAATGGGACGCACCCATTTACAAGATGCGGTACCGATGACTGCAGGTCAAGAATTCAACGCTTTTGCAACGATGGTCAAAAAGGAGATGGCACGTATCGAGTCAACTCGTGCGCTGTTTCATGAGATTAATATGGGTGGTACCGCTATCGGTACTGGCTTGAATGCACCTGCTGGGTATTCAGAGCTGTGTGCTGAGACATTACAAGAGCTAACTGGCAGACCTTATTATATTGCTGAAGATTTGATTGAAGCCACACAAGATACCAGTGCTTATGTTGCTTTGTCTGGCAATCTGCGTCTATTTGCTGCTCGTCTATCAAAGATTGCTCATGACTTACGCTTGCAATCCTCGGGTCCTCGTGCAGGCTTGGCACAATATCGCCTGCCTGAGATGCAGCCTGGTAGCTCAATCATGCCGGGTAAAGTAAACCCCGTTATACCTGAGGTGGTCAATCAAGCGTGTTTTCATGTAATGGGTATTGATACCACTATCGTCATGGCATCAGAAAACGCTCAGCTACAACTCAATGTCTTTGAGCCAGTCATTGCTTTCAACTTATTTACCGGTATGAGCATGATGGCAAATATCTGTGAGATATTTGCCACGCGCTGTATCGATGGCGTAATGATGAATAATGAAGCGTGTAATACTGAAGTATTCAACAATATTGGTCTGGTAACCGCATTAAACCCACATTTGGGTTATGAGTCGTCTACCTATGTGGCAAGAAAAGCCCAAGAAACCGGTGGTCGTGTTTATGACATCGTTCTAGAAGAGAACCTGATGGATAAAGAGACGTTAGACAATCTACTCTCTCCTGCTAACATGGTATATCCGAAGGTCAAACTGACCCCTTAGTGTTTTTTTTAACGTAAAAAGGCTGGGTTAGCGATTGCTAATCCAGCCTTTTTTTATTTTATTCATATCTGCATTATTTGGGGAAAATCTATAAGCTATATCTACGCACTGTCTAAAGATTGTGAAAATTAAAAATTAGTGCGTGGAACTCGCCCTATGTATTTACTCTAAAACGCTTAAGCCTGCGCGAGCAATACTTACGTCTTCATTGCCATGTGCGCCGCCCACACCAATACCACCAGCCACAATACCATCAATATATACAGGAATACCGCCCGGCATTATCAGTATGTTTTCATCAAGGTATCTGATGTCGGCAGCAATACTACCGTCCGCAACGCCTCTAGCGATAACTGCTGTTTCTCTTTTTTGCGAATTGGCTGTATAGGCTTTTTTATAACTTGAGCGAATAGTGTGCACACCCGCTCGATGATCCTTTAAAAAGGCCAGTATTTGCCCAGAACGATCAACCACCGTCACCGATACCATTAGACCATGCCTTTTAGACTCTATAAATGCAGCATTCACTATATCTTGTGCCATCTCGCCTGTGAGTAACGAGATTTTTGTATCTTGTGTCTCAGTATAAGAGACGCTATCCATAGCTGTAATTCCCATCTTCAATCCTTGATTTGATTTTATGAATAATTCATTGTCTTTGCATAACTCTCAGGCGCAAGCTTCATAGTAATAATCAGCATGCTCACCAATGTGATAAGTAGCATCAGCCAAACGGCTTGAAAGCTACTTGACCACTCACGCAAAAATCCGGCAAAGTACGGAATGATTACGGTAATAACAAACTAATACCTTGTACAAATGCGGTCACAGCACCAGCCAATGTAGGAAGTAACAGAGATTCAAATACGACTGTTAACGTGAAAGAGATGTATTAATTTTATAAAAATAATAATTGAAACACTGTAGAGGTTAGCAATCGGTGCATGGCGACTGCTTGAATATTTATTTCTCTAGAAAGGCTTGTAAGGTATGAGCTTAGCAGCCAGTGTCATGATAATATCTAAGATATCTATATAAGCGGTTGAATAAGCTTTTTGATAATACGGGCAAGAGTGTCATGCTTTTAGCAAATGGCAACTAAAAACATGACCATAAAAATTTGCGAATGGTTACTGAAGTACTTACTTTTATGCTAACTCATTTTATCCCATATCTTACTGAGACGCTTGGGCGATACCGCCATACGGGTTTTCATCGGCTGAGCAAACAGTTGAATGCGGTACTCCTCGACCATCCAGCGGTAATCGCTGATGGCTTTATCATTAGCACGTCCTGCAAGTCTTTCCATATGTAAGTCAAGGGCATAGACGCCATCGAGGTCGGCTTCGACATTGTGCTCAAGACGGTCGATACGAATCTCTAGCGCTTCCAGATAGCGTGGATACTGCTGCCAGTGGCTATAATCCATACGATAAACAAAATCAGCCAAATGTAAATCTGCTAACTGATCTTCAATATCTTCAATAGACTCGCCAAATATCTCTCGATCAAGCATTAGCATGCTTTGGCGAATACGTTGCCAGCGGGTATAAACGTTTTTGAGCGTTTTTATGATCGTTTGACCAATCAGCAAAAAGTTACTTAGTAGCACATCGAGCGTTTGGCTATACTCTTCAGGAGTAAAGGGTAGCTCCTCACTGAGTCCAACCGCAACATCATTAGCACTCTCAGGTAGGTCTGCCGTATGATCAAACAATACATAGTGCTCTTCGAGTGTTGCATCTAAAGTCGCATCAATAATGATAGTCTTAAGCTTTTCCATATCGCCAAGCGGTGCGAATGCCAGTTTAAATATGTTATCAACTTGACTGGTCAGCTGTTTTTTCTTTGAGCCAAGTCTGCTTTTGATTAGCGTTAACACCCCGATACGGTGCGCCTGCAGTGCTGCATTAACATCGGTATATTGATGGATAGATACCGCTTCACCTGCCTCATCAGCAACCAAAGCAGCAAACTGCTTCATAACCACGCCTGCGCTATGATGGTTTTTACTAAAGGCAAAGTGTTCAGGAAATTCTGTATGCGCGCCTTGCTGCTCATTCACCGCTTGGCGCGTCTGAGAAGCATGGCGAATCTGTAGCGTTTGCAGATCGCGTCCTTTTTCGATGATACGGTTCTTATCATCGACCACGCAGATTTGTGGCTGCAAATAACGATCAATACTAGACGGATTAAAATGCTCTGTAGTAACTGACATAATGCCACGGCGGTTAAGTGCTTGGCAAAGCTGTTTTAATAACCCCTGTCCACCCGCAGGCTGCAATTCATCAAACAAGCTATCGGCAGTATCAGGAATAGGTACAATCTGACGACGAATATCTTTTGGTAATGATTTTAATAATTGCAATACCAGCTCATAACGCCAACCAGGTACACCCCATAACAGCTCAATCGCATCAAGCTGCGGTAGGGCGACAAGCGGCACACGGATGGTCACCCCATCATCATCGCTTGCTGGATCAAAGATATAGCGTAGTGGCAGCTTTAAGTCACCCAGCTTCCAAACTTCTGGGAAATCGCCTGTGGTCGGTGCTTGGCTATTAAGCACGTCTTCATCGGTAAAGAACAGATACTTAGTATCGGTTTTTTCAACTTCGGCACGCCAGTCTTCAAACGTTTTGCGGCTCGCAATATGATCGGGGATTTTTTTATCATAAAACTGATACAAGGACTCTTCATCGACCAATAGATCACGGCGGCGTAATTTATCCTCGATACGTTCAATATCAGCAATTTTATCCATATTATGCTGTAAGAACGGTGCTTGTCTACCTAAATTTCCAGTAACCAGACCGTCACGGATAAATATCTCACGCGACTCGCTTAGATTAACTTGCTCATAGTTGGTCAGTTGCTTGCTGATAATAATCAGACCAAATAAACTGATTTGGGCATAAGCTTTAACGCGGCCAGTTTTTTTCGACCAATGTGGCTCAAAGTAGTGATACTTTAATAAGTTGCCGGCGGCTGAGATAATCCATTCTGGTTCAATCTTGGCAACGGTACGCATAAAGACTTGCGATGTCTCAACCACTTCAAAAGCCATGACCCAAGGTGGTATTTGTTTAAATACCGTACTTGCCGGGAATATTTTGGCTTTTTGCTGGCGAGCGGCTAAGTATTCACCGCGATTTTCAGTTTTGTGAGCAATCGTAGACAACAAACCCGTCAACAATGCGCGATGTAAATTGGCGTATTTAACCGCTTTGAGTGCTTCATCTTCAATCGCGGTAGGGTCACTGTGAGTCACTTCTTTCGAGGCATTCTTGTCAGCAGTTTTTGCCTCATTAGCATCAGTCAGCTTAAGCTCAGTGACCATTTGTACTAACTGACGATAGGTTTGACTCCACTCCCGTACACGCGGGAAGCTTAGATAGTTTTTCTTCGTAAACTGCTTACGCTGATTGCCAGACAACTTATTGCCATCTTCGTCTTTTTCAAACAGGGCTTTCCACAGACTTAAATAGAATAAAAAATCAGAGTCATCTTGGCGAAATTCAGCATGCTTCTGATCCGCTTGCTGGCGCTTATTTACTGGCCGCTCGCGTGGATCTTGGACAGCAAGCGCCGCAACGACAATGAGCATTTCTCGGATACAATCAAAATCGCTACCAGCTACCAGCATACGTGCCAGCCTTGGATCGATTGGCATACGTGCCATCTTTTGACCAGTCGGTGTCAGAACCAGATGATCCAGTCCCTGTTTTGATTTTGGCTTGTTAGTTTTTTTAGCTGAAGGTACGTCGTTTTTAGCAGTAATCGCGCCCAATTCATCAAGCAATTTATGTCCATCAGTAACCAAGCGACTGTCAGGCGGCTCAATAAAGGCGAAATCATCGACGCTTCCTAGGCGCAGATTTGCCATTTGTAAAATAACGGATGCTAAGTTAGTGCGTAAAATCTCAGGTTCCGTAAATTCAGGACGACCAGTAAAGTCCTCTTCGCTATATAAACGAATACAAACACCCGGCGCAACACGACCGCAACGCCCTTTACGCTGATTGGCAGCAGCTTGTGAAATGGCTTCAATTGGTAAACGCTGTACGCGCGAACGATAAGAATAGCGTGATATACGCGCAAAACCCAAATCAATCACATAGCGAATGCCAGGTACGGTCAATGCCGTCTCAGCGACGTTAGTCGCGATAACAATACGTCGGCCGCGACCTGATGGCTGAAAGATACGCTGTTGCTCTTCATAAGTCTGCCGTGCAAATAGTGGCAACACTTCTGTATGCTTAGGTCCATGACGCTCAAGTACTTCCTGTAGCTCACGAATCTCAGCTTCAGTGGCTGCAAATATCAAGATATCTGCTTGATCAGCATGACCTTTGTTTTGTGCATCGCTAAAGCATTCTTCCACTGCAGCAACCACCGCACGCGGCAGATTCTCTTCAAAGTCATCGTAGCTATCATCGTCTGAGCTGGTTACAGGCTCATCTGTTAACGGACGATAACGCACTTCGACAGGGAAGCTTCGTCCTTCGACATTAAAAATAGGCGCAGGAATTTGCCGTTTAAGCTTATTATCGTAGCGACTAAAGTATTCACTAAAGCGTTTAGTGTCCAGTGTCGCTGAGGTAATAATGACTTTTAAATCAGGGCGCTTGGGCAGCAGTTTTTTTAAATAACCCATAATAAAGTCAATGTTTAAACTACGCTCATGGGCTTCATCAATAATAATAGTATCGTATTTACTCAAAAACGATCATGACCAAGTTCAGCAAGCAAAATACCATCAGTCATTAGTTTAACGACAGATTGCGCCGTGCCTTGCTCGTTAAAGCGAATCTTGAAGCTGACCGTATTACCAAGCTGCTCGCCCAATTCTTCAGCGATACGGTTTGCCACACTGCGTGCCGCCAGTCGTCGAGGCTGTGTATGCCCTATTTGCCCACGTATACCGCGCCCTGCTAACATTGCTAACTTAGGCAGTTGCGTAGTTTTACCGGAGCCTGTCTCGCCTGCAACGATAATCACTTGGTTATCAATGATTGCCTGAATCAAATCATCACCACGTTGACTAACAGGGAGATCCTGATTCAGTTTTTCTGCCAGCCTATCTGGAATGCTCTCTATACGCGCTTGCACCGCTTGCTGCGAGCGAGCTTTTAATTGCTCATATTGGGCGCGTTTTTTATCCAAATCATTGCTATTTTTAACGTTGTGTATGCCATCCGTATTGCTATTTTTATTAGCAGACGATTTTGCACGTGCCAGCTCACGCTCAAGGCGACTGAGATAATACTCGTCCTTTGCGAGCACAGGTAAATTAGCAACAGAAATAACCTGTTGAGTATCCACACTTTTCTGCGTATTTTTTGTCTCGGTGTTCAGATTTTCCATTTGTACAGGCTGGCTTTTTTCTTGATTTTCTTTTGAAGTATCAGGCATATTTACTTAGGCTATTTATTATTTAGGAGTAGTTAGATTATGGGGATAATTGAGCTGCGATTCAAGTTACTCGTGTATGGCCTAGACTTGAGTTGTTGCTTATAGAACGTATCAAATTTATAAAATAACCAAAAATCTCACAGAGATAAGGAGTGATTAGACGTATCTCTTATAAACGTATCTCTTAGAAGTCATAAATACATAAGCGACAATTAATATTATCACAGTGCTAATTTTTTAAGATTTTTAATACTTAAATATCCTACGTATTTTTTATCTTCTATGACATTTATGCTTTTATCAAGCGCTCTGGCAAGAGGCTCGATAATGATTTTAACATTTGAGATAAGATCATTGACGTTATATATGTCGTCTATATCTACCTCAAACTTGTCATCAACATGTGAGGCAGCGTTAAAAGGAGACGCTTTATCTTTAAAAGTAAATTGTTTATAAAATTCGCTCTGTTTTGCTTGTTTAACTGCATCTGCTTGACTATCAGCCACGATAAGTAGCTTATAATGAAATTCTTCAAAACTGCCCTGCTGATAGCCGCCTAAATTGATAAAGAATAGCTTTAAGTCGTTGGCGCACTCTGCTTGAATATTGGATTCCACTAATTTAATCGCATAATTATCAACTTTGCTAATAGCGCGGTATGAATCAATATGCCACTTATTTTTCACTTCAGGCCAATGATTATTGATATCTGCTATTAATTCATTAACCTGATTGGCCACGCCAAAAAATATATCGTGTTGTTCAATCAACCGCCCTTTGGGGCGACCGCCTAATTGAATCATATATAGGGTTAACATTTTAGAGACTCCTTAGACATCTTATACGTTCCTTGTTAGATAAACCTAGTCAGTTAATAGTCATCCCAATCTGCTTTGAGCAGCTAATAAATTAATGATAGCAAGAAAGAAATGATAAGTATTTCATACCGACATTATGACTACTAGTAAATGAAAAACCCAATGTTTAAGAATCACTTAAACATTGGGTTTGTTCGGTTATAACTGTTTTCACTTATAGGTTATAGTAAGAAAAAATATGCCCACAAACCTATGATAAAGGTAGAAATAATATTCAGTATGACACCAACACGTATCATCTCTGTCTGCTTAATAAGACCCGTCCCAAAGACAATAGCGTTTGGTGGCGTGGCAACTGGTAGCATAAATGCGCAAGAAGCACCGATACCAATAATCATGACTAATACTGCAGGTGGTAGACCCATTTGCTCAGCAATAGCCGCAAACACAGGGACTAACAAGGCGGCAGAAGCCGTATTAGAAGCAAATTCTGTCAAGAATATAATGAATGCCGCAACTGCCAGTACCACGACGATAAGCGGTGCAGAGGACAGTCCATTAGCAACTGCTTGACCAAGAACCAACGATGCGCCTGACACTTTTAACACCGTTGATAGTGCAATACCACCACCGAACAGCATGAGTACGCCCCAGTCGGTATTGTCAGAAACTTGCTTCCATGAAACCAACCCTAAGCTCACCACTGCTGATGCTGCTAACAATGCCACAATAGAATCAACATCATCAATATTAAGTGCAGCACCAATTTGTTTCGAGAGTATCCAGCTTAGCGCTGTGACGATAAATACAATAATCGTTAGTACACGTGGCTTATTCCATGCAATAGCCTCATCATCTTCGTTCAGCGTGACCTGACGATTAAGATTGGGCTTGAGGAATAAATACATCGCACCGAGCAATAATGGCAGCAGCACCAACATCATCGGAATACCAAACTTCATCCAATCGACAAACGCGATATCCAGCGCTTTTGCAGCAATAGCATTGGGTGGTGAACCAACGATCGTACCCAAACCACCAAGGCTGGCAGAATAGGCAATACCTAATAGTACGAACACAAAAGTGCCACGGTCTTTTTCGCGGTCAACCTGCGTTAGAATACCAAGCGCCAGTGGCAACATCATCGCTGCAGTAGCCGTATTTGATATCCACATCGATAAAAATGCGGTGACCCCAAATATTAGGAATACCGCATTCCTCAGATTGCCACCTGACATTGATAGAATCTTGAGCGCTATTTTCCTGTCTAATTGCTGCACATGCAATGCCGCCGCTAGTGCAAAGCCACCAAAAAACAAATAGATAATTGGGTTAGCAAAGCTTTGTAAGCCAATTTCAGCATCGAAATCCGGCAAACCAATTAGCGCTCCTACGACCACCACCAATATCGCTGTAATCGTCACATGTACCGCTTCAGTTAACCATAAAACGCCGATAAAGAACAACATAGCGAGGCCTTTATTGGCACTGATATCATACGGCAATACGTTATAGATAAACAGACTGATAACCGCCGCGATAGCGACAACTATCAATCCTTTACCGGTACCTTTTGGGAAGGTATCTGTAAATAAATACTCGTTGCCATCATTAGGAAGATGGCTATCTAATTTTTTCTCTGACATATAATGTCCTTATTGTACCCAAAGACGGTGTTAAAAATTATAAACATAAAGACGTATTTCAGCCGTTAACCATACCTTTATAATCGTACTTAATAACAGTACTGACAAAAACAAGGTGCCATCATAGCAGAAATATTATCCACCAAAATATTATCAATATAGACATATTGAAAACCTTGTCAGAAATATAATCTTTATTTCATCTATCCAAAACCAATTGACTTTATAAGTATGGATTTAAGTCTATTTTGAAAAACCAGAAGTTTGTCTTAGACAAAGTTACATACCGTCACTAAATATGTTCATATCTTCCCTGTACAACTCATAAGCTGTATCACATACTGAGTTGGTGAAGAACGTTAATAAAAACAACTAGGAGATTCTCATGGCAGATGACAACAAAACTGACTCAACGACGAAAATGGCACCAAAAGACATCAACCAAGATGGATTGGCTAAAGAAGATCAGCAGCGTACTGACGATTCTGCGTTAGATATGATGCAAGGGTTGCACGAACATGAAGACCATAAAGAAGACGATCAGTAGTCTGTATGGATTCGATTGAAATAAAATTTAAAAATGAATAAGCGCTTATCAAACTGATGGGCGCTTTTTTCTTGGCTGTCTTTTTTCTGGTAGATTGTCTGATACATAGTTGTATACAAAGGCTGCGCTCAAAACAATAGTAATAGGCAAAAACAACGCACCATAGCCGACTCTGGCATATAAAAAAGCACCTACGGCACTGCCAGCGCAAAAACAGTACCAAATAATCGCCTGAAAACCTAATGTTGGCTTACTGATGCGACGACCCGCCAGCCAATTACCGATGGCAGCGCCCATATCTGAGGTTAGTCCTGTTAAATGCGTGGTACGAATAACTGCACCGCTATAAGTGGCAACCATCGCATTCTGTAAGCCACATGCTATAGCAGCGGCAAGCTGTCCTAGATAATCGTGCTGCTGGTATAACCAATAGCTTATTAACAATAATGCCGCTTCAATATAAAGCGCATTGCCATAACGTCGACCAAGCTTCAATGACGTCTGACCGATAACAAAACCACTTAATACAGCCCCTGCCAAAAAAGACAGCAGTAACGCGCCGATAAATAAAAGGCTTCGAATGTCTAAGTAAGCGATAGCAGCGGCAAACAAGCTTACGTTACCTGTCACATGCGAGACAGATAAATTGGTAAAACCCATTAATGCTGCCGTATTGACACAGCCTGCACTGAATGCCAATACGGCGCCACCCCACAATATCCATCTTGGTAATTTGGTTATCATATTCGTCGCTTAATGGCTTATCAGCAAAAAACCCATAGTATAATCAAAAAAGACAGCCGATTGGCTGCCTTCCTTACTTCTCATTATATATCGTTGAGAATTGCCTTTTAACTATTTCGGCTCATCAAGCATCATTAGCTGCTCGCTGATCGCAACCGTATTGAAGCCTGCATCAACAAACATAATCTCGCCAGTGATACCAGATGCCCAAGGCGACAATAAAAATAGTGCGGCATTACCGACTTCAGCTTGAGTAATATTACGCTGTAACGGGGCGATTTTTTCACTGATATCAAGCATTTTACGGAATGACTTGATGCCACTGGCAGCAAGCGTACGAATAGGACCTGCCGAGATCGCGTTGACGCGAATGCCCTCACCGCCCATAGAAGTTGCAAGGTAGCGAACACTGGCTTCAAGACTCGCCTTTGCCATACCCATAACGTTGTAGTTTGGCAATACTGAAATACTGCCTTCATAAGTCAACGTCAACATTGAGCCGTGGCGCATAGCAAGTAGCTCACGCGATGCTTTTGCCAATGCCACAAAGCTATAGCTTGAGATATCATGGGCGATATGACTGCCTTCACGGGTTGTCGCATTGACGAAATCACCATCAAGCTGATCCATCGGTGCAAAGCCAATCGCATGTACTACGCCATTAATGCCATCGCCCCAATGGGCAGTGACTTGCTCAAAACAAGCCGCAATAGACGCATCTGATGCCACGTCACACTCAAGTACCAAATCAGCCTCAAATGCTTCAGCCGCCATATCTACCCGTTTTTTGATTTTATCATTAGGATAAGTCAAAATTAACGACGCGCCTTCACGATGTAGTGCTTCAGCGATTGCCCAAGCGATAGATAGTTTGCTAGCGATGCCTGTAACGACAAAACGCTGTCCTTGTAATAGCATAATATTTCCTTTTAAGTCAATTTAGGTCATTTAAATGATCGATTATTTTTAATAGTTGGCTAACAAATAGCGAGTGGAAGTACCAATTGAAAGATGGGTTATTATACACGAATTGATTTAAGTAAACAGTCGTAAACTGTATTTGCTTACACTGTATTAATGCCTAATCCCGCTCAATAATACCATTTAATATTGATAAAACGGTGAACTACCGGCTACAGCAGTATGAAGTTAAGTAGATTTCGAGTATAATCACAGCCCTCCCAGCTTGCACAATTTTTATAATAATCCTTTACAACCATTGTTTGTAACTAAGGATTTAGCGTTAAGCTACACCCACATTTTGGATGGCTGCCAAACTTATGAGCAATACCGCAACAATAGCATCAGACTACCAAGAAAGCATCGAATCCTATCGCCAGCTCATCGCCTCAACGGGTGAGGACTTGCATCGTCCAGGACTTGAAGACACCCCAACACGTGCTGCCAAAGCATTTGCGCATTTGACCAAAGGCTATCATCAAAGCTTAGATGAAGTCGTTAATGACGCTTTGTTTCCATCGACCAACCGTGAGCTAGTATTGGTACAGAATATTGAGTTTTATTCATTGTGCGAGCACCATATGTTGCCTTTTCACGGTGTAGCACACATTGGTTATTTACCAAACGGTCAAGTGTTAGGGTTGTCTAAATTTGCTCGTATCGTCGATATGTTTTCTCGTCGCTTGCAAGTTCAAGAGAATTTAAGCGAACAAATAGCGCAGACGATTATGGATGTGACGGGCTGCCGCGGTGTAGCTGTCGTGATGGATGCCGCTCACATGTGTATGATGATGCGCGGTGTCAATAAGCAACACTCTACTACGCGCACAATGTCGATGTTAGGTGAGTATGTACATGACAATCAAGCGCGCAATGAGTTCTTAGATGCTGTACCGAAGCGTAAACCTGCTTTTTAATGTTGAAGATTAATATTACCTAATTATAAAAAGGACGCTCATGCGTCCTTTTCTCGATTATCTTTTTAGTATTTCAAATATAGTTCACTGGCCATAATCTATTCAATAGTGATAAGAACATAATTAGACTTCATAAAAAAACCTGCCGTATGGCTACGACAGGTTAAAAAAACTAAATCAATAAAATGACTATTGACCAAATATGTAAGACATACCAACTCGGCCGCCGAACTTTGAGTCAGCAAAACCAAATGCACCACTGACTGACGTGCGACCATTATCTAACATTGTAGCGGCACCAATAGCTAAAGCACTTTCACCCTCATAATGACCCACACCACCAAACACAGCAACCTTGCCTGGTTGGAGATTGGGGATAGCCTGTTGTGTTGCTAAAGAAATAGCCACGCCACTATTGGCTGTTTTTTCCACATCATCGACTCGACGATTTATGCCGTTAGAGTAATTCTGAAAGCTGTTATTCAAAACGTCATACTTAGTATCAGTATAAGTATTGGCATCAGTCACTGCTTTGAGCCTAGCCGTATTTAATTGTGTGACATTAACCGCATCAGAACCCTGTGTACCAGCTGCCACATTAATTATCTGACGCTCACTACCTACTGAGCCAACTGATACTGTGTTATCACGGTTTGCTGTGGAGTCACTTCCAAGAACAACTGAGTTATTCACTCCCGTACTGATGCCGTTTCCTAAAACTACTGTGTTGTTGCCGGTGACCGTATTATTATTGCCGAAGCTATAGCTACCTGAGCCACTTACTGTGCTTGGATCGCCAATTGCACCAGAGTTTTTACCGGTTACTAAATTGCCCACACCAATACTAATAGATTGGCTGCCTTCAGCTACTGCGCCATTACCTATTGCAATAGAATCTTTACCTGTGGCTTGGGCTGGTGTCGCTGTACTATTAGAGGTCTGTATAGCAACATTGATATTAGCATCCTTACCTGCCTCACCTTTAGCGCCAGTCAAACCTTGGATGCCTTGTTCCCCTTGAGCACCAGTTAGACCGATGTCGCCTTTATCACCCTTGGCGCCAGTTTCGCCTTTGGCACCAATTTCACCCTGTAGGCCTTTAGCACCAGTATCACCTTTAGCACCATCCATACCAGCAGGACCCATAGGACCCATAGGACCCATAGGACCTGGCATTCCAGAGTATCCACAATCCCATGGATGCATATCGCAATAAGGATCATATGCCATGGCAGACTCTGTTGTTAACCATATGCCGCTAACTGCTAGCATACTGATTGTTAAAAATGATATTTTTATATTTGCTCCGCGCATTTTATTATCGGCAGAATTTACTACTACAAGACCCGACACTGTATTCAATTCTTTTTTTAACATAACTCTTCCTTGTAATTTACACACTAAGAAATTCCAATCTAGCCATCAAAAATAACATTAAATTTCAATTATTACTAAACTGATACATTGTACTAATAATTATGACATGAAAATTTAAGAAAATATATTCATTTTTTTTGATAGATAGATATGTTCTCTATTATGTTCAATAAGACTATATAGCATCACATAACAAAAACCGCTTATCATATCAGTAGTTAACTACTGATATGATAAGCGGTTTTTGATTTCTTATGACAGTAAGGGAATTAGCTAGCTGATTTTACGTCATTGATCCATCTACCATAGCCAGCCGCTTCCATCTGCGCCAGTGGGATAAAACGCATTGCTGCTGAGTTCATGCAATAGCGCTTACCCGTCGGTGCCGGACCATCGTCAAATACATGACCGACGTGTGAATCGGCATAACGGCTACGAATCTCGGTACGGGTGCCAAATATTCCTCGATCTGCCTTTTCTACGACAAAGCTAGCATTCAGTGGACGAGTAAAGCTCGGCCAACCTGTACCGGACTTGTATTGATCACGAGACGAATATAATGGTTCACCTGATACTACATCGACATACAGTCCAGGTTCTTTATTATCCCAATATTCGTTATCAAAAGCGCGCTCAGTACTATCTTCCTGAGAGACTTTATATTGAATGTCACTTAGTGATTTTTTAAGATCAGCTTTTGTCGGTTTTACAAAGGTATCTGGGTCAAAGCCTGCACTTGTCTTAACTGTCGACGGCTTTACTGCAGTTGACGAGGTATTCGACATTGCTGACTTTGCACTGGTTACAGTCGGTTTGAATTGGTTGAAATCTAACTCATATTTTTTACCATAGACACTTTCAATGAACTGGTAGCGACCAGAGTTAAACGTATAGGCTTTATAACGTAGTGGATTCTTTTTGTAATAATCCTGATGATACTCTTCTGCTGGATAAAATTCGCTAACAGGCACAATCTCGATTACGACTGGCTTTTTATAGACGCCAGAGGCTTGCAGCGATTGCTTAGCAGCTTCGGCTATCTGCTTTTCATGCTCACTATTATAAAAAATAGCTGGGCGATACTGGGTGCCTCTATCTACAAACTGACCTTTATCATCAGTAGGATCAGCGATTCGCCATAGTGCTTGAACGATACCATTGTAGGTAATCTTGGTTGGATCATAATAAACTTGGGCTGCTTCAGTATGCCCTGTACCACCAGCTGAAACAGTACTATAAGTTGGATTTTTAGATTCGCCACCTGTATAACCTGACACTACCTCTACCACACCAGGAATCTTTTCATAACCCGCCTCGACACACCAAAAGCAACCACCAGCGACCGTTGCTACTGCTAAATTAGGGTCAGTAGGCGCATAAGGATTGTCAATGGAAACATTTTTTATGGTAGGCGGTTTTTCAGTGGAGGCGCAACCGACATAAAAGACACTGCTCGCTACTATCGCCATGCCCACGACTTTAGCTGGTAATTTATAATTCACTAATAATCGGTGTGTCATGAAAGGCTCCTAAGGGTAATATCATGTAACCATCGTAACCCTTAGGTCTCACAGAAATATTCCTAAAGTGTTGTTTATATACACCATATTTAACGAATGGCCATAAAAAAAGCTTATTACCTTTCGATAATAAGCTTTCTATTAATTCATGACTAGATTATTCATTTAGCAAATCATCTATGCAACTTTATCGCTCTTAACATCAGTATCGGCATGCTCATCACTGGCTTGCTGAATCTTCGTTAAAATGCTCTTGATTTCAGATGCTGACAGATACGTTGGCACCGCATAAGTATCGCTGACTTCTTTAGCTGCGGCTTTAGCAATGCTATCAAAGTCAGTGGTTTTCATACCTTTAACCGTTGGATCAATATTTAAAGTAGCGATCAATTCGCGAACTTGCGCAATCAGATTATCTGCAATCACAGCATCACTCTTGCCGGCTTGACCATCCTTAACCATACCCGTTTTTCTAGCCAGATCTGCTAGTCTTTTTTTGCTTGCTTGACGATTGACATCAAGTACATAAGGTAACACGATGGCATTGGCGCGACCATGAGGAATACTATAATACGCACCAAGCTGATGAGCGATGGCATGGACATAGCCAAGGCCCGCTTTATTAAAGGCAATACCGCCGTAATGAGCGGCAATACCCATTGCTTCTCTGGCTTTGAGATTGCCGCCGTCTTTATATACTACTGGCAGATTCTGCATAACTGACTTCACCGCAGAAGCCGCATAATAGTCGGTCTCGACGCTCGCATTAGCACTCATCCAAGCTTCTAAGGCGTGGGTCAACACATCGATACCCGTATCCGCTGTGATATGAGCCGGCATCCCTTTCATAATAACTGGGTCAATAGCGGCGGCTAATGGCACCATTCTTGGGTCGATAGATAGTGCTTTTTGATGGGTTTTATCATCTGATACAACTGCACCAAGTGTCGCTTCCGAACCAGTACCCGCAGTTGTAGGCACACAGTACAGCGGTACAGAAGGCTTTCGTGCTTTAAGAATACCGATAAGTTGCTGCGGCTTGCAATTGTTGCCTTGTGACATAGCAATCATTTTAGCTGCATCAATCACAGAGCCACCGCCGATAGCAATAATAGAATCGCATTTAGCATCAATGGAGATGCGTAGCCCTTCTTCAACCACTTTAAAAGTAGGGTCTGGAGTAATACCGTCATAGACTTTATAGCGGATATTTTTGCTATCTAGATAATCAGTGACTTTTGCAGGTATACCAAGCTTATTCAATACCGCATCAGTGACGATAAAGACATTGGTGCTACCTTCATTAATAAGCATGTCGCATAGCTCATCACAAGAGCTTTCGCCGACGAATAACATCGGTCTTCTAATCGGGATAACATAAGCGAAGGCTTTTAGTACTTTGGCGCGTGTCTTGGCAACGGCTAAATAGCCAGCATGCTGTAATCCATCGGTACTTACTAACTTACTACTTACTAATTTAGCAATACTATTTTGTTTTTTCATGGGTATAAAAATCCTTTTTTAATGATGCTTTTAATGGTAATAATGACCGTTTGAACTAACCGAATAAATCAAGGTTCAAATAATATACATAGGACTAGGTTCTATATAAAGTAAACTACTGTCCAAACTTATTGTACCATTGCGATTTTTGGTATGTCGCTATTAGTATGAACTGCTATGTTCTGAGTATTTAGTATCATTTACTTAGGCTATATCACATTCGCCTGAAATAATTGCTTTGCATACGGATGTTGTGGATTATTGAACACGTCTTCGGTACGCCCAAACTCAATGCACTTGCCTTCTTTTAACACTATAATTTGCTGACACAAGGCACGGACTACTTTTAAATCATGACTGATAAACACATAGCTGATTTGCAGTTTCTCTTGAATTGCACGTAGCAAATTCACTACAGTGACTTGCGTAGTGCTATCAAGCGCAGACGTTGGCTCATCCAATATTAAGAGACTTGGCTGCATAATAAGGGCACGAGCCAGAGCCACCCGTTGACGCTGACCACCTGATAGCTCGTGCGGATAACGCTGCGCAAACTCTAACGGTAAATGCACGGTAGCAAGACTGTTCATTACTGCCTGCTGACGTGCTACTTTAACAACGCCTTGTACTAACAACCCTTCTTCGACGATTTCCATGACAGTCATACGAGGGTTAATACTGGCAAATGGATCTTGAAAAACCATTTGAATCTGTGAGCGGAAGGTGCGCAAATCACGTTTTGATAACGCCGCAATATCTTGATTATTCACCATTATCTGACCACTGACACGCGCTTGATTGCTAAGTAACTGACTTAACGCAAGCGCTATGGTAGTTTTCCCTGAGCCTGACTCACCAACGATGCCCAATGCCTGACCTTTTTGCAGGCTCATATCGACATCTTTAACAGCCATGAACCAGCGTTTGGTACCACCAAACAGACTTTTTTCAATTGGAAACTGTACGTGTAAATTGCTGACTTGCAATACGGTTGATTGCTGAATTTTATCATCATTAGAGAAGTTCAGCGCTTGGCCAAAGTCTTGTTTGATAAGCGAGCGGGTATATTCTGCTTTAGGTTGACTAAATACCGCTGCAGTTCCACCCTGCTCAATAGTCTGCCCTTGACGCATAACGATGACTTCATCACTGTAGCGCCTGACCAGATTGAGGTCATGGCTAATCAATATCATCGCCATATCATGCTGACGTTTAAGATTATCTAATAGAGCGAGAATCTCATGTTGCAAGGTTACATCAAGCGCGGTGGTTGGCTCATCAGCGATTAAGATGTCAGGTTGCTGCGCTAATGCCATGGCAATCATCACCCGCTGACGCTGACCACCCGATAACTCATGCGGATAGCGATTTAGCTTATCAGTAGGATCGGTGATATTGACATCATTTAACAAGGCGATACTTTTTTCATGCCATTGATTTTTGGATACTCCGATTAGACGGAGCGATTCTGCAATTTGTTTGGCAACTGTATGCAATGGATTAAGCGCCGTCATCGGCTCTTGGAACACCATGCCGATGCGCCGCCCACGTACATCACGTAGAGCTGCATTACGTGTTCTATCGTTGGCTATTGGTAATGTAGTCATTCCTACTGTATCTGCTAACTGCACTTTACCAGTAACGGTCAAGCTATCTGGGAGCAAGCCTAATAGCGCGAGACTTGCGATCGATTTACCAGAGCCGGATTCACCAACGATGGCTAGTGTTTGACCTTGCCTGAGCTCATACGTTAGCTTATCGACTAAAACAGTACCCGAAGTGGTTGCAATGTTAAGCTTATCCACTGTCAGCATGAGCTTATTTGATATATTGATATGATTGTCATTTAAAAGACTATTTTGCTCAGTAGCAATTGTCATATTCTCAGTTGTCATATTAAGAGCGCCTCGGATCAAAGGCATCACGCAGTGCTTCACCAACGAAGATGAGCAACGACAAAATAAAGGTTAAGCTAAAAAATCCCGATAAGGCCAGCCAAGGCGCATCAAGGTTGTTTTTCCCTTGTACCATCAGCTCACCCAGCGACGGTGACCCAGGTGGTAAACCATAACCCAAGAAATCTAGCGCTGTTAACGCAATAATATTGGCCGTTAAAATGAACGGCAGCTGTGACAAGCTTGACGCTAGCGCATTGGGCAAGATATGCCTTAGCATGATTTGGCTGTCGGAAGCCCCCAGATTACGCGCCGCACGCACATAGTCAAAGTTGCGCGCGCGTAAAAACTCTGCTCGTACCAAGCCAACCAGCCCCATCCAACCGAACAATAACATCATTGCAAACAGCATAAAGATACTGGGGCTAAACAGGCTGACCAAGATAATAATCATAAACAGCTGCGGCATCCCGCCCCAAACCTCCATGAAGCGCTGCCCTGCCAAATCTATCCAGCCACCGTAATAACCTTGTATCGCACCGACGATAATACCAATCACTGCTCCTGCTAGTGTCAATGCCAAACCAAATAATAATGACACTCGCATGCCATACAGTATACGCGCCAGCACATCGCGACCCAAGTCATCCGTACCAAGCCAATTCTGGCTATTGGGTGCCGCTGGATATGGAATACCTAGCTCAACGTTTGGCGTCTGATCAGCAAACGGAATGATCGGCATCACATAATAACCCTGCTCAGTAATCAGCGTCTGTACCGCAGGATCTTTGTAATTGGTCTCGGTCTCAAACACTCCGCCAAAAGTCGTCTCAGGATAGGCTTTTAGTACGGGGAAGTAGTAATCGCCTTGATACTGTACAAGTAGCGGCTTGTCATTGGCAATCACATTGGCTGCCATACAGATGACAAATATCAAGGCAAAAATGAACAGCGATATGACACCAAGACGATTTTGACGAAAGCGATTAAGTCGTGCCTGCCAGATAGGATTTAGGCGACGTTTTTTTTCTATAGCAATAGCAGATGCGCTTGAGTGCGTTGAAGGTAATGGATGACTTGACATTAGCGCCCCTCAAAATCGATACGGGGATCAATTAAGTGATAACTTAAATCACTGATTAACTGTAATAACAGTCCGACCAAGGTAAAAATAAACAGCGTGCCAAATATCACGGGATAATCACGCTGCTGAATGGCTTCGAAACCTAACAAGCCCAAACCATCAAGTTTAAAAATAATCTCAATAAGGAAATTACCGGCAAAGAAAATGCCAACGATAGCCGCTGGAATACCGGCGATAATAATCAGCATGGCATTACGAAACACATGTCCGTATAGCACTTGACGCTCAGCCAAGCCTTTGGCACGAGCGGTAAGCACATATTGCTTGCCGAGCTCTTCTAAAAAGCTAAACTTGGTCAAATAGGTCAAGCCAGCGAAACCACCAACCGTACTTGCTAGCAGCGGTAGCGCCAAATGCCAAAAGTAATCTTTGATTTTACCCAGCACGCTCAATTGATCAAAATTCTCAGAGGTCAAGCCTTGCAGTGGAAAGATATTCCAGTAGCTACCACCTGCAAAAAACACCAATAATATAACGGCAAATACGAAAACGGGTATTGCATGGCCGATAGCTAGTAGCATGGCTGTGACTTTATCAATCCCTGAGCCATGATGCATGGCTTTATAGACCCCCAGTGGAATCGCTATCATATAAATCAGCAGCGTGCTCCAAAGCCCAAGCGAGATTGATACAGGGAGCTTCTCGATAATCAAGTCAGTAACCGATTGCCCTTTAAAAAACGACTCCCCAAAATCCAGCTGGGCATAATTTTTTAGCATTAGCCAAAAGCGCTCAGGCGCGGATTTGTCGAAGCCATATTGTGCATTAATCGCCGCCACCATCTCTTCTGATAGGCCGCGCGTGCCTTGATACGTACTATTATTACCTGAACTACCCGCACCAATATTACCGCCCAAGGCATTGTCTTTTGCACCTTGCTCAATCATGGCGAATTGCTGCTCAACAGGACCGCCGGGCGCTGCTTGTACAATGACAAAATTCGCCAGCAATATCAAAAATAGCGTCGGTAATATCAATAACAACCTTTTTAAGATATAACGACCCATAATGGCGGCTTCCTAATAGTAAGAAATATGGCAATAGAAAGAATGCGCAGCTAATAACTATCAAAGCGTCAGTCAAAGCATTGATTAGAATTTAAAAGTTATTTTTAAGCTCACGTAGAGCTGCAAATACAGTCAAAGATTTATCATCATCGGTATTAAACTGAGCCTTTACACCTGCAATCACACTCGGCTCTTGCGTGCGTAAAAATACATTGATCGCACGTTCATGTCCTAAAGTAACGGGGAGCGTCGGAATGCCTTGTGCGGTTTTGTCTTCTGCTTGTGCCAAAGCTTGCTGCATCGCTTCATTATCAGGCTCAATAGATAGCCCAAAACGTAGATTGCTAGCAGTATATTCATGTGCAGGATATAACAGCGTCTCAGCTGGCAGTCCATTTAGACGCTTAAAGCTGTCATGCAACTGCTCAATCGTTCCTGTAAACACACGTCCGCATCCAGCACTAAATAAGGTATCGCCACAAAAGCAGTGCTTAAGGCCATCGATATCTAATATATAAGCCATATGGCTGGCGGTATGACCTGACACATCCCATACCTGCGCAGAGCAGCCCCACGCGCTTACTGTACTGCCATCTTTGATGGTCTGATCTTCATCGACACTATGCTCAGTATGCGCAACCAGATGCGTCATCGGATACGACTCTTGTAACTCTGCAACGCCGCCGATATGGTCATGATGATGATGAGTCGTCCAGATAGACGTCAGCTCTAATCCATTTTCCTCTAAATAAGCAACGACTGGTGCCGCTTGACCCGGATCAATAACAATGGCTTGCTTGTTACTCTCATTGATTAATGTCCAAATATAGTTGTCATTGAATGCTTTAATTGGGTGAATACGAATACTCATACTAAATCCTTACCAGTGGTTATCTTTATTGCTAATGTCTATTAAATTCTTTCAAATTACTTTTAATGTCATTGTCACTGTCACTTACTGTTTTAAATATTGATTAACGCGTGCTTCTGCTTTTTTATCCGTCCACCAGTAATCAATACCGATGGCATTAGATGGCAGCTTTTCAGTATGACGGTATTGATTCCAATACGCGACATTGGTACTAGACTTACCATATAATGGCACCAAATAGTGACCTGCACGCAGCAGGCGATCGAGCACTTGAGTATAGAGTACAATCTCATCACGGTTTTTAGCATTGGCAAGCAACGCTGTCACTGTATCGATAGCAGTATTTTTTATGCCAGCCGTATTATGATTACCAGGCTCATCAGCCGCCGCACTGCCCCAAAATGCCGCTTGCTCAGCACCAGGCGATAAGCTCTGGGCGAATACATCGACTACCATGTCATAATCGAAACGACGCACACGCTCATAATATTGTGCACCATCCACTTGGCGTAGCGTCACATCAAAGCCTAAACGCTTTAGATTACGAATATAAGGCAACAACACTCGACCCATGGTTTCGCCTGTCATTAAAATTTCAATCTGAGCAAGCTTGCCATCCGGCTGATACAGCTTCATATCTTCATAATAAAATCCAGCATCTAGCAACAGCTGCCGCGCTTTTAATAACCCTTCGCGATTAAAGCCACTACCATCACTGGTTGGCAGCTGCCACTCCATTAATACTGCTTTGCGCTGCATTGGTTCAAGTTTAGATAATAATGGAATTAGCACCTGCATCTCTGCATCTGTCGGCGTGCCAGTGGCGGCAAGCTCTGATCCATGAAAAAAGCTTTGCAAACGCTCATACTGCCCATGAAATAAGGTTTTATTCATCCATTCGAAATCATAAGCTGCGGTTAAGGCTTGACGGACACGAATATCTTGAAAGATGGGCCGACGCATATTCATGATAAGTGCTTGCATCGGCACTGGATTTTGACTGCTTATTGATTCTTTACTAATAAGACCTGCTTTTACTGCGGGGAAATTATAACCCGTTGCCCAGTTAGACGCTTTATTCTCTGGGCGAAAACGATATTGACCCGATTTAAAACCTTCAAAAGCAATCTCATCACTCTGATAGTAGACAAACTTAATCATATCAAAATTATAACGACCACGATTGACCATCAAATCACGACCCCAATAATTGGGATCACGCACATAAATGACCGCCCGTCCCGCATCAACACGCCCTAATTTGTAAGGACCGCTACCCATCAATGGCGTTAGGCTAATTTTTTCAAAATCAGCATCGATAGAAGACTTGGCAAAAATAGGAAATTGACCAACCGTTAATAAAATCTCTTTATTTTTATCAGAGGCAAAAACAAATTTTACTTGCTGTTTATTAATAATCTGAATGTCTTTAATATCCCCCAAATAGCTGCGAATATACATCGGCCCTTTGTTCAGTATCGCGTCGTAAGTGGCTTTTACATCATGACTGGTCACCAATGATCCATCCCAAAAGCGTGCGGCAGGATTGATATGATAAATAATCCAGCTGGTATCATCAGGGTCATAAGTGACCTTACTTGCCAGCTGCGGATACATGGTAAAAGCTTCATTTAATGAGCCAGTCATCAAGGTATCATATAGATAGTCGGTGCCAGCCATTGCTACCCCCGTCGTCATCCATTTATTAGCCGCATTAAAAGTACCGCGCGCATCAAGCGACAACGTGCCACCGGTCGGCGCATTTGGATTGGCATACGGCATAAATGGGGCGTCGATATATTCAGTAGGACTATTATGACCAAGCGCAGTAGTAGTGATCGGCACCGCGATACTGGCTGGTATCCAGCTCGCCATGGTCACTAATAGGACAGTTTTTAGCATGGTATTTTTTAGCATAATAAAGTTATAACAAACCCCTGTGCTAGCCCAATGAATATGAAGATAATTGACTAAAGTACTGCCCTATAATTGAAAGCAGTAAGTTCCACAAAATTTTATCATAACAAACTTAGATTTTTTAACCTAATGGTTTGCAGCGTGAAAGTGACTCTATGACACATTATTCACCAATAATAAGCATCAATGCTCATAAAAAAAGACGCAACTCATAAAAGTGCGTCTTTTTTCCAAAAACTGTACTGACTTAAGCGTGCTTCTTTTCAAACGCAATCATAAAGTCGACCAATTGCTGCACCCAGTCTAGCGACACCGCATTGTAGATGCTAGCACGCATACCACCAACATCGCGGTGACCTTTTAGATGCAGTAAACCTGCGGCTTCTGACTCTTCTAAAAATACTTTATCAAGACTGCTATCAGCCAACGTAAACGGGACGTTCATGATAGAACGATACTTAGTGTCGACTGGATTGCTATAAAAGCGGCTATCATCAATCGTTTTATAGAGCAAATCCGCTTTTTGTTGATTAATTTTGCCGATAGCAGCAACGCCGCCTTGCTCTTCTAACCAATCAAAGACTAGACCTGCCAAGTACCAAGAGTACGTCGCTGGCGTGTTTGACATAGATTCTTTTTCGGCTTGGTGTTCATAGTTCATGAGTAGCGGGCACCACTCACTTGCCTGCCCTAATAAGTCTTCGCGAATGATGACAATAATTAGCCCAGCTGGACCAATATTCTTTTGCGCACCAGCATAAATCATCCCAAATTTAGACACATCAATCGGTTGTGACAAGATGCAAGATGACATATCAACGATAATAGGCGCATCAACTTTCGGTGGCTCAAATACTTGCAAACCATGAATGGTCTCATTGGCACAGTAGTGGAAATACGCCGCATCTTCGCTCAGGTTCCAGTCACTTTGGTCTGGCACGTCCGTAAAGTTACTGTCTTTGCCTGTTGCCACCAGATTAACCTCACCAAGGCCTAAATTAGCATAACGCTGCGCTTCTTTAATGGCTTTTCCTGACCAAGCACCAGTAGTGAGGTAGTCACCGCGTCCACCATTTAACAGATTTAATGGAATGGCTGAAAACTGTAAGCTGGCGCCACCTTGCAAAAACAGCACTTTATAATTGTCTGGAATATCCATCAATGAGCGCAGTTTGGCTTCAGCTTTTTCAGTAATCGCGATGTACTCTTTACTACGATGGCTGATTTCCATCACCGATACGCCGCGTCCTTGCCAGTCTAGCAACTCTTCTTGAGCACGTGATAATACGGCGGTCGGTATAGTAGCAGGTCCTGCTGAAAAATTAGGTACACGGTTAGGAGCGGCTTTGGTAGTCATAATCATTATCCTAAATATGATAAAATCATCGTTGTTAGTTGGGTTTTAAAAATTATGGGATTTAAAAGTTAACCATTGAAATACTTTTTACGTTTTTATTTTATTGGCTAACGACTATGTTGCTGATAAAAAATAATCAAAACTTTCACTGTTAATCAGCCGAACCAGAAATCATCTCCCAAAGCGTGCGCTTTAAGCGACTATCAGTAAGCATTTCATCTAACGTTGGTGCAGCAGTCAAATCGGGATGCTCAAGCCCTTCAGGTAACGCAGTCAACGCCAACACCTTTATTTCTTCTTCGCAGCGTCCAATTTTAAAGACGTGTCCAGCAAAACTGGCATTGGCAAGCTCAGCCGTATCCATGCCCTCACAGATAGGGAATGATGTTGTCTCACAAGAGATTGATAGCGCTTGTGTGATATTTTGCCACAGTTTTTGGCTGTCATTATTAAGCGCTTGAATATCAGCAATAATTACCCAATCGCCATAACGACCACCTTGTAAGTCGAACGGTGCTACCTTAAGGGTATGGTCATAATGACTGTCATTAGAAAATACCTGCTCATCAAACAGGGCAACGTCTTGTTGAACGACCGTATCTATCTTAGAACCAACTGCGATATCAGGGCTGACTGCATCAAAACTATAGGTAACTGGGCTTTGTTTGTTAAAGATATGCGCGCTTATATCTTGGAGGTCGTCAGTTCCCGCTTCATTATATGGATAAGCAGAGACATCATGGTCAGCACTGCTATCTAATATTTTAACGTTTTCTTCATCTGGATTTACGATGCTGACAACTGGCTGTTCATTATTTGGCCGTGTCTTGACGTTGCTAGTAGTAGAATCAGACTGAGTCATACTGGGCATGACAGTAGATGCTGCTATCTCACTAATATTAAGAGTTTCTGAGCTTGGCTGCACCCACTGATTGATACCCATCATCGCTAAAATCTGACGCTGCTGTACACGGTGCTGTAATACCAGCTGCGGGTCTTGGATATCACTCATGCGACTCTACTATCCTACTTATATAAAATGGGTTTACAGGCTTCTACTGTCAAAAACGATGCTAACCATTACTTGACGCATTAACTATAAAATCGTCTAATCTACCTAAAAAAGCTGTCTAACACCAAGCCAGTGCTCTGCCAGTATCGTTAAGCAATCATATTCATCTTGGCTGACTATCGTATCGTGTAACATTACTGTATGCAATGTACTTAGCCATTGACGATAATGGCTAAGTACATATAGATTATCAGTAATGACATCATCAATATGGCTGTTTTTTATAGCGCTATTATACTCTATTTGACCATCACTCTGCTGCCTGTCTTGATAATTATCACCAGCCTCTTCACTGTCTATGCTTGATGATATAAAAACAGGCACTGCTTCTATCAATGCCAATAATTGCACACTATTTAAATTTTGTGCAGTCAATAGTAGCCATTGCAAATTTGCATCGCTCACTGCTGTTAAATCCATATCAATCAGGCGTGCATGACGGCGTACATATACAACATAATTGGACACATTAAAACTTCTATCCCTCAGAGCTGATGCTACCTGACCTTTGACATCTTTAGATAAGCGATAAGCCAATAAAGTCAGCATCGTTTTCTCAGGAATATCAAGACCTTCAAAAACCTGACCTGATGGATCAAGCTGGGCATAAATATTATCTAAACCAGCTCGTAACTCCAGTTGCCATGATTCATTAGCATTTGCTAACTTATGGTTTAAAACACCAGCCAGTATAGGCAGTAGTTGCTGTAAGTGCAGCGCCTGCCATAATGACAAAATTGATGGTGACCGAGAGATTGTATTCTCTGAGCGCGTGAATACTGGTTTAGGCTCACCCATGTAAACGTCATCATTGGCTATTTCATCAGCAAAATTTCTGCTCAAATCGAAGGTTAACTGACTTTTAAACAGCTCAATGATGCCGTGCTGATAGCGCATCAGCATGGTACGAGATTTTTTTTGCTGTTTATAATATAGATGGCTTTGGTGGCTATGGCTACTTTCACTTTTTAGGCGTAAATGATTTATCGCGCTTTCGGATAAATCATGCTGGGATAGTTGCTTTATAGCAAATATTATTAAAGCACTATCTAACCGCCGATCAATACCAGCAACTACCTCTAGTAACTGCTGGTCTATGGTATGCGGCAATATTTTCTGATCACTCATTGTATCAATTCGAGGTGTTACATTAGACGTAGACCTAGTGCTACTATCGGTCGTAGTCACTACCCTATCTTTAGGAATACCACTCCAGATATCTGATAAATCATAAGTGGCAATAGTAGACAATATGCAACCTTGATGGCATAACATCACCGCCTCAATCAAAGCCTGCGCACCCCGCGGATGGTAACTGTGATTAAGCACATATTGTGGCAATGACACCTTGTTTATATCAGCAGTACTGATTAAATTTTTTGCCAGCAGGTCGCTATCATGCTTTGCTTGCCATGGCCTTATCAGCTGACGTTTATCAATCGACTTTGCTTTTATTTGTAAACGCCCATCAACTATCACATCCTTCTCTACAGCGAACTCAAGACCTGAGTCCGTGTCTAACTCACTACTTATCTCTGTATCATTGTTCTTATAAATACTAGGTGATGACTGAAATTGAAGTATGATTTTTTCTGGCGATTCTTTACTTAGGCTATTATTTTTTCTTTTTAGGCTATTTGCTGTTATTACTCCCCAATCACCCAGCCGGCGCTGCTCATAAAATTCTTGTACTTTCTTCTGATTAATACGTTTTTCTTTGGCAACTTGTATGGCAAAGTCGTGATAAGTATTGGCATTAATGGCGCTCATACGCTCACTCAAACTTGGATGAGTGGCAAACCATGAAACATCACCTAGGTCGGCGCCGCTACTGGCAAAGAAAAAATGACTCAGTCCATTAATATCGGCGATACCTGTCAAGCGCGAACCCAAAGAATCTTGATGAATGGCTTGCAAGGTTTCCATAATTGCTGGCGAGCGTGTGAGCTGTATACTGGTCGCATCGGCTAGCAATTCACGCTCGCGGTTAAAGCTGTGCTTGATTAGTTGAGCACTTGCCATGCTAGAGAAGCTCAACCCATGTATTAGTAATGTCCAGATATTACGCGTTGCTTGTCGATCTATTACAGGTCTATTTTGCAACCATTTCGACTGACGCTTGGCTGAGGACTGCTGTTGTTGTGATTGCTGCTGCCAGTAAGTGACCCACTCACTATGAGTGGTAAAACGGGCGGTTTGCGCCTCTGTACTGCGTGCAAAATGATCAACTTGTCTCTGTGATAGAGACTGATGGGAAGTGATATCAGTATCAAGCGAACGATGATTGGAAATTGGATCACTCCAGTCATAGAGTAATTGCAAGCCTGCCAGCACAACCATTAGTTGTAGATTAAACTTGGGATCACCATGTAAGAGATGACCATATTCGTGCCCTATCAGACCATACAACGCCTCATCAGACAACTTATCTAGCGCACCTTGAGTGACGACCAGCACCATATCTTGACTATGACGACCAGCGACGAATCCATTGATGCCTTGCTCGTTAGGCAACACATATAATATTGGCATACTAAAACCTGAAGCAATCGCTAGCTGCTGGGCAATCTCATAATAGCGACGATAAACAGGCGGGAAATCACGCTCATCACGTACCGCAATTTGGCGTGCACTGAAGCGAACCTTTGGTGCAGGCTCATGCTGATGGGCAATCCCTTGACTATGCTCCCACGCATCTTGGCTGTGGTCGATAAATAGGCGAACCCCGCCCACACGCTGAGCAATAGCGCGACCACCCGCTTCTAAACGTCTGTACTCTAAAAAACTGCCAATGACAAAGCTACCGATTATCCAGACCACAACCAGTATCAACACCCAATGGTAAATGACACCAGTAAATATCGTCAGCAGCAGCGCCATGATACCCAGCGCTACTGCCAGATGTGCAAAGACAATGAGAAAAAATAGCCCATAGAGCAACAGACTTCGCTGAGTACGGGTACGCTGTTCACCAAAAAAATCCATCTAGTTGCCTGACTTAAAAATAGCTAAACGCATTTAAGCATACGAACGTAATGAAACATCAGCCTATATTGACGACAGGTGCTTGTGCAATCGCTTTTCTATCTTCAAAGACCAATGGACTGAGAGGACGAAAACCAAAAGTCGTGCTAATCAGATTATTGGGAAATACCTCGCGGTCATTGTTGTAGAACATTACGCTGTCATTATAGTGCTGACGGGCAAAGCCAATGCGGTTCTCAGTATTGGTCAGCTCATCCATTAACTCTTTAATCATGCTGTCTGCTTTTAGCTCAGGGTACGCTTCCACAACCGCTGAGAACTGTCCTAATGCTTTGGACAACATACTCTCAGCCTTGGCAAATAGCGCCATGTGTTCAAGCGAGTCTGGCTGATGCTTGCTAGAATCCTGCAGACTCTGAGCATGGTTGCGCGCACTAATAACGCGTATCAGCGTCTCTTCCTCGTGAGACAAGTAACGTCTTGTAGTTTCAACTAGGTTTGGAATCAAATCATGACGACGTTTTAGCTGTACATCTATCTGCGCGAAACCATTTTTTGCTTGATTACGGGAGCGTACCAACTTATTGAATATTGATGTACCAAAAATCATTACTAATACAACCACTACAATGAATGACCAAACAAACACTTTCATCGTCAGACTCCAATACGCTTTGTATTAATCTTATTGTTAATAAAAGTTACTGTATTGTATTTTAACTTATATAGTTTACTAAAAGTTCAAAATAAGATAAAAGACAGGCGAAAAAAAAGCCCTTTATAATGAAGGGCTTATTATCATGATTCAATATTTGGGCTTATTTATATATTTTATTATCAAATTTTGGGCAAAAAAAAGCGACCCCAAAAGCACATCCTCGGCACACATTATAACTATTACCGTTGCTACCTTCCGGTCCTGGCGGGATTCATAGAACAATGTTGCGAGGCTACCAATGGGGCCACCAGCTGCAGATTATACAAGAATTTTTTATTATTACAACCCCAATCGTAAAACTGTTCGCTTTTTATACTACATGCGCCTGTAACTTAAGTGACAAAATTCTCACAGCGATACTTTTAAATTTTGCTATTTTAGCTAAGAAGCTTAAATGCTATAAAAAATGCCAAATAAATAAAATGCATTTTTATGGCCTTCAAATTAACTTCTTCAAACACAATTACGTCATTCAGGAGATTATGATGAAAAACATATTAACTAGTAAAGCTGCTCTCAGCACTGGTACAGCACTTTTATTAACAGCGATGATGGGAAGCGCTCATGCAGCACCAACTGGCTACGACCAACTTACTTTTCAGGCAGAAGTAAAAGAAGAGATTCAAAACGATGAGGTCACTGCCAGCTTATATAAAAAAGCACAGGCAACCGATGCAAAAGCATTAGCAACCACATTAAACACTTCGATTAATAATGCTTTGAAAATCGCTAAACGCTACCCGACTGTCACCGTCAGTACAGGGCAACAGCGTACCTACCCACGCTACGATAAAAGCAATAAAATCATTGGCTGGACAGGACAGGCAAATATTGATCTAAAAAGTACGGATTTTACCGCAACTAGCCAGCTGATTGCTGATTTACAAGAAACCTTAGTGATGGAAAATCTTAGCTTTGGTGTTTCAGATATCAAAAAGAATGCATTAGAGCAAAAGCTAATGACTGAGGCTTCACGCGCCTTTCAGCAGCAAGCTAAAAATATGACCCGTGTTTGGGATGCACGTGGCTATCGTGTCGTCAATGTCAATCTAAACACTGGTAGCAATTATCCGCGCCCGATGTATAATGCAATGAGTATGAAAGCTGAGAGTGCTGATGCGTCGGTACCAAGCCAAAACTTTGAATCTGGTAACAGCACCATCTCAGTCACTGCCAATGGTACGATTGAGTTGACTAAATAAAATACCGTCAAAGTTATATGAAAAGATGAGTATGAATAAAGGCAATCGCTGATATCAGTGATTGCCTTTATTTTTTAGATAACATTATTCATCATAGGCTACTTTATAGCTGGTTGCTCAAGAGTCATAGGTGTGTCTACTTGTGGTTTATTAAAGGTTTGCATATTAGGCTGTTTGCCATCTTGGCGCAGTTTTAACAGTACCTTTTGATGCCAAGGCAAGCGCTGATAAGCCAAAAGCTGCTCAGCAATTTTTTTATTATTTTGCAATGTCTGCGTATTTTGAATCACATATACAGTTCTTGAGACTTGCTTTAACGTCTGCCCTTTCGCGTTTTTAATCACAGCATGAATAACATGAGAGCCCGGTAGGATATCAACCGTAGAAATTGAAGCACTTAAACCTTGGGCCACCTCATTACCATCAAGCGTAATACTCACACTATCTCCTACTTGTAGTGCAGGTTTAATTTGTAGAGTGACCACGATACTTTGCGCCGGACGACGATAGGCGCGCTCTTCGCTAGGCTCAATCATCGTTAATTGATAACTGACGCGTGGTGCTTGAATTGCGCTTGAAGCACTTGCCATCGCTGGCGGTGTTGCATTGCTAGTGACCATTGGCTTAGCAGGTGCAATAGGATTACTATCTACTGCGGTGCTGTTATTAGTAGCATTATTAGACGTAGAGTGAGTGTCCGTTATCACAGAAGTTTCACTAATTTTCTTGCCCGGTTTATTTTCGTAGTTCTGCGGGCGATCGGTAAAGGTGACTTGACCCGTTTTTTCATCAATGATTTTATAAATAGCAGCGGCATTTGCAACAGGCATCCAAAGACTAGCCGTGCTAACCATAAAACCCGTCAGCAGGCTTAAAGTCACACTTTTATTCAAAAGATTACTTTTTGATAATAGAGTCATAGTCAGTCAGCCTAATTGATACTTATTATTAATATACAGATGAAACTATTATGCGTTACTTTTCATATTAAAGCAGTATCGTCTGCACAGAAATTTTGTCAGCTCAGTCAACACACATATTCAAGAGCAAAAAAAACCAGCTAAGATCTACTTAACTGGTTTTTTATTAAAATCATTGAGCGTATCAGCTATAAATTAGCAGCTGTAATACAAGTCAAACTCAACTGGATGAACAGTAATGTTGACGCGCTGTGCTTCTTCTTGCTTTAGAGCAATATAAGCCTCTAACATCTCTTTAGTGAATACATCGCCTTTTAATAAGAACTCATGATCATCTTTTAGTGCTTGTAGCGCCACTTCTAAGTTTTCAGCGACTGTTGGAATCAATGCTTCTTCTTCTGGTGGCAAATCATATAAATTTTTATCAGCCGCTTCACCTGGATGCATTTTGTTTTGAATACCGTCAATACCAGCCATCAACAACGCCGCAAACGCTAGGTATGGGTTGGCTGCTGGATCAGGGAAACGTGCTTCAACACGCACTGCTTTTGGGCTACTAACGTGCGGAATACGGATAGACGCTGAACGATTAGATGCTGAGTACGCAAGCTTGATAGGCGCTTCATAATGTGGCACAAGGCGCTTATAGCTGTTGGTCGATGGATTGGTAATCGCATTAAGTGCACGAGCATGTTTAATGATACCACCGACAAAATACAATGCCGTTTCAGACAAGCCCGCATATTCATCACCAGAGAAAGTATTGACACCATCTTTTGAGATTGAGATATGGACGTGCATACCAGAGCCATTGTCACCAACGATAGGCTTTGGCATAAAGGTTGCGGTTTTTCCAAACTGATGAGCAACATTATGTACGGCATATTTGAGTTTTTGCACTTCATCTGCTTTGCGTACTAGGGTGTTAAAAGCAACGCCAATCTCTAACTGACAAGGCGCAACTTCATGGTGATGGACTTCGATACAACCTTCACCAATCATATCTTCAATACGATCGCACATGACGGTACGCATATCTTGTGCGCTATCAACCGGTGGCACTGGTACATAACCGCCTTTGACACGTGGGCGATGACCCATGTTGCCCCACTCGTAGTCTTTGTTAGTTGACCAAGCGGCTTCTTCAGCGACGATTTCATGACTGACACCAGACATGCCCACAGACCATTTTACTTCATCAAACACAAAGAATTCAGGCTCAGGACCAAAATAGGCAGTGTCACCAATACCGGTAGATTTTAAATACTCTTCAGCACGGCGTGCAATAGAACGTGGATCACGGTCATAACCTTGTAGGGTTGATGGCTCAATGATGTCACAAGTCACAACAACCGTAACCGCATCAAAGAATGGGTCAATAAACGCCGTATCAGGATCAGGACGCAATATCATGTCTGATGCTTCAATCCCTTTCCAACCAGCAATCGATGAGCCATCAAACATTTTGCCATCTTCCATCGATTCTTCATCAACGCTATGAGCTGGAAAGCTCATATGATGCTCTTTACCGCGGGTATCAGTGAAGCGGAAATCAACCCATTTAGCGTTGGATGATTTGATCAGATCAAGTAGTTTATTTGACATAGATAGTTTCCCTAGTGATTATCATGGTACTGAAATTATGGTAATGGCTTTGTATTACTAAACAGTGCTGAGGTTGAAGATAACGGTTTTTACTCGTTATTCATACTAATAGCCAGTATCTGTCTTTATTATTAATGACACATTTTTATCAATCAGACAAATGCAATTGCTATATTAGCAATATCTCGCTAATAATGTTGCACTCTTAAGACGCCGATTGATAAATAGTTTGTGCTGCAAGGCAATACAAGATACTTGTATGCTAGGAAGATGCAACAGCCATGCCAACCTAGCTAGTTTCAGCACTCTATATCATCAGATTTTTAATTTATTACTAACAAATACAGTTAGTTAAATAAAATACAGTCTAATCTTTCAGAAAAAATATTGTCTCACATTTGCTTCTAACAATGAATATTGGTGATTCAATATCATAATATTAGCATCATAATAGTGCATAGATAAGAATATATTTAGTGCATTTGCACCATAGTAGAACATTTACAAATATTTTTTGAAAATATACTTTTTTAACAGCGGTAATGGTGCCAAGTTGCCGTTCCATTAACGATTAAACATCCTTTTATCTATCGACATTCAATCTATAGAATCATCACATTTGATAGACGACAAAATAATGTTAATATAATGATGCCATAAAATCTTTAACATTAAGTGACATAGCAAACTGCCATACAAATTTATTAATTAACACCAACAGTAAACATCTCCATAAGTTGAAGCCCTCATGATTCTAATGATCGATAACTACGACAGCTTTACATATAATATTGTACAGTACTTCGGTGAATTGCAGCAGGACATCACCGTTTGTCGTAATGATGAGATTAGCATTGAGCAAATAAAAGCGCTTGCGCCTGACGCCATCGTTATCGGTCCTGGACCTTGTACCCCTAATAGTGCTGGTATCTCACTTGAATTGATTGATACTTTCAAAGGCATGATACCAATACTGGGTATCTGCTTGGGTCACCAAGCTATTGGACAGGCGTTTGGCGGTAACATAATCAAAGCAAGCGAAGTGATGCACGGACGCTTATCCGCTATTTACCATAATGGACAGGGTGTGTTTATGGATTTACCCAATCCTGCACAGTTTACCCGCTATCATTCACTGGTTATTGATAAATCAAGCTTACCTGATGGCTTTGAGGTCACTGCTTGGACACAACATATCGATGGCAGTATAGAAGAAATCATGGGTATTCGTCACCGTGACTTTGCCATTGAAGGAGTACAGTTTCATCCTGAATCTATTTTAAGCGAGGCCGGCTATCAGTTGCTTAATAACTTTCTACGAGCGCATCATTTGGCTGTTATAGACACCGATAACTTGCCACAGGTGGGCTAGCCGCTAGAAATTATCTAAAAATTTAAAATAATAATAAGTGAGAATATAATGACCACTGCTCCTTTGCAGAATGTGCTTTCAAACGTAACCCGTACGCCAGAAGATATCCATCAGCTGTCAGATGACAGTATCCATGAGCTACTAACCACCGCATTAGGTAGGATTTTTCAACACATTGATCTGACCTTTGATGAGATGTATCAAGTGATGCTAATCATCATGCAAGGCAGATGTAGTGATGCCATGATGGGTGCTATTTTGACCGGTCTGCGTATGAAAGGCGAATCAATCGATGAGATTACTGCCTCAGCAAGTGCTATGCGTGCATTAGCGTCAAATATCGCCCCAAAAGACTGTGACTATATGGTCGATATCGTTGGTACAGGTGGTGATGGTGCCAACTTATTTAATGTCTCTACAGCGGCAGCGTTGGTAGCAGCAGCAGCAGGTGCACAAGTTGCCAAACATGGTAACCGCGGTGTTTCAAGCAAATCTGGTAGCTCGGACTTGCTTGAGCAAGCTGGTATCAGTCTATCGCTGACGCCTGAGCAAGCTCAATCCTGTATCGAAGACCAAGGTATTGGCTTTTTATTTGCGCCAAACCACCATAGCGCCATGCGTTATGCCAATCCAGTACGCCGTGAGCTAAAATCTAGAACGATTTTTAATATTTTAGGTCCACTCACCAACCCTGCTGGTACGCCCAATCTGGTGATTGGCGTTTTTACCGCGCAATTATGTGAACCTTTAGCAAAGGTCATGAAAAATCTAGGCGCGCGCCATGTGATGGTCGTCGGTGCAAAAGATGGTTTGGATGAAATAAGTCTCGCAACCTCGACTACGGTGGCTGAATTAAAAGATGGTGAAATTTCTGTCTATGATATGATGCCAGAGGATGCAGGTATTGATTCACAAACCTTGATTGGGCTTGATGTTGACTCACCAGCGCAAAGCCTTGAGCTAATACGTGCCGCTTTGTCAGGCACAGAGACACATGAACGATCAGTGCTTAAAGCGCGCGATATGATTGCGTTAAATGCAGGCGCAGCGATATATACTGCAGGACTTGCAAGCAACTATCCAAACGGTGTGAGCCGAGCACAAAAAATTATCCAAAATGGCGAGGCTTTAGTGAAGCTTGAGTCTTTGGCGCAATATACGCAGCAATTGGCAGCCAATGCTTAACTTATAAGTACATAAACCTAGCCATCATAGACTATTTATCTTTAACCATATTTGGATACCGCCATGACTACTAACAAAACAGTTGGCTCACATATTCCTTCAGTATTACAACGTATCGTTGCTACCAAACACGATGAAGTTGCTGCTGCTCGTAATCTGTTATCACTTGAAGACTTACAAGCGAAAGTCGCGGCAGATAAACAACCTCGTCGCGGTTTTGCCAGTGCCTTGCGCGCCGCTGATATCGGTATTATTGCTGAGATAAAAAAAGCCTCGCCTTCTAAAGGTATTATCAATCACAACTTTGCGCCAGCTTTATTTGCTAAGCAGTATGAGCAATCAGGCGCAAGCTGTCTGTCTGTATTGACAGATCGCGATTACTTCCAAGGTGATGATAGCTACTTGGTCCAAGCACGTGAAGCTTGTGATCTGCCGATATTACGTAAAGATTTTATGATTGATCTCTATCAGATTTATCAATCATATTTACTTGGTGCAGATTGTATATTACTGATTATGGCATGCCTTGATGACGCACAGGCGAAAGAGCTACATGCGCTAAGCATCGATCTTGGTATGGATGTGTTGATAGAAGTGCATACGGCAGAAGAGCTTGAACGTGCGCTACAACTGCCACATTCAGAGCACAATATCTACGGTATCAATAACCGTGACTTAAACACCTTTGATGTGGATTTGCAGACGACACTTGATTTAAAGAACGCCCTATTACGCGAGCTTGCTATTGATGATGCATTTTCTGCTAATCCCAATGATAGCTTGCTACGACCGCTCATCGTAACCGAAAGTGGCATTCACAGCAGTAACGATATCCGCATGATGCTAAGCCATAATATTCAGCACTTTTTAATCGGGGAACAATTTATGAAAACCGATCATCCTGGACAAGCATTACAATCCTTACTTGCGAGCGTCGCAGCACAGGCGTAAAGTAAGTGAGATAGTTTAGATAAAGCCAATATGAAAATAGTCATTATCTTTATTACTTACTCAATTAATCATTTATTCACTAACCAACGATACATTAATTATTATGTCAAACTCTCTATTTTCAAAAGAAATGCAAGACCAACTTAAAGAGCTTAAAGGTCAATTGAGTAAAGGTCATGATACCGTGTCACCTGATGGCGACGACGGTAAGCCCACTGAGCCTGTCTCGCTATTGACTCAAAAGCAAGTTAAAAAAACCGTCAAACAGATGGATAGCGAACATATTGATGATGATAAAGTCTTGTTCATGCAAGCAATGAATGGTGTCAATCAACTCGACGATAAAAACGTACGTTCACCTGCCAATGCAGCAAAAGCCAAAAAGCCTGATGCAGCGACACTGTCTAAACGTGCAGCCGCTCAAGGTGGCGAAGCAAGCGACTTGGGCGCTGGTTTATCAGATATGCAGGCTTTATTGAACCCTGTTGCTGGTGAAGCCTATTTATCTTATAAAAACCCTACCTTACAAAACAAAATTTTTACCCAGCTAAAACAAGGTAAATTACGTTGGTATGATGCTGTAGATATTCATGGCTGCACTATTGAAGAAGCACGTGTAGCGATGACTCAATTACTCAGCCAAGCAAAGCAAAACAATGAAACATCGGTAAAAATCGTCCATGGTAAAGGTAGTGAAGCGATTCTAAAAACTTGCGTCAACGGTTGGTTACGTCAATTACCAGAAGTGTTGGCATTTTGCTCAGCCCCGCCAAAAGATGGTGGCAATGGCGCTGTATTGGTATTATTAAAAAAGAATAAACCTGATAGCGAATAAGCTCTTTGGTTTAGGAACAAAAAAGGACTGCAAATAAGCAGTCTTTTTTTATAGCTGTATTTAACCTATATTCAGTAGGTAAATTTAATTATTTAGGGTAAGTCTCTCATGGACGTACAAAATACTGAAACAATAAAAACCGTTAAAACAATTGAAAATAATGAACAGCTAAAACTTCACATCGATGCACTTATTGCTATTGAACCAAAATTTGCTCCTATCTATGAGCAAGTAGGTGCTCCAGACTTAAGACGTAATACTGGCGGCTTTGAGCAGCTAATGAGAGCGATAGTTGGTCAACAGCTATCTGTAGCGGCGGCTTCCAGCATTTGGAAAAAACTGCTTGATGCTAACCTCACCTCACCGCAAACGATTATTCAGGTAGAAGACGATATATTGCGAACACAAGGGTTATCTAAGCAAAAAATTCGTTATACGCGCTCATTGGTTAAGCATGATATCGACTTTGAAGCATTAACCACCATAAGTGATAAAGAAGTACTTGAGATACTCACTGCCGTCGTTGGTATTGGCTGTTGGACGGCTGAAATGTACTTATTATTCTCTTTAGGACGAGCTGATGTACTGGCGGTCGATGACTTGGCGATTAAAGTCGCAGCGATGGATTTGCTAGGTCTAGCAGAACGTCCAACACCAAAACAATTAAAGATGGCGACCAAAGATTGGTCGCCACATCGGAGTGCTGCTAGCTTACTACTATGGTCACATTACGGCTGGCTAAATAATAGAAAAACAGTGCCTTTATAATAGGCTATCTTATTAAATGCTTCATACCTTAGGGAATCTAAAGCTCTTTTTAACCTGCTTGAACTTTAGTTTTGCTAAATTATAACCACGATTTTTATGAATGCGTTTGTATCTATTGCCGATCATATCCTTTTTTAAGCCATCTTTGGGTTTATCTGCAGTCTGCTCATCATCAACAGCATTCACATCTTTGCTTAAATTAACGGCTTCAGGCTTATCATCAGCAGCATTTTTTTTATCAGCTTTCTTGTCAACCGTCTCGCCTTCTTTACTTTCATGATCTAATTCAGCCTGAAGCTCTGGTTGCTTAACAATCAGCTGCTGTGTTGGCAGGGCATGCTCTACATCATACTTTCTAACTTGCATTAATAGATCAACAAATAACACGTCTTGTTTTTCATAAAATTCGATGATACCAGTGGCATTGATATAGGCTTGCAATTGAATAATATAACAATCTTGACGCAGCTCTAAGATATTGACTTGGTTCCATTCTTGATTGGTTAATTCATGCTCATCCAAAAACGTATCCAAGTGCTTGACCATCTTGAACACAACATCAATATCAGCGGTACGCTTGATATATAGCTGATGCAAAAAGCGGAACATATCACGCGAGGTAAAGTTTTCAATTTGCATCGATGAAAAATCGCCATTAGGTACTGTGACGATAGTGCGAGTCAAAGTACGCACGCGCGATGAGCGAATACCAATGTCAATAACAGTACCTTCATAGGTACCAAACTTGCAATAATCACCGATACGTACGGGCGAATCTGCCACTACTACCACACTACCGACTAAGTTTTCGATGGTCTTTTGCGCACCTAATGCTAACGCTAAACCACCGACACCTAATGCCGCAATACCCGTCGTTAAGTCAAAGCCCAAGTTACCAAAAGTGACGATGACTGCAAATATCAATAACAGTGCTTTGACGACTTTGCGTAGTAGCCCCAAAATTGAGACCCGTTCAGTATAGTTTTTCTTATAGCTTAAGTTCACTGCACGGGTAAATAATGCATCGATAATGCGTAATAACAACCACGTTATCGCCACCCACGAAGCAATCTCAGCGAAACGGTTGACAGGCTCGCGTAAGGTCACTGACACGCCCGCATAAACCATCACCTCAGATAAAATCAGCGCCATAATCACCACCGCTAGCGGCAATATTACTTTGTCTGGCAATGGTAGCGGCACATCACGGACACGAGGGTAAGTGATTTCTAATAAATGATACAGTAGCCATACTGCGATGTAGGTGAACAAAAAACTACTAATAGTCATCATTAAAGCGGCTACCAAATCAGCCAACTGATAACCAAAAAGCTTTTTTCCTTCTAAAGAATCAATGGTATAACGAGAAACCAAAGTCGGCTCATAGTTCTCTATCGCCTCTGGTATTGAGCTGAGTGTATCGGTAGAAAACTGCCAATATTGCTCACCTTCTTTTGACACCACTCTTTCAAGTAATAGAGGAATGCTGGCATCACTGACTTTGATGACACCTACATTTTCTTGGCTTGGCGGTAGCTGATCGGTCAAATTGCCTTCAGGCGTATTATTAATCTGTAGATCAGCCTGAAAACGACCACCTGCATCGAGGGCTTGCTTGAACTGTCGTACAATGGTTGTGGGATTATCAGATTTAGATAGATTTAAGTAATTACTCGCCAGCAAATAATCATTTTCCCCCAATGCTGCAATAAATCCTTGCACCGTATGCCGAGGCGTATCGCGTCCGAATGAATCAGGTATCGATGTGCCATCCCCTTCCTCAGTCTTAGTCCCACCCACACCCAGTATGCTCGTCTCAGCTGCCAACGCACTAGGCTGCGAGAGGATACTAAGTGCCATAGCAACGAGTAGTGTTATCACGATTAATGGTAACTTCATCAATGACATCGATAAAGATGGCACGGCAGTGGTATTCAGACGATGTTTAATAAACAAAACAAACCTCATGGCTTTATGAATGGCATAACGAAAAACGGGAAAAATCTGCCCTATAATAACAATTATGATGGTCAAAAATATCACTAGTGAACAAAAAAATGATAAATAGCTTGTCCCTTGCTTAAAACACTCAAAGATAGCTAATAGTGAATAATATTCACCCTATGATGAATAAACATTAGGTGAAAGTGGTTTATAAATGAGGTGCTTTTATAGATAATAACGCCATGTATTTTATTTATTACTTTTTGTAATTTTTAGCTGCTCAGATTTCACTTCTGTAACTTCTTTATTTGATTAATTTGGAATTCAACATGGTTTTATCACGTTCATCTTCAACCACTTATCTTCGGTTGTGTATTTTAAGCGCATTTGGCGCATTTGCTATGAGCGCTAACGCCGCTACTGACGTCAATGTCATCAGTGATAGCGAGCTACCACAAGTTGAGCTTGATAAAATTGTAGTCACCGCCACTCGTACACCGACTAAAACCAGCAATGTCATTGCTCAAACTCGCGTCATTGCTCAAGAAGACTTGAAACGCTTCCAAGGTCAAAATGCCCTTGATATCATCAAACGTCAGCCAGGTATCAGTCATTATACCAATGGCGGGCCTGGTACCACCTCAAACTTTTATATGCGTGGATATGATAATAAGCAAATATTGGTGCTTATTGATGGGGTACGCTATAGCTCAATTAGTGCTGGCGGCGCAACATTAAGCTTACTGCCTGCTGATCAAATCGATCGTATTGAAATATTATATGGTGCTTCTGGCTCTAGTATTTATGGTTCAGACGCAATCGGCGGCGTGATTCAAGTGTTTACTAAAGGCTCAAACATTGAAAAGAGTCAGGTTTCTATTACTGCAGGTGTAGGCTCACATAACGAATATCTATATGGCGCTAGTGCTCAACTTAACAGTGGCAATGGCACGACAATGAGTTTATCAGCCAGCCATAATGAGACGGATGGCATCAATGCGACCTTACCAAATGCCTATGGTTATAATAGCGATGATGACGGCTTTAAAAGCGATAACGTTAGCTTAGCGTTAACTCAGCGTATCAATGAGCAATGGTTAACCGGTGCAAGCGCCTTATATAGCAAATCGACCACAGATTATGACGATGGTGCAGCAAACGCCTATTCAAAACAAGAAAACGGTTCTGCGCAAGCTTTTGTTGATTGGCGTTATATGCCTGGTTCTTCTGTCAAATTACAGTATGGTCATTCTATTGATAAGAGTGATAACTACGGTAGCTTCCCTGGTGTTTTTGATACCAAACAAAATCAAGTTAGCCTGGTAGGTCAGCACAAGTTTCAAGTTGGTCAAGGCATATATGGCCTTGAATACCTTAACCAAGGGCTTGATAGTACTGCCTATACCGTTGATGACCGTGACGTGAAAAGCGCATTCTTAGGCTATCTATTGGCCAACAATCAATTCGATGCTCAAGCCAACGTGCGCTTTGATGACAACTCACAATATGGTGGTGAGACGACTTACAACCTAGGTGGTGCCTATCACATTAATCCTAACCTACGCGCTGGTGCCAACTACGCCAAAGGCTTTCGTGCGCCTACTTTTAATGACTTATACTATCCGGGTTCAGGTAATACTAATTTGAAACCTGAAACCAGCGATAACTATGAAGCTTTTGTTGAATACGATACTGTATTACAGTCGACACGTCTAACAGGCTATAACAACAAAGTTGATGATTTAATTGGCTATGTTGCAAAACCTACACCTGGCAATCCTTGGGGCGGTAGCAGTGAAAACGTTGATAGAGCTAAAATTGAAGGTATTACCTTAACTTCAGATTGGGTTGTTGATAGCTATTTATTTGGTGGTAGCTATGACTATCAGCAAGCAAAAAATGCCAGTGGCGGTGCGAGCGATGGTAATTTCCTTGCCATTCGTCCTGAACATAAAGGTCTGGTATATGCAGGTTACCGCTTACCAAGCTTAGATGTTCGTGCAGAATACCAATATGTTGGTGATTATTATAGTGGTGTCGCTAATACAGACTCACAGTTAGTCGACTCTTACGGTTTATTGAATATCAGTGGTAACTATAAACTCACTGATAATCTAGCTATGACTGCTCGTTTAAATAATATTGCGAATAAAAAATATATTACTCTACCGGGTTATAATACTGATGGTATTAACTTCTTCACCTCTTTAACCTATAATTGGTTCTAGGGTGATTTAGAATCACACTGAACTGGTATTATTCATTTAAATGAGAAAAGGTCATCCAACGATGGCCTTTTTTATGGATGTCAATCACATAAAACGATATTGCGTGTCATCACTACTTACCATTTATATCAGTCAATAGGTGACAAATTACACATCATCTATTACAATAATCACCCTCCGAGAGGTGTTGCACCATAATATCTGATCTTGCAAATAGGCTTTAGAGCCATGCTAATCAGTGGTTATGTTAGGCTCGGCAACTGTTGAATAATCTTTCTCATGATTGTTGACAGCGCAAATAACGGCACCTGCGTTATTATTCTTTTTATCATACATTAACCACTGATAGGAGCATATTATGGACGCAGTGTCTAACACCCCATCTGCCCATACGATCGATCCCTCTTTCACCGACTATAAAGTCGCCGACATCAGCCTTGCTGATTACGGCCGCCGTGAAATCACGCTTGCCGAAGCTGAAATGCCTGCCCTTATGGGGTTGCGTCGTCGCTACGAAGCCGATCAACCGCTTAAAGGCGCAAAAATCGCTGGCTGTATCCACATGACCATCCAAACCGCCGTACTTATCGAGACACTAGTCGCGTTAGGTGCTGAAGTACGTTGGACCTCATGTAACATCTTCTCAACTCAAGACCATGCTGCCGCGGCGATTGCTGCTGCTGGTATTTCTGTTTATGCTTGGAAAGGCGAAACCGAAGAAGAGTACGAGTGGTGCTTACGTCAACAAATCCACGTTGGCGGTGAAGAATCAGGTCAGCTTTGGGATGCTAACTTAATCTTGGATGATGGCGGTGATTTGACCGCATTGATTCATAATGATTATGCTGAATTGCTGGATAATATTCATGGTATTTCAGAAGAGACGACTACTGGTGTCCATCGTTTGATTGAAATGCTAAATAAAGGCACGCTTAAAGTACCCGCTATCAACGTCAATGACGCGGTTACTAAGTCTAAAAATGACAACAAATACGGCTGCCGTCATAGCTTAAATGACGCTATCAAACGTGCAACCGATATGTTCCTTGCCGGTCGCCGCGCCTTAGTTATCGGTTATGGTGATGTTGGTAAAGGCTCTACGCAAAGCTTACGTCAAGAAGGCATGATCGTACGTGTATCAGAAGTCGATCCTATCTGTGCCATGCAGGCATGTATGGATGGCTTTGAAGTATTGTCACCTTATATCAACGGCGATAACACCGGCGGCGCAGAAAACATCAACACGCGTCTGTTAGAAGATACCGACATGATTGTTACCACGACTGGTAACTACCATGTGTGTGACAGACATATGCTAGCAGCCCTTAAGCCTGGTGCAGTCGTTTGTAACATCGGTCATTTTGACACCGAAATTGACACCCAATTCATGCGTGATAACTGGCGCTGGGTTGAGATTAAGCCACAAGTGCATCAAATCTTCCGCTCAGACGATGAAAACGATTATTTGATTCTGCTTGCTGAAGGTCGTTTAGTGAACTTGGGTAATGCTACTGGTCATCCATCACGCGTGATGGACGGCTCTTTTGCTAACCAAGTATTGGCGCAAATGTATCTGTATGAAGAAAAATTTGCTGACTTGCCAGCTGATACACGTACTGACAACTTATACGTCAAAGTTTTACCGAAAAAGCTAGACGAAGAAGTTGCCGCTGCGATGGTTGCTGGCTTTAATGGTACGTTGACTAAGCTGACTGAAAAACAAGCTAAGTATTTAGGCGTACCTGTTGAAGGTCCATTTAAGCCTGACGCTTATAAATACTAAAAGGAGCCAGACTGTGACTAAGCCTGCTTTCTCCTTTGAGTTTTTCCCAGCCAAAACCGAGCAAGGACACGAAAAGCTCCTCAGCACTTATGATGAGCTGAATAAGCTGTCACCTGCGTACTTTTCGGTGACCTATGGTGCTGGTGGTTCAACTCGTAGCCGCACTTTAGATATCGTCCAAGCCTTATGCGCGCGCGGTGAGACTGATATTGCGCCGCATATGTCTTGTATTGGCGATGATAAAAGTGAAATTGCCGAGTTACTTGAGCATTACAAAAGCTTGGGCATCAAACGTTTGGTCGCATTACGTGGCGATTTGCCTTCAGGTCAAGTAGGCATGGGTGAGCTGCCGTTTGCATTAGATTTGGTCAAGTTCATCCGTGAGCATTCGGGCGATCATTTCCATATCGAAGTAGCCGCCTATCCTGAAATGCATCCACAAGCGCGTAGCTTTAAGCTTGATGTCGACAACTTGGTCAATAAATATCAAGCTGGCGCCAATGCTTCGATTACCCAGTTTTTCTACAACGCTGATAGCTACTTGTATCTGCGCGAGAGCTTAGAAAAACGCGGTATTGATACTGTAGCACAGCCATTGGTTGCTGGCATTATGCCCATCACCAACTCTAGCAATCTGATGCGTTTTGCTGACAGCTGTGGCGCCGATATCCCACGTTATGTGCGTAAGCAGTTGGCTGACTTTGGTGATGATAGTAAGGCGATTCGCGAGTTTGGCTTTGAAGTGGTCTACCGTTTATGCGAGCGTTTAATTAGCGAGGGCGTACCTGCCATGCATTTTTATAGCATGAATAAGGTTGAGCCAAATAAGCGCTTAATTGAAGCCTTAGGTTTGATTGCTTAAATATTTACCGAATGTATTACTTAATGACTGGCGTTCCTAGGAGCGCCAGTCTTTTTTGGTATGGGAATTGCAGTTATGCGAATTCCATTATTGACAATCCCTTTACCCACTCAAATGATATTCTGCTAAGATATTGAAAAATATCATGACCCTCATTATAGGAATAAGTAATTTTGCGACGTTTCTTTTATGCCACTAATAGCAACATTAGTAATGACGTTACCAATGAAAAGGCTGCGACCTACCCTCAGCTTAGCACCTTGCCTATCGGTGCCAGCGTCGAATTAACTGAAAGTATCGTCCATCATTGGTGCCGTGTATTACGAGCAACTATTGGTGACCAAGGTGTTTTGTTTGATGGCTTTGGCGGTGAATATCAGGTACAGCTACTGACCATCAGTAAAAAAAACGCGACTGTGACCCTGCTTTCTCACACAAATAATGATAATAGTGCACCAATATTTACCAAAATTGGGCTGGTAATGAGTCGTGGCGAACGGATGGATTATGCCATTCAAAAATCTACCGAACTTGGCGTCACTGCCATCCAATTGCTAAGCAGTCATCATGGTGAAGTCAATCTAAAACCTACCCAAATTGAAAAAAAACTGGCACATTGGCAGCAAGTTGCCATTGCCGCGTGTGAGCAATGCGGTCTTAACCGTCCACCGCTTATTATTGCGCCTATTCCCATTAACGATTGGCTTAAGCCTATCACAACGACCACGCCTGTGAAGATAGAAGCGACTATCAGCTCTATGTTTACCACCCTTAGTCAGGATGCTTATTATCAAGTATTACAACGACCCGCTGATTTGCGTCTACAGCTTAGTGTACCAGCGGCAGGACAACCTGCTATGCCTGATTCGCTACTGACTGTATTACAGCAACCAGTGCCTTATATTGAATTGTTGATTGGTCCTGAAGGTGGCCTAAGTACTGACGAATGCGCTCAAGCAGCAGACGTTGGTTTTGAGCCTTGGCAAATTGGCGCGAGGGTGTTACGAACAGAAACTGCCCCAGTGGTCGCCTTGGCAACATTGCAGGCACTGTTGCCATGTGTCAATCCTTAGTAGCAGTACAAAGCGTCATATAGTCAGTTCACAATAAAAAATACAAATGAAATAGCGTTTTACTGAGACAAATTTCGCTTGCTGTGTACTATGCGTATGAGCACCACAGTCTTCAAAAATTTATCCTAGTAGCACTGTATCTTTTTAAACTGCACTAATTACATTAAAACAGCGCTAATTGCCAATACGAAAAGCTCTCTTTATTGATTTACCTCTATTTTATGAGTTCATTTATGACTGCTTTTACACCAATGCCACTGGCGGATAAACAGCAACTATTGGTCAAACTTTGTGAACAATATGAAGATGCTATCTTTATATTGGATGCAAATTTGTATTATTTATCGGTCAATGCGACTTATGAGCGCATGATCGGTTATACGGAAGATTTTTTACTTGGGCGTCCGCTTGGTATATACGCGGCTGAATTTTTATCAGAAGAAGAAAGATCTATTCTAGTAGATATTGCTGAACACTTAGACAGTCAAGGTTTTTATGAAAGCGACTTTTCAATGCCAAATCGCTACGGAGAGCTTCTAGATTGTTATATGACCTATCGAAAAATAAAAATAGGTCATACTATTTATTACGTTGGTATGGTTAGAGATATGTCTGCCGTGGTAAAAAATAAAAAACAAGTAGCACACTTGTTAAACTACGACCAATTAACTGAACTGCCTAACCGCAAAGTATTTTTGAGCCAAACTAGCGACTTGTTACTGGATAGCTATCAAGAAGTTATCATTGTACGTTTAAATATTGATCGCTATCGCAGCCTTGCAAGCTTACTGGGTCCCGATGGTATCAATAGCTTAATAAAAAAATTTGTGACACGCATCAAAGACCTAAAACTCGGTTGTTTGCGCTGTTTCTCTCATTTTGGCGGTGATGATTTTGCTTTACTGTTTGAGTGTAGTGATGCCAATATGGTGCGCCATCAACTAGATATTTTAATGCAAATGTGTGAGCGTCCTTTCTTTATTAGTGATAATGGAGCCACAAATACCGAGGTGTATTGTCATGTCTCTGTCGGGGTCAGTTACTATCCTGAAAATGATAATGAGTTTATCGGCTTATTAACCAAAGCTGAAAGAGCATTAAATTATGTCAAGCAGCAAGGTGGCGACGATGTCTTTTGGTATAACAACTCCCTTCTTGAGCTCAATGCTGATCATTTACAATTAGAATATGAGCTTAAAAGAGCCACTAACGAAGGTCAGTTTGTCGCCTATTATCAACCCAAATTCGCCCTAGATACAGGTGATATTTCAGGCTTTGAAGCTTTGGTACGCTGGCAGCATCCCATTCGCGGATTGCTGCAACCTATTGATTTTATTGATGCCATTCTCTCTCACAAATTATCGCTTGAGTTGTTCTCTCAAGTGGCAACCCAAATCGCTGAACAATTAACCATTTGGCAAAAACTTGGCTTTGACCAACATATCTGTATCAATGCCGATGCCGCTGAATTCAGCAATCCAGAATTTTTTGATGTGGTCAGTAATTTACTGGCACAGCATCAAATTGCCGCGCACCAATTACATATTGAGGTGACAGAATCTTCTTTGATGAAGCGCCACTCTAATGTTAAAGAACAGCTAAATTCGTTAAAAGCGCTAGGGGTTTGCTTGGCTTTAGATGACTTTGGTACCGGCTATGCTTCTTTGAGTTATCTGCAAGAATATCCCTTTGACTTCATTAAAATCGATAAAAGTTTCATCTCTAAAATTACCGCAGACAAAACTCAACGTGCCATTGTTAACGCTATTTTGGCATTAGCAGAAGCACTGGATATGCAGGTCATCGCAGAAGGTATCGAAAACGAGCAACAGCGCGATTTACTCTTGGCTATGGGTTGCCAGTATGGTCAAGGCTATTGGTTTGGCAAACCTATGTCTGCTGAAGTTACAACCAACATGTTAATGCAACAACATTTATCCAAAAATAACAATGACTAGAGAGCGAGTATAAAACACCCTCATACCGTTCCTCTACCATATCGATAAACGTGCTTAGCGTGTAGGCTATATTGTACATAGGATGCAAGATAGGTTGATGACTTATCAGTATTGTCTACAAACTTGTATATTTTCCAGTGAACGCCTATCTTTTACCAAGAATTTACAGATACGGTCTTAATTCTTTTCTCAATGTTATTTCATATGATCGGTATCGTTGTTTGTTAATAATGCAGACACACTCCATGCCAGCAAGATACTAGCAACTCAGACTTACAACAACAGTCGTCCCATCGCTGTCGGTCATACACCAAAAAAGGACAGGAAGTTATGCAATACAAAGCACCCTTACGTGATATCCAATTCGTGATGCATGAGTTACTTGACAGCGAAAGCCATTATAAAACTTTACCAGCGTTCCAAGAAGCAGATCGTGAGCTAATGGACAGTCTGTTTGAGATGGCGGCAAGCTTTGCTGAAAATGAGCTATCACCATTGAATCAAAGTGGTGACGCTGAAGGCTGCCAGTTTGACAATGGTCAAGTGACGACGCCAAAAGGCTTTAAAGAAGCATACAAAGCGTATTGTGAGCTTGGCTTCCCAGCCTTATCTGCTGAAGAAGACTTCGGCGGTCAAAACATGCCGTTTTCATTATCGACAGTCATTAATGAAATGGTTGGTACGGCTAACTGGTCATTCTCTATGTACCCTGGTTTATCTCATGGTGCCATTCAAACCATCGAGCATCACGGTACAGACGAGCAAAAACAAACCTACCTAGAAAAAATGGTCAGCGGCGAATGGTCAGGCACCATGTGCTTGACTGAAGCACATGCAGGTTCTGATTTGGGTATTATCCGCACCAAAGCCGAGCCTAAAGAAGATGGCAGCTATAGCATCACTGGTCAAAAAATCTTTATTTCAGCTGGTGAGCATGACTTAACGGACAATATCATTCACATTGTATTGGCTCGTCTACCAGGCGCGCCTGCTGGTACAAAAGGCATTTCATTGTTTATCGTTCCTAAGGTAACGGTCAACGAAGATGGTAGCCTAGGTGAAAACAATAACGTCGTTTGTGGCTCTATCGAGCACAAAATGGGCATCAAAGCTTCAGCCACTTGCGTGATGAACTTTGATGGCGCAACAGGTTATCTGATTGGCCCTGAAAACCGTGGTCTACAGTGCATGTTTACCTTTATGAACGTGGCACGTATTGGTACCGCAGTTCAAGGTTTAACAGCAGCAGAATATGCATTCCAAGGCTCATTGACTTATGCCAAAGATCGCTTAGCAATGCGTTCATTATCTGGTGTCAAAGCCCCTGAAAAAGTAGCTGACCCTATCATTGTACATCCAGCGGTTCGTAACATGCTGTTGACTGAAAAAGCCTTTGCTGAAGGTGGCCGTGCTTTAGTCTATTACCTCTCACATTTTGCCGATACTGTCGCAAAAGGCGAAGGCGATGCGCTTAAATTTGCTGACCAAATGTTGTCACTATTGACACCAATTGCTAAAGCATTCTTGACTGAAACCGGTCTAGAAGCCGCTAACCATGGCGTACAGGTTTATGGTGGTCATGGCTTTATCAGCGAATGGGGTATGGAGCAAAACGTGCGTGATACACGTATTGCATGTCTTTACGAAGGTACTACTGAAATCCAAGCACTCGATCTACTAGGTCGTAAAGTATTGGGCTCACAAGGCAAGCTGCTAGCAAACTTCGTCAAAATCATTCAGACATTCTGTGAAGAAAACAAAGAAAACGATGAGATGGGTCAATTCATTCGCCCACTTGCCAAACATCTAAAAGAATGGGGTGATTTGACTGCACGCATCGGTATGCAAGCCACTGAAAACTCAGATGCGGTTGGCGGCGCTGCGGTCGATTATATGTATTTTAGCGGCTATGTGACGCTAGCCTACTTATGGGCACGCATGGCATTAGTGGCACAAACTGAACTTGCTAACGGTAGTAGCGAACAAGCATTCTACGATGCGAAAGTCAAAACCGCGCAGTTCTATTTTGCCAAACTGTTGCCACGTACCACCACTCACGTACAGCGTATCAGCACTGGTGTTGAGCCGTATATGAGCATGGATGTTGATCAATTTGCGTTTTAATTAACACCACAAAATATTGATCGATCATTTTTGTGTAGCGCTAAATAATGTATTTTCTATCGGCAACATACCAAGGTGTGTTGCCGATTTTATTTACTACCACTTAAAATCTGCCATAGTCATTTTTTAAATAAAATAATCCATACTTTTGGTGTACGCATAATTCACGAACAAATACACCCGTGCGCAAGCTAATTTGCTAAACTTTAATAATGAATATTAAGCCCAACTCAAAAGATCTCTTATAAATTTGTTCAACTCACTTTTATTTATTTGAACCAAAGGAATGTTTATGGCTGTTTATAATGCCCCTCTTAATGACATGCGCTTTATCTTAAATGATGTGTTTAACGCGCCTAAATTTTGGCAAAACAACGAAAACTTAGCTCATGTCGATATGGAAACGGTCGATATGATTTTGGAAGAAATGGCAAAACTGACAAAAAACGTTTTGTTACCTATCAACCGTAGCGGTGATGAAGAAGGCGCAACCTTCCAAGGTGATGGCATCGTTACGACTCCAACTGGCTTTAAAGAAGCTTATAAGCAGTATGCTGAATCTGGCTGGGTCGGCTTAAGTGGTAATTCTGAATACGGTGGTCAAGGTTTCCCAAAAATGGTGACCATGCTGACTGAAGAAATGGTTTTTACCGCCAACCAATCATTCGCTCTCTACCCTAATCTGACCGTTGGTGCAACACTGTGCCTAAACGCGGCTGCCTCTGAAGAGCAAAAGCAAACTTACTTAGAGAAAATGTACAACGGCGAATGGGCTGGCACCATGTGCTTGACAGAGCCACATGCTGGTACTGACTTGGGTATCATCAAAACCAAAGCTATCCCTAATGATGATGGCAGCTATGATATCTCTGGTACCAAAATCTTTATCACTGGCGGTGAGCATGACCTAACTGACAATATCATTCATCTGGTACTGGCAAAAACACCGAATGCACCAGAAGGCTCAAAAGGTATCTCACTATTTGTCGTACCGAAATTCTTGGTCAATGAAGATGGCAGCTTAGGCGAGCGCAATACCTTAGCAGTCGGCTCTATCGAGCATAAAATGGGTATCAAAGCCTCTGCCACTTGTGTGATGAACTTTGACAGCGCCAAAGGCTGGATGGTTGGTGCCGAAAACACTGGTTTGTCATCGATGTTTATCATGATGAACTATGAGCGTGTCACCATGGGTCTACAAGGGCTTGGTGGTTCTGAGCTTGCTTATCAAAATGCGGCGTTATATGCCAATGACCGTGGTCAAGGTCGTAGCGATACCCAACTGCAAAGCCCAGAAAAACCAGCGGATGCCATCATTCATCATGCCGATGTACGCCGTATGCTATTAAATGCCAAAGCCAACACTGAAGCGTCACGTTGCTTTGCGATGTACGTTGCCAAAAACCTTGATGAAGAGAAGTTTAGTACTGATCCAGAGGCCGCTCAAGCTGCTGCCGCACGTGTTGCACTATTGACGCCCGTGGCTAAAGCATTCTTGACCGACAAAGCACTAGAAGCCACTATTGATTGCCAGCAAGTATTTGGCGGTCATGGCTATATACGTGAATGGGGTATGGAGCAAATCGTTCGTGATACGCGTATCGCCCAGATCTATGAAGGTACCAATGGTATTCAAGCGCTTGATTTACTAGGTCGTAAAGTGGCGAAAAATAACGGCAAATACGTTACCCATTTCTTAGGTGAAATTCGTGATTTTGTCAATAATATGCAAGCAGATCATGGTATCAAGCAAGCGACGCTAGATGCTGCCGATACAATTGAAGCACTAACCACAACGGTGCTCAATAATATTGGTGAGCGTAAGAATGAAATTAACGGCTGTGCGGTTGATTATATGCATGCCTTTGGTTACCTAGCCTACTCGTATATGTTTGCGTTGATGGTTGAAGCGGCTGATGGTAAAGAAGGTGAGTTTTATACCAATAAAGCCAAGCTTGCTGATTATTTCGTTGGTCGTATCTTGCCACGTATCGATGCCCATGCTCAGATGGTTGAAGCTGGTAGTGATCCGATGATGAACTTTGACCTGAATTACTTTGACGTACCTGCTAGCTAATTGGTTACTTTTATAATAAAGTAAGCCTTGCCGCACTATGATAAAGGGGACAGTCACGCTACTGTCCCTTTTTTTGCCAAAAATATCTTCATAAAATTGACACAATAGTCATCAAAATACCTGCTAACAAAATAGTTGACTATTGATGAGCCGTTACGATTAAAATAACGCAAAACCAAATGCCTTAAACTTAATAGAAATATACTAAAACTTATAAATGAGGGCGCAGTAAATTAACAAGCGGTAAATTAATAAAGATATGTATCGCCACAGTGATAATTACAGCCAGTCACTAAAAGAAGAAGATGTCTTATTTCACATACTACATAATAACGATGATTGAAATAACTACCATAAGGGATACGATGTGTCAGAGATAAAACACATTTTACAACAGATTACTGCCTTAAGTGATGTACCAGATCCCGCGGTACTTAAGCGCTTAATCGATGAGCTACGAGTAAGTGATAAAGAGCCTACTTTAGCCAATCAGAATATTCAAAATCTTATTGAAGTTTTACGTCAGCATCCAGAATATGGCGATGGGCTGTCGAGTTTTGTCTTAAAACTTATTATCGAATACCGCCAGATCGCTCTTTATACCGACACTGGCATTATGTCAGATCAGGGTTTCTTTTACAGTTTGCGCCGTTTGATTGGTCATCGTTTTTTGCCACTACTGCCACAAGAAGATTCTGTCGTAGAATTGGTTGGTTATTTATTTGATAAACGCTCTGATGAGCGCTGGCTTGCCCATATTGAAAAAGAAAAATGGGATGAGCTGGTCGGGCTGCTCAAAGTCCATGAGCAGCATCTAAACTTAGTCGCGACGGCAAAAAACAGTATTTTGAACGCGATTATCATTTTATCGTATCGTATCAGCGGTATTGGCTTACATCCAGACTTGATGGAATCTTACCCACAAATGCTGAATTATTCAGCGTCGTTTGTGGCACAAAATCAAGAAGCAGTCTTGTACGTCAATCAGTACCGAGAAGCACATGAGCTCGACACCTTAACCGATATCATTCCCGAAAAAGCCGTGGATCCAGCGCCTCTATTGGTCATGATTGAGCAATGCGAAGACATCGTTGCCACCATACGCAAGCGCATTTACAAAACCGGTATCTCTATTCGCCTAACCAACATGATGCTACGATTAGATCAAAGCTTACAGCGCATGCGTATATTGACTGAGCTGGTAGCAAACAACTACGATAAGCGCGATCGGGCAATAATTGAGTTGATTCAAGCGCTGATTACGACTGCCAGTCATCGTTATAGTATTGGCTATTTGATTGACAATAATACTAAGCTGCTATCGCGAAAAGTCACTGAAAACGCCAGCCGCGTTGGCGAACATTATATTAGTACTGATAAATCTGGTTATCAGAAGATGTTTAAAAAAGCCTCTATCGGTGGCTTTATCATTGCTTTTATGGCGACGACTAAGATATTGGCATACCACTTAGCTCTCGCACCAATGGGTCGCGCCTTTGTCAATAGTATGATTTATGGTTTGGGCTTTGTTTTCATCCATATCGTCCATGGTACAGTCGCTACCAAACAGCCTGCCATGACAGCGGCAGCTATCGCCTCAACCATATCAGACAGCTCGGGTAAAAAGTCCCATCAGTTAAATAAGCTGTCTGAATTGGTGGTCGATATTTTACGCACCCAGTTTATTGCCATCATGGGTAATATTATGATGGCTATACCAGTTGCCTTGATCATCTCTTTTGCTTGGTTGCAATATACTGGCGCGCCGATGATTGATACCGATAAAGCGGCTCACCTACTTCATGATCTCGACCCTTTTCGCTCACTAGCTTTGCCACATGCTGCCATTGCTGGGGTATATTTATTCTTATCGGGTCTGATTGCTGGCTATTATGATAATTTGGCGGTCTACAACCAGATAGGCGCCCGTATTCAGCGTCATAAGCTATTACAGTATTTATTGCCCAAAGCATGGCTACAACGTTTAGGCGGCTTTATAGAAGCCAATCTTGGTGCCATCATGGGCAACTTTATCTTTGGGGTTTTCCTAGGAAGTACTGCAACGATTGGTTTCTTATTTGGCTTACCAATTGATATTCGCCATATTGCCTTTGCTTCAGCGAACTTGGCTCATGGCTTATTTAATATGTCGTCCAATCAGCTAGAGTGGCAAGTGGTGCTGCTTTCTGTCTTTGGCGTCTTACTTATCGGTATGGTCAACTTGATCGTCAGTTTCTCACTGGCACTTCTTGTCGCTTTACGCTCAAAAGAGGTAAAATTCGTTGATTGGAGTCGCTTAACTAAGCAACTCTTCAGCCACTTAATGACGCATCCTTCTGACTTTTTTTGGCCACGCGACAAACCGATGAAGTATGCCCGTATTGATAGCCAAGGTCAGATGATTTTCGATGATACCGCCCCACAAAATAGCAATCAGCCACTTCCCAAAAACTATGTGGTAAGGCGCTTATCTGATGTCAAAGTGCTCCCAAAAGCCTTGCAGAAGAAGACAGAAGGACAGCAGGCGGTCACTGATATACATTATACTAATCCATCTGCAGAGCATCAGCTGAGTCCTGAACTAAATAGCCGCGAAGCTCATATTACCATCAATAAACCAGCCATGAATAAAACCATTGAGCTTGATGATGGTCTGACAGAGGAAGCACTTAGCAACGTCCCTTATAGTCAGGATATTCAATATGATAAGACACATGCTGCGTTTGATGAGAATAATCAGACGGTATCTGATGCGATTAGTCAAGACAGCACTGCTGATAACAAAGTTGCAGGCGACGCCAAAACGCCACTACCTAAACCAAAAAAGCCACCAAATCTACCCAGTTAATGGGTTAATTTGATGGCTTTATTGGTTTTTGGAATCACTAAAAAATTAAGAAGATATCTGCAAGCACTGCGCACTTGACGTGATGGTCTTGCCATCACTTAAGCGATAGGCTAGCAAATGATTACCCCAAACACAGCCACCATCTAGTGCACGAGCATAAGGCAGATCAACTTCACCTTTGAGCGCGGCCCAATGCCCAAATAACACCTTACGAGTGCGCGGCACTTGCCATTCAAACCAAGGCAAAAAATCCTCTGGCATGCGCTCATCTAGCCCTGAGGTAAAGCTAAATTCAAGCAGCCCATCCTGCTGACATAAGCGCATGCGAGTAAAATAATTGGCAATCGCTCGCATTTTCGTAAATCCATGAATGTCTGCATGCCAATTATCTGCCGTCTTGCTATAGAGATTTGGCAACAATCTATCAAGCTGTTTTAAATGACTGCGCAACTGCGACTCTAACTGATGTGCATACTTTTCGGCGTCTTCAATACTCCAGTGCGGCGGAATACCGGCATGCACCAGCACCGTATGCTTATCAGGATAAACCAATAATGGCTGATGACGTAGCCACTCTAGCAACTCATCACAATCATCGGCTGCAAAAATCGGTGCCGTTTTGTCTTTTTTCTTAATTTTCGTCGCCCCACGCCAAACGGCTAGCAAATTGATATCATGATTGCCAAGTACGGTCGCGGCTGCCCCTTGCTCACACAAATCTTTGACATGACGCAAGGTATTTAAAGAGTCCTCGCCGCGTGCCACTAAGTCGCCTGCAAACCATAATTTATCTTGCTCAGGATCAAAATCCAATATTTTAAGTAGCTGAAGATACGCAGCATAGCAGCCTTGCAAATCACCGATGACATACTGATGACGATAACTCATAAGCTCTCAATCTTTCTTGTGGATATTGTAGATACTACTTAGCAATCAATGATATCTGCGGTATGAATAGCACTGATAAATCAGCCTTCTACTTTACGCGCTTGATTGCTCAAATTGACAAAATCTTTCACGCTTAAGGTTTCAGGACGGGCTTGTGGATCAATGGCGCAAGCTGCAAAATCGTCTTCGCTCAACGTCGGCAATAACGTTGATTTTTTGAATATAGCGCGCAACGTTTTACGGCGATGATTAAAGGTTTCGCGCACTACCAATGCAAAATACTCTTCATCTTCTGCCACGACTGGCTTAATAATGTGCGGCGTCAGACGAAATACGGCACTGGTCACTTTTGGCGGCGGATTAAAAGCACCACGTGGTACGGTGAGCAAATAATCCGTATGGCAGTGATACTGCATAATGACCGATAGGCGACCATAGGTTTTGCTACCGACATCAGCGGTGATACGTTCAACCACTTCTTTTTGCAGCATAAAGTGCATGTCTTCAATCACATCGGCATAGCTGAGTAAGTGAAAGAGTATGGGCGTTGAGATGTTATACGGTAGATTACCCACCACGCGTAATTTGCCGCGCTCATCGCTATAAAGCTCCCGATAATCCACATGCATGGCATTGTCTTTGATAATCTCAAAATTTGAGTGACTATTAGCCCCGATACGAATACGCAAGCTATCTGCCAAATCACGATCCAACTCGACTACAGTCATCGCATCTACTTCTGCCAATAGCGGCTCAGTTAATGCGCCCATTCCTGGCCCAATCTCAATCAAATTGTCATCACGCTCTAAGCGAATGCTCTCAACAATCTCACGGATAACACTACGGTCATGTAAGAAGTTTTGACCAAAGCGTTTACGCGGTTGGTGTTTGGCAGCACGTAGGCTGTTAGTAATAGATTGAGCATCAAATGTAGTTTTTGACATAGAATAGTCTTAATGAGTAAGAGGTAAAAGTGAGCAATGACGATAAAATGAGTGTTTTATTGGGATGAATTATATCACAGCTTATTATTTGACTGTGTTTTTGAGATATTTGATCTATAAACTACCCATACCTTGGCGCAACCAACACAGTAGCTTTTTGTTCTAAACCATTTGATATAATACGGTACCCTAGTGAGGACTTGAATGTTTGGCTGTATGCTAATAATATCAACGGTTTGTTTGTTTATTTCATTGTAATGTACTTCACAGTGTACTTGTCGGGCGATGCAAGGTTACTTGAGTAAGATGGTATCTAGACCAGAATAGTTGTTATATTAAGTTGTAATTATAAATCCTAACTTCTTCTATAATGGAGTCGGGATCTTCTTCAAGCTCTAAACCACCAGCTACGAAGTATATCCCTTCAATGAACTGTCCTTCGTTATCAGCAAGATAATGTATATCTTCAGCATCGTCCAAAACTAAGGCATGATCTATATCACCAATACGGCTACCAATTTTAATGTTACCTTCAAAAACATCACCTTTATAACCAGCACCAGCGCTAATATCGCATAGAGTTCCTTTTTCAGTAAAGCCTAACTCTAGTTTGGGTTCTGAAAAATATATTGTATACCCGTTATTATTTGGTATCTCAAAAAGTAAGACGCCTGTATTGTCTAAGGCTAAATCAACCGTCCATTCCTTAATATTTCCATCAACTGTCTTATCGATAAAATGAAGAAAGCTTTCCAATTTTTCACCTAGTGTGAACCCTGCTAAGGATTACCAATCTCTGCTTTAGCATGTATATCCAAATGAGCCATTTATTTAATTAACCTTATATTGACTAATAAGCTTTGTAAGCCTGAAAATAGTATTAAATCGTGATCGGTGCGCTATACAGGAGTCGAACTGCTAGCACTATATATAAATTTAACAAAGACGAAATTACTGGCATAGTTTAGACAATCTGACATCTAATAAATAGGAGTACCTGAAAGTGGAGATAAAACTGATGCCTGAGTATGAATGTTTTCCATTATGGGGGTACATAGATAACGAGTTAAACAATATTGATCCAGATGGTTTAAAAATAAGCCGAAACTTAAAGAGTGATTTAAGTCACTGGGCAAATAAGTACGAATCTACATATTTGAAAAAAAATCCTGTAGCTTCTGGATTCTTAAGTAGTTCTGAAGAAAAAGAGTTCATTGAAGAAGGTTGTATTTTGAGAGATAGATTACAGTCTGAGTTAGGCTCTAACTACGAAATATCCCTACAGCTGTGAGTTAATTTAAGGCATACCCCAAGGGAACCAGATATTTCACCCTTCAAGCCTATTAACAGACCACTTAAAACAGACTGCTATAATGGAACCACTTATATTAGGGCGTGCTTGATGATTCATAAATAGGCATGATTGATACAAAAGTTGCCCAATATTGCGTGATAAACTTCACTAAGGCATCGACTTATGCAAGAGGTCTATTAATAAGCGATTTATCGGCCATCTCATTTGCCATGATGAGTGCTTGGTATAGGCTGGTTGCACTAGCGCCGCCGCGTCCTGCTAAATCAAGCGCGGTACCGTGATCGACAGAAGTCCGAATATAGGGCAGCCCCAAGGTCAAATTGACCGTATCGCCAAAACCATGTGACTTGAGTACAGGCAACCCTTGGTCGTGATACATGGCAATCACTGCATCGCAGTTGGCTAAATGTCTCGGCGTGAATAAAGTATCCGCTGGCATCGCCTCTGATATATCTATTCCAATATTGATAAATTCTTGCAGCACTGGATTGATAATCTCAATCTCCTCAATGCCCAAATGCCCGCCCTCGCCCGCATGCGGATTTAGACCGCAAACTAAGATACGCGGCTGCGTCAAGCCAAATTTCTCACACATATCATCGATAACAATTTGCACTGTTTGGCGTACGTTATCGGCAGTGATGGCTGCAGGGATATCTTTTAATGCCAAGTGCGTTGTAACAAGTGCCACTTTCATGGCTTCATTAGCAAGCATCATGACGACTTTATCACAGCCACTTTGCTGCATAAAAAATTCCGTATGACCGCTGAACATCGTGCCATCTAACAGTTTGATATCAGCCTCTATCAATGCAGATTTTTGTAGTGGTCCGGTGACGATAGCGGCGACTGTTTTGTTGGCTGCCAGTTTATGCGCTATTTCCAACTGCGTAACCACCATTGCAGAGTTATTGATATCAATTTTCCCACAAGCGACGGGCGCAGCACAGGGAATATTTAATAAGATAAAAGCATTATCATTATTAATAGCGCCACTGTTAATACTCTGCTGGGACATTCGATTTAAAAAATCATCGTCTTCTATAATTGCCTCATTTGCATTGATCGTTTTCCAAGGTGGGCAGCTTTTTAATATGCCCGCAGCAATGAGCTCATCGGCACGTTTTTGCATTGCCTTGCTATCTGCCGTGACCCAAACTGGACGATCAAAATCCTGTAACTTACCCTCAGCCGCTAGCAGCAGTACGATATCCATACCAATACCCGCAGGTTCACCAGTCGTGATTAATAATGGCAATTTTTCTTGCATAGCACTAACATCCTATTATTATATTAAGAAGCTGATTCTATTGTATTTTTTATGATAAATGAGCGTATTTGAAGCTGTGTTATATGCCATGAACTTCATTTCATAGAAGCAGGCATTTTTATAGATAATTACTTATCTGGGCTGAAAAAATCACATAATGTGTTAAACTTTCGCTTTTGATTGTAGCATTTACTGGCACGCGTGAGATGACGTTTTGGTACTTCTCTAATCGAGGTGCATTGCGCTTGCTTTGCTGTATCATGACTAAAATAAATACTGACAACAATACCCATCTATACCGACTTTTGAAATATTAGGCACTCATGGCAGATACTGAAAAAACCGACGACTTACTCAATCAAACACCGCCGCACAATATCGATATTGAAAAGGCGCTGCTGGCGTCTTTGATGAGTATCGAAGAGGCATACGATAAGATTGCAGATATCGTTACCAAAGACGATTTTTATGCTGGGCGACATCAGTACATTTTTGATGCTATTGCGCATTTAGCTGCAGTCAATGAGCCTTATGACACGGTTATGGTACACGATTGGTTAGAGGCGCAAAAGCTGCTAAAAAGTGCGGGCGGCGACAGCTATTTGGCGGATATCTTGAGCCAAAGTCCAGCAACTTTATTTAACCTGACGGCTTACGCCCAGCGTGTACGCGAGCTATCTACACTACGTCAGCTGATTACTACCGGCAATGATATGTTGACCCTAGCCTATAATCCCAAAGACCAAACTGTCAGCGATATTTTGGATAACGTAGAAGCAAAAATATTTAGCATCAATGAGCAGCATAATAAACGTGCAGAGCAGCGTGGACCTGTCGGTATTACTGCCGTATTGACCAATGTTATTGATAAAATCCAAGAGCTCAAATCAAATCCAGATGGCATGATTGGACTACAAACCCCATTTGTTGAGCTCAATAATAAAACCCAAGGCTTGCAAGCAGGCGATTTAGTCATTGTGGCTGCGCGTCCATCGATGGGTAAAACCACCTTTGCGATGAACTTAGCAGAAGGGATTTTGTTTAATGAAGATTTGCCTGTAGTGGTATTTTCGATGGAGATGCCCGCAGAATCTATCGTGATGCGTTTGCTATCATCTTGGGGCGCAATCAACCAAACACATCTGCGGTCAGGGCAAATGAATGAAGACGAATGGGCAAAAATGATGAACGCCATTCAGCATTTGCAGTCAAAGCATCTATATATTGATGACAGTACTGCCCTGCCACCCTCTGAGCTGCGTTCACGCTGCCGCCGTATTGCCAAAAATCATGATGGCAAGCTTGGCGCTATCATTGTCGATTATCTACAATTAATGAAAGTACCCGGTCTAGATGGCAACCGTGTTGGGGAAATCTCTGAGATTTCTCGAAGTTTAAAAGCACTAGCACGTGAGCTTGAATGTCCAGTTATCGCCTTGTCGCAGCTTAACCGTAGTCTAGAAAATCGTCCTAACAAACGTCCTATTATGTCGGATCTGCGTGAATCTGGTGCGATTGAGCAGGATGCCGATTTGATTATGTTCATCTATCGTGATGAGGTTTATAATGAAAACTCAGATCACAAAGGTGTGGCTGAAATCATTATTGGTAAGCAGCGTAACGGCCCTATCGGCACCATACGTTTGGGTTTTGAAGGACAATTTACCCGCTTTATCAATTTGACGCCAGAATACTATCAAAATGTCAGTTTTGAGAACGACGAATAATAAAACTGACAGATAATTACTCATCAAAATTGCTCGTAAAAATGGCCAGTGACTCATCAACTCAATTGATGAATTACTGGCTTTATAAATTTATCCCTTCATCACTTTGCTAAAAAAGAAGACGATTATGCGCACAATCACTATCAAGCCTGCCGCCATTACTCATAATCTTAGTCAAGTAAAAGCGTTAGCACCAAAATCTAAGGTTCTTGCGATGGTAAAAGCCAATGCCTATGGACATGGCGTCGCCGCCGTCCTACCAGCGTTACAGCAAGCAGATGGTATCGGGGTCGCTACTTTAAGAGAAGCGTTAGAAGCACGGCAATTGGGCTGGGATAAAACCATTGGGCTTATTGAAGGGGCCTTTACTGTTGATGAGTGGCAGCAAGCCATTGAGCATGATATCAGTTGCGTGATTCATCATGCGCCGCAATTGGACTGGGCATTAGAGCAAATACCACCTGTTGATAGCGCCACTCGAGTGGTTTGGATAAAGTACAACACGGGTATGAATCGTTTAGGTTTTAATAACCAAACGCTTATTTCAGCCGCAAAATCTCTGCATGATGCTGGCTATCAGCTGATTTTGACCACCCATTTTGCCAATGCCGACAATCAAGATCACCCATTAAATGCCATACAAATTCAGCGTTTTAATGACATGCTAAATACTTTACGACAAACAGTCAGTACCAATATTAAAGGATCGTTGTGCAACTCTGCTGGTATCGTTAATTTCCCAGAGCATCATCATGATTGGGTACGTCCAGGCATTATGTTATATGGCAGTGCGCCTGTTATCGACCAAAGCGCGTATACGCTAAATTTGCAGCCAGCCATGGAATTTAGCGCACAAATTATTGCCTTGCAGACCGTACAAGCTGGCGACGCCATCGGTTATGGCAGCCGCTGGATAGCTCAGCAAGATGTTAAAACGGCTCTCGTTAGTATTGGTTATGGTGATGGATATCCCCGCGTTGTCAATGAAGATGCTTATGTTTCAGTCATTGACGCCGTAAATCAGCAACGCTACTCATGTGCAGTGATTGGGCGTGTCGCAATGGATATGATTGTCATCGATGTGAGCGCTGTACCAGAGAGTAGCGCTTTAAATAGCAAGGTCATACTATGGGGTGATGCGCCGCATGTTGATGAAGTTGCCACCCATGCTGATACGATTGGCTATGAGCTACTATGTCGTCTAAGCGTACGCCCAAATCGTATACAGATGTAATCGCCATGTCAGATAATGTCTCATAGAATGCAGCTTTGCATGACTGATAAATCATGGCAAATTGGACATTTACATTGAGAGTAATTGCGCTATACTAAAAGTTTGTTGTCATTCCAGTATACGCATTGACGCGATATCATTGCCGGCTGATAACGTATCATTTTCATTGACTTTGTTCGACTGCTAGGATTGCTATGAGTTTGCGCCATTTTTTGACCTTATCTGATTTAACCAAACAAGAACTAGAAAATCTCATCAAACGCGCCAGCGAATTGCGTCATATGCAACATGCAGGCGAGATATACCAGCCCTTTGTTGGTCGTACGCTCGGTATGATATTTGAGAAATCATCCACCCGTACACGCATCTCATTCGAAACCGGCATGGGACAGTTTGGTGGTAGCGCTATCTTCTTATCGCCAAATGATACCCAACTTGGACGCGGTGAGCCAATTGAGGATTCCGCACGCGTTATCTCTAGCATGGTTGATATCATTATGATTCGCACCTTTGGTCACGAAAAAGTCGAAACCTTTGCAAAATACTCAAGCGTACCAATCATTAATGCCTTGACGGATGAATTTCATCCCTGCCAGTTGTTGGCTGATATGCAAACTTACTACGAGCATCGCGGTAGTATCGAAAATAAAATCGTCACTTGGGTTGGTGATGGCAACAATATGTGTGCATCCTATATGCAAGCTGCCAATCAGTTTGGCTTTGAGCTACGAGTAGCAGCGCCTTATGGCTTTGAGCCTGACCCTGAGTTGATGAAACGCTTCTCACATTGCGTGAGTATCGTTGAAAACGTACAAGAAGCGGCAAAAGACTCTCACTTAATTGTCACTGATGTGTGGGCAAGCATGGGACAAGAGTCTGAACAAAACACGCGTGCGCGTCGTTTTTCCTCTTATCAAGTGACACCATCACTGCTAGATAAAGCCGATTCTGAAGTGGTCTTTATGCACTGTTTGCCAGCGCATCGTGGTGAAGAGATCTCTCATGATATGTTAGATGACCCACGCTCAGTGGTATGGGATGAAGCTGAAAACCGCTTACATGCGCAAAAAGCCTTGATGGAGTTTTTGCTAAAAGACAAAATCAAAATATAGGTACACATTTTCAAAAGCTATTTATACAATCATAGATATTAAAAAGGCAGAGCACATAACTTGTGCTCTGCCTTTTTTAATATGTGATAATCAAGTTAGTGTCTAATAAACAAGCGCTTATTGATTATCGAGTCAGTACTTCAACCCCATTACTGCTGGCTTTTAACAACACATCGGCTTGATTAGCAGCAAAGATACCATTACAGACCACACCGACGATATTATTAAGCTGCTGTTCAAGTGCTATTGGATTACTGACATCTAAATCATAAGTATCCAAAATCACATTGCCATAATCGGTGACAAAGTCTTCACGATAAACAGGCTCACCGCCCATTTTGGCCAACTCGCGCGCCACATATGAGCGGGCTTGTGGCAACACCTCTATCGGCACTGGGAATTCGCGTCCTAGTATCTCAACACTTTTACTAGCGTCAACCATACAAACAAATTTGTTCGATGCCGCCGCAACAATTTTTTCACGCGTGAGCGCACCGCCGCCACCTTTAATCAGCTGCAAATGCGCGTTTACTTCATCAGCACCGTCAATATACACATCGAGCTGACCGGAAAAATTCAAATCAACAATCTCGATACCAAGTGCGCGCAATCTATCTTCTGTCACCTGCGAGCTTGCAACTGCGCCAGCCAGCTTTACGGTTGGTAATAACTCAATCAGACAGTTCACTGTACTTCCTGTCCCTACGCCAAGTATCATATCATCTTCGATATAGCGTAGGGCGGCGCGGGCGGCGGCTTGCTTTTGTGCTTGCTGATCACTCATCATAAGTCCTTGGCAAAATAAACGTATCGCTTTAAAAAAAAGTAAAGGGTGAAAGAGGTAAAATGCGCCGCTATTATAACCGATGACTTTGATGGATGTCAGTGTAATAGCGCCTCTAGTAATAAGATATGACGTTAATTTTTACGACTAAGACAGATATGGCAACCAAAATACTAAAGCTAACAAGGTGACTAATAATACTGGCGGGGTGATAATCAGACCAATCTTCATATACTGCCCCCAGCTGATTTTATAATCCTTTTCTGCCAATACATGCAGCCATAGTAAAGTCGCAAGACTGCCCACAGGCGTAAATTTGGGCCCCAAATCATTACCAATAACATTGGCATAAATCATCAGCTCACGAGTGGCGGTCGGTACTTGGGCGCTATCAATCGCTAGTGCGCCTATCAAGGTAGAGGGCATGTTATTCATAATAGATGCCACGATAGCGGAGAGGAATCCTGTGCCCAAGGTTGCTATTAGATTGCCTTGTTGCCCTAACCAATTCAAGATCTGAGCGCCGTAGGCAGTTAATCCGGCATTGCCTAAACCGTAAACAACCAAGTACATGCCGATAGAAAATAAAACAATCTGCCAAGGTGCTCTACGCACAATATCAGGCACGGACATCACCGCCCCACGACCGCCTTGCCAAAATCGCCCTGCAATCGCCATGAGTAGTAATGCAGCCGCACCAGTAACGAGCGAGATAGGAATACCGAGCGGCTCTGTCGCAAAATAAGCGACAAGTAGCAAAGTCAATAGCGGAAAAGCAGCTTTAAAAACCAAGGTATCTTCGATCGCTGACTCAGGTGCACTAAGGTTCGCCATCGAATAGTGTGTCGGAATATGGCGTGCATAAAAGATCCACAGCACCGCCAGCGTCGCTAGTACAGAGACAATATTGACCGGTACCATAACCAAAGCATAACGTCCAAAACTAATATCAAAATAGTTGGCACTAACGATATTAACGAGATTAGATGTAACCAATGGCAAACTTGCGGTATCAGCAATAAAACCCGTCGCTATGATAAATGCCAACGCAGATGGCGGCGAAAAATTTAACCGTAATAAAATAGCAATCACAATTGGGGTCAGTAATAATGCAGCCCCATCATTGGCAAAAAATGCTGAGATAAAAGCACCTAACATCACAATCATCGGGAACAATAGACGCCCTTGTCCATTACCCAATCTCGCTACATGCAGTGCTGCCCAAGCAAAAAACCCAGCCTTATCTAGGATAAGCGAGATGATAATCAGTGCGACAAAGGTAAAAGTAGCATCCCACACAATGTCCCACACGACACCGACATCAGATAATTGCACCACACCAAAAGCTAGGGCGACCAACGCCCCGCCCATAGCACTCCAACCAATGCCCAAACCTCTAGGTTGCCATATTACTAGCCCTAAAGTGACGATAAAAATAATGAATGCGAGCATGAACAACCTTACTTAAACAGACTGACTTAAAAAAACTCAGTGACACTTATCTAAGCAAGCGCTTCATAAAGCCTACTTGATTTAGCTGATTTTATTAAATAAACATCGAATCGATATTGGGTCAATTTAGAATAGACAATTAAATCGATTTTTGATTAACGCGTTTTGATAACTCTTCAGCACTTTCTACCCGTTCAGAATAGCGATCCGTCAGATAGGCTGAGCGTCCGCGAGTGAGCCACGTAAACTTCACTAACTCCTCACAAACATCAACGAGGCGCAGATATAAAGGCGACTTATCCATGCGATTATCATCGTTAAATTCTAAAAATGCTTTTGGAATGGACGACTGATTTGGGATAGTAATCATGCGCATCCAGCGCCCAAGAATACGCAGCTGATTGACCGTATTAAAGCTTTGACTACCTCCACTGACTTGCATTATCGCTAAAGTCTTGCCTTGGGTTGGTCGCACGCCACCCAATGATAGTGGAATCCAATCGATTTGTGCTTTCATGATACTGGTCATACTGCCGTGACGTTCTGGACTGACCCACAGCATACCCTCTGACCACTGTGCCAGCTCTCGCAACTCTTGTACTTTAGGATGCTCTATATCGGCAGCATCAGGTAATGGTAAACCAGATGGATTAAACATCTTCACCTCACAACCATACCAGCGCAATAGACGACTCGCTTCCTCGGCTGCCAATTTAGAGAATGAACGCGTACGCAATGAGCCATATAGCACCAGTATCTTAGGTGGATGACGCGGGTCATGTGCACCAATCAAGGATTCAATATCAATAGGTTGTATACTGTCTACATCAATATTGGGCAAATCATCCAAATCGACCACATTCAAATCTGTTGTATTATTTGACATGATGAATCACTTCCCCATCTTCTTTAGTGAAGCTACTCACGGGGTTCTCTAGTAACTCAAACACTCGCTCCGATGGTCGGCATAATGCAGCGCCTTTATTAGTGACTACAATAGGACGATTGATTAAGATAGGATGGGCAATCATGGCATCAATAATTTGATCATCAGATAACTCAGGATTGTTTAGTCCTAGCTCGTCATTGACAGGTTCTTTACTTCGTAACAGCTCTCTTGGTGAAATACTCATCTTTGCCAATAGCTCAACTAGATAATCACGAGTTGGCGGATTTTGTAGATATTCCACGATATCCGGCTGTTCACCTGATGCATTCATAATGGCCAACGTGTTACGAGAAGTACCGCATTTTGGGTTGTGAAAGATTAATGGTTTCATAGCAATTTTGCCTATTTTATGAGTATGCTTATTAATAAAGAGGTTTACTGAATCAGTTATTGGCTTACTGATTGTTTGAAAGGCTGTCTGAATCAGCAGGTTTAGCAATCTCACATCTGCTCAAACTGTCCATAAGAGACGCGCACAATTCTGAATGTCCTGCACAACAATCTTGCAATAAAAACTGAATGACCATCTCCATATGTGATAGTGATGCACGATAAATTATCTGGCGGCTGTGTCGTTGAGACACTACCCACCCTGCCCGCGCCAGCACAGCTAAATGTGCTGACATCGTATTGTGCGGCACAGACAATTGACGAGCAATTTCACCTGCTGGCAGACCAACGGGCTCTTGGCTGACAAGCAACCTAAAAGCTTTTAGACGAGTATCTTGAGAGAGCGCAGCAAAGCTTGCGATAGCATTGTTTATTTCCATATGTCTAATAATACAGACATATTAAAATGACTCAAGTTTTTTTGGATAAATAAGCAAAAAAAAGCATTACTCCTGATAGTTTATCTTTATCTGATGAGAATCAACCACCAAACCGCCGCAAAAACTGTAATTGTGTCTTGCAAGATGCTTAAAATCAGCATAGGCTAATCTATTTCATTTTTATACTTATCTGCGCTTTTTGGTAGTTCCTATCGTTAATTGCCACTTATTTATAACCATCCGCATTTTTCATATTCATACACACGAGTCTAGGAATTTTTATGCTGTCACATTGGGTACGAGCCATCTTACAAGCCACTGTCTATGACGTTGCTATTCAAACACCACTTGAAGCGGCACCCAAGCTGACCCAACGTTTTGCTAATGACATTCGATTCAAACGTGAAGACCTGCAACCGGTAAAATCCTTCAAATTACGCGGCGCTTATAACCGTATCAGCCAATTAAATGACGAGCAAAAAGCGCGTGGCGTGATTTGCGCATCGGCGGGTAACCATGCCCAAGGTGTTGCCTACTCTGCTCGCAAGCTTGCCCTTAATAACATTATCGTTATGCCAACCACTACCCCTGACATCAAAGTAGATGCTGTAAGAGCACTTGGCGGCAATGTAGACTTATATGGTGATAGCTTTGATGAAGCGAACCGCTATGCGATCAATCGCGCTGAGCGTGAAGGTCTGACTTTTATCCCACCATATGATGATGAGCTGGTGATTGCCGGACAAGGCACCATCGGGCTTGAGCTCACCCAGCAATGGCGAAATATGGATTATGTTTTTGTGGCAGTTGGTGGTGGCGGTCTGATTTCTGGCGTCGCTGCGTTTTTGGGCGAAGTTGCTCCGCATGTCAAAGTCATCGCTGTAGAAGCCGACCAATCAGCATCACTAAAAGCAGCGCTTGAAGCCAATGAGCGAGTCAAACTTGAGCAAGTGGGACTGTTCGTCGATGGTGTGGCAGTCGCACAAATCGGCGAATTACCGTTTGATATTGTTCGTATGCAGAAGAGCGATAAGTCCGGTCCTGTCGTCGATCCTGAAGTCGTCACTTGTACCAATGATGAAGTTTGCGCTGCTGTCAAAGACATCTTTGAAGAGAACCGCAGTATAGTTGAGCCTGCTGGCGCGCTGCCAGTTGCTGGTATGAAAAAATACATCGAGGCTCATAACCTACAAGGCAAAAACTGCGTCGCCATCATTTGCGGTGCTAATATGAATTTTGATCGCTTGCGCTACATCGCTGAGCGTACTGAGATTGGTGAGAAAAAAGAAGCCATCTTTGGCGTAACGATCCCTGAGCAGACTGGCGCTTTCTTAAACTTCTGTCGTAGCCTACACGGCCGTAATATTACTGAGTTTAATTACCGTGCTGATAGTAAGAAATCACCTGATTCTATGGAACCTGCGGCGATATTCGTTGGGATTGCATTAAAAGAAGGTGACAAAGAGCGTCAAACCATCCGTACGCAATTGGTAGCTGATGGCTATACAGCACACGATTTGACCGATGACGATGTCGCCAAATCCCATATCCGTCATCTAATTGGTGGCCATGCTCATGTTGAAAATGAGCAGTTATTACAAGTCACTTTCCCAGAACGTCCAGGCGCTTTATTGACCTTTTTAGAAAAATTGGGTGACGACTTTAATATTACCTTGTTTCATTATCGCAATCATGGCGCTGCTGAAGGTCGAGTATTGGTCGGTTTGCAAGCTTCTGAGGGTAACTCTCGCCAGCTACAAGATGCGCTGCTCGATATCGGTTACGACTGCACCATGCTTAATGATAATGTTGGTTATCAGTTGTTTTTAAAATAAAACTAAACGTAGACTATCAATTTATCAGTGGCCGAAAGCATTGCTCCCAAATGACATAATGCACAGAAGCCACTTAAACTTTATAGCACTGTCCTAATACAAAAATGGATGATAACCATGACAGCATCCCCTATGAAAAGCAGTGGTGTCAATAACCTCAATGACAAAAACGATGTTAATCGCTTAGTGCTCTTTTAATTATTAAAAATACCACCATTATAATCTTACATTATTGATATCTATGAGGTTTTGATGAGTAAACATAATAAAAACCACAATCAGCCCAGTCATAGCAATCCTGATGCTATTCGTATGCGTCTTGATAAATGGTTATGGGCTGCTCGCTTTTACCGCACTCGCACTCTTGCCAAAGAAGCCATCGAAAGCGGGCGCGTACATTACGCAGGTAGCCGCGCAAAGACCAGTAAAGAGATTACCGTTGGCGATGAATTGCAGATTCGTCAAGGATCAGCCACTGCCATGACTGAAAAGACAGTCGTTGTTGAAGCACTAACGGCGCAACGCGGTAACGCAACAGCAGCTGAAGTATTGTATTCAGAAACCGAAGAAAGCATCGCTCGCCGTGACTATTATGCTGAGCAGCGTAAACTTGCCAACCTTGCCCGTCCAGACAACAAACCCAATAAAAAAGAGCGCCGTGATTTACATCGTTTTAAGAGCAATCAAGATTAGCTCTCTTGGTAAGATCAGTAATAATATCGCCTCATCTTAAATAATAATACGGCTAGCGGGTATGCATGAACCGCTGACCCTATTGTTTACTCTCCGCCCTTGCCATTCAAGGTATTAACCGTTACGCTATCACTCATTAACTTACACTCTATAGCATGCTTATAAATCACATTTTTAGTGTTGATTTTGATAGCATGTTTTTTTATTGCGACAAAAGGTCATCATATGCCCATCAAAGCGTCTACTCCGTCATCTGTATTATTGGTCTGTTTGGGGAATATCTGCCGTTCACCAACTGCTGAAGAGATTTTTCGTCAGCAAGCAGCGATTGCAGGGTTGTCGATGAAGGTAGATTCGGCAGGCACTGGGGATTGGCATATTGGGCATGCACCTGATGAGCGCGCGCAGCGTCACGCTAAAGCTCATGGTTACAACATCAATAAATTGGTCGCGCGCCAAGTCAGTGCTGATGACTTTCGCGATTTTGATTTAATCTTAGCGATGGATGCACAAAATTTAGCAGACTTGCAGAGTATTAAAAACGGTATAACAAATACCGATAAAAAATTAGCCAAATTGGCTTTATTTAGTGAGGAAGATCCCACTTACGGCGGTGATGATGTGCCAGACCCATACACTGGTGATGGCGATGCTTTTGAAGAGGTAATCGAGCGTATCGAATCAAGTGCACAAGCTTGGATTGAAAGCTGGAAGATATAGTAATCATAAGGCGCTATATTTTTGCTACCTTTATACCTAGCATCCTTTATAATAAATACCATATGACTTTTTGTTTACTTGCCCCATAGGCTATGTTATGACTTCAGCTTTATGCTCTAAACCCAGTGCACCACACACTCTATCTGATGACGTAGCTGATTTGTCTCATAGCAACACCATGGCTTTGGCATGTATGGCTGACTCTGTAGTTACCTTAACGGATGAGGTGCAACTTGATGAGTTTATGGCATATTATGAGCAAAATACTCAACATAGAAAGCCATTATTTGTCTTGTCCGGTGGTAGCAATGTGCTACTACCAGCAAAGCTCAATGCGATTGTCTTACGACCACAAATGCGTGGTATACAGGTGACAGCGCAAACAGACTCTCATGTCGATATCGAGGTAATGGCAGGTGAAAACTGGCACGACTTGGTGGTACATACGGTCGCTCAAGGCTGGTATGGACTCGAAAACCTTGCCCTCATACCTGGTCTGACTGGCGCCGCTCCCATACAAAATATTGGCGCTTATGGTGTTCAGCTAGAGGACTGCTTACAGTCTGTACGTGCTTACCATCTGCCAAGTCAAACGTGGCATGATTTGACCGCGGTCGACTGCGATTTCGGCTATCGTGATAGTATGTTTAAACGTCAGCCGAATACGTGGCTAATCAGCCGTGTGGGTTTTAGATTGCATACTGATGCGACAAAGGTGCTGGCAAGCTATGGTGATGTACAGACCGTCGCACAGAGCTATGCGATACAGCAAGGTCGCACCAAACCGACGCCCGCTGATGTAATGCATGCCATCATTGAGATTCGTCAGCAAAAGCTGCCTGACCCGAAGCAATTACCAAATTGCGGCAGCTTTTTTCAAAATCCTATTGTCCCTCAAGATCAATTTGCTACGCTGCAATCATCTTATCCGGCTATCGTTGGCTACCCAATGCCTGACGCAATGACTAAAGTGGCAGCCGGCTGGCTTATCGAACAAGCGGGTCTAAAGGGCGGCGGTATAGAGCCTATTTTTACCCATCAGCAGCAAGCGCTAGTACTGACCAATCACGCGCCGTATATTGCTACTAAACAAGATGTCGCCGCTGCTCAAAAATATATTATAGATACTGTCTATGAGAAATTTGCGATTCAACTGTCGCGTGAGCCAGTATGGGTAAATGCCGATGGCTCCATTGGGTACGATGAGCATGTGGTCTAAGCAGTCATGGTCTAATCGCCTATGGCGACATTATTTACGTTCAGCTGAGCGTATGATCAAGCTGTTTCGTATTATCAATGCTACGTTTTTGCTGGGTGCAACGACCGTTATTTTAGTCCTCATCAGTTTATTCACGCCGCTATTTTCTCAAGCAGTAGTCTATATATTGGCTCATCTGCCGCTACCAAAAATGCCACCTGTTGCTATAAGCTCGCCGCCTACCGCTTATGTGGTATTGGGTGGCGGTCTGACCAATGATAATAACAACCAAATTATCCTCAATCGCTATAGCCTTAATCGTGCCCGTGCTGCCGCTACAGCCTATCACGACCTTCCTCTGCCCATTGTACTCAGTGGTGCTGAAGCGCCTTGGCTTGGTCAATGGCTGATTGAGCATGGTATTGATGGGTTAATCAGCGAAAACGCCAGTATGAATACTTGCGAGAATGCGCGATTTACGGCAAAGCGTATCCCTCTGCATCATGTCTATCTCATCACCGACAGCTACCATATGGCACGTGCTCGCAGACAATTTGCCTTAAACGGTATCAATAGCACGGCGATTAATGCCCCCTTACCCGTCATACGTGACTGGATGGAGCCAGCACAAAACTTAAGCCATTCTAGGCGGGCGGTTTATGAGGTTGCCGCCTATCTACGCGATGTGATACGACCTCAAGCAAATTGTCGCCAAGCTAAAGAAGTGACGTCGCAGCAGCTGTTGACTCCAAGAGGTAAAGTTGCCAAAACTGCTGACGACTAGAGTCTATACCTCAATTTTAGAAACATACCCTCATAATAATCTACCTTTTTACCTTTATCCTTACAGGTCAACCATCTCACTGGCAACAGGTGTATAATAGTAAAAGAAACTGCGATTAAAGAGATGTGCCATGCTCAGTATATTTTTACTAATTCCATTAAGTCTCATGCTGTTTGTGGTCGCGATTTGGGCAGTACGTTATGCGGTCAAATCCAATCAATTTGAGGATTTGGATAACGCCTCCCAGCGCATTATTTTAGATGATCGCCAAGAACGTCGACAAGTCATACAAGCTCAGGAAAATGTAACACCTATTCAAGAAGTAAAAGAAGTGAGCGATACTACTTCGATTGAAAAAGAATCTAATAAGCTAAATAATGCGCATATTGCCGCCTCTCCTCTCTCTGATACAGACAAGAACTCAAAAACATAGCCTTGGGCTATTTTACTAATGCGTTACCCACTTATTCTATCTGCATAAGAGAGTGATAAGTCGGTACGCCTTTTACCATTTTTAGGAGTACCTTCCCATGACCACAGCTTTACTCGTTGCGGCATTATTAATGGGTTTTTTTGGTTCACCACATTGCTTAGGTATGTGTGGCGGCTTAGTAACTGCCTTTGGTCTGTCGATGAAGGATGTCAGCCCCGCCAAGCGCCGTGCATTGGTGGCGACCTATCATTTCGGTCGCTTAACCAGCTACGCATTTTTGGGTTTGATCGCAGGACTGTTAGGTACTGCCGTATTACAACCGTTGATGCAAGGCAATAGTGCACCGCGTATTTTGCTTGGTTTGGTATTGGTGTTCGTCGGCATGACCATGCTTGGTGCACCATTTTTAAAGAGACTTGAGCGTTTTGGTATGCGATTTTGGCAATACCTAAGCCCTATTCGTCAAAAAGTATTTCCACTCAACACTTTTCCGCGAGCATTGTCTGCTGGTCTTCTATGGGGATTCTTACCTTGTGGCTTAGTCTATGGCGCCCTACTTATCGCTGTGGTCGCGCACAACCCTCTCAGCGGTGCTGCCTTGATGTTCATCTTTGGCTTAGGAACCGTACCGATGTTAGTCGCTACTCATGAGACCGTTGGTTGGTTACGGGATAAGATTGGACGTTTTCGCTTAAGACAGCTTAATGGTGCTGTGATGGTATTATCAGGTTTGGCTGTGGTCTTCGTTCCTATCGCCATGTCCAGTATGCATGGTGATCATGGCGGCGGTCATAGCATGGGCATGGCGCATGGTGATACTATGATGACTGATACGGATAATACGACTCACCATGATATGAGCCAAATGGATCACAGTATGCACAATATGAATAATGACTCGGAGACGATGGAATAGCATTACTAATCAATAATAATTGCTTAGTGTCATAACCAATATTACATGCATAAAAAAGCCCTTAATTATTTATCAAGGGCTTTTTTTATCAGTCAACAATTTTAAATAGTTTGATGAATAATGTATTGGCTGAGTTCTAAATATTAAGTACTTAAGGCTGCCACTGCTCAAGCTTAAACTTCGTATCTAAATGCTTCTCTAATGCCGGTATATTAAAGGCATCATCTTCGCTGACAAAGCTAATACTAATTCCGGTTTGCCCAGCGCGCCCAGTACGACCAATACGATGTACATAGTCATCTGGCTGGTCTGGCAAGGTATAATTAATCACATGACTGACATCATCTACATGAATACCGCGCCCTGCTACATCAGTCGCGACCAAAACAGAGGCATGCCCGTCTTTAAAGCGCTGTAAATATTTTTCGCGTTTTTGTTGAATCACATCGCCTGATAACATGACAATTTTATGTCCCTGACGCAGCTTATGATATAGGCGCTTTACTTGGTCTTTACGATTGGCAAAAATAATGACCTTCTCTACCGTACTATCCGTGATAATACGCTCAACCGCTTCTAGCTTCTGATCTTCAGTTAAGAGATAAAAATGTTGGTCTACCAGCTCACTGGTTTTATGCTCAGGCTCAATCTCAACAAACTCTGGCTCATGTAACCAGCGATAAGCCAAACCCATCACATCTTGGTTAAAGGTAGCAGAAAACAATAAACTTTGACGGTCGGTATTGGGCGGCATGCGACCGACTAAGCGTTTGATATCGGGTATAAACCCCATATCGAGCATGCGATCTGCTTCATCTAATACTAATACTTCTACGCGATCAAGATAAACCATACCTTTGTGCATTAAATCAATCAAACGACCAGGTGTGGCAATCAAGATATCGACGTATTGACGCTCAAGCTCATGCTGCTGGGTTTCATAATTGGTACCACCCATAATACAGACGCTATGCAAAGAAGTATATTTGGTCAAAGCGATACAGTCATCGAATATTTGCTGAGCAAGCTCACGGGTTGGTGCCATGACTACAGCACGTGGCTCACCTAAATGACGTTCTTCATCAGCAGCAAATGGGCGCTTAAGTAACGCCTCCATAATGGTCAATAGAAATGTAGCCGTCTTGCCCGTACCCGTTTGCGCCTGTCCAATCGCATCTTGATTTGCCAGCGTATGCGGCAGTATTTTTGCTTGAATCGGCGTCAATTCAGTAAAACCTAAGTCACTTACTGCACGCAAGGTCGCTGCTGAAAGTGGCAAATCCGTAAACGTCGTAAAGTTACTCAAAAAAATATCCTTTTATATAAATCGCTTGTGTATCATAAATAAATGAGAGGCTATAAGGCTTAACGATTTATATCAACCATTAGCCAACAGGCAAGCCCTATAAAACTGATAAGCATAAAAAAGCCAAGCCCCATGTCGATACTTACCAAATATGCTGCGTTAAAATCAACATAAGTAAGACAGAACGGGCTTGACTCAGTAGTATATCAGTAGTTTGTACAGACATTATAGCTAAACTGCACGAATGACTGTCACGATTACTCTTCTACTTTTCTGACTTCTTCAGCTTGTAGGCCTTTATCACCTTCTACCACACTGAACTCAACTTTTTCGCCGTCTTTTAGAGAGCGATAACCATCACCTTGGATCGCGCGGAAATGCACAAAAATATCTTCTCCGCTATCACGTTGAATGAAACCAAAGCCTTTTGAGTCATTAAACCACTTAACGATACCTTGCTCGCGAGCTGACATAATATTACTTCCTAAAAAGTTTACTTAGTCCCAAATTCCTTTGCATCATTGCATATAAACGGGTACCAAGATGATGAAATCAAAACTTAAAAGTGACTATCTAATACAGTATTAGCGAAATATGAAAGCCTTATACTTACTTTTAGTATTTAGCATATAGTCATTTTACTGCCTCTAATCTTTGATAGAAACTAAAACTAGAGTTAGCAACAAACATGTAATGTTTATTGTGTAAAAAATATCATAACACGGGTTTTTAGCAACACAAAGGCTTTTAATATGATTTTTATACCTCGATCTATTTTTTAGAATTATTTTTTTATAAGTCAGCTTGCAAGCTGTTAATATAAAAGGATAGAGAGCGCTATGTTCCCTAACACCTGTTATTGTAGTACGCTTATACTCACCAATAATTTATCTAGACATATTCATTGCTACTCATAGAGACCATTATGACCGCCTCATCTCAATCAGCAACGACCAGCACTGCTTCCCATAAAAAAGCCAATAAAACCCTTACTCATAAGCTATTATTGATTAATGGTGTCAATCTAAATCTGCTCGGCAAACGTGAGCCTGATATTTATGGTCATATGACGCTTGCTGATATTGAGAGTGCTTTAATCAAGCGCGCCGCGGCACATGGTATTGAGCTAATTTGTAGTCAGTCGAATCACGAAGGCAAACTGGTCGATGATATTCAGTATTACGGTCTATTGGCAGAGCCAAGCGCACAGATCGATGCCATAATCATCAATCCTGCTGCTTTTACTCATACGTCTGTTGCGATACGCGATGCGCTACTTGCTACCCAAAAGCCATTTATAGAAGTACATTTATCTAACGTCCACGCACGCGAGTCGTTTCGCGAGCATTCTTATTTATGTGATGTAGCGGTTGGCGTGATTTGTGGTTTGGGGCATTTGGGCTATGATATGGCATTGGATTATTGGCTGACCCATACTTATGCAATAACACTGAATAAGTAGTTTAATGGCGTTAAGGTTTTTATCTAAACAATACTGCCGAACACATGACAAAAATTACTGCGACAAGTACTACACAAACCGTTATTGCGATACTTTTAGCACAGTAGTTAAACAGCATTCATTCGATTAAAATAATAATATTAGGGGTTAGATACTAACCCACTAAATACCCCACTATATGGTGATAGGCATGGCAAAATCGTCCGGAACGCGCTTTATGAAACTTGCTGGTATGACAGCAAGTATTGCTGGAAAAGCAGCTAAAAACTCCCTAAAGCATCTCTCAAGTGACGAAGAAAAACGCCTACAAGCGCGCTCAGAATTGATGCAAGATGTCGGTATTCAAATCGCTGAAACTTTAGGTGAGATGAAAGGTGCGGTCATGAAGGTAGGTCAAATTGCCTCGCAATATAAAGATGTGTTTCCACCTGAAGTTGCAACCGCATTAGAGAAACTACAAAAAGATGCACCGGCGATGCCCTATGCGCAGATACGCACACAAGTTGAACGTGAGCTCAAAGCACCTATTCATGAATTGTTTACTGAATTCGAAGAAATACCATTTGCTGCAGCTTCCATCGGACAGGTACATCGCGCAATTTTGCCATCTGGGCAAAGGGTTGTGGTTAAGGTGCAATACCCTGATGTCGACAAAAATTGTGATAGCGACCTAAAACAAGTCCGTATGGCACTAAAAATCGCTGGCGTGCTCAATATGAGTAAGCAATTGCAAGAGCAATTATTTCACGAAATTCGCCAAAGCTTACATGATGAGCTTGATTATATTAAAGAGGCGCATAATCTGCGGGTATTTGGCGCTTTTCATGTCGAAGATACGGGTCTCATTATCCCAAAAGTGATTAGCAGTCACTCTTCTAAAAGAATCTTGACCTTGACAGAAGAGAGCGGCGAAACCTTAACAGTGGCAGCAACGTGGGATAATGATATTAAGCAGAAAATCGCAGTGCGCTTGTTTCATTTTACTGCAGGGCAGCTGTTTGGGTTATATCGAATGCACTGCGACCCTCATCCGGGCAACTTTGCGTTCCGTGCTGATGGCAGTGTGGTTGCCTATGATTTTGGCGGGATTCGTAGCTATAGCGACAGCGAAGTTCAATTATTTCGCCGATTTGCCAAGCATGCCTTAAAAGGTGATGTCACTGCCCTTGAGCAAGATTTGGTTGCTCTTGATATACGCCGTGAAGACGATAAAATCGTACCGGGCGAGTTTTATGGAAAATGGTTAGAGATTGGGCTGAAACCCTTATCTATCAAACCCTATCAAGACGGTGATTTTGATTTTGCAAGCAGTCAAACCCATCATGAAGCCATCGCCCAAATGCGCACTTCTTTGAAATACTTTGGACAGTTTCAACCATCAGCCTCTACGATGATGCTCGACCGTACTATATCAGGACAATACTGGAACTTAGTCAATCTAGGAGTGACGATAGATTTGTCGCCACTGGTACATGAATATATAGGTTTTTAGAGCATTAAATGGCTATAAATATATAGGACAAGTTTTAGTATTGGTTATACATGCAAGGCATGTCCACAGCGGTCACAAAAATCCGCACCTACTGCGTGTCCAAATTTACCACAGTTCGGACACGTGACAGGATTGAGCTGCGGGCGCATATTACGTGCAAGCTCTGAGGTGAAAATCCCTGTCGGTACAGCAATGATTGAGTAACCTGTAATCATGACCATGGTTGCAATGGCTTGCCCTAAGGGTGTTTTTGGTGACATGTCTCCGTAACCAACCGTCGTCATGGTAACAACTGCCCAATAGATAGATAGCGGAATGCTGGTAAAGCCGTTTTCTGGTCCTTCTACGACATAGATAATCGAGCCAAAAATGGTGACCAGTAACACCAGTGATAAGAAAAATACCGTGATTTTTTGCTGACTGGTTCTAAGCGCAGACGCCAAAAACCCTGCTTGTTGCATATAGGCTTCAAGCTTAAGTACTCGAAAGATACGCAAAATACGTAAGATACGAATGACAAGTAAGTACTGTACGCCCACAAACATTAAGCTTAAGTAGCTTGGTAGTACGGACAATAAATCCACTATCCCAAAAAAACTAAACACGTAACGAAAACGATTGGGTGCTGAAAACAACCTGAGCATATACTCAATCGTAAACAAAATAGTAAAAAACCATTCTGCATACAAAAACAGCGTGCCATACTGCAAGCGCATATAGAGCACACTATCGAGCATCACGACCGCCACACTGGCCAAAATCGCGATCAACAATACAATATCAAACAGCTTACCCAAACGAGTATCTGTACCTTCAATAATAATATGAATGCGGTTACGCAAATGAGTAACGGCTTCGGTATTCGGCTGCTTCATAAAGTCAATCAAATCATAGGATCAATGGATATCTAAAACCGGACAACTTAGGCGTATATGCATAAGCTAAGATTGGTCAAAATACGTGAAAGTGGTTTATAATATTGAAAGTAATGTGGTTATTGGCTGCTATCCGTCACTACGATAATAATCGATAGCGGGTCAAAAGCCAGAACATAGCAGTGTAGCAAAAAAGCGCTATTAACAACATACAAATCGTTAACTTAGCGACAGATCACTTAACAGCGCAATCAGGTAATAAAACTGCTGTAGCTATAAAAAATTTTTACCAATAAATGTTTTAGCTGTACAATACATCACTCGTAATACTTAAGGACGTCATATGGCAGGCCATTCAAAATGGGCAAATATCAAACACCGTAAAGCCCGTCAGGATGCGGTAAAAGGTAAAGTATTTACCAAAATTATTCGTGAAATTGTTTCTGCTGCCAAGCAAGGTGATCCTGACCCTGATAAGAATCCGCGCCTACGTGCGGTTATTGAAAAAGCCCTGTCCGTCAATATGACAAGAGACACCATCAATCGTGCGGTAGCTCGTGGTACAGGCGGTGATGACAATGACAATATGGACGAAGTCAGCTATGAAGGTTATGGCATCGGCGGCGTCGCAGTATTAGTCGAAACCATGACTGACAATCTCAATCGGACAGTCAGTGAAGTACGCCATGCTTTTACCAAAAATGATGGCAATCTGGGTACTACTGGCTCTGTGGCTTACCTATTCAATAAACGCGGTGAAATAAGCTTTAATGACACAAGTTTAGAAGATGAAGTTATGCTAGTGGCATTAGATGCAGGCGCGCTTGATATCGAAAATGATGGCGAAAGCTTGCTTGTCATCACTGAGTGGGAAAATTTCGGTCATGTTAAAGACGCGCTTAATGCTGCTGGTTTAGTCTCTGACAATGCTGAAGTAACTATGTCGCCATCCACCAGTGCTGAAATAGACAACGTTGCAGATGCCGAAAAAGTCATGAAGATGATTGATATGTTAGAAGATATTGATGATGTGCAAGAAGTTTATAGCAACGTCAATTTTTCAGACGAAGTCATGGCGCAACTTGAGCAGTAATTTTTGTATTTTGTATTAAAAAAGCCAAACGTTTTTAGCGTTTGGCTTTTTTGTTCAACAATATGTGACGAGCAATTACTTCAAACTAAGCTTTGCACGTGACGCCTTCAAGCGCTAACAAATGCGTTTTCTTATCTAAGCCGCCTGTATAACCACCAAGTTTGCCGTCGCTTGCAATAACGCGATGACACGGAACGATAATACTAAAAGGGTTTTTACTATTGGCATTCGCAACCGCACGAAAGCCTTTGGGACTATCGACATTTTGTGCCAGCGTTGCATAACTAATCGTCTCGCCATACCCAATATCTTGTAGTGCTTGCCAAACTCGCTGCTGAAAATTAGTTCCTAAGCTTGCATCTAGTGGCAAATCAAATGCTTGACGCTCACCGTTAAAATACTGTGTTAATTGTGCTATAGCCTCTATTAATAATGCTTGAGTAGGTTCATTTTTGCTTAGGCTATCTTTATCTAGAAATGTGAAGCTTTGATCGTCAATACCATAATGCTTTTTAAGCTTGGGAATAGATTTTGAGCTGTGCCAAGAGTCACCTGCCAGCAGCCAATTGACCTCAACCAGCTCAGGACTGCTATGCTCATTGACACTCGCAATTAATGTTAACTGATTAGATCCAAAAGCGGCTGTGGTGACTATCATGACTACTCCTTTTCAAATCGTTATATTTTCAAGACTTGAGTATTGACTAAAATAAACGGTTGAGCGCTATTCTTTATCATCAGTTTCAAACAGCGCGGCGACAAATTGTTTTGGACTAAAGGCACGTAGATCATCAATCGACTCGCCTACGCCAATATAACGAATAGGTACATCCGTCGTTTCGGCAATATTAAAGACCACACCGCCTTTGGCAGTCCCGTCTAGTTTAGTAATCGTGATTCCGGTTAATGGTACCACTTTATTAAATAATTCCACTTGATTAATGGCATTTTGACCCGTGCCAGCATCAAGCACAATCATGCCTTCATGTGGCGCGCTTGGATCAGCTTTGCGCATCACACGTACGACTTTTTCGAGCTCTGCCATCAAATGGGTTTTATTCTGTAAACGTCCAGCAGTATCGGCAATTAACACATCAATATTTTTTGCTTTAGCAGATTGCATGGCATCAAAGATAACTGATGCACTATCAGAGCCATGACCTTGCGCCACAACCGGAATATGATTACGCTCACCCCAGATTTGCAGCTGTTCAGTAGCAGCTGCGCGGAAAGTGTCCCCTGCTGCTAACATCACAGACTTACCCTCGCCTTGCAAACGTTTGGCAAGTTTACCGATAGTCGTCGTTTTACCTACGCCATTTACGCCTACGACCAAGATAACAAATGGTTTTTTGCTGCTATCAATAATAAGCGGCGCAACTTTTGGCGTTAAGATATCGACCAATTCAGTCTGCAATGCCTTATATAATGAATGCGCGTAGATTAAATCACCGCGATCTGTCTGCTCAGTAAGGCTTTTGATAATACGATTGGTCGCATTGACACCGATATCAGCCACCAACAGTTGGTCTTCAACCTCTTCTAATAGCTCATCATCAATCTCTTTGCCACCAATAAGGATACTGACCATCCCTTCGGCTAAGTTCTTACGCGACTTACTTAAACCGGTTTTCATCCGGTTAAACCAGCTGCCTTTTTTGCTGCTTTCTTGTTCCTCTTGCAACGCTTTATTTGCTTGCGACTCTACTGGAATCGTTTGCTGTGGCTCAGAGGACGCTTGATTACTACTACTATTAATGCTACTTGCACTGCTAGGCGTAACGCTTGGCAGATCCCCTAATTGTGCTTGTAAGGGCATAGTAGGGATTTTTGATCCAGAGACAGCTGGTGTTGTCTTCTCTGTTTCATTGGTATTTGCAAAGCTCTCTGAGGTATTGTCTGTATGACTCTGCTTTTGCGTCATAAGGATAGGCGCGCCTAGGGCAATGCTCTCGGCTGCATCTGTGCTTGATACTTGCTTATTGACTGTAGGCGTTACTGGCTCATCACTATTACTTACCTCATTTCTTTCAGGCGCATCGATAATAGGGACAGATTGCACTGGCAGACTGGGTAAGGTAATATCATCGTCATCTAATTCATCAAGTCCGCTGTCAAGATTAATGACCACACGATTGCTATTATTGGGGTTATTCATAAGTTTGCCCTAAAGTTCATCAGTATCAGTAATGTGTTTATGGTAAAACCGGATCTGTATATCGTTGTATTGTCCGTTTTCTATGATTCAATGCAGAGATTATTTTTATTCTAGTTTAGCATAATTCAAGTTGAGCTCAGCCTTTCGCATCCTAGATTGCTTATAAATGGCAAAAATCATCAAGTGATACAAAAGCGCTATTAAACCTTTAGCGTGAAAAAGATGATAAATAAGATCGCTCATTGAGCAAGTTTCGCTTAAGGTTTGGACACATAAATCTGACCTTTGCGATGGCAAACTTCGCCTACTCTTAGCAAGGCTAATTAAATACCTGTTTATAGCCTTTATCTCCATGCTTCTTACTTATATTAGGAATGTCTTATGTTGTCTTTATCCAATCATTATAAAAACATCGCCCATATCACTGCTACTTTATTACTGGCGACGATGGCACTATCAGCGACAGGTTGTAACACGACTCAAGAATTCAAGCCGACTGCCAGTGTCATGGTTGGTGCGCACAAATCTTTATGATGGTATAAGTATCAGTACCATGATGAAAATAGATATGTAGTCAATTCAATTTAAAAAGAACACAGTACTGCTGGGATAAATTTTGCGAAGCCTTTGGAGTGCTAAGTGCACAGCAAGCGAGAGAAATTTATCCCAGCATAATGCTATTCTGAACGTAACTCTTTTACATTGAACTTACTATACACTCTCATCCATTTACAAGCTGCCCGTTTAAAAGTCTCCCTTTTATATAAGTAGAACATACCATGTCTGTCCCTTTATCTCGAACCACACTCTCTTTACGTCTTGCATCTGCCTTAGCCATGGCGACCACACTTGCCGCTTGTCAAACCAGTACCATTAACGCCAATTCCGTGACTGCGGTCAAGAATCCAGTGCCTGAAAACATAGTTACCAAGGACGCTCAGCCATCATCAGCGCTGACTATGGATATGTCTGGTCGCCATGAATATCAGTTGGAAAACGGTCTAAAAATAATCGTCAAAGAAGATCACCGTGCGCCTGTGGTGATGACTCAGATTTGGTATCGGGTTGGCTCAGCTGATGAGCCGGTCAATAAAGGTGGTATCTCGCATGTGCTTGAGCATATGATGTTTAAAGGCACTATTAACGTTTCAAGCACTGATTATGAACGCTTAATTGCTAAGTTTGGCGGCGTCAATAATGCCTTTACTAGCTATGATTATACGGGTTATTACGAGCTGTTCCCTGCTAACCGTTATCCTTTAGCACTTGAGCTTGAAGCAGATCGGATGAAAAACTTGGTATTCAATGAGAAAGAGTTTGTCAAAGAGCATCAAGTTGTCATGGAGGAACGTCGTCAGCGTACTGATGACAATCCACTTGCCAAGGCTTACGAATCATTTCGTTTACTGGCATTGCCAAATAGCCCCAAAGGCGAGTCAGTCATTGGCCCCATGAGTGAGCTTGAATCGATTACGCTCTCAGACTTAAAAGACTGGTATAAAACATGGTATGCACCAAATAATGCCACCTTGGTTATCGTTGGCGACGTTGAGCCCGCTGAGGTTTTAACCCAAGTGAAGCGTTACTTCGGGGAGCTAAAACCAAGTAAGCTACCAAAACGTCCTGCCGTTAATCAAAAAGGCTTTCGTGGTTATCAGCAAGTAGAATCTGAGCAAGCAGTACAAGTGCCTGTATTGCTGATGGGCTATAACGTACCAAGCCTTGTGACAACAGATGCCAGCAATGAAAAACAAGCCTATGCACTATCGCTTGCGCAAGACGTATTGGATGGCGGTTTATCAGCGCGCCTTGAGAGTCGATTGGTACGCGAGCAAGGGCTCCTGACCACAGTGGGTACGTCTTATGATCTATTAGATCGAGGCGACGGGCTATTTTTGATACAAGCGACTCCGCGTGAAGGCGTCAGCTTAGCGCAAGTGCAGCAAGCCATAATCTCTGAAATAGAAAAGCTTAAAACCGATCCGATTGCCACCGATGAAATTGAGCGCGCCAAAACCAATACGATCACTGGTCTGATATACGCGCAAGATAGCATGGAAGGTCAAGCGCGTATGATTGGCTCACTACAATCTATCGGTCTCGATGATAGGTTACTTGCTCAGCTACCCACCAAAATGGATACCGTAACGGTTGCAGACATACAAGCAGCTAGTAAAAAGTATTTGGTCAAAGACAATTTGACGGTCATGCATATTATCCCACCTAAAGAACCGGTCAAAAAGGTCGTTAAGAAAAAATAAGGGTACTGTAATATTGGATAATGTTATCAAATATCATGACTCAAAATACCAATGACTAAAACACTATTAATAAGAAGAAAGATATGACTCAAAATCCTACTCTCCATGCTAAAAAGAATACTGTTCTGGTGTCATCAATAAAGCCAACATTTAAGCGACTACCCTATTTGAGCATGGGGTTATTTTTGGGGCTGACTACTTTGACCATGACCGCGCAGGCTGATGGCATTACTGGTGAGGATTATCGTACTCAGGCATCTGCAGTCGATGTCAATGCACCTATTGCTGCGTTGTCTAAGCTGACTAGCCTCGATAATGCTAAGCCTTTAAAAGTTACCGTTCCAAAGATTCAACAGTTTAAGACCAAAGCGGGTGTGCCAGTACTTTTTGTACCGACGACGGCATTACCCATTGTCGACATCGATTTACGTTTTAATGCTGGTAGCGCGCGCGATGGCAGTATCAGTAGCACAGGTTTTGGTATCGCCAATATGACAGCGACTATGCTCGAACAAGGCTCCAAACGTTTAGATGAAAACGAATTTACTCGCGCGGTTGAAACCTTAGGTATCAATCTAGGCAGCAGTGCCTATAAAGATATGTTTACGGTCTCATTACGCAGTTTATCTGACGATAAACATCTATTACCTGCCATCGATTTGATGACCCAAATGCTCACCGAACCAAGTTTTAATGAGCAAATTCTAGCTCGTAATAAAGCCCGTTTATTGGTCGGCTTGCAGCAGCAAAAACAAGACCCAAACAGCCTTGCCAGCCTTGCTTTTGATAAAGCACTCTATGGCGGCCATCCTTATGCTCATCCTTCTGTTGGTACACTTGAGACATTACCTAATATCACAAGACAACAGCTGATAGACTTTAAAAATCGCTATCTGGTTGCCGCCAACGCTAGCCTTTCTATGACAGGTAATCTCACTTTAACGCAAGCCAAAAAACTGGCAGAAAACATCACGGCGGGTTTACCTACTGGTCAAGCAGCGCCTATTCTGCCTGAACCAAAACCATTGACGAAGTCTCAGCATATTCATATTCCCTTTCCTAGCACTCAAACGACAGTACTGATGGGGCAACTTGGTGATAAGCGTGCAACGGATCCGCAAGCGCAGCAAAAGCAAACCAGTTTTGCCGTTGGCAACGAGGTGCTCGCAGGGGGCGATTTTAATGCACGACTGATGACGGAAATCAGACAAAACCTTGGCTATACTTATGGTATTTCAGGCTCAATGAGTCCGATGCTGACACGCGGACCATATCAGATAGGTTTTTCGACGCGCAATGACAAGGCTCGTGCCGCCATTGATGCTAGTTTAGACGTTATTAATGACACGTTAAAAAATGGCATTACTAGTACTGAGATGAAGCTGACCACGGATAATTTAAAAAACAGCTTCCCAATGGGTTTTGCCAGTAACGCTGGTATTAATGGTTTGCTTGGTATGATGAATTTTTATCAGCTACCAACAAGCTATCTTAGCAACTATGTCAATCGTATCGAACAAGTCAAATTAGCAGAGGTGAATCAGACCCTGCGTGATACCTTAAAGCCTAATGACTTCTTAATTGTGACCGTTGGTGAGGTCAATCCTTGGGATAAGAAGGCGGCTAAATAGTTAATTTATCTTTCATAGTGCTATAAAAAAGCTCAGCCCATTATATATACGGGCTGAGCTTTTTTCTATCTTAGAATTATCGTCAGTAGCGGCAGGCAGAGCTGCTACTGGCATGATTAAAGCCCCATTTACGATAACCATCGGTATCTAAATGTATAGCACCAGTGGAATATAATCCTAGACCAAAATTGTGCGACTGACCCTGATATTGCCAAAACTCACATAAGCTGTCTTGCATTCGGCTCAGCTGCCATGGACTACTTTCATAATCTGGCACCCAAATATCAATCGCGCCAGCTGTCATATGCTTACTACTACTCGCGCCGCCCGCGCAGTCATTTAATCCGGGACTACGATATACCGAGCGTATCTCACTGTTTGCTGGCAGAATCCCTTGGCTTTTCAGCTGACTGTATAGCTGCAATGTCGGTACAATGTTTGACCACAGCTCTTGAGGAGGCAGCTGATACGGCTCATAGCCACATTTGTCCCAACTGCGAGCGGTGGTCAGTAGCTGTGACAAAGGCGGTACGTTTCGAGCGCCGACACGCGCGCTTAAATAGCGCTGATAGTTTGCTACTTGGCTTGCGCGATAGCTATTACTGTTGAGCCAAGTATTAAAATCCATGCTGATAAAATCATTGTAATTGTTATTACCCGTGCTATAGGTGGTGTTATAACGCGGCGTACTTCTATTGGTAATGACACGTTTGTTCTCTTCTATTGATAAGCTGGCATCAAATTCAAACTCACGCTGCTTTTGCTGAATAAGTCCTTGCATACTATCGCCACTTGATCCGCTTAAAATAGTCACCCCTGCATTATAAGGCGCTCTTTGTGCAGATGGTGTGATATAGGTATTGGCATTGCTGTTGTTCACACTGCTACCCTGACGCACTTGGATACGGCGCTCACTATTATCACTAATAATAGCGGCATGGGCACTCATAGTGCTGGCACAAATACAGAGTGCAATAATAGGCCTATGGATTTGCCTGTAAACTTGTTTTGTTATTTCGATCATTGCAACAAACACCGCTAAAAACGTTTTATCGATACTATCAAATTTTAAGCAAGCAAGCTAAACTATCGTCACCAATTGGCAGCGACTTATTCGTTATTAACACTTATCCTCATTATTTTTATATTGACGTTACTTTATTACCGACAAGTTACTTTTTTTATCATCTAATCGGTTAAATGCCCTATAATTATCGATTTTCTTAAGTCTTCTGCTAAATATAGCCCTTCTTCCACACCAACTGCCAGTCACACTTTGCCTATGTCTTCTAACCCGCAATATCGTTTTTCCCGACAGAGCCACCATTTCGGTCAAGGTCAGACACCGACCTTTTGGCAACGTAGTCATATTGACCCTTGGTTGACCCTTTTATTATTGACCGTTTGTTGTATTGGGCTAACGATTTTATATAGTGCAGCCGCTCAAGATACGAGTATGGTGCTACGACAAATGGTCAGCTATGGTGTCGCTTTTACTGTTATGTTTATCATGGCGCAGATACCACCGAGCCTTTATCGTACTTTTACGCCCATCTTTTATGTATTAGGTCTGATACTATTGGTGTTGGTTGATATTATCGGTGAAGTACGTATGGGGGCGCAGCGCTGGATTAATCTACCAGGATTTGGTAGTGTGCAGCCCTCAGAGTTTATGAAGCTTGGCATGCCTATGATGTGTGCGTGGTTTTTGTCTAAGCGTGATCTGCCCCCTTCACTACCCAGTATCGGCATTACCTTGGCGTTAATTGTGGTGCCAGTCTTATTAATCGCTAAAGAGCCAGATCTTGGCACTTCATTATTAGTCGCTGCTAGCGGTATCTTTGTGCTGTTTTTGGCAGGGCTATCGTGGCAACTGATAGCTGGTGCGGTTGCTTTGTCGATCCCGCTTGTTGCCTTTGCTTGGAATTTTTTGTTACACGACTATCAGCGTACCCGTGTACTCACACTATTCAATCCTGAGGCAGATGTGCAAGGTGCTGGCTGGAATATCATTCAGTCCAAAACTGCTATCGGCTCCGGCGGCCTAACGGGTAAAGGCTATTTAGAGGGTACACAGTCGCATTTACATTTCTTACCAGAAGGTCATACCGACTTTATTATCGCGGCTTTCTCTGAAGAGTTTGGCTTGCTTGGCGTCATACTATTGATGTTTATTTATGCATGCTTATTGACCCGCGCCTTATATATCGCCTTTTCTCATCCTGATACTTATAGCCGACTACTAGCAGGCGCGATTGCGATGTCGTTTTTTGTGTATGTCTTTGTCAATGTTGGTATGGTCGGCGGTATTTTACCTGTCGTTGGTGTACCTCTGCCTTTTATCAGTTATGGTGGTACTGCCATTGTTACTTTAATGGCAGGTTTTGGTTTACTGATGTCCATTCATACGCACAAGTCAGACTAAGTATCTACGTTTTTATACCTAAAGAGACAATATTTTAATAATACGGTCTCTTTTTTTATACCCTCTATAAGCCCTATCAAGGTGCAATGAATTTTTCAGAAATTAAGTATTAAATAGTTTATGTCAGTATCTAAAATAGTGAAAATGGCGATGATACATAGATGGCTGAATACATAAAGAAAACATAACATAGCATGTTTCAAAATTGAATCGATTAACAAATAACTGCACAAATTTGACTTAAAATCTAGTTACTAAGTAACTATGCGTAAAGATAGAATGTGCAAAAATCTTAGTAAATAAGTTAATTTTTGCCAATCTTATTTGTAATCAATTATACATAAACTATTATAAAAACTATAATTTTATTACTCCTTATTCAATCATAAGATTATGATTTAATTACTAATATTTTCAAATACTATCCTTGAAAATTATACCTAATATTCAGTATTTAGGATTGAATACCAGTCTGTTTTATTCCTTGTCTTTTACAATTATTTGCGTTAATCTCGTGTTAGTGTCATTTATACATAACCCGTACAGACCTACTAAGAAAGTTAGCATTTAATTATATTGTCGTTGTAGCTCATCCGTATAGTTAGCAACTTGTAGATTTTAGACTTTCAAAGTCACTACTTAATTAACGGTTTAATAACAAACTCATACGTAAAACTCTCGAAACCCTTTATTAACTTAGCAATGTTAAAAAGGCTGTTTATCGAATATTAGTATCTGATTTTAGTTGTTGATGAATATTTTAATTAAGATTGTTAACTATCATTTGAGCGTGTCATAAGTGGATTATTTATAATCATCAATCCAATTATGATCATGAATTAAAAATTACCATACGTTAGAACTTATAAAAGCCGAACGATAAAATCAGTCATTATAAAGAAGATAGATTGATATCGGTTTTGGAGTTTGCGGTATTGTTAGATTGGTCTAACACTATCTCGCTCAATCTAAGATGTTTTTAGAGTTAGGTTCTAAGGTATAAGTCATAGAGGTATTTATGAATAAGCGTTTATCTGGTTTACTTACAATGTCAGCGGTACTATTTGCTGGCTCTGCAATCGCTTCTAATGCAAATGCTGTAGAATCAAGAACCTCCCTTGCTATGATCTCGCAAGATAACGCCTCCCATATCGACCGTGTACTTGGTGAACTTAGTCGTCAACATGACGGCGCATCAAGCTTAGTCAAGTCTGCACGCCAACCTGCCTCATTAGCGCTTAGCAGCTCACTGTTAGCCAGTGATACCGCCCAAGTCAGTAATGATGAAGATGTGTTAGAGCGCTTAACAGCCGTTGCCTCTAACTCGGTCAGCAAATTCAAGCAAACCGGTTTAGCTTCTTGGTATGGTCGCCAGTTTCATGGTCGCAAAACCGCCAGTGGCGAAACTTTTGATATGAATGGTTTAACGGCTGCACATCGCTCATTGCCATTAAACTGTTATGTTAGAGTGACCAACAAAACCAATGGTAAAAGCGTCATCGTTAAAGTAAATGATCGTGGTCCGTTCCATGGTAATCGTGTGATGGATTTATCTTATGGTGCTGCCAAAAAACTTGGTATTACTGCTAAAGGTGTCGGTAACGTCGCGATTGAGCGTGTTTCAGGACCTTCTTCTTAAACCATTCGCGGTTTAAGCCTTTAACGGTTTTGTACAAATATTTTTAGATTTAACTAAGAGCGCCTAACTAATTGATAGTTAGGCGCTTTTTCGTGTCTTAAATTTACAAGGTTTATAGATATAAATATTAGATCAACAAACTATAACTCGAATGCACTCGCAATCGCATCATCAAGACGTTCGACTGCAATGACATTAATGCCTTTGAATTGCGGCGCATCTTTGGCAGGCGCATTGGCTTTAGGAATAATGGCATGCTTAAAACCATGCTTCATGGCTTCTTTTAAACGCTCTTGTCCATTGGGGACAGGACGAATTTCACCCGATAAACCGACTTCACCAAAGACCGCCAATGACGATGGCAATGCTTTTTCTCTAATGCTGGATGCACAGGCTAATAATACTGCCAAGTCTGACCCTGTTTCTATGACTTTGACACCGCCAACGACATTGACATAGACATCTTGCCCGCTGGTATGGATACCGCCATGGCGATGCATCACTGCTAACAGCATAGACAAGCGCTGAAAGTCTAATCCTAATGCCATACGTCTTGGTGAGCCTTGAGAGTCATCAACCAAGGCTTGTACCTCTACCAATAGCGGTCTTGTGCCTTCTCGGCTGACCATAACCACAGAACCCGCCACGGGCTTGTCATAGCGGCTCAAAAATATCGCTGATGGATTGGCAACCTCTTTTAGTCCCATATCTGTCATGCCAAAAATACCTAGCTCATTGACCGCGCCAAAACGGTTTTTGACGGCACGAATCATGCGAAAACGAGAATCAGACTGACCCTCAAAGTACAATACCGTATCGACCATATGCTCAAGCACTCGCGGACCGGCAAGTGTTCCTTCTTTGGTGACATGTCCCACTAGAAACAGAGCTGTACCTGTTTGCTTAGCATAACGTGTCAAAATCGCCGCTGACTCTCGAATTTGACTGACCCCGCCTGGTGCAGAGTTAATCGCATCAGTATAAATAGTCTGAATGGAATCAATAATAGCAATCGCTGGCTGCTCTTGAGTCAAAGCGGCACAAATAGTCTCGACATTGGTTTCAGCAAGCACACGAAGTCTGTCCGCAGGTAAATCCAAGCGCTTTGCCCGCATAGCAACCTGTGCCAATGATTCCTCACCAGTCACATACAGAGCGCTACCTGCCAGTGAATCCGCTTTTGCCATATTGGTCGCGGTTTGCAATAGAATGGTCGATTTTCCAATACCGGGATCACCGCCAATCAGTACCACAGAACCTGCAACCAATCCACCGCCTAACACACGATCAAATTCACTAATACCAGTCGGCAACCTAGTGTCTAAACCTACGCTCACCGCATTGAGCGGCATCACAGCACTATGCGTTCCTGCATAATTGCCCGCCGGTGCACCCGCACCACTTGCATTACGAGGTATGGCGCGACCAGCATTGGACTTTGCTACGTTTTTATTATGATGTGGCATACTGACGTTAGGCGCTTCAGTCAAGGTATTCCATTCGCCGCAATCACTGCATTGCCCTGACCACTTGCCAAAATGAGCACCGCAAGCTTGACAGACATAACTGGTTTTATTTTTTGCCATAATATAGAAGCCTTATGCAGGTGTTCAAGTCTAAAAGAGAGAGTATATGAAAGGGAATAACGCTTATAAGCGTATTTTTGAAGATAAATACTAAAGTATAAATATTAAGATAAACAAGCAGTTGCTGTAAGAAGCAATGTTTTATAGAAGAATTTTTGCGAACGGCACAATATAGAGAGGGCTGACTAAGAATGCAAAGTAACAAATCTTATGTCAGCATAATTCAGTAATCAATCACTTAGTCTATACCTGAAAGTCTTTACCAAGATACACAGATTTCACCAGCTCATTTTCCAGAACTTCTTCTGAGGTACCCTCAGCAATGATAGCGCCTTCTGAGACGATATAGGCTTTTTCACAAATCGCTAAAGTCTCACGAACATTGTGATCAGTAATTAATACACCGATACCACGTCGTTTGAGCGCTAAAATGACATCTTTGATATCACCGACAGAGATAGGATCTACACCGGCAAAAGGCTCATCTAGTAAGATAAACTTGGGGTCAGCTGCTAGAGCGCGAGCAATCTCACAACGACGACGCTCACCGCCTGATACGCTCATACCTAGAGATTTTCGTACATGTTCTAAGTGAAAATCACCAATGAGCTTTTCAAGCTCTTGACGCTGCTGGTTACCATTCAAATCTTTACGAGTTTGTAAAATGGCTAAAATATTGTCTTCAATGGATAGCTTACGAAAAATAGAGGCTTCTTGCGGTAAATAACCAATACCGGCACGCGCACGCTCATGCATAGCATATTTAGATAAGTCCATATTTCCCAAGGTGACACGGCCTTTATCCATATTGACCAGTCCGACTACCATATAAAAACTAGTCGTTTTACCTGCTCCATTTGGACCTAACAATCCAACGACTTGCCCTTGCTCAACAGAGAATGAGACATCTTTGACGACCCAGCGCTTACCATAGCGCTTACCCAAGTTTTGCATCGACAAACGAGCGACCGGCTCAACAGCATCATGCGCTGTTATGGTTTGGTTTTCTACTAAACTGGCATTATTTTTATTATCATTCATAACTTACTCATAAGGTGGTCGCATTTAAATGGATAGCAACCACTGAAATGTTTAGTCGTTTGTTTATATTTATCGCAGGTGTTATGACTTAAGTCGTCATATAGCCTAACGTATACCACTCTGGCTGGTACTATTGTTAGGCGGGAATACCAATTCGACGCGCTGATTGCCGCCAGCAGTCGCTTCCACATCACCAGCTTTTAGGCTATAACGAATGACATTACCTGCGAAGCTTGCACCATTTTGTACCAATTTTGCATTGCCCGTTAGCGTCACGATACCCGTCACAGCATTATAGTCAATCTTATTTGCCTGACCTTTTGCCAGACCTTTTTCTTGCGTCACAACTTGCTGCATCGTCGCTGGACGCCCTGTTGCTACTGCAGAATTGATACTTCGACCTTGTGATAAATTGACCGTGATATTATCAGCGGTCATCTTAAACGTACCTTGAGTAATAACTACTGTACCAGAATAGCTTGTAATACCGCTACGCTCACTATAAGTGGCTTTGTCTGCCAATAATTTAATAGGCTGATTGGCATCTGATGGCAGAGCATGGCTGTATAGTGGCAGCGCCAACAGCATAACCACTGGCAGTGCACGCAATCTATGCGACACTTGAATAGAGCGTGTCGATAGCAAGCGTAAAGTAGGCAAAGAATTAGATTTCATGAAAATTACTCGTTTTATAATGGGTAGTAGAGTTTGCAAACTTCCTGCTAGATGCTTCACTGAATAATATGCTAATTAAAACAGGGCTTTGTCTTGACGATCAGCGGGCGTAAAAGAGACAGCCACTTGACCAAATTCATAGTCGCCCGTTTCAAGATTGGCTTTCATACTCGATGCCTCAAAACGGTTCATACCTTGTTCAACCTTAACTGGCTCATTACTATACACTTGACCTGACTTGGTATTGCCTTTCAATGTGACACCAGTGACCTTAATAGGTTCAACTTCAGGATTAGCTGTTTTGCCTTCACTGATTAAAGAGAAACCGCCCGATAAGCTCAGCTCACCCGTCTGCTGACTGATAGCCGCTGTACCCGCTTCAATACGATAACGCTGCTCATCCGAAGGCTCCCAATTCATGGTAATGCCTTTCATCTCATCTTTATTGGTCACCGGATTGTGCGTCAATGACTCAGCGCTCAGCTCATATTCGGTCTCACCTTGCTCATTGGTTTGTACCGCTTTAATATCTGTTGCTTCATAATCGACATCAGAGGTTTCAATATTGACTGGCGGCGTGATTTCTCCTTGCTGCTTAAAAAACCAACCAGCAAGACCAGCGATGATCAAGGTAATGACTATTAAAACACGAGTATTCACGATAAGTCATCCTGATTTTTTACTTCATCAAGCGTATAGTGCGCGATAAAGTCTTGGTAATGTCCATGACCCTTTAAAATGAGATCACATACTTCACGTACGGCGCCTGTCCCGCCGGCTCGCGTGGTTACCATATCACTGCGATTGATAACCTCTGCTTGGGCATTTGGCACAGTAGCAGCAAATCCTACTGTTTGCATGGCTTTGATATCTGGCAAATCATCACCCATATAAGCGCAATCAGCAGCTGTGATATTAAGCGCCGGATCAAGGCTGGCAAGCAGCTCGTTTAATGCTACTAACTTATCATCACGTCCTTGGACAATATAATCTACGCCAATTTCAGTGGCGCGTTTATCGACCATAGGACTGCTACGACCAGTAATAATCGCAGTCAAAATACCATAACGGGCTAATGACTTGACGCCTACACCATCATAGACAGAAAACGCTTTGGTCTCAACACCATTGGCATCATAGATAATTTGACCATTTGATAAAATACCATCAACGTCCATGACCAATAACTTCACTTGTCCGGCTTTCTTGATTAAGTCTTGCATCAGTCATCTCTTCTATTAATAGATATTCTAATATAATGTTTATTTTACACCAGCTTGTAGTAAATCATGTACCGTAATAATGGCTTCTAGGCGCTGGTCATCATCGATAATAAGCAATTGACTGATAGCATTTTCATTCATCACGCTAAGCGCATCTGATGCTCGCATGGATTTACTGATACGACGAGGGCTACACACCATCAGCTCACGCATCGGGGTCTGCAAATCAATGCCTTTTTCCAATCCTCGCCTTAAATCACCATCGGTAAATATACCAACTACTTTTTTCTCATCATCTGTAACCACCGTCATGCCCAATCGCCCAGCTGACATGATAAATAATGCTTCTTGTAACGGTGCTTGCTGATTGATGAGTGGCAAGTCCTCTGTTTTAGTATGCATCAAATCTTCTACGCGGGTCAGTAATTGACGACCCAATGCACCTGCAGGATGCGATAACGCAAAATCTTCTGAGGTAAAATTGCGGGCATGCACTAAGGCAACTGCCAATGCGTCACCGAGTGCTAGAGTTGCTGTGGTACTTGAGGTAGGAGCCAGATTGAGCGGGCAAGCTTCTTGCGACTTACCAAGTGTCAATATAATATCCGCAGCATGGGGCAGCATACCTCGTTTATCTCGACTGATACTAATCAGCGGAATATCTAAGTGCTTGACCACAGGCAAGAGCATTTTGATCTCATCTGACTCGCCAGAGTTAGAGATGGCAAGCAACACATCCCCTTTGACCAACATTCCGAGGTCACCATGCCCTGCTTCACCAGGATGCATAAAGAACGATGGCGTACCAGTAGACGCAAATGTCGCCGCTATCTTACGACCAATTAATCCCGACTTACCCATCCCTGTCACAACCACACGACCTTGACATGCCAAAATGATGTCACAAGCCTGAGCAAATCTATCATCTATTTGCTCGGTCAGTAATGCTAGTGCCGCCTTTTCAGTATTGATGGCATCAATAGCGGTACTAATAAATTGCTCATGGGTTAGATTGCGTTCAGGACTATTCATACAGTGGCTCTATATTTTATTAATTTTTTTGTTTTCAATGACTCTATATTTTTGGCTATATTCTTATAATTTGATGAATCATTTTACTATACATTTTATAATACTATGAACCATATTAATAATTATGGTCAATATTAATATGATGCTGTAGGAATACAGCCATAAGGCTATCGTGGGTGCATTAAAATGTTATTACTTATAAGAGTATCAATACAAAAAAACCCACTATAATAGTAGGTCTCAATATGATATCTCATGTCTTAGTAGGAGGGTCTAAGAGTTGCTATCATCAGACTCGTCATTAGGTTTGTTGTCATAACCCACATTCTCTGACGGCGCTTCAAAACCACGATCTTGACCAAAACCACCACGCTCAAAACCGCGATCTTGACCTTGACCAAAGCTACCGCGCTCAAAGCCGCGCTCTTGGCCTTGACTAAAGCCACCACGATTAAAGCCACTACGATTGGCAAAACCACGTTCTTCAAAGCCGCCGCCAGTAGCTGGATTTGCGCTACTGCCGCGCTCAAAACCACCGCTCACGCCGCCACTTTGACTTGGATAGCCCATTGGTGCTGCGCCTTGACTTTGAGTAGTCGCGCTTGGCGTTGTGCTGCTACGAGGATTACGTGCTGGGACGACTGTTGAGATAGCATGCTTATATACCATCTGACTGACGGTATTTTTCAGCAAAACCACATACTGATCGAATGATTCTATTTGACCTTGCAGCTTAATACCGTTCACTAAAAAAATAGAAACAGGAATGCGATCTTTGCGTAGTGAGTTCAAGAACGGATCTTGTAAAGTTTGTCCTTTTGACATGAAATCTCTCCTAAATATTATATAATTATTGTTAGCGCCAATTATTTTAAAGGTTACTGCAATTATAATGGCTAAGGGTAGATACAATAATAAGTTTTATTTATAAAACGTATCTAAATAAGTGCTAAAGCTTGTTAAGTCATTCTACTTTATCGTGAATATGTCATTATTTTCATAAATTAAGTAACCAAGTGTTGCATGGGTCACCTCTATCACCAAATGTTGATGAATAAACACTAAAAAGCAATCAACGCTTGCAACAGTTAACACTTTCATATAATCAAATTATAACAGTTATATACATTATACTTTGAAACTAATTGTCATTACTTTCGTATCTTTGTATGATGTTATACGCTCATACTGTGTTTTTATTACTACAGCTCGACCATTAATATTACAGAACAATAATGGTCTGACAAATCTAGATATAGGCAAACGACTGATATCACTCATTAAACCAAATACGCTCTCGCCTGCTCCATAGTGCTAAATGAGTGCAATATTAACTTATTTTTTTGAAGATCTGTCACATCATCAGAGCCAACAATGGATGTCGACGACGCTGTTATTGATCCTATTGCAGGCACTGCTGCCGTATTAGACAGTTGCATCACTTTTCGCAGCCACGTGTATTGGCGCTTTGCTAACTGCCTTGTAGCATATAATGCCTTATTTTGCATTTGCTGACAAGCAAGCGCATCGGTTTGGGCAGTTGCCATTGGTAGATGCGTCTGAGTTATGCTACTTTGAATCGTGGTATCTTGCTCTTTACTTTCGTTACTTGATGGTTCCGATTGAGCAAAAGCATCATAAAACTGCGCTTTATCCAAATGGGGCTGTTCAAATACAGGGTGATTAGTCTGTACCAAATACTCTAATACTTGTCGATAACCAACACAGCGCATCGAAGGTAAGCTTGGGATCAGAGGATAATGCTCAAGCAAACTGATAACCTCTGCTACCAATCCTTCACGCCACATGATATCTAATCGCTGCTCAATACGCGTATGCAACCATGGACGGTCTGGCATAACCGCCAAAGCATGCCACTGCTGATTGGGATTATGAGCCAATGCTTGCTTGGGCTGATGCTGCCAGTCACTAATAGGAATATCAGTTTGCAAATATACTTCAACAGCACGGGTAATACGCTGGGTATCAGTTGCATTAAGACGCTCATGGCTGATAGCATCAACTTCACCAAGATAATCATATAGCGCACTGATGCCTTCATCTTGTCGCCACTGCTCAACACGCTCGCGAACACTGTCATCACTATCAGGCACTGGTGAGAGTCCATCGAGTAATGCCATGTAATACATCATCGTACCGCCGACCAACAAAGGTATTTTGCCATTCTGATGACAGCTATCAATCAATCTTGCCACATCATTGACAAACTCAGCGACACTATAGCTTTGCATAGGATCAATGATATCGACCAAATGATGGGGATATCGTGCTAGCTCAGCAGAATTTGGTTTTGCGGTACCGACCGTCATGTCACGATACACCAATGCTGAATCTACCGAAATCAGCTCATAACGACCGCTATCATAAAGCTCGTAAGCCAAAGCGGTCTTACCACTCGCGGTTGGTGCCATCAAGCACACCACGCTATTGTCCGCCAAATTGGGACTTAAGTAAGAAGATAGGCTATCAGATGAAAGTCGCATATACTTGCCTTTGATGGTCATGGTTTTAAGAACAATAAGGTAAATTATTGATAGCTCAGCGATATGTCTTAACTATAGAAAATACGCTATTTTCCCAATAGCGCTATTTAAGCGCAGATGATAACATCAATGTGACTAATTGATGACTATCTATAGAGTGGATAGCATATTTGCTCAGTATAGCTTCCATATCTGCTACAAAAGCTTGTGCATCTTGTGATGACATCTGCTTAATTATCTTCGCCAATTGCTGATTAATAGTAGTGCTATTTAATACTTTGGCTTTGTCATACATAGTGCTGCTAAAGATAGTTGACTCAAACAATACTTTTAATCTTGACTGCCATCTCTCAGCGCTAATTAGCGCACACTGCCCTTGATGATAAAATAGTAGCCAAGGCAGCGCTTTATCGTCAATACCATGTCTAGCTGTCGACTCCACCAAACCAGTAATACTATCTATAACTTCTAAGCAAACTGGTAAAGATGGTGTTTTTACAGAGTAACTATTAACAGCATGACGACTGTCTTCTATAGGCTCATCAATATGTAAGTCTTTAATACTTTCGAATAACGACTCATTTTCTGACAGCTGATATGGTTGCTTAGGAGCTTGAACTTGCTGACCTCGCATTACACTGTTAGTAGATGATGCTATCGGGTTCGACGTATTAAAAGACTGTTTTGTGGAGGTATGACCACTTGGAATTGGTGTCACCTTTTTAGAGCAAACAATTTTCGCGGTATTAAGCCCTCTTAACTTCGCACGAATCGCATGACTTAAATGTGCCATGATATTGTTCAGTGGGCTAATCTTGATACGCTGCTTGGAAGGATGAACATTAACATTGAGCCACTGAGTTGGTAACTCAAAATAAAGCGCATAACCCATACCTGCTAGCTGTACACTTTGAACCATTTGACGAAGCTGATTGCTAATTAATGCTTCTTTTACCAATCTGCCATTTACATAAATGAGCTTTGGTAAACTATGGTTGGCATCATAACTTGCCCACAACCAACCGCCAATACTCGCCGGTTGCATAGTGCGTACATTATCAGCATATTCATCATTAGCATGAGTAGCAGAAGAACTCCCAAATTGCTGCGTTAGGCTAGATAAATCAACCGCGACTTCAATGGCCTGCTCTGTAAGTGCCAATCCAGTCGCTTGCTCCAAACGTGATAACGGCAAATACTTTTCAGTAACTTTATTTATAGTGTTAACCGATAGTGATAGCCGTTTTTTATTATCATGAAAAAGCGTCAGCGCCACATCAGCGCGTGCTAAAGCCACTTCACGGACAATCGTTTCGATATGACCAAACTCAGTCGCGATAGATTTCAAATTACCGCGCCGTGCTGGTACATTGAAATATAAATCTTTGACTGTAATAGTAGTACCGCGATGATGCACAACCGGTATCAGCTTTGGCGTATCGCCCAATATACCGGCAACTTGCAACTGACGACCAATCCCGCTGCTATCATGACTACTGGTTAAGATCAAACGGGAAACAGCAGCCGTCGCTGCCAGTGCTTCCCCGCGAAAACCCAGCGTTGTAATTCCGTGCAAGTGTGCCACATCAGCGACTTTGCTAGTGGCATGACGCGTGACTGCCATGACCATATCATCAGGATGAATCCCAACGCCATTATCAATCACCTCAATCATACCCATGCCACCTTGGGTAATGCGGACCTCGATATCTGTGGCATGAGCATCAATTGCATTTTCCAGTAGCTCTTTAACCACAGCTGCTGGACGCGTCACGACTTCACCCGCTGCTAATTGATTGATCAGCAGCGGCGATAGTTTTTTGATACGAGTATTGGTGTGGCTATGTAGCATTGATGGGTATCATATATTGAAAATAATAGAGGCAGATTTTAAGGCTTTAAACATCTGTAGCACGATTTGGACTAAAGATTTAGACTGGATAGGTCAAAACCTTGTACTTGTCCTGCCTTTGACAATCGTATTGCAACTTGGCGAGATTCTTTATCATCATTGCTATTACTTTGAGTCATATCAATAAACATAGTAGGCAGCGGCAAATAGCTGTCCGCACGGCTCGCCCATTCAATGATAACCAACGCATTTGGCTCATCCAAATACTCATCAAAGCCAATAAAAGACAGCTCTTCTGGATCTTGTAAACGATATAAGTCAGCATGATAAACAGGTTTAATTGAGCCGTCATTTTGGATAATACTATAAGGCTCAACCAAGGTATAAGTCGGACTTTTCACCGCTCCTTTATGCCCTAGCGCTTGCAACCAATAGCGAGTTAATGTGGTTTTACCCGCACCCAAATCTCCTGCCAGCCACACACTACCGGTCAGCGGCAAAGCTGCCAATTGCTCAGCCAAACGCTGAGTATCTTTTTCTGAATGCAGCGTCAAAGTCTGCAGGTTCTTACCACCACTTATAGCTGTGTCTTCAATCGTTTGATTATTATTCATTAAACTCAATCTACCTGTACTTGCATTGTGACTGCTGGATTAACGAAACTCTCACCACGTATCAGTTTGGCATATAGCTCAGGGTCATGCCACTCTGCACATACTTGCTCGCTAAATTCAAACTCTTCTAAAACCAACTTACCCATTTGCTCATTGCTCACATCATCAGCAAAACACTGCGCGTAACCAGTCGCAGTTTCGTGCGCAATCACTGAATATACGCTCACATCCGCTTCGCCATTTTGCATTTGTGTCTGTTGCAAAATCTCTTGCGCCCAAAAGAATATCACCCGCGAGAATTGCTCTGCTGACGGCGATACCGGCAAGCTGATCCAGCGTGCACTGAATTTCTTACAGGCAGCGATGTATTCAGGATCGTCTTTACTCCAAAAGCAAATCGCATGATCAAAGCTGTCGATAATGTCTTTAATAGAGGATTTTAATAAGCCAAAATCATAGACCATCTGCCCATGATCTAAACGCTTGGCCTCAAGTATCAGCTCAATCTGATAGCTATGACCATGAATCGAGTGTTTGCAGCGCTCAGAGCTACAGTTACGCACAATATGGGCGTTTTCAAATTTAAACAGTTTACGGATACGCATAATAATCAACCAAAACAGTAAGCATCATTGTGCTAAATAATAATAGGATAAAGGTTTGCCGCGATTTATCGGCTTGCTGCTCATTATAGCAAATCGTGATGTATTCGTAAGTAAGCACTTATTAACGCCAGCGTCCATTTGCTTGAAGCTAGCTATTAATCACCCTTAGGGCTATACTGATTTTAATAAGTATTAATCAGTCACATAAAAGGACAACATCATGAGTAAAGGTCAAGATAGTAAGAAGAATGTCAAAAAGAAGCCGCTGTTAACAGCAAAAGAGAAAAAAGCGGCTAAACAATCAAAGAAAGATGATAATGGTAGCATCTTAGGAAAGCATTAATAGTAAGCGCAGCAATATGCCAATCGAACTTAATGATTTGATTGGCATTTTTTTATTTATATGATCAGTGAAAAGCAATATCGATACCTTATTGTACTGCTGGTATGAATTTTTTGTAGCTTCTGTCTGCGTAGTCACAGCAAGCAAGAAAAATTCATACCAGCAGTACCGTAGCGTTTTTAGGGTATTTTAACTGTATATTGAATTTACTAAATCTTGAATTAATAAGCTTTAATTTGCGCACTTTGACTCATAAGCTAGGCACTGCGCGGCGCAAACATAATAATTGCCATGCCCAGTAAAGCAATAGCAGAACCTACAATATCCCAAGTCGTTGGACGTATCCCGTTCACTGTCCACAACCATAAAATCGCCATCGAAATATAAACACCGCCATAAGCGGCATAGACCCTACCGGCAGCAGCTGGATGTAATGACAGCAGCCATACAAAAGCTATCAAACTCAGGGCACCAGGTATGAGCAACCAAACTGACTTACCCTCTCGTAGCCACAGATAAGGCAGATAACAACCTGCGATTTCAGCCAATGCAGTAAGAGCAAAAAGCCCCACTGTTTTTAATTCAGACAAAACTTACTCCTCGACCGTGATAAATCCCGTCAAATAATGCACAGCATGACCGGAGATAAGCACTCTATCTCCTGCAACCACACAGTCTAGTACCCCGCCACGTTTTGACGCTTGATAAGCAACCAATGTATTTTTACCCAGTCGCTGTGCCCATAATGGCGCTAGTCCAGTATGAGCCGAACCCGTAACTGGATCTTCATCACCACCATTGGCAGGCCAGAAATAACGTGAAATAAAATCGTAGTCTTTGTAGTCAGCAGATTTAGCCTGACAAGTGACAACCACATCGAGAGGCGCAAGTTGTTTTAGCGCGTCATTATCACGCTCTACATTTAACACGTCAGATTCCGAGTCATAAATCACAAAATATGCCTGTGAGTTTTTATAGACTTCAATAGGGACAATAGACAATCCTGCCAGCAAACTATCAGGGATATCACTGACTTTCTCAGGCTTAGTATTGGGAAAATCCATCTGTATTTTATCATGATCGGTTTGCTTGACCGCTAAAACCCCAACTGCTTCAGCTGAAAACTTAATAGACGTCAAAGTAGGGTTTTTCTTAAACAGTACAAAGGCAGAAGCCAAGGTCGCATGACCACAAAAATCAATCTCCGTAAGCGGTGAAAACCATCGAATATGATAAATGCCTTTATTATCCAAGACTATAAAAGCCGTCTCTGATAAATTATTTTCAAAAGCAATAGATTGCATGAGTTTCTCAGACAACCAGCTTTCTGTAATGATCACTGCCGCTGAATTGCCTTTAAACACAGTATCAGTAAAGGCATCGATAACATTGATTTCTAATTGCATATTACGCTCTTATTTTTATGATAGGGATATCGCTGATTTACGGTAAAAAATACCCTGTTGCTGATAAAAAATAGGTCAAAATTTTGCAGCCTTTATCAGGCTCTATCTAAAGGATTGTCGCATCGGTTTGAATAGCTTATTTGTAGACTATAACTCAGTATCTATCATCCCCTGTATTTTCCTACAGACTCTCGAGCTTACCTTTTGCAAATCAGTATACAGCTTTGAAAGATTTGCATTTACTATTTGGCGATTATAGACAGAGTACAATCATAGCTAAGGCAATAGCTGGGGCGCGATATAATCTTTCAAATTAATGGTGGCTATCTTATCAGCCCAATTTGGCTCAGTTGGATGCGGTAAACTATCTAAAACCGTCAAAGGCTTCTGATAAATTGTTTTAAAAGCACCCATAAACCCAATTGCAGTATCGCCGCAAGGTACGATAATAATATCAGCTGACGCTTGCTCAAGCACTTCAGTTAATCGGCTAACAAAGTCTTTAAAAACACTGTTTTTCTTCAAATCTACAGGTAATTTATTCGGATTACTTTGATTTAAATTTTGTTTAATAGCTGCCAATTTATTCACTTTTGCTAAGTCTTCACTATTTAAAGCGCAAGGGTAAAACGCTTTATTCAGTGACAATGTAGAGCAGTTTAAGATACCCAGTGGCTGATAATTTAGTGCTTTGATATTACAGCCTAATGGCAATTGGGCATCAAAATCCTTTAAATACCCTTGAGCAATCAAAAACTGAGTGAGCTCAAGCGCCGACTCGCCTGCCGCTGGATGTTGATGGAGATATTCATTGATATAGGGAGATTCTAGAATAAATAACACTTTTAACTTTGTCACATCCTCAATCAAGTTGAAGACTTTATATTTTTCTAAAGACATAGCAATTCTCCTTATGCCATCTATAACTATCAGTTTTATGATACTCGTTTTTATTATAGAAGCAGATACGTAAAAAAGCACCCTATCGAGTCTGCCTCAATAGGGTGCGTTTTGTTTAACGAACAATAAAAGCTAACACGAGAATTTAGATATCAAACTCAAGCGCTCTATCGCCCTCGCTATCTTTGATGCGCGTAGGCAGACCAATTTTATTCAATAGATTGATAAATGGCTTGGCATCAAGCTCTTCAACGTTGACCATTTTTCCTGCATCCCACTCGCCTGTAGCAACTAGCATCGCTGCGGCGACTGGTGGCACGCCTGCGGTATAAGAGATACCTTGACTACCAACTTCATTATAGGCATCTTTATGGTCTGCGATATTATAGATAAATACCTCACTATCGACACCATTGATCTTGCCTTTGACCTTGTCACCGATACAGGTTTTACCGGTGTAATTTGGCGCAAGTGAGCTTGGATCTGGTAGGACTGCTTTCACTACTTTTAACGGTATCACTTCTTGTCCTTCAGCAGTCATCACTGGCTGCTCAGACAATAAGCCCAAGTTTTGTAGAACGGTAAAGACATTGATATAATGCTCACCAAAGCCCATCCAAAAACGAATATTGGGCACATCTAAGTTGGCAGACAAGGAGTGAACTTCGTCATGACCACTTAAGTAACTGTTTTGTACGCCAACAACAGGCAAGTCATCCGTACGCTTTACTTCAAACATCTTGTTAGACTGCCACTTACTGTCCTGCCAAGAATAAACCGTACCAGTAAATTCACGGAAGTTAATCTCAGGATCAAAGTTGGTGGCGAAGTATTTACCATGACTACCAGCATTAATATCAATGATATCAATATCAGTCACTGAACCTGCATCCATCATGTCATAACCAAGACGTGCATAGGCATTGACCATACCAGGATCAAAACCTGCACCTAAGATCGCAGTGACATTATTATCGGCACAGCGCTGTTTGCGCTTCCATTCATAGTTATCATACCATGGTGGCGTCTCGCAAATCTTACGAGGATCTTCATGAATAGCGGTATCAATATATGCTACGCCAGTCTCGATACAAGCTTCCAATACTGTCATATTCACAAATGCCGAACCGACATTGATAAGGATTTGAATACCCGTATCTTCAATCAGCTGTATCAGCGCTTGGGTATCCATGGCATCGACTTCATGCGTGTGCAATACCGCTTGCTGCTTAAAGCTGTTCTTTTCTATAACGCTCTGAGCGATGGCATCGCATTTATCTTGGGTACGTGAAGCGATATGAATCTCGCCAAGTACGTCATTATGCATCGCACATTTATGCGCGACTACTTGAGCGACGCCGCCAGCACCGATAATAAGTACATCTTTTTTACTAGGCTTAACTTGTTGGTTTGTGTTCAAAGAACAATCCTCCTTTGTGTCCCTGTCGATACCATTGATATTGGCTATGCAAAACAGAAACGAGTGAATGATATGCGTGAATTAAAAAGGAAGACCGAGGAAAACCCACGCACCCGTTAGACAAATCCTACTGTGTTTGCCAGTAGCAATTATAACAATTTTTACTGACTTTTCGGCAAAAATTACAACATAACTTAAAAACGTCAAAGCGAATAAAGATTTATAGATAGTTGTTTGGCATTACCATTTGGTCATGCCAAATATGCGTCTAATAGCGTTATGACAAGCTTGCCTTATAATCTTGATAATCAAACTCGCGTTGGATATCGATACTGCCATCTAAGCGGCGAATGACAATCGCTGGCATATTCACGCCATTAAACCAGTTTTTCTTCACCATGGTATAGCCTGCTGCGTTACCAAAGGTAACGGTGTCACCTACTTTTAGCTTATTTGGCAAGGCATATTCACCAAAGATATCGCCTGCCAAACAAGAACGACCATAGATAATCGTATTATTAGCTGATTTAGCGTTCTCGCTTATGGGTGCAATGTTGGTAGGGTCGATATCAAGAGAGGCGATATTAATTAAATCACTATTAACAGCCGCTATCGGCGCTGACTCACGGTAAATCAGCAAATCAAGCATATGTGCTTCAATGGATGAATCTACTACTGCTAGGTTTTTTTCATTGTGCATCGTATCTAAAACGCTTGTGACTAGCGTACCAGCACCATGAATACTTGCCTCACCCGGCTCTAGATAAACTTGTACGCCATATTTTTCACTAAAGCCTTTTAACCTGTCAGCCAGTTTCTCTAGTGGATAATCAGGAGCAATAAAATGAATACCACCGCCCAAACTGACCCATTCAAGCTGCTGCAAAACATCACCAAATCTGGTTTCGATATCAGCTAAGCTGTAACTAAACGCCTCAAAGCTGTCATTTTCACAGTTGTTATGAATCATGACACCGCTAATATCACTCAACACGGCTGCAATTTTATCTTTATCATGCTCGCCAAGACGACTAAACGGACGCGCAGGATCGGCAATGATAAATGACGAATTACTGGTCTTTGGATTTAAGCGTAGTCCGACTGGGATGTTTTTTGCTGATGCTTCACCTTTAAAAGCATTTAACTGCGCGATTGAGTTAAAGATAATCTTATCGGCGTAGCTGAGCACTTCAGGCATCTCATCCGCGCTGTACGCCACGCTATAGGCGTGAGTTTCTTTTTTATCTTTGCTACTAGCGTCGCTATTATTACCAAAAGTCTCATAACCCAATCTGACTTCATTTAGCGAAGATGACGTTGTACCATGCAGATAAGGCTGCATGATATCAAAAACGCCCCAAGTCGCAAAACATTTGAGCGCAAGCAGTGCTTTTGCGCCAGACAACTCGCATAGGCGAGCGATAATCTGCATATTGGCGACGATTGCGGCTTCATCAAGCAAGTAATATGGCGTTGGTGGTAATGATGACTGAGTGTTTTGTAGCGAATTTTTTGTATTCATAAGGTTTACCTAATAGCTGCTGCTCGTATCATGACAGACATAAATATTTGCGCTATAGTAGACTAAATCTATCATAATTAGAATAGCTTATGTCTCTCTCAACCGATTATTCCACCTCAAAAAGCCATGCCAATTTATCGTCACTTGATCCAAAAAACATAAGTTTAGAGTATCTCGATTCAGAGGCGTGTGCCGTATTGGATTTTTGGTTTGATAAGGACAATGAACATTATTGGTTCGAGCAAAGCCATGAATTTGATCAGCAAATAAAAGAGCGGTTTGGTAAAATTTGGCAAGCAGCAAAGCAAGGGGAATGCGTCACTTGGCGCATTTCAGAAGCAGCAACCGACTGCAATAGCTCCATTACCGCTTTGGCTGGGCGTCTGGCAGAGATCATCGTTTTAGATCAATTTTCACGCAATTTATGCCGCAATAAAGCGGAGGCGTTTGCGCAAGATGGTATGGCGCTGGTGTTGGCTCAAGAAATCGTATTGCAGCCACATTTTTCTACCTTACCAATGACATGGCGCAAATTTGCTATTATGCCGTTTATGCATTCAGAATCTTTAAGGATTCATAGTCGCTATCTGCCATTATTTGAGCAGCTCGATGATGCCATTACTTTAGATTTTGAGCAGCAGCACAAAGAGATTATCGAGCAGTTTGGGCGTTACCCACATCGCAATAACACGTTAGATCGCGAGTCAACAGATGAAGAAGAAGCCTTTTTGCAGCAGTGGAACTCGTCGTTTTGACGTGATAACGCTTTCATAGTGGATTGACTATTATATAAAACAAGGGCTGAATCAGATAACTGGTTCAGCCCTTGTTTTATAACTTGTTCTATAATAAGTCTTTTAGATCACGCAATTAATTGTTCACAGCACCAGTTTTAAAGGTAAAGCTCTCACGCTCTGTGGCTTTGCTATCGACTAAGATATCAAAGCTGACACGGTAATCACTATTGCCATGTAAACCACAATTTGCGTCTTTTTTACTGGTGCTTGTACAGCTTTTCAAATTGTCCGTAATGGGCAAGATGAACGCTTCGTTCGCTGGTAGCTCATATATGGTGTTTTTATGGGGATCTTGGCGATAATCTAATATCTCAATGGGCACATCCATATTACGCTGTATATCATGGAATTTAACATTGCTGATGTCAATCGTTTGAGCAGACGGCATACTGACATAAATAGGCTGTCCGATAGGATCAGTTTGTAAGTCACGACCTGTTCCTTTGACCGGACTTGGCGTTTCGTTATACAACGCAGTGACGGTACCGCTGACCCCTTGGCATGGATAAGTGAATATTCCTGCTACCGTATTATCTTCGGTCGCCTGCGTCGCTGAGGCATGGTTGACTAATACATAACCTTGATTATTAGCCGTATCCTTACCAAAAGGCTTATAAGTGACCATGCCCGTCCCTGTCAAACTTGAACCTGGTAGCATCAAAGAGCGCAGATGATAAGGCGCTGCCAATAACGACTTAGCCATTGAGCCTGCCACTGTATCAGAGCCTATAATATTGCCTGCCGAGCTATAGTAAACCGATTGGGCAATATTCTCAGTCACAACATATCTGGCATTGCCATATTTTGCCTGTAATAACCGGTCTGTGAAGCTAACGCCCCTAAAGAACGGGTTAGTATCGCCTGTGACGTTTGCGATATCCGCAATCTTATTTTCATAATGTGGACTAAAAGTAGTCGGTGTACTGTTAGCAAATACGTGCTTGATGTATTTGGCATGTTGAATCGCAATATTATCCAGTGCGGTGTCAGCGGACAAACCTCCAAGACCACAGCTGGTACGCGCTAGACTAAAGGTATTACTTGCGATTAATGCTGCTTGTGTCTCATTGTCGCTTGCCACATTAGCAGTTTGGTCATCAGGCTTATCAGTCGAGGTATCATCAGGACTAGCAGCAGGTGCTATTGGCTTTGGCGTAACGTCATTAGCGCTATTACCTGAGTCTCCGCCACCGCCACAAGCCGTTAAAAAAGCCGTTAATAATATAATTACAGCGAGGTTTTTTTTTGGCAATTTGAGGGTCATCTCTTATCCTATAAGATAGTGGCGCGGTTATTATGAACAATAATTCGGGTATAACGAATACTTATTCAGATGTCATTTAATGAAAAGTATAAAGCTTTAAAGCATGTTTATTGAAAAACTAATAAGTATTTCGCTTAGGCTATTTATTTAAATAAATCAGCCAATCTCTACCCACTCTTAACGCTCTAACGCCTTTCTAACGGGTGCAAAGCTGCGTCTGTGCGCGGCTAATACGCCATAAGTTTCGATTGCCTCCATATGTGCGCGTGTTGGATAGCCTTTATGCTTGGCAATGCCATATTCAGGATGCTCAGTGTCAAGCGCGTACATGGTTTTGTCACGGCTAACTTTTGCCAAAATACTGGCAGCGGCAATACTGGTATGACGAGCATCACCCTTGACCCATGCTTGACAGTCAACTACTTCTTCTTCGACACCAAGTTCTACGAGCCTTGCATAATTCAATTCAGGACAGCGATTCCCATCGAATAAAACTTCAGCATGCAGCTGATGTATGTCTTGTGCCATGTCATTCAAATGATAAGCAATGACCTCTAACATTATCTCAGTACATAAACGCATCCCAAGCATGGTAGCTTGTAAGATATTCACTTGGTCAATCACTGCCGCTGGAATATCAGCAATGACATAACCAATGGCATATTGCTGAACCAAGGGATACAGCATATCGCGCTTTTTTTCGCTCAACTGCTTGGAGTCCGTCAGTATCGATAAGGGCGTATCTTTGAGAGGCTGCCCTTCAATCAGTCCTGACCAAACACGTGGTAATATTGCCGACGCAACATTCACACTGCCCAACAATGGTCCACGCCCTGCTTCATCGACACCAATCTGAAGCACTGAGCTCGTATCACTCTGTGCAATAGTGTTCGAATATTGCGCAAGTAATTCGTTGATATTAAGTTGACCAGATAAATAAATGGGAGAAGCCAAATTAATATATTGTCCTTTTATATCAATCTGTTCGATACGGCGTCTGATCTGTAAGATATGGTTCTCTTTATATGGCATGCTATTCATTGATTTTACGGTCTTATGTATATGAGATGACGAGATATGAGGTGAATTCACTTACTAGATCTGCGCCGTTTTCGACGGATAATTTTGCAGATACCATTGTTCAATCACGCTATTGGCAGGTTGATGATTGCTTTGCTGTTGCAAAAGATGCTTGGTCTGAATCAGCGCATTCAATTGCTCCGCATAAGCACGTGGCTGCAAAAGGCGCATGACGGTACGGCAGATATTGTCACCACTTGCTTGCTCTTGAATAAGCTCCGGTACGATCGCGGTAGCTGCCAAAATATTTGGCAAACCCACATAGGGCACTTTGACCAGACGTTTAGCAATCTGATAGGTTAGCTGATTCAGCTGATAGACGACGACCATCGGACGCTCAAGTAGCATCGCCTCAAGCGTTGCGGTACCTGAGGCTAACATCACAATATCTGATGCCGCCATCGCCTGCTGACTAAAGGTTGGCTGGCTATCATCATAGACCACCACGATGGCGGCACGCAGCTGCTCTGAGCGCTGATCAATCACGTCTTGGACGATATATTGATGGTTTTGATCGACAGTTGGGATGATAAAGCAAAGCTTTGGGTCCAATAAAAGCAGCTTTTGGATACCGTCTAGCATCAAGGGTAAAATAGCCGTTATTTCACTGCGGCGTGAGCCCGGCATCACACAAATAAGCTGACTGACCTCATCAAAGCGTTCGATAAAAAACTGCTGCAAGCCATCATTGTGCCAGACCAGATCACTACGTCGCTGATTGATTGGTATGTCGAGCAGTGACTGGTCAATGGTATACATCAGTGGATGCCCAACGCATATCGCCGGATGCTTATAACGCTCGTAAACAGGCAGCTCAAACGGAAACAGGCACAATACCAAGTGGGTTGCCGCTTTAATATTATGAATACGTGACTCGCGCCAAGCCCAGATAGAAGGACTAACATACTGCACGCAAAACACGCCTTTAGGCTTTAATTTTTTAGACACTCGTAGATTAAAATCAGGGGCATCTATTCCAATGAACCAATCAATATCCGCCTTTTTAAAAGCAGCCAGCAACTCACGACGCGCCTTAAGCAAATCAGGCAATTGCCCCATGACTTCTACCAGACCCATCACTGCCAAACGGGACAATGGAAAAATACTATTAAGCCCTTGTGCCTGCATTTTGGTACCGCCCACTCCGACCCAAACGATGTCATCACGTAGATTGTTCATCTGCTGCATAAAATCTGCACCCAGACTGTCTCCTGATACTTCACCAGCAACGATACCAATAACGAGCGGCTCACGCGCTACATTAGCCATCTCGTAAGTATCAAATGGCACAGTTAAATCAGTCTGAAGCGTATGGTTATCGGTCATGAAAAACTCTTAATAATAAAGTGTTACAGTGAAAGTCGTACAAGGGAGAAAACATGGATATTATAAAATATAACATGGGGTATCTATTATAGGATACGCACCATCATAATCAGCGGCGTTTTTGGTGCTCAAATTGAGCTATTTATACTGCCATCATACGTGACGATGATAAAAATAGCGAAGCTGCCCGAAGAAATCCAGTGGCATAAACGTCTCTTTATCTTACCTATAATCATCAAGTATAACCAAGTTTTCGCATCAGCATTCCAGTTATCAGTCAATTAACTGCTCGACTCCCCTTGTCAACCGGTACTTTTGTCCGCATAATGAAAGTCCCTATAAATCAGCTAGACGATATATAATCATGATAACAACCGCTACCCATAATGCAGAAATTGACGACGTGAATATTGAAAAATTTATTCCATTAATCACACCCAATGAGCTAAAAACCGAACTTCCTTTATCAAACGAAGCCTATAAAACCGTTTTAAATGGTCGTCACACTATCCAAAACATCTTGGACGGCAAAGACAAGCGTTTGTTTGTGGTTATTGGTCCATGCTCTATTCATGACATCAAAGCCGCTCATGAATATGCTGATCGCTTAGCCATATTGGCGAAAGAGATTGAAGACAGCGTATTCGTTGTGATGCGTGTCTATTTTGAGAAGCCGCGCACGACCGTTGGCTGGAAAGGCATGATTAATGACCCCGATATGAATGACAGCTTTGATATCGAAAAAGGTTTGCGTACAGCCCGTAAGCTACTGCTTGATCTCAATGAAAAAGGACTACCTTGTGCTACTGAAGCGCTTGACCCGAATACACCGCAGTACATGCAGGACTTGATCAGCTGGTCAGCGATTGGCGCACGTACAACCGAGAGCCAAACGCACCGTGAGATGAGCTCAGGCTTATCATGCCCAGTCGGCTTTAAGAATGGTACTGATGGTGGCATGACTGTTGCGGTCAACGCCATGCAAGCGGTAAAAGCGGGTCATAGCTTTTTAGGTCTTTCTTCAGATGGTAAAGTGTCTATCATCAAATCTAAAGGCAATCCTTATGCTCACGTGGTATTACGCGGTGGCAATGGTAAGCCTAACTACGATGAAACAGCAGTCGCTCAAGTAGAAGACGCGCTTGCCAAAGGTAAAACCAGTAGCAAGATTATGATTGACTCAAGTCATGCCAACTCAGGTAAAGACCCTTATTTGCAACCGATGGTGATCCAAAACGTCGCGGAGCAAATCAGAAACGGCAACAAGTCAATCATTGGTATGATGATTGAGAGTCACTTAAAAGGCGGTCGCCAAGAGCTGACTGCTGATTTGGATGCGCTCGAATACGGCATGTCAATTACTGATGGTTGCTTAGATTGGGACAGCACGGTCACAGCACTACATAACTTACGTGATATGGTCAAAGACATCCTACCTAACCGTTAATAGCTGCTTATCAAAAAAGCCCGTTTGACACTAAATTGTCAGACGGGCTTTTTTCATGTTTAAGATTATGACTTTAGTTTTTTAAGACAGCTCTATGCAGTCGCTGTACCCAGCACACTGCTTAGACTCTCATGCACATGCTTAGAGGATACTTGCTGCTGCACATCAAGCAGCTGCAAATGAGCCATTTGACGGCGTGGCTCAGCTAACGTATTCCAACGTGCCAATACTTGTAGTAGGCGCGAGGCTATCATCGGGTTAGAATCATCTAGTTTCTTAATCACGTCTGTATAGATATCCAAACCTTGTTGCGTCCATAATGCAGTTGGCTGCGCGGTAAAAGCGCTGATGACTGAACGTACGCGATTGGGCGTATTCCAATCGAAATCATCATGTGCTAATAGTGATTTAATAACATCAGCATTGACGTTGTCAGCAGATGCTTGGACACTAAACCACAAATCAATCACCAAATCATCGGCTTGAAAACGCTGATAAAAATCTGCCAAGTACTCATCAGCCTTTGCCACTTGATGATTGACCATGGCCTTTAGTGCCCCAAAACGCTCCGTCATACAGCTGGCATTATCATACTGCTGCTGTGCCCACTCTACAGCGCCTTCCACGTTTGCGCTCAATGCCATATCGAGTACCACATTACGTAGTGCCCGTTCACCACGAGCTTCTGCACTGTCTTCATAAGAGTGCAATGGCAGTTGCTTGTAAAGCATTTCCCATTGATCTTTTAACGCCTCTGCTAGCTGCTGATACAAACCTTCACGCTGCGCTTTGACCACTTCTGGATCATAATCTTCAGGAATAGCAGCCGCCAACTCTTGAGCTGATGGAATATCAAGTAAACGCGCTGCTAGCATTGCATCTTCACCTGCGAGCACTGGCAATGTCTGCGCCAATGCCGCTAGATAAACATCAGGATTGCTCTTTGTGCCTTGGGTGGGCAACAAAATACGGTTGACCAGCATCTGCGTCACTTGCCAACGATTGAAGCCATTGGTTTCATGTTTAAGTAAAAATGCCAAATCTTCATCTTGATAATCGTAATTCAGCTGTACAGGCGCACTAAAATCACGTAGCAAAGACACCACAGGCTCAGCACTTACGCCTTCAAAAGTAAAGGTTTGTTTGGCTTGGTCTAATAGCAACATACGCTCAGCAATAATTTTGCCGCTTTCTTTATCGAATAATGCCGTTGCAACTGGAATAGGCAAGGGTTTTGGCGCATCAAAGCCGCTCACATGACGGGTTTGCTGACTCAACGTAATGATTAATGTTTGCGTGGCGCTATCATAGTCTTGATGACCGGACACCACTGGCGTACCTGGCTGGCGATACCAATCGATAAATTCTTCTACTTTACCGTTAGTAATACTAAGCGCAGATAAAAAGTCTTCAACCGTGACCGCTTGACCATCATAACGACGGAAATACTCGTCCGTCCCTTTTCGGAAATCATCAGCGCCCAAGGTATTGGCTATCATACGGACAATTTCAGCGCCTTTTTCATAGACGGTGGTAGTATAAAAATTATTAATCTCAACAAAACTCTCAGGACGTACAGGATGGGCAAGTGGTCCTGCATCCTCTGCAAACTGATGGGCACGCAAAGTCGCGACGTCATCGATACGTTGTACCGCGCTTGATTGCTGATCCGCTGAAAACGATTGATCGCGGTAGACGGTAAAGCCTTCTTTTAAACATAACTGAAACCAATCACGACAAGTAATCCGATTGCCTGTCCAATTATGGAAATACTCATGGGCGATAATAGCTTTTACGCTAAAGCTACGAGTATCAGTCGTGGTTTCAGGGCTTGATAATACACAGGCAGTATTAAAGATATTTAGCCCTTTATTTTCCATCGCACCCATATTAAATTGACTGACTGCAACGATCATATAACGATCTAAGTCATAAGCACGACCGTAATTAACTTCATCCCATTGCATCGAATCTTTGAGCGCCTGCATACCAACATCACACTTATCGATATCGGCAGACTTTGCATATACTTCAAGTAAGACTTCTCGACCTTCACTGGTCGTATAACTATCCGCTAATACATCCAAGTCAGCGACCACACAAGCAAATAGATAGCTTGGCTTATTGGTCGGATCATGCCAAATCGCATAATGGCGGTTTGGCGCATCGATCATCTCCCCCGCTTCAACCAAATTACCATTGGCTAGTAGTGTTGGATAGCGCTTGTCTGCTTCAAGGCGAGTGGTAAATATCGCGAGTACGTCAGGGCGGTCTGGATAAAAGGTAATTTTACGGAAACCTTCCGGCTCGCACTGGGTGACAAACATCGTCTCATCACCACTGCCCGCCATATAAAACCCCTCAAGGGCAGTATTGGTCTGTGGACAGATACGCACTTGTAGCGCCAATGTCACCTCATCAGGAGCATCACTAATCGTAAGCTTACCTGCTGACAGCTCATAACGCTCAGCACTCAATGCCTCACCATTCATAGACAAAGCCAACAGCTCTAAATCTTCACCAAATAAAACGATATCGCCTGCGCTTTGACGTACCATCTTTAGAGTACTATCTACCTGTGCATGGTCTTCAAATAACTTGATATCTAAGCTGACAGTTTCAACATCGAAGCTTGGCTTTTGATAGTCTTTTAAATTGATTTTACTAGGCGCATGGAGAGGTACATCAGGCATTTCAGCATTGATGATTTGTGCATCGTTTTCAGCGGTAGACATATAGATTCCTATTGTTTTTTATGATGGTTATATTTATAACAGCCTTTATAGCAAGACTTAAGCGACACTTTGATACTGTCGCAATACCTATGTAAGATACCTAAATACATTGACTTAAAGCGCCAAATTTCAAGGTGACTACTAAATTAAAATAAGAAAGGTAACGATGGTAAGAATCCCTATATAATGGCGTAAATATTGGCGTAATGCGCATTATATCTATTTGTAAACTCTAGCATTATTTACAGTAATAGTACTTACATAAAGTAACATTTAGTATATTATAGATAGCAATTGCCTAAGTTTTATCGTAAGCAGTTTACAACAACAAATCTAATTCATTAAAATTTTTGGAGCTTATTATGTCAACCAGTTTTTCAAAAATCGCTGCCCTCGCTGTATTATCAAGCGCTGTTGTTCTAGCATCAGGTTGTGCCACCAAGCGCGCCACTTCTGAAGTCGTCGTTGCCCCACTGGGTATCCCAGGTGGTCAAGTTGGCTACAATGGTGCAGTTATCGTAGACAACTCAAATGCAGTTATTACCGGTGCTGAGAACATCCAAGCCGTTGTATACTTTGCCTTTGACAGCAGTGCGATTACTTCACAATCTGCAGGTGTCTTAAACCAACACGCAGGTCTGTTAAAATCTAACCCAAATGCAGGCGTAGTTATCGCGGGTCACACCGATGAGCGCGGTAGCCGTGAATATAACATCGCATTGGGTGAGCGCCGTGCCCAAGCAGCACGTGATTATCTTGCAGCACAAGGCGTTGCAGCAAATAATATCCGTGTCATCAGCTATGGCGAAGAGCGTCCTGCTGCTGCCGGTACGAACGAAGATGCCTATGCCCAAAACCGCCGTGCTGAACTGTCTTACTAAGCACATAGCATAAGACATTATAAGCATTCAAAAGCCCAACAAGCCTATTGTTGGGCTTTTTGTTAGGCTAAGATAAATCGCGATATAAACCATAAGTTTCTACAGTATACAGACTATGCAAAACTTAATGCTACACGATATTCTCTATACTCAGCTCGACCCCATGACAATGACATGGTGTGCGACTGCTCAAGTGCGCCCTATCCAGCCTTACTATGATCAAGCAGCCGATGCTCACTTATCTGCTCCTCAGATTGCTCGTCATCAGCGCCAGCAGCAACGTGCAGGTGTAAGGCTATTATTGCAGGCATTGCTCAAAAGACTGGATATCGTCGATTGTTTAGATGAATCAAATTTTCCTTATCGACTCACTCATAGCCAATATTATGTGTGTTTTAGCCATACCAATGGCAATAATAAAAATGCTACTCGAATACAAAATGATATAGAAAACTCAGACATACCATACGTCAAGGTCGCTGTCGTTATCAGTCGCTATCGTCCCTCGGGTATTGATATCGAAGTCAATGCCGTGAAATGGCAGGTAGCAAAGCGGTTCTATCATCCAAAAGAGCTGGCTATCTTGCAAGCATTGCCAATGATACAGCGTAACTCTGCCATAAGATGGCTGTGGCAAATAAAAGAGAGCTTTATTAAGATACATCAATATACGCTTGCCCAAGGTTTAGGCATGGATTATTCCGCCATCATTTACGATTTACTCAATCAGCCTATAGAAACCCTACCCTTGCTTACTCTGACTGACGATAAGACTAATTATCGCATCTCTGTTATTTCCTCACAGCAAACTGTTATTGTTTATTGATAAATCTCAAATACATGATAATAAATGATATTTATTACTTTATTTTAGACATAAAAAAACGACCCTCAAAAGGATCGTCTTTTTATACTTATTCTTCTGTTAACAACAGCACTCAGACTGTCATTAAATTAGAAGCGGTAAGTTGCACCAACTTTAACAATTGGCAACCACTCAAGAAATTTTTCGTCTTCCAATTCTTTCTTAATTTGAGCTTCAGCAGCTGCACCGTTTGCGCCAGTGGCATTAACAGTAGCAGTCGTTTTACCCATATAAGCTGCACCTAGCTCACCGAATAAACCAAAGTTATTAGTGATATTAGGACGGAAGCCAATAGTAGCATAAGGAGCTAATTTATTACGATGCTCTAAATCAGCTGAAACACTACCAACATTTAATTGGTCACCACGTGAAGCATCATAGTCACCATTTGTAGGAGTGCCAACAAAATATTTTTTGCCATCTACAGGATAATATCCATTAGGACCAGCATCTCTTGCATTAGCTGTGGCAGTGATTTCGTTATCAGGAACGATGATACCAGCACCCATAGTGAACCAGTTCGCCATAGGACGTAATTGGACGCCTAGGTACGGGTTGCTAAAGTCAGTATCTACATCGTAGTTTACATCGTTAGCATCAAAGTCACCGCCGAATAATTCAGCAGCATCGCCACCTGCCCAACCAGCTTGAATTTCAGTTTTGTCGTTTAAGCCCCAAGCGATGTTAGCACCATAACCTAAAGTACCAGCTTCAGCACTGATCGCTGCTGGATGAGTAACAGTTTGGAAGAAAGTCTTAGTACCGCCAACAACTGCACCAGTGGTGTTACGTAACACACCAGCATCTGCATTATAGGCATAACCAGCGTCTGCTTGATAAGCAACTGCTACTGGCTCAGCTTCGTATACAACAGCGTCATTGCCATCAATAACAATAACTGGATCAGCTGCAAGAGCAGCAGTTGAGGCTAAAACGGCAGCAGTGATTGCTGTTAATTGAATAAGTTTCATAATTACTCTCCTAAAGTATGAAATAACGCGCCCATAAAAAAATGAAAATACTAACTTTTTTAAACAATCATTTTGATGCGAGGATTAAAACAATTTTGGCTCAAAAAGTCACCCCTAAAGACGCACTTTTTATTTACCATTATGTAAAGATTGCATAGATATTGTAATAATTACTACACCAGCCCGCAATACTTCGCCTTTTTGTTACACAATGCTATTAAAGCCACCGCGCAGCCTACACATGATTATTGGAATGCTTAACGCTCATGTAAAGGTATTACAAAATATGTCTGCATGATGAAGCATCTTGAGAAATAACGCAATAACAGTTATGGAGTTAATTACTACAGATTGTTGTACTTTGTGACTGAACGTATCTAATATTGCTAAGAAAACCAAAAAATTCTCAGATAATTATTTTGTTATAAATCCACGCAATGTAAATACGTTACTATATAATGAGAGGTAGGCTTGTCTAAGGGTTATATTGTGCTAAATTAGAGTCAGTAAGCCAATTACTGTAGGCTTTTATACTTATCCATTTTTAGCCTTATCGCCTTGACTGTTCTGCTCTATTTTTAGAGGCGATTATATCTATTACGATACAACTACTTGCTTTGTTTTTTTATTATTACTGAGTCATTTATATGCCTAAAGTATCATCGATTACCCGTGTGCTAGAGATTATTGAGGCGGTATCTTATGCCTCAAAGCCGATTTCGCCACTAGAGCTATCGCAGGAGCTTGATATTCCGAAGCCAACCATTCATCGATTGATTCAAAATCTGGTTGATGAAGGGTTTGTGACAATTGATATTGGCGGCGGTATTATACCGGGTAAACGTGTACGCAATTTGGGTGTTGAGCTTTGGCAGCAGCGACTGTTCTTTAATGAACGTCAAATGATTTTGCAAAAACTGGTCGATGAGTTAAAAGAAACCTGCGGTATCGGTGTTCCTTATCACATGAATATGATCTATACCAACCGCGCACAAACGACCTTGCCGATACAGATTTATTTACCAGTGGGCGCAAAGTCGCCAATGTGGTGTACAGCGACTGGGAAGCTGTATTTAAGTCAGTTGCCGAGTGCAAGCCGCGAAAAAATACTACAAAATTTATCACTAGATAAGTTCACTAAAAACACCATCACTGATATCGACAAATTAAACGCTGAGCTTGATCGTATCGCTGAAACAGGCATAGGTATCGATAACGAAGAGTTTATCTCTGAGATGGTGGCAATCGCCGTACCGATAAGGGATAGGAAATCACGCTACCTTGCTTCGCTATATCTGCATGCACCGACCATACGGGTGTCTTTAGATGGCCTCTTAACCTATGTGCCACGACTGCAAAAAGCGGCGCAAGATATTCAGTCTCTGGTCTATGAGCTGCCAAGTTAAATGCCTTGATATAAACTAGAAATAAGTCAAAAAAGGTCTGCACTATTACCATAATGCAGACCTTTTTTATTTGTGTGCTTGATAATTTAAGACAATACAGAGCTGTCGTGACGCGCCATAATGCTAGAAAAATCTCTATCGCCATTCTCGATGGTATGCGCGGCATAAAGCTCAGTTGCTTTAGCGCCCATTGGTGTCTCTACATGCGTATCTTGAGCGGTTTGCATGGCAAGGTTAAGATCCTTTTGCATCAGCTTACTCATAAAGCCACCTTGATAGCCATTGCTCGATGGGACATTTTCCATCACTTGCGGATAAGGGTTGTAGACCTCTAGCGTCCAGTTACGACCGGAGCTTTGTAGCATGATATCGGATAGCACTTTTGGGTCGAGACCATTTTTGACGCCTAGATTAATCGCCTCTGCCGTTCCTGCCATCAGAATTCCAAGCAGCATGTTATTACAGATTTTAGCTACTTGTCCTGCACCATGCTCGCCTGCGTGAAAGATGTTTTTGCCCATTACAGCCAGTATCGGTTCAGCTTTGGCAAAGGCTGCATCGTCTCCACCAACGATAAAGGTCAATGTGCCAGCGATAGCGCCCCCTGTACCGCCAGAGACTGGCGCATCTAAAAAATCAATACCAAGCTTACTTGCAGCTTCTGCTACTTTCCTAGCATCAGCAGCTGCTATAGTACTGCTATCGATAACCAAAGTACCTTTTGGTAAGTCTGAAAGTAGACTGTCAGAGCTACCTTCTCCTAGATAGACAGAATGGACATGCTTGCCAGCAGGTAACATACTGATAATCACCTGAGCATTTTGAGCAGCATCTTTCGGACTCTCTGCTACATGGGCACCCGCTTGTTGCAAGCGCGCGGTCGCCTCTACAGATAAATCATAAACCGAAAGCGTATAACCTGCCTTTAACAAGTTTTCTGCCATTGGACCGCCCATGTTACCTAGTCCAATAAAGGCAATATTTGGCTTTGCCGTATTACCATCATTATCAGTCGTAGTTGTACTACTTGAACCTGTATCCTTTGTAGCCATCTCATCGCTCCTTGATGATTGATTATGCAATTAGTTTTAATTTTTCAAATTTCACTTAATCTAGTCACTTAATCCAGTTAAGTTGGCTTAAATCAGATGCTAAATATCTGGTTAGCGAACCGCTTCATTACCCAATGCAGCAGCGCTAAGCCAATCGTCTAAAGGATGCTCGCCTTTAGCATATGGATTGGTAAAATGCTGCTGGATATAATCTTGTCCCTCTGCGCTCAAGCAGTCCGCTAACGTACGAGACCAGTTTGGCGTCCGATCTTTATCAATCAATAACGCACGTACGCCTTCTTTGAAATCAGGGTTAGCCGCACAATGTACAGCGACATTGGTCTCTAGGTACAAAACTTGCTCTAGCGATAAATCCGTCACCTTATGATATAGCGCATAGGTCAATGCCGCAGTCACTGGACAGCCATGTCGATAGGTTGCAATGGCTCGCTGTGTCCAACTGTCGGCAGCAAAATCTGCATCGAGCTCTATGAGCGCCTCATCACTTTGTAATAGCGCATCGATATCACCCAAACCGCCCCTGTTCATTAGCTGCTGAATAGCACACCAATGCTGCGCAAGCTTACTAGTAGGCAATTCAGCAACAGGCTGCGCCGCCAATGCTCGACTCACGATACTATGGGCGCTATTGTTGTCACATTTATCCGTACTATTAGCTGCAACCTGCCAATCGCTCTGTTTTAAACTTTGTATGACGGCATCATAGTGACTACTGGCGACAGCATACTCTGCAAGGTTAGCCAACATTGCATCGTTGCCATTACACATCGCACCCGTTAGCCCCAAGAACAAACCTGCTTTGGCTGGCATACGCTGCAAAAACCAACTGCCAGAAGCATCAGGGAACAGCCCAATAGTCACTTCTGGCATCGCAAAGCGGGTACGCTCGGTGACCAGACGATGGCTGCAACCTGACATCAATCCCATGCCACCGCCCATAATAATGCCGTCACCCCATAGTATTAATGGCTTAGTATAAAAGTGCATTTGGCGGTATAGACGATATTCATGACCAAAAAAATCTGTCGCATAAGGATTTGGCATAGGCGCTGTTGCTGACATACTGTCATATAACCTACGAATATCACCGCCAGCACAAAACGCCTTATCGCCCGCGCCTTTTAATAGCAATGCCACTACTTGCTCATCACCTTGCCACTGCTCTAGTTGTTGCGATAACAATTGACACATCTCAACGCTCAAGGCATTAAGAGATTTGGGCATATTTAACGTCATTATCCCAATAAGGTGACCACAATCTGTCGGCTCGGTGCTGAATAATACCGGCGCGTCTGATATGCCTTCTATAGCTGCTGTCATAAATGTGACCTACAAATATTAAAAGAAAAATAGTATCATTAAGTTTGATTTTATGGCGTTTATTTATTTTGCCAAACAGGCTTACGCTTCTCTAAAAATGCTTGCACACCTTCGCGCTGATCTTCAGTATCGAACAATCTAACAAAGGCTTCACGCTCATGGATAAGGTTTTGCGCAGGCGGCGTGTGTCTTGCTGCTTGAATAAGTGTTTTGGAATAACTGACTGCAACTGGTGATTGTTTAGCAGCTTTTTGCGCCAATGCTTGTGCTGTTTGTAATCCTTCACCTTTCGCAGCAACTTCTTCGACTAAGCCAATGCGTAGTGCAGTCTCGGCATCGACGCGCTCACCGCATAATATCATGCGCTTTGCCCAACCCTCGCCTACTAAAGCGGTTAGATTTTGGGTACCACCGGCACACGGCAACAAGCCAACGCCCGTCTCAGGTAATGCCATTTGAGCATGATCTTCTGCGATACGGATATCACAAGCGAGTGCGCACTCAAGTCCACCGCCCATCGCATAGCCATTGATCACTGCAATGCTCACGCCGCGATAGGCTGACAATGCTTCGAACGCTTCACCAAAGGCTATCGCCATACTGATCGCGCGACCTTTATCACCATCTGCAAAATTATTTAGATCGGCGCCCGCTGAAAAGAATTTCTCACCATCGCCATGAACAATTAGTGCATATACCTCGTCGTTGGTATTGAGGTCAGTGACCAGTTGCTTAAGCGCCTTGAGACTGCCCATTGTCCATGTATGAGCAGGTGGGTTATTCAGTGTTAGCGTTGCAGTATGACCATCAATCGATAGTTTTAAGTTGGTATAATCCGTCATGAGCAAACATCCTTATCATAAAATCATTTTATTCATATAAATAGGTTAGCGCAGTTGGCTCAATGCATCGTCTTGTAATAGCTGACGCGAGACAATCACGCGCATAATCTCATTGGTGCCTTCCAAAATCTGATGCACACGCAAATCTCGCACATGACGCTCAAGCGGATACTCATTGAGATAGCCATAGCCACCGTGTAGTTGCAGAGCTTCGTTGGCGACATCAAAACACAAATCCGTCGATAAGCGCTTTGCCATCGCGCAATAAGTAGAGGCTTGCGCATCGTTATTATCAACTTTGTTCGCTGCTAAATACAGCATTTGCCGTGCCGTGATGGTTTGAGTCAACATATCAGCAAGCTTAAACTGTACCGACTGTAAGCTGGCAATCGGGCTGCCAAACTGGCTGCGCTCTTGTACATAATTGGTCGCTGTCTCAAGCGCCGCTTGCGCCGTCCCTACTGCACAGATACCGATATTAATCCGGCCACCATCCAACCCTTTCATGGCGATACGGAAACCTTGACCTTCCTCGCCGATGAGATTCTCTACTGGCACTTTGACATCTTTAAAGCTAATCGTCCGTGTTGGCTGCGCTTTCCAGCCCATTTTATGCTCATTTTTGCCGTATTCAATACCAGCACTATCGGCATCAACCACAAATGCTGAGATGCCTTTGGGTCCTGCAGCGCCCGTACGTGCCATAACCACTAACACATCGGTGGAACCTGCCCCTGAGATAAAAGTTTTTTCGCCATTAAGAACATAATACTCGCCTTGCTTATCGGCTTTGGTACGTAGCGATGCAGCATCAGAACCGGCATTAGGTTCCGTCAAACAATAACTGCCTAGCCATTCACCACTGACCATATTTGGCAAATATTTTTTGCACAACACATCGCTACCAAACTCACCAATCATCCAGCCTGCCATATTATGAATACTCATATAAGCAGCTACTGCGGTATCACCCCATGCTAGCTCTTCAAAAACCATGGCAGAATCTAAACGCGGCAAGCCCAAGCCATCATACTCAGGGTTGGTATATAACCCTAAAAAGCCAAGCTCGCCTGATTTTTTGATGACATCAATTGGGAAATGCGAAGTGCGATCCCATTCAGCAGCATTGGGCTTTAGCTCTTTTTGTGCAAACTGTCTAGCAGTTTGTCGAAAGGCGATTTGGTCATCGGTCAATGAAAAATCCATGGGGTCATCCTTGTGCTGAATAGAGTATATTAAAGCGTCAATGCAAATATAGGTGATTCAGCGTTAAATTGAAATAGTCGTATTAACACCGCGACTTGCTTCATCATCAAACCAGCGCGCTGTAACGGTCTTGGTTTGGGTATAAAATTGCACTGCTTGCTTACCATAAGGACCTAAATCACCAAGCTTACTAGCACGTGAACCTGAAAACGAGAACATCGGTAGTGGCACAGGAATTGGCAAGTTAATACCGATTTGACCGACTTGGATATCTTGCTGGAACTTATGCGCGGCAGCCCCTGACTGAGTAAAGATAGCGGTACCATTACCATGCGGGTTGGCATTGAGCAGCTCAATTGCCTCATCTAAGCTATTGGCACGCATGATGCACAGTACAGGTCCAAAGATTTCTTCTTTGTAAATTTGCATGTCGCTTGTGACGTTATCAAAGATAGTTGGACCAACGAAGTTGCCTTTCTCATACCCTTCAACCGTAATACCACGACCATCAAGCAATAGACTGGCTCCCTCTTCTACACCAGTACCAATCAAATGCTCAACACGCGCTTTTGCTGCAGGAGAAATCAGTGGACCCAAATCTTTATCGTGCTTACCGGCTGAGACGATTAAACCTTCTGCTTTGGCCTTGATGTCATCAATCCACTCACCAGCAGCACCGACAAGGACAACGACAGACAGTGCCATACAACGCTGACCGGCAGCACCAAATGCGGCACCTGCTAGCTGATTAAGAGTCTGCTCTTTATTGGCATCCGGCAAGATAACGCCATGGTTTTTTGCGCCCATCATACACTGAGCACGTTTGCCTGATTGACTGGCACGCTCATAAACATGTTTGCCGACATTGGTCGAACCGACAAAAGAAACTGCTTTAATATCAGGATGATCACAAATCGCATCAACGGTGGCTTTGCCGCCATGTACGACGTTTAGCACTCCTTCAGGCACACCCGCTTCAACCGCAAGTTCAACCAAACGCATGGTCACCATCGGATCTTGTTCAGAAGGTTTTAAGATAAAAGTATTACCCGTGGCAATCGCCATTGGAAACATCCACAGTGGAATCATCGCTGGGAAGTTGAACGGCGTAATGCCTGCACAAACACCAAGTGGCTGCCAAATACTGTAAGTATCAACACCTGATGCAACGTTTTCAACAAAGTCCCCAATCTGCAGGTTTGCAATGCCTGCTGCATGCTCGACTACCTCTAAACCTCGGAATACATCACCACGCGCATCAGCAATGGTCTTGCCCTGCTCTGCAGTCAAGATCTCTGCTAATTCATCCATATGGTCGCGAATCAGTGCTTGGTACTTTAAAAAGATACGAGCACGAGTGGTAATTGGTGTTTTACGCCACGTTTGAAAAGCCGTTTGAGCGGCAGCGACTGCTTGATTGATTTCATCGTCTGTCGTTTGCGGTACCTTGGCAATGACTTCTTGAGTGGCAGGATCGGTAATATCAATCCATTCGCTAGTATTAGAATCAACAAATTGACCATTGATGAGCTGCTTGACGTGGTGCATAAGATATCCTTATCTTGTTTGTAAGACCGCCATTAGGTGACGGCTTAGAATTTTGAAGACTTTGAGTTTTAAAACTCTAAATTTAAAAACTTAAAATTTATCATTCTGTCATATAATTTTAAAATGATTTATTTCGTATCGTTATTGACTATAACAATAAAACAATTTTAGGGTCAAGCTCTTTATGCTGCTTTTAGTAAAGTTAACGTTAATGTCCGATTTATATACCATAATCCATAAGCTATTAACGACAATAAAAAAGCCCATGAGCATTCATGAGCTTTTTTAGATAAAGGTAGTTTTAAAACGTGCCTGAAAATGCGCCTAGTAATCCTTCATAGATTGCTTGACCGCATCAATAGCCGTTGGATTATCAAGGGTAGACATATCACCAGTGGGTTTATCCTCTGCTAACGCCCGAATAGCACGGCGCAATATCTTACCAGAGCGCGTCTTTGGTAATGCTTGCGGGAAATAAATCGCAGCAGGTCGCGCGATACCGCCTAAGGATTTCACCACCGCACCGATCACTTGCTGCTCAAGGCGAAAGCGGTTTTCAGTGGTTGCCACCAGTTCATGATCTTTTAACACGCAAAAAGCAATCGGCAGCTCGCCTTTTAGTTCATCTTGAATACCCACGACCGCACACTCTGCGACCTCTGCATGCATACTGATTGCCTCTTCAATCTCTTGGGTTCCCAGTCTATGACCGGCGACGTTGATGACATCATCGGTACGACCAAGGATATGAAAATAACCGTCCTCGTCAACGACTGCATAGTCCGATGTCGAATATTGATTGCTATCCGCTAAGCTAAAGTAGCTGTCAATAAAGCGCTTATCATTACCCCAAACTGTGGTCAAACAACCCGGTGGTAAGGGCGCACGAATCGCCAGTAAACCTTTTTCACCCGCTTTACACGGCTCGCCAGTTTCTTCATTGATGACCTGCGCATCGTAGCCATACATAGGATAGCCAGGTGAGCCTTGTTTGTGCGGTTTATCAGCGAACCTAGGAGTATTACTCAGAATAGGCCAACCTGATTCTGTCTGCCAATAATGGTCTAAAATCGGTACACCCAAATGCTTGGTCAGCCAGCTGGCAGTAGACTCATCTAGTGGCTCACCTGCCAAAAAGAAGGATTTGACGCTTGAGACATCGTAACGGGTCATCCATGTCTCATCTTGCTTTTTCAGCATACGCACACCAGTTGGTGCGGTGAATAAGATATTGACCTTGTTGGCCTCCACAATACGCCACCAGATACCAGGGTTTGGTAGATGCGGTAAGCCTTCATACATAACACTGGTCATGCCAGCAAGCAATGGCGCATAAATGGTATAAGAATGCCCAACGGCCCAACCGATATCAGATATCGCCCAAAACGTCTCGCCTGCCTTACCGTCGTAGATATAGTCTATCGATGTGGTCAGTGCTACTGCATGACCACCGGTATCACGTTGCACGCCTTTTGGTGTGCCCGTCGTACCAGAGGTATAAAGCAGATACGATGGCGTATTAGACTCAAGCCATACAGGCTCGACGATAGCATTGGCTTCACAGCTGATACGGCGTTCAGTGGCATAATCCACATCTAGCTCTTTTACGTCAAACGGCAAAATACCACGATTGACCACTACTACATGCTCAGGCTTAGTGGTTGCCTGCTCGATACCTTGATTGACAAGGTTTTTATAGTTGACGACTTTACCACCACGCAAACCTGCATCCACTGTGATGACCATTTTTGCTTCAGCATCATCCATACGAATGGCTAAATTATGGGCAGCAAAGCCACCAAATACCACCGAATGCACTGCACCGATACGCGCACAGGCGAGCATTGCATAAGCGGCCTCTAAAATCATCGGCATATAAATGATGACACGATCGCCCTTCTCAATACCGTAACGCTTTAATACATCGGCAAAATAATTCACTTCTTTATAAAGGTCGTTATAAGTCAGGCGGCGCTTGGTGTAGTCGGTATAGAACTCAACGTTATTACCCAAGTCTTTAAAAGCATCGACTACAGCAGGATAGGTTTCTACGAGTTCTTGATTAATCTCTGATGACAGCCAAATAAAGGCATCCTGTTCTGCACGTTCTTCAAGGTGACGATCGACACAGTTATAGCAAAGATTGGTCTCGCCGCCAACAAACCACTGCGCAAATGGCAAATTACTGTCATCAAGGATTTGCTCAGGCTCTTTATGCCAATAGATACGCTTGGCTTGCTCAGCCCAAAACTCTTCTTTATTTTCAATAGAAGACTGATAAATCTCAGCAAAGGTTTGAGTCGTATTTAGTGCTTGAAATGTTGGGGCTGACATTTGATTGGTCACTGCAGTGGCGGTTTGCGCGCTCATAATAGCTGTCCTTAGCATAAATGATGGGTAATGCGATGTGATTTGTCCGATAATATCATAATATAAGACTGGCTATCCCGGCCAGCTATCCTTACTAAATCAAAAAAACCGATACACTACGTATCGATTTAGTGTGTATCGGTTTAAAATGTAGCAGAGCCAATCATAAAGGTCAACTATTAAGCCTGTTATCTGCTTAATAGTTGAGTTAGTTCAAAAAAACTATACCTCGCTCTGATTGGCATACATCTCACGCATCACTTTTTTATCGTGTTTACCAACAGAGGTCTTTGGTAGTTCATCTACAAACTTAAACTGACTAGGTATACCGTATTTTGGAATGATACCACGGGCCACTGCCTGCTCTGCCAGCGCTTTGATGTCATCAACTTTGGTATCTTGGCAATTTGGTTTGAGTACTACCAATGCTAATGGACGTTCGCCCCATTGCTTATCACGTACCCCAATCACAGACACATCCGCCACCGAAGGATGTAGCGATAGAATCGTCTCAATCTCTAGTGAAGATATCCACTCGCCACCTGACTTAATCACATCTTTTAAGCGATCGGTGATTTTGATATAGCCATCAGGTCGTATATAAGCGATGTCTTGAGTATGCATGTAGCCGTTTTCCCACAGCTCTTTGCCAGCGTCATCATTTTTTAAATAGCTTTGGGTCAACCACGGTGCGCGTAATACCAGCTCGCCAGTATTATCCTGACCTGTACCAACTGGCTGATTGTTCTCTCCCCATACTTGAGCATCAACCATAAGTACAGGCTTACCCGTCATACAGCGGCGAGCAATATCCTCTTCTTCACTCAGCTGCGGCTCATTGAGGCTAAAGTCAGTCAGACTGATTAGAGGTGCGGTCTCCGACATCCCATAACCGGTATAAACTTCAATACCCTGATCCATCGCCGCTTTTGCCAAGCCTTCTGTCAATCGTGAACCACCAATAATCATTTTTAGACCATTAAAGCTGGCACCGCGGTCTTGCGCTTCTTTGAGTACCATTTGCAAAATTGTCGGTACACAGTGGGTGATGCTGACCTTTTCATTGATAATCAAATCCATCAACAAATCGGGTGCATAACGACCAGGATATACTTGCTTTAGACCTGTCATAGTAGCTGTAAACGGAAAGCCCCACGCATGGACATGGAACATCGGGGTCATTGGCATATAGACATCACCATAGCTGACGCCTTGTTTATTTGGCAACATACCAATCGACGCTGCTTCCGTCAGGGTATGCAGTACTAACTGACGATGGCTAAAGAACACGCCTTTCGGATCACCTGTCGTACCTGAGGTATAAAAAGTTGTAGCAATGGTGTTTTCATCAAAATCTGGGAAATCAAAATGGTCATCAGCAGCATCAAGTAGCGCCTCATATTCACCTTTGACACGGTTCTGGTTACCCCCGAATACGCCCTCAGAGGTCACACCATTATCATCTAACCAAATAATATGCTCAATGCTGGAGTTTTCAAACTGATAATCTTTGACCAACGGCGCAAATTCAGAGTTGAGTAGCAGCACCTTTGGTTTCGCATGATTAATGGTGTAAAGGATTTTGTCAGGTGATAGACGAATATTGACCGTCTGCAAAATATACTCTGACATTGGTACGGCAAAGTAGGATTCAAGATAGCGATGACTGTCCCAATCCATCACAGCAACCACATCACCAGCATCAAGGTTTAAGCCGTCTAAAACATTTGCCAAACGATTGATACGGTTAAATAAGTCTTTATAAGTAAAACGTTTTTTATCTGCATAAACGATTTCTTGATCTTGTGATACGGTTTTGGCGCGGTTTAATAACTGCTTAACCAATAGCGGAAAATCATAGGCGGATGGCGCACTGTGATAGATATTTGACATAAGTTTGACGTCCTTGTTTATAGTATTTTTTAGTGCAGATAAAAACCAATTGATTGGATATCAGTCGTGATTACATGGTGATGTTTTTATCAATAACCTCTTGATAGTAAGAAAAAACCAGCCTCATGTAAAGGCATGACACATAAGTGGCACAATACTCATTGTTCGAAAATAATCGTTTCTCGATTGCTTAGCTTGTGATAGCTTATTTTATCTCTTATGTTGGTTTGTCTGGTGTTAGCTTGTCTGGCATTAAGCAGGACGCGGTTTTGTTTTTATCATGCCAAAACTTGCGACCAAAAGTGCCAATACTTGTACAAATAATAATAGCCAAACGGTTAATGACCATTGTCCACGTGCATAAACGATACCGCACAGCCATGCGCCCATCGTGCCGCCCGCATAATAAGCCATATAATATAAACCTGAAGCTAATGAACGTCCGTTTTTGACATTGACGGCAATATAGCTAATGGTTGCCGCTTGGGTAACAAAAACGCCTGACGACATAATGGCAAGCCCAATAATAATGCCCCATAATGGCGTGACCAGCGTTAATAACGCACCAAGCATCGAAAAAATCACTGCCACTCGAACGGTGCGTGCTGCCCCAAATCGACGTAATAATGTTGTCGACAATGGCGTGATAATCACTCCGATTAAATACACCGCAAAAATATTGGCAAGCGCGCCAGTGCTGAGCTCATAAGGCGTGCCAGCAAGATGTAGATTGATAAAGGTAAAGCAACCAACGAGCGAAAAAAGCACACAAGCACCGAGCAAACATGCGGTTACCACATAACGATTGGTCAAATGCTCACCAAGCGTCTGCATCGCTGAGCGAAAATTTGGATTGGCTACAAAATGCCGCGACGATGGCAACATCTTGCCAACCCATAGTGCACCGATAAGCGTCATCGCTGCCATCACATAATAGCCTGCACGCCAGCCAATATATTCATGCAAATGCCCCAGTAAGAACCGCCCCATAAAGCCGCCAAGTACCGAGCCTGAGACATAGAATGACATCAGCTCTGTGACAGCTCGCCCCTCGAACTCTTCACCGATATAGGCAATGGTCACAACCGTAATGCCTGGCACAGACAATCCTTGCATAAAGCGCCACATACCAAGCCAGCCAATACTAGGACTTTGGGCGATTAAAGCAGTAGGTATCGCTAAAAACAACAATGCCCCAACGATAAAAGATTTGCGCCCGGCCGCATCAGATAGCATCCCTAAAAACGGTGACATAATGGCAATCGCCATCACTGTTGCGCCAACAACCATCCCTGCCTGCACTTCAGTCGCTGAAAAATCTACCATCAATACTGGCAATACCGCTTGAATAGAATACACCTGCAAAAAGGCGAACATCCCAATCAAACCAATAGTTAACTTCAGCACCCATGAAGGCGAATCAAAGAGTATCTTTGTCGTGTTGTTATTTATATGATTATTCAAAAGAGTACTGACTATAAAAAGGCTCATTTAGCTTAGGCTAATTGGGCGTGGGTGATAGGAATACGGCAATAGTACACAAAATATCTAATCTAATAACTGTAAAAATCATGACTTAATATCAAAAAAATTTAATGAAGGCAATTTTAATCAAGGTATTTTCCATTAAAGTATTATTCATTAAATCAGCTGAGTTCCAAAGCCAATAATTCTCAAAGAAGTTAAGTTGCATTTTATCACAGCACATAACAAACACAGGTTGCGCTATGTTACAAAACAGCATTCAACACCATGATGGCAATAGCCTGAAAATAGAAGCCTATAACTATAAAAACGGCTTATAAAGCGCTCAATAATAAACCGTGGATAAACTCAATCGTCTCTTGAGTCAGCGCAGGTAGGGTGCTATTTTACAGTCCCTTCCAATGTATGGCGTTCAGCAGTAACACAAATGATGTTAAAATAACGATTTGTCCGTATTTTACCTACAGTGTTGCCCGTAATTTCAGCCATATGTTGCCTAAAACTCTATGCTTAATTTTAAAAAGGATGTAAGTCATGATTAACACCAAAATATACAAGTCCGTTTATACCTTGGCTGAAAAGCTACTAGAAGCCGATAGAAAAGGACATCAAGAAGCCTTTAATTGGCTATATAGCGAGTTAAAAGCGATTTGTGTCGATAATGAAAATACTGATAAAGACCATCCAGAGCAATGGGAAACGCTAGCCGACTTCACTGCAGAGTTAGATGAAGCGTTGGTCATTTATGATAAGGCACTTGAAAAAGCCAAAGCCATCAACTCAAAAGATCATCTGTCATCCATTGCGTTTTCTATGGCAGTTATCCAAGTTGAATTGGGGCAAAAAGAAGCTGCAATTACCAGCCTGCAGAACGCAAAAATTACCGCGAATAAAATCGAAGATAAAGAGTTTAAAGCGGAAATAGATGAATTACTTACCAAATTGTTAGCAGAGTAAACAACTCAAACTTTCGATCCGGTGCCAACACAACATCAAATCAATACATTTCTACATTCGTATATTGATACACATCCTGCTATCTTTTTTATGGCAAACTTTGTATATCTATAAATAGGCATAAGCGTTTATATATCAGCAGCCGTATAACCACTAAAATAGTTAAAAAAATAAACCATAAGGACGAGTATTAATGAGCGATAAAATCATAGATTTGGGTGCAGGATTTTGGAACATTCGTGGTACGTTTCGTTTAGGCGGTGTGCTGAATATCGGTACACAATGCTCATTGGTTAAACTTGCCTCTGGACAATTTGTTTTTTTAGACAGCTATACCTTGACTGATGACGTACGAGCGCAAGTGATGGCATTGACTAATAATGGACAAGATGTCGAAGCGGTACTTAATTTGCACCCCTTTCATACTGTCCATTGCGCGCAAATGGCAAAAGACTTTCCGCAAGCGACTTTTTATGGCAGTAGTCGGCATCATAAAAAAGTACCTGAAGTGCAATGGGCAGACGATTTGGTCGAAAGTGATGCGGTCGCTGAGCGTTATCCTGAGCTTAAGTTCTCATTGTCACAAGGGGTTCACTATATCGCACCTAATGAGATGATTCATGCAGGTTCGCTGCTGGCATTCCATCCTGCCAGTAAAAGCTTACACGTCGATGATACTTTTATGAGTCCGCCGACAAAGCTATTAGAAGCAGTGTTACCTGAATTATTGCTACATCCTACTACCAAAAAAGCACTAAAGAATGAGCCGAACGCTGGTAAAGAGTATTGTGATTGGGCAAGTAACTTGGCAGATGACTGGCGCGATGTACGCAACTTTTGCGCAGCGCATTCATATTTAGTAAAGTTTAAAGACGGTGAGTTTGAGAAAGCATTATTAAAGGCGATTGCAAAAGCACGACCTAAGCTTGAAAACGCGTAATGGTTGATTGGATAAACGATAAAAAAGGCTACCAAAATAGGTAGCCTTTTTTATCGCGAAACCCTGTTTGCAGCGTCGGGGCAACTTGTATGGTACTGTCTTGAGTGGCGTTGCTAACCATATCTAAACTTGAGTAACCTGTTAATAACATAACTGCCATAACAGCTGATGCGCTCATTTTGCAAACGCATTTTATAGTATGACTCTTTAATAATCTTGAAGTTAATTTAAATAATTTTCACTAGAATGGCATACTATTAATAGTAACTTCACAATGATGCTAAGTAGATCACAACATCCTGTCTTATTTAAATTGCCTTTCAAAAGCGAGAAAATATGTTATGACAATTATGATAATAATGCTGCAAGCTCATCCTTATTCTCGATAATGTCTGCTAATGTATAACGTTCAAGCACGGCAATAAATGCTGTCAACGCTTCAGCAAGCACCTGTTTTAGCTGACAGACCGGACTGATAATACAGCCTGAAGCTATATGACTTACAGTTTCATCAATCAGTTTTAATGACATATCGTTAACGCTAGCGTTCTTTTCATCATTTATTACAGCACTATTAATATCAGCGATCGAGCTGTCCAATGAGTTTGTAGAAAAGCACTCAACCAAAGCAAAATCCGGCTCTATCTTTTTAATCAATTCACCCAAATTAATGTCTTTTGGCGCGTGCGCTAAGCGAATACCGCCATTCTTACCGCGCACACTATCGATATAACCAAGCTGTCCGAGCTGCTGGATAATCTTGGTCAAATGACTTTTAGATATATGATAGCTATTGGCAATATCACTGATATTTGCCAATAGCGTCGGCTCGGGCTTAGTCGCCAAATATATTAACGAGCGCAGTGCATAATCACTGTAATTGGTCAATCGCACCTTAAAGTGCTCCTATTTCTAATAGTTTATTCATTTATTCTAAGGGCTATGCTAGATAAGTAAAGTGATTTAAAACCGCTTTATAAAAAGAAATGGATTGAATATGGAATAACGCTCCAAGCTTATCGAATCAGTTATTATCCGCTCTCACAAAAACAGTAGAAATCTCCTGCTTTTATCGACTTAGACTATTCATGTATAAAAACCATCAGGAGTCTAAATGTCTAAAGAGAGAAATAGAAGTTAATGAATGCTATTCTGTCAACAAAAGCACCCTATCGTTGTCTATTTTGAAGTGCTTCAACTACAGTAGCTTAGCATAATAATGAGAACCAAAAAGGCAGCTAATACTGCTCGATGAAATTCCAATTAACCAGTATAACAACCTCACCCATATTCGGTTAAATTTGCTACAATACGCCCAATTTTGATTTACTATTTTACTAAGTCTTATATCAACTGATTTTATCAATATATTGAGAGCATGTTATGGGTTTTAATTGCGGCATCGTCGGTCTACCAAACGTGGGTAAATCCACCCTGTTTAACGCCTTGACCAAAGCGGGTATCGCCGCTGAAAACTTTCCATTTTGTACCAAAGATCCCAATACAGGTATCGTTCCTGTACCTGACCCACGCCTAAAGAAACTCGCTGATATCGTCAACCCTGAACGCGTGTTACCAACGACGATGGAATTTGTTGATATCGCAGGTTTGGTCGCTGGTGCGTCAAAAGGCGAAGGCATGGGCAACCAATTCTTAGCCAATATTCGTGAGACCGATGCGATTGCGCACGTGGTACGCTGTTTTGATGATGACAACGTCGTACACGTTGATGGTCGCGTTAGCCCTATCGACGACATCGAGACCATCAATACTGAATTGGCATTAGCCGATTTAGAAGCGGTTGAGCGCGCGATCTTTAACTTGACCAAAAAAGCCAAAGGCGGTGATAAAGACGCTGGCGCCATGCTTGATATCTTCAAAAAAATCGAGCCGTTATTAGCAGAAGGTCAAGCCGCACGCGCCGCCAATCTTGATGCTGATGAGAAAAAATTAATCAGAAGTTATGGTTTAATTACTCTGAAGCCTACCATGTATATCGCTAACGTCTCTGAGGACGGCTTTGAGAATAATCCTTACTTAGATGCCGTACGCAACTATGCCACTGGCGAAGATTCTATCGTTATCGCATTGTGTAACCAAATCGAATCTGAAATTGCCCAGCTTGATGAAGATGATAAAAAAGACTTCTTGGCTGAAATGGACATGCTTGAGGCCGGTCTTGACCAAGTGATTCGTGGTGGTTATGATTTGCTTGATATGCAGACTTACTTTACCGCTGGCGTAAAAGAAGTGCGTGCATGGACAGTCGCTGTTGGCGCAACCGCACCTCAGGCAGCTGGCGTGATTCATACTGATTTTGAGCGTGGCTTTATTCGTGCTGAAGTGATTGCTTATGACGACTTTATCGAACATAACGGCGAAAAAGGTGCTGCTGCTGCCGGTAAATCACGCTTAGAAGGCAAGACTTATATCGTACAAGATGGCGATGTGATGCATTTCCGTTTTAATGTTTAATGCTTAACCTTTAATACTAGACAGCATGTTTACACAGTCTTAGCATAGAACAACCAAAAGCCAGCCTTGATGCTGGCTTTTTTTATTATACTGGGAGCGACAGCCGTTAAATAATAAGAATAAAGGATTATGGACCATGATCGCTCCTATTAATAAACCACTTAATAGCCGTAGCCATTGGGCAAAACTATTTAGTGCCCAGCGTTTAGGCAGTCAGAAAAAAGCCCCTGCTCAAGATACTGCGCGCTCTTCTTTTCATAAAGACTATGACCGATTGGTGTTTTCGCATTCCTTTCGTCAACTCAATCAAAAGACCCAAGTCCATCCATTGACAAATCAATTGGGCATTCATACCCGACTTACACATTCGCTAGAGGTTTCTTGCATTGGGCGCTCTTTAGGGATCATGGCAGCTGAGAAGCTACATGACAAACTAGAAGGTGGTTTACCTGATGGTGTCACGCCAGCTGATGTGGGTGTGATTGTACAAGCAGCCTGCCTCGCCCATGATATCGGCAATCCACCCTTTGGGCATGCGGGAGAGTACGCCATTCGTGATTGGTTTATGCATTCTGAACGTCAAACCATTCTGCAAAATATGAGCAGCAATGAGCAATTAGACTTGTTGGCTTATGAGGGTAATGCGCAAGGATTTCGTATACTCATCCGTAATGAGCATCACCCTGATGTAGGTGGTATGCGCTTGACTTGTGCCACGCTAGGCGCGTTTATGAAATACCCTTGGCTTGCGACGCATAGTAATAATGACACTCAAAGCAGTCATAAAAGTACTCCGCACAGCAGGATATCAGCTAAGGCGCAGAAATTTGGCTGCTTTTATAGTGAAGCCGTACAGTTAGAAGAGTTAGCAGCCTGCTTGAATCTACCTCGCTCAGAGCAGCATGACGGTTATGCTCGCCATCCCCTCGCCTATTTGTTGGAAGCTGCTGACGATATTTGTTATGCGCTGATAGACTTAGAAGATGGTATCAATCTAAATATGCTTACCTACAATGAGGTGGCTGCTATCTTCTATGAGCTGATTGGCGAGCGTCCTAGCACTATCAGCCTGCCTACACATATGTCCGTCAGGCAGCATCTGGCATCACTACGTGCACGGGCAATGATGCGATTGGTCAACACCGTCACCGATGCGTTTGTTGATAATAGTGATGCGATGCTAGCGGGTACACTGCAAGGCAGTCTATTTACCCATTGTGATGCGACCGTTCAGCATGGTATTACCCAAGCCAAAGAGTTAGCACGTGAAAAAATCTTTAACCACCCAAGTAAAGTGCGCATGGAGCTAATGGCCAATCAATGTCTGCATCGCCTGTTGGATGCTTTTATGCCGTTAGCTTGGACAAATGAGACAAGCACACCGATGTCCTTTGAACAACAGCGTTTGCTCATGTTGTTAAAGCCCCATCTTGATGAGCATCACCGTGTTTTAACAGATAATATTTATCAAAATATGCTCAATGTCTTAGACTTTATAACGGGCATGAACGACCATGAAGCTTATCGATTGGCCCAAGAGCTACAAGGACATTGGGGAACTGTTGTTTAAAAGCGACATTTAAGCGTATTTCATTCGTATTTTTGCAATGAAATGAGTATGATAGACTTCTATCAGTTAATTTTGAAATATTATGAGCAGTCGCGAACAAAAAAAACTTCAAACTCGGCACGCCTTTTTTAATGCAGTGCTCGATTTATGTATGACAGGACAATCTTTTAGCTCTATTAGCCTCAGACAAGTCACGCGCGAGGTTGGTGTCGTGCCGACCGCATTTTATCGCCATTTTGATGATATGGAATCGCTCGGTCGCGCTTTGGTGATTGAAGAGCTAGGTGGTACATTAGCCACTTTGAGTGAGAGTTTGCATATTGGACGTAAACGCAGCTTTGAGCGTCAAATTGCCAAAAGTATTCAGCTATTCTTGCATATGGTCAGTGAGCAACCCTACTATTGGCAGTTTTTGGTCAGTGAGCGCTATGGTGGCTCGGACGCCGTCCGTAAAGCCATCAATGAGCTTATCAAACAGCATGGGGGAAGCTTAGCAGACGATTTGGCGTTACAGCCTGCTTTTACACACATTAATACTTATGATCGTAGACTGCTGGCTGAGGCTGGGGTCAATATGTTTTTTTCTTGGATCATTGATTGGCTAGAGCTGACTTATACTGAAGATCATGATGATGAAGTCGACTTGGCTGAAATTGAACAACGAAAGCAGCTGATGCTACATAATTGTACGCGCCAAGCACAGATGTTGTTTTATGGCGCTTATAATTGGAAATCTACTGAAGAAACTCATTTAAGTGATTAATAAGACATATATTTGATTGTTTTTGATGATTATCGTTTAGTGATAATAATCAAAAATTCGGTCGAAATGCCCAAAGTCGTTGCGTCACCACGCGAACCTCTTTGGGCGTTTTGTTATCAGCGTTTTTATTATTGCTATTAGCATTATCGCCGTTATTGCTATTTTCCATAACATCAGTAGCAGTCTTGCTAATCATGATGGTTGCATAGCGTTGTCTTGCTTGACCAACAGTTGCATTATCCGTAGCAGTGATAAGTGCCGTAAAAGCTTGGCTATCAACCGCCAAGAGTGGCGCTAGTGCTTTCCGTTGCTTTTCATTTAAACTACTTAATATTGGCAGCTGCCATATCTCATCAATAGACTCGAATACTTGCTTTTCCCGCAGGTCAACGATGGTTTGCATTTGCTGGCTAGTTGCGCCGTCGATCAGAGCAGCAAGTATCACCGGACTGGCTGTATTCATATTAATAGGTAAATAATGTGGCACTACTGTGATATAAGGTCGTAGCACTGCCAATACTTCCGCGTTGATGCCTTTCACATTTTGTAGCTGATCGATATTGACCAATCGTTGATTGGGTAAATCGTTATCCACTGAGCTATTAGACTGCTGGTTATAAACCGTACTTTCATCACCGCCATCTTGATAAACCTCACTGTCTGCATCTTGATAATCAAGAACAGCAATAGCAATATCTGGCGCCAAATTCAATTGGGTTAATAGCCGTTGCAATACTGCCAAAGCATTATTATCGACTGCGCCGTTTTGATATAAATTATTGATATTAAAGCGACTGGCTTCATCACGTATTTCAATGCCAACGCTATGTGTCCCCAAGGTATAAGGGGGTATAGGCTTTGCCCAGATATCTTGCGTACTATCAGTGTCATTTAGATTAGCATCGGCACGAATCATCGTAACCGCTAGTTGCTGACCGGCATCGATATCTTGTAAGAGCTGGTTTTGATCAAACAACAAACCGCTGCGTCTAATCGCAATTTTTTGGCTGGCAAGCATCGCCCCTGCGACCACCGTAATACTAACCACTAGTAATAAAATGGTAAGTAGCGCGACACCACGCTGAGAGTCGACTTTCATGGGCATAACTGGCATGCTTGGCATATATTAAATTCCATTCCCTGAATTATTATCTACATTGCCATTGGCTGCATCATTGTTACTTGCGCCATTGCTATTGCCGTTGCCGTTGCCGTTGCCGTTGCCGTTGCCGTTGCCGTTAGAATTATCAGGAGTATTATTTTTATTGGCACTATTATTTGGTATTGGCTGCGGAGCAAGCGCCCACTGCCAGGTAATCGGCATATCTTGATAAGTGAAAGTGATAGCAACTCCTTTCGGTAGCAGCACACTCTCAGGCTGAGCAGTGGTTGACGCCGCCCCTTTTCCAAACTGGCTGTTCAAGCTGGCATTGTCACTATTACTGTCTTTATTGGGAAACTTTGTACTTATTTCTGGCAGATACGCTTGCCATTGCCCTGCTGTCACCCCTTCCAGCAAGACACTATCCAAACTGATACTATCACTACCTCCGCCTATACTGGCATATTGACGGCGAATCAAACGCTCATCAGCAAAAATATATTCGACATGCTGCATACTAGGACTGCTTTGATATCGAGGATCAGGATCAGCAAAACGGACAAAGCTGATACGCGTACTATCCAGATTCATAAAAGGTTCAGGCGCAGGCTGTAGTGCATTTTCTTGATTGCTATTATTTGCATTATCAACATTTAAAACACTGGCACTTTGAGTATTTACTGCTTGATAAGGAATGATTTGCCTCATATCTTGCTGTAGCTGCAGATAAGCATATTGCAAAACGGCTAAATTATCTGCATGGAATTGGGCACGTTCTCGAGCACGGTTGACGCTATCAAACACCTGCCAGCCTGCCACTGCTAGCATCGCAAATATTGCCATGGCGACCATCAGCTCAAGTAAGGTAAATCCATGCTGCGATTTCACAGACTACCTCCATTTGGGTTTGAGCCAGTCAAGTCCAAACTACCTATATCTTGCTTTGAGTTGCTCAGTATCACATTGATATCATTGACTGCGGTACGCGTTTGACCATCTATGATAGGTGCAACGGCGATATTCACTTTTTTTAATGCTGGCGTTATACCCTCACTCACAGTCATCGTAATTTGCCAGTCGCGACCTTGGGCATTGATTGTCTGGGCACTATTAGCAGTTAGCCAGGTGTCTTGAATACGTAAGTCAGCAGCAGCGTTTTGGGCAACAAAATGCGCAAGCGTACGTGTCCGTAATACATCGACTGAGCTCAAATAAGCACTACTAGCACGGCTCGCAGCAACAGCAACGACCGCCAAGATCGCTAAGGCAACCATCACCTCAATCAAGGTAAATCCGCTCTCATGCTTTGATAGGTTTGGCTTTCGGTTTACATGGTTAGGTTTGGCTCTGTCATTATTTATCATCGGTTATTGCCCTTGACCTATCGACATACTGCCATCTGGCATAATCGTAATGACCTCACCTACCAGACGGGAATTATGGCGCACTTCAATGGTCACCGGTGCTGCTTGCCCTGTGCCAAACCATAATACTTGCGGCACTGTTTGATCTGTAAACCAAGGTTGTAGCGTTTGGATTTGTCCTCTATTTGACATATTACCAGCATCTAGGCCTTGTATGGCTAAGCTCACCCCAGCAGGCAGCTCAGGCAAAGTGACTTCGGACTCAAGCTCCCAGCTTGGTGTTGGTAGCTTGTCTTTAATCCCACTAGACATATTGGATAAATCGGCAGATAGCTCCATTGAATTCTTAGGCGTACTGTCTCCACTAGAAGACGCCGAGGTATCAGTTTGATAAGCCATATAAGGATTAGATAGAGTGACAATCACAGGGGTAATTTGACCCTGCTTATTGGCTTGCAGACTCAAACCCATCGGCTGCATACGTTCAGCCGATAACAGTCGAACATAGCTTAATGAATCCGTCAGATGCTCATAAAAAGCGCGATTTTTACGCGATTCACTACTACCTACTGATAAGCTCATCATGCCAGCGAATATAGACAAAATAACCACGACGACGACGATTTCAACCAGTGTAAAGCCAGCTTGGGTATGATGATGTGTCATTGGTGATGAGAGTTTTGACATACAAAAGTCATCTTGAATGGCGTCATTCTTTTAAAAATGACGTTATATTGGGTGAGATATAAAACGGGAGAGAAGATTGACTGTATCAGATAAAGATTAATGTGCTGCTACATAGCATATAACAACACAGATTATTTTATAAAATAACCACTCATGGTTTTCACGTTACAGTAAAAACCTAATAATTGGTATTGCGATGCTCTTCTGACTCAGTATCAATCTGTTCGACCAATTCCTGCATATCCTCATCCATCACTTCATCCTCAGCCGCTGGGTAATGGCTTGGCAGCTCTAGCATTTGTTGGACAAAGGCATAACGCAGAGTATCGCGGCGTCCCAAATAACGCTGATAAAAACTTGAGTTCAACAGCCCTGCACCGCCCTGACCCATCGCCCAGATAGATGATAGGTAATCACGCGTGCTTAAGCTACTGTGCTCGTCCTTCAGATAAGCACTGATGATATCAATCAAGCGCTTCATGCGCTGACGGCGAATATCATACAGCTCACCAAATAAGCGATTAAGACCTGTCACTGATGCCGCCAAACGCTCTTCGATTTGATTGAGTAGCATGGCTTTTTGTGGATTAAATAATTGCTGAAAAATCATACGAGCGACGCCTGCTGATGGGCAATCGTCAATACGATTAATTTCAAACAGCTGCTCTTCATAACGAATGATAATACGCAGATAGAGCTCATCTTTACTAGAGAAATGCTTATACAATGTGCCTTTAGCCAAATCAAGCTGGTCTGCCAAGCTGTCTAAAGTGATGTCGCCATCGCCTGACTCAAGTAGCAATTGCTCTGCCATTGCTAAGATATTCTCTTCTCGTACCTTGAATTGATGCTGACGACTCATAACCTCTCCTAAAACTTGACAATATCATGCATATGACCACAGTTCGTATTGGCATATCGGCATTCGGAGTATCAAATACTCCAAAGAATGCGTGACGAACACAATAAAGAAATATGCGTATGTTTGCTAAATAATCATTTATAATCATGTGCTTATATTTAACGTTGCAAGACGGCATGCATAAAACAGCTGCCACTTGCAAGAAATGACTGAGTGGTCATAGCATAACCATTTTAATGATACTGTGCTAGTAAATTCTCAAAGTTTTTTGCAGTCAGTGTACCGACCTCTTCGCTACTGCAGCCATACATCTCTGCAATACAACTGGCGACATAAGGCACGTAAGCTGGTTCATTCGGGCGACCACGTTTGGGGACAGGCGCTAGATAAGGGCTATCTGTTTCGATCAATATCCTGTCTCTTGGCATATTTTTTGCCGCATCTTTGATATTTTGGGCGCTTTTAAAGCTGACAATGCCTGAAAATGAGATATAAAACCCTAAGTCTAAGGCACGTTTTGCGGTTTCCCAATCTTCGGTGAAACAATGAATAATGCCATGCTCAGCACCTTCTGCTTTTAGAATATCAATCGTATCTTCTTTAGCATCACGCATATGGATGACAAGCGGTTTTTTTAGGCTTTGGCTAGCATGAATATGACGGGCAAGGCTGGCTTGTTGCGCTTTTTTATTTTCTGTCGACCAGTAATAATCAAGTCCCGTCTCCCCTATTGCCCACACATGGTCAGCGCTAGCCGTTTCTATCAAACGTTCAACGGTTGCAGATTGTAAAACGCTGATATCTTCACAAGGATGTATACCAACGCTCATGCCAAGATTGAGCGTTTCATCGCCATAAATCTTGACGATATTGGCAATCTCATCATATTCAGCAAAATCACACATAATTGCCATCGCGCGCGTGACATTGGCTTCTTTCATCGCGGCAATTGCGCCAGACAATTGACCATCGTATTTGGTCAAATCTAAACGGTTAAGATGGCAGTGGCTATCGGTAAACATAAACAATCTCGTTAATAAAAATCAATAAGTAGAATTATCTTATAATATGGATTTGGTAATCGTAATAGTATTAATTGCTCTAAATAGCACTGTTTTCAAGGGGTGTTTAACAAACGCCTATATACGTGCTTCTAAACCCTTTTCTCATCAGCGTATATTTTTCAAAGAATACATTTTTTAAAGAGATTACATTTAAAGGGCAGTTATCAATGCAGTTGTCAATGTAACGGTACCACGCGCATCACCTCTTCCATGGTCGTTACCCCTTCACTAATACGCTTCGCACCCGATAGGCGTAATGGCTGCACACCTTCGCGGTATGCTTGCTGCTTTAATACATCCAGATTGGCATCAGTAGCGACCAGTTTTTTTAGCTCATTTGATAATGGCATAATCTCATAAAGACCAATACGACCTTGATAACCGGTATGGCGGCAATGCTCGCAACCCTGTGCCTTATAAATCTGCGCTGGCACGGACGCGCGCCACGGCTGTACTAATTCTTGCCATTGAATGGCAATCTCGCTATCTGCCGTAACATCCACGGCTTGCTTACAATGTGGACATAATGTCCGTAATAGACGCTGTGCCATGATGCCCAAGATAGTCGCTGACGTCAAAAAAGGCTGAATACCCAAATCATGCAGTCGAGTAATTGAACTTGGTGCATCATTGGTATGCAAGGTTGAGAGCACCAAATGTCCCGTCAAAGACGCTTGTACTGCCATATTGGCCGTTTCAGCATCACGAATCTCACCAACCATAATAATATCAGGGTCTTGGCGCATCAAAGAGCGAATACCATCAGCAAAATGTAAATCAACTCCTGGATTAACCTGCATTTGATTAAAGGCAGGTTCAATCATTTCAATCGGATCTTCAATAGTACAGACATTGACTTGCTCAGTGGCGAGCTGCTTGAGCGTACTATATAAAGTGGTCGTTTTACCCGAACCCGTCGGACCGGTAACCAATATAATGCCATTTGGATGCGCGGTCAGCTCGTGCCAAGTCTCCAGCTGCTTACCTGACAAACCAAGCTGAGCAAAGGAGCGTACTAGTACCTCAGGGTCAAATACCCGCATGACGAGCTTTTCACCAAAGGCAGTCGGCATCGTGGATAAACGCAGCTCGGTCTCTAAGCCTTTTGGTGTACGTGTTTTTAGTCGCCCGTCTTGTGGTTTGCGTTTTTCTGCCACATTGAGCCGTCCCAAGATTTTAATACGTGCCGTTACCGCCACTATAATAGCGAGTGGCATCTCATAAACACTATGCAGCACCCCATCAATGCGAAAACGCACCTTGCCCGTCTCACGACGTGGCTCTAAATGGATATCACTGGCGCGCTGCTCAAAGGCATATTGCAACAACCAATCGACGACTTTGACAATATGTTGGTCATTGGCATCGGGGTTGGTATTGTCCCCTAGCTGTAATAGTGCTTCAACATTAGTGATATCAGATGCGGCACGTTTATGTAGTGAGTTCGCCCCTGCAATCGCTTGCGTGACTTGGTAAAATTCTTGCCGATAGCGATTGATTTGTTCAGGATTAATAAAGACTGTACGATAGCTTTTTGACTTAATGAGCTTTTCAATATTGCCATGCCAATCGGTATAAAATGGCTGATCGGTACCGATAACCACCTCATCAAGCGTTACTTCAATCGGCAAAATATGCTGCGAGCGTGCATACTCAAACGACATGAGCTGCGTCACTGCTGGTACATCGACTTTTAACGGGTCAATACGGACCAGCGACATATCTGCTTTGGCAGCCAACCATTGATTGAGCCATGCCAAAGTTAATTTATTTTCAGTATTATTATCAAGTGCATGACTATTAGGCAGACCAAACTCACTTATAGCCAATAGCGGATGCTGACCCTTACTGCGGCGGCTGGTAATGACGAGATTATAACCCCGTTGGTCTATCACTCGATCTGCCAGCAACTCATCAAGGCACCAACGCAAATCAATTACTATCGAATACTGTTGAGCAGGCATATTTTTTCTTCTTTTATGGTTTAAAGCATTTGCGCAATGTCGATATTCATCTTACCTATTAGACTATATTGTGTCGATATCCGTTATCTGTAATTCACCTGAACCTATCAATTGAAAACTCACATCAATAGATTTATAGCGCATGATAAATGAAGTATTAACCTCTTTCTGGCGATAAGCAGGGCGTGGGTCTTGTGCTATCAACGCTTTAATATTATCAAGATCAGGCATAAGCAATTGTTTTTGCATTTTATGAATGACCGATTTTACCGTTGCTTTTTCATTGTGAGCTATTTTTTCTGCTTCATTGTGAATATGTTGATTGTCTATAATTTGCACAAACTGCTCATAGGCAACTTTAGTGACAGTCACCTCCAACAAATGCGGCGCAGAGGGCGCAAAACCGCTTTGTGCATCAGGTAACGCATCACTATAAGCCACATAAGGCTTGATATCGATAATTGGCGTACCATCTATCATATCAGCACCGCTAATGATAAGTAGCACCCGTCCTTCTACAATCTCAATAGCTTCAAGCTTAACCACAGACAATCCAAGCGCTGAGGGTCGATACATACTGCGACTGGCAAACACGCCTATCTTTTGATTGCCGCCCAAACGCGGCGGTCGCACTTGCGCACGAAAGCTGCTATCCGCTTTATTAGCCTGTTTATCTTTATACAAATAGTTGTGATGAAACTGCCAGCTGACCCAGATATGGCTAAAATCTTCCAAACCAACAAACGCAGCTGGCGTATCATAAGGCGCAATCATCTCAATCACGCTGGTCAATGCAACCAGATTTGGCTGTCTTGGCGCGCCAAACTTCTGTGAAAGTGGGGCATGATGGTAACCGATAATTGGTGCTATATGATTATGCAAAAAAGAAGCAGTCTGACAAGACATAAATTAAATCCAAAAAACAGGGTTTTATAGTTCCACATAAGCGCTATACAAGCCAGCTGTGACTAATTATAGATAATAACTCACTAACGATATTCCATTTTATCATGCTATACCAAAGCCGCTTGACGGATTTTTATTTTAAAGTTTGTTATGATGAGCGAGAAATTTATTGAGAATGGCTTGCATTCATCAATAATGGCTTAAAAATCGCGGTCATGCGCGCCGCATCAGCTTATAACGCCGAATAATAATGTTAAAATAACAGAGTGATGGCTTAATTAGCATTGATAGCATTCATCTTCTATTAAAATTTTGCACCATTTTGACTTTATCATGGAAAATGGGTATTCAGCATTTATTTAGATTGATACAGATTACCACTTACTAACGAGGAATTTATGTCAAAACTCCGCACCGAAACGGTTACAGAGGTTCATCATTGGAATGATGCACTATTTAGCATCAAAACCACACGCGACGACGGCTTGCGCTTTCGTAATGGTGAGTTTGCGATGATTGGTTTGGTCGTTGATGGCAAGCCGTTGCTGCGAGCTTACTCGATTGCCAGTCCTAATTATGAAGAACATTTGGAGTTTTTCTCCATTAAAGTACAGGACGGTCCATTAACGTCGCGTTTGCAACATATTAAAGTTGGTGATGAGCTATTGGTCAGTAAAAAACCAACGGGCACTCTCGTATTAGATGATCTCTTGCCGGGTAAGAACCTCTATATGCTGTCAACCGGTACAGGTGTTGCGCCATTTTTAGCATTGGCACGTGACCCTGAAGTCTACGAGCGTTTTGAAAAGATCATTTTGGTACATGGTGTGCGCGGTGTTAGTGACTTGGCTTATCGTGACATGTTCGAAAACGAGCTGCCGAATGATGAAATTTTTGGTGAAGATTTCCGTAAAAAATTCATTTATTATCCGACTGTCACTCGCGAAGAGTTTAGAAACACCGGTCGTATTACCGACTTAATGAAATCTGGCAAATTTTTTGAAGATATCGGCCTGCCTCCTATGAACAAAGAAGATGATCGCGTCCTAATATGCGGTAGCATGCCGTTTAATGCTGAAGTCTCAGCTATTTTGGATGATTTCGGTCTAACGGTCTCACCGCGTATGGGTGTACAGGCAGATTATGCGGTTGAACGCGCCTTCGTTGGTTAAAATCTGAATTTTTATTCAAAATATAATAAATAATTCTTGACGCTCAAAAATAGGCTGCTATAATACGCAGCCTATACAGAGATAACCCTGTAGCCCAATTCGATAATGTTTGCAGTATATAAACTTTATCACCTAACACGCCGGTGTGATGGAATTGGTAGACATGACGGATTCAAAATCCGTTGCCTTTAAAAGCGTGTCGGTTCGAGTCCGACCACCGGTACCAATTAGCAGTACAAGTAAGTTCGAGAATGACTGATTAGCCCTTATGTTTAATAGCATAAGGGCTTTTTTGTGTCTGTAGTAGTCCGAGCAGGTCTATAGCAAACTGAGATTAATAACAGTAAACCAGATAGTAATTACACCTTTTACTGTTTAATCAAAATGGAATTACTGTCTAACGATAAAAGTTAAGATTGGAGACGCTGTTAGAAAGTCAGGTTCTATTATGGTCTAGGCGATAAACCATTACACTTTTTCTGTCTCAGGCTTAGAGATAGCTCGCCATAAAATCACAAATAGCGCGTCAAACTCTGCGTTTATCGGCGTATTGCTCTGCCGCATAATATGCATAAAGCCTAAACGACTGATAAAACCCATAAAAACATCAAACAGAATATATAGCGGCACACTGTCATTCAATACACCCCGTTTTTGACCATCTTCTAATACATCCAAAAATGCACCAATCAGTTCTTTATTCTCATAAATGGCAATACTGCGAATGCGGGATACCGATATCGAGGACAGCACCATCACTGCATCTGGATGGCTGTCGACAAAATCAAAACATACCCAGAGTGTCTTGCGCAATCGATCTTTTACGCTATCAATCCCTTGTAAATGGTCCATGATCCGCGTCGCCAACCTACCAAGTACGATATCCATAATGGTATTAAACAGGGTTTGCTTGTCTCCAAAATATTTATAAAGCGTTTGCAATGAAACGTTGGCAGACTTTGCAATTTGAGCCATCGTTACTTCACTAGGGTCGAAGCCTGCGAACACTTTACGAACCGCTTGCTCAATCTTATCCAAGGTGGCAGGTCGCATATCTGATAAGGGCGCTAAATGTTGAGAGGTCTCAATACCATCCTTTCGCTTGACTGTCCTCATTGTCATTACTATTTACTCCCTTGTAATCTACTTAGACTAGAGTCAATCTCTTCACTCAATAAGCCACTTTTATCTAAGGTAAGATGTATTACCATTTATTTTAAACGTATTGAATAAAGCAGTTTTGTCATCTAGTATATCTTCTACAAGTTTTTATTTTAAAGAGTTTTTAATACCTAACTAAAGGGTAATATAAATTACCCTAAATTCAATTTCTATATAATTACTGTCAAGGATGGACAACATGAGTATTGAAGCATTTACCTCAAACTGGATGACCGAAGAACACAGCATGGTATATGACAGTGCTTTGAAGATGTTTAAAAGTTGGGAGGATAAAGATGAGCAGTGGCGTGAAAACGGCATGATTGACCGTAAAGCTTGGAACGAGGCAGGCGATATGGGGTTTTTATGTGCGTCAATGCCTGAAGAATATGGCGGTGGCGGTGGTGATTTTGGTCACGAAGCCGCTATTTTGTTAGCTCAGGCACAGGCTAACCAAGCTGGTTTTGGTGGTATGGTCCACTCAGGTATTGTAGCGCCATATATTTTAAAGCACGGTACTGAAGAGCAGAAAAAAGCATGGCTACCTAAACTGGCTACTGGCGAATCTGTTGGCGCTATCGCAATGACAGAACCAACGACAGGCTCTGACTTACAGGCAGTCAAAACCTACGCGGTGAAAGATGGTAACGACTACATTATCAATGGTTCAAAAACGTTTATTACTAACGGTCAGCATACCAACCTTATCGTTTTAGCTTGCAAAACGGATCGCGATCAGGGCGCTCAGGGTGTTTCCCTGATTGTGGTCGAAACTGACGCTCTAGAAGGTTTCTCACGTGGTCGCAACCTCAAAAAGACCGGTCTATCTTCTCAAGATACCTCAGAGCTATTCTTTAGTAACGTCCGTGTCCCACAGAAAAATGTATTAGGCGGTGTTGAAGGTCTTGGCTTTATCCAAATGATGCAAGAGTTGCCGCAAGAGCGCCTGATTATTGCGCTAAGTGGTTGCGGTGCTATCAAGCTGGCTTTAGAGTTGACGCTTGAGTACGTAAAAGAGCGTGAAGCTTTTGGAAAGTCAATTTGGAAGTTCCAAAACACGCGCTTTAAGCTGGCTGAAGTTCAGGCCGATTACCTAGCCGTAAAAGCTTTGTGTGACTCTGCTGTTGAAGCGATGATTAATGGCACCTTAACCGCACCGCAAGCGTCATTAATCAAGTATTGGGTGACCGAAAAACAGTGCAATGTCATGGATGAATGCTTACAGTTATTTGGTGGTTACGGCTATATGACAGAGTACCCAATCGCTCGTATGTATGCTGATGCGCGCGTCCAAAAAATCTACGGCGGCACTAATGAGATTATGAAGGAATTGGCTTCACGCTTTATGTAATAGCGTTGGGTGAAACCAAGCCGCTTTATGAAAACCGTTACATGCAAATAAATACATGCCAGCCAATATACGAATGTTATTAAGCCAAATGTTCTTAAGTATTTAATTGAGGAGAGTACGTTCTCCTCAAAACTTCATTATCTAACAAATATCCAATGAAATCTTAAAGGGATTTATTATGACTGAGACCGCTTATATCTATGATGCCATCCGCACCCCACGTGGCAAAGGTAAAAAAGATGGCTCCCTCCATCAGGCGTCACCTATTTGGCTCGTTCGTACGCTACTAAAAGAGATGCAACAACGCCATAATTTAGATACCAGTTTGGTAGACGACGTCATTTTAGGCTGTGTGACACCAGTCGGTGAGCAGGGTTCTGATATCGCACGTATCGCCGTTATCGACGCTGATTGGCATGAGAGCGTAGCAGGGTTAACGCTGTCACGCTTTTGTGCGTCTGGTCTCGAGTCAATTAACCTTGCGGCAACCAAAGTCATGTCTGGTATGGAAGACTTAGTCGTCGCCGGTGGTGTTGAGTCAATGAGCCGTGTACCAATGGGTATGGACGGCGGCGCTTGGTATATGGATCCACGAGTAAACGATGCCGTTCAGTTCGTACCTCAAGGGGTTGGCGCTGATACCATCGCAACGCTAAAAGGCTTTAGTCGTAAAGACGTTGACGAGTTTGCATCAGAATCACACAGAAGAGCAGCGGCTGCATGGGAAAAAGGCTACTACGATAAGTCAGTCGTTCCCGTAAAAGATCTAAACGGTTTATCGCTATTAGACAAAGACGAAACCATTCGCCCAAACACTTCAGTGGAAACGTTAGCAGGCCTAAACCCATCATTTATGATGTCCGGTAAAATGGGCTTCGATGGCGTTATTCTTGATAAATACACCACTATTGAAAACGTCAACCATGTGCACCACGCTGGTAACTCTTCAGGCATCGTTGATGGTTCAGCATTATGTCTTGTGGGTAGTAAAGCTGCTGGCAAAAAAGCAGGTCTAAAACCACGCGCTAAAATAACGATGGCATCTGTGATTGGTTCAGAGCCAACCATCATGTTGACTGGCCCTACCCCTGCCTGTAAAAAAGCACTGGCTAAAGCCGGTATGACTGCTACTGATATCGACCTTTGGGAAATCAACGAAGCATTTGCAGCTGTACCGCTTAATACCGCTGATGACTTTGGTCTCTCACTTGATATTGTCAACGTCAATGGTGGCGCTATCGCTATGGGTCACCCATTGGGTGCGACAGGCGCGATGCTGCTGACCACGGTGCTTGATGAGCTTGAGCGCCGCGATCTAAAAACAGCAGTGCTCACACTGTGTGTCGGCGGTGGTATGGGTATTGCTACCATCATTGAGCGTGTTTAAGCCTCAAATATTACCTATATATGGACAAACCTACGCATAGAAAATAAGGATATCGAATGAACACAAACAGCGTAAATGCCATTAATGAATTAAACAGTTTTTCAGCAGAATCAGACAACGGTATTATTACGGTTACTATCGATCAAGTAGATCGTAAAATGAATGTCATCGGTGATGGCTTTAATGACGCCTTTGCCACATTGACTGATGCTTTTGTCAACGACCAAGAAGCAAAAGGTTTGATTTTAACGTCTGGTAAATCAACCTTTGTAGTTGGCGCAGATATTGACCAACTGGCCACTATTGAAACTGCTGAGCAAGCGTTTGACTTGGTTGAGGACTTAAAATCCAGTTTGCGTACACTTGAAACGTCAGGTAAGCCAGTGGTTGCTGCTATTACTGGTACGGCACTAGGTGGTGGTTTAGAGCTAGCTTTGGCTTGTCATTATCGCATCGCCATTGACTCTCCAAAGACCTCGTCTAAAACCAAGCTGGGTTTACCTGAAGTCAAGCTTGGTCTATTACCTGGTGGTGGCGGTACTCAGCGTCTGCCACGTTTGATTGGTATTCAAAAAGCACTTGAGCTGATGACGCAAGGCAAAGCGCTTAGCCCGCAGCAAGCGATTGACATTGGTCTTATCGATGACGTGGCTCATGATAATGATGAGCTTATCAGTAAGGCTAAAGCATGGATTAATGAAAAACCAAAAGCTCAGCAGCCATGGGACAAAAAAGGCTTTAAAATCCCGGGTGGCGACAGCAAACATCCTAAAGTAGTACAAGTATTTTCGGTTGCGCCTGCGATGGCAAATCAAAAGTCGCACGGCAATTATCCGGCAATCACCCATATCTTATCTAGTGTCTTTGAAGGCTGCCTAACCGATATCGATAACGGTCTTAAAATCGAATCACGCTTTTTTGTCGCTTGTGTATTATCAGACGCGTCCAAAAATATGATAAATACGCTTTGGACACAGTTAAATAGCATTAAAAAAGGTCAGTTACGCCCAGAAGGGTTTGAGCGTTCTAAAGTAAGCAAAGTCGGCATACTTGGTGCTGGCATGATGGGTGCGGGTATCGCTTACGTCTCAGCTAAAGCGGGTATGGAAGTGGTGCTGTTAGATACGGCTATCGAAGGTGCCGAAAAAGGCAAAAACTATTCTGCTAAGTTGCTAGACAAGGCGATCAGCCGTGGTCGTTCAACGGAAGAGAAAAAACAAGCACTGTTAGACCTTATTAAAACCACAACGTCTTACGACGATTTAGAAGGCTGTGATTTAATTATCGAAGCGGTATTCGAAGATGTAGACATCAAAGCTGAATGCACGCGTAATGCTGAAGCAGTAATTCCAGAAGATGCCGTTTATGCGTCAAACACGTCAACCTTGCCTATCACTGAACTTGCCAAAGCTAGCAAGCGTCCAAACCAGTTCATCGGTCTACATTTCTTCTCGCCAGTAGATAAAATGCCATTGGTTGAGATTATTGTTGGCGAAGAAACCGATGATGCCACTTTGGCTAAAGGTTTTGATTATGTCGGTCAAATCGGTAAGACACCTATCGTTGTCAATGACAGCCGCGGCTTCTACACTTCTCGCGTCTTTGGTACTTATGTCTCAGAAGGTATTGCCATGTTAAGTGAAGGTATTCATCCTCGTAGTATTGAAGTGGCTGGTATGAAATCTGGTATGCCGATGCCGCCACTCGCACTGCAAGATGAGGTGTCACTAAGCCTATCATTACATGTCATGCAGCAAACCAAGCGTGCCTTGGAAGCGCAAGGCAAAACCTTTACCCCACATCCTGCCATGCCAGTGGTAGAAAAAATGGTGAAGGAACTTGGCCGTGAAGGTAAAAAGGTTGCTAAAGGCTTCTATGACTATCCGCAAAATGGTGAAAAGCATCTATGGCCTGAGCTCACTGAGTTATATCCAGCGATAGATGAGCAGCCGTCTCAGCAAGACTTGGTAGACCGCCTACTTTACGTGCAAGCCAATGAGACCGCGAAGTGTTTCGAGGAAAACGTCGTACGTACGGTAGCTGATGCAAACGTAGGTTCAATCTTCGGTTGGGGCTTTGCACCGAACCAAGGTGGTACATTACAGTTCATCAACTCAGTAGGCGTTGATAAATTTGTTGAACGTAGCCGCGAGCTTGCTAGCAAATATGGTAAGCGGTTTGAACCGGCTCAAATATTAGTGAATATGTCTTCAAGTGGTGAGGAGTTTGTTGATGGCTAATCAAGCTGATACTATGAAAAACTGCCTACAGGGGTTGCGCGTTGTTGATTTGACGCGCAACCTCCCAGGACCATTTGCCACGCGACTGCTTGCAGACTTAGGCGCGGATGTTATTAAGATTGAACCGCTTAATGGTGATCCTGCCCGTGCCTTTGGCGAGCTTTTCACCGCGTTAAACCATGGTAAAGAGACTCAAAAAGTTGATTTTCGTGATCCAGCAGGTATTGAAACAATCAAAACGCATCTTAAAGATGTCGATGTGATGCTTGATAGTTTTCGCCCAGAAGTGCTTGAAGGTATGGGGCTGGACGCTAAGACCCTGCATGCTATTAATCCAAAGCTGGTCATGGTATCGATTACGGGTTATGGCGTTGTTGATGGCGAGAGCATTATCCATGATTGGGCTAATAAAGCTGGTCATGACATCAACTTTATGGCGATGAGCGGCGTGCTTGATCAGCTCAAAACCGCAGATGGTGATCAAGCAATGCCTAATATCCAGTTTGCAGATTTGGCAGGCGGCAGTGATACGGCAGTCATTACCCTTTTGGCTGCCGTGTTGTCAGCACAGCGCACGGGTAAAGGTCGTCACGTTGCGGTCAGTATGACCCATAGCTTGTATCAGCATCTGGTCATGCCAAAAGCAACTGGTAAGTTGGTTGCAAGCTTTTCTGGTAAAAACCCAAAGCCGGAGCATGATTTTTTAGGTGGTCTACTACCCTGCTATCGTTTGTACAAAACAGCAGATGATCGTCATATGGCAGTCGGCTCTTTAGAGCTAAAGTTTTGGCAAGGTTTATGTGACGTATTAGAGTTACCTGAGCTCAAAACTAAGCATTGGCAAATGGGTGTCATGCCTAATACCAGAGACAGCCAAGAAACGGCGCAATTGGTCGCTGATACCTTTGCCAGATATGGTCTTGCTCACTGGCAGCAGGTTTTTGAATCGGCAGATGTGTGCGTTACGCCAGTTCTTACACTAGAGGAAGCGCGCGCGCACCCTTTATTTGCGCACCAAGATGAGCATGGTGCAACATTAGGCTGGCAGTAAAATGACATAGTCAGGACGCTATGTTAAAGTTAATCGTCAAAAACCAAAGAAGGTTTATGTTGGAAAAAATCGTTCATGATACCAACATTAAAACTATCAGCAGCAGCGGTATCGACACCATGCACACAAAAGGCTGTAAAAAATCTTTGTCGTTAAAGCAGATCTAAGTTTGACTAAAGAGGAAGTCTTATAATTTTGCAAAGAAGATTTGACGGGATGTAATAGTTATCGCGGTGATAGCAATAAGACACGGCATATGAACCTAAAACATTATTTGCATTGTTGTTTTTAATTATCTTTATTCAGATATTTTGAGACATCAAAATAACCACTAATAATTACTTATTTAGTTAAGCGCAGTCGTTGTCAGTGCCATGGACAAGTATTTAACACCTATTAAGTTACTCTAAGCGAATCTATACAGGCATTACAAACTTAGCCAAAACAAACACCAACGCATAAACAAAGTTAAAAACGATCCCAATACGGATCATCGCCAAAACGCTCAGCGATAAAATCGATTAGATAACGGCAGCGCTGCGATAAGAAACGGTTTTTGGGATAAACAGCATAAGCATTTAAAGTCGGCAATTGATACTGCTGCATGATGGGCACAAGTGCACCACTGGCTAAGGTTTTGTAAGTAATAAAATTGGGCAAAAAAGCGATTCCATGACCTTTTACCGCCATTTCTCGTAAAAAGTCGCCATTATTGACCTTTATCTTTGAGTTGATAGCGACTTGGTGCTTTTTACCTTGCTCGTCTATGAGCTCTATCGTGCTGGATTTGTTTAGACCGTATTGTAAAAACTCATGCTTGGCAAAATCTTCTAGGGTAGTTGGTGTGCCCATTTTACTCAAATATTCAGGGCTGGCACATAAGGTATAGCGAATTAGCGCCAGACGTTTGGCTTGATAGCTCGAGTCCTGCAGTTCTCTAATACGAATCCCCAATTCAAACCCTTCTTCAACCAAATCTGTATGCCGATCAGAGAAATCGAGCTCAAAGTTCAAATTGGGATGCTGATTGGCATATTCATCAATGACATCATTTAGATGCATCAAGCCAAATGACAATGGGGCGGTCATTTTTAAGGTGCCCTCGATACGCGTGGGCGCACCACTGGTTTCTTCGTTTAGGGCGTCAACTTCGCTCAGTATATTATTCACCTTTTGATAATACTGCTCACCGGCTTGGGTTAAGTTGGATTGGCGCGTGGTTCGGCTAATAAGTTGACTGCCCAAGCGCGTCTCTAAATCCTTGAGACGACGGCTAACCGCTGATTTGGCAATATTTAATTGCTCAGCGGCTTTTGTGATGCTGCCGGCTTCAACAATGCGTACAAACATTGCCATGTCTTCTAATTGTCCCATGTAAGATGCTCCTTGACTGTTCTATAAAAAAGAACTGTTATTTGCGATTATCACGGTTTATCTATAAGTGGTCAACAATTAAAATATAATCATTACTTAGCGACATATAAACGATTTAAATCCACATTGTGACATTTTTGGAGAATTACTATGGATAAATTACAAGAGCTTAGCGCCCCAATTGGTCGCCTATTTTTATCAATGATTTTTATCTTTTCAGGCTTTACCAAAATCACAGGCTACGCTGCTACTCAAGGTTATATGGAGTCGATGGGCGTACCTGGTATGCTATTACCGTTGGTGATTGCCCTTGAGTTATTTGGTGGCATTGCTATTTTGCTCGGTTTTAAAGCACGCCTGATTGCGTTATTGTTCGTGGGTTTTAACATTATATCAGCACTGCTTTTCCATCAGTTCTGGATTGATGAATCACAAATGAACCCGTTTATGAAAAACATCGCGATAGCAGGTGGTTTCTTGATGATTTTTGCTCATGGTGCAGGCGCTTATTCAATTGATCACAGCAACACGCGTAGATAATTGCCTATAACTAAAAATAAGAAAACGATGGTTAAACGTGTATTTATGCTCACTTATACTTATGACAGCTCCTTATCATGACAACTAACGCTCACAGCCCATCTAATGATAACTTACCAAGTTTTTGGCAGCGTCATCAAACGCCTGTGTTATTGACAGTGGTTGGCGGTGCCATTGATACCATTGGTTTTATCACCTTGTTTGGTTTCTTCACCGCACATGTCACGGGTAACTTGGTGATGGCGGGCAGTGGCTTGGTGAAAGGTGAAGCCGGTCTATGGATTAAACTTGCCGCTTTACCGTTATTTATTTTGACGGTCATGGTGACCAAGATATTTATTGATCATAGTAAAAATAAACAGCTAACGCTGAGCCATTTATTCTTAGCGGAAGCATTTTTTCTGACCGCTTTTATGATTGCCGGTTTGTACTATCAGCCTTTTGTCGATGCTGGTGATATAACCGTGGCGATAACGGGTGGATTAGGCTTAATTGCGCTGGCAATTCGCAATACCGCTAGTAAAACGGTGATTAAGCATATGAGTCCGACAGTATTGATGACAGGTAATACTACGCAACTGGGTATCAATCTGACCGATTACTTGGTCAATCGCACAGCGGACAATCGCAAAAAACTGGCACACAGCTCAGTATTGGTATCTAGCTTTTTAGTAGGTGCATTAGTGGGTGCGTTGTTATATATGCAGCTAAGTTTTTGGGCAGTAGGCTTATTTGTTTTGCCCGTGCTGTATCTATCAGTTAGGGCGCGTGATAGAGACTTTTTACAACATATTGCGTAATGGATTTTTGGGCTTATAGCAACCGTTTATGCAACTGACCCTGTTATAGAATCCATGGTTCCACTATGAATATGTGGCGCTATCTCTGCCATCCAATTGTTCTAAAAACAAGAATAGCTAATTGCATTTAACGTTGTTTATCTATTATAGGATAACAATTATAATAGACCCATTGTTTAAACAAGTTAATTAATAATAAATTTATAGACATTTAACCTATTAATATCTAAGGATAAATTATGAAAACGATCTATCATGCAGCAGACTCTCGTGGCGATGCCAACCATGGCTGGCTAAAAAGCAAGCACACTTTTAGCTTTGCTAACTATCATAATCCAGAACGTATGGGTTTTGGTGCGCTACGTGTCATCAATGATGACTTCGTCATTGGTGGTCAAGGCTTTGGTAAGCACTCACACCGCGATATGGAAATTATCAGTATTCCTTTATCAGGTAAGCTCGGTCACGGCGATAACATCGGTAATAATGGCATCATCGAAACCGGTGAAATCCAAGTCATGTCAGCGGGTACTGGTATCACGCACAGTGAAATGAATGGCGATGACAAAGAAGAGGTGAAGTTCATACAGATTTGGGTTATCCCAAATAAAATGAACGTTGAGCCTCGTTATCAGCAAATCCGTATGGACGATATCCTAAAGCCAAACGAGTTCAATCAAGTATTGTCACCCAATGCGGACGACGCAGGGGTATGGATTCATCAAGATGCTTGGTTTAGCATGGGTGATTTTGATAAAGGTGTTACCCAAACCTATCAGCTAAAAGATCCTAACAACGGTGTTTATGTCTTTGTCATTAGCGGTAAAGTCGTGGTAAACGATAACACTTTGGATACCCGCGATGGCCTTGGCGTCTGGGACACCAAAAGCTTCACGATGGACGTCATCGATGATGCTAAAGTATTGCTAATGGAAGTACCAATGAGCTAATGGACGCTTCAACGCATTTTAATTTATCTATACTAAAAGATAATTATTGGAAGTGCAGATACTGAATATAACCATTAATAGTACCGATCATTTATTAGTTCGAATCAATTTATATTAACCATGTGGAGAAATACTATGTCAGACCTAAATACCTTACAACAACTTGCCGAAAAACGCCGTTCTATCTATGCGTTGAGCAATCAATTGCCCGTATCGAATGAAGAAGTCGTTAAGTTGGTTGAGCATGCAATCTTGCATACGCCGTCATCATTTAACTCACAATCGACGCGTGTTGTCGTATTGTTTGGTGGAGGGCATCAGAAACTGTGGAATATCACTGAAGAGACGCTACATGCAATCGTTGGTGATGAAGAAAAGTTTAAATCAACAAAAGACAAAATCGCGGGCTTTAAGGCGGGTGCAGGTACAATCATGTTCTTTGAAGATCAAAGTGTCGTGAAAAGCATGCAAGAAAACGCGCCGTTATATGCGGATAAATTCCCCATTTGGGCACATCAAACCAACGCGATGCATCAGTATGTTATTTGGACGGCTTTGGCCAGTATCGACGTTGGCGCAAATCTGCAACACTATAATCCTATTATCGATGACAAAGTTGCTGAAGCATGGAATATTGACAAAGACTGGACGCTAAACGCTCAAATGGTATTTGGTGCTATCGAGCAGCCTGCAGGCGACAAAACGTTTAAGCCTGTTGAAGAGCGCATGAAAGTATTCGGTTAATATCGCATAGTTTTCAATACTAAGCTGCTCACAATATAGACAATAAAACCGCTATCGAAATATCTTAGCGGTTTTATTGTTTTGACATTATTTTAATTTAATTGTGCTTACAAGGTATTTACCACAGCAACCCACTTACTTGTCATGATTTTGTATTGACTTAAAAAAGCCTCCTTATTGGAGGCTTTTCTGTGTACAGATTTTGAGCATTATTACGGTAACAAGACATGCTTGCTCTTTTGATAAGCCGATAGACCACCTGCGCCCAACTCTCGACCAATACCACGCAGCCAATGCAAAGGCTAATTTCCAAGCAGTGGTTACCATTGGAAAATTCCACGGGACAATAAGCGCACAGATATCAACGGGTGTAAGCAGATAGGCTTGAGTAGCGACATCCACTGCTATATCTACGTGGGCTTTTGTGCTCAGTCTGGTCGTAGTAATCACCACTCCTGAATTTGGGTCATATAATGCATAGGTATCTTTCTCATCATCTCGGTCTACCGCTTCAATAGCTACCTTTAATAAGGCAAAATCGATTGCTGGCATAGCATTACGCACAAGCACATTTTTTAATACAACAGATGCGCCACAGTAGTAATAACCACCAAACTGATCAGCGTACGCAGAATAAAAATCATAAATAGCTCTAGCACATTCAGCTTAATGTTTGATTTTAAAATCAGCGCCCCTACTTCAGACATATAGATAATCTGGGTAATAGAAGCTGCACCAACGATAAATCTCGTCATCTCACTTTCAATACTCTTACCAACCAAAGCGGGCAAGTACATATCAGCAAAGCCCATAATCATCGCTGGAGCCGCTTCAGCAGCCTCTGGAATTTGTAGCAATTCAAGCAGCGGTACAAGCGGTGCCGACAACCAGTTAAATACGGGCGTGTACTCTGCTAAGCCAAGACCAATAGTACCGATAGCAAAAACCACTGGAATCAAGCCAAAATAGATATCAAATAGGTTTTTTAGGCTGTGTTTAAAGACATTACCCAAACTTGGCATAGAATGTGCGCGCGTAATTGCATGGTTGATCGCCCATTGATAGGTGGTGTACTCAGTCGGAATCTCTTCATCAAGCATGCTCTTACCTGAGTGATAAGTGTCAGGCTTTAAAGATAATGGTGGTAGGCGCGGCATGATAATGGCAGCAATAAAGCCTGTTAAGGCAATGGTCAGATAAAAATACACAAAGTTATTGTCAACGCCGATGGTTTTGGCTACCACATAGGTAAAAGCGATGGAGGTGACTGAAAAAGTCGTTGCGATAATGGCTGCTTCGCGCTGACTGTAGTAGCTTTTATCATACTCTTGCATGGTGACAAGCAAACCGATAGATGCAGCGCCAAACCAAGAAGACATGGCATCGACCGCAGAGCGGCCCGGTAACCGGAACAGTTTGACAAACACCTTACTCGACAAGGTACCCAAAAATTCCATCAAACCAAAATCAGTGAGAAACGGTAACGATAAAATAGCAAAAAAGAACAAAGGAATCAAAATAGGAATCAGGTCTTCAAAAATCACGCCGCCGGTATTACGGTTGATAATAAACTCAGGTCCGATTTGCAGGTAAATCATCCAAACAAATAGCGCCCCTAAAAAGCGCGCGGCTAGCCAAAACCAATCAACATCAAACAATTTTGCGCGCATAGAATCGGCTGGCATATTAGGCTTCAAAACTTTGACCGCTAGCGCCCCTACAAAGGAGACTGTCACAATCGCTAATGCGGCGTAAACAACATAACCTCCAATCAATGCTTGCAAGGTATCGGTAAGCACTCCTAATAAAATAGTTACCTTGCCGTCCCATTGAAACGGGATGATAAATAAGGTAATACCCAATGCTGAAAACAGCAAGAACTTCCACATTGCGGCGCGCCACTGTGCGCCTTGCGGGGTCTCTGACACACTAACATGATTGCCCAATATGGGCTGCTGCGATTGATCAATAACATTTGACATCTGATTCCTCCTTGATAAGCGACGATCACCAATTTTTCCCTTTGGCGGTCTGACCAATGCTCGAATTGAGCGAATTGTTCGGATCTAATTTTATTAATTATTTTTAGTACAAATCAATATTCAGCTAAAGCAGGTAAACGTCTTACCCATTTCAAGAAGAAATTCATCAGCCTCATCAATTTCATAAATGATGGGTTGTGTGCCTTTAATGTCTTTTTTTAAAGCGTCGAGCAGTTGCTGTTTGGCTGTGATTCTGCGATAGCCTGCGCCAAATCCTGCGGCTAATGGCTCAAAGTTCGGGGTTTTAATATTGACCCCAATCAATGGTAAGCCGCCCTCTTCCATATAGCGGCGAATCTCACCGTAACCTTGGTTGTTCCATAACAGCACAATCAATGGCAGCTCAAGCTCGGCGGCGCAAATTAGTTCTGCGATGGTAAACTGAATGCCGCCATCGCCAATCAGACTAATAACTGGCGCTTTTGAGCCAATCATGGCACCAATCGCGGCAGGCAAACCATAACCCAAAGTGCCAAAGCCAGTCGATGAGTTAAACCATCGACGCGTGGCTAAAGCCTCAAAACCAAGGTTGCCACTATAAACAGGTTGGGTTGAATCGCCAACGAAAATGACGTCTTTTACTTCATCTCGAATCAGCTGTAGCAGTGCGTTTTGACCAGCAAAATCTGGCGTCATTTCTTCTATCAACGCTTGCTTTACCTTTGCTACTCGCGCGAGGGCTTGATGATTCAGCGGTTGATTTTCTAAGCGCGTACATAGACCACTAATGGCCATTTGCGCATCAGACAATAGCGCAATATCTGCTCTAAACGGACGCTGTAATTGCTGAGCATCGCAATCGATACGAATCAGCGTGCCATTGATTTTGAAACCACCATTAAAGAAGACGTCATAATCAGTCTCGCCAAGCTCAGTACCGATCGCCAATACTAAGTCGGCCTCGCTAATGACAGCGCGACCAACATCCAATGACTGATTGCTACCCAAACTCAGCGGATGAGCAGGTGGCAGTAAACCTTTGGCATTAATGGTCAAAAAGGTGGGCGCATCGATAAGCTCTGCCAGTTTTTGTGCGTCATTATCGACATCAACGCAGCCACCGCCATAGAGCAATACTGGATTTTTTGCGCTTTTTAGCTGCTCAATAATCAAATCTAATTGCGCAGGATGAGGTAGCGGTTTGTTTACTTGTAGTTGCGCCAGAATATTATTATCAGATTGGCTGTTTAGAGAAGCATCTAGCTTATTTAGCTTAGGCGGCTTGGCGACATGACTGGCATCGGCGGTAATCACATCAATGGGCAACTGGATATGCACCGGTCCCAGACGCGCGCCATTAAATAACGCAAAAGCTTCAGCGATGACTTTGGGTAACGACTCAGGTTGCCAGATGGTTTTACTCATGAGCGCAACCTTACTGACCATACCTTGCTGGTCATGCAATTCATGCAAGTGCCCTTCACCGCTGCCGGTATGCTGCACTTTATTGACACTAGATATCACTAGCATCGGTATAGAATCTGCCAATGCTTGCGCCATTGCCGTCATGATGTTGGTCATGCCGGGACCGGTGATAATAAAGCATACTCCGACTTTACCAGAAGCGCGGTAATAACCATCGGCCATAAAGCCTGCGCCTTGCTCGTGACGCGGCGTCACATGGCGGATATTGGTATTGGGCAGGCCACGATATAGCTCGACCGTATGTACGCCCGGAATACCAAATACCGTCTCAACCCCGTAATATTCTAGCCACTGTACGAGTAGCTCACCGCAAGTTAGAGATGAGGTAACTAGCGCAGATTTTGGCAATGAAGAAGGCGTTTGTGGAGAATGCGTCATGAGTTAATCATCCTAAAAATTCAATAGCAATTAAATAAGTCGTTCAGTATCAAATCCAAGCTAAACCCAAACTGCCCTTTAATTCCTTATAAAAGGCAATTTAAGATTATAAATCATGCTCAATAAATGGCTTTGACTTTGTCGTCATAGCGCACACCCGGTAAGATACATAACATTTCAAATAGCAGGTTCGCGGCTAGTACCGAGGTATTACCAAACGGGTCATACGGCGGTGACACTTCTACCAAATCGCCACCGACCACATCAAGTCCACGCATACCGCGAATGATTTCAATACCTTGCGTTGACGTCAAGCCACCGATTTCAGCGGTTCCCGTACCCGGTGCAAATGCCGGATCGATGCCATCAATATCGAAACTTAAATATACTGGGCCATCGCCTAATTTTTCGCGCACTTCTGCCATCAATGGCGTCAGCGACTTGTACCAGCATTCCTCAGCAGGCACTACGCGAAAACCTTGCTCGGTTGACCAATCAAACTCTTCAGCACTATAACCCGTACCACGTAAACCAATTTGTACCACACGATTACCATCGATGAGGTTCTCTTCAACTGCGCGGCGGAACGGCGTACCATGGGCAATTTTTTCGCCAAACATCTCATCATTGATATCAGCATGCGCATCGATATGCACCATACCGACAGGGCCATGTTTTTTGGCGAGCGCACGCAAAATAGGCAGTGCAATCGTATGATCACCGCCTAACGTTAAAGGAATAGCGCCATGACTGACGATTTTATCGGTATAGAATTTTTCGATAATATCGACGCTTTTTAGCAGGTTAAAGGTATTGATAGGCACGTCGCCAATGTCAGCGACTTGTAAGGACTCAAAGGGAGCGGCGCGAGTGGCGACGTTATAAGGGCGAATCATGCGTGATTCATCGCGAATCTGTCTCGGACCCAATCTTGCACCGCTACGGTTTGAGGCGCCAATATCTAAAGGCACCCCAACAAATGCTACATCTAGTCCTTCGGCATCGGCTTGGGTTGGCAGGCGCATCATAGACGCAAAGCCGCCAAATCTTGGCATGTCGTTGCCGCTTAATGGTTGATTGAATTTCATCACTCACATCCTTGTATCGATTGGTCAAAACAGACAATTTGTCTATGCCACTTTTTTTCTATGTCACTTTTTATATACTTCTGACAATACCTAAATATCAACAGGTAGACCATGATAAAATTTAGAAGTAAACTTCTGATTTTTCGTAGTAACTTTGATTTATTCGTTATTTATAGAAGTTTTACAGAAAATTGGTTAAATTGGTTAAGACAATAGATACAGGGACATGACTTTCGATGCTAGATGAATTGATAAAAATTGACATCAAAACCCTGCGGAGCTTTATGGCCATCGTAGAGTGCCAAGGCGTGACCGCCGCGCAGTCACGCTTAAATGTCACGCCGTCTGTTATCAGCGGTCATTTGACCCATTTAGAAGACCGCTTGGGTATGACGCTCTGTCATCGTGGACGCGCGGGTTTTAAGCTCACCGAAGACGGTGCCGCGGTTTACGAGGCTTGCTTAAGTTTTACCGAAGCGGTGGCAAGCTTTCAGCATCAACTGCATTATATTCGCCAATTAGATTCGGTGCGTGGCGGTCATATTCGATTATGTTTGATCGATCAGATGCCAACGGTTTTTTATGATGCGTTACGTCAGTGCTTAGCAGCAAGCTATCGTAATAATCCATTGATACATTTTTCTATCGATGTGCAAAACCCTGAGAGTATGCTTGATAAGCTTTTAAGTAATGAAAGTGATATTGGCGTGGGATATTTTGGTAGCTTCCCACCCCTATTAACTTTCCAGCCAGCATTTATCGAAAAGCAAGTGGTTTGCTGTGGACGTGAGCATCAGCTATTTTATGAGGCGGAAGGTTTAACCTTTGAGGGTTTGGAACAAAACTATCCATGGATAAAACGAGGCTATATTACTGATTTGAGTATCAATCATGTCCGCCCAAAAACGTTAAGCGCCACCACTTACCATATGGAGGCGACCGCGCAATTAATTTTGGCAGGTCATCATGTCGGCTACTTGCCCAATGATTTGGCAAAGCGTTATGAAGAGATGGGGATGATGAAAATACTACTGCCCAATGAGGCAAGTTACGAGGTCAAGCATCATTGGGCCTATCGAGAAAACTTACATAAGCACGTCGCTGATTTTTTAGAGCAGATGATTAGCCTATTACGAAAAAACCCCTTTAAAGAATGAATATTCTTTAAAGGGGTTTATGTAGCTGTTGTTTAATTAACTGCTTGTGCTTTTTGATGCTTACGGACGCTAGACCCATCTTTGCGCGTAATCGTTATCCCTGTAAAGCCAAACAATATCGTCAGTAGCAGTGATAAATAACAGAAGAATGCATAAGGTAGATAATCAAGCACTGGCACACCTAACGCTTGGCTGATAAACACACCGCACACACTCCATGGTACAAGTGGATTGATAACTGTACCAGCATCTTCAATGGTGCGCGATAGGTTTTTTGGATGCAAGTTCAAGCGCTCAAACGTCGGACGAAATGCCGTACCCGATAAAAGAATACTCAAATACTGCTCACCGATGAGGACATTGATACTGAGTGCTGACATGGCAGCGGCAAAAATGGCGCGTCCTGCTGTCGTTAAATTGTCTTTGATACCAGATAACAGTGCTGGCAAGATACCCAACGCCGTCAGCAATCCGCCTAAACTCAGCGCCAATATCACGATGGCTTGAGTAAAGAACATACTTTGTACACCGCCACGCGACAGCATACCGCCCACTTCACCAAGCTCTAATGACTCTGCGGGTGTATAACCTGCAAAGAAATAACCACCCAACTGCCCAACGTTTGGCGTGCTATGCATATAAGTAATGATAATTGCCACAGCAATGGTACAAATAATGGTGTAAATGGCATTAACTCGAAATAGAGCCAGCGCAATCAAGACCACAAATGGTAATACCGCATAACCATGCACCAAACCACTGTCAATCAATTGTCCTTTTAGCACCGTTACTTGACTTAAATCTGAGCCAGCCGTCTGTCCAGAGAAAAACCAAAATAATATAACCGTTAATATCCATGCCGGCACTGTGGTATACATCATATTGCGTATATGCTCGAACAAATCGATGCCTACAACTGCTGAAGCAATGGTACAAGTATCCGATAATGGCGACATTTTATCACCAAAAAAACGCCCCTGATACCACAGCGCCTGCCGCTATCGCAACGTTAGCATCAAAGGCATCACTCATACCAATGAAAGCCACGCCAAGCGTCGCGGCAGTCGTCAAACTACTGCCCAACGCGATACCAATAATAGAGGTCAAAACAAAGGCTGAGATATAATAATATTGCGGTGATATCAGCTCAAAACCAAAATACATCAGCGTTGGGATGGCACCAGACATCATTAAGGCGGCGACCATCAAACCGATAAAGAAGAATAAATAGATCGCACCAATACCGCGCATAACGCCGGATGCCATTTGCGCTTGCATGTCATCAAAACTTAATCCTTTAAATATACCAATGCCTAGCAGGACACAGATAGCGAGGATTAATGATAAATGCGGTACCCAGCCAAAGCCAATCATGGTAACGCCCATGATAGCAATGACAATGGCTGAAATCATAAATGCCAGTTGCGGTGAGATTTGGGTTAGAATTTTTGGAGGCATCACACATCCTTAGAGTGCCAGTAGAGTCTGGCAACAGGGTTTGATTTTAGGGTGACAAGTTTAATCAGTTGCTAGCAGTATTGCTACTCTGATTATTTGGTGAGTAAGCTGTCGGTCTTGGCTGCCATGACAAAGTCATTGCGATGCAAACCTTTAATACTGTGCGACCACCAAGTGACCGTCACCTTGCCCCACTCTACCAATATGCCCGGATGATGCCCTTCTGCTTCAGAAATCTCAGCAAGCTCATTGGCAAATGCCATTGCTAAAACGAAATTCTTAAATTTATATTGACGCTGTAATTGCTTGATGCCATCGATTTCAATCAACGTCCACTCTGGTATTTGTTGTAATAACTCTGTTGCTTCGCTGTCGCTGACTGTCGGTGCGCCAATACGGCAGGCTTCACAGCTGGCTTGTGATAATGTCGTCATGATAATATCCTTTTATATTAACTATTAGTTTTTTAATGAATGTACGTCCGTGTTGACGTTGGTTCCTTTATTACTTATAAAAAATGCACTGTCTATTAAGCGGTTTTGATAGCATATGTTGGCTCAAACATTCCTAAACTCATCGCCTTTTTTACAGCGCCCATAATGTCGCTATTCACGATATCAAATAACATATCCAAATCGTCAATTGCATAATAGATAGGCTGAATTTGATCAATACGGTAAGGAGTGCGCAATACGTCAATCAAATCAAACGCACGACAGTCCGGATCATCGCTTAGGGCATAGATGGTTTCAGACGGTGAGCTTAAAATGCCGCCACCATAAATCTTGCGGGTTTCTTTGGTCGCGCCCATTAGACCAAATTCGATGGTGAACCAATACAGGCGTGCTAAATAAAGACGTTCTTGCTTAGTCGCATTGAGACCAAGCTTGCCATAAGTCTCATTAAAAGTTGCAAAAGCAGGATGGGTCAGCAGCGGACAATGCCCGACGATTTCATGAAAAATATCTGGCTCTTCGATATAGTCCATATCATCAAAGCGGCGGATAAAGGTCGCAACCGGAAAGCGTTTATTAGCTAAGAGTTTGAAGAATTTACCGAAGCTTATTAACGCTGGTACAGCAGCGGTTTGCCAACCAGTACTGGCTTGCAATACTTCATCAATATCTTGTAGTTGCGGAATATGCGTTGCTGGTAGCTTGAGTTTCTCTAAACCCTCAAGATAGGCTGAACTGGCACGATTGGGTATTTGCTTGGCTTGACGTTCAAGCAGTGCTTGCCACATCGCGTTTTCATCGTCACTATAATGAATATGACCATGATCGTCTGGCTGACGCGATACGTAAGGGTGCTTCTTCTGAGTTAAATGATGAGTAGAAGCTTCAGTGCTTAACGAATTGCTACTGAGAGGCTTTATGTACGCAGTTGTCTGGTGACGGCTTTCCATGCCTAGTTTCCTTATATTGCAATGAGTCCAATACCTTGGTATCAGTCATTTGCTTTATTCACTTTATCTGCCTCGCTTTTAACGTTTATTATTAATAGCAGAGTAACAAAGGTAATAAGGACAAGATAAACCCCTTTCATCTTGCCCTTTTGATACTTGTTTAAAAGTGCTTTTTTAAAGGCACTCTTAAGAAATCTCTGAAAATTATGGCGCTTCTGTCTCTATCTCTGTCTGACCAACCATACCGCGGCGTACTTGGTCGCGCTCGATAGATTCAAACAATGCTTTAAAGTTACCTTCGCCGAAGCCCTCTTCGTAATCGCCTTTACGCTGGATAAACTCAAAGAATACTGGGCTACCTAAGATGGTTTCAGAGAAAATCTGTAGTAGCAGACGCGGAACATCGCCTTCAGTTGTACCATCTAACAAGATGCCGCGCATCTGTAGCTCAGAGATATTCTCGCCATGACCTGGTAGACGCTCATCAAGCATCTTATAATAAGTATCATTTGGTGCCGTCATAAGCGGAATGCCCATCTCTCGCAATTTGTCGATGCTAGACAATAGGTCATCACTCAATAGCGCGATATGCTGGATACCTTCGCCATTAAATTGCATCAAGTACTCTTCGATCTGACCGCCGCCCTGCTTTGACTCTTCGTTCAATGGGATACGAATTTTGCCATCAGGTGCAGTCATCGCTTTACTGGTCAAACCAGTATATTCACCTTTGATATCGAAGTAGCGGATTTCACGGAAGTTAAAGATACGCTCGTAGAAGTCAGCCCAGTAAGCCATGCGCCCACGGTAGACGTTATGCGTTAGATGATCGATGACTTTGAAGCCAAAGCCTTTTGGATGCTTATCAACATCAGGCAGATATTCAAAGTCGATGTCATAAATAGAGTTACCAGCGGTAAAGCGGTCGATAAGATAAATGAGCGAGCCGCCGATACCTTTGATCGCTGGCAGACGTAACTCCATCACCCCTGTTTTGACATCGACTGGCTCAGCACCGTTTTCGATCGCTAAATCATAAGCTTGCTGGGCATTTTTTACACGAAAACCCATGCTGCAAGCGCCGGCACCATGCTCACCTAGAAAGTAGCTACCATGGCTTTTTGGCTCACGGTTTAAGATAAGGTTGATGTCTCCTTGACGAAACAAGGCAACATCTTTTGAGCGGTGATTGGCGACATGAGTAAAGCCAAGGTTGCGAAACAGCTCTTCGACAAGCTCAGGCTCTTGTGAGACGAACTCAACAAAATCGAAGCCTTGTAGACCCATAGGGTTGTCAAATAAATCTGCCATTGTCATCATCCTTAATTGCAATTGGTGGTATAAAGCGCTAAAAATTAGCAAAAAATAAGTTTCATCAATCATTCCTATTGACGATTCATTTATATTAGATTAGCTTGATTTATAAGACTAATCGTATTTTTTGATTTATTTATCAGGTTTACTTATGAATATCAGCATTCGCCAACTTACCGCTTTTATCAAAGTCGCTGACAACGGCAGCTTTACTCGTGCCAGCGACCAGATGCATTTGACCCAATCTGCCGTTAGTGGATTGATAAAAGAGCTTGAATCTAGCCTTGGCATTGTGTTGTTTGATCGCACTACACGCCAGCTGTCGTTGTCGGCAGTTGGACGGCATCTATTGCCGCAAGCTCGGCGCATCTTAAATGAGATGCAGCTGTTTGAAAATGAAGCCAGTAGCTTAACGAGCTTAGCGCAAGGTCAGGTCAGGCTCGCTGTATCACAGTTTGCGGCCTCCTCTATGCCAGCGGTTATCGCTCAGTTTGCCAAAGAATATCCTGAGATTAGCGTGTCTTTGCTCGATTGCTCAGCAGAAAATGTCTTAGAACACATTCAAAACATTGAGGTGGATTTGGGCGTGGGCACTGAGCTTGAATTTATGGACGCTGAAGATGACATCAGCGCCGATTTGTTATATCAGCTGCCATTCTGTGTGGTCATGCCTGATAGTCATGCGCTGGCACGTAAATCTGAGATTGTTTGGCAGGATTTGATTGATACGCCGCTCATTACCCTGCAAGGTCCATTTATTGAGCAAGTGACCGCAGAGCTTGATGAGCGAATCGCAAACCACATACAACAAGCACGCTATAAAGTAAATTTTATGTCGACGGCGCTCGAGATGACCCGTCAAGGCTTTGGCATTACCTTGTGTCTGCCTTATATGCCGGAGGTGATAGACTGGGTCAGCGCTAATGGTTTGCAGATGCGACCTTTGACGCAACCTGTCAAAATGCGCCGATTTTTTATTTACCAACGCTCTTCACGCGCTTTATCACCAGCCAGCATTGCTTTTAAGCATTTTTTGCAGGGCTACTTTGCGAGCCATTTTGATGATTTACAAAATATTTAATAGGCAACTTTATACCCTTTATCAAAGCAATTTAAACCATGATTCAAGAAAAATGGCATCACTAGGCAAAAAACTGCATGAATTGGTGGGGATAATGGAATCTAACATTGAGTTAATGCCCAAACTGGTTTATGCTTTTTAGCGCCTCAACTTATACCTTTGTACTTATATCCCTTGTAAGGAAAACACATGTTTGAACGTATCGATTACTATGCCGGTGACCCAATCTTAGGATTGATGGACAAATTTGCAGCCGATAACAACCCAGATAAAGTCAATTTGGGTGTCGGTGTCTATTATGACGAAGATGGCAAAATGCCAGTACTTGAGTGTGTAAAAACCGCTGAACAACGTATTGCTGACCCTATCTCGCCGCGTCCGTACTTACCAATGGCAGGTTTACCAGGACATCGCAAAGGCTGTCAAGAATTGCTGTTTGGTAAAGACGCTCAGATTTTACAAGATGGCTTAGTGGCTACTATCGCGACCATTGGTGGTTCTGGTGCACTAAAAGTCGGCGCAGAATTCATCCACGAATGGTTCCCGCAGTCTAAGTGTTACGTGAGCGACCCTACATGGGGCAATCACATTGCGATCTTTGAAGGGTCTGACGTCGAAGTCGGTAAATACCCGTACTACGATACTGCTACTGGTGGCATCAAATTTGATGAGATGATCGCGTTTTTTGAGACATTGAATAAAGATGATGTTCTGCTGCTTCATCCTTGCTGTCATAACCCAACGGGTGTTGATTTGACTCGTGAGCAATGGGATCAAGTCCTAAACGTCATTCAAGCGCGCGAGCTGATTCCGTTTATGGACATCGCTTATCAAGGCTTTGGCGAAGATATGGACAGCGATGCTTACGCCATTCGTAAAGCCGTCGATATGGGTCTGCCATTGTTTGTGAGTAACTCATTCTCTAAAAACTTATCGCTATATGGCGAGCGTGTCGGTGGTCTATCAGTTGTTTGCCCAACGGTAGATGAAACTGATCGCGTCTTTGGTCAGCTGAACTCTACGGTACGTCGTATCTACTCAAGCCCGCCATCACATGGTGGTCGTGTGGTTGATATCGTTATGAACGACGAAGCGCTACATGAGCAATGGGTTGGCGAAGTATATGCGATGCGTGACCGTATCAAATCTATGCGTACCAAACTCAAATCAGTATTAGAAGAAAAAATCCCAGGTCGTAGCTTTGATTACTTGACCGCACAAAACGGTATGTTTAGCTTTACAGGTCTAACGCCTGAACAAGTTGCTCAGCTACAAAGCAAGTATGGTATCTATATGGTATCGAACTCACGTATGTGTGTTGCCGGCTTAAACAGTACCAATATCGACTATGTTGCCAATGCAATGGTTGACGTTTTAAAAGATTAATTCCCTAATCGCTTTTATTAAAATATAAACAAAGGCTAAGTATCGTTACTTAGCCTTTTTTCATGCGTTGGATTTCGTAATGGTGATATTTTTAGCAAAAAAGGCAAATATAGTCAAAACGCTACGGTACTGCTGGTACAAATTTTTTGCAGCCTCTGTCTGCATGGGCACAGCAAGCAAGAAAAATTGATACCAGCAGTACCTAATGTGTCGATATGACTTTTCACTGACTATAGCTTTTAGTCTCAGTCAAAACTTAATCAATTTATAGAACGAGCACATAAAAAAACTTGCAATCGATTACGCTATAAATTACATTATACGTAAGTAGTTAATTATAACGTAATTTAATATTCGCTTTAGCAAGGAGCCGATCATGTCAACGATTGACAAAAACCTATCATCTTTCCTCGATATCGCAACCGATTCTGACTTCTCTATTCATAACCTGCCTTATGGCATTTTTAGTGAGAGCACCGACGGCAAACGTCGCGCTGGTATCGCTATCGGCGAGCACGTATTGGATTTATCCGTACTTGAATCTGAAGGGTTATTGGGTTTAGACGGTGGTTCATATTTCGGTCAAAACACGTTAAATGCCTTTATTGATTCTGGTCGAGACAATTGGAGCAAAGCGCGTAAAACGATTCAAACGCTACTCTCTAGTGATTGTGATACTTTACGTGACAACGCCGATTTGCAGCAAAAAGCCCTATTTCAACAATCAGATGTCACTATGCATCTGCCGGTTCAAGTGCCCGGCTTTACCGATTTCTATTCGTCTAAAGAACACGCAACCAACGTCGGTACTATGTTCCGTGACCCAAGTAATGCCTTACTGCCTAACTGGACTGAGATGCCAGTAGGCTATAACGGACGCGCCAGCACCGTCATCGTCAGTGGTACAGATGTGATACGTCCATCGGGTCAGCTAAAACCCAATGCCGATGACCGCCCTATTTTCTCACCTTGTAAGCGTCTGGACTTTGAGCTTGAAACGGCATTTGTCGTTGGCAAAGGTAATAATATTGGTCAACCGATTGCCGTAGATAATGCTATTGATCATATTTTCGGTATGGTTTTGCTGAACGATTGGTCAGCTCGTGATATTCAAAAATGGGAATACGTGCCATTAGGTCCATTTAACGCCAAAACTTTTGCCTCTGAAGTATCCCCATGGATTGTGACGATGGAAGCTTTGGCACCGTTCAAGATGCCATGCCCAACGCAAGAACCAAAGCCGCTTGCTTATCTGAACGAAAAAGACAGTAATAATAGTTACGATATCCATTTATCAGTAGAACTATTGCCAGAAAATGCTGAAGAAGCAACGGTGGTTTGCGAAACCAATTTTAAATATATGTACTGGTCAATGGCGCAGCAGTTGACTCACCATACTATTACTGGCTGTAAAGTAGAAGTGGGCGATATGATGGGTTCAGGGACTATCTCAGGACCGACGCCTGATTCTTATGGCTCGATGTTAGAGATTGCGTGGAATGCAACCAAACCTGTCACCCTCCAAGGCGGTGAGACACGCAGCTTTATCGAAGATGGTGACACGGTCATCATGAAAGGCTATAGCGAAAAAGACGGTATTCGTGTTGGCTTTGGTGAAGTACGCGGCAAAGTATTGCCTGCCCTTACCTTCGATTTTGACAAATAGTACTTATTTGTTGACCTGTATATAGTAAACGTTTATGTATAAAAAGGCGTGCAAACGATAGCGTTACGCTGTTAGGGGTTAATGACTTATATTCATAATTACTAACAGCCAACCGATTGATACAAATTGTACGTCCTATCAAAAGGAGTTTGATATGAGTTTTAAAATTGAAAAAATCCATCATGTGGCCTATCGCTGCAAAGACGCTAAAGAAACCGTGGAATGGTATAAAAAATATCTGAATATGGATTTCATCCTAGCCTTCGCTGAGGATCATGTACCTTCGACCAAAGCCTTTGACCCTTATATGCATGTGTTTTTAGATGCGGGCAATGGCAATGTATTGGCATTTTTTGAAGTGCCTAATCAGCCTGAAATGGGCTTTGACCCTAATACGCCAAGCTGGGTACAACATCTAGCGATGAAGGTAAAAGACCGTGATGCCTTAATGGCAGCTAAAAAGCATTTGGAAGAAAACGGCATCGACGTGGTCGGTGTGACGAATCATGGCATCTTTCATTCTATCTATTTCTTCGATCCAAATGGACATCGTATGGAGCTTACTTACGATGATATTACCTCAGAAGAAAAAGTTTCGATGATTACTGAAGAGATGAAATATGAGATGCTGGACGAATGGTCACGTACCAAACGCGCACCCGCTCATACTCAGTTTTTACATGCAGAGGAGCTGGCTGAAGCACGAGAAGTCGCGCCTGCCGGTGAGTAATATTTTTTAGCGTTTAGATTATTCTTTATAAAATAGCTAAGATAAGTTTTAGCTATTTTACGAGCTACACTATTTGATAACGCTGTGCAATTGCTAATATTTGTTCGACCACATTATGCTGCTCACTCATAGGCAACTGCTCTGTGGTACCAATGATAGTAATGGCATACTCCAAAGACAAACTTTCAACAGATAGTTTGTCTTTGTCATATAGATTCGCAGTGGTTGATAGCTGCGGTATGATAACGGGAATAGTAATCGCATTAATCCCCATTAACATATCACCAGTAACAGTCGCATAGCCTTGGGTTCGAACTTTCGCTCGCAACTGGTTAAAATGTTGCCATTTTTCTGTTATTGCTGGCTCTTGCTTCGCCTGCCATTCTGCGATGACCAAGGGTTTGATAATGGTATCTGGCTGATAGCTTGCAAACAAATGACCTGTCGCAGATGTAGTCAGCGGCATACGCGATCCGATGCGAGTAATAATACTAATAGCGCTATCTGGTTCAACAGATTGAATGATAATAGGACCTTCGCTAAACCATTTAGCGATTTGTACACCGCAATTAAGCGTGTCTTTGATCTCATTAGCAATATGCGTCAGACGATCCAAGATATTATTTTGATTAAACCCACTATGACCTACTGCTCCTAGCGCGCCCATTGCATGAACTCTATCACCAAGTCCATAACGTCCATCACTGAGCTGGCGAGCATAGTGTTTACGAATAAGACTGACCAAATAACGGTGGCACTTTGCTGGATGCATTTGCATGGCTTGTGCAATATCCTTTAGCATCATCGGCTCGTTACAATCGATGAGCACATCTAATACCGACAGCCCAATCTCAAGCGATTGTACGCCGCCTTGGTTTTTATTCATCGTAGGAAGATTTTCTATCAGGTTTTCAGCTGCTGGCATGGTTTACTCTGTGAATGATTAACTGAATGCGTTATCAATACAATATTAGAAAATTGAAATAAAGACTTAATGTCATAATAGGTATCTTTTACTCTTTAAGACATTAGTAAGCTCAGTAATTATAACCCTTTATTTTACTCACAACACAGCATAATAAAAGGAATACCTTATGATGACACTTTATGGCTACTTTCGCAGTAGCACCTCTTACCGTACACGTATCGCAATGAATTTAAAGCAGTTAGATTACGATTACATTGCGGTTAATTTAGCAAAAGATGAGCAATTAGAAGCCGTCTTTCAATCTATTAATCCTCAAGGCTTGGTACCCGTCGTACAAGTAAATGATTTATGGTTGTATCAAAGTCCTGCTATTTTGGAGTGGTTAGAAGAGGTATATCCTGAGCATCCTCTGTTGCCCAAAGACGCAGCAGGTCGCATGCAAGTACGGGCTTTGAGCGCTATGATTGGCTGCGATATCCATCCGCTAAATAACCGACGTATTTTGCAGTATCTGCGTAATGAACTATCAGTAGCTGAAGATCAAGTCATGGCTTGGTGCCATCGCTGGATGAGTGAAGGTTTTGACGCTCTCGAAAAACGCTTGGCACAAGACAAAACACGCGGTAAATTCTGCTATGGCGACAGCCCTACTTTTGCAGATTGTTATCTGATTCCGCAGATCTCTTCTGCCGAACGCTTCAAGGTAGATCTCAGTGCTTATCCAAATATCGTTGCGATCGACGCCCACTGTCGAACATTAAAGGCTTTTGCCGACGCTGACCCTATGGTGCAGCCTGATGCACCAAATGCTTGATATAAGCTGCAAAAAAGCCTCCGATTTAGGAGGCTTTTTTCTGAAAATATAGTGGTGCTATTGCCATTTATACTCTCTAACTTAAAGTATGGAAAGTAGGCTATTCAAATATTCATATCAGATTGTGTTGCAGCCACTGTTTTTATAGGTACTGCGAACAGCCAAGCCGTACCACAATTACAGTAAAAACAGCCATCTTTAAATTCGACAATATAAGCGGTAAAATCGTTACCACAATGATCCATCATCGCTTGTTCATCACTGTCATCATCGACTGCGCACCATATTTGTTTGTCGCCTCGTGCAAGCAATGCGCGTGTTAAATCACTTCCTCTCAACTCATTATTCATACCCAGCTCCTTAACTTCTCTCACCATAGTTTGAGCTATTCGTCATGAAATATAGGGTTTTCTATACTGATATTTATTAATGATCTTTATCGTTGCTAAAGTGATGAGCTTGATATAAGCGATGCAAGTCCATTTGCTACTCATCTGTACCCATTAAACATTATGCCTATATTTAACGATGATTTACCTTTCTTGCTCTATATCTATAAACGCTTTGTATCCTAGCTATCTTATTGTAACGCTATGCAAGCAAAAGTGTAACAACCAGATATAGTATTTCCGATGAATGGTCAAGATATGAATATGAACGGTCAGTACATTTAAAAATACTACTAATTATTATGCATATTTATCAGATTTGGCATTTTATAATCTAATAGTTCTTTGAATATTATCGATTACATGAACGATGATGATGCACTATCGATATTAAATTTTTAGAATAGTTTTCAGTAGTTAAAAACCCTAATGAAAATCTTGTTTTTTATCAATCTATGTAACACTTCTCACTTTTTGAGTGAGTATTAGAGACCAAAATCAGTGCGAAAAATCAGGTAAAATAGTTTTATGACAATACATGTTACAACAACAAACACTAAACCTGACGTTAGCCAATCTAACCTTCGCAAAATCATTCATATCGATATGGATGCTTTTTATGCCAGTGTAGAACAGCGTGATTTTCCTGAGCTGCGTGGCAAGCCATTGGTGGTTGGCGGCGATCCCAATGGTCGCGGCGTGGTTGCTGCTGCCAGTTACGAAGTTCGTAAGTTTGGCGTACGCTCCGCCATGTCATGCTATGAAGCCAGAAAGCGCTGTCCTGACGTGATATTTGTACCGCCGCGCTTTGATGTTTACCGTGCTGTTAGTGTTGAGATACGTCGTATCATGCACAGTCTGACCCCACATGTTGAGCCGTTATCATTAGATGAAGCCTATTTGGATGTTACTGGATTGTCTGTTCATCAAGGCTCAGCCACATTAATGGCAAATTGGTTACGAGCGCAGATTTTAGAACAAACGGGTCTAAATGCCTCTGCCGGTGTCTCATTTAATAAAATGCTGGCGAAAATTGCCTCTGATATTAATAAACCTAATGGCACAGCGGTCATCACGCCAGCGGATGCTGATGCCTTTATCAGCGCTTTGCCTATTGAACGCTTCCACGGTATTGGTAAGGCAACGGCCAAACGCCTGCATGCAATGGGTGTTAGTAACGGCGCTGACCTTCGGCGCACGCCAGCTGCCATACTAATCAATGAGTTCGGTAAGCGTGGACAGTTTTATCATGATATCGCTCATGGACGTGATGAGCGTGCGGTCAAGTCTGAGCGTACACACAAATCGGTTGGCTCTGAGACTACGTTTAGAGAAAACTTAACGGATGATAATGAACTAAAAATACAAGTCTATGAACAAAATGCTGATGCCTTTAGTCAGCTGCACAAAAAACAGCTTATTGCCTATACTATTACTCTAAAGGTCAAATACTCAGATTTTACTCAAGTCACGCGCTCGCACACCTTATCGACGGCATTTGATAGCGCAGAATCCTCTCACTTTTGGTTAGATAAGCTATTTTTGGACATTCCGCGTACTCTTCCTATTCGATTGGTTGGTGTGACATTTTCCTCACTGACATCTGCAACGCAAGTCACGCCACAATTAAATTTATTTGAATGATTTTTCGCCTGAATTCTTTAGAGAGTTTTCCTAAACAAATATCTCAATTTTTTACTTAGGCTATTTTATTTATATTTAGAGGTAAATAAAAAAGTCCTGCTTAGTAAAACATTCTTTCATATCCTCATTTCTGCTACAATTGCTCTCAAAATTCCCACCTATCGAAAGACTTTCTTATGACTGATTCTGAACCTCAAACCTTAAATAATAACTCTGAAATTACTGCCAGTCATAATGACGATATTTTAGAGTATCTAAGTGTTGATGATTATGATTATGAACTGCCAGACCAGCTGATTGCCCGTTATCCATTGGCACAGCGCTCCGCGTCAAAGCTACTTTATTTGCCTGCTAACAATGTTAATCGTCAGGTTGAAGTTGAAGATAAGCTATTTTCTGAGTTGCCAGAATTGCTTAATGCAGGCGACTTGATTGTTTTTAACGATACCAAGGTAATGAAAGCGCGCTTATTTGGTCAAAAAGATACCGGTGGAAAGATTGAAGTATTAATAGAGCGTTTAGTCTCTCTATCGGATTTAAATAGCGCGGATCTAGACGCAATAACGTCAAATTCTGACATCATAGACATGAAAGTTATTGCAAAAAAGCATATCGCTCTTTGTCATGTTAAAGCCAGTAAAGCGTTGAAGCTTGGACAAGGTCTTGTACTTGCTGATGGTCATATGACTGGTGTCATGATTGGACGCCAAGAGAACTTATTTATCTTGGCTTTTGATACGCCCATTCTGCCTGATTTAGAGCTATATGGTGAGCTGCCTATTCCACCCTATTTCGAACGCCATGCCGATGCGACCGACAATACTCGCTATCAGACTGTTTTTCATGACCCTGCTAAGCTTGCCAGCGTCGCTGCCCCGACAGCAAGCTTACATTTTGACGATATTGTATTAGAAAAGCTGGCGGCAAAAGGTATTCAAACCGCTTTTGTTACACTGCATGTCGGCGCAGGTACTTTTGCTCCGGTAAAAACAGAGAACCTGCTGAATCATACGATGCATAGCGAATATGCACACCTGCCTCAAGCCACTGCCGACCTTATCAATCAGACCCATGCCAATGGCAAGCAAGTCATTGCTATCGGGACTACTGTCACACGTGTCCTTGAAACGGCTTACCAACAAACCGCAGTTGATGGACAGCCACTTTCTGGCTGGGCAGGTGATACAGAGATTTTTATATATCCCGGTTTTGAGTTTGGCGTCGTAGATAAGCTACTGACCAATTTTCACTTGCCAAAGTCTACGTTGCTGATGCTAGTGTCCGCATTTGCCACAAAAAAATCTATCGAAGAAGCTTATCAACATGCAATCGAATCCGAGTATCGGTTTTTTAGTTATGGTGATGCCATGCTGCTTGATAAAAAAGTTGACTGATGTGTGTAAATATTAAACATACAATTGAACTATTGGTCACAACAGCAGTGGAATAAACTGGTAAACTAAACAGTATTTTGTTATAACAACACAGACAACTTTTACTCCAAAGGGCTGCATATGTCTTGTCATTTATCTTACCGCTTGACTAGCATACATCGCGCAGTATCGATGGCATTGTTTTATTCAATAAGTTATGCAGCCTTAATATCTAGCGCCCAAGCAGCGACTATCGGCAAAACAGTTGTTATTTCAGCTCAGCATGAACCTTTAGTTGCCAGTATTATGGTCACTGATATTGAAAACACTGACTTTTCAGCCAGTTTGGCAAATTCTGCCATTTATCAGCAAATGGGTCTAACCCCAACTGATTCCATGATCGTACGCTTTCATCCGACTTCAGCTACAAGTGGTCAAGTTTTTATTACCACCACCAAGCCTATGTCCAAACCCTTTGCCGATGTGGTTCTAGCAATTAATGATGGCAATCAGCGTAATGTTATTCCAAAAACATTACTGATGCCACTTAATGACAGCTTACCGATTGCGACTTCTAAAAATATTGTAACAGGCGCAAAAAATCCTAACTTACCCGTGGTTTCTACAACTAACGCGCAGCCATTGACGGTTAGAAATGGTGCACCGCCACCTTTATTATCATCTGGTTCATCGAAACCTACACTAAAGGCTGCAACATTACCCGAGCGCAATGTTCAATCGCCGAATATACGAGTACCTGTTATTCAAACGCCAAGTATCCAAGCTTCAAGCTCACAAGTACCAAGCCTTCAAGCAACAGCTATACCCTCTGGCTTACCAAAAGCATTTGCAACAACGACACAAAGCAATATCACAACCTATGCGCCTAGCCGTTTAGAAAACGGTCGATTAAATAATCCTATTGATATAAAAAACGATAGTGTCATGGCGGGCGCAAATAATGATAATAATACAGCTTTAACCGTCTCATCAAATAGTACGCTTTCTGCTACTAGCGAGACTGATAAACAGCTCGATATTTTAAACATACAAATTACTCGTCAGATACAGCCGAAGAGTCAAAGCAATACAGATATGATGGTTGCTAGTTCTATGGCGCTCAAAACCCTGATTCCGAATGAAGCAGCTTTCACCAATAAAAATAAAGCTATTATCCCAAATGATAGTAATAATATGGTCGCTACAGCCCCTTTCAATAATGATGTGCACCCTAACTCGAATGCCTGGCAGAAAGCAGTGACGCCTAAAACGTCGGCCGCAGCAAAAAACACTTCAAGCCAAGTATCAGATAAGTCAGCTAGTAGCGAGATCAATTATACCGTGCAGCGTAACGACAACTTGTGGGTGATTGCACAGCAAATCGCAGAGAAGAACAATATCGACGTTCAAACCGTTATGAAAGAAATTCAGACGCAAAATCCTGACGCTTTTATCAATAGAAACGCCAATCAATTAAAAGCAGATGCACAGTTGAGTTTACCTAATTATGATGCGCTACCTTCACAGCAAAAACTTGAAGCTGCTATCAGTGCTCAAAGGCAATATAGAAGCGCCAATACACCTGTCGCAAAAAAACCAACTGCATCAAATCCTGTGTCCAAAGGTGCCAATACGCAAGCAACAAAACATACTGAAAAGCCGGCGACCACTAAGACTCAATTTTTACCAAAGGCGCAGTTTTCTGTCCTTGCTCCTGGTCATGAAGGCAGCGCAGATGGCACTAAAACCAAAGCAGGCATGGCAACGGGTAACGGACTTAGCATGGAAGTGTTAGACCTGCTTAAATCATCAAGACAAAGTACCGCATCGCAAGCGCAGCAGTTATCAAAAACTAGTGGTACGCTTGAGAGCTATACTCGCAAATTACAATTACAAAATCAAAAACTGGCTGAGCTGCAAGCTCGTCTCAAAAAATTACGCAATCAATAATTGCCTAACAGATCAATGCAAGCAGCTCTGATCGTAGGCGTGGGAGTAACTATGGACAATATGCTATATATCATCGCCGGATTGGTGGTTATTTTACTCGTTGCGGTCTTGGTCATGCGCAAAAACAAAGCGCAAAAGCCATCAGAGCATTTGAGTACAAATACTGGCAAAATTGAGCCCTTATCGAAGCATGCTGCTTCTAGAAGTACGCCTACTCAAACAGCTATCAATCATGAGAAAAAGTTTGATCATATTGAGATTGCTCAACGTTTTATGGACCAACAGCGCTATGATAAAGCGATTGAAACGCTCAATCGCGGCTTAAGCGAAAAGCCAAATGATAGCCAATTATCTCTCAAGCTCCTTGCGGTATATGCCACGATAGATGAGTCTGAGAATTTCAATAAAGTCTATGATGCTATCAAAGCAAATAATGATGACAAAAGTATCGCACAAGCTGATGAGTTAAAAGCTTTGCTGACTGAAGAACAGAACCAAGTCACTAAACAAACTATGTTAGCAGACAAAAGCGAAGATGCTGGATTTGAAAGTTTAGATTTCGATTTACCGACCAATAAAGCGAGCAGCAATAGTCCAATCCTTGATACTAATACGGTTCAAAATGTTGAATACAAAAACGACTTGTCAGAGGCTACTAATGAAACCTTAGCAGCTTCGAATGCTTTTGATGATAATAATTTCGATGATATTGAGCAGGCGTTTGATTTTAGTCTGAGTGATTTAGAAGATGGCACTAATAAACCTGTCCATACTAGTAATAACTCGGCACCTGTCACCACGCTTGATGTAGTAGATGAAGATATTTTTGCGCCTGCAACTGTGGTTATAGACACTGATAATAGTCCTATTACTGACAGTGATTTTGATTTTGAATTATCTGAGCACAGTCTTGCATCTACAGAGACTCCCACCGATGAGGCTACCGATGAGGCTACCGATGATAGTTTTAACAGCAGCTTAAATGAGCTATCATTAGAAGATGACTTTGTCTTAGATTTAAACAGTGACGCCGATACCAATAACGTTATCAATAATGCGCCTGTCACAACAGAGACAACTTATTTAGATGATGACCATCTGACCTTATCTTTACACAGTAAAGATGTGTCGAATGAGACGCCAGATCAAATAGAAATTCAGCATTCTCTTGTCGAAGATAATTTTGAAGATTTTAGTTTCGAAGACGCAAATATTGAAGATACAAATATTGAAGGTATCAGCGCCGAAGAAACAAATAGCACAAAAAATGAGTCCGACGCTTCTAGCAGTGCCCCTACTACTCTGATGTTCGATGATGATACGGTCATAGACGATGATTTTGACTTTGATTCTTTATCTTTATCAGAGTCTACAACAGCAAGCACGCCAGTTGAAGTTGATAGCGAATATGCCAATACTCATATCGACAATGCTATTGATATAGCTCCTGCAGCCGACACTAGCAGTATTGAAGATTTTTCGTCACGGTTCGCAGCAGATTTTGATTTTGTTAAATCTTTAGATAGCAATCAAGTTACGCTAGATTTAGCAGGTCAATACGTGCAACTTGGCGAATACGATAGTGCCAAACGCCTACTCAATGAAGTCATTGCTAAAGGCAATAGTGAACAGCAGCAGCAAGCACAACGATTGCTTGATCGCACTGCTTAAAATGACTGGTGTAACAGCGAGTATTCTAGCCGCTTAGAATACTCGCTGCATTTATAATAATAGTGCTTTTTCTATCTCTTTTCTTTCAATAATTCTGCTCTATCGTCTATTCAATTTAAAACCAATACAGTGCACTCATCTATGACAAATACAATCCCTGCACCTATTCAACTTATTTATGCTGGCGGCACTTTCGGGAGTTATGGTCGTCCATTAGCGCCGCTATCAGCAGAGGTTTTTTTGCCAACTTTGCAGCAACTACTGGCAGAATTGGATAATGCGCTTAATCTATCGCCCATTGCTTGGCTTCACAATACTCTGATTAAGGACAGCAGTCAGTTTACACCCAGTGATTTTGTGCATTTTTACCAACTTTTATTATCGGCATATCAACAAGGCAGTAGACGTTTTGTGTTAATTACGGGCACGGATACACTCAGTTATTTGGGAGCGTTCTTAGCAGAAGCCTTTGCAGGTAGCGATATTTGTATTGTCGTTACTGGTAGTATGCGTCCGCTCCTAGATAGTGAGGAACTGCACTCTTATAAAGTAGATGCACAGAGTGATGCTTGGAACAACCTTACTGACTCGTTAAAGCTAGCAAGTGCAGGTGAATCTGGGGTGAAGATTGCCTTCGGCGGCGAATCATGGCCAGCGCAAACAGTACAAAAAATACATAGCCATGACTTTATGGCATTTACTGGTCACTCTAGAGCGGCTTATCCTGCCAATAGTTATGTCAAAAGCTTACCAGATACTCGTCGGCAGCATTGGATTGATGACCAACAAGATATTAGTGCTGATATTGCAGTTCGTGCCGAGCACGCTTACGTTCATGCGTTGTACTGCTTGCCCAATGCAACCGACGCATTAAACCAACAGCTACGCGCCTTATTATCACAGCCGCCTTGTGGCATTATTTTATTAGGCTATGGCGCTGGCAACGTCCCTTATTCAGTAGAGTTGGCAGAAGCCTTGCAACTGGCTTATGAAAAAGGTCATATGGTAGTGTGCGCTAGCCAATCGCCGTTTGGTGGTGTGAGCGACACTTATGCTGCGGGCAGTTGGCAATACGATTATCAAGTGGTTGCAGGCGGTCGTTTAACCATTCCGGCCATTTATGCACGCTTGCTATGGTTACTGCTACGCTACGATAGCCCAGCACGACGTCGACAACGCTGGTTAAATAACGTCCAGCAAACGGCCACCAGTATCAAAAAACGTTAAACTATCACTCACAAACTCTGTATAAGTTCCAAAATGACCATGTTCATGACTGAAAACAACGAAGCAAAGCGCCCAACTTATACTTTAGCCATTGCTATTGAATTTTTGGGGACTCACTATCATGGTTGGCAACGCCAAAGAGAGGTATTTGGCGTACAAGAAGCGTTAGAGACCGCCATTAGTACTGTTGCCAATGAAACAGTAGAAGTGATTGCTGCAGGGCGCACAGACTCAAGTGTTCATGCTGGCAATATGATTGCCCATTTTGTTACTCATGCTTATCGACCCTCGCACAATTGGCTGCGTGGTGTAAATAGTCTTTTACCTGATGATATCGCTTTACGCTGGGTTCAGACGATGCCTGCTGAGTTTCATGCGCGTTTTGCCGCAATTGCTCGTCGTTATCGTTATGTTACTCTCAATCAAACTCAGCGTCCTGCCATCCTCAACCATCAAGTGACACATATTCACGAGCCGCTTGACCTAAAAGCCATGCAGCTTGCAGCATCTGATATCGTTGGTACACATGATTTTAGTAGCTACCGTGCTGCCGCTTGTCAATCTAATCAGCCCGTGCGCCATATTAGCCATGCCAATCTTTTTACTCATGGTCAGTTTATCGTCTTCGATATTCAAGCTGATGGATTTTTGCACCATATGGTGCGAAACCTAATGGGGACGTTATATGCGATCGGCAGACACGAGTTAGAACCGGCTGACTTCTTAAATATTTTGGCGAAAAAAGATCGGACAATAGCACCACCAACTGCTTCAGGTGATGGCTTGTATTTCATTAATGCCTATTATCCTGAGCATTTTCAAAACTTACTGCCCGATGCGCCGCTCACGCCTATTTGGCTCAACCTTCCTGATTAAATTCATATAATCTGGCATACATATCACTTACAGGCTGTCAAGTAAAAATCAGGTTCCGTATTGCTTTAATCTGCTAACTTACGTATAATATGGGCTTATTTTAAATTGATTGATGATACAAATTATGGCAAAAGACGAGATTATTGAATTTGAAGGCGAAGTCATTGACACCCTTCCAAATACTTTGTTTAAAGTTCGTTTAGAAAACGGACACGAAATTATTGCGCACATCTCAGGTAAGATGCGTAAGCATTACATCCGAATTTTGACTGGTGATAAAGTTAAGGTTGAGATGACACCTTATGATTTGTCTAAAGGTCGCATTACTTATCGTGGTAAAAACTAAATTCTTATCTACTAAGATAGTTATAAGAGCATATGTATAATGCTTGAGTGGTTTAACTGATAATAATAATGATATTGCTAACCTACTCATTATTGCCTATCATATTTTAGTAAGTTAATATGGTTTTTACCATAAAAAATACCGCTAGATATCAGCGGTATTTTTTTGTCTAAAATTTAGCCGTTATTTAAATTCAACAGTTGCACCACTTTGTATCACCCCAAGTAATGCAAGCGCATCCCAATTGGTTAGACGTATACACCCCGCTGATGCCTGACGACTGATACGAGCAGGATCAGGCGAACCATGAATCCCATAAGACGGCTTACTGAGTCCAATCCATACTGACCCTACAGGGTTGTTAGGACCGGGTGGTAAAATAGACTTGCTGCCGTTCTCTGCTGTATAAGTATAATTAGGCTCGTGTACCTTAACTGCAACTGTATGCGTACCTGTTGGTGATGGCGTCGCTGTACTTCCTACTGTGGTTGGATAGCTAGCAACCAAGATGCCTTTATCATCATATGCATACAATGTTTCGGTAGTCTTATCAGCAACCACTCGACTAACAGGTTTGATATTAGGAGTGCCTGGATTGTAAACAGTAATGGTTTCGCCTACTGCAAATTTAGCATTAGGATTGAGCGCCTTAAGATAACTTTCACTAATATGAAACTTTTCCGCCAAACCTTCAATGACAGTTTCATAGTACATCCCTTCAAGCTTGGCTTTGGCTTCTGCTCCTGCTGGAATAACCGTGGTTTTTATATTGATATCTGCATCAGTGAGCTGATAGTTGACCAATACCGGTTGTGCCATAAGCTTATCATTCTTGGTCAATGCCTGCCACGTCTCAATATTTAATGTATCAGTCACTGCCAACCCATTTGCCATCTGAAAAGCCTGCATTGCCTTACGAGAGTTCTTTCCCCAATAGCCATCAACTGCACCAACACCGTTTTGATGCCAGTTTAATAGAGCTTGCAGCTTAGTGGTAGTATCACGATTTCTCTTCATACCTTGTTTCCAAGTAGCACCATTTACCTTTTGCGCCTCCATTGGTAGATTTTCAGTGGTATATTTTATGGTCGGTAAATACTTATTCAACGATACTGCTGTCTTACTTTTACCAGCAACTTTTTGACTTACGCCATTGGTTACTGGGCTGACATCGTTGTTATTACTAGTTACTTGATTTGTATTATTGGACTCTGTGCTCTTAGTGGCAGTACCTTTTGCACTTCCTTCGACCGTGTCATTTTTGACATCGCTCGTTACTGCAATACTTTGCCCCATAAATAAAATGGTCGATAGACCAAGCGCTGCGATTGCCGTGCTGATTTTGGTCAATTGATACATGTATTACTCCAATTTGTTAAGTTATATTTTTTATTACAAACAACTTATAAGTAATTATAAAATTATTACCATTAATGCCCAATTAGGATTATATAATTAGTTCAACATACCATATGTCCATGTCAAAAAGCCTGTGACTAGTATAGGACTGATTTTACAATGTGGATTGAGCCAGTAGACATTGATTTATCTAAACCAGTTATAGATAAGCTATGGTGACATATTCCCATGTGAGCATATAACAGCATTGTGTTAATAAGCGCATTAGACTGCAGTATCTGTGTTAAAACAAATGCTTTTATGCAGCTTTCTGTTTAAAGACGTTAACATTAGCGAATGCTTATCTTCTCTAAAAGCGAACAGTAAAAAACCCACAACTTGCTTAGTAAATTATGGGTTTTCATTATAAATTTTCAAAAATTCAGATTAGGATAAAGTAATCTCTATTAAATCAATTTTGCCAATACGGCTTGCCCCATTTGCTGACAACCGACTTGTATAAGTCCAGCTTCATTACGATCCAAGATATCAACCGTACGTAAACCATCATCAAGCACCTCACTGACCGCTTGCTCAATCGCTTGTGCTGCTGCTTCTTGTTTAAAAGTATAACGTAACATCATAGCGACCGATAAAATGGTCGCTAGTGGATTGGCTATATCTTGTCCTGCGATATCAGGCGCTGAACCATGACAAGGCTCATACATGCCTTTGCCCGCTTCATCAAGGCTGGCTGATGGTAGCATACCAATAGAGCCTGTCAGCATCGCCGCTTCATCAGATAAGATATCGCCGAATAAATTGCCAGTGACCATAACATCGAACTGTTTAGGGTCTTTAATCAGCTGCATACAAGCATTGTCAGCATACATATGAGATAACGCCACATCGCTATATTCTGACTGCTGTAATTCAATCATCGTCTGTTTCCAAAGCTCAGTAACTTCCAATACATTGGCTTTGTCGATAGAGCAGACTTTGGCAGCGGTTCCTGCTGCTTGCGCGCGTGTTTGCGCCAATTCAAAAGCAACTTTGCCGATACGATTGATTTCGCTGGTGCTATACACCATAGTGTTATAGCCTTGCTGCTCACCATTTTCTAGTGTACGAATACCGCGAGGCTCACCAAAATAAATACCACCAGTCAGTTCACGCACGATCAGCAAGTCTAGACCCGAGATAATCTCAGGTTTAATGCTTGAAGCATTCACAAGCTGCGGATAAAGTTTGGCTACACGCAGATTGGCAAACAAACCAAGCTCACTACGGATTTTTAGCAAACCGCGCTCAGGACGTTTGCTACGTTCGATACCATCCCACTTAGGACCACCAACTGCACCTAATAACACTGCATCTGCTGCGCGTGCACGTTGTAGCGTCTCTTCTGGCAAAGGTTCACCTGTTGCATCAACTGCTACACCGCCAATCAATCCAGACTCAAGGTTCAAACCTAACGCAAACTTATCATTGACAGCGTTCAGCACATCAATGGCCTGAGTCATGATTTCAGGGCCAATACCATCGCCCGCTAATGTTAAAATCGTTGCCATACTGGTCCTTGAGGTTGAGTAAATTTATATTTCTATGACTTATTTTATACTTACTTTTGTTTGTAGCTAATAACGACAGGCTTTTAATAATTATACTTTGGCTTTTACCTTTACTTTCGATGGCACTGATGCCGCCTTAACGATACTGGCTTCTACAAACTCTCCTTGATGCTCAGTGCCAATCTGCTTGCAGAAGCGGCGCTGGACGGTATTGCCTTGATAAAGCTCAACACATAAAGGCTCTGGCGATGCTGTATCTAACAAGCTACCGGAGCTCTGGCCAGACTTTTTTTGATAAGCACGCAGCTGATAAGTGCCTGGGCCAGCAAAGTCATGAATCATAGCAAAACGCTCGACATAGCCTAGATTATTTTCTGGATAAAAATTAACGTGCACTTCACGTTTAGCGGGTTGGACCCGAGCATAATAGTTAATAAGATTTGGCATAGCAGACGCTGATAATGGCACAATCTTAATGGCATTATTATGAATAAGCGGCGTCATATCCATCGTCATAGCAGCTTGAGAATGCTTACTTCTTGTGCGAGTTTTATTGTTTTGGCTCACAGCATTCATCGCAACCACCATGGTGGCATTCACAGGTTTATGATTTTCAGGCGATATCACCATCGTGCGATCTATCTTTACAATCTCACAGTGGTAGGTGCCGACACAGGCAATATTTACCTCGCCAGCAATGGGCTTAATAGTACCCGTCCATACCTTTGCGCTTTCTGCTTTATCTATCTGTTGATAGCCTGTCAATGCCTGACAACCAGATAATAAGGTTATGGCAATAGCCGTACTTGTCCATACCGCAAAACGTATTTTATTCATAATGGTGGCTACTATTTATCAGATGGAAATATATAATATAAGAATAGATTACCGTTCATTTTAGCCACTTAGTCGCCATAACTCAACGCTGTATTAGCGTTAAGCTCGTTTTTATGGCGATTCATATTCGTTATTAATCGTTTGCCATTAGCGGTTTTATTTCATGATTAAACACTAGGCTCTGACTTCATTAAATATCCAAGGCGTTTTTTGCATCATTTTATGCTCGTATTCTTTAATAGCATCGCTTTGCTGCAACGTCAGTCCGATATCATCAAGACCATTTAATAGGCAGTGCTTACGAAAGTCATCGACTTCAAACGCATACTCTTCGCCAGTTGGGGTAATGACCACCTGACGCTCAAGATCTGCAGTCAGCTCATAACCTTCGTTAGCAAATGTTGCTTTCATTAAGGTGTCAACGATTTCTTCGTCCAATACAATCGGTAGCATGCCATTTTTAAAACAGTTGTTATAAAAGATATCAGCAAAGCTTGGGGCGATGACTGTACGAAAGCCATACTCTGAAAGTGCCCAAGGCGCATGTTCACGGCTAGAGCCGCAGCCAAAATTTCGACGAGCTAGTAAGATGCTAGCACCCTGATAGCGTGGCTTATTCAGAATAAAGTCAGGATTGATAATACGTGTGCTGTTGTCTTGACCCGGATAGCCTTCATCCAGATAACGCCAGTCATCAAATAAATTGACGCCGAAACCGGTACGCTTAATAGACTTCAAAAACTGTTTGGCGATAATCTGGTCGGTATCAACGTTTGCGCGATCAAGTGGGCAAACGATACCTTTTTGGGTGTTATAAGCTTGCATAGTATTTCCTATCGATATTGTGCTTATTATTAAATGACGCGTAATAACTAAAAAGTTCGCACATCCACAAAGTGACCTGCCAATGCTGCTGCCGCTGCCATTGCTGGGCTGACCAAATGCGTACGACCACCATTGCCTTGACGACCTTCAAAGTTGCGATTGGATGTCGAAGCACAATGCTCTTGTGGCTCAAGCTTATCAGCATTCATCGCAAGGCACATCGAGCAGCCAGGCTCACGCCATTCAAAGCCTGCATCCGTAAACAACGCATCTAAGCCTTCTGCTTCTGCCTGCAACTTCACTTGACCAGAGCCCGCAACGACGATGGCTTCTTTGATAGTATCAGCCACTTTACGACCTTTGATCACGGCGGCGGCATCACGCAAATCTTCGATACGTGAGTTGGTACAAGAGCCAATAAAGATACGGTCCAGCTGAATATCGGTAATTTTTTGACCCGCCTCCAAACCCATATAGGTATAAGCACGCAACCATCCTTCTTCTTGTGCTTCATCAATCGCTTGATCAGGCGTTGGCACTGACTGTGTGATATCAACCACCATCTCAGGCGAGGTACCCCAAGATACTTGCGGTGCAATTTGGCTACCATCAATCTCAATCACGCTATCAAACACAGCGTCATCATCTGAGTAAAAAGTACGCCAGTAAGCTTCTGCTTGCTGCCATTGTGACTCGTTCGGCGCATATGGACGACCTTTAACATAGTCAATCGTCGTATCATCGACTGCAACCATACCCACGCGTGCGCCCGCTTCAATCGCCATATTACAGACGGTCATACGACCTTCCATGCTCATGTCTTCAAATACTTGACCAGCAAATTCAATCGCATGCCCTGTTCCGCCAGCAGTACCGATTTTTGCAATGATAGCAAGCACCACATCTTTTGAGGTTACGCCAGCGCCAAGCTCACCCGTGACGCGGATTTGCATATTCTTTGATTTCTTTTGAATCAAACACTGGGTTGCCAATACGTGCTCAACCTCAGAGGTACCGATACCATGTGCTAAGCAGCCAAGTGCTCCGTGCGTGGCAGTATGCGAGTCGCCGCAAACAACTGTCATACCAGGCAATACCAAGCCTTGCTCAGGACCGACGACATGCAAGATCCCTTGACGAGCATCATTAATCGTAAACTCAGCGATATCAAATTTGCTGCAGTTTTCATCTAAGGTCAGTACTTGTAAGCGCGAGACCTTATCCTTGATACCTGCTACACCTTCTGAGCGCTCTTTAGTGACTGTCGGTACATTATGGTCAGGGCTTGCAATATTAGCCGACAGACGCCACGGTGCTCTATTAGCCAATTCCAAACCCTCAAATGCTTGCGGACTTGTTACTTCATGTAGCAAATGGCGGTCGATATAAATCAGGCTCGAACCATCATCACGCTTGGTGACTTCGTGAGCATTCCAAAGTTTGTCATATAACGTTTGACCGGCCATATTGCTATCCTTTTTAGTGGCTAATGACTTTATTCTCATTTACTAAAACCCTAGTACTAGGACCATAGTTTGCTATGGTTTTATCTGTTAATTACTAATGGTTGCGATAATAGATGCCTAAAATAAGATTTATGGCGCAGATTATCAAGTAAATACAATAAATATGTCTAAAATACGTTTCGATGTCTTGTGATTATAGCAGGCTAATCCTATAATAATAATTGATGATTCTTTCATAGTTGCAAACTTTTATTTCTAATACATTATGATTGGGTCAGCCAACTTTTATTTATAGCTCGTTATGTAGCTAAGGACATCGGTGTGAATACCACAAATTTGACGACATTCGTGACTGTGATGAATACAGGTAGTATTTCGGGTGCAGCAGAAAAGCTTTTCATTACTCAGCCTGCGGTCAGTAAACGCATCAAAAACTTAGAAGATGAGTTTAATATCACTTTATTTGATACGGTGGGTCGCGGTATTGTCCCAACTCAAGCAGCTAGTGAGATGCTACCTCATGCCAAACGATGGCTTGAAGACTACGAAAACTTTAAAATCAATCTGCAGCACTCTAAGCATATTGTATCCGGCAAACTTGTCATTGGTACTAGCCATCATATAGGCTTACACCATCTCGCCCCTGTTCTTAAGCATTTTATCCAAGCCTATCCTGCCGTACAGCTAGAGGTACATTTCGTCGATTCAGAAACCGCACATAAAGCGGTACTTGATGGTGACTTATCTCTAGCCTTTTTGACCCTGCCACCCGTCTATGACAAGCGTTTAACCTATCATACTCTATGGTCAGATCCACTTTACTTTATGACTGGCACCTTATCACCTTTGGCCAGTAAATCTAATGTGACACTAGAGCAATTGGCACGTTACCCTGCTATCTTGCCATCTGCCAATACCTTTACCAGTCAAATTACCTTGGCTGAATTTGCCAAACACAATCTAAAGCCTTATGCCACCATGAGCACCAACCCACTTGAATCTATTCGGATGCTGGTGTCTGTAGGACTTGGTTGGTCAGTATTGCCGCAAACGATGATTAGCCAAGACTTAGAGCGTATTGATATGGCAGATAATATCGAATTACAGCGTCATTTAGGCGTGGTAATCAACCCAAAACTGACTCAATCAAACAGTGTAACTGCACTATTAGATTTGCTAGCACCTATTGAATAGCACCTTATTCAATAAAAACTCCTAGTCTAGTGTGGTTGGATAGCTAAGATAAAATAACTTTCTAAAATATTACTTGCTGAAAGATACTGAGTTAGCATTTATGACGCTCGTACGTTATAATGCCTCTGACGTTTTTTATAACATAATTTTACCCAACTGGCACTGATAATCATATATTGAACATCTCTAGTAATATATGATAGTAAACAGTAGGTTTAATGGTTTTAAATGATTGGTTATATAAGCGATTAATATTTGGCAAGTGGTAGAGATGATGGCATTTAACACAGAAGTGTATTTGCCCTTTTCTATACAACATTGTTTGATAAGTATTGGTCCTAAAACAGCATCAATCATATAAAACTAACAGAAGATATTGAATAAAAGCCATTATGTCCTACTTAATGGCTTTTTTTGTCTTTAGATATTGTTTCTAAACATCGTCTTGCAAGACTTAATTTTTCTCGTTAAAAATAATGACAGCCAACAACGTTGGTTAAGGACTATTTATATGAACGGAGTTTCTAGTGGCGTGCTGATATCACTTGGCGCCTATTTCTTAGTGATGATCGGGATTGGGGTTTATGCTTATTTTAAGCAAGCCAATGATACCGAAGGCTATATGCTTGGTGGTCGTAGTCTCGGTCCTGCGGTAACCGCTTTATCCGCTGGCGCATCAGACATGTCCGGTTGGCTATTACTTGGTTTACCGGGTTATATGTATGCCGATGGCGTCGTGAGTATCTGGATTGCCCTCGGTTTGACATTGGGTGCATTTTTAAACTATATCATCGTGGCACCGCGCTTACGTGTTTACACTGAGATTGCAGATAATGCCATCACATTACCTGACTACTTTGCAAATCGATTCGAAGATAAGTCGCATATGCTGCGTGTTATCTCAGCAGTTGTAATTATTTTATTCTTTACTGTTTATACAGCAGCTAGCTTAGTTGGTGGTGGTAAACTGTTTGAAAGCTCACTCAACTTATCTTATACCACAGGTTTGTGGGTGACTGCTGGTGTGGTTGTCGCCTATACTCTATTTGGCGGCTTTTTAGCAGTGTCAATGACTGACTTTGTACAGGGCATTATCATGCTATTTGCGATGGTTATCGTACCTGTTGTAGCCTTTACTGATCTTGGCGGAATTTCAGCCACAACTGAGGCGGTCAGGAACATTGATCCAAGCTTACTTAATGTCACCAGCGGTATGACGATCCTTGGTATTGTTTCGTTAATGGCTTGGGGTTTGGGGTACTTTGGGCAGCCGCATATTATTGTACGCTTTATGGCTATTCGCTCAGTCAAAGATATACCAACGGCACGTAACATTGGTATGAGCTGGATGATTGTAAGTCTAATTGGTGCATTGATGACTGGTTTTGCAGGTCGTGCCTATGTACAAAAAACAGCAATGACTTTAGATGATCCTGAAACTATCTTCTTAGTATTCACCCAGTTCTTATTCACGCCATTAGTTTCAGGCTTCTTGTTAGCCGCTATTTTAGCCGCGATCATGAGTACAATCTCATCACAGCTATTGGTCGTATCAAGCTCACTAACCAAAGATGTGTATAAGCTGTTTTTTGATAGAGATGCACCAGAAGCCCGCCAAGTAATGGTCGGTCGTCTTTCAGTTATCGTGGTCGCCGTCGTTGCTATTTTGCTGGCTTCTAATCCTGAAAGCTCTGTATTAAGTTTGGTCTCTAACGCTTGGGCAGGATTTGGTGCGGCATTTGGACCGTTGGTTATTTTCAGTCTTATCTGGCGCGGTATGAACCGAAACGGTGCGGTTGCTGGTATGGTCGTTGGTGCATTAACTGTCATCTTATGGATCTATGGTCCTTTCCAGATGAATGGTATGGCACTAAATAGCTGGTTATACGCTATCGTTCCAGGCTTTATCTTAAGTACTATTGCCATCTTTGCTGTAAGTATTATGACAGGGGGTCCAAAAGCCTCAGTCTCAGCGAAGTTTAAAGAAATGGAAATGAACTTAGATCAATAAGCACTTTTTAATTACTGCTGTTAAATTAGAAAACCTCGCTACTGTTATAGTAACGAGGTTTTTTATTGTTTGATTAAATATCACTGGGTTATTTCAATGCTAACTGCCTCTATATCATCAATTTGCGTGATAAAAAGGTAGTTAGTAACCCTCTACGTCTATTACTCTGAAAGTTACTACCTATTTATTTTTAAATAGATGCAGTATCACTAGGCTACTTCTTGCAAATCTCTATACTACCTAATAATAGCAAGTAGTAAATCTTTATATAAATAGCATTCAAATCTCAATATTAACGTACCGTTTCTATCTATTTCTATAGCTATTAGGTTTTTCCTCGATTCATATATATAAGAAAGCGACCCTTAATGGATCGCTTTCTCATGTCTAACCTATTTGTCTATAATAGTGTTTTATTTAGCTTGATAAGATATTTTTACACCAGCCACATAACCATCGTTGTCTTGGAAGTCACCAACGATCTTATCTGTAGGTAGTTGACCTTGAGCATCACCAAACCATAAGTATTTACCACCTGCTGATACTGCCCAGTTCTCTGTAAGGTTATACTTAGCACCTAGACCAACACTGTAATAACCATCAATTGGACCTAATGAAGTCGTTGGATCACCAGCGCCACTATCCCAACCAACTGTACCACTAATGGCTAAAGCTGGGGCAATGCGTTTAGCAAGACCAAGCTCTACCTGCCATTGATCGTCATCATACTCAACCAGATTCAAACCCTCAGGGAAACGTTGTTTACTGACTTGATTGTATACTGGAGGAGTAATGGCAAAATCGCTCCATGGTACCCAGCGTACTTTTGCCGTCGCTAACGTAGTAGGATTAATACCCGTTTGGAAATCAAAGTTTACTGACTTAGGTGTTGTTATCTCCATCTCATTGACTGCTCCATTTATCCCTACCACTGGATAATCCTCTGAAATCTGCGTGTTATGCTTAATCTCAGAACGATAAGTCAATGCCGCCTTTAACGCTATCTCAGGTTTGCTAAAGGCAACGCCAGCAAGGTAACCATAATCTTGATCAGGATTTACATGAGCGTTGTAACCAGTAGCAGGACCATAGGCAAGGCCTCGCAACTTAATATCAGCTCGTACACGCTGTGCTACTGGACCACCATACACTTGAAAGCTTTTAGTGGCACCCAACTTCATTCCAAGAATGGCAGTAATATTCTCACTACGAACTTCAACGTCTGTGCCTTCACCTGCATCTGCATCTTGTTGTGCTACAATACGCGCCGCGCCGCCAAGAGTTTGAGCTTGAGCTTGAGCATTAGGATCATTCGGGTTAGCTGCTGCGTTAATTGCTGCAGCTCTAGCAGCTGCGTTAAGAGCTGCTTGATTAACTAACGGATTACCAGTTACTTCTCGAGCAGACTCATCTCCATTGCCACCTTTTGATACAAAGTTATTATCACCTTCATATTTGGCAGCAGCACCAAATGGCTCGTCATATAAGATACCGACACTAAAAGTATCATTAATGTCTGCCTTTACGCCATAACGAAAGAAGTCATAAGACTCAGCAATATCACCAGTGGCATTACCTTTAACATAGGTATTGCTTGTAGGGACATTGTTAGCACTATCAAAGCCACTAACGTCTGCGTCGATGTAGGTATAGACGGCCTCAGCATAGGTGCCATCTTGTAGGAACGCTGTAATATCTTGACCTGAACGATCAAGACCTGCAGCGTTAGACATACTGGCTATAGAAAGAGTAGCTATCGCTACAGCAAGAGTTTTTAAATGAAAAGTAGCGCGCATTGGGTATCTCCAAACATCCTAGTTGTTAAATCATCTTCATAACTCATATTCGGCATTGTTGCTTAAAATATAAACTTATGTAAACGACGTCCTGAATGAATAGTAATCACTTTTTGACACTAAAACAACACTTAAAACACTTTATTTCTTAATAATGACTGTTCAGTACATTTATCTAGACCTAAAGCAAACGAACAAAAATACAAAACAAATATTCATAAAGTAACTCATAAATTGTAATTTTAGCAAACTTAAATCTAATAGTTAGTAATTCTAGATTTTTAATTTAATACATAAAAAAACGACCCCTTAAGGATCGCTTTTAAAATTGTTAAAACAGTATTATTTAAAGTAAAGGCATAAGCGCTTAGTTAAAGTTTTGCTTGGCTTGATAAGATAATTTTACACCAAGAGCAAAGCCATCATTATCTTCAAAGTTACTGACAACAGTTTTACTAGGTATCTGACCTTGGGCATCACCAAACCACAGGTATTTACCACCAGCAGAAATAGCCCAGTTGTCGGTCAAATTATACTTTGCACCAAGACCAGCGCTATAGTAACCTTCAATAGGACCTAGTGACGTAACTGGATTGCCAGCACCACTGTCCCAGCCAACCGTACCGGTCACTGCTAATACTGGCGTTAGACGTTTAGCAAGACCTAATTCAACCTGCCACTGGTCTTTATCATAGCTAACCAAATCTAAACCTTCAGGAGGAATACCAGGCTGACCTGCTAATTTTTGGCTAGTCTCATTGTATAATGATGGTGTAATCGCAAAATCACTCCATGGTACCCAGCGTACTTTTGCTGTAGCTAGCATCGTAGGATTAATACCCGTTTGGAAATCAAAATTCACTGATTCAGGGGTAGTGATCTCAATATTATCGATTCTATTTGGCGAAAGACCAACTCTCTGAGCGAAAGGATAGATTTCTGCAGCCTGTGTATTATGCTCAATTTCTGAACGATACGTTAGAGCAGCTTGTAAGGCAATTTCAGGCTTACTGTAAGCGACACCAGCTAACCAGCCATAGTCCTGATCAGCACTGATATTGGTGCTATAACCATTAGCGATACTATAAGCAGTTCCACGCAATTTCACATTGGCTTTCACACGTTGAGCTACTGGACCACCATATACCTGGAAGTTCTTATTTTCGCCAAGTTTTGCGCCAACAATGCCAGTGATGCTTTCAGTACGAACTTCAACATTGGTACCTTCACCATTTCTAGGTGAAAGAGGATTTTGATCTACAAAGTCATTCTTACCACTATAGTCAGCTGCTGCACCAAAAGGCTCGTCATATAAAACACCAACACTAAAAGTGTCGTTGATATCCGCTTTTACACCATAACGAAAAAAGTCATAAGACTCAGCAATATCATCAATCTCTTTACCTGACGAATCTTTGCCAGTGACATCGCCATCAATATAGGTATAAACCGCTTCAGCATATACACCATTTTGTAAAAACGCTGTGATATCTTGACCTGAACGATCAAGACCTGCCGCACTCGCAACACTAGCAATAGAAAGAGTAGCAATAGCTACCGTGAGGGTTTTAAGATTAAAATTTGCGCCCATTGTGTATCTCCAAACATCCACGTTGTTTACCGCTATCCCGAACTTTGTTAGGTAGACGGTACTTAAGGTGAAGGATACTAATGTTTTTAGTACACTAAAACAACATTATTTCTCTAATATGACTGGATAGTCACTGCACAGTATATTTATCCGAAAATACATATATAAATTCATTCAAAATAATTCAGTTAGTCGCTGTTTATGTATGGCATATTATGGTTAATAATGGGGTGGTCTGTCTGCCATAACGTCAAAAGGTGCCACGCCTCCTTCTTCATCTTGGCTTTCAACTTGTTTATAAATAAATTGTAATTGTCGTTGTAGCGTTTGGATATGTTTGTCTTGACGAGTAATGACGTCGTCAAGGCGTTCTACGGTCAACTCAAGATGAGACATATTCATCTGCAGTTCGACTAACTGCAATTGTAAATCAGCTTGTGTGGCTAAGCTGTCGATTTGCGGCTTGGATACACTGTTATTTTTTGGATTTGCTTCATTCATATTTTTCTCAATACTAGATGCTATGGCTAACGATGGCTAAAGCCTTGATAAGATGTTCTACATTGCTTCATAAATTAATCGTCATAAAATCGTGCTGATAAATCTATTTACGCACGCTACAGTTACGTGGCAGCATGTTATACTGCTGCAAATTTTGCAACAACCCCTACCTCACTATTATATAAGCTTAAGATACTCTATGGCACTGATACATTTAAAAGATATTCACTTAGCCTTTGGCGTCGCTCCTGTCCTTGATGGTATTGACTTTGCTATCGATTCAGGCGAGCGCGTGTGCTTAATTGGTCGCAATGGCGAAGGCAAATCCACCTTATTTAAACTGATTAATGGCACATTGTTGCCTGATAGCGGCGAAGTTATTATTAACAATAGTGTACGCGTCGCTATGCTCGAGCAGGATGTACCTGAAACCAGCGGTAGAATTTTAGATATCGTTATGGGTGGCAGCAAACGCACTGCCGAGCTGCTGATTAACTATAATGCGCAAACTGATTTATGTGCCAATGGTGACATGGATGCCTGCGAGCGTATGGCAGACTTGCAGCATGATATCGATGCGGTACATGGTTGGGATTTAGAGCGCGAAGCAACACGTCTTATCACGACAATGGGTCTCGATCCAGACGATGACTTATCGTCACTATCTGGTGGTCGTAAGCGCCGTGTTTTATTAGCACGCTCGTTAGTGACTAAACCTGATGTACTGCTTCTCGATGAACCGACTAACCATTTAGACGTTGATAGCATTGAGTGGCTTGAGCGCTTTTTATTAGATTGGCAAGGTTTGACATTGTTATTCGTCACCCATGATAGAGCGTTCGTGAATAAATTATCGACTCGTATCATTGAGCTTGATCGCGGTCAATTGACCAGCTATGACGTCACTCAAGGTGAAGGTGGCTATGCACGCTACCAAGAGCTAAAAGAGCTACAGTTACTAGCTGAAGAGAAGAATAATGCCAATTTTGATAAAAAATTGGCACAAGAAGAAGTTTGGATTCGCCAAGGTATCAAAGCACGCCGTACCCGTAACGAAGGTCGTGTGCGTGAGCTAAAAGCATTGCGTGAAGAGCGTAGTGACCGCCGTGAGCAAGTCGGTAATGTCAATATTACCATGGGTCAAGGCGAGAAAAGCGGCAAGCTGGTCTGCAAAGTCAAAAATCTACACCTACAATATGATGACCATGTATTGGTCGATAACTTTAGCACTACCATCATGCGCGGTGACAAAATCGGTATCGTCGGTCCGAATGGCGCAGGTAAAACCACGCTTATTAAAGCCCTACTCGATATGTCAGACGATGATGTGATCAAAACAGGCAGCGTTGAATTAGGTACTAACTTAAAAATTGCTTTCTTTGACCAGCTGCGTGATCAGTTAGATTTGGAAGCCAGTGTGGCGCAAAACGTCTCAGAAGGCTCTGACTTCGTCGAAGTCGGCGGTCGTAAAACGCACATTATGAGCTATCTACAAGATTTCTTATTTGCGCCAGAGCGTGCCCGTACGCCTGTCAAAGCATTATCAGGTGGTGAGCGTAACCGCGTGCTACTAGCTAAGCAATTATTAAAACCTGCAAATATCCTCGTACTCGATGAGCCAACCAACGACTTGGATATGGCGACACTTGAGCTACTAGAAGAATCAGTCGCCAGCTTTGGTGGTACGATTTTGCTCATTAGCCATGATCGCTCATTTATGGACAATGTCGTCACTTCTACTTGGGTATTTGATACTGATGAAGATGGTAAAGGGACGGTCAGCGAGTATGTCGGCGGCTATCAAGAGTATTTGGTACAAAAGAATCGCGAAGAAGCTTCTAAAGCAGCTAAATCTTCTAATAGTAATACTACTGCCAACAGCAAATCTGTTAATAAATCAGCGGCAGTAGCGAAACCTAATACTGCTGCTAAAAAGCTTAACTTTAATGACCAGCGTGAGCTTGATGCGTTACCAAAAGAGATTGCTGCTTTAGAAGCGGAACAAATGCAACTAGAAGAAAAGCTAGCCGACGGTACTTGGTTTAATCAAGATTTTGATGCGGCAACAGCTGCTAGTGAGCGACTGCTTGCTATTGAAGATGAGATGATGATTAAACTTGAACGCTGGAATACGCTTGAGAGCTAATCTAAGTCATTATGCACGTAATTATCATCACTTTATAATATAAAGTGGTGATAATAGCGTCACAGCGACTTACAAAGTAGTGATGTGCTGAAAGTTAGTGAACATTGTCGTAATTTCAAGTATCATTCGCTATTGCCGAATACCCTTATCATTTATAAGGTCATTATCCATAACATTTTTGTTGATATAAAGCTGCTATTAAACATTGATAATTAAGGTGTTATGTCTTGATCACTTTGTTTAACGCTAAAACGTGCCCTATTAAGGTTGCTTTATTTTTAACACAATAATTTATTTTATGACCAAAATAGCTTAGAATAGCAACAATTAGCAAAATTAGGCACAGCTAACGTGGCTTGATAATTGTTTCTATTCTAAGTCACAAACCCAGTGTGGGATAATCCCATTTCATTCACCTGGAGGAAGTATTAATGAGCCATGCCGAAGGCGTTAACGTACAACGCCGTAGAGTTCTGATTGCCTCGACTGCCGTAATTGGTGCAGCTGGGGTAGCTGCTGTGGCAACACCTTTTGTCCGCTCTTGGACCCCAAGTGCTAAAGCTGAAGCTGCTGGTGCAGCAGTGACCCAAGATATTGGTTCTATCGAAGCAGGACAAATGATTGTCGTCAAATATCGTGGCAAACCCATCTTTGTGGTTAAGCGCACTGAAGAGATGCTGACCCTGCTTGAGTCAGTAAAGCCATTATTGTCTGACCCTGATTCTAGTGCCTCTTTGCAACCTGAGTACTGTAAAAATCCTGAGCGCTCTATCTCGCCAGAAGTATTGGTAGTAGAAGGCGTCTGTACACATTTAGGCTGTGCACCAAACTACCGTCCTGATGTTGGCGCAGCCGATTTAGGTGGTAATGACTGGTATGGCGGGTTTTTCTGCCCATGTCATGGCTCTAAATACGATTTAGCGGGTCGCGTTTATAGTGGCGTACCTGCACCGCTTAACTTACCTATCCCAGAGTACAACATGGATGGTACCATCTTGACGATTGGGGAGGCTTAATATGAGCATGGGTAAAAAGTTAATGCATTGGGTGGACGCGCGTTTTCCTGCGACTGAAACCTATGAATATCATATGTCAAAGTACTATGCACCAAAAAACTTTAACTTTTGGTACTTCTTTGGCGTGTTATCAATGGTGGTACTGGTCAATCAGTTAGTAACTGGTATTTGGCTGACGATGATGTATAACCCAAGTGCCGAAGGGGCATTTGCGTCTGTTGAATATATCATGCGTGATGTCAAAGGTGGCTGGCTCATCCGTTATATGCACTCGACCGGCGCGTCAGCGTTCTTCGTAGTGGTATATCTGCATATGTTCAGAGCCTTGCTATATGGTTCATACCAAAAACCGCGTGAGCTGATTTGGCTTATCGGTATGGGTATTTACTTAGCATTGATGGCAGAAGGTTTCTTCGGTTACCTACTCCCTTGGGGCAACATGTCATTCTGGGGTGCTCAGGTTATCTTGAACTTACCTGCAGCCTTACCTGTCATTGGTGACGGTCTTGCTGAGTGGGTTCGTGGTGATTATATCATCTCAGGTATCACCCTAAACCGCTTCTTTGCCTTGCATGTGGTTGCGATTCCGCTCGTGCTTGTGGGCTTAGTCTTTATGCATTTAGTGGCTCTGCATCATGTGGGTTCTAATAACCCTGATGGTATTGACATTAAGAAGCTAAAAGACAAAAACGGCGTGCCATTAGATGGTATCGAATTCCATCCGTACTACACTGTGCATGACATGGTTGGTATTGTTGTCTTCTTTATCTTATTCTTTGCTGTGGTGTTCTTCTTCCCAGAAGGCGGCGGCTTCTTCCTTGAGCCACCAAACTTTGAGACTGCCAACTCACTAAAAACACCAGCGCATATTGCACCGGTATGGTACTACACGCCTTTCTATGCCATCTTACGTGCCGTTCCTGATAAGCTTGGTGGTGTGATTGCGATGGGTGCTGCTATTGCCGTATTGTTCTTAATACCTTGGCTTGATAGATCGCCAGTACGCTCGATACGTTATAAAGGCATTTTATCTAAAATCGCTTTAACCGTGTTTGCTATTAGTTTCTTAGTATTGGGTTATTTAGGTGCGACGCCTACCACCCCAACAGCAACTATAATGGCTCGTATCTTTACCATATTGTATTTCTTGTTCTTCTTATTGATGCCGTTTTACACTGCCATTGAGAAGTGTAAACAGCCACCAGAACGCGTTACCGGAGGTCACTAATGAGCACGCTAATTAAATCCCTAGCAGGTTTGGGCTTAGGCGCGGCATTAACTTTGACTGCTGGTAGCGCTCTAGCAGCAGGTAGTGGCTGCGGTACGTTTACCAATGCTGAGGGTATTGTAGAGCATTTGGCTTGTAGTACAGCGCCTATTGATTTTACCAATAAGGGCTCACTACAAAACGGTGCTAAGACGTTTATGAACTACTGTGCTGGGTGTCACTCAGCCAAGTACGTTCGTCACTCACGCATCGCTAAAGATTTAGAGATTCCACCTGAGTTGGTCGAAAAGTATTTGATGGTGACGACCGATCAGATCGGTGATCATATCGATGCTGAGATTGACCCTGAAGTACAAGCCTCATGGTTTGGCGCGGCTCCTCCAGATTTGTCACTTGAGACAAGACTGCGCGGCGATGATTGGGTTTACACTTACCTATTGTCTTTTTACGAAGATCCAAGCCGTCCTTGGGGTGCTAATAACTTAGTCCTTGCAAATGCGGCAATGCCTCACGTTTTGCATAACATGCAAGAAGAGCTGAGTCAGGAAGAGTTCGAATCTGAAGTAGGTGACTTGGTTAACTTTATGGCATGGATGGCAGAACCTGTTCGTCATGACCGTAAAGTGATTGGTTTCTTTGTGATTTTATTCTTACTTGTGTTACTGATTCCAGTTTACTTGCTTAATAAAGAATTCTGGAAAGATATCAAATAAGCGATATTGATAATCGAGCAAGATATTGGTATAAAAAAAGCATTACTTCGGTAGTGCTTTTTTATGCTTTAAACATTTATAAATCAGCCACAAAAGCAAGCTAAGCGCCAAATTTTTAAGCGACAGTGTTTACGTACGCTACCTTGATAAACACAGCAACATTGTTTACGATGGCAGGCTTTACTATTAACATTAGGCTTTCATGATTGATGCGAATGACATTCCAAGTAGTCAGCTAATTTTATACGCTGATGACGGCTACGACAGTCATGTGGTGCGCCTATTGCTTGAAGAAAAGAAGCTCGCTTATTATTTATCACGTTTGCATTCTGAGCGTCCTGAGGATTTGACTGAGCTGAACCCTTATCATACTTTACCTGTCCTACAGCAGCGTGAGATTGCGCTTTATGAGATTAACGTCATCTTTGAGTACCTTGAAGAGCGTTATCATGCCAATAAGCTCTTGCCTGAGACGCCACAAGAGCGGGCACAATTTCGCCAGTTAGCATGGCGTATTCAGCGCGATTGGCTCTCACTCGGTAAGCGATTGCTTATGCATCCAGACAGCTTCAATAAAGCCCAAGCGGTTATGGCTAGAAAACAGCTGAGCGATTCGCTCATCACTATATCACCATTATTTGCGCACAAGTCTTACTTTATGGCAGATGAGTTTGGCTGGTGTGATGTGCTTCTAGCCCCTTTATTGTGGCGATTGGAAGAGATGGACATTGAGCTACCACGCGCTATCAGTCGTCCTCTGTTTGACTATCAAAAACGGGTCTTTGAGCGAGATAGCTTTCAAAAAAGCGTGCGTTAATTAGACAACAGTCAAATGCTGCCTTAAAATAACAAATAATGAAGCGCAAATGAATTTCTGCAAATAATCTTTTGCCGCTGATACCTTTTAACCCTTACTTAATACCGTCAATATAGGAAGCCAAAGATGAGCGAAGAAACCACATCTATTACTCCAACACGTCCTTATATGGTACGTGCCTTGTACCAATGGATAGAAGACAATGCGCTTACGCCGTATCTGATGGTCGATGCAACCGCCGATAATGTTCAAATTCCAAAAGAGCATGTGCAAGATGGTCGTATCGTGCTCAATATTGCCAGCCGTGCCACTGGCAATATGAGTATGGAGAATGACTACATTCATTTTAGTGCGCGATTTGGCGGGGTATCACAAGAGATCTGGGTACCGCTCACAGCAGTGCTAGGTATCTACGCCAAAGAGAACTCTCAAGGGATGTTTTTCGATCCCAATGAATATGACAATTATGTGCCTGAAGACGATGCCGTTGCGAGTAGTAGCTCTAAAACAAACGTAGCAGCTCCTAAGCCCAAACGTGATAATAAAGCCGGTTTAAAAGTATTAAAATAACAAAATATATCGCATAAAAAAGCTGAGCATATTAAATATGTTCAGCTTTTTTTATTGTCAGCCCAAAAGTGATGATAACCTTAAACGATTAGGTTCTCGGCAAAGTCACACCGCGCTGTCCTTGGTATTTACCGCCGCGATCTTTATAACTCGTCTCACAGACATCATCAGCATCACTTTGGAAAAACAGCATCTGCGCAACGCCTTCGCCGGCATAAATACGCGCAGGAAGATTGGTAGTATTACTAAACTCTAAAGTCACATGCCCTTCCCACTCAGGCTCAAGTGGCGTGACATTGACAATGATACCGCAGCGGGCATAGGTTGATTTACCAAGGCAAATAGTCAATACATCGCGTGGAATACGGAAATATTCCATCGTACGAGCCAATGCAAAAGAATTAGGCGGAATAATACACTCGTCACCGATGACATCAATAAAGCTTTTTTCGTCAAAGTTTTTAGGGTCCACAATTACTGAATGTACGTTGGTGAAAACCTTAAATTCAGGCGCGCAGCGTACATCATAACCATAGCTTGAGGTACCGTAACTGACCAAACGCTCACCGGCATCATTAAAACGTACTTGACCGGCTTCAAACGGCTCAATCATGCCATGTTCTTGAGCCATTTTACGAATCCAGCGGTCAGACTTGATAGACATTGTTATTCCTTAGCAGATATAAAATAAAACTTATAATATGAATGGTGTTTTGATAGCGACGATTATACGGAATTGAGCGCTCAATTTATAGGCTTGGCTACGTTTAAAATAAATCTCTGGTCAAAATGATAATCGCCTACCATTTTGCATAATGATCTTCTGCCAGTCCCATCACATTATCAAGCTTAATCACCTCTTGTTTGATTCCAATCTCACCATTATAAAAACCAAGCCATTGCTCAAAAATACTGGCAACGATACCAAAGTTATCGGTCTTCTTATAAACCGTTATAGGGGTAAAGCTTAAATCAATATCAACATTGCTCCAGCCAAGGTTTTGATGATAGATATGCCAAGGCTGCGGTGTGTCATCTAACCTATTAGCAACAGTGTCTTGCTGATTGGATGGCAAATTTAGAGCATCACGAAGAAACATAACAGGCGGTAAATAACATATCTGCCCATCTAGCCAGCACGCATTTTCACTAGTGCCCGTTTCATTAACACCCATCGATAAGTTCAATGTGAAATGACGACCATCTGGCAAATAGCTATTGATACATGTCCAAAACCAATTGGTCTCATGACGCATATATCCAAGTGTCCAATCTAAATTGGCAATAGTGTCATCATTGAATGATATTTTCTGAACTTGTTGTCCATTATTAAACGTTGAATTGGCCTTAATAGCTAAGTGACCTACGATTTTGGTAAGCGGCTCTTTTTGCGTAAAAGTCCAGCCACGCCTGCCAGTCGGTGTGCAGACCGCCAAAGGCTGCGACTGCCGCTGTAACGTTGCTTCAATAGCCAGATACTGACTATCTAACACAACGTTGACTTGTGGCGGGGTAAAATCTAACGTCAATGTCAGATTGTTATGTCTAAATGCCATCTGCCCTTGATAGCAACTACCCTCTAAACGCGTATCAAGCGTCAAAGGCTGCAAGGCTTCACACACCTCTATCTCGTTTGTTTCATCATTATAAAGATAAACAAAAGCACTGGTCGCAAGCTTAATAGTCGCCAGTGCCAAGCAGACTCGATAAGGTGGTTGAATGATTTGAATAAAGCAGAATTGATTGGCTTTTAGGTATTTACGCCAATTGGGCAGAGGTTTCTGTGAGATAAGGTGACTGTGATAATCTAAATATTTGATGTTTTTAACTTGGGCAAAAATACCAGAATGAGGCTGACCGTTTTGGATTAGTTGGTCGAGCACCGCTGGTTTCAATTTATTAGAGATATCAGACAAAGGTTGATGATTGTTTTGAGTCATAATGGCGGCATCCTAGCCAAATTTATACCAAGAGTTAAGCAGTTTGTTATGTAATAGCTATTGTTTGCTACTAACTTAGTATAATAGCAAACAATAGCCCATTAAAAATAAAAACGCTGTGATTCTTAGTAGGAAACTATAACCATTAAAAAATACGCTTATCATTAATCGGTTTGGCAAACTTATTAATATTGGTTTCAATATTTTTGGCAATACTCAGATAGTAAAACGCAAACTCATCATCTACCAATACGCTTGGCTCACCTTTATCTACCTGTGCACGGATAGCGCTTGCCAGTGGAAGCTGTCCTAATAGCGGCACTTGATATTGATCAGCGATCTTTTCGCCGCCGCCCGTACCAAAGATAGCTTCAGTATGATTGCAGTTACTACAAGTGTGCAGCGCCATATTTTCAACCACGCCAAGCACAGGAATATTGGTTTTATTAAACATCTCAATGCCTTTTTGCGCATCAAGTAAGGCAATATGCTGCGGCGTCGTCACAATGACAGCGCCCGTCACCGGAATACGCTGAGCAAGGGTGAGCTGAATATCACCGGTGCCTGGTGGCATATCAATGACCAAATAATCTAACTGTGGCCAATTGGTTTGATTATATAGCTGCATCAACGCACCGGTCGCTTTTGGACCGCGCCATGCGATAGGCGTATTATCACCATCAAGCAAGCTGCCAATCGATAGCATCGCTAGTCCATGCGCATTGATAGGCACAAACTGCTCATTTTCAAGCTCAGGTCTGATACTATTCACACCTAGCATCGCTGGCATACTGGGTCCATAAATATCAGCATCTAATACGCCAACACGGTTGCCGAGCTTTTGTAATGCCAAGGCGATATTGACAGTAGTCGTTGATTTTCCCACGCCGCCCTTACCAGAGGCAACGACAATGATATGACGAATACGCGGATGAGCGGACAACGACGCTTGGGTAGGAGCTTGCTTAGTGATAGGTGGTTCAGCATTTACCGTACTATCATCGCTCTTGGCAACAGGTTTACTATGACTATCCATCGCATTGGTGGTTTTTGGCATTGCTTTTGGCAAACTTGAGCCTTCACCTTTCATCGGCACTGGTATCCGAACATTCATATGAATGCTTTGAATACCATGCGGCTGTAATAACTGCCCAAGCGCTTGCTGAATGGCCTCAGGATCGCTTTCATGTGGCAGACGCAGCTCTAATGTCAGCTCACCACCATTACGCTCAAGCCCAGTGACCATCGTAGCAATACTGCTATCCCCAACATGATAACCCAGCAATACTTTATCAACAGCGCTATCAAGCGCAGCTTTCTGCTCTGGAGTTTCCTTTTGTGCGGTGGGTTTTTTCTTCATAAAATTAAACATAGCGACCGTGACTGCCTATACAAGTGGGTTGGTATGCTAAAAAGTATTATTAATACTATAACGAGAATAATTAACGATAGAAGCCATAAGCTTTTTAGCCAAACCTTTTATCGTGTCAGTGTAGCTCAATTGCAAGCATAAAAAAACCATGATGCCAGTAAGACAGCATTTTGCGTACAGCTTTGAGCCTACGGTATCATCGATATCAAATAACATAGATGAATTACTTTATGACACGAGACAAGGATGAATTTGTTCAATACAAAAGGCAAGCTCGCAGCTTATCATCACCACAGACATCATACTCATTACCAATACCAATACCAATACCAATACCAATACCAGCGATACTATGAAATCACCGCGAACACAGCACGAGGGAATACCGAAGCAAGCGTCCCCTGAATATCGGTATCTATATACACAAATATCGTCGAGCGATTGGGCAGCTGCTGTAATAACTGCCAAGCAAGTTTGGGTTTAATCAGCGCGATGATATCAGCGATATCTATAGGACGTAACGTCTACAGCGCATCAATCGCGCTTAAAATCTTGTCTTTCAATAGTATCGCTTAACTTTATTGATATGCCTTTATTATTCATCACTTTATCCCTGCGCCCAAGATAGCCCAACGAGCGCTCATAAAAAAGAGCCAATATCATTGGCTCTGGTCAATATAAAGATAAACCCTAGTCGATTGGTCTTTTTTAGCAAGCTCATACAGTTAAGCTGACTGACCAAACAAGTTCTTAATTCGTACTATTAATTCATAAACCAGCCGTGGCTTGCGACAATCGATTGTCCGGTAAAGACATTGCTTGGAAATGCAGCCAAAAATAAAGCCAGTTGAGCAATGTCATCAACCGTAGTAAATTCTTTATCAACCGTATTAACTAGCATAATATCGTTCACTACTGACTCTTCGCTAATGCCTTTTTCAGCCGCTTGTTGAGGGATTTGTTTTTCGACTAAAGGCGTTTTGACAAACCCTGGGCATATCACATGCGAGCGTACATTATGGGCAGCGCCCTCTTTTGCCAATACGCGACATAGACCAAGTAAACCATGTTTGGCGGTGACATAAGGCGCTTTAAATAATGAGGCTTCATGTGAATGCACAGAACCCATATAAATCACTGTGCCACCTTTGTCATCTTTATACATATGCTGTACGGCAGCTTTGGTGGTCAAAAACGCCCCATCTAGATGAATGGCGAGCATTTTTTTCCAATCTTCAAACGCCATTTTATGGATGGGGTCAATGATTTGGATACCGGCGTTAGATACCAGAATATCAATACCGCCAAAGGTATCGACCAGTTTCTGAACACCGTCATTAACAGCAGTTTCAGACGTTACATCCATCGCAATTGCAACGGCACGCCCACCTGCTGCTTCAATAGCATCGACGGTTTGCTGAGCAGCTTCAATATTAATATCTGCAATACCGACTGCCGCGCCTGCCTTAGCATAAGTTTCGGCGATATCACGTCCGATACCGCTGGCAGCGCCTGTGACCAATGCTACTTTGCCGGTCAAATCTTGTTTTAATTGGGTCGCCATATATTATCCTTAATAATAGGTGATGGTGTGTAGTGATGAGTAGTAATGAATGAAGCCTATAAATAAGCCACTAAAATATAGTGGCTATTAAACAATTTACTAATCAGTATTTGAACTATTGAGTGGTTTATCAAAGCTATTGAGCAATGCTCACTGGTGTTTTTTCTTGTAGCTCATCGAAGCTAACACCATCTGCAAGCTCAACCAATTTTAGGCCATTATCAGTCACATCAAGTACGGCAAGCTCTGTGATAATACGATCAACCACGCCTTTCCCTGTCAGTGGTAATTCGCAATTGGCAAGGATTTTTGGCTCGCCGTGTTTATTAACTTGCTCCATGAGCACAATCACACGCTGTACGCCTGCGACCAAATCCATCGCGCCGCCCATGCCTTTAACCATTTTTTTGGGAATCATCCAGTTTGCCAAATCGCCCTGCTCTGAGACTTCCATCGCGCCCAATATTGCAAGGTTAACATGACCGCCACGAATCATCGCAAACGACTCTGAACTACTAAAATAACTCGCACCTGATTCGGCAGTGACCGTTTGTTTACCTGCATTAATCAAATCTGCATCGACGTTTTCTGCAGTAGGAAACTCGCCAATACCTAATAAGCCGTTTTCTGACTGTAGCCAGACATCGACGTCTTTAGGGATATAGTTTGCAACGAGTGTCGGTAGACCGATGCCTAAGTTAACATAATAACCGTCTTGTAACTCTTGTGCGGCACGCTGTGCCATCTGCTCTCTTGTCCATGCCATGATAGCTTCCTTAATTTTTACGATATTCTATTACTATAAATTTAATAATTTATTAATTATGCTGTAATCGCAATGACTAAGCGCCTTCGACCACTTTAGTTGTTGTCTTTTCGATACGCTTTTCAGGGCTGCTATTCAATACGATACGCTGCACAAAAATACCCGGCAGATGAATCTCATCAGGATTTAAGATGCCTGTTTCTACGATCTCTTCAACTTCAACAATAGTAATCTTGCCCGCCATCGCACAGTCTGGATTAAAATTACGCGCCGTTTTATTAAAGATTAAGTTACCTGCTTTATCCGCTTTCTGCGCTTTGATTAGAGACACATCAGCGCGTAATGAATGCTCAAGCACATAAGTACGACCGTCAAATTCGCGGGTTTCTTTACCTTCAGCAACTAAGGTACCAACGCCAGTTGCGGTATAAAATGCCGGAATACCTGCACCACCTGAACGCAGTTTTTCTGCCAATGTACCTTGCGGAGTCAGCTCAACTTCCAACTCGCCTGCCAAGTACTGGCGCTCAAACTCTTTATTTTCACCCACATAAGATGAGATCATTTTTTTAATTTGGCGCGTCTGTAATAACAATCCCAAGCCAAAGTCATCGACACCAGCGTTATTACTGATGCACGTCAAATCTTCAACACCACTATCCCGCAATGCTTCGATTAACGCTTCAGGAATACCGCATAGACCAAAACCACCTATCGCCAGCGTCTGTCCGTCACGCACAATACCACTCAACGCCGCTTCTGCGCTGTCATACACCTTTGATTGACTCATGCTTATCTCCTTACACGTCTCATTTTTATTATTTACATTGATTCATTATAGGTTTTGCTTATTTAAGCAAACACTAGACTACCAATCAGTTTTATATTTAAAGCAATACAATTTATATCACTATAAAATATAGAGTACAGCTGTAATAACTTAACATATAATTCTAGCAGCGACTAGACAATAATATAAAGCGCGTACAAGGCAGCGCAGCTTGAGCAATATGGGTGAGGTCACCATCCTAATTGTCTAAAATAATGTTTGATAAAATACGTTAAATCGCCCGTTACGTTTAATTTTATTGACCTATTTCCCTATGCCCTGCATACTCTCAGGCTTAACTTAGCCAAGGAGGGCGGTCATGTTTAGCACACTTGCTATTATTATTACTTTATTACTTTTGATGTTCTTTGCTTATCGCGGTTATTCCGTACTGATTTTAGCGCCAATTATGGCTGCTTTAGCCGTACTACTTTCAGGTGATTTTTTAAGCAGTATTCCTGCTTATACTGATGTCTTTATGGGCGCATTGAGTGGCTTCCTACTCAAATTCTTTCCTATCTTCTTACTGGGCGCACTCTTTGGCCGTTTGATGGCAGATTCTGGGGCGGCAACAGCGATTGCTAAAACGGTGGTCGAAAAGCTTGGCGCCAGTAAAGCGATTTTGGCGGTTATCTTAGTTTGCGGTATTTTGACCTATGGCGGTGTGTCACTGTTTGTCGTGGCATTTGCTATTTATCCAATCGCCAAAGACTTGTTTAAAGCTGCTGATATTCCTAAGCGCTTGATTCCAGCAGCGATTGCCCTAGGTTCGTTTACCTTTACCATGACAGCATTACCTGGCACGCCTGCCATTCAGAATGCTATTCCGATTCCTTATTACAATACCAACGTATTTGCCGCACCTGTCTTGGGACTTATTGGTGGTACGATCATGTTTGTCTGTGGTTGGTTGTGGTTGCAATCGCGTGCCAGAAAAGCGAATGGCGCTGGTGAAGGGTATGGTCAGCACGATGAGAGCGATGTAGGCGGTGTTGGTGGAGGCGCAGCAGAGACCAACTTGCTTAGTACACATCATACCTCATTCACCGTTGCGATGATTCCTCTGATACTGGTCATCAGTTTGAACGCTTTACTGACTTACTTTGTCTTCCCATCGATGGATTTTAGTGGCCTACAGACTCAGTTCCCAGATTTGAATATCGCAGGTTCGCTTGGTCTATGGTCGATCATCCTCTCATTGGTCGTAGCTTGTATCGTGCTAATCGTCATGCGTCTCGGTCATTGGACCAACCTACAAAAAACCATCAACCGCGGTACTTATGACTCGATGTTACCGATCTTTAACACTGCGTCGGAAGTAGGTTATGGTGCCGTTATCGCTTCATTAGCAGGCTTTCTTCTCATTCGTGATAGTATCTTGAATCTAACGCCAGAAAATCCACTCATCTCAGAAGCAGTCGCTATGACCACGCTGGCTGGTATTACTGGCTCATCATCTGGTGGTTTGAGTATCGCACTATCAACCTTGGGTGAAGACTATCTAAGAATGGCAGTCGCAGCCGGTATTGATCCAGAACTAATGCACCGAGTGGCGGTAATGGCAGCAGGCGGTTTGGATACCTTACCACACAGTGGTGCGGTCATTACCTTGTTGGCCATTTGTGGTCTGACACATAAACAGTCCTACTTAAACTTGGCAATGGTCACTATGGTGATTCCACTGATTGCTGTCGTCGTTGTCATTACCTTGGGCACGATGTTTGGTTCATTTTAATTGGGTTGAATCAGTAAAGCATATAATGAAGTCAATTTAAAAAACGGACAGCTTTACTGTTTTAAAGCGCTCATAAAAACCCCGCTAAGCAAAAGCTTAGCGGGGTTTTTATGAGCGCTTTATAAGGATTTATTATGTTGGACTTTTATCATAAATATCAATAAATACATTACACTTATTATAACGTACTACTGGTATAAACTTTTCTTGCTTGCTGTGCCTACGCAGACAGAGTCTACGAATAATTAATACCAGTAGCGCTGCACTCTTCTAAAAGTGAATCAACTATAGCGCTTATTACCATATTAATTCGTAAGGAATATCACAAATTTAGCCGAATTACGGTATCATAGGCACACTTTTTCAATTTCTATTGATAACCAACCCGTTTATATAAGAATATAGGTGATGAAAGTGCGTGAGATTTTAGTAACCAGTGCCCTGCCCTACGCCAATGGAGACATTCACTTGGGGCATCTTGTAGAGTATATCCAAACTGATATTTGGGTACGATCGATGAAGGCGCAAGGCCATAAGGTGACTTATGTCTGTGCGGATGATGCTCATGGTACTGCTATCATGCTCAAAGCCGAAGACAATGGCGTAACACCAGAACAGCAAATTGCCAATGTGCAAGCTGCTCATGAAGCCGATTTTGCTAAGTTTTTGATTAATTTTGACAATTATCATTCAACGCATTCAGAAGAAAATCGGGAATTTTCTGAGCTGATTTATCGCCGCCTTAGAGATGCAGGTCATATCTCTACTCGTGATGTGGAGCAGCTATTTGACCCTGAAAAACAGCTGTTTTTAGCCGATCGTTTTGTTAAAGGTACCTGCCCTGAGTGCGCCGCTACCGACCAATATGGTGATAATTGTGAAGTTTGTGGTACGACTTATGATGCGACAGAACTTAAAGATCCGTACTCTACGTTATCAAATGCGATGCCTATTCTAAAGACTTCAAAGCATTATTTCTTTGATTTACCAGAGTTTGAGCAATTTTTAAAGGATTGGACGCGCAGTGATAATCGCTTGCAAACCTCAGTTGCCAATAAGCTACAAGAGTGGTTCGATGCCGGCTTAACCAGTTGGGATATCTCGCGTGATGCGCCTTACTTTGGCTTTCAAATTCCAGACACGCCAAGCGATGAGCCAGATAAATACTTCTATGTATGGCTAGATGCGCCTGTTGGCTATATGGCAAGCTTTCAGAACTTGTGTGATAAACGTGCAGGTACAGAAGAGGCTCTAGACTTTGACCATTATTGGGCGCAAGAAAACGAGCATAAAACCGAAGTGTATCACTTCATCGGTAAAGATATTGTTTACTTCCATGCGCTATTTTGGCCTGCCATGCTTGCTGGTAGTGAACTCCGTACACCAACCGGCGTCTTTGCTCATGGCTTCTTGATGGTCAATGGCGAAAAAATGAGTAAGTCGCGTGGCACCTTTATTAAAGCCGACACTTATGCTGAGCATTTGCATCCTGAGTACTTGCGTTATTACTTTGCGAGTAAGTTATCTGACAAAGTCGAGGACATTAACCTTGATTTAGAAGACTTTATGCAAAAGGTTAACTCTGATCTCGTTGGTAAAGTAGTCAATATCGCCAGTCGCAGCGCTGGATTTTTGGTCAAAAAGTATGATGGTATGCTGACAGACGTCTGTGCTGAGCCAAGCCTATTAGAAGACATCACCAAGACGGGCGATGAAATTGCTGCGGCTTATGAAAACCGTGAATTTTCTCGTGCCATGCGCCTGATTATGCAGTGTGCTGATAAAGCCAATGAATACATCGATGACAAAAAACCGTGGGCGCTTGCCAAGGTTGAAGGCGCAGAGCAAGAAGTTCAAGACGTCTGCTCAGTAGCAATCAATATCTTCCGTCAATTAATGGTATATCTTGCGCCTGTATTACCTGAGCTGACTGCCAATGCTAAAGAATTCTTGAACATTGATGATTTAAGTTTTGCCAGCCGTAATGAGTGGTTGCTTGGTCATCAAATTAATAAGTTTAAACCACTGATGCAGCGTATTGAAGAAAAAGATATTGCAGCGATGGTTGAAGATTCTAAAGCCTCATTGACACAAGTAGGTGCGCCTACCGCTAGCCAAGACGATAAAGCAGCAGCAAAAAATACCTCGCCTGCAGCAATGCCAAGCAGTACCGAACAAGCAGACTATATCGGTATCGAGGACTTTGCCAAAGTCGAGATGAAAGTCGCTCATGTTATCGCTTGCAACCATGTCGAAGGCGCGGACAAACTGCTTCAGTTCACACTAGATGTTGGTGAAGCACAACCTCGCAACGTCTTTAGTGGTATTCGCAAATTCTATGAGCCTGAGCAATTACAAGGTAAAAAGGTTATTTGCGTGACCAATTTGGCACCGCGTAAGATGAAATTTGGCATATCAGAAGGCATGGTATTGTCGTCAGGCGACCCGAAAACAGGTCTGGTGGTAATTACCTTACCTGATGAAGCCGTTATCGGTGATTCACTGGCTTAAAAACGTTAAATTAATCAAGTAATAATAAAAGAACAAAACAAAAAACGGTCTAAATAGACCGTTTTTTATGTTAAAAAGAATAGAAAGTAAGCTTGCTGTTTATCTGGTCAAAATATCAATGATCTGCAACGTATCATTAACGACCGTCACAATTTTATTTTCTGGCGTGCGAATACGAACATAGCGGTCATCATAACGGTCTAAAATTACCGAACGATCATAAATATCTCTATCAATGTTGCCGACTACTCTGTAACCGTATTGATCGAGATCACGCTTGAATGAGGCGTTAGAGTTAGCATGATGATAAGCATTAATGTTAGGCTGGGCATTGCTGCTATAACCATTTTTAAATTTATATTTTTCTAACTGATGCTGCTTAAGCTGTACTTGTTCATGCTTATCTTTACCGACATACGCAGATTTGCCCTTGCCATGATTATTACCGTGACCCTCTTTTGCCATAGCAGGTAAGGAAATCAATGAGATCGCTGTAATGCCAGCGATGGTTAATAACTTAAGATTAGTAGTGTTCATAATGTCATCCTTAAAATATTCATTTGAAAAAGATTAAGTAGATGGTAGAGTCTGTTGAACATTCACTAATGTCAGCATGATTAATAATGATATGGATTTCAGACTCACTGTAACTTTCGTATAGAAATTAGCTTGCGTTCATTATAAAGTGCGTTTGTAATCGCTGAATTGCTGGTTTGTGCGTTTTTTAAGCAGCGTTTTGCCGAATAAAGATGATTTTGCCAAATAAAACAGTCAATACTTGCTTTAATAACACTGGTGACGAATACGCTTTAATTTTTTATTGCGATAAGTTACATTACTGTCATAATATGAACATAATGATCAATGGATTGATTACTTTGATGTTAGCCCGTTATCTCAGCATTCACATAACATTGACTCGGGTAACCTGCACTTTCTAACCTACGAGCCACTATAAAATGATTTTTGCTACTACTTTACGCTTTAGCCTACTTGGTGCTGCGATGAGCGCCGCGCTTGGATTATCAGCCTGCTCTAAACCTGCAGATACTACAACGACCACCGATGACAGTACCACTACTGCTCAAAAACCTGCCAAAACATTGGCAATTACTCAAATCGTTGAGCATCCCTCATTGGATGATATGCGTCGCGGCATTATTGATGAGTTGGCGGATAACGGTTATGTCGAAGGTCAAAATCTAAAGGTTAACTTTCAAAGTGCGCAAGGCAATACTGCAACCGCAGGACAAATCGCCAAGCAGTTTGTCGGCGACAATCCTGATGCCATCGTTGCTATCTCAACCCCATCGGCACAATCTATCGTCTCTGCAACCACGACCATACCAATTATATATACCGCCGTCTCAGACCCACTGGGTGCCAAATTGATCACTGCAGATGGTAAACCCTTTCAAAGCAATTTGACCGGATTATCAAGCCAATTGCCATTAGAGCCGCAGCTAGATTTGCTCCAAAAAATCAAGCCTGACCTCAAAACCATTGGCTATGTATACAGTCCTGGTGAAGCCAACTCGGTATCATTGCGTGATGCGCTTAAAAAAGCGCTGCCGGCACGTGGCTTATCATTACTAGATATTCCAGCCAACCGTCCAACAGATATCGGTATGGCGACACGTAGCTTACAGGGTCGCGCGGATATTATTTATACCTCGTTTGACAATAATGTTGCCTCAGCCTTTGAAGCCATGGCACAAGCTGCCAATGAGCTAAAACTGCCTATTGTTGCCTCTGATGAATTCAGTGTCCAACGCGGTGCCACAGCAGCACTTGGTGTCAATGATTATGACTTTGGTCGTACGACAGGTAAGATGGTTTATCGCATTTTAAATGGTGAAGCGGTCAGTACCGTTAAGCCTGAAGTCATGAACGAATTGACACTCTACGTCAGCCCTAAACATGCTAAAACGCAAGGTGTAGTACTGTCAGATGAGCTGTTGAAAAATGCTATTAATGTTGATGAAAAAGCAAAAACTGCCAGCAAATAATCGCTAGTAGATAAGAGTGAATACGCAGTAGATAGCTTATAATTTATAACAAACACTGTTTATAACCGCAGTACGTAAGATCTTCTATTTATCTTTTATATAATGTACGGACACATTATTATTTTCAGGAGTAAGACCCATGTTGTATCAGAATCGTTTTGCCAAAGCTCTTTTATGGGGCGGTATATGTACCGCTATTTTGACTGGTTGTAATCAGCCAGCTAAAGAAGGTACCGCGACTGATGGTACTGCGGGCACCAATACCACAACAGAAATGAAAACGGTTGCTATTACCGCTATCGTTGAGCATCCAGCGCTTGATGCCGTACGTAAAGGCGTAATCGATGAGCTAAACGATGCCGGCTTTAAAGATGGTGAAAACCTGAAAGTTAACTTCCAAAGTGCTCAAGGTAATACTGCTACTGCTGGTCAGATTGCCAAGCAATTCGTCGCCGACAATTCAGACGTTATCATTGCTATTGGTACGCCATCGGCTCAGTCAGTCGCTGCTGCAACCAGCAGTATCCCGTTAGTGTTTTCAGCGGTTACTGATCCGGTTGAAGCCAAACTGGTCTCAAAGCTTGATGGTTCTGGCACCAACGTCACTGGTGGTTCTGATGCGCTTCCTTATGAGCCACAGATCGACTTGATGCGCCAAATTATTCCTAGTCTCAAAAACGTCGGCTACGTCTATAGCCCAGGTGAAGTTAACTCAACGATTATCCTAAAAAATCTAAAAGAAAAACTGACGCCACTTGGCATCAAAGTACATGAAGCCCCTGCCCAGCGTAGTACTGATATTGCGATGGCAGCACGCAGCCTAGAAGGTAAGGTCGATATGATCTACACCTCAACGGATAATAACGTGGTTTCAGCTTATGAGTCACTATATCAAGCCGCTAAAGAAAGTAAGATTCCGTTAATTGCTTCGGATACCAGCTCAGTTGAGCGCGGTGCCATCGCAGCATTGGGCGTCAACTACTATGATCTTGGTCGTGAAACTGGCAAAATCGTTGTACGTATCCTAAATGGTGAAAAAGCAGGCGCAATTCCCGTATACACGCCAAAAGTTCTTGACTTATATGTCAGCCCAAAACATGCTAAAGAGCAAGGCATCACCTTACCACAAGCGGTTATTGATAAAGCAAAAGAAGTGGTAGAGTAACTGCCTTTTACCTAATTAGTATAAAACAAACAGTAGATGATAATGTTGATTGCGCAAGCTGTCATTATCGTCTACATTAGCTTTACCTTGCTATTTATTGGTGCGAATTATTGCTACAAACAAAACCCAGCTATGTGTCAGTAGGCTGGGCTTGTTGTTTAAAGGCTTTCAATAAGCAAAGATTATGATCATTTATGACAGTGATCGGTTGCGCTTTACCCTAGCTGCAGATTATACAATCTGTTAAATTCACCGCCTAAGTGTTTGGTTTGTAGATGATGCTGATATATGCCACTCATCTCAACCTCATGGTTCTCTAAACACTTGGTTATGACTTACTGATCTCTTATGTCTTTAATTGCTTTTTTTGGTGCACTTGAAAGTGGTTTGATTTATGGCCTAGTGGCGCTTGGCGTCCTTATTTCATTTCGTACCCTCGACTTCCCTGATTTGACCGCTGACGGCAGTTTTCCATTAGGTGGTGCGGTCGCTGGCATCTCTATCATCGCTGGTGTCAATCCATGGCTTGCTTGCGCCTTTGGTATGCTAGCCGGCTCAATTGCCGGTATCGTCACTGCTTGGTTGCACGTTAAGCTTGGCATATTACAGCTCCTTGCCAGTATCTTGGTGATGGTTGCGCTCTATTCTATCAACCTACGTATTATGGGTGCGCCAAACTTGCCGCTGTTGGGTGAAACGACTGTCTTTAGTACCTTGGTCAATGATGGCAATGGCTATTGGATGCGCTGTCTGATCATTGGTATTGTCGTGCTATTGGCCATGTTATTTTTAAATTGGTTTTATAGTACCGAAACCGGTCTCTCTATGCGAGCAACCGGCTCAAACCTACGTATGGCGCAAGCACAAGGTATCAATACCTCATGGATGACCATCATTGGTATGGCAATCTCTAACGGTTTGATTGCTTTAGCTGGCGCGCTTTTTGTCCAGACCCAAGGTGGCGCAGATATCTCAATTGGTATCGGTACTATCGTTATTGGTTTGGCAGCGGTCATTATCGGTGAGACGATTATTCCAGCTAAACGCATTTGGCTGATTACATTTGCAGTGGTCGTCGGTGCGGTATTGTATAAGCTGTTTATTCAAGTGGCACTATCGAGCGATACGCTACGTAGTATCGGCTTTGGGCCGCAAGATTTGAACTTAATTACTGCCCTACTCGTGGTATTGGCATTGGTATTGCCAAAAGCTAAAAATAAATTCTTAAGTCGTAAAGTTCGGGCTTAATGTCAATGTGCACCCATAAGGAATAATAATTATGATGCAAGCTACAGATTTGCGGTTGACCTTTAATCCTGGAACGCCCATTGAAAACCCTGCCCTACGTGGTATCGATTTAAATATCGCTGATGGTGAATTTGTCACTGTCATCGGTACCAATGGCGCGGGCAAATCGACCTTTTTAAACGCGGTCAGTGGTACCACTCGCGTCGATAGTGGCTCAATCTTACTAAATGGCATTGATGTCACCAAAAAGACCGCGCACCAGCGTGCTCATTGGGTGGCTCGTGTATTTCAAGACCCAATGGCGGGAACTTGTGAAGCGTTAACGATTGAAGAAAACATGGCGCTTGCCTATAAACGCGGTGGCAAACGTGGTTTAAACTTTGCTCTAAACCAAAATAACCGTGACTTATTTCGCGAAAAATTGTCGGTCTTAAAACTTGGCTTAGAAAATCGTTTGACTGACCGCATGGGTCTGTTATCCGGTGGTCAGCGCCAAGCGGTTAGCCTATTGATGGCATCATTGCAGCCGTCTAAGATTCTACTACTTGATGAGCATACGGCGGCGCTTGATCCTAAAACTGCCGCTTTTGTGTTAGAACTAACAGATAAAATTGTCACTGATAATCAGCTTACCACCATGATGGTCACGCACTCGATGCAGCAAGCGCTCGCTCATGGCACGCGTACCGTGATGCTACATCAAGGTCAAGTGGTATTAGATGTGGCTGGTGATAAACGTCAAGGCATGACTGTGCATGATCTACTCGATATGTTTGAGCAAACGCGCGGCGAGAAAGTTGATGATGACAGCTTAATATTAAGCTAACCGATAACACGTATTTCTTTGAATATAGATAAAAAACGCCTACTTAATCGTAGGCGTTTTTTGCTTTTGATTTACTATAAAAATAATAGCTGATCGTTATTCCCAATTGAGAATCTAACGTCACTATAGTCAACATACTCTAAAAACGCTACGGTACTGCGGGTACAATTTTTTTGCAGCCTCTGTCTGCGTAGGCACAGCAAGCAAGAAAAATTGATACCAGCAGTACATAATATGTCGATATTACTTTTCATTGACTATATCTTTTGAATCAGCTCGCTTTTTATATACCAAAGCCCTCTACTCATCAGCCACGCCTAATTTGCTTTAAGGTTTTTGTTATTGATAAGTAATGATAGCACCACTTTGCCACTAGCCATTATATAGTAAGCATTTATACATCTGCTCTTAGTAAAATAACCGTTATCTATCAGCATTCGCTTATAAGGTTTATCATGCGCAAAATTCCTGTTTATATACACCCTGCAGCGGGCTGGCCTGCACTGATTGCCTCTACGCGTACCTTAATGGATTACAAGGCTTTTTTGCGCGGCAGTATCAGCGTCTTACATAGCAATCAGCCAAAGGACGGCTTTGATTGTCCGGGCTGCGCATGGCCGGATCACAAGTCAAATAAGGCCATAGATGTCTGTGAAAACGGTATCAAAGTCATCGCCAGTGAAACGATGAATAGACGAGCAGACGCGGCTTTTTTTGCTAATAATACAGTCACAGCGCTACAAGGCTGGTCAGGCTATGAGCTTGAACACAGTGGACGCTTATCAGAACCACTCTATTATGATGCTACTCAAGACCGCTATCTGCCGATTTCTTGGGAAGCGGCTTATGAGATTATCGCTGACCAATTAAAACAGCTTGATTCGCCAGATGAAGCACTGTTTTATACCTCAGGACGGGTAACCAACGAACCTGCTTTTATGTTTCAACTATTTGTGCGCTGTTTTGGCACCAATAACTTGCCTGATTGCTCAAACATGTGTCATGAGCCAACGTCAGTGATGCTAGGTAAGCAGCTAGGCATCGGCAAAGCAACCATAATATTGGAAGATTTTGAGCAGGCTAAATTGATTTTAATGTTTGGGCAAAATCCTGCAACCAATCACCCACGTATGCTTGAGATGCTAGCGCACACGCATAAGCAAGGCTGCCGCATTATTTCTATTAACCCCATGCGCGAACAAGGTCTAAGCAAGTTTAGAAATCCGCAAAAACCCTCCCATATGGCAGCAGGTCAAAGTGATGAGATGGTCGATGAGGTTATCCAAATACAAATCGGTGGCGATGCGGCTTTATTAACCGGCATGGCCAAATGGGTCACCAAAAACGGTAAGATAAACAGTGGTTTTATTGAGCAGCATACCTCAGGCTATGACGCTCTGGATGCTTGGTTACGTCAGCAATCTTGGACGGATGTAGAGCTTGGCTGTGGCATTAGTAAAGCAGAGATTATTATGCTCGCAAAGTTGGTTGCTGAGAGTCCAGCAACGATTTGCACATGGGGCATGGGCATCACTCAGCATGTACAAGGCGAGGATAATGTTGCCATGATTACTAACTTGCTATTGTTGATGGGTATGATTGGTATTGATGGTGCAGGCGCATCGCCTGTACGTGGACACTCAAACGTGCAGGGTGATCGTACCATGGGTATTCATGAACGCCCTAAGCAGAGCTTGCTTGATAGTCTTGAGCGCGTTTTTAAGCAGCCGATGCCACAAGAAGATGGTCTTGATGTCATCGCCGGTGCAAAGGCACTAATAAAAGGCGGCATCAAAGCCTTTGTTAGTATGGGTGGCAACTATGCGGTTGCCGCGCCAGATAAAAGTGCGATTCAAGCGGCGCTGACTACTACCCAGTTAAATGTCTTTGTCGCAACCAAGCTTAACGAAACCATGCTATATCCTGGTAAAAACAACCTTATCCTGCCTTGCATCGGTCGTACCGAGCGCCTCATCACTGATAAAGGTGAGCAGTTTGCCACCATTGAGGACTCAATGTGTCAAGTTGTGGCGACCAGAGGACGCCTTGAGCCTATCAGTAACACGCTAAAATCCGAAGCGCAAATCGTTGCAGATATGGCAACTCATGTACTTGGATCTGAATCCTCAATCCTTTGGCAAGCGATGAGTACGGATTTTGATGTTATTCGTGATTATATTGCGCAAGCGATTGAAGGATTTGAGGATTTCAATCAGCGTATTCGTGCTGCTGAGCGTAGTTTTCACTTGTATCATGCGGCGCGTCATCGGATTTGGAATACGGATAGTGGCAAAGCACAGTTTGAAGTGCCGCAATACCCGATTACCTACGTTGCCGCGCAAATGGCACAAACGAAATCCGATTATCAAAATAATTCAGTAGACAATCAAACCTTTGATATGAACCAGTCCGCTGAGCAAAACGTCTGGCAACTGACGAGTGTCCGTAGTCATGACCAATTTAACACCATGATATTCGGCTTCCAAGATCGCTACCGACAGACTGATCGTCGTGATGTGCTCTTTATGCATCCAGATGAAATCAGTCGCTTAGGTTGGCAAAAAGGCGATCAAATCATGGTATCGCGTCAAGACAGTCAAAATGCTGAGCGCACGTTAGGGCCTTTAATACTGACAGAGATGGATATTGCAGCGAATGCAGTGGCAACCTATTATCCTGAATGTAATGACCTCCTTGATTTGGACAGTCATGCGCCGGAATCTAGAACACCTGCTTATAAGTCTGTTACCGTGGTATTGAAGTGTGTTGAACAAAGCAGTATGGCAACTGCCGTATGATGGGTGTCTCGGCACCAGGACTTTTATTTTATTAATAACACAGGCTAATAAGCACTCACAATGGCAAACAAACCTCACTTGGCGGCAGAAGATAGCTTTAAGAAAGATGCGCCATTATCACGGCTACATGTGGCATATAAACACAGCTATGCATCAGATACATTTTTAGATGCTGCTAAGAAGGCGCCGCTGGATATTGATACCAAGTCAGGAATGTTGGCTGTTGAGGCAGCTGTAGCCATTGTAATTAATGGCATTCATTACGCTGTCTTGATGGCAAGTCCTTATCAGCTCGAATATCTTGCCATCGGCTTTTTATATAGTGAAGGATTGATTCAGCATAATCATGAATTACTAGATTGGGATATTACTCAATTGACAGACGATGAAAGTTATCAAGATTTTACTCCTGATTCTTTTATTCAAAATTCTTCTAATAAACACTCTCTTAATTCTAATGTGACTGATGAGCTTATAAGCTTGGATCAGCTCTCAGAGCAACTGCAAGACTATGATATATACGTGGTCGAGCTAGTCTTAAACCAGCGCTGTCATCAACGTATTCAAGCGCAAAAACGCCAACTAGCAGGACGCACAGGATGCGGTATGTGCGGCATAACGGGTTTAACGCAGGCACTACCCGATCTAAGTAAATATCAGATAAACAAGCTATTGCTTAGTAGAGCGATGCCTAATCTTGACGATTTACTGAGTATGCAGGCACAAATCAATGTAGCCCAGCACACCCATCAGCTCACAGGTGCTGTCCATGCTGCTGCAACCCTATATGAGCAGCAGCTGTACCTATTTGAGGACGTGGGGCGCCATAACGCTCTCGATAAGCTCATAGGATGGCAGCTGCATCATAAGGTAGAGGTTGACTATGTGCTAATGACTTCGCGTTTATCGATTGAGCTGGTACAAAAATCCATTCGTAGTCGTATACCTTGGCTGATTGGTATGTCTGCACCGACCAGTACCGCGGTACGTGTTGCCGAGCGTTATGGCTTAGGCCTAGCAGGATTTTTACGTGATAACCGCGTGACTTACTACGCAGGTTATGCCGACTCTTAAAATACATAGACCCTCTTCTACTCTAATGTTTGAACACATTCTTTGTCTAACCACTTCCATCAAACTTTGTTTTTTAATATCTCCCTCATCTGTCGAACACACTTTTCAATGATCAAATTTATATATCATTATTTATAATAATTAACCATAAAATTTGTGATTGATAGCAGAATAGGTTAGTCTTAAGGCACAAACATGTTACTAATATTTAACATTACTGTAGTTTTAATTATCAATGCTACGTATGTCAGGTTAAATGCTTAGACATTTATCACCTGCCATCACGATTACGGATTATGTGTATTAGACCATAGATTGAGTAAAACAATACTCGATCCATGGTTATATATATCTGATACACGCTATCTAAACCTAGCATAAGTCAAGCAGTTGCGACTTACCGCTCATCCGTATTATTGCTATAGATGCTTGTACAAGCCTTTATCAGCAGCCAGCTATATCACGTATGCATCATTCGTAGCGTAATGGTTCAGCCATTTACAGACGCATATCGAGCGTTGTCCCTATGATTTTTGACATATCCTTCATAATTTATGATGAAGTCATATAGAGGCAAAAGCCATCCGCTTTCGATTTTTTTTGTGACGGTTCATCTCGTTGCGTGCTACCGATAATTGACCTATAGGCTGAATAGGTCGTTTTTGCATACCTGATAGTCTGGGAGAATACGTTTTAATCTACATTTTACTTATAACAATTGCGAGGTAGGAATTTGAAAACTGAGTCATTGTTCCAATTTTCAGCATTAACCATCATTTTGCTATTACTGGCATTTTATGGTGGTACTTATCTGCTGTCTTTATTAATAAAAAAAGATAAGGAGACGACCTCAGGTTTTATGGTCGCCGGTCACAACGTCGGTTTTGGTATGGGTGCTGCCAGTATGACCGCTACTTGGATCTGGGCAGCGTCATTTTATGCAGCTGCCACATCCGGCTATAAATATGGCGTCTCAGGACCGTTACATTATGGTTTTTGGGGTGCCTTGATGATTTTATTCATATACCCTTTTGGGATGCGATTTCGTGAACTTGCCCCTAATGGACATACCTTGGGTGAACTTATTCACGCCCGCCATGGCTCATCAAGTCAATTAATTTTAGCCATATCTAACCTTATGGGCAGCTTAATTAGCTTGATGGTCAATTTCACCGCTGCTGGCGCATTGGTATCAGTATTATCACCTTTGTCATTCCAAACAGGGGTAATTATCGCCGGCGTCGGAGTGCTAAGCTATACCTTAACTTCTGGATTTCGTGCTTCAGTGTTCACCGATTTTGCCCAATTGGTCGCGTTAATGGCGATTGGTGTCATCATTATCCCAGCGGTACTGTTTTCCATGGGTGGTCCTTCTGCCATGGTAAGCGGACTTTCAAATCTAACCTTGCAGCAACAAGACTTCTTTTCATCTGAAGCCTTTTTTCAGCAAGGTGCGCCCTATTTTGTCGCAGTATTGGCTTATGCCATCGGCAATCAAACCATTACCCAACGTCTATTTGCCATTGATAAAAGCAAAATTAAAGCAACCTTTATTACTGCTACTGTCGGCTATGCCGGTATTGTAATTGGTCTCGGCATGATTGGACTTATGGCATTAACCATAGGTATTGAGCCGCTCAATGGCAATATGAATAATTTGATTCCGCAAATGGTCAGCACGTATCTACATCCGGTATTCATCGCCTTATTCTTTATCTTGGTTATTGGTGCCCTGTCCTCAACAGCTGATTCAGATTTATCAGCACTATCTACAATTATGATGGCTGACATTTATGGCAAGAATATTGCCAAAAAAGGCGGCGTAAACCCAAAAACCATGATGCTTGTCGGTCGGGGAACCATGATTGTCGCTACGGCTGCCGGATTGATTTTTGCCAGCTTTAAGCTTGATATTCTCGTGATGCTGGTTTTCGTCGGTGCGTTATGGGGTGCGATTGTATTCCCAGTGATTGCCAGTGTGTTCTGGAATCGCGTGACAAACACTGCCTTTACCTCAGCCGTCATCGTCGGATTATTATTATTCTGTATCGCTCGCTTTGAGCTCATACCTATCATTGGCGTTACGGCGCTATTTTTTGAAGTATTGGCAAGTGTTGGTGCTGCTGTGGTGATTGGACTCATGGTATTTGGCTTTTTAGGTCGAAAAATGGCTGTGGCAGCTGCCGCTCTCACACTGATACTGATGCTGATATTTGCCACTGGTTTCTTACGTCAATATATGGTGCTGCTTGCATCACTGACCGCTTATGGTGCCAGTACAATCGTCTGCGTCATTATCAGCCTCATGAGCAACGAGCATTTTGACTTTGACCTTATTAAACAGCGCGTTGGCGACTATGACCATAAACCCAACATACCGCCGACCACCAACGTTCAAAACTAGATTTATATCTTATCGACGTTTTGATGAATTTTTTAATGGCTTGATGTATTCATCATTCATTTTTAATACCTAAAATAAAGGAGTTAATATGGAAACCACGTTTTTTTATGGGCTTTATATCTTAATCTGGCCAGCAATCACGCTGGGTGTACTGATACTTATTTGTACTGCGACTTATAGAGATGTAAAAAAGGCCGTAAATAACAATAAAAGTATCGTTTAGCGGCTTAATTGAGGCTAAGATTTATCGTGATATAACGCTAAATACGCCTAACCTGATAAATAATCGGTCTTTATATCAAAAAGGGCTTGTAATTTAAATTATATTTGCTAATATAGGCGTCCTTGATTGGCTGGGTGGCAGAGTGGTCATGCAGCGGACTGCAACTCCGTTAACGCCGGTTCGATTCCGACCTCAGCCTCCAATTTATTAGGTTAAAAATTTATTAGGATTTATATTAATTTTAGCTTGCTTTATTAATGTAAATGCTTATAATAGCGACCACTATCTAACAAGTAGAAAGCTTACTTATTAGATAATACAAGTTTTGCCCGGGTGGTGAAATTGGTAGACACAAGGGATTTAAAATCCCTCGCTAGTAATAGCGTGCCGGTTCAAGTCCGGCTCCGGGTACCATTATATTGAAAGGCTTCCAAGAAATTGGAAGCCTTTTTCTTATTGTATATCATTAACTTTCTGTAGCTACTTCTTACCTCTACTATCAGCAGATTATGCTGTAATTCTAATGAGAAATTTAGGCATAAAAGCCACCAAGCGCTTTAATACTATCGTATTCTTTGTCGTTACGTGTTCCATGAATAGACATAGATTATATCCTCTAAATTATTAATCGATTGAAATAGCATCACTTTATTTATTTAGAAAGCACTAGCTAATGATAGCCATTAGATAACACAAGTCCTTATTCAACCTGCTTGTTTCATACAAGTTTTTTAGCTACAGTTAAAACTCTTATATTAAATAATGACGATGAACCGTCAAATAAAAACAATCTTTCATAAGCTGGAGTACATTATGGAGCTAAAGCTGAATGAGCTTTCCGATAAAAACAATTTAAATAGTCATCATGGCGAGCATATTATCCTGCGTCTAACTTATGTTAGCCGCTATAACACCGAAAATTCAAATATCGAAGTAGCACGTATTCTTGAGCAGGCGCAGCGTAATAATGAGCGCAATGGTATTACTGGCGCATTAGTAATTAATGAAAACTATTTTCTCCAAGTTATTGAGGGCGCAAGACCAGTTATTAACAATCTGTTAAAAAAATTGATTGAGGATAAGCGACATTTTTCTTTGCAAATTATTGAGTGCCGTGAAATTGAGGAACGGCATTGGAATAAATGGTCAATGAAATATTTAACGGCTAATGATCAGAATAAAGAGTATGTTCTGAAATACTCAGCCAGCAATGAATTTAATCCTTACCTAATGAATACTTCTCAAATTACTATGTTTATAGACAAGTTATCAAAACTTCAAGAGCGACAAGAAAAACGCGAGTCTAAGATGAAAAAATCTTAGTTTTTGACCAGATGATTAGAATGGGTATATTTTATAGGTTAAGAACAACTTAATCGTCTAATGTATAGCCTACTATATAGGACGCTATACCTCTCAATACCTGAAAAACGCCCAAAATAAAGGGCTAACAGTCTATGACGGTCAGCCCTTTATCGTTGTTTGGTGGAGATGGCGGGAGTTGAACCCGCGTCCGCCAGCATTACGCTCATGAATCTACATGTTTAGTTTCTGTCTTTAATTTTAGTCTGCACCGATCCGACAGTCAGGATGGATTAGCCGATTCTCTACTTTTAAACCCAAGCAATTGAGACAATCACTTGTGGCGCTTCTACATGCGGACGCTTCAACTTAGTTGACCAACTGTAGATGATCAGCAACCAAGTAAACAGGGTTTAAGCTGCTAGAGCGTAATTTTCGTCGTTTGCGACTATAACAATATATGTTTGATTAACGAGAGGACATATACTCTCGACATGCATCATTGAGTTTCATCACCAGCGTCGAAGCCAGAACATCCCCAATAAGGTCGATGATTATATAGCATATATACGGCTGCTTGCAACCTATTAGAGCTCTGTATTACATTACGTTACAGCTCAACCATCTAAGCCAGTATGGTATTTAACCATTTACCGATATTTTGAATCTGCGGCATACATACCTGATGTGCCATAGGATAGGTATGATAAGCAACACTATATCCTTTCTCTGATAATAACTGCTTTGCTTGTTCGCCTAGTATAACGGGAACAACTGGATCATGCGTACCATGCTCAATCAAAATGGGCATATCTGTGTTGGCAGCACTATAGCGAACGCTGTCGTTGGTTGCAAAGTAGGTAGAAAGCGCCATCAAGCCAGCCAAGCGCTGTGGGTAACCGAGTGCCACATGATACGCCACTGCCCCGCCCTGCGAAAATCCTGCAATCACAATATGCTCAGGTTTCACACCGCGCTCGATTTCACGAGCAATCAAGTCATGGATTTGTTGTGCGGACTCTTCAATCTGCGCAATATCAACTTTGCGCTCAAGGCTCATCTCCAAGATGTCATACCATGCGGGCATGACCATACCGCCATTGACCGTCACTGGGCGGTTGGGTGCATGCGGAAAGATAAACCGCACTGCCATTCCATCCGCTAAGCCGAGCTGCGGTACGACTGGCTCAAAGTCATGACCACTAGCACCCAAGCCATGCAGCCAAAGGACAGCTCTATCTATTTTTTTCTGTGAGGGATTGTGCTCGACAATAACGGCATCTAAATACTTATTCATTAATTATCCTTAATGAGAGTCAAAATTTAAACAAAATTAATATTACAAAATTACTTTGGTTGTCATCATTCCTTAAACATAGCCCTATATTTTAGGAACTAAGTCAGTAACCATAAAATTAGTAATGATGATTTATGCACATTTATGAGGATAGTTTACATGACAATTTCAAAAAATTCAGCGAATGAGCGGGCGCAGCTGCATAACGCAGTGCTGAATAGATTCAGACGCCAAGGTTTTACTTTACCTTTAGCCATTATCAGCACTTTTTTATTAATAGGCTGTAATGAAGATGACGGTTCATCAGCGATCGTACCACCTACTCTACCGCCAACGATTGAACCTATACAGTCGCTAGCTTATACCTATGGCGTTCGACCATTTTATCTGGTCAACGATATGGATGACAGCCCGCTAAAAGATGAGTTACTGGCATGTAAGGGTCAAACACCTAGCAAGACAGATTTCTCTCTCGCCCATCGCGGCGCGCCTCTACAATTTCCTGAGCATACTTATGACGGTTATGTAGCGTCAGCACAAATGGGTGCAGGCATTTTAGAGTGTGATGTGGCTTTTACTAATGATGGTGAGCTGGTATGTCGCCATGCCCAAAACGATCTGCATACCACGACCAATATTGTCGCCACACCATTAGCGAATCAATGTAGTGTCCCACCTATAATAGATGCTAATGGAACTCTCACCAACGCCGCCGATATTGAATGTCGCACTTCAGATATTAGCGTCAGGGATTTTAAAAGCTTAACGGGAAAAATGGACGCCGCTAATCCAAAAGCCACCAGTATTAGTGCCTACATGAATGCAACTGCCCCATGGCGCACCGATTTGTATTCACAAAATGGTGAGGTATTGACATTAAAAGAGCATATAGCACTTGCCAGTAGCTTGGGCATGAAGCATACACCTGAGCTCAAAGAACCCGTGGTTACTATGCCATTCAATGGCTATAGTTTAGATACTTATCGTCAACAGCTAATTGACACTTATAAAGTTGCAGGCGTGCCCGCCAGCGATGTATATCCGCAGTCGTTCAATCTTGCAGATATTGACTATTGGATTAATAACGAACCGAACTATGCCACCAATGCCGTCTACCTCATCGATGATAGCAACGAGAGCGCGGCGGGTAAAATATTTGATAAAAACGACCCAACGACGTGGAAGCATTCATTGGCTGAGCTGAAAGCGCGCGGCGTTAATATCATTGCCCCCGCAACTTGGCTATTGGTCACCAGCGATGGTAATGGCAAGCTGCTACCGTCGGCATATGCCCTGCAAGCCAAAGCCAATGGCCTCGACATTCTCACGTGGTCGCTTGAACGGTCAGGGCCATTAAAAAGTGGTGGTGGCTGGTATTATGGTGGGCTTAGCGACGCCATTAATAATGATGGCGACATCATGAATGTCATTGATGTGCTGGCGCAAGAAGTTGGAGTGAAAGGCATCTTCTCAGATTGGCCAGCAACGGTCAGTTACTATGCCAACTGTAAAGGTTTAAAATAATGTAAAGGGTCAACCTTACTCATGTTATAAAGACATAAGGACCTTAAGTAATCGATTGGACTGGTTGCTTAATATCGGCATTTTGACCACGATGACGCAGATAATGATCCAGTAACACAATCGCTAACATAGCTTCGGCGATAGGTGTTGCACGTACACCAACGCAAGGATCATGACGACCTTTTGTCAGCATCTCAATCGCCTCCCCCTCTGTATTGATACTCTTGCCAGCCGTAGTAATACTAGAGGTTGGCTTCAGTGCAATACTGACACGGATATCTTGTCCTGATGAGATACCACCCAAGATGCCGCCTGCATGATTGGCGGTAAAACCATCGGGTGTCATTTCATCACGAGAGCTATGCCCAAATTGTCCTGCCACTGCCATGCCATCACCAATCTCAACACCTTTAACAGCATTAATACTCATCATGGCATGGGCAATATCGGCATCTAAACGGTCAAAGACAGGCTCACCAAGTCCAACTGGTACACCGCTTGCAATAATCTCAAGACGGGCACCACAGCTCGTACCTTCACGGCGTAAACTATCTATCAAGGTCTCAAAGCGACTGACAGCATCGGCATCCGCACAAAAAAACGGATTACTATTCACAAAATCCCAATCGATTGTGCTTGGGTTTAGGACATTACTGTACTCATTACCAATTTGGGTCACATGACCACGGATTTGCACACCTAAGCGCTCTAGCAAGTATTTCTTGGCGATAGCGCCAGCAGCGACACGCATGGCAGTCTCACGCGCCGATGATCGACCACCGCCACGATAGTCACGAAAGCCATACTTCATACTATAAGTATAATCGGCATGACCAGGCCGAAAGGTATCTTTAATTTCACCATAGTCTTTAGATTTTTGATTGGTATTACGAATCAGTAGACCGATAGAAGTACCTGTCGTTTTACCTTCAAAAACGCCAGAGATAATCTCGACTTCATCAGACTCGCGTCGCTGGGTCGAGTACTTAGAAGTACCCGGTTTACGGCGATCCAAATCTATTTGCAAGTCGGCTTCGGATAAGGCTAAACCAGGTGGCACGCCATCGACGATTGCCAATAAACCTGCGCCATGCGACTCACCGCAGGTGGTGACGGTAAAGACCTGCCCAATACTGTTGCCTGCCATATTTATCCTTAAACAAATGAAGTCGATTTTTGACTGTTTGAATTATAGTATCAATCGTGATTTATTGATTGCTATCTAGTAACTGTACATAATTAGCGAATAATGAGCGATAGCTCATAAGCTCATCATAGGTAATCGCAAAGATGCCATGACCGCCATGAGCAAACCTTAGCCAATCAAACTGAATCTCAGGATAAGCTTGTTTTAACGCCCACTCGCTATCGCCCACTTCACAGACTAGCAAACCTTCTGGGCTAAGATAATCTGGCGCTTCAAACAAGATACGATGTACCAAGTCCAAACCATCTTGACCAGCAGCGAGTGCATGCTCAGGCTCATATAAAAACTCTGGTGGCAAATCTGCCATGATAGCGGCATCAACATAAGGAGGATTGGTTACAATCAGTTCATATTGATTTTCGGCAGGGATTTTGGCAAATAAGTCAGACTCAATTACATTGACTTGATGACCAAGGTCATGATGATCGACGTTGACCATCGCGACTTCTAGCGCGCCTTTATCAATATCTACAGCATCAACCAGTGCATCGACAAAGCGAGTCGCCAGCGCGATAGCAATACAGCCAGAACCGGTACATAAATCTAAAATACGCTCAGGCTGTGATAGCTGTTTAATTTCTAAGCCATGATCATAAAAAGCTGGCGCTTGATTATTGACACTTACGCCTATTGGTTTTGCCAGCTCACTCACTTCAAAATATGGATGGAACTGCTGACGAATCAATTCAGCAATAGGTGAGCGAGGAATCAATACGCGCTCATCGACATAGAACGGCAAATCACAGAAATAAGACAGATTAATCAAATAGCTTAATGGCTTACGCTCAGCGATACGCTCTTCTAACAAGCTTAGAACCAATTGCTTCTCTGAAGTGGTCAAACGACAGTCCAGAATCTGATCATTGGCAGACCAATCCAAAGACAAAGAATGCAATACAATCGCAGATGCTTCGGCAAACTCATCGGTGGTGCCTTGGGCGACAACCACATCATAGTTGCGTAATTGCGTCACTGAAAAACGAATAAAGTCACGAATAGTGACCAGTTGCTCACGTGCCTCTTCAAGCTCCGCACGCAAAGTCGCAAATTCATCGTGCTCACCGACCAGCCCTGTCTCTAAATCGTATTCCATATCATCATTGATACCTTGTGACTCATCATCATTAAAGTATTGATTTTGAAATTCTTCTGCGCTCATTACTTGGTCTTCTGACATATCGCACCTTGCTGATTACATGCTCACTGACTACATGCGGATGGGTTAAATCGCTTTCAATGATTTCACTGAACAGCCAATTTATTAAATAAAAATCTCGTTCTACATTATAGACGGAAACAAGATGATGCGCCAATGACTGTGTTTTTTACTTCAACAAAATCTCCATCAGTGTTTACAATTAAGTAGCGCATGACTTTAACAGAACGGTCAAAAAGGGTAATTTAGCATAGCCATATATCACTACCTTAAAGCTCATAATGTATTGTGGTAACTGTTAATTGAGTGGAAAAGGCAGCCCTAGCCTGACTCAACTCTTGCTTAATTGTAGTGAATACGTCAACTGTTAACGTTTGGCAAGTCTTAAACGAAAAAATATGTGTCAAAAGTTTGCGAAGCATTCAAATTATGCGCATAATAGCCTCATTAGCAGCCACCACAAGTATATAAATATGATGAAAATAAAACCTCTTATCACCGCTATATCTATCGCTGTTGTTAGTATGAGTGCTATTGCTGCACCTACTGATGGTACACGCACTTTACCTGTACGCACAGCTGACTCGCTTCCTAGTATTGCGAAAAAAGTCAGTCTGAATGTGCAAGAAAGCCGTAGTAGCTCAGTCGTCGACTCTAGTACGACCGTAAAGCTAGATACGAATAAAGCCAAATCAGCGGACCGTATGACCCAGCTGATTGATGCCAAGCAGGACGCTGAAGTGAAAGCATCGGTCGCGGTTATCGCTGACAATATGACCGTAGAGGAATTGACTCGTAAGGATGAGCAATCAGACAGTGACGATATTAGCGAAGGTCAAGCGGTATCAGCACCTAGCTCTGCCATGGCTGATAGTGCAACGGATACTTCTATCAAAAGTATCGCCGATGTTGATGGTAAAAAACATACCACGCTGAATTTGTCTAATTATGCCAAACAAGTAAACGGTGCCACATGGACACCGAGTATGAAAGTTAACTCAGCTATGACTATCAAAATGCAGGCGCTGCTCGATTGGAATCATGCGTCTCCGGGTGCTATTGATGGCGGCTGGGGCATGAACAGTAAAAAAGCACTGATCAACTTTCAAACCATGCAAGGCTTGCCAGCAAACGGTAAGATGGATCAAAAAACATGGGATGCTTTAAATAAAAATATTCCAGCTAACAAGCCAGTTTTAGTGACCTATACCATCACTGAAGATGATGTGAATACCAATTTTGCTACTATGCCTGCAGACTCAGAAGCCAAGTCAAAAATGAAAGGCTTGTATTATCAAGATATCAAAGAGATGTTTGGTGAGCGCTTTCATATGGATGTGCGTTATTTAGACAAGTTAAATAAAAACAAACAATATAAAGCGGGTGAAACCATTACTGTGTTAAATACGCGTGCTCCGCTTAAGCAGCGTATCAATCGTGTCGTCGCCAATAAAGCCGATAAAACCCTTTATGCTTATAATGATGATAAGCTGGTTGCAACCTATCCTACAACTGTCGGTAGTGACAGCACGCCATCACCACAGGGCACCTTTAAAATCGTTAATAAAGTAAAAATGCCGTGGTATAAAGCAACTGTTGGTGAAGGCGCAGATAAAAAAGTACATATGTTACCACCAGGACCGAACAGTCCCGTAGGTGTCGTATGGATGGGCTTATCTAAACCTTCTTACGGTTTACATGGCTCACCTAAGCCAGAAGGTATCAGTCGCCAAGCATCAGCAGGCTGTGTGCGTTTGACTAACTGGGACGTTTTAGAGGTCTATGCCAATATCGAAAATGGTGCAACCGTTGAGCTAAAATAGTTCAATAGATAGTACGCAATAAAAAAGACCTTGATCATCGTATCAAGGTCTTTTTTATTATATTCCAAAAGATTCAGTACCAAAATTTTCAATGTAATAAATAAAATGAATAGCATATATAAAATGCTCGATTGAATGATACTACGATCTTTTTTACCACGAACTATGCTTTGTAACCCTCTTCATTACCTGTAATGTTGCCAATTTTTTTGGTGAAAAATAATGCTGTGGGAATAGAAACTAAGAAACCGATAGCGACTGCTATTTGAATATGCGGAATCTGGTTAAAACCCATGACCAAAGCGCCGATCATAAAGAGACCGATGATGACAGTTGCTGCCATTGAATAGACAACAGAAAAAAGTGGCCAGTTCATAACTTATTCCTTACTTTTATTATGGGTATAACTACTTTATACACTATATCCACACTAATAGTAAGTCTTTTATTATTTATGCTCAGCCCAATCATAGTAAGTAATTACTATTAATAACCTTATTATAAGTATTGATTTATAATAAGTGTTTTTACTAACCCCAAACCGCCTTTTATTTAAAAGTTTTCCACCCTTTGTACTGGTCTAATTTTATTCAGGAAGACCTATGACTACGTGCTTGTTTATCCTTACTATTGAAATATTCGACTGACAATCTAAATAAAATTGTCTGGTTTATAGCAAAAAATGAGTAGGGTTTACCATGTATTTACTTAGGAATCTTCAACACCTTTGGCACGTTTGTGCTAAAATCGCTTGCAAAATTATTTTACTTATTCTACTAAATACATCCGTCAGTAAGGAGCCGCTGTGAGCCAGCCATTTCGCTCAGCCGATATTCGTCAAGCTTTTATCGATTTTTTCATAAGCAAGCAGCATACCCCCGTCGCCTCATCGAGTTTGATTCCGCATAATGACCCGACATTGCTATTTACCAATGCCGGCATGAATCAGTTTAAAGAGACCTTTTTGGGTATGGAGCCGCGTGATTATACGCGTGCGGTAACCTCGCAAAAGTGCGTACGTGCTGGTGGCAAGCATAATGATTTGGATAACGTCGGCTATACGGCGCGCCATCATACATTTTTTGAAATGCTTGGTAATTTCTCTTTTGGCGATTACTTTAAGCAAGCCGGTATTGGTTATATTTGGGAATTTTTGACCTCGGACGAATGGCTAGCAATCGATAAAAATCGCTTGTATGTGACCATTTATGAGACTGATGACGAAGCCTTTGATATTTGGCATAAAGACATCGGTATCCCAAGCGAGCGCATTATCCGTATTGGTGATAATAAAGGCGCGCCTTACGCCTCAGACAACTTTTGGACGATGGGCGATACCGGTCCTTGCGGTCCTTGTACCGAAGTCTTTTATGACCATGGCGCTGATATCGAAGGCGGTTTACCGGGTACGCCTGAAGAAGACGGCGACCGCTATATTGAGATTTGGAACTGCGTCTTTATGCAGTTTAATCGTCAAAAAGACGGTACTATGCTGCCGCTACCAGCCCCAAGTGTTGACACCGGCATGGGACTTGAGCGTATCAGTGCCATCATGCAAGGCGTACATGGCAACTATGAGATAGATTTATTTGTTCATCTGATGGATGCTGCCGCTGATATTTTAGGTATCGAAAATCAGCAACAGTCATCATTAAAAGTCATTGCTGACCATATTCGCGCTGTTTCATTTTTGATTGCTGATGGTGTCACTCCAAGTAATGAAGGTCGCGGTTATGTGCTACGCCGTATCATTCGTCGTGCGGTACGCCACGGTAATAAGCTTGGTGCCGATAGCGATTTCTTTTATAGAATGGTCGCACCGCTTGTCGCTGAGATGGGCACTGCCTATCCTGAGCTAAAAGACAAACAAAGCGTCATTGAAAACGCCATTCAAAAAGAAGAAGCGCAATTTGCTAAAACCTTAGCACAAGGTTTACGCCTGCTTGCCAGCGAACTTGAAGGCTTACAAGATGGTGACACCCTCTCTGGCGAAGCGGCATTTAAGCTATATGATACCTATGGCTTCCCCGTTGACTTGACCGCTGATATCACCCGTGAGCGCGGTATCGTAATTGATGAAGCGGAGTTTGATGAACATATGCAAGCACAGCGTGAACGCGCGCGTGATGCAGGCAAGTTCGACGTTGATTATAGCAGTGTCATTCAAGTAGAGAACCCAACCACCTTTATCGGTTATGAGCAGCTTGAAGAAGAAGGCGTAATGATTGATGCGCTGTATCAAGATGGCAATCCAGCCAATAGCTTAACTGAAGGTATGGAAGGCGTAGTCGTCCTTGACCGTACACCGTTTTATGCTGAAGGTGGTGGTCAGGTTGGTGAGCTTGGCGAAATCCGCACCGCGACTGGCGTTTTTGAAGTGCAAGACACCAAAAAATCTGGTCAAGCCATCATTCACTATGGTGTCGTGACCATGGGTGACATTAGCACTAAGCAAACCGCTGAAGCACAAGTACTCTCTAGCATCCGTGCGGCCAGTGCCAAAAACCACTCTGCCACGCATCTCTTACATGCTGCATTAAGAGAAGTATTGGGTGATGAAGTTACGCAAAAAGGCTCGCTAGTATCAAGCGAAGTATTGCGTTTTGATTTCTCCTATGACAAGCCCGTCAGCACTGCTGAAATTACGCGTATCGAACGCTTAGTCAATGAGCAAATTCAAGCCAACACCCCTGCTCGCATCGAGAATATGTCCATCGACGAAGCGATGAAACAAGGTGCAATGGCATTGTTTGGCGAAAAATATGGCAGTGACGTTCGCGTCTTAACCATGGGCAGTGACAGTATCGTCGATGGTCAACGTAAGCCCTTCTCTATTGAGCTTTGTGGTGGTTTGCACGTTAAACGTACCGGTGATATTGGTGTGTTAAAAATTACCAGTGAATCAGGTATTGCGGCTGGCATCCGCCGTATTGAAGCCGTCACTGGCATGAATGCGATTAAAAATATCCAGCAAAGTGAGCAGCAGCTGAGCGAGCTTGCCAGTCAGCTAAAAGTAAAACGTCCAGAGGTTGCACAGCGCGTGCGTACCATGGCGGATAAGCAGCGCGAACTTGAGAAACAACTAGAGCGTTTAGAGCAAAAAATCGCCAGCGCCCAAGCCGCAAACTTGCTTGATGACGTGCAAACCATCGCTGGTACGCCAGTACTTATCAGTACATTAAGCGGTATCGATGGTAAATCTATCCGTACGCTAATGGACGATATCAAATCAAAACTACCAGATAGTGTGATTGTATTGATTGGTGATAAAGATGGGCAGTTAGCACTAGCCGCCAGTGTGGCAAAGTCTGTAACTGCGAGAGTAAAAGCCGGTGACATCATTCGTCATTTGGCAAGTGAGCTTGGTGGTAAAGGTGGTGGTAAACCTGACTATGCTCAAGGCGGCGCGCCAAAAGCTGCCAATACTAGTGCGGTTGTCAATGCCCTACCTGCTTGGATTGCGGACCAGCTTGGCTAATACCTTAAGCTGAGCAATATTGTACTAAATCAGAGATAAGATACGCGATTGGTTATAACGGTTATAACCAATCGCCATGTATCTAATGTCTACTGATACTTAAAGTTACGGCTCGAATATGATATAAAGGTCAACGCTTAGACTTATTTCAGCGTATGAAGTCTATTGGCATAATAAGACAGTAAACCATCAAAAAGTAAAACAAAGGGCGCAGTTCTTATAATCTGGCTTTATCGTTATTAAAATCAATCTAGCACTTAATTTAGACAGTGCCATGACGAATTGATGTCTCTCAATAACAGATAACCATTGGTGAATAATAGGTAGATTTTTATGGCGTTAATAGTACAAAAATATGGCGGCACCTCGATGGGCAGTATCGACCGCATCAAAAACGTCGCCAAACGAGTCAAACGCTGGCATGACAATGGTCATCAAGTGGTCGTTGTCGTGTCTGCCATGAGCGGTGAAACCAACCGTTTGATTGATTTAGCACGCCAAATCAGTAGCCAGCCCGATCCTCGCGAATATGACCAAATGGTCTCAACCGGCGAGCAGGTGTCTATCTCACTGCTTGCCATGGCGATTAAAGAGTTGGGTATCGGTGCACGTTCATTTACCGGTCGTCAAGTCGCTATTAAAACCGATAATGCTCACAATAAAGCGCGTATCGAAAGTATCGATGACAAAAACATCCGTGAGCAGCTAGATGCCGGCAACGTCGTTATTGTCGCAGGCTTCCAAGGTATCGATGAAGAAGGCAATGCGACGACATTAGGGCGCGGCGGCTCTGATACGACAGGCGTGGCGATTGCCGCGGCTTTAGGCGCGGATGAATGCCAAATCTATACTGATGTTGATGGCGTCTATACCACTGACCCGCGCGTCACCTCAAAAGCCAAAAAACTTGAAAAGATTACTTTTGAAGAAATGCTTGAGATGGCAAGTCTTGGCTCTAAGATTTTACAGATTCGCTCAGTAGAATTTGCTGGCAAATACGGCGTACCGCTGCGCGTATTATCTAGCTTTGATGAAAACAACGATGGTAGCTTCGACCAAGAATTTCAAGACAATGTCGGCACCCTAATTACGATAGACGAAGGAGACAATATGGAACAGGCAATCATCTCAGGTATCGCTTTTAATCGAGACGAAGCAAAAATCGTCGTACGCGGTGTCCCTGATCACCCTGGCATTGCTTCTGCTATCCTCAGCCCTATTGGCCGCGCCAATATCGAAATTGATATGATCGTGCAAAACCTATCTACCAATGGTATGACTGATTTTACTTTTACCGTTAATCGTACGGACATGGAAAAAACCATGAAAGTACTAGAAAGCGAAGTCAAAGATGAAATCGGTGCTAAAGAAATATTGGCCAATGATGAAGTGGTTAAAGTCTCATTAGTCGGCGTCGGCATGCGCTCGCACGCAGGTGTTGCTAGTCTTATGTTCCAAACCCTTGCGGAAAACAACATCAATATTCAAATGATATCGACCAGTGAAATCAAGGTATCTGTTCTTATCCAAGAGCAGTATCTGGAAAAAGCGGTAAGATCACTGCATACGGCCTTTGGTCTTGATCGTGAAGACGGTGAAAGCAAAATCGCTGGTTTATAAGAATGAGCGTATAAACACTTTACTAAAGCCGTATAAAAATAATAGGCTTTAATATTTGTTCAATAAACTGCGATTTATTATTTTCAATAATGCTTAATGCTTAATTAAATAGGGTCTTATTAAGACCCTATTTTCTTTTTTTATTATTTCTGAGGTTATTATAAAACCAATAGTTTTGTGAAAACCCGTGACAGTATCTGTTATGCCCCCTATAATGAGGGTTTCATTTGGGCTAAATGAATTTATCTATCATTATCGCTATTAGCATCCTATTTTGGGTAAGATTTATAAAACAATGTTTATGATATTTATTTTATAACAGCTGCCTATTTTGTGCAGCGATAATGTCCTGTAATTGAGACGCAATCTGATGAGTAATAATCTGTTGATGCGACATAAGGAGTGTGACGCATGTTAATTTTGACACGCCGCGTGGGCGAAACGCTAATGATTGGCGACGAGGTCAGTGTGACTGTCCTAGGTGTCAAAGGCAATCAAGTACGTATCGGCGTTGATGCGCCAAAAGATATTGCCGTACACCGCGAAGAGATTTATCAGCGCATTCAACATGAGCGCACGGTACAGTCGCAAATGCAGCATCTTGAGCAAGGCAGCTTTGCGCCTTCATTCGATGATGAAGACTATTTTAATCGCTAACCTGTTAGCTTCATATCCAACTATCAATAATCATTAAGCTTGTATCAAGCATGCTAGTTTTGGCTTTTTAACAGCTTTGAGGTCATTTATTTATGAGTATCCGCCAATCAGATGTATCGGCTCTACTTAATGGTTTGAATAAAAAAGCCATTGGATTCAATGATGTCATCAGTTTTATTGATGATTTTTATCGTTATGCGCCAGCGCCTTTTGTGAATGGCATGGCACATAATGCTGCTGGTGAAAACGAAGGCAGCGCCAAGATTTTTGGTTTTGCAAAGCATCACGGCTTAAATCAATTAGATACGCTAAAGTTGTTTGGTGAGCATTACCAAACAGTTCAAGCGACGCCTAAAGGAGTTGATCATCCCAATATTCGCAATTTTTTACATTGGGGCTGGCAAGGTTTTTTAATGGAGAAGAATCCATTAACACTGCGCCCTAGCGTAGATACCAGCACGCTTTAATGGTTTATGATTGACGATTATAAAAAAGCCACACTATGATGATAGCGTGGCTTTTTTTATGCTTCATTTTTTATCAGTGCATTTACATAGTAAGTCTATTTATCACGAAACTTCACGGGCTGTACCGCGCCTTTCGGATTTGGCATATTGGGATAATGATGTTCATGTTCAACATCACATTCAGCCCCAACGACCGAACCATCTTCTCTGACCGGCTTATGAATATAGCCAGTTCGCTCAGCAGGCGCCAGATGTTCATGTTCCCATACCATCACGGCTTGCATACAGGTCTCGCGCTGCTCAGCAGTCAGCTTACGACCGTCTTGCCATTTGCCAAGCTCAATTGCCATACGAAATTTATCGACCACTTCAGGTGTTAGGCTTGCTAATATCGTTTGTTTGTCCATCGTGCCTACTCTCCACTACTATTTTTTATATCACATTTTTGTCTAATAAAGACGCTTATTCATCGTCCATGATATCATCATCAGCGTCGAGACTGAATTCCTCAGCATGCACATTCCAGTGTAACTTCGTCCGGCACGCTTCATAAAAGTCAAACCCTGGCGGATGTAGCAAGGTTAATTTGTCCGGATGCTTACGAATATATAGACGCTGCTCTTGTTCAAGCGGCGTGCTTGGTTTACCGTCAGCACTGACCATCGGTTGGGTGCGGTTGTCCTCATGAATACGAATACAAATCTCGCTGGTGCCACTGACCACAATAGGGCGACTTGACAGCGTGTGCGGGTGCATAGGCACCAAACATATGGCATCCATGCTTGGATGTATAATAGGACCACCACCAGAGAGCGCATAAGCTGTCGAGCCCGTCGGTGTCGCTACGATGAGACCATCACTGTGCTGCCGATAAACATCATGCCCATCGATTTTCATCTGAAAATCAATCATATGGACAGACTTACCAGCGTGCAACACGATATCATTGAGTGCCATGTCTTCATGAATAATCTTACGACCTTCACGAATCTCCATCGTGAGTAAAAATCTATGGTCTAACTGATAATCGCCCATCAGTACTTGGCGCAATTTAAACGCCGCTTCATCAGGTTTGACATCGGCTAAAAAACCAAGGCGACCACGGTTAACCCCCAAGACAGGTACACGATAGCGCGCTAGTGCTTCGGCAGCATGGAGTATAGAACCATCACCGCCAACCACAATGACCAAATCACAAATCTCGCCGATAAGGCTACGCTTAACAATTTTGACCCTCTCAATATCAGTGAGATTCAGAGTGGGCAAGTTAGCAGTTTGCACATCCATAATCAACGTAAGGTTCATATCGTTAATTATCTGGGCAATCTGCCCAAGACTTTGGGTTACACTGCGCTTTCCAGCACGTCCCATCAAGCCAATACGGCGAAAAGCTGGATTTTTGATAGCGTGGAACAGCTCTGATTCATGTAAGTGCGGCAATCTTGCGGACTGCGCTGAGGTTTCCATAAAACGACTCGGCATGATGATAAATTACAGAGCAATGATAACGAGAAATAGGCGATTAGACTAGCCTGTTTCTCAATTATCGTTGTTAACGGTCGTAATTGACCCCATATAAAAGCCAACATGCGCTGTTTCGGGCGTATGTATTTAGCTATTTGATATCGCTGTGTATAGGAGCAAAATCGACTCAATAGTTGCGCAAAGCCTTGTACACTGTCACGCAAACACCGTTGACAATAATGGCGATTTTGCTAAAGTAGCTGACATAACTATTATTTATATTTTATTGAGGACAACTTTATGGCCAATCCTATTGTCAGTCGCGCAGAGCTTGCCGTCGGCGGTGCGCCGATGACAGTGAAGGGCGTGATTCAAAAAACCAGTTTATTGCTTGGCTTATCGGCGATTACTGGTATTGGATTTTTCTTTTATGCGTTGATGGCAGGTTTATCACAAGGTTTTATCACGATGGCGGCTTTTGGTAGTATGTTTGCTGCCTTTGGTCTTGCTATTTTTATCACTTTTAAACCGCAAAAAGCTAAGACGCTTGCCGTCCCATATGCACTTTTGGAAGGTATATTCTTAGGTGGTATTTCCCTGTTTTTCATGAGAATGTACCCAAGTGTACCAGTCACTGCAATGTGTGCAACGTTTGTAACAGCGGCGGTTATGCTAGGGCTATATCGCTCAGGCTTGGTTAAAGTGACTGAAAAGTTCCGCTCAATCGTCACCTCAGCCTTGATCGCTATCATGCTAGTTTATGTGGCGCAGTGGGTACTTTCTTTAGCATTTGGTTCAAGCTTGCCTTTCTTGTTTGAAGGCGGTCCTATCGCTATTGGCTTTAGCTTATTTGTAATTGTTATCGCCTCTTTTACACTGTTATTAGATTTTGATAATATTGAGCGTGGTGTGGCAATGGGTGTGTCAGAAGACTACGAATGGTTATTCAGTATTGGTCTTCTTGCAACGCTAGTGTGGATGTATATCGAATTTATGCGTCTATTAAGCTATCTACAAGATTAGTCAAATAGCTGTTCGATAGTCATTGAAATAAAAAAACCGTCTTTTATAAAGGCGGTTTTTTGTGGGTAATCTTCAGAGATTTTTTTAAATGAGTTTAAGCTGGTTTAAATTAAGCACGCTTTAGACGCAGGGCATTCAATACCACAAATAACGAGCTTAATGACATGCCGATGGCAGCGAGCCAAGGTGGCACATAACCCAAAGCTGCTGGTATCAAAACACTGCCATTATAAATAAGTGCCCAGCGCAAGTTTTGTTTGATAATGCGCTTGGTTTTATCAGCGATACGTTTCGCTGCAATAATAGCTTCAATTTGTCCGTTTAGGATAATACTGTCACTAGATACTTGCGCCAAATCTGCTGCACCGGCAATCGAGGTTGAAACGTCTGCCGCTGCCAATACTGGCGCATCATTAATACCATCACCAACCATCAATATTACTGCACCTTGAGCTTGTAGCTGTTGAATATGTTTGACCTTGTCCATTGGTGACAGACCGTTATACGCAGACTGCATACCCAAATTTTCAGCCATGACCAAGGCTTGCGGACTTGGGTCACCTGTGAGCATGACAGGCTCGATACCTAATGCTTTCAAGCTATCCAGCATAGATTGAGCACTATCACGTACCTTATCATTAAAATAAAAACATGCCAGTGCTTGCCAGCTTGCTGATTCATCCTTTTGACAAGATAAGACTACCGCTGAGCTGGCGCGCTCGGCAACTAGATCAATCATTAAGTCGTTATCTGCATTGGCAACATTATTCATTTTGTCTAAAGCAAAATCTACATGACCAATACGATATAGCACATCATCCATCATTGCTTCCACGCCACCTGCTGGATAATGCTGTAAAGCTTGTGTCGCTGGCAGATGCAGTTGATATGCGGCGGTCAGTAGCGCATGAGCAATAGGATGACGACTGCCCACCTCTAACGCTGCCGCAATGGCTAATACATTGTCTCTTTGCTCATCTGCCTTTGTGATGACACTTGTATCAGTAAGTAGCTTAATGTTTAATAAATTGGGTTTACCATAGGTCAAGGTTCCCGTTTTATCAAATGCCACATGGGTAATTTCAGCAAGCGTTTGTAGGGTATGCCCGCGCGTCGTCAAAAAGCCATAACTAGCCAATCTATTGGTCGATACGGTAAGTGCAATTGGTGTCGCTAAAGACAGCGCACAAGGACATGTCGCGACCAATACCGCCACCGTTGCCCAAATCGCTTGGCTTGGATCCACAATATACCAGCCAATAAATACCAAGACAGACAATACTAAAATACGCGCCACAAACCAACGTGCTAGCTTATCTGCTTGCTGTGCAAGTTTTGGCTTTTCACTCATTGCCCGATTCATTAGCCTGTCAATCAAACCGATTTGGCTGTCTTCTGGTAACGCTGTGACCAACATCTCAAATGGTTGGCTGTCGTTTTGTGCACCGCCAACGATATAATCGCCTTGGGTCTTAGTGATTAAATCACCTTCACCTGTCAGTAGGCTTTGAGAAACTGTGGCGGTTGAGCTGAGCAAGATACCATCACTGATAATCTCAGAACCTGCCTCAACCATGATGATGTCGCCCACTTGCAAGCTATGAGCGGTCACCATCTGCTTTTCTTTTGCCTCATCGTTTGTATTTGAGACAGTTAATCGTTGCTGACGAGTCTGCTGCCATTCTTGAGCAATACGTGATGTTAACTGATAGACATTAGCATCCATACTTTGCGTAAAATTAGGCGTAGCGCTCACTGTGTTTTGACTATTTACCTCATTACCAACTACGGTAACAGCCCCATTAACAGCTCTATCATCAAGCTTATTAACAGACTCTTCGCTTTCTTGTTTAAGCGCATTTTTCTGAACGCTATTTTGTTCTAATAATTGCAAAATACTTGCAGTAGAGTCTTTGTTTTCAGCAATTTTCTGTACCAATACTGGCTCAACTACCACCAAATCGTTTGCCATAGTTGCCGCTTTTAGGCGCGCATTGTGCTCAATATAACGACCTGCCAGCAAGAAGAAAATAAACATACTAACTGAGTCATAATAAGTCTCCCCTTGCCCAGTAATAGTGGCAAATAGACTGGCGAAAAATGTGACAATCAAGGCAATACTAACGGGCACGTCCATATTGACTTGGCGAGCACGAATCGCTGACCATGCTGACGTAAAAAATGGTACACCGGCATAAAAGAATACTGGCGTACTGACGAATAAAGACACCCAGCGCAAAAAATCGCGCTGAAATATCAGCATATCGCTATATTCACCGAAATAAATTGCCACGGCATACATCATCGCTTGCATTGAGCCGAGTGCCGCGATACCAAGCCTTATTAGCATTTGGTTGTTATGACGTGCTAGCATGGCTTCGTGGGTATCTTGCCGATAAGGCTTGGCTTCATAGCCAATTTCATTGATAACCGCAAGAATCCGGCTAATCGGTAGCTTGGTCTCATCCCAAATTACACGCATGCGTTGATTGGTCAAATTAACCTGACATTTACTGATGCCATCCAACTCATCAAGCCGCGATTCAATCAACCACGTACAAGCGGTGCAACGCAAATTATTGACAGACAACTCTGCTACCGACATACCGTCTTGGGCGTAGACAAACTGTGATTTTATTTCATCATGATCATAAGCTTCAAGGCGGGTCATCTGAACGGGTAAGCTTGCCGTACGGTTAATCTCCGAGCGATCAAGATAATATTGCTCAAGCCCCGCTTCCACGATACTTTGCGAAGCTAACTGGCAGCCCATACAACACATCTCACGCGATTTACCTAATATATCGGTATGAAACGGCGGCTGCGGCAAGGGATCACCGCAATGAAAACAATGACCCTCCAGCGGCAATACCAGACCGTCAATAATAGAATTGTCTTGATAATGAGTATTGGGTTTTGATGACCTTGGTAATGTCGGTGATGTTGGCGGCATAGGAGATGGAATACTGGACATAATCGCACTTATTTCCTTTAGACAGAACATTGAGTAAATAGCTTTAAATCAAGGCTCTATCATCTGATCTACTCGATATCGAGAAAACCACTATGTTTGATGTACATTGGTTAACTGGCTACTATATTTGGGCTACGCGACATTGATGGTTATGCTTCTTTAAAATAGTGAGTGTTAATGCAAACCATTACTCTTATTCAAAATTGAGACAGTGTTACGACAATAAGAGGTGGCGGATACTTTCAAATAACCATCATTGCTTTTATAAAGATTATACTATAAGCACAGGCTCTCAGCAGTATAACTCCTGAGCGCTGAGAGCAAATGAATGCCTGCGTTGATGATGATAGATTGAAAAATTTGTCAATTTGCGTCATTATGAGGCAGTTTTTCATCCCAAAATGGTGTGTCATCAGTGCAAAAATCTAATTCTAAGCAACCACAGTCCTCTAAGCCTGCTATCAATACGCTACCTTCCCAGCAGCGCGGTGTGGTGTTTAGTAGTATTTTATTAATTGTTGTCATCGCTGGCATGGTGCTATTAGCACTATACTTGGTCAAACTTGATCGCACCATTACTCACAAGTTTGAGGGTAAACGCTGGGATATTCCTGCCAAAGTATATTCGCAGCCATTAGAGCTGTATCAAGGCGCCAACGTCGATAAAGACACGATGAAGAAATGGCTTGAGCTACTTAACTATCAAAGTAATAAAGCCTATGATCGCACGGGTACTTATCATAAATCAGGTAATACCTATTTTATTCATACACGTGGATTTACTTATAGCGCTAATGATATAGACCAAGAGCAAGTCATCAAAATGACTATTGCTGGTGATAAGATTGAGTCAGTACAAAGTACTGTGGCGGCGAAAACCGGCATTATCCGTCTTGAACCGGTGAATATCGGTGGTATTTACCCAGATAGTAATGAAGACCGTATGGTTGTCTCGTTAGATCAAGTACCGCAGCCGCTTATTGATGCGCTGATAGCGACAGAAGATCGTGGTTTTTATGAACACAAAGGGGTATCGATACGTGGTATCGCTCGTGCAGTTATCAATAACTTCTCTGGTGGATCACGTCAAGGTGGCTCGACCATCACCCAGCAGCTGATCAAAAACTTTTATCTCAATTCAGACCGCACAATGAAGCGTAAAGCCAATGAAGCCTTGATGGCTGTGCTACTTGAACTGCATTATAGTAAAGATGAGATTTTGCAAGCATATCTCAATGAGATTTATCTTGGTCAAAATGGCAAACGCTCTATTAATGGTTTTGGGTTGGCATCACAATTTTATTTTGATAAGCCGCTCAATGAGCTGCGCCTAGATCAGCAAGCACTGCTTGTCGGTATGGCAAAAGGACCGAGCGTTTATAATCCGCGCCGCCATCCAAACGATTCAAAGGCGCGTCGCGATGTTGTGCTTAGCAATATGTTGGCGGTCGGCTCGCTCAGTCAAGAAGACTACGATAAAGCATTAAAAAACTCACTTGGGGTAGTTGATAAGCCTGTTGAAGGTAAAAGCCAATTCCCTGACTTTTTAGATATCGTCAAGCGTGAACTAAATAAAGTCTATTATTCCGATGATCTCAAAAACGAAGGTCTGATTATCATCAGTACGATGGACCCTATTGCCCAGTTGGCAGCGGATAAAGCGGTTGAGAGAAAGCTTGGCGAGCTACGCCGTAGTGGTAGCAAAACCAAAGATTTACAAGGGGCGCTGGTCAGTGCCAATCCTGAGACGGGTGAGCTGGTTTCTGTTGTCGGTAGCGGCAGCGAGTTTACTGGCTTTAACCGTGCGGTCGATGCCAAACGCCAAGTAGGCTCATTATTAAAGCCGATTATTTATATGACTGCTCTCGAAAGTGGTCGCTATAATTTGGCAAGTTCGGTTGATGACTCCCCTATTACGGTCAGTCTAAGCGACGGTACCGAATGGAATCCCAAAAACTATGACAATCGTGATCATGGCTACATACCCTTTACCACAGCGCTGTCGCAATCGTATAACCATAGTGCCGTACGCTTAGGGATGGAGTTTGGAGTCGACACCTTTGCCAAGCAATTAAAACGTATGGGCGTTAAAGAGAAAATACCTCCTTATCCTGCGGCATTATTGGGCTCAGTCAATCTAAGCCCGATGGACATGCTTGGGGTCTATCAAGTTTTTGCAACGGGTGGTTTCCGTACGCCTATTCATAGTATCCGTAGTGTGATTGATGATCGCGGTAGTATTTTGCAGCGCACAGGCTTAAATACTCAGCGCAGTATTCCGCCTGAGACCAACTTTTTGATTAATTATGCGTTGCAAGATGTCGTCAAGAACGGTACAGCTAGACGCGTGCAATCGCTTGGTAGCAATCTAAATCTTGCGGGCAAAACAGGTACTACCAATGATTACCGCGATGCGTGGTTTGCCGGTTATAGTGGCAACTATGTCAGCGTGGTTTGGGTTGGACGTGATGATAATAAACCGATTGGGCTTAGTGGCGGTAGCGGTGCTTTGCCAGTTTGGGTTGATTATATGAATCGTCTAAAACTGACACCTGTTGCGCTACCAGAGCCAGAAGGCATCGAATGGCTCTGGTTAGAGAACAACTCAGGCAAGCTGTCTAATGAGCGCTGTGCCAGCGCACGCTACTTGCCTGTTATGTCAGCATATTTGCCCCAAGAAGCCAGCAGCTGTGCGATTGGCTTATACCAACAGGATCGTGCGCGCGAGCAAATGCAGTGGCAAAATCAGCAAGGCAATATCAATAAGCAACGTCGCCGTGAAGGATTAGAGATTCCAGATGGTGAGGCTATTGATAATAACAGCAGTGATGCCGAGCAAGACGGTGATATACCCAATCGTGTAGATACTTGGTATGATCGTGCTGTTGAATGGTTTTAGTGAGCTGCTTCTATTTCAGTCGTGATAGCTGAAAATTTGACTTTAAAGGTTAGTAGCTGAACGATTTTAAGATTTTTAAAACTTAAAAAGGGTTTTAATATGGCGTTATCTATATTGCAAGCGTTATTGACTCAGCAGACGATTGAAGCTCAGTCCAAAAAACAGCCAAAGCATTTGCATACAGCTCTTTTAATTAGCGCTTGTTTTAGCATGCTAAGCTTGAGTGCTTGTCAGACTGCACCAACTTCAATAAAAGCGCCTTCTGCTCAAACCTTCCCATCAACCAGTAGTCAAAAAACGACGCAACCTGAACAATCCACAATAGTGACGCAAACCCCTAGCACTGATCATAGTGGTTATGAAAGTGTTGAGAGTACTGAAGCTGATAAGACTGACGATAATTATCCTATCGAGCCTTATCATCCACCTGTATCGATAGAGTCGCCAACGGAATCGGTAACAGAAAAGCCACCTGTAATCTTGGGGTCTAATCAAAGCACGAGTCAAACTCCGATCGTAACTCAGCCTGATACCGTGATCCTCACGCCTGCTCGTGAAGATGAAGTGATATATGTGCCATCTATCCCGTCGCATAATGAGCTATTAGAGCGTGCGCGGCAGAACTCGCAGCGCAGTCAGAAAACCACCAACAATAATAGCAACTTGCCCGCTTTTCGTACCCTGATGCAAGTGGGCACTGATCAACTAAAGGCAGGCAATCTCAATAGCGCTGAGAGCAGCTTTACCCGAGCTCAGCGCCTAGCACCCAAATCATCAGCGGTATATTTTTATCTTGCGCAAGTGGCACTCAAAAAAAACCAGCCACGCAAGGCTGAAGCAATGGGACGGCGTGGGCTTAGTGTCTCTCAAGACAGCAGTCGCCGCCGTGCGCTATGGCAAATTATTCTACAGTCTGGACAAGCACAAGGTAATGCACGGGTGATAAAAGAAGCCAAACAAGCATTACGCTAACAGTATTATCTTTTTGATTAACCATGGCGACTGACTATATAAGCGCTAAAATAGGCTTTTATAGTCGGTCGTTAATTTTTATTATCTATTTTTTATTTTGAAACAAGGTTACTTTTATGGCATGGCAACAACTTCACTTACAATGTGAAAAAGACAACGTAGATCTTGCTGAAGCGCTATTATTAGAAGCAGGCGCGCTATCTATTGCACTTGATGATGCAGGCGACCAACCTTTATTTGAGCCACTTCCTGGTGAATCACCACTATGGGACGAAGTGATTTTAACAGGGCTCTTCGATGCTACGATAGAGACTGGAACTCGTGATGTTATCGAGCAACTCAGTCATGAGATTGCAGTCCAAGTGCAGGCGAGCCGTAGTTGGGTAAGTGCTGTCGATGACAAAGATTGGGAGCGTGAATGGATGTCCAATTACAAACCCATTGAGTGTGCCAATGACTTGTGGATTGTACCTAATTGGCTGACTCCGCCCAATCCTGAAGCGACAAACATCATAATGGATCCAGGCTTGGCATTTGGTACTGGCTACCATGCGACGACTCGCCTATGTCTTGATTGGCTAACTGAGCAGGACCTTACAGATAAAGTAGTGATTGATTATGGTTGCGGCTCAGGTATCTTGGGTATCGCTGCCTTATTATTAGGCGCGCGCCATGTTTATGCCGTAGATATTGACCCGCAAGCGGTACTGGCAACCAATCAAAATGCAGCACGCAATTCGGTCGACAATCGTTTGCAAGCGTTTTTACCAGAGGATTTCACTGCCTTTTGGCAACAGCAAAATATAGCGCCTGTAGAAGTGATGGTTGCCAATATTTTAGCCAAGCCACTGATAGGTCTAGCGCCTTATTTTGTCACCTTGATGGCACCAAAAAGTCGCATCGTCCTTGCCGGTTTGATTGAATCACAAACTGAGCAAGTGACCGAAGCGTATCAGCCTTATTTTGCGCTTGATCCTAAGCATGCTTTTACTGCACAAGAAGATCAACATTGGCAGAGATTGTCTGGTACATTTACAGGCTAGCAACATTAAATTACATCTGTTACGATAGAGTAGTAGTTAAATGTTGTGTATTTGGCGCTACTCTAGAGTTGCCTGTAGTTTATAATTAATAATACTTCAACAATGACATTGAAGTATTTGGCAGCGGTTGGTGAGTGGCTATACGGTATTCCTACTGATACCTTTTTGGATTCAACTCTATGACCACACCCATTAAAACCCAGTGTCCTCATTGTCATACCATTTTTAATATAAAAAATACCCAGTTAAATCAAAAAACCGCGACAGTCTGTTGTGAACATTGCCAGCAAATGTTTTTGGTGAATAACAATCTTATCGTCACTGCTGATATAGACAGCAATCGTAAGCTGACAAGTACAGAAGTTTCTAGCGAGCGTGATAAGAAAATTAATGACATAACCTCTCATAAGAAACATTCTATTTTAGCTGCTGCAAACTCAAATGATACAGATATCCTAATTCATGACGATATGATACATGATGACATGATTCATGACGATATCGATATTGAGGCATCTGCTGACAAGAGTCTAGAATACGACTCACTAGATAGTATGGATGCTTGGCTTACACAAGCCACTGATAACAATAATGCTACCCAAAACGCTCTATCAGAAAAAAGTACTGCGAAAAAATTAGATAAACATTCAGATACATCCCTTAATTTATTTGAAGAAACTTCTACCTCTACTAAGCATTCAAAACGCTCTCCTTCATCCGCAGAATTGGCTTTAAGCTCAACGGCGGCTAACAGTATTCATGCCAATATTGATAATGATGCTGATGACTCGTGGCTCGAAAAACTGCTTAAAGAACAGCACCCACCCGAAGATACGCCAACCAATGATACTGATTTATCGCAATTACTCATTAGTATGGGCGTCGACTTTAAAGAAGAAGACCATAGTAAGGCGGCACATGCTAAAAGATTACAAGCGCAAGCCAAATTCTCACCAACACCATCCCATCGTTCAGTAGCTTCATTACTATGGACAGTAGGCTGTTTGGTGCTAGTACTACTACTTTTTGCTCAGTACATTATGTTTAACTTAAATAACTTAGTTAAAAATCCTGCACATGCTCAACGCTTACAGACGATATGTACGATTGCAGCTTGTAGCCTGCCCAGTGCTGACTTGACTGCATTAACTCTGAGTGACATCAGATACCGAGCCGGTCAAATAAATAGTGCAGCTGATTCTAGTGATATAAGTGCTACTCTAAATAACCAAAGCTCACAAGCACAGCTATATCCTCATATAAAAGTCAGTGTATATGGTGCCAATGCGCTGATTGGTGAGTTTATCGCTCCACCAGATAAGTACTTGGTTGGTAAACAAAGTCAATTAGCTTCTAATGGTCGTAAGCAGTTACTCTTTACGGTACCTATTGCCAATGCTCAAATTAGTAAAATTGCTATTAATCCCATTTACTGATGTTCGCTGACTGATATTCGCTCATTAACCTCATCTTCTTAAGATGATCGCTGCTGATTTTGATATAATAGCCAACGAGAGCCTCATGGTTTTACTCTTTAACCCCAAGGACATTATCTTATGACACCACAGGCACAGTATAATGCCAGTCATGTTAACAAAAGCGCTGGTAATCTTGATTATTATGAAGAGGACTACCATCGCTCAATCCGTAATGTGGAATCTGCTTTAGATGACACAGATCATGCGCATGAGCCATTACGGATACATGTTGAACGCGTGGTGCGTCAATATTTTGCAATGTTAGGTGATGAGATACCAACTGACTTATATGAGCTTATTTTAAAAGAGATAGAGCAACCTTTGCTGTCTGTGGTACTAGAAAAGAGCCGTGGTAATCAAACCAAGTGTGCACAGATTTTAGGTCTAAATCGCGGTACACTACGCAAAAAGCTCAAAATATATGGTTTAATGTAATACTATAAATAATGTTTTTGATAAATCTGACTTATTAATAAGTACCATCAATCCTATTTATGAAACGCTTACCTACCCTAACTGATATTATGTATGGCAGTTTATAGTTTATGATCTTATCACTCACGATATGCTCTATACTGATTGTCATTGTTACCTTGCCAGACGTTTACGTCAGGCTTTTTTTATGGAAATTTTTTTATGAGTAAAGCCCCACTAGCACTACTGTCGGTCTCCGATAAATCCAATATCGTTGAGTTCGCTCAAGGTCTGATTAAAGCAGGTTTTGGTCTGTTATCGACTGGCGGTACTTTCCGTTTGCTCACAGAGCATAATGTCGCTGTCACCGAAGTATCAGACTATACGGGTTTCCCTGAGATGATGGATGGTCGGGTTAAAACGCTTCATCCTAAGATTCACGGTGGCATTTTGGGACGCCGCGGCACAGATGATACTGTGATGAGTGAGCACGCGATTGAGCGTATTGATTTGGTAGTCGTAAACCTTTATCCATTTGCAGAAACGATTGCCCGTAGTGACGTTACCATGGATGATGCCATCGAAAATATCGATATTGGCGGACCTACGATGGTGCGTTCAGCGGCAAAGAATCATGCACACGTTGGTATTGTGACTGATCCAGCTGATTATACGCGTGTACTTGAAGCATTAGGAGATGGGACGACATTAACCCATGCCTTACGCTACGATTTAGCGGTTAAAGCGTTTGAGCATACGGCACAATACGACGGGATGATTGCCAACTTCTTAGGCAGCCGTGTTAACGAGAATCAAGAGCCGGAAGATTTTTCACGTACCTTTAACGTTCAGCTAGAAAAAGTGCAAGACCTGCGCTACGGTGAAAACCCGCATCAAAAAGCAGCGTTCTATGTTGAAAACAACGCTTTAAAAAGCAAGCAAGCATCTATTGCTACTGCTAAGCAATTGCAAGGCAAAGCATTGTCTTATAACAATATCGCCGATACTGATGCCGCGCTTGAATGTGTGAAAGCTTTTAGTACGCCTGCCTGTGTGATTGTCAAGCATGCCAACCCTTGCGGCGTTGCTGTCGACACTGATCAAGTAGCAGCATATCGCACTGCCTTTAGCACCGATCCTGAATCTTCTTTTGGCGGCATTATCGCTTTTAACCGCCCGTTAACACTTGCCGCTGCTAAAGCCATTATCGACAATCAGTTTGTTGAAGTCATTATTGCCCCAAGCATTGAAGACGGTGTCCTTGAAGCGACAGCTAGCAAGAAAAACGTTCGCGTTTTGGTCTGCGGCGACTTGCCAGCACCTGAGTTACGTGACCGCCAGCTTGATTACAAGCGCGTCAATGGTGGCTTACTGGTGCAAGAGCAAGATTTAGGGTTAATTACTGCCAATGATTTAAAAATCGTCACAGACGTGCAACCAACCGAAGCACAAATTGCTGACTTACTGTTTAGCTGGAACGTTGCAAAATACGTCAAATCTAACGCCATCGTTTATGCTAAAGGTCAGCGTACCATTGGTGTCGGCGCAGGTCAGATGAGCCGTGTTAACTCAGCTCGTATCGCTGCTATTAAAGCGGAGCATGCTGGACTTGCAACCGAAGGCGCGGTTATGGCATCTGATGCTTTCTTCCCATTCCGTGATGGTATCGATAACGCTGCCGAAGTAGGTATTGCGGCGATTATCCAGCCGGGTGGCTCTATGCGTGATGATGAAACCATTGCTGCGGCAAATGAGCACGGTATCGCCATGGTATTCACCGGTATGCGTCATTTCCGTCATTAATTTGTGATTGAGCGCTATCATCATTAAAAACTCATCCTCTTGAATAAAAAAAGCCACTGTATGATTACAGTGGCTTTTTTAATGGTTAAAAATAGATTTATTTAAAATGGATAGCGCACAAAGTACTTATCGCCCTTGTGCATTTTCCATATTGGCTTTATTAATCTCAACCTTATACACCAAACGCAAATAGTCTAAGTAATCTTGCAACTGATCTTGGCCTAAATTATCACGGATAATCGCTGCCGTTTGCGCTCTTTGGGCGGCAGATAATGGTGATTGCTGCTCTGTTTTGATACGGTCACCAACCAATACCGTTGCGCCCATTTCTGTTTTACTTGCTACGGCAACTACACCGTTCTCAGGTGCTTGCTTACTAAACGCTAAGCCGCGCTCTTTTTCTGTCAGCTGCGTAGTCTGACGATTGATCTCACCAAGCGCTTGGAATGTTACCCCTTGCTTATTGATATCAGCAGTAGTCTTAATACCAGCCGCAAGTTTTTTCGCATCATTTAATGCCAATTCACTAGCCTTTTGCTGACGTAATAACTGCGTGATTCTAGGCGTCGCAGCAGTTAAAGACAATGTTTTGGTCGGACGATAGTTACTTGGCTGTACCCATACCGTGCCATTACCAACTTCGATACCAGCGGTGACCGCTTGGTCTTGAATGGTAAACTCATCAAACGCTTGTTTAATCACCGCTGGCTGGGCAAGGACAGATTTATTATTCTCTTTGCGGTAATCTTTAAGACGTTTTAATGACACATTTTCTTGCTGAGCAATATCTTCAATACTAAACCCATCTGCGGCTAAATCGTTAATCGCCGTTACTTTGTCAGCATAGATTTCTTGACGCTTGTACTCTTTTGCTTTGGCTATCAAATCATCACGCATACTCTCAAGGCTTGGTATCTTGTTACCATTATCTTCAGTCACGGTGAATATCTGATAACCAAAACTGGTCTTCACTGGTACGCTAACATCGCCTACACTCAAACCTTCTAACGCTTTTTCTACTGCTGCTGCATCATTGCCAAATACTGAGGGATTAAAGCGTCCGATATCGCCGCCTGTTTCGCCTGATGGATCATCTGACTCAGCTTTAGCAACCTTCGCAAAGGCTTCACCTTTGGCAAGACGCGCTTTAATTTTATCAGCACGTGCTTTGGCATCGCTACCAGTTAATAAGATTTGGCTGACCTTACGCTCATCGACGACGGCAAGGCTTTGCTTATAGGCTTCGTACTGCTGCTGTAAGTCCTCTTTAGTGACCTCGTTTACTTGGATGGTCTGAGGGCTAAGCTGCAAGTAAGCCAAATCGACCATAGCAGCGCTCTTTAGCGTGTCTTTATTGGCATCATAATACGCTTGGATGTCATTTTTACTCAATTTAACTTTTGACACATAATCTTGCCAGTTAAAACGATGTAGCCAGATATTGCGTGCCTCTAGCTGCAAATCAATCAGTTGACTGACTGCTTTCATCGGATAGGCAGCAGTACCAACGATACTAGCATTCAGCTGATCTAAGCTCAACTGATTGCGGAACTCATCAAACAGCTGATTTTTTGTCATATTGCGTTGACGTAAAAAGCTTGCAAACTGATCATTTGAAAACTCGCCATCTGCACCTTTAAAGATCTCTTCTTGACGCAACAGACGATTGATGGTGTCATCAGAGACGGTCATACCAAGCTTGCCAGCCTGCTGCTCTAGCAAGGTGCGGTCAATCAGACCTTTTAACACTTGCTCATGTAGCACATCTTCATTTAATAAACTGGCATCATCAACTTGGTCTAAAAGCTCAGTACGGCGATTGTTTACTGCCGTTTGATACTCTGATAGGCCGATACTCGCTTCCCCTACCTGAGCGATCTGATTGGGATCGACATTACCCCCAAAGTAGCTTTCGACGCCCAATAGAGCGAGCGGCGATAGGCATAAAATCAATAAAATGCGACCCGGCCAGCTTTTTAAGAAATCGCGCAATTTATCCATAGTTATCTCTGCTTTATTAACCTATATTGATGAAAAACCATTGTAATACTATTAATAATATCAACGCTCTACAAGCTGGCAATGGTAAGAAAATGGTAAAACTAAGAAGGGGTACATTTTATTATGGTTGCTCAAGGCGGATAACACCGTCTTTGTTCGAACAACATCTCTGTCGCGCGCCCTATGATACGTGATTTTTGATGCAGACTCAAAATATTCAGGCGATATAATACAAACCACAGCACTAAAAAAAGCACCTATTATCTAGGTGCTTTTTTGATGAGTCGCTCATAGCTGTTATGAGCCATCACTTTTTATCACTTTACCGTCAACAGACGCCGTTCTTATTCGTGTATCACGCCATAAGCTGCGACTGTCTTTAAATAGATACGGCTTAGTTCAAGCGTTCTTTTAGGTTTTTACCAGCTTTAAAGCTTGGTACTTTGCTAGCTGGGATACTTAGCTCTTCACCAGTCTTAGGGTTACGGCCAGTACGTGCTTTACGGTCTTTTACGCTAAAAGTACCAAAACCAACTAGTGAAATGCTATCGCCAGCTTCTAGAGCTTCGCCAACGCTTTCCATAACTGCGTTCAATGCATCGCCAGCTTGAGTTTTATTTAGACCACTTTTCTCAGCAATGCTATCAATTAATTCTGACTTATTCATAAAATTTCCTTCAAGTTTTAGGGGGTAAAAAAACGCTCACGCCAAGCATTGTATCGCTCTCAGAGCACTTAAGCAATAAAAACCACTTGGCTCATGCATAAACAGGTTTTGCTTTGTTATCGCCTTTATAGCAAGGCAACATAAGGAGCGCAAGCAATTTTACATATTTTTGTGCACTCTACAACGTATTTGACACCCAATGTTACCTAAACCTGCTGCAATATGATGACAAAAACGCTATTTTAGCTTTTAATTTGTGTCTTAGCTTTTATTTACTGAACGCTTATCTAGACGCTGATGTTTATCAACGCCAACTATAAACTTTGATAGTTAACGCATAAAATAAAAGAATTATTGTCAGGTAATAATTTTGCAACTGAAAGAAACCCGCGTTACTTTTTATCATAAAGGCGTTACTATAAGCGCAATGTCATTGCATACTTTGGGTCGGTTTTAACCCTTACTTATCTTATTATGTTTTATTTGAACAATAAAAACGGATTATCTACATGAAGCGTTCTACGTTGTCTCACTCTTTTCTTAATGTCCTCTTGGTGTTTATCGAATCGGCGCTGACCCTATTGTTACGTTTAGATCCAGAACTCCGTAAAGCTGCTTATCCACTTGCTAAGCAAGAAACTGTCGTTGCGCTTAGATTATATCTACCACACGTAGAGGTGTTCGCTACTTTTAGTACCAAAGGCGTGTTATTAGATGACAGGCTACCTATTGGTCGCAGTGAGCCTGATGTCGTGATCAATGCTTATAGCCTGCAAGTGATTAATGCCATTACCACGCATGATAGTGAAACAACTGAAAAGCTGCAAATGCGTGGTGAAACGGTACAGGTTCAGCTGGTTAAGCAATTTATTATGCAGCTTGGTCTAGGTAGCTTAATTCAAGGCTTAATCAAAAAGATTAAGGGCGGTAAAAGCAAGCCCAAGCCGACCGAAGCGGAAATGGCAGATAAAAAAGAAAGCTATAAGCTACGTATTAAAGAACAGCAAATCGAAATTACCACTTTGACCATCAAAAATCGTGAGCTCGAAATCGCTGTCAAAGAGCTACAAAGCAAACAAAAGACTTTTATCATCACGACAATAATTGCTTCTATCATTGCTCTTGCTGCCATCATTGCACTCTTTGTGATGAATTAATGTTCAAAAAATAATCTGATGTATAGATGATTTTTTGAAAATATCTCTTAAAAGCGTTTGATATGGCATATCGTCTATCAAGCGCTTTTTTCGTTTTATATCCAATCATTGTTTTTATCAATCATCGTCATTAATATCACTAACCATTCAACCACATTTTAATCTTGACTAAATTACTCGGGATTGAGTATAATTACCTTATCGTTGCACACATCGGGTAAACCATCTGTTGTTTAATAACGATAAAACACACTTAGTCGATAGATGATTTTTCTTATTAGCAGCATAGCTATTTATATGTGACTGGCTATCTCTTAACCATCTGACCGAACTAAGATCGTTGTTAAATAAAATTATCCTTAAAAAGTTTGGAGATAACACATGCGTTTAACTACTCGAGGCAGATATGCCGTGACCGCTTTGCTAGATTTGGCATTACAAACCAGCCAACAAGAAAGCGCGGTGTCTTTATCCGACATTGCCAAGCGACAGTCCATTTCTATATCCTACCTTGAGCAGTTATTCTCAAAACTTCGTAAGCGCGGTTTGGTCACTAGTATTCGCGGCGCAGCAGGTGGCTATTATTTAGCAAAGCCACTTGATCAGATTGATGTGATGAGTATCATCTCTGCTGTCGATGAATCGGTCAATGCCATGCAGTGTGAAGGACGCGGCGACTGCCAAGGTGGTACAATGTGTCTGACCCATGATTTGTGGTGTGCATTATCAAATCATGTAGAGCAGTACTTGAAAAATATAACATTAGCGCAATTATTAAACATGGAGCACGTGCAGTCTGTATCAGATCGGCAGCACAGCGATGCTCTAAAAGATATTTCTATAAAAGACATTAACACTATTACTTTATCGACCAGCGAGGCAAACCCAGCATGAGCCAACATAACACCCTTATATATTTAGATTATGCCGCCACGACGCCAGTTGCTAAGTCAGTCGCTGCCAAGATGAGCGAATATCTGACGGTAGATGGCATCTTTGGTAACCCAGCATCACGCTCGCATGGCTACGGCTGGCAAGCAGAAGAAGCGGTAGAAACGGCTCGTCAGCAAGTTGCTGAGGTCATCAATGCTGATCCTCGCGAAATCGTCTTTACCTCTGGTGCGACAGAATCTGATAACTTAGCCATCAAAGGTGCTGCTCATTTTTATCAGTCTCGTGGTAAGCATATTGTTACCAGTAAAATTGAGCATAAAGCGGTATTAGATACCTGCCGTGAGCTTGAGCAAGAAGGTTTTGAGATTACGTATCTTGAGCCGCAGCCAAGCACTGGCATGATTTTACCAGAGCAAGTAAAAGAAGCTCTGCGTGAAGATACTATCTTAGTGTCTCTCATGATGGTGAATAATGAGCTTGGTACGATTACTGATGTTGCAGCGATTGGTGAAATCACGCGCGAAGCGGGTGTTATTTTTCACGTTGATGGCGCACAGTCTGTTGGTAAAGTACTTATCAACCTTGCAGAGATGAAAATTGACTTAATGAGTTTCTCAGGTCATAAAGCTTATGGTCCTAAAGGTATTGGTGCCCTATTCGTTAGTCGCAAGCCGCGTATTCGCCTAAAAGCCGAGCAGCATGGCGGTGGTCATGAGCGCGGTATGCGTTCAGGTACTTTGCCGACTCACCAAATCGTAGGTCTTGGCGCAGCATTTGAGTTAGCCAATCAGCGCTATCAAGAAGACAATGCACATGCGGCAAAATTACGCCAAAAACTGTGGGATGGTCTACAAGATATTGAAGAGATTTATCTAAACGGTGATTTAGAAAACAGCGTACCTAATATTGTAAATATCAGCTTTAACTTTGTTGAAGGCGAATCACTGATGATGTCGCTAAAAGACTTAGCTGTCTCATCAGGTTCAGCTTGTACGTCAGCGACTCTTGAGCCATCTTATGTCTTGCGCGCTATTGGTCGCCCAGACGAGTTGGCACATAGCTCAATCAGATTTAGCTTTGGTCGTTATACTACTGAAGAAGACATTGATACGGTTATCACCCAGATGCATCAAGCTGTTGATAAATTACGTGCGCTATCGCCACTTTGGGATATGTATCAAGAAGGCGTTGATTTAGATTCAGTAGAATGGTCTGAGCACTAATACTACATTTAAGCTTTATAATTTAAAAAATAATGGCAACAGCGATATTTTTATTTACTTTTTCTATCAAACATAAAAATATCGCCATAGCTAATGAATCAGACAATTATACATTAAGTGTTTGACCCCAATTATCGATGAGCCAGTAACCCATTAACAAAGACAGTCATTAAATGACAGCTCATCATCTAACCAGGAGAAAACCCCATGGCCTATAGTGACCAAGTTATTGATCATTACGAAAATCCACGCAACGTTGGCAATCTTGATAAAAATGCCAAAAACGTCGGTACTGGTATGGTCGGCGCACCAGCCTGTGGTGATGTCATGCGTTTACAAATCCAAGTCAATGATAACGGTATTATCGAAGATGCACGCTTCAAAACTTACGGTTGTGGTTCAGCCATTGCGTCAAGCTCGCTCGTTACTGAGTGGCTAAAAGGCAAAAGCTTGGATCAAGCTGGTGAAATTAAGAACAGTCACATTGCTGAAGAATTGGCATTGCCACCAGTAAAAGTGCATTGCTCAGTCCTTGCAGAAGATGCAATTAAAGCGGCTATTAGCGACTATAAAGGCAAACATGTTCCTGCCTGAGCCCAGTCGTCGTTAAAATGACCAGCCATATTAAATAGTGTATAAGCTGTTTAATATATATTATTTAGCAACTTGTTCTCTGTATGAAAGCGCAAGCTGCCAGAAAGCGGCTAACGCCAAGGAGGTGACAATGACGCTTATGTAATTGTCACCTTTTATTTATTTCGTTATTTATTTTGAATTTTTATCCCTATTATTGATAGTCAATGGGAGTTGGCATGATTGAAATGACAGAACGCGCCGCTCAACATGTGCGTGAGTTTTTGGACAATCGCGGTAAAGGCGAAGGCATACGCGTGGGTATTCGTACGGCAGGATGTTCAGGCTTGGCTTATGTTTTAGAGTTCGTTGATATTCCTGACGAAAATGACACTCGTTATGAGAGCCTTGGTGTTAGTATTTTTATTGACCCTAAAAGCTTGGTATATCTCGATGGTCTATTAATGGATTATGAAAAAGAAGGTCTCAATGAAGGCTTTAAATTCAGTAATCCTAATCAGAAAGGCGAATGTGGCTGCGGTGAGTCCTTTACGGTATAACCGTTTTACTATATAAAATAGAAGCCCTTAAAATAATAAATAAAATAAAGGCAGACGATATGACAGACAACGTATTAGAACCACAGTTTGATAATTTTTTTGCCTTATTTGAGCAGCCCGTACAGTTTGATGTTGTACAAGACAATTTGGATCAGCGTTTACGTTTTTTGCAAAAACGCTATCATCCTGACAATGTCGCAAAAAATATAGCCAATATTGCAAAAGTACAGCAGCAATCTGAGCAAGCATCAGCGCTTATTAATCAGGGCTATCAAACTCTGAGTTCGCCTGATAGTCGAGCCAGTTACTTGTTAGATATGGCAGGTCAAGCGCAAAGTCTAGAGCATTCCATCGCAGATCTAGACTTCTTAGAAGACGCTATGGAAATGCGCATGGATTTGGACGACGCTATTGGTGCTCAAGATATAGCAACGCTAAAGCAGTTACATCCACAGATTACAGAACGTCTAGCAAAGCAGTCAGCAAGCTTTAAAAACGCTTATGAGTCTCAAGACTGGCAAACCGCTATTGATTCTACCCAAAAGCTGAAATTTCTGGTGAAGTTAAATGCTGACGTCGTGACAGCCATTGATGGAATTTCGGCAGCTACACATTTAGATGATGATGATGATTTATATGTGTAATTAATGCGCTTATTAGTAGCGTTATTATTGAATATAATAATAACGGCTCAATTTATAATACGTTTCAGAAGTTTTAAAAAGCGACGGTTAAAATAAGACCAATTATCTCGTATAATCTTAACTCTAAAAGCCTTTAATGGCTAGTTTCTATATTCAAACATTTATAGCAAAACCATTTTATGTTGTACTAACGATAGTCTATTTATCGTCTTTGTATCATTTCACTTATTCATTTTATCTTTGAGTTATCTTATGTCCTTAATGCAAATTGCTGAACCCAATCAAAGCACCCGACCTCACGAGCATCGTTTTGGCCTAGGCATTGACCTTGGTACCACGCGATCATTGGTCGCCGTGGTACGCTCAGGCAAGGCCCAAGTTTTGCAAGCAAGCACAGCGACAGATACCTTGTTGCCTTCTGTGGTGTATTATCCAAGTGAAGGTAGCCCATTGGTTGGCTCGGACGCCCTCGCCCACGTAGTAGATGATCCTAAAAATACCATTATTTCAGCCAAGCGCTTTATGGGTCGCAGCCAAGCTGATATCAAATTCTCTCATCCTTATGAGCTAAGCGGTGGCAAGGATGAAATGCCAGCTTTTGTCACTGCGCAAGGAGCCGTATCTCCTGTTGAAGTGTCAGCGCGTATCTTAGCAGCGCTAGAACAGCGTGCTGCTCACGCATTGCCTGAGGATAGCATTCAAGGTGCGGTCATTACCGTGCCTGCCTATTTTGATGAAGCACAGCGCCAAGCTACTAAAGACGCCGCCCAAGCAGCTGGTATCAAGGTACTGCGTCTGTTAAACGAACCTACTGCGGCTGCGGTTGCTTATGGACTCGACCAAGCAACTGATGCAGGTATTGAGAAACATTACCTTATCTATGATTTGGGCGGCGGTACGTTTGATGTGTCGATTTTGAAACTAAACGATGGCGTTTTTGAGGTGCTAGCGACAGGTGGTAATAGTGCACTTGGTGGTGATGATATCGATCGCTTATTAACCAATTGGTTGATCAAGCAGTTAAATATCGATCCTAAAGACGTCAGCCTGCATGATAAGTCAATCCTTGCTCAGCAAGCCAAAGCTTATAAACAAGCACTGACGGATACTGAGCAAGTCGATATTGATATCGTCGTGAATGAGCAATCTTTTAAGGGCATATTGCGCCGTGAAGATTTATTAGTCATTGTAGACCCAGTGAGTCGCCGCACCTTGAGCGTTTGCGAACAAGTATTACGTGATGCCAAAATTTCAACATCCGACTTAGATGAAGTTATTTTAGTTGGCGGCTCGACCCGCATGCCTGCTGTTAAACAAGTGGTTACTGATTTTTTTGCAAAGCAGCCACTTTGTCGATTAAATCCAGATGAAGTCGTTGCTTTAGGTGCGGCACAAACTGCACATCAATTGGTCAACGGTGATAGTGATAATAATTTATTGTTGTTAGATATCACTCCGCTATCGCTTGGTCTTGAAACTATGGGCGGTTTGGTTGAAGTGCTTATCCCGCGTAATACCCCTATTCCAGTTAAGAAACGCCAAATATTTACCACTTATCAAGATGGCCAAACCGGCATGGTGATTCATGTGGTACAAGGTGAGCGCGAGACTGTCGATAACTGCCGCTCACTGGGACGCTTTGAGCTATACGGCATTCCGCCCATGAAAGCGGGATTTGCGCGAATCGAAGTGACTTTTAGCATTGATGCTAATGGGCAGCTGACAGTGAATGCACAAGAAACCACTACCAAGACCGAAAGTAAAATTGAGATTGTGCCCTCTTATGGCTTGTCTGATGAACAAAAAGAACAGTTACTCATTGCAGGATTTAAATACGCTGAAGAAGACAAAAACGCGCGCTCATTGATTGAAACCAAGGTTGAAGCAGAACGTGAGATACTGGCACTGCAATCGGCATTGAAAGATTTTGACGCTTTACTTTCAGAAGATGCTAAGCAGTCTTTGGCACACACTATGCAAGACTTGCAAGCTGCGCTTGATACCAATGACTTAACCCTTATTGATGCAAAAAAGCTGGCGCTTAAACCGCATAGCGACGCCTTTGCTGCTCTTATCATGAATCAAAGTGTCAAGACCAGTATGGCAGGTACCAGCGCCAAAGACTGGTAACAGAAATAAGTTACCATATTACTGACGTGTCAAATTAAGCATATTTTTATATTTTTAGATGTTATTTTAAATGGATTAGCACCGGATAGACTACCTTATGCCAAAAATCACTGTACTACCCCATCATGAAATTTGCCCTAAAGGCATCGAAGTTGAATTAGCAGCAGGCGAAAACTTATGTAAAGCCTTACTCGAAAAAGGCATCAAGATTGAACATGCTTGCGAGATGTCAAAAGCTTGTACGACTTGCCATGTCGTAGTGCGTAAAGGTTTTAATAGCTTAGATGAGATGGATGATATCGAAGCTGACTTACTCGACCGTGCTTGGGGACTGGAACCTGATTCACGCTTGTCCTGCCAAGTGATGCTTGAGGATGACGATTTAACCATCGAAATTCCTAAGTACACTTTGAACCATGCTAAAGAAAATCACTAATTATTGATGACTTTATACTCATAAAAAAGCCAACTATGTCTTATAGCTGGCTTTTTCCTATTCCAATATCTGATACTTTAAGTAATCACAATCTATTCATGAGCAAAGAAAATTATTTACTATCATTATAATATTGCTATAAATTATTTATGCTTCCCTTCTTTTTTGCTGGCTGCGTCAATTTTAATAGCGGCAGATTTTTCTTCTTGCTCAATACGTGCAAGTGCAAGATTAAGACGACTTCTAATATCTTGATAATCGTTATCTTGCATGTCTCTAAAGTTCAAATGCAGATTAAAACCTGGAAGCGTGTGGTCTACCCATTTCGATAACTTGCCTTTATTTTCATCTGGATCCAATACTTTCCAAGCACTTACTTTATCATCGAAACCTTTTAGCGGGAAAGCACCTGCGTATTCGCAGTCAAAATCATGAGCGATATAGTCGTGAGTGCTCTCGCTAATGTATATTTCACCCTTACCAGCGACAGCTTCAAGCCTTGAAGCCAGATTGGCCTCTTTGCCAATCAGCGTATAGCTCAGACGATTATTACTACCAAAGTTGCCAACATGACAGTAGCCTGTGCTAATGCCTACGCGTATATATAATCCCTCAAAGCCCATCAGTCGCCATTTTTGTCTCAATGTGCGCATTTCACGGCGCATATCTATTGCCATAGCTACGCAATCTAAGGCATCTTGACGCGGACCGCGGCTATTTGGCTCTCCAAAAAAACACACCATGCCATCACCAATAAACTTATCTAATACTGCCCCATGTTTATTGGCGATCAAAGTCATACAGTGCATATAAGTGTTTAAAATATCAGCCAAATTATCTGCACTTAAGCTATCAGACAGCTCAGTGAAACCAACGATATCTGAAAACATAATCGTCAGTTTAGCGCGTTTATTAGCGACAGTAACTGGACCGTCCGCTTTGACAATAGGCTCCCATACTTGCGGTGGTACGAAACGTGTCAACTTATTGATTACCGACACCATCGTACTTAAGCGCCCGACCACTTGCTCAGCCCGTGCCTCATAATGGATATACTCATAATATATATGGCGAAAGTGACAAAGCATTACGATCATCGTTGCTAGCAAGATGATAGGCGTTATCCAAGTGGTGTGACAATCTATCTCGGCACTACTCAAAATGACACTAACGTAGTAAAAAATAATGATGGTAACGATGGATACAGAAACCAGCTTTAGATGATTCTCAGGGCTGCTAATAATAATACGCAATCCGATCAACGACGCTAAACTTAATGAGATAATAGGACAAAGCTGAATGGAACCAATAACAGAAGACAATAAAATAATAACTATATTAGACGTCCAAAAGCTTTTTTGACGACGAAAGTTATAAACTAAAATCATGAGGCTAGGTAAGCAGACGACGATTAAAAGTGCCATCGAAGTTGGACTGAAGTCAAAATGGATAGCGAGCAGTATCACGCTGAGTATGAGAACAAAGATTTCAGGATAATCAAATCGACAGACATCTGTACCCTGTATAGATTTTTTTGGGCTAAAGGTGTCTAAAAGTGCCATGAGAGCTATTCGCTTAAATCAGTAAAATCATTGAAAGTACTCATAAAGATAGTATAGATAATGTACCTTATCCTTATAAAAAATATTTATGCTTATAAATAATATAAGAGAAATTAAACAGTTAACTTGCATATTATACGTTTTAATTTTATTAACAGCTATGTCATTGATTCCTCAAAGTATACCGTTTGTCATTTATTTTGTTACCAAAGCCAATGAAATCATCATCTCAAGACCTTTGTACTAAACATAAATATCAATTTCGAGCTAATGGCAAAAAAGCCAGATAATATATCTGACTTCTTTTAACTGGCATGTACCAAGCAATGTTAAAACTATCAATAAGTAGTTAGTTACATCTGCCAATCAAACGGCATTTGATGATGACCGCGCAGTGCCATCATCAAAGTCTGTTGCATTTGCGCCAATACTTCTTTGCTATAAGGCACTGCAGGAACGCCCCATACCGGATTTGGCCACTGCATATCGTTTTGATAGCGGACAATATGATGAAAATGAAGCTGTGGTACTTGATTACCGAGCGCTGCCACATTCATTTTATCTGCCTGAAAAGTTTTAGCGAGCTGACTTGATAACCAGCTTGATTCACGCAAAAACTGCGTTTGGTCTGCCTCAGACAATTCATACAATTCTTTGATGCCTGATACTCGTGGCACCAATATCAACCATGGAAACTGGCAATCATTGATTAAGCGACAGGTTGATAGTGGAAAATCACCCACTAAAAAACTATCGGCAGCAAGTTTATGATGAAGTTGGAACATAATGGCGGTTCTCTTGTTATGAAACTCAAGTAAAAGAATAAGAAAGAAAGATTAGGCTTAAAATTTAAAACAGATATTTAAGGTAAAAATACAGTGACGCTATTTTATCAGTTATCCAATCGATAAAATAGCGTCATGATTTATTGTCTAAATGTCCTGCTTTTTAAATCTCTTAGTCTATAAGGTAAAGGTTAAACAGCTATTTTCCATGGTATATAGTGATGATTGAATATCCTAAACCGACTCTACCACCATATGCTTGCTAAAATAGCTTAATAACTCTTGAATCACCGTGACACGCTGCTGCGGTGTTGCCAATTTATCAGCATCCTGATAGCGAATGCCAGAAGCACCATTCATACGATAGTGCTGCCCATTTGCTTGAATTAGTTTAATAATCGCCAAAGCATCGACCGGGGTATCGGGTGCAAACTCTAATGTCATGCTATTACTATTGGCATCAATTTTATTAATTTTCAAAGGCTCGGCTTGTATGCGTAGACCATGAACCGCAAATAACTGCTTGGTCTGCTCTGGCAAAACACCAAAACGATCAATCATTTCAGTTCGAATATCAGTCAGTGCCTCTTTATCATCGGCATTACCAATACGTTTATAAAATAACAAACGCTGATGCACATCATGCAGATACTCTTCTGGTATCAGTGCCGAGCTATGCAGATTGATTTCGCTGGTTAGCGATAATGGTGTACTTAAATCAGGCTCTTTACCGGCTTTAATCGCCTTCGTTGCTCGCTCTAGCATATCCATATATAGACTGAAACCAATTGCCTGCATATTACCACTTTGCTGCTTACCAAGTATTTCCCCAGCACCGCGAATCTCTAAATCTTCACTTGCCAGCATAAAGCCTGCACCTAATGTGTTAGCACGCTCAATAGCATGCAATCGGCGCTTGGCATCTCCTTTAAGCCCCTTGATAGACGGTACAAGTAAATAGCAATAAGCTTGATGATGACTACGACCCACGCGACCACGCAGCTGATGTAATTGAGCCAAACCAAACTTATCCGCGCGCTCTATAATAATGGTATTAGCATTCGGTACATCAATACCAGTTTCGATAATGGTCGAACAAATTAGCACATTGAATTTTTTATGATAATACTGCTGCATGACTTGTTCTAGTTGACGCTCTTGCATTTGCCCATGAGCGACCCCTACTCGCGCTTCAGGCACCAGTTCACGTATGGTCTCTGCCATGCGCTCAATACTGGCCACATCGTTATGCAATAGATAAACCTGACCACCCCGCAACAGCTCACGCAAGATAGCCTCTTTCATTAAAGCATCGGTCTTCTGCATGACAAAGGTCTTAATCGCAAGACGACGGGCTGGTGGCGTGGCAATAATCGACATATCACGCATACCTGAGAGCGCCATATTGAGCGTTCTCGGGATGGGCGTCGCTGTCATCGACATACTATCAACATCAGTCTGAATCGCCTTAATACGCTCTTTATGGCGCACCCCAAAGCGATGTTCTTCGTCAACAATCATTAGACCTAGATTAGAGAACTTTACATCGGGCTGTAATAACTTATGCGTACCAATGACGATATCAACCTTGCCTGCCGCAAGGTCTGTTAGCACAGTGTCTTGATGTTTTTTACCGCCAAAGCGCGAAAGCGTTTCAATACGTACTGGCCAATCAGCAAAACGATCACGAAAATTGTCTTCATGCTGACCTGCCAGCAAAGTCGTCGGCACCAGCACCGCTACTTGATAACCAGCACTGACCGCGATGAATGCCGCGCGCATGGCTACTTCCGTTTTACCAAAACCCACATCACCACAGATGAGACGATCCATGGGCTGATTCTGCTTCATATCTTCCATGACTGCATGAATAGCATTGGCTTGATCCGGCGTTTCTTCAAAGGCAAACTGACTAGCAAACAGCTCGTATTGCGAGATATCTATTTTAAAATGAATACCGACCTTTGCCTCACGCCGTGCTTGTATATTAAGCAACTCAGCTGCGACATCATGGATTTGCTCGAGCGCTTTCTGTTTAGCTTTGTCCCATTTTCCACTACCAATCTTGTGCAATGGTGCAAGCGCGGGATCACCGCCGCTATAGCGATTAATCATTTGCAGATTGGCAACCGGCACGTAAATACTGGCATCATCAGCGTATTTTAAGTGAATAAATTCTTGCTCACCATCTCCGACATCTAAGGTTATTAAACCATTATAACGTCCAATGCCATGCTCAATATGAACGACTGGACTGCCATCAGTTATTTCAGTCACGCTTTTAACCAAGAACTCTTCTGATACACCACTTTGACGGCGGCGGCGCGTTTGCAGCACTTGCCGACCAAATAATTGTGTCTCACTAATCAGAACCAAACGTTCTGGCACATAGACGCCACGTTCAATAGGTGCAACCGTCAGCCCAACCTGTGGCAACTTTTTATTATTAAGCCCAGTGCTTTTATCGGCAGCTAAAAATGCTGCAAAACTATCATAAGCCTTGATCTCAATCTTACCCTTAAACAGCTCAATAAGAATCTCACGACGACCTGCTGTCTCAGATACTATCAATACTGGTGTTGCTGTTTGCGCTTGTAGCTCTAAAAACGCTAGCAGCTCAGTAAGTGGCTCTGCTTTTTGATGATTGACCGCCAACTGTGGCGGCTCTTGCGCACTTAAAGTCACCAATCCTTGTTGCTTATTCTGAACAAAATCTAACTGTGGTTGCTCAGATAACTGTAATGGACTCTCCAATACTGTCTCGTCAATCGCAGATGCATCATTCATTGTCGACAGTTCATTACGTGCACTGAGTATCACCCGTGGATAATGATTGAGATGCTCGTTAAGAGTATTTGACAACAAATACAGCAACTCAGGGGCGACAATAGGTTTATCAATATCGTGACGACGCTCTTCATAGCGGCGCTGGATTTGCGACCAATAATCCGCTTGTTTCTCGTTAATTAGCTCATCAGTGATGAATAGCGTATCGCTTGGCAGATAAGCAAATAAACTACTCTCTACCGTCCAATCTTTTAAATCAAAAAACAGTGGCTGATAATATTCCAGTCCGCTACTCGCAATGCCCGCCATTACATCTTTATGTAATTCGAATTTACGGCTATTGCTATTGGGGAACATGGCAGCAAAATTGGTACGAAAGGTTTCACGCCCTTCATCAAGTGGAAACTCTTTTGCGGGTAGGATCTGAAACTGTTTAATAGGCTTTGAGATATCTGGCAGTTTATGCAGTAGCGACAATGACTCTTTGCCCATACTACTATCGTTACCACTCATCATTGACTTTAAATCATCAACGGTCAATGTCCGTTGGGTCTGCGGATTAAAAAAGCGAATGGTTTCAATTTCATCGTCGAATAAATCTAGACGTAGCGGGAATGGCTGACCCATGGCAAAGATATCAATGATACTACCACGTACCGCAAATTCCCCCGGCTCAAAGACATTATCTACCGCTCGATAACCTGCTTTTGCTAATAAGCTACGTTGGGTATTGATATCAAATTGATCGCCAACACTTAAATCAAAATGCTGTCCAATTAACCAGCTTGGTGGCGCAACACGGTGCATTAATGCTTGCACAGATATCAATAGCACGCCTGACGTTGGCATATCAGTTAATAAATTGATACGCTCGCTGACAATATCTTGATGCGGTGACAACTCATCATAGGTCAGCGTCTCCCAATCAGGAAATACATGAGCATCCACGCCGCAAAACGCCAATTCTGTCTCTATTTGATTCAGCTGATTTTGGTCACGCGTCACTACGACTTTTAGACGCTCGGCAACATTCCATATAGGTGCTTGTACTAAACTTGCCAGCCATAAGCTGCTGACTGCACCGTGTACAGGTGCAAGCCAGCGGCGCTGGGCATTTTGGATAGGGAATAATTGCTGGTTAATCGGGGCAAAGGCGTCAGTCAAAGCAGTGATAGGCATAAAGGGTAAGATCAATGTTAAGAGTCAGAAAGCTATTATACGAATATTTGCGCAATTACCAAAATTTATGCCGTAACGGTTTGTCACATAGCATTATTATAAAAAATATAAAGAGCCAAACACTTTATAAAATAAAGATTTATTGCTAAGAATAGGGCTGATAAACGAAAAGACCTTAGCTTGCGAGCCAAGGTCTTTATAGGGAACTCTTCAAAAACAGACTTTGTCTTTAAATTAATGGCTTGTCACTAGCGATAATGCCGTTATTGTCTGCGTAGACAAACATACCAGAATTTAGCGTTAAATCACCAAAGCTGATTTCAAGATCGGTTTGACCTTCATCGCGGCGATTTGATTTACGCGGGATACAACCAAGCGCCATGACCCCGATGTCCATTGCTGCCATATCATCAACATCGCGAACACAGCCATATACAATGACCCCTGCCCAGCCATTATCAATAGCCGACTGTGCAATCATATCGCCTAATAGCGCACAGCGCATAGACCCGCCACCATCAACGACCAATACTTTGCCATTACCGTCTTTGTCTTTACCATCACTGTTAAGCAACGATTTGACGCGACTATTATCTTCAAAACATTTGACGGTCACAATCTCACCGCAGAATTTATCTTTACCGCCAAAACTATAAAACGATTTACCTTCGATATTAGGCAGGCATACCTGTGATTCAGGATTGGCATCTAATAAATCACAAGTTACAAAGTTTTCTTTGGTCATTGTTGCTGATTCTGGCATGGTGAGACTCCTTGTCTGTTATAGTTAAATTGTTTTGACTTATTAAACCTAAATATTACTTAGGCTATTTATTGTAGTAGTAATAAATGTAAAAGTTATCTGATTAATAGCTTAATGTTTTACACGGGTCATCGCAAGCATCTGTTTATTTTCGATAATATCAGTGGTTTTAATCGCGGGTTCGCTGCGGTATTTACTGCGATGATAGATATCATGGGCGCTCATCGCCATGGCACTAGCGACACGCTTAGCTGAAATAGGATGTAAGGATAATGACTCTGACACCAATGGCGAGATAAGCTGGAAGGCTTTTTGTCCCAGACTCTCAAGCGGGCGACCCTTATGTTTACCAAGTAGTAATGATGGACGGAAAATAACCAATTGGGCAAACCCTAATGCCATTATGGACTCTTCCGTTTCAGCCTTTACCCGATTATATAAAAAGCGACTGTCGATGTCAGCATTCATCGAGGACAATAAAAAGAAGTTTTCAACGCCTTTATCTTGGCAAAGTTTGGCAAAACCAACATTATAATCATGATCAATCTTGCGAAAAGCTTCATCACTACCCGCTTGTTTTTTGGTGGTGCCCAAGCAACTAAAAGCATCCGTTTTTCGATCAGCGCCAATGCTTGTAAAGATTTCGGCTAAGTTGTCAAAATCATTCACCTGATAAAAACGCATGCTCGCATTGATGTAGCGAGGAGGACGCCGTGCAATCACAATTAATGTGTCATAAATCTCACTCAGCTGCTTTACAAGATGTTGCCCAACCAATCCCGTTGCACCTATTACCATTGCTTTTCGCTGCATATCCTATCCATTTATAGAGTGTTGGAATACTTATGATCGTCAAAAATGTGACTTTTTAAAGCCCGTCGGTGACGCTGACCACTGTAGTATCATACCTAAATTAATCAATCATCGAGGCTATTATGCATGATTTATTGTAAGAGATTTTATCAGCAAACAGTTTCACTCAGCTCATACGCTCATTTAGACTCAAATACTCACTCAATATTATGATAAATACCTTTATAAATACCTATTAAAGGCATAAAATCCCGCTCATCCACGTAATGCCGTAACTTCTTTGAGCATTAATCATCAAACTTATTGTCCTAAGGGCGATAATTTGCTAAGATAACCGGCTTTACACGTCAACGCTGTTTAATTATTCCAAACAGTTTTGGCGCTTGCGATGATTTATTACTATCAGATACTTTAATAGTAGGCATCGACATCATGTTCGGCGAGACGGCTGCTCGTTATCGATGATGGTTAAACCCTTTATTGCAATCCACATTCATAATTTTATCTGTCTTTATCAAGGAGATTCGCGTGGCTAATACTGCACAAGCTCGTAAACGCGCCCGTCAAAACACTAAACGTCGTCAGAACTCTGCGTCACAACGCTCTATGGTTCGTACTTATTTGAAACGTGTTGACGCGGCTATCGCTGCTAAAGATTATGACGCGGCTACCGAAGCTTACAAAAAAGCGGTACCGGTTCTTGATCGTATGGCTGACAAAGGTATTCTTCATAAGAATAAAGCTGCTCGTCGTAAGAGCCGCCTAAACAAAACCATCAAAGGCTTACTAGCTTAAGATTGGTTGCGTTTAGACCGTATGATGCTTCGATAACATCATAACTAAAACCTTGTCACTGGTTCTAATACTGGGGCAAGGTTTTTTTATGACTGCTCAAAAGTAATTAATAATTTCGTAAATAGCGCTTATGTCCATTTTACTTCTGGTGGCAATAATAGCTTATTTGGATGAAAGCCAGCAGTACGGTAGGCTTCAAGCAAAGTGTGTATTGGACGTACATAAACTTCACCGCGCCAGACAAAATACGCACTTGCCTGCTCGAATGGCTTGTCATCAAACCATAAAAATACCCCTTCCATCATTTTTGGCCAATCGTTCCAATCAATCTCAATAACATCAAACATCACCGCTAAGAATGCAGATAACAAAGTGTCATGGCTGACAGCGAGCATTAGATGCCCGTGTTGCGGCTGATTTTGATAAAAAAGCGATAGAATATCGATACCGCCTTGATAAGCGTTTTTAGTGCCTTCAAGATTGCCTTGCAAGAATCGATTGATAAAATTGAGAACACCAATCTCTTTAAAGATGGGATTTGCAATATCAGGTTCGGTCACTAAGCTACCAGGCTCAACCAACAATGACTGGTGCGCGATATCACGCCGTAGTCCTGCCCCTTCTTGCATCAGCTGCGCCGTATCAAGACAGCGACCAATCGGGCTTGAGATGCTATCAACATCGAGCGAATACGGCAGATGTCCTGCCAACCAACGACCCCAAGATTTTGCCAATACACGACCTTTGGGTGTCAATGGCAACTGATAACTGGCAAAGCCATTACCATCAGAGCGCTCACGCAGGGAATGTCTGGTAAATAAAATCAGGCGCTTATCTTCAGGCAACAACCTGACCGACGACATCATACTATCAGGAAGATGTGAGGGCGCTGGTGCACTTGGATTATGACTCGCAAGCTTCTCAGCGGATAGGCTCGATGTGGTGTTATTAGGAAGTTTACTCATCACATAAGCCTATCAGATTTTTCGACAGGAATGAACCAAATATAAGTCCAATTGCAATATAATCTAAAGCAAATATATTGAGAGCAGACCCGTTAATTTTATTAGAAATAAGACGTTATGACACGGTGAAATCAAAAAAGAAATACTCATATTTATTACGTTTGACTAACCGATATCAATTACTCTATCCCATGTAAACGATAATGCCGTACTACTAACCTCATTTGGATAAGCACGCGGATTGACGATAACGCGCGTATTATGAATGTGGTAATCAAATGCTTCATGCGTATGCCCATGCACCCATAGTGCTGGTGCCCACTCTTCATACATCCAGCTTGATAAATCACTGATAAATGCGGCATTACTTGGTAGCTCAGCATACTTCTCAGAGACAGATAATGGACTGATGCTATGATGACTCATTACCACGGTTTTTTTGCCCAGTGCTTTTGCCGTTATCAACGCTTGTTTAAGCCATTGACGCTGCTTAGCATGAATCTGTATCGACATTTCAGGTGAAAACAGCTCGCTGCCGGCATAGATCTGTTTGTAGTCACGCATAAAGCGCATTGCTACTGCCCTAGTCTCTTCATTGGCTTGATATTGATAATCTGTCCAAAGCGTACAACCTAAAATGCGCACCTCTCCGATATCAATATGCTGACACTGCAAAAATCGTACGCCCTGCTTGGATTCACTATCATAATTGTCCCAAGTCGCCAGCTTTTTATCAAAATGCAGCACGTCTTCATTAAAGTACTCATGATTACCAGCGATAGTGATTAGAGGGACTTGTAATCGCGCTGCTTGCTCTTGTAGCCATGGCATACCAATATCGCTATTTGCTGTATCTCCCGCCACCAGTACGATGTCTGCGCCGGTTTTGGGAATATGCCCTATCGGATGGGATTGACGTATATAACTGTCAATATGTAAGTCACTCAAAATCTGTAATTTCATAGCAGCCAATATCATTAAATAAACATAAATAGTTTAGCACCTTTTCATCTAGGGACAAAAAGTAAAAAGACAGCGGATTAGGCTGTCTTTTTACTTTTTGACTGAAGTCTCTACTTAAAAATTTAGAGACTTTGGAGTATTAACTGTAATTTCGCTGCAGGATCTACTGCTTGAGTAATTGAGCGCCCTATCACCAAATAATCAGAGCCATCAAGTAATGCCTGTTTTGGCGTACAAATACGCTTTTGATCATCAGCATTATCATCTAGCAGACGGATACCAGGCGTAATCAGTTTAAAGTCCTGACCACATAATGCCTTTAATGCCTTTGCTTCTTGTGCTGAGCATACTACACCATCGAGACCTGCTTGCTTGGTTAATTGTGCTAAGCGGCTCACTTGTGCCTCTAAGCCGTCGGTGATGCCCGTTTGTATGAGTGCTTCATTGTCCATAGATGTTAAGACAGTCACTGCTATCAATAGCGTGTCAAAATCATTATCTAGCAAGCGCTGTTTTGCCAATGACATCGCATCGTGGCCCGCACTTGCATGAACGTTGACCATCCATATACCAAGCTCAGCGGCAGCCAATACTGCTTGTGCAGTGGTATTGGGGATATCATGAAATTTAAGGTCTAAAAAAACCTCAAATTGGCGCTGATGCAATGCTCTGACTATCTCAGGACCACAGCGGGTATACAGCTCTTTACCTACTTTCAATCGGCATAATGCCGGATCTAATTGGTCAGCTAATGCAAGAGAGGCATCCTTTGTCATATTATCTAATGCAACGATGACAGGAGAATTAATTGCGTTGTTCATTGTTATGCTTCTTTATATCAGGTTTATCAAATTATTATATTTATAATCAGCAGTGAAAATGCATATTACAAATTATTAGTAATCGCGTTTTTGCTTGGTCAAACTTGACCCATCATTCACATTGGCGTTGGGATGAGCATTGGGCATTGTCGTATCCTGTACATTGACCGCTGTTGCACCATAAACAGCTTCTTCTACAGTAGGCGCATTCGCTTGACGATCAATCACCATATTGGCTTGGGTTATCTGCTCTTGCAAATTGGTATTTGCCTTTTGTAGACGCAATATTTCCCACTTATTTTGCAAAACACGGAAAATTAGTAGTGCTAACAAGATACCTATAACGATACCAAGTATGAGGCAAAGTATCATTAGCAAGCCTAAATTCATCGTTGGTGCTTGCGAAAACAAAAGATTGACGCCAACTTCAGTATTGTTTGCCAATACCAAACCTAGCGAGTAAGCGAAGCTCAAAAATAGCAGCACTAATAATAAAATACGCATCAGACGTCTCCTTAAGTTTTTAATAGAACAGATAAATGGATAAAAACTAAGCCATACTGATTGAGATTACTACGTCATAAAAGGGTTAGTATAAATAAGAAAAATCGGCTCATACTTTAGTAGTAGATCGGTAGAATATCTTATATTACTTCAACTGGCTTATTGGCCGCCTGCTACTTTTTCGTTTACAGCTTCACGTAATGCCTTGCCTGGCTTAAAATGCGGAATTGCTTTTGCAGGTACTGGTACGCTTTCACCCGTTTTAGGATTGCGACCCATACGAGCACGGCGATGATGAAGACAAAAACTGCCAAACCCACGAACTTCTACTCGACCATCATTGGAGAGCGTATGAGTCATCAAGTTTAATATCTCGCGTACGGCGTCATCGACAACAGTATCTGTCATCGTGTCACAATTTGCACTCAGATTACTAATAAATTCGGACTTATTGATTGTTTGCTGCATTATCATACTTGCCTTGTTCATTGATAGATAAGATGATGGAAATGACTAAAATGATCACCACAGATATTATAAAATATTAGCTGACAACCACGCGATTGTTGACTAAACATCTGTTCATTTATAATGACTTGGATCTGATTTTACATCTCGTTACTCGATGTTGTAAATGATAGCGGATATTGAAGGAAATTGGAAACAAGAGTTCCTCTATCAAGGAAAAAACTGTATCAATTATCGTTAATACTAAAATTTAGCCATAAAAAAAAGCGACCGGAGTCGCTTTCTTTTATAAGATCATAACATTAGCGGTAAATAGCTTACTGCATTTGTTCTTTGATCAAGTCACCAATCGTTTTTGGTTGTACATCAGAACCAGCAGCAGTACTAGTCGTAGTTGTGCTACTTAACTCTTTAATCGCTTGACGCTCTTCAGCTTCGTCTTTCGCTTTGATAGACAGGCTGATATTACGTGTTTTACGATCAACACTGATGATTTTCGCTTCTACATCATCACCAACAGTTAGATGCTTAGTCGCATCTTCAACGCGGTCACGTTGAATCTCAGAAGCACGTAGATACGCTTCAACTTCATCAGCAAGTTCGATAGTAGCACCTTTAGCGTCTACTTCTTTTACTTTACCATTAACGATAGCACCGCGGTCATTATTGACTAGGTATTCGTTAAATGGATCTGACGTTAATTGTTTCACGCCTAGGCTGATACGATTGGCTTCTGAATCTACAGACAATACCATTGCTTCAACGGTGTCGCCTTTGTTGTAGTTACGGATAGCATCTTCGCCAGTTTCATTCCAAGAAATGTCTGACAAGTGAACTAGACCATCAATACCGCCATCTAGACCGATAAAGATACCGAAGTCAGTGATTGATTTGATCGTACCAGTGATTTTATCACCGCGCTCATGTTTCTTATCAAACTCATCCCATGGATTGGCTAGAGTTTGCTTGATACCTAAGCTGATACGACGACGTTCTTCATCGATATCAAGGATCATGACTTCAACTTCATCACCCACTTGAACAACTTTCGACGGATGGATGTTTTTGTTGGTATGATCCATCTCTGATACGTGTACTAGACCTTCAATACCTTCAGAGATTTCAGCGAAACAACCATAATCAGTCAAGTTGGTTACGCGAGCTTTAACAACGCTACCCACTGGGTATGTGCCGCCAACGTTATCCCAAGGATCAGTACCTAGTTGTTTTAGACCTAAGCTGACGCGATTGCGCTCACGATCAAATTTAAGTACTTTAACTTTAAGATCTTGACCAACTTCAACAACCTCAGATGGGTGCTTAATACGGCGCCATGCCATATCAGTGATGTGCAATAGACCATCAATACCACCAAGATCAACGAATGCACCATAATCAGTTAGGTTCTTAACGATACCTTCGATTTCGATACCTTCTTCAAGCTTGTTCAATAGCTCTTCGCGCTCAGCTGAGTTTTCAGCTTCCATAACCGCACGGCGACTAACAACAACGTTGTTACGTTTTTGATCAAGTTTGATAACTTTAAATTCTAACTCTTTACCTTCTAGATGCGTCGTATCACGGATAGGACGTACATCTACCAATGAACCTGGCAAGAAAGCGCGTACTGAACCGATATCTACAGTAAAGCCGCCTTTTACTTTGCTAGAAATAATACCTTTTACAATCTCATCATTGTCAGAGATTTTTTCAAGGAAATTCCAAGTTTCAACGCGTTTGGCTTTTTCACGTGACAGTAAGGTTTGACCCATACCGTTATCAACCGCTTCAACCACTACGTCTACTGTATCGCCAACTTCAACTTCAAGTTCGCCTTCTTCGCTTAAAAACTCTTCACGAGCGACGATACCTTCAGATTTTAGACCCGTATCAACAGTGATCCAGTCGTTATCGATGGCGACAACAGTACCGGTGATAACCGAGCCACGCTCGATATCCAGACCTGTTTCTTCGATGCTCGCTTCAAATAGTTCAGCAAATGATTCCATTATGTCTACCTTTGTATAGCCGTATCCTGTCCAGCACAGTACGGATCAAATTTATGACTGTATAAAACGAGAATACTGGTTTTATATCCTATGCAGTCATATATAAAAACGTTTGTTGCTAATAAGCGAATGCGTCAGCAAACTCACTAGCAACAACTGTCTTATATTAAAATGCGTTATATTTTTTAAATTATGACCTTTAAACAGTAGATTCCATTATTTTCTAAAGATTACTGGCGTCTACTACTGTAATTTTATACTAAAATCAATCCTATAGGAAACCTTTTCATACTTACTACCTTGTTATTATTAGCTATTGAAGCAAATACCTTTATCCTGACAATATTGTTTTACTTGCTCATAAACCGCATCAGCATCTAAGTCAGAGCTGTCTAATAATAGCGCATCTGCTGCAGGCTTTGATGGTGCCGTTGTACGGTTTTCATCACGATCATCACGGGCTTTAATCGTTGTTAATATTGCATCAAAGTCTGCTATTTGACCTGCATTTAGTAGCTGTGTGACACGGCGCTCGGCACGCGCTTCGGCACTGGCTGTCAAAAACACCTTAACGTCAGCGTCTGGAAACACGACTGTACCCATATCACGACCATCCGCAACCAATCCTGAACGAGTTGCCATATCTTGTTGCAGCGTTAGCAATGCTCGACGAACTTTTGGAAATACTGCTATCTGTGATGCGTAACCGCCAACCGTTTCATTACGAACTTGCTCACCTACTGCATCACCATTCACGATAATATCGACACGTCCTGATGCATTGTTGGGTACAAAGGCAATCTCTAAGCTTTGAGTTAACGCTAATACAGCCATCTCATCAATGGTCTGACTTGCATCAGCAGTAATCAATCCAGCTTCAAACGCCTTAAGTCCAACGATACGATATAACGCCCCTGAATCAAGTAGCTGATACCCTAAAGCTTGTGCTAAGCGCCATGTAACTGTGCCTTTACCTGCGCCACTTGGCCCATCAATACAAATAACAGGATAACGCAATGAGGGCTTCTCACTGTTAGTATTCGCGTTAGGGTTGGCAACAGTCATAATACTCACTTAAAGTCGGCAATTTCTACAACCACATAAATAATTATAAAAGTATCAATAAAGCATTTTTCACTTACTTATCAAAGCATTATAAGAAAATCACTCTATTAACAAGTAAATAGGGCGATATTATAGCAAACAAAGCGACCTATCACTAGCAGCAAGAATCATATCTTGTTAATCACTTATCTTGCGATTGGCTTTTGCCACTTTTCTACGCTGCCGAAAAAAATCTTTGAGCATCTGGCTGCTGTGCTCACGGCACAAGCCTGCATCGACTTGCATACGATGATTATAAAAAGGCTGTTCAGCCAAGTTCATTTGACTACCAAGCATCCCTGCTCTCGGCTCATGCGCTGCATATACTAGCCTATCTACACGTGCATGAATCATCGCACCCATGCACATGGTACAGGGTTCTAAAGTCACATATAAGGTCGTCTTTAGGGGCAAGCGATAATTCTTTAAGCGTGTACAAGCATCTCTTAACGCTACGATTTCAGCATGAGCCGTCGCATCACAGCGTCCAATCGGCTCATTAAACCCCTGACCAATAATTTGCTGGTTATGTACCAACAGAGCTCCTACTGGCACCTCTTCTCTCTCAGCGCCTTGCTTGGCAAGTTTTAGTGCTTCTTTCATCCACTTGATATCCTCAACTGACCAAAATAGAGCTGTTTTAATCTGCTCACCTATCAGCGGATTACCATTAGTAAATGGACTATGTATTAGCTGGCAAGGCAATAAATTAGTGTTTAGAAAATTTTTCATTTACTGTGGTAATTGCCAGTCGATAGGCGTTTGACCATATTGCACCAGATAATCATTGGTTTTTGAAAACGGCTTAGAACCAAAAAAACCACCACGGTTAGCAGCAAGTGGTGATGGGTGTACTGCCGTCAAAATCAGATGTTTATCAGTATTGATATACTTGCCTTTTTTCTGAGCTTTACTGCCCCATAAAATAAACACAGTATGTTCAGTCTGCTCATTAATAACATCAATAACCGCATCAGTGAACTTCTCCCAGCCTTGATTTTGATGACTGTTTGGTTCGCCTTCTCTTACTGTCAAAGAGCTATTTAACAATAATACGCCTTGCTGTGCCCAATACGTTAAATCACCATGTGCTGAAGGTTTGATGCCAATATCGTCCGCCATCTCTTTCAATAAATTGTTAAGTGACGGTGGCTTTGGGATAACTTTAGGGACAGAAAAGGACAGCCCCATTGCCTGTCCAGGACGATGATAAGGATCTTGTCCTAAGATAACAACTTTCACCTGTGATAAAGGTGTCAAATTAAACGCATTAAATATCAGCTGTGCTGGGGGATAAATACCATCCTCTGACTGATAGGCTTCTTTTAAAAAAGCTCGCAAGCTATCCATATTGTCAGAAGTTAATTCTTCTGACAACGCCTGCTTCCAATCTTCTGGCAAGCGTACATTGTCGAGAATCGCTTGCTTTTGCGCGACTGTTTTTGTGGGTTGTACGTCAAATAATTCCATGATGAATCCTTTTTTATTTGTTATCAGGATGCGTTAAGGTTGATATTAACAAAATATTAGGGTTGCGTTGTCATATATATTAGCAATAAAAAAACGGTTACCGCAGTAACCGTTTTTATCATGGTGCGAAAAATAACCTAACTGGCTAATGATTCGGAGTCTGGACGTGGCTCATGAGTCTCAACAACAGTCAATATAATACGGCTATCCGCTGACCCTTTATCTGACGACTTATCAAGCTTCACAGTATCACCATCTGATGCCTCTGGCTCCAAGGTTAAATGTACAACCCCGCCATTCACCAAATCACCAAATAGAATCATGTTTGCCAGAGGCTTTTTGATTTCGTCTTGAATCAGGCGCTGCATTGGACGTGCGCCCATTAAGCGATCATAGCCTTTAGCTGCCAGATAATCACGTACCTCATCATCAATCTCTAAAGTAACTTGCTTATCGTCAAGTTGTACCTGTAACTCAACCAAGAATTTATCAACCACGGATACAACGACTGAGGTATCAAGCGGATTAAACTGGATAATAGCATCAAGACGGTTACGGAATTCCGGAGTAAACACACGCTTGAGTGACTCTGTATTGTCACGGCTATGATCTTGCTGGGTAAAGCCCATAGAAGATCGACTGATACTCTCAGCACCGACGTTGGTCGTCATGATAACAATGACCTGCTTAAAGATAGCAACCCGACCATTATTATCCGTCAATGTACCGTGATCCATCACTTGTAATAACAAGTTGAAGACATCCGGATGCGCTTTTTCGATCTCATCAAACAATAACACACAATGCGGATGCTGATTGATTTTCTCAGTCAATAGACCACCTTGATCATAACCCACATAACCTGGAGGCGCACCAATCAAACGTGAGGCAGTATGTGCTTCCATGTACTCTGACATATCAAAGCGCACCAGCTCAACACCCAACAGATTTGCCAATTGACGAGAAACTTCCGTTTTACCAACCCCTGTCGGACCAGCAAACATAAATGAGCCGATTGGCTTATCTGGTGCTTTCAGACCAGCACGAGACAGCTTAATCGCATCTGCTAGAGTCGCAATCGCTTCATCTTGCCCAAATACCAGATGCTTAAGATCACGATCTAGATGCTGAAGAATACTCTTATCATCACTAGATACTGACTTGGGCGGAATACGTGCAAGCTTGGCAACAATCGCTTCGATATCTGCTACATCAATTTTTATCGGAGCGCGCTTCCCTTTTGCTTTCTTATCAACAGACGATTTTGCACGATCATTGGCTTTCGCAACATCTGCCTCATCCTGCATTTCGTTATCACTATAAGTATCACTGTCGAGACCGTCAATATCAGCCTCAATCTGTGCATCAAACTCTTGCTCTATATCAGCAATGAAACTTTCTTCCGCTTCTATATCGTCTGCATCAGCCACGACCCCTAAACGCTTATAAGCGCCAGCCTCATCAATAACATCAATGGCCTTATCTGGCAAAAAACGCTCATGGATATGTTTCGCTGATAATTGAACGGCAGTAACCAGTGCTTCATCAGTATAGACAACATTATGGAACTCTTCGTACCGCGGTTTAAGACCACGCAAAATATCAATCGTATCATCAACACTTGGCTCTTTCACGTCGATCTTTTGGAAGCGACGCGATAAGGCATGGTCTTTTTCAAACACTTGACGGTATTCAGTAAAAGTGGTTGAACCGATACAACGCAGTTCACCATTGGCAAGTGCTGGCTTAATCAGGTTAGACACATCCATATTACTGCTCATTGATGAGCCAGCGCCAATAATCATATGAATCTCATCAATAAACAAGATAGCATTGGGTTTTTTCTTCAATGCATCTAATAGCGATTTCATACGTTTTTCAAAATCGCCGCGATATTTAGTGCCTGCGATCAATGAGCCAATATCAAGACTATAAATTACGCAACCATTGAGTGGTTTCGGGGCTTTATCATTGATAATCAACCACGCCAACCCTTCAGCAATAGAGGTTTTACCAACACCCGGTTCACCGACCAATAGTGGATTATTTTTGCGGCGGCGACACAAAACTTGCGCGGCGCGTTCAATCTCAGGACCTCGCCCAATCAATGGATCTGTTTTACCTTCAGCAGCACGCTGATTTAAATTGGTCGCAAACTCAACCAATGGATCTTTACTGGTTTTTTCTGAGGCACTACTACGGCGCTCTCCCGTCATAGAAGCACGCGGCTCAGATGGCTCATCTTTATCTTGACCGTGTGATAGATACTGAGTCAGCTCAAGACGACTGATGCCCTGTTTTTTGAGCAAATAAACCGCATAAGTATCATGTTCTGAAAACATCGACACCAGAATATCCGACCCTTCAACCAAACGACCGCCACCAATAGACTGCACATGAAAAATTGCCCGTTGTAGAATACGATCGAAGCTTTGGGTCGGCTGCGGGGATTGCTCAGTATCAGGATCGACCGTTGGAGTATGCTTATTAATATAAGCCTCAAGCTCAGTACGTAGTGCTGAGACATTTGCATTACAGGCCGTCAATGTGTTGGCAGCGTGCGTATTTTCTAAGAGTGCCAGTAAAAGATGTTCAACAGTGAGATACTCATGCGATTTTTGGCGCGCAAGTGTCATTGCTAAACGCAAAGAAACTTCAAGATGACGACTTAACATAACGACTTCCTACGGTTATACCTATCTTTATAATTGATAGCTTTATGAATGAGTTAGTAAGTAAATCAGGGCGGTAGATGGATTGTTCAAGGGCAATATGAGTATTATTAAATGACGCTGTTAAATAATGGCTTCTATGGCTTGGCTATGATCCTCACTTTTCTTTATCTCAACATGATACTCAGATATAGTCAATCTATTAACACATACTAAAATGTATCGAAGTGTCCCTAGACCATTTTTCAATGATAATATTTATTCAACAATAATAGAGCGCATGTACTAAAGCTACAGACAATTCAAGAATTTGAATAATGTAAAAAGAGAATAAATACAGGCAGTAATGAGAAAAGTGATTATATAAGAAAGTCTAAGCTAGTTTAAAAAAGAGAAGTGCAGAGCAAGTTTGTGCTTAAATAAACTTGCTCTAAAAACACTAAAAGAATATATTTTATGGAAAATATTAAAGATATATAGTTAGAACATAGTGAGTTGAAGATAAATGAGCGTCATCAAAAATTAGAGTAAGGCTTTACTCGCCTTGATGCGGTTCGATTTGGGTCAATAATGGATAGCCTTCACGATGTGCCAGACTGTTAACTTTTTTGGCCTTGGTCTCAGCAATGTCTTTAGGATAAATACCAGCAATACCTTTGCTGCTATTATGAATCGTCAACATAATCTCAACGGCCGAATCCATACTATGACGAAATTCAGATTGTAAAATATAGACGACAAATTCCATCGGCGTGTAATTATCATTATACATCACCACAGCATACATAGGCGGCTTGGCGACTTCCGGCTCTGCCACCAATACATCAGCCTGTGGGGCTGTTTCACCTTCAGGCTCACCCACTTGCGCAAGACGCATGGGTATATGTGGAAAGTGCCAATCTGATGTGATTGGCGTCGCTCTTGCTATCGTTTGTTTTATCATAATTGGAATACAGATGAATCAGTAGGTTTAATGAATGGTTATCTTTAAGAGACTATAAAATCGTTAAAAATAAGGGGTAGCACTAGATATCTGGCTAGCAGCTACGACAACTAATGCTCAATAAGACTTAAGGCACAATAGGACTTTCATCGACGTCTGGCAAATCTAACAGTGATAATGGCATATTGTCAACTTTAGCACCAAGCTTCCAATCATACAGCTGCTCGACTTCTTGACCAGCGGCTTTTAGATTTAGCTTGATTTGCAATGGCTTGAAACCCGCTGGCATTGTAAAGCGACCACGTATACGCGTCACGCCTTCAATCGTGTAGCTGACGGGCTCTAATGGCACTTCTACAAAATCATCATCATCAAGCAAAGTCAGCGTTGGATTTAAACGTCTGGCTTTACCATCACTTGCGAGCATACCTATATCGAAACCATATTCAAAGGCATTTTCAGGTAAGGGTTCAATCTTTGCACCTAGTATCTGTAAAGGCATGCCGCCCTTCTCACTCACAATCTCAGCATAGAGGTCATTGAGCTGCGCTACCTGTCTATTTTCAACCATGATGGCTTGCTGGTTTTCGCGTAACTCTTTTAAGTTTGCCAAACTTATTTCTAGCTCTTGTTTAGAAGTAGCAACTTCATTGGTCGCTATTTTATGACTGACGCGTAAATCTTTTAGCTCTTGGAGCGACTCTTTGCTGGTAATGACTGCTTGCTGGGTTTCATTTTGCATTGAATAATAGCCACGTTGATAACCAAGTTTGTGACCAAATACTAATGCGACAATTGCTGTCACCAATATCGCAATCACAAATAACGCTAACACCAATGTGGAAGCGCCCTGCTGCGAGCGAGCAATCCTGTAATGCTTCACAACACTACGCTGAGTTTCAGTATTCAGAAATGAACAATGTAAGCTACGCTCCAATTGATACGAAACAGAGTCTTGGCACGATGGGCGTGCTGGCGGTGAGCAAAAGCGTAGTACACTCTTAAAACGCATTTAGGCAGTATCTCTTAACAGGAAAGGCAAGTTATTATAGCGGAATTTATAATCAATACCTAGTATCATAAATGAGGATAATTTAATCACAACTAAACATCTGTTAAGGAACGATGGGCGCAAAATTTAAACCAAGAGACTCATCCAGTCCAAACATGACATTCATGTTTTGCACTGCTTGCCCAGCTGCCCCTTTGACTAAATTGTCTTGTACGACAATGACAGTTAATTCGGCACGCTCATTGTCTTGGTGAACAGCAATACGCAATCGATTGCTAGCACGTACACTACGGGTATCGGGATACAGACCTTTTGGCATAACATCTATAAATTGTTCTGATGCATAGCTTTGCTCAAATACTTGTTGCCAATCCACTAAAGCACCTGCATCGGTCAGCTCCATATGAATAGAGCTCAACATACCGCGTATCATCGGTACCAGATGCGGCAAAAAACGAATACGATGGTTAAAGTGACTGTCTAGTAACTGGGCAACACCTTGCTCAATCTCTGGCAAATGGCGATGACCTTCAACGCTATATGCCTTAAAATTGTCTGTGCTTTCTGCATAATTCAGTGCAAGACTGGCTTGGCGACCAGCGCCAGAAACACCAGATTTGGCATCGATAACAATGCGTGATTCAATCAACTGTTTAGATTGCTTATTTTGCGCGTCAATTATCGGCTTTAAACCTAAGATAGCCGTAGTCGGATAGCAACCAGGGTTACCAACCACCAATGCCTCAGCAATTTTGGCGCGATTGACTTCAGGCAAGCCGTAGACGGCAGCTTTTAATAACTCAGGACAAGCGTGTGGTTGTTGATACCAGTGCTCAAATTCGCTCAATGACTGCAAACGAAAATCTGCCGCCAAATCAATGACTTTTACCCCAGCTTGAGTCAAAGCCTCTGCTTGCTTCATTGCAACGCCATGCGGCGTGGCAAAAAATACCACATCACATTTTTGCAACGTCGCTAGCGTCTCGTCCCCTAGATCACTAAACACAATATCTGAGATACCGCGTAAACTTGGGAATATCTCATCAGCGCGAGTGCCCGCTTCACTACGCGAGGTTAACAAATCAATAGACACTTCAGGATGGGCAGATAATAGACGTATCAACTCAATACCTGTATAACCTGTGCCACCGACAATCGCTGCTGAAATCATAAGATATCCTTTTCTGCTACTTTACTATTACTTAATAAATATCAGATATAAACTCAGTCAAATAACTAAGAATATATCTCAAATCGTACTTTTTAAATTTTATAATCATGTACTGCATCGATGAACACTTTGGCATTGTCAGGATTAACCCACTGGGTAATACCATGACCTAGGTTTGCCACATAACCGGTCTTTTCACCGTTAGCATAAGCACTATCGAGCATCGCATTGACTTCAGCACGGATAGTTGCTGGAGAGCCGTACAAAGTTGCTGGGTCTAAATTACCCTGAATGGCTTTGCTACTTTGTAGTTTTTTATGGTGCTTGGTTAACTGACGCTGACTTTCGGTCAAAACTTGACGGGCACGATCAATCGGCATCGTCCAGTCTAAACCCAATGCATCCGCCTCACTATCCGCTTGAATATCAAGCCATAGCCCACCACCTTTAGTAAATAATACTACCGGTATTTCAGGATGACGTACCTTTAGCTCAGCGACAATACGCTTATTATAAGCATGTGAGAAATCAATGAATTGACGATGACCCAGCGCGCCGCCCCAACTATCAAATATCTGTAGTATCTGTGCGCCTGCCACGACTTGGGCATCGAGGTAATCAATCACTGACGTTGCTAACTTATCTAACAATTGATGTAAAAAATCAGGATTGCTATACAAAAAGCCTTTGGTATAGCGATAATCTTTTGAGCTACCACCTTCAATCATATAAGTGGCTAATGTCCAAGGACTACCAGAAAAGCCAAATAACGGCACTTGCCCATTGAGCGCAGTACGAATACTGGTTACCGCACGCATGACATAGTCAAGAGAATCATTAACATCGAGCACAGGCAATCTATCCAAATCAGCTTGCTGGCGAATAGGATGTTTAAACTTAGGACCTTCACCCGCTTCGAAATAGAGACCCAATCCCATGGCATCAGGAATGGTCAATATATCACTGAACAAAATAGCCGCGTCTAAATCATAACGACGTAATGGCTGTAAGGTGACTTCTGTCGCACGCGCGGTATCTTTACACAGGCTCATAAAATCACCTGCTTCAGCACGGGTCGCTTTATATTCTGGTAAATAACGACCAGCTTGACGCATCATCCAGACAGGTGTGGTATCGATCGGCTCAAAACGAAGTGCTCGTAGCAATCTATCATTTTTCAAAGGCGCAAATTTTTGCTCAAGCGAATTATTATTGTCTGAAGCACTCATGTACAAATCTCCAAAACAGCACTATATGTCACCAAAGCGCATATAACACTGGATAAATTACGTTAAAGGAAAGAATAGCAAAGCGCTTATTATCAAGATATTTATAGCTCTATAGATATTAATCTTTTTACATCGTCAATGCTAAGTTATCACGGTGTACCATGACGACACGTTCTTCATTGTTACCAAGGATACGATCGAACTGCTCAGTACGCTCACGAGCAACGCGGCAGGCATCGCGAGAAGAAAAGTTGACTTGACCAACGGCGATACGCTCACCAGTATCCTGATGGACGATTTCGACCACATCGCCTTCATCAAAATCTCCACGAACTTCAGACACGCCAACTGGCAACAAGCTTTTCTGATGTTCGACCACCGCTTTTGCTGCACCTGCATCAACAATTAAAGAGCCCGACATACGCAAATGGGCGGCAAGCCATTGTTTGCGAGCAATAATTTTGTCTTGATCATTGGTGGTCAATAAGGTACCAACTGCTTCGCCTGATACCACTCGGGTAATCACATCATCAATAGCGCCACTCACAATCACCGTCGGACAGCCACCCATAGCAGCAAGACGACCAGCACGAATTTTGGTTAACATACCACCACGACCCAACTTTCCACCATCACCTGCAATATCAAATAAATAATCAGCCATCGCACGCTCTTGACGGATCATTCTGGCATGAGGGTTGTTGCGTGGATTGTCAGTAAAGACACCTTCTTGATCAGTTAAGATAATGTACAAGTCGGCATTGACCATCGCCGCTGCCATCGCTCCTAGAGTATCGTTATCACCAAACTTAATCTCATCAATAGTAATGGTATCATTTTCATTAATGACCGGCAGCACACGCCATTCTAGTAGCTGCGTAAGCGCGCCAGTAGTATTAAGATAGCGACTACGGTTAGACAAATCATCATGCGTTAGCAGCAACTGTGAGCTTTGAATACCATATTGAATCAATGCTGACCACCAGGTTTCAATCAAACCCATCTGTCCGACAGATGCACAGGCTTGTAATGCCGCCAGTTTTTTAGGACGCTCCTCAAGATTCATACGCACCACCCCTTCAGCGACAGCACCTGAAGATACGAGCAGTACCTCTACGCCTTGCTTATGGAGTTGCGCGATCTGCTTTGCCCATTCGTAAATGGCAGTTCGATCGAGCCCTCGACCATTATTGGTTAATAACGATGAGCCAATCTTGACAATAACGCGCTGAATATCAAAGTTACGAGCTTGCTCAACAAACCTTGCTTCTTCTATCGTGTTCTCTATGCCAACTGCCATATAAACTCCTGTTGCTATGGTAAATTAATCATGGGGATACATCTAAAAAATATGTGCAAAGACCAATCAGATTAAGGAGCGTAAACTACTTCGACGCCATCATCATCGTCATCGCTATCATCAAAATCGTCATCCGACAAATCCGTACCTTCACGCACCGCTTTACGAGCAGCACGATACGCTTCACGCTGGGCTTCAGTGTTTAGACGAACTTCTGCCTCTAGACGCTCAAATCGCGCTTTTTGTGCATCAGCAAAGATAGGATCTTCGATTTCACGTTCGCGTTCACGCTCGATCTCATTCATCAAGTGGTACTTGATAGCATCGACACCCTCACCTGTTAAGGTGGCGGTACGGAAAACGATACCTGTCCAGCCAAGCTCTGCCACAATATGGGTACAAAGCTCATTTAACTCTTCTTCAGGCACTTGATCGATTTTGTTTAATACCAAAATCTGTGGCAAATTGGCCAGTTCAGGTGAAAAACGCTCAAGCTCATTTAAGATAACGCGAGCGTTTTCGACCGGGTCGCTGCCATCGATAGGCTTGATATCAACCAAGTGTAACAGACGACGCGTACGAGCGACATGCTTTAAAAAGCGAATACCAAGTCCAGCACCTTCTGAGGCACCTTCGATCAAGCCTGGAATATCGGCCATAACAAAAGAGCGATGACGACCAATATCAACCACACCCAGATTAGGAACCAGCGTGGTAAATGGATAGTCAGCTACTTTTGGTCTAGCAGCAGAGACTTGGCGGATAAAGGTCGATTTTCCTGCGTTAGGTAAACCAATTAAGCCAACATCAGCCACTACTTTTAGCTCAAACTTAAGAACTTTTAGCTCACCTTCAAAACCTGACGTCGCTTTACGCGGCGCTTGGTTGGTAGAGCTTTTGAAATGGGTATTACCCAAACCACCATCGCCGCCTTTGGCAATCAGTAAAGTCTGACCAATTTCAATCAAATCACCCAACACTTCATCTGTCTCGGTATCAACGACCGTCGTACCAATAGGCACTGGTAAGAAAAGATCATCAGAGCCTTTGCCTGAACAGTTTCTACTATGACCGTTCTCAGCACGCATAGCGTCATGACGACGGGTATAACGATAGTCAACTAGGGTGTTGGTATTATCCTCTGCAATGACATAAACATCGCCGCCCTTGCCACCATCACCACCATCAGGACCACCGCGCGGGACATATTTTTCTCGGCGAAAACTGGCGATTCCGTTACCACCGTCACCTGCTTTTACCGTTACGACGGCTTCATCAATAAATCGCATCTTACTTTCCTTTATTTACACTCTAGTTTATAAGCTTAATGACAGTCATAGACTGCTTCTTTTGCCTATAGTTATCTTTTAAAAAAATGGCAGACTTTCGTCAATATTGCTCTATATCATTGCTTTATTTATGACAATAACACCCGATAACCAATCGGACTATCGGGTGCTGTAGATATTACCGCTAAAACCATATCCGTTTGTTTATATAACTAATGACCATCGCTCTGCTCTTTGAATCAAAGCATTATGACCGAGTCATTGCTGCTATACAAACGTATTAAGCTGGAATCTGCGCATAACTGATACCTGCCATTTGCGTTGCCAAACGTAATACTTGCGTGCTATAACCCACTTCGTTGTCATACCAGATATAAACGATAGCATGATTATCGGTCAAAATAGTCGCTTGGGCATCAACAATACCTACATGTGTATCACCGACAAAATCCGTCGATACCGCTTCTGTAGAATCCGTATAAGCAATTTGTGTCTGCCACTGGCTGCTATTTGAGATTTTGCGCATAAACTCATTTAACGCATCAGCACTAGCTGGCGCAGTTTTAAGATTTAAATTCAAAATCGCTAAGCTAACGTTTGGTGTCGGCACACGGATGGCATTGCCCGTTAATTTACCGCTCAGCTCTGGTAACGCTTTCCCAACTGCCTTTGCTGCACCGGTACTGGTGATAACCATGTTCAATACCGCACTACGACCACGGCGATCCGCTTTATGATAATTATCAATCAAATTTTGATCATTGGTAAACGAATGAATGGTTTCAACATGCCCATTTTCGATACCATATTCATCATTTAATACTTTTAACGTTGGGGTAATAGCGTTGGTCGTACAGCTCGCCGCACTAACGATAGTATCATCGCCGACCGTATTATTATTAACGCCATATACAACGTTTTTAATCTCACCGCCAGCAGGTGCCGTTAATAGCACTTTTTTCACACCAGTCGATTGTAAATGCTTACCAAGACCAGCTTCATCTTTCCAGATACCCGTATTATCAATGACCAATGCATCGTTAATACCATAAGCCGTATAATCAATCTCGCTTGGGTCTTTGGCATAGATAATTTGCACAAAGCGACCATTAATGATCAAACCATTGTTTTCATCATCAACAATCACGCCGCCTGCAAAACTACCGTGAATCGAATCGCGCTCTAGCAATGACGCACGCTTAGCCAAGTCGCCTGCTGCTGCGGGACGTACTACGATGGCTTTTAGCTGCATGCCCTTGGCACTTGAGGCTTGCGATAACAATAAACGAGTTAGGATACGACCGATACGACCAAAACCATATAGCACCACATCTGCTGCGCCATTGATAGCCGCTTTAGTATTATCAACAGACTGTAATGCCGATTGGATATCACTGTCATTAGCGATTAGCTGACCAACATCAATACGGACAGCTGGCAGATTTTTATTCTCTGCTAACACTTTAACCATCGCTAAAGTATCAGCGATATCAATCGCATGAGCACCTTGATCACGCAAAGCAACTTTTTGATGCAGCGCCAATATTTGACCCACAGAATTGCTATCTAGCGTATCACCGAATAAAGTCACTTGCACATCTTGCTCATTGTAGAGCTTGTTCAATAGCCCCATGAGCTCAATCGCTTGTTGCTCCTGGGTGTTATAGTTGCTCAAATGGTCTTGATGTAATTGGCGTAAGGTATCAGCGTTACTCACGAGAAACATCCTTATGGTCAGTATTGGGGAATCAGTAAAATAGGAAGAAATATTATTGAATAAGGTATATACAGTCTATGTACTCACTCAGATATGCTAACAGACGACTGCTGTCATCGATTATTATCATAGGAGTCTGTAGATAAGCTAGATTTTAGCTTAAAACGCCTTATTTTGCTAGTGATAACAAATTTGTATGAGTCACAAGCTATTTGATGACTACCGATTTAGCATAATAAAACGGGTTATTACGATAAAGGCAGCATATTATGCTGCCTTATTATAAATCCACTTAAACAATGATGAATACAAGAGCCATGATAAATAAAGGCAATATAAACCATTATCAGACTTTTATGGAATCAAATCCACCGTCTGCTCACTCTGCGACGTTAATTTAAATTCTTTCAAATCATAACCCTGTTGCTGGGCAATTTGACGGTATTTGGCATAAGTTTCTTGGCTTACGTTTGGCGAACGAGCCAGCAGCCATAAATACTTTTTATCAGGTGTGCCAACCAGAGCAGTTTTATAATCTGGATCACGTGCCAATACCCAATAGTCAGCTCGCCCTACCGGTAACCAACGAATCCACGATGGCAAAAAGGTAACTTTTAGTTTGCTTCCTGTCGCATCAGCAGGTTTTGCTAAGCCTTCAGCAATAATGTTCGAGCCATCTTCAGCCTTACACTGATTGATAACTTTGATACCTGAACCATCAGTTTTCTCAACATAGTTAGCCGTCACATCGCTGGCACAGTTGCGCTGAAAATACATCGGCAAACGACCGATCTCATACCAAGTACCAGCATATTTATTGAGATCAACACTATCTACCGTAGTCGGTGTACTAGCAGATTTATGAATAATACTGCTAGGTTTAACCGTGAGCACCTCTGCCGTTACATTGGTCATGTGCTTGCTAGCAACCGCTTGAGTCATAGACGGTGTCGCTGCATAAGCAGAAAATGCTGCTAACGGTATAATAATAGCTAAGGCTATTCCAGTATGCTTAATAAGACCATTCATAAATATACGCTCTGGTATCTCTGCAACGCTTGCTGCGTTTTTAGGAGATATGATGTGAGGTGGCTCGACTATGGATTGCTCAAATTCTTTGAAGATACTTGTCTTAATACAATCAACTTCAGCTGTACTGGCGTTAAAGGTGCTGTTATCAATTAAATTAGAGTTAAGTACACTTACATGAGTTTTTTTGACACATTTATAATCAAAAAAGCTGGTCTGTTGTGACATATCTTGTGCCAGAGTTTCTAAATATTCTTCACCAAAACCTACATTATTATAGCTGGCGTCATTACTGGCACGGTCAATATTACCTGCTGGTGTTGCCTGATCTTTATTCATCTGATACTTAGGTGGCTGGTCAGTATGCGGCGATTGAGAACCAGCTGCCTCAGAATCAGACCATACTGACTTCGGTAACTTATTGGTTTTCATAGGGATACCATTTTATTAACAGTGATTATTAGGAGCGATCTATCTACTTATAGGCATTTATTCATACCATTGTTATTTATAAGAGAGGCACAAAACGATTTTCACCCACTGGCCTTGCAACAAAAAATGAATGGAAGTTAAATTGGCTATTACTTTTAACATTGTAGTCATAAAAAGTCTTAACAATTAATAAGTCTATAAAAGCTTGATTTAGCGCCCTTCGATAATTAATGATTCATAGTAATGGCAAATCCCTAATCAAAACAGTGTGGCAATGTAGGAAAACGCAACGGTTTGTAAGTAATTCTGTTTATAAGATATGCGAAGTTACATTTTTATTAACCGGTAAAGAATATCCAAATCAATTACTTATCTAGTGCTATTTTTCCTCTGAGATTTTTTTATTTGCCCTATCATACTCTGGTTTTAGCGGTGTTTAAATGGCAGCTTGATGCCCAAAATTATTATAAAAATGCGGGTAACAATAATACCAAAAACTATTTTAAAAACTGGCGAATTCCAGCAACAGCAACGCCTCCATGTAGCACGGCTTGTTTATACATCATAGGTGATAGTCCACCTAAGCCGATAACTGGCATATCCGCTAATTTTGCTAAATTTGACCATGCCTCCCATCCTAATGCCGGTGTATCAGGATGGGTTTGGGTACACTCAACAGGTGCCAAGAAAATACCGATAACGGGTGGCAACTGCTGCTGTAATCGAATATACGCCAGTTGATTGGCAGCATTGATGCTATCTACATCATGACAACTAACGATTAATGGCAAGCTTGTAGACAAGGCAGAGTACGACATGGGCTCCTTAGCTACTCCGCTTGACCATTGCATAAGCTGTATCTGTGTTAAATGACTTGCTATTATTTGATTATTTGCTTCTACATTGTCTGCTTTGTCCATATCTAAGTGGTCAGGAGTAATCGCTTGAATATCAGGACGTAGTTGTAATAGCTGCTTGATACTGTTTTCTGTCCCTGCTGCTTTTGTCCGCATATAAACCCAAGCCCCAGCCGTTATATGCTCATGATGATACTGTAACCATGCTGCCATAGGATTAGAGGCAGCATCAAAATGCGATAATGGATAAGTAACTGTTATCTGCATTGGTAATCGTAACCACGCAAGGATTGTCTTATTGGCAGCGGGTAAATCATAATGCCCTGCCAGCAGCTCTGCCTCTTCTACCCATGTCAGCTTTTGACCTTCTAAACCATAGCTTAGGTTTTTATATTGCGCATATTGTTGTGTAGTCACTTCAATACGGTAGACCTGTAAGCAGACCTGCTTATCACCATAATCATGATGCAATCGACCGAGTTTAACTGCCGTATTATTAGCTATACTGATGCCTGTCTCTTCGGCAACTTCTCGTATCAGTGCTTGTTTTGCTGTTTCATGAGCGTCTATCTTTCCGCCTACAAACTCATAGCGGTTCCCTTGGTGTTGAGAAGCCGCCCTAAATCCTAGTAAATATTGATCCTTATAATGAATAACGGCAACCGCTACATTGACTGTCGTTATTGAAGTGTCTTTTATAGAGTTACTTTGTTCAACTGTCATCCTATTTTCCTTTAATGCTACTGAGATTGATGGCTAAAATTGTTTGAATGAAAAAAAACGGTTAGATAAGTTTACATAATCGCTGTTATTTATTTTATAAATTTGCTTGCAAAATCATTCAATCTAAATGATAATTATTATCGTTAATAAATTATATTCTATTAGTATTTAATGTTTTGAATATTTGCTATTTTGCTATCAAAAGGAATTTACCATGAGTCTTGTTATCTCTCGTCATTTGAACTTCCGTGAAAACCGTCTGCCTACTTTGCAATCACAGCACTTGTTTGCTTTGACTAAGGAGGTACGTATTGAACATGAAGGCGAAGAATATCGCCTTCGCTTAACACGTAATAATCGATTAATTTTAACCAAATAAATTCTCTTAATGCTCATAAAAAACGCCTTTTTATAAAGGCGTTTTTTTATTTGATCAAATAGTGATGATAGATTACTTTATAAGCCGTCACTTCCGGTCAACTAATCTGCCCAGCTGCCCATCTATTAAAGTCACAGCAAATATGAGGGTAGATATCTAAGTACAATCTTTAGAACTGCCAACTATAAACCACATCCACGGCATTTTCTGCTGCTGACGTTGCCTCTACATAGATACGGCGGGTCAACTGGTAACGTATCGACAAGCTGTTCTGCGCATTGAAAACGCCCACACCATAGCGGATATATAAGTCAGGGGTCACATAACCGGTGACATTGACATTGGTATCTTCACTGCTGCCCGAAGCATCAACCGTTAAGCTTTGGAAGCCAAACGCTTGACCGATTTGATTGGTCAAATTACGTGTACCGCTCAGCCCAAAGCTCAGCCCAGCGGCCGCTAAGTTATTGGTGACTTGAGATTTAAAGCCTTGCTCACTGATTTGAGTAGCACTCTGATTATTAATACGACCCGTGACCAAGGCATTCATCGCTTGCTGCTGCGTAAGCCCGGCATTATTGAAAACGATGATATTAGGGCTTTCAGTATTACCTTTGACACGGACACCGACTGTTTTACCACTGATATTTTTGACCGCTTCGATACTTAAACTCGGTTTCATCACATCGCCGTTGAAGCGCACTTGACCATAGTTAAGCTCTAGGTTTTGACCAAAAGCATTAATATTGGTACGACGTGAGACCTGTACCACCCCTTTTGCACGCATGATGCCTGTACCGCTTTGCGTGACATGAATGGCACCTGCTAGAGGAATCACGGCACCAAAACCACGGAAGTTGATGTCATTACCCAAATCGATACCGATATCAGCATTGATTGACCAAGGTTTTGAGATAGCTAAAACTTCATCAATATTGCCGATAAGACGACGATCAAGTACGACAGCGTCTTCGGTCTGAGTAATGATGTCTTCACTGGCCTCTGGCGGACGAATGGTCGCTGATGGCACACTAACTGCCCCAGTTATATTGACGTACCGATCGGAAGGACGCACGATAATATCGATATCAGGATCAACACTCGCCACCAATAATGGCGGCTGGGTCAATATCAAACCTTTACCATCTATACTCAGCTTAGCCTGTAGCTTTTGCTGCCAATTGACAGTGCCAGCAACCGTCCCTTTCCCTGTACCACTATTGAACTTACCATCAATCGTTGCTTGAGTACCACGGATTTTGGCAGTGGCATTCACTTTGGTCAAATTGACCGGCAAATCAAGCATCGCCATGCGACCATTGGCCAATTTCACATCGCCATAAAACTGTGGCTTATCCAGTGTGCCGCCCAAACCGCCTGCCATAGTGATGTTGCCTTCGAGCACGCGCATACCAGGGAAGAAAGGTTTAAAAATAGCCAAATTAAGCTCATTGAGCACCAACGCACCTGATATAGGTTTGGGCGTCTTATATGGATCGACGATCACTTCTGCATAACCACGAGCACCATCACCCGTATTGATATCTGAGCGTATTTTTAGACCATTTGGTACAGACACCGCAATGAGCGAGATGCGCTTGTAAGGTAAGGTGACAGGCAAGCTATCACCATCTTGAATCAAGCCAATTTTACCGTTGTCAGAATACAGCGTGGTATTAATCGTCGGTGGACGACCACGTTGCCAGCCAACAATCGCTTTGCCGTTAATCTTGCCATGCCAATCGATATCTTTCGGTAAAAATGCTGAAAATAGCGAGGTATCTAGTTTTTGTATCGCCAAATCAACTTGACCACCAGCAGCTGAAGCAATGAGGTTTTCACGTAAGCAGAGCTTTCCTGTTTGATCAGTCGCCTGCCAACAATGTGCCGCCAGCTGTACTTTTAGCTCTGTGCTATTTCTACCTTGCTTCTTAGGCAAATTAACAATCAGCTGCGCTGGCTGCAATTGGTTTAAGGTTGCATATTTGGACTTAACTTGACCCTTGCCAATAACACCTGACCAGATGAGCTTATCTCGATTAAAGCCACCCTTAAGCCTTGCTGAGATACTGAGCTTCTCATTAAGCAGATCAAAATCAACTATGTGAGCTTGTTCAGTACCATTAAAGGTTGCATTAAAGTTTTTAAAATTTTGCCCCGCCGCTTCTAAGCCTTCAGCAGTGATAATAAACTGGCTTGGACTGTTTGCCAAGTTAACCAGTTTACCGCGTATGCGACCTTGACGTAATATAAAGCCTGGTAGCGTAATACGCTCACCAATCAAATCAACATAGATAGTCGGCAATGCTTGTCCTGCTGGCTGTGACAAGGTAGCACCGCCAGAGACTTTACCACCAAGCTTGTCTGAGAGCTGATCAAGGCTTGTGATATTGATTTTGGCTTGTAGCTGTTTGGCATTACCATTGGCGGTGATGTAATTATTACCCCAACGCAGTACTAAATTATTGGCATTTAAGCTTTCGATCAAAGCGTTCACTTGCTTATATTGTGCCTGCGCATCTTGCTTCTGCAAACGTTGAAAATAGCTTGCCAAGTCTTTTGGTAGATGTAGTTTGGCTGTCAAGCTGCCTTTGGCGCTAAGTGGTTGACCCTTTAGCATCCCATTCAAATTCACTTGCTTGATATTAATCGTCTGTTGGGTATCACCCCAACGTCCACTGGTATCAATAGTGCCGGTAATCGTACTCGGTATGTCTTTGAAGAAATAACCCAAACTAAAACGATCCATGACTGCATCAATATCCCAAGCAAGACCTTGGCGCACATCAACGGTGCCTTTAGCATCAATACTGCCTGCTGCGCCCACATGTCGGAAACGCTTGATGCGAATGAGCTGTGCATTACCACTGGCATCAATAGTCAGTTTACCTGCTGGCAATTGCTCAGCGTCTAAGACACCATCAAAGTTTACGACGAAGTTTTTCAGTACGCCTTTTGCCTTAGGATTATTCTTTGGCGGACTTTGCCACTCGCCAGTGGTTTTTAAATCACCAGTAATAATGGCGGCATTATTGGGTAAGAAATAACCCAAATTAAACTTATCAAAGCGCCCATCTAGCGTCCAGCCGATATTCTTTCTTAGGTCGATGACACCCTTGGCTTTGACCGCACCTGCTTCGCCATTATAATTTAACTTGCGAACACTGATCAGATTTGGCGTACCAGCGGCATCGATTGATAAACGACCTTTTGGTACATCAGCCGTGTCAATTTGACCATCAAAACGCGCATCAAAGACCGATAGCTTACCGCCGATAATATCAACACTGGCATCGCCGCCGCCAGTAATGCCGATAGCACGACCTTTTTGCGTGGCATCCAACTGCGCCTGCAAAGCGGTATTATTGAAACTAATAATATGCCGCTGACCTTTGACACGGTTTTTAGTGATATTCAGCAATCGTCCGCGGGCACTGATACGTCCAGTTAGGCGCTCAAGCGGTATATCACTGCGGTATTGCTTGGGCAATAAGCCATTAGTACGTGCATCAATCTGCCAAGTAAGCGGACGTTTTTTAGTGGCTAATTGAATCTGACCTGTGCCTGACAAATCGCCCACCACCCCTTTATAGTTTAGGCGGTTGATATCAATGATATTGCCAGCCTTACGAAGCCTGACATCGTAGTTACCTTTAGGCGCTGCATTCAGCTCATTAATAATGGCTTTGCCATCGACAGAAAGATTTGAGCCGCGAACAATCACCTTTGCTTGCCCACTAGGGCTATTGATGTTGCCGATATTAGGGATATTTTTACGCACAAGGTTCTGCCATTTTGCATCAATATACAAAGGGGCAACTTGTTTAGATTTGGCTGAGGTTTTTCCACGGACAATATTGGCATTGACTTGCTCGCCGTCACGCTGACGTAATGCAGCATCCATTTCCATATTACCAGCAGTATTTTTATGCTGATAATGAACGGATAATCGACCGTTTAACTTTTGCGGAGCATATACTTTAAAGTCCGCATATTGTTTAGGAATGACGCGACGTACATCAAAATTACTGCTGCTCGCTCTTATCTTTGCATCAAAACTACTGTTCCAATCCAAGATACCTTGCAATATCAAGTTGCCAGCGGCCACATCTGCATCTAGGCGATCAACACGTAGCTGACGATTGGCAAGAATGGCGCGTCCTTGGTAATGTCCTGAAGGAATGTCTTTAGCGGTCAATTCAGTGTTTATACGTAGGCGTATCTCTGAGATCACACCTGATGCGGTCGCGATGCCACTCTTTAAGTGAATGTTTTGACTGTCCGCATAAGGAACCAGAATGTCATCCCATTCAAGTTTTGCTTGAAACGGTGCATCAGGATCCAATCCCTGCACTACAAAGTCGCCACTAACCGCACTATCATTGTAGCGGCTACTAACCTTGCCAACGGTGCGCTTTAAAGTGCCTGTTGCGGTGATATTCAAGGGATCAATATAGGCTTTTTCTAAAGCACTGACCTCTACAATAGCACTCAAATCTAAAGGATAGTCGCCTTGCAAATCGGCATGACCCTCTAAAGCACTGACTTTAACAATATCGCCATATTGCAAACTACCGCGACCAACCGTCACCATACTGCCAACCCACGTCAAATCGCGGGCTTCAATATCATGCACAACAATGGGGTCACGAGTTACTTTCTTATAAATGATGGTTTTTACTTTTGCATAATCAAAACGTAGATTAACCGGTAAGCTTAAGGTTCTATAATCGAATGCCTCACCTGTTGGTGGTTTTTTATTGATAATTTCAATGGTTTGTATATCCGCATCACGCAAATGTACTTCTTTGGCAAAGACGGCGCGCCAGCCTATTTTAACGTAAGCTTTATCTACCAATATCTCAAGATCTTTATTGGCAACAATATCGATATCATTGAGCCATAGACCTTCGCGCAGATTGCCGCTACCGTATTTGAACTCAATACCGGTTTCTGCACTGATTTTCTCTAAGATAAACTTAGTGCCTGACTCAGTACCCGCCGCATATAAGAAGATAGCAAACATAATCGCTAGCACGATAAGAATCAGTACCAGCAATTTGAGCACAAAAGACAACGGATACCAACGTCTTACGGCGCGGGCATCTCGTTGTGCTGGATCTTCATCTAATGGCTTATTAGGCAGGGTATTTTTGGTCGACATGACACTCAACTACGTTAAAGAATGATTACCAGCAATCGCTAGAATAATAAAAAGACAACAGTTTTGTTTATATACTTTTATAAAGGAGAGCCAATAAACAGATGCAATCTCACTGGAATACTCTCTTCTGTCACACCAGCTGCAACATCGACGCGCACCACGCCAACAGGTGACGCCCAGCGGATACCAACGCCGACACCAACTTTGGTATCTGTCTCAAAATCTTTGTCATAAGCATTACCAATGTCAGTAAAAACAGCACCGCGAAAGCCGGGTTTAAACTCATAGTTATATTCTGCACTACCAACCGCGAGGATTTGTCCACCGGTCAGATAACCTTTATCTAGTGGCGATAAGCTTTCATAGTCATAACCACGGATACTTTGGTCACCACCAGCAAAGAAGCGCAGCTTATAAGGCACCTCATCAAAGTCATCTGCCCAAATATAACCAGTATTGATACTGCCAAGCACTTGATGCTTGTCATCAGCACCAAAGCTATAAATACCGCTGACGCCAGCGCGAGCAATTGCTAGATTGGTATCGCTAAGCGCTTTATCAGCACCCGCTTCAATCGAATAGTATTGGCGGATACCGCTAGTGGGATTGGTCACACTATCTACATCTGTCTTACTGATGCCATAACCAAGTAATAATGCTTGCTGTTTAGGCTTTGAAGACGTAAAGCGAATAGGAAGATCGTTTAACTGCGCTTCATCATCAATACCCGTTTCTAACTCATCTAAACGGTAGCGCAGAGAGTAGCTGCGGTTCCAACCCGTTTCACGGCGGATATTACGTGCTAGCGACCCTTTTAGGGTTTTGGTAGACAAATCAAAATTGCCTTCACCTTGATTAATCGCCTCTTCCTCATAAGTCAAACTTGCTTCAAGCTTATCATTCAAAGGATGTTTCCAAGGCCTGCTAGCATAGACACCGACATTTTTAGTAATTCTTGAGACTTCTGTCTCAAGCCCTGCTTGATAGCCTTTACGATTGAGCAGATTATAATCTATTTTCGCGGTTGCGCGGACACCCGTATCGGTACCATAACCAATACCCACCTGAGCATCACGCGGTTTATTTGCCGCCACAAACACGTATAGCGGTACTTTCTTACTCTCTAACACTTCTTGTGGTGTTTTACGCCCTGCCAATGTTGGTGGTACGAAGTTCTCATCCGCCAATATACTTTTCTCATCCGGGAATATCTTTTGTGCAATGTCGCTGATAGCATCACTAATTTTACCCAAAATACTGTTTGAATCTTGGTCTTTTTCATCCAATACCCGATCATTTGGCAGACGGCTTAAGCGTTCTGCTTTTTGCTTAATCGCCTGGAGCTTCTCAAGCGTCTCTTCATCGGCTTCAAATTCGATAGCAGCAATGTCAGCCGCATTTACTTTCTCTCCGCTATTGGCATAAAGCTCGCCGTCATTACTAACACCTTCTATTTGGCGCGCATTAACATCGGAAGCATTGTTTAATTCGTCATCCATTGTTTCAATAAAATTATCCACATTTGGTGAGTTATCAAAGGCCAAAGTAGCACTTTGTGTGCGCTCATCTGGCGGCAAAATCGACTCAACGTTGATGGTATTAAAATAACGGGTCGCCGATAAATCATTACTGAATTTCGTGACAGCGGGACGATAAAAAGGATCGCCTTCTTTAAAGTCGAATAACTGCCTTAACAGTGACAATTCAACGGGCAGTTTTGCAGGATCACGGGTCAGTGTCCCTGATTCTCTATCATAAGTAAAAAATACCACTTCATCAAACTCATAGCGATCGCCAGTATTGTAAACTAGTGAAACATCTGCTGTGTTATCAGGCAAGATAATATCGACGGATTTATTTAACCAATATTGATCAAAGTAACCGTAAGTATTACTGAGCGACTCAAGGGCAGATTTACTGTCTTTATAGACGCGGTGGTTAAAGATATCGCCTTCTTTTGGTGGCAGATCTTTTTCAAGCTCAACAAATTCTTTTTGCTCACTGCCTGCACCGCGAATGTCGACAATCCGGCTATCGACACGTACGGGCTCACCCAGCTTTTCAATGACGACGTCGATCGTGTCTGTATAAGGCTGGCTTAGACGCAAAGTCACATCATAGTAACCAACTGCTTTTGCGGCATCTAATGCGGTTTGGCGTAAACGCGGTAAAGCTGCTGTAAAGTCAACGACAGACTGCACAGTGGTATCATCAAGCGCCGCCTTAATATTCTTAATAGGCTGCACATCGTCATCAGCTTTGACTAGTATCGGCTTGGTATTGACAGCATTGCTATTGTTAGCTGCGACTTGTTGTAAGTAAATCGTAGTATCTACATGTGGTAGCGCCAGTGAGCCTGAATTAAACAATCGATTATAGAGACGCTTGACAATATTGCCTTTGTTGTGCGCCATTGGACTCGGCGTTTTGGCTTGCTCGATACTTTCGCTAACGGCTTCGGTATCGTTTTGATAATCTGGCAAATAGTCATCAGGATTGATCGAGTTTTCTGTATTCTTTGATTGATTGACGTTGGCTAAAATATCGTTATCCATCACTTCACTGGCATTACCACTGCTGACAGCATCGCTAACCGTAATAGGACGCGCCATGATCTCTGCTCGCTCAGCAATGCTTTCATTGATGCCTAATGTATCTAAATTACTGGGTATCGGCAGATTGGTCGCGTCTAATTCCACATCCAACCCAATCGGCGGCGTACGATCGTCTAAAGTGGCGACAGGCGCATCAAAACCCCTATTATTACTAGTGCCAATATTACTAGTGCCGATCCTATCGATATCTTGCGCGTTTTGTCTGTCCATCGCCGCAAGCTCACGATCAATCTCTTCAGGCGTCATCATCTGATAGCCCTGCTGCTGTATCGCTGCTGCTTGCTGCTCTAAATCTTGATTTGTATCAAAATTTTGCGCATCATCGAAATCATTAGTAAAGCTATTGGCATTTTCTGGAGTAACATTACTGTTAGTCTTGCCAGCTGAATTTTTCGCGTTTGGATTCTTAATACCTAGCGTTTGCTCACTATAGTCATCCAATACAGATTGCTCAATAATACCTTGCTCGACTGCTTTTTTTAGGCGCAGCGCATCTAACGCCATATCCAGCTGACGGTCATCATCAAAAATCGCCGCTTTGGGGGTTTTTGGTGACGCTGCTGTAGCAGTTTTTGCTGTTATCTGGCTGCTTATAGCGCTATTATTTGAATCAGTAGTAGCGGCAAAAGCTGCAGGGGCAAGACTACAGCCAAAACCGACCAAGCTGGTGGTCAATGCACTAAAAAGCGCTGTGCGGGTAAAATAAAGACGCGGAGTGTCGTTAGCACTAATAGTAGCACTAGATTTGATTGAGCTATTTTGGCAACCTAAGAGGTCAGGCAACTTAACAGGTACGTTATGCACTGGCGTTGAAGGCTGATGTTTCATATTCATTCCTATTCCCTCACGCAGTGCAAGGTTGCTGACGCTGACGACTGCTAAGTCTTGGCGGTAAATACAGTGATGACAACAATTATAATGAGCTAAAACAATTTTTTAACTTGCAGCTTTACTTTTTGTTTGACGATTTAGCCTACGATTGAAGCATTACTATGTAATTAGTATATAAAAAATTACTTACATCAGACCATTTAAGCATCGGTAAACCTTTGCTATTGGCCACTTTATTAGGATTTAGTCGGCTAAAATTTACAAATCATAACTTAGTTAATTATGAAATCATAGCATTGGACGTATGTATTTTTGCCAAAGCCTTGCTATTATACGGCTTAACATTGATAAAACCTATGCCATATTTAGTTAAGTTTTTGATAGCGTTGATAATTACCCTAGTATTAATGACTATCTTCTCCGTCTTGCTTCACTTTTACTTGTCTTGACCCATTTGCAGGAATTTTCATGGCCAATCAGTTTCAGTTATTTAAGCGTCGCCGTTTTAGCGCCATGTTTTTTACCCAATTTTTGGGAGCGTTTAATGACAATATTTTTAAGCAAGCGCTGATATTAGTTCTGACCTACACGGCGGCGAGCCAGCTTGGCGTTGAGGTTAGTATTTTAAATAACTTGGCGGCCATGTTATTTATTTTGCCGTATTTTCTATTTTCGGCGCTGGCAGGGCAAATCGCTGACAAGTTTGAAAAGTCTAAATTGACCCGCTTAACTAAGCTGCTTGAGCTATCCATTATGGTGATTGCGGCAGTGGGTTTTGTATTTGAGTGGTATGCACTCTTATTTGTCGCGTTGTTTTTAATGGGCACACAATCTACCTTTTTTGGGCCTATCAAATATGCCTACTTGCCACAAGCGATGCAAGAAAATGAATTGGTCGGTGCCAATGGTCTGTTTCAAATGGGTACGTCATTAGCGATATTACTTGGTATGATTATCGCTGGCGTCTTAACCCAAGTGCCACAGCCGCTGTATTGGATTAGTCTGACCGTATTAGTCGTTGCGATATTAGGTTATTTCGCCGCCCGATCTATACCCACCATGCCAGCGATGCAGCCTGATTTAAAGATTAATTGGAATATCTTTACCACCAGTGTCTCAACGGTACGTTATTTATATTCCTTACGGTTTTTGTTCTTCGTTATCTTGGGCAACAGCTGGTTTTGGTTTTATGGCGCAACTTTTTTGACCCAAACACCTGAATTCAGCAAAGTCATTCTTCATGGCGATGAATCAGTGGTAATTTTCCTGCTGACTTTATTTTCAGTTGGGGTCTCTATCGGCTCATTATTATGCAAAAGGCTTACCAAGAATCAGGTCAGCTTACGTTTACTACCCTTTGGTATCGCTGGTTTGAGTATCTTTGCTATCGACTTGTATTTTTCGCTATCAGGATTGTCGATTGATGGGAATACTGAGACGTTAATCGGAGTGAGCGGATTATTTGCTATCCCTGGTAGCTGGCGCGTCTTTGTCGATTTATTCTTTTTGGGTTTTAGTGGCGGCTTATATATTGTCCCTTTATATGCATCTATGCAGGCGTATGCACCTAAAAGCCATCGTGCACGCATCGTTGGTGCCAATAACATATTTAATGCCATATTTATGGTTGGCTCAGCGATTTTTTCTATCGTGGTATTAAATAGCTTAGGCATGTCACTACCGCAGTTATTCCTTGTTACAGGCTTACTTAATATTGCCTTTGGGGTATTTTTATATACCAAGCTGAATAAACATATTAAGCATGCCATCATACAAACTCATGATGATCAGCTAAACAGACATGATTAAAGGGTTTGATAATTTGAATCAACAGCATTATTGACAACTGTCATTATAAATCGATTGCTGAACGCCTCATTATTATGATGCCGACCATTGATGTTGTTTGCTATAGTAAGCTCTAAGATTGAGTAGTAGTCGCTGCAACGCTTTAAAAATTCCATAGCAACACGTTATTCATAATAAATAATGCCATCAGGAGTGAATCATGGCTTTGCGTTCCTTATCTAAAATCGATCAATTACTGCTTGGGGTAGACAAGGCATTGCGAGCGGTCGTACCGCATTCCAATCCGAGTACTCGCCCTCTGCCTGTGAGTAGTGATGAGATTCCTGAGCTGAGTATTACAGAATCGCGGCACGTTGCAGGGCTGATGCGTATCAATCATACCGGAGAAGTATGCGCGCAAGGGCTGTATCATGGGCAAGCATTTACGGCAAAAGATAATAGTGTCAAACAAGCCATGCAGCAATCTGCCGAAGAAGAAGTCGACCATCTGGTCTGGTGTGAGACGCGTCTAAACGAGCTTGGTAGTCATCCAAGTGTGTTTACACCTTTATGGTATGGCATGTCTTTTGGTCTCGGCGCAGTAGCAGGCGCCATCTCTAACGAGTTTAGTTTGGGGTTTGTCGCTGAAACAGAAGCACAAGTTAGCGAACATCTGCAAGATCATATTGGACAATTACCACCGCAAGATCAGCGCTCAAAAGAGATATTGGCACAGATGGATAGCGAGGAATTACATCATCGTGAGTTGGCACTTGCCAATGGTGGCGCTGCATTGTCGCCACTCATGCGTCATACCATGCGCTGGATGGCAAACCGCATGAAAGCCACGGCTTATCACTTTTAATTGATTTACTTTGACAAACACAGGGCAGCAAAAAATGCCTCAGTAATGACTTTTAACACTCCTACTACTGTTCGTATTGAGATTAATTTGCTAGGGTATAAAAAATTGTACGATTTTGCCGTAACTATATGAGTACGACGTCAATGTCTAGCAGCTATTAAGCAATGGATTTATCAATAACGACCAAATAGACAAAACAACGACCAAATAGACAAAACAACGATTAAATAAGGTAACTATCTTTATGAACGCCATCAGTCAACCGACCCACTCTCAAAAATCGACTAAGTTTGCGACTTTAACCGCATTGGCCGCCGCTTGTGCCATGATGCTATCTGCGCCTGTGAATGCTGCCGAAGTTGATGCTTCAGCGACTGCAACTACTTCTGTACCGAGCGCGATTGACTCAAGCAAACGAGTGATTCGTCTTGCTAGACCTAATGCAGCTGTCAGTGCTCAGGCAGCAATCACTGTTCAACCAGAAGTGGCAACAAGTACCGCAGCACAAGTGAGTGCTCAAGCAAATATCAATACGAATCAACAAAGCAGTGCCCAAGTTACTAATACTCAAATAAACAATACACAGCCCACTCCCACTCGTGCGCCTCAAAGTACTATCCAAAATCAAGCCATCCAAACCAATCAGAATACTGAGCTTACAGGGACGACACGGGTTTATGAGCGTGGACCAATGGTTGCAACGGGTATCGATTTACGTGGTGGTCAGCTGTCAAACATTCCAACGCCACAAGTGCAACTTTCAGACATCAGCTTTGTACCTACCATCTTGATAGCGCAGCAAACCGGTCTTGGTACAGACAAATTGGATGTCAGTCTACTCGATGATTTTATTAAAGACACATCACCATATGCACGCCATTATCCACCAAACTTCCCTAACCGCACCCAGCGTCATTACGCTCGTGAAAAAATCAAAGTACTAACTGACTGGATTGAACCTTATGCCAAATCGCCTAAGGCTTCTTACGATGTGTTACTGCGTGCTGCTAAGCTAAATGGTATGGGACGTAACTTAGACTTAGGGTCAGAATATACGGTACGTGGTGGGCAATATATTGACCGTGCCATCAAAATCAAACCGGATAGCGGCGAAGCCAACTTTATATATGGCATGATGCTCTCAGAAGGCGGTGGTTTCAAAGAAGGTCAAAAGTATCTTGATCAAGCGGTTAGCTTAGGTTATACCGAAGCAGAGCAAAGCTTGGCACAATCAGATGTCTTGAGTGATCGCCGTGAAAAAGCGCTAGAGCGTTTGCGTCGTTTAGAGCAGAAAGTCCCAGACAATACGGTTATCCGTCAGCAAATCAAGCTGATCGAAGACGGTAAGTTTTATATTTGGGATATACCAGCATCAAATATAAAACCAAATATGTAAAATCAAAACCTTATAAAGATGATGTATGACAAATACGTCATCAATATTAGATAAAAATAGTTAAAAATTAAAAATCTAGCGCCTTTTTTTATATTGAGAAATTAACGATATAAAACTAAGGCGCTTTTTTGTACCCAATATAAACGCGTATTATGAACGTCAAATAAAGTGTCATCACGCTCTTACATTCACTTTTATTTGAAGCGCTATCCTTCTTTGTTATTCTATCTTTTCAGTAGTGCTGTTTTCTCCAGCATCGTAGCCAGTAAATTTAGCAAAATTTGAATATAAGACGATAAATACGATAGTAGAAGCACCAAACTTCCGCTACACTCATCCTAATATAATTGCTATTTGATAATACATGCCTGTCCATTATTCACTGGAATTACCTATGATTTTCGCTGACCCTGTCAATAATGCGCCGACAGCTATTCATAAAAATAAGATGCCTTTAGCTGTATTGGCACTGCTATCAGCTATGGCAATATTACCTGCCTGTAGCACTGTCTCTGTCAATAGACAGGCCTCTGCCAAGACGATTTCAGCGCAGCGAGGTAATATTGTCACTGATAACAAGCTCAGTAGTGATACCGCATCATTATTATTATCAGCAGGGCTCAATGAGCAAGCCTGTATGCAGCAGTTTGAGCTTTGCTTAACGCAGCTTGCTGATAGCATGCTTAATAGGCACTATCGCCCAGCACTGGCCGCCTTTTCAGAATTACACTATGCAAAAGCGCGCCAACTCGCTACCTCAAAAAGCTGTAGCAATGCGCTTGCCCGTCCGCCACTTGATCCCTATTATGCCAATGCACCTTTGGATGATGCTGAAGCTAAAGCGCAGCAGAGCAAAACCGAGATATGTTTAATTGACTATCAAGAGCGTCTCTTTGATGCCATCAAATCCAGCTATACCTACTTATTCTATGACAGTCTAGAGCATGATTTTGAAGGAGCCGATGAAAAAGTAAGTGGCGGACGGGCAAAAAATCGTATCCCAAGCGATATCGATATCCAAACTCAAGATATCTATAATGCCGCGAGCAATGATGTTATTACTCAGCTTTATCAATCAACAGGCGACATGAACCAATTGATGCGCAATGTAAAAGTAGAGCATCTTGCCACGACCGCTAATACCAGCAGGCGTGATAGTAGTGAAATTGCCGTCAGTGCAGCCATTGCCAATAGTTCACCCGTCAAAGGACAGTCGTCCGATCAAGTCAAAGTAATGAAGGTGCAAGTAGACAACTATCATTTAAACGTCTATTTGCCAAATGAAAACAACTATCTTAAAAATGCCAATGAGAAAAATTACTGCGCTAGCAGACTTAGTGTCTACTTATGAGCTGCGCTTGTCGGGGCTAAACTCTATTAGCAAGCGACCGGGTTTAGGTATCAGTTTGGTAGCGTCATTGGACGATCGCTATACCACCACTATTCGTCAATTATTACTCTCTTCGCTCTCAGGTCAAATAGGTCAAGAAGCTGCTAATAGCAGACTTGGCAACAATAGCGCAAGCAACGCCGCAAAAATTGCTCAAGAAGAAGATGCTAGCTCACGCATTTATCCTACTGGGCATCTATTGATGACAGGACTGATTAAACCTACGGGCACTAGCGTACTCGACACCCTAAGTAGCGAGCAGCTAGACATCCATTTATATAACCCTTACCGCAGCGAGAGCGCCTCTATCTTAGGCGATGACTATCCACTGGCCGCCAACTTCTCTGCCGGTTATGGACTCTGGTTAGCAGAAAATCAGCTCGATGGTGTCGGCTATCTAAACCTTATTACCCGTCAAAAAGAAGCCAGTTTACCCAAACTTTTTATGCTTGAGCCCTATGACCCTAATAAACGCGTGATTATCATGCTGCATGGTCTGGCATCAAGTCCGGCAACGTGGGTCAATTTGACCAACGATATTTTTAATGATGATAAATTACGTAATAACTATCAGGTATGGCAGATTTTCTATCCAACCAATCTGCCTATTTTAGAAAATCGCTATCAAATCCAAAAATTAATCACTGCCACTTATCAGCAAACAGACCCTGCAGGGGAAAATCTTGCCAGTAAGAACAGCGTCATTATTAGCCATAGCATGGGCGGCATCATTGCTCGCATGATGTTATCTGATGATAATTTGGCGAATAATTTAGATGCATTAGACGATAACAGTTTATTAGCCAACAGCAGCCAGCGTCAGGTTGACGCTATGCTCAAGCAAGCACTTACCAATAAAGAGCTACGCAACCGTTTTGAATTAAAGGCGCTACCGCAAGTTGATACGGCAGTCTTTTTATCTTCACCATTCCAAGGTACTGACTATGCCGATCGCTGGTTTACCCGTGCGTTACGCCGCATTATTTATCTGCCGGTGGGCTTAGTAAAAACCGTTACGGACAATTTGGCAACCATTGCTATAAAAGGCGACTTGGCGAATAACCCTCTAGGGGCGTTATACCTGCAAAATGGTGCCAGTCAATTGAGTGACAAATCTTCCTTTATTCAATTAACCAAAGACATTAGCATCAATAAGCGTATTACTTATCATTCGATCATTGCCAATAACGATTCTGATATCACAAGAGGTCTGGCAGCAATGCAGCCGGCAGGCGTCAAACTTGATTTGTCGCAAGCAGTCATAGAAGATGACGATAGCGTGATTGAGACTGTCGATACTAGTAGTACAAGCAATGTAGAAAACTCAGATAATTTAAACGTTTCAGCTGCCGTAGTTGATGGAGAGATTGCAAAAGATGCGACTGCTAAGACAGATACCTTGCCACCTGAAGCACTGGTCGCTGCTGTTATCGTCAATGAAGAAATTAGTCAAGCATTAACTGAGCGTTTGTCAGATGGTATCGTCCCCTATACCAGTGCGCATCTTGATGGTGCAGCGTCTGAGACGGTTATCAATGGCGGCCATAGTATCCAAGAAAATCCACAAACCATTCTGACCTTGCGACGTATATTGCATAAACAATTACAGCAATAGCTTAAATTAAATGACAGGTTGGTTACTTTCACAGTATATTTTTTACAATAGATAGCAAAAAAATATTATTAAAAGGTATTGTTTTATATTACTGTTCTGTTTCTATTGATAACCTTACTTAAACAATAGCCATAGCTTGAAAAGCACTATATTACATTGTTAATCATTTATGACTAATAGGTGCGTGATATGGCTGGATAGCAACTTGCGCGTAAGCAAACTCAGGCGCATAATGCTGAAATAGAAAATATTTTAATAATGCCATAAGAGACATATCTTATAGTTTATAAGGACATAAATTATTTACTTTAACTAAATAGTAGTGCTTAAATTATCATAGATAAGGTGTTGTCTAAATGACAACGATAGCCAGTTTACATTGACTATTGTTCGTAACACTTATTATCCTACTGACATCCGTATCGACGGACAGCTACGAACAATGATTTCAGCGTAACATGGAAGCAAGCGCTATTCAGCTAAAATATAAGGGTAACCGCTTATGTTCGCTACATTTATGATTGACCAGCTTGATGCGCTGATGCTTGCGCGTATCCAGTTCGCATTTGTTATTTCATGGCACATTGTTTTTCCAGCTTTTTCAATCGGACTTGCCAGCTTCTTGACCGTTTTAGAGTTTCGCTGGTTAAAAACTGGTGAGCCTATCTATGCCGAAGTCTACAAACACTGGGTAAAAATATTTGCCGTGGTATTCGGCATGGGTGTCGTGTCAGGCGTGGTAATGTCCTATCAATTCGGCACCAACTGGGCAGTGTTTTCCGATAAAGCGGGTAACGTGCTGGGCCCCTTGCTTGCTTATGAAGTATTAACCGCCTTTTTTTTAGAAGCCTCATTCTTAGGGATTATGCTCTTTGGCTGGGGTCGTGTCAGTAAACGTATGCACCTTGCCTCAACGGCAATTGTCGCTATCGGTACGCTGATATCAGGTTTCTGGATTTTGGCCGCCAACAGCTTTATGCAGACGCCACAAGGCTTTATGGTTGGTGCGGATGGCCTACTGTATCCCACCAATTGGTTAGAAATCATTTTTAATCCCTCATTTCCTTATCGCTATGCGCATATGATGACCGCGGCTTTCTTGACGACTGCTTTTGTTATTGGCGGTATCGGTGCGTATTATCTACAATCCAAAAAACATGTTGAACATCGCAAACACGGTCGTGTCATGCTCGGTATGGCGATGGTGATGGCGATTTTTGTTGCCCCAGCACAAGTACTTATCGGCGACATGCATGGGCTTAATACACTAGAGCATCAACCTGTCAAAGTCGCAGCGATGGAAGGGCTTTGGGAAAATGAGCGCGGTGCACCGCTGGTATTATTCGGCATTCCAGATCAAAAAGCAGAAAAGAATCACTATGAAGTTAAAATACCTTATGTGTCCGGTTTAATTTTAACTCACTCATTTGATAAAGAAGTGAAGGGGCTTAAAAACTGGGCACCAGAAGATCGACCATTCGTTCCCATTGTATTTTGGGCTTTCCGTATTATGGTTGCCATTGGTATGCTCATGGTATTGGTGGGACTATTTAGTCTATATAAATACTTCAAAAAACAACAGTTTAATTCTGACAGTATCTGGTTCCACCGCTTATGGATGATGATGACCCCGATGGGTTTTATCGCCCTACTTGCTGGGTGGTTCGTCACTGAAACCGGACGTCAGCCGTGGACAGTTTACGGCGTCATTCGAACGGCAGAAAGCATGTCTCCGGTTGCGGCACAACAAGTGGCAACGACGCTGATTGGCTTTATCGTGCTATATGTCTTCGTATTTGGCGCAGGCAGCTTTTATATTTTACGCTTGATTGCAAAGGGTCCACAGCCGTATGAAGACCCTGCTGATGATAACTTCTATGAGCACTCTATCACTGAAGGTCAAGGTCGCACGTTAAGCGGCGATAGCAATGCCAGTGAGAAAGTAGAAGATTTGGATCAACCTGCCGATGACGTCGAAGATGGAGGATTACGCTAATGTTTAACTTTGGTGACGTATTAGATTTACCCCTCATCTGGGGCGGCTTAATTGCTTTAGCTGTCTTCGTTTATGTGTTACTTGATGGATTTGATTTGGGCTGCGGTATTTTATTCCCGTTTGCGGGTTCCGACAAAAATCGTAGCCGCATGATGAACTCTATCGCCCCTTTTTGGGATGGTAATGAGACATGGTTAGTATTGGGCGGTGGTGGCTTATTTGCCGCCTTCCCAGTCGCCTATGGCATTATTATGACAGGGCTTTACCTGCCGGTGACCTTTATGCTGTTCGGTTTGATTATGCGCGGTGTAGCATTTGAGTTCCGTTTTAAAGCAACTTCACATCGCTATGTATGGGATACTTTTTTCTTTATCGGCTCTGTGGTTGCTACCTTCTTCCAAGGGATTATGCTTGGCGCGTTGGTACAAGGATTAGAGGCAAGTAATCGTTTATATACCGGCGGCCCTTTTGATTGGCTCACGCCATTCTCTATGGTCTGCGGTATCGCTCTGATTATCGGTTACGCGCTGCTTGGCTCGACGTGGTTGATTATTAAGACTGAGCATAAGCTGCAAGTTTGGGCGCGTAAAGTTTCTGGTTGGATGCTATCAGCATTGGTAGTCGCAATGATTGTCGTGACTGCCTTTATGTATTTCTCAGACATTGATGCGCTTGAAGGTTGGTTTAGTTTCCCAGGGTTATTGTACCTTGCACCGATGCCGATTATCGTCTTGGCGTTATTTTTCTTTATGCGTAAAGACTTGACCTCAGAGCGTGAATATCGTCCGTTCTTATTGACCGTCGTGCTATTTTTGATGGGTTATATCGGTGTTTGTTTTGCGATTTTCCCTTACATCGTGCCGTATCAAATGACCATTTATGAGGCAGCAGCAGCAGATACTTCATTATCATTTATGCTTATTGGTGCTGGCATTATGCTACCCATTATTTTGAGCTATACCGCGTTTGCCTACTATACGTTTAAAGGTAAAACGGATCACAAGCACATGTATTAATAGCTATTGAGCAGTATTCTATATCCTATAGTTTTCAGGAGAACACTGTTTAGGAGAATATCATGAAAAATCTTAGTAAAAAACAATCTCAGTGGGCATGGTTTATTGGTTTATATATCGCAGGTTTTCTGACGATTTTTACCATTGCCCAGTTGATTAAATTGGCAATGGGCGTATAAACATTTACCCCATTCGCTATTCATAAAAAACCGCAGCGCTAATCAATAATTAGCACTGCGGTTTTTTATAGCCTATTACTACTATGTTTTTTGAATAAGGCTGTAATCCATTTTTAATTAAGCACCGCAATGTTCGCTTACACCTTTATTTTCTATAAAGGTATTTACCTGCTCTAGGCGCTCAGGCGTACCAACATCTATCCAATTATCAGGCATGATCTCAGCCGTTACTTGGAATTTTATCATTGCTTGTCTAAGTAAGGGTCCAAGGGCAGCAGATTGACCTGATACCAAGCCATCAACCAATCGTGGCGACACCACACTGATGCCAGCAAAAGTATATTTATCGGCGTCACCAATGGCCTGCTCGCTTGCCAAACCATTATTAATAGCAAAGTCGCCACCCTCATTATGCTCAGGATTATCAATCAACAATAAATGGGCGCGCTGATCTGCGCTTAGCTCATACGTGACCAACTGACTAAAATCAAACGTCGTCCATACGTCAGAGTTGACTAAGATAAATGGTTCATTTTTTAACTTTCCAGTTTGTAACGCTTTAAAAATACCACCTGCTGTCTCTAATGGCGCGTCAGCTTCAAGTGACCAATGCAACTGTACACCAAACTGCGTGCCATCGCCAAGCGTGTCCATCAACTTATCAGCCAGCCAAGAGGCATTAATCGTAATATCAGTAATACCAGCAGCTTGTAGCGCTTTAATATGCCAAATAATAAGTGACTGCCCACCTACTTCCACTAACGGCTTTGGTGTCTCTAAAGTTAATGGACGCAGGCGCGTACCCTTACCGGCTGCCAAAATCATGGCTTGCGTTATTACCGACATAGATAATCCTTATTCTTGGCGAAATTTATACGAGGCGACTGATGATCACTAGCTTTTAATACATTGACATTAAATATATGAGCGTTAAATATATTGCTGCACAAATTTGGTTTGATAAGCAGGCAATACTGTATTCATTATCCATTGATTAAATGGCAAAACGACTGGTTGCAGACGCGCACTGCCTTTGGTACTTAGCCATTCTAATTCAAAAAGAAAATCACGCATGACTTTAGGAATATCCGCTAAATAACGACTTTTACCATCGCGCTCATAAAGCCGGATAAAAATACCAAGCACTTTTAGGTGCCGCTGTACGCCCATGATATTGACCTGACTTTCAAGTTGCTCAGCACTGCCTGCTGTTAATAGCCCTGCTCGTTTTTGCAATTGCCAAAAATCATGAATCCACTGCGTTACTTGCGCTTCCGACCATTCGACATAGGCATCACGCAGCAATGATACCAAGTCATAGCTATGCGCACCAATCACGGCATCTTGAAAGTCAATCACCCCTAATCGCGTGTTATCCGCCTGATCCTGCATCAAATTGCGGCTATGATAATCACGATGGACGATGACTTGCGGTTGTAATAGAATCTCTTCTATCAAGGCTGATTTTAGGTTTTCCCATAATGACGTATCAAGTGTCACGCCGATATGTGGAATAAACCAGTCGCTAAATAAGTCCATTTCACGGGTTAGCATTGCGGCATCATAATCAGGCAATTGATGCTGAGATTTTGCTGTCTCTACCGGTATCTGTTGCAACGCAACTAGTGTCTGCATCGCTGATTGATAGTAGTCATTTACTTGCGCAGGCGTAGCACCAACCAATAAATGAGCGAACTCTACCGCGCCAAAATCTTGCAAGACCAAAAAGCCTTTTGTCACATCTTGCGCGATCAGCGTCGGCACATTGATGGCTTGCGACATGAGCTTTGCCACATTAATAAACTGCTGCATCGCGTCTTGCTCATCAGCCGAATCCATGACAATATAACGCGCTATTTTTGTCGTATCATCTGTATCAATAGTTACTAGCTGAATACGGTGATAACGGCGAGCACTGGCATCACCTGGCAAGCTTTCAAGAGTAAAGGTTTGATTCTCGAACACTTGCTGCAACCAGCACTCTAATGACTCTTGGCGCGTATTAATGGCAGGTATCGTAAGATTTAATAGTGTTTTATCGGTCATAAAAAGCATCGCAGGTTAAATATAAGTCGTAAATGACTAAATGAGTGATAAGTAGGACAAATACTTGCTAAAATAGTGAGCGCTTATTGCACAGTCGCTGTTGTCTTAAAAATAGCATGGCTATCTAATAAACTTTGATAATTTGATAAATAGTGTAGCTGATTTGGTTTTTTTTGACTATGATTAGTCGTCATTATATGTAAAACGTCCCAACTTTTAAGATTATATTATTTATTATTCGTTTATAAAGCGCTGTAGCTGTCTAAAACAGACTTGATAGACGATATATTGCAATCCAATAGGCTCTACAAATCATAGGTGTGCCCTTGTTATATTCTCCGCTTTACCAAAGCATCCGTTTGATTTTATTTGGCGCGCTAGGCTTATCAAGCCTGACCGTTAGTGCCGCTATCAATCAGACTGACTCGATGATGCCTGAGCCATTGGTGACTGATAGCTCAAACCAGTATGCCGATGACGTAGCAACTGATGCTGGTTTTAATAATGAAATCAATCAAGACATCAGCTATCAAAGCGACAGTCAGCAATCTGCAGCCTATAAAAAAGCCAGTTTGAGTAGTGATGCTACTCTAGGTAATGATGCGGCTGTAAATAACAGCAATATTACTGAGATTAATGATCGTACCAAGACGAGTCAAGATAGCCGCGTTGCCCCAGTGAATACAAGCAACGCAGCAAAAGCTGGTAATCGTCGAATTGATACCAATGATGAGAGTATTCAAGAAAGCCTTAAACGTTTAGCAGAATTTTATGAGCTGACGCCAGATACGAATGTTGCAACATCAAACAATACAGGCACTAGCGTAAACGACGAACAAAATAATATTCAAAACAGTTTGACGCCTGTAACGACTAATATCCCAACCGTAGGTAGCAATCTGCGCTTGCTGCCACATACCGTCGATAGTGCGGCGCGCTGTGAAGGACAATGGGTTTATCCTAAGAAAAACCCTAACTATCAACGGGCTGTTAATGAAGCAAGCGCCAGTAGTGGGCAACCAGCACCCAATTTAAATGGTCTGCCCAATAATCAAGCGCCACTATTTGCAGAGTCAGATTATGGCTACTATGATAATGTCGATTATGCCGAACTATCAGGTAATGTCATCATTGACCAAGGGACTCAGCATATTGAGGCTGAAAAAATCGTATTGGACTTAAGCAACGGGGTGGCAGCGGCGCAAGGTAAAGTGATGTTTACTGACCAAGCTACTGGCAATGTCTCTGTAAATGGGGCACAAGACCGCATTCAGCAAAACGGTAAAACCAGCCTTACTGATAAAGCAACACAAGGTGGTCTCATTGGTGTTGCTGACAATTTGAATTATAATACTGAAACAGGGCAATCTACTGCTACAAATGTTGCCTTTGCCAGTGTTGAGCTACAAGCACATGGTTATGCCAAGCGCTTAAACCGACCGAATGAGAGCCAATATGAATTGGATGAGGTCATGTATAGCACCTGCCCTCCGACCAATCGTAAGTGGCAATTTGATGCCAAAAGCATAGATTTAGACACTGAGACAGGACGCGGTGAAGCTTACAATACCACCTTCCGTATTGCTGATGTGCCTGTATTTTATCTGCCCTATTTTAACTTTCCAATAGACAGTCGACGCGGTAGTGGCTTCTTATTGCCTAATGCAAGTATCAGTAGCGAAAACGGACTTGAAATTGATGTGCCTTATTATTTCAACCTAGCTCCCAACTATGATGCCACGCTAAGCACGCATATTTATACCACTCGTAATCCTATGCTATCTGGAGAGTTTCGTTATTTAACAGAAAATTATGGCGAGGGTATCTTTAATGGTTCGTACTTGCCTAATGATAAAGAATACGATGGCGAAGACCGCCGCAGTTTGTTCTATGATCATTATTGGTCATCTACCAGCATCCCACGCCTAAGCGGTGAGGCCAAATACAGCTACGTATCTGATGCCGACTACCTTAATGATTTTGATACGCTAGGTTTATCAGATAACACCTTAAACTTGCCGCGCCGAGCGCAACTGAATTATTATAATGACTATGTCGACGGCGAGCTAAAAGTAGAAACCTTCCAAACACTTGATGCGTTGAATAACAATGGGCAGATGTTGCAAGATAAAGACAAGCCTTACTCGCGCCTACCGCAGCTCAAACTTGATTACCGTCTACCTTGGGCAAAGCATTTTGATATCACTGGCGTCAGTGACTCCGCTTATTTTAAAAAATCTATCGATGATGGTTCTGAGAATGAAAAAAGTGGCACACGTTTTTATAATAAACTCAGTGCATCTTATCCTATGGAGAACTCATGGGGTTATATCAAGCCAAAGCTAAGCTTACAACATCTGTTTACCACTTATGATGAAGATAGCTTAGTTGACAATTCACTGGATAAAAATGATGGCAGCCAGTCAGTGTTTGTCCCGCAAGCCAGTATTGATGCAGGTTTACATTTTTATCAAGCCGGCTCACCGTTTGGCGCATTTGATGACACGTTAGGTGGTTATCGTTTACTTAGCCCGCGCCTGAAATATACTTACTCGCCTTATAAAGACCAAAACGATATTCCAAACTTTAATACTCGTATTGCCTCTATTAACTATGAGCAGTTATTCTCAGACAGCTGGTTTTTAGGGCATGATCGCTTACAAGATTTACATGCTTTTACCCCAGGTATTAACTATCGTTACATCGATGCAACGGGCGTGACACGTTTTGATGGTAGCATTGGTGAACAATTTTATCTCGATGATGGACGCGTTACGCTTGATAATAAAAAACCTGTCTTTACCTCATCCTCTTCAGGGCTAGTTTGGGATACCAGCACACAGCCTTATAATAATGTCTGGGTCGATGTGAGTGGCGCGCTGACCAATAGCTACGATTTAAATTATATTACTACTGAGTTACGTTACCAGCCATCTGATAGAAGCTTATTTAATGTAGGCTTTATCAAACGTCAACGTGATGAAAATACCAACCAGTTACCACTGTCTGCATTGACAGCGTCAGCAGTTTTCCCAATCAATAATAACTGGCGTGTACTGGCTCAAGGTCAATACGACTATAATCGCAACCAAATGCTCGATTCATTGATTGGGATCGATTATGAAGATTGCTGTTTTGGCTTTGCGGTTTATGGTCGTCGTTACTATAATGACTTGAATATTGCTGAAAAACCCACACAAGCGATTATGGCAGAAGTAAGATTAAGTGGTCTTGGCAGTGGTAGTAGCCGTTTGACACGCTTACTTGCTGATAAAGTATTAGGTTTTGAACCTGTTCAAAATGCATGGAAAGACTAATAACATGATAAGAGACAAGCCTAATTTATAGCCTAGTATGTATGGTATAAACTGGTTTGCATTCTATTATAAACAACCCTAGCCACTACTTTAGTATTAACATTATTTGATGCTAAAATTGTGGCGAGTGGATTTAACTGATTACCATCCGATGCAATGACATTGATGAGGAGCATCATGAGATTTTTTTCTTTACGCCAGACAAGCCAAGCAGTATTCCTATCGATGGGGTTAATGACTGCTCTTGGTATGAGCGTTAGTGCCCAAGCAGCAACCGTGAACTCTGCAAAAGCGCAAGCGACGACAACTCAAAAAAACAACGTGGCTCGTTTAACGCCTGCCAATAGTACAGATGGCATCATTGCATTGGTGAATGAAAATGCGATTTTAAAAAGTGATCTCATTGCTGCCATTGCTCAGACGCAGGCACGTGCAAAAGCTGCAGGTGAACCTATTGCCAATTCAGCACAGTTACAGTCAGAAGTATTAAACGCCCTTATTTTGCGCGAACTACAGCTGTCCTTGATCAAACGTGTTGGTTTAAATCCCGATGAAGCGTCTATCAATAAGCGCTTAGAACAAATAGCAAAAGCAGAAGGTTTAAATAGCATCGCCGCTTTACAACAGCGTTTAGACTCAGCGCAATCGGGCAGCTACGCGACTTTGCGCGCGCAGTTGATTGAAGATGCCGCGATTCAAGCCTTACAACAGCGTCAAATCACCAATCGTGTGCGTATTAGCGAGCAGGATATCGATGCATTTTTGGCATCACCTGAAGCCAAACGCTTGAACCAAAGTGAGTATCAGACAGTCCATGTCCGTGTTCCATATATGGATGACTATAGTCGCCTATCAGAAGCACAGCGTAATGACGCCTTAAAAGTGGCACAAAAGTTACGTACACGCCTTCTTGTGCCAAATGTCAATGTCGCTGAAGCGATTGCAGCCAGTCAAGGCAGCTACCCTATCCCATTACAAGGTGGTGATATGGGCTTTCATAAAGCCGCTGCCCTGCCAACTGAGCTATCGAGCGAGATTACCAAACTTGAGGTTGGCGCTGTGAGTGCGCCTTTAGTCACCCCTGAAGGTATCGATATTATTAAGCTTGCCAATAAAAAAGCCAGTGATACCATGCTTGTTCCTCAGTGGAACACTCGTCATATCTTGGTTAAAGTTGATGAGCTACAAACAGATGCTCTTGCTGAGCAAAAAATTAATGACCTATATAGTCAGCTACGTAATGGTGCTGCTTTTGATAGTCTAGCGTCAACGTATTCAGACGATCCTGGTTCAGCAGGGCGTGGTGGCGATCTAGATTGGGTTGGTGAAGATCAAATGATTGCTCCGTTTGAAGCAATGATGAAAAACACAGCTGTCGGTGACTATTCTGCCCCGTTTAAAACGCAATTTGGTTGGCACATACTCAAAGTTGAAGGTAAGCGTCAACAAGATGTCAGCGATGAGTATCGTCGTACTATGGCACGTCAAGCTCTATATCAACGCCTAGCACCACAAGCCAAAGAAGACTGGCTACAAGAGCTACGTGCTGGCGCTTATATCCAAGTGCTTGGTTAATGATCAAGTGAACTAAATAACCAGTCAAAGTATTTTATAAAAAAGGATATATGCCAGTGCGTATATCCTTTTTTTATGCCTTTTGATTTGTTATTTACTTGAAAACGATAGCAGATACATAAATACTCAAGCATAAAAACAATGAGTAAAAATATATAAATCAATAACTTAAGCACAAAGAAAAGCCCCGAACCTAGGGCGATTGGTTCGGGGCTATGGTTTTTCATATTATTATTGTTATCTCTTCCGTGTTGACTCATCCTAAGTCATAAACAGTAATCCATGAGACAGTGGGCTGTCCTGTCCTATTATTGATACTGTCTCAACACTACATCCTTGCGTATCCTTGTGTTGATGGATGTATTCTAAGACAATTGATGTGCAGCGACTAGAGGCTAAAGACCTTATTTAACGTAAGCATTTGCTTACGTCTGAATTGTTTAGCTAGCAGGTATTCTTTGCTTATTAGGATTCTTCTGAATCTCACTTCTATTCCGATTCTTCATGCTCTTTAGACACCTTGCAACCTTCTTTTTTGCCTGCTTCGATCTTATTTTCCGCCTCTTGAAAGTCGGCTGCTTGTGCTGTAGGAGCATTTCCTTTTTGATTACTCTCCTCTTCTGGCTCATATTGCAACGTTGTCATCACAGGAAAGTGGTCGGAGCCAATCGAAGGTAAACGTTCAATATCAATCACTGTGAAGCAAGCACTATGGAAAAGATGATCCAATGCCCAACGTAAAAACGGATAGTTAACATGAAAAGTATTGATAAAATGTCGTCCAATACGGGGATCTAGTAGCCCTGAAATACGTTGAAAACGACGTGTGGTCTGTGACCAAGCAACGTCATTAAGATCACCTGCCAATATGGCCGTTTGCTTATTATCTTTAATATGCTTGCCAACCATCAATAGCTCAGCATCACGGGTCGTAGATTTATCAGCTTCTGTTGGACTGGGGGGCATAGGATGCAAGCAATAAAGCCAAATGACGCGCCCACCTTGCAACTGTATCTGAGTGTGAATAGAAGGTATATCATCAATGATCAAATATTTAATCTCAGGGTCTATCAGCTCAAGCTTAGAATAAAGATGCATACCATATAAATTATCTAAAGGCACTTTTACTGTATAAGGGTAATCAGACTCAACTTGATTAAGCGCTTTTTCCCATTTTTCGTCACTTTCTAAAGTAATTAAGATATCAGGTTGTTTCTGTTGTACTAACTCAACCAATTTATAAGTATCATCATTGGTGGTCAACACATTTGAAACCATGATTTTTAACTGATATTCCTCAACATCCGGCTTATCTTTGGCATTTTTTACTTCTTTCTTCCATAGCAGAGTATAGGGCAATACCATTCTGAGTTGAAAGGCTAACGTAATACTCAAAGCCGCAAACAACAGCCATTGTTCTAGCTGCCACTGAGGTCCAAATATCACCATACCAAGCCAAGCAATGATACCAAGTATCATGATTTGAATACGAGGGAAATCCACACCGCGTACCCACCAATTATCAAGTGGTAGCCATCCCCAAATAGTGATAAATGCGACGAGCCCTGCCAGTCCTTGCGCACCGTAATATAGAAAGGAGAAATCCATCATGTGTATCGACCATTTATCAAATCAACAGTTACACCATTGATTATGTTCGTTATTATTATGGCTTAGCGTCTATAATAGCTAAACGATAAATTCTCTTAATAAAATGCATATAGAAATATTTAAATAAAAAACATAAAACGAAAAGTGCTTAAGGTAAGCATTATATATAAGGGCTTACTTTAGCATTCCAGACAACCTGCGCCTACTATTGAACACTAATTACCTAATAGATACTATAAAACATTACAAAGATCAGGCTTACGTCTGTGCTTGTTCCGTTATCAAAGTCTATATTTCACTTATGATGAATATCATTTCTAATTCATTAGCAGAGCTAGAATAATGACCATAACTCAAAGTTATAACTATCATAGTTAATAGTGCTAGTAAAACCCGCGAAACCTATCAAAAAACCTTGCTTTTTGGAGCTATTCACGGCATTGTTATTGGTTGGCGATGCAACAATTTATTGTAAAAAAGGATTGAGTTTGATGAGTGATTTAACAGTAGGTTTGGTAGGCTGGCGCGGTATGGTCGGGTCAGTATTGTTACAACGTATGATGGAAGAAAAAGATTTTGACGGTATTACGCCAGTATTCTTTTCAACCAGTAATGCAGGCGGTGATGCGCCAAGTTTTGATGGTATTAAGACCAGCCAACTACAAGATGCTCATGATATTGACGCCCTTACCGCTTGTGATGTGATCATTACCTGCCAAGGTGGCGACTATACCTCAAAAGTACATCAACCACTGCGGGATAGTGGTTGGACTGGCTACTGGATTGATGCGGCAAGCACCTTACGCATGGAAGATGACAGCATCATCATTCTTGATCCGGTTAATCGAGTTGTTATCGATAATGCACTCGCTGAGGGTAAAAAAGACTTTATCGGTGGCAACTGTACTGTGTCACTGATGCTGATGGCAATTGGTGAGCTGTTTAATAAAGGTTGGGTCGAATGGGTCAGCGCCATGACTTATCAAGCCGCTAGTGGTTCAGGCGCTAACAACATGCGTGAGCTTATTGAAGGCATGGGTGTATTACGTGATGCTGTTAAAGATGAGCTTGCCAATCCTGCTAGCGCCATTCTTGAGATTGATAAAAAAATCGCTCAGACTCAACGCTCAGACGATTTTCCTAAACAATACTTTGGCGTGCCATTAGCCGGTAGCTTGATTCCTTATATCGACTCACAGTTAGAGAATAAGCAGTCTCGTGAAGAATGGAAAGGTGGTGTTGAAACCAATAAGATCCTTGGCAACTCTGAAGCAGATAAGATTGCTATCGATGGTATGTGTGTTCGCGTTGGCGCAATGCGCTGTCATGCACAAGGCTTAACGATTAAGCTTAAAAAAGACATTCCATTAGAAGAGATTGAAGCGGCACTGAAGAATAGCGGTAATCAGTGGTTAGACGTGGTTGAGGACAATAAAGAAGCCACTATGAACCGCTTAACGCCTGTTGCAGTAACCGGCACCTTAACGGTTGCACTAGGTCGCCTGCGTAAGCTTAATATGGGACCTGAGTATTTAGGCGCATTCACCGTGGGTGACCAACTGTTATGGGGCGCGGCTGAGCCATTACGCCGTATGCTGAACATCATTCGCGAGCAAAACAGCTAAACCCGATATTCCGAATTTAGATATAAAAAAGACAGCAAACGCTGTCTTTTTTATGCGTTATTTTTGCTCATAAGTAATCATGATTTCATTGCGGCGCATGAATGGCAGTGTCCATGGTGGATTGTAACGTGCTAATTCGGGTTCACCTGTCATCTTTAATTTTTGCGCCTGCATCCAAAACTGTAATTCTGCCGTTTTCGCAGCCACCTTTTCACTGCCAGCAAGCCCTGAAAACTTAATAATACCGTAAGTCTTAGCGGGTACTTTCACAATTTCAATATTTGAATTATTTGGTTTTGGTAGCGTTTGCAGCGTGTATTGGCTTGGCATAATAAATTGCACACGCCACTTTCCATCGTTTTGTTGCATACTTACTGGCGCTGTCATGGCTATTTTTTGTGACTCATCACTGCTATTTTTATTTTCAGATTGCATCGTCACAGGGGCAGTCATGCTGATTTTGCTACTCTCGCCACTTGGCGCAGTATTGTTACCAAATATATAATCTGCTAACACCTTAAACCCTGCACGACTGGCCGTATTTTGATCACCGGAAACCCAAGTTTGCGCTACCAATTGCTCATCATAACGACGCAATTCAAAATTTTCAGTTTGCGACAAGACAGTATATTTCGGCTCTTCGGTAGCCATAGCTGCTCCTGATATCGATAATAAGCTACTTAACAATAAGCTGCTCATTAAGTAATTTCTTTTGGTCATGACTTATCTCCATTGTCCAAAAGCATATAAGGTATTAATACTTGGGTTATGGTCGGTTCTCTACTTTAGCAATGACTTGATAAAGATGTCTGTAGCTTTTAGTTATAGTCGACTAAAAACACCCCGTGAAATCTAAGCTAAATAAACATCAATAACCAAAAAAAGCCTAACAATGCTATAATTAGCACCATTTTCATAGCTTACATAGCGGTTATCTTATGCAATTTGTCTTACATAAAACAGCCAGTGGCGTTACTCGCGCACGCCGTGGTACAGTCCACCTCAATCATGGTGATGTACAAACGCCAGCCTTTATGCCAGTAGGTACTTACGGTACCGTTAAAGGCATGCTACCACGTGATATTGAAGCAATTGGCGCAGATATCATCTTGGGCAATACTTTTCATTTATGGTTACGCCCTGGTACCGACATTATTGATAAATTCGGTGGCTTACATAAATTCATGCATTGGGATAAGCCTATTTTGACTGACTCTGGCGGATTTCAGGTATTCAGTCTTGGCGCGATGCGTAAGATCACTGAAGAAGGTGTGACTTTTAAATCACCTATCGATGGTGCTAAAGTCTTTTTATCACCAGAAAAATCGATGCAGATTCAATATAGCTTGAATTCAGATATCGTGATGCAGTTTGATGAGTGTACGCCCTATCCTGCCACTCACGATGAAGCTAAAAAGTCTTTAGAGTTGTCACTACGTTGGGGACAACGCTGCGTTGATGAGCATAAAAAGCTTGGCAGTACCAATGCGTTATTTGGCATCATTCAAGGCAGTATGTACGCTGATTTACGCAAGCAATCACTAGAAGGCTTGCTTGAAATTGGCTTTGATGGCTATGCCATTGGCGGTTTGTCTGTTGGCGAGCCAAAAGAAGAGATGATAGACGTCCTAGATTATATCGCAGATGACATGCCTGCCGATAAGCCGCGCTATCTGATGGGTGTCGGTAAGCCTGAAGATCTCGTAGAAGGAGTACGCCGCGGTGTCGATATGTTTGATTGTGTCATGCCAACCCGGAATGCGCGTAATGGTCATTATTTTGTCACAGGCGACGCCGACAATGCGGGCGTGGTACGTATACGCAACAGCCAATACCGCACCGATGAAGGTCCATTAGACCCTGAATGCGATTGCTATACTTGCCAGAATTTTAGTCGTGCTTATTTATCGCATTTGAATAAATGCAAAGAGATGCTTGGCGCGCAGTTAGCGACGATTCATAACTTGCGTTACTATCAACGTTTGATGCAAAATATCAGAGATGCCATCGAACAAGATAAATTTGATGAGTTCGTGAATGAATTTTATAGCAAACGTGGTCAGACGGTGCCAGAGCTGAATTTGCGTTAATAGTAGTGGTAATTTGACATTAGCTATTCAGATATAAAATACAAAAAAAGGCTTAAGATGAATCTTAAGCCTTTTTTGTTCACTAAATTTTGACAATCTAACTATTAACAGGATAAATGATTAGCCTACCAATGCAGCCACAAATACCACGATGACCGCGATTGGCGCTACAAATTTAGTAACGATTTGCCAAATCTGCCAAGTACCGTTTGATAAATTAAGCTCTTGCTGAATGCTACGTTGGTCCATTCTCCAAGCAAAGAAGATAATGCCTGCAAGACCGGTTAGCGGTAATAAGAACTTACTGGTAAGTTTGTCTAGTGCATCAAAGATGCCATTACCCATGATAGTAAAGTCGCTCCATAAGTTAAACGACAATAGCGCAGCGATACCCAATAGCCAAATCACAGTACTTGCAGCAATGGTAGACATCGTGCGGTTCATCGATGTACGCTCTTCTAAGAACTCGACACTTGGCTCTAGCAATGATATCGACGATGTCACAGCAGCAAAGGTAATCAATAAGAAGAACAAAGTACCGATAATCGTACCACCAGCCATGCTACCAAAAGCAATCGGTAGACTGACAAAAATCAAACCAGGACCTGATGCAGGATCAAGACCATTACTAAAGATGATTGGGAAAATGGCCAAACCAGCTGCTAAGGCAATAACTGTATCTAAAATAACAACCGTACGAGCAGTTTTTAGTAAGTTCACTTCACGACCTAAGTATGAACCATAAGCCACCATGATGCCCATACCAATAGATAGGGTAAAGAAAGCATGACCCAATGCCGCTAGCATTACATCAACGGTCAACTTGCTCAAATCAGGTGCAAACAAGTAATTAACCGCTTCACCAAAACCACCATTTATCACGTTATAACCAACGATGATAAATAAAATCACACCCAGTAATGGCATCATGATTTTAGCCGCGTTTTCAATACCGCGCGTCACACCGATACCAACGATGAGCGCAGTGATGATCATAAATACCGTATGCCAAATCGTTAGCGTACCTGCTGATGCTAGCATTCCATCAAAGGTTGCAGCGACAGAGTCACTGTTTTGACCGGCAAAACTGCCCGTGCCAACTTTAGTGATATAGTTCAGCGCCCAGCCACCGATGACACTATAAAAAGAGAGAATTAAAAAACCGCCTAAGATACCGGTTGCGCCAACAATACCCCAGCTACTTGACTTACCTTCACTAACAGCAACATCTTTAAAGGTATTAATAGGATTCTTTTGACCACGGCGACCAATGAGCCACTCAGCGACCAATACAGGAAAACCAACCAAAGCAATACAGAATAAATAGGCAATAACAAAAGCTGAACCACCGCTCTCACCTACCATATAAGGGAATTTCCAGATATTCCCTAAGCCGACTGCCGAGCCTACTGCTGCCAGTACGAAGCCAAAACTTGAGCTCCACTGCGCATGATCTTGTTTATTACTAGCCATTTTTCCTTCCTCATGCTTCAATTAATATTGCTTATAATCATCCTTGATTATTATAAATAGCTGTCCATAATATTTTACTATTTACTCTATGCATCAATGTGATGCATCCAGCAACATTAAGAAAGAATTGTTTACATTGTTGTAGAGGCTCAGTTTCTGCTAAGCAACTAAAAAAGTCAAGTAATCATAAATATAAAAAGCCATAACTAATAGTTATGGCTTTTTATATTTATGATTACTATTTATAACATTTAGTTTCGATGGTAAAAACTATTTAAAATGAGCTACCAATGTATCAAAACAGAATTTAGCGCACGACTCCGCGGCGACTTTTCTGTAGCGAATCGATTAAAAATTCAATTTTTGACTCTTTTGGCAGCAGATCTTGTTTCAATACTTCAAGTGCTTGCACTGTCGTTAAACCAGATCTGAATACCACACGATAAGCTTGACGCAGCACGTCGATGCTATCTTTAGACCAGCCTTTACGGCGCATACCTTCAATATTAAGACCATGTGCCTTAGCAGGATTACCTGAAACCATGGTAAACGCTGCTACATCTTTTAAGACCAACGTTGCACCACCAACCAAACTATAATCATCAATTGTACAAAACTGATGAATGCCTGAGTTGCCACCGACAATAATATGATTGCCAATGGTAACATGACCTGCGACGCCCACATTATTAGCCAATACATTATGGTCGCCAATCAAGCAATCATGAGCCACATGAGTGTTAACCATGAGCAAGTTATGGCTGCCAATTTTTGTCAACCCACCATCTTGCTCAGTACCACGGTGCAAGCTACAGGCTTCTCGAATGGTATTATGATCGCCAATCTCAAGCCAAGTACGCTCACCCGCGTATTTGAGGTCTTGCGGGTCTTCGCCAATGCTTGAAAATTGATAAAACTGATTGTATTCACCGATACGAGTCAATCTAGTGACGACTACGTGGCGATGCAATACAGTATATGCACCAATCGTAACCTCATCACCGACAATACAGTAAGGGCCAATGGTTGCGGTTTTATCAATCGTAGCAGACGGTGAGATGAGTGCTGTAGGATGGATCTGACTCATAATAGAGGCCTTTGTAACATCGAATGCAATTAAATTAGTAAAACAAATACAGACAGCTTAGTGAAATTAACTAGCCTAAAGCTGCCTTTGTTAAAAAATAAGATGATGCTAATGAATAAGCATTCACATCATAGTTTAGATGTTTCATGCATTATTCAAAGTGACTAATACGGTTTATTGCTCTTGACGGGCAATCATAATCTGCGCACTAACCGCAAGCTCATCTTCAACATGTACAGTACAATCAAACTTATAAATACCCTGCTTTTGCATCACAATTTTAGATCGGATAATCAGCTGATCACCAGGGATAACACGGCGCTTAAAGCGCACTTTATCAACCCCTGCGAACAAGTATAAATAGCCATCTTCTGCCGTCAGTCCTGCACTAATAAAACCCAGAACACCTGATACCTGAGCCATGCACTCAACCATCAATACGCCTGGCATGATAGGCTCATCAGGGAAATGCCCATTAAAAAACTCTTCATTAATGGTGACGTTTTTTATGCCCGTGATACATTCGCCTGGTGTACAAGCAACTATCTTATCCACCAATAAAAATGGGTAACGATGTGGCAAATAATGCTTTAATGTATGGTAAGTTAATGGCAACGTTAACCCTTGTTCAGCCAAGCTTTTGATGTCTTCTGCCGTTGGGTTATCAATATTGCTAGTGCTCATAGTAGCGCTTCCTTGCTGTATTTAAAGTCTTGCTTGAGAATAAATATTTGTTGAGTTTTAATATTATAAATAATCTAAGTATTAATTTTCTTTAACTATGAATCTTTAAACGCTAATCACGACCAAGCTGGCGAAAACGGACAGCGGCACGGCGCCAGTTAGCAGTTGGCATAGCAGCCGTGCCAGAAGAGTAAGATCCGGCAGTGGTGATTGACTTAGTGACCATAGTCATACCCGATAAAGTAACATCATCTGTGATATCAATATGTCCGGTAATACCGACCGCCCCGCCAATAATGCAGCGTTTGCCAATTGTAGTACTACCTGCGATACCTGTATGAGCAGCGATAGCCGTGCCATCACCAATACGGACGTTGTGTGCTACTTGTACGAGGTTATCAATAATAACATGATTTCCAATCACCGTATCATCGATGGCACCGCGATCTATACAGCTTTGACTGCCAATGCGTACATGATCACCTATCAGCACACGCCCTAACTGTGCAATACGCTCCCAACCTGTGACACTAGGATTGGCAGTGGGGGCAAAGCCAAAGCCTTCCGAGCCTATCGTCACCCCAGCGTTCAACCTAACATGATTACCAATAATACAGTCATGTCCTATCACCACTTGTGATTTGATAACACCATCTGTACCAATGGTAGTATTATCCTCGATGACTACATGAGCCTCAAGCACGCTGCGATCACCAATCTGCACTTGCTCACCGATGACACAAAAAGCACCGATAGTCACTTTATTGCCAATAACGGCACTGTCGGCGATGAAGGCTGTCGGATGAATACCGCTAAATGAATGTTGGCGAGCGAAAAGTTGACTCACGCTAGCATAAGCCAAATAAGGGATCGCAACAATTAAAGCTACCGTATCATTTGGCACTTCTTCATGATGCTCTTCAGTGATGAGTACTGCCCCAGCACCAGTATTAGCTAGACTAGAAAGATAGTGAGGATTAGCCAAAAAGCTCAACTGCTGCCGATTGGCCATCGTTAAATTACCAATACCCTCTAAGGATAGACGGTGCTGCTCAGCGCTAAGCTCAGTCTTGTTAAGAACAGGCTGACGCTGCTCAATCTGGGAGATGAGTTGCTCAATCGTTATCATAATCAGTATTAGTATTGGCAGGAATAAGAGGGTCGTCAAGTTGAGATATCATCTTGACGACCGGCTAAATCTAACGAACGCTTCAACTACCTAAAGGGCTGAATAACAAGAATCAAACCCTTTACCTAGTAACAGGCAATTAGCAAGCACTTAGAAAGTGTTACCAATTTGGAACTGGACTTTTTCAGTCTCATCGCCATCTTTATCACCGATAGGTACAGCATAGCTCAAAGAAATCGGACCAATTGGCGTATACCAAGTGACGCCTAAACCGGCACTAAAGCGCAATTTATTGTCCTGTGTTAATAGGGGTACACCAGTATCGTCGCCCGTAGCTGGATCAATAAAGGTGCGATTTTCTTTGTCAGTGGTATCAAATACCTGACCACCTTCAGCAAATAGTACTGGACGTACTTGATCCGCCCAATCGCCTTTAAATGGCATTGGTAAAATCAATTCAGTACCAAAGCTGACTAGCGCATTACCACCAACTTCTTCGTCTTTAAAACGCACATCATCATTTATCGCATCATTGTAGCTTTGTGATTTAGGTCCAAGCGTTGATGCTTCATAACCACGTACTGAACCATAACCACCAGCATAGAAATTTTCATAAAACGGTAAATTATTACCATAACCAAGTTTGGTATAACCGCGAGCAACCCAATCTTTATAGATAGGTTGATAAATGTTACCACGATAAACCAGTTTCTGATAACTGGCATCACCTAAGCCAATAGTCGCATCGACTGTATGACTCATGCCTTTATTCGGAAATACGGGACGATCTAAAGTGCTGTAATCCCAACCGAATAGTAAGTTGTAGCTTTGATATTCGTTTTTAAAGCCCGTACGACCAGAGAATTCATCTTGATCATTATTGAATTTCTCGAACGTACCACCGTCATCTATAATCTGCTGAACGCTTGATACACCTAGACGGCTACCGCCACGTACTGTGGTGTTATCAACGTTTAAGCCCGCACTCACACGTTTGGTTTCATCAACCGGATAGCTATAGTTCAACGTTGCACCATAAGCGTCGGTAACATAGTTACTAACGTTTCGATCATCGTATTTGGTTTCACGGTAATAAGCGCTGATACCTTGTGATACACCATTTTCCGTGAAGTACGGATCGGTATAACCCAAGCTATAAGAATCACGTGTCTCTGAGCGTGACAAAGAAGCTTTAACGCGGTCACCAGTACCCATAAAGTTGTTTTGGGTAAGATCTAACTGGAAGGTAACACCGCCACTCTGTGAATAACCGGCAGCAATGGTTGAGCTACCAGATGGCTGCTCTTCAACCGTATAGTTTACATCGACTTGGTCTGGTTGATTAGGAACCGGCTTCACATCAACGTTAACATTTTTAAAAAAACCTGTGCGCATCAAACGCGTACGTGACAGCTGAATCTTATCACTAGAAGCCAATGACCCTTCCAACTGACGCATTTCACGGCGCAGTACTTCATCTTGGGTTTTTAAGTTACCAGTAAAATTGATACGGCGCACATAAATAGGACGTGCAGGATCAATATAATAATCGATATCGACGACTTTGGTCTCGTCATTGATACGCGGTACTGGTCTGATTTGCGCTAAATAATAACCCTCATTACCATAACGACTCTTAAGAGCGGCAGTGGTGGCATCAAGCTTGGCTTGTGAGTACTTTTCTTTAGCACCAAAAGTGACCAGCTCTTTTAATTCACTGGTTTCAAAAGTTGGCTTACCTAAGAAATTAATTTCGCCAAACTGATATTGTTCGCCTTCGCTAAGACTGACTTCGATAAATACGCTGCTCTTATCTTCACTGATATTGAGCACCGCATTGTCTACCGAAAAGCGTACATAACCATCATTTAGGTACAGAGCTTTTAGATTTTCTAAACTTGCCGCGAGCTTCTCTTTCGCATAACGATCAGATTTAGATAATAGACGCGTCCATGAGGACTCTTTTACTGCAAAGACTTCTTTAATTTCTTTATCGCTAAAGTGCTTATTACCAATGATATTGATATCAACTACTTTGGCCGGCTTGCCTTCGATAAAGCGCACATCAAGTTTAACGCGGTTGCCATCAAGCAGCGTCTGATCGACTTCAATATTACTATTGTAATAACCTTGGCTGATATATTGCTGTTGTAGCTCGTTTGCAACGCCTTGTAGGGTTGCTTGCTTAAGTACATTACCCACAGCAAGACCTGCATTATTTAAGCCTTGCTCAAGCCCTTCTTTGGGAATAAGTTTGTTGCCATCAAAATTAACTTCTGCAATCGTTGGACGTTCAACGACATCAAAGCGCAGCTTGCCGCCTTCAATACGGCTTTGAATGTCAGCAAAGTTTTCGGTCGCATATAGTGCTTTGATACTGGCAGCCAGATTTGCATCATTGACCGTATCACCTATTGTAATAGGCAGTACTGGATATAAACTATCAGGTGTTAGGCGTTGTAGACCATTAAAGCCAATATCAGTGACCACAAATTCTGCAGCCTGAACCGGCATACTCATCATTGCTACAACTAACGGCAACCCAGCCGCGCTCATAAATAAAGGCGTACGCATAAACACTATCCGTCAATAAAAAACTTGCTTAAGTTAAGTTGAAAAGCACATCTTATCTGGTCTCTTTTGTGTCATATCGTAACCACTTAGGGAACAGACTCAGAACACTTTATATAAAACGCGTCATAAAATAAACTAAAATATAAAATTAGTACAGCAGCACGGCGATAAAAGAAATTGCTTAACAGCCTAACAATAGATACAGGATAAGCATAAAACCATTAGTCTATCGCATCTTACCGTGCAAGAAGTATGCTATATCATCAAAACAGCCGACTGATATCATTACCAATTGCTAACACCATGAAACCTGCCAGCAAGAGTAAACCAATATTTAAGCCTACCATTTGCACGCCTTCAGAGAGTGGCTTACCACGTATCAGCTCAATCAGATAATAGACAATATGACCGCCATCTAATACTGGAATGGGCAACAGATTCAAAACCGCAAGGCTCAAACTGATTAAGGCGGCGGTAGATAATACCATTTGCCAACTGATATCAAAACTTTGCTTAGCGACTTTGGCAATGGTAATCGGACCTGATAAGTTATCAAGACCTATCATACCTGATAGCATCTTGCCCATTGAGCTGACAGTCATAACAGCCAATTGCTCGGTTTTCTCAAACGATTTGATTAACGACTCAGCTGGACTATAGACCACCGTGGTTTTGTACGCATCAGGAATGACAATCTCAGACTGTGCCACCATAGCACCAATTTGTCCATAATCGTTACCTAAATTATCTTTTTTACCTTGCGGCATAATCTGTAATTCAATCGGCTTATCATCACGCAATATGCTAAATGTAAGCAAAGTCTCAGGATTGTCACGGATAATACGAGTGGCACTAATCCAGTCATTAATGGCTTCATCATTAATAGCAGTGATGCGGTCGCCAGCCTTGAGACCTTGACGACTTGCCGCGCCATCAGGCGTTACATCACCAACTATCGGTGCAATATTTGGTTGCCACGGTATCATACCAAAGCTTGATAAGGCATCTTTACCTTGTGCGGCACCTTGCATAAATTCTTTTACAGGCGCTTGATAAGTTTTGGTTGCATTATTATTGGCTTCTGATTGCAACGTTACGCTTATATTGGCTGTCTCGCCCATGCGCCCGGCAAGGCGATAATTAATCCCTTCCCACGTCTGTACGTCATGACCGTCAATCGCAACGATTTTATCACCGGCAGGCAACTGTGCTATCGCGGCAGGCGTATCCGGTAATACTTGACCAATCTTGGTGGCAAGCTGCTCTGAGGGAGTCATAAATAACACCCAGAACAATGCAATGGCAATAACGAAGTTCATGATAGGACCAGCAGCCACAATAGCTATTTTCTTAAGCGGATGCTGACGATTAAATGCTAAATGCTGCTCATCTTTTGCAACCTCACCTTCACGCTCATCAAGCATTTTGACATATCCACCAAGGGGTAATGCCGAGATACGATAATCAATGCCACTTTTTTTGCTGGTCCAGCCAAAAAGCTTAGGACCAAAACCAATAGAATACGTAAGTACTCTAACGCCGCAAAGACGCGCTACAATATAATGACCCCACTCATGCAAAGCAATAAGCGGACCTAAGACAAATATTGCCGCAAGGAGTGTTAATAGAAACGTCATGATCTTTTCTCAGTAGGTACTCTTAAAATCATTATAAAGGCGATAGTGCTTGATACATCTAGACCAGTCTTGCCACCAGCTTCTCAGTATGCTGACGCGCTAGGTTATCGATTGCCAAAATCTCATCAATATCGGCAGTCTCAGTTAATGCCGAAACTTGTATCTCATTCAATGCTTGCTCATTAATATCAGCAATATCCGTCAAACGAATTTGATTATTCAAAAATGCGGCAACTGCAATCTCATTCGCCGCATTTAGAATAATGGTCGCGTGAGTACCCGCTTGCATCGCCTCTCGTGCCAAACGTAAGCAGGCAAATTTTTGCAAATCAGGCTCGATAAACTCTAAACCGCTTAAGGCAAATAAGTCTAATGGCTGCGAGCCACTGTCAATACGGTCAGGGTAGCTTAGCGCATGAGCGATGGGCGTTTTCATATCTGGGCTGCCAAGCTGCGCCAAAAAGCTGCCATCGCTATATTCTACCATTGAGTGAATGATACTTTGTGGATGAATCACCACATTTATCTTATTTTCAGGTAAATCAAACAAATGACAGGCTTCAATCAGCTCAAGCCCCTTGTTCATCATCGTGGCAGAATCGACCGATATCTTTTGCCCCATTGACCAGTTTGGGTGTTTGACTGCTTCAGCGACACTAGCTTGCTGCATCTGCGTAAATGACTGCTGTAAGAACGGTCCACCAGAAGCCGTTAGCCATAGCTTACGCACGCCATGATTTGGTCGGTGAATTTGAGTATTATCCTGCTGGATAGCAAATGGTAAACACTGAAAGATAGCGTTATGTTCAGAATCAAGCGGCAGCAAGGTTGCATGATGCGTTTTGACCGCATTGATCATCACTTGCCCTGCCATCACCAGCGCTTCTTTGTTCGCTAGTAGGATACGCTTGCCTGCACGGGCAGCAGCTAGAGTAGAAGGCAAGCCTGCGGCGCCAACAATAGCAGCAACGACAGTATCAGTTTGTGAATCGGTAGCGATATCCACGAGGCCTGTTTCGCCGCCGACTACTTCAATATCAAGTCCTGCTATACTCAGACGCTTGGCGAAGTCATCAACCGCAGCTGTCGGTACGCCTACCCGCTTAGGAGCAAACTGCTGACAAAGCGCAAGCAGCTTATCTAAACGGTGATATCCAGATAAAGCATAAACATCGTAATGCTTTGGTTGTGCCGCCAAGATGGCTAACGTACTGTCGCCAATCGAGCCTGTCGCGCCTAATACGGCGATACGTTGGGTCATAACCATGGGTGCCTATAAAGATACGGTAGTAATAAGATGGAAATTAAATCAGCAGCTAAGCTTATGTTCGGTCAGATAACTACATAAGCGATTTTGATAGTATTAGGCAAGTCAAACGACTATCAAACCAAACTGCTGTATTGCCCAAAAACCAAGCGCAAATATCGGCGTAGCAGATAGCAGTGAATCAATACGGTCAAGTATTCCACCATGCCCCGGTAGAATCGTTCCTGAATCTTTAACATCAGCACGGCGTTTGAGCATAGACTCAAACAAATCGCCCAGTACGGAAGCTAAAATCGTCAGAGCCGATAATGCCACAAAGGCGATGAGCGCTGCACCCGTCAATTGTAATTTAAAGACACTTATAATTACTACGACCAGTAGTCCTGTGACTAAGCCACCCGCCAGCCCTTCCATACTCTTATTGGGTGAAACGTTCGGTGCCATTTTTCGGCGGCCAAGCTTGCGTCCGACAAAGTAAGCACCACTGTCTGCACACCAGACCAATAAAAACACATATAGTAGCCACCATGGCGACAATTGCCATAAGTAAAACATAGCCGTAATTGAAGCCGTTAATATCACTGCTCCCATTAGCGCCAACTGCTTACCGTACCATTTGGTAGACGTTGGGAAAACTCGTACCCAAGACAGCGCCATTAACCATATGACGAGAGAAGCTACCCACCAAAAAAGCCAAGTGACTTTAAACATGAGTGACACTAACGTCAGCAGCAACACCAATACTACGAAGACCGCGGGCTGACGCCATTTTGGCATCAATTTAGTCCATTCATGAGCGGCAATAATCACCCCAATCCCTAAAAGTGGTGCAAATAATATAGGGGTTTGGCTCGCAAACATTGCAATACCAACGATAATAACGAGAACAATTGCCGTCTTAATTCGTTGCCACATACTTATTGAGCCTTATAATAATGAAGAACATTTGGTCAAATTGCGTGATAAATATTTACTATAGATAATGACGTATCATAGCCAGCTGCTGACTATAATAACGTATTGATAGTGACGCACGCTATTGAAAGTGCTCCAAATTGACAAAAGTCGTCTAATGCTCTTAACATAACCTCTAAGATATTTGCTGAGCCGTCACTATTTGCTCGCTGGTTTTGCCAAAGCGGCGTTGACGTTGAGCAAAATCCTCTAGCATTGCTGCTAGCTCATCGACGCTAAAGTCTGGCCACAATGTTGGGGTAAAGAACAGCTCTGCATAGGCTGATTGCCACAATAAGAAGTTGGAAAGACGGTACTCGCCGCCGGTACGTATCAGCATGTCTACTTCTGGCGCATCTGCCAATTGCACATACTCTCCAAGTTTTTCCTTGTCAATATCATCGATTGATAACTGACCTGCCTGCACTTGCTGTAATAGCTGCTTTGCTGCATGAGCGATATCCCACTGTCCACCGTAACTGATGGCGATGACCAATGTCATAGCATCAAAATCAGCCGTTTTTGCTTCAGCATCTGCCATCAATAATTGCAAATCATCACTAAGCTGACTGCGGTCGCCGATAAAACGCAAACGAATACGGTACTTAACCATGCGAGGCATCTGCTCATTGATGGTTAAGCTCAGCAAATGCATCAGCAGAGCCACTTCAGTCGGTGGGCGCTGCCAATTCTCACTGGAAAAGGCAAAGACGGTCAAAACCTCAATACCCGTACTGACGCAATATTCAACAATAGGGTCTAGCGCATCTTTGCCAGCGATATGCCCCTGACCTTTACCTAAATTATGGACTTTACCATAGCGGTTATTGCCGTCCATAATAACAGCGATATGGCGTGGAAGAAGGGCTGGAGCTAAATTCTCTGACATAGACATAGGCTAACTTGCTTGTTGTTTAGGTAAAATAATCATAACGCGCGCCATACTTTATAAAAACCCTAACTCATAATTTATATAAAAAGATTCATATAAAGTGCTTATAAAAAAGGACAATATAAACAAGCTATAGAGTAAGATTAATTGTCTACACGGCAACAAACAGCCAATAGTACTTTGATATTGGCTGTTTGTTGCCGTGTAGACTTGTTATATAAAATATTGATAGCGCATCATTTTTGACAGCAGAAAAATGTGCTTATACTGCCATCAAATCGGTTTCTTTTTTGCTTAAGCGGCTATCGATTGTTTCAATATATTTGTCAGTGATTTTTTGAATGTCATCACTGGCACGGCGCTCGTCGTCTTCTGAGATCTCTTTCTCTTTGGCTAACTCTTTGATGTCATTCATCATATCACGGCGGATATTGCGAATAGAAACACGGCTGTTTTCTGCTTCGCCACGTGCCAATTTTTGCATATCTTTTCGAGTTTCTTCTGTCAATGCTGGCATAGGAACACGAATCACATCAGCAGTCATTGGATTAAGACCCAAATCTGCTTCGCGAATAGCTTTGTCAATCGCTTGCACCATGGTGCGGTCAAATGGCTGTACCAGTAGCGTACGCGAATCTTCAACGTTAACACTCGCTACTTGATTTAAAGGCGTAGGCGAACCGTAGTAGCTGACCATCACACCTGTCAACATACCTGGATGCGCGCGACCCGTACGGACTTTACTAAAAGTACTTTCAAGCGCTTCCAAGGTTTTTTGCATGCGCGCTTCGCCGTCTTGCTTAATTTCTTGAATCATGAGGTATCCTTATTTATCGCTACCGACAAATCATTTATTGTTTATTATAAAAACTATTCAGGTGTTGTCACAGATAAGCAGCTGTCTTACTTCTGCCTATCTTTTATCATATTTTGGGTACGATATTAATGGTAGACGCGTGTGCCCTCATTCTCGCCCATCACAACATTTAATAAAGCATTAGGCTTATTCATATCAAAGACTTGTAATGGCACATCGTGCTCACGACATAATGCGATGGCAGTCAAATCCATAACTCCAAGCTTTTGCTCTAACACCTCATCAAAGGTCAGACCATCATATTTTACTGCATCGCTATGTAGGCTTGGGTCTTTATCATAAACACCATCTACTTTGGTCGCTTTTAGAATCAAGCCTGCTTCAATTTCAATACCACGTAAGCAAGCAGCCGTATCAGTGGTAAAGAAAGGGTTGCCCGTACCCGCGACAAAGATACATACTTCGCCATTTTTAAGATAACGAATCGCATTACGGCTGCTATAACTTTCAGTGACTTCACCAATCGGCAGGGCTGACATTAGGCGCGTTTTAATATTACGGCGCTCAAGAGCATCACGCATTGCAAGGCCATTCATAACGGTTGCAAGCATGCCCATTTGATCGCCAGTGACGCGGCCGACCAAACCCTCTTTTTGTAATTGAGCACCGCGATATAAGTTACCACCACCGACCACGATACCCACTTGGACACCAAGCCCGCGCAAATGGGCGATAGATAAGCTCATCTTATCGAGCACTTCGGTATCAATACCCATATCTTTCGTACCCGCTAAGGCTTCACCAGAAAGTTTTAGCAAGATACGAGAATAACGCGGGTTTTTGTCAGACATGAGGTCACCTTGTCAGTATTGAATTATAATTAAAGTTATCGGTAATATACAAATAGAGTTTACTTTGAGACTTGACGGCATTGCCCAACTTAAGGATAAGCAGGTACAAAGGTCAAATTGCGCTAATTGTAGCAAAAACTGCCCGCGATTGGGCAATTTTCATGCGCCTATTACAGTGACTGCTTAGCCTTTGTAACTGGCAAACAAATCATATTCACTAGCATCGTCGATAGTAACCGTTAAGAACTGCCCAACTTTGACCTGAGCGTCAATATCATCAACGTAGACGTGACCGTCAATCTCTGGTGCGTCAGCATAACTACGGCAGATCGCAACACCTTCTTCTCTATCAATTTCGTCGACCAATACCATCAAGGTTTTGCCAATTTTCTCTTGCAGTTTTTGGGCTGAAATATCTTGCTGTAACGTCATCAAACGCTCGTAACGTTCTTGCTTGACGTCTTCTGGCACATGATTTGGCAAGTCATTGGCAACCGCACCTTCAACTTCTGAATAGGTAAAGGCACCAACGCGATCAAGACGGGCTTCTACTAACCAATCAAGTAAGCATTGGAAATCTTCTTCTGTCTCACCAGGGAAGCCAACAACGAAGGTTGAGCGAATGACGATATCAGGGCAAATCTCACGCCATGCATGGATACGCGCCAAGGTATTTTCGCTATGAGCAGGACGTTTCATGGCTTTTAGGATGCGATGGCTGGCATGTTGGAATGGAATATCAAGATAAGGCAATAATTTCTTCTCGCCCATTAATTCTACGACTTTATCCACATGCGGATACGGATACACATAGTGTAGACGCACCCAAATACCCAAATCGTTTAACGCTTGGCACAAGTCATAAAATTTAGACTTCAGCGGCATACCATTCCAAAAGCTTGTCTTATACTTTAAGTCCAGACCATAAGCAGAAGTATCTTGCGAGATAATCAATAGCTCTTTCACACCAGCCTTTTTCAGCGCCAGCGCCTCATTCATCACGCTATCAATCGGACGTGAAACCAAGTCTCCACGTAAGCTTGGAATGATGCAGAAAGTACAACGGTGGTTACAACCTTCTGATATTTTTAGATAAGCATAATGGCTAGGCGTTAATTTGATACCTGCCTCATTAATCAAATCTATTTTTGGGTCATAACTGGCATCCAAACCACGGTCAGGCTTTGGTACATGCAACGCGACGGCTCTAATGACGTCATCATAAGCATGAGCGCCCGTCACTGCTAGTACAGCAGGATGCATTTCACGGATTTTATCTGCCTCTTTACCCAAGCAGCCTGTCACAATCACCTTACCGTTTTTACTGATAGCTTCACCGATTGCATCGAGCGACTCTTGTACCGCTGATTCGATGAAGCCGCACGTATTGACCACTACTAAGTCGGCGCCTTCATAATCACTGGCTACTTGATAGCCATCACGGCTAAGCTCTGTGATAATGCGTTCACTATCGACCAAGGCTTTTGGACAACCTAGAGACACAAATCCAATCTTTGGCGCGGCATTGACAGGGGCATTGGTCGTTGCTGTTGTCGTTTTAGCTGAAGCCGCTGAAACTACCTCGCTGCTTTGTTCGACACTACGATTTTGATTATGATTGGCTTTATGATGGTAAGGTTGAACACTGTCCGTCGAGCTTTGCGCAGGCATTGCTGTCGGCTTAGCAGGATTAAAGAGAGTGGCAGTGTCTTTTGGTATAGAAGCTGGCTGTGAAGGGGCTATAGTCGTATTAACGGACTCGGTAGAAATATTGGGCATGGCTAACCTTGCTAGAGATAAATTGGCTGTGCGCATTGTACGTTTTTTTTACAAAAATCGCCAGTTTTGCCGCTCTATAGTGTTGATTTATGGTTAAATATTATATCGAGCCTCTATTTATCTAGGTATTAATCATGACCGCTGATTTTATAAGCGCAAAACCAACGCCTGACTTAACCTTTATATCGCAGCATTTGTTCACGGCTATCTTGTGGGTCAATGATGAATTGTCTATTACTTGGCTAAATGCCCAAGCTGAGCAGCTACTGGCGATCAGTAGTGGACGATTGCTTAATCAGTCGGTATTGATGCTGCTTGCGCCCGAAGAGTTGAAAACCAAAAGCAGCACACTTATTGACAGTCCAAAAGACAAAACCTGCTCTTTGACTGAACGCTTTTTTCAAGCGAAGCAGTATCAACAACCTTTTATTGACCATGACCATCTGATAAACAGCCCATTAAATGGCAACTTATCACTCTCGATTGACTATAGCGTCACCCCTGTTATCTATCAGCAGCAAAATTACTTTATTATAGAGATATGGGGCAAAGACCGCCAAAGTCGTATCTCAGAAGAACAGCGCCAACAGCAGCAGTACAATGTTGCGCGTCATATGCTGCGCTCGGTTGCTCATGAAATCAAAAATCCGTTGGCTGGTATCCGCGGTGCCGCGCAATTATTGCAACGTCAATTTATCAAATTTAGTGAGCGCTCTTTTAATACTCACACTACTGATACTGACTACCCTAGCCTTATATCGAGCCCGACTTTAAACCCTGATAACAAGCTACAGAAAACCGCTGACAAATTACGCAGCTATACCGACATCATTATCTCAGAGACAGATCGCCTAACTCAGCTGATTGGGCAGTTTCTTGGTTCTAATCAATTACCACATTGGCAAATGCTCAATGTTCATGAGCCAATAGAGCATGTTTTGGCATTGATCATCCATCAATATCCGCAAGTTTTATTACAGCGTGACTATGACTTATCGTTACCTGAACTCTGTGCTGATAAAGACCAGCTGATTCAAGTCTTCTTAAACTTAATTAATAATGCTTGCGAATCCATGACGGAATTTGCACAAACGCTGCAGCAAAGCGTGCCAGCCGTATCCAATCAATTAACATCAGATAGTCCACTTAATAATCTTGATTTTGACGATGGCTATCAACCCAAACTCCATATTCAAACACGTGTTGCCTTTCAACATACGATTGCCGGGCAGCAACATAAACAAGTACTGCAAGTTGCTATCACCGATAATGGTTCTGGCATTCATCCTGATATCATTGGGCAGATATTCTTCCCTATGGTGACCAGTCGCGCGCTAGGAACTGGGCTTGGTTTATCCATTGTGCAAGATATTATCAGCCGTCATCATGGTATGATTGATGTCAGCTCTACTCAATCGCAGGGCACCAGTACAAATACTAATGTCGATAATAAAAACAGCAAGTATAGTCAAACCCGTTTTACCCTTTATTTGCCTTTTCATCAGCCAATTGCTGAAAATTAATGCCTTCACCTCAATTCTTCTCACTGCTTATTAGGCTAAATACATGACCCAGTATAATGACACCCAATCTCTTACAAGCAATGAGCGAACGCCAATGGTCACGGTCAATAACAATCCCGATAATGAGCTTGCTACTTTATGGCTCATTGATGATGATGCGGCGCTGCGTATGGTGCTTGCAGATACTTTTGAAGACGCTGGATTGACAGTTATCAGCTTTACCCAAGCACAAGCAGCGTGGACACGCCTCAATGATATTCTAAAATCGTCAGAGTCAACCGCCTTGTTACCTGATGTGATATTGACCGATATTCGTATGCCGATGATGGATGGTCTGTCGTTTAGCGACTGGGTACACAAGCACTTTCCTAAGCTTCCGATTGTCATTATGACAGCGCATTCAGACCTTACTTCTGCCATTAGCAGCTATCAGACTGGTGCATTTGAATATCTGCCCAAGCCGTTTGATTTAGATGATGCGGTCGCAACGATTTATAAAGCTATTAACTATCAGCCGAATCTAGTCATATCAAACCATTCAATCGAGTCTAATACGAATGTAAGTACCGATACCAAAGAACAGCCTGTGAACAAACCAAATGCAGCCAAATCAGCTAGAAAAACCCCTAAAGCTGCTGAAAGTAAAACTCATGAAAAACCCAAACCCCAAACCAATAACAATCCAAGCGGCATCATTGGTCAATCACAAGCCATGCAAACGGTATTTCGTGCCATTGGTAGACTTGCGCACTCACCGATTACCGTTTTAATCACTGGTGAATCAGGTACAGGTAAAGAGTTGGTCGCTAGCGCCTTACATCAGCACTCACCGCGACACAATAAAACCTTTATTGCACTAAATATGGCAGCAATTCCCCATGATTTGATTGAGTCTGAATTGTTTGGTCATGAAAAAGGCGCATTCACTGGCGCCACAACTTCACGCCAAGGTCGCTTTGAGCAAGCAGATGGCGGCACGTTATTTTTAGATGAAATCGGTGATATGCCTTTTAGTACCCAAACGCGGCTGCTACGAGTGCTGGCAAATGGTGAATTTTTTCGCGTGGGTGGTCAGCAGCCCGTCAAAGTAGATGTACGCATTATTGCCGCTACCCATCAAAACTTGGAAGAATTGGTCAAACAAGGCAAATTCCGTGAGGATCTATTTTATCGCCTGAATGTCATTCGCCTGCCATTGCCGCCCTTACGGACTCGCCGCGAGGACGTACCAGCATTAACCACTTATTTTATGCAGCGCGCGGCTGAGCAGATGAATACGGCACCAAAACAGTTACATCCGGCAGCAATGCAAATGATGCAGTCTTTTGAATGGCGCGGTAATGTCCGTCAACTTGAGAATGTCTGTCTCTGGCTGACAGTAATGGCGACTGGCGACACCGTTATGATCGATGACTTGCCTCCAGAGTTGCTCGAAAACATCTCCTCTACTCTAAACAATCAACAGCAGCATGTATCCTCACAAGATGCTATTGAAAATAATCATCTACAAAGTCAGGATACTTTTGGTACCCAAAGCTGGCAACAAGCTTTAGCTATTTGGGCAAAGCAGTCACTACAAGCTGGCGCAACCGATATTTTACAGACAGCAACACCTGAGTTTGAACGGGTCTTGCTAACCGCAGCGCTCCATCATAGCGGCGGCAAAAAGATAGCTGCTGCCAATTTACTTGGCTGGGGACGCAATACGCTGACACGTAAATTACAGCAGCTGAACCTCTCATCATATCAAGAGTAATATTAATGTGAATAAAGTGATAAAGAATATGAATTAAAAAATCAGTAATATCAATTGTTTATGATATTCAGCAAAAAAAATTGCTAAATAATTAAAAATAAGTGCAAATAGGGCTTGCCAAACTATTCAAACTCTATATAATAGCCAACCACTGAGACGCACTACCGAATCAGTTATTTATCTCAATGGGGTTTGAATATCAACACCAAAGATGATAAGGTAACGAAAATGGGGCTGTGGCGGAATTGGTAGACGCACCAGATTTAGGTTCTGGCGCCGCAAGGTGTGAGAGTTCGAGTCTCTCCAGCCCCACCATTTTCGGATAGTACATCTTAGACCAAATATTAAAGCCTGCTTTTAGCAGGTTTTTTTGTGTCTGGGATTTACTAGATTTATCCTTTCAACCTTAGTTGTTGGGCTCAGTTACCTTGCCATTCCATACTTTCTAAATCTAAAAGCATCTCACCCATACTCTGATACCTTTTCTCTATCTGCTTCGCCAATGCCTTATCAACAACGTCCTGATAGCGACTATATTCTAATGGCAAGGTCGGAACAGACTGTTGGCAATGTTGTGTCGCCCAATCAATCATTGAATCACTACTTCGAACATCAACGGCAAATGGTCGCTCGCCGACTAATATCTCATACAACATAATCCCAAAAGCGTATATATCGCTTTGAACCGTTGAGCCATACCTTTGCCAACGCTCAGGAGCAAGATAGGCAGGCGTGCCAGCAATATTTGCCACACTTGGCTGATAAAGAGTGCTCGTTAAAGTAAAATCCGTCAATAATAAATCAAAGGTGATACGGCTATTATCCGCATTATTTGGCAAAAAACCTTCTAGCAAAATATTACTGGGCTTAATATCATTATGTAGCCAGCCGATATTATGTAAATGGTAAATAAGATTGGCAGATTGTAGGATAAATTGATTTTTTTGTGCCTGTGTTAATAATAAATGCTTTTGAGCGCTCAGCTGATTTGCCAAGCTGCCATTTGGATAATAAGGCATGACCAGGATAGTCAGCTGCTGCAGCTGCGTTAATATTTCCGAAGTAATATTTTCATAAAACAATAGTGGTGGTACGATAGCGGAAAGGCTATTTTGAAGCTTGTTTTGATTATTTGATAAGTTGTTTATAGATGTTAGAACGTCAGCTTCATAGGTTAAATCAGACAGGTCTTGATTAGCATTAGCATATAACTGCCATTTAATCATTACGCGCCCAAACTGCGAGTGTTGGGCGCGTGTTAAGCCCTGATAATCAAGGTCACTACCATTATGTTGCTGACTGAGTCGTTGATGCGAGATCTCGCTATAATTTAGGCTGAAAAAGAATGCCGTTAATGCTGGCAGGATTTGCTGCGCTTGCACTCGTAACGCTTGTTTTGCATCTGCTTGTAATACACAAGGAATACTGGCACTATTTTTCATGGTAAAGTGATGCCTTTATATATCTATTAAGCCAAACGTCATTTTAATTTTTATAAGCGACTGAGTATTATGCCCCAATCTACTAAGCCCGTTATGAATTATGCTCTGCCATACCATTTATTAGATCTGCTCAGTCAGTATCTGCAAGAGCAGATCACGCCAACCATTGAGATTGATCCTGCGCAGTTCGCTTATCGCTGGGTCGGTGGGCAGACTGGACATTTAGAGCCGCTGGCGGTTAATTTGTTTTTAAGTTTAGATGACTTACATGGTATCGATACGCAAAAATCAAAGCTAGTACAAAACACGCGTCAATTCCTCAAAGGCTATCCTGCCAATCACGTCTTGATGACAGGGACACGCGGCGCTGGTAAATCATCGCTGATTAGAGCATTGCTACAAGCCTATCATAATGAAGGTCTGCGCATTATTGAAATTGCCCGAGATGACTTACGGATGCTTGATAAAATACGGGCAGCGATTAAAGCCTTACCAGCTGACTGCAAATGTCGCTATGTGGTGTACTGTGATGACTTGGCATTTAATGGTCAAGATGAAAGCTACCGCACCTTAAAGAGTGTACTTGATGGTGCCCTAGATTCAGAGCAAGACAAATTATTGGTTTATGCAACCAGTAACCGCCGCCATCTACTACCGCAGCTCATGAAAGACAATGTTAATATTTATAATGGTCAAACCGATGAGGTTAATCCTTATGAGACCATTGATGAGACGGTGTCTTTATCTGACCGTTTTGGTTTATGGCTGTCCTTTCATCCAATGGATCAAAATACTTATTTACATATCGTGCGACATTATTTATCTATTCAACAAAAAGTCGATGCTGGAAGTAGTCATGATGACATGCACGGTGATGCAGCAAATAAAGGTGCAGATAGCATTGATGAGTTACCCACCCATATCAGATCAGCCGCATTACGCTGGGCATCAGAACGCGGTGGACGCTCTGGTCGGGTGGCGTATCAGTTCAGTCGTTATTGGATAGGACAGACCCAATTAGCAGCTGAAGACAGTCAGTCTTAAAAACTCATATCATTCATTTTTATGGTCGCGTGCAGAGCCTAAATACTGTACGCGACTGCCTATATTATCACCCACTTCTTCCGCTGTTCCATTCACCAGATATTGGTCAAAATCTGCTGCCAGCCATAGATTACCTTGGTAAACACTTTCGGTATCCAATCGAATATGCGCCATATTTGGCGTGCTACTATTTGGATTGTCAAAGCTCTGATAACGAGCGCTAAAATGAGTGAGAATTAGGTTTTTAAGCCTATTGTCTTGGGCAAATCGACCCAATAACTGCGCGCTACTATGCATTGGATCAAAATCTGGATTTTTTGCCTGAATCTTATTCAGCACCTCATGAGTATATGTAGCTTCATGAATTAGTAAATCCGCATCGGCTATAGCATTGTTAAGACACTCTGGCGTATCGTTATCTCCAGCCACCACTACCCTTGTACGCTGACTCTCATTATCGACATAATCTGTTGAACGAAGCTTGCGACCGTCTTCGGTCATAACATCTTCGCCCTGTTGTAGTCTGCCCCACAGCGCGCTGGCTGGAATATTATCTGCTATCAGCTTGTCCTTATCAAGATGGCAACGACTTATCGTCTGGTTAATACCAAAGCCATAAGAGGGAACGCGATGCGATAACGGCGTGATATCAATCTCAAGCTGATGTTGATTGTCAAAGCTGATAGTTACCTGAGCTTTATTTTTACTATCTTGCTCAGATAGCAAATCTTCTATCGCCATAAATTTAATAACAAATGAAAAGTGCAATTCGGTAGTCAAAATAAGAGCATCAAGCAGTGTGGCAATCGCTTTTGGTACAAGCAGTATCAGCGGCGCAGTACGTCCTGACATTGCCGCACTCGCTAGCAACCCCGGCAACCCATAGCAATGGTCGCCATGCACATGAGTAATGCAAATCGCTTGTAACTGATGTAAAGATAACTTGGTATGTAAGAGCTGATGCTGCGTACCTTCACCGCAATCAATCAATAACCACGGACGTGATTTCTTGTTTTGCTGTTGATTTGTCCCTGAGCTATAAGGATTGAGGCACTCGATGGCAAGCGCCGTTACATTACGTTGCTTGGTTGGCACGCCTGCTGAGGTACCCAAAAAAGTGAGTTTTAGCATCGCTTATCTCTGCTGGTTATCATTACGAGCCATTATGACAACTGACATATCATGGTTTTTTTACCTTCAATCATCTGTCCACCATTTGCCGTACATTCATTGACCATATTGGATTCATACGACTTCCAGCCACCATAGAAGCTGGCAATGCATAGAATCACTACCAACAGTTTTTGCGACCATGCTTTAATGGAAACTTGTTGACTATTCACATTATTATCAACTTCATTAAGTGGTTGTTCATTAGCACTGTTGGTATGGTCAGTATTATTCGACTTATTCAAATCTGTCATTTTTCATACCTAAAAAAAGGGTTTGTCTATAAATAAACAAAGCCCTTTATTCTTATATTAAATCAATAATTAATAATAAGTGTCGCACTTAAAACTGTAGACGACCGCCCTTTTCTTCTGCACGTTTAAAAGCATCACGTTCTTCACAACGCTTAAGCCAAGTTAAGATATTGATATATTTACTACTATCTAAACCTGCGCCTGCATTGGCACCGACCACAGCCAGATGCATCTGAATATCAGCAGCGCTAAATTCTGCTCCGGCAAACCAATGGTTGTCTTGTAAATGCTGCTCCATCATATCGAGTATGGCAGTCAAGCTTTTGCTTATCATGCTTTTTTCGACTTGCTTTTTGATGCTTTTACTCACAGGTTTGATCAGCATCGGCGACTGCTCAACCACTTTAGTAAATACCAAACGCATGACCAACGGCGGCATTACTGATGCTTCGGCAAAGTGTAGCCAAAACGTATAGGCCTCCCACGCCGCTTCATTGTCATCAGCAGGCTTAAACTGCCTTTCTTTATCATAGTGCTTTAATAGATACTCGATGATAAAGCCTGACTCAATCAGCACACGACCATCGACCTCTAGCATCGGTGCATGACCGAGCGGGTGTATTTGCTTTAAGCTGTCAGGGGCACGGTATGCTTTGTTACGCTGGTAGCAGGTCAGTTGGTAGTCGGCATTCAGCTCTTCTAATAGCCATAAGATACGAAATGAGCGTGAGTTTGCCAAGTGATGAAGGTGTAGCATAAACCATCCTTATAATAAGTTTTTAGTATTCAATAGCAGATTTTATAAGTCAATTCTTCAATATTCTGTTTAAATAAAGGAGTTTAATAAATCAAACAACCCGATTTAAGTTAATAATAATGCTTGATAATAACTCACTTACTGTTTTTATTATAGCTTTACTATGTAGCTTGACTTATCAAACCACTTTTATCGGGCCACACTACTTATCATTACATCAATAACTACTTTGAATCTAACGCTTGGATTTTACGCGTGATTTTATCTATTCGCTGTTGGTATTTCCTGATTTTACGAAAACGGTGCGCCTTTAATACACCTTCTATACGATGGTCGATAAAACGGCGACGCGGTGGAAAACTCCCAACTTGCGGCTCTCGGTAACCATGCAAATGATTGTCACGGCGTCGGATAAGAAAGCCTTTCATACTATCAGCAATCATAATAAACAATGCCAGTGTAATCATGCCATACATGAATAACGAGCCTCCTTCATCCAGACTTTGATTTAACACAGTAATAGATAATACAAATAGCAGCATAGGCTCTATGTAGCTGAGCGCGCCAAATAGCGACACTGGCAGCTTACTACTAGCAACCATAGTCAATGACATGGCAAGCGCACTAAAAGCGCCTAGCAGCGGCAATATGTACCAAAATTTGGTATTTTGCGCCGCCACACTAAAGCCGCCGCTGCTATAAAGCATAATCAGCACCACTGGCGTCAGTAACGTCAAATCTGATAACAGACCTGTAATAGGCGGCACAGCAAGCTTACGACGTAGCAAATAATAAGGCGGATAACCCAAGCATGCAAATGCGGTTACCCAAGATATACTGCCATATTGCAATATATCATAGCCGATACCGAGCGCAGCACATATCGCTGCTAACCATTGCAAAACACTCATATGCTCATGATAGAAAAAACGCCCAATCACAATCATGACCAACGGCAATAAAAAATAGCCCAAGGTCACATCAAGACCAAAGCCATTGACCGGTCCCCACATAAACAGCCAAATCTGCCCACCTAAAATCGGGGTTGGCAATACAAAAATAATCCACTCTTTTGGCGTCTTTAATGTTTTGAGATAATCAAATACATGCTGCCACTGTTTTGTAAGGCTGACCAATAGCATTAGGCTCAGGAGCATCATCAATACACGCCACGAAGCCACCTGCGTACCCGTTAATGGCAGCATAAATAGCCCGAATAGAAACATCAAAGAAAACAAAAAACTTGATGATACTGAAGCCAAAGTTCCCTGAACGGTCTGATTGGTCGTAAGCATAACAACAGCCTTAAAAAACAGAAAAAAAACAAAGCCTCCAACGATAACGTCAGAGGCTTTTTTATAAAAGGTAATAAAAGAATAGACCAAAAAGCTAACTAATAAAAGCGTTATTCGTCAGTGTCAGTTTCTGTATGACTAGTATCATCAAAGTCTGTCTCTGTAGCATCACTATTCGCCGCATCAACATCCATCTGTTCTTGACCTTTTACTTCAAACGTTCCATCTTCTCTCATTGCATCAATCAGCTCATTGTTACCCTCTTCGTGCTCAACACGCGCCATAGCAACCAGCTTTTCATCTTTTGATAAACGAATCAGCGTGACGCCTTGGGTATTACGACCAGAGCTTGCTACATGCTCAACTGGGGTACGTACTAAAGTACCTTTGTCTGAGATTAAAATAATATCGTCTGTAGAGTCCACCTTGGTAGCACGAACCAGCGCACCATTACGCGTGCTAGTTTTAATAGCGATAACACCGCCACCGCCACGATTTTGGGTGTTGAACTCCTCGATAAAGGTACGTTTACCAAAGCCATTTTCACAAGCAATCAGAATCTCGCGGACATCATCTTCGATAACAACCAATGATTTGATAAACTCATCAGCAGTCAGACGCATACCACGGACGCCTTTTGCCGTACGACCCATCGCACGAGCATCAGTTTCATTAAAGCGAATCGCTTTACCACTTGACGCAAATAGCATGACTTCTTGGCCACCATTGGTGATACGAGCGCTCACCAATTTATCGCCTTCTTCTAAGCCAACCGCAATCAAACCGTTCGAGCGGATATTGGCAAACTGTTTCAGCTCTACGCGCTTCACCGTACCATTCGCCGTTGCAAAGAATACAAAAGGCGGCTCTGCTTGCGTGCTGTCGTCTAATAAGTCATCATCACTATCTACTAGAGCATCTGCTGATGTTTCGCCTTTGACCGATAACTCTTCTACTATTTTTGGAATAGGCAATATCGTTGTGACCGTTTCATCAGCATTTAAGCCAATCAAATTCACTAATGGACGTCCACGGGCACCGCGGCTGGCGATTGGCACTTCAAAACCACGTAAACTAAAGACACGACCTGTATCAGTAAAGCACAGTACGGTTGCATGCGTTGAGGTCACAACTAAGTGATCAATCACATCGTCCTCTTTCATCGCCGTCGCTGATTTGCCTTTACCGCCACGTTTTTGCGCCACGTAATCATCAATTGGCTGAGTCTTAGCATAGCCAGTACGCGATACCGTCATCACTACTGTCTGCTCTGGGATCAAATCTTCACGGTTAAAGTCCATACGCGAATCAATAATATCAGTGCGACGCTCATCACCAAAATTATCACGGATTTCAATCATCTCATTTGAGATAATGGTCATTAGCTTATCAAAATCACCAAGGATAGATTCTAGATGAGCGATTTCACGCAACAAGTCTTGGTATTCTTCAGTCAGCTTGTCTTGCTCAAGACCAGTTAAACGATGCAGCTGCATGTCCAGAATAGCATTGACCTGCTCAAGCGATAAGCGATAGCTTTCTTGATTATTAATCAGACCAAACGGCGCTTTTGGATCTTCGCCTTCGATAAAGTCAGGACGTACCGACTGGCTGCCTGCAGCGGTTAGCATCGCTACAACACTACCTGAACCCCAAGTATTACTGAGTAAGTTTTCACGAGCTAAGCCGCGGTTTGCAGAGGCTTTAATTGTCGCAATAATCTCATCAATGTTCGCTAGTGCAACGGTCAAACCTTCAAGCAAATGACCACGGACACGGGCTTTATTGAGCTCAAAAATGGTACGGCGCGTCACCACTTCTTGGCGATGGCGTACAAATGCTGCAATCAGCTGGCGTAAGGTCAATAGCTTCGGTTGACCATTGTCAAGCGCCACCATATTGATACTAAAGCTCGATTCTAGCGGCGTTTGCAGGAACAAGTTGTTAACGATCACTTCCGCTGTTTCGCCACGACGTAAATCAATAGCGATACGCATGCCGTCTTTATCAGACTCATCACGAATCTCGGTAATACCTTCGATTTTTTTGTCACGCACAAGTTCTGCAATACGCTCAATCAGCTTGGCTTTATTGGTTTGATAAGGCACTTCGGTGAAAACAATACGCTCACGGTCACGGTTGACACCCGTTTCACTCATCGGCTCAATAATATATCGACCACGCACATGCAAGCGACCTTTACCAGTACGATAAGCATCTAAGATACCGGCGCGACCATAGATAATACCGCCCGTTGGGAAATCAGGACCGGAGATATGCGACATCAGCTCTTCAGCAGATATTTGCGAATTTTCAGCATAAGCTAAGCAAGCGTTAATCACTTCCGTCAGATTGTGCGGCGCCATATTGGTCGCCATACCAACCGCAATACCGGTAGCACCGTTAATCAATAAGTTAGGGATACGCGCAGGCAACACGCTTGGCATACGCTCAGAGCCATCGTAGTTGTCTTCCCAATCGACGGTATCTTTATCCAAGTCAGCAAGCATTTGATGGGTCAACTTGGTCATACGCACTTCGGTATAACGCATCGCTGCCGGAGGATCATCATCAATTGAGCCAAAGTTACCTTGACCATCAACCATCGGGTAACGCAAGCTAAAATCCTGTGCCATACGTACGATGGCATCATAGACAGCACTATCGCCATGTGGGTGATACTTACCAATGACATCGCCGACCACACGTGCAGATTTCTTGTAGGCTTTGTTATAGTCATTAGACAATACATGCATCGCATACATCACACGGCGGTGTACTGGTTTGAACCCATCACGCACATCAGGCAGCGCGCGCGAGACGATCACGCTCATCGCATAATCCAAATAGGACTGCTTTAATTCGTCCACAATGGCAATAGGACTGACCGATTCGCTCATATACACTCCCTCACTCACATCTACTCTCTAGCATTGGCATATCTAAGCCATAATGGGCAACAATAACGGCACCAAAGCGCCGTTATATAATAAATACAGTGACCATCAAAAAAGGCTTAGCAATCATTCAAATCTATAGAGAATTAGCGATAGTTTTAATGTTGAATAAAAGAAGCTATTTTAGCACAAATTTGTTGATTTAGGGGGTTCTAGGTGCTATTAAAATCAAGCAAAACAGTTCAGTAATTGCTACTTTTTGCATCAATTACCATGATTCAAAAACCTTTCCCAACAGCATTGATATCACTGGCTAATTTTGCCATTGATATATATATAAAGACCGTTTTTTAGCAATACCATTTAACGCCCACTTTTTTCAAATAGCGCGTCATCAGAGTATGGGTGTTAATGCAATTTAAAAACAATCCTAAAAAGACGTCAACGCTAGATTAGCGCCCTGCTTTATTGTACGATACGCCACCATACATCCTCCGATATAGACAACTCTTTATGCCAACCAATCCTCAATATATTAATAATAGCGATGCGGTAGACTCTACAGAAAATGTGACAGTACAAGCGTTAAAAGAAGATGTGCGTACTGACCGCAGCTTTGATGCGATTGCCGATCATTTTGAGAAAAAGGTCTATGGTGGCTTAAAGGGAGACATTCGATTAGCAGTATTGCGCCGTGATCTTTTTGAATACTGCGCGCAGATGAGCAGCACTCTTGGGCGACCTTTACGTATTTTGGATGTGGGTGCAGGGCTTGCGCAAATTGCGATTGAGCTTGCGACTCAAGGACATACACTGGTCATCAATGATATCTCGGCCAATATGTTAGAGAAGGCGCAAGAGAGCGCTGCACAAAGTAGTGCAAACGATGAAAAATTGAATATTACGTGGTATGTATGCCCGTATCAAGAGCTTGAAGAAAAGCTGGCTGATGAGACGGAGAAATTTGATTTAATCATGTGTCACGCGCTACTTGAATGGTTGGCAGAGCCTGCCGCGGTAATGGACTTTTTTGATCAGCAATTATCCGATAATGGAGCATTATCGCTGTGCTTTTATAATCCAGCGAGTTTTGATTATCGTAACTTGATAATGGGCAATTTCAACTTATTAGATAACACTGAATATAAAGCCGACAATAAAAAAAGCCTGACGCCCAATCATCCGGTTGCAAAGGAAGAGGTTGAAGCTTGGCTACAGGCGCATGATTATCAGACTCTGATCGCCAGCGGTCTGCGCGTATTCCATGATTATTCGCCGCTAAAACGTGGTGGGCATAACGATCCTGAAGCGGTCATACGTATGGAGTTACGCTACTCTCAACTGGATCCCTATAAGTGGCTTGGACGCTACTTACATCTTCTAGCGACACGTGTCTCTTAAACACATGCCTCTTAAAAGCTTTACAACTTTAATATCGTGCGTGCTTTCGGTAAAGACAACTTAATAAACGCTATTATATGTCCTCAAACCGCTCTGACCTATCGTACTCCGACCACGTGGTGGCGTTGATGTCTTTTTCATCAAATACCACCACATGCTCGAGTATCGGCAAGATACCGATTTGGGTGCCGACTTCGTGATTATGATGACTGGCAACTAAGGACAATACGGTTTGGCCATCATCTAGTTGCAAGCGATAGAGATAATTGGCACCGCGAAATACCCGACCAACCACTAAGGCGGTCTGCGTACTGTCATCATCATGGATAATGTCATCGGGACGCACCAATACCTTAATCGGTGTACCATTCGGATAATCGTACTCACAATACTGCGGCTGACCGGACGCATCGTAGACTTCCATCCGTCGATAAATATCACCAAGCGCCGTCTCAACATGACCTTCTTTGATGATGCCGTCTATCATGGCGCCTTCACCGACGAACTCAGCGACAAACGGGCTGACCGGTTCATGATATAGCTCACTTGGGGTTGCCCACTGTACCAGCTTACCTTTATGCATGACGCCGACTTTATCAGCAAGCGCAAACGCTTCATTTTGATCATGAGTGACCAAAATGGCGGTAGTATTGGTACGTTTGAGAATATCACGAACATTCATGGCCAGTGACTCACGCAATACCACATCCAAGTTTGAAAACGGCTCATCGAGCAGTAATAACTTAGGCTTTGGAGCCAATGCACGAGCCAATGCCACCCGCTGCTGCTGTCCACCTGAGAGCTCGCTTGGGCGTTTATCGGCATGTTCAGACAATTCTACCAGCGCTAGCATCTCAGCAACACGGGCTTTTTTGTCGGCAGCAGACCATTTATTGAGACCAAAGCCGATATTTTTTGCCACGCTTAAATGACCAAATAGCGCATAGTCTTGAAATACCATCCCCATGCCGCGCTTGGCAGGCGCAACAGCAAATGAGAGTCGCGCTGCTTGCTCTGTCAGCCGCTGATTGTTAAGCGTGATTTTGCCGCTACGACTCTCTTCTAACCCTGCAATCGCTCTTAATGCCGTGGTCTTACCACAGCCGCTATAACCTAAAAAACAACCAATTTCACCTTGCTGTAGGTTTAGTGACAAACCATTGACCACTATGGTGTCGTCATAGCCAACCACCAAATCTTGTACACTAAAATACGACTGAATGCCGGTAGTATCATGGTGCTGAACGAAAGCGCCATCTAAACTAGCAACACCTTGTTGTAACTCTCTTTCCGCTACAGCTTGCGCCATTTGCGCTTTGGTTATGATAGTCATAGGTGGCTTTTTCACATTACTTTGTCGTGCTTTACTCTGAGGCTCTACAGAATTAGAGTCTGCTGGATTTATGGAATCGTTCATCAAGTCAGTATACATAGACAGTACCAATAAGCTATTAGTGAAGAAAATCCAGCGTCACAACATTCAAAATATTAGACGTTAAAAACATGAAACTTTAAAAGTGTGAATAACGTAAGAAGCACCAATTAGAATCCGTTGATCATTTAAGCACAATACTTTAATTAAAAAATACCTTAACCCTGCTTATCACTTTGACGCAGTAATATCCAAACAGGAATAAGACCGACCAATACAATCAACAAACTTGGTAATGCAGCGCGACCCCACATGCCTTCACTGGTCATCTCAAATACCCGAACGGCTAGCGTATCCCAACCTTGACGCCGCGTCATCAAAGTAATCGGCATCTCTTTCATTACTTCGACAAAACCCATCAACAAACCCGTTAATACCCCTGGGCTCAATACGGGCAACATCACTTGCCGCCAGCGCTGAAAAGGACTATCGCTAAGCAATTTAGCAGCCGCTTCTTGATTGACGGTCAAGCGCTGAAGCTGACGGTCTACCGGCTGAAAACTGACCGTCATAAAACGGGTCGATAGAGCCAGTAGCATTACGATCACACTCCCAGATAAAAACTGCGTGGAGGTTATGCCATAAGCAATCAGCTGATTATCCAGCCACGCAATCGGAATAAAGATCCCGACCGCTAATACCGTACCCGGCACCACATAGCCCAAATTGGCTAAAGTAGTCATAAGCTTGGTAGATTTGTCCGGATATTGACGCTTAATCCACGCAATCATAATCGCTAAGACCGCAATAAACGCAGTGGTAATACTAGCAATCATGAGGCTGTTGGTGACAAAATCAATATAGCGGGCATCAAAATCTTGCTGAAAATTTGCCGCTGTCCAATAGATAAGCTGTGCAAACGGGATCAAAAATGCTATCAAGAATACCAGCGTACAAAGCAGCGTCATAGCAAGCTTAGCTGGTTTACTGACTTCAAAACGTTGGCTACTACCTTGGGTAATAATATTACCGCGTTTTGCTTGCCAATATTGTTCAAACAAGACAACGATGAAGACCACACCAATTAATAGTGCTGCCAACTGTGCCGCTGTCGTCAAGCTAAAAAACCCAAACCAAGCTTTATAAATGGCAGTAGTAAAGGTATCAACATTGAATACTGACACCGCGCCAAAGTCTGCTAGCGTCTCCATACTTGCCAGTAGCAAACCACCGATGACCCAAGGTAATGCTTGCGGTAATGCCAACCGAAAAAACACTCGACCACGACTTAAGCCAAGCATCTGCCCAGCTTCAATAGCTCGCCTACCTTGAGATAAAAAGGCTTGGCGCGCCAGCAAATAAACATAAGGATAAAAAGCCAATGACAAGATCAGCCCTGCACCCCAGACGTTACGTACCGACGGAATGGCAGTCGTAACCCCAAAATCTCTTAATGCGGTTTGTAATGGTCCACTAAAATCAACGATACCAACTGTGACAAATGCTAAGACATAAGCTGGCATAGCAAGCGGCAACATCAGCGCCCACGAAAAAAACCGCTGTCCAGGGAAGCGGTACATACTCGTAAGCCATGCCAATGCCGTGCCAATCGTGCCAGAAATTACTGTGACCATTAATAATAAAATAGCCGTATTTTTGAGGACTTGCGGCAATACGTACTCACGCATATGCCCCCAAATATCAGCGACGGGCTGTGTCCATGACAATAACACGATTAAAATCGGTACTAGCATAAACAACGAAATCAGTCCTAAGACTGATTTCGAGATGACACGTTTGCGGGTAGCATGGTCTTGGCGAATAGATTTACTCGTATTGCCTGTCTCATTACTTTCATTGACAGTATTGTTCTGACTTGCAGACGATTCTGGCATTGTTATCATAAGTTGTTACCGTGTCATACGCATCATAACCCCATTAAATGACTGGCAGACTTTTATTTATAGCCTGCTTTGTCCATCATTTGAATAGCTTGGGTTTGTAATGCACCAAATTTCTGTACATTGATATCGTCTGGTTTGAACTGACCCCAAGATCTAAGCATCTCTGACTCATCAATCCCAACTTTGACTGGGAATTCTTTATCAGCGCTAGCATAAAGACCTTGTGCGTCATCAGAAGACAACCATTCCATCAGTTTCAATGCGCCATCTGCATTGTCTGAACCCGTTACTACGCCAGCACCTGAGATATTAACATGCGTGCCTGTCGTACCTTGGTTTGCCCAAAATATTTTTACTGGGAAATCAGGCTTTTCATCAAGCAGGCGACCATAGTAGTAGCTATTGGCAATACCCACTTCACACTGACCAGCAGCGATAGCTTCTAGTAGATTGGTATCATCACTGAAAACATCAGTAGCTAAGTTAGCAACCCAACCACGGATGACCGCTTCTGTTTTTTCAGCACCTAAATGCTCCATCATGCTCGCAACCAATGACTGGTTATAAACCTTTTTCGAGGTGCGTAGACATAATTTGCCTTTCCACTTTGGATCCGCCAAATCTGCATAAGTGGATAATTGATCAGCGCTTACTTTACTTGGGTCATAAAAAATCGTACGGGCGCGCAATGACAAACCTGTCCAGCGACCTTCTGGATCACGATACTTAGCCGGTACATTTGCTTCCAAAACGCTAGAAGCAACAGGTTGCAGTAAACCTTGCTCAGCCGCTTGCCATAAGTTACCGGCATCAACTGTCAAAAGCATATCGGCTGGGGTATTCTGACCTTCAGCTTGCAGACGCGCCATCAGTGGACCATCTTTGTCTGTAACCAGCTCAACCTTCACACCCGTCTGTTCAGTATAACGATCTAACAATGGCTTGATTAGCTGCTCATTACGTGATGAGTAGATAGTCACTGTCTGTCCATCAGCACTCGCCGCGTTGTCTTTTGCTACTTCTTGCTCAGTGCTTGGTGCTGGCGTTTCGGCATCAACACTTTCTTCTGGCGTCGATGATTTACTACAGCCAGCAAGCGCCAACATCATGCCAAATACGGCAACCGGTAAAGTAAGTTTAGCAGAAGATAAATTTGCACTGATTACATTCAATGACATGGTTTTCCCCATAATAGCGCGGCAGATAGGTAGGATAAAAAGACATTAAAAATCATGGATTGATAGGATTAAAAAGACCCTAATGTCTGGAAAGCATATACTAATGGAAATGATATTAATTATCAATACATTTATTTAGCCCGATTATTTAGTTAAATAATCGGGCTAAATAATGCTGTGTATAGTGGTTTTTTAATGGGATTTTGATGCCCTTGTAATGAATCTTGCCGCATTTCCAACTAAGACTTATATCAGTTATTATCTTACAATAGCCATTGCCCCAGAATAGCATTGACTGCCGCTTCGGTGCGCAATATTCGTGCACCGATATGTACCGTTTGGCAGCCTTGCCTTGCAAGCAGCTCAACTTCATAATCAATCCAGCCACCTTCTGCACCGATAAAAACCATACTAGGCAATACTGACCTATGAGGCAATTCAGAGCTTTCTAACTGTTGTTGCACATATTGCGCAAACGATAATTCCGCATAAGGGTGAGCGACAATAGCTCGATTGGTGATTAAGTTTACCAACTCATCTTCAACAAAGGGCTTAAAACGTTTTTGCAAACTGATACGCGGCGCGACGGTATCAACGCCTTGTTGCAGACCTTCTAATATGAACTCATCAAGGCGACTCAGCATCGGGCTTTGCCAGTAGCTCTTCTGCGTACGATAGCTGTTAATCAAGATGATATCGCGGACACCAAGCGCGGTCATATCCATAATCAGCCGGCGCAATACTTTGGGGCGTGGCAATGCCAACACTACCGTGAGATCAAGCTTAGGCGGCGGTGCTGTGACCAAACTTACCTCACATAAATCAATACGCTCAGGCGTCATATCAGCAATGACAGCAGTGCCAAGATTACCTTCTAGCTGTCCAATTTTTAGGGTATCGCCTACTTTCGCTCCCAGAACTTGGTTAACATGCTCAATTTGTGCCACTGCATTGATATGTGCAGATTTATTAGAGAAGCTTGCAGCTGGTAATAAGATACAGTTCATAGTGGCTCTTAATTTGAATCTTGGCTAACGTTTTGAAGAGCATGCTGCTCGATGACTTTTTCTATCATCGATAATTGACGACTCAATACGGCTTGCTGCTGATCGGTCATCCGCGCGCCTGCTTGTCCTGCTTGCTTAGCCAACATTAAATGAATCAGCCAATATTTTAGTTGTTGATAAATCAGTGTCTCATCATCGGCAAATTTTTGGTTTTCGTTCGCTTGTTCATCATGATTATTAGTATGATCAATAGCCTGATAAAAAGGGTTGTTTGGCTGATATAACGCCCCTACGCTCGCCAGTTTATCCACGACACTTTGACAAGATTGAGTATGAACACCCATTAAAACCGGTGTCGCCACACTTGCCGGCTCAACTGGATTATGTCCGCCCACCTCGACCAATGAGCCGCCAACCAATGCCACATCGGCAAGAGCATACCAATTCATTAACTCACCCATGCTATCCGCCAGATAGACTTGAGTGTTTATATCAATAGCTTCTGCTGCACTGCGCCGTGCCATGGTCAAGCCTGAATTTTGAATGAGCGCTGCCACTTCATCAAAACGCTCTGGATGGCGCGGAACGATAATAAGTAGCGCTTTTGCCAATGCAGGGTTTGACAGTAATTGCTGCTGCCATGACAGTACCGTATTCTCTTCACCACCATGAGTGCTTGCTGCCAACCAAATTGGGCGATTGACCATGCCCAAATCACTCGCCGTCACACTCGTTTTTTCTGCTAACTCTGGCGGCTCGCTATTTACGATATCGACATCAATCGCCTTATCATCATCTGGCTCAGACACATTAGACAATTTAGGCGTATTAATGACCCACTTTAGCGAGCCTGCCACACGGATTTGGGCGCTATGCGCACCCAATTGTCGAAAGCGTTTGGCAGAGTCATTATCCTGCGCAATGATTAAACTCAAATTTTTCATCATGCTGGTGCTGACTGCGCCAATTTTTTGATAGCTTTTAAAAGAGGATGCTGACAGTCGCCCATTCACCAAGATACTTGGCATATGATGCTCAGATAATTTGGTTAAGATGTTTGCCCATAGCTCTGTTTCTACAAATAAGGCAGCAACAGGTTGTACATGAGTCAAAAAGCGCTCAATCACCGCCGGACTGTCAACCGGTACATAACTGTGACTCAATCGACCTTGCGCAATGTCTTCTGCAAATCGACTGGCACCGCGCGCAAAACCCGTCTGGGTAGTGTTGGTCAGCCATATCCGATAACCACGAGACAATAGTGCATCCAATAATGGCGCAACAGTATTTGTTTCTCCCAAAGAGACCGCGTGGCACCAGATAGTTTTATTTCGCTTATTAGACTTGATACTGCTGTTTAAATCCGCAGCTGGCAGATACGTTTCTGTGGCTATAGGAGGCGCAGGATAACGCTTACCAAAACGCTGTTCAACTTCTTGCTGATAATTATCACGCGCATGCGAGCGGCGCCATACTTGCAGGCGATATAACGGCTTTAATAAGCTTATGCCGACTTGATAATATACAGGCGGCTTATATACCGCATGGCTTTGCAGAGGCTGTGCCTGAATAGAAAGATTTTTTGAGGTGTCAGAAGATGGCATGCAAAAGCCTAGATAATTAATGGAGCAGATAATAGGAGTCGCGCACAAAAAACGCACCAATTCTACCTGAATTTATTGCCAAACAATACGTTTTTAAATTCAAGGATGTTGGTCATCGTTTTTTAGACCAAAATAATAATGAGTAAGGCTATTACGATAATGACTGCAAACAGTAGCTGATAGCGCTTAAGGCTATGCTGCTCTTGCTTTTGGGTGTTGATTAACGTTTGTGCTTGTTGCCACTGACCGATTAAGCTTGCCGCTTCGATGTGCCCATTTTCTGCCGCTTGCTCGAGCCAATATTTACCGACCTTAAGGTCTTGCGTAACCCCTACGCCTTGATAATACATTTTACTCAGTAAGCGCTGAGCGCGGCTGTCATTTTTACTTGCCGCTTGTTGCACCCATTCAACCCCAGCCTCTATACCAGCGACTTTATCAGCGCCTTCATTTGCTATCAGACCTTCGCCGAGCAGCTCATACATCGCCAAGCGCAACATCGCAGCACTGTTTCCTGCATTTGCAGCGTCTTCTAATCCCAACAAGGCCTGCTGCTTTGCTTGCAGATGCGCCTCTGAAAAGACGACTTGCTTACGGGGTTTTTCTTGCTTGGAAATGTGACGTTCAAACTGATCTAAAACCTTGCACGCCTTCTCATATTCAGTTTCGCCCTTGGTCTGTGTTACTTCTATCTCATGTAGCTCTGTTAATAATTGGCTAAAAATCTCTGGCGTGGGTGGTTTTTTTGCGACTGCCGTGGTTTTTACTGGTTCTACTATAGGTGCTACGGTTGCCTTTGTTATTTCTATATCTTCTGCTAATGGCATTGATGTAATTGTAGTAGCTGATATAGAAGATACATTACCCATTTTGTCATCTGAAAGTTGAGTTGTCGCCATGTCTATGGGCGACTTACTATTCGAATAAAGGGATGGGCTACTATTTTCAGGGCTTACTTTCTCAATAAATGCCTTTTCATTTGCTGTTTGAGTGTTTGGTTTATTTGCTACGGTCGTATCAACCAAATGAGGCTGATGATTTACAGATTTTGGTAATCTAGCGCTCACCGCTTGGTATAAGCCACTAGCGACTTCACAACCTTGCGCCGATTTAAACGCGCGGTCGATATGACCAAATAAACGCATCCCTATCGGTTCTAAAGCAAAGAAAAGCGGGGTATTATCTTTATCACTGCTATCTTTGGTATTAACATCAGTATCAGCGCCATAAAACATCGCCATATGCTGATAAAAATCATCGGTCATCAGTACTAACTCAGGATAGCGGGCATCTAGCTCAAACTGACCAAACCAACGTGGCGATTGTTGCCATTGCTGCGCTAATACTCGTCCTGCATAAAACGCCAAAAACACCATAAAGTTACGATAGCGCTCATCTTTTAATAACGTTGCTTCATCCCAAATGCTTGTTTTGACCATATCGCGGCGTATCTGAGACAGTAGCGTATCTATGCGCTGCAAGCTTGCCAGCGATTCATCCAAACCACAGTGATGCAAATCCACTTCGTAAGCGATACCGCCTGCGACAGCACGCCTTGCCAAAAAATCTTGCCAATAACCTGCTGCAATATAATCAAGGGGCGTTAAGGGCGATGCAGACATAAGAAACGCGTATCCTTTAAAAGAGTAAATTAATCATAGAGGCAATGAACTACAGGCAGTTGTGCAAAATATAGTGCTTACCTTAACTTAAAATATGTAGGGCTACAATAATGGACTAAATAAGCGTATCACATTATCAAACAACCGTTCAGTCTTATGACGCCGTTGCCACTCATCCAAGGTTAAAAAACGACAGCTTTGTAAATACGAATCTTGACAAGCGGCAACTTGCGCGACCATTTCAGGCGTATAAATCGCCAAACTGACTTCCATGTTCAGATAAAAGCTGCGCATATCGATATTGACGGTACCAAATATACAATAATCGTCATCTATAACTACTGTTTTGGCATGCAGCAGACCACCCTTAAACAGAGCAATGCTAACGCCCGCTTCTAACAACTCTTGGTAATACGCTTGCGAGGCGTGCTGAACTAAGAATGAATCAACCTTTTCAGGGATAATCAGCGTAACTTTGACCCCGCGCTTGGCTGCCGTCACTAGCGCGCCTGACAAAGCTTCATCCGGTACAAAGTACGGCGTTGTGATACAAATACAGTGATTAGCACGATGTAAAACGGTTACTAAAGTATTATAAATAACGTGAGCGGTCACTTGTGGCGCTGAAGGAATCAGCTGCGCGACCACGCCTTTTACTACCGGCATCTGCGGAATCACTGTCGACATCGCACCAGTACAGGGGTTTTCTACATTTTCTAGCCCATCATCCAATACTTTGATACGACTATTTATGTCATTAATCGTCGGATTGCGCACATACAGCTTACGTGTGTAGCTGTTGACTCGTTGATGCAGCGCATCTAGATTGTCACTGTTTTCCGCCCCGATATCGGTCACCACCACTTTTGCCATTGCAGTCGCAATGCTAATGTCATTATCACTGACACTGCGTATCGCCACATCAATCCATTCACCGACGTCTTTATTCTGCTTAAAAAACTTAGGATCAACCAAATTGAAGCTACCGATATAGCCGATATAACCATCAATAACCACGATTTTACGATGATTACGCAAATCTGAACGCTTAAATAACGTTTTAAACAACCCTACTGGCAATGACTGGTGGACAAAAACGCCTGCTTTTTCTAATTTTCGATGGGCTTTACTGTTAAAAAAACTAAAACTCCCCACACTATCAATTAGAATATGACACTCAACTCCGCGTTGAGCGGCTGCCATTAACGATTCTATAACATCAAGCACCTGCCCCTTAGGATAAATAATATAAAACTCCATCAAGATACTGCGCTGAGCGGCATTGATGTCATCAATCAAACGTTTAAAAATAATATTGGCGTGCGTCAACAGTTGCATCTCATGGTTTGAGAATACCCCAAACCCTGTCCAGCGCGTACCGATATGACTGACCCCACGGTAATGAGTCGGCAATACCTCTTGCCCTTCATCAAACACCAAGCGTTCCCGTTGTGCCATCTCATTCATCAGTAGCCGCGCTTGATCCATTCGCTGGCGATAACGTCTACCTATCATCGGCTCACCCACCAGCACATAGGCAATCAAGCCAAATACGGGCAAAGTAAACAAAACCGCTATCCATGCAATTGCCACCCCAATATTGCGCTGTACCGAGACAATCCGCAAAGTCATCACAATCATAAGAATAATATGAAATATCAGACCTAGCCCAGCAAAGTCTGTCCAAGACCATGCTGCCACTTGCTGCTCAGTAGTAGATAAAGCTTCTATTGTTTTCGCCTCCAACTGGTAATAGCACAATATAATCAAATACAACCAATCAAGTATAGTAGCTTTTATCCGCCGCGCAATAGGTAACTATTCGTTGACTAAGTAGTTGCCATATGGGCTGTCACATCATCTAGCCATACTCTCAAAAGCCTTTTTAATAATCATTTTTTAAAAAATGTAAAATAGTGTTTGACAGCCATGTGTAAATCTATATAATACACACCCACAGCAGCAGAGCTTAGTGACAAACTTAGAGCTCAGTTGATGTTGAATAAATTGCCTAGCAATTGTTCGAAGGGTGATTAGCTCAGTTGGTAGAGCGTCTGCCTTACACGCAGAATGTCGGCGGTTCGAATCCGTCATCACCCACCACTATTTAGTATAGCGTTACTCTAAAGTAGTAGGCTAAGTGGTTAAATAAACTAAGTACGACCTAAGCAGCGGTAGTTCAGTTGGTTAGAATACCGGCCTGTCACGCCGGGGGTCGCGGGTTCGAGTCCCGTCCGCTGCGCCATATTTAAAACGAATTTAAACTGTTAAGTTTAAGCAAGTTTCGCCTCAAACATTAGATTGTTTGAGGTTTTTTTGTGTTTATTATTTACCTAAACCTCTATTATATATAATCCCCGCCTTTTAGACCTTCCGTCCTCCCGTGGCTCACTGCAAAAATTGCTAAGCCAGCTCGCGCATTTCATTGTCAAATTGATGGGTAGCAGCCAACACTTTTGGTCTCGTTACCACTGCTGGCAACTACACTCGACGTTAAATCAATTTTAGTAAAAGATGAATCAAAGCGTTTTGGACTTAATGTCTATAAAGCTCTAGGTGGCTCCTATGCTTTAGGATGTTTATTAGCAAAATACCTTGATATAGATATAGTTGATATTGATTTAGCAACTGTCGACTCTAAGCTTGGTAAACCTTTGGTATTTGCCACTGCAACAGTAGGTAATCATGGTATTGGCGTTGCATGGGCTGCACAGAAAATAGAACAAAAAGCAGTTATATTCCAAAAGGTTCCTCGTTAGTGAGTGCGGGGCGTATACGTGAAGTATAATCTATTGAATCATTAAGGGTTTTTATTATGAAACGCGCCAATCAATTACAGCCTTTATCTCGCCAACATCACCTTGGACTTAACCTATCTCGCCATGCTAAAGAATGTCCTGATGAGCCTGCTGAGATTGCCAAGCATTGGCATTATCTCATGGCTTATATTAAAGATATGCAAGCTCACTTTAATATTGAGGATACCTTAATCACTCATGCTTTGAAGCCTTACCATACCTCTCATACTAAGGTTGCCTCAGTACTTGATACTTTAGATGTTCGACATAGACAGCTATATAAACTAATGGATGAAACTGAGCGTTCACATAAATTTATCAATAAAGAGGTAACCGCTGCCCAAGTTCAAGCATTAGGCACGCTTTTATACGACCTTATTCGTTTTGAAGAGCGTGAGTTATATCCAGCCGTTGAAAAACACCTGAAAGAAGCAGAGCTCAATGCCATTTATGAAGCAAGCCCTGACAGTATCAAACGTACTGATGGGCTGCGTTAAAAACTAAGACAGCCTTATTAATCATGACTCAAATAACACCTCTAGATTATAATTTGGATTATTTAATACAAAAAAGCCTTCAAACAAATTAGCCCAATCGTAGCGCTTGATTCATCTGAAGGCTTTCTTGATAGCTTTTTTTCTAAGGTGCCGATTTTAAGGTATCAGTTTAAAGAAATGCTGACGATAGTGCTTAAGCTCACGAATTGAGTCACGAATATCATCTAACGCTAAATGACTGCCGCCTTTCTCAAAATTCTTGAGGACATCAGGGCGCCAGCGGAAGCAAAGCTCTTTAATAGACGACACATCAAGGTTTCGATAATGAAAGAACCGCTCTAGCTCAGGCATTTGACGCGCCATAAAGCGGCGATCTTGGCAGATTGAATTGCCACACATTGGCGACTTACCACTATCGACCCATTTATTCAAAAATTTAATGGTTTCAGCTTCCGCCTCAGCCAATGTCACCGTACTACGGCGTACACGGTCAACCAACCCTGATTGCCCATGCTGCTTGGTATTCCAGTCATCCATACCATTTAACTTTTGATCTGATACTTTGATCGCAAAGACAGGTCCTTCGGCAAGGACATTCAAATCTTCATCGGTGACAACAGTCGCTATCTCGATAATCTCATCATTTAGAGTATCAAGACCGGTCATTTCTAAATCAATCCATACCAGCCCTTTTTTGCCTTGGTTTCTGATTTTAATTTTATTGGGATGGTCGCCGGTGGTCATAAAATATCCTATGGTCAATAAAGTTTGAGACAACTTACAAGCAATGCTTTAATAGCAATGTGAATAAAATAATGCGCCTATCTAACTATCTCAGTGCAAAAAATATTTGTAATTAGGCAGCTGTGAATTTCACTTAGAATTTATGAATACTAAAATATTACAAAATCTCTGCCCAGTGCAGGCGCTTTAGGCTGTATGTTAGCAAATTTTCACGCTACACTGAGCAATATTTTATAATAGGTCACCAACCCATGGCATTAATCCGACAACGCAAACTAACGAAACAACAGATTCGGCGCATCGATAAGCAGCAATTATTAAGTCAAGATAGTATCGATGACAGTTTGATGGATGGTGTGGTCATGGCGCATTATGGCAAGCAATTGGAAGTGCAAGTGACCAGCTTACCATCATTCATACCTGTGCAGCCTGAGGTTGCACCTGATGACCCTGAGCCGTTTTGGCAAGAGTTGGCACTCGGTGATATTTGGCGCTGCCATGTACGAACCAATCTACCGATGCTAGCAGCAGGTGATCAAGTGCGCTGGAATGCTGACTCTAATACAGGATTTGGTCGGATAGAATCAGTCAAACCACGTACGTCATTGGTATCCCGACCTGACCGCTATCATAAGCTCAAGCCTGTCGCCGCCAATGTCGATATTTTGGCAATCGTATTTGCGCCCTTACCTGCTGCCGCGCCAACGCTAATTGATCGTTATTTAGTTGTTTGTCATCATGCTGGGGTCAAGCCTTTATTGGTGCTCAATAAAGCCGATTTATTGGCGCAAGAAAAAGGCGTCGATACCAATGAGTTATTGGCGCAATATGCCGCACTTGGTTATGAGAGCGTTTTGACCTCAGTTGACTGTCCTGAAAACGTCGCGGATAGCGATGACCAGGAAGGACTTGATGAACTAAAACGCTATATAGATAAAAAGCTGGTTATTTTTGCAGGGCAATCTGGCGTCGGTAAAAGCAGCTTGATCAATGCGCTGCTACCTGAATCAGCACAAAGCGTGAATATCATCTCTGATAATTCAAAACTTGGTCAACATACCACCACCACCAGTCGCTTACTGCCCTTTAATCCAGCCGATTTGACCCAAGGCGGCATCGTCGATACCCCTGGTATTCGCGAGTATGGTATTTGGCACTTGACGCCTGATGACATTATTTCTGGCTTTGTTGAGCTTGCACCATTATCTGGTGACTGTCAGTTCCGCGACTGTCGCCATACTCATAATAGTAAAGGCTGCGCGTTATGGGAAGCAGTTGCTGATGGCAAAGTATTGCAGCGCCGCGTTGAAAACCTCGTGACGCTAAGAGAAGAGGCAGATACTAAGCCTTATTGAGCCTTATTAATTCGTATCCACTGTTAATCACGATGATGACCATCACACGTTTACTATGGATAGGCTAATCGGTATAATAGCGCCTTGTTCAATCCATTAGGCTGTCTTCTCAGCGTAATAGAACACTTATTTTTTTGGAGGTATGGTTTGGATCGTGCGCTGGAATTTGTGGGCAACCACCCGTTTTTATTTGGTATATTAGCCGTACTAGCCGTGCTATTTTTTGCTATTGAAAACAAACGTAGCGGTAAAAAGATTTCACCCAATACCCTTGGTATGATGGTGAACTCGCAAAATGCGCAGCTTATCGATATCCGTGCCAAAAAGAAGTTTGTCACCGGTTATATCCAAGGCAGTCGCAATATCCCATTTACTGAGCTAAAAGACCGCATTGAGGAAATTCGTGCGATTGAACAGCCAGTGATTATTATCTGCGATATGGGCGTACAAGCAGGTGCTGCCATTCAGATGATTGGTAAAGAAAACGTCTATCGCTTAGAAGGCGGTGTTGGTGGCTGGCAAGCTGCTGGAATGCCACTTGTTGGCATAAAGGATACTAAGCCGAAGACTAAAGTCAAAGCAAAACCGAGCTTGCATAAGTAGTTTGATAGCGCGCTTTATTAAACTATGACTTACTATCTATCGGTAGTGAATAAAAAAGACACCTCTTCATAGGGTGTTTTTTTTATGTGGCATTTATGATAATGACGACGCTTTTGTATTTATTTGGCTTGAATTTATATTGCCTATCCCCACTTTATAGTGAGCATAATAGAATATAGGCTTGTGATTTACTTGATTGCAGCCTCTATAGGCAAATTTTATAATACTACTTTCCATCCTATAACCTATCCGATAACAATTGCTCTATACATTTATAAATAAGGATTTATCATGACTGTATCTGTTAAAGTTTATACTACTCCTATCTGCCCATATTGCTCAAACGCTAAGCAACTGCTGAAATCAAAAGGCGTTGATTATGAAGAGATTGGCATGCACGATATGAGCAGCGATGATCGCCGTGCTTTAATGCAAAAGACCAATAACTATCGCACCGTGCCACAAATCTTCGTTGGTGAGACCTTTGTCGGTGGTTTTGATGAGCTCAATCAAATGAACCAACAAGGCAAACTTGACGAGCTATTAGCGGGTTAATTTGCTATCTTGCTATTCTGGCTGTCTTTATTTATTTTACTAGTCTATATGTGAGTCATTTATATAAGTAACGATAGGGACAGCTATAAAGGGCTTTGATAAAAAATATCGAGCTTTTGTCTCGAATTATATTACAATGCTATTTTACTAAAATAACAGTTTGCCCAATCACTTGATCAACTTTTAGAGGAATTATCATGGCTGAAGAACAAGCACAACCGCAATTAGCACTAGAACGTATTTATGTCAAAGACATGTCACTTGAAGTCCCAGGCGCTGGCGTATTCACCAAAGAGTGGAACCCTGAGCTTGATATTAATCTATCTAGCAATGCCGAAAAACTGGACGATGACCATTATCAGGTTGTATTGACCGTTAGTGTCACTGCGAAAAATGCTGAAGAAGCGGCGTTTATCGCGGAAGTTCATCAAGCAGGTATCTTCTTATTAAAAGACATCCCAGAAGATCAGATTGGTCAAATCCTAGGTGCTTATTGCCCGAATGTTTTGTTCCCATATGCTCGTGAAGTCATCAGCGATATCGTAACGCGTGGTAGCTTCCCGCAGTTATTGCTTGCACCAGTTAACTTTGACCAAGCTTTTGCGCAAAGTCAGCAGCAAGCACAAGTTGATGCTGAAGGTAATGCTTAAGTTTTAAATTAAACGCTACTGGCTGTACCAGTAAGACGTTTTAATAAAAAGGCCGTTTACTTATTATGAGTAAGTGGTTTTTTTATGGAAATTTTTAGAGTTTATTTTCAATCATTTAGATTTATGTTGCTATTAGTCATTATTTTTGACCCATTAAAAAACCCTGCTGATTGCTATTACTAGCGGCAGGGTCTTTCATAACACTATTCGATTAATCCGCTATATTCTAGCGTCAGTACAAATATTAGCCTTTTAGGGCAGAAAATATTTGTTGCTTAACGTCATCAATACCTTGGGTACCATCGAACTTATCATACTTAGGTGCATCGCCGCCTTCTTTAGCTTTGTTCTGATAAAAGCCAACGAGGGCTGATGTTTGCTCATGATACGTAGCTAAGCGGTCACGAATGGTTGATTCTTTATCGTCTTCACGTTGGATAAGCGCTTCACCAGTAACATCATCGATGCCTTCTTGCTTTGGTGGATTGTGATCAATATGATATACACGACCAGAGCCAGCATGTTGGCGACGACCTGATAATCGCTTGACGATTTCATCATCAGGTACACTGATTTCAATTACATGATCAATCGTCACGTTGGCATCTGCAAGCGCTTGCGCTTGTGGAATGGTACGCGGGAAACCATCTAAAATACAGCCGTTAACACAATCAGGCTTAGCGATGCGTTCTTGCACGAGGTTAATGATTAGATCATCAGAAACCAAACCACCAGCGTTCATCACGTCTTTGGCTTGTTTGCCAAGCTCAGTGCCTTCTTTGATTGCTGCACGCAGCATATCACCCGTTGAGATCTGCGGAATATCATATTCTTTAGAAATAAACTGAGCTTGGGTACCTTTACCGGCGCCTGGTGGACCTAGCAAAATAATACGCATCATTACACGATTCTCCTTAATAAATAGGATTTTGGGACTAATAAAACTTAGGGATTGGTGGTTTGCAGAGCTTACCTTACCTTGTGGCTTTCAAAACCTCAAGTATTTTTAGTATTGATGCAGCAACATATGATGACTTATCTGTTCATGAGAGAAGGTTGCGCGCCATAGATGAGACGATAGCGCGCACTAAATGTAGGATGATATTCTGGACTCAGCGAGTTAAGGAACTTGCTGATTAATGGCCACATTGACTTGATTCTGCTCGACGCTTATCACCACAGGATTACCTGATAGATCACCTGACTCGGCAATGGCAGTACCACTATGACTGATGCGAGCAATGACAGCGAGTTGAACTTTTTCATCACGCGCAGATTTTAATGTGCGCTCTGGCATCATGGCATCTAAATCACTTAGGCTAACAGTTGCTTCGCCTTGCTTAATCACGCTAATCGGTAAACGCTTGGCGGCAAATGGCGGGCCACCTTTCACATCACGTATCGCGACAAACAACACATCTTCAGCTTTCACTAGTGGCAACAATGAACGATCAATAGAGACGGTGACTTCAATCCCTTCAGATGCTTGCTGCTCTTGTGCCGTGACATTGGCACTTAGCTCATCAAGACTGCTCAATGCTTGGGTATGGTCACCTGGTTTGGCAGCAATACTCTTACGTAACCGCTTAATCCAACCTTGCGCTTGTTCAAAATTATTACCGCGCGCCTCGCCCATTGCCATCAGCATTTGCGCACCTTCGTGCTGCGGATTTTTGGCAAGAACATCTTGCAGCACACGGCGGCTATTGGCATCAAGCTGACCTTTATTAGCAAAAAAGCTAATCTGCGCATAAGTGGTGGCGATTTCTTCGTTATCAGGCGACAGACGATAAGCACGAGACAAAGCTTCAATCGCTGAGTCAGTAGCTTCTAACGACAAAAATAGCTCTGATAAACGCATCCAGCGATCAGGGTCATCGGCATGACGATAGACGTTGGTCTGCATGGCACTGATCAACTGAGTACCATCTTCAATCGCCCAAGCGGGTGGCTGGTCAATCTTACCGGTCAATAAATTATCCGCCACTTGGGCAACTTTGTCTTCTGCTGCCCACAAATCAAATACTGGTGTACGATCACCGACCAAGAAATAAGCCAATGCTGCCAGCACAGGTACCCATACTATGATAATCAAACGACTCTTAATACCAGGCGCGACCATTGGGGTGACTTCACGCTGTGCATCCAATAGCTGACGCTCAAGCTCGATCTTTTGATTTTGATAATGGGCGTCATCAATTGTGCCGTTGTCTTTGTCTGATTGTAATTCTGTCAAACGTTCACGAAATACACCGATATTGATGTCTAGTAGCTGATTGTCAACAGGATTTTCTCGTAACCTTGAAGCTCGTAGCCAAGGTGTGATAACGATCACTGCCAGTACGAGTGCAATCAGTAAGCTTAGGGCAATAAATAAGCCAAAAGTAGAAAATAGGGTCATTTTTTGTCCTCTATGCTTGTGATGTCATGATCTGTTTTATTGCGATCAGCTCGTGATAACAGACGATCAAGTTCCGCTTCTTCTACTGCTGATAAGGCGGCGGCGCTGTCTACCAAGATGCCACTTTGACCACGCGCAATACGCTGACTGCGTTTGCTTTGCCAAAACCAGCCAACAATTAATGTAATTAATAATAATGGCGGAAAGAACCATAATATCCACGTTGAAGGACGTACGGGCGGCTTATAAGTGATAAAGTCGCCATAGCGCTCTTGCATATAAGCGCGAATCTCACCATCACTACGACCTTCTTTAATCATGTCATAGGTTTTTTGCTTTAAATCTTGGGCAATCGGCGCATCAGAACCTGCCAAGTTTTGGTTTTGACATTTTGGGCAGCGCAGTTCTTCAATAAGACCACGGTACTGGGCTTCTTGCTGCACTGAGTCAAAGTCATAGACATCAATGGCGGCATAAGCATTGATACTAAGCACGCCAAAAAGACAAGCAATGATCAAACTTGCCAAATTTTTCGTGATAGATTTTAATGGCATCATAATCATTTGCACGTCTCCTTAACTTGGTCAGGATCAGGGCTGACATTACTTTTATCAGCCTCATTGAGCACCATCAGACAAGGCGTGATACGGCTCTGCCAATTACTTTCATTAATCTCACCGACAATGTGCTGACGAATAATACCTTCACCATCGACCACAAAGGTTTCAGGTGCACCGGTCAAACCCAAATCTAAGGCAAACTGACCAGATAAGTCTTGGATAGACATCGAAAAAGGGTCACCGCCACGGTTTAAATAACCGAGGGCGTCGCCAATATCATCTTTGTAGTTGACGCCCACCAGATTGACGCCACGTTCCTCTAACTGCATTAAAAAAGGATGCTCAATGATACAAGTTGGGCACCAAGAGCCCCAAATATTCATCAAAAACGGCTGATCTGGCAGGTTGTCATTGGTCATGATACGGCTGGTATCGGACAATAACGGCAACTCAAAAGCGGGCACCGGACGCTCAAGAGCGGTATTAGTTACGATTTCGGTCGGCTGACCTAAACGGAAGTACAGCATGACTATAAAAGCGGCAAAGATTATCAACGGAATCAAAAACCATATTCTGATTTGGCTTTTTTTCATCGTTTGATTGCCTTTTTTATCAGTACCTTTTTGAGGAGACTTCTCTGATTGAGTCATCTTATTTCTCCCCTATTGTTGCCGTGGCATCTGTCGCATTGTTGCCATCTAAGTCAGCAACGGTCGCGAAACCTGACTTGCTTGCTGTAATTTGAGCGGGCGTCTTAGTTGTTTTGAGACGATAGCGCCTATCAAGCATACTCAATAGACCACCCAATGCCATAATAATAGCGCCGAGCCATATCCAGCGAATCAATGGCTTCACATAAATACGTACTGCCCATTGATTGCTACCCTCAGCGATAGGCTCACCAAGTGCGACATACAAGTCACGCATGAGGTTGGCATTAATTGCCGCCTCAGTCGTCGGCATCGTACTAATGATGTAAGTCCGTTTTTCAGGATGAAGTATCGTTACTGCCTTGCCCTTCTTAGTGACTGTGACCTCAGCTTGCGTTGCATCAAAGTTACTGCCTCTCGTCTCTCTTAAATCGGTTAATGCAAAGTCATAACCTTGGACATTAACCGTTTCACCAATCCTTAATGCCACATCACGCTCGATGCTTAAGGTACTAGTAAAGGCAACACCGATGACCGCTATAATAACGCCGATGTGAGCGGTCTGCTGACCCCAGTAACTCAAACGGAGCTTAGCTAAGCCCTTTAATAAGCTTGGGGCATTTTTGGTTTTGTCTTTAAAATCAACCACCATCCAGAACAATACCCAAAAGCTCACCGCTAGCGTCACACCAATATTGAGCATGGCAAATGGGCTAACAAAATAGGCAATGACTGCAGCTAAAACAAGGCTACTTGCCGCAATGACCATGCCAGCGCCTAAGAGCGGGCGACTGTCTTGTTTCCAGCGGATATTGGAACCCATGCCCATTGCTATCATTAATAGCCAAGTCAGTGGCACAAACAGTGCATTAAAGTACGGAGGACCTACGGATACCTGACCTAAATTGAAGGCGTCGGCAATGATAGGATAGAGCGTACCAAGTAATACCACTAAGGTCGCAATCAAAATGATGACATTGTTAATGACTAAAAATGACTCACGGGAAATCAGCTGATACTGACTCTCAATAGTCAGACGCCAGCCACGCACAGCGAACATCAATAAACCACCGCCCACAATAATGCCAAGAATCGCTAAAATCACTAAACCACGTGTAGGATCTGCGGCAAATGAATGCACAGAGGTAATAACCCCAGAGCGTACTAAGAATGTCCCAAGTAAGCTTAATGCAAAAGCAAAAATGGCCAGCATAATCGTCCACGCTTTAAAGACACCGCGTTTTTCAGTGACTGCCAGTGAATGGAGCAACGCCAAACCTGCCAACCAAGGCAATAGCGAAGCGTTTTCTACTGGATCCCAAAACCACCAGCCACCCCAACCAAGCTCGTAATACGCCCACCAAGAACCCAGTGCAATACCAATGGTTAAAAAGCCCCAAGCAGCCAATGCCCATGGACGTGACCAGCGTGTCCATACTGCATCTAAGCGACCTTCCCACAATGCTGCCATACAAAACGCAAACGGCACTACCATACCCACATAGCCCATATAAAGCATCGGCGGATGGATAATTAAACCAAAATCCTGTAAGACAGGGTTTAAGTCAGCACCATCCACGGGCAAGTTTGGCAAAGTGCGGTCAAACGGTGACGAGGTAAAGATAAGCATGGCCAGCATCATCATCTGTACAGCGGCTAATATCACCAATACACGTGCGCGCATCGACAATGGCAAACCACGACTAAAGTATGAGACCAAGGCACACCATGTTGCCATGATAGTCATCCATAGCAGCAGGGAGCCTTCATGCCCACCCCACGTTGCAGATAACTTATAATACCAAGGCAGCAAGGTATTCGAGTGCTGCGACACATAGACAAGGCTAAAGTCATTAAAATAAAAGCCTGCCATCAATGCGCCAAACGAGGTAATCATGGCGGCAAATTGCGCCCATGCCAAGCTCGGTGCCAAACGCTGCCAAGCAACATGGTCACGCATAACGCCTATCGTTGGTAATACTACCTGCAAAATCGCCAACATAAAGGCGGCTAGCACGGCAAAATAACCCAATTCTGTGATTAACATACGGTCTAACCTTGTTTACCTTAATACGGTCATTGTTTATTTTAGGGATTGGTATTGCAGGATAATCGAAAGTATCCAGTACTTGTTACTGCTTGTAGTTTAAGCGATTATTATTATCTAAATAACGCCCTAAGCCATTGCAGCTTAGGGCGCTTACAGCATGGTACATTAGCGTCAACTTGTCACGTTTCTGTATCCACTCTGTATGCGATGTGTATAAAAAGCATAAAACATTGCTTATCACTGCATGGCTGGGAAAAATACCAATACCAGATGCAGCCAACCTGCCAAAAATCCAGTCAAGCCGCCAAGCACAATTAGCGTCATCTCATCTTCACGAAAGGCAGGACGTAATAAGTTTTGGAATTCATCAGGCGTCAGCGCACGGATGCGATCACGAAACAGTCCAAATATCTTACTGGCACGACTTTCATTGAGCTCAGGGTCCCTTAGTGGCACCATCGTTGCAACGATAGATTTATCAATGATGGTATTTTTTAATTGCCCAAACTCGCGGCGACCCAGTCCTAATCGTAAAGTCGTATTAATCACTGGTGACTCTAAGACTTTATACAGATGCGACTTCATCAATTCACGCGTCTCAATAGCGCGGTCACCATACATCATCTCATTCATGATGTTCTCAAGCGTCACCAAATCTTTGACCACAATCTCAGCAAATACTTCAGATACCTCTTCTTGGCGCTTCATAAAGCCGCCTTGGAGTCGATATCGAGCGATATGCGGTAATTGTGGCTTAATAAAAGGAAAACGGCTCTGTAGCGCAAAAAACTTCACATAACGGATAAAATGCGGCTCTACAGGATTAAATACCATCCAAATCGCAATCCAATTGGTCAAAAAGCCCCAAATGGCCGCAAAGAATGGTACTGTCCAATGTTGCGGCACTACCAAGAATATAAACATTTGGATAATGCCGAAAATCAGCCCAATCAAAGCACTAATATGCCAAATAAAATTGATTTCTTTTTGTCCAACTTTTAAGAACATATTGACCATCAAACGACGATCACTTTCCATCTTATTGACAATCATCTTACGCATATCGACCAAATCTTCGACATGATAGGTCAAGTCAGTCACCAAAGATTGCATAATACTTGGCAGCTCTTGGTGCGCTTGGGCATAGACACGGCGCTTGAGTGCATAAGGCAAATTGCCCCACAGTGCTGGCGAATGATCAAGCATAATTTCATCAATCAAGTTTTCAAGGTTTTTATCAACCGCCTCAGTGATGAACAGCGCCATCTGATCTGGTTCCATAGCCTGAAAAAACTCATCAAGCGAGCCAAGCTTAGATAGCGTCTGATCAACAATCACGCCAGATATCTTACCCGCTTTTCTTGGCACAATACCTTGCCAGCCAAGACCCGGCAGCCCAAAGAATGGGAAATTAGGGATGCGTATACCGCGAAACTTAATCGGATAAAACAACATCTTGAGCGCCATCCAGACATGAACCCATGTCACAAATGCTGTCACCGGCGGAATGGTAAGCATGGCAAAAAACTCAGGGTGCTCAGCGATTGTTTGCCACAATGAAGTTACATCCATGACTTTATGTATCCTTGCCGTGATGATCGATGTTGACCAAATATTCTGAGCACATTAACAATGCTTAGCAATAAGAAGCCCTCTCCCCAATAACTACTACAAAATAAATCGCCTGATTTTAGCATACTTGCCATTCATTAGCACATGTAGACCCTAGGCAAGTTGTGACTAGAGATGACACGTTTTACACTGCTACTGTGGCACAAAAAATCCTTAAAATAATCTACTGGCGTATGACCAGTAACCGATTTAATAACTACTTTTTTCGAATTTACTTGGTGATTAGATCCATTGTGAAATGAGTCACCAACCACAGTCGTATGCATAATGATGCCACCTTTTATAACAGCGATAAAATAAATGACTGTCTACTGCGTCATCGCTTTTGATCTGTTATAATTTGCCGTTGTCGTTTGCGAGATGTTTGTAGATCTATGATGATAATATTTCAGATATTAAATGCTTCTTATATCACGCTATGTTGTTGAAAGTCCTTAGCTTATCCTTTATGCTCACCTCGCTTTGTCTACATGATATTTGACATGGTCGACTGCTACTTCATAAATACCTCCTTTGATAACTTTTTGATTTATTGTCTCACTGACTGTTTGGGTACTGACTTTATATGAACAAACCGCTCACTCCTGATACCGAACAGGTCAATCGCATTTTTACCAGTCGCATTCTAATTCTTGGATTAATCATATTTGTGGGCTTGCTAGGGCTAATAGTACGTTATGGATTTCTGCAAGTTTTTGCTCACGATAAATATACGACCCAAGCAGACAACAATCGCATCAAATTGATTTCTGCCCCACCAAGTCGTGGTTATATTTATGATCGCAACGGCGTTATCCTCGCTGACAATCAGCCGGTTTTTACCGCTATGCTCAGCCCTGATGAAGTCGAAAACCCTGAGCGTACCTTACAATTACTCGCGCCCATCTTTGATTTGACGGATGAAAATATCACCGATATTTTGGCGCGTGTGAGTAAAAGTAAAAATGATCCGGTAACCATAAAGATTGACTTAACCGAGGCGCAATTGGCGCAGTTTAGTGAACGCAAACCCTTTTTTCGCGGTGTTAGCATCCAAAGTAAGCTCACACGCTCATACCCGTATGATGAACTTTTTGCCCATGTTATTGGCTATGTCGGACGTATTAACGACAAAGAATCGAAGAGAATTAATAAAGATCGCTATGCCGGTACCGACCTTATCGGTAAGATTGGGATCGAAGATTATTATGAAGATATTTTACTTGGGCAACCCGGTTATCAGTCAGTAGAAACCAACGCGCACGGCAATGTGCTGCGTCAACTCGATACTAAGCCACCAATCGCCGGTAACGACATCACCTTAAGTTTAGATTATGGGTTGCAGGTTGTGGCGCAGCAGCAGCTTGATGGCAGGCGCGGTGCCATTGTGGCAATAGACCCCAAAACCGGCGATGTACTAGCCTTTGTCAGTAATCCAAGTTATGACCCAAACCCCTTCATCTCCGGCATCTCATTTAAAGACTATGATGATCTGCGTGAAGATTTGGATCAGCCGCTTTATAACCGTGCCCTACAAGGTACTTATCCACCGGGTTCAACCATCAAGCCCTTTGAAGCCCTAGGCGGTATTCATTATGGTCTACGTAACTGGGAAACCACTATCTACGACCCAGGTTATTTTAGCCTGCCAGGTGACTCCCACCGCTTTCGTGATTGGAAAAAAGGTGGTCATGGTACCGTCGATCTCAAAAAATCAATCGTAATGTCAGTCGATACTTATTATTATAAATTGGCGTATGAGATGGGCATTCAGCGCTTACATGACTGGATGGTACGTTTTGGCTTTGGCGAAGAAACTGGCATTGACTTGCCCAATGAAAAATCCGGAATTATGCCTTCACCAAAGTGGAAAAAAGACACGTACGATAAGGGTTGGTTACCGGGTGAGACCATCTCTGTCAGTATTGGTCAAGGCTATTTCTTAGCGACGCCACTACAGATTGCCAATGCAACGGCCATGACAGCGAGTAAAGGTCTTCATATTACTCCGCATCTCTTAAAAAGTAGTGACGGTGCGGCAGCAGTCGATGTCATCACCAAACCGGATGGCAAGATTGATTATAATGGCAAACCATCTGACTGGCTGCGTATGCATGATGCTATGGAGCAAACGGTCAAGGCAGGTACTGGACGCGGTATATACACACCGCGCTATCGTATCGCCGGTAAAACGGGCACCGCGCAAGTAAAATCCATTGCTCAGGGTAAAAGCTATAACAAATCCGCGCTGGATAAGCGCCACTGGGATCACGCTTGGTTTAATGGCTTTGCGCCAGTAGAAGATCCACAAATCGCCCTAGCGGTATTGGTCGAAAACGGCGGTGGTGGTAGTGTCGTTGCTGCTCCTATTGGGCGAGCCTTGTTTGATTATTGGGTATTACAGCGCGACACCAATCCTATTTTGCCGCCCACTGCTGATCAGCTAAAGGTTATTAAACGGCAAAAAACATTTGAGAAAGCCATGCGTGATGCGATACGTGAAAAAGAAGACAAAGCACTAGAAGCCGCAAAAGAACAGGCTCAAACCGCTACAACGACAGCGACTTCTGACTAACATATTCAGTATAGAGTAGATAACTAAGCTAATTTTATGAAAAAATCTTCAAGCGCGCGTAAGCCTAATAAAAATCAAAAAACCAAATCTATCACGGCTGGTGATGTACGTATTATCGGTGGTCAGTTTAAACGCCGTATCGTACGTTTTATTGATGCAGAAGGATTACGTCCGACCCCAGACCGGCTACGTGAGACCTTATTTAATTGGCTGATTTCTGATATTCATGACGCTCAAGTGCTTGATAGCTGCGCCGGTAGCGGCGTCTTAGGTTTTGAAGCCTTATCGCGCGGTGCTGCTCATTGTATTTTTATTGAAATGAATGCCGCCCAAACTCAAATGCTACGCCAAAGTGCCGAGATGTTACGTCTTGATAGTGATAACCATAAAATCATTCAGGGCACAGCCGAACAAGTTCTACAACAAAAGCAGCTTGTACCGCGTCCCTTTGATATCGTGTTTATAGATCCACCTTATGCTAAGGATTTATGGCAATCTATTTTGACCACTTTGTTTACCCAAAATCTAATCAATACAGACACGCTTATCTACCTAGAAGCGGATAAAGATTTAGATGAGCAATTGAGCCAACTGGCAACGGTTTTTAATACCACGCTAGCGCTGCAAAAAAACGATGAATCACAAACATTGTATTTTGATTGTCTGAAACAGACCAAAGTTGGACAAGTTGTTGCTGGACTTTATCGTCTATTATCGTCATAATTGTCCGGTTAATGAATTCTGTTAATAAAATTTATAAATGTTTAAAACCGCTAAAAAACTGGCCAACGCTGCAGTTTAATGTATATAAGGCGAAAATAAACCCCAATGCAGCTTGCAAGCGTAGGCGCTACTGCTTATAATGTGCAGTCTGTTTTTTGAGAGCCCCGTTCCCAGCTAAACTCTCAACGAATTCTAATTTTAAGGTTTTATCATGAAAACACTTAGTGCAAAACCAGCTGAAGTGACCCATGACTGGTATGTCGTAGATGCTGACGGCAAAACCCTTGGTCGCTTAGCCACTCAAATCGCTACTCGCTTACGTGGCAAGCATAAGCCATCTTTTACGCCGCACGTTGACACTGGTGACTTTATTGTTGTCATCAACGCTGACAAAATCACGGTAACGGGTAAAAAAGCGCAAGATAAAAAGTACTATCGTCACAGTGGCTACCCAGGTGGTATTAAAGAAACCAACTTCAGTAAACTGCTTGCACATAAGCCTGAAGATGTTCTACACAAAGCGGTTAAGGGTATGCTTCCAAAAGGTCCTCTTGGCTATGCGATGATCAAGAAGCTGAAACTTTATGCGGGTACTGAACATCCACATGAAGCACAGCAACCTAAAGCACTAGACATCTAAGGATACACTTATGGAACGCAATTACGGAACTGGTCGCCGCAAAACTTCTACCGCTCGTGTCTTTTTAGCGAAAGGTACTGGTAGCATTGTTGTTAACGGCAAACCACTTGATGAGTATTTCAGTCGCGAAACGTCGCGCATGGTTGTTCGTCAGCCTTTAGAATTACTTGATACCCCTACTGCTTATGACCTTTACATCACTGTAAAAGGCGGCGGTATTAGTGGTCAAGCTGGCGCAATCCGTCACGGCATTACGCGTGCATTGATTGAGCTTGACGAATCTAACAAACCTGCTCTAAAAGCAGCTGGCTTTGTTACTCGTGATTCACGTCAAGTTGAACGTAAGAAATTGGGTCTACGTAAAGCACGTAAACGTCCACAATTCTCAAAACGTTAATCAAAGCTATCTCTTATATTTCTGCAACTGCTGTCTTTATCTCAGAGCAACAGCTGCAGCATTAAATATAAGAATAGATTTGCAAAACCTTATAAGCTGTCCGCAGCTTATAAGGTTTTTTTATGCCTGATGCTTTTATAAAAAACGATTTTCATATATAACTATCTTGCCTATAAATCTGTCTTAACAAAGGATAAATCACCTTGCAAAGTCTCGCTTACTACCCCATCATAATCATAACTTTTCATTACTAGTAACAGTCTTATGAAAGCGCCTGAACAATACGATCCTAGCAAATCTGCCTCAAAGAGCAGCATGCCGCCACCAAGTATACAGCCGCCTGCTAAATCTCCGGCTCTACCTGTTGGCACACCGACGATTACCCAAACGCATAAGCAGACCGATCAAGCAGAAAAGAAACCTTTTGAATGGCAGTTTTTAATGCCTAAATATTGGGGTATTTGGCTATTATTTGCTATTTTTTTGCCGCTGATTTATCTACCGCTACGGTGGCAATTTTGGCTCGGTCGCAAGCTTGGTATTTTGATCTATACTATCGTAGGCTCACGCCGTCGTGATACCTTAATTAACCTCAAACTGGCATTTCCAGAAAAGCCAGAAGTGGAACGTGAGCTCATGGCAAAGCAAGTCTTTGTCAATCAGGGCATTGGCGTATTTGAAACCTTATGCGCTTGGTTCCGTCCGAATGTTTTTACCCGTACAGTGTCTATCTCAGGGTTACAGCACCTTGTTAATGTACAAAATGAGGGTCGCGCGGTCATCTTATTGGGTGCCCATTATACGATGCTTGATCTAGGCGGTATGCTCTGTACCCAGTTCTTCCCAATGGATGGTATGTATCGTCCGCAAAATAACGCATTGCTTGATTGGTTTATTTATAATGGGCGCACAAGTATTCTGAGTAAACAAATCTCCAACCGTGATATGCGTAGCCTTGTTAGCTCTCTTAAAAAGGGTCGTGTGATTTGGTATTCACCGGATCAAGATTACGGTTTAAAACAAGGGGTCATGGCGCCATTCTTTGGCGTACCAGCAGCAACTCTGACGGCAACGCGGCGATTGGCAACCTTAGGCAATAAAGTGCATCCACCAGCCGTAATGGCGCTGCATACTTATCGACAGACGCCAGATAATTTGCCACGTGGCAAACGCCCCCATTATCATCTGACGATTACGCCAGAGCTAGAGAACTATCCAAGTGATAACGAAGTGGCTGACGCTACTCGCGTTAATGAAGTACTAGAGGGCTTGATTCGTATTGATCCCACTCAGTGGATGTGGTTCCATCGCCGTTTTAAAAATGGTCCCGAAGGTCGTAGAGATATCTATAAGTAAGCTTTTATTCCGACGAAAATCACTGGCAAAATTTGCTATAATTTACAGCTAATATTTTTTGCTATTATCAGCAGATATATAACCATAAATTTATAATAATTTGATCAATAAATAACGGATTTCCCATGAGTAATAATCAGATTTTTGACAGCCAACCTACTATTAATAGCTCAGCAGCAGCCAAACGCATCCTTACTGGTATCAAACCGACTGGCACCCTACATCTGGGTAATTACGTTGGCGCGATTCGTCCAGCGATTCAGTCTATCCAAAACAGTGACGACGAAGCATTTTTCTTTTTAGCAGATTATCACGGTATTATTGGTTGTTATGACCCTGATATTATTCATGAATCGACCAAAGCCATTGCAGCAACTTGGATTGCCTGCGGTCTTGATCCACAGCGCGTGACTTTTTATCGGCAATCAGATGTGCCTGAAATCCCAGAACTTGCTTGGATATTGAACTGCTCATGTGCAAAAGGTCTCATGAATCGTGCGCACGCTTATAAAGCGTCAGTCGATATTAATATGGAAAAGGAAGATGTTGATCCCGATCAAGGTATTAACATGGGGCTGTTCGGCTATCCGGTACTGATGGCAGCCGATATCTTAATGTTCAATGCTACGCATGTGCCTGTTGGTCGTGATCAAATTCAGCATATCGAGATGGCTCGTGATATTGCTGGTACTTTTAATCATCGCTATAAGCCACTGTTTACGCTACCATCTGCTGTTGTAGATGACGATATCCCACTACTCACAGGTCTTGATGGTCGTAAGATGAGTAAGAGCTATAGCAATACCATTCCCCTATTTGGTGATCTAAATCCACAAGTTAGTGCTGAAAAGCAGATGCATAAAGCCATCATGAAGATCGTCACCAACTCGCAGTTGCCTGCTGAGCCAAAAGACCCTGGTGACTCTGCTATTTTCGAGATTTATAAAGCCTTTTCAACGCCTACTGAGATTGCCGATATGCGTGCGCAGTTTGCCGCTGGTATTGGCTGGGGCGATGCCAAACAAGCGTTGTTTGATAAAATCAATAATGAAGTTGCCCCATTCCGCGCACGTTATGAGGAACTGATGGCAAATCCAAAAGAGCTAGAAGAAATCCTACAGATGGGTGCAGAAAAAGCCCGCCGTCATAGTCGTAAGCAACTAGATAAGACCCGCCGCGCTATTGGTATCCGCCCACTTGCCAAACTTAAGTAAATTATTATTTATGATGACCATAGATTGCTATCATGCAAAGTAAGCGATTAATTGAGTCTAGCGCAGAGATTCATGATATGTCTCTGCGTATCTATCAGACGCCTGTACAGCATTTGCCAGAAGATCTGTATGTACCGCCGCAAGCGTTTGCTATTTGGCTTGAGCAGTTTGCAGGGCCATTAGACTTTTTATTGTATTTGGTTAAGAAAAACAACGTTGATTTGACACGAATGCCGATATTACCGATTACAGAGCAGTATTTGGCTTATATCAGTGAATTGGACACCAATCATTTTGAGTTGGCCGGTGACTATCTACTAATGGCATCAACCTTGATTGCGATCAAGACTGAGTTGTTACTTCCTAAACCAGAAACACCTACCGATGAGCGTGATCCAAAAGCTGAGCTGATTGAGCGTCTTGAAGAATACGCCCAAGTCAAAGCTGCCAGTCAACGTTTAGACAATTTAATTCGACTTGAGCGCGATGTGTTTTTGGCGATGGTCAGACCGCCAAGCCAAGACATCATGAATGCTGAGCTGCCAAACTATTCACCTACTCTATTGATTGATAGCTTGTTTAAGATGCAGTTGCAACCCGACTATCAGATGCATAGCATCAAGGTCGATGCTGTGCCACTTGCTGATCGTATCGCTAGTATCAGTCGCCAACTGAGTATGGACGGCACGCGCTCTTTTTATGAACTATTAGATAAAGCCCAAGGAAAAATAGGTGTGGTGGTCAGCTTTGTCGCGGTGCTTGAATTAATCAAGCGCCAACTGATTGGTGTGGTTGCTAATAATACGGACAGTCGTGTTAACACAGCAAATAACGCTGATATCAGCCTGCCGACTCATAGCGATTTACTCGGAAAATTGACGTTAGAATGGTTAGCATAATCCTAACTGGCTTTATAGTAAGTCTAAAATCATTAAACTGAAGAAGATTATATTGAAATGGCAGATATAGACGACCCTAAAGACCACCTACTATCTATTGAAGACATAAGCAAACAGATTGAAGTTTTACTTCATGCTTCAGAAGCACCCTTAACTACTAATCACTTAAAAAAACATCTCTCCTTGACGACTAATAAGTTAGAGCAGGCACTAGAACTGCTAAAGCAACGCTTAAATCTTGGCGTATTAAGTTTGCATCATACTGCCAGTGGTTATCGCTTGCAAATCGCTGATAGCCATAGCGCCTTAATACAGAGTGTCTTTCCCCAGCGTCAAGAACGTCTCAGCCAAGCCTTGCTAGAAACTTTGAGCGTTATCGCCTACAAGCAACCGGTGACCCGTAGCGATATAGAACATGTGCGCGGCGTGACGCTATCGAGCAACATATTGCGTCAATTGTTTGATAAAGGCTGGATTGAAGAAAATGGTTATAAAGAAACTTTAGGGCGTCCGGCATTACTGCATACTACGTCTCAATTCTTAGATGCTTTTGGACTGAGCCATTTAGATGAACTACCGCCCATGCCAGAGATAGACAGTATCAGAGCATCCTCCTAAATAAATCCGATAAAATACTCTTGCTCAATAAAAAAGGACACACCTATTAGGTATGTCCTTTTTATTATTCTAATCAGCTAGTTTAATAAATAAAATACTGATTACTTCTACTGATTGATAATATCAACACCTTTTGGCGGCGTAAACTTAAACTGATTGCTACTAATGCTTGGGTTCATTTTGATACCGCTAAACCTAATAGAGGTAGTCTGTCCTAAGCTATCATTTAACACCATCATCACAGGCTTACCACCGCTAAAGCTCATTGATAAGCTCTTAAAGCTAGCACTATCTGACTTTGGATACAGCACATAGTAGTTTTTATTGGCATATGGCTGGGTGATTTTAAAGTTCTTATCGATTTTACTTGGATCACCTGATAGTAATAGCGCTGGCGTATTACCCACTTGGCTGTCTACGTTTTGTTTAGTGGCTTGCTCCAAGTCCTTATCATAAACCCACATCGAGCTACCATTTGCCACAATCAGCTGCTCTGATGGAGATTTGGTTTCCCAGCGGAAATTATTTGGACGTTGTACGCTCATCGTACCACTGAACGTACCGCTATTAGCGCCCTTAGTCGTCTGGCTAAAGTTGGCCGTCATGCTCTTAGTATTGGTTAAAAGCTTATTTAAGCGCTTAGCTGCCGTTATATTGTCAGCTGGCGCTGCTGTCGCCGATTGCGTTATCGCCATCATAGGCGCTGCGACGCCAAGCGTAGTCATTAAGACGCCTGCCAATGCTCCGCCCATCATCTTTTGTTTTAGCGTTGTTGTCTGTTTAGTCGATTGATTAGTCAGTAAAGTCATTATAAATCCTCTCTAAAAATGCAAAATAGCATAAAAATAAAACGTTTTATCAAATTTTTGTTTTCGGTAAATGTTTATCATACGAGTACAAAACCGGTGTGATAAAACAATGAGGACAGTGTGCCAGTTTTTTTATTACGCGCCTAGTCATGATTTGCAATCATTACTACTGCTGGCATACAGGCTTGTAAATACAACAGTTACAAAGTAATAAATAGCCTTTATTGTAGTTTTAACCATTTTAATCAGTGGTTAACATAAGCTTATAAGCATAAAAAACCCCTACTACCAAACGGTAATAAGGGCTTTTTTAGTCATCAAATTATTTTATCTAAAAGATAAAACAATCTAGATGGGCAACTAGGCGCTTTCAACCATCACATAACGACGGTTAAATTTACCTTTGGTCGCAAACTTTACCACACCGTCATTTAGTGCAAATAAAGTATGGTCACGACCCATGCCAACACCTTCGCCGGCGTGGAATTCTGTACCACGTTGACGAACGATGATGTTACCAGCGACGATGGCTTGACCGCCAAAGATTTTTACGCCTAGCATTTTTGGGTTTGAATCACGACCATTACGGCTTGAACCGGCAGCTTTTTTATGTGCCATGAGAAAATCTCCTTGTTAATGTGACTTATCGCTAATGCGACAACTCTTAAGCTTTTAGTGCGTTATTAATCATCAATAAACTGACAATCGTTAATTAAGCATTAATCGCTTTGATTTTTAACAAGGTATACCATTGGCGGTGACCTTGCTCTTTGTGATAATGCTTACGACGGTTGTGCTTGACGATACGAATTTTTTCGCCGCGACCATGCTCAACAACTTCAACTTCAACACTAGCGCCTTCAACGATAGGCTGACCGATCTTGACAGTTTCACCATCAACAATCATCAACACATCTTCAAATTTGATTGTTTCGCCTGTTTCTGCTTTAAGTAATTCAACTTTAAGCAATTCATTAACGACTACACGGTGCTGTTTACCACCAGTTTTGATTACTGCGTACATTGTATGACTCCGTTTAACCCGTGTGCCGTGGCTGATATCATACCAACACTTCGACGACGAACACGACAGGGAAAAATTAAAGGCAAGATTTTACGGCTTTTTGCTGATAAAAGCAAGCCGCACCTCTTGTTTTTGTATGGTGGTGATACCAAAAATCTATACTCGTATCAGACACAATGTCATTGATTAATCAGCGCAATGTATATCGCTATTAATCAATGACTGCCTAATAACACGCAGAGATAGTGGTTAAAATCCAACAGCGGCTATTATAGCTTATCTAATCAGATACTTACAGTTTTTTGTAAATAGACATGTAATAAGTATCTATTCATTAGTCATCGTTGTTTAGATCACTTAGCTGCTAATAGCTACTTACCAGTGATTTGCTGATTTTCACCATAATAAACGCTGTAATATTCGCCTGAACCTCAAGCGCCGTATCGTATTTTGCTATACTTAAATCAACAATATCACTAGACAGCTATGCTATCATGCATAAAACGCTGGCTTTGCTAAGTATCACTATTAAAAGTATCGCTATTAAAATATTCTTTATTTTTATTGGTATGATTATCTATTATGACTTGTACTCCTTTATCTAAAACCGCTGCGCCATTAATCAATCTATCGTCTACACCAACCTATGCTGATATCCAGAGCATTGTGGCTGATGATTTCGATATTATGGACAAACAAGTGTTTGGCAGCCTTAATTCCAAAGTTAAGCTGGTGATGAATGTCTCACAGCACGTGATTAACGCTGGCGGCAAACGTATGCGCCCATTAATTACCTTGTTATGCGCGCGAATGCTTAATGATGAGCCATCGAAGCAAGCCATGCATTTGGCAGCGATTACTGAGATGCTGCATACGGCAACCTTGGTACATGATGATGTGATTGATGAATCAGGACAGCGCCGTGGTAAGCCTACTGCCAATGCCACTTGGGATAATGCGACAGCTGTCTTGGTCGGCGATTATTTGATTGCTCGCGCTTTTAATTTGTTAGTGGGCTTTCAAAGCTTGCCACTATTGCAAGTGTTTTCAGACGGTACTTGTGATATTGCTGAAGGTGAAGTATTACAACTGCAGCATCAGCATAATCCTGAAGCAACTGAGCAAGATTACCTCAATATCATCGATGGTAAGACTTCACGATTATTTATGATGGCAACTCAAGGCGCTGCGATTTTGCAAGGTCAAACGCAGCATTTGCAAGCATTGGCTGATTTTGGTCAGCACTTTGGCAATGCTTTTCAAATTGTCGATGACGTGCTTGATTACAGTGGCGATAGTGCGCTGATGGGTAAAAATCTCGGCGATGATCTAGCTGAAGGCAAACCTACTCTACCTACTATTAAAGCACTCGAACTACTCAAAGACAGCAACAAAGAAGGCTATGAGCAGCTGCGTATCGCCGTCCAAACGGGCAAAACCCCCAATGCAGAACAGTTAATCGCCTTAGTACGCCATTCAGGCTCACTAGATTACTGTAAACAGCGGGCTTTAGAAGAAACAAAGCTTGCCCAACAAGCACTCGGCAGTTTGCCGGATAATCGCTATCGTCAGGGCCTATACCAGTTGACTGAACTTGCCAGTGCTCGCTTATTATAATTATCAAATAACAACGCTTAGTTATTATTTATATTGCTACTACATTGATAAGACTCAAATCGATACTGCTTATATTGATATAAGCAGTTAAATGTTTTTATTGCTAAATTTTTACTTAATTATTGCTATAGCAATGTTTTTCTGAACAGACTAAATATTGCTTCTTATGTGTCTCCCTTTATTAATAATGCACTTCTATATTTTTTAAATAAACAAAATTTAACAATGTTATCACTAACTAACCAATGTAAATTTTGCCCTTCATTTTTAGCGTAATGCTTGTGTTTTCAATAGGTTCTAATCTTTTATTATCATAAACGGCAATGATAGCCGCCAGAAACGGTTTTTTTCGCCTTGACTGTGGGGTATACCCTATAGTTTATAATCTCTTATTAAATTTACTTATCCGGTTATTGAGCATTCAATGTACTGTGATAACGATAAATGCCTAATAGTTTTTTATATTTTCTACGTTAAGATGTATCCATAAACTTTTTATATTGTCACTATTTATTATTATATGATATTTATATTGCCGAGGACATTGATGAAGCACTCTTATCTTGCGCTTGTAATAGCAACTGTACTATCTGGAGCTGTACTGGTTGGCTGTGACAAAAAAGAGGATGCCGCTGGCGACGCGGCGGCGGCACAGCAACAAATGCCGCCCTCCGTCGTCAACGTTCAGACTGTTACTTTTGATACCGTACCACAAGTACAGACTTTTGCTGGACGTACAGCGGCTTATCAAACCGCTGACGTCCGCCCACAGGTAAACGGCATTATCGACGAAGTGTTGTTCCGTGAGGGCAGCAACGTCAAAAAAGGTCAACCTTTATATCGCATCAATACGGATAACTATGCGACGTCTATTACCAGTGGTCAGGCGGCAATAGCCCAAGCAGAAGCCAACTATCAGACGGCATTGGCTAATAATGCCAATGCAAAAGCGGATTTGGCCAGCCGTCAAGCGTCATTATCACAAGCACAAAATGATTTGCAACGTCTGCAAGGTTTGGTGGCTATTGATGCCATCTCAAAGCAGCAATACGATCAAGCACAAACCGCTGTGCGTACTGCACAAGCAGCTGTCCAAAGCGCCAATGCTGCTATCGGTCAATCACAAGCCGGTATTGAAAGCGCAAAAGCAGGTATCCAAACGGCGAAGGCTGGGTTGCAAGCGAGCACTTTAGATCTCAATCGTACCATCGTACGTGCGCCTATCTCAGGTCGTACAGATCGTTCTAGCGTCACTGCCGGTACATTGGTTAGCTCAGGTCAACCTACTCCTTTAGTAACTATCTCACGCCTAGATCCTATCTATGTCGATATCAGTCAATCATCTTCTGAACTGCTTAAATTGCGTCAGCAGATCTCTGCAGGCAAAGCAAAAACTGGTATGAATTCAGTTGAATTGGTGTTAGAGGATGGTTCAACCTATCCTGTACGTGGCGAGTTGGCATTGTCAGAGGCGAAAGTCGATGAATCAACAGGGGCAGTGACCTTACGTGCCATCTTCCCAAATAACAGCAATATCTTATTACCCGGTATGTATGTCACTGCGCGCTTAACCCAAAGCGTCATTACCAATGCGGCATTAATTCCGCAAAGCGCAGTCACACGTACACCTAAGAGTGAAACGCAAGTCTATATCGTCGATGAAAACAACAAAATCCAAGTTCGTCCGGTCACGATTAATGGTACTTATCAAGGACAATGGGTAGTCACTGACGGTCTTCAAGCTGGCGACAAAGTCGTGATTATTGGTGGCGCAAAAGTGAAGCCTGAACAAGAGGTTATTGCGAAGCCATTAGAAAATCCAAACCCTGCGCCTGCTGCAAAAGAGGCTGCTGCCAAAACACCGCAGCAAGCTGCACAATCAGCTGCCAAATAATTCCATTCAAAGCTAGGAAGACTTAGGGATTTACTATGTCACGTTTTTTTATTGATCGCCCTATTTTTGCATGGGTGATGGCTATTTTAGTCATGCTTATCGGGATAATATCGGTTATTAACCTACCGATCGAGCAGTATCCACGTATTGCACCACCGACCATCTCAGTCAGTGCCAGCTATCCTGGTGCTAACGCACAAACTGTCGAGAACTCAGTCATACAGATCATTGAACAACGTATGAAGGGTCTTGATGGTCTGATGTATATGTCGTCATCGAGCTCGTCAAATGGTAGCGCCTCAGTGACGCTTACCTTTGAGAATGGTACTGATTCTGATACCGCACAAGTACAAGTACAGAACAAACTGCAAGCAGCGATGAGCTCCTTGCCTGAGTCTGTTCAGCGTCAGGGCGTCAACGTCAATAAATCGTCTAGCAGCTTTTTGATGGTGCAAGCATTTATTTCTGAAGATGGCACTATGGATCGAGCGGATATTGCCGATTACATTAATTCCAATGTCGTCGATTCGATCAGTCGTGTAGAGGGTGTGGGGGAAGTTCAAGTCTTCGGTTCTACCTATGCGATGCGTGTATGGCTTGACCCTTCACGCCTACGCAGCTATAACATGGTACCGTCTGATGTCGTCAATGCAATACGAGCGCAGAACGCGCAAGTATCTGCTGGTCAGCTAGGTCAAGCACCTGCTGATACCGATCAACAGGTTATCAATGCCACCGTTACAGTGCAAAGCTATCTACAAACACCTGAAGAATTCCAAAATATTCTGTTAAAAACAGATACCTCAGGTGCCCAAGTACGCTTAGGCGATGTGGCAGATGTCGAAATCGGTAGTGCAGACTATAGTGTAGTATCGCTATATAACGGTCAAGAAGCTGCCGCTTTGGGTATTTCACTCGCAGGTGGTGCTAACGCGCTTGAGACTCGTGAAGCCGTTGGCGCACGTATGGCGGAGCTAGAAAAAAACTTCCCAATTGGTCTAGCCTCAGTCGTTCCTTATGACACCACGCCATTCGTACGCTTGTCTATCGAACAAGTCGTCATGACCCTCATTGAGGCGATTGTGTTGGTATTTATCGTCATGTTCATTTTTTTACAGAACTGGCGTGCAACTATTATTCCAACGCTTGCCGTACCTGTCGTTTTACTGGGCACGTTTGCAGTGCTTTATGTAGCGGGCTTTAGTATCAACGTGCTGACCATGTTTGCGATGGTACTATCCATCGGTCTATTGGTCGATGATGCGATCGTTGTGGTAGAGAACGTTGAACGTATCTTAGAAGAAGATCCTCATATTTCTATTAAAGATGCGACCATTCAATCGATGGGTGAGATTAGTAAGATTGTTATCGGTATTGCTTTGATTCTATCAGCAGTATTTGTACCGATGGCCTTCTTCGGGGGTTCAACGGGCGTAATTTACCGTCAGTTCTCCATTACTTTGATTACTGCTATGGTGTTATCAGCCATTGTCGCCCTTGTTTTCACCCCTGCGCTATGCGTGACCTTATTAAAACGTGGCAAGAGCCATGAAAAAGGCAACGAAGAAAAGCAAAAAGGCTTCTTTGGCTGGTTTAACCGCTCATTCTTTAAGCTTAGTCATTCATACGAAGGCTTTGTCGGTAAAAGCTTTCGCTTCAAATGGTTATATTTGATTGGTTATGCGGCCATTATTGGCGTCATGGTGGTGGTATTCTTACGTATTCCCGGCTCATTTTTACCAGAAGAAGATCAAGGTATTATGTTTACCTTGGTTCAGCTTCCTGCCGGTTCGACGTTAGATGAAACACAAGAAGTGCTCGATAAAGTGAGTAACTACTACACCACACAAGAAGCTGATAATATCGCCTCCGTCTTTACCATTGCAGGCTTCAGCTTTGCAGGTCAAGGGCAAAATATGGGACTGGCATTCGTTCGCTTGTCAGATTGGGAAGCGCGTTCCGGTGATGAGAACACCGCTCAGGCTGTTGCTGGTCGAGCAATGGGTTACTTCTTTACTCAATTAAATGAAGCGCAAGTTTTTGCGATTGTACCGCCAGCCATTACCGAACTTGGTAACGCCAGTGGTTTTGATTTAATGATTCAAGATAATGGTAACCTTGGTCACGACGGGCTACTTGAAGCACGAAACATGCTGCTAGGCATGGCAGCGCAAAACGATCAAGTCGCTGGTGTACGCCCTAACGGTCAGGAAGATTCACCGCAGCTTAAGGTGAATATCAACCAAGAGCAAGCCGCCGCTTATGGCTTGTCACTAGGTAATATCAATAGCGTTATCTCCACCGCTTGGGGCTCAAGCTACGTGAATGACTTCATTGATCGTGGCCGTATTAAACGCGTCTTTGTTCAAGGTGAAGCGAGTAGCCGCACCAATCCGGATGATATTGGTAAATGGTACGTACGAAATGAAATGGGCGATATGATCTCATTTAATGCTTTTTCGACCAGTGAATGGCAATCAGGCTCACCACGTTTGACTCGCTACAACAGCTTACCGTCTATGAACATCCAAGGTAGTGCTGCGCCCGGTCTAAGTACTGGTGAAGCGATGAGCTCGATGGAAGCGATGATCGAAAAGCTACCTGAGGGTGTCGGTTACGAGTGGACGGGTATGTCACTAGAAGAGCAAAAGTCAGGCGCGCAAGCACCGATGCTCTACGCGCTTTCAATCTTAGTGGTATTCTTATGTTTGGCCGCTTTGTATGAAAGCTGGTCTATCCCCTTCTCTGTCCTACTGGTCATTCCACTTGGGGTATTAGGGGCAGTCATATTTACGTGGTTACGAGGTTTCGCCAACGATATTTACCTGCAAGTAGGTCTATTGACGGTGGTTGGTCTATCGGCCAAAAACGCCATCTTGATTATCGAGTTTGCTAAAGAGCATCAAGAGGAAGGCTATAGTCTAAAAGAGGCAGTCATGACAGCAGCACGCCAACGTCTGCGCCCCATTATCATGACCTCGCTTGCCTTTGGTCTAGGTGTTGTGCCATTATTCTTGGCGAGCGGTCCAGGTTCAGGCAGTCAAAATGCCATTGGTACCAGTGTGGTTGGCGGCGTCGTAACGGCGACCCTCTTAGGCATCTTCTTTATCCCGATGTTCTACATCTGGATACGCAGTGTGTTCCCTCACAAGTATGACAACAATAAGCCAAATAATGGTGGGAGTACGCCTGGCGGCTCTAATCCGAACAATCCAGACAGTCCAGTTGGACCAACAGAGTATAATGAGCCACCGATCATACACGTTGACGACGATATGCAAAACATGACGCTCTCTAAGAGAGCTCAGCCTGCAAGCTTTGGAGATAATACACAATGAGTTTAAGTTATTTTGTTACCCCCAACTCAGCAACTAAGGCAGTCTCTTTGACTGCCCGCGTTCGCCAAAATAGCGGTCGTTTGCTTGGCTTAACGGCTTTGGCATTCAGCATGGCGGCTTGTAATACCATTCCAAAGGCTGATACACGTCCTATATTGGCGGTGCCTAATATTCCGATCGAACAAACCTATGGCGCGTTTGATAAAGAGACCGTTAGTAGCGCTGAGCAAGCCAGTCTTGCTAGTCAACGCTGGCAGAACTTTTACAGCGATGAGCGTTTAAAGGGTCTGATTGCTCTAGGTTTAGAGAACAATAAAGACTTTGAAAGTGCTCGTTTAGCGATTGAAAAAGCCCGTGCACAATATCAAATTACTGATATCAATGATCTACCTCGCATTGATGGTAATGCTGGCTATTCACGCGCGCGTCAACGCGGACAAACAGGCGATAACTATAACGTTAACCTTGGTCTTACCAATTATGAGCTCGACTTTTGGGGTAAAATTGCCAGCTTAAAAGATCAAGCGTTGCAGAACTTTTTATCAACGACAGCGGCAAAAGACGCGACCCAGATCAGTCTGATTAGTAACATTGCTCAAAGCTATGCCAATTTGAGCTATAGCTTGGCGCAGCTACAACTGGCAGAAGCGACTGTAGAGAGCCGTGAGAAATCGCTATTTATTGCTAGCAAACGCTTTGAAGCCGGTATTGATCCTAAGCTGCCCTCTTTGCAATCTAGCGCCTCACTTGAAAATGCCCGACTTGCCGTTTTACGTGCCCAAAGCAGTATTTTAAAATCACGTAATGCATTGCAGTTTTTAGTTGGTGGACCGATTCCAACCAATCTGATTCCAACGCCTGCGGTCAGTAATATCACAAGTCAGCAGGTATTTAGTGCTGGCTTGCCAAGTGAGCTGCTACGCTATCGTCCTGATGTGTTGCAAGCAGAATATAATCTAAAATCAGCTGGTGCGAATATCGAAGTGGCGCGTGCGTCTTACTACCCTTCTATCAGCTTAGCCAGTAATGTTGGTTTAAGCAGCGGCAGTTTAAATGACTTGTTTAAAAGTGGTTCTGTCGGCTGGTCATTCGGTCCAAGTATTAGTGTTCCTATCTTTGATGCTGGTCGTTTAGATGCCAATTATGATGTGGCACAAATCGAGCGTAAGCAGACCCTTGCAGGCTATGAGCGCTCAATTCAAACAGCTTTCCGTGAAGTGTCTGATGTCTTAGCCACCCGTGCAACTTTGGGCGAGCAGTTAGAGGCGCAGTATCGTTTGCAAGACAACTTTGAGCAAACGTATCAGATTGCTGATGCGCGATTTAAAGCAGGTATCTCAAACTATTTAGACGTTCTTGATGCTCAGCGTTCGTTATTTTCAACACAGCAAGGCATTTTGGATTTAGAGCTGCAGAAAATCATCAGCCAAATCGAGCTTTATCAAGTATTGGGTGGCGGTGCCAATCTAGATGTACCTACCGTGATTCCTGTACCGCAACATAGAAATCTGGTACAAGTAGTCAATGCAGCTGCCAATAGTAACAAGGCAAAAGCTACTGATGCTATCGATGCGGCAAGTTCTGCGCGTGTGGTTTCTGCTCAAGAAGCCCTCGCCATTAAACAGGCACAGCCAGTAGAAAAATCGACCTTTAAGCCAACGGCTGTGGTCGATATCAATAATGATGGCAAGACTGATGCTGCTCTCGGGGTGATTGTTGAAGAAACCACTGTTCCTGAAAGCAATGTCGAGCAAGTACCAGTCACGCAGATTATTGAGCCATAAATCTTTATAAAGCCCTAAGCGTGTAACGTACTTTTATCGCGTTGATAGTCGATAACTACAATCAGCCCTACCGACTCATTATAGTAAGTCGATAGGGCTTTTGCTTTTTATAGTGCTTTTGCTTTTCATAGCTGGTATTGGGTATAGTATCGACATTGTGTGACGTACCTTTTTAAAAACCTTAGTAGTAACCTCATTAAAAATTTCAGTAATTAAAAAAATAACCGTGATTGCCATTCAGATAAGGAAACAATATGACTTATACTTTTAACCGCCAATTCCCTGAAACTCGCCTACGTCGTTTGCGTTATAACGACAATATACGGGCAATGATTCGCGAAGTTGAGTTGCATCCCAAGCACTTTATCGCCCCCGTTTTTGTATTAGAAGGTACTAACGAGCGCCAACAAATCGCTAGTATGCCGGGGGTTGAGCGCTTGTCGATAGACCTGCTCATTAAGCACGCCAAAGACTTGTTGAGCGAAGGCGTCACAACTATCGATATCTTCCCAGTGATTGATAATTCACTAAAAACCCCTGATGGTAGGTCTGCTTATGATGAAAACGCTCTCACTGCACGTGCGGTAAAAGCGGTCAAAGATGCTGTGCCAGAGATGGTCGTCATGACCGATGTGGCATTGGACCCTTATACCTCACACGGTCAAGATGGCTTGCTGGATGAATCAGGGTATGTCGTTAATGATGTAACGGTTGAAGTATTGGTCAAGCAAGCGCTCGTCCATGCACGTGCTGGCGCTGATATCATCTCACCCAGTGACATGATGGATGGTCGTATCAAGGCGATGCGTGATGCCTTTGAAGCTGAAGGTTTTGTGAATACCGCTATCATGGCGTATTCAGCAAAATACGCTTCTGCTTATTACGGTCCGTTTCGTGATGCGGTCGGTAGTGCGGGCAATTTAAAAGGTGGGCATAAGAAGCAGTATCAGATGGACTTTGGTAATCGTGCTGAAGCGCTACACGAAGTTGCCATGGACATCAATGAAGGCGCGGATATGGTGATGATTAAACCGGGTCAGCCATATTTGGATTTAATCCGTGAAGTCAAAAACACCTTTGGCGTACCAACGTTTGCCTACCAAGTCTCTGGTGAATATGCCATGCATATGGCAGCGATTCAAAACGGTTGGCTGACTGATGCCGTCATTTTAGAGTCATTAATTGGCTTCCGCCGTGCAGGTGCCGATGGTATCTTGACATATTTTGCATTAGAAGCGGCAAGACAGCTGAATAACGCTTAATATCAGCATATTTATATATATAGTTAATCCACTTTTAAAAGGGTACAGAACTACTGGGGCTAATTATTCGCAGCCTCTGTCTGCGTAGGCACAGCAAGCAAGAAAAATTAACCCCAGTAGTACCTTATTATATTTATATTTCTTTTATTTAGGACCGACTAGACTAAAAAAACCGCACCCGCGACTTTATAGCAGCGGGTACGGTTTTTTATTTCTTTATCCCAAAAACTCAAACAGCATTTTATAAAATAGCACTCGATAAATGTGCCCGCCCATGCGGCTTATCAAAGTCAATAATAGGACCAGCCGGTATCACTCCAGTTGGATTAATCGTTGCATGACTGGTGTAATAATGTGCTTTGATATGTTCCATATTCACGGTGTCTTTAATACCCGATACTTGATACAAATCACGCAGATAGCCCCAAAGATTGGGATAATCAACGATGCGCCGAATATTACATTTAAAATGTCCAACATAAACGGCATCAAAACGCACTAAGGTCGTGAATAAGCGCCAATCCGCCTCAGTTATTGTGTTACCTATTAAGTAACGTTGATCTGCCAAACGCACCTCTAACGTATCTAGCGCAGCGAATAGCGCAACGACCGCTTCTGTATAAGCAGCTTGCGTGCTCGCAAAACCAGCTTTATAGACGCCATTATTGATAGCATCATAAACAAACGTATTTATCTCATCAATTTCTATTATTGCATCGGATGGTAAAAAATCGCCAGCTACTGCCCCAACGTCATCAAAAGCTGAGTTAAACATACGAATGATCTCAGCAGATTCATTGCTGACGATGGTATTGGTCTTTTTATCCCATAATACCGGTACTGTCACCCGTCCCGTATAATTTGGCTTTGCCGCGAGATAAACTTCATATAAATAACTTGCATTGATAATAGGGTCAGTGACAACACCTACATCCTCTGCAAACGTCCAACCTTTATCGCCCATAAAGGGATGAACCACAGACATCGAAATAATATCTTCTAGACCTTTGAGTCTGTGGTAAATCGTGGTGCGATTTGCCCATGGACATGCCAAAGAGACATATAAATGATAACGGTTGGCTTCGGCTTGAAAGCCACCTTGACCCGATGGACCAACACTACCATCTGACGTTACCCAATTTCTAAAGCCTGCATCTTCTCGCTCAAAGCGTCCACCGCTAGATGCTGTATCATACCATTTATCCTGCCAGTGCCCATCGACCAATAAGCCCATACGGTGCTCCTAACCCTTTCACTGTTAACTTAACTTTATTAGATACTATTTGATTATTATCAAAGATGTTTTTCTATTATCTGCAATAGTGTTACTAGACTGCCCAGTACCAAGAGACTTATCGCTATTGACAATAAAAACTAAATGATAATTCTATTATAGCAATTAAAACTACATAAAAATCCTTATTTGACTGTCGATACAAAGCTAAATCGCAAGATCACAATAATAAGGCAGTTTTATTAGAAAAAAGGCTTGCAAAATAGTGGGAACTTGATAGAATACTCAACCTAAATAGGCGTATAGCTCAGTTGGTTAGAGCGCTACCTTGACATGGTAGAGGTCAGCAGTTCGAGTCTGCTTATGCCTACCAAATTTAGAAAGCCCCAATCTTAAGATTGGGGCTTTTTTTGTCCGTAAAATATGGGCTGTAGCGGAAAAAGAACATTGACACCAAGTAGAACACTCACTTTTCCAACCCTAATTAAACTGCATCAAAAACTCTGTGTGCCCAAGTTGTGCCCAAAATGTGCCTTCTCTCTATTTCGCCTTTCCTTCAGAATAGCACTTTCGACCTCCACCTTAACTTTCCTAAAACCATCTTAAAATTAATTTACTTTTCTTTATCTAGCGGCTCGTTAGGTACATAAGTAAATAAATCACCTACTTCAATATCTAGTGCCTCACAAATTTTGTCCATAGTGTCAAAATCTATTCTTGAAGTCTGTTCGTTATAGATCTTGTGCACTGTCGACTTGCTAATTCCCGTCATTCTTATTAGATCTGCTACCTTCATACGTCGTTCGGCTAGTAGCACTGGTAAATTACATAAAATCATTAATAATTCCTTAATAGACTAAAAAGTACTTGCATCGACTAACAATAGCTAGTAAAGTACTTCTATCGAACAACAAATTACTTTTATAGAATTATTTGTTATCTCGATAAAACAATATAGTTATTTAATTGGCTTACAAGGAATTTATTATGTCACATACCTACCTAACTACCCAAGAGCTTTCTGAGCTCATCAAATACAACCCTCGTACGATTCGTAATGAGCTTAAGGACAGTGTTCTCATCGAAGGCATTCATTATATACGTCCGTTCGGTGGTCGTAAGATTTTATACGTTTGGGAAGAAATTGAAAAAGATATGCGCACTGGTATTGCTGGTAGCATCAACGCCATGGCATTGCAATAAGGAGAAATAGGATGGCTAGTATCAGAACACGCAAAGGGAGCAACATGCTATTTGTCGATTTTTACTATATGGGCATACGCTGCCGGGAGACGACAAACCTGACAGACACGCCAGCGAATCGCAAGAAGCTGGAGAAAGTGATTGAGAAAATGGAGGCAGAAATTACCCTAGGTCTGTTTAACTACGCTAAGTATTTTCCAAAAAGTGACAAAGCGGCAGAAATGGTAGCGTTGAACGATCGTAAGGAATGCATTAACACTAATACGCCTTCCTTTGAACAGTTCGCAGAATTATGGTTTTCTGAAAAAGAAATTGAATGGCGTGATACCTATAAACGCAAAATAAAGGAGATTATTGATATGTACTTAATCATTAAGTTTGGGACTAGGCCCATTCATCTCATAAAAAAGACAGATGTATTAGCCTTCCGTTCATCCCTCGCCAAAGTGACTTACGGAAAAGCTAACAAACATCTGTCAGCGGCACGCATCAATTCGATAATGGTACCTTTAGGTATGATACTAAAGGAAGCGGCAAAACGCTATCAGTTTGATAGTCCTTATTACGATATCAATGCGCTCAAACAGCCTAAAACGGATATTCAACCATTCACACTAAATGAGGTTTGGAAATTTATTAACGGTGTGAGAGCAGACTATCGCAATTATTATTTGGTACGTTTTTTTACAGGGATGCGTACGAGTGAGATTGATGGGCTGACATGGGAGAACATTGACTTTGATCGACGTGAGATTGTGATCAAACAAGCTTATGTCAAAGGCAAAATTGTTCCTCCTAAAACTCAGGAGTCTTACCGTTCCATTCAGATGTCACCTTGGGTATATGATGCTCTAAAAGAGCAGCAGGTCGTCACTTATAAGCGATCTGACTATGTGTTTTGCGCGCACACTGGTGAACCACTGGATTACAACAACGTGAATAAGCGAGTTTGGCATCCCACGCTTAAAATTTTGGGTCTGAAAAAGCGTAATGCTTATCAGACTCGTCATACGGCAGCAACACTATGGTTAGCAGCAGGTGAGAGTCCTGAATGGATAGCCAGTCAAATGGGACACTCTACGACTAAGATGCTATTCAACACCTATAGCCGTTACGTACCGAATATGACTCGGCAGGATGGCAGTGCATTTGAAGCATTGGTCAATCGGAGTCAGATTGCTCAAATATCTACTGACAAGGAGACGTCACAATGAAAATTATCAACTATGCGAAGTTGTTTAGTGAGTTTAAACCCGACGGGGTTGTAAGCGAAGATGCGAACATTCTCGCCAATACTTTGATTTGTGAGCTGCATATTTCCTTTGGCTTCAACCTAGCACGTTTTTTAGGCGTAAATAGCTATTTTGATAACCATATGGCGATGCGAGCATGGGTGCAGAAGCGCTTAGATGCCAATCCTGACTATGTATGTGATGAGATGTGTGGTCAGCTAGAGAGTGAGCTTTACGGACTACTACCACAAACTGGCTATGGTTACTGAGGAGAATGCTATGAGTGTTAAACTTCAGCCTAGTATGACTCAAAATGCTCGAGATCTAAAAGTTTGTGCAGACTATTGGGCGTATTCAAACAATGACGGATATGATGGCTATATTGAACATGTAAATGCGCTTTGTTGCCAATATGAGATCAGCTTACACGTTTTGTTTGAAACGATAGGTCAATGTTTTGCTTATTTAGATGATGTGCTATGCGAATACTGTGGCTATATTTGTCCTTTAGAGGTACCAGCAGACATTCCTTATATGCGCTCAAAACAGAGCTGGTGTTGTGAGGTATGTGAGCACGCCGCATGGCGTGAGCATAACAACCGATAATTTTTTTAAATATTTAAAGCCAAACAGCCTAGGTTGTTTGGCTTTTTATTGTCTTTTAAGTCTTTAGCGACATCCGTTGTCGTAAAGACTTTTATATATATTGTTTTACCAACATAGTTCGGTTAAAGTAAATTTGTATTAAACTCTACAATAATTCCAATGGACGGAACTACTATGGCAAAACCTAGCAACGCCTATACTGACAATAGTTTCGCGTCCTCTGATCTAAAGACTATTTTGCACTCCAAACGTGCCAATATCTACTACCTTTCTCATTGTAGGGTAATGCAAAAAGATGGTCGAATTCTCTATCTAACAGAAGAGGATAAAGCCAATCTGTTCTATAACATTCCTATTGCTAATACCACCTCCATTCTACTCGGTACGGGAACTTCCATCACTCAAGCGGCAATGCGATTGCTATCACAAGCTGGCGTCTTAGTTGGCTTTTGTGGTGGTGGTGGCTCGCCATTATTTATGGGTACGGAGCGTGAAATATTTATCGAGTGGATGACGCCGCAAAGCGAGTATCGTCCAACAGAATACATTCAAGGGTGGATGAGCTGGTGGTGGGATGATGACAAGCGTTTGATGGCAGCGAAACTGTTGCAACATGCACGATTGGCTTATCTGCAAACGGTATGGAGCAGAGACAGTGAGCTAAAACGTTGGGGCTTTGATAGCAGCAATGACGCGGTGCAAGCCCTGCTATCCGATAACATTCGGCAAATCAATCAGCAAATGGAAGTCATGCACTTATTGCAATTAGAAGCGCGTTTGACTAAGCAGCTCTATAAACTGGCCGCCAAAAATACGGGCTATGATGGCTTTACAAGGGAACATGAAGGTATCGATAAGGCCAATGGCTTTCTCAATCATGGTAATTATCTAGCATATGGTTTAGGTGCGACAACAGCATGGACACTGGGCATTCCGCATGGCTTTGCTGTAATGCACGGCAAGACTCGACGTGGTGCTCTGGTGTTTGATATTGCCGATATTATTAAAGATGCTTTAGTGCTGCCTCTCGCCTTTATCTGTGCTAGCGAAAACATGAGCGAGCAAGAGTTTCGTCAAGAATGTCTGAATATTTTTACTAAGCATAAGGCACTGGATTATCAGTTTGAAGTCATAAAGCAGATTGCTATGACTAAAAATTGGGAGGCATAAATGATTGTCACTTTAGTCTCGCAATGTGAAAAAAAGGCTCTAAGTCGAACTAGGCGTATTTTAGACGCTTTCGCCAACCGTATCGGTGACAATGTTTGGCAAACGGCTATTACCGAGGAAGGTCTTAAAACGGTCAAGCAACTATTACGCAGCTCAGCGACTAAGTCAACGGCGGTAAGCTGTCATCGTAATAAGACACGCCAGCTGACTGAGCTGGTATGGGTGGTGGGCAATAAGCGTAAGTTTAATGAGGTTGGGATTGTTCCTGTGAACGTCACAGAAAGAGATGTCTCTATTTATCAAGACAGCCATCATTGGCGTACGTCAACTATAATAAGATATGCTTCAGCGATTGCAGGGTTATTTCACGACTTCGGCAAAGCCAATATATTATTCCAACAAAAAATTAATCCAAAGCTAAAAACAGACTCATTCGAACCTTATCGTCATGAATGGGTATCGCTGCGTTTGTTTGAAGTATTAGTCGATAAAGATGATACAGATCAAGCTTGGTTGAACATATTGATTAATGGCGATAAGCCTAGTTTAGATAATTTATATAAAGATGGCCTATCTGAAGACAAAGAATTTACCAACCCTCTTATCAGTCTACCACCGTTCGCTCGATTAGTGGCATGGCTCATTGTGGCACATCACAAACTCCCCTCTTACCCCAAGTGGAAAAATGAGCTTGGAGATGAGCCAAATTTTAATGATATTAATCAATGGTTAGATACTTTCAAGCCAACTTGGAATTCACCCAACTGTTTAGATATAGAGCAACAAAGTCGTTTGGCTGATAATTGGGAAATCAGCCACCATGGCCTACCTTACTACAGCTTACAGTGGACATCCTATGCCTGTTTATTGGCGACAAAGGCCAAGCAAGCTTTATCATCACAGTTATTAGACACAACTGACTTTTTGAAAGATGAACTGTTCACAGCCCATATATCAAGACTGGCGTTAATGCTCGCTGACCATCATGTTTCATCATTTAATATTACAGAAACTCATGAACAATTACGACAAAAAGGATGGAAAAGCGAGCGCTACCCTGTTTACGCCAATACTCGTATGGTAGATGAGCATACAAAAGATTATAAGCAACAGTTAGATGAACATCTGATTGGGGTTGCTCATCATGCTGAGCAAATCATTAAAGCATTACCAAAATTCAAATCTGAACTAAGAGGGCTATCTACTAATAGTTTTTTGGAAGATAAAGTCAAAACCACTTTGTCACTCACAATAAAAGGTGAAGATAAAAAACAAATCATTGATAATTTGTATCAAAAATTTAGTTGGCAAGATGATGCCAAAAAAACGGCTGAAAAAGTAGGTAAAGATACCTTAAAAAATGGTTTTTTTGGTATCAACATGGCATCAACAGGGAGTGGGAAAACGTTAGCAAATGCCAAGATTATGTACGCCTTAGGCAAAGCCACGGGGCAGGTTCGTTTCAACGTCGCGCTTGGACTACGCACTCTGACGTTACAGACAGGAAAAGAGTTTCAAGAAGCATTAGAGCTATCCGACGATGATTTATCTATTACTGTCGGCGGCATTTCAGTCAAAGCATTATTTGAAAATCAGCAAAAGAGTAAAGAAGAAAAGAGTACTAATGAACAATTAGGTAGTCCCTCTGCTGATGATTATCTCAATCCTGACTTATACGTCAATTATACAGGCACATTAACCAATCATGCGCTGTCTCAATGGACTAAACGTAAACCTACTACTGAGAATCTTTTACAGCCTCCTGTGTTGGTATGTACTATCGACCATCTAATTCCCGCAACAGAAGGTATTCGTGGTGGTCAACAAATTGCCCCTATGCTACGACTGCTTACTAGCGACTTAATACTAGATGAACCTGATGATTTTGGCTTAACTGACCTTCCAGCACTATGTCGACTGATCCATTGGACAGCAATGCTTGGTAGCCGAGTTATATTGTCTACCGCAACTATGCCACCAGCGCTAGTTTATGCTTGTTTTGATGCCTATCAGTCTGGCTGGCAAGCCTTTGCAAAAGCCAATATTGAAGATTGGAATAGCTCTATTCAATGTGCTTGGTTTGATGAGACACAATCATCTATAGCATCGCTTGAAACTAGTCTTGATAACTTTAAAAAGCTACACAACAGCTTCGTAGAAAAGCGAGTGAAACAATTAGAAAAGCTACCTCCAAAACGACTGGGTAAGGTTGTCATCATGAAGGAGGATGCTAGTCAGAAAGCGACTGAAAATATATCTCAAGCTATCTATAACAGTATTCATGAATTACACGCACACCATCATTCAAGCAAAAATGATAAGACCATTTCTATCGGGTTGGTACGGATGGCAAATATTGATCCTATCGTTGCTGTCGCAAAAAGCTTATTAGATATGGATGCTCCTGCTAATACTTGTATTCATTATTGTGTTTATCATAGTCGCTATGCTTTAGCGGTACGTTCTCATTTAGAAGAACAGCTTGATCATATCCTTAAGCGTAAAGATAACAAGCGTATTTGGGATACAGATGACGGCTTGGGTGATATCGTTAATAGCTATAATGAAAAACATCATATTTTTGTGGTGGTAGCTTCACCAGTAGCCGAAGTTGGACGTGACCATGATTATGATTGGGCGATTATTGAACCATCGTCTATGCGCTCTATTATTCAAATAGCAGGACGAGTATTGCGTCATCGAGACATGCAGCCGAAATTGCCTAATATACATGTCCTGAATAAAAACATTAAAGCATTAAGCAATAAGGAGATATGTTTTACCAAGCCTGGCTTTGAATCCAAAAATGCAACCATAGAAGATGATCAGTTAATAAGCCATCTCACGCTTTATTCACATCAGCTCAATGACTCATTAACTGATAAAAAGTTAAGTAGTATTTTACGAGAAGGCGAAATTAATATTATTAGCGCCACTCCTCGTATTTCGCTATTCCCATTTGAACGCACTCTTATTGAAAGCTCGGCTACAAGTCGTAAAAAAGATGCAAAACATCATGTGCAATATAAGCATTTAACTGCACTAGAACACATGGCACTTTTTGAAGCCTTGTATAAAGGTTTAAAGCCTGCCAGTGTATGGTGGTCTAGCTATCCACACTGGTGTGGGGAGGTACAGCGTCAGCAGCGCTTTAGAGACTCAAAAAATGATATTAGTTATCGCTTGTATTTTGCTGATGAGTTTCATGGTATGACATTTAAACATATGAACACGGATAAAAGGCCACCTGAACTGGGTGAGCCACTTGATAAATTTAAGAATGATGAATGGCAGCCAAAAGGTAATAACAGTGTATTTTGGTTTGATTTAAACCCTTTAAAAATTTACCAGCAACGCGCAAAAGATTTTAACTTAACGCTTGATAAAGTGAGTGTTCAATTTGGCGAATTTCGTGTGACAAAATATGGTGAGGAGCAAAGTACATTTTTTTATCATAATCATTTGGGCATATATAGCAAACACTAAGGGAGTAATACATGATTGATAATAACGAGAATCATTGGGAAACGCTTATTTTAGGCTTTTTATTAGCTAAATTTGAGGCTGATTTAAGTAAGTTTACTAAAGAAACTTTTAAAAATATGCAAAATCTGATTACAAAACCTAATACAGTATCAGAAGATTTTGAGGATTTTTTAGATACTCGTAAGAACAAACAGCCTGATAATATCAGTGAAAAGAGTTTTTTGATGTCACGCATGGATAGCTTATTTGAGCATCTTGAGTTAACTGATATTGTCGATAAATCTAGTCTCGAATCCGACTACACTGCTTTAATTGATAAGCTAAACAAAAAATATGAGGCACACGCTTGGATTGAAGATGCTTCAAATAACGCAAGCAGTATCACTTTTGCGACTCATGTCGCTAAACTTACACATTCAAAGATTGATAGCTCATCACTTAATGACACACTTAGCTCAAGCAGACCAGATGTATTGACCACATCAAGCCTGTCTGAAATCATCATAGATGGTGCGGTAGCAGGCAATCAATATGCCCCTATCTATCAGTTTTTATCATTAGAGCATGATGGTGTCAACTTAGCACAGGCATTCACGCAACTATCAAACAACCTGTTAAAGTCATTTGCTAAGGATGAGGTACAGTTGGCTGAATGGAATGAGCGCTTTAGACAAGTTACTCAACCTTCAACACTATCTACCCATAGCTTAGCCAAACAAGTCTATTTTCCTGTCAATTCTGACACCTTAGAGCAAGCTCGTTATCATTTATTATGTCCTATAATCTCATCGTCATTAGCGCAGCACATATTTACCACCTTGTTTAATGATGCACTTAAACTAAGTAGAAAACAGTACTTTGATAAAAAATATCATGCAGATATTTTTTATGATTATCCACAAAAAGCAGCGATAGCGGTCACGGCCAGCAATCATAGCAATGCCTCACAATTAAACGGTAAACGCGGCGGTAAGCTGTATTTATTTAATACTAAGCCTCCCATATGGCAAACTCAAATCAAACCCCCTAACTTTGAAAGTAATATGTTCAATCACGAACCTTTAAACTATCTTTGTACCGATAACCTTAAAGGCTTTCAAGCAATGTTTTTGGGAGCAGTTGAGGTGTATCGTAAGCCACATATTATGGCTGGCATTGAAAAATGGATACAGGCTATCAGTGACGATGTGATTGCCTATGCCAGCTTAATACAGCAACTGCCTGCGGGCTGGTCGGCTGGCAGTAAGCTGGAAAGCAATAATATTGAACATTGTTATTTTCTAGATTGTAATCGACAAGATAATACTTTTGTCCTCAAACAACAAAGTAATGACTGGCAGCGAGTAGTTGCTCATGATTTTGGTAGTTGGATAAATAATAAGCTGAATAAGAATAGTAAGAATTTCACGCCACAAGCCGAACATCGCAAACTATGGCAAAAGCTATTTGCGCAGCAGTTACATGATTATTTGAATATTTTTATTATCGAAAATACTGACCAACAAGCGATAGATAAAGGGGCAACTATATGAGTAACTTTTTGCTGATTGATCATATTGACATTCAAGGTGCTAATACGGTAGCAGGATTTACTTGGGGGTTCCCTGCAATAACGCATTTTTTGGGATTTGTCCATTTATTGCAGCGTAAAATACATCAGCACGCTGACTTTCACTCTATTAAGCTGGCTGGCTGTGCGGTCATCGCTCATGATCAACAAACCAGTGCCTATTGCAGTGGCTCAACGATCGCATTTACCCAGTCTCGTAACCCACCCTATCTAGCTTCACACGCCAAAGACTCTCCACCGCCTATCATCGAAGAAGGTAAAATGTCGATGACGGTGTCTTTGCTTATTGAAGTTGAAGATTCGGTTAAACAGTATGGTCAAGTATTTATAGATTGGGTTCAGCAGCAAAGTTACTTACAGCGACTGGCAGGCGGTAGTATTTTTAATATTGCAGGTGTTACTGGATTTGCTATTAATAATGATGAAGATAAAGCTTCACTGAGAGCATTACAACGTAAGTTGTTACCCGGCTTTGCACTTATCAATCGCTCTAACTTGTTAGATGACTATTTTGAGAGTATGCAAACTGACAACCCATCTACTGAAATATTTGACGCTTGGATTGATTTTTTTGCGCTTAAACGACGAGCTCGTCCAGCTTATGATTTAATTGATCGCCATCTCGTAGGTTTGCTTAAAGATCAAGATTCTGACAACACTATATTGATAGCAGAATGGAAACATCATTTAGAAAAAAGCTATAACCCAAAAGAATTGCCCGATAATCTCTTAAACTATTTTAGTCATTTAGTAGCAGATAAACCTAACAAAAACTTGATAGATCAGTGGCAACAGTACATGGAGCCGACTGAACGCACAACTGCAAAATGGGAATATATACCTAAACCCGCTCGTGGCTATTTAGTACCTATTATGTGTGGCTACAAAGCGATATCTGAAGTGTTGAATAACGATGAGGTTACAGGTACGCGAGATAGTGCTACTGAAGTTTGCTTTGTAGAGGCGGTTCATAGTATTGGCGAATGGCAAAGTGTGCATCGTTGGAAAAATTTGAACGATGTTTCAAACTCATTTTGGCAGTACAACTACTCCCCTGACTGGTATTTATGTAGCAACCACCATAGTTTTGAAAAATCTGATAGCACAGCTACAGATGATATTGATGCCCTATTAGTACAAGATCTAAATTCATTGTAATCAAATATTTTTATAAACCAAGGAGTAATATTATGAGCAAAATCACCCTACCAACCATGCTTGCCTTTGAGCGTAAAATTGAGAACTCTGATGCATTAATGTTTTCAGGTAATTGGGATAATAAGGAAAATACAGGAAAATGGCAGCCTATCGCTATTATTCCACGTTTAAACCGTTCTACACAAAGCGCTCAAGGTATTGCTGATGCCAAAAAAATCATGCCAAACCCTGTTGCAGCCAGTAATGATGATGCCAATCTACCTCTAGAACATGACACTTTGAAACTCAGCTTTACGCTACGGATTATTGGAAATTTGGGCTTGCCCTTCGCATGTAATAGCCCTGACTTTGAAACTGCAATTACAGCGAAAGTAAATACGTTTAAAGACACGGATATAATGGGTGAGCTGGCAAAGCGTTACGCTTATAATATCGCTAATGGGCGTTTCTTATGGCGTAATCGGGTTGGTGCAGAAGATATTACTGTTATTGTAAAGATTAATAATGAGGAGACATTAACTTTTAATGCTTATGACTATAGTTTAAATAGTTTTGATCAAGCAGATGATAAAGTTAAAAAACTAGCGAATGCCATCAAAAGAGGTTTGAGCAACGATACCTTTGTTTTGCTTACGGTAAATGCTTTTGTGAAGCTTGGTAATGGACAGCATGTGTTCCCTTCTCAAGAGATGAACATGGGCGAAAAACGTAAAGCGTTATTTAAAATTAAAGACCAAGCTGCTATGCATAATGTCAAGATTGGTAATGCACTACGCACAGTAGATGACTGGTATAGTGACGATGCTCAATTCCCAATTGCCGCTGAACCTTATGGTTCAGTTACACAACGCGGGCAAGCATATCGTAAAAGTAAAAATGACTTATATACCTTGATGGTTGAGTGGATAAATGATCATGAGTTATCGCCTGAACAGCAAGCTTATGTCGTCTCAAACCTAATCCGAGGTGGCGTATTTAGTAAAGGTGGTGACTAATGCAATACTACCAAGAAATAACCATCATCCCCGACCCAGATATTGCGCCCTACTTTATCTGGAGTAAGCTATTTATCCAGCTACACATTGCGTTTGCTGATATTAAAAATAACCATAGCATCGACTCTATTGGTGTCAGCTTCCCTGATTATCACTATGATGATAAAAATGAGCAGTCATCCAAGCTTGGGCTAAAACTTCGCCTCTTTGCTCCCAGCCAAAAAGACTTAGAGACCCTAAATCTCAACGATTGGCTATCGCGACTGATGGATTATGTGCATATCAAAGGTATCAAAGAAGTTGGCGATAAAATAACGGGCTATGTCAGCGTACACCGCTATCGTTTTAAACCTTTAGAAGTGCAAGTACAATCTCTAGCCAAAAAAATGGAGATTAGCAATCACAAGGCGATAGCGATTGTTGCCAAACGCAAAGCTGAATTAAATCTGCCTTTTATTAGAATGTATAGTGAAAGCAATAAGAGCCATTATCCATTGCAGATCTTACAGCAACCTTGTGAAGAAGAAATAACGGGTCGTTTTAATGTATATGGTATGAATGGCATGTCTAATCATGTCACCGTGCCGCAATGGTAGTAGATTATAGTAAAGGGTAATGACGAATTACCCAAAAATTAGGCATAAAAACCCTTATTTTTGACTACTTAAAAACTTATAATAAAATCAATTAGTTACGATAGGTAAAAGAATGGAGGGTAAAATAGGGTATTTTGCCCTCCACGTCTTAGCGTAACTCACTTTTTTGAGGTATAATTCCTCTTCATCACCGCTCAGGTGACTTAGAAAGTAAGGGGTTTAGGGTGTTTCTTGACAGTCTTCTTCATCACCGCTCAGGTGACTTAGAAAATTGGATAGTCGTTGCCATCGTTTTGACCGTACTTCATCACCGCTCAGGTGACTTAGAAAATATATATGGTGAAGGAATGAGTAAAGTAAAACTTCATCACCGCTCAGGTGACTTAGAAAATATATAAGGTAGTAGAAGACTTGGTAACAATCTTCATCACCGCTCAGGTGACTTAGAAAGCCATCGGTCAATAGCTACTGGAAAAGAAACACTTCATCACCGCTCAGGTGACTTAGAAAAGTTAGTAGTTAAGCCCTCATTGATTCCACTCCTTCATCACCGCTCAGGTGACTTAGAAAATCAGCTCATCACGTTCTTCGTTTACTTTCATCACCGCTCAGGTGACTTAGAAAATCAGCTCATCACGTTCTTCGTTTACTTTTGCCTTCATCACCGCTCAGGTGACTTAGAAAGTAAACGTGAGTACGATCATCGTGATGAAAAGCTTCATCACCGCTCAGGTGACTTAGAAATGCTAGGTCAATGGTATAACCATACTTTATACCAAAGGCGATCTGTTAGCGAGCAAAGTGATACTTAATCAGCCTAGTAATAATGGGAGCCCTAGAACAGTGACCTTAACCAGTCAGTAGTGATTAGCTTTGTCATATGACTTTCATTGCATAACCTTGATCACATGGCAACGAAACATAAAATAGCAACTAACATGGGCGCTATTTTTTTATGGTTTAAACGACCCATCTAAAACCTCACGACACCCATCGTCGCATAAATCATATCTGCCCTTGAATTCCTCAACCTCCTACCTCTACACTCAAAGCCATCTCATCCAATTGCTTAAATATAAACAATTGGATCTAACGCCCTTTTTTATGCCAACAATAACCCGAGACCGCCATGTATGCGCTCATCGACTGCAACAGCTTTTATGCCAGCTGTGAAAAGCTATTTCGTCCTGATCTAAAAGACAAACCCGTCGTCGTGCTATCCAATAATGACGGCTGTGTGGTTGCTCGCTCGCCTGAGGCAAAGCTGTTAGGTATCAAGATGGGTGTGCCCTATTTTCAAGTTAAAGATTTCTGCATCAAAAATAACATCACTGTCTTTAGCTCCAACTACGCTCTTTATGCCGATATGTCTCAGCGTGTCATGAATACGCTTGAAACGCTGTGTCCAACGGTTGAAGTGTATTCTATTGATGAAGCCTTTTTATACTTAGCCGATTATCCCGTTGCCCTGCAAGATTTAAGTGCTTACGGGCATAAGCTTAAAGCCATTGTAGAGATGCACACTGGCATTCCAGTCGGTGTGGGTATTGGCACTACCAAGACCATGGCAAAGCTTGCCAATCATGCGGCTAAGACATACCCAGCCACCAAAGGCGTCTGTGTCTTAGACAATATCAGATGGATACGCCGCATCATGCAGATAACCGGTGTCGGCGAGCTGTGGGGTGTGGGTCGTCGGTACAAGGTTAGACTCAATGAGATAGGCATTCATACCGTCTACCAATTGGCCATCTGTGAGCCTGCTAAAATCAGACAGCACTTTGGCGTGGTATTAGAACGCACCTGCTTAGAGCTTAACGGTCAGTCCTGTTTGGGTATTGAGAGCATCGAGCCTAAAAAACAAATTATCTCCTCACGCTCTTTCTCTGAGCGTATCACCGACCAGCAAGCACTCAGCGAGTCTATCTGTGCTCATGTAGCTAAGGCTGCTAGTAAGCTGCGTAAGCAAGACAGCGTGTGTGCTTATATCACTGTCTTTGCTAAGAACAGCCCTTTCAGTAAAAATGAGCCTTATGTCTTCATCTCTGGTGACTATCAATTTATAACCCTAACGGCAGATACCAGAGTGATGGTCACGGCTGCCAGACAAGTACTAAAGGTGATTTATAGAGAGGATGTGCGCTACGCTAAAGCAGGTGTGATGCTGCTTGGTATTTGTCAGCATGATGAGGTACAGCTTGATTTATTTGCAGAGGATAAGAGCGATCACAATGATAACGGTCAGGATGAAAGCATCAAGAAAAGGACTGAGGTCATTGCCATCATGGATGCGCTGAATAAAAAGTACGGACAAAACAGTCATCAGCAATCAGCTGTGTTTATTGCCAGTGAAGGCATCAAAGATAAGCAATCATGGGAAATGAGTTGTAATATGCTCTCGCCTTGCTACACCACCAATATTAACCAGTTGCCTAAGGTGCATTAGATGACCGTCAAAATAATCGGTAAGCTGACAGATGAAGGTGAAACGGTATTGCTGTCTTTATACAGTGATAAAGTGAAAGCAGGCTTTCCAAGCCCAGCGACTGACTATGTGCAAAACCGTATTGATTTAAACACCCTACTCATACGCCATCCAGCATCGACGTATCTGGTTGAGGTGGAAGGAGATAGCATGGTGGATATCGGTATTTACCCTAATGATATCTTAATCGTTGACCGCTCACTAACAGCCTGCCATAAAGACATTGTGATTGCATTGGTCGATGATGGTTTTACTGCCAAGCAGTTGATACTGGGTGAGAACATTATTCTGCGTGCGCACAATGAGAATTATGCCGATATAGTGGTTAAGGGATCGCTTGAGCTGTTTGGGGTGGTGGCGAGTAGCATTAGACGGTTTAAGCGGTGAGATGACACGATGCCACCTTTAGATTTATAGCATGATCATCTATAAATGTACTGATCACAATATTCTGTATCTCTTGCCAAACCGCATCATCTGCTAAAAACCTAAACTCTGTGAGCAGCCGATTACTCCTATCATCTTTGCTATTTAACTCTATAGAAAAAGTCACTATCTTTGATGGTCTCTCGGTGGCTATCGACGCAGCTTATAATATGTAAAGGTGCTACTGGCTCAATATCAGCAAGCTTTGCTAACCGCATCCCACCTGTTAGATCTGCTATATGTTTGTACATAGTTTTAATTTGATTGGTTATAAACCCTTCTCCGAATAATCCGCAAAATACGTTAAAGCGTCACATAATGTCGTGTATTACATGATTTTGCTTCAATCCTTAGCAAAGTGGGTTTCAATTGTTCGTCAGTCCTCGTAAAGTACGAGTAGAGGTCAATAAAAGGGGCGCGACGACCAAGTCATCAACTTGTTACCATAGTGAGGAGTATATGAAGTCACTATCGATCGCCAAACTACAGACAGCCACGGTGCTTGTATATCCAGAAATCGTTAGTTTGTTTGCTATTTACACCAATTATATTAGACCTTTTATTAATGATCAGGCTCTCAAGATTGAACAAAGCAATGCTTGCTTAAAACCCACCTCCTTTATCAAAGAGGACAAAAAATGGTTTCTAGCTAATAATTTTGAGCTTTTTCATCTCATCAAAAATTCTGACATTGATTTTTGTGTGCTAAGAAAAGAGGTGCCGATCAGATACATTGCAAAGGATCAGTTTGAGTTTGACCTTGGTTTTTATGAACTCATTGAGATCATTACTCAGCATAACAAGAAGCTAGATATCAAACTCATTTATAGACAACTTAAAACTATGTTAGATAAACAGATGAATCAGCAATTATTTGGCAAAAATATCTTTGCCGTCACTAAGTTTTGTGAGCTTATCGACATTACTGAACAAACTTATCATGCACGCCGCTGTGGAGTATCGATGTGACTCAAAATAATAAGACCTCATCCAGCCAACAACAGATATCATCGGAGATTTCAAGAAAGACCATTAGCGCATTAAAGAATGATGGAAGCTTTGATTACCCAGAAACCGTTATAGAGGCCATTTCCACTATTGTTAGCGCGATGCATTACAGTTATCAAAGCGAAGAAAACGCGATTGCAGATTTGTCAAAAACGATTGTGCAGACACTGCAAGAGAGACCAGTTGCCGATCAATATATGCAGATTAATCGGACAGATTTGGCACAAAAACCACTGATAATGCAGCTGCTTATCCTAATGCAGGATATCGTTATCAAACAGCAGTTAGGTCAGTCAGTGCAACAACTAGTTTGGTTGTCTATAGCGATGCACACCGCAGCGCTGCTTATCGTGTCCGGTAGAAAAACCGATACTGATACCAATAATATACTCATGCAATTTAAGATGGCGCAGTTTTCAGCATCTTCTAGGCGCAAATGGCTTTGGCAGGCACTTCCTAATATCGCCCAAACTGAGATAAGCATAAAGCGCATATTATCGGAATTTAACAGTCTGTTAGAACAGCAAAAAAGTGCACTTGAAGTGCTAAATGATAAACAAACTACTCATATCGAAGAAAAGAAAGCATCAACAGGTAAGTCTAATGAAAATGATAAACATACAGAGAAAATAAAAAAGGACAAGGCTGATGCAAAAGCAAAACTCAGTCAAATAGAGAAAATAACGACCGCCTATCAAAATGCGCATGTATTACAGAAGCCTAAACCTAAACGTAAGAAGCCACCTAAAAACATTAAAATCAAAGCTATCAACTTAGCAGATAATACATCTACATCTGACTTAGACTCTACTGCAACGAGCCATAACTGGAATACTACGTCCAGTAATGATGCATGGATCAGCAGCATACGTGATGATATAGAACACAGTGCTACCGCCGTAGATCTCGCATTTTTAGACCCTAATACCGAAATCTATGAAGGGTTAACTACCAGCTTTGAAGAGCGTATTGACCACTATGAGGCGCCCTATGTCAGCTATGGCGAATATCCAAACCCGTTGATCAAAAACTCTATACCGCTGCAAACTATAGATTTATCGCTACAGCAAAACTACATGTCTCAGCGCAATCTCGCGCTCAACTCTAACACGCGACTGCTCTCTGTTGCTGGTTACCAAGCGCTATTTGCGGCGCTCAACCAAGACGCAAGCACCTTACCAGAATCAGAGACTCACAAAACCTATGCAGGTATTTTGCTATTATCTATGATTACCGGACTGCCAGTTAAATCTTTACTAATACCCGGCTATATCGGTCATCCTGGTATTTTTAATCTTGAGGGTAAAAAATATTACATTAAACACAGTTTAGGTATTACCGAAAGATCCACAAGCCAAACACTGGGCGAAGAGAATTATGAAAATCATTCCGATACCATCAAAGTTCCACTGCCGTCATGGCTGATAGATGATTTACTTGCTTGTGAGTTGCCATTAAAAGAAGATTTTACGGCGTATCTTGCCGACTTGCGTAGCAGCCTTGGATTGCCGTACCTGTCCGTCAATCGTATAGAGACCGCACTACATGTCATGCTCTCTCGTTATACACCTGATTGTCATGAGCACATTGCCGATATCATCTGTCGCACGCCAGCGCCCCATGCTCCAGCGATGTATTACAGTAGCCATACCAGTGAGATGATCGTTGCTCACTATAAATCAGCACTAAGCGTATTGAGTAGCTTAAGTAGTTTTGACTTAACTTATATCACCCCTTGGCATAAATATACCGTAGGCTCAGGGTTTGCGTTCAAAATTGATAGCGTCCAGAAGATCATGAATGATATGAAAGTCTGGGCAGATCAAAGTTCAAATGATGCAGATCACTTCAATCGCACTAGTATTTTTGTATGGTTTATCTTTTGCATTTTAACGGGCGTGCGACCGAACAACGGGCTTGGTAAAACGTACAATATAGATCTCGAAATTGGTTGGCTGCTCATCAATGATAAGCCTGTGAAGAAGGTCAAAAGTGATCGCCTAATTCCATTATGCCCTACCCTTGTACGCCATTTAATAGACTATAGAGACTATCTAATCGACTATCAGGCTAAGCACCAATTAAAGCATGACATTAGTAAGACTATTGATAGTATCCGCTTAGGTAACGATGAAGCATTATTGAAGCTTTTATCTGCAAGTGTAAATAACTTAAAAAATATTAAGCGCGGTGACGCCTACCATATGACCAAAGATATCATTGACGCTAACCCTTACTGGACACGTCATTTTGTACGTACTCAGCTTGGAAAACATAGTGTTCAGCTTCCGCTAATCAATACTATTATTGGTCATGAAAAAGCCCGTCAAGAAGTATTGGGGCGTTTTTCCTCAAGCAGTAAAGCAGATATTAAACGTGTTGCACCTGTATTTGAGCAGATCGCTGAGCAGCTAGAATTAAACCTTATAGAAATTAAAAACTATTCTAAACTCAGTCATATACAAAGAAGACATGTAGAGGTAGATCATGCTAATAAATAATATCCATCTGCCAAAAATTATTGATGGCTTAGCAAAGTTTGATGGTAGAAAAAAACGCTATGTACCATATCCTTCGCTACTTGATGATAGTAACCCTACAAGAAAGCGTGAACTACAGCTATTAGTGGATTTACAGACCGAGTGGGATTCCTTGCAAAAAGCCTATCCTGGCAATATTAGGTTCACTCAATCTCTTGCTAAATATTATAAACAATACGAACAATTACTTTGGCCAGATAATCGCACCTTCTTGGCTATATCGAGTCCTGCCAGTTTTGCTGATGCGTTATGGTTGCCACGAAGTCAGGTAATAGGCGAGTTTCAGCGTGCCTTTATTAATAAGCTAAAACCTTTATCTGACGAAGGATTCGATACGTTTCAAGCTGTTGTTCAGGATAAAGTTTCTCAAGCCTATAAAACAACCAAAACATTAAAACAAGCATGGCAAACTATTAGTCAGTTTATTAATTATCAAAATCAACATTACATGCTTGCAAAACACTATTATCCTAAGATAATCGCGCCTCAGCCCACAAAGTTTAATCCATTGATTATTAATAACGACTGGATCAAAAATGGCAAGTCACTGGTCAGAACTATTCGTGCCGTACAGATGCACTGGAATCAAACAGCTGATTATAGCCAAGATCAGATCTTAGGCTGGCTTATATTCTCAGGGATTGTGTATGGTGGCATTAACGAAAAACAAATGCTCCAAGGGTGGCTTACATCATTACTAGCTAAAAAGTATCAACCATTTATCCATCAAAGAATAGTGGTCTCACCACGCTTTGCTCAAAAACGTTATGGTAACGAGCGTGAAGAAGGTAGTGACAAGCTTTACAACACCAAGCAAATCGTTGTAGATATGGTCAGTCAATGTTGGCTGATGCGTTACCATAAAAACAGCGATCAAGCAGAGATCAAGCGGACACTTTCCGAGCTGTCATCAGATAAGATTGAGCAATACTTGACCGTAGTTTTGTCTGATGTGACCAAGCCTTTAAATATAAAACCTCTCCCCTTTTCAAGGTTTTTACATTACGCCAGTTATCACTGGGAGGTACTCGATGGCGCTGACATTGACCACGCTTCAGTTGGGGTGCTGCGAGGTATGCATAACACTGCTGGACTGAATACGCAGGATTTTGAGCGGTTTTTGAATCAAAAATGCCAATATACAGATGAGCCATATAATTTAGAGCAGATTTTAGCGCTGTCTATCAGCAAAAACTCTATTAATCAAAAAGAAACACCTAGCAGTTCTACCAAAAAGATAGAGGTTAGAAAGTCTGATTTGATTATGAATCTCACTAAAGACTTCAAAATGGATGAAAAAGAGAAAAAGAGAAAACTCAGCCAAACGACGTACACCCTTATCGAAAGAGTACAAAAACGCTATGAGCAATATGATGACCTAAGTGAAAAGATTTTATTAGATTGGGTACTAAGTTTACTCAATCGAAAAGAATCAAAATCGCTTAGTAATAAATCTATTTTGAAATATATTAAAACCATAGGGTATGAATGGTTATATTTCACAACGGCGCAGCCACTTGATATTTGGTCAGAAGAAGAGTTTGAGGAGCTCTATGAAGATATTTTAGAGTACAAAGCTGTCGTACGTAATAATACTAACATTGGATATTCTGCTAATTTATTTAAAAGTATTCACAACTTTGCCAAGGAAAAATACAACCTACCCTCTGTGAACTTTCAACACTCCAAAAACGGTCGACGTGTACGTGCGGAGCTGATATCACCGCAAGCGTACCAAGCCATTATTAAGCAGATACTGGGTTCTATAGATATATTAGAGCGGGAGATGTTCGCGCTTTTATTTATCTTAGTTTATCGTACTGGCATGCGTAAAAAAGAGCTATTGGGACTTAAGTATAATGACATCGAAGGTTTGAAGGCAGCCACACCGTCAGTTGTGATCAGACCCAATAGCTACCGTTCAACCAAAACTCAAAGTAGCATTCGCCGCGTTGCCGTATTTGCCCTCCTCAAGCATGATGAGTTGGATTTCTTTATGAACTTTGTGCAAAGTAATATCGGCGGCAATCCAAACAAGTTTATCTTTACCTTATCCTCAGATCAACGTCCCATTGATGATCACGTCCCCTTACAGTTACTCAAACGAGTCTTAAAAGATATCTCTGTAGATGATAACGTGGCAGAGCATACCTTTCATGGGTTTAGACATACGGCAGTGAGTAATCTATCTCTAGCGCTATTAGGTGATCCAGATCTCGTACACGCCTTAACCGATTATGATAAAAATGACATACTGCGTATAAAGAAAGGCGTACTCGGGGAGCATATCGATGCACAAGATCGCTGGTATGCTCTATCAGGTATTATGGGGCACTTGTCGCCTGAGCGTAGCTTTGAGTATTACAACCATTTTGCTACGCTGATGGCAACCTATGCGCTTAGTGAGGCAAATATAACATTGCCAGATCAGACGCTTTGTAACATAACAGGTTTTACTAATAAAAAAATTAACGAAAACAATGCCATTGTTAGTCACAATATCGTCAGCATACCTAGCATTCGTACACTTTTATTTAAAAGTATTATAGAAGGCAAACGCAAATCACCACGATTTACGATCGAAAAATGTGACGTTCAACCTGTATTGAATGCTAAGCCAGCAGCTACTGATGAGCTGTTTGGTCGTTATGGTCTAAACCGAGTACAGCTGCTACTACAGACCTATGATAAAGAGGTTTCATTAAGTAAGGCAGCCCAATTAGCAAATATTTCTATTCACGATGCAAACATTTTAATAAAACGTGCCAGCGAGGTTGCTGCCATCACTACCAAACGTAATCAACCGCGCTTTGTAAAACGAACAGATTCAGAGTCTACTGCATTGAGCCCACTGAATATCCAATATCAAAGTGACTTAAGATTGCTATCACTCCTGTTAAATAATGCCTATCGCCTACGAGAAGAATCAGGGAATGACTGGACTTGGTTCATTGAGATATGTCGTCAAAGACTATCAAATAGCAAAGCGTACCTACCATTCGGGAAAGGAGATGAGAAAGAGTTGCAGCGTTTCATTGATATTGCCAAAAAACTGCTGCCTTTGAAACATTGGCTGATAAGTAGCAACGAAGCCTTATTAATGAAAAATATGTCACCTACCGACTATCAAGACATTAAGCGACAGTCTAACAACTCGATAGAAGCTATTCATACCGGTATTGCTAGCCGAGACCTTAGAGATCAAACGAATAAATGGCAATACTCGCCCCTACTACGGTTTTTTGTGCATATGATACTGATCACTGATGAATCGCTATCCATTGCAAATTAGTTTTTGTATTAAATCTAATTATCTCAAGATCTATTATGGGGCCAGAGGATGGTGGTGGTATAGCTAATAAAATCGTTGAATCAATGGAGCATAATGGTTACGCATTAAGCTCTTTGCTAAGCTTTGAATATTGCTAGTCTCAAAAGAATCTATTGACTCGGCATGCCATAGTGATCTGCGATTAGCTCAACCGTACGCGATTGAGCTCGGCGTGAATAACCTTGAACAACCATCATAACCTCATCGACCCCTGTCTGCTCTTGAAGACCCTCTAAACCTTTTGCGACTTCAGCAGCAGTGCCATGCAGGGTTTGATCGGTATACTGCTCAATAATTTGGCGCTCTTGTACATTGCCTTGAAAAGCCGCTACTTCTTCTGGTGGCAGTAAAGCGAAAGGCTTGCGCTGGAACATTCTTAACATTGCCATGGCAGTGGATGTTGACTGGCGGCGTGCCTCTACAGGATCTTCATCTGCAATCGCGCCAATACTGACCAAACTGTATGGCTTGGCTAGAGTTTTTGAAGGACGGAAATTCTCTCGGTAAATGCGCATGGCATTGAGAACATCTGCACTGCCAAACTGCAAAGCGAACGCATATGGCCTGCCAAGCTGGGCTGCCATATGGGCTGAATAAGTTGATGACCCCAAGATCCATACATCAGTGGCGGTCTTTGATGGCGGCACTCGATTTTGCTCGGCCTGCCATGGCCCTGGCACCGCATGAACCTCACTATAAGGATGGTCTTTTGGAAAGCTGTTTTCTAAAAATCCCAACAATTCTGCGACTTGCTGAGGAAACTCATCGTTCGCCGCCTTGTGACGGCGCAAAGCTGACGCCGTTGCTCCATCCGTACCCGGTGCCCTTCCCAAACCAAGATCAATTCGTCCTGGAGCCAAAGCATCAAGCATACCGAATTGTTCAGCAACCACCAAAGGCACATGATTCGGTAGCATGATACCGCCTGCACCAAGCCTAATGCGCTCGGTTTCACCAGTAAGCCGAGCAACCATCATCTGCGGAGAAGGAACTGCGGCGCCCGGCATGGCATGATGTTCAGACATCCAAAACCGCTGAAACCCTCTTTTATCCGCCAGTTTCGCAAGAGCGATCATCTCTTTAAAGGTATCCTCTATGGCATAGCCAACGCCGGTGAAGGCATTATCAAGTACCGACAGAACGAAAGGGGCGTTGCCAGAATTATTTGGAATATTCATAAACGATCTCATTTTTACCGTATTGATTATGCATGGCAACACACTTTGGGTATTGCCACACAGGGAAGATTTAAAAACCCAGCTATCAAGTACTAGAATTTATAGAGCTGCCCATCATCAGGAACAAGCGCTCGTTGTTTATCCAGATGTTTTTCCTCGATAAAGCGGCGCAGCTCTGCTTTCGACAGTGCTCCATGATTGACCGTGTCCATGTGCACATTAACTATTTGAGCGTTAGGAGAGAATTTGTACGCACGGTATACATCCTCTTTACCCATGATGATAGAGTCATCAACAAAGGTAGTGAGCTTTGCATAACCTGTGTTAAGGATGACTGCATCAGGCTTGTAGCGAGTCAGTGCATTCTCTACTTCCTTATTCCAAATCGTATCCCCTGCGACATAAACCGTCTTGTAGTTTGGTTTTTGGAACACAATACCCATCGTTTTGCCAAGTGCCTGAGCAAGTGCTGGAACCTTGTACATCTCATCAGTACCATGCTGTCCAATGGTTTTATTTATTCTCGTGCCTTTAAACACAACCCCTTGCTGTGTCAATACTCTGACATCGGTAAAGCCATCTTTACGCACAGTTGCTGCATCGGCTTCATTTTGAGTAAAAATTGGCATATTACGAGGGACGAGGTTACGTGCGGCATCATCCCAATGGTCAGCATGCAAATGGGTCAAAATAATGGCATCTGCTTTAAGCACTTCTGCAACAGACATCGGCAAATCTACCACTGGATAGCGGATTTCGCTATTCAATGTGTCTGCAAACCCTGCATAAGCATTTTTAGGTGCTAGCATAGGGTCGATTAAAAAAGTAGTGCCGGCATAATCAAGTTTGATTGTGGCATTGCGGATTTGCTGAAATTGAACGGTATTGGTGGCTGTATCTTTTACCGCGTTAGAATTTGCTGCTGGACTGGCAAAGGTGGTACATGCCGTTAACAACATCACGCCACTTAACAGCGTGGTGCTAGTCAGTAATTTTGCTATCTTCATAATCTTTACCTTATCGATGAGAATCTTATTGAGGAATCTGTTTTACAACTTAATGAGGGTTTGATTAACTACTCAGGATTAACGTGCGATCCATGTTTGGGCATCAATCACTTCGCCATATAGAAACTCAATCGCTGCCATGATGGTGGCATGAGCCTGAGCGGCGAGTACGGTCGTTCCATTAAATTCAAGATCAAGCGTGGCACAGGCATCATGAACCGTGGTCGTTGTATAACCAAAGTCCACTGCCGCACGAACGGTGGCATCAACACACATATGGCTCATGGCGCCAATCACGGTCACGTCTTTGATACTTTCTTTATCAAGCAGATCTTTAAGAGAAGTTTCACGGAATGAATTGGGATAATGCTTGACGACGACAGCCTCACCCTCTATCGGTTTTACTTTCTCATTGATCTCTACACCATCGGTACCCGGCGTAAAGATTGGTGCGTCAGTAGAAGGCATCTCATGACGAACATGAATGACGGTATGACCTTTTTCTCTAGCAGACGCAATAACCAAAGCGGCATTATCAGCGGCTTCGTTAATACCTACGAGTGATATCTTACCTTCTGGGAAATACTCATTTTGAATGTCTACAACGATCAGAGCTTGTTTGTTCATGATAGTGCCTCTTTATTTATGGGAGTGACTGTATAGACGTATATTTTACAAGTACTATGCTACACTAGCGAGTGGCTAAATCGACACATTAGAGGTTAATAACGACAAATGAATCAAAACCATACGATTGAAATAGGCTTGATCGTCTATGAGAAAGCACAAATGGCGGCTGTCCTTGGACTAACTGATTTATTAACAGTTGCCAGTAAAATAGCCGCCAAGCGCCAAGATACAACTGATCTTCCTTTACAAGTGAGTCACTGGGAGATTAAAGATACTAATCTGCTGCCTACCTGCACTTTTTCTAGTAATCCAGATAGTGTAGGAAAATTAGCGGCTGTCATTATCCCGCCAACGTTAGAGGCACCGATTGAACAACAAGCAGCAGCGCCTTGGCTGGACTGGCTGAGAGATCAGCATTCAGCAGGTGTAATCATGTCATCCGTTTGTGCGGGTGCTTTTTTATTGGGTGAAACAGGATTACTCTCCAAGCGTAAGGCAACCACACATTGGGGTTATGTAGAGCAGTTCGAGAAGCGTTTCCCTGATATCGATCTTGATGTGGATCGCATTATTATCGAAGACGGTGATATTGTGACTGCTGGTGGTGCGATGGCTTGGACGGATTTGGGGCTTAGGATGGTTGATCGGTTTCTTGGCTCACAGGTGATGAATGAGACCGCTCGTGCGTTATTGATTGATCCCTCAAGGCGTGAACAATGCTATTACAGTGCATTTTCTCCAATACTCACCCATGGTGACGCGGCCATATTAAAAGTTCAACACTGGCTACAACAAACGGATGCACAAGATATTGATTTATCCACACTAGCCAATTGTGCGCAGTTGGAAGAACGTACTTTTCTGCGTCGTTTTCATAAGGCGACGGGCATGACATCCACAGAATATTGTCAGCGGTTACGCATCGGAGAAGCAAAAGACTTTCTACAGTTCTCGTCGTCTCCTGTTGAGCAAATAGCGTGGAAGGTGGGTTATAGTGATGCCAGTGCGTTTCGTAAGATATTTAAGCGCATTGTTGGTTTGACACCGAGCGAATATCGGCGCAGATTTAATACGAATAAAGAATAATAGGTTTAGATGGTTGTTCTGATAATACTCTCCACTTTTTATAATTAAAAATAGACATATAACCAAATGCACGGGGCAAACACATCACTAAGATGCAGTTGCCCACTCAAGCGTTGTCCATGCAATTTCTTTTATCCCACGCTGGCTTTTCTTCAATTGGTCAATAACCTTAGAATAATTAAGCCCATCGCTCCTTTCTGTTAAACGTATAGGCTGCGCGTTTTAAGGCTGGTTCATTGCACTTGTGCAGGGAAACCGTCTTTTTCTAAAGCAGCCGTCATCTGCTCAACATTTGCGATGGTTGTGATATTTACCACTTTGGCTGCCAAATCAATATCAACCTTGGCATTTGGGTCGATATCGTGAATGGTTGCTGTCACACCACGTGCACAACCGCCACAGTTCATATTTACAATCAATAGTTTCATAACCTTTCTCCAAATGAGTTTTTGTTTCATCACCAAGTTTAAGCCTTGACATGATGGTAAGGTCAAATATATTTTTTGAAAACATGCTTGACCTTACCATTATGTCAACCTATATGCTGTTGATAACAGATTAAAAATGGTGGAGGTTGTTATGAATTCGAAAAATACTAAGACTTATGCTTATAGTGAAACATTGTCGATTGAGGGTATGACTTGTGCTTCCTGTGTGGGACGAGTAGAGAAAGCATTAAAAAAAGGTTGAGGGTGTTGAAAATGCTGAGGTGAATCTCGCGACTGAAAAAGCCATGATTTCCTCGTCTCAACCTTTAGATCTTATCGCATTAACCACAGCAGTAGAACGAACAGGTTATAAGGTCTTGGCAACTCAGCCGATCGAGCTTTTGATAGAAGGTATGACCTGTGCTTCCTGTGTGGGACGAGTAGAGAAAGCATTAAAAAAGGTTGAGGGTGTACAACAAGCCAATGTTAATCTTGCTACCGAACGCGCATGGGTACAAGGCAACGCTAAAATACAGAGCAGCGATTTGATTCAAGCTGTTAAAAAAGCGGGATACACAGCTAAGCAGATTGAGCAGAGTGTGAGTGTTCAACAGGATAAAAAAGCCACGGAACAGCAGCAGCTAAAACGAGATTTAATGATCTCTTTAATTCTAGCCGTGCCTGTTTTTATTCTAGAAATGGGGTCACATATGATTCCAGCTTTTCATATGTGGGTCATGGATAATATCGGCACGCAACAAAGCTGGCTGATTCAATTTGTTTTGACCACGCTGGTACTCATCTTTCCAGGACGACGTTTTTATCAAAAAGGTATTCCAGCATTATGGCGCTTTGCCCCAGATATGAATTCATTGGTAGCAGTTGGTACATTGGCGGCTTACAGCTTTTCTCTAATGGCAACGTTTGCTCCAGAAGTTCTACCTGAAGGCACTGTAAATGTGTATTACGAAGCGGCAGCTGTGATTGTGAGTTTGATTTTATTAGGGCGTTATTTTGAGGTAAAGGCCAAAGGACGTACTTCTCAAGCCATTCAGCATTTAGTTGGTATGCAGGCAAAAACGGCGCGTATTCATTATAACGGACAAGTAGTTGAAGTCCCGATTGCAGAGGTGACCACAGAAACGATTGTTGAAATTCGTCCCGGCGAGCGTGTGCCAGTCGATGGTGAAGTGGTTGAAGGCCAAAGTTATATTGATGAATCCATGATTACAGGTGAACCCGTTCCTGTCAAAAAACAATTGGGTGATCAAGTGGTAGGAGGGACGGTCAATCAGAATGGGACCTTGAATTTTCGGGCAACGGCTATCGGAGAATCGTCGGTCTTGGCGCAAATCATTCGTATGGTTGAACAGGCTCAAGGATCTAAATTACCGATTCAGGCATTGGTTGATAAAGTCACTATGTGGTTTGTGCCCATCGTAATGCTCTTAGCCACTCTGACTTTTGTTGTCTGGTTTATTTTTGGTCCTGAGCCTGCTTTAACTTTTAGTCTCGTCAACGCCGTTGCCGTCCTAATCATTGCTTGTCCCTGTGCAATGGGATTGGCAACCCCCACCTCCATTATGGTGGGGACAGGTCGCGGTGCAGAAATGGGCGTCTTATTCCGTAAAGGAGAAGCATTACAAGCGTTACAGGAAGTAAAAGTCATTGCTGTCGATAAGACAGGCACATTGACTCAAGGTAAACCAACCTTAACGGATTTTCATGTACAACAAGGGTTCGAACATGAACGAATTTTGCGTATTGTGGCATCGGTTGAAGCAAAGTCTGAACATCCAATTGCATTGGCCATTGTTCAAGCCGCAGAACAACAAAATATCAGTTTATTACCCATTACCGCCTTTGAATCTGTGACTGGATTAGGGATTAAAGCGGAAGTTGCAGGTCAGGCTGTTTACATCGGTGCTGATCGTTATATGAAGCAATTAGCACTTGATATCACAGCTTTTGAAAACGAAGCTACACGTTTAGGACAAGAAGGTAAAACCCCACTCTATGTCGCGATTGACCAAAAGCTAGCAGCCATTATTGCCGTTGCAGATCCCATTAAAGAAACTACTTATGCCGCTATTGCCGCTTTACATCAATTGGGCTTGAAAGTTGCCATGATTACAGGCGACAATCGGCATACGGCTCAAGCGATTGCAGCAAAATTACATATTGATCAAGTGGTCGCAGAAGTGTTGCCAGATGGAAAAGTGGATGCGTTACGTCAATTGCAACAACAGTATGGACGAGTGGCTTTCGTTGGTGATGGGATTAACGATGCTCCTGCTCTCGCTCAAGCTGATGTCGGTCTGGCGATTGGGACAGGTACAGATGTGGCGATTGAAGCAGCGGACGTTGTATTAATGTCGGGTAGCCTACAAGGTGTACCTAATGCGATTGCTTTAAGTAAGGCCACCATCAAAAATATTCGACAAAACCTATTTTGGGCATTTTTCTATAATGTTGCTTTAATTCCAATTGCCGCAGGGGTTTTATATCCAGCATTTGGTATTTTGTTGTCACCAATTTTTGCCGCAGGTGCAATGGCACTGTCCTCTGTTTTCGTATTAGGTAACGCCTTACGCTTAAAGTATTTTCAAGTACCAGCGATTAAAGCATAGATTGTATTAAGATAGGGTTAAAGTAGCCTTTTGGCTTTAACCCTTTTTATATCAGGAGTAAAGTTATGAATATCGGTCAAGCGTCAGAGCAATCAGGAATCTCTCCCAAAATGATCCGCTATTATGAACAGATCGGGTTACTTGATGCCGCAAAACGCTCAAATTCAGGTTATCGCATATATTCTAAGCAAGATATAAAAAATTTGTGCTTTTTAAGACAGGCTCGCGATTTAGGTTTTTCCTCCAAACAGATGAAAGAGTTGCTTGATTTGCGGAAAAATACAGATCGGCAGAGTGCTGATGTTAAACAATTGACACTCCAACATATCGCAACTTTGAACCAAAAAATAGCTCAATTGCAAGATATGGTGAGCTTATTACAGATTTCTGCTGATCATTGCTCAGGTGATACAAACGCAGATTGTGCCATATTAGAAGATCTTGAACAGAGTGAATAAAGTAAATTACATGTAGTCTTATCTGTTTTTTATGCATATTTCAGTCTGAAAAGACATATGTCTAAAAAAATATTCAGCGAATTCTAAGGATTCAGTATTCTAGTGAGGACTTGAATATTTAGCTGTAATCTATTGATTGAATGTTTACAGTACTAAATAGTAAGTGCCCTTCTCTATTTGTATAACTTAATAACACGATAAAAAAGAAGTGAGAGCTAACAAAAGAACGGCTTTAAGGTTATAGTTATAGGAAAGCATGAGGGGTAATCTATGAAAGATAAAAAGCTCATCCTACAGGCAGTAGCAGTCTTTATTTTAATTATTGGACTAACATCTGTAGTTATAATTCAATTCAAATTAATGTCACCCAGCATGTTTTATAGTCTTTTTTGATTAAAGATTTTTTTATGATTAACGGTCTAGTCCAAATCATAACTTATACCGTCATAACAAATCAACGGACTTAACAATAGCTCAGCAACACTTTAAACATTTGTTGTACAGACAGCCCAATTGTGTATCTCTATATTAGATATGTCAGCTTGAAGCTTAATAACTGCTGATACCCTATTCATCAATAAAAAAAATAAAAGATGGATAAGCTTGGTCTTAATATAGATGCGTTGACTCAAAAACTCATAAATGGAAAAGGAAAACCATAATGAACAATCAAGATGTGAACGAACAAAGCATGGATGAACAGTACAAAAACAATCAAAAAATGGATAACGATATGAATAACCAGACACTAAAAGGCGAATGGAATCAACTCAAAGGTTCAGTAAAACAAAAATGGGGAGATTTAACAGATGACGATCTCACTCATATCGAAGGTGACCGTGACAAGCTGGTTGGGCGTGTCCAAGAGCGTTATGGTCATTCAAAAGAAGATGCTGAACGTGATGTAGATGAGTGGCGTACACAAAACAAATATTGATTACCCTGTGTCTAACTAATTAGACCCTAAAAATATAAAAAGCCCGTGACTATGGTCACGGGCTTTTTTAGTCAATTTTGCTAATTATGTAAGTAAAAATGAGAGGCTTAATAGGTACAGTTTCTTAGACAAACTTGAACATATGGCTGTGAGCTATTGATGTTAATATTTAATGGATTGCGCACTTTCTCATACTTACTGCACTCCATCTGCTGATGTTTGATCTAAGTTCGGGTTATTTTCATTAACAGTAACCGTATCATCCGTCTTTTGGTCGTTTTCTACACTCCCATTACTAGAATAGTATGCTGTACCACCCGCACCTTCTACATCCTCTGTAGAAGCAGGAGTTTGATCTTCAGCCTCGGTCGCTGTTTGCACAGGTGTCATTTCGCTAGATTCTGTACTAGGATCCGGCTCTTCTGTCTCACTGCTGCAAGCACTAAGACCAAAGAAACTCACCAAAAACACTATCCATAGTTTATTTTGAAGCGATTTAGTAGGTACTGATGTTTTCATTTTAATGTCCTTATTATAGTTACTGGCAACAAAAAACATAGAGGATGGGCTAAAGCCCTAAATAATAAGATTGTAAATTAGTCAGTATGGCGATTTACAACCTCTATAATACTCTTACAAATAAGACTATTGATGCTGCGTAGCTTTTGCTCAGGTGGGCCTTGACAGATACTGCGAAAATCATACAGCTCATCTTTATAACCAATGCAATAAAAAAACGTACCGACAGGCTTATCCTTAGTTTCAGAGCCTCCAGACGTTAATAGTCCTGTACAAGCCACATATAAGTCGGCTTCAAACATGGCCTTAGACTTATTAACCAGTTCTTGGGCGACTTCTAAGGATTCAGGTGTACACTCAGCAATTAATTGGCTCGATATATTTAACACGTTCTTTTTTATCGCAACGTCATAGCATACCAAGCCGCCCATTAATATATCGCCTGAATAAGGACTCATAGAAAAGCGATGTGCTAGATAGCCCGCGGTCGCGCTTTCAATAAAGACTATGGTCAATTGCTTATCTGCCAACAACTTAGCACAGCTATCGGTCACAACGCCCTCCACACTAGTATTAGAACAATCAAGGCTATTACAATACGTTCCTATTCAAGTTTCAATTCATATAGTGATGAATTTACGTAACAGTATTTTTTTAATTAAGCATACTTATGGCGAGCCAATCAGACTCTTTCCTTGGTTCGTTTCCCTAGTGAGGACTTGAATCTTTGGCTGTAGGCTAATGCTATCAAGGGTTTTGGTTACTTTGTTCATTGTAGTGTACTTCACAGTGTACATATTGAGATGCTTAATGTAATTTGATCATCTCACTCTAGAGTAGGTAATTGATTAACCAAAATAGCGAAAGGCTTAAAATATGAAAAAATTTATACCTCATTTAAATGCTGATATCATCCCATTAAAAAGTGCCGCAGGCATTGATATTGGATTAAGCTTTGATGAGTTTCTTAAACATGCACCACATAAGCTGGTTGATAATGAGGAATATAACAAGCCATCAAATACTCAAGGCTTATGGTATGTCATACATCACAAAGGTACTAATAGCTTAGGGAAAGAGTTTGATGCTTATGCCTGTCGCTGGAATAATGATGTTGTTTTACAGTTTGATGGAAAACCTACAAAAATTCTTTACGGAATCATAGTTTCAGACAATTATAAAGGTTCGCTATTTAATGAATTGAGAATTAATGACAGATTAGACAAATTATCTAGTCAATACGATTTAGGATTTTATGCGGATGGTCATTTTTTAATAGACAAAGAAGATGCAGATATTTATGTACCAATTGAAATTGGTACAGATTATTTAGCCAGCTATGAAGATGTACCTAATCAAATTATTCGATTATTTTATGTGATAATGCATTTTGAAGAACAGATAAAGCATGGTATTACTTGGGATTAATTACACACCTTAATCGGACGGGCAATTTCAATGCCTAAAACTTTCTGACGATTGAACTGGTTTTGTAATAACTATAGTTCGGTGCGCTATACAGGCATCGAACTATCAGCTATGTGCCTAATTTCTTATTATCAGACAATTTATTAGGGTACGCTCTCTTTAGGAGTATTTATTTTTATCTTCTCACCTATATTTATAGGAGGTATATAGCTCTCATTAGAAGTATAGTGATCGAAATCTACATAAACATGAACGCCATCTACATAACTGAATATTTCGTTAAGCTCGATATCTTCTTGCAAGATTAAAGAGAAATAAAAATCGTCCTCCATTGGCTTTAAAGAACTGCTAGTAACAATATCAAAAAAATATAAGCTACATAGCCCTCTAACCCAACATTTAAAAAGAAAAGAAACATCATCTTCTGCAATACTATTAAGGTTTAACTTGCTCAGTTTACTTAATCTTTTTGCTGTATCAGTCATTCCGTAATAAAGCAATGAATCCCTATTACTCTCTAAGTCTTCAGATATAATTATATTAAAAGCTAGACTTGTATACCCATAGCTCTTAAAAGGCTGCGTAAAAAAATCATAGAACATTTTTAAAAACTTAATAAAACTATTTTCTAGTTTTAAATAATTACTAATTTCTATATGACCATATATTTCTACGAAATCAACAATACTTGTCCATTTGGACATGAACTTATGTTCATCAGAGCCATGTCTTGAAATTTTATAATAATTAAAATTCATTAATCACCTACCTTCTTTAAAATAGAGAGATGTTCTAAGTAGCTTTGATAAAGCAGTAGAAGAATGCTTCGATGTTGATATGTTAGTTAATTTCTTATTAGAAGATGACTCATGGTATATACCTTTTGATTCTAGAATGAAGCTTATGGAAAAAGCAAAATCTTTAGGCGGATGCTCATTGGAGTTTTTGGCAGATTACTATTCATTTAAAACAGCATTTCTAGATCCAGGCAAAGAATATGATGATGCTGTCGCAAAACTAGATGAGCTATTTCAATAAGTTTGATTAGATTATACCCCAAGGGAACCAGTTATTTCACACTTCAAACCTATTAATAGACTACTTAAAGCAGACTTTTGAATTATAGGGCTGGTTGCTGTGCTTTTTTCCTATCATTAGCCTATATCAAAAACATAAAACTTCTAAACGACAACCTATCTATCATTAGACTTGTTTCTGTTATTAAACGATAGGGTGGTGTTCTAATCAGCATACTTTTTGATACACCATCAACTATATTTACGATGGGCAATTTTAAGGTGAGAATATGAATGAACTTATAAAAGCTGAGTTGTTGGAATTGAGAAGACATGTATTGACCGACTACCAACCTACTAAGGTATCAATACAAGCTATGAAATTTTTGCTTGATTATTCTAACGAGATATCTTATGAACTTCAGAGTGATCTGCACAGCTTGATAGCAATGGATATGGATGAATTCATATTAACTCAAGAGGAATGTATTGAAATTATTGATAGACTAATCGCTTGGCGTTCATGATAAAAAGACTCATTAATCAATTAATAGACTACTCATAGCAGACTGCTATATTGGAACCTGAATTGCCTCGACTATATCGGAGGGTGATTTACTTCTTTTATCCAATTTATTTGCCATAACATCCGTTATTGGAATAAATAGTGATCTTTTTAAAATATTACAGCTCATTCGTAACGACTGAACAATTATTAAAAGAGCCATAATAAAATTAACACCCCTGAAATAATGGGGTTGATCAATGAATATTTGATCTTTAGTATAAATCAGTATATTGAGTTCAATATAGACAACAGAAACTGAAGGTAATGACTACCCTATAATCAATAAACAAAAAAATTAAGCCTATCCTGTTATTGTTAGTCAGCCCCTACTCTAAAACTTTTAAGCCCGCTTTAGCAACCTGCACATCTTGACTGCCGTGCGCGCCTCCGACACCAATGCCACCAACCACAACGTTGTCAATGTAGATGGGTACACCGCCATCTAAGATAAGTATATTTTCATCCAAGTAGCGAATATCGCTAGGAATCGTTCCATCTGCGATACCCTTAGCAATGACGGCGGTTTCTCTTTTCTGCGAATTAGCAGTATATGCTTTTTTATAACTGGCACGGATAGTATGCACCCCTGCTCGATGGTCTCTTAACACCGCTAGCGTCTGCCCAGAGGCATCAACGACCGTAATCGACACCATCCACTGGTTTTTCTTAGCTTCTAGTGCGGCGGCTGTCACCATTTTTTGTGCTATTTCACCAGTTAATACAGGAATTGTTGCCACATAAGCTCCAGGATTATTTACGTTCGGTTTTATTTGATGGCTGTGTGAGGAGGTGCTGGCACAAGCCGTAATTGACAACATTGACGTTGCAAGAGCAGCATAAACAAGTAAGTTTTTCATTTTAAATCCTAAGAGTTAGTTTAGCGATTATTTAATATAAGCGTTATTGAGTATTTGGAAGATTCATCGCCTTAGCATAACCTGTGGGGGCAAACTTCATCGTGACCATCAGCATTGCTACCAGCGTGATCAAAAGTAGCAGCCAAACGATCTGAAAGCTACCTGACCATTCCCGTAAAAATCCTGCGAAATAAGGAACAATCGCGGTAATAATAAAGCCAACGCCTTGTACAAAAGCCGTCAATGCCCCAGCCAATCTAGGTGCGGATAGATGGTCAAGCGCTACGGTAAGCGTTAATGAAAAACAAGCCCCAAGACCACCCCCTATCATAGCGACCCACAAAATCAATAGTGATTCTGGCATCAACATTAATCCTGCAAAGCCTATAATCTGAATACCCACAGCAAAAAACAACCAAGGGCGGCGATCTAAGCGCTGAGCGGACAGCGCAGGCGCAGCTAACGCACCCAATACTTGAAAAACAGTCATAATACCGATCAGCTCGCCACTACCTTGTGTGCTCCAGCCTAAATCATGAGCATAGGTTGGTAAAAATGCAATCATACAAGCATAGCCTGCGTTCGCCAAACCAAAGTAACTGGCCAATAACCATGCGCGCCGATTCTTAAAAAAATTGACTGCCACGCCATTGTGCTTCTTGTCCATCACCTCGGACGGTCTTAACCACCATAAAAAAATTGCTACTACAGGCAACAGCAACCATATTCCAAGACCCGCTTGCCAAGTGCCATAATACTGAGCGACTACTGGGCTCAGTGTTGCAGCAATACCGCCTCCAGCCATCAGCAGCGCTGAATAAACCCCCATGGCTAATGGGACACGCTTAGGATACCAACGTTTTACTATGCCAGGCGCTAACGCCTGTACGATAGCGATACCCGTACCGCCTATTAAAGCGCTAGCAATCAACGCCCAACCTGTTCCTAAACCCAAACGCCATAAACCAGCTGCAGCAATGGCGAATAGCCCACCTGTTATCCAAGCGTTTTCGCTCAGATGTTTTCCAATCAAAGGTAGTAATGAAGGGAAAATACCCATGCACAGCATCGGTAATACGACCAATAAAGAGGCTACTTGTAAGCCCATACCAGTACTCTGTCGAATCACATCAAGCAGAGGGCCAGTGGACGTCAAGGTTGGGCGTAGCGTTAATGCCAATCCAGCAATCACGAACATAGGCCAAAAGAGCATCAGCGCCGATTGGTGTCTCGTAGAGGAAATACATTTAGTAGTCATTAGTAAGGTGGTGTCCTTTATTACTAAAAGTGTAGCCACAAAAAGCCGACGTTGAACGCCGACTTTTTCCATTTTCTAAGGTTTTAAATTGAGAGACCTTTAGCTTTTTCAAAAAGACTTATAAAACTTTACAACCGATTAGAAAGGTTTAAAAGGTAGGAACTTACCATCAAGAGTAATGACCGCACGGTCGCCACCTTCTGGATCGGCCACTTTTTTGATATCCATTTTAAAATTGATTGCGCTGATGATACCATCGCCAAACTGCTCATGTACCAGTGCTTTAAGAGTCGTGCCATAGACCTGCATCATCTCATAAAATCTATAGATGGTAGGATCAGTCGGCATTTCACTACCGACGCTACCACGGTGTGGAATTGCTTGTAGTAAAACGATCGCTTCGTCATCTAGACCTAACGTTTCGCCGACTTTTTGTGCGGCTTCCGCTGGCAACGGATGCTGACCTAGTAGCGCGGCAGTCACATAGACATCGCTAAGATTAGTGCCTTCGGCTATCTGCTCAAAAGATAAATTTTTATCAGCTTTAGCGGCAATGATAGTATCGGTTAAAGCTTGACGGGCGGTGTTGCTAACTTGAGACTGAATCATGGGAATACCTTTTATTGGTTAGTGGTTGTGAGTAAGTTATTATTAGTAAATAAGGACAATTAAGTAAGCCGTATTTGTCATCAATAAAACAGTAAGGATGGTTTAAATTGCGACTGGCAATGCTATAGGATAAGCACGAACCTCTGTATTTTCAGCAAGCGCAACAAATGTGTTGTTAGCGCCATCTAATGCATCAATGCCACCCGTTTCGATATCGTACACCCAGCCATGTAAGGTCAAACGATTTTCTCTTATCGCCAAACGAACAGAGGGATGGGTTTTGATGTTGTCAATCTGAGCAATGACATTTTCACGCACCATGGATGCCACACGCTCGCTGTCATTAAGATGAGTGATGGATTCATTGACCACACGCGCCGAGTCGGCATATTTTAGCCACCTACCCACCGCGGGCATATGCTCCATGCAAGTACAATTGGCAATCGCTGTCATCGCGCCGCAGTCTGAGTGCCCACAAATCACCACATCGGTCACTTGTAATGCGGTGACGGCATACTCTACTGAGGCAGATACCCCACCAGGCTCAGGTCCATAAGAGGGGACAATATTGCCAGCGTTCCGAATTACGAACAGACCACCCGGTTCACGCTGGGTGACCAACTCAGGAACCAAACGACTGTCTGAGCAAGAGATGAATAACGTGCGCGGGTTTTGCTGCGTTGCCAAATTTTTAAATAAATCAACGTGTTTTGGATATGCTTCGCTGTGGAATTTTAAAAAGCCTTCGATAATATCTTTCATAACGGCGGTCTCTGTTGTGTTGATAAAGTGAATACTACGCCGTTATTCTGATAAGGTAAAATACTGGTATATTATGATATCGATAATAAATACTTATAGATAAAACGGGAGATATAAATTATGATGGATGCTAATCATCCACGTTCGCCGTAACGATAAAGTAATCACCATAAGAAAAACCATCGAGCAACCATGATACTCAGACACATAAAATACTTTCTAGCGGTTGCCAAGCATCAAAGCTTTACCCAAGCAGCAGCGTCTCTTTATGTTTCGCAGCCGGCTTTATCACAACAAATTAAGCAATTGGAAGAGACGCTGGGAGCGCCTTTATTTGATCGGTCGGGACGGCGTGTTAAGCTTACTCAAGCCGGTAAGGTATATGTGCGCTACGCCCATAAGGCGCTACAGGATTTAGAAGAGGGTCAACGAGCAATTCATGATGTGCAGAACTTGAGTCGCGGCGCATTGCGGATTGCTATTACCCCAACCTTTACCACCTACCTGATTGGTCCGTTGATAAAAGCATTTCATGACCGTTATCCTAACGTTACCTTGAGCTTGCAAGAGATGTCGCAGGAGCAGATGGAAAAGCAATTACTTGATGATGAATTCGATGTGGGTATTGCTTTTGCAGATGTAGGGTCTGCCGATATAGAAGCACAGATTCTACTCATTGAAACACTGGCGTTGGTGGTGAACAAAAATCACCCACTTGCAAAGCATCAAGCGATTGATCTGCTGACGCTAAGCGAACAGGAGTTGGTGTTGCTCAGCCATGAATTTGTCACCCGTGGACAAATTGAGCGTTATTGGCGCCAACACGACATCCAGCCTAAGGTACTGATGGAGGCAAATTCATTAAGTGCCGTGATTGAAATAGTACGCCACACGCAATTGAGCACCTTATTACCCTCTAATATCGTGAGCAATCGAGATGAGCTTATTGCCATTGCTCTGGCACCCTCTTTACTACAACGTACTGCCGTACTACTACAACGAAAAGGGGCCTATCAGAGTGCGGCTACTGAAGCGTTTATTGGCTTAGCGCATCAACACTGTGAGAAAAGTTAAATAGGTAACTACAAAAGGGAGCTCATACGAAAAACTAACCTATGTTGCCTATAGAATACACTCAAAAAAAACTCCGTTCAGCTGTAGGCTAATGGTATCAAAGCTTTAACTCACTGAAATAGTCACAGTGTACTTCATGGTGTACCTACCATACATATTCTATTCGTGATCGGTGCGCTATACAGGCATCGAACAGCCAGCTTTCTGTAGGTAAATGTTATAAACTTTTCAAAAACGTTTTAGCCTCAATGGGCTTAGTAAGCTCAATAAATTTAATATGCTGGTATTCAGGTTTGTTTATTAACTGACGAACCTTTTTACGATTTTTCTTATGCGTTGTGATCGTCCACCAAATAATAGATTTTTTGGAAAATAGTCTTGTTAAGCTCTCTACATTATTGGTATCCCACAGCTTCTTTCTACTAATAGTCCTAAATATGGCACGCCTGAAAGCACGAGACAACACTAATGGGAACGAATAGTTCAGCCAAATGACGGTGTCGATATCTTTCCATTTTATAGGTATCGTCCGACTATAATTACCATCTAATACAAACGCTGGCTTATCTAGCGCCTTTTCCATATGTTTGATAAAGGTTTCATCATCAACATGCTGCCAATCATCCAGCCAAAATAATCCGTCCATTTCAACATATACATAGCTAAGCTTATCTGCTAGAGCTTTGGCAAACGTAGATTTTCCTGAACCCGATGTACCTAACACGTTGATTCTTTTCATGGTTATACTACCTCAAACACTTATGAATATTTTGGCAATATCCGAAAAAAGGCACGTAGTATACCCAAGGAAACTACCTATTTCACCCTTCAAACCTATTAACAGACCACTTAAAACAGACTGGTATAATGGAACCACTTATAACAGACTATTTTAGGTGTTTATGTTTATTAGAGCGTCAACCAAAGAACAAGACGCTAAGCGTGCCAAAAGCGAGCTCATAGCATTTGCCAACGATCATGGCCACAAGATTGCCGCCTTCTATGTCGAAAACGAATCAGGAGCTATCTTGGTGCGACCCAAGCTTATGCAGCTGATCGAAGATGCTCATAAGGGCGATGTTATCTTAGTTGAGCAGATTGATCGCTTGGCACGTTTGAACCAAGCTGACTGGGATACGCTCAAAAGAATGCTATCAGAAAAAAAGCTATCTATCGTATCAAAAGAGCTGCCCACCTCATATATGGCGCTTCAATCTGAAAGCAGCACTGAATTTATGAGCAGTGTATTGCAAGCCATTAACTCGATGATGCTGGATATGCTCGCAGCCATTGCTCGAAAAGATTATGAGGATCGCCGTAACCGCCAGATGCAGGGTATTGCTCGTGCTAAGGCAGAAGGTAAGTATTCAGGACGTAGGAAAGATACTGAAAAACGTAAGATCATCGCCAGTCTACTCGAATCAGGTCATAGCTATTCTGATATTCAAAAAATGGCTAAGTGCTCACGGCATCTGATCGCTGATGTGGCCAAGGAAAGACCTAAACCGATCACTGATCATTAAGTGGTTCCACTACAGCGGTCTACTATGAGTAGTCTATTAATTGATTAATGAGCCTTTTTATCATGAACGCCAAGCGATTAGTCTATCAATAATTTCAATACATTCCTCTTGAGGTAATATGAATTCATCCATATCCATTGCTATCAAGCTGTGCAGATCACTCTGAAGTTCATAAGATATCTCGTTAGAATAATCAAGCAAAAATTTCATAGCTTGTATTGATACCTTAGTAGGTTGGTAGTCGGTCAATACATGTCTTCTCAATTCCAACAACTCAGCTTTTATAAGTTCATTCATATTCTCACCTTAAAATTGTCCATCGTAAATATAGTTGATGGTGTATCAAAAAGTATGCTGATTAGAACACCACCCTATCGTTTAATAACAGAAACAAGTCTAATGATAGATAGGTTGTCGTTTAGAAGTTTTATGTTTTTGATATAGGCTAATGATAGGAAAAAAGCACAGCAACCAGCCCTATAATTCAAAAGTCTGCTTTAAGTAGTCTATTAATAGGTTTGAAGTGTGAAATAACTGGTTCCCTTGGGGTATACCTTATTAACTTACATGATGATAAAAAGTATAGCTCGATAAATACATTCTGATCAAAATTTTAAGGGAATCTATAAAATAAGAAAAATATTATAAGATGGAGAAATCATGAGTTACGACTTTAAAGATGTAAAAATAAATAGAGAGTTTAGATACTCTCTTGGAAAAGAAATAACCACAGGCAAGTGCTATTTGTCTTTTCCAGTAAGAAATAGCTATGTTGATTATATAGAGTATTATGAGCTATCTCTTGAGCAGCTTAATATTTTCATGAAAAACGAAGAAGAGTTATTAGATTTTTTAGATAAGTGTAAGAGAAGAAAGAAAGATGAGCTTATGGCATTTTTTCCTATAGCCCCAATTCGAGGATATCCAACCTGAAAAATGTGAAGTATAGAGAAGTGTGTTAGGTTTTCAAATGAACAGAATTACCAAGATTGTCTATAAAATCGTAATAGCGACATATCAAAGTTGTTAATGATTTTGTCTAAATTAGAATAGTAGACGCAAAAAGACTTTAAGTTACAGGTATACGACCTAGTGTTCGACTCCTGTATAGCGCATCGAACTATCGGCTAACTCTTTATCAGCCCATTATTATCATCGGTTTTTAATGCTGGTACACGTTCTTGTATTGCATGATAGAACCTATCTTTGTCTTTTGGTGATATCACTATGCTACCACCTTCATATCTTATCTCAATCCTATCTAAAGACAGTGCTGGAGCAGATAAAGTACTGCTGGTAGGAGTGATATTGTTAATGTCTTTCAATGAAATGCTCTGAGTAGAAAAACCATTTTTCACTAACAATGTGTCAGCTGTCAAAGTGTACTTTATATTAAAAAACAGTACCAATAGCAGTAACGCAGTTGGTATGGTAAAAAGGCTAATAAACATTATTCTTTTAATAGAACTATTGTTATACATCCATTCCCATACAGGCACCAAAACGAGTAGTAAACTAGAACCCAATATTAAAAACGCCAACCAAAAATCAATCTTTGATGTAAATATAGTACTTATCATAATTTGTTAGCAGAAAGCCTTTAGTTAATATTTATGTTTGAATAGCTCAGTTCATGTACACCACGAAGTACACTGCCATTATTTTAATAGATATATTTACTAGCGTATATAGCCTACAGCAAAAGCTTTAAGTCCTCACTAGGAAACCGAACCAATGAAAGTACTTGATTGGTTCGCCATAGGTATAATCAAATACGCTCGGCTTCTAACTTAGTTACTATGTCCTTAAAAACTTCTTCAAAATGCTGGCTATCAGTACATCTTTTGAATGCGTTACCATTCCAAAATCCTAAATGAAATGTAATTGTAAGTCGCTTTTTATCCGCAGTTATCCGTCTTATTTCCGATAGGTTAATAATTTCATTGTCTACAACTATAAAACTTGGCATCTCACTCTCTTTATATGTTTTATTTAATAATAGTCAGCTATAAACCTCATTTCACAGCTTGCGCAATTTGGAGGCAAACAACACTGGCGCCAACTGTAGAATAAGTATTCTTATCAAATGATGTGAAAGAATAAACATAACATTTAGTCCTGAAGCCACTGAGATTACCGTGACTGTCTCAACTCCACCGGGAGCGTATGAAAGGAAAAGTTGTGAGAACGCTATATCTAAAATTTTTGACGCTAAAATAGAGAAGCTTACAGTACAGATCATACCTACACAAAAAACAACGACACTGTCTTTGATGCTAGTTTTAAACTCTTGAAATGAGATACCAGCGAATAAAGACCCTATCAGGATACCTAATACGATAGTGGCACTATCAATCATTAAAGAAGGAACTGTAAAACCAGCCAACAATCCAAACTTGACTAGAACTATCGTCATTAACATTGAAACCAATAAGTATGGAGCAGGTATTCGGTAACTTACTAATAATCTACCCAAGAATGCAAATGAGATTAATAACATCATCAATACTATTAACGTTTCTATAGTAAAAGTCGGGCTCACTGTGCCTACAGCAGCGTACTGCACTGGTCCAAAAAGAGTCAGGATCATGGTCAATAAGAACAATCTCACTATATGAGTAATCATTACCTTTGGACTAACTTTAGTGATATTGAACATATCAATAACCACCGCTAGAGAGCCAGGATATACTGCAAGAATTGAATCCAATTTGGACCATTTTGCTTTTTTGTGAAGCCAAATAAAAGATAGGAAGGATTGAAGGATAAGACAGAATGTCATGACAACAATGCTTCCCGCAGTTATATACAGCACCTCCATAGACCAGTCTTTAAAGTATAATCCTGTTGAGATACCAAGAACTATTTGAATATACGGCAAATAAAATGCATGTGTGACTTCCCTATTAGTATAAGTCGCAAAAAAAAGTGAAACTAATATTCCCGATAATAGAAAACCATATTTTACGCCAATGAGATTAAGAAAAAACCCGAGTAGAGTAGTTGTCACTATACAGATAAACAAATACATTCAATAAGCCCTGAAAAACTCAGCATTTAATTCTAATGACTCCTGACCTGTTTGCGCCGCAACGATAATACCTTCACCAAATACAAACAAAGTGTCAGATTTCTGCTTTGCATTTTCCGCACTTACCTGTTCAAACTTATCAAGTAGCCATTGCCTAACCTCGGTTTTATGCTGCTTAGCTATTAGATGCGGTGAAGACTGCTTATCTGAATACTCTGCGCAAGCATTGATAAACATACAACCATAAAAGTCCTCTGATAACGTCCAGTTCTTGAGGAAATTTAAGTAGCAAGTGGCAACATCTGCTACTTGCTCAATCTCAAAATCATCAAAGTCAGCTTTTAGTTGAATCATAAACATCTGATGACGATACCTAAGTGCCTCCTCAATCAATCCTTCTTTATTACCAAAATGGGCATACAAAGTCCGCTTGGTAGTCCCTGCTTGCTTTGCTAACAGCTCCACTCCACTGTCATGAAAGCCTTGCTTATAAAAGAGCTCATAACTTTTTTGTAGAATGACATCTCGTAATTCCATTGGTTTTGCTCCTGTTATTGTTATTGTTATTGTTATTCAATGAATCACAATAATAGCATTATCGGATACCGTTCGGTATACTTAGTATGTATACCAATCAGTATACTCGTAGTGATACCTTTTTATTTATGAGAGGAGTAAGTATGCATTCATTCTTTAACTGGCATAAGTTAAGCGATCAAGTGAACCAATGCCCAAAGAGATTGCCTTTATCGATGATAGTAGTGGCTTGGCTAGGCGGCACCATTGCAACTGCAACGCTTGCTATGTTAGGAAGCTCAATAGAACTTATTATGATTTTAGGATCGTTTGGCGCAAGTTGTTTACTAATATTTGCCTATCCTACCAGTCCTTTTGCCCAGCCGAGAAATGTTATAGGTGGACATGTTATTGCGACTTTTACAGGACTGGTGTTCATGACGTTATTTGGTATTCACTGGTGGAGTATGGCAACTGTTGTTGGTACTGCCATTGCACTAATGCTGATATTTAGAATGCCTCATCCACCTGCTGGGTCTAACCCTTTAATAGTTATGCTAGGCTCAGTAAATTGGAGTTTTTTGATAACACCTACCCTACTCGGTTCAATCGTTTTGGTCATGGTAGCGCTTATTTATAACAATTTGGGTAAAGGTAAACAGTATCCGACTTATTGGTGGTGAACTATCTGAACCACCTCAGACTGTCTGGGACTTAACATTCTGAGAGTTAGCCTATAGTCAAAGGTTCAAGGTTCAAGGTTCAAGCAACCGTATCTATTTAGTATACTTTATAACCCCCATGATCTTGTACCTTGACTCGCTTTACTGATGGCTTTCACTGAGTAAGTGCGATTAATCTCAATCAGAAACGACCTACCATTTTTTTAGCGCCACGAACTCACCTTTACCAATGGGAGCTAAGTAGGTGTGAAACTGTGGATTACCATTGAAATAATTAAAAACGTCTGTCATTTCATCCTTATGAGAGACTGCGTTATCAAACACAATGATGCCTTTTGTCCTAGTTAACCGTATTACATCCTCCAAGATATCTAAATACAATTTTCGATCCATATCAACAAAAACTAAGTCAAAGCTTTCCGTCATTTTTGATAAAATCATGGGTGCATCACCCTCAATAATTTTAATCTTATCCACTAGACCTGTACTTAAAAAATTCTCTCTTGCAGCGCTGATCTTCTTAGGATCATTCTCTATTGTGGTGATCTGAGCGGCTTCATCAGTGCATAATGCTAACCAAGCAGCAGAATAACCATTTGAAGTACCTACTTCTAATATTTTTTCTGCTGACGTGAGTTGAGCCAGTAAACCTAAAAACTTACCTGTATCTGGCGTTATATTGAGGTACTTATCAATTTTATTGATAGATTTTGAGTCATTAATCTGACCTTTCATATATAGTTCATTCAAAAAAATTTCAATATCTACGTCATTCATTTAAGTAAAACTCCTCAATTTTTAAAACGACTTTAAATCCGTTTTAGTCTCGACCTTACCACCAAGCATCTTTACTAAGTCTGAGCTATGCTGAAGAAATCGTACAGCTAAACTTGGTAAACTAACGACTCGATGAGAAGTTTACCATGACCAAGAAAATCAGCACTTATAGTACAGAATTCAAAGCAGAAGCCGTCAAGAAGATAGCAGACAACGATGGGAATATTTCAACGACCATAAAGCAGCTTGGTATCGCCTATGCAGACCTTATCTAATTGGCACAATAAAGCCCATCAAGGCAAACTTGCCGGAACAGCTCAATATGACCCTGAACTCATAGCGGTGATCGAAGAAAACAAGCGTCTTAAACGACAGCTCAAAGTAGTTGAAGAGGAACGAAAGATCCTAAATGAGGAGGGATAAAGCGAAGCACTGCTTCGCCCCGACGCAAGATGAGAGCTGTGCTCGCAGTGAAATCAGGAGTCAAAAGGGTTTAGGCTATCGATCGCCAAGACAGATGTGGTTTGACTTTTATCGTCAAGCTGCGTAACTAAAATCTCCCAATTTTAACTGTACGGATTTGACGGCAGGGGTCACGTTGTCCAATTTTATTATGCCAACACATATGTACTCACAGCCCTTTTTATACTAATACTCATTTCTAACGCTCACCCATGCCTTCTGACAAGGTTTTTGTAATTGGCTTAGTAAGGTAAGATAATACCGTCCGCTCCATTGCTTTGATATCCACAGAAGCTGTCATACCAGGCTTAATCACTATTCTATCTTCTCTACCCTTAAACTCAGCACCGGTTATAATAATTAACACTCGATAATAAGGCTCCTCTCCTTTGGGTGTTTGCTCCATTAAGGTATCTGGGCTGATATAGCTCACTGTTCCATTCATTGCGCCAAAGATTGAATAGTCATAAGCGTCAAGCTTCACAGTGGCTGTCTGACCTTCTTTAACATAAGCAATATCTGCAGGACTGACCTTTGCATCGATAATCAAATCACTACTCGTCGGTAGTATTTGTAATATAACTTCGCCAGGCTTAACGACACCACCGATAGTGGTCACGTTGATGTTTTTAATTTTGCCATCTGTCGGCGACATCAAGCGTTTTTCTTCTAAAACCTGTACGCGATCTCGCAGTTGCTCAAGCTCAGTGTCTAGCTCTTCTTGCGCCTTGGTCATTTCTGCTTGTGCTTCTTCAAAATATTTGTTTCGCTTATTATTGATTTGCGCTTCAATATCAGCCACTTGACGGCGCAATTTAATCACATCTGCTTGACTGACATCGCCATATTCCAATAACGGCTCATTCATTATCAGCTCTTTTTCTGCTAGTACCAGCATCGCTTCAAGAGAAGACACTTCTTCATTGATGGCTTGACGACGACGATTATAAAGTGCAGTTTGGTTTTGGACGTATTCAGGGTAATTTTTTATCTCTTTAGGAAAGACAAGAGACTTCTCAAAAATTTCTGCATTTAGTCGAGCCAATTTAGCTTTTAATGCCGCTGTTTTAGAAGCAGAGTTATCTAAAGCTGCTTTAGCTCGCTCTTCTTCTAAGACCACAAGTAGCTGTCCGGCCTTTACTTCTTGACCTTCAGTCACTGCCAACTCTGTTAGGACACCCCCTTCTGAAGCTTGAATCTCTTGCGTACGAGCGCTAGCAATCACAGTCGCCTTTGCACGAGTCACCTGATCGATTTTGGCAAAGGACGCCCATACGATCAAGACCATGATGCCGATTAATCCGATCCAAATACTTAGCCTTGAGCGACCCACCTTGATAGTGGTGGGCGTATACTTATAGTCTGACATACCTACTTACCTTAAGCGTCTGTGAGCGTTTTAGTGATGATAGGCTTCACTATACTTTTAGAATTTGGTGATTGTGCAGGCGGATTTTTAGCTTGCTCATTTTTCTTCAATTCTTCAAGTACTGCTTGTTTTGGACCATCAATAATGATGCGTTGATTGTCCATAATAATCAGTCTATCAGCCAACTCTAATAATGCCGTTTTATGGGTTGAGACGATAAAAGTTTGACCTTCTGTCAGTTCTTGCTTGAGTACTTGAAGGCAGCGCTGTTCTTGTCTATTATCCATAGAGGCAGTGGGCTCATCGAGTAAAAATACATTGGGCTTAGTCAATAATAAACGCGTAAAAGCAACGAGCTGTTTTTGCCCTCCAGACAGTCCGCGCCCACCTTCGCTAATAGGCAGATCAAGACCACTAGAATGACTAGAGACAAGATTTATCAGTCCAGTCTTGCTCAGCACCTCTTGCATCACATCATCATTAGGCGCCGCCATTCCTATCAATAAGTTCTCTCGTAGCGTTCCTTGGAATAAACGATGATCTTGTTGTAGATAACCCAAACGCTCACTTAAGGTCTCGCGACTGATCTGATGAATATCAAGACCATCTAATAAGACCCGCCCTTTAGTAGGCGCATATAATCCAGCAAGTATCTTAAGCAATGTAGACTTACCTGAGCCGATAGGCCCTAAAATGGCTATACGCTCCCCTGGACGAATCGTTAATTTTTTAATATCTACAGCCGCTCTATCATTACCTTGATAATTAAATCCTAAGTTTTCACATTGATAAAAACCATTAATACGACTGGGTGACAATGGGTAAGCAACGCCGTGGTTGTCCTGCTCTAATGAAAACAAGGTTTCAATATTAAGCTTAGCGGCCTTGGCATGTGAGTATTGCACCAGCAAATTCGGTAGCATCATGACAGGTGCTAATACCCTACCACCCAATATCGAGCAAGCAATCAATCCACCCATGGTCATATCGCCGCTGATCACCACGAATGATCCGACAATCACAATCCCAACATAACTGATCTGCTGTAGCATCTGGGTAAAATAGGTCAGATTATCATTGGTGTGCTTCATGTCTAAATCGTTTTTGATAGTGACCTTCATCACATCAAGCCAACGTGATAAGAATTTCCAACTTCCAGCCCCCGCTTTGATGGTTTCAACGCCTTCAACCGCTTCAACCAACAGACCTGTCTTATAGTAAGAGGCAGTAGCACCTTCAGCAGCAATGGTGTTAATACGCTTACGAGCGAACAGTCCCATCGTGACAGCAATCACGGCGGCAATAACAGGAACGACTGCCACCAGTGGTGACCCAATGAAAGCAACTAAAGAGATGAAAATAATGGTCATAGGTAAATCGACCAAGCCAAATAACGTACTGGCCGTAAAAAAGCTGCGCACCTGCTCATAACCACGCAATTGCGCCGCCATCGAACCTACTGAGCCTGGCATCTGGTCTATACGAACTTTTAGCAGACGTTGAAACACCTCACGAGACAAGTACTGATCCAAACCCACAACGACTTTATCCATAATTCTCGACCGTGAGAACTTCATAAAAGCTTCAAAAAGGATCACGAGAAAGACACCACTGGCTAAAATAATGAGCGTATATTCACTGCGAGTGGGTATAACTCGATCATAAACCTGCATAGAGAATAACGACACGGCCAATGCCAACATATTAATCAAAAAGGTAGCCAAAACAGCTTCAAAAAGAACGCCTTTATAGTTGCCTAAATCGGATTTTAATAAGTCTGTAAAAGAGGATTTACGCTTTTGGATATGCTCATCACTAAGACGAATCCTTAGTACGAATGTCAGCTCATCAGCACGCGTATGGATATGATTATTTTCTTGTCTAAAATTCCAACTTTTTTGCGGTGTTTGACCGTCAATAACGCCCCAGCCTAAATCCGAACGATAAGCCAATAAGGGTAAAAAAGCCGCGTCTGGCTGCTCTAATATTTCTGGCGTCTTATCTATTCCAACGTCTTTTAATACTGCAACCACGCTACCAAGCTCATTAATGACTTGACCGTCATCATTGGTTGACCTGCCATTATAACGGGCGACCATTTCCTGTAAGCGCACATTGTCTATCGGATAACCTTGCTGGCTCAATAAATGCCTAATAGCATCAGCCAAAGTCTGTATCAAATCAGATGACATCAACATTTGATCTGCCATATTGCTCATCTGGTTACTCTCTAAATCTGCGGTTGTCAGCTTAAATTCTTCACTCATATCAGTCATTTCTTCAGCTCTATCATAGTATTCTGATCAACGATGGGTGTGACACTATAGTCTTCGTTTAGCATAATAAAATTACCATTGTTAAGACTGTCTTCTACATTGTCAGGCAACCTAATTTCTATATAATCCTCTTCTACTGTCGATACATAACCCATGCTCTTGGCGGACTTTTTTACTTCTTGATTGTTAATCCACTCTTTTACTGGATCCAATGGCTTAAATAATGTCACTGGCTCACGATTGTGTCCATACTGTTGCCAAGGCATGCTGCCGAAATCTACTTGAAGACGATAAAATGCGCCTAGCATGTCTGCTCTTGTCTGTACCAGCTGCACTTGATACTCATTGTGCTCACGAACGGCATTTAGCACCTCTAACCACGATTTACGTCCGGCAATAAACTGACGACGATAAGAGCTAACGACAATCTGCGCTCCCGCTACCGCTGCTACTAATGAGGTCTCGCGATCTCTAGCACTCACAAACTGCTGATATTGTACTTGAACGTTTTCTATAACGCGCCGACGTGCCGCTTCTTGGGTTTGTACCAGGCTGCTCACCTGCGCCTGCGAGGCACGTGCCAGCGCTAGGTTAGAAAACCCTGCGCCAGGTGCGTAATTTAACCCTAATGAGAATTTGCCTTTATTTTCATTGTCTTCGTGATAGTAAGCGTGCTCATATTGAGCATAAACCGTCGGATATTTAGAGGCTTGTTGGGCTTCGACACCTTGTTTTGCCGACTCAATTTGAAAGTGCTCTTTTACCACGGTGGGATTATAAAAACCGGCTTGCTCAAACGCCATGCGCTCAAAATTGGTGGATTGTTGTTTGGCTTGATTTACGAGTGCTTTGATATTGGGTAAACTCATCACACTACTCTGCGACAAAGGCTCCCCGACAATTTGCTCAAGGCGCGCAGCCGCAATGCGTTGCTGCTCTACTGCCGCTTGATAGGCATTTTGCTCCTGCAATATACGGTTAGTCACTAGATCAAGCTCAATACGCGCAGAGACACCCTGATTAACACGGCGCTGCATCATGGCTTCAAATTCATTCAACTCTTTTAAACCATCAATATGAACGCTTTGTTTAGCAATGGCCTGTATATAAGCCTGCCAAGCATCAATCGTGGTTTTTGCTACAAGATTTTGCTGCTCATAGATATACTCAACTGCAGCCTTGTCATCAAATATGGCTTGATTGACCTCAGCGGTGAGCTTACCGCCTGTCCACAATGGCTGGCGAATGGTAACTTGTGAGACAAAATCATTATCTCTATCATAGCCAGAGCTGACGCTTGGGGTTGGTAATAGATTCAATTTTGCCGCATTGATACCTTCCGTGGTTGCCTGTTGATTGGCGCGAGCTGATCCAACCAAAGGGTGAGTCTGAACTGCATGTGTAATCAAAGTATTGATTTGCATATCTTTTACTGCAGCTTGCGTATTCATAGCAAAACACATGGTTGCAGCTAATATTGTTCTTTGGCTGCATGGTATTAAGCTATGAGACAGAGTTTTTTGGTATGACAGATTTTTCATATTAGGTTTCGATAGTTAGCTCTGTAAATATATTTTGGTATGAGTAATTGGGCATGAAGGTCCAAATATTACCTTTTAAAACCACTCAGCAATAAGTGTAAAAAAGCTTCCAACTAGGGAAGCGTTTTTTAGATCGCAATATCATTAGATAATATTGGCAATCTCAGTATCAATATAAACCTGAGAAGAGAAACTATTATCTATCTGCCAGACATCATAGGTCTGTCCTGCATTGTCGTTAACATTTTGTCCAGTATTACTCCAATCATTCCCTTGAAGATGTACTGTGTCATCACCATCGCCTCTAATATAAATCGGATTCGACATTTCAGAACCAGTAATATCTTCCTCTCCAATATTTAAGGTATTTGCACCCGTACCGCTAATATCAATCACTTCAGTCTCGAAGAAATCTGACAAACTAATGGTCTGACCCGAGCCAGTCACATTGAAAACATCAGAACCTTCATCAAAGTTACGGAAGGATGAACCATAGATATCATCCAGATAAACAGTATCTTCACCAATAGCTCCAATGCTATAGCTTGCTATACTAGCACCTGCCACTTGCCACTTTATGCTGCCTAACAACTCAGTAAGATCAGTAGCTGTGACTTGTAATAGTGCTTCATATTCAGCATTGCCATTGCGATCTATCATGAGAACGCCATTCTCATATTTCAGGTAGTTATCGATATTTTCAGTCGTTTGATTGCCATCGAGCAAGCCTGTCACATCAATCTTATCGCCTTGGGCCGCACTAAAGTCACTCCAAACATCCAGACCATTATTACCATTGCCGCCGTTTGCTGTACCTAGATTATCGAAGACTAAAGTATCAGCACCCACACCCATTATGAAGCTATCGTTAGCAGCAGAGCTAATAGCAACATCATTATGAATAGAGGCGGTAACTGTTTTACCAACGTTAATCTCTAAATTAGCGGTTTCTTTGACGCCAGTCACAGATATAGTTTGGTAGGTAAAGTTTTCAATCCCAAAGCTTTCGCCATTTGGTAGATAGCTATAGCTACCATCTTTATTGACCGTCAAGGTTCCGTACAAACCTTCGATATCAATCGATTTAGCACCTTGGTTTGGGTCACTGATAAAGACGGACTTACTGCCAACTTTTAGTTCAGAGATATTGTCTGTACCTGTGTCATTATCAAGTAACAAACCCGTTATCGGATCAAGAGAAGATGCTGTGTAATCTTCTGAATGTATTACCGACGACTTAAAGTTGATGCTTTGCAAGTTGCCTTTATTAGTAGTAATCGTGAGCTCATAATTGCCTGCTGGCAAATCAGGTAATGAAGCGTTAAATGATGCACTAGCCTTTGTACCTTCTACTAATCCAGTAAAGCTATCGCCAGTTGTGGTATTTAACAATGTATAGGTAATGGTGACATTAGCACCAAAAGCTATATTGCTTGAACTAGCTGTTGCTTCTATAACAACTGGAGCAGCGGCATCATGATCAGCAACGTCAAACTCCGTTGAATAAGATTTCCCATAGTTTTGACCAAATTTATCTGGCATATCGATATCGTTTACTGTCACTGTATTTTGCGTTTGAACTGTCACTTTATTGAAGTCATCAACCGCAGTATGAGTGCCAATCTTAATATTCAAGGTTTCAACAGCAGCTTTACCATTTGCGTCTTTAGTCACCAATCTAAATGAGTCTACCTCACCATATGGCGGCTGCCAATTAGGATCACTAGCGTTATTGTTTACGCTATAGGTGTAATCGCCATTTGCATCTATTGTGAGCTGCCCATACTTACCTTGGTAAGTCACTGGTGTATCTGATGTGACAGATTCTTCGCCAACCTTAAGTATGACTGTGCCCGCATCAGGGGTGGCGTCTCCTGTTATCTCACCCATAAACTTGGAAGGTTGGTCATAATCATAGATGATATCGCGATCCACATATAAGCCATTACCACTAAGCACTCCAACACCGCCTGCGGTTAATAAAACAGCTTTATAGTCGCCTTCACCAAAACTTAGCGTCAAAGGATCTGACTTGCCACCGAGGAATGGAACATTGAACCAATTTTTTTCAAAGTGCACTTGTACATATTGTCCCGTATTTTCATCTAGCTTGTAGACGGCCATACTATAAGTTTTTGCAATATCTACCCCGCCCCCACTACCATGTAAGGTAAGCTCGCGCACTTGATTGTCACCAACCGTAAACTCAAGTGGCGGCTTGCCGCCTAATAGTTCAAGATCAAGCACGGATGATGAGCCAAAGCTTAAATCAAGAACCCCAAAGCCAACAGCATCTTTAATCTCAGAATCGGTTGTATCTAAGATTATCGTTGGTTCAACATCAACAATTAGGCTCTGATCTATCTTGATTTGCTTGTCAACGGGAAGAATATTTAATTGAATATTAAGCTCGGCAGAAGCAGTATTGCCATCAGGTGAGGTAATAGTATAGGTAAAGCTCTCTTCACTGCCATAAGGTCCACGGAAGTCTTCATTAACCCTATATTCATAACTACCGTCAGGTGATATGGTCAATGTGCCATATTGTCCTTGAATCGTTGTCTCGCCCGATTCAAGAGTTTGTGGTGGGCCATTAAATGAAGTGATGGATGTCACCGTGGTACCAACTGGTAGCTCATCATAACTAGAGCTTGCATCATCATCTGCTAAAATATTTCCTGCCACTGAACCACTCACCGCTGTTGCTTGGGAGTAATCTAAGACGGTATCTTCTAGGAATTTTAAGGTATAACCTGTCAGCGCTGAGATACCTTCATTACCAGACATAACAAAGAGCCACTGACCTTCATCCAAGCTAAAGTTGGTCTCTTTAGACACGCCCCCTAGTAAATAAGACACTACCCAATTTTCTTTGACGGCCTGCAGCTCCCATTCGTTGGTAGATTCATTTAATTTGTATAAGTTCAGATTCATGGTGCCTGCGACTTGTACGCCGCCTGCATTACCTTGAACGGTGACTTCACGGACTTGATCCTCACCTACATTAAGCACCACTGAATTTTTAACGACATCAGCGACAACGCCTGCACTTAATACAGGACCTAAACCTGCACCGACAACGGTAAAACCTGTCTTATTCAAATCTGATGGCGTATCATTTTTTATCTCTAATGGCGTAGCCGTTATCTGAAAATCAACAAAGTTATCAGCAGCAGCGATGATTTCATCTGTATTGACGGTATATTCTTTAGTTGTATTTACTGTGCCCGTGTTTCCAGCGACATCAGTTGCTGTAACACTGACTTCAATAGTCTTATCAGCATCAGCGACTAATTCAATACCTGGAACCTCAATACTAAATTTACCAGCAAGATCCACAACACCTGTATAGTCAACACTATTAACCGTTATCGTAACCACATCTCCTTCACTGTAATCACCAGAGACTGTCCCTGTAACAGCGATAGTCCCCTCAGCTTCTATCGCATTGATAGTGTCATCGGCAGTGACATCATCAATGATAATCTTAGTAGTATTGGCATCAGGGGCAATGGTATCAATGTTAATCGTCGCGCTAGTCACATCAGTGCTGCGTGTAGATTTTGCAGTCAGAGTCTCTAATCCTTCTCCCATGGCAGCAATATTCTGAGAAGTGACTGGGATACTCCATTTATTATTCTCATCCACAATTGCAGTACCGATGATATCGCCTGCTTGGTTGGTTAGGGTAATGAGATCACCTACCACGCCAGTACCTGTTACGTTAAAGCCCGTATTTGCTTCTTGAGCATTGACGATATCGTCACCTGCAATTGGCGAGGTAATGGTTAATTGATCTGCAGGAACAATAGTAATACCAGCGGTTTCAGAACTAACGTTGCCCGCTGGGTCTTTGGCGGTGATCGTCAAAGTTTCTAACCCTTGATTCATATTGGCAACGTCTATTTGCGTGACAGCAATTGACCATTTGCCATTAGCTCCTACGATAGCAGTACCAATTTCACCATTTTTTCCATAAGTTAAAGTAATGGTATCGCCTGCCGTACCTGTACCTGTTACATTAAAACCTTGAACTGCCTCGTCAGCATTGACAATATTATCGCCTGCAATCGGCTTATTGACGGTCAATGAAGCGATGGTATCTACCGTTACTGTCACTACAGGCGCACTCTCACTCACGTTACCAGCAGCATCTTTCAGATTGTAACTTAAGTCATGCTTACCTTCTGCAAGCGCTACTTGCGGTGTTAACGTCACGATGCCATTATCTAGGTTGGTGACGGCTATCGATGGCACCACTTTCCCATCAACTATCAACTGCGGCGTACCTTTAGCCGCTTGCGCCGCAGGAATGGTAATACTTGGCGTATTATCGTTGGTGACATCACCAGCTTGGATTATTTCTGGTGGATTTAATACGTCTCCACTACCATCATTGGCAACGTTGTCTGTGACGATGGGCGCTGTGGTCGGCGCAGCTGGGGCGGTGGTATCTACAGTCACATCTACTGGGGTACTTGGCGCACTGCTGTTACCCGCCTTATCTGTGACAGTAGCTACGATACTATAGTCACCGTCAGCGGTGATGCCATTTAGGTCATTGGGTATTGTAACTTCTGAGAGGCCAGCTGTGGCTTCAGTACCAGTGACAGTATGGGTAATCTGTATGGGCGCTCCACCACCCGCTGGGGTCACGGTTAGGGTGATACTGTCCCCTTCTAAAGTGCCTGTCGGCAATGTGACTTGGGTTTGAATGCCATCAGCAAATTCTGTTGCATTCACGCCATTTTCAGCTTCTGGAATGGCAATGATGGGAGCAACTTGAGTGGCGCCTTCTTGGCCACCAGGCGCTGTGGTATCAACCGTAATATTCACTACCGTACTTGGTGCACTACTATTGCCTGCTTTGTCTGTTACGGTGGCCACAATACTGTAATCACCATCTGCAGTAATGCCGTTGGTTGCATTAGGTATGGTGACCGCTGAGACGCCAGCTTCGATCTCAGAGTCAGTAATGGTATGAGTGATTTTTATTGGAGCGCCGCCGCCCGTTGGGGTTACCGTGATAGTGATGGTGTCACCCATTAAGGTGCCTGTCGGTAGGGTCACTTGGGTTTGAATGCCATCAGCAAATTCTGTTGCATTCACGCCATTTTCAGCTTCTGGAATGGCAATGATGGGGGCAACTTGAGTGGCGCCTTCTTGGCCACCAGGCGCTGTGCTGTCTTCTGCTACAATGTCAGCAGGGTTAGACTTGTTACCTGCAGCATCAGTTGCCGTTACAGTGATGGTCTCACCATCAACCAATGGCGTGCCACTGGTATCAACCGTATAGTTACCATCATTATCAGCGGTAACAGTGTACTCGGGGACGCCATCACCATCAGTATCTACCTTAACGATAGCACCAGGCTCAGTAGTACCTGTGATTAGTGTGCCTTCAGGGTTTATCTCAGCGGTCGGAGCGTCAGGTACTACAGTATCAATATTAATAGTTGTGCTGGTAGATGCTGTGTTACCTGCAGGATCAGATGCGGTTGCCGTTAATATTTCTGAACCCTGATCCATTGCAGCAACATTATCTGTATTAACAGGAATTATCCAACTGCCATTCGCATTCACCTGAGTGACGCCTATCACAGCGCCCGCTTCGTTGGTTAAAGTAATGGTGTCACCAGCAGTGCCAGTACCCGTTACATTAAATCCTTCTATAGCTTCTTCACTATTAACCACATCATCACTGGCAATAGGTGTATTAATCTCTGGGGCTGTCGGGTCTGTGCTGTCTGCAGCTAAAATCTTAGTAGGATCAGATTTATTCCCCGCTTTATCGGTTGCCGTTACGGTAATGGTCTCACCATTAACCAATGGCGTGCCACTGGTATCAACCTTATAGTTACCATCATTATCAGCGGTAACAGTGTACTCGGGGACGCCATCACCATCAGTATCTACCTTAACGATAGCACCAGGCTCAGTAGTACCTGTGATTAGTGTGCCTTCAGGGTTTATCTCAGCGGTCGGAGCGTCAGGTGCAGTTAAGTCAGGCGCTGTCGCACTTTCAGAATCAGAGGTATTACCCGCTTTATCCGTTAAAGTAGCTTCTATCTTTTCACCGTCAACTTGTGGCGGAACCAAGTCGACTTCAAACTCACCGTCTGCATCAACCACACCTTCACCAATCACATCACCATTTGGATTTGTGATTTCAACTTTAGTATCAGGTTCACCTTTACCAGTTACCTTGGTACCGTCTTCACTGACCACCAAGTCAGTCGGTGCATCCGGAGCCGTGGTATCAACTGGTGGTTTATTGGTATTGTTACTATCATTGTTGCTACCACCTAGAGCAGCGCCTAATAGCCCTACACCTGCAAGACCCACCAACCATGGTAACGCATTAAAACCTTCAGTTTCTGTAGCACCTACCCACCAAGGCGCGACCTGTGGATTGCCGCCTAGCGCTTGACCCTGCATTTCACCTGCTTGTAGCTCAGTGACGTAGTCGCCAACTTCACCGGAATCAGGAATGTAATAATAATAACTGCCATCTTCAGCAACACCGATAAGAGCACTATCGATATCATCATAGAACCCTTCAATAATAAGATCAGGATTTTCATTATTGTCTTCAAAAGAGATATGCAGTGCTTTATCTATACGTTTGGTAACAATATGGTTCGGAGCGCGGCCCGTAGACTCATCAAGTAGCTCGTAGTTCACTTTATCAACGGCTTTTATTATTGTAGGTTTACCATTTTGTGTCACAACCTTATGTTCAGTAATAGTTTCAGTTTGGGCGTTGACTTTGACAGTTATAGTGCTCATAAAATCATCCTTAATTAACTGGTTCTAAATGAGAGACTTATCCATATAGAAGTATGAGTTCGTTTAGTTATTTCATTGACTAACGATAGCAACAACTCGGCGGTTGTTTTGACGACCCTTTTCAGTATCATTGGTATCCACTGGCATAGTTTCCCCATACCCTACTGTGCTTAAACGCATAGCTTCAACATCGTACTGGTCTACTAAAATATCTTTAACCATATTTGCACGGGACTCCGAAAGCTTTAAGTTATAGCTTTCAGAACCTTTATTGTCCGTATGACCTTCTAACGTAACTGACATCTTTGGATAAGCTTGAATAAAATTAGCCATGCTCCTTAACACTGCAGAGTGATTGCTTTTAACACCTGTACTATTGAAGTCAAACAGCACATTAAACTGCGCGGGGTTTTTAATTTCCGTTTTATCTACCGCAGGGATCACTATTGGGTTTTGGGGTGAAGCTAAAATTGGAAAGGATGTTGAAACATTGCAGCCCGCTAAAACCCGACTGATCTGATGAGTTTGACGCGTCGTTTGATTTAATAACACCAATGCTTCATCAGCTGGTATTTGCTGAATAACAGGACTACCTGCTGCTGACAAGAAAACTTGCAAATAAGTTGTTGTTTGAGGAATAAATTGATAATTTCTAGAATGAGAAATAACTTGACCACTTTCCTGATTTAGTTTTCCTATAGTAATGATTTGATCGCCGCTACAGATAACGGCATCTGAATAATATCCGTTTTGAAGACTCACATGGAAGGTGTTATCAGATCCCATTCCTATTTTGACATTATGTAACTGCTCGTTATCATTCGAGTCGCGGAAAAAGACAACTCTGCTTTCATTAGCTGCTAAATTATTATCAGTAGGCACATGAAATAGCTCGCCAGTTTTTCCCCAAGTAACGTCTTTAACTTCATAGCTATTATTAGAGGTAGATAACATGGAATCGGTTTTTATAGTCTGGCAACCTACTAAACCAATTGCTGAAAAAATCGCGGTTGATAACAATACAGTTCTGCTGTCCATAGCATCTTATTCCTGTCAATGGAAAATCCAGTATATAAATATCAATATTATTATAGATATTTGATATTTCATTAAAATTGAGCTGGGTTTTCCTAAAAAATTATGCCTCTTAAAAAAAGCAATAGCTAATTTTTACTGTGGTGTTCACTTTATTATATCTACCCATATTTATAATGCAATCGAGTGATTTTACTAAAATATACACTCTCACCCTGAATATATAATAAAACCTGTCTTCATATCACGAAGATTAAACCGAGTAATATTTTTCTAAAAAACATAAAAACAATCGTACAATATGGAGTCATTACTAACTGAGAATTTCATATTTTATTTTGTATATTTGATTAATAAAACTTTCAATAGAAAGTTTTATTTTTAGAAAATCTTATCAATATTTTGATAAACATATACATGGCTGCCACATTCTAAGATTAGAAAAAAAGGATTTTTCATGATGTCTCAATTCTTTAAAAAATGGTCAGCAGCGTTAGTATTTGCAATACTTCTGCACCTAGGTGTCTTCTTTCTTTTCTATATAAATTCGTATGAAAATCGTACAGACAATATAGCTAACAGTCAGGAATTTATTGAAGATACTACTATGCGTACTAACATAGAAAAGGATTATCTATCGACTATGACTCAAGCTCAGGTAGCAACGCTTAATACTGCAGAAAAAGACTATGAAATTGACAACGTTCGAGAGAAGAATTTAGATATGAGCCAAGAATCAATTAGTAAAACTAAGGAGAAAATGCCTAGTAAATCTTTAAAGGTCGTTAATATTACCCCTATTTATCCCTTGAAAATGGAAACAATAAGTAATAAAAACTTACAAGAGAATAACAAGATACTAGAAAATGTAAGAAATATTGATGTAGAACCTAGCAGTTTTTCTAATGAAGATTTAGCTGATATTAAAGATGATTTAGGTTTGCTTAATATAGATACACCTATACAAAGTTCAAAACCTAAAATAGATAGCAAGTATGATCTCATAAAATCTGAAATAGAAGAAACTAACGATCAAATTAGCGATGCTATTAATGAAGTAAAAAAACGCAATCAACAAAAAATAGATAAAATACAACAACAGAATAAATATATTCATAATAGTGAAAGTAATGATTTAGCTATTGGTAATGCTGAATAAAAATTCATATTTTTATAAGAATTTTTTCACTAAAAACATGTCGAAATTAATAATTTAAAATGTAGAAATTGAGCTATGCTCAGAAAAATGTAAAACCAAACTTGGTAAAATAAGCGTATCAACAGAAGCTTATCGTGACTAAGAAAGCTAGAAATTTATGACTGATTCAAGCTGCTAATCTTATAGGAACTAGGGTATGTCATCAATTAGCTCAGTTTGCTATATAGTCTAATTCACATAAAACCAATACAGCACTTATAATCAACTTATTTAATGAAATAAACGATGACCTATTCAATAGACTTTCGCAAACAGGTAATTTCTAGCATTGATAACAGTATGACCGTGAGAGAAGCTGCTACTTTTTACGAGCTTAGTACGAGTACCATTCACAGCTGGAAAAAAACTTTAGAGCCTAAGACGAGCAGAAATAAAGCCCTTGTCAAAATACCTGATGACGTTTTATTAAATGATGTTAAAAAGTATCCTGATGCTTATCATTATGAGCGAGCTCGTAGACTAAATTGTAGCAAAACAGGCATTCATCATGCCTTGAAGCGCCTTGGTATTAGTCAAAAAAGATCTTAGAACATCCAAAAGCCTGTCCGATGAAGAAAGCGGTATATCAGAATAAACTTGATGCTTTTAAGCAGCAAGGCTATCCCATTGTTTATATGGATGAAAGCGGCTTTGAAGCCTATAGCCCTGACTTAAACCCCATCGAGAAGAAGTGGGCACAAGCTAAATTTCTACGCCAAGGCGGGATGGAGAATAATCTGTCTAAATTGTTTTATGATATGGGATGTTCCAGTTTTATTGTGGATTGACTATATACAGCGGATACAATCACAAAATAAGGCTCTGCTACAGAGTAAATGTGATGTTACGCAAATTAGGAACGATATGTTTGAAAAAGAAGCAGCCTTTCAACAGCAATTAGCAAAAGACATTAAAGAGGCGCAAAAGCGTTCCAACAATATGCAGCGCAATGTACTAAAAGGTCAGATTGGTGAACAGTCCACGCCCTTTATTACTGACTTTCTGTACAACCCTTCGGACTGCCGATTTATGGGTGAACCGATTGACTACGTCATCTTCCAAAACTTGCACGAATGCGCTGATGGCAACGTGCCTATCGAGGACGTGCATCTCATTATTACAGAAGTTAAAACAGGGAATGCTAGGCTTAACCAACGACAGAAAATCATCAAGCAAGCCAAAATAGGTAGGTTAGCTTCAAAGAGCTTAGAATAAAATACTGTGAGGATACGGAAGATATGCGTGTATATGTAAGTGTGTAGATCAGTCTTTCTATTCACTTCAACCTTTAGATATAAAGTCCCTATACTCTTCTTAAAACATGTTTACTGGAACAATGAGGTCCATTCAATAACCTCTAGAGATATACCTAAATTATTGATTTGTATATACAATTAATAAAAACAACTCCATTAATAGTCTTTTTTAATGAAAAGACTATTAATGCAATAGTATTACTCCTCAATAAAATGCGACAAATTTTTAGTCAAAAGACATTATTCATAGAAGTATCTAAGATCGTAATCACTCTCTAATTATGACGGCATTGCATACAGGGATTAGCACTTTATCAACTAATTGATTAGTAACTTGTATCGTTTAATAGTATTTGTAAACTACACAAAATGACTTCTTCAACAGCATCATTTATACTTATCAGAGCTTATTTCATAACTTCAAATAAGATATAGTTTATCCTAGATAAAACCGATACATCATGTTTTGAGGCAGCACTAATATAAATTTTTCTAGCTTACTGTGCCTGCGCAGACAGAGGCTGCAAAAAATTCATTCTAGTCCCGCTGTATCATTTTTATACTGAGCTTACTATATCATTATCGCCTCAACATAAAAAAAACGAAAGAACCAGAGAGGTATCTTTCGTTTAGGACTTGCTTAGCTATACTTAGTGAAACTCATACAGTATAGAAAATATAACACTACAGTGCGGCGTGGTTTAAGTCATATCATAACACCTAGACAAACACGCTCTTCCTTGCTTTATTTTTTATAGTTTATTAACTTGGTTAACATACCACTACATCATCTCCTTATTAATACAATCATCCTTATGCAGTGCGTTGTAGAGCTTCGTCTCTGCAACTTTTATCAATGCCTCACGCTTAGCATAATCGTAACTTTGGGTAGCATTGGCATCAACTAATCGGTCTTGATTGTTCTCTTCTTGCCACCCAATGATACTCTGCAAAAGCTGGGCACAATAAGCTTCATGCGCCTCATCAAACAAGGGCGTATCAGCGGTAGGTGCACTACCAATATCATCTGAGACCGTAGTGATTGCTAACATCATAATGGCGTCAAAACTTTGCTGACTAACTTGTATATCACTTTGCTTTTTTGTGGCGAACATTATCTTTCCCGCTGTCTTGTACTTAAGAATTTATAACTCGCTATACTAGATTTCTGATGTGACAAACTAATGACATCATCACAATTATTGTAATTAATTACAGCTTTCAACTGAACCGTCCCGGTATTGCTGGACACTCAACAGGAACGCGTATAAAGCCCATGAGAACCTATTGAACCGTAATTTTAGCCCAACTACGCTCAACCAAATTTGGACGGGCGACGTGACTTATATTCGTATTAAAAGCGGCTGGTGCTATCTAGCTGTTGTTTTAGATTTATATGCCCGGCGTGTGGTGGGCTTTACTGTATCAGACTCCCCTGACAGACAGTGTGCTGACCGCTAAGGCGCTACAGATGGCATATCACAGCAGTCAGACATTCGCTGAAGCTAGGAGTGCCATTATTGATTATATCTGAGGCTATATTCTATCTAATAATGCGCCAACCTCTGAACTTAGCAAAGAAACCCTTAAGTCTTTCAGAAAAATTCAAAGCCTCCGATTCTGTTACCTCCTCGACATGATGGCGAGCCGCCAGTATCGGCTGTTCTACCAATCTTTCGTGATGATCAAAAGCGCGATCCAGACTGATACTCATGATAGAGAAGTTGGTCGGCCGTGGTAGGCAGCGATATACTTGACCTTTATTAATTAAATCAATGACCATATGGGCATCTTTGAATTCAGTCAACATAAGAACCATCAAATCTGGCTGGATGTTTTTTAAGGCATAAACAATGGGGGTAATATTTTCTTTATTGAGTGTCGAATCCGTAATAGTGACGCCAAAGCGTTTTTTTTGTAATAACTTTGCTGCCTGTTCAAGGTTATTGGCCCAACTCACGGTATAAGCACTCTTAAAGTGACTTTTTATTTGCTGATAGACGCTCTCGTCGTCATCTAATACCAATATATTACGGTTGCTACCAGTGCTGCCACCACTAACTTTTTGAGTATCATTACCTTGCATAGTGTTTTGGGTGATTTCTTGAGTTTGCTGAGCAATTTCTGTGGCTTTATTGACGATTTGCTTAAGCTCATCATTTTGCCATGGCTTTGTGATATAACGATAAATTTCGCCCTCGTTCACAGAGTCAATCACTGCATTCAAATCAGCATAGCCAGTCAGCAAAATACGCAGCGTATTTGGTGAGGCCGCTTTGATATCACGTAACACTTCTGTACCTTGCTTATCTGGCATGCGTTGATCGCTGATGACCACTTGCACATCATGCTCGCTAACATACTTCATCAATTCGCTAGCATCAGTAGTGATAAATACATCATGTGACTGGCGAAAATGCATTTTTAAACTGCGTAAAATGCGTGGCTCATCATCGATAAAAGCGATTTTTGGTTTTTGCATGACGCTCTCTTTAAATAAGTGATGGGAAGTCTCTTAACTTTCAAATAAGGCTTGTGAAGGTTTAGGTTCATGAGCGCTAGACTGTATCGGCAGTTTGATGGTAAAGGTCGTGCCCGCGCCAACGATTGAACTAACCTCGATATATCCACCATGTTGCTCGATGATTTGTGCCGTAATGGCCAACCCTAGCCCTGTGCCATCGCCTGCTTTTTTGGTGGTAAAAAACGGCTCAAAAATCTTCGCCAGCGTATTTTCTTGGATACCGACACCATTGTCTTTGACACTGACGACAATGTGCTGCTGCGCCTTATCAATAGATGAGCTCACTTGCAGTATCCCTTTATGATCAATCGGCATGGCTTGGGCGGCATTATTAAAGAGGTTTAATAATACTTGGTTGATCTGTGAAGGATTACATTGAATCGGCGGCAGCTCGGCTAGATTGGTTTTGACGTCTAAAGTTTTTAAATTATTGCGCGCCATAATCAATGAGGTATTGATGCAATCATTGATATCGACATCTTTTACCTTAGATTCATCAATTCGAGAAAAGTCGCGTAAGCTGACGACCAGCTCGGCAATCTGATCGACGCCGTAAAGTCCATCTTTAATCAAATCGGCCAAATCCTCACTGACCTCATCTTCTTTAATTTCCTCACAGCATTGTAAGGTTTGCTCTATCAGTTGCTCGACTTGTTCTTGATTGATAGTTGGTGCTTTTAAGACCTGCAATAATTGATCAGTATGTTGTAGCAACTCATCAAAACGCATGAGATTATCGCCAACCAATTCCATGTTACTACGCACGTACCCGAGCGGCGTGTTGACCTCATGCGCCACCCCTGCCACCATTTGACCTAATGTAGCCATTTTTTCGGAGCGCACCAGATGCACTTGCGAGGCTTTTAATTCATCCATGGCTTGCTGTAAATCTTGTGTGCGGGCGGCGACTTGTTTTTCTAGATGAACATTGATTTCAGCCAGTGCGCCTTCATTCTCGACGACGCGATCAATCAATTGATTGGTCTGCTCACTAATAACTTGAATCTCACTGACATTTGAATAAGGAAGTTTGTGCGCGCTTAATTGTTGATATTTTTTTTGCTCAATTAACATCCCCATGTCAGCCACTGACTGTGCCATGTGCTTTAGCGGCCGCGTAAAGTAGCGACGAAATACCCATGCGGTCAACAACAAGATAGGAATGAAGCCCAACAGCATGGCTTGAATCAGTTTATTAGACAGGGCATTTGCCACGCTCATCATGTCATTATCAGGCTTGACGATGACCATCTTCCAATACGTAAACGGCATGCGAAAAACGAAGGCGGTGGCGGGCTGCTGCAACACAAAGTCATTGGGCACAGCGATGGTATCGACCAAATGACTGTCTACCAAATTAAACGTTTGGTCGATATTTAACAGCAATAATGCTGAGAGCAATTTGGACTCTTGCTCGCTGATTTTATTCAGATTGGTCGTACTTAGAATACTACGAGCAGCGAGCGTATAGCGGCTTTCATCTTTGGTTACTGCCTCATCTATCAGTGTCTGATTAATGTTATCTAGACTGTCCGCAATAGGGGCAAAGCTAGGGTTACTCTCAGCTAACTGCCGTGCCGTTACGACCTCGCCCTGACCGCTATCTTTAGTTGCGTGCATGACCATCGACTGATCTGGAAAGGTCAAAAACCGATTGTCCAAGTCTACTAAAAAGACATAACCACCGAGCTTATCTTGCCACTTTTTCATCGCCTCACCGAGGTTGTCTAATAGCAGATTAAAACTCACCACTCCATCAAAAGCCTGATTGCGACTGTCGTATAATGCCTTGGCACACGTCATCATCGGCTGATTACTCACCGGATCGACATAGGCACGGCTCCAGACACAGTGGTCATGACGCGCGTACATCGCAGGAATATACCACCAATCACGATAATAGGGATTCGGGGTTTGGCGCGCTTGATTGTAACGCTCTAATGGCTGCATGCTGCCTGACTCATCACGTGACCACACAAATGACTGCCGTTCTCTACCCTCAGCGTACATATTTGGATCAAACCATACGCCGCCGCCTACAATGCGTTGATCCATTTGTTGCATGAGATTACCAAAGGTTTCTTTATAAAGGCTGTCTTGTTTTGGTAAGCCGCCCGCCATCGTACTGGTGGCTTTCGCCAGTCCGTCGACATGATTGATACTCGCCATGATGCTGTTAATAGCTTCGTTGCCTGTTTCAACCACTGTCTCTGAGGTCATCTCCAGTATACGCGGCTTAGCTTGGGTTTCGATGACCCAGTACACCAACAAAATAATAAGCAAAAAAGCCAATGTTAAGATAATCAATATACGGGTGGAAATACTACCAAACCGACCAACAACCTTCATAAACACACCTGATATCTATGCGCTAACTGTTTTCGATAAGTCATTGAATGACTAAAGATATGAGTGTGACGCCAACGCTATTTATAATGAGCTCAAGGATACGATTACGTTATGACAATATGATGACAAAAATCGTGTTTTACCGTATGGTAGCTATTGTCTGTCTATGCGCAGCAGCTATATGATCTCTTCATTATTTATTTTTGCGACTTTTTTAGCATAAACGACATTCCTCTTATTGCAAGCCTATGTCAGGCTTGGCAATGCCATTATTGCTTTAGATAAGGAAAAAATTATAGCTAAAGAGACAGTCCTTATTATGGGACAGCCCACTCTAATTGGACCATGGAGAAAAGAAGCGACTATAGTCAGTTTAATATAAAATCGATACAGCCCATGTCATGAAATAGTTTAGGTAGATTCTTCTCCATCTATCCTTGGCCTAGAAATTTAGCTTGTGCCCACTTCTTCTCGATAGGATTTAGATCAGGGCTATATGGTGGTAAAAATAACAGGCGATCGCCGTGCCTATTAATTAGCTTTTGCACGCGTTTATGAAAGCTTGCGTTATTGACCTATGCTGACAATACTGTAGAAACTAACTTAGGAAATTTTAATAATAAAGCTTAATGATGATGACCCATGCTATCGACCTCATAGCCATTAAATTCATATCCAACACTAGAAGTTCGATTCCCATATAGGGAATTGAACCCAATTAAAGCACCTTAACAAGTATTATATTATTCAGTGATTTCGGCACCCTAGTAAGGACTTGAACCTTAAGCTGTAGGCTATCTATACCAGTAGTCAAAGTTATTTATGGTAACTCAGTATACATAGAAGTGTACTTTTCATTATAAAATAGCGAATCCCCATGTACAGGATCAACATCAACGACCAGAACTTGGCCAACGCGGATGATAGTCATCAACTACGAAAGGATGGGTATGGCGTATCCCGTTGGGTGTAGGAGATCCAATGGCATGGGCATGACCCTCTGGTAGATTGGCATGTTCGTGCTCAATCTCTGTTAAATCAATAGACGGCCAGACTCTAAAAGCAGTCCATACCGCTAGTGCAGCAGCACAGCCTAATACCGCAAAAGCTACGGTCATACTGTAGCGAGCGCCTAACCAACCAGCTAACGGATAAAATACTAACCAACTGACATGGGACATGGCAAACTGAGCGGCAAACAGGGCTGGGCGATCTTCTTGATGTGAAGAACGCCATAACAAGCGTCCAGCAGGTGTCTGAGCAGCAGAATAACCCAAACCTAGCACGAACCATAATGCCATAAGAGAGTTTTGTCCCACCATCAATGTACCAGCGAACATACCTACCACTAACAACCCGACACCGCTTAACATGACCCTACGGTCTGTCAGCTTACTTAGTAGGCTTGGCAAAGCCAATGCAGCAATCATAGAGCCTGCACCAAAGCTTGCCAATGCTAATGCGACTGCGCTCTGAGTCAGTCCCATCCCACTCTGAATGATTACCACTGTATTCACAAAGACCATAGACGCAGCGGCAGAGACAGCAACATTGACTGCGAGCAATCCGCGCAATCGAGGTGTGGCTAAGTAGATTCGAATACCGCGCGTGGTTCTATCATAAATGCTACGACGCTCTGGCATAGCATGCGCTGGTAGCGTGACCGATACGACCAATAAGGCAGAGACTAAAAATCCCAACACCGTTCCCGTAAACAGATTATGAAAGCTCATTACTGTCAGCAATGCCGCCGCTAACATAGGACTGACCAGACTCTCTATATCGTACGCAAGGCGTGAGAGTGATAAGGCTTTGGTGTAATCCGCTTCATCAGGTAGAACATCAGGAATAGTGGCTTGAAAAGTAGGCGTGAAGGCTGCTGAGGCAGATTGCAAGACAAAGATCAGCACGTAAACCTCCCAAATCTGGGAAACAAACGGCAAAAGCAGAGCTACACCTGCTCGTATCACATCCAGCGTTACCAACATCGTGCGTTTGGGCAACCGTTCGGCAAAGGCCGCTGCAATGGGTGCAATACCAACATAGGCAATCATTTTGATAGCCAATGCCGTTCCCATAACAACCCCAGCATCATTGCCAGCCAAATCAAAAGCTAGAAGCCCAAGCGCCACGGTAGCCAGACCAGTACCAATCAGGGCAATGACTTGCGCGGCAAATAAATGACGATAAGTTTGATTTGCAAAGATACTAAGCATGGGAGGCTCTTTAGATCAGTCGATTGATCTTATAGGTAACGGGTTATCTTCTTAAACTCCTCGATAGAATTCTGCTGATCTTTATCAACAGAACCTAACAAATCTTCAAGGCAATGATCTAAATGGTCTTGGATTAAAATTTTCTTGGCTTGGTGAATCGCATTCTCTACCGCTTGTAACTGTTGGGCTACATCAAGGCAGGTTCGACCCTCAACCAACATCTCTATCGTACTGCTTAGATGACCATTCGCTTTTTTAAGGCGTGTGATAACGGCTGGATGAGAAGCGTGTATGTGCGGTTTTTTCATAATGACAGTATCCTTCCTCTAGAGAGCGCAATTATACCCGATAAAAACTTAATTTTTTATTGACCCCATCCCCCCCTAGGGGATATTATCCTACTCCTTAATTGCTTGGTTTGCATTCGAAAAATTCACGATTTTACTTACTAGTCCGTAAAAAAATGCTTAGTAACGCAAATCACAATTACTCCATTGGTTAGGATTAACTGTTCTTATCGCATTGCATCACGCAACGCAACGCAACGCATTCATTATTTTCAGACCACAGGATTCTTAATGTATAGCCATGTTTTAAATAGGCTTTCAAGCTCGCCATGGGCGACTTGGCAGACCCGTCTGTTAGTGTTCTCAGTACTTCTTATTTGTCTTCTTACTGGCAGTAATGAAGCGCTTGCTCATGCTGTAACCGCAGGGGATAAAGGGTATATTCAGGAGATTTCAGGGGTCAATATTTTGCCCTTTATGTACTTGGGCGCTAAGCATATGATAACGGGGTATGACCACATACTGTTTCTCTTCGGGGTCATCTTTTTTCTTTACCGCATGAAGCACATTGGTATCTATGTGAGCCTATTTGCATTAGGTCACTCCACTACGATGATTTTAGGCGTGTACTTCAACATCGGTATGAACAGTTATCTGATTGATGCCATTATTGGTCTCTCTGTTGTTTACAAAGCTTTAGATAACATTGGTGCGTATCAAACATGGTTCGGGTATCAACCAAACACCAAAATAGCAGTGCTTATATTTGGCCTTTTCCATGGCTTTGGGTTATCAACTAAAATTCTTGAATATGAGATGTCACCTGACGGTCTACTTCCTAACCTGCTCGCATTTAACGTGGGTGTGGAAATTGGGCAACTACTGGCTCTAGCGATCATATTGATTGGTATGAGCTACTGGCGACGCACGTCAAGTTTCATCCGTAACGCCTATACCGCCAACGTTGCCATGATGAGCGCAGGATTTATTTTAGTGGGCATGCAGCTCACTGGCTATTTAATGTCTCAATAATCTAAGGATTTCTAATATGTATAACAGTGATACCCCCTTGCAGGCTGAACTCCCCTCTTCAAAGCAGCTTATGAAATCTACTGTTCTGGCTGCAATCGCAGCAATCGTTCTTTTATTTACGGTGGTTCTCCCAGCTGAATATGGTATTGACCCAACTGGGGTTGGTAAACTGCTTCGTTTGACAGAAATGGGACAGGTTAAGCAGCAATTAGCAGAAGAAGAAGAAGCCGATGCTGCTGGTTTATTAGCAACTGATACACTGGCGTCTGAAACACCAGATATTGATAATGTGGCTGAACAAGCAGTGAGTGCCACACTTTCTGATACTGCTGTCGCTAACGGACAGTGGCGCGATGAAATTCCCTTCACCTTGACGCCAGGTGAAGGGTTAGAGATTAAAATGAAAATGGATTCAGGTGACAAGACTGAATACTCTTGGGTCGTGACAGGCGGTGATGTTAACTTCGACACCCATGGTGACGCACCAGGCCAAGCGATTAGCTATGAAAAAGGTCGCGGAATTGCCGCTGATGAAGGTGTTCTAGAAGCCGCATTTACAGGTAATCACGGCTGGTTCTGGCGCAACCGAGGACAATCGGATGTTCAAGTTGTTTTGCGTACCCGTGGCGATTACAGCACTATTAAAACGATGTAAAAAAGTAGCAGTTAGTTTTTGCCGCTACTACCTGATTAGAAACAGAGCTGTCTCACTAAGCTTAGAGTAACAAGCTAGACAAACTCAATCCTCGAATTGGAACACAAGCGGTCTAATGCGAGGACTTATTTAGGATTGGATAGCGATATATCTACTTCTAGGAGTTATTGAAGATATGATCTATGAGAGAGGCACAAAAAAATGTAGTCACAGCCGTATCAAAACTTAGTGGCTCTGCCTAACCACGCTGCCAACTCACGGGCAGGAGCCTGACTCAAACACTGAGGACAATTAATATAAGTCATCACGCAGTCATTCAAATCGGTTAGCATATGTAGAAGTAACCCTAAACCAATTATTTTATAGGGCCTTGGTAGAAATAGCATAGCCGCATATGCCGCCATTGCATAGTAAGTATGCAGCGGATGAAAGTTAATACTGCAACGATCGGGCGAAAAGATAGGTGTCGCTAGCAGATGATCTAAATCAACTAGCATGGTTGCTAAAAGAATCAAATATACTCGTTTATAGTCGTCACGAAAAAATATATAGGCGATGACCAATGGCATACCAAAATGTAGAAAATAATGGATAACGGTTTGAATCATCGCTTTTTCCGATTTAAGATAGTTTGTAGTGGAAAATCAATTTCATATAAAACATAAGATATTTTTTCTTTAAAGTGCATGTGAAATATATGCATCATACACTCACTCTCTTATCATTGTATCTGTCCAAAAAATTAATAGTTAATATAGGGCATACCCAAGTGGAACCAGCTATTTCACCCTTCATACCTATTAATAGACCACTTAAAATAGACTGCTATCACAATGCTGAACTAGCTCGTCTATTGCGTTACGCATCATAGAACCACATGTTCTTTATTACAAAGCCACCTCGTAACTCGTACTACGCCCCGAAGCCTCGGATTTTTTCAGCATCCCCCTCTCTATCAGATCATTGATATCACGCAGTGCTATGTCTACAGAACACTTGGTCATCACTGACCATTTTTTAGTAGTCAAGTTGCCATAAAAGTCTGTGAGTAAATTATTTAGCATAGTGACTTGTCTGGTGTTCAATGCATGCTGTCGATGGTTCTGCCAAAAACTCGCTTTATCAATGATTTTATCTGTGGTCATTTGAGCAGCAATGAGTGCTTGTTCTAGTGTTTGTAGAAACCAGCACAGCCAATCAGTGATATCAGTATCGCCTTTTTGTGTTCATTCCAATATTTTATAGTAGTCATTGCACTGTTTAAGAATCTGCGCTGACATACTATAAAAACGTTGGGCGCTATCCTCGCTTTGTGCCAGTACTCTCTCAGTAATGGCACAGGTCAATCGCCCATTGCCATCATCAAAGGGATGGATCGTCACAAACCATAAATGAGCGATACCTGCTTTAATCACCAGATCTATGTTCTCTTGCTCATTTGGTAACGTGTTAAACCAGGATAAAATTGTCTATCATATTGGCGACTGGTCACTTGTCGGCAACGTTCGCTATGACAATATGCGCTGTAGCGGAAATATAAAGCTAGGCTTGAGCAAAACTTGCCCAATTATAGCCATAGCCAAACTACATCAAAAAATCTATGTGCCCAAATTGGGCCTAAGTTGTGTCTTCTATCAATTTTAACTATAGTCAATCCACTATAAATCAACCACAGTGCTACTGGGATAAGTTTTGCGCCGCCTCTGTCTGCGCAGGCACAGTAAGCAAGAAAAATTTATCCCAGTAGCGCTTTATAATATTTGTACTTATTTTATTTAGGACTGACTATATCTTTCAAAATAGCATTTTTGACCTCTACTTTAATGGTATCAATGTTTTTATTCTTTGAAATAGCTACGGTGTATTTCTTGATATACATGCCATACATATACTATTCGTGATCGGTGCGCTGTGTACGTATCAATCAAACTTTAGCATCAATGAAATCGAGCATAAAAAAGACAGTTTATACAAGGTTCATTAAGATATATATTAATATCAATGACTCGAATTCGGGAATTAAGCCATGTTAACTTTTCATTCAAAATCATCATTGCCGATAATTAAGACGGCAGTGATTTCTACTTTATTAATCGGTACTGTGCAACTGATGACAGGCTGTGACTCACAGCCCTCATCTTCGAATAACGATGGCATTGCACAAACGAATACTGCACAAACGAATACTGTAGATAAAGACATGGCTAAGAATGATGAGATGTCTGTCAATCCACCGCCTACAGATACGAGTGCTATGGATAAAGCACAAACTAACGAAGCAGCAGATATAGCTAATGAGCAAACCGTCAGCCCGTCAGGGTATCAAAATTTAAGCTTCGGTCAGGTTATTACCCCTGAGCTGCTAAGTAGCCTAGGAATGACCAAAGCAAAGAGCGATAACGAACAGTGCTATTACGTCAGTAATCCGAAACTGAGCTATGTCGATAAAGAGTACGGTGAACATGCTTCTGTGCTATATCAAATCATAGATGGTAAAGTTGCTCTGATCAGTATTCAGGATCCAAGCATCCTGTTTTATAAAGACATCAATGTTGGTGATTCAGCCACAGCGGTTATGAAAGCACATAATGACGAGCTTAGCTACGAGGTCGATAAATATGCGGTTGATGGTGACTACTATAGCCTGATTGCTAATGTTAATTTCAAGGTAATAAAAGAAAGCCCACTTGGAGAATCATTAAAAGACGAAAATATTGAGCTCAATAATAAACAGGATAAGTTACCCCTACAAATTGAATATCATGTCAAGGGCGGTCAAAAGCTTAATGATTATCAGATTAAGGCGACTGAATGGACAGCAGACAATAAAAGCCTATTAAAAGGTGAGGTAGAAAGCATCGATATGGGTATACCAGAAGCGATTTATTTGGTCGAAGGCTGCTCTTAAAAACTGAACGCAAAAAAACCCAGCATCTAGCTGGGTTTTTTATGAAAGGCTATTTTCTATAAGGTTGCTTTGTGACTCAAGATTAATTAACGAGTCATCGCACTCTCTAAAATCGTATAAGCTGCTTTAACCCTATCTGCATTTGGATAGTTTTTATTTGCCAGAATGACAATGCCTGATTTTTCGGCAGGAATATAAGCGATATAGCCACCAAACCCATTAGTAGCGCCTGTTTTGTTGACCCAGACGTTGTTCAAGGTAGGTGTTGGATGATTGTCTGTTTTAATGGCTTGAGGCTTTAGTACCACGTCCATCGAATTACCTTCGAGTAAGGTATCTAGCTGAGTAGGATAAGGGTACATCTCCCATCCTAACCCTTGGGTAAAAGTGCTCGCCTGATAGTAACCCTTTCTATTATTATTTAGTGCTTGCTGAATATTTTTATCCAGCGGTACTAGCCCCATATTAGCCGCCATAAAATGTGTCATATCTGTGATGGTGGATTTAATGCCATAGGCTTCGGCGTCTAACATACCAGGATTGACTCGGATAGCATCGCCAGCAGCGTTATAACCAAACGCATAATCAGCCATCTTGTCACTAGGCACATTGATAAAGGTGTTGGGCATATTGAGTGATGGTAGTATTTTTTCTTCCATCAACTGTGTGTAATCAGCGTCCATGCTCAATGCAGATATATAACCAAACAGACCGATACTGGCGTTGGAATATAAACGCTTTGAGTTGATAGGGAATACAGGCTGCCAAGATTTATAATAACGAAGCAACTCTTTATTGTTTTTAACGTCATCAGGTACTTGTAGCGGTAGACCACCAGCTGAATAGGTGGCTAGGTTTATCAGCTTGGTGTTGCCAATGGCGCTGTTTTTTAGGTAGGGAATATATTTATCAGTGGTATCTTCTAATTTAAGTGTGCCATTTAATTCTGAATAACTCGCTAAGGTAGCAGCAAATGTCTTACTGATTGAGCCTAGCTCAAAAATAGTGTTTTCTGAGACAGGTATTTTGGCTTTCTTATCAGCCAAACCATAATGATAGAAGTGTGATTTACCATCAATAATAATACCAAAAGCCATTCCTGAAATATTATGCTCATTCATTAGTAATTTGGCTTGTTGATCAACTGTGCTCTTTAGATGGTCATTGTTATCTGCTGCTTGTACGGTTCCAGATAGTAATGATGCTGTCACTAAAGCGGTAAATCCCACTTGATTTAAAAAGGTTTGAAAGGGTTGTTTCATTATAGGGTTTCTCATTTATTCTGATAGATGTACTGATAATTTAGTGAGCATGCAAATAGCGCTTTGCTTTCAGTTCGGGTGTACCGTTTTACATTATCTCAGAATGCTGAATCCCCGACAATCTTGGCGATTTAGTATCATGGAATGGATCTTTTAGGATATGCCTCAAAGGGATCATTGAAAAATGGCTTCTTCTATCTAAAGCCATTTTTCATAATATTTCTTACTGGAACAAAAGGCGCGCTTCATACTTTGTGCTGATGATCAGCGGTAACAGGGCTAATCTTTATATCTTCAGCCTGAGTACCTACCTGCGTATTTAAATCATTACTTGCAGCGGGCGTACTATTTTCATGGCTAAGCATACGATTCTTGCGAGCATGCTCGGCTTCTTCATCTTTGACCGCTTCTTTAAAACCCTTTACCGCACCGCCTAAATCCTTGCCAGCATTTTTAAGCTTAGCAGTGCCAAACACGACCACTACTACTACCAATAAAATCAGCCAATGTGTAATAGAAAAACTGCCCATAACGGTATCCTTATATCTTAGGCCTTGATAAGACCAGTATATGTATGTGTGCTTTAAAACCCTCTTCACCGTACCAAAATTACAGCTTCAAACGTCGCAACCGCAGCGCGTTACCAATAACAGATACTGACGAGAGACTCATAGCCGCCGCCGCTATCATTGGACTTAGTAAAAGCCCGAAGAACGGATACAGAACACCCGCCGCAATCGGCACCCCAAGGGCATTGTAGATAAAGGCAAAGAACAGGTTTTGTCTGATATTGCGCATCGTAGAATGGCTCAGTTTATGGGCTCTTACGATTCCCATCAGATCACCTTTCACTAACGTGATCCCAGCACTCTCCATGGCCACATCTGTTCCTGTGCCCATGGCGATGCCGACATCTGCTTGGGCAAGAGCGGGAGCATCGTTAATACCGTCACCCGCCATAGCCACAACCTTGCCACTACTTTGCAACTCTTTGATGATACGGTTTTTGTCTTCTGGAGAGACGTCAGCATGTACCTCATCAATCTTTAACTTACTAGCAACCGCTCTAGCCGTTATCTCATTATCACCTGTCAGCATGACTACCCGCAGTCCAGCTTTGTGTAATAGCGATATTGCCTCACTCGTACTCGGCTTGATCGGATCAGCGACCGATATGAGACCAGCAGCTTGCCCATCTACTGCGACAAACATGACAGTTTCACCATCTTTTCTGCGCTTGTCGGCGCGTTCTGAAAGCGTACTATCAAAACTATTAAGGCGTTGCATGAATTTTGAGTTGCCTACGGCGACTTGCTTGCCATTGACCAGCGCCTGCGCGCCTTCACCAGTAGTTGAACTAAAATCGCTTGCCTTAACCATATCGAGAGATTTTGCCTTTGCAGCCTTGACAATAGCTTCTGCCAGAGGATGTTCGCTGGCAGTCTCTACCGCTGCGACAAGTATAAGCATCTCATCCTCGTCTAAGCCGCCAAGCGCTTCGATAGCGGTAAGCTCTGGTTTACCTGCTGTCAGCGTTCCGGTTTTATCGACAACGATAGTGTCGACTTTTTCCATGCTCTCTAACGCTTCAGCATTCTTGATAAGCACGCCATTTTGTGCTCCTTTACCAGTACCCACCATAATCGACATCGGTGTGGCGAGCCCTAACGCACAAGGGCAGGCAATGATTAATACAGCGATAGCATTGACCAGCGCAAAAGCCATTGCAGGCGCAGGCCCAAATATCGCCCAGACAATAAAGGTAATGACAGAGCAAATAAGTACGATGGGCACGAACCATCCAGCTACCTTATCAACCAGTTTCTGTATTGGCGCGCGACTGCGCTGGGCTTCAGCGACCATTTTGACGATCTTGGATAATACGGTATCATCACCAACATCAACCGCTTTAATCAATAGTGTCCCAGTACCGTTCACCGTTCCACCAGTGACCGTATCCCCTTGTGCCTTTAGAACTGGGATTGGTTCACCAGTCACCATCGATTCATCAATGCTACTACTGCCTTCAAGTACCGTGCCGTCCACAGGAAGCTTTTCTCCTGGCTTAACCCGCAATATATCGCCACTAATCACTTCATCAAGCGATACTTCGGTCTCGACATCGTTCTCATCCACACGTCTTGCCGTTGGTGGTGCGAGCTCGAGTAACGCACGGATTGCTCCTGAGGTCTGACTTCTGGCTTTGAGCTCTAACACTTGACCCAATAGCACTAAGGTCACAATGACCGCTGCCGCTTCGTAGTATACCCCTACTTGGCCAGTGGCGTCCCTAAAGCTGTCTGGAAAAACATCTGGAAGGAAGGTTGCTACCAGACTGAAACCAAAGGCTGCGCCTACACCAACTGCAATCAAAGTGAACATGTTCAGGTTTCGGCTTTTTATTGATTGCCAGCCACGGACGAAGAACGGTGCGCCTCCCCATAACACCACTGGTGTTGCAAGCGCTAGCTGAATCCACTGAGCGATCTGTCCAGAGATATCACCTTGACCAAGGTTGTCTAAGCTTAGACCTACCATGTCACTCATAGCATACAGAAATAGCGGTATGGTAAGCACCGTGCATATCCAAAAACGGCGTGTCATATCGTCGAGCTCTGAGGTGTCCTCCTCACCAATAGTAGCCGTCTCTGGTTCAAGTGCCATTCCGCATATTGGACAGCCGCTATTCTTCACATCTCTGACTTCTGGATGCATGGGACAAATATAGACTGTACCGCTATAATCAGCTGGCACTTTGTCGTATTTGCCGCCTTTGACAGATTTTACCTTAGTGCGGTCAGTATCTTTGCCATGACAATGTGAATGACTGTCTTCATCAGTAACCTCGTCTTCGGGTTTGAGGAACATACCACATATTGGACAATCGCTTTTTTCCACATCTCGCACTTCGGGATGCATCGGGCAAATATAGACCGTATCGCTATAGTGCTCTGGTACTTTGTCGTACTTACTATCTTTAGTAGGATGAGTATCGGTATTCGACGCGCTGTGGCAGTTGGTATGGTCATCTTTCATTGCTGCCATCTCGGCAACATTATCTTCGGCAATACTGTCTTCAGGTTTAAGAGACATGTTGCATATTGGGCAGCCGCTATCTGTAACGTCTTTCACCTCTGGATGCATCGGACAGGTATAAACGGCGCCATTATAATCAGCTGGCACTTGGTTATACTCTTTGAAGGTAGTATGGGCTTGGTTAGTATTGTTTGACTCTAAACCACTATGGCCATTCTTTTTATCGCTATTATTAGGATTCATCAGATAACTCCTTCACTTATATTGAGTAAAGATTGCGCTCTAATTCAATGGTTAAGAGATGCCCGTTATCATGATTACTATTTGATAAAATCTTAATTTTGATGTTAGAGACGGATGCTAGAGGAAAGGTAATATGTACCAATAGCACTTAAAATTGGGCTACTGTTAGGCTACTGAATAAAGGCGTATAGCGAAGGTCTCAGTCATCCAATAATATATTTGCACCTAATCTTAAAGAGCAATAACTCTCTATTGGATAGTTTTATCTAAAATATAGATTCAGACTCTACGAGATTGCTACTCAAACGCCATTTCCCGACGACTACACGCATCTCTTTATTACAAGCTTTAATCTGATTTACGCAGATATTTCAGAATTGCTATTAATATCAACACAAGTACAGCAAAAAGAAGTAGCGCAAATAGTAGGCAGAGAATCATCCAGCCCCAGCCCATCCCTTGCATCATCGTTCCCTGCATCATTTCTCCATTCATTATGCCGTTCATAATAGTATTTCTCCGTAGATTATAGTATTGGCATTAATAGTAGTGTGCGCGCTAAGCATGGGAATATCAAATGCTCATTAATTACATCTCTTCAAGATCAGAGCCGATAAATTAATCATCGTTAAATGTCGACTCTCTTAAAATCCGTAACATTATCCTTGAGGGCTCTGCATCATCTGGCGACAGTAAGTGGCTAAATTTTCTGGTAAATCCTCTGGGCAGACGCCACACTGCTGGTTGCCAGGAACAGCATAATCAATGAATTTCGGATATGATAGATTTAGGTTGCTCATGATGACCTTGAATTCTTCGAGTGATATGTCCCCGCCAAGCCGTGGATTGCGCTTTTTTTCCTGAGCGATTGAAGATACAAAGCGCTCCTTGTAGTCGTGCGCAGGATAGACCAGCGTGTCGTCTGGTAAAGAAAAAAGTTTCTGCCGCACAGATTTATACAGCGCATCGGCATCGCCATTCTGGAAGTCGGTCCGGCCACATCCATCGATAAGTAAAGCATCGCCAGTGAATACCCGCTCATTAAAGAGATACGCAAAATGACCATCGGTGTGTCCCGGCGTATGCAATGGGTGCAGGGTAATACCAGCAACCTGCAAAGGTGTTCCTTCCTCCAGCCCGACATCCACACATGGTAGACGGTCAAAGGCAGGCGCTGCGATCTTGCTACCGACGGCACGCTTCATCTCTAGTGCTGCAGTAATGTGATCTGCGTGGATATGCGTGTCAACTGTATAGACCAAATCCAGTCCCAATCTATGGATTTCAGCCAAGTCACGATCCATAGTCGCGATGACCGGATCAATCAGGATAGCTTGACCTGTATCCTCATCCCCTAACAGATAGGTATAAGTGCTCGAAAGGGGTTCGTACAATTGACGAAATATCATGATTATTCCTTGTCTAAGGTAAGGGATGATGCCCAACACACTGGTTATTGCACCTATTTTTTATATATTATGTTCTAATATAGTGTATTCATAAAGCATTACTCTGTATGGTTTTTATGTGACATTAGCAGACCAAAGCTGTTGGACTCGTGGGTCTTCGATATTTGCTCTTGAGCTGGTCAATACGACAATTGAGTGATGCGGTATCATCAATGAATTGCTGTATTAAATAACCATAGTGTTAAGATTGGTTCTTAGGTTATTACACGCCCTTTTATAATCTTCTCTCTTTATATAACCTTCCGTAATACTAAACATCATATCTTCAGTCTCAAATACAATTCTTTTAGCTTCCTCTAGAAATAATGACTATGACATTGACAGCACGGTTCATTATCATCGAGCTGACTGATTAAACTCTCCCAAGTTAGTGCCTAAAGATTTGATATCATAAAATCAAATTATTCACTCGGATCAGAACCCGGTGGAAATTCGTGACGGAGCTGAGCAACGTTGGCAGCAGTGACTGTATCGGTAAATTTATTAAGGTCACTATGCACATATTGAGTGACCGCTGCTATTTGTTCATCATTCATCATACTTTGAAAGGATGGCATACCGCGTAAGCCATTCATCACAACACTAATAATATAGTACTTTGATTGCATCTTACTGTTATCAGCAAGCGGCGGATAGTAACCTGCCCCCTTTGCACCCTTACCATCTTGCATATGACAGCCAGCACAAGAATCATTATAGAGCTTTTTAGCATTGGTAGTAATAAACCCCTTTTTACCTTCAGAGCTACCTTCGAATTTTGCTAACCACTTTTGCAAGCTAGCATCTTCTACCATTTTCGGTAGTGAGCTGACATCGACGATATTGGCTGTTGGCGATCTAAGCGCTTCTCTAGTCATATACACTGCACCCCATGCACCATTATTGCGACTGGCTTGATTATCAAAGACCATTTGCGTGGTTTGTTGCTGGCTGGCGAAAGTGACAGCGTTGGCTTTAGTGGATTGGCTACAGCCTGATAGCACGACTGTGCTTCCGATACCTAATATCATTACCACAGCAAGCAGGTTTGGTTTGATCATGTCCATGATTACCTCTGAATTTATTATGATTAATTTACTGTAATAATCACTTCTACTAACCAAGTTTTTTTGCCTTTTGATGTAGTCGCTGAGCGGCATCCATGCCAGATAAAATTGCCCCTTCTTGCCATGCTGGGATATGCGAGCAGTGCTCACCTGCTAGTACGATACGGTGGTCAATCGCGCATAGCGTATCGTAGTACTGATCACGGCTTGACTCGCTCCAAATGCCATAGCAACCGAGCGACCATGGAATACGGTGCCAAGCGACGGACGTTCCAGAGCGGAACTCTTTGGTGTATTGCGGATGAATATACTTACCATACTGTAGTGCCGCATCAATACGCTCTTTTGGATTCAGCGTATTAAATCGATAAGAGGCTTCTCCAAATCCATACGCGCCGAGTAGCACCCCTGAGCCTGTGGTAAACATATCGTGTGAAGGATAGGATATCTGTGAGATAGGCATATCAGTATAGGTGATACCGCCGTAAATCCATTCGTCTTCTTCCCAAAAGCGGCGTTTGAACTCTAAACCTACTTTATAAGAGGTGTCATAAGGTACCGCTGCCATCGCTTGCTTCATCGGCGCTGAGACGTTAATGTCAATCTGGGTCAATACTGATAGTGGAATGTTGCAGATACACCAGTCAGCACGCACGGTTTTAGTTTCGCCATCTAGATTGTTACTAATGCTATTGCTATCGACATAATCGACAGTGACGCCAGTCTCATCTTGATAAATTTTAGTGACCTTAGCATTAAACGTAATCATGTCTCGACATTCGCGAGTGAATGCATCACCGATTTTTCCCATACCACCGACAGGCTGAAACATCGCTGGTTGATGGTCATATGTCGTATAGTTGCTATAAATATCTGACCACATCCCTGAACTTAAGAGCTTGTCCATCGGTATCGGTGTTGAGGGTTTGGCATCAGGCATGAGCCCGCCACCTGGATAAACACTGTACCCACGATGCTTGCTGGTTTCATGGCTCTTGACATAGCGATAATTGTTATCAAGGACGCCCCAACCTTTTAATCCTTCTAATAACTTCTCTTTATCCTCTTTATTAACCGTCTTATCAAGGCTACCAGTATTGACTGCTTTGGATAATAGCTCTGAGACATAGCCACGTATGTCACTTTGTACTTCACCCAATCGCTGCGGTGCACCATTAAAATGAGTGGTACGGTGCAAATAGGCGCGGTCATTGGTTTGGATAAAAGGCTGCAGTGCCACACCGAATTTTTTACAATAATGGAATACCGCATAATGATGAACGGGCAATCGCCATGGTCCACCATTAAAGTAATTGCCTTTTTTAAAGTCACAAGTCACCTCGCCGCCACCAAGCTCGGTATATTTATCACCTGCGTTTAGTGTCCAACTGCGACCACCACCGCGATTTTGAAACTCAAGAACAGTGACTTTATAGCCGGCTTTACGTAGCTCATAAGCAGCGGTGAGTCCGCCCAATCCTGCGCCAAGGATCACAATGCTCGCACCAGCAGGCGCACCCTTCAAATTCATCTCTTGTTTAAAGCTAGATTCAGAAGCAAACCCTAACGTAGTCATCGCCTGATACATTGCTGTCGCCCCTGCGGTCTTACCGATCATTGATAGCAGTTGCCGGCGTGTGGGCGATTGAAGCATATCATTCATTTTATTATCCTTATTATTGAACCGTCATCCATGTCATCAGGTTGCATTAAGTATTTTTATAGCTGTATCGATAGTGGGATTAATGGCACTTACTTTAAGATGCGTTTGACGTCAGCAGCACTGACATCACTATTTTGTAGACCACCGAAAGTTACCCGCACGTAATTGGTAATACTGGCAATCTGTGCATGACTCAACTCTTTCTCGAAGCCGGGCATTTTGGGTGCTGTGTTTAACGCCCCTTTTGCACCATAAGCAATAACGTTAATCAGTGCGTCTGGCTTAACGCGACGAATACTACTCAGTCCTACGATAGAGGCGTAACGAGCATCGGGCTGCGCGTAACCATCGACCCCATGACAGCTACCACAGGCAGCAAGATATAGCGCTTTTGGTGAGTTTTGGTCATTATTAGAATGAGCATTCGTGGATGTTTTTGCCTGCGCTAAATAGTCTTTTTGCTCTATTAAATCATAGGTAATAGAGTGACTAACTGGACTGGGTAGCCGTGACGTGTCCACGGGTATCACGTAATCGTCTGTCTTAATGATAGGGACGACTTTTAGATAAGCAGCCATTGCAATTAAGTCGCTATCGCTTAGATAGCGTGTACTGTGGGCGACGGCTTCAGCCATTGGTCCACCCGCATAAGCCCGTTTGTCGAGCATGCCGATACGCAGATAAGTGACGATATCACTCTCACTCCAGCGCCCAATGCCACTGTCATTATCTGGAGTGATGTTGGGTGCATACCACTTACCAAGTGGCGCACCGGATAAATACTTGTCTTTATCAAGACCTTGCGTGAGATTGCGTGGGGTATGACAAGTACCGCAATGTTCCAAGTTATTAACCAGATATTCACCACGCTGCTGGGTTTGGGTAAGCCCTGCACGATTTTCGGTAGAAGGTACGTTAATCACATTCCAAGCCAACATTAATGTTCGTATATTTAACGGGAATGGGAGCTTAGTGGTATTTTCAGGTGGCTCCTCTACTGGAGGTACGGTTTGAAAGTAAGCAAATAACGCGCTGATATCCACATCAGCCATACCATGATAAGACGGATATGGCATCGCAGGATATAGCTGATGCGTAGGCGCACGACCTTTTTTCAGGGCTTTTTTAAAGTCAGTCTCAGTATAGTTGCCGATACCATAACGTGTGGAGGGCGTGATATTGGTCGAGTAAATATTACCAATAGGGGTTTCAATCGCGACGCCGCCGCTATAGTCTTCGCGATGACACGCCATGCAATCAGCAGTACGGGCAATGTAGGCACCGCGATTAACCAAATCGTTATTGGCAGGACTGACATTGGGTAAGCTGGTAGCTGGACTGATATTGAATAGGCTCGTCGTATTAGGTAAGCCTGCACTATCAGCCATGACAGCGCTGGAAGCCATACTAAGTGCAAGTGCTGATAACAGCATATAACTTGATTTCATACTATCCTCACTAGGCTGGACAAAAACTCATTTTTAATCATTTTAGCCATGACTTTATGACACGTTTATTATTTATCGACGCTAAAAAGATTATTGTTTAGCCGCTTCAACTTTGATACTTAGAGTCAGATCTTTAGTCATACCGAACAAGACATATTTTTTGATATTCCAATGAGTACGGTCAATAGTGGCGGTAAAATTGCCTCCGCAGATATTCTTCTTAGCTAGAGCGGTCAGATAGCAATTAAATTTGGTCGCCAATAAGCTAATAGGATAGGTCTGACCGTTTAAGGTTAGCTTGCCATCCACTTGTGTGACCTTTGGGTTTTCTGTGTCAGAGGTAAAATGCCATTTGGTAGATTCAAAATGAGCCAATGGAAACTGTTCCATATTAAAAAAATCAGAGCCCATCAGTTTGAGAGTGACGCTTTTATTGCCTGTGTTTAGGGATTTTATAGGGATAATAAGAGAGATGTCGCCAGTTTTTGCGCTCGGATCATACTGGAGTATTCCCGTCACATTATAGAAGCCGCCAGTGGTGGCAGAGGTTTTGAGATGGTCAATAGCGAAACGTACGTTAGAGGTGTCAGGCTCAATTTTATAGGTGGCGGCAAAGCTACTAATCGTAAAACCTACCAGCAATAATAGTGTTCCTAATGGCTTGTAGTAATGCAATAGTACTTTGTCAAATACAAGCTGGCTCATGACAACATTCCTTTGTTGTGTGATCTTACTTATGACACGATTTCTAAGCGTTTACTAGTATTGTTTTATTTGGAGGAGTTTTTAAGATTAGTACTGTGTCTGTTATTGAACTGCCTTACTATATTGATCGAAAACTATCAGAATATGATAACCAAGCGATTAAATGAATTGTAGCAGAGGGTTGGACTCTTAATTCCCAACCATAATCACTAAGAATATCTTTCAATCAATCACCTTTTTACCAACCAGTTATACCACAACCGGCTTGCTGCTTTTTTTAGTCAATACGTAGTGAGCAATCATACCGATACAAATACCCCAAAACACCGAACTCAACCCCAAAAACTGCATACCGGATGCCGTGGCTAAAAAAGTAATCAGTGCCGATTCTCTTTGACTATCATCTTTCATGGCAACCGTAATATTGGCTGAGATAGCACCTATTAGCGCCAGACCAGCTAGAGCGGCGATCAGCTCTTTAGGTAATAAGCTGAATACCAGCACAATACTACTAGCAAACAATCCCCCCAATAAGTAAAAAATACCATTAGCAACACCGGCGATATAACGCTTTTCTTTGAGCTCGTGCGCATCTTTTCCCGTACATAGTGCAGCGGTGATTGCTGCTAATGTAATGGTGATACCTCCTACGCAAGCAACCGCTAGTGAGGCAATGCTAGTGATCATGACAATAGGTTTCGCCGGCGTGTCATAGCCACTTAAATTTAAGATAGCCATGCCGGGTAAAAACTGACCACTTAAACTCACAAGAATAAGAGGAATTGCAAGGTTAAACGTTGCGTGCCATGACCATTCTGGCCAGATGAGGACGGGTATGGTCATCGTAAAGTTGATATCGACAGGGTTCATCTTGCCAAGTAGCAAACTTAAGGTGACGCCACATAATAATACCCAAATCATTGTATAGCGCGGTGACAAGCGCTTGGCCAACAAATAACAGCCTAACATACTAAAAATAATAAATGGCATGGTGTCAGTGGCGACGAATAACGCTAAGCCAAATTGAAATAGGATACCTGCCATCATACCGGCGGCGATACTGTTAGGAATCCACTGTAAAACCTTATCAAAATAGCCAGTCGCACCGACCATAAAAATGACAATGGCTGAGATAATGTAAGCCGCAACGGCCTCATTAATACTCATCTGCGGAAATAATGTCACGAGCAGAACGGTTCCTGGAGCAGACCAAGCAGTTACTATCGGCGCTTTATATTTGATAGAAAGATAAATACCAGGTATCGCAGTGCCTATCGATATACCCCAAATCCAAGACGCCATCATCGCCTCTGCCACTTGTGCTGCTTGTGCCGCTTGAAAGAAAATAACCAGTGGCCCTGCATAAGCAATGAGTACCGCTAAAAAGCCAGCAACAGACGCTGAAAGTGACCAGTCTTGTTTTAAATCTTGTATTACAGTTACCATCTTACATTCCTAAAAACTCTATAATTTTATCAATTGATCATCTTTAGGATAAATATGACCTCTTATACGAGTCATTACTAGTCGATAAAACTTTATCTATAGAAACTAAGAAACTCTTAATTTTTAAAATTAAGAGTTTCTTACTACATATCATATCGACAAGAAAATAGATGTCCTTTATATTTTTACGACATACCTGCCCACTGACTTTCCCTCTAGCATCAATGTATAGGTGTCTTTGATATCTTCTAGGCCAATCTCGTTAGTGATACTATCTAAAGTAGCTATTTTAAACTCACCAGCCAGTTTGTCCCATGCCGCTTGCTTCTTCTCAAGCTTACATTCAACCGAGTCGATACCTATTAGTCTGACGCCTCTTAAAATAAATGGGAATACATTGGTATTGAGTTCATGTGACGCTGTTAACCCACAGCAAGTAGCAACCCCATCGTATTTTATATATTTTAGGGCATTGGCTAAAATATCACCGCCAACCGTATCGACGACCCCTGCATATCTTTCAACCATAATGGGTTTTTTAGCGTCCTCATTAAAAGTATCTCTAAGGATGACTTCTGACGCGCCAATTTGTTTGAGATAATCAATTTGTTCCTCTTTTCCTGATACGGCAACGACAGTAAAGCCAATTTTGTTTAGGATAGAAACCGCTAAAGAACCTACGCCACCAGTAGCACCAGTGACTAAAACCTCACCATCTTCTGGCTTGACACCGTTATCTAGTAATTCATTAACACTCAAAGCTGCGGTTAATCCTGCAGTACCGAAAGTCATGATTTCTTTATCAGTTATTGTGTCAGGAATACGAGCAACCCATGACGCTGGCACTTTGACAAACTCGGCATGACCGCCATCAGTATTCATACCCAAGTCGTAGCCAGTCACCAATACTTTTTCTCCGACTGCAAAGGCATCAGATGTCGTTTCGTGTACCACTCCGGCCACATCGATACCGGTAATATGCGGGAACTTTCTAGTCACACCCGGATTGCCGACAGAGCTTAAAGCATCCTTATAATTTAATGATGAATAAGTTGTCTTTATGACCACTTCATCTTTATCACATTCTGGTACAGGAACTTCTTGTATTGCGCAAGAAAACACTCTGTCCGCTAGTTTCTCTACTACAAAGACTTTCATATTTATTCCTTATATATTCTTAGGACTACAAAACCTCAATATTTGCAACGAGAGGATTGTTCGCCTTTAATCACTTAAATTAGAAGTTAGCATTTCACCAATATATTTTTTATTCTGTATTAGTTTTCATATATCGATAGATAAATTATCGTTATATAAAATAACATAATTGATTTATCATAACAAGATGTAAACGCTCAAGCCTTCTCGTTATAATGGACGTAGCTATGCGGCGTTGTGTCGCTAAGGATATGAATCAAACCATGAATAATGCTAAAAAAAAAGGCTCAAGCGTTGAGCGTGTTTTGAAGATAGTTGAAATGTTAGCCAAGTCTCAAAGACCTATGAGTGTCAGCGACCTAGCAGAAGCGTTAGACATACCGATACCAAGTATGTATCGGCTGCTAGAACAATTACAGAATCTCGGATTCGTCCAATTAGATCTGCCTGGAAAAGTAACCTGCGGAAAACGAACTTATCAGCTAGCCATAGATTTATGGCAAAACAATCATTTCAAAACTGAAAGGCTGGCAATCTTGCAACAGCTTTCGGCACAAATAGGCGAAACGGTAGGCATTGCGATTATGCAAGATTTAGACGTGGTTTACGTCGATCGCGTATTGTCTGATTGGCCCCTTCAAATATACTTACCTGCGGGTTCTCATATTCCAGTTTGGGCAAGTGCCAGTGGTAAGTTACTTCTAGCACAACTACCTACAGATAAGTGCGAACGTATTATTGATAAAATGTCGATACATGCCTTGACCACCAATACACAGACCGATAAAAATCAGCTACTGAAGACCATCGCTAAAACGCGTGATACTCAAATAGGGATAGATAACGAAGAGTTTATTCCAGGCATGGTCGCCTGTGCGGTACTCATTCCAAATGGTGAGCAACAAGCATTTGCCACCGTATTTACTCATGGTCCCACTGTCAAAAAGTCTTTGGAAGAATTATTAAGCCATGTACCTCTTTTGCAGGAAGCTGCAAATGAGCTGTCTGTTGTTTTTAATCAAGACTCTCTATAGTCATTTGTCCAATTAGGTCACTAGCAAAACACCATAGCCGTTTTTTTCTTCTTGATTAATAGGGTATAGATCATAAGTAACATAGCTCAAGCAGAACACAAGTTACTTAATAATTGACAACACGGTTGTTTTTTGCCAAGATATTTATGAACAATGATTTGGAGGCGATCATTAAATAGCCGTGATTTTAAATCAACTACTATTCACACCTTTCCGGTTTGTGTGTTAGTAGCTCCTACATCCGGGTTTAAGCGATTAAGATTTTTCTTAATCTTTTCTAAACCTGATGACTAATAGGAGTCACTATGCAGGTTAAATCTCAAAGAACTTGGATCAAAAACCCCCTCGACTGTTTAGACCCCGCTTATGCTGGCGGTATCGTTATTCAAAATGATCTTATTGTCGAATTAATAAGGGCTGGTGAACAACCCTTACAATCGGTTGATGAGGTAGTGGATGCTCATGAACACGTTCTTATACCCGGCTTAATCAATAGCCACCATCACTTTTATCAGACATTGACCCGTGCTTTTCCTGCCGCGTTAAACAAAAATCTCTTCCCTTGGTTACAAAGTCTTTATCCCGTTTGGGCCAGACTAACCCCTGAAATGATAGCAACATCTACCCAAATAGCGCTTTGCGAATTACTACTCTCTGGTTGTACTACAGCCAGTGATCATCATTATTTATTTCCTAATGGTTTAGAGCATGCTATTGATATTCAAGTAGAGCAGGCAACCAAACTAGGTATCCGCGTTCACCTTACCCGTGGCTCAATGAGCTTAGGTGAAGATCAGGGCGGCCTGCCTCCTCGAACCACGATTCAAACAGATCGCGAAATTTTAGATGATAGCCAGCGATTGATTAAAGCCTATCACCAATATAAAGATGGCGCGATGACCCGCATAGCACTAGCCCCCTGCTCCCCATTTTCTGTTAGTGAAGAACTGATGCGAGCAACGGCTGATTTAGCCCAAGAGCTTGATGTCAGATTACATACCCATTTGGCCGAAACCCATGATGAAACAGACTTTTGTATAAAAATGTTTGGCGTGCGTCCCGTTGATTACCTTGAGCGCGTTGGTTGGTTAAATAATCGTACGTGGCTTGCACACGGTATTCACTTTAACGATGAAGAAATAGCACGATTGGGTAAAGCGAATGTAGGTATTGCCCACTGCCCTTCATCAAATATGTTATTAGCATCAGGACAATGCCCTACTATTGCCCTACAAGAGGCGGGTTGCCCTGTCGGTCTTGGTGTTGATGGGTCCGCGTCAAATGACGGCTCGAACATGATTGGTGAAGTCCGCCAAGCATTATTGTTACAACGCTTGCGCTATGGTGCTGAAGAAATAACCCATCAAAAAGCGTTTGAATGGGCAACTATAGGCTCGGCAGGATGTTTAGGTCGTGATGATATTGGCAAAATAGCGGTCGGTAAACAAGCTGATATAGCCCTATTTAAACTTGATGAAATACGCTTTGCGGGCGCAGGCTCTCCTGTTGCAGCACTATTACTTTGTGGTGCAACCAAAGCCGATAAGGTAATGGTTGCCGGTAAATGGCGTGTATTAGAGGGTCAAATAGTCGGTGTCGATATGAATCAATTGATGGCGAAACAAATTACGCTAGCGGCGGATTTAGCCCGTGCTTAAAAATATGTGAATGTAAACTATATTGATGGAAATAATAGTGGCTCCCTAATTATGATTCAAACATTCGGGTATGCGGTATAGATAGTAATAATTTTAGATAACGTACAAGATATTTTTTGACGCCAAACCATAGAATGTTATCTATAACAAACACGTTCACAATTTTATATAGAAGATTCTTTAAGAATACTTTATATTTTATAAAAAATCACACATGGAAAAGTGGCTAGCGATAGCCACTTTTTTTATGCTGCGTCTATAATAGACAACCTTAGCTTTACGCAACCAGACAGGATGTGTCATGAGACATTTTTATTTAGACTTCATCTTCACAGCTATCGCATTGATGGTAGCTGCATGGTGGGGATATTCACATAGCGGTATGGGCGGCTTAATCACCACCCTTTCTATTACTGCTATTTTGGCCGTCATGGAGATTTCATTATCCTTTGATAATGCGGTGGTCAACGCCTCAGTCCTTAAAGGCTGGGACGAGTTTTGGAAAAAGATATTTTTAACCGTTGGTATTTTAATTGCTGTATTCGGTATGCGCTTGGTATTCCCAATTGTCATCGTTGCGGTTACCGCAGACCTTGGCATGATGCAAGTGATAGATCTGGCATTGAACGACCCTAAAGAATACTCAGCAAGACTGATGGCACATCATGCTGAAATCTCAGCCTTTGGTGGTATCTTCTTGTTACTCGTCTTCTTAAACTTTATCTTTGATGATAAAGAAGTGCATTGGTTTAACTGGCTTGAGAGCCGCTTAGCAAAGCTTGGCAAAGTCGATGCCATGAGCGTGTTTGTTGCACTTATTGTCCTGATGTTTGCTGTATCTTGGGCAAGTGCGGAACAAGCTTCTGCCGTACTAATTGCGGGTGTTTGGGGTATCTTGGTCTATCTTGGTGTCCAAGTTATCTCTGGTATGCTCGAGGGTGACCTTGAAGAAGACTTAGAAAATGAAGAGAAGGGTTCAGGCGCCGCAGCGACCAGCGCGATTATGAAGGGCGGTATTATTGGTTTCTTATACTTAGAAGTTCTTGATGCTTCATTCAGTTTCGATGGGGTGATTGGCGCATTTGCGATTACCAATGACGTTATTGTGATTATGCTTGGTCTTGCGATTGGTGCCATGTTTGTACGTTCGATGACTATTTTCTTGGTAGACAAAGGCACACTTGATGAGTTCATCTATCTAGAGCATGGTGCGCATTATGCCATTGGTGCTTTGGCAATTATTATGCTGCTATCAGTGAAATTCCATGTACCAGAGATTATTACTGGTTTGATTGGTATTGCCTTTATCGGTTGGGCATTGCTTGCTTCACTTAAGCATCGCAAGCAACAAGCAAAGGCGATTACTTAGTGTTGATTTTAGCTTACGTTTAAACGCTAAGTTCAAATTAAGAAAAAGCGCTTTGGTAAAAAATCGTAGTCATGACAGGTTATATCAAGCGATTGGTATGACCTGTCTTCTGTCACGGATCACTTTCTATTGCCTAAGATAAGCATCTTATTTTATAACGCATATTCCCAAAAACAAGAGATATACATGCTAAAGAAAGCTGAACAAACATTAGAGAAAACTATATTTAATAGTCGTTGGCTACTAGCCCCATTTTATTTGGGGCTAGTGATCGGTATTATTTTACTATTTATCAAGTTTTTCCAAGAACTATGGCACATGATTACCCATGTGTTTACTGCTTCTGAAGCCGATGTCATCGTCGGCACGTTGGCTCTTATTGACATGTCACTGGTCGCAAGCTTATTACTCATCATCATATTTAGTGGCTATGAGATCTTTGTCTCAAAAATTGATACAGGTGATCATGAAGATCGTCCTGAATGGATGGGAAAAATCGATTTCTCTGGTCTGAAACTTAAAGTAATCGGTGCCATCGTTGCCATTTCTGCCATTGATCTTCTCAAATCATTTATGGATATACCCAAAAAGATGAGCGATGCTGATGCTGATGTATTGATGTGGAAAGTCATTATCCATATGACGTTTGTATTATCTGGCTTGTTGTTTGCTTTGATGGATAAGATTGTCGGCGATACCAAAAAGCACTAAAAAAAATTTCAGTACAAAGTGTAGTGGCATAATATATGGCACAGTTTTTAGAGAATCCACCCGTACAAGCAATGAGTCTTGTTTTACCGAGTATGCCTGTCGGTAGCCCCAGTATGGAGTATCAAGATAAGTTTGAACCGTATCAGATTATGCAGCGTAATAAGGATAGCACCACCTAAGTCTATGCAGATATCGAATCGGTGCAGTAGAAATTATAGTCGGGTAAATATTTTTCCTATTGTCTGAATCTAATCGCTATAAACCAAGAGTATCCATTCAATTAACTGGTGAATTGAATGGATACTGATCAGAGGTCTTACTGTTTTTATATATAGACTTCATAGCTGTGAATGCCATAATCTTCAACTGGTAATTTTACGAACCAATAAAGTAAGTTTGTCTTTACCATTATCAACTGTCGCTTCCTTATCATAGGCGACGGTCGTTTCATGTTCCGCAACATCATCTCCAACTTTAAGAGCCGTAACGACTTTAGCAGTATGCTCATTATAGGGCTTTACTGTCAGGTTATACTGAAACTCAGTGTCAACAGCGATCGATGCCATCTCTTCAGCATTTACAAGCATTACAGGTGAAGCAACTAACTCACCATCTTTAAATACAGAGGTAGAAACTTTATAAGCATCAGCAGCAAAGCATGATCCTGACGCCAATACGGTAGCTACTAACAAACCTAATTTTACTTGCATCTTAATTTCCTTGTTTATAATCAATGTATAGTCAATTCCAAATAAAACAGATACGTTATGTTCCAATGCAGTACTGGTATAAATTTTTCTGGCGTGCTGTGACTACGCTGACAGAGGCTGCGTAAAATTCATCCCAGTCCTACTGTATCGCTTTATTACTGAACTCACTATAACTATTCGACAATATTTATAGCCAACTAAAAATATGATATTTCATGCATTCTATGACGGAAGCGCTATATCTTGAAAGTGGGACATTACTTATGTAGCGCAGTCGCTGTCTCTTTTAGCTAAGCAACTGCTTTACTTAGTTAGTTTCTATAGGTTTGACATACATCTGCAGGTATTCACGAAAAAAATAGTCAGCCTTCAAGTTTGTGACGTTAGGCAAACTTGAATTAATACGGCGTATCATTTGGCAGCAGCTCCGCTATTCGTTTTTGCCATTCATCTTTAGAAAGAAGCGTATTATTATTTGATTTCATTTCTTCTAATACCCTATAACGAGTAGTAAGCTGATTAATGACGTTGGTAAGAGCCGCTTGTTCGCTTTTCGCTTGAGCAAGCTTTTCGGAAACGGCAAGCATTCGTTTATCGATACTGAAATTGCCATCGTAATAATCATTAAGACCATCCTTAATTTCATTGAGACTAAAACCGACAGCTTTTATGTTTTTAATTATTTCGATACGCTCAATACATTCTGGATGAAACTCTGTATATAATCGTGACCCTGCCTGACGCTTACGAGATCTCAGCAATCCCAATTCATCGTAATGGCGAATAGTATCTTTAGTCGTATTGGCTTGTTTTGCCAATGCCCCTATCAATAAAAAGGCTGGATCAGATTTCATGTAATAATCTCGAAAAGGTACGTTTATCTTATTTTAGACAAGTATACCTCAATGAAACCAGTGTAAACCGACTTCTTCTATCCAGAGTCATTTGCCATAACATTTCTTATGAAAAAAAGTGCGGTTCACGAGCCATGTCATGGTATTCCTTTATGTAATTTCATAACCATTTTCAATTAATACTTTATAGATTTCTAAAACCTCATCTAGAATCTTTATAGCCATCGTGTCATCTTTCATCATTTGCCACGGCTTACTAGAGCTTCTCCAATCGAAAGGCTCAAACTTGCCCTTAGCTGGCCACCAACCAGAACTTTCAAACTGCTTATTTTTAATATTCTCGTTTAGTAAACTTTTTATTCTACTTTTATGTTCACTTGCAAATTCAGAATGTCTGAATTTTCCTAAAAATCTTACGCCTAAGCTTGGTTTATTATAATAATCTTGAAATTCAAAACAAATAATTCCAATTTTTTCTATACTTCCGAAGCTAAATTTTTCATACTTATTATCTACTTTCATATTTCTTAGAATAATTTTTTGAGGATAGCTTTTAGCATTTAGGTGTAAATCTAATTTAAGCTTTCCGACAAACTCTTTTTTCATTTTTTCAACATTATTATGGAAAGCCAGGCTAGCCTCTATAGTATTCTTATTTCGTCTCATGATTTCTAAAGCTATTTTATACTCATTCATATCTCCAACCTCCGTAAACTATTTTTTCTTGATGCTCGTCTGCGAGGTAATATTGATGTTCTTAGAGACCGCGTCCTTGCACATATGGTTACCCATGATTTGTGTGATAACGAGGCTAAAGAGGTCAAAGTGACTTTTGCCATATAGCGTGGTATAAATTAAAGCCGGCTCTATGGGTCAAATCGGTGTCTTGGCGCGGATAATAGCGACCAAACTTATGCAGTTGTAGTTGGTCAGATACCTGTTGCACGATGTATGATTGACCTTGCAAAATGACGATCTTGTGAGTAGCTTGATATTGATAGCAAAAGACCACCTTGATAAGTGATCTTTTGTTGCTTATTCTTTTTTTCAGATATTCTTTTTTTTCAGATATAGTGCAGTCAGCTTTCATGAAACCCAATTTAAAAAATCATATGAGCACATAATGCAATAATTGGTAATGAAATAATGGTTCTTAATAGAAAAATTATTAACAACTGAAAAAAGCTCACTGGAATTTTTGTGCCTAGAATCAATCCCCCTACTTCTGACATATAGATCAGTTGAGAGACTGACAAGCAAGCGATGACAAACCGCGTTAACTCTGATTCTATTGAAGAGCCGATAATCGCAGGCAAAAACATATCTGCAAAACCCACCATAATGGTTTTTGACATTTCTGCTGCAAAAGGTATATTCATTAATTCTAAGAATGGAATAAACGGCATACCTAAATAATCAAATACAGGTGTTTCTTCTGCAACGATTAAACCCATCGTCCCGATTGCCATAACAACAGGCAATATTCCGATCCACATATCCAAAATATTTTTTAACCCATCGTTCAAGAAAGTAAAAAAGCTTGGACTCTTTTCTGCTTTGTGAACGGCTTTATGTAAACTATGGGTAAATAACGTTTTTCCTTCAGGGATGGTTTCATGATCTCTATCACTATTTTCTACTACATACGTATCGTCAATTCTAGATAAAGGCAACAACCTTGGTACTATTAAAGCACAAACAATCCCGCATAAAGCAACCACCCCAATCATATTGAGGAAGTAGCTTTCTAGCTTAACCTGAGAGATGACGACCAAACAGAATGTAATCGAAACTGCTGAAAAACTGGTAGCAATAACAGCTGCTTCTTTTTTAGTATAAAACCCACCTTCCAACTGTTTATCAGTTAATAATACGCCAATAGTGCCATCACCCAACCATGATGTTAGACAATCTACAGATGACCTACCGGGTAAACCAAATAGAGGTCTCATTACTTTACTTAATAAAACACCAAAAAATTCTAATAAGCCAAAATCAAGCAATAACGGTAGCAGTAATCCAGCCAAGAAAAACACAATAAAAAGTATTGGCATTAATTCATATAATATTAAACCCCCAATATTATCTGAATATATTGCCTCAAACCCAAATTTAAAATAGGTAACGACAGCAAAAAACGCACCAAGCATTCTAATAATAAGCCAAGGTGTTGTAACGTTCAGTAAATTATTTAAAAATGCATTATTTAGAATCAATGAAGGCTTCATGATTTTAGTGTATAAAGTACAACACAATGTAATCATAATTGAGATTACAACAAACAGTGGCAAAAGGCTGCCCATGTAACCTTGTATATAATCCTTTAAGACAGAGATAGGAATGGTAAATCCTTCTGCATATGATACAAATTTACCATCTACATAGGGAATTGGAAATACGAAGAGCAACAAACCTATTATAGAGGGTATAAAGAATTTTAAAAATTGTCTAATACTGATACTGCTGACAGCTTGACTTGAAGCATTGGCTTTAATAATGTCCATATTATTTTTACTCGCAGTCCATTTTTTAACTAGCATAAATAGATTTTTTTATGCTAGATTCTTTAACTCATTTTAAATAATTTATACTAATAATTATTTAAAAGAGACTGTGTCACTTTTTCTAAAATTTTAAATATTCTGGTTGAGTCATCTTTTGAATTGTTATACAAAGGATTGATTTCTGCCATTTCCCAACAGCATACTTTCTTATTCTTGATTAACTCTATGTTAAGTTGCATGGCTTGTTCATATGACAAACCATTCATTGCAGGCGTACCAGTTCCTGGCACATACAAAGGGTCAACGCTATCAACATCAAATGAGACATAAATGTGATCACAATATTCTAGCTTCTTAAAGATTTCCTCTACTGTGGAACTGATGCCTTTTTGAGTGATTTCAGCAACGCTATATAAAGGGATTTTATGTCTTCTAATTAAATCCATCTCTTCTTCTTGATAGTCTCTAACGGCACAAAAAACCACATTTTCTGGTTTGATTGATGGTTCGCTTGATGCCATAAATTTCAATTTCTCCCAATACTCTTTTTCTTTTTCAGAAAGCTCATTGCGCTGGCATTCTAGATTGTCAATGGCACAAGCCATCGCCAAAGGCATGCCATGCATGTTTCCTGATCCACTGGTATATGGTGAATGAAAATCAGCGTGTGCGTCTATATAGACCACACCGATTTCAGCATCAGGATGCGCCATTTTTAGGCCGTGCATCGTTCCTGCGCAGCTAGAATGATCTCCAGCTAAAACAATTGGGAATTTATTCTCATTTCTTATATCTTTTATTTTATGTGCTAACTTAGAGATGATCGGTTCAATCACATCAGCATATTTTGCATGCGCAAATTGTGATTCCCCTTCACTGTTGCTATCATCCTCAATACTGTCGAATTGCAATTTTTCAAAATAATCTGCATTAAGCTCTTTCGATGACGCTTTTAATGCATCAATACCTAGAGAGGCACCTTTTTTTATATCCTGCAATATCTGAATAAACTTCTACTATTCTTATATTTTTCATCATATCAGTCATGATTTTGTCTCTATTAAATAAAATAATTTTTACATCATTTAAGTTAAATTAATTTTTATATATTAAAGCTCTTGAAAATTAGCAGATATATTTAAAACAATAAACATATCCATAACTATCCAAGAGCCTTGCTAAATATAGATAAAATTTAAAAAAATGATGCAGATTTTAAACGCTACACAAAATGAGAAATGCTTATCATTTTTTTGTACTAATTACTGTTGTATCAATAGCGATTGTATTAATCACTTACGACATAGCCGCAACCGCCGATTCAGCTTCATTCGTCACTAGGCTATGATCTTTGCTATGTTCTTTCACTACCGAATATAAGTTTTTAGGATCAGCTTGTTGCGGGATTAGATCTAAAATCTCATACCCTCCCTGCTCTCTGATCAAGTCGCGTAAAAACACCAACGCTGTAAAGTCTTCTGAGGCAAAACCAACGCCATCAAACACGACGAGATCATCCGCTGACGTTCGAGCCTGCACTTCACCTTTGAGGATGCGATGAAACTCAGTAACAGGGAAGTCGCTTGATAGATTTTGGATTTCCCCCTCAATGCGTGTCTGAGGCTCAAACTCTACAATCACATGATCTGCTCGCATTAATATATTTTTATCCAGCTCTGTCTTACCAGGACAATCACCGCCTATCGCATTGATATAAACACCTTTTGTAATTATATCGTCTCGTAAAATAGTGGCATTGGTTTTGTCGGCCGTACAGGTAGTAATGATCTCTGCACCCAAAACAGCTTCTTCTAACGTGCGACAAACAATCACTTTCAAACCTGAGTCTGAAAGGTTATCAGCCGTTTTCTGCGATGCTGCTGGATCAATATCATACAAACGAACTTCTGAGATACCCATGATGGCTTTCATACCCAATGCTTGAAATTCAGACTGAGCGCCGTTTCCTATTAACGCAAGTTTTTTGACGCCCTTTGGCGCGCAATGTTTGGCCAGCATGGCTGATGTGGCAGCCGTACGTAATGCCGTCAGGATACACATCTCTGTCAGCAAAATAGGATAGCCAGTTTCGACGTCAGACAAGATACCCATCGCCGCTACGGTCTGCAAGTTTCGTTTGGTATTGATTGGATGACCATTGACATATTTGCAGGCAAACATCTCTCCATCGCTGACTGGCATCAACTCGATGACACCGTCTTTTGAATGCGAAGCAAAGCGAGAAGATTTTTCAAATTGATCCCAACGAAGATAATCTTGCTCTAAAGCATCCACTAGATCTGTAATACATTGCTCAACACCATACTCATGAATCATTTTAGCCATCGCTTGTACACTAACGAATGGCACGCCTTCCTTGGGTGATACGATAAATTTAGACATTAATGCTATTCCTTTTCATGAATATTGTTTGTTGAACCGACAATTAATATCCTACCAACTATAATTGTCAGTTAAAATGTCAATAAGTTATTAAATATGGACGTATTTTTGACATATTGTTAAGTGCTACCTAGCATAATGTCAAAATTCAATGAAGGAAGCATTTTTATGGCGTATTACACTTATGATTCTTTAGATAGCGAACTGATATCTGAACTTCGACAAGATGGTCGAGCAACCATCTCAAACCTTGCTAAAAAACTCAAAGTCTCTCGTGCCACTATCCAAAACAGATTGGATAGACTGATGCATAACGGCGCTATTTTAGGATTTACGATTCGAGTGCATGAGGCACTAGATAAAGAAACCGTCAAAGCGATGATGATGATTGAAGTAACAGGAAAGTCTACGTCACAAGTGATTAGGAAACTGCGGGGTATCCCGCAACTGATTAAGCTACATACGACCAATGGGGCGTGGGACTTGGTCGCAGAAATACACACCACAAGCTTGAGAGAATTTGATGAAGTGCTGCGTCAAGTCAGAGAGATTGACGGCATTCTTAATAGCGAAACCAGTGTTCTGCTTTCGAGTTTGTAATATAACTATACTCAGAAAAATATGTTCAGCGCAGCCTAATGTTCAATTCTCTAGTAAGAACTTGAATCTTAGGCTGTAGGCTAAGGGTATCAATGGTTTGATGTAGTGGCATAATAAAACTGGACAGCTTCTAAGAGGTTAGATAAACCCAAAGAAGGAAAATAGTATGACCAACAAACGCAACCAATATATCCAAGAATTCAAACTTGAAGCTATCAGCTTAGTGGTTGATCACCAACGTAAAATACCCGATGTAGCAAACTTACTTGGTATTGGTAGATCAACTGTAGTGGTCAAATAATTTAGAACACCTGACCACTACAGTACAGTCTCATATTGCATATCTTAATGTAGATTGTTTTGTTCTAAACGGGTTAGAAATGCTGCAAAACCTTCGGTTGCTCGAGCCTGTAGTCGGCTACTGGTCATTACACGGACACGATTGCTCCAAGTGATGGCATAGCTTTGAGCTTCAAATCTACTGACCAAGTCCACATCCTCATGACAAGGTATAGATGCAAAGCCGCCAACAGCCAGATAAGCCTCACTACTAAAACTTAAATTTGCTCCATGAATATGATGGTGTCCCATTCTATCTTGGTAATGAGCGATATAATCCTTTCGAGTTTGCGGTGTTAACCGTGCCCAACTGTCAACTTGCACTACGCCGCAAATCATATCTGTCGGTTGGTGGCTAATATGTTCAATCTGCTGTGCCAACCAATCTACAGTTACCACGGAGTCAGCGTCTGTACAGGCAATCCATGCGGCACCATTTGTGATCGCATGACGAATACCAATATCTCTCACCCTTCCCACACATTGATAGTCACAGCATAAGTAATCAATACCAGCGGCTTTGACGATGGACTGCGTATTATCAGTACAGCTATCCAACACCACTAGCGGATACGCTTTAATCGTTGAGGGCAATTGCTCGATAGCGCTCCGTACTGATGCCAAGCATTTAGCGATGGTCATTACCTCATTATGAGCGGGAATCACAATGCCAATTTTCATAGCCTATTCACCTCTCTACTCAGTTTTTTAAAACTTATACCCTGTTATATCAAGTTTTCTTGCATGGCTACCGAGCTTGGAGAACGTTGCCAAATATCTAATAAGAAATCATTGTCTATCACTTGGCTTTGATGATTGAACGCAACGTGATGCTTCTCATTACTTGCAAAGTTAAAGGCATGTTGCAGGCGCTGATGTATGGTTTCACCTGTCATAGCAAAGCCATCAATAGCATAGCGCCAATGACAGCATAGCAATGTACCGCCTATAGCAAGGTTTTGCTGAGTCCAAGCGATCACTGTATCAATATCATTGGGTGATAAATAATATAAAATTTCACTAATGACAATTAAATCAAAGGCTGGCTCTATAGTAGGTGTATCGTTTGATAAAGGATAAGCCTCTATGATTGCCTCCTTTAAATTTAATAATCTATTAGGAACCACACCTTGAATGACCTTAACATGAGACAATTCTGCCAAGCGCTCTTTGGCAAGTTGCACTGCCCGTTGATTCCCATCGATACTCACTAATGCCCGACAACGTTGAGATAATAACTCACTAAGCACGCCGTTTCCGCAGCCTAGTTCAATGGCATTGTTATATTGAGATTGGGGCAGTATTGCTAGACAAATATCACGTTTTCGTTTTTCATACCAGCGAGTTTGATACTGCCATGGGTCCGTGCTGTCATTATATAATGCGTCAAAATACGATTCTGAATAAGCAGAGGTTTGGCACTTAGTAGCAGAATTATCATCTAAGACAGTTTTAGCATAATCTACACTATCGACTAAGTTATCGGCATTCATTAATGGCTTAGGTTCAGAAGTGTGATTCATATAAATAAACCTCCCAAGGTTGGCTGATTCTAGCAATCGTTTGCGCGGATAAAATAGGCGGATTGCCCGTACTGTCATCAGCAGTGATTTGACTTTCAAAGCAGGCAATGGCCTCTATTTTACGCTGTAGCTGCTCAGTGGTTAAGTCAACTCTCATGGCACAGTGCCAAGGAATACGGCTATCCGCAGGTTTTGCCCAATGCCATGCCCAAATTAATACCTGATAACAGGCTAAATGATGCTGCTTGGCAAATGAGACCACCACTTGTCCAGTTGCTTCATGGTCAGGATGCCCGTCATGCATAAAAGGCGTTATTAAAATATCGTTAGGTTTAATAATGGTGGATAGTTTCTGGTGAAACTGATCTTGTTGGGCAAAGACATTGCCATCTGTTAAGTCTAAAGCAACAGTCGTGACCTGATGGGCCACACTCAATACTTCTAGCGCTTTGACACTTTCTTGTGGACGGATGATATTAAGCTTTTCTTGAGAATAAAATTGCGAGTTTGGATGACTTTGTGTGCCATTAGTCACGTGAATAAGAACGATAGGATTGCCATTCGCCGCCAGTTGTTGCAACAGACCGCCACAGCCTAGCACTTCATCATCAGGATGCGGGGCGAAGATACAGACACGCTGATGCGGGGCAAAGCTTTTTGCAATATCAAATCGAGGCATGTCTTGCAGTCCTGACCAGTTTTTCCAAGCATCTTGACTGGTGCCATCACCTTCAATAACACGGTCACCTACAATCGGATGGTTGCCTTCAGGAAAAGCAACATGGGTAGCAGCATTATCTTTGGTGGCAGGTTCTACAGCCTTATTAGATATTATAGTTGCCATATATTGTCCTGCCCATCAGTTAAGTCATTGGCTAAAATACCAGTTAATTCGCCGATTTTCTGTAAGTCAACAGCGCCATGACTTTGGCGGATAAACACGGGCAGATCGGCTGACAATCTTGCAAAATGGGCATTGCGACAAAATGGTGCTGCTCCCAATGCCTGCCCGACAACCTCCATTACTTGGCGAGCGACTTTCTCAACTTGTAATCTTAGCTGGCGTATGGCAAGTTCATGACTCAGCTGTGGCTGGCTATCTATCAAATCAGCAACATAACGAAAATACTGCTGAGTGACTGCCAATGCCGTACTAATTTGACCCAAATACATGGCTTTATAATTGTTTGGTTTCTGCTGATAGGCGTTGATCAAGTAGCTTGATAGGTAAGCGGTTGCCCCGTACCAGCAAGCAGCAACACCTGCCGCCCCATGCCAAAAACCCACCCTTTCTAGGTATTTATTGGCTCTCCCAACTTGGGTGGCCGATACTTCATGGAACTTTAATGTTGCTGTATCAGTGGCTTGCATCCCTACTGCCTGCCACTCCTCGTTATCAATCTCAATACCAGATTGACTCATATCTACGACAAGCAATTGCGCGTGACCATTACCATCACGATACGTTATGAGTCCATGATCTACCATATTGGCGCCAGAACACCACGCTTTGGTACCACTGACTTTTCCTTGCTCATAACGTATAGGATTACCCTCTGCTGCCCAAACAGCCCACAACCCTTGATCAGCTTTAGCATAGCCCACCTCATGTAAAATACTTAGCGCATCCAAGTGCGACTCAAACCATTTTGCAATCGTTAAATCAACACCTGCTACATAAGCCAAAATTTGCCAACGGATCAACGTCCTTGATATTGCACCATTTACATTGGTAGCACCACTTGCCGGATGCGGGACTTTCTCGCTATAGGTGATTAAGGCTTTTAGAATGTCATGACGTAATGCATCAGTTAAGCCAAGCGTCCTAATGGTTTGATTATCAGTACGTATGATATTGTCTATACTGGCTTTAATCTCTGATAATAAAGGATTTGTTGCATCTAACGGTAGCATAAGGGTCTCCTAATCGTTCTTATGAGTCAGACATTTGGACTGTGACAGGTTTTGAAATACCTGTTTGTCGCCTTTTAACATCATACAGATCATCTAAAAAACTCTGCTGCCAGGCTTGCAAATTATCTTTTTGCAGTCCTTGCAGTAGCGATTGATAGCGCGACTGCCGCTCACCTAATGGCATCGTCAGAGCAATGCTTAAACCTTCTGTCATACTTTTTGGCTGATGTGGGTCGATAATGACCGCAGCTTGCATTTGCGCCGCTGCCCCAGCGTAACGTGAGAGCAATAGCACGCCAGGATTATCAGGATTTTGAGCGGCAATATACTCTTTGGCAACCAGATTCATACCATCTTTGAGCGAATTGACCCAGCCGATATCACTCTGCCAGAACATCGTCATTAGTGTCTCGTGGCTTATTACGCTTTCGTCATAGTTGATAGCTTGCCAATTATCTGTAGAAGCATCTTTTGTATATTTACTAGGCAAAAACTGCTGATTAATATCATTAACAGCAGTTTTAACATCATGATGAAGTCGTTGATAAGCAGGCACATCTAAGCGACTAGGACAGGCGATTTGTAATAATTTCAGTTGATTCTGATAGGACGGATTTTGCTGTAAAAAATTGCGATATGCCGAAAAACGCTTTAACAAACCTTTTGAGTAATCAATTCTATCTACTGCAATAATCTGCTGGGCGTTATACTTTATGCGTTTTTTGCTCTGATGGGCTTTGACGGCTTGTACTGAGCCGTGCGCAGACAAGTGACTGACCTGTTGTTGGATTCTCTCCACGTTCACACCAATTGGATAAGCCTTAACCATTAAAGAATGCTGGGATTTTAAATCTAAATTGAGCAGTAACTGCACATCAGATGATTTATATAGACTAGCAGCATGTTTGTCGTGCAAAACATTTATTGGTGAGAGCTCTAAAGAACATACTGCTAAAATCTTATCTGTTAAATAATATCTGCAAACCGCAAGACAGTTGGCTCTACCTTGATGAGTTTGTGTACCAAGTACGTCATAATGAGCAAGGTGCCTAATGAGCTCATCGCTTTTATCAAGCGATTGCCAAAATGGCAATGAGACAAATGGGATGTGTAAAAAAAATCCGATACGATTGTGAATACCCAACTGCCTACAATGATATGCCACACTTAAAAAGTGATAATCATGAACCCAAATCACATCATCAGGCTTAATAATCTTCTTTAATTGCTTAGCAAAAAGATGGTTTACCTCTTGATAGCCTGCGTAATCCTCTGGTGTTTCATGAATTAAATCAGGTCGCTCGTGCAATAATGGCCACAATACATTATTAGCAAACCCACAGTAAAACTGCTGATATTGCTCAGTCGTAAAAGCAGTGGTCATATAAGTAATAGAGGTCTTGCCCTGTGATATATCTATGCCTGATAAGACGGCTTGTTTGGTAATACTAAATTCATTAGAGAAATCATCATCAAATCTATTAACAATTTCACCATTCCAGCCCATCCAAATGACTGATTTTTCCATTAATACGTCTTGCAGTGCTATCGCCAGTCCGCCTGCCATTGGATTTTTATCAGGCATTTTAACCCGATTAGACAAGACGATTAAGCGGCTCATATCACGTGTCTCACTGTTTCTTTTGCTAGCATTGAATGCTCTTGGCAAAAGCCTAAAAAGCTATTCAGTAATATGGTGACCTCATGAGTATTACATACATAGTAATTGGCATGCGTAGCCTCACTACCAACCTTAATCCCCATCCCTTTTAATGGCTGTGGCTGACTGGCTATTATTTGATTTTCACCTTGTACAGCGATAAACCCTGCTTCATCAGTAGTATCATCACCGATAAAAATAGGGAAAATACTATTACTACTCTGCATTCTTTTTAATAAAGTCAGAATCGCGCTACCTTTATCCACTCCTTTTGGCACTATCTCCCAAACATACTTACCGGATTTCAATGTCCAGTTAGCATAAGTTTTTAAGGTTTCTACCATGATGGTATAAGCCGCATCAGCCAAAACAGGGTTCTTTCGGAAATGGAGGGCGACAGAATAGGGTTTATCTTCTACGATGAAGTCATCAAAGGGAATGCAAGATTGGATAATAGACTTTCTTATTATAGCAAGTTCCATGATGTCAACAGATACAGCATGTGTCTCATTATGATCACTGATATCATCAAACGCTATTTCTAGTCCATGCGTTGCGGCAATCGGTAATGTTAAAGGAGACAGCATTTGCCTTGCTTCAGCCAAACTGCGTCCTGTTACGACAGCAAGTTTTACACCATGGCTTTGTATTTTTTGTAGAAGAATTAAGGTTGATGTTGGGATAACGCTGTCTTTTGGATTCAGTGTGAAATCAGCTAACGTACCATCTATATCTAGAAACAAATAATAATTTTGCTGAGGGCATAAATAGTCAGCAAAGTTTTTTGGCAGAATATAGATAGGTCGCCTATTTATACTGGGATTTCTTCCTGAAGTCACGTTTATTCCCTTTTAGTATGAGACCATTTTTCGCTCTAACACCACCTAAGTTTGAAATAATTTAGCTGCTAAAAGTTACTGTCGTTTTTAATATAGATCTATGGGAAGGCCACTATTAAGCAACTAAACCTAATAAGAAGTGTGCCATAGCTCCAGTAAAAATCTAGTGACCAGAGTGTGCTGTTTGACGTGAGTTCTGTAACTCATTGAACACGGTTGCCATTTATAGCAGGCCGCTATACATTGTATGTAATTCAATGGCGCTTAGCTTTTCGCGTAGTGCGCTCATTTGTAACTTGCAGCTCTTGTAATACGCTACTTTCTCTTTATCCTCTAAGCTTTTTTGATAAGTAAAATCGTCCAATAGCATTAAACAATTTGTAATTAACTTGAGATTATTTAATGATATATCCTCATACTTACCCAAAGTATGAGACTTGATTTTTGAGCGCAATTAAAATAATCCCAAACTACAGCCCCATATTTTTTAATCAGTTCGTCCCTTGATTCTACGCTACTCTTATCATTTTCTTTCATCGCAATCCTTAAACTATATACTCCTGTGTTTATAATTACCCATTTTTTATAAATGACTAAGCATCAAGCCAATGCTGTTGTCTGGCATAAAAAAGCTGTTTGGGCGTATCGATATCATAGCTAAGTTGATGGTTTATGACCGTACTTAACTGATTGGGCGGTAAGGCTCTAATCAAATAGCGCAGACCTTTATCCCCTCTCAGTGCTGGTTTCCATTGTTTGAGACGCTCAACATTAATGACTATCGGAAGACCGATGATATTATTCTTACCTGTATCAGTAGAATACGCTTTATCTAGATATTGATAACGACTAGCGACCACTGTGCTTTTGAACGCTAATAATTCTTTCAAATGCTCACTATCTAACAATACTTGATCTACCCCCATGATTAACACCCGATTAAACAACGAAACCTTCAAGTTAGTCAGAGCTTCAATACCAAGAGACAAGCTATGCGCCATACCCGTTTTAGGTATTAAATTAATCACGGTATAGATTATTGAATTTTGACGGACCAACTCATTAATCGCATCAGTGATTGCTGGTTGATCTTGAGGAAGGACAACAATAACGGCAAGAGGCTTTGTGGCTAATGCTATTTTAGTCATATAACAGATGAGAGGTTCGCCATGCTTGCTGAGCAGTTGCTTAGATTGACCAAGACGCTCGCTCAGACCGCTCGCTAAGACAATAACAGCATGGTCTTTTTCATCATTTAATGTACTACTGGGCAATGGATTTTTGGTTGATAAAATAGAATTATTAGTATCAACATCGCTAGTCATGGGCGTAATCATTTTTATAATTATTGAAGCCTGATTGCTCTGAGGTTTGAATAGTATATTGACTATTTGGCAGTGATGTTTGCGGCGCGTGCCCATGAATCACCGCGCTCATTTGTGCCATGATACTGAGTGCCAATGCTTCAGGTCCATCCCCACCCAACTTATAACCGATAGGATAATGCAGTTTACGAATACCATCAGCTAAAATATGTGGGTTAGCACTTGTCTCACTAATTTCTTTGATTAAACGCTCAGTACGATAGCGAGGTCCCAGTTGTCCAAGATAACGATATTGAGCAGAATGCTCTAGTAGTACGGCTAGTCGGGCGTGGTCTTGAGCCAGACTATGAGACATCACAGCAACGGCGGCGCCAGCACTGAGATTGAGCAATGTTTCGGTTTTATCCAAAGCCACGCACAGTACTGAGTCTGCTTGGCTAAAGCGCAAACGTGTCGCATATTGTGGACGACTGTCTATTACAGTGACATGCCAATCCTGTAGCTTTGCCATCGTCACCAATGGTATAACATCATTGCCTGCCCCACAAATCAGTAATCGGATTTGTGGGCAAATGCGCTGCAATAACCACTCACTCTCATGCTTCCGATCACCTGTAGCTTGTAACTCTAAATCGCTCGTTAACTTAATGTATTCAGCATTTTTTTTATGAAACTTATGGTTTGATAGTTTTTGAATAGTATTTAACAACATATCATCTATAAACGTATTCGAATCGCTTATCGTGTTGCGGTTCAAATATAAATCGGTCAGACTTCCTGTCTTTAAATACGTATCTAAATAAATGCGGCTACCAACTTGCAGGTCGAGCGCTCCGTTTTCGCTACCATCCGACCTAATAAGAGTGGCAATTGTTACTGGCTGTTGAGTATTACGAACCTGACGAATTAGATCCAATAGCGGTATTGCTGTCGCTAAACGCTCAAACAATACATGCACTCGTCCATTACAACCCAAGCCAAAATTGAGCTCACCCTCTAAAAAATCGTCTTCAGACATATCCTCATCTTTGACAGTAATGCCTTCTTCTACAACAGTTGAATCAGGATCGCCATTGTTGAGATATCTAATATCATCCCCTGTCTGGTAAACTTGTACATTCGCGCCATGACGGGTCAGCCAAAACGCGCGTTTGATAATATGCGGCTCAAGGCAGCCGCCGCTAATCATCCCAACCGAACGTCCATCGGCGCAGATAAGCATCATCGCACCTGGTTGCCGATACGCCGAGCCTTCTGTACGAACTACGGTAGCTAATACAGCATCGATGTTTTGTTGTATCGCTTGCTCAGCAAGGTCAAGGATATCAGCAGTTTGATTCATAACGTTCCTTATAGACTTATCAATAAGCTTAGAGAATAAGCTAAAAAAACCCGCTGTTTAATCGGGTTTTTTTAAGCAAAACAGTATTTGATAAGAATCAATCTGGCAGTTGGTCAATAAGCTTATCTAGAGTAATGGGGAAGTCTCGAACCCGGATACCGACCGCGTTATAGATAGCATTCGCAATCGCTGCTGCAGCGCCTGAAATTGCCGTTTCGCCAATCCCTTTGATATGCATTGGATTGGTATAACGATCATCTTCTTCTAGCAAAATAACATCCAATTGCGGTACGTCAGCATTCACAGGAATATGGTATTCAGAGAGGTCATGATTACACAAGCGTCCGTCATGCTTATCATGGATAACTTCTTCCATTAACGCCGAACCTATGCCAAAAACCATACCACCATAGCATTGTGAAGTAGCAGTTTTGTGATTGAGGATACGCCCTGCGGCAAATACTCCCGTCATACGCTTGACTCGAATCTCACCCGTTACTCGGTGCACAGCGACTTCCGCAAAATTGGCACCGAATGAAGATTGGCGATGGGTTTTTTCATTTTTACCCGGTTTAATCTTGCCTTTAGCACTTAACTTTTGGTCGTCATATTGCGCGATAATATCGGCTAGTGAATAACTATTATGGCCACTAAAATCATACCTGCTTTGTTTAGCCGTATATTTCTCTGGCAAGCGTTCCAATACGGATTCAGGGAGAGGCACGCTCGTTTTTTCTGCTAACTTCTCTACAAGTTCAGTGGCGACATCCTTACCAGATTCAATGATAGTCTCTGTTACTGTAACTTCATGCTCTCCTATTTCGCTGATCTGACCGTTATTTAGCTGGATAGTGTCGGAGTATAGTCCAACTTTGTCTGCCAGCATTTCACGCAATTGCTGACACGCCAGATAAATACTGCTACCTGAGCTTGCCGCACCCATGCTACCGCCTGAACCAACGGCTGGCAGCATACTGGTATCGCCAAGTTTCATCTCAATATGGTCAACCGGTAGACCAAGTAGATCAGCAGCAATTTGGGTAAATACGGTATAAGAGCCCGTACCAATATCGGTCATATCCGTTTCAATAATGGCTTTGATCCCAAGCGTTTTTGAGTCATCGAGTTGTAGGGTTGCTCTTGCTTCAGAAAGCTTTAACTGATTACCACGGGCAGCGGCAGCCATACCGATACCCAACCACCAGTCTCCTTCTAAGCTCTTGGCAGGCATCTTATTGCGCTTCTCCCAACCAAACTGCTCAGCCCCTTTTTCCATACAGGCGATCAGCTGCCGAGTTGAAAAAGGTATTTCTTTACTAGGATCCTGATGAGGCTCATTACGACGGCGTAGCTCTATAGGATCCATATCTAATTGAATGGCCAGCTCGTCCATTGCACATTCAACAGCAATTAACCCCACTGCTTCCCCAGGAGCGCGCATTGAACCTGATAACACTTTATTGACATCAACCATCTGATAGTCGACCTGACGATTTTCACCGCGGTATAGATAGTGAGTAGACAGCGCTGCAGGCTCAAAGAAGCTCTCGCCGGGTAAGTTACTAGTAATAGTATTATGGATAAAAGTATTAATAATACCGTTTTTATTACAGCCGATGCCAATCCGTTGGCGCGTATCTGAGCGCCTTATGGTGGTTTCCATGACTTGCGGGCGAGTCATCACAATCAATACCGGACGCTTTAGCTCTTTTGCAGAAATGGCCGCGGCAATCGATTCAGGGGCAATGCCAAGTTTACTGCCAAAACCGCCACCAACGTAATGAGCAATCAGTTGTACATTATCTGGATCTAAATTTAAAGCATCCGCCACTTGTTGTTTGCAAGATGACAACATCTGATTGGCCGTATACATGATTAATTTCTCATCCTCCCAATAAGCCAATGTAGCATGTGGCTCCATGGGCGAACTACTCTGGCTTGGCGTATGGTAAACCTGATCAAACGAAACCTCAGACTCTTTAAGTCCTTGCTCTGGGTAGCCCTGCTTATAATTCTTGTCCGAGCCTTTTTTTTCATCAACCGAATGCGCATTTACCAATGCTGAGCTGAAATCTATTACAGCATCTGCTGTTTCATCTTCATAAGTCACCTTGAGGGCTTTTGCGCCTTCAGTAGCCGCTTCAAAGGTTTCAGCGATTACGGCAGCTATGGGCTGACCATGGTAAAAAATCTCAGCGACGCCCTGAGTGGGTGCTTTTTTCTCTCCGCCTTGCTGAGCATTACGCAAAAAATGCTCGGGATCAGTAACCACTTTAATAATACCTGGAATCGCCTCTACTGCATGGCTATCGATGTGCTTCACCTTGCCTTTAGCAATGGTCGCACCAACTAAGACGCCGTAAACCTGTCCTTCAATATAAAATTCTGCGCTATAAGTCGCTTGTCCACTGACTTTCAAGGAACCGTCTACACGGTTGATAGGCTTACCAACCAATTGACTGGCAGTTTTATCAAAAAGAGTATCAACTGGGTTATCCATGGTCAGTTTTTTTGTGGGTTCTGATGGCAGTACTGCGTCCAATAGTGACATGATTATGCTCCCTTACCCGTTAGTGCGCGCTCAATAACTTGCTTTAACAAGCGACGCGTCAGCGGTATCTTAAAATCGTTCTGACCACTACCCTTGGCATCTTTTAATAGCAAATCTGCCGCTTGCGAAATAATGTCAACATTACCGTCTGTACCTATGAGTAATGCTTCAACCGCTTCATTACGCCAAGGCTTAGTGCCAATACCACCAAATGCCAAACGTACCGTTTCTAATTTTCCTTGATTATTGACGTTTATTACGGCCGCGCATGACACTAAAGCAAAGGCGTAAGAGGCGCGATCACGAACTTTGTCATAAGTGTGCATGCCTTTCACTGGAGCTGGGAGAACAATATGAGTAATCAGCTCCCCTGTCTCTAAGACAGTTTCGATATTTGGCGTGTCTTTTGGCAAGCAATAGAAGTCTTTAATCGGAATCTGGCGCGAGGTGCCGTCTGCTTGGAGCGTCTCAATGGTGGCATCGAGTAAGCGCATCGCTACCGCCATATCTGATGGGTGCTGGGCAATACAATCATCACTCGTTCCTAAGACAGCAAGCGGACGATTTTCACCTTTAATAGCGGGACAACCAGAACCAGGATTGCGTTTATTACAAGGACTATCGGGCTGATAAAAGTAGTAACAACGGGTACGTTGTAATAGATTTCCGCCTGTAGTGGCTCTGTTGCGCAATTGACCTGTCGCTCCGGCTAAAATTGCTCGAGAGAGTACAGGATAGTTTGCAATCACAGTGGGATGCGCCGCCAAATCACTGTTCGTCACCAGCGTGCCGATGCGTAATCCACCATCAGCGGTAGTCTCTATTTGTTGCAGCTCCAAGCGCGTGATATCAACCAATTTTTGAGGAGTCTCAATCTCAATCTTCATTAAATCTAGTAAATTGGTGCCGCCGGCAATAAAAGATGCATCCTCAGGCGTGGCAAACATCACGGCTTGTTGCGGTTCGAGGACACGAATATATTCAAAGCGTTTCATGAACGTTCTCCCTTAGCACTGGCAGCATTGGGAACATTAGCAACATTGGCAGTTTGCTTTACCATTGAATGACCACCAATTTGTGCCTCGCTAGGCGGCGGCGACCAAATACCGCTAATAGTTAGAGCAGCTGCCTCATCATTGCGTGTATCGTTAATCACTGAAGAAGAATCTGATAGTTGGTTTTCGAGTACCTGTGAGATGGCTTTGATAATATTAGGATAGGCTGAACAGCGACAAATATTGCCACTCATGCGCTCAGCAATTTCTTGTACTAGTAGTCCATTGGGATTTTGCAAATCAGTAGTTACATGACTTGGCCACTGTTGCTTGATTTCCTCTATCAATGCCGTTGCAGAACAAATTTGTCCCGGCGTGCAATAGCCACATTGAAACGCATCATGATCTTTAAAAGCCTGTTGCAATTCTGATAGCGATTCAGGTAGTCCGATACCTTCAATGGTGGTAATCTCATCACCATCGTGCATGACCGCTAATGTCAAACAAGAATTGATTCGTCGACCATTAATAATCATAGTACAAGCGCCGCATTGCCCATGATCGCAGCCTTTTTTTGGTCCTGTGATATGTAGATGGTGACGACATACATCCAGCAATGTCGTTCGCGGGTCAAGATTATCAAAATCATAATCCTGCTGATTAATCGTTAACATTAAATTAGACATGCTGGCTTCTCGCTGGCAAAGGATAATAAAATATTAGATTAGGTCTTGTAACTAGTCTATAGATTAAATGTTAACTGTTAACTACATTCAGTTATTGCTGTTGTGTTTTTCGGGACCATGAGATTTTGGTAATTTGAACTACGAACCCATAATGGGCGCAGTTCGATTAATTTCCGACTGCGCTACTTGTTCAGGTGATCCTTGCGCTACAATTTTTCCACCTTCATCACCAGCGCCCTGACCGATATCAATAATACACTCGCTACTTATGGCAACCTGCATATCGTGCTCAACCATAATAACCGTACTGCCAGTGTCAACAAGAACATTACAATCACCTAGTTAGCTCTATCAGTACCAGTCAAAATACAAGAACGTCGTATCTCTAAAGAAGATTGGAGCAGTTAGTAACAGTCGTAACCTTTCGTCAAGTTTCATAAAGCTACGCAACGTCATAATCCTTTATCATTTCCTTTGTCGACAGAGTAAGGCTTCATCAAGACATTTTTTTGATGGTAAGTCTTGCTTCTCAATCAATAATTCATGTTTGAATACGAATTTGGAAGGAAATGATAATGAAAAATACAATGATAAGCGCTATTGTAGCTGCTACCGTTTGTTTTGCTATGATTGGTCAAGCAAGTGCTGCACCCGCGCCGCATGTTGCAAAACATCATGTTACCCATACAAAGCAACATAAAGCTCCTCAGAAAGTAATGGTTAAAAAAGTTGCAAATAAGAAGGTTGCACATAAGAGAGTTGTGGCTCAACACCATAAACCTGCACCTAAAGTCGTATATGTTCAAAACCGTCGTTAATTAGCATACATTTAATGGTATTATCTGATGAAAAAATAGCTCCTAGTTAGGAGCTATTTTGTATTGTGTTATAGGTTGTACTTTTATCTATGGTCGTTTCAGCAGCAATGAATGCTTGCTCTATAGGCTATACACCTCCTGCCCCTTTACTTGATGCCTCACTGTTTTCGACCAATATTGCTGCAGCACTTTTTTTCAGAGTTGCCCACTGCCCATCATCAACATAAATGCCTTCTTTCCATGCCCTTTGATGGGTTTCATACAACTCATCTGTTGATACTTTACGATCAAAGTACTGAATATCCTGTTCAATATCAAAGTTGGCCGTTGATAGCTCAATGACCATGTCATTGGTATTATAATTAGCCTGTGCCTCATTAAAAAAATACAGATCAGGATAAACAAATCTTTTATCTAAAGTAAATATCGTATGCTTGGGTGCGCTACCATTGTCCCACTTCGCCAAACAAGCAATGCCTTTTGCCGCCAATTTTGCAAGCTCACTATAAGCCAGCCAGCGGTTATGACAATTCTGCAAATACACTTTAAAATGATCGCGACTGCCCATCTTTTCAATCACATAATCCATTACTGCCGGTAAATGACAGACCAAACTGCTCCCATGCAAGTCTAATCTGACTTCACCCTCGCCTTGATAGATGATATCAATCGCAACATCACGTTCAGACAAAATAAAAGGACTGGCATTATTGAAATGCAAAATACCATTTAGACCAGCCATTTGTAGCTCAGCTACCATGGAAGCAATAAGGTCAGCTTCGCCTACTTCACGTTGCATGCCCAAAAAAGCTTTATTCACCATGGTCACTATTTCGTTATGCGATACGATCATGGGTTAGCCCTCTTTTCGGTACAGATAAATTTGGTAATAAAGGAAACAACCACTCATCGCTGTGTACTTCAGCAAACAAAGGCGCACCTTGGAATAGCGTGACACGCACCCAGCGATCTGATCTTGGATCGAACTTAGTCGCGCCAAACATAGACAATTTACAGCGTAACAAGTGCATTGGTAATGCCGTCTTCTGCAGCACATTAATCTGAATATCGCCCATCTTTTTATGCCCCATTGTCCAGACGCGCCGAGCAATAGAACGATACTTTGGTTGCTTTAAGATAAATTCTGACAACAACTGCTGTGGATCCGCTTGTTGTAATGCCAGATATAAAGTATTCGCCTGCCTACCAATATCTAATAGGAATTCCTTATCATCGCCACGCTCTTGTCCGCGCACACCCATTCTTGGCTCTTCTTTATCTTCTGAGCGATACCAGAACCAATAGACATTATCTTCTGCCCCAAAATCAATGCTGATCGCCCATTGATAACGCACTTCTAATATGTCAATCAAGTCTTGTACGACTTTGCCACCGGGCAGCGACATGGTTTCATCAGCATTGGCTTGCCCTGCAAACCCATCAACAAGCTCAGGATAAAGCTCCATCATGCAAGAAGTAATGACCTCTTGACTCTCAAAACTAAGGTGTGCCTGACGCTGTAAAAAATCAGCCCACGTAACACATCCTTCAATCTCGCTCATAAAGTTGTTTTGTAGCTTATTCAGCTCATCAACGACGGTACTATTCAGTAGAATTTGCGGCTCATTGATAGTCACCACTTCAGAGAAATGCTGGATAGCGCGCTTCATTAAGTTTGAAAGCTGCTGGATTTTATTATTACGATCATCTTCAATATCACAGACCAACACCGCTTGTAGCGCGCCTTCACGCGCACTCAGCCATTGATCAACGACACAAGGATGATTAATGAGATAAGGTGCCATTCCAAGACCAGTCGCATTACCTATGCCCAGATACTGCTTAATCTCCGGATGCAAGCTGACCGCTTTATCACCGCCCTTTTTCTGAGCCAAATAATCGACCCAGTCAAGGCTAAATTCTCGAATGAGATACACGGCACACATCTGGGCGCGAAAAGATTGATTAAAATCCTCGCTGTGATCTAGCGGTTTAAAGTCATAAATACCGAATTTACCATTGCCATAAACTGCCGTGGTACGCAGGATATAGCCGACTTGCGCAAGTACGTCCAAATCAGGCTGCTGACCTTCAGCAAGTGAGCTGACAATATGATCAAAGACCCGTACGCTTTTGTTGGCACGTGCCAGCACCATTACCATGTTGGAGTTACGACCCGCTTCTTGTAATGGCACATTGGCTTTTAGGTTTGCCAGCAGCTCGTCCCCTATTTCCCCGTAAACTAGGGCAAATGTAACATCCCATTTTTGCGCAATGACACGATCATTACGTTCTTCATCGGCAATCTGATTGCAAAATACCACCAAGTGATAGACGTGTTCAGGCGTTTGTAAACGATAAATGACCTGTCCATAGCCGTCGTTATCTAAATCCCATAGATGCTTGCTTAATGTCCAATGCTCTTTGTCGATTTTGCGCAATAACGTACGGACGAAGCTAATACGCGTTTGGTGCATAGCGCCGAGTCGTTCAGAATGCATCACCACATCGGGTGTACGGAAGCCGACTGCATCTAGCTTATCGTTGTTTGGCAAAGTATGTTCCATATAACTATCACCTTCAATAATGTGTTGAACCAACCACCTTTTAATACTTTTAATACTTTGGATTTACGGCTTTTATACGCAAATAAATGATCATCTATAATAAAGCGCTACCTAGTCGATTTTTTTATTTTTTTCGACAAGTTGCTCTTCGATGAGTTGATGAGCAGTTTCCACTCTATTAGGGCGATAAAGATCTTGATCCCGTGCCATTTGCTGGGCAATTTTTGGTCCATTCCATAATGATGGCAGCAAAACAAAGGATACAGGCACTGCCGTAATGACAATAAAGGATTGCAACGCTGTCACACCGCCTGCACCAAGCGAGATAAGAACAATCGCCGTTACCCCCATCATCACGCCCCAAAAGGTGCGAATAATAGCATTTGGCTCTCTCTCACCACTGATCACGACACTGATGGTATAGGTCATCGAATCACCAGTAGTAACAATGAAAACCATGGTTAGAATGATAAACAATAAGGAAGTAATTAAAGGAAATGGCAGCTGCTGAGTGATGGCAAGCAGTGCTCCAGGAAGATTAAAGCCTTCAAATGCTGTACTCACACTACCAGGATTGGCAATCTCAAACGCAAGACCCGAACCGCCGATGACCGTGAACCAAAAGCAGGTAACCAATGGCGCCAAAATGCACACGGTCGTAATCAATTCACGAATCGTGCGACCGCGTGAGATACGAGCAATAAATATCGCCATCATCGGGCCATAACCCAAAAACCAGCCCCAAAAGAAAACCGTCCAACCACCAAGCCAAGCTTCATCACCGCGATAGGTTGCCATCGGGATAAAGTTTTGCACCATGGTGCCAACACCTTGAATATACCCATTAACAATAAATTTGCTAGGACCAAACATCAAAATAAAGACCATCAGACCAAAGGCCAATATGACATTAAAGCGACTGAGCAGCTGCATACCTCGAGCAAGACCACTAATGGCTGAGAGTGTATAAAGTGCAATAGCAAAGATGATGATGATAAGTTGGGTCATAAAGGTATCAGGAATACCAAACAGCGTATTTAATGCATAGCTTGTTTGTAAACCCAAAAATCCAATAGGACCGATCGTACCGGCAGCAACCGCGACAATACAGCAAGCGTCGATAATTGCGCCCGTATGACCTGTCAGCACGCGCTCACCAAACATAGGGTATAAAAGCGTACGCGGTTTCAGCGGCAAGCCTTTATCATAATGTAGATGCATCACCACAATAGCCGTCAAGCTACCGACAATTGACCAAGCTAAAAATCCCCAATGCATAAAGGACTGAGATAGCGCATTGAAAGCGCGTTGTTGGATATCAGCAGATTCGCCATACAGTGGCGGTGCGCTAACGAAATGAGCGATAGGTTCAGCGGCTGCCCAAAAGACGCCGCCGCCAGCGAGCAGCGTACAGAATAAAATCGCCATCCATTTAAAACCGTCCATCTCAGGCTTCGCTAGATTACCTAAAATGACGCGGCCTGTGCGACCTGCGCCGACTGCTAGTGCAATCACAAAGGTCGCTAACAATAATATTTGCCAAAAAGGGCCAAAGACCGTTGCCGACCAAGAAAATCCGATATTGATGAATTTTGCCAACCGCTCTTCGGCAAAGATGGCCATAAGAACAAACACAATGATAAAGCCGCCACTATACCAAAATGCTGGGTTTTTTAGCCCTAAAGTATCTGATGGAGTCTCTAAATGCATTAAATTATCCGCTATCTTATCGGTTTCGTGAGAGCGTCCTTGCTCATGTTGCTTACTGTTAAATCCTTTTAAATCAGCCATGATGTGATTCCATATGATAATGTTGCGTCATTTAAATTGGCGTTTTATCTAAACCGTCTTACCCATCTATACTTTAATGCTTGTGACTTTGAGTTTTAGCCAGCATTTTAGAAAGCTACATCTGTGCCTAGCATTTATACTAAAGGCTTAATGCCACTCTCAAGAAAATTAAACCAGTTTTGTCCGATGATTTTTCCAGCATCAGCATCATTAAAACCATGTTTGAGCAGACCGTTATAAATATTCTCCATCCCATCCTTGCCTGCAAACCATGGCAAAGTATCCGGCCAACCTGAATTGTTGGCATTGCCTTCGCCATAATCCATTGCCTTTGACCAGCGTCCATTGCGCATCCATTCAAGTACCGCTTGCGGTTGATTTAGGCACAAATCACTGCCTATCGCTAAATGATCAACCCCATATTTATCAGCACAATCAGCAACCATGCTGCAAAAATCATTGAGCGTACAATCACTGCCATTCGGCAAATGAAACGGATATAGGCTAAAACCTAACAGCCCGCCTGCTTTGGTTAAGGCACTAATAACGGTATCAGATTTATTACGCAACGCATCGTGTGCAGCCGTTGGATTGGCATGACTGATACATATCGGGCGCGTAGAATGCTCGATCGCTTCAAGCGTTGAACGCTCTGCGCTATGCGACATATCAATAATCATCCCAACTCGATTCATCTCTGCTATCGCCTGCTGGCCAAAGCGCGTAATGCCACTATCATTCTTCTCATAACAACCGGTTGCTAGTAGGCTTTGGTTATTATACGTCAGCTGCATGATCAGTAGCCCTAAGCGGCGCATCACGCTGATAAGACCAATTTCATCATCAATCGGTGAACAATTTTGCGCGCCAAAAAGGATACCGACTTTACCTTGCTGCTTTGCCCTCTCAATATCAGTGACTGAATACACTGGTAAAATAAGATCTGAGTTTTGCTCAAAGCGTGCATGCCATTCTGCAAAGCGTGTCATTGTCTGCCGCGAATCCTCGTGATAAACCAAGGTGGCATGTACCGCATTGATACCGCTGGCTTGCAGCATTTTGAAATAGTCACGATCCCAATGGCTATACTGTAAGCCGTCAATGACGATATGGTCTTGATACATAGTTAATTCCTTTTATACTTTTACAAATGCATTGTGGCAGGAGAATCTTTACCAGCCACACATCACTATTAGCACATGTCATTAACTGACTTTTAATAAGCCTTTTGATAAGCCGTTTTAACAATAGTATAAAACTCTTTAGCATACTGACCTTGTTCACGCGGGCCAAAGCTAGACTCTTTACGACCACCGAAAGGCACATGATAGTCGGTACCAGCAGTTGCTAAATTGACCATGACGCAACCTGCTTGTACTTGCTCTTTAAACATTGAACTATTACGCAAGCTTTGGGTAATGATGCCGCCGGTGAGACCAAAGCGAGTATCATTGGTCATCGCAATCGCTTCCTCTAAACTGCTGACGCGCATGACACAAGCTAGTGGCGCAAATACTTCTTCTTGATTGATATCCCAGCTGTTATCAGTCTCAGTAAACAAGGTAGGCGACATATAATAACCCTCATGTGGCATATCTAAACGCTCGCCACCAAAGGCTAAGTTCGCACCGGCTTGCTTGGCCTTTTCAATCCAGCCTAGGTTGGATGCAAGTTGCTTATCATCAACAACGGGACCCATAAAGATACCGTCATCAAGCGCATGACCAACTTTTAAAGTTTTCATTTTTGCGATGACACCATCGACGAAAGCATCATGAATGCCATCCATGACAATCAAGCGTGAAGAAGCCGTACATTTTTGTCCTGAACCGCCAAATGCACCAGCAACCGCCGCATCAATAGCGACTTGTAAATCAGCATCATCAGCGATAACCAAGGCATTCTTACTGCCCATCTCAAGCTGGCAGCGCACAAAGTTTGGGGCGGTTGCCGCAGCAACTTTACGACCGGTTGGCACAGAACCTGTGAAGCTGACCGCATCAATGTCTTTAGAATTAATGAGTGCATCACCAACTGATGAGCCGCCCCCTAATACCAAGTTAAACGTACCTTCAGGCAACCCTTGACGATGAATGATTTCAGCTAAGGCGACCGCACTGGCTGGTGTTAAATTGGCAGGCTTCCAAATGACGCTATTGCCAAATGCTAAGGCTGGGGCTATTTTCCACACCGCGGTTGCGGTTGGGAAGTTCCAAGGAGAGATAATCGCGACGACACCGACTGCCTCACGCGTTACTTCCACTTTAACCCCTGGACGTACTGAATCCGCAGTATCGCCCATTTGACGCAACACCTCAGCGGCATAATAATGGAAGAACTGACCTGCACGATAAATCTCACCACGACCCTCAAGAAATGGCTTGCCTTCTTCACGTGACAATAAAGTACCTAATTCATCGCAACGGGCAATCATCTCATCGCCAATCGCCTGCAAAATAGATTGCTTCTTCTCTAACGGCGTTGCTTCCCACTTTGGCTGCGCTTGGCGGGCAGCAGCAATAGCGTCTTTGACTTGATCGCTACTGGCTTGGGCGAACTCGCCGATAGTTTCGGTGATATCAGATGGGTTAATATTAGCAATAGTATCGTTACCCGCTTGCCACTCACCATTGATATAAAGTGATTGCTGCGGGTCTTGCTGTAATACTTTTTGTATGTTTTGAGCTGACATAGTAGCGTCCTCAGTTTATTAAAATTCAAGTGATAAAATGATTTAAAGAGCTGTATAAATATAGTGGAAAAATTATGGTACGTTCGCGTATACGACTAGCTCAACCAACATCTCTTCACGAGCAAGTCCTGCTATCACTAAAGCCGCGCGATTTGGATAGGGTGCTGTAAAATATTCCGCATAGACTTGATTGACCGTTTTTAGATATTCACGATCAGTAACATAAATGAGTACCTGTAACACTGAGTCCATGCCTACATTGGCACATTCTAAAGTATGCTTTAAATTATCAAGGGTTTGCCGAGTTTGGGCTTCGATACCACCTGCGACCACATTACCGTTTTCATCAATAGGAATTTGCGCGGTGTATAATGTGCCATTACTCGTGACCGCCCATTCAAGAGGTGCTTTTGAGGCGTAAAGTGAAGTCTGAACCGCTTGTTTGGTTGAGGGAGTCGTCATATAGTCATATCCTTTGAATGAATGGTTTGGCAATTTCTGTGTTATTGATTATCCTACGCAATAAATAATGACAAATCTAACTAATTAAATATTAAATATGATAGATTTAATCTATCGCTATAATAGATAGTATCTGATCAACGGCAGCAAGCACAAAGGCACTAACGATTATGAAACTACAACAGTTACGACATTTTTTGTTTGTGGTAGAAGAAGGGGGTTTTCGTGTGGCAGCCAACCGCGCCAATAGAACACAGGCCGCATTATCCGCCTCTATAAAAGAGCTGGAAAAAACACTGGATCAGCGTTTATTCGAAAGTGGCAATAAAGCAACACTGACGCCGTTTGGGGAAAGTTGCTTGCCAAAGATTCAGCAGTTCATTAGTGTTTATCAAGCGTTTGAAGAGGACTTAAGAGCGACCGCAGCAGGCGATAAAGGGAAGATAAGAATTGCTAGCGTACCATCACTGGTGACTAAGCTACTACCTAGCGTATTGGTCGCCTATTCAAAGAAATATCCTGATATTGAAATTGTTTTGATAGATGATAACGCGGTTGGCGTTGCAAACCGGCTGCTCACGGGCGAGGTGGATTTGGCATTAGGTAATTGTACGAGTATCAATCAAACAGATATTGATTTTACCCCACTTATATCAGACCCTATCGGTGTGGTTTGTCTTAAAAGTAATGCGCTGAATAATGAATCAAGTCAATCTCAAGGGCTAAAATGGCAACAACTCATGGCAGAGCCTTTTATTTATAATGGCACCTGTCGATTACTTGAAAACACACCCGCAGAAGTGCTCAATCGCAAAGCTCGCTATACGGTAGAAAACATCACCTCACTGTTCTCTTTATTAAGAAACGATCTTGGCATTACTACCCTACCGAAACTTGCCTTTCCCTCTAATGAGCCCGAGCTGGTTTGGATAAACTTACTTGACCCTTCTTTAAACAGACAAATCGGTATCTTTAAACTGGCTGACAAATCTATTTCCCCGCCCGCTCAAGCTTTTTATGAGCTATGTGTGACCTATGTCCAAGAGCACTATCTATTGTGATGCATCCAATAATAAAGCTACTGACTGCGGTATTGTTGTCTTAATTAGGGAGTAGTGACAGACTGAATGAGTCATCACAGACGAAGACTTATCATGAAAGTAACGTCTAAAGATAGAGTGAACTCATTGATACCAGCGATACGTTATAGCGCTAGTTGTAACTAGCCCGAAGTGTGGCTGTAGCGCGGCATCTACTTGTGATAAATGTGATAGGTGGTCGAAATACTGTGAGTGTGGTAAAAAGTAAATAGCGTTATCACTTTAAACCTTATAATCTACAACTATCTAAAATACCAATGACATATAAAAAAAGCAGCCTCTAGAATCAATTCTGTAGGCTAATAAAATCAATACATATAAGATATTGTCGTATTATGATATTTGGTTGATCTACTTTGAACGATATAGGGTGTTATCAGCAATTCAAGTTGTTATGGATACCAAATATTTAGAAAGCCCCAGTCTAACGACTGAGGCTTTTTTATGGGTAAAATATGGGATGTACCTGAAAATACTAGATTGATATCAATCAAAGCTCAGAATCTAACCCTTACGTTCTGTAAAGCACTTTAACCACATGCCAGCCAAATTTGGTTTTCACTAAGTGTGGAGTGAGGAGTTCGCCGCTGAAGCAAATTTTATCAAATGGTGGTACCATATCGCCTTGTTTAAACTCACCTAAGCTGCCGCCTTTTTTAGCTGAGGGGCAAGTTGAGTATTTCTTAGCCAACACATCAAACATGTTGCCTTTTTTAAGCTTGGCAAGGATATCTTCAGCTTGTTCTTTGTCTTTTACTAAAATGTGTAATGCGCTAGCTGTACGAGCCATAAGGTAAACCCTTTATAAAATATCGATTGTCGGGGCATTATATCATTACTTACCTTAGTTGCTAACTTTACTGGTCTGCGCTACTTCATCAAAAGTCGTTATCTGCCTTTTGAGTGTCAGTACCATATATCTAGCAGACGCCCATAAACAGTTTAATTTGAGCTAAAAGTAATTGGCAGCTTATGTACCCAGTACTTATACAGTCGATTTATTAATTCGCTGCTGGCCATTGTAACTTAGTCAGCGGAAGACAATAAACTGGAGCTTGTGTAAGAATTTTAGTATTTATATTGTAGTATTTATATTGCTTAGTACCATAAAAAATTGCTTGGCTACCTAGAGTAGCCAAGCAATTTTAAATTTTATTATTATTGTGTGATTTCTTATCGTTATTAGCTATTAAATACAAATGCTATTTAAACAACGGTAACATGCAAGCGCACATCAACATTGCCACGAGTGGCATTAGAGTATGGGCAAACTTGATGAGCGGTCTCGATTAGAGTTTGTGCTTGCGATTCATCAATACCAGATACTTCGACAGACAGCTCTATATCTAAGTTATAGCTATTATCCGCTTTCATACCAATACCAACTTGGGCAGATGTTTTCGAAGCGGTTACTGGTAGTTTCATTTGTTGTGCAGTCATATTTAGCGCACTATCAAAACACGCAGCATAACCCATCGCAAACAGCTGCTCTGGATTCACCCCCTCTTTATCTTTTTCTTGAAAGGATACCAAATCAAAACCGAGCGAACCATCATCAAGACCTGTATGCCCAGAACGACCACCAGTTGCTGTTGCACGAGTTTTATAAAATATTTTCATTATGCGTTCCTTATGTAGATTTATTGAATATGATTAAAATCAGACTTGATGCGTCGTGATAGGATTATTATAGATGCGCAACCAACAATTCGTTAGAACAGTCCTACGAAACTCTTGCCTAATTATCCAAAAATTTATATTATCAAGCAAACCTTAAAACAAGAAAAAAATTATGCAGTTAAAAACCATTGAGCAGTTACTTAGACTATTACCCAAAAATAAAACGATCGAATCTACTATTCCAAACTTATTTTTCTATTGCGCTGACAGACCAAGTAAAACCGTCAGCTATATTCAAGAGCCTAGCATCTGTATCGTCCTACAAGGCGAGCGCGAGATTTACTTAGGAAAAGATTGCCAAAAATTTGACAATAGCAGCCTGATGTTTTGCCCTGTCGATATTCCTTTAAGTATGCATATTAAGCATGCTTCGTCAGACCATCCTGTCATCGTTTTATCAATGAAATTAAATCTTGTGATGATTCAAGAAGTGCTCGCTAGAATACCGCCTCAACAACAAGTAAAAGAAGGTAATTTGGGAATAAAATGGCAATTAGATGACGCTATAATGCAAGCATTTGAGCGATTGGTAAACTTACTTGATTGTCCAAATGATACTGATTTTTTATCTTCTTTAATACAGCAAGAAATTTATTATCGCATGCTCTCGGCACAACAAGGGAATAAGTTGCGACAACTGGTCATCAATGGCAGTCATACTCACCGTATTGCACAAGCAACCGATTGGCTAAAAGCGCATTTAGACGAACCTGTAGTGATTGGAGACTTGGCGAGCAGATGTGGTATGAGTATCTCAGGTTTTCACCAACACTTTAAAGAGATTACACAGTTGAGTCCGCTACAGTATCAAAAAAAATTACGATTAATGGAAGCGAGGCGTCTGATCATAACCAATGACTCTCAAATATCACAGATTGCCATGCAAGTAGGCTATGAAAGCCCCAGCCAATTTAGCCGAGAATATAAACGATTATTTGGAAACAGTCCAAATAGCGATTTGAGTTAAGAGGTTGAAAAAACTGGTGAAGTTATTACTGCAAATGAGTATTTTTGAATTGGTAATCTTCCAAGTTGATGTCTTCCAAGTTAATGTCTACGAATTTGACAGCAAATGTCAGTTCAAGTCCTCACTATGAACCTGAACCTTCGATTGCAGCACCCGTATTTTCGGTCTTTATTATTTTAAAACCCGCTAACTACACTAGGACCTGTATGTCGACTTCTTTGATATGACTTTTGGAGATAAACCCTAAACTTTACGATGCTTAAACTTTAGCGCTCTCTATCCAAGAAAACTCTTCCAGGATGCGCAGCCATTGATCGTCTAGTCCCGCTTTTAGCAATAACGGCTTGCCTGTGACCGGATGGCTGAGCGCTAAAGTCTGAGCATGCAGTAGCATACGCGCGCAACCATATTGAGTACGAAAAAATCGATTGTGCCGTCCGTCGCCGTGGCTGGTATCACCCACGATATGATGGAATAAATGTCTCATATGCCGACGCAGTTGATGCTTACGTCCGGTCTCGGGGGTTAAGCGCATTAGACTATAGCGGCTAGTGTCATGCTTTTTTGACACCGCAAATGGCAACTCAATTTGCGCCAAACTTTGCCAATGGGTCACCGCCTCTTGAGCCGGTTTATCCAAATTAGCGAACTTATCGGCAATAGCATCGGGCTGAAAGCTCAGCGCATAATCAACGGTGCCTTGTTCTGACATATAGCCGCGCACCACAGCTAAATATTGCTTGGTCACTTTGTGTTCAGTAAAAGCCTCGGTAAGGCTGCGCGCCACGGCTGAGCTCTTGGCAAACAACAACACGCCTGACGTAGGCTTGTCTAACCTATGTACCGGAAATACATGGCAACCTACCGCATCACGGGTGAGCTGCATAGCAAAGCGTGTCTCACCTTTATCCAGCCAACTGCGATGCACCAACAGCCCAGCCTCTTTATTAATCGCCACCAGAAATTCATCTTCATAGATGATTTCTACTTGATTGGCGATTTGATTAGCGATTTGATTGGCGGTGTCGCTTTCGATATTCATGTTTTCAGTGCCTATATTTTAGATATCATAATTATATATCTTTTTTAGCAAACGCTACCAATTCACGTATAAAAGGTATTCCAATAATTTTGCCCATATTTCTGACCTATCCAATAATTTTCAATCTCACACGCTTTTAACCGCCTCGGTATTGCCGCTAACTTAATCCGCTAACTTCTTTAATATGCGAAGTCACCCATGCTACACTTTAGAAGATAGCTTGCCAGCCTTTATCGCCTCATTACTGTGCTGATTCGCTTTTATCAAAAACACTAAGTCTCTGATAAAAGCGAATATTAGTCCTGTTCACTGCTCATTACTAAACATTATATTAAGCAGTATTTTTCTTTATACAAAATTACAGATTTGCTGCTTCACTATTTTTTAATTAATTTAAGGAGAAGGTCAAGGATGATAATAGATAATGACATATTACGTGAACGCATTAGTTTATTAGGTTCCTTCCTAGGGGATGCGATTTCTCGCCAGACTGGTGAACAAACGCTGCATACGATTGAAACGCTACGCAAAGGTTTTATTCAACAGCGCCGTGAGCCTAATGAAGCTCATAAGCAGAAGCTCATCGATTTTATTGCCTCTTTGGACAATCAAGCCTTAAAAAATGTCATCCGCAGCTTCTCTATCTATTTTTTCTTAGCCAATCTAAGTGAAGAGAATTATCTACGTGAAGAGCGCCATGCATTACGTATGCAATCAGAGCAGAGCTGGGAAGGATCGTTTCGCCGTACTTTACTAGAGTGTCGTGAGCGCAATATTGAGCCAGCACAGATGCAAGAGCTCATTGAGCAACTAAAATTCATCCCTGTATTTACCGCCCATCCTACTGAAGCGCGTCGACGTACAACGATGAACTTATTACAAGGTTTATTCACTCATAGCGATGCCTTAAATAACGTTGCACAAAATAGTTTTGCCTACGAGCAAGCCAGAGAAAAAACTGCGCAATCGATTGATCTGCTATGGTCGTCTGATGAAGTGCGGACGCGTAAGCCTTTGGTCTATGACGAAATAAATAATGGTCTGCATTATTTCAATGCCAGTCTATTCAACGCCATTCCCAAGGTTTATCGTAATATTAAAAACGCTATTATTGATATCTATCCTGAGCTAACAGACTACCCTCTACCTGCTTTCATAAGCTTTGGCTCTTGGATTGGTGGCGACAGAGATGGCAATCCCTTTGTCACTCATGACACTACAGAAATGGCCGTATTGATGCATGCAGATACTGTATTGCGTCACTATCAAGTGTTGCTCAAGAAACTACGTCGTCAGCTTATTCATAGTGATACGATTGTTACTATCGAACCTGATGTGTATGCCAAGATTGAAAGTTATAGTGAGCTCGACAGACGAGTCTTTGATTACAATCTTGATGATTACGGCAATGAACCTTATCGCAGATTCCTCTCCTTAATCCTAAATAAAGTCAAAGCCACCAATCTTCTAATCCAAAGCAAAGGGAATGATACTGAGGCTAAAAAAGATGCCTACGCCAATCCACAAGAACTATTAGAAGACTTACGCATCATCCGTCAAAGTGTGAATACTCATGATACTGCACATGGCGAAGGCTTATTACTCGATATAATACGTTTGGTCAAAACCTGTGGCTTCCATTTGGCAGCGCTCGATATTCGCCAAGAGTCGTCTTATCATAGCGAAGTGATTGCCGATATTTTTGCCAATGCTTCTAACTTGCCTGACTATCAAAGCCTCAATGAAACCGAGCGCCAAGAATGGCTAACGCGCCTGCTTGAGAAACCAGGCACACCGCTCATTTATACCGATAATTTAACGGATAAAACCCGTGAACAATTGGCCTTGATGCACTCAGTAGCGACTTTACGCAAACTGGTTGGGCAAGATACTTTTGGCAGTTATGTTATCTCCATGACCAATAACGCCAGTCAATTATTAGAAGTTTTGCTACTCATGCGCTTTGCAGGCTTATGTAGAGTGGATGACGAAGGGCGACTGTCTGCCGACTTGCCAGTAGCACCGTTATTTGAGACGATAGAAGATCTTAAAAACATCGATAAAATTCTACCTGAAGTTTTAGACAATCCATTATATCGAGGGTTGTTGCAGCATTCAGATAATACCCAAGAAATCATGCTGGGCTATTCGGACTCTTCAAAAGACGGAGGCATCATTACTTCTGCATGGCAGCTTTATAGCGCACAGCAGACCATTAACCGTATCGCAGAAGAATATGGCATCAAAACCCGCTTATTTCATGGTCGCGGTGGCTCTGTGAGTCGTGGTGGCGGCTCAACGCATAAAGCGATTGCTGCTCAGCCCGCTGGTACACTGCATGGGCAAATTAAAGTGACCGAACAAGGCGAAGTCCTTTATGCCAAATATGCCAACACCGATACCGCTGTATTTGAGCTAACCATGGGCATCACTGGCACGCTTAAAGCTTGCTCCTCAAGATTCGTGGTGCAACCGCCTGAATTGCCACATTATGAAGCGCTCTTTGCACGTTTAGCAGACGCCGGTGAGCAACGTTATCGCAAGCTAACGGATCATACCGAAGGGTTTTATCAGTTCTACTCCCAAGCGACGCCAGTGGCAGAAATCTCCTTATTAAATATTGGCTCACGCCCAGCACATCGTAATAAAGGTCTACCAAGCAAAACAACCTTGCGCGCAATTCCTTGGGTATTTGGCTGGTCATTAGCGCGCTTTACACTGCCCGCTTGGTATGGTGTCGGCAGTGCGTTGCATAGCGTCATCGATGATGAAGCACTGATGAAAGAAATGATTGACTGCTGGCCATTTTTTAACGTGTTTATTAGCAATATTGAAATGGCGTTTACCAAGTCTGATATGAGTATTGCTCATGCTTATAGCCAATTATGTGACGATGAGATATTACGTGAACAGATTATGACAGCGGTGACGGATGAGCACGAGCTGACCCATTCAGGTTTAAACTCTTTGCTTAACCAAGAGTCGTTATTGGAGCATCAGCAGAATCTTGCCGCTTCCCTTGAATGGCGTAATGCGTATTTAGATCCAACCAACTATATCCAAATTGAGCTATTAAAGCGTGCCAGACAAAAAGACGCTACAAGCGATACCAATCATGGTGACCTCGACGTTGAAGACCCATTAATCCGTAGTATTAATGCCTTGGCAGCAGGTCTACGCAATACAGGGTAATGGATAACACAGAAAAATATATGCAAAAAAGACAGTACTTTTAGTATTTCCTAAAGGTACTGTTTTTTAATCTGTTTATCTCAAACGGTCACTTAATTATCGATATAGGTTTAATAAACGCCTAAATAATATTAATCTCATAGCTGAACTTCTCTGCCAGCCCATAGGATTCTCTATATTCGATAGGATCGCCTTCTAGATTCTTCGCAATGCGGCATACCTTAACTAAGTTTTCTTGCTTAGTATTGCCCAAATAATCGTCGCTGTGATCGGTTATAAAATACAGCGTCTCTACAGCAGACGACACAAATTGACCACACTTAGTATAGTAAAACGGATAGAGAAGATTCTCGAAACCTTCAGGATTTAAGGTTGCAAAAGCTTGGAAGCGACTCTTAGGTAACCAAATTTTTTCACTTAACAAGACTCTGTCTTCAACCATACGCGTACGCTCTATATAAATGAGCGCTTTGTTTTTACCTATATTTAGTTTTTTATTAATGTCATCAATACCGTCTATAACCATGATTTTTTTAATTATGCCTGTCGGTGTGACATAGCGAGCATCTTTATCACGAAACTTAAAAAACCTCAGTAATGAGCTTGCAAAATCTGGACGTTTTAAGAAGGTGCCTTTGCCTTGCTGCTTTATTAACACCCCATCTTCTACCAATTTTTCGACAGCTTTTCGGACGGTTCCTACAGATACTTCATACTTATCTGCAAACTCCTGTTCCGTAGGTAAGGGTGTGTTTTCATCCCATTTACTCTCTGTCAGTAAGGTCTGTATATGCCATCGCACTTGCTCATAACGTGGCATTTTAAATTCTTTGAAATTATTTAGCATTTTTTTCACCACAGTGGAAAGGTTTTTATTAACTGTTTCAATCTCGTCAAGCACTGCTATTGCTGTAAAACTACGTTATCTCTGATCAACTTCTCTTAAGCTTTCAGCGCATTCGATCGGTATCACATTAATATTAAAGCATTATTATATTTTTATAATTAATCTTTCCTAATTAACGCCAACTTTTTTGCTATCATTCTATTCAAACAAGTGCACTTTGAAGATTTATAAGGTCTTCTAGTCCAGAAAACCCTGTGTCAATATTAGCGTAATACTCTTTACTCTGTAAAAACTGCTATGGTTTTTTATAGAATTCATACAGTTAAGGTCAAGGAGTAGTCGTGACTCTTTATATTCTAGCCGCCATCGTGATATGTATCATTTTGGGCTATACCACTAAAATTAATATTGGCCTATTTGCTATTGCATTTTCATATCTAATCGGTTGCTTCGGTATGGGAATGAAGGCACATGAAATTGTTGAGCTATGGCCTCTCAAAATTTTCTTTGTTATTTTTGCGGTGACTCTTTTCTATAACTTTCCCCTAGCTAACGGTGCTTTAGAAAAGCTATCCAATCATTTAATCTATAAGTGCCGTCACTTTCCCGCATTCCTACCTTTAGTCATTTTCCTTGTGGCCACGATTATTGCAGGCTTAGGGGCTGGTTATTATACGGTCTTAGCGACGATGGCACCGATGATCCTGCTGTTGTCTAAACGCACTAACTTGAATCTTGTCATTGCTACTTTATCAGTGAACTATGGTGCCTTAGCGGGTGCTAACTTTATCACCTCACAAAGCGGTGTTATTTTTAGAGAGCTGATGCGCGGCGCAGGTGTCGCAAATGACAATACCTTTACTTATGTGTTAGGGATATTCGCTGTCACTTTTATAATGCCTATGATTGTATTGGGTGCTTATAGCTTTATCAATGCCAAAAATAGCAAAATAGCGATTCAGACGACCATACCAGAACCCTTTGACAGTAAGCAAAAACAGTCTCTTATACTGATTTTTATCATGATGGCTATTGTACTTATCGTGCCCATTTTAAATCTACTCATGCCACAAGTATCAGCGATTCAGTTTTTGAACGCTCGGATTGACATTGGTTTTATCGCCATATTTTTTGCTTTAGTAAGCTTATTTTTAAAATTAGGCGATGAAAAAGCGGTGATTGCTTTAATACCTTGGAATACCCTCATTATGATTTGTGGTGTTGGTATGTTAATCAGCCTCGGAGTAGAAATAGGCGTTATTTACGAGCTGACAGAATGGCTAAGTACCAATGTACCTATCTGGATGATACCGATTTTAGTCTTCGTTATTAGCGCCATTATGTCGATATTTGCTAGTACCCTTGGGGTAGTCGCCCCTACTTTATTCCCTATGGTCCTGCCCCTAGCCGTTGCCTCTGGACTAAACCCTTTATTACTATTTACCTGTATTGTTGTGGGGGCGCAAAGCTCATCACTCTCGCCTTTCTCATCAGGAGGTAGTCTGATGTTAGGCGCTTCTCAAGTCGTTATAAACAAAGACAAGCTTTTTAATGCGCTACTATTCAAGGCAGTGCCCTTAGATATTGGTATTGGAATACTCGCAATTTTACTTATTCAGATGATATTTTAACTTCTCATAGGAAAAATATACCGTGATTTTTTAAAAATTTTACACCTGCTTGCTATATTTTGATCCCAATACATCTATTTTTCTCACTAAATTCATAACTTCTTAAATCGTTGTTTTAGCCTCGTAATGGTATTGATATCAACGTGATTTTTGATACATCTAAATCATCTCCGCCATCACTAAATTTTCCTATCTATCTGTTTTAGTTAAATTAAATATTTCCTTTCGAAGGTATTCATATCATTTATTCATCCTGCATATTGCTATAACAGGAGATATTATGTCGCCTTCAATTTAATATATTACTATAAAATTCATATATACATACATATGTTTCTTGTTATTTTTAAAATATTCTGTTACTTTTGGCAAGTGATAAATCTCTACTGTTACGAAGTTTAGTCATCTCGTTAATCGAGTCTTCACTTCACCTGTAATAACTTTATATTTTGGCCAAAATTCTATTGAATTTTTATTGTAAAAATACACACAAGGAGTGTCGTGTGAAAAAACTATCCTATCTGGCTCTTGGCCTGTCTATCCTATCTTTGACCGCTTGTAACAATGCAAACGAAACTGCAAGTACAGATGCGACTACCGCAGATGGCTCAACTGAGCTCACTGCCCCTTCACGTCCAGAATGTATTGCGCCTGCCAAACCAGGTGGCGGTTTTGACTTGACTTGTAAGCTTGCTCAAGCTGGCTTAAGAGATACTGGTATCTTAAAAGATCCTATGCGCGTCACCTATATGCCAGGCGGCGTCGGCGCTGTTGCTTATAACAAAATCGTTGCTAATGACCGGGACAATGGCGATGCTATTATTGCCTTCTCTACTGGCTCTATCCTTAATTTGTCGCAAGGTAAATTTGGTAAATTCACTGAAAAAGATGTGAAATGGCTAGCTGGTGTTGGTACTGATTATGGCGCTATTGCAGTCAATGCAGACTCTCCTATCAAAGATCTAGCTGGGTTAGTTGCTGAGCTCAAAAAAGATCCAAAAGCTATCAGCTTTGGTGCTGGCGGTAGTGTTGGTGGTCAAGATTGGATGCAAACCGCTATTTTAGCTAAAGCCGTTGGTGTTAAGCCTAGTGACATGACTTATGTTGCGATGGAAGGCGGCGGTGAAGCGATCACAGCGGTGATGGGCAATCATATTACTGTTGTCAGTGCTGGTATTGCTGAGATTATGCCGCAAGCCAATGCAGGTAAATTACGTGTATTAGCGGTATTTGCAGATGAAAGATTGGGCGGCACGATGACCGATATTCCTACTGCGAAAGAGCAAGGTTATGATGTGACGTGGCCAGTCGTTCGTGGTTACTACATGGGTCCAGACGTAAGCCCTAGTGCTTATAACTGGTGGAAAGAGGCTTTCGATAAGATGCTTGTTGATCCGAAATTCGCTGAAATACGTGAGCAACAAGAATTGCTACCTTTCTCTATGACTGGCGATGAGCTACAAGCCTATGTTTATAAACGTACGGGCGAACTACGCGAGTTATCTGCTGAATATGGTCTTGTTGAAGTAGCACCAACCAAATAGTTACGTTAAGATTTAATAACTTTTAGTAATTGAATATCAAATGTTTTGGTATTTCTCAAAGGGCTGGCAGGATGTCTATCTGTCAGCCTTTTGCTCCCAAAATTCAAGGAATGCTCCTTATGACAATGGAACGTTTGTTTTCCGGGCTGATGGCACTGGTCAGTATATTCTTAATATACTTAGCCATTGGTTATGTTGCCCCTATTGCTTATGACCCAATTGGTCCTCGTCCTTACCCTATTTTAATCTTTTCACTGCTTGCCTTTGGCTGCTTAGTCGTTGCTTTTCGTCCCGCCAGTTTTACTAAAGCGATTGAATTGGGTTTAAACAAAACGATCATCCGTAATCTTATTTTATGTGCGCTTGCCTTATTGGTCTATGGTCTCATTTTTGAAGTATTGGGCTTTATTCTTGCCACTATTCTGATGTCTTTCGCCGTAGGTTTACTGTTTGCAGGTAATCCTCTCAAGAGTTTTATCTTTTCAGTGTTAATCAGTATTGGCTTATATGTCTTATTTGACATATTTTTAGATGTCAAATTACCACTCGGATTGTTGTCAGGGATAATAGGATAGCCAATATGGATACTTTTGATTTTTTGATGCATGGCTTTGCTGTTGCATCTACCCCAAAAAACTTACTTCTTGCACTAATCGGAGCTTTTTTAGGTACGATTGTTGGCATGTTGCCGGGTCTTGGCCCGATTAACGGTGTAGCGATATTACTGCCTTTTGCTTTTGCCCTTGGTTTGCCGCCTGAGAGTGCGCTCATTCTGCTTGCAGCCGTGTATCTTGGTTGTGAATATGGTGGTCGTATTTCTGCCATTCTCATTAACGTACCCGGTGATGCCGGCGCCATTATGACAACTTTGGATGGCTATCCATTGGCAAAACAAGGCAAGGCTGGTATTGCACTGTCTTTATCTGCTGTCAGCTCTTTCGTTGGTGCCACTATCGCGACAATTGGCGTGGTGCTATTTGCGCCGTTATTAGCCAAATGGGCAATCTCATTTGGACCTGCTGAATACTTTGTACTGATGGTATTTGCGATTACCTGCCTCAGTGGTTTGGTAGGTGATCAACCAGTTAAGACGGGTATTGCCGCATTAATTGGTCTGGGTCTAGCAACTGTTGGGGTTGATGCCGTTACCGGTATTTACCGCTTTACCTTTGATTCCGTCAACCTATCTGATGGTATTCAATTTACTACCATTGTTATTGGTTTCTTTAGTGTGAGTGAAATTCTAATCTTGCTCGAAAAAACCACGACGGGACACAAGGTTATTGAACAAGGTAAACGCAGTCTCTTAAACTTTAAAGAGTTTACTTTTGCTTTTGGAGCCATGCTACGTAGTGGTCTAATGGGCTTTGTCGTTGGTATCTTACCAGGTGCAGGCGCAACGATTGCCAGTGCCATGACTTATGCTAGTGAACGCAAAATTGCTGGTGATACTGGTACTTTTGGTGATGGTGATCTTCGCGGTGTTGCTTCGCCAGAAGCGGCAAATAATGCCTCAGCTTGTGGCTCATTTGTGCCAATGTTGACGCTAGGTGTGCCGGGTTCTGGTACGACAGCAGTCATGATGGGCGCATTGACGTTATATAATATTACGCCGGGTCCGCAGTTATTTACTGAGCAGCCTGATATTGTCTGGGGTCTGATTGCCTCATTATTTATCTGTAACGTGATTTTATTGATCATGAACATCCCTTTGGTGGGTTTGTTCGCCAAACTGCTTGATGTGCCGAACTATATTTTGATACCAGCCATCGCTGCGGTCAGTTTCGTTGGCGTGTATTCCATCCATAGCACGACCTTTGACTTGGTATTTATGGTGGCACTTGGTGTATTTGGTTACTTCTTACGTAAACTAAACTTCCCCTTATCAGCGCTTATTTTGGGCTATGTATTGGGTGAGCTCATGGAGTCTAACTTAAGACGTGCCCTGTCTATCTCTCAAGGCGAGCTTAGTATCTTATGGAGCAGCCCTATCACAGTAGTGCTATGGTTGTTGGCTATTTTGATGGTATTCATGCCTGTAATACGTAGTATCTACCGTAGAAAATTTAAGCCAGCTATTTAGATTTTAGTTACTCTGTTCTCGAAATACTTCTCCGGTGGTGGTTATACTCTAGGTATGACCACCATTTTTTTAGGTCGTATCACTGAAATACCTCAACTTTTTCCAAAGTAGGTTTTATACCAATATAAAAGTAAGTAGCAGTAGCTCGCCAAGACTGAGTCATTCCCATTTATAGCTTATAATTATAGGAGATCTGTATGACTCAAATCATTATTATGGTCGGATATTATTCAAAGGTATCTGTAACTTGCCTTATCTCAAAAAGGATGAATGATGCAAAATAAATCTATACCAAGCCTGCCGAGTATGAATCGGCAACCTTTAGGGTTTTTCCCAACGCCGTTGATTGAGCTGACCAGATTAAGCAAAGCACTCAATGGTCCTAAAATTTATATGAAAAGAGACGACAATACGGGACTGGCATTAGGCGGTAATAAAACCAGAAAGCTTGAATTTATCATTGGGGACGCCCTTGCTCAAGGTGCGGATACAATCGTGACAGCAGGTGCCGCGCAGTCAAACCATTGTCGCCAGACCGCAGCTGCCGCAGCCAGTTTGGGACTTGAATGCCATCTGGTTTTGGGCGGACAAGAACCAGAACAGTTGCAAGGCAATCTTTTACTGGATAAGATTTTTGGCTGCCATATCCACTGGGCAGGCAGCAACCGTAAAGGGGAAGACATTCCTGATATCGTAGAACAACTCAAAAAAGAAGGTAAGAAACCCTACATTGTCCCTTATGGCGGCTCAAGCGAGCTCGGTGCTTTTGCCTTTGTTGAAGCGTTTAAAGAGCTTGAATTACAACGTCAAGAGAGGGATATCTCATTCACGCATATCGTTTTTGCCTCCAGCTCCGGCGGGACACAAGCGGGCTTGATGCTGGGTAATAAAATCTTTAACTCGCCCTATCAGATAGTAGGTATCAATATTGATAAAGGTGAAACCGATAAAGTGCCGTTTGATCAATATATTGTCTCCCTCGCCAATAGCACGTCGGCATTGATTGGGGCAGATTACACCTTTTCAGAGTCAGATTTAGTGCTTAATTCTGATTATGTGGGAGACGGTTATGGAGTGATTGGTGCACTAGAAAATGAAGCCATTGCCATGACCGCGCAAATGGAAGGGATATTATTAGATCCTGTTTATACAGGGCGTGCGATGGGCGGACTACTGGATATGATTCGTACCGGTAAAATCAAAAAAACGGACCGTGTGTTGTTTTGGCATACTGGCGGCGCGCCCGCTTTATTTGCTTACGCTAGTAATTTAGCGGTATCTCAAAGCGATAGTTAATCTGTCCAACACCACTAAAAGGGTCGGATACTCTTCATTAGCCGACCTTTTTAACAAGCTCTCAATCATTATAAAATCTAAATTTTAATTTCTAGATAACACTGCATTCTATTCGCTAAAGAATAGCTATCGCCAAGCATAAACCTTGTCAAAAACAACGGACATATTTCACTAATCTTCACTGCAAGCAAGATATTACCTTTCTAACGCCCCAAGCATCCAATTTCCGCTATACATCAGCGACTTAGAGCTGGACATTAAAAAAATATTAAGCTTTATGACTGCCTTCTACATCCTTCGTTTAACCAACTAACCATCACGCATTAAATATGAGTTTTAAGCATTATTTGAGTGTACAGTTGCACACATATTGTGTTACAATGTATATACAAATATCTGCATATAGTTTCATTTTATATAGTAAGTGTATATATATTGTGGTTATCAGGTAATTGCGCTGTGCCGATAGGTTCCAAATTATTAAAAGATGTGATTTTAGATCTTACTACGGTAAATTTTAGTATTCAGTTGAATCCTAAATTTTATATTCTTGAAAACGCTAAAAAAACCTAATCCTTTGGAGATTTACCATGTTATTTAAAAAATCGGTTATGACCGCGGCCGTATTTGCCGTTGGTAGTTTTGCGGTAATGACTGCAAATGCTGCTGAACCCAATCCTGCCACTAGTAGCTTTGGTGTCAGCATGGAAGTTGAGAAAATATGTACAATAAGCGCAGCCCCTTTAGCGGTTACACTTGCTAATACTCAGGCAGGAAAAGCGACCCCAGCGGTAACAAGTACTACTAGTATAACCGTGAACTGCTCGAAAGGTGATTCCGCTACCATTAGTCTGACACCTGCCTCAAGCGGTAATCTTGACGGTACTGGTAACTTAAAAGGCGGAGATCTTAAAGCGGAATTAATTCCATACAAGCTGACGTCTGTATCAGCAAACGGTACAGCTTGGGGCTCTACTGGTAATACTCTTACTACCGAAGTGGCAACTAGTTACAAAACTGACATCACTGAAACTATATATCTTACAGTAACTAATGACGCCGATGTGACGCCTGGTGCATATACCGATACCATCAACGTCTCAGTAGCTTACTAATAACTATGCTAAGTCTTTGTTTACGCCATATGCTAAGATCTGCCCTTATTGCCACCTTGTTATTGTCATCTAGTGTGGCAGTGGCAGCGGGTTTGCAGGTCTCTCCTATCTCGTTAAGCTTACAAGCGCGCGAGTCGGCGAGTGGTCTGACCCTCAGTAACACCGGTAACACTGTGGTGCAGGCACAGGTGCGGGTTCAGCAGTGGACTCAGGATGGTTCAGGTGACAAGCTTAACCCATCGCGCGGATTGCTCGCCAGTCCGCCGATGATTGAGCTACAGCCTGGTGAGCGGCAGCTGGTACGTATCATCCGCGCCAAAGCACCGCCGCAAGGCGCAGGCGCGGTTGAGGATGCGTACCGATTGCTGGTCAATGAGGTGCCAGTTAAGCTGCCTGAAAATACCAGCGGGCTACAGTTTGCGATGAGCTACTCGCTACCGGTTTTTGTTCAGCCGGTTGGCGTGACTAAAACCAGTCCGCAGTTGCAGTGGAGTACTCATCTGCAACCGGATGGCAAGGCGGTCAAGCTGCGCGTGAGTAATCGCGGTAATGGGCATGCGCAATTGGCGGGGCTAAGCTTTACTGATGCGGTCGGTACGAGTACGGATATTCATCCCGGTTTGCTTGGTTATGTGTTACCCGGTGCGACTATGAACTGGACACTGAAAATACCGCCCTCCGCGTTAACTTCAGGAGGTAAATTCAAGGTTATGATGAATGGCACTCAGACGACACCAGACGTCACGCTGGACACAAACACTCGCTAAGGTCGTTTTTTTGCAAGGTGTGGCAGTCTCTATTAGCCACGCCGCGGCACTGAGTAAAGATAGCTCTACGAGCAGCGTTGATACCAACGCTGCTTTTTTGCGTGTTACGAAAGCTATGGAGCCTACAATTCAGGCTCAAACGGATACCATTGCTCAGGCTAATATAGATGCGGATTTGGCTCAGCTTGATTTGGACCGTTATAGTGATGATGACGATGCAGGGCTAGATTTGTATCTGGACGTCACGCTGAATGGTGCCAGTAAGGGTCTAGTACACTTCGACTACCGTGATGAGCGCCTTTGGGCAACAGCAGCTATCTTGCAACAGCTGAGCTTTGTGTTGCCTCCATCGCTACAGGCAAGCCGTGACCCTATCGCCCTTGACAGCCTGTCTGAGCTAAAGATCGACTACGATGCGCGCCAGCAAACATTGACCCTTATCGCACCCCTAAGTATGCTTAAGCTAGATACGACTACCCATAGTACGCGTACCAATAAGCGCCCAAAACCGAGCGCTTCGCCCGGTCTGTTATTAAACTACAACCTGTATGGCAGTCAAAACCAGAATAGCACTAAAAGTCTGAGCGCCTATACGGAGCTGCGCGCCTTTAATGCGCTTGGCGTGGTCAGCTCTACCGCTTTAACGACTGCAAAAACAGCTACTAATGACAGTCGTCACAGTCAATGGGATGGACAAACTGTGCGCCTTGATACCAGCTGGAGTCAGTCCTTCCCTGATAAACTGCTAACGGTTCGGGCAGGCGATATTCTGACCGGTGCATTATCATGGACGCGGTCGACACGATTGGGCGGTCTACAAATCGGCACTAATTTTAATCTGCAGCCTTATCGCTCGACCACACCGTTGCCATCGTTTTTTGGCTCAGCAACCCTACCCTCAAAGGTAGAGCTGTTTGTTGATGGTCTTAAACACTATAGCGGTGAGGTGCCCGCCGGTCCCTTTGAGCTGGACACCGCGCCCAGCATTAGTGGTGCAGGAACGGCGCAGCTGGTAGTCACCGATGCCTTAGGTCAAAGCAAGACGCTAACTTTTTCGTTATATGACACCCATCGTTTGCTCCAACCCGGACTGTCTGATTGGTCAGTTGAGCTTGGCGCAGTGCGTGATAACTATGGTACAGAGTCTTTTGATTATGGGGATGCGCTTGCTGCCAGTGGAACTTGGCGCCATGGGGTGTCCAACCGTTTTACCGCTGAAACCCATGCCGAAGTGACGCACGGTCTCTCCAATGCAGGGGTTGGTGGGACTTGGCTATTGGGGGGCGCTGGTGGTATTTTGTTTGCCTCGCTAGCCGCAAGCCATAGTGAGGGACAAAGCGGCATGCAGTACAGCACCAATTATTCATGGAACAATCGCCGCTTTAACATAGGTTTTAATGCGCTGGGAACTTCTGGTGTATATCGCGATGTAGGCTCCCAATATGGCAATGCCCCTGTACATCGAAGTGAGCAAATATCTACTGGTTATAGCGTACCGACGCTCGGTAATTTTGGGCTAAGTTACCATCAGGTTGCTCAAGCTGAGAAAGAGGACACACGATTTGCCCGTGTCTCTTGGTCCAAATCCTTTGGCAGACGAGTAAGTATGAACCTCAATTATAACCATGACTTTGACCAATCAGCAAAAAGTAGCCTGTCGATAGGCGCATCGCTATCACTAGATCGCAATATGTCAATGCGAAGTAGCTTGCAACACACCGCAGCGCAAGACATCATCACAGCAGATATCTCAAAATCAGCGCCAAGCGCAGGTGGCATTGATTGGCGCGCGCAGGTACGCCACAGCGCGGCTAGCCAATCAGACGACAGCTTAAATAGTAATACTAAAGACAGTACAGGCGCGTTGGCTGAGCTAAGCTATCTTGGACGCTACGGACGGGTTCAGGCTGGTATCAGTAGTAATGATGACAGCTATGCCACTTACGCCAGTGGCACAGGGTCACTTGTGATGATGGGCGGCGGCATGTTTCCTGCGCGCCAAATTAATAGCGGATTTGCAGTGGTATCTACCGGCGGAATCGCTGATGTGCCCGTCCTATTGCAAAACAATCCTATTGGCACGACCAACCACCGCGGGCTGCTGCTAGTGACACCGCTCAATGCCTATCAAGAGAATAAGATTGCTATCGACCCCATGCAGCTGCCTGCTGACTTACGCATTAATAAAGTCAGTCTGGACGCAACCCCAACCGACCGTGCAGGGGTGATGGTTGCTTTTGATATCACTCCCGTGCGCTCAGCAACCATTGTATTAATCGATAGCGATGAGCAACCGATTGCCCTTGGCAGTCAAGTCACCTTGATCTCCAACGAAGATAAACCAACCACTGTAGTGGGTTTTGATGGTGAGGTATATTTGGATACATTGGATGCCCACAATACACTTGAGGTCACTACCCCTGCTGATGGCATTTGTACGGTGCGCTTTGAGTACACCAAGCAAGGCGATGAGATTCCGCTCCTCGGTCCTTTTATCTGTAAAAAGGCACAATAATGTTACGACTTCAAAGCTATCATCTGTTTATTACGCTAATGGTGGGTTTGTTCTTAGCCAACCCTATAACCGTAAATGCTGATATCGGTTCTGGACCCATCGCCTGTACCCAAGTAGGTAGCACTATCAATGATTTAAATTTCGGCACTGTCAATCCCTTCTCAAGTACAACCTCAACCTCAGCGACCATTAACTATGAATGCAGAGGCAGTGAGGGACGCGCGTCAACTGCTAGAATTTGCTATACCTTTGGTCCTTTGAACACCGATGACCACAAGCTACTTGGACCGAACAATACAACATTGGCTTTTGATTTATTTTCAAGTTCAAGCCATGGTGCGCCTATTAGTAAAGCCAATCCGCTACAACTGACACTTAGTAGTGATGGGAGTAGCACACTTATCAAAGGCAATATTACAGTATATGCGCAAACACTCGCTGGGCAGACGCAGCTGGTTTCAGGAGATTACACACTTAATAATCAGATATATATGACTGTGAACTCAGTGGATGGCAGTAGCGCACCTAATGACTGCCTAACCATTACTGAAACGGATGCATTTACATATACCAGTCAAGCATCTGTCGCCGCTCACTGCGCAGTTACTACGGCAGGAGTATTGGATCTTGGACGCGTTTCGGCATCAACTGTGCCCACGAAAGGCTCGGCAACCAACCTTATCAATGTCACCTGTACCAATACGACTTTTTATAATATTGGCTTAGCGCCTTCGAATAAGGATATAAATGGTCAGGGCGTTATGACAGGAACCAATGCCGAGCCTACCTTACCTTATCAACTACAATCTGATGCAAGCGGTACAGAATGGGGCAATAACGGAAATACTTATGCCGCCCTCACCAATGGTGTAACAGGTACAGGAGATGGTGCGGCGAAAGCCCATACAGTGTACGTTACTGTACCGAACACTGATGTCACCCCTGATACCTATTCTGATACAGTAACTGTGACCGTGTATTATTAATAACCTTATAAAAGAAAGCAGCAAGAGTGAAGATAAGTCTTTTCACAAAACTGATCTACCTTTGCTTAGATCTAATACGTTCATCAGTAGATTCTCGACACTCAAATCTTAATAGATATGAAACTCTTGATGATTATTCACACTGAGGCATACATCTATCAATGCACAACAGGCGTACCTTCCGTGCTAAAAGCAAAGCCTTTATTGCTAAAATTACCAATCATGACCGCCTCAATGACAGGTGTAACGGTATCGTCTACCCCCTCTACTTCAATGATAAAGTTGGCACCAGAACCCCCTTTATCCTCTTCTTTTTCGACAATATAATTTAGAGTTGCCATCGCTGGCAGCTCAATAGGAGCTCTTAAGTAGGACTTTACTAAGGCACCATCAGTATCATAATAATCAATTTTATTAATATACAATGATTTTTTTAACGTGGTATTACGCACGCTGAGTGTTGCCGAAAGCAATACTTTGCGATTGTCTCTATCAGTATAAATGTCCGAATATATGGGCACATAAAACGTTTGTTTGTAGCCAAACTGGCTATGATCCGTTTCTTTTGACGTTTTTTCCAGCTCTTGAATTGGGTCCTTATGCTTCTCTGAAAACATCACATTTGGATCTTGTATAGACTGATCACAGCCTGAAAACAAGATCAGGGCAGTCAGACATAGCATAGATACTCGATATTTTCTCATGACCTCTTTCCTTATTTAACGGGCTTTAACCCCAACACTACGTAAAAACTTATTAATATGTTCATTAGCACCATAAATGACCAGTACATCATTATCTTGTAGTACTTGTTCAGGTGCTGCCAAGCCTTGTATATTTGGCTTGGTTTGCATACGACCGAAGCTGTCCTCATAGTGCTCATAACGCATGGTGCTGAGCAATTTGATACTAAATCGGTGTTCAAGCTGTAGCTCGCCGATGGTTCTACCAATCAAATCAGTAGGAATACTAATCTCGACAATACTAAAGTTGTCACTTAACTCGAACGAGTCTACAAAATAACGCAAGGACAGCCGTTTTGCCCAGCGCATTGCCGCCTCTTTCTCAGGATGAAAAATATCATCAACCCCAATCGCTTGTAGGACTTTTTCGTGTAGTGGATTGATACTACGACTGATCAAACGCCGTGCTTTTAGCGTTTTAAATAGCGCTGTCGCCATGACATTGGCACCTTGGTCTTCACCAATAGCTACCACGACAATATCAGTATCTTTAATCGGTAGACCATTGACCGTATATTCATCGGTCGCATCCATACAGATGGTATGAGTAATCACTTCTTTATAGGTTTCAACCTTTTGCATACTGCTATCGATAGCAATGACCTCATGACCTTGACTGGTCAGCGCCATACCAAGCGAAGACCCAAAACTGCCCAAACCTGCGATAATGAATTTCATAATACTCCTTGTCACTCACTTCTATACTATAGTGGTAGTGATGGGACGGGTTAGTTAATAGTAATCTCTTCCGTTGGATAACGGTAGTTACGCTCATGTCTATTTTTGAGTAAGGCAATAAAAATCGTCAGCATACTGACACGCCCAACAAACATAATGAATGACACCACAAGCTTGCTAAAAGTAGACAGCTCCGTCGTCAGATTTAAGCTTAATCCCACCGTGCTATAGGCTGAAAAACACTCAAATATCACTTTAATCAAATCAAGCTCAGGCTGATCATAACTGATCAAAGTCACGCCCAGCCCAATGACCAATAAGGACAACCACATAACAGAAAACGCACGGCGAATTGAGTTATCTGCAATTTCGCGTTTGAACACTTCAACTTTGGTCTGTCCACGCGCCAAACTCAAGGTATTTAGGAAAGCAATGGCAAAGGTGCTGGTTTTAATACCACCACCAGTAGAGTTTGGAGATGCCCCAATCCACATCAAAAAAATGGTCAGCATGATGGTTGGAAAAGCTAAGGCATTCATATCGATATTGTTAAAGCCTGCGGTTCGCGGTGTCGCAGCAGTAAAAAGCCCCGCTACCAGCTTGCCATACCAACTGCTGTGCTCAGCCAACACACCATGATATTCAAACATCATCACCCCAATCAGCCCTACTAACAGCAAAGCGCCAGAGGTGATTAAAGTGATCCGACTATTGATACTCAACAGCCACGGCTGGTAGGCATAGCGCTGTCCATCACGACACAGAGCTCTTTGCATACGGTGACGCAGATAGCGGAGCAAGTTAACGACAATCAAAAAGCCCATACCGCCAAATAAAAAGGTAATACTGATAATCAGCTGTAAAGGATAATTAAAGCGCAGTGATTCATCGTATAACCCTGCACTAAAAGTAGAGAATCCAGCATTACAGAATGCCGAAACGGCATGGAATATAGAGAAGAATAAACGCTCAAATATGCTCATGCCTGCCAAATCATAAACACTTATATAAATCAGTATTGCTGCCAGTGCCTCAATACCAAAGGTGACATATAAAATAGACTTTAAGGTTGTCACCATATCTCCCATACGTGGCGAATATGTCATCTCACTGATACTAAGCTGGGTCTCGTAACTGATACCACCCTTAAAGAAGTAGCTAAAATAAGTCACAAAAGTTAGGATGCCCAGACCACCAATTTGGATAAGACCTAGGATAATCACTTGCCCAAAGGTAGTGAAATGGGTTGCGGTATCGACGACAATCAATCCAGTTACACAGACGGCACTGGTCGCAGTGAATAATGCGTCTATAAAGGAGATGGGTTGATTTGTAGCATTTGGCATCATTAGCAATAATGATCCGACCAGTATCACTGATAAAAAACTTAAGATGAAAAATTGACCGGGGTTTAAAAAGGCTCGGTTAAGACTAAAATTATTATCTGATATTTCACGAATGAAAGTGACTAGTACGGCAATCTTGATGGCAATAAAACCATCAGCGGGCGTAGACAATCCCGATTGAAACAATTCAGTAAAATGTAGGACGAGCAAGATTAAAATGGCAATGCTGGTCAGCAAATCAAAGACAGCTACTTTATTGACCGTCAGGCGTATTTTTGGACGTATATAACGTCTTAACGTAGTGAAAAAACTGAGTAAAATGATACTCATATAAAACAGGTGAAACACTTGTTGTAACCATGCGGACAATGTAAAACCACTGTCAATTAAGGCAACACCGACACCAATAAGGCTTATTACAACGATAAATTTATTTAATAACCGATACGGTATGCCCACATACATAGCTTAGGTCCAGAAAAGGAATAACCAGAATACTTATACTCCTTTTTTCTGTCATATACTAAGCGTGGTTTTAGATAATCGTAACCAGTTATGTGTTCTAACATCAGCCACTACAATATTCGTCATAGTTACTTATCTAGCGGTTACTTTAACAAAATTATCTCCACCGTTTTATCAGCAGAGAACTTATGTTAACAAGCACTATTTATTATAATGTATTAACAATAAAACCACTGATTGCGGTAGCGATTATTGCCAGACTGAATAAACGATCAAGGAAGAGGATTTGTTATGAAAATGACTTCTAAAGATAGCGTACACTCATTGATACCGACCATCCACTATAATACTGGCTGTACCTGCCCAAAGTGCGGCTGTAGCGCGGCATCAACTTGTGATAAATGTGATCGCTGTTCGAAATGCTGTGAGTGTGGTGAAAAATAGTCATTCTTTCCATAGCCTTTTGAGCTACTGACATTAAAAAAGCAGCCTCTAGAGGCTGCTTTTTTATACTTCGAATTGCAAAATACTTAGTAAATATAGGGTCTACATTTCATTATAGTAAGGTTTAAGTATTAAAGTTTAGGTGTTAAATTTAACTTTTATTTGCTGCAATCCAGCTTTGCATCTGCTCAATCTCTGGCTGCTGGGCGTCGATGATTTCTTGCGCCAGCTTACGCATCTCAGGATTTTTACCATATTTAAGCTGCGTTTCTGCCATATCGACTGCCCCAACATGATGAAGTAACATGCCACGAGCAAATGCCATGTCTGGTACTGGGTCAGCAATACCTTTCATCATGTCACCATGCATCGCATCCATACCCTTAGCATAAGCTTGCTGCATGGCTTTAGTATCCGCTGTTGGCGTTTTGGCATCAGGATTGTTGGCGAGCCATGTTTTCATCTGCTCAATCTCAGACTGCTGGGCGTCGATTATTTCTTGCGCCAGTTTACGCATCTCTGTATCGGTGCCGTATTTTAGTTCAATCTCTGCCATATCTACCGCGCCAATATGATGAGCAAGCATGCCTTGAGCAAATGCCGCGTCTGGATCGTTATAATCCATACCAATCATATCTTCATTCATTTTAGTCATTGAGTCAGTGTATTCTTTGAGCATAGCCGTCATTGGTGTTCCGTCTGCTACCATAGCGCCTGCACTCATATCATGAACTGCATGCGGGTCCGCTGCAGCAGTATTTTCTTGTACAGCCTTTTGCGATGCAGCATCCTCTGGGGCAGTCACGTCAACCTTATCATTGGCTGGTTGACAGGCGCTTAGTGCCAATAAGGCACTGGTAGCGAGAGCAAAGGTGCTTAATTTATTATTCATGGTACCGCCTTGTCTGATAATGATTTAATTTAGGTATTACAAAGCAAAAAAGCGCTAGCTTATAGCTGTTGCTCGGTTGAGACAATATCAGCATAGACCTCAGTAGTACCATCTTTATTAAGCTGCATAATCTGATAAGGCGCAAATTTATTTTGATACTCCATACCTGGACTACCAACTGGCATACCAGGCACCGCAAGACCTAGGGCTTGTACTGGTGGGTTTTCTAAAAACTGCGCCACATATTTGGCTGGTACATGACCTTCAAAGACGTAACCGTCGGTTGTGACAGCAGTATGGCAAGAGCGCATCTCAGTTGGTACGCCGTAGCGCTCTTTAAATACTGCCAAATCCGTAACATCGTGCGCAGTGGCGCTCAGACCATTATCTTCTGCATGACTTATCCAGTCTTTACAGCAGCCGCAATTGGCATCTTTGTAGACCGTTGCTGAGACGTTTTTTAATAAATCTGGATTGCTGGCTGGCGTTGTTATTGCCGATTCCGTTTGAGCATTTGATTCAGCAACATTTGCGGTGACTGCTGCGCCATTGTCATTTTGTAAGGAGCTTGCATTGGACGCGCTATTGTCAGGTTGGCTACAGGCGAATAAGGCGGATGCAGCAACTAACCACACTGTACTTTGCAAGAGTTTATAAGAATGACGTTTGAAGGTAGGGCTAGAATCGGATGTAAAGGCGTTCATAATGCAATCTCATGTATTTTTTGCATTATACCAAATAACCCTTAGGCTCAATCAAGACAGTCAGGCGTTTAACACAGTGACTTTAACAAAACATGACATTCAGATAACAATGCTGGCAGGTTGGCATATCATTCACTTACTGACCCTTTCTCTGCTCTCATCATCTTTACACCACCATAAGTGACCAATATTACCCCCAGCGCGATTAATGAAGCGCCTAGGATTAGCCCTTCTGGTGGGCTTTCATTTTGTAAAAAAATAGCAATTGGCACACCGACTACCGCCCCTACTGCCCCTAATAAGCTCAGCAGCACAGGACCGCCCGTTTTTTGCAGTAAAAACAACAGTAAAAACTGCGCAGCGAATACAAATGCTTGTAGCACAATTACACCAAGCGGTAAAAGCGCTGTCATCGGAACCGCTAAAGAGTAATGAGGAATGATACTGACCAGAGCTAGCAATCCTGATGCAGCAATCAGCATACCAGGCGCAAGCGCACTAGCAGAGAGATTGGCTGGCCAATATAGCGTCCGATAAATATTACCAATGGCAAGCAAAACAGGACCACAAAGCGTCAAGACGATCCAAAACACACTGGCATCTGGCGTAGAAAACTTACGTGCTGCCAATACGCCCGCTCCCGCAAGTGCCGCGATCACGCCAAGTGCTCGAAGCTTAGTAAATGGCTCTATACGCAACACGATGGCGGCAAGATAAGTAAGCAGCGGCGGCAAGGAGATAATCAAGGCGACAAAACTTGCGCCAACATGGGGAATTGCTGAGAAAAATATTAAATTGGAACCTGCAACACTGACCAATGCTGCAACAAAATAATAGCTGAGGATAGGTTTGTTTAAAGGCGGTAGCTCACGACGCAGCAGCGCATAAACAAATAAAATAACAGCAGCACTGGTAATAGACCAAAACAGAAATGCTAATGGCGTCAGACCAATCTCACCTGCATATTTTGCCAAATTGGTAGAGATACCGATTAGAGCGCCGCCAGTGAGCAGACAAAGCAGAGGAATGAGCCATGCTTGGTTATTGCCTAAAGTCCCTTGTTGCGCTGACGCCACCATAGCTTATCCTATTCATTCACCTTATTATGCCAACCACGATAGATTAGCATTCGCGCCATTGCAACCACAAACGCGTATCCAGCTCCAACTGATGATAATCAGGCTCCATATGACAGCAAAGCTGATAGAACGCTTTGTTATGCTCCTGCTCCTTAAAGTGCGCCAACTCATGAACAACAATCATCCGCAAAAACTCAGGCGGTGCCTCTTTGAATAAGCTTGCGACCGTAATGCTATTATGCGCTTTAAGCTTACTTCCTTGTACGCGAGACTGATAAGTATGAATGCCTAGCGCATGTTTGAGCACCGTGAGCTTACTGTTATAAGTCACTTGAGACAATGGATTGCTTTTGCGCATATACTGATTTTTTATGTCATTAATATAATGGTATAACGCTTTGTCGTTTTGGATTTGGTGTCTCTCGGGATAGTTTTTGTCCAAATAATCGCCCAGTTTGCCGCTGCTAATTAACATGGCAGCTTGGCTTTGAATCTGCTCCGAATAATGAGCAATATATTTTAAGGTGGTCACTGCTTTTGTCCTTTATCTTGATGCGCGATATTTATCTATATCAATTATACGGTAAGGATATTTTTTTGCTTTAATAGTTTGCTCAAATAGATAGTGGTTGTTCTATTATTGAGTCATCAACATGTTATTAAAGTAGATAAAATAATGGTGTTATGGTCGATATTTAGACAATTATGATTAGATTTATAATTAATCTCATAATAAGGTTGACAGCTCATGACTACTTGGCTAAAATGTGCCCCACATAACGCAAACAAGACAAGCAATTGGGCATATTAAAGCCTTTGTAAAACTTGATGTTATTACCAATTATTCTCCAATAGCTCAGTTGGTAGAGCAACGGACTGTTAATCCGTGTGTCCCTGGTTCGAGCCCAGGTTGGAGAGCCATATACGAAAAAACCTTCATCACTTATTTGATGGAGGTTTTTTTTGGCTAGCATTTACTAACACATCATTAATATGGCTATTAATGCAGCTTCGGTGTTCTTTTGGGGACTTTTGTTGTATGGTAAGAGTACATATGACTAAGTCAGTTTTGCCTGAGTGCTTTATTCCTACTCACTAATAGTAATGGTTTATTATGATACCTGCACGTATAAAAAATAAGTTTTCTGATCATCCGCAAAAAATCATGCGCCCTATCAGTATTCGCCTCTCTGAAGAGATGATTGAGCTTTTAACGGCGACCGCATCAGAGCTTGGATTTAAGCGTATTCAAGGCTTGATTCGCCTATATATCCGTCAAGGTCTTGATCGTGACCATCAAGACTATACGCTTGCCCATGATGAAGTTTTTATTGAGACATTACGCAAAAAAGGCGTGAGCCAGCGTATTATTGATGAAGCGATTGTGGTGACTCACAATAACAATATCACCCATTCATTGTCTGATCTGCAAGAAAATAAATAGCAGTAGCATTTGAGTGTTTAACCGCTTGAGTAGCTAATATTCGAAGCCTTAATAAAGACTAAGTTACCCTAACGGTGCTTGGTCTTTTTTTGCGATTGATAATACTGTACTCACCTTTATTTAGCGATAAATAAACATACACAACGGTAAGATACAATACATTAAGATAACAACTACCACGGCTCATATGGAGGTATCAGATAATGGGTTTATACAAACGTTTAAACAAAGTTGTGTTATTGACTGTGAGCTTGGGGCTGTTTCCTGCCCTGTATGGTTGCTCGCAGCCGCAAGTAGATCCTAGCCAGCAAACCATACCGACCAACTCTGATCAATGGCAAAAGACACTGGGCGATACCTTTGAGCGTCTACCTGAAGCAGATAGAAAGCTGCTAAGTCGTTATATGCTACGTATGAAGCTTAGTAGCGCCTATGAATCAGGCGCGATGCCGCGTATTACTATTAAACAAGCTTTGATCCAACAGCGCGAATATGAGCGCCTACATCCAAACAACCCAACGGGTAAGAAAAGTCCCATTGTAACCAGTCAAAAGCTCGAAACTGCCAATCACCTCAATTATCCTGTTGCCCTATTACCAGTCAAAACCAGCGATAGTGATAGCTTAAACCAAGTCAAGCTACAGTTTATGCTGTCAAATCATGGCAAAGTAGCTATCGAAAGTTTTCAAGGTACTCTCACGATGAAAGAGAAACGTTTGACCAAAAGTAAACGCTTCAACGTGCCATTAACCCAGTTTGAGCCGCCTATCGCTCCAGAACAATCTGGCAAGATAATCATTGAGAGCAGTATCGAAGACATCAATGTTATGCGTGCTATTAAAAATAACACAGGAGTGAGCATTGAGATCACTGAGGGTAAAATGATATTAGCGGATGGGCAGGAAATCGAATTTGACGAGTTACTAGCCAAATAAAACAAAGGTTTTAAACTCTATAGCAATATAAAACAGCAACATAAAAAAATCCCCAATCATTGCTGATTGGGGATTTTCGAATTTGGCGGAGACGGAGAGATTCGAAACCTCTGTATATAGTACTACCTGCAGTTATCAAGATACTAAACCCTTGTATATCAACGGTTGCAGCTATCAAGTCACCTACTACGTCCGTTATATAGCAGCCCATGCCCAGCCCACGACTCTATCCAAAATTTCTCAAGAATGTACGGAAAGAAATGTGTTGATTTAATGCCTAGATATTTCACATAGTCAAATAAAAAGGTAATAAAGGTAATAATTATTATATATTCTCTTGTAACCCTTTATTTATAAGGCTTATGAGGATTTATCAAAAGGTAATAACAAGGTAATATTCGAGTAAAAAGTTACCCTTATTAAAAGTAATATACACCGTTATATAAATACTTGATTTTATTGTTATTTATAATTTATCACCTTTTTCATTACCTCTTATTACCTTTTAGGGGTAATAATATTTTCCATATAAATCAAATACTTATATCACCCTGTCTAACAGTATTACCTTTATTACCTTTTCTTTTGACCGACCTAATATTTTAAGGCTCCAAAATCGCTGCATGATGCGCATCAAACTGCATCATATTGCATCATGCCCTTATACCGATACCATATAGCTGTGGGCATTCTGAGGTTATTTTGATGCATTAAAATGAGCGCATTAAGTATGCGAAACTCGGGCGGGAGGGAGCGATTTTTGGCATGGTCAGATGACAAAAAAAAGGCCACTCATTTTGAGTGGCCTTTTAATTAAAATAAATAAATTTATTGATCAAGTTTTGTCAGCTGATACTCGTTGAATGAGATGATGGTCTCACCGACTTGGTCGTTGATGTCCAGTAGCATGTTTTGTAGTGTCAGTATCTCGTGCCAGTAAAATACTTCAGCGGCTTTTTTCGCGTCACCAAAACCACCAGCATTGTTTGGTACCACTCCCATAAGTTGAGGCGGTACTCGGTGACCTGCTAATGTATCGTCACGCGAGGCAATCTTAATATTAGCAAACTCGTCTTTGGCGGCAACCTCTGCCAGCGGTATAACTTTAACGCCATCAGGTTTCCCGTTAGGCGTATACATAAATAAGTTCTTAAAGTTACCTGCACCTTTTGATTCTCGCACTGCATCTTCTAAATCATCAACGTCTTCTTGTGTCGATAATGGATCTGATACATGCAAAATATAACCCGCATGAGCACCATTTTTATAATACCGACGTCGGAATAATGTCGCGGCTTCGTTAAGTGTAATGGCATTTACACTGCTCAAGTAGTCTGGTACGCCATAAATTTCTTGATTGATATCAGGGTTAAATATGTGAATGACTTGCTCATTGTATTCAATCGCCGCACCTTGTCTATAATCAACGTGGTGATAACCCTCTCCCTTGATTGACTTGCGTGTGTTACGTGCAAGCTTTGGTCGAAGCTGTAATACGCCTCCCAATCTATTACGTATTACTTGCACATAAGCATTATCAAATACTAATAAATTAATCACTAGACCGATAAAAGCTTGGCGGCTTAACTTCGGATGCGGCTTGTATAAGCTAGTGAGTACATTGCGCTTAGTAATCAATGCGCTAGTATGATGACTGGTCGCATGATACAGCTTGGCCACCGCATCAATGTCATAAGGATACTCATAGTGATTTTGATACATTGGGCAATATTCGTATTCGAACATACTGCGCCCATCTAGTACTGGCTCCGGGTCACCAAAGCTGTGCATAATTATTTTCTGACCAGTTCTAGCCTTTTCATCTGTGTCTGTCATCTATGTACCCCTATTCGTGATTTGTGGACGCCATCATTGATTTGATCTGTACTTGCAAGTGGTGCTTTTTCAAGCGCATTCATAATTGCCCATGCAATATCACTGTGACCAATCTCTTTACTTCTGCTACTAACAAATGTCATTTGGCGTTGGCTGCCAGTCAGCGCTTGTTTAATAGCAATGAATGCTTTTGCAATATCAATACTACCCGCATCAAAGTGTAGTTTGCGCCGGGTAAAAAGCTCTTTAACTCTGAGCGCCATGCGCGTCTTACTCTCAACGCTATAGATAATAGCAGTGTAGTTTGGATAGAATTTTTTAACGTGTTCAGCGACTGAGATACCAGCCCCTGTTGTATCGATACCTAAAAACTCAACATCGTAACGCTCGCAAATCTTTTTGATATGCTGTGCTTGGACGTGTGGTGGCATGTGATCAAGGTGCATACGCTCTAAGATGCGATACGGCTGACCCTCTTTTTCAGGCGGCGCGATGACTGCCAATGCCGGCCTATCACCGGTAAAGCTTGGGTCATAACCTACCCAAACTGGTTTGGCAAACTTCTTGCTGCCCAACGGTGTAAAGTCATCCCAAATCTGCCAGCTATCCACCATATTTGGCTGCAGTACTGATAGAGGGAAATAACTATTACTGTCATCAAGAAATACACACATAAACAGATTGGCAAAGCGTTCGGGTGTGTACTCCAGTAGCAGCTGTGCTATATCAAGTTTGTCAAAACCACCACGAATAGCATCTTTGATAGTGACGATTAAACGCCATTTACCATCATCACAGTAGCGACCAGACTTTAAAGCGCTGTGAGACGTATCGATATCTTTTTTATTAACACCATCTTTACCGGTCCAAAACGCATAGGCTTCATGCAAGACACTGCTTGGCGTAGATAAATAGACCTGCTGAAAATGACTTTGTGATGCCATGCCCGATGCGACGGCACGGAACTCTTTGAATTTACGAATCCAGAAAAACTCATCCATAATTACATCGCCATGACGACCCTGTGCCGTCAATGCGTTGGTGCCCATGTAATAAAGACTGACCTGAGTATTGTCCTCTAATGACAGTACGATTGGCTCCCCGCCAATATTCCTGCCCAGTACTTCAAACACAAACGCTTTGATGTACTCAATAAATTGATACGCCTGGGCCTTACTTGCTGATAAAAATATTTTATTCTTCTTGGTGCGCAGCGCATTGATAAGAGCCCATAGTGCAATGACATAAGTAGCACCGATCTGCCGAGATTTGAGCATCATAAATATACGCGCAGCGCGATGCTTTTTGTTGCCGTTTAATATTTCGACCCATCGCTGCTGAAACGTATATGGTTCAAGCATTAAGTTAAACGCTTCTTCTAAAGCGTCAATGTCTTCTTCTGTAAACAAGTTTCTGACTGCAGGCTTACGATCTTCTTTATATCTCTTAGAGAGTTTTGGATTGAGCGTCGCGCCATTACCACCCTCGTTATAACGCTCTATTTTTGCTGTCCGCTCTAATTGCTGGTTAAAGAAATCTATCTCTTTGTATTCGGCATTTCCTTTTTTATCCATGTTAATTAGTGATAACAGTCGAGATTGCATTGCTGATTTTACATTCTCAAAAATACTTGCACGCACCCACGCGTCGCGACTCTTCCAACTAGCTACAGTTGGTCGCTTTTCACTCAATTCTTTGGATATTTCAGTGACGCTCAAGCCTTGCGCGTAGAGCAAGCGCGCTCGTTCGCGGTTGTCCGCAGTGCTGTCGTTGATGATATGGGATTGGTCAGTAGTCATAAGGCAATAGCTTATAGCGCGTAACCCTTGTAACCACGCTGTTTGTAACCGTAAAGCCGCTTTGCGGTTAACAACCAGTTGCCCGTTATGCCTCTTAACCGACAAACTAAAGCATATTGAAAGATACCAAACCTTATTTACTAAACTTTAGCAACTGAGATTGACTATGACTGTTCCTGTACTGCCCGGTAAACGAGTCGTCAAACGCTTTCGCGTCGCCCGCGAAGGGCAAACTGTTGACGGTCGCTCTCTATCTCAAGAACATATTATTGATATGTCAGAGACTTACGATCCTGTCGAATATACCGCACGTATCAACTGCGAGCACATGAGTGGTCGGTGGTCTAGTCTTAATAATAATTATGATTCTGGCGCACTGGGTGACATCATCAAAGTCGATCATGGCATGGAAACATTCAAGCAGAATGGCGTTGATGTTCAGTTAATGTGCTTATATGCCACTTTGTCAGTACTACCCGCATTGGTAGAAGCTAACAAAGAGGGTAAAAAGATTTTTACTTCTATCGAATTCTATCCAAAGTTTGCTGACACTGGTCGCGGCTATTTAGTTGGACTAGCGGTTACAGACTCTCCAGCTTCGCGTGGTACTGAACCTCTAAAATTCAGTACAAATGCTAATGCCCTTCGCACTGATCCCAACGACCAAGAGCTTATCCTTATGACAAAAGATGCCCCAGCCACAGTAGCTAGTACTGATCCCGCGACTCCAGCAGTTAACAATACTACCGAACAGCCAGTTACCGACACCCAGACCCAAGAGCTAAATACAAAGCCTGAAGCTGACGGCTTCTTACAAAAGCTATCAACTATGTTTGCATCCAAGAAATCTGGCATGAGCACTCAAGAGCAAGAATTGGTCTTGCAGTCTTTTAAAACGCTCAATGAAAAAACGAATGATGTTGCTAAAGAAAATGAAGGTCTGCAAACAGAGTTGTCTGAGTTAAAGACTGCATTTGAAGAATTAAAGATCCAGCTCTCTAGTCAACCAGCTAACAATCTAACGAATACACCTCCTGCTACTGGCGGCGGTGCTCAACTAACAGAGTATTAATATAGCCGGCATCGAATGATGTGTTCTTAGATATTTAGATTTCTTTACCTCCAAGGACTTTTATGTTTACTTTAGATCCGCAAACAGCTTTACAACTTGAGCAGTACAAACAACAAGTTGCACGCGTCAATGGCGCACAAAACTTCAATGCAGCTTTCAATGTTGCTCCTTCCGTTGAGCAGAAACTCATAGAAGTTTATCGTCAAGTTACCGATTTTCTCGGCAAGATCAATATTCAAGGTGTTAAGAACGCGCATGGCCAAAAACTAGGTCTTGGTGGCAATAAAACAGCAGCAAGCACTACTGACACACGCTCTCAACCACGCCGTCCTACAGATATCTTTAATCTTGAAGCGGTTGACGATTATCTATGTACTAAGACCAACTCTGATATTGCTTATCTATACGAAGTCATCGACAACTGGGGTTATCTGCCTGATTTCCAGCAAAAGCTTGCCGCTATTGCTGTTGCTATTGTTGCCGAAGATATGCAGCGTATTGGCTTTAACGGTACTCATCGCGCCAAAACATCAAACAAAGACCTGTATCCATTATTGCAAGACGTGAATATTGGTTGGCTTGAAAAGATCCGCGCTTACAATCCTGAGCGTCATATCGACGGTATCACCATCGGTGCTGGCCAAGAGTTCAAAAATATGGACGCTTTGGTTGAAATGGCCAAAAATGAATTAATTGCAGAGCAGCATCGCCAAGCAAGTGGTTTAACTGCTATCACTAGTAGTAACTTGGTTTCTGATAAATATGTCGGACTGCTTAATCAAAACCATTCTCCGACGGAGCAAATCGCTGCTAACGCGTTATATCAGAAAAAGCAGCTTGGCTCCCTACCAGTAGATACTCCAGCCTTTTTTGTGCCTAATGGTCTCCTTATCACTACTCATGACAACCTGTCTATTTACAAGTTACGTGGGTCGCAGCGCCGTCACATTATTGATGAGCCACAGTGGGATCGTACTACTGATTATCAATCAGTTAATGAGTGCTATGTGGTCGAAGACTATAGCAAAACAGTATTGATTGAAAACATTGTGCTGGAGGGTTAATGATGAAAAGTAACTCTTTACGCGAACACTTTATTCGTACTAACGCCGCTAAAAAAGCCAAAGCTGCTAATAATGACCCACGCTTATCAGCGCAGGTCTTAGGTCGTCGCATGGGTACAACGATGGTCAGCCAATCGACACCTATCAGTGATGCGCCGTCTGATGGCGACACCAATCCCGATGCTGGTAGCAATATCGAATTAAAGTTCTGGAACGATGACCAGCATCTGTCAAACATTCAATCCATCAGTCATAAAACAGAACTTAAGAAAGAGTTCTTACCATTTTATGTGCCTTGGATTGAAGGCACCATTGCTGAAGGCATTGGCGGTCAAGATGACATGCTCGTTAAGCTGATGGTTTGGTGTTTAGACACTCATGATTTTAAAACGGCAACCGATATTGCTGAGTATGCGTTACTCAATGATTTTGTGATGCCAGAGCCATTTACCCGTGATGTCGCTACTGTTTTTGTTGAACAGTTAGCAGATGAGCTGCTTATTCTCAAAAAAGATACTGACACCGCTGTTTATGCCGATTTAATTCAACGCGCTATAGACAGTACGACATCACAAGATATGCCAGACCAAGTCCGCGCTAAACTTTATCGCGTCCTTGGTGACAGCCTAAAAGATGCAAAGCCTGAAGATGCCATCCACGCTTATGAAATAGCTATTAAGCTTGATGACAAAGTCGGCTGCAAAAAAGACCTCACACAGCTTGAGAAAGCTGGAGAGTAACGACCCCACCCGGGAAGCGGCTCACTAAGACAATGCTATTTGCTGATCGCATCATAACAACGTCAAAGTGACTACCGCTTTTCTTTTATCTGCAGGTAATGTCATGTTGATCAATCAACAAGTCCAAGCGCAAAACGTCCCTAATCACTATGCTCACCTACCATCTGTTAGTACAGAGGATATGGTGCAGCTGATGCGGATTGATAAAACGCTTGGCGCTGATCGTATCGCAGGCTATATCGATAATGCTTATGACACGGTCAATGGCGACTTACCTGTCACCTTTTTTAGTCTGCTAACTCTACAGCGCCATCTAGCTGATAAACGGATGCTCCCAGACAAATTCGCACGCACTTATAAACGCGCAATCATGAATGAGGCCGCCGCGCTTATTGCTGATAATTATGTTGATTATGATACGACGAGCCAAGGCGCTATTAGCGGTGATGTGCAGCTGACCAAATCCAACAGATTACGTCGTGTGGTTAGCCATTGCATTGCAGACATGACTGGCCGTCGCCGAAATCGTGTGAAGCTGTTATGAATACGGCTCAATATCAGCGCACGATACGCGCATTACCAAACGATACGCTTGATGCTATCGCTTACCGCGTTTATGCCAATCGATCTATAAGTATGCTGCCAAAACTGATTGAGAGTAATACTGACCATTCGCCATTTGCTTTGCTGTCCTCTCAAGCCATCATCATCTTGCCTGATGACAATGCTACAGCTGCAGCGCCATCTATCAAATTATGGGATTAATTCATGAAAAAACCGACTAAAAAAGTCTGGCTAATGCGTATAGGTTGTGCGCTTGGATGGCTTGCTGCCATCGCAGTTTGGATGTTTTTGACAATCTCGCATGCCAAGGCTGATACGGCGATTTCTGCTTCTCTGCCCTTCCTTACGCCCTCTATGTTAGTAGCGACTGTCATTGGCGCTGTAGGTAGTTTTTTGGCATTCGGCGAAGACAAAAAGTTTCCACCTTCTGCGACTAGTATTGGCCATATTCTATTAGGGTTTGGCGCAGGTTTGTTTTTCACTCGTGGCAGTTTAGAGCTGATGGGTTATATCAATAGCAGCGATGACGTTGTTTTACTCGTCAGCTTTCTGTGGGCTGGTATTGGCTATTTTTTCTTACGCCTGGTCGTTGCTGTTGTTAAGTCGGAAAAAATGGTGGAGATACTACCAGATTGGGCTGCTAAATTATTAGGGATCAGCAAATGATGGTCATTATCAATATATCTGCAGTGGTTTTGGCGGCACTCATGCTGTCATGGATGCTAATGCGTACCCGCTGTCACGATAGTGTGGGCTGGTGGGCATTTCGTGTGTTGGCATGCTATGCACTGGTTTGCTTTGTCTATCTTGCTTATGACACTAGCATTCTCGGTGACAAACTCCCTGTGCGTTACATGTTTATACGCTTTGGGTGCTTAGCACTCGTTGCCGCGATGTACTTGTCATGGCATTTACTCCTTAAGCAAAGTAGAGCAACCAAAGCTCAAAACTTTACTGCACGGTTAAATAATGTTTTCAGAAACGAGGATTGATAATGTCTAAGAAATTAAACGACAAAGATATTACTATCGCCGCTAAGGATTTAGGACTCCGCCCGTCTATTTTGAAAGCTATTGTTGATGTTGAAGGTCGTGATAACGGATTTAACGACGATGGTACACCAACTATATTATTTGAACGTCATGTGTTTTATGAGCGTTTAGGTGAGCATTACTATTACACCGTTCGCCGCAGCGCGATGAAAGAGCGTCCTGATTTATGCTGGTCGAAACCTACCCAACCCGGTGGTTATGGCCTATACCGTGAACAAACCAAACGTTTGAATGAAGCTGCCAAGTATCATCGCGATAGTGCATTAGAAGCTTGCAGTTGGGGCGTTGGTCAAGTGATGGGTTATTGGTGGAAAGAGCTTGGTTATGACTCATTACAAGATTTTATCAACAACATGTACGAATCTGAAGCCAAGCAACTAGAAGCGATGTGTCGTTATATTGAACATTTTGGTTTGGTTGATGAGCTGCAGCGTGAAGATTGGCACGGCTTTGCCAAAGGCTACAATGGTCCTGATTATAAGAAACATAACTATCATGGTCGCTTGGAAACTGCTGAGGCCAGATACAGATGAAATACCTGCAGCAGCTAAAAGACGATTTACTTGCCAAGTTTGCAGCGCAACTGACCGCAGACAAAGTACATCTTTTTTTGGTGAATGGTGAGCTGTCATCCAATAGCGGCGATATTAATTATATCGCGCGCTTTCTGTTTATTGATTGCCGTGACAACGATCCTTTTAGCTTAATGACTTTCATCCGCAAATGGTTTGAGTCAAAAGGCTATCCGATACCGGACTTGAATTTTGATAGCGAAATCATAGATGCCGAGACGTATGATCTTACTGTTGATATCGGTCTAGTAGATAAACTGGTTATTAATGAAGCTGGTGATTACCATCTTTGCCTACCCAAGATTTGGTCTGACAGCCTTGAAGACTGGGTAACGAAAGATGTAGCTGACGCGGTCGGACCATGACTGATAACTTTGACGAATTAACGACTTGGCTTAACCACATCAATCAGCAGTTAAGCCCGCAGCAAAAGACCAGGCTTAATAGGCAGATATCTACCAAAATGCGTACTGTATGGAAACGCCGTATCAAAGCGCAGAAAGATCCAGACGGAAAGCGCTTTACCCCGCGCAAACGTGATCAGGTCGGTAGTATCAGTCGAGGCGCTATGTTTCAGCGGTTGCCTAAGATGCTGAAAACTGCATACAGCAGTAAGCGTGCAGAGATTGGTTTTGCCGGTCGCACTGCTGAAGTCATGGCAGTTCACCAGTACGGCAAAACCATCAAGCCTAACCCAAAATCAAAACCCACACGTTATCCAGTCCGTAAAACTATTGGTTGGTCAGATGATGATAAAGAACTAATTATTAATGAGATAAGAGAATTTTTATTAAATGAGTAACTAATCATGCATGATTTTCGTTGTATTGAGTGTGGGCGTTTATTAGCTCGCATCTCAGGTGAGGCAGTGGTCGCCGTCAAATGTCCACGATGTAAAAAATTAAACACTACACAGAACGCCCAGAGCGTCTCATTAGAAGACCGTGAGTCTCAAACTAAAAGAGACTCTCATGAGCGATTCCAATGTAGTAACACCAAGTCTTCAACATAAAGCGCCACTTCCCTTCGTTGGCCAGAAACGATTTTTCTTAAAACACTTCCGTCAAGTGATTGATGAACACATTCCTGATAATGGTGAAGGCTGGACTATCATTGATGTGTTTGGCGGTAGCGGGTTACTCAGTAATAACGCCAAACATTTAAAACCTGCCGCGACGGTTATCTTTAATGATTTTGACAATTATTGTGAGCGCCTAAAGCACGTTGATGACAGTAACAGATTGCGCCGGCAACTGATGGACGTACTAGCTGACTACCCGCGCCAAACGCTTTTAGATAGAAATATTAAGTCTCAAGTTATAGACGTGATCGAAAAATTCAAAGGCCACATTGACCTGCGAGTATTGTCAACGTGGTTATTATTTGCCGGCAAACATGCCACCAGTTTAGATGAGCTGTATGCAAGTCATCTATATAACTCTTTACGCCGTACTGACTTCACAGCTGTAGATGACTATTTGACCGGTTTAGATATTGTTTGCGAGTCATACGACACGCTTATACCTCAATACGCTAATCAACCTAAAACGCTACTTGTTTTTGATCCGCCCTACGTCAATACCCAGCAAGGCGCTTATGCACAGAAAGAGTATTTTGGAATGGTGCAATTTTTAAAGCTGATGCAATGTGTAAGACCACCTTATATTTTCTTCAGCAGTACGCGAAGTGAATTGCCAGCTTATCTTGATTTTCTGCGAGAGCATGATTCTTGCGCTTGGCAACGAGTTGGCAATTACGAAACGATTAGTCTAAAAGCACAGATGAATAAAAACTCATCGTACGAAGATCATATGATTTATCGTTTCCAATAACTTAACCGTAAGTCCTATTTGCGGTTAAGCATTAGATGCACTTGGCTTTGCTGCAATGCAGACTATGCCTATGAACGCAGAAAACCAACGCCGCTTACACAATATCGCCACCATTGGCACTGTCACGCATATCAATGCTGACAGTGCTTTGATGCGCCTAGCTGTTGGCGAAAATGTAACTGACTGGGTAAACATCCCTTCTATCGCTGCTGGATCTATTAGCGTATGGCGCTGCCCTAGTATCGGTGAGCAATACTTACTGGTCTCGCCAAGCGGTGAATTGGCTAATGCTATCCCTGTTATCAGCTTATATAGCGAACACAACCCTAGTCCGAGCACCGACCAAAATGAGATACGCATCCGCTATAACGACACTGACTTTTGCAGTATTGATGTGGTTAAAAGCCAACTCACAATCCATATCAGCGAGACCCTTATCAAGTCAAAAACCAGCATTGTATTGGATACACCAAGCACGCGTATGACCGGCAGTCTGCAAGTCGACAAAGGCATCCACGCAAGTGAAGCGATTAAGTCAGATGACGAAGTTTATGCAAAAGACATCAAACTAGGTAATCACGGTCATAAAAACGTTAGAAGTGGTTCTGATGTGTCTGGTGACCCCGTATGAATAACTACGCAACGGGTATGTCTCGCACCAATGGCGACCTATTAAATCAAGATGAGCATTTGCGTCAGTCAATACACGACATTTTGACCACGCCGCTTGGTACACGATTGATGCGCCGTGAGTATGGCAGCCTACTGCCCTTTTTAATTGACGCCCCAGCTAATGATGCCACACGTCTGAAGCTGATGGCAGCCACAGCGACCGCCCTTATTCGTTGGGAGCCACGTATTAAGGTGAGCAAAGTGAGCTTGTCTTTGATTAATGATGGTATCAATAGCGGCTGGAATACATTGATTGAGATGCGCCGTGCTGATAGCTCAACGCTGACTACATCATTATCTTTAGTGCGAGGGGCCACATGAATAATGTATTTACCGCAATTAACCTACAGGGCTTGCCGCCACCAAATTTAATCAAGCCCATTTCGCCTGAAGCCGAATTGATTGAAATCCGCGCCGAGTTTGCTGCCAAATTCCCAGCCAATCACCCGATACACGCGGCATTAGCATTAGAGTCTGAGCCGGTTAACAAGATATTAGAAGTATTGGCTTATCGCTACAGCCTAAAAGTGAGCGAGATTAATCGTACGGCTCGTAGCCTTATGCTGGCGTATGCCAATGGCGCTGACCTTGACCATATTGGTGTCACCTATTACCGCGTACAGCGCAAAGTTTTACAAGTAGAAGATTTAACAACCAATCCTGTTACGCCTGAGATTCTAGAAGACGATACCGATTATCGTGATCGCTTGGCATTGTCAGTCGAAGCCGAAACCAAGGCCGGTAGCGCTGGGGCTTATTTATTCCACGCATTATCTGCCAGTCCGCAAGTATTTAACGCTACCGTCCACAGCCCCGCGCCCACGGAGGTAGACGTATATTTATCTGGCCAGATTGATGGTGACGTGCTCGAGCAAGCGACCAAGACCGTTGGTGTTGATCAAAGTGCTATTAACGATGTTTTTGCTGCGCTGACCGCTGATGATGTGCGTCCTCTAACCGACCTAGTGCGCGTACATAGTGCTACTGCAAAGTCATATCAAATTAATGCTGTGATTTATATCAAGGCGGGTATCAGTCCAAGTCTGTTACTACAGCAAGGATTAGATAATTTGCGTGCTTATTTGCGCTCCGAATTTAAGCCTGGTCGTCGCATCGCTACCAGTCGCATTATTGGTGCGCTCGATGTAAATGGCGTCAGTCGCATTGAGCTGATTAGCCCGGCTACTGATGTATTGGTCGACGTGTCACAGGTGGCACATTGCACCAGTCATGATATTACGGCGGTAAGCAGCAATGACTGATTTGTCTTTACTGCCAGCTAATAGCAAACCGCTTGAGCGCGGACTTGCAACATTGACAACGAGACTTGAATCGATAGATGTACCGTTTGACCTAATTTGGGATGCAGAAAACTGTCCTATCGAATATTTACCTTTTTTGGCTTACGCCTGGTCCGTTGATGAATGGAATGACGCGTGGAGTATTGAGACGCAGCGCAATGTTGTCAAAAACTCAGTTTGGGTACACCAGCGCAAGGGCACTTTAGGCGCTGTCAAGCGTGCTTTGGCTGTCATGAACTACGACACCAGCGTGATTGAGTGGTTTGAAAAAACCCCAAGAGGTACACCGGGCACGTTTAGCATCGAAGTAAATCCCATGAATGGGGTTATCACTGACTCAGTACGACAAATCCGTGCGGTCGTTGATGCCGTTAAACGCCTATCTGCTCATTACGATATTTATTTTGGTACATCTGTAAATGCAACAATCGCCGCCTACGCTGTCCCAGCCGTCGGTGTCGAAATAACCATCACTAACTGAGGATTTATTATGCCAAATGATCAACAGCCGCAAGGCTTAACCAAAACCGTTACCAATCCATTGTCTGACCGTGGTTCATACCTTGTTGATTTTGACGTAATTGAGGGCGACGGTATTGCTACCGCAAGTCACTTAGCACTGATTATGAATGACGGCATTGCCCGTACTGATGTTGACATCATTTTTAATCCAGCATTATTACGCACTCGTTTTGACTCCGTGCATGTTGAGGTTGTCACCAGTACTGCAACCAACATCAACATTTACACGTTGCTCACTCCAGAGCATCTAGCCAATCACACTACTGCACCTAAGCGCACCTTAGCAGTTGCAGAAAATACTTCAGAACTGTTTACGATCAAAAAACTAGGTGACGTCATTGTGTTTGACGGTGCAGCTATTGACCGTCTTTTGATGCCCGTCGCACCCGAAAACGGTGGTGGATTAGGTTTACCTCCTATTGATAACGGCGAAGGTACTGGTTCTGGTACGACCTAATCGAACAACTTTAATATTGGCAAACTAACTATTAATTAAAGGCTCATCATGACTTACCAGCTCTTACTAACCACGCTTGGACAACAAAAGCTTGCAGCAGCTGCATCTGCTGGCGGTCAGCCGGTACGCATTGCTGAATTTGCTGTTGGGCAAGGCGTCAATGTTGATTTTAGCCAACGTCTTGATCAGCAAGTACTGGTTAGTAAACGCTATCAAGCTGCTGTTAATGGCGTTGCGGCCACGGCGGTTGTTGGACAATACGAGATTACTTGTATCGTTCCGCAAGATCAAGGTGGCTGGGCGATACGTGAGATTGGCTTAATTGATAGCGAAGGTAGCTTAATTTGGGTCGGTCAAGTGCCAGAGTTGCAAAAGCCTGTTGCCAGCTCTACTGCCACTGTTGATTATCGTATTAAGGCTGTTATCAGTATTGACAATCCTGATGTCAATTTAGTGATTGATGCCAACGTCGTGACAGCGACGCAAGCATGGGTGTCTAATAATTTTGTTAGCAATCCCCGCTTTGCTCAATTCTTAGATTTGGCTTATCCGTTTGGCTATCCCTACTGGTCACACAGTAAATCTAATCCCAAGCCTCTATTTGACGCGATGTTTGGTTTTGAAACACACTGGCGGAGGTTAGAAGGTATTGGTTTAGTGGCTGTTAAAGATGGCGATGCTTACATCGGTCAGCCTATGCTCACACTGGGGCAGCGCGGCAATACAGAGCTTGCCACAACTGACCGCCCACACACTTACCCTATTTATACCAGCTACCTGTTTGAGCGCTATGATCCATCGACCGTGGTTGAAACCGTCTGGAAAGTGGCGGCAGACAAAATCTCAATTAATGAAGGGGCTGCAGTACGGTTTACGGTTACAGCCAGTAATTTACCTGATGGGCAAATCCTCGATTGGATAGTAAAAGAAGGTGCGTTAAACGGTGATACCAATGATGTTGTTGTACCTGAAAAAACAGAAAGCGGAACGGTTATTTTGAATAACGGTCAAGCTATTATTAACTTTACAACCACATCTGATGACAATATCGAAGAATCACAAAATCACGTGCGATTGACTGTGGGTGCGCCGGCTAACTTGTCAATTAACGTACCGATTAATGACGCTGGCCACCACGAAACTGTCATGCATATCAGTCAGTCAACAACTGACGGTATCGATCTCGCTGAGTATTACAAAGCTCAATCAGGTAGCTACCCATCATCTACTGAAACTGTGCGATTTATCGTGGACGCAGGCGTGGACATTATCGCACCCGACACCGATACGGCGGCCATAGAAGCGGGCATTAACTGGCCAATAGGATCGCAAGCCACTGTAGAAAATCACGGTCGTATTTTTGGACGCGGTGGTGATGCTGGGCGTAGCGCAAGAACGGTTGAGGACAACTATACGCCACTAGCTATTGACACCTACGCTTCAAGAGTTCACCCACTAATACCCGCTATTGCGGGTGGTGATGGTGGAACGGCAACCAAAGGAAGCATGACTATAGAGAATTACGGCTTTATTGCTGGCGGCGGCGGTGGCGGCGGTGGTAGTAGCGCCTTTTTGGTAGATAAAAGCTATGTATTACCAGCTTATAGTGGCACTGACTACGACTATAGGTTTATGTTTTACAGTGTGGTTGAGGCTGGCGTGGGCGGCGGTGCACCGTTTGGTGAAGCGACTTATAACTACACAGGGGTTAAAGCGTTTAACAAACGCCATAAACTTGACATTAGCGACTACTACCCAGCATTAGGGGTTAATGATGTTGTTTTGACGGCAAAAGTAGACGCTAACTTGTGGCGAGGTGCGCCACAATACCCAAATCCTGATCCTATTGTAAAAGAAAATGGCGTGTATGCCGTTAGATTTGACTGGCGGGATAGTACGGTAAAAACCCCAAGCGGCGGCCATACAACGAGTTACGATCACATTGACCATGTGGTTACTGTTCCGTGGTCGAATGTGTCAAACGAGACAGCTTATCGTAACAACTTCCTCGACGTTATCAATTTGCCGCTACCTAATATGAATGGTGATGATTATTCGTTGTTTAACGGCATTGCAGGGTATGGCAACAGATTAGAGAACGTGAATATCGCTGAAATGCAGCGCCAAGGTGAGTTTATGATGAGTTACGAGGCCAAAGACGGCGCGTTGCTTACTGGTGGTCGCGGCGGTGCTAACGTGTGGGATTCGCCTTTTGACGCTCAAATGTATGGCGATAATTACCAGCTAGCAGATAGTAAAAAATGGCGCTTTACAAGAGCTATCATACAAAAACCCGCTAGTAGAGCGCAGCTTAACGAGTGGTACGGTTCAGGCGCGACAGATAACGGCTCAAATTTTTATAACGACACGTACACTACCGAGCTAGATTTTTATAACGATGTGAAAGGCGGTGACGGCGGTAATGTTGGCGAAGCTGGTCAGGCAGGTTCAACCATTCCTGAATACATGGCAATATCAACGCCCGACAGTACTGGTTATAACGAATTACGAATCGCTAAAGTAGACACGACCGAATTAAACCTATTCCGCACACCAGCCGCGCAAGGCGGACTCGCAGGTTATGTCAAAGAAGGCAACGTCACTATCAATAATCTATCAGGCGGCGTAACCAAAGGTCGCTAATTTTAATTAACTTAAAAGCAAAGGAAAACCTCATGGCAGCATTTCATCACGGCATCTCAGCTCAAGAGAAAACCCAAGGCATCTTGCCGATGCGCAATGCCAACGTCAGCGTAATTGGTTTGGTTGTCACTAGCACTAATGCTGACGACGACATGTATCCGCTTGATACACCAGTACTCTTGACCGGTATCACGCAAGACAATATCGACAAAGCAGGCACAACTGGCACACTCCGCGATTGCCTACAGTCGATACGCGATATCTACAATCCGACAGTCGTCATTTTACGTGTAACCGAACCACTCGATGTCGATACTTTAGACGTGCTATTGACCTGCCAATCTCGCTTTGGTCTGATGCCAAAACGTTTAGGTGCGCCAGAAATTGACACGCCTGATGTCGTGCTCAAACTCGTATCTATCGCTAAGCGCCGCCGTGCCATGGTTTATGCCTCACCACGTAATGTAGACGGCACACTTATCACAGATAAAGCGTTGATTACTGCATTACGTGATACTTATGGCGACCGTGAGCTTTGCATCATTGATGGTGAGTGGGGGTTGCCGGGAAAGCCTGAAGGGGGTGGCAGTTCAGGTTTTGATGACATACCGCCTAACTTTACGGAATTACCTTACAATCCGCTTGTAAAAATTAATAATGAAAAGAATGGTGCAAACAACGCAACGGCTTATTTTGCTGTAGAAATCAATGGCGTTATTTACAATGCTGACAAGTCACAAGACTTGTTGTTGGGATCCATCCTGTTCGACGGTCAAGTGTCTTTTTTCGAGCCTGAGCCTGGCGTCATAGGTATAGGAGCAGTGGTAGCTGAAAACAAAAAAGTGCGTTTGATACCGTCGGAAGCGCAAAAAGAGTTCTCAAATATGTTTTTACAAGGCGATGGTTTAATAAATTCGAACGGTACTATTTCTTTTAACATTTTTTCTAATGACTAGCCTAACTGAGAAATAACTACTTGCTCATTTAAAAGGAATCCAAAATGCTAAAACAAGTCAAAACCCCAATCATCGCCACCGCACTTGCAATGCGCGTCATGATCGATGAAACGACTCCTGCGAGCTTTACCAAATCCATCTCTAATATTCCTGTGCCGGGTGTCAACGGTATCGTACAGCCACGCACTTGGGATTTAGAAGACCCAAATACCGAAGTGGGCTACTTAAATGCCAATGAAGTGACATCGGTTATCCAGCATGAAGGATTCCGATTCTGGGGCAATCGCACCTGCTCAGCAGATCCGCGCTTTGCTTTTGAGACAGGCACTCTAACCGCACAGTGGTTGCTCGATACGATTATCAATGGCTGCTTTCCCTTCATCGACCAGCCTATGACCGTAGCGCTAGCGGGCGATATTATTGACAGTATCAATGCCAAGCTGCGAGCGACAGTATCTAGAGGGTGGCTCATTGGCGCGGCGGTTTGGTACAGCGAGGAGTTAAACAATCCGCAGGATTTGAGCCAAGGCAAACTCTGGGTAGATTACGACTACACCCCTGTCCCGACGCTTGAGAACTTAGGTCTCAATCAACGTATTACTGACCGCTACTTAATCGACTTTGGCAAGCTCATCGCACAAGCCGCCTAGCCTACTCACTATTAGATAAAAAGGACACACGTAATGGCAAAACAGATGCCTGCAGTACTCAAAAATTTTAACGTCCGTGTCGATGGTGACAGCTACGCCGGCACAGCCAAAACCATCAACCTACCTGAAATTGTCAAAAAGACGGAAGACTACCGGGCTGCCGGTATGATTGGCGATATCAAATTGGATATGGGCTTCGAGGCGATGGAGTCGACCATCACCTACACAGGTGTTGATGCCCGTCACATTATGCAGCTGGCTTATTGCGGCGTTGACGCCTTGCCTATTCGTTATATCGGTGCATATGAGCGTCAAGACACGTGCACCCACGTTGTGCGAGATGTGTACATGCGTGGCTCAGTGACTAACTTACCCTTAGGTGAGCTTGAGTTGGGCAGTATCAACGAGCATGAGCTGACCTATAGCGTGACTTACCTCAAGATTGTTGATGATGGCATTACTTTGCTCGAAGTTGACTTTGTGAACGGTGTATTCATCGTCGCAGGCAAAGACATGACAGGCGAAATTAACGCCAAGTTAGGTCTATAACTCTTTTGACCAGCCGTCAGCGTTTGGATAAATGGCGATTAGCTAGTTGGTGAGGTGACGGCTCACCAAGGCGACGATCTTCAGGTAATGACACTAAGGTCACTGTCATCCAAACATGGTCAATCTTTTAATACTACTTTTACTCAAACAATTAAATAGACCAGGACAACCTTATGACTAAGAAGAATGACACCGCAACCGAGTTCTCAAGCGCATCGCTATCACCTGCAGTTGCTGAAGCTTTTAAGAAAAACCCTAGTTTGTCGTATGAAGAACTTGAACAAATGGAAATGAAGGTGGCTCGTGGAGAAGATTTAGAATCAGTAGCTACTCCACCAGCATTGCCCGCCAATCCAGATATCGAAACCGTTGAGTTTGATAGTCCTATCGTTCGTGGCAATTTGACTATCGCAGAAGTCAATATCAATAAACCCAAGACTGGCGCATTACGCGGTCTATCTCTGTCTGACCTACTCAAGCTCGATGTCGATACCGTGATCAAACTCGTACCTCGCGTGAGTACACCACCACTCACAGAGCACGAAGTTGCTGCCCTAGACCCTGCTGACTTTTTAAGAATTTCTACAGCGGTGGTTGGTTTTTTCGCCAGCAAGGACCAGCGAGCGAAAGCGCGTCAGGAAGCCGAAACAACCAAAGCCGCCGAGAAAGCAGAATCCCTCACTGCGTAGATGACGTGATTGCAGATCTGGCGGTCGTGTTCCATTGGCGACCGGCAGACTGTGAGGACATGGATATAGATGAGCTAATGGATTGGCACGAGAAGGCCCGTAAGCGTAGTGAAACTGATAAATAACTTTTGATAGGCGTGTCATATGGTGAACAACTTAGATCTATCAGCAACACTCAAGTTGATCGATGATATTTCCGCGCCACTGCGCGGTATTATTGATAAGTCTGACAAACTATCAAGGTCGTTCGAACGTGCGACACGTACAGTCGATGCGTTTAATAGTAGTTTGGCGCAAGTCAATAACTCAGGGCTTAGTCGAGTCAATCAGCCGCTTGGCCGTACTAATAGCCTATTATCGACTGCTAGGCAACACGCCAAAGGGCTAGCTACAGACTTTGCTCTAGTATTTAAGAGTGTAGTCGCTGTACAGCGCAAGGCTGATGGCTTAGCCAAATCTTTTGCAGCAACAAGAAAGCAGATGCGGCAGGAGGTTTTGAATAGCGCTGTTGCGCTCGGCGGTGCAGCATTAGTAGGTTATCAAGTACTTAAGCCATCTATCGAATTTGACAAGCAGATGAGTGCAAACCAAGCGGTGCTTGAGTTAGAAAAAACCTCAGCTGAGATGACCAAGCTTAGATCGCAAGCGATCAGTGAAGGCGCTCGCTCAGCATTTTCTGCAAGCCAAGCCGCCCAAGCACAGTTTGAACTAGCGGCTGGGGGTTTTTCAGCCAAACAAGTCATGGACTCCTTAGCTGGATCTTTGGATTTAGCTGCAGCAGGACAAGTCGATCTTGCGTTGGCAGCGCAGATAGCAGTAGGTACACTTAACGGCTTTGGTATGGAAGCAAAGGAAATTGGTCGGATGAATGATGTGTTGGTAGCTACTGCCAACAAATCTGCAGTGGGCATTGAAGATTTGGGCGAGGCTATGAAATATGCCGCTCCCATTGCCAGACTTTACGGCACAAGTATTGAAAAAACCAGCGCAATGATGGGTATATTAGGCGATAACAATATTAAAGGTAGCGAAGCAGGTACAGGCATTCGTACAATTTTGACAAGGCTTGCGTCCACCCCTAAACCTGTTAGAGAAGCTTTAGGTGGCCTAAAGATTGAAACTGTCAATAAAGACGGGACGATGCGACAAATCGATGAAGTGCTCGCTGAGATCAATCAAAAGACCAAGAATCTAAACGATGATGTAAAGTTCGACATATTTAAAAGTTTGGCTGGTGAAGAGCACTTATCCAAATTTGCAGTTTTAGTGGCTAATTCACAGGTACTCGATAAGAATACTGGAAAAGTCGTAAATAACATTACTGAATTTACGAAAGAGTTAGAGAATGCTAAGGATTTAGCAGGCAAAGTAGCAGCAACCAGAATGGATAACTTAGCTGGCGATATAGATCAAATGAAAGGCGCATGGGAATCTATGTCTATCACGTTGGGTGGTGAAGGCGGTGCACTCAATAGTGCGTTAAGAGCAGTGGTGACGAATGTAACGGAGATAATCAATAAAATAACAGCTTGGGCTCAAGCCAATCCCGAATTGGTTAAGACTATTGGTGCCTTAGCACTTAAGTTCATCAAGATTAACGCTGCAATCTGGGCTGTCAAATACGGTGCTGCCTTGATGTTTGGTACATTTTTCAGCATGGCGGCGAGCTTTATCAAGTTTGGCGCAAGCATCATGATATTCAACGCTATCTTAGCCAAGCTTGGTATATCATTTTGGGGTAAGTTCAAGCTAATGGGACAAGCACTGCTGTGGTTCAGCAAACTATTTGGCAGGACCTTTTGGTTCTTAGCACGTAACGCCGTGCCGTTTTTGATTACAGCGCTAGGTCAGTTATCAGTGGCACTGGTCACCACGCCGATTGGTTGGGCAATTATGGCCATTGCCGTTGCTGGACTATTACTGATTAAGTACTGGCAACCGGTCAAAGCATTTTTTGCAGGAATGTGGACAGGGTTCATGCAGGGTATAGCACCGCTTCAAGCAACCTTAGGCAACTTAGGTTCTATGCTATCGACCACTTTTGCACCACTACGCCCCGTATTAGATTTAATTATTGCAGGTATCACTTGGCTTGGCTCAGCACTGATGTCACTGATTGCGCCATTCCAAGCGACCGATTCGCAATTAGCCACAGCAACATCTTATGGCAGTCAGTTCGGTTTTGTTTTAGGGACGATTGTTAGCTTAATTGGTCAAGTCGTTGCTGGGTTAGTAGGCGCACTGGCGCTAGGGCTACAGACTATTGGCACAGCTATTGGCACCTTTGCGGCAATGATTGTTGTGCATGGTGGTGCTGCGATTAACTATGTAGCTGGTATTCCAAGCCGCATGATGGCGTTTTTGGCAGGGTTACCGGCTCAGATGTCAGCGATGGGCGGTCAGATTATGGATGGCTTAAAGAATGGCATTGTAGGTAAAGCGACTGCTGTCGTTGATTCAATCCTTAGCGTAGCCAATCGTATCAAATCAGCCTTTACTGGCACTAAAGGCATGGTAATCAAAAGCCCTAGCCGTGTGTTTCGCGGTTATGGTGGTTACATGATGCAAGGGCTTAATCAAGGCATATTGTCTAATGACAGCCCTGTGGCATCAATGCTTACGACCAGTAACAACTTACGCGATGCGATGGACACCAGTGAGATTCGCTTTGACAATCGTAAGCCGATCAGTGCTTCAGCAATGATGGGTGGCGCTAATGGTAGTCAAAATCAAGCGCCAATAATCAACACATTTAATATTTACGCGCAACCCGGTCAGTCTGAGCAGCAGATCGCCGACTTAGTAGCTACGACGCTGGCCAAACAGCAGCGTAGTCAATCAACCAATAACACAGCACTTTATGATCTAGCGGAGCAATGGTAATGCTTCTATCTTTAGGACAGTTTGTCTTCGATGTTGATACCATGACCTTTAGTGAGTTACAGCGTAGCCGGTCTTGGTCTCATGCTAGCAACTCCATTGCCCAAGGTCGTGATCAGCATCAGTTTACAGGTGCAGGTGAGGAGACCGTTACTATCCCATTTTTGATTTATCAGTCACACGGTTTTGGCAATCGTCAATCCATTGATGATTTATCAGAGATGGCAGACAGCGGTAGTGGCTATGTGCTGATAGATGGTAGTGGTTACATCTATGGCGTGTTTGCCATTACCGCGATTGATGAGACGCGCTCACACATTACCAATATCGGCATAGCTCGCAAGATTGACGGTACGATGAAGCTCATGCGTGTGGACGATGACCGTATTCAAGCAGACAAAGTCGTTGAACCAAACACACCAGCGCAGGGAGCATAGCGTGTTACGGACACCAATACTGAAGTTAACAGCTGATGACAGACCGCTCAATGATCAGGTCATGGCACGGCTCATGACTTTATCTGTCACTGATAATAAGAACCTTGATGCTGATGAGCTGGCGATCACATTAGATGATCATGATGGCGCATTGGCACTACCCAAGCGCGGCGTCAAGCTGCAGTGTTGGATGGGGTTTGAGGATGCAGGCGTACACGACATGGGCACCTATATTGTCGATAGCTGCGAGTGGTCAGGGTCACCCGACACCATAAGTATTACTGCTAAATCCGCTGACTTTAAGTCATCATTGAAGTCTGGTCGTAGTCAGTCGTATCACAATAAAACACTGGGAGAAATTGCTGAAGCAGTCGCCAAGCGCCAACAGCTAACGTTATCGATTAAGCCGGAGCTTGTTAGTATTGATGTCGGTCATGTTGACCAGACCGATGAGTCAGACATTCATCTATTGACACGACTTTGTCATCAATACGGCGCAGTGGTCAATATCAAGCACGGCAAGCTACTCGTATTTACCGCAAATAGCAATGTCAGTAGCAGTGGACACGCATTGAATATTACGGTTATCACACGTCAGACGGGTGACAGATATCGTTACAGTGTTGAGGACAGACAATCCGACTACACAGGTGTATCCGCGGGTTACCAGGACAAAGGAAAAGCCACCAAAAAGACAGCAACTGCAGGTAACGTGGAAAAACGCGGCGGTGGCGATGACCCTAATACTAAGACGAAAAGACTAAAAGGCGCGTATAAAAGTAAACAAGCCGCAGCTGCTGCAGCGACGGCGGAGATGAAACGCATTGAGGATGAACAAGCCAAGTTTAGTATTAGCACAGCCTACGCCTACCCTGCCGTGACTACTGAAAGCCCTATTACATTACAAGGATTTAAAGCAGAAATAGACGCGCTAAAATGGACGGTAGACAAGGCGACGCATAACTATAGTAAATCTGGTGGGTTGACAACTCAGCTAGATTTATTGGCTTCGACTAAGTAAACTCATTGATTGTTATCAATCGCATCTATGAATCGAATTGCTTGACGAGTTATTGTGTAGGTAATGCTATCTTTTGAAGTTTTAGACAAAGTGATAAGACCTATATTCACTAAGCTATTTATATCATCTTCGATGAATCTTGGTTCGCTATACTCAATACTATCAGGTACTTCCTCACACTCTAATAGATAATCATCTGTAGAACCTACACCTAACGTCCTTGAAATGAAACGATGCATCTTTGTGCAACCTGACATGACGAACTGTCTTAATACATCGACAGCTTGTTCGGATAACCCACTATTAGGGGTAAGGCGTGAAGCAATGCTACCCAAACCCTCCATGTGACTTGCCAAGGAGACCATGAGATTATTTAGCGTAGATAATTGAGTCATCACCTGCTCATGGTTTTGGTTCATAAAAGAAGTAAGGTCTTGTTGCAAGCTTTCATTACTGTCAATAATAGTGATCATGTTGCTATGATTGTTTTCAATCAACCACTGCTTAAAACTTTCCAAGTCTTTCTTCCCCTCTCTACCATCTCTACCAGACTGAAAAGTAGCAAGTAGTCCTACGATTGTTGCAAATGCAAATGGGTCCATATTTTATCTCCATGAATTAAACATTTTTTTGCTAGATAAGTTATAATAACACTTGCTTGGGAGCGCCGATATAAGGCTTTGCACGAATAAGGCGGACACATATCGTGGTGTGTATTTCAGCCCCAAGCATCTTAATTTAAATGAGATAAATTTTATGACGCATAAGAAATCATGGGTAAAAAAATTTCTTAGCAATCCTTTTAATTACGAAAATCTTGTAGTCAATAGAAACGGATATTTAGCTTACGCTCTGATTAGCCTACCTATACTTTTAACAATAATATGCTCGTACTATATCGTCTTCCTAGAAATCACAAATTCATTAGATTCTTTCAATTTTGTATTACTTCTATCTTCTTCAGTTGCCTTTATAGGTCTACTTCTGACCTCTTTCTCGTTATTAGTGAGTAGCATCGAAACTAAGCGCAAGTCTTCTATGGATATATTATTTTCCCTAGAAAAAGATTTGGATTTCTCACAAAGTAAAAAAGCTATTATGTATGTAAATGATTTAGAAAACATAATCTTTGAGAAACCAATAGAAGGAGTTGACAGCAACTATCAAGAGATAGTAGATTTAAAAAACTCTTTCATTCATTGTTTAAATATATACGAGTTTTTAGCATTGAGTATTAGACAGGGAATTATTGATGAGGAGCTCTTCAAGTCTCTTTACGAATCAAGATTTTTAAGAGTTTGGCAGCAGACAAAGCCAACTATTAATAAGATTAGAAATGCAGAAAACAACCCAAACTTATATGAACATATTGAATGGCTTGCAAATAGATGTAAATAGTATGTTGACAAGACCATAAGAAAAGCCCTGCTATCTAGCAGGGCTTTTTCATCTTAACCAATGAGGTACATACTGTCTCTGATAATCAGCGTACCAAATTTTAATAAAATTTATTAATATTACTACTAAGAATCCCGTGAAAAGTATTCTCTTTGCAGGCTGTAAATCAACCATTCCACTAAACAAACTATACGAGTCAGGTATGACATTTATAAAGAGAACAGTTCCCACCAATAGCGATATCAGTAAGAAGATTAACGCTCTCATACCAAACATCAAATAAATAGCCATGTTTTCTAACATTATTAATCACTCCAAAATTTAAAGAATTAGTCATCACAACAACTTATTAATGATATTAGGCCTTCTTCATTCAATTTACTAGTATTGATACACATATAGATCACTAATATTTCTTCTAAAGAATTAATGAAAACTTTCTATTACAAGCCAAAAAAAGCCCCGCTATTTAGCGGGGCTTTTTTTGGCTTGTAATTTCTAAGACTTACGATAAAGCTCATTGATATCAATCTCGCCGATGGCAATACTCATTAGATCGTCGGTATCTAGCTGACTAAAAATAATAGCAGCGGCGCGTTTATTAAGTTCTTCTTGAGCTGCAGCTCTCCAGTCGAATTCGCAATCGGTAAGCATTTCTAATTCCCAAAAACGCTTGCTTTTAGCATCCTTAACAACGTCAATAATATTGTCATAACCGCCGTCTGCTACTAGTTCTTCGTTTTGGGCTTTTGCTATTGTTAGATTTGTCATCGTGGTGTTCTCCTTGAGTGGCTGCCATTTCAGGGGCTGCCGTTGTTTGATGGGTCTAGTATCACTCGATCAAACAATCGTAGCAAGGGAACGTAGTGTCCGAAGGGACACTGTTATGACTCATTCTAAACTACCAATATGACATGCCATAATTTTTCTAGCATTTTTAAGCTTTTTGACTGAAAAGTAAGAAATAAAAAAACCTATCGTACTTATTACTACACCCATGATAGATGAGAAATCGTTAAGGAGATAATCTTTAGTAAAGAAAATATCGTTGCTTATTGCATAAATTAGATGATATATAAAATACGTATAGCAAAGGACTATAGAAAACGCAGTTAAAAAAACGAGCATCTTATTTGTTATAGATTGTATTACAGTATTCTCATATTCCTCTTTCGCTTTTTCTAGAGACAAAGTAAAAAAATTCTCAGATATAATTTTAAGTGCATAGTATATTTCAACAGCATTAAATTTTTTATTCAACATGTCGTAAATTCTTAATATCTCCTCTACTTCTTTTTTGTTAGCTTTTATACCTAGACTACTATACAAATACATTCTAGAAATACTTTCACTAAAAATTCTTTTGGAATCGCTGTCAACCCAGTTGGACTCAAGGGCTTCATTCATATATTTTATTTTTCGAGATTTGAAGTATGTGGTTGAATCTACAAATTTTGGTAAAGTAAAGATTGCTGTAATTACAAGTAGAGGTGTCATTATCGTATAGAAGCCCAAATCTTCTATCAATGTATTTATAAGAGATATATCAATCAATATATTCAACCTTATTTTTATTAATATTAACTACTCAAATCTATATGAACAAAACAAACACCATCATTACACTGCCCTGTAGCAGGATAGCCACCAATTAGCTTACTACGATACTTACCGCCATTAGATAAGTACATTATCGCCTCAGCTCCTTCACGACCTGCCATAGCTCTAGCGAGCTTATAAGTATCTTTCAAACTCTGCTGGCTGTTTTCAGTCGTTTCAGGCTTGTCTGAAAATTGATACCAATTTAACTCTATACTGTTAGGACTATGAGAAAACAAAGCAGACAAAGGTGTTTCATCATTAATAACATAAAGCTTTTTTGGTTGGCCTTCAGTGTCAGCCAAGTTCTCTACTTCATCAGGCTCTAGTCCAGCACTAGCCAAAATAGCATCAGCATTCGACATACCAACAGTTTCTACTGGTTCGCTTAGATCGTCTTGATACCATGAGACATTCTCCTGCTCAGTACCAACTTTAGAATAAATCTGGATAGTTCCATTTTCATGCACTTTATAATCTTCAGGAGCTAGACCCGCATCAGCAGCTGCTTTATCTAGATCTATTACCTGTGGCTCAGGTTCACTACATCCCGTAATAGCGAACATGCACATCAACACTGCAGCTCGTTTTAACATCGCTCTATCCTCCAATAAAAAACATTAGTCTACCTTGAACTAATATCAATTAACAGAACAAAAGTTAGTCAAACTAACCAGTCTAAGAAGACAATCAGTATGATTAATAATAAAACAGTAAACAGTACCAGCATCAACACCGCAACCATAGCCGACGATCTAGCGAGAGTAGCTGCTTACGCTCACATACTTGGTCAGTTATGTGAGCTTGCGCCTCATGCAGAGCCGCTATCACTGGAGCAGTTAGAAGTTATTTTTAAGGATATTTCACAGGTAACAAGCAACGCATCAGAAATATTAATAACGTTATAAGGCTGATTAAGGATTAAGTGAGGATGATTTGCTAACTTCTTCAAATGCCGAATCATAATCCATATTTCTACTTTTATCTTTCCACATCTCTAGTACAAACGGTTGTGCTAGAGAGTATAGATCCATCACCGTATATTCGCCTTTCTTTGCACCACCAGCTATCAATGATGATTCTACAGCGTAAGCCATACCGTACCACGCATCCTCTAGCGAATCTATTACACCACTCCTCATTTTCCTTATCAATCGATCACTATCTATCATCATCTACTCCATAGACTCGTAAGCCTTTATCAGCCTCACCAGTTCAGCACGCCGCTGGCTATTTCGATATAGCTCTAACCACTGCATTTCTTCCTCAGTCAGATCACTAGCAGACTCATCCAGACGTTTGCCAGTTATCACGTACGAAATATCATATCCTAACCCACTAAGCGTGTGAACCAGACTCAAATCAGGCAGCCTATGCCCATTCTCAAACCTAGACATCGTAGAGTAAGCAACGCCTAAGGCGTCTTGCACTTCCTTCTGTTTTAAGCCTAAACGTTTACGTTCATTTACTAAACGTTCAGCGATATTTTCAGATGAAGAAGATACTTCCGTAGATTTAATATGATTTTCCATACATCCCCTATTTACATACGAATTATCATATGTAATAATGCAATTGTTAGCTCGTAAGACAGTTAGCACTTTATCACAAAACGTAATTATGGAGTATCCACGATGTCACAAGTAATGTTTGCCACGCGCTTGCCTGAATCACAGCGCAAATACATCCAGTACAAGGCGATGGACACAGGTAAGCAGCAGCAGGAGTTGATCGCCGAAATCATCGCTTTCTACCAGCAGCACGATGAGGACTTTATGGCTAAGTTTGCCGCCCTGCTACAGCCGTCAGACAGTATAGGTCAGGAGACTGGCGATGACGCATAAGAACTGGGACAACGTCCGTGATCGTCGTCTATATAGCTATATGAATGACCCAGAGCATGAGCGATTCGAGTTCGCCATGCGCCTAGCAGGGATCAGTCAGGAGGCAACCGCCATCAGACAGTTTTTGTTAGAGCGCTCAGAGCAGATCATTATCCACCACGATCAGCCTAATTTTAAACAAAAGGATGTCACCGTACCAACGGTAAAACTACGCTTTCCGAGCGGTAAATATACCGTGATTGACTCAACCCCAACCTGAAAGGAAACACCAAGATGCCACAACTCAATCCAATCCTAGCCACACTAGACAAGCTCCAAACCCGTACGGCGATGATGGCGCATCTCACCCAAGCGGTACAAGGCGAAACTATTAGTATCAATCGTAAAGACTTACAGCTGGCGTTTTCCGATATAGAGCAGACGATCAGTGCAGTATATGACGACTTGGCGAGCCATGATGAATCACACATCGACTTTGATGAGGCATGTAGCGACTTTGAGCAGACGCTTAGCGAGTCAGCACCAGAGGTGCAAATGATAGAGGCTTGCATTATTAGACGAAGTGTAACCAACAGCAATGATGAAACCACAACACGCTGTATCTACGTGCCTAGCATCTCAGAAGAGCAAAGAAACAAATGCACCTCATCAGCAGTGGGTAGTAGATACGGTGTAGAGCTGCCCGCTTACTATCATGATATCGATGTCAGCCACTTCGCAGAAAAGACCTACTACGATGAGAACGGTGACCAGCAGCGTGTACTAGTACCGCTATTCAAAGACCGTCATAGCGGTGAGCACACTCAGACCTTCTATCAGCGTGTCGGTCTACTACTACCACCGATCGATTAAACAACTCTCTTAGGGGAGACATATCCCCCACATTTTCAGCCACCACGATAAAAGGAACCACTACGATGAGTAATCAACAAAATAAAGAGATGGCTACATTTAACTTTCACGACCAGCCTGTTCGCGTAGTCACTATTAATGATGAGCCTTGGTTCGTCGCTAAAGATATTTGTGATGTTTTAAATATCAAGAATACTACTCAGGCAATTCAGTCATTAGATGATGACGAGCGGTCTATGTTTAACATAGGGCGGTCTAAATTGAACGGTGGCGGGGGCGAAATAAACATAATTAATGAAAGCGGAATGTACGCTATCGCCCTACGCACACGTAAAGCGATGAAGAAAGGCACATGTGAACATAGCTTCCGCAAGTGGGTTACATCAGAAGTACTACCCGCTATCCGTAAGACAGGCAGTTATAGCGCCGCGCCTACCCCGATGTCTGTGTCCAATGCCGACTGGACACGCTACCTACAGGCACTGACCATCCCAGAGATGGTACAGCTAACAGGTCATGACCAAAAAAGTGTTATCAGTAGTTTATATCATGCCACCCATAGCAGTATTGATGGCACACCTGAGCAGCCCACGCTGCCTAATATACTGCCCCAAGTGCAGACCGCGTTAGACCAATTTTGGGACACCGTCAGTCAGCTAGATTTGCAACAGATCAACCACAGTCGTGACCCAGAAGTATTGGCTATTAGCTTGCCAGAGCTGTACACCCGAGCAGGTGAGCAGCTGCCCCAGCGCAGATCCATGTTATCAGCACTCAAGCACAGCCTAATACCGCAGTTCAAAGACAGCAATCACGCTATCAATAGCACCATTACTGGCAATACCAAGAAATGCTGGGTATTCGTCATGCCAACCGATCAGGAGAACCAACTTGAAACATAATCTAAGCATCACTCAGCAAATTAATAACTATGTTCGCAGTCAGCAACAGCTGATAAAAGTAGCAGACATAAAAAAGGCAGATAACCCCCGCAAAGAAGCATCTGCCTTTAACACTGCTGTGACAAACCTAGTAAATGTTTATCAACCTAACCAATTAACTCAGGGAGTTAATCAGTATGAATAAGTATAGCACAACCACTGGTAACAAAAATAGTGACATGGATAAGTTACCGATCAAACGCTACATGATAGCTAATCGTCGTCGCATAGTTATTTATACCAAGGACTTAGCTGTTGTTAGCACATTACCAGAGTCAGCGATTAGTACCTTACATAAAAAGTCACAATTAAGAAAAGGACAGGATTGGGCATTTAATCCGAGCAAAAGTGATTTTGCACTGAGCCTTGCATCTGCACAGGCGATTATGGTTATGGCAGATACGGACAAATCTTGGGACATTCACCACCGAATAAGTGACTTTATACAGCAAGGACTCAAAAAATGACTATCAATAATATTTAGCAACATCGCTATTAAAACCACCTGAATGGAGTCGCCACGATGACTAACCAAACTACTCAATAATCTATCTGGAGCACTTATGGCAAGTTCAACCTCGGCATATATACGCTGCCCTCACTGCGATTCACGCATGCGTACACATGGGCACGTTATATTTAGTGCTTTAACCAAGCAGCTGACTGCCGCTTGCCACAATCCAGAATGTTTATTTTCAGCCAAGGTGAGTATAGAGATATCACAACAACTACAACCCAGTCTGCAGCCCAAACCTGAAATTGCGGCTGCACTGACCAGATAAGGATAATCACGATGCCACATAGTCCGACAACCCAAGCTCCTGTTAGCGATGTAGCTATTCTAAGTACGGCGCATAACCCATTCAGACTTACTGATGACATAAGAGACTCCTTAAGCGAAGTGTTTTGTGCTGCTTTTCATGCTCATAAAAGCGATTATTTAGAGCGTAAGCAGTGGCTAATCGAACACTTAGCCAAGGAGGATCGCGACCAAAAGCACGATGCAAACCTTGTCGCATTATGTCATTTCTCAGAGCGCTATATGCGCAATACAGCCAAAACCTACAAATCGATAATGGGTAGCGACTTTTGGATTGAACAGCTAGAGCTAGTCATCCAAGAGAATAACCACGACGCATAACACACCACTCAAAACTTAGGTAACACCATGACACGAATTAATGACAAAGTCGTAGACCGCTTGATTTCGGACTATGGATTCAAGGTAAGCGGCCAATGGCTCAGAGAGGGTCGCTGCCCAGATTGCAGTAAAAAATCTTTATTCACTCACTCAACTACCCCGCGCGTCGTCAAATGCGGACGCCTCAATAAGTGCGGTATGGAAGTCCACGTAAGAGATCTATTCTCTGACCTGTTCACCGACTGGTCAGCGACTTATAAGCAGACCGATGTCAGTCCCAATGCGGCAGCAGATGCTTATCTAAATGAGGGCCGTGGTCTTAGCATCCAGTCGGTTAAAGGCAGCTATAGTCAAGAGATGTATGTTAATCGTGATTTAAACATCTCATCAGCGACCGTTCGCTTCAGCTTACCGAACAGCGGTTGGTGGGAGCGCATCATTGACCAAGCTGATAGATTCCCACGTAAGGCAAACATCAAGTATGGCTACAGTGTAAAGGGCTACTGGTGGTGGCATCCTGCCAATACCCAGATGCCTACCGAGATTTGGATAACCGAAGGTATATTTGATGCCATGGCGCTACGTCAAAACGGTCTTGATGCAGTCAGCTCTATCAGCTGCTCAAACTTCCCCGAGCACAGTCTCTACGAGCTCAAAAGCCAGTATGACAAAGCCAAGCATATTCTGCCCAAGCTAGTGTGGGCGTTTGACAATGACAAAGCTGGTCAAGACGGCATCCGACGCAATGTAAAAGCAGCTGAAGACATGGGCTTTGAGTGCAGCGCTGCTCAACCACCGTACGAGAAGCATCGTCAGCTTGATTGGAATGACTTGCATGAGATGGATCGTCTATCGTCTGAACATATTGAGAACTATCGCTATTACGGTAACCTACTGACAGCAAGCTCTGCCATGCAATCCGCCGTTATTATGTATATGCACACCAAGCGCACCAGCTTTTACTTTGAGTATAACTACCGCACATGGTGGTTTGAGCTCGATACAAAAGCCCTTTCTACCTGCATCGGAGTAGAGAAGCATCAAGTGGGCGCCTACCTCGAATCAGTCAGCGATTTGACCGACGTTGATGAGCAGATGCCAGAGTTTGTGAAGAGCTGCAGTACTGTCACCGAACTATGTAACGCCAAGCTTGAAGCACTTTATTTTCAGCGTAACGAGATTACCGATGAGTCCTGGTACTTCATGCGTGTAGGCACGGCAAAAGGCAGTGTCACTACCACCATCACAGGTGACCAGTTATCGAGTCCGTCCAAATTCAAACCCCGCTTACTTTCTGTTTATGCCGGTGTGTTCTGGACGGGTGCCGCCGGTCAGCTCGATATCATCATGCGTCACCAGACCGAAGCGCTCAAAGAAGTAAAAACCACTGACTTCATCGGCTATAGCAAAGAGTTTGGCGCATATATCTTTAACGACACCGCTGTGCATAAAGGCAAAGCTGTTGCTATCAATGAGCAAGACTATTTCAAACTCGGTCGACTAGAAGTTAAGTCGTTGGCAAACTCACCCATCATGCAGCTCAACACCAAGGACAAACCCAATTTTGACTGGTGGTCCAAGTTCAACCAAGTTCGCGGTGCTTATGGCACCGTTGTTATGGCGTGGTGGCTTGGCACTTACTTTGCTGAGCAGATCCGCGCGACTGATCGTAGCTATCCGTTTTTTGAGTTAGTCGGTCAAGCCGGTGCAGGTAAATCGCGTCTTTTAGAGTTTTTATGGCGCTTATCAGGCCGCGAAGACTACGAAGGCTTTGATCCATCAAAAGCTACCTCAGTCGCTATCTATCGTGAATTTGCCCAAGTATCTAATATGCCCATCGCGTTAATTGAAGGCGATCGTAACGACCAAGATGGCAAACAATCTTATTCAAAATTTGAGTGGGACCAGTTAAAGGATGCTTTCAATGGTCGGTCAATCCGTAGTCGTGGCGTCAAGAATAACGGCAACGACACTTACTCACCGCCGTTTCGTGCTGCGATCATGATTAGTCAAAACGAACCTATTCAAGCATCTGAAGCCATGCTCACGCGCTTGCTGCATATCCGTTTAACCCGTGAAGGCCAGACACTACAGACCAAATACTTAGTCGATGAGCTAGACCGCATCCCGTTAGAGGTTACCAGTCAGTTCATGGTAAAAGCCATTCGTAATGAAGAAGCTATCCTTGAGACGTATAAGCGAAAGGTCAGAGAGTACGAAGTTTTTTATCACGCAGCCGGCGTTACTCACACTCGTATAGCGCTCAATCATGCACAGATAGCCGCGATGGTCGACTGCTTACAGATGCACGTCTTAGAAGACGTCATGACAGAGACTCAAGCCAAAGACGCCAAGTCCAAGCTAATAGAGATGTCACATCAGCGTGTGGCCAGACTATCAAGCGATCATCCATTGGTAGAGCAGTTCTGGGAGATTTACGAGTATCTCAACACGTTGGCACAGTGCGAGATGAACCACTATACGGACAAAAAACGCATTGCGATTAACCTACCGAGATTCTACAAAATCGCGCAGCAAGAAGGTCAGCGTCTACCAGACCAAACAGAAATGAAACGTCTGCTTAAGTCTAGTCAAAAAAACAAGTTTATAGATTCAAACGTTGCTGTCTCGAGCGCGGTCTTTGGTAATAAGACAGTCAAGTGCTGGGTCTTTGAAAATGGGTCGGAGGCTTAGAGAATGAACCTAATACGTGCCCTATTCCCTTACAACCGTGAAAGTCCGCTGCATTGGCTGACTTTCGACACAGTGAGCGGTCAAATGATTGACTGCTCAATGCATCCAACCCACAAGCAGCGCGCGCTTTATCAAGGCAAGCATTACAGCATTAATAAAGACAAAATTGAAATGCGCTGCGAGGTCGAAATTTATCAAGAGCGTAAATTTGAATCACTTACTGAAATTAAGATTGGAGAATAAATAAATGGCAGACGATATCGACAGAGCTAATGATGTAGCTCAAGAGGCAATGGATAGAATTATCGCCAACGCGCCCAAGTTCAGTGAACCATCTTATCCTGAATGTCTAGATTGCGGCGAAGACATACCCTATCAACGGCAACAAATTGGTGGCATCAAACGCTGCATAGACTGCCAAAACGTTTTAGAAAGGAGGCGCTAACCTAAAAAACACCTTGAAGTTACCAGTTAAAGGTAAGCCTTAATCTAAATTAAATCAGTAACATAAAAAGAGATAATAGAGGTATTACCTTTATTACCTCTTTTTTACTACCGTAGTTTTACCGCGCATTTACCGCTCACATAAAGAGCCCATCCACGTTATAACCCTACTTTTGACCTGAAATCAAAGGATACATAATGTCTGCAGGCATAGAACCGTTAAAAACCAGTATCCGCATTTGGTGGCGAGACGCGACCGGTAAGCGCGACCGCGAGACCCTATACGACACACCGCCCACAGATGTCAATCTTAAAAAAGCCAATGCCATCGCTCAATCAATAGACACTCAGATAGAAATGGGCACGTTTGATCGTGACCAAACATTCCCTCATTCGCCCAAGCGCAAGGCATCATATTTTGGCCATTATCTTAATCAATGGAAAACAACGGAAGAATCATTGGTTTCTGATACGTCATGGACAACCTATCTGAGCAAAGTTAACAACCATATCAGTGAGCATTGGTCTCATAAACAGATTGCGAAAATCAAAGTCGAAGACGTTGAGAATTGGGTATATAAAGACTTAATCAAGCACAAGCAGCTAAGCTCCAATACGATCAAAGAAATCTTAGGTTTATGGCGCAAAATCTACAGCTACTGGTCACGGCACCAGAGCACAGCGAATGATCCCTCACAGTACATCAAACTTAATTTCAACGACCCGGACGACATATACCCTTTCAACCGGGATGAAATAAGTTTAATTATAAAAAATGAGTCGGACCAGGGGCGTAAAAATCTATGGACTGTCATGATATGGTCAGGTTTATCATCACATGAGCTGCTGGCATTAGCAGTATCAGACCTAGATTTAGATAATGGCCACGCTTACATTCGACGTGGTGTGGTCAAAGGAGTTTACCGGGTAACAAAAAACCGTCGACGCAAACGCCAAGTTGAGCTATTGCCCATCGTTGTCGAAGCACTGCGTAGTCAGATTGAGTTGATAAAAGACACTGCCCTGCAAACAGTAATGATAACCGAGCGAGATCATCGCACTGAACGCCCACACTCGCTGCAGTTTCTGTGGCACAACACAAACACCGGCACACATCATAGTTACGAGCAGCTGCGCCATCAGTGGGCAGATTATTTAGAGCGCATCGATGTAGACTATCGACCGCTTAATAACGGCCGGCATACTTATGCCAGTCAGGTACTATCAACGGGCGTCATTACTGCAGAATGGTTAGCCAAACAACTTGGCCATAGCAATACAGATATGATCCATAAACACTATGGTAAATTTATTCCACAAGACTCTGGCCACATCATCAAGATACTAGATCACGCCTTACATATATAGCCCATTCCAGCCCACGGCGAAAGAACCAGGCTTTTCAGTGTAACAGCGCTGGAAAGCCTTTATTTATGCGCCCTCACAAAGCATTTATAACGACTTAGCATAAATAACCAGCCCACAGAGCAGCCCAGCACACCAAACCAGCATCAAATTACAGGCATTAAAAAAGCCTGCGCGAGGCAGGCTTAGTAAGGTTTTCAGCAATTTCTGCTACTACCTCGAATTTGGCGGAGACGGAGAGATTCGAACTCTCGAAGGGCTATTAACCCTTGTCGGTTTTCAAGACCGGTGCATTCAACCGCTCTGCCACGTCTCCATTTGTGCATCATTATAGCGATCTGAAATGAGAATGCAAGCAGTTATGTCAAAAAAGTTAAATTATTTTTTAAACGGCTTATAATCATGAGTCTAAAGCTTGTTTGAAGCAAGATGCAAGCACATATCAAGCATGCGATTGGCATAGCCCCATTCATTGTCGTACCAAGCAAAAACCTTGTATTGATTGCCGACTTGCATCAGTTGCTGCCCATCGATAATCAATGATTCAGTCTGATGGATAAAGTCACTTGAGACCAGTGGCTCCTCCGTATAGTCCATGATCGTCGCTAAATGTGCCTGACTCGCTGATTTTAAAACGTCACGTATCGCTTCAATACTGACATTTGGCGTCTCAAATACAAACGTCACATCAATCGCAGCAACATCAATAGTTGGCACTCTTATTGAATGACCATTTATCTTACCCACCATATTTGGTAACACGCGTTCCGTAGCAGCGATACTGCTTGAAGTCGTTGGAATGATATTATAACCAGAGGCGCGCGCACGCCTTAGGTCACGGTGCGCTTGGTCAAGTACAGTTTGATCAGCCGTCACTGCATGAATCTCAGTCATCATCGCCGACTCAACGCCAAATGCTTTATCAAGGGTATCAATAAGCGGTACGAGCGCCTGAGTGGTACAAGAGACGCTAGAGATAATAGGCAGATCACGCGTCAAAGCATCGCTATTGACGCCCATCACGATACAAGCATCGACATGGTCAAAGGGTGCGGCACCGATAATCACTTGTTTGGCGCCCGCCTCTATGTGCAAGCTTGCCTGCTCATATGAGCGATAGTGTCCGGTGCACTCAAGCACCACATCGACCTGCAACTCTTTCCATGGCAGTGTCTCTGGGTTTTCTCTTGATAATAAACGAATGCAGTAAGTAAGATTATTTTTGGTCAAGCACAGCTGAATATCATTTTTTGCTGTCGCACAGGGCTTTTGCTGATGATCAGTGAAGCCATCTTGTACGATATCCGCTGTCACGCCAAGCTGGCTCAAACGCCCATGTGTGCTATCGAACCTCAGTAAATGTAATAAGGTTTCGGCAGGGGCCAAATCATTAATCGCGACCACATGAATAGCACGTCCTAGCACCTCAAAGCGCTCTAATAACGCACGCAATACATTGCGACCAATACGACCAAAACCATTGATAGCTACTCGCAAAGGCTGAGTCTGGTCACTGGTCGTATGAAACCCTGCCGTAGCAGGATTAGACGTCAAACGGTAGGTAGCACTAGAAAAATCAGGCATAACAAGTTATCGCTGTAATAGAAATAAAAAATGAAGGCTAAAATTGAATGCCATCGGCTGATCAAAAAAGCGCCACGCAAAATATAGTCGTTCGCGAATAAAAGAAATACAAATGTTATAAGGTACTACTGGGGTTAATTTTTCTTGCTTGCTGTGCCTACGCAGACAGAGGCTGCGAATAATTAACCCCAGTAGCTCTGCACCCTTTTAAAAGTGAATTAACTATATGGGCAGTCGCGAATAAAACAGTTGCAGACAAAAGAGTCATTTTTTAAAAAATGTACTTATGACTTAAGAATGACTACGGAGTAATAAATATCAATGCCAAACGAATGGTATTGTAATCAGCGCTTTGTTTTAAATGCTCAAATATCGGACGCAGCTTAATACTACCATCATCATTAAAATCATTTGGGTTATTAGCAACTTTAATCGCCACATAGGCATTACCCACTGCCGTCATAACCTCATCTTCTGGGCGCAGATGATCACAAGCGAGGCTAGGGTCTTGAGATTTCAGCTCAGCAATATGGCGCATAATGGTAGACTGTGACAGCTGCCGTGCTTGCGATATTTCCGCGATAGATAAACTTTCTTCAAGAAGTATTCGTGTGGCAAGTAAGGTACTGTCTGACTTATCAGACACTTGATTGCCAAGTTTCTGTTTTTTCCCTATTTGCGCTTGCTGCTGTTCACGGCGCTTTGTCTGTAGGTTTGCGTAGGCGTCAATCACTGACTTGCTTAATGTACCGCCGGACTTTAGAATGAACTTCTCATGCGCCTGTGTCATGCTCTCTTCATCAAGCATTGCATAATTGGCATCCGCTTCATCAGACAGCACTAAAAAGCGCTTATCTGCACCGCGTGCCAAAGGATCAAGCTGCAAGCTCATTTCATTCATACCGAGCAACTGCAGACCTGCCAGCGATTTTAACCGTGATAATGCCACATATCCTTGCCCAAGCTCAAAGGTACGTGACAAGTCAATCTCAGCAGCTTCAAGCGTCATACCTTGCGACTTATGAATGGTAATCGCCCAAGCTAGACATAATGGCACTTGCTCATAGCTTGCGAGCACATCGCCCGTCTCGTCCTCAATAATCCATTCTTCCGGTTCAGCGATAACCTCACGCCCAGTATTTAACCTAACCACTGGCATTTTTTGTGTCGTCGGCTTTTTAATTTTTGCTTTATCTTTTTTGGCTTTTTCTTTTGCGCTTTTGGCAGCCTGCTTATCGCTACCAACATCACTGTCTTTATCGCTACCAATATCATCGTCTTCGATTAAATCGTCACTACTTTCTTTGCTATCATCAATTTTGACAGCAGCAAAGCCAATAAGCTCACCCATCGTACCGTTAGACACGCCAAGCTCAGTATTGTTTTTAATAAACATCACCTTTGAACCAACTTTTAGTACCAAGTCATCTTGAGTACGAACCGTCTTTTTTAGTGTCTCAACTAGTTTACTATCGCCAACAGATGTGGCTTCAAAGCGCATCATCTCACCAGATAAGTCAGCAAGCTCTTTATCATTGATTTTATTGACGTTGAGATTGTGGGTATAAAGGCGCGTGCGCTTGATATCAACGTTTTGATCAAAGGTAGCTTCTAAGGCAGCAATCGCCTCAAAAGTCACTTCCTGACGACGGATTTGATTGAGAATATCGTCCAAATCAAGCCCGCCATTCGCCGCTTCACTGACCTGCCGATGTTGCTCAGATAAGTAGCAGATGTGAAACTTGGCATCGAGCCAAGCTTCCGACATAAAAGCAAACTTCTCACGATTACTCTCACCCTTACTGCCAATCGGTGGTAACTGAAAAAAGTCTCCTGCAACAACGACTTGGATACCACCAAAAGCTTTGTCATTTTTGCGTACATGCTTAAGCACTTGGCTGACCAAATTAATCTGCTTGGCATGCAGCATCGATATCTCATCGATGATAAGTACCGCGGTGTCCTTTAATCTATCTGCCAAAAACTGCTTGCGTGATAAATTGGTTAAATCGCGATCCGTTAGCTCATCTTTGATGCCGATACCCGACCAACTATGAATGGTCGTGCCGTTCATATGTGTCGCCGCGATACCCGTACTCGCGGTGACGGCAACCGGTACACGGCGCGCGCGTAGATAATCGATATATTGGTTAAGCGTATAAGTCTTACCTGAACCTGCTGAGCCCGTCAAAAAGACGTTTTGACCTGTTTTTAAAATATCAAGAGCAGAAGATTGACGCATATATCCAAACCAACCAAGAGTATAAGAAAGAAAGCTGACAGGATTAAATTAATAACCATGACGAGCTAAAAGTATTTGACCTCAATTATAACAGCTACATCCATTTTGCGAACCACTTTAACCGTCCTACCTCGCATAACTTTAAGTTATGTGATACAAAGCATATCATTATAAAAAGTCATTATCGCTTGGAGCCAAAGCTCAGTACGATAGAGTCATAGCTTGGTCAGGATGGTCAAGTAAGGCTACATAACTATATTACACAACAAGGAATCGTTCATGTTATACGCTTATCCCAATACTGAAAACAGTCCCGTCCAATTCCGCGAAAAATATGATAACTTTATCAATGGTGAGTGGGTCGCGCCAATCGATGGCGAATACTTTGACAACTCAAGTCCAATCGACGGTAAAATCTTCTGCCAGATCGCACGCTCAAAAGAAGCAGATGTCGAAGCAGCGCTAGATGCGGCTCATGCTGCCAAAGATGCTTGGGGCAAAACCAGTGTCACTGAACGCTCTAATATGTTGCTTAAACTTGCCGACGGTATCGAAGCCAATTTAGAGGCTATCGCTATCGCCGAGAGCTATGAAAACGGTAAACCGGTACGTGAAACTCTAGCCGCAGATATTCCAATCGCCATTGACCATTTGCGTTACTTCGCTGGTGTGATTCGCGCACAAGAAGGCGGCATTAGCCAAATTGATGAAGATACGGTCGCCTATCATTTTCATGAGCCACTTGGCGTCGTCGGTCAAATCATTCCTTGGAACTTCCCTATTCTAATGGCGATCTGGAAAATTGCTCCTGCTCTTGCAGCGGGTAACTGTGTCGTTCTTAAGCCTGCCGAGCAAACTCCTGCTTCTGTTTTGTATATGCTGGATTTAATAGGCGCAGCGGACATTCTTCCTAAAGGTGTTCTTAACGTCATTAACGGCTTCGGTGTTGAAGCTGGTAAACCAATTGCTTCTAATCCCCGTATCGATAAAGTGTCCTTTACCGGTGAGACCACCACTGGTCGCTTAATTATGCAATATGCCAGTGAAAATATCATTCCGGTGACTCTAGAGCTGGGTGGAAAAAGTCCGAATATCTTCTTTGCCGATATCATGGATGAAGACGATGACTTCTTAGACAAAGCCGTCGAAGGTTTGGTCATGTTTGCGCTAAACCAAGGCGAAGTTTGTACTTGCCCATCACGCGCGCTCGTACACGAAAGCATCTATGATGAATTTATGAAACGCTGTATCGCTCGCGTAAAAGCCATCAAAATGGGCAACCCACTTGATACCGATACCATGATTGGCGCGCAAGCCAGCTCAGATCAGTTAGAAAAAATTCTGTCTTATCTCGATATCGGTAAAAAAGAAGGTGCCAAAGTCTTAGTCGGTGGCGAACTTGCCAAACATGATGGCGACATGGCAAACGGTTATTATGTACAGCCAACCATCTTTGAAGGCACCAATGATATGCGCGTGTTCCAAGAAGAAATCTTTGGTCCTGTGCTTGCTGTCACTACTTTTAAAGATGATGAAGAAGCGATGGCGCTAGCCAATGATACCTTATATGGTCTAGGTGCTGGTGTCTGGACACGTAACGGCACTCGTGCCTATCGTTTCGGTCGTGGCATCAAAGCCGGTCGCGTTTGGACCAACTGCTATCATCTCTATCCTGCGCATTCAGCGTTTGGTGGTTATAAGCAGTCTGGTATCGGCCGTGAAAACCATCTGATGATGCTAGATCATTATCAGCAGACCAAAAACATGCTGGTATCATACAGTCCTAAAGCGATGGGCTTCTTTTAATCTAAAAGCATGTACTGATTTTAGATAAATAAATGCAATCTATCGTAAGGTAGGTTGCATTTTTGCTTTAGTAAAGCATGAGCTATCCATAAATGATAAGGAAATTATTATGAACGTCACGGCGACAGAATCCTGTAAAGAGCTAATCGAACTATTAAAATCCAAGCATGGCGAATTGATGTTTCATCTATCAGGAGGCTGCTGCGATGGCAGCTCACCGATGTGTTATCCATTGGGTGAGTTTAAGGTTGGCGGGCAAGATGTGCTGGTCGGTGAGCTCAGCGGCTGTCCGTTTTACATGGGCAAACCTCAATACAAATTGTGGCAACATACCGATCTGACCATTGATGTTGTCAATGGACGTGGTGCCAGTTTTTCACTTGAGATACCCGAAGGCAAGCGATTCATTGTGCGTTCAGAAGTCTGTGCGGTCTAACATTTAATAACAGACAATAAGATATCAGACTTACTACGCTACCCTTTTTATTACCCAAACAATTGATATATATGAAAATTTATAACAACCTTATACCTTGTAGTCATTTTTACTTCATTATTGCAGCAAAATAATAGATACTCTAAAGCGTAAGCTATTTCAATAAATACGTTTTAATGAGCATGGATGCTACAGGGAATATAAAATGGAACTTGATGGAAACTTTGATTACGTCATCGTTGGTGGCGGTTCAGCTGGCTGTGTGCTTGCCAGCCGATTAACAGAAAACCCAGACATCAGTGTCTGCTTGTTAGAATATGGTGGTGAGGGCAAAGACTTGGCAGTTCGCGTACCTGCTGGACTGATTTTGATGGTGCCGGGCAAGCCACTAAAATTAAACAATTGGTGCTTTCACACTACTCCGCAAACACATCTCAATAACCGACGCGGCTTTCAACCGCGCGGTCAATGTTTGGGTGGCTCCTCCGCTATCAATGCCATGATTTATACGCGTGGCAGTGCGCTTGATTATGAACGCTGGGTTGAGCAAGGTTGCACAGGCTGGGGTTTTGATGATGTACTGCCTTACTTTATCAAATCAGAAAACAATATCCACGGCGCGGACGGGCTGCATGGTGATAGTGGACCACTGCATGTCAGTGATTTACTAAGTCCACGCGATATCTCAAAAGCCTTTGTAGAAGCTGCTATTGCCAATGGTTTAGATCAAAATGATGACTTTAACGGCAAAAAGCAAGACGGTGCAGGATTATATCAAGTCACCCATTTTCATGGGGAAAAACAAGGTCAACGCTGCTCTGCGGCAGCGGCTTATCTACATCCAGTACAAAGCCGAACTAATTTAACCGTTATCACCCACGCACAAGCCAATCGCGTCATCTTTGATGGCAAGCAAGCGACTGGTGTGGTCTATGAAAAGGATGGTGTCGACCATACCGTGATGGCACGTCACGAAGTCATCTTATCAGGTGGTGCTTTTGGCTCACCCAAAGTTCTGATGCTATCAGGCATTGGTCCTGCTAAACATTTGCAGTCTCATGGCATCGATGTATTGGTAGATGCACCCGACGTTGGCGGTAACTTACAAGATCATTTAGATGTCGTCTTTGATTACGAGGTCAATACTACCGATGTCATCGGTCTTGGTATAGCAACTATTTCAACCTTGACCAAAAGTATTCGGCAATGGCGAAAAGATGGCACAGGTCTGTTATCTACCAATTATGCAGAAGCAGGCGCGTTCTTTAGCGTCGGTGACGACCCACAAGAATGGCCAAATACCCAGCTGCATTTTGTGATATCTCGCGTGATTGAACACGGACGTGATCTTAGACGGGGTTTTGCCGTTTCTTGTCATACCTGCTATTTACGCCCTGAAAGCCGTGGTACGGTCAGACTCGATTCTGCCAATCCCTCTGACGCCGTATTAATTGATCCAAACTATCTCTCGCATCCGAAAGATGTAGAGTATATGGTTGCTGGTGCAGAGCGTACGCGCGCCATTATGCAAGAGTCGCCAATGGCCAATTATATCACCGAAGACTACCCTGCCCCTTATATCGAAAAAGACGGCATGCTTGGCTATATTCGCAACAAGTCGGACACTATCTACCATCCGGTGGGCACTTGCCGCATGGGCTCAGATGAGAGCTCAGTGGTTGATTTAGAATTAAAAGTACGCGGCGTAAATGGACTAAGGGTCATCGATGCTTCAGTGATGCCAACCTTAATCAGTGCCAATACCAATGCACCGACGATTATGATTGCTGAAAAAATAGCAGACCTTATCAAGGCGAATCACGTGCATGCTGAGTCAGTCCCTGCTTAACATAGTTTAAGATGATTAATCGAGCCCAAAATCAAGTTTCATTTGGGCTCAATTTGTATTGACTACTCCGCGACATTTTGGAAATTGGCTACAACCAAAAAAGGTCTGCCCAAGATGTGCGCCTTTTTTTGCAACGCGTTTGACCATCTCACTATTACATCTCGGGCAAGTTGGTGCTTGGATGAAATTAGCTATATTGTCTATCGCCACAAGTGTCGCAGGGTAATGCACTTGTGGCTCAGTCTCTATAACCTCAAAGGGTGTGAGAAAAACCTTATCAGTAATATCATGCGGCGAACTTATCTGCTGAGTACTCAAACTATCAATTGGTAAATCGCTAGATTCAATCTCAGTTTGACCAGACCATCGATGCACTTCTCTGCTTTTCAGCCTGGCTCGTTTAGCGGTTTCTTTTACTATCGGTTCAGATGTAGACTTATCAGTAGTTGTAGCAACTGACTTACCATTAGAGTTATTGCTAGACGACTTGCTTGGATTGCTATGCTTATCCTTTAGATAGGCTTTGTGCTCTCTATTAGTGCGCCACGACTTACTAAATCTATTGCTTTCAATCTGAGCAACGATGGATGTGACCTCGTCTTCAGTAAGTATCTCATCCTGCTTTCTTTTAATATAAGACACCATCCCACTCGTCAATACGTGCTCCGGTAACTCATCGCGAGTTTTTAGCTCACATTCACCGATGAACGCAATCATCGAATGAAAGTAGCTCATATCTAATGCTAATAAATCCGCGAGCGTTTTAATATGCAAATAATTCTGACGTAATGGATTTTGGAATTTATACTTGCGACCCATAATGACTTGCGTCCACTGTCTTTGCGCCTCATTACCAAATATCCAGCCTTTATAGTTTTTGGTTTCGATGACAAAGATGCCGTATTTAGAAACAATGACATGGTCGATTTGGGTACTACCACCATTGGCTAATGGCAAAGTGATATTATTTAAACGGTGATAAAGGTCTTTTTCTAGCTTTAACCACATGGCAACATTAATGACTGTTTCGCCTAAGACACCTTTGAAGCTGGACATGAGGGACATAATCGTCTTCCAATAAAAAAGATAAAAACACTTATAATTAAAATAGCATGCTGTCTGTCTTAAACCATTTACCTAACACGCCTCAAGCGCTTATAACTTTAATAGTACATTGAAATCGCTTAATTGTAGTAGGATATCGCCTTACTATAGTCGATTGATTTTAAAAAGAATAGAGCACGGATTAATTACTATAGAACCACTTGAATTAAATTATTTTAACTACTGATATACCTCCTATCTCTCTTTGGATCAGACATATGACCACACCTGTCACCTCTTTGCTGAAAATCACACTCAGCAGCTGCCTACTATTATCATTACCAGTCATGGTATTGGCGGCGACCGTTCCGCAAAAATGGAAACTGGACGTCCCAAAGACCAATGTAGAATTTGAAGTCAATTATTTGGGTAAAGCCACGACTGACGGCAGGTTCAATAAGGTCAATGGCGCCATCAATTATGACGTCAATAAACCTGCAAGCACGACCATTAATTTTACCGTTTTTACCAATAGTATCGATACTGATCGCAGCTTGAGAGATTCATTTTTGCGCCGAAAGGAGCTTTTGAATACGAAACAATATCCGACGATGACTTTTGTTTCTAAAAAAGTCAGCATGATAAGTGCTAAAGAAGCCAATGTGACCGGTGATTTTACGGTATTAGGTCAAACCAAACCTTTGACGGTGAGAGTAACGTTATCAGATGTAGAGAATGATCCTGTCACCTCTAGACCTACCTTAAAATTTCGCGCGACGGGTTTGGTAGATCGTTACAACTACGGGGTTACTGCTTTTCCAAAAGTGATTAGCAATATCATCCCACTTGAGATATCAGGGAAACTGATTGCTACTAATTGATTTTAAATAGCTTAAAAAATAGTCAAAAAAAAGAGTTGCTAGAAGTCCTAGCAACTCTTTTTTTTGAGCAGTTTTAAATACTTACACCAAGCTATTTACCGCCTCAACTACCGCGTCAGTCGTGATACCAAACTCTTTATATAGCTCATCAGCAGGCGCTGATTCACCATAAGTCGTCATGCCAATCACTTTACCGTCTAAACCAACGAACTTATACCAGTAATCGACGTGTGCCGCTTCTACAGCGACGCGGGCGCGAGTATTGGCAGGTAATACGGCTTCACGATAATCAGCATCTTGCTCGACGAAGATTTCTGCACATGGCATAGAGACCACACGTACACCGACGCCATTTTCGCTCAAGGTCGCGTAAGCTTGCATAGCAAGACCGACTTCTGAGCCAGTTGCGATGATAATCGCTTGTAGCTCGCCTTGCTCTTTTGCAAGTACATAACCACCTTTGGTGATATTAGCAACTTGCTCAGCATCACGTGCTTGATGTGGCAAGCTTTGACGGCTGAAAATCAAGGCAGATGGATTATTTTCTGATTTAATTGCCTCAACCCAAGCACTAGCAGATTCAGTCGCATCACAAGGACGCCATGTACGTAGATTTGGCGTGGTACGTAAGCTGGTCAATTGCTCAACTGGCTGATGCGTTGGACCATCTTCGCCCAGACCGATTGAGTCATGGGTATAGACATGAATCACACGCTGCTTCATGAGCGCGCCCATACGTACCGCATTACGTGCGTATTCCATAAACATCAGGAACGTCGCAACATAAGGAACAAAACCGCCATGCAGTGCGATACCGTTAGCAATCGCCGTCATACCAAATTCGCGCACGCCATAATAGATATAGTTGCCAGCGTCGTCGTCTTGGATACCTTTGGCGTCTTTAAATAGCGTGAGGTTTGAGCCTGCTAAATCCGCTGAGCCACCAAGTAATTCTGGCAGTAATGGCTGTAAGGTATTGATGGCATTTTGGCTGGCCTTACGACTGGCAACATCACCGCCCTGCTCTTGAGTTTGCTGGATATACTCTTGCGCTTTTTGCTCAAAATCAGCTGGTAAGTCACCCTCTAAACGACGAAGCAAATCAGTTGCTAACTCTGGATAAGCCTTCTTATAAGCGTCAAAGTTCGCGTTCCAGTTTTTCTGTAAGACGTCGCCTTTCGCTTTACCATCCCACGCTTGATAGATTTCATCATCTAGCTCAAACGGCGCATGCGTCCAAGATAATGCATCACGGGTTAAAATGATTTCATCATCACCTAGGGGCGCGCCATGACTGGCTGCTAAGCCTTGTTTGTTTGGGCTACCAGCGCCAATAGTCGTTTTGCAAATGATTAAGCTTGGCTTAGTCGTCTCTTTAATCGCTTGCTCAGTCGCTTGCGTAATCTCATCGGTATCATGACCATCGACCTTGATAACTTGCCAGCCATAAGACTCAAAGCGCGCTTGCGTATCATCAGTGAACCAACCGTCGACATCACCATCAATTGAGATGCCATTGTCATCATAGAAAAATACCAATTTGCCAAGCTCTAACGTGCCAGCCAATGAGCAGACTTCATGGCTAATACCTTCCATCAAGCAGCCATCGCCTAAAAACGCATAAGTATGATGATCGACAATATTATGACCATCACGATTGAACTGCGCTGCCAACGTTTTTTCTGCAATTGCAAAACCAACCGCATTGGCAATACCCTGACCTAATGGACCAGTGGTGGTTTCAACACCTGGCGTATAGCCAAGCTCTGGATGACCCGGCGTTTTAGAATGTAACTGACGGAAACCTTTTAGGTCATCAACGCTAACGTCATAGCCTGATAAATGTAGCAATGAGTAGATCAGCATCGAGCCATGACCGTTTGATAAGACAAAACGGTCACGGTTGTGCCAGCTTGGGTCAGCAGGATTATGCTTCAAAAACTTGCGCCACAAAACTTCGGCAATATCAGCCATGCCCATTGGTGCACCCGGGTGCCCAGAATTGGCTTTTTGAACCGCGTCAAACGACAGTACGCGGATGGCATTGGCTAATTTACGTTCGCTAATTGGAGCTGGCATAGAGTGTCCTAATATTCGGGTAGAAGTATGGAGGATAAGAGGAGAGTTTACTCAGAGGGTCATAAAATAAGGACGCAATAGGCGCCCTTAACGAATAATCTGTAAATACAGGGGTAATATTAACATATTTGCACTCTATCTAGCGCAAAAATGCGCTGACAGAACCGTTCGTATTTAATAATAATTTGTATCAGTTTTATCAATTTGACGGATACCTACTGTAATAAAACACAATCGGCGAGCCTGAATACCAACTCACTAATTGCATCACTCATCAAATAACTATATGTCAAAAACCCACATATCAAAAAACTATAATAAAATGGTGTCAGCACCGCCCATAAACGGACGCAATACTTCTGGAATCGTAATACTACCATCAGCATTTTGATAATTTTCCATCACTGCCAATAATGTACGACCTACTGCTAAACCCGAACCGTTTAAGGTATGTGCAAGACTGGTTTGTTTACCATCTTTAACACGTGTACCCATACGGCGTGCTTGGAAATCGCCGCAGTTTGAGCAGCTTGAGATTTCACGATAGGTATCTTGGCTTGGCAACCAGACTTCGATATCATAAGTTTTTTGGGCGGCAAAACCCATATCACCTGTGCACAGTTTAACGGTGCGGTATGGCAAATTAAGCTGCTGTAAGATAAATTCTGCTTGTTCAGTCATCGCTTCAAGCAGCTCATCTGATTGTTCAGCTGTGGCAATATTAACCATCTCAACTTTTTCAAACTGATGCTGACGAATCAGACCACGGGTATCACGACCATGCGAGCCAGCTTCACTACGGAAACACGGCGTATGCGCGGTAAACTTTAATGGCAGCTCTTTGATGTCCAAGCGCTCACCACGTACCAAGTTGGTCATCGGTACTTCTGCAGTTGGAATCAGATAAAAATCCATGTCATCATTATTCGTATGATTGGTCAATTTAAATAAATCATCTTCAAACTTAGGCAGCTGACCTGTACCTTTTAAACTTTCAGAATTAACAATATACGGCACATAAGTTTCAGTATAGCCATACTTGATCGTATGGGTATTGAGCATAAACTGAATCAAGGCGCGATGCATCTGCGCCAATTGTCCTTTTAAAACATTAAAGCGACTTCCTGTAAGCTTGGTTGCTGCTTCAAAATCGAGCATACCAAGTGTCTCACCAATATGCGTATGATCTTTAATTTCAAAATCAAACTCACGCGGTGTGCCCCATTTACGTACTTCGACGTTATCGTCTTCTGATGTACCAACTGGCACATCTGCTGCTGGGATATTTGGAATTTGCATTGCCGCTTGGCTAATGCGCTCTTGTAAGGTACGTAGCTTGTCTTCAGCTGTCTTAATCTCACCACTGACACTTTGCATCTCAGCAAGCAACTCACTAGCATCTTCGCCAGATTTTTTAAGCGTGCCAACTTGTTTTGCGCCTGTATTACGGCGCGACTGCAACTCTTCGGTCTTTACTTGTAGCGATTTACGTTCGTTCTCAATATTTTGCCAGAACGCTATATCAAGCGTATAACCACGGGTGGCCAATTGCTGCTGTAAATCTGTTAAATCGCCGCGTAAGAGTTTTGGGTCTATCATAATAGGTGCCTGTCGCGCTAAAAGTGGATAAAAGGTGTGAAAATAATGAAAATCTGAGCTCGATTGCCTGATTTTGCTTAAAATTAGATGGTAGCCGCTATAATACCAAGCTGCGGCTGTTTTGACCATGTTTTGGCAGTTTTTTGCCCATCTCTTGACTGAGTTTTGAACTTCTATTCTCTTAATCTTTACATAGGAAATAGTTATTCGTATTAACGTGCTAATAATATAACTTAAGGTCGCAAGCTCTCTATAAATGTGACTTACCTTTACTAATGGCTTAAATATGGTGTCTATTAGCGAACAGAGTGGCTTATATGTTTCATTTAAGGGCGATTTTCGGTAAGATAAGCGCATATCTTTATTCTATTTCCAGCCAAATATTACCTTGTTGTCGACGTTTGGCGCTTTTAATTTAACGTTTTCACTATAAGTCTTTGAGAAACCTTTATGGCTCTGTACCCCTACACGCTGCAACCTGTTGCCTTAAACCTAACCGAGGCAGAATTCCACCAAGCACAGTATGAGCTATTTTCTAGTGCCAGCCCGTCATTTGGTCTGTCGAGTATCAAGCTTAAAGAATGGATTATCATGGCAGTCGCTGTGGTTTTAGCCATTGCTGGGCTGGTTTTTTTGACCGGTTATTCGACCATTATTTTTTGGCTGATGCTAGCAGCCGTTGTTATTTACCTACTGGTTCGTACGCTTGGTTTTAAATGGTATGTGAAAAGAGAGTTTGAAAAGCAAGTCGCTGAGCAAGAAATGCCTGATGAGATGCGCCAAATGAAACTAGGTGTACAGAAGCATGGTCTGGTAATGGCAGTGCCGGTCAATCAGTCAGATATGTTTAGTAGCAATCAGATGCGCGGTATGCAGATGCGTGCAGGTAGCACCCAACAAGCGGTGATTCCTTGGAGCGCTGTGAAGAGCTGGGATGAGACCGACGACTATATCTTTATGATGTTTGAGATGAAAGGTCAGCAAGGCAGTCAGATTATTCCTAAACGCTTGCAAGCTCAAAAATTCCCTATCGATACAGTACGCCAGCATTTATTAGAAGTAGTCGCAGTAAAAGGTCTGAACTCTGAAAGCTTACAGATACCTGCTAAATAGGCTTATTGCTTTCTGTTAGACCAAGGATTTAGTTGTTTTATAAAATATATTACAAATTTTAATTTGATTAATTTAACTTATTTTTGCATGCTTGCTACAATAGTAAGCATCAAAGGTTGAGTAACGCGTAGTAAGCGGTTATTTAGGCTTTAGTTTAATAATCGCTCGCTATAAATTGCTTAAGTTTAAAGGTTTAATAACTTGATGTTTGAACCCTACACTCAATGAAAAGGATAATATAATGAGTAACAATAATAACGACACTAACCAGATCGGTCTAGAAAAAGCAGATATGAGCGAAGTCATCAGCAAGTTAAATGGTCTGCTATCTAGCTATCATATGTTTTATATCAATGTTCGTGGTTATCATTGGAACGTCAAAGGTGAGCATTTCTTCACTTTACATCCAAAGTTTGAAGAGCTATATACCGCGCTGCAAATCCAAATCGATGAAATCGCTGAACGTATTTTGACCCTAGGCGGCACACCGTTACATGCTTATAGCGATTTTGCTGAGCATACCAGCATTCAAGAAGATAAGAACGTTAAAGACGGCACTACTTGTGTTAAAGGCGTTGTGACAGGTTTACAAGAGCTAATTGAAGAACAACGTCAAGTATCGACTCTAGCAGCAGAAGCAGAAGATCAGGGTTCAGCGGATCTTGTTGATGCTTATGTACAAGAGCAAGAAAAATTAATATGGATGTATAATGCTTTTTTGGGCTAAAAGCTGAATAGTCACAAAATCTAAGATATAAAAAAAGCACCTAATATAGGTGCTTTTTTTATGTGCAATCTTTTTACTTTTTTATCTCAAAGCTTACTTTTGCATCCATTGACGCATTTTTTCACGCTCAGCAGGTGTGGCTTGTAGCCAAATTTGCATAAACTGATCAAGTGAACTGGTAGATGCGTTGACACTTGTCGTTTGCGTCACAGTAGCACCTGTAGTTGCTGACTTGTTAGTACTTACGGATGGCTGATCGAGTGCAGCTATCGCACGCTGGTTTTGTAGCTCAGCATCACCGCTACCACCGAATACGCCACCTAATGCTTTACCAAGACCTGAGAATAAGCTATTGCTATTACCACCGACACTTTCTTGACTGGCAATGATGGTGTTATTACTTTGTATCGCAAGCGTTGGACGCTCAGCATACTTCTTGGCAGCTGCATAGTCTTCTGGCTGATTTGGCATGGTTAAGCGATAGGTCTGATTGTCTGCCAATTCAGCGGCAACACTGACGTTACCTGAACGCAAATAATCATGCTCATCACGGCGCAGATCATAAAGACGATCATATTTAGCGGTAATCACATGCTTACCTGGCTGCAAGGTAAATGACTTGGTCAATGGCTGAAGAAGACTCTGTGTCAGCTCTTGACCATTAATTGCCGTCACTTTAATATGATCATCGACCACTAAAGTAACTGCTGCTTGAGACAGCATAGACACAGAAGCTGCCCCAACAAACACAGCGCTGATAGACAGTTTTTTTAGCAAAGACGCATTTGATTTCATAATTTTTCCAATAGTAGTAAAAAGCATTTCGGATAGAAAGTTTGTATTCTGACTGCTAAAAATCAAGTGGCATCGTATGCTGAGTATGATGGTCTTGATCAGCGGCATCATTGTCTACTTGCGATTCCTGTGCGATATCAGCAAGTTCAGCAGCAAGCGTCTGCTCATCAATCGTACGCAGCGCGTCAGCAATGACCGCTTTTGATATATTACTACGACCCAAGTTGGAGAACATGGGTTGAATGTAATTGAGCACCTCCATCATTGCGCCAATACGATGCGGTCCTTCAGTGAGCAGATAATTGGTAATACGTTCATCAAACTGCCAACCACGTCTGCGTAATATTGACTGTAATAATGCTTCGCGGTCTGCAAAATCATGTCCTGTCGGTACTTTAAATGAGGGCGCTTGTGCCAAACGGGTGAGCAAATCTCTCAATTGAAACGGTAGCTCGGATGCAGGCTTATTAGCGGCAAATAAAAGTTGGCGCTGCCCTTCGCGGCTACGATTGATCAGATGAAATAAAGCTTCTTGCCATTGACTGTTTTGTTCAATGACTTCCAAATCATCGATCGCAATCAAAGAGAAATTTTCTAGCGATGATAATACATTGACATCGGTATGAATCAGCTCGTTTAACGACAGACAAATCGCTGACTTGTCCATCTCAATAAACGACTCACAAATAGCGGATAATAAGTGCGATTTGCCAGTAGCAGGACTGCCAAATAGGTACAGCTGCCCTATCAGGCCGACATGGAGCTGCCGTACTGCATCGATAATAGACATCCAACCCGGACCGGCGAAGTCGCTGAGACTTGCATCATGCTTTATGTCCAGATTGAGACTTAGCTGTGCTTCTGCCATGAATCATCAACTCGGTTTGCGTAGCACAATCAATAAAAAGGCTAAACGACTAATATACTTATAAACTGACTTTGGTAAAATTCATTTTAGCCAAAGCCAACCTAGTAAAGGTCAATACCGTTACTACTGCGCCTATATATAACATATTTGCAAAATGACTGACAAGTCTTTTACCCATAACACCCAATCAATCCTGTTTTATCACGCCGGCAAACGACTATGATATGCCCTGTCACCTGAAGGACTTCATGGCAGCTATACATACAACAACATTATTTTTTTTCAAACAATGCCAACTGCTTACGACCTTTATAAAAGTCAGTCGTTTGATAATGAGTATAAAAATGACGGAATAACACGTTCAAGACAGCAGACACTGGCAGCGCAATCAGCATACCAACGAAACCGAGCAAACTTGCACCTGCCAGTACCGAAAATATTACCCATAATGGCGATAGACCAATTTTGTCGCCCAATAGTAGCGGTTGCAAGATATAGCCTTCGGCAGCTTGTCCAATCAAGAATGCGCCAGCAATCAAGGATAAATACGTCCAATCTAGGCCAAACTGAAACAGACAGGCAATAATCGCGGCAACGAAGCCAATACCAAAGCCCAAATACGGTACAAAGCTAGCAATACCTGCAACCATACCAATAATCAGCCCAAGCTCAAGCCCGATAAGCTGCAATTGCACAGCATAAATAGCACCTAGTAAGACCATCACCAATAGCTGACCTTTAATAAAAGCCATCAAAGCACGGTCACACTCTTGCGCAATTTGAATCACTTTTTTACAGTATGGCGCAGGTATCGCCATTTTCCATGTATGTAAGCGTTGATCCCAATTAAATAAGAAATAAAAGGTCAAAATCGGCACCAGGACAATCAGCCCAGCATTATTGATAAAGTTCATGCTAGACGCCAGTATTTGGCTCATCATGGTACCAGCATCTTCAAACTTATAATTGGTTTGCATGTATTCAACCAAGGTCTCAGAGAAGCCCTTAGACTCAAGCTCTGGTAGACGAATACGGCTATTACTAGCAAACCATTCACGGACGACTTCATTATACCAAGTCAAAAGCTGTGGCAGATAATCCCATGCTGCTTGCAGCTGATGCCACAATGTCGGTATCAACCACCAGAGTAGTAGCACCATACTCAACGTAATCGTCGAATACACAATAATAATGGCAATCCAACGTTTGATATATTTTGATAAGCGTTTAACCAATGGATTAAACAAATAAGCCAATACAAAAGCAAAGACAAACGGCACAATGACCGGCATCATTAAATACAATAAAACCATAGCCACAACAATAGCAACGACGATAAATAGGCGTCGAAAAAAGGGGTCTATTGATTGGTTTGTCATGAAGGCTAGTCCTACGAATGGGCTTATTTAAAAGAGTGATTTGATTTAAAGTTGATAATAGATCTTATTGAACGACAACATTCCAATAGCAAACAGTTATTGACCATAATTTTAGCCTTCTATTATCGCAGAGTCCTATAAAAAAGCCGTCATTTTTTGTTTCTTAATTTTCATGTCATCTTTATTGCCGTCTTTCTGAAATATTAGATAGATATCAAGCAAATTTAGGTCAAATAAAAGCAAGTTGTTTTGCGAGTAAGGGTGATTTTTGGGTATAATGCGCGCACAATCTGCAAAATTCATATGACCGACACGCGTTTTTACTGACTGACCTTCATTCCCTATAAAATTTGTGAGATGACCATGAGTAACAAGCCTTCTTTAAGCTACAAAGATGCTGGCGTTGATATTGATGCTGGCGATGCGTTGGTGCAACGTATTAAATCCGTGGCAAAAGCCACCTCACGTCCTGAAGTGGTGGGCGGACTTGGCGGCTTTGGGGCGCTTTGTCGCATTCCGACTGGTTACACCTCACCGTTATTAGTTTCAGGTACTGACGGTGTAGGCACTAAGCTTAAACTGGCATTACAATTGAACCGACATGACACCATTGGTATCGACTTGGTCGCCATGTGCGTCAACGACTTATTGGTTTGCGGTGCTGAGCCTTTGTTTTTCTTAGACTACTATGCAACTGGTAAGCTTGACGTCGATGTTGCAGCTACTGTTGTTACGGGTATAGGTGAAGGCTGTAAATTATCAAATTGCGCACTTATCGGCGGCGAAACGGCTGAGATGCCAGGCATGTATCAGGACGACGATTATGACCTAGCGGGATTCTGCGTCGGTGTGGTTGAAGAAGCGGAAGTTATCACTGGCGAAAATGTGGCTGAAGGCGATGTACTGATTGCCCTTGCTTCAAGTGGCGCGCATTCTAATGGCTACTCATTGGTACGTAAAGTCATTGAAGTCAGCGGTGTGGATGTGACTAGTAGCAATGAGCAGCTAGATGGTCAGTCTATCCAAGATGCCTTAATGGCACCGACACGTATTTATGTTAAAGCGATCAAAGCCTTGCAAGATACCCTTGGTAGCTCAGCCCTACATGCGATGTCACATATCACTGGCGGCGGCTTAACCGATAACCTGCCACGTGTATTACCTGAAACGCTAGCCGCTAGCATCGATACCAATAGCTGGCAGTTCTCAGAGCTATTCACGTGGTTACAAACCCAAGGTAATATCGAGCAAAGCGAGATGTACCGTACCTTTAACTGCGGCGTTGGGTTTGTTATCGTCGTACCAAAAGATAAAGCAGATGCTGCTATCCAAACCTTGAATGATGCTGGCGAAAAAGCATGGAAATTAGGTGAAATGGTCAAGCGTGAAGCGGATGCAGTGGTGTACCGTTAATGCTAGCCAATAATACCAGTCATGCCAACAAGCCATTACGCATTGCTGTTTTGGTATCTGGTAGCGGTAGCAACTTACAAGTATTGATTGATGCCATGCAAGCTGGTGCGCTACCAATTGAGATTGTCGGCGTTATTAGCAACCGTGAAGACGCTTATGCCATCACACGGGCAAAAGATGCTGACATTCCTGTGGCGGTCTTATCTCACGTTGCTAGCGGCAAACGCATGGGCATCAAAACTTTTGAGACCCATGCCAGCGCTCAGCTTGCCCTATGGCAGCCTGACTTGATTGTCCTTGCAGGTTTTATGCGTGTTTTAAGTGCTGGATTTATTGATAACACGCCAGCACCAATGATTAATCTGCATCCTGCGCTCTTGCCTGCTTATAAAGGTTTGGATACTCATCAGCGTGTTATTCAAGCAGGTGAGCGTCAGCACGGCTGTAGCATTCATGTCGTTACCGCTGAGCTCGACGCGGGCGCTGTACTAACCCAAGCCTGTCTAGAAGTGTATCAAAAAGATACTGCTGGCAGTTTGCAAACGCGCGTGCAAAAGTTTGAGCATCAGCTGTTACCTTGGACAATTTTGCTATTAGCCAAAGGTGTATTGTCGTTGAACAACGAGCAATTATTAAATCAGCAACACACCTGTATGCCGATGCTACCTTTTAAGCTATATTTAAACAGTTAAAACAATGGCAACAAGCACAGAAAGATAGCACTCATTTAAAACTATCGACCACAAAAAAGCCCAGTCACTCAATTTATGAATGACTGGGCTTTTCAATATCTAACATTTAGAGCGTTTTAACTTCAGCATTTGTACGTGTTCTTAACTGTTATGAACATGTACACCTTTGATGTTTACAAATTCTTTAATACCGAAACCACCATGCTCGCGACCATGACCCGAGTTTTTCACGCCACCAAAGGGTAATGCTGGATTTGCAAGGCCATAACCATTGATATAGACCATACCCGTATCAAACTCTTCATTAGCTAGACGAATAGCTTTGTCTTCGTCTTTAGAGAAGATAGCACCCCCTAAGCCATAACGGCTGTCGTTAGCAATACGTAAAGCATCGTCTTGATCTTTAGCACGTATTAGTGATGCTACTGGACCAAATAGCTCATCATCATAAGCTGGTTGACCTTTTTCAACATTTTCCAAGATAGTCGCTGGATAGAAGCTACCTTTACCTTCTGGTAATTTACCACCAACAGAGATAGTAGCGCCTTTGCTTACGCTCTCCTCTACTTGCGCATGCAATTTTTCTTGCAGATCTTTACGCGCTAGTGGACCAAGATCAGAGCTGTCATCCATAGGATCGCCGGCTTTTTTACTTGCAAACTCTTCAACGATGCGCTTACGGAACTCGTCATATAAACTGTCGACAACGATAAAGCGTTTTGCAGCAACACAAGTTTCGCCATTATTGATAAGACGCGCTAAAGTACAAGTTTGTACTGCAAGCTCTAGGTCAGCATCCTCTAAAACGATAAATGCATCATTTGAACCCAACTCTAAGACTGCTTTTTTGATTGCTTTTGCTGCTTGCTGACCGACGATGCTACCTGCACCATCACTACCAGTAAGCGTCACACCGCGTACTTTATCATTACCAATTAACTTTTCTGACTGAGCATGATCAATGAGAATCGTACGGAACAAATCCTTAGGTAAGTCAGACTCATGGAAGATTTTTTCAATTAATAAGCCAGAACCAGTCACGTTTGCTGCGTGCTTTAGCAAAATACTGTTACCTGCCATCAAATTGGCGATGGTATAACGGAACACTTGATAAGCTGGAAAGTTCCAAGGCTGCATACCGTAGATAACGCCAATGGGTTGATAAGTGACAATACCCTTTTTGAGACCTTCGATGTCACGTTCATCATCAGCAAGTGCTGCCACACCTTTCTCTGCCGTATAATCACAAATCGCTTTACACAGATCAATTTCTTGTAGACTCTGACTATATAGTTTACCGCGCTCCTCAGTCATAAGACGGGACAGCTCCTCTTTGTACTTCATCAAGGTCTCGCCGATAGAGTTAATGACCTTCGCACGCTCTTCATGGCTAGTTTTACGCCATTCTAGAAACGCTTGGTGCGAGGCTTCAACAATGTTGTTGACCTTATCGTTACTCATATAGTTATATTCTTTAATGTCTTCGCCTGTTGCTGGGTTTACAGTAGTAATATCTGCCATGATTATTATCCTTATTTATTAGAATGTCTTTAGTATATAAAACAACCTATTGCTAACAGCTCAACTTTATAGAACAACTTAACAATAGAGATTTTATTCATCATTTTTCTTAATGTTTGACTATCATAACAAAGTGCTTGGTGAGTAGGTTTACAAGTTATAAAGAATTGTGAGTAAGATGTTAAGAATGTGACGGTGTTACTAAGCAAACCTAAATCTTGTATAGAGCCTCTCATGCAGAGAGTTTTGACAACTTTAGACAAATAAAAAACCAGCACGATGGCTGGTTTGATATAGTCAGAGAAAAGTAATATCGATACATCAAGTACTGCTGATATTAATTTTTCTTGCTTGCTGTGCCTATGCAGACAGAGGCTGCAAAAAATTTATACCAGCAGCACTGTAGCGTTTTTGAGATATTTTAACTATACATAATTGAGCTTTAGAAGACCATATACAGTTGTACAATAAACAACCTAAAACAAGTGATTGATCACAGGGATTTCTTGTGGTGGATTTTCTTCATCATTAACGATTTGACGTGCTACGTGCATAATCAGCTGACGTAACCAGCGATGCGCCGGATGATGCTGCAATAACGGCGACCACGCCATCGTTAGCTCAAATTCTGGTATAAAAAAAGGCGGCTCTTCCATAATAATGCTGTCGTTATTGGCCTGCATTTTTGCGACACGGGTCGGCAAAGTCGCAATCAAATCTTTGTTTGCGGCCAGCATAGCAGGCATCTGATAGTGACGGGTAAAGACGCTGATTTGACGTTTTTGACCTAAACGCTGCAAAGCTTGATCGATAGAACCTAAGCCACCAGATTTTTCCGGATTGACACCAAAGCCCACGCCCATACCAGTTTTTGATACCCAAACGTGCTGCGCTTTAAGATAATTTTTAAGATTAAAGCGATGAGCATAAGGACTTTCAGACGATAACAGGCAGCTAAAGGTATCACGCCATACCAATACTTGATGGAAGCTTTGCGGGATCTCGTTAAAACGGTTGATTGCCAAATCTACACGTCCCTGCTCCATATCACGATAAGACACATCCGATGGCGTTAAGAAATCTAAAATGACATTGGGTGCCTCTGAGCGTAGCGCTTTCACCAACTTTGGTACCAAGGTCGCCTCAGCATAATCTGATGTCATAATACGAAAAACACGTGAGGTACTATAAGGACGAAACTCAGTACGTGGCTCTAACACTTGTGTCAAATCGGCAAGTATCTCACGGATACGAGGCTGTAATTCAAGAGCGCGCTCGGTCGGTGTCATCCCTTCTGATGAACGCACCAACAAAGGGTCGTTAAATAACTTACGCAAGCGGCGCAAAATATTACTCATCGCCGGCTGAGTAATGCCTAGCTGCTCAGCGGCGCGCGTTACGTTTTTTTCTCGCAACAACACATCCAAATGTACCAATAAATTTAAATCAACCCGCTGCAAATTCATATATGTGTCTCTTTATCTTAGAATAAATACCATCATAAACGTGATATTTCCTATCCTATCATTTATTACAATTCATCCCTAACAGCATGACATAAGGATATTTTTATGTTAATTATTTTGGAATATGCTTATTATAACTGAATCTACCCATCACAAGCCATTGTTTTATATATACTATAATTAAACGAAATACCCAAGATAACAATCATAAACTAGATAAATCAAGGTAACCTAGCTATAGTGGCTAGCAAGCGCTCATTAGAGACTATTCAACATTAGACTGTTAATACATATATCAATGAATAAGTTACTAAGTGCATTTTATCGTATTTTCATGCTGAAATACGGACATAAAATTTATAACAGCATCTTATAGAAACTTAGTTTTTTGTGCTTATTTTTCAGCCTTGGACAAATATCTTATACGCTTTAAGGTAATAGTTACTTCAGTAGCAAAACATACTTATAAAACAACCAATTAACTCTGAAATAATTGTTCAAAAAAGAGACTTAAAAATAAAAGCTGACCAAAGAGACAGGTTTTAATTGCTTTTATCACCATTTTCTTATAGTTTAGTAGAGACTGCTCACGGAAGAAGCTTATATTTCAAATTTTTACTTCTGCCAGCATCTTTCTATATAGACCAAAATTATTTTAATTTACTTATTTATTCACCACCAAGGAGACTATAGATGTCAACTGCATATAAATCAGCGATCGATTTAGTACGTGAACTAAAACAGAAACACGGTAACTGGCAGAACATCAGCGAAACTGATGCGGCACGTATGATGGCACAAAACCGCTTCAAAACAGGTTTAGATATTGCTAAGTACACCGCAAAAATTATGCGTCAAGACATGGAAGAGTATGACAATGACACGTCTCAATACACCCAGTCTCTAGGTGCATGGCATGGTTTTGTTGCACAGCAAACCATGTATGCGAAGAAAAAATATTTTGGCACAACATCTAAAACTTACATCTACCTATCTGGTTGGATGGTAGCAGCTCTACGTTCTGAGTTTGGTCCTCTGCCTGACCAATCTATGCACGAAAAAACGTCTGTACCTAAGCTGATTGCAGAGATCTACACTTTCTTGCGTCAAGCAGATGCAAAAGTATTGAACGATTATTTCCGCGAGCTAAACGCTGCTGAAGAAGCGGGTCAAGACACCTCAGCTATCTTAGAAAAAATCGAAAACTTTGATTCACATGTTGTGCCAATCATTGCAGATATCGATGCAGGTTTCGGTAACGAAGAAGCAACGTATCTATTGACCAAACAAATGATTGAAGCGGGTGCTTGTGCCATTCAGGTTGAAAACCAAGTATCTGATGCCAAGCAATGTGGTCACCAAGCGGGTAAAGTTACCGTACCGCATGAAGACTTCATCTCTAAAATAAACGCGATTCGTTATGCATTCTTAGAGCTTGGTGTTGAAGACGGTGTTATCGTTGCTCGTACTGACTCTGAAGGCGCGTCATTAACGCAAAAAATCCCAGTATCAAATGAGCCAGGCGATCTTGCTTCTCAGTACATCGATTTTATCGAGATGGAAGAAGTCACGCTAGAAAACGCCAAAGAGAACGACAGCTTACTTAAGCATAACGGCAAATTAGTACGTCCAGTTCGTTTGCCTAACGGTTTATATCAGTTCCGTGAAGACACCAACATCGATCGCGTGGTCCTTGACTGTGTAACTGCTCTAGAAAACGGCGCTGATCTACTATGGATCGAAACACCGACTCCAGACGTAGCACACATCAAAATGATGGTTGACCGTATTAAAGAGCAACAGCCAAAAGCCAAGCTTGTATACAACAACAGCCCATCGTTCAACTGGACGCTGAACTTCCGTAAGCAAATCATCGCTCAGTGGGAAGAAGAAGGTAAAGACCTATCTGCCTATAATAAAGCTGACTTGATGAGTGCTGATTACGATGGTACTGAGCTTGATACAGCAGCTGACGAAGCGGCTAGAAACTTCCAACGCGATGCAGCACGTGAAGCAGGTGTATTCCATCACTTAATCACGCTACCTACTTATCACACCACGGCTCTTAGCGTTCATGAACTTGCTAAAGGCTACTTCGGTGAAGATGGTATGCTTGCTTATGCAGCTGGCGTACAACGTAAAGAAATCCGTGAAGGCATCGCTTGTGTTAAACACCAAGCAATGGCGGGTTCTGACCTTGGTGATGATCATAAAGAGATCTTCTCTGGTGAAAACGCCCTTAAAGCTGGCGGCGGCAAGAACACGATGAACCAGTTCTAATGTCCGACCACTTATAAGTACATTTTATAAGTAAAAGTTTTGAGAAAAGCCGTCCTACATGGTAGGGCGGCTTTTTTGTGCGCTATAAATAACGATATCTACCCAAATAACAGAGCTATTCAGTCACTGTTTTAATTAACTGATGTTCATTTACTCAATAATTATTTGGCTCGATTTAGCCAACCAAAACGAAAGTTTTACTTGTTATTCACTGATAGCTTTCATACGATGGTAATAATATAAATTTATTAAAACAATCAGGAGCCATCATGCAAGAAATAGAGCTGAAATTCTTGGTACCAGAGTTGCGATTAAAAGGGCTTATGCGCCAAGCGAAAGTCAAATCATCACAAGTAACACAACTGGCTGCGCATTATTATGACACCCCTGACCAGCAGCTTGCACAGGCTGGTATCGGCCTGCGTATTCGTCAGGAGGGTGATGCTTGGGTGCAGACTATCAAAGCGGGCGGCGATGGTATCGCAGCGCGTTTAGAGCACAATTTGACATTAAACAATGAGCAGGTACAAGCGATGCTCGAAAATAACGCGCTGATGCCTGATTTAACGATTTATAAAGATAGCCTTATTGCCCCAGCATTGACAGATTTTAAGCTCAAAAAACTGGCTAAAAAACTGACCCGTTTATATGTGACTGATGTAGAGCGTACTACCCGCTTATTGATAGAAGATACGAGCGATGAAGTCGTTAACAGTATTGAGATGGCTTACGACTATGGAGAAATTATCCATGGCACCGATGACACTCAAAGAGATGCCATTCAAGAAGTTGAATTTGAGCTCATAGCAGGTGAGTTAGATTTTTTATTTACGACGGCTAAAACGTGGTGTCAACGTCATAAACTGTGTCTCTCTACCGTGACCAAAGCAGAGCGTGGCGGCTTGCTTATTAAGGGACAAAATTATAGCTCAGCCACTGCTGCTGACTTGAGCATCCTTAGTATCAATAAAAAAATCACTATGCCTGCTTTTTTACGCGCTCTCGTGCATAACTGCTTATTGCAAATACTTCCAAATAGCAGCGCCATCGTGGCAAGCAGTAAAGACGATAGTCACCTTTTACAGCTATCTATCGGTATAGAGCGCTTGCACACTGTACTACAAGCCTTTGATAGCTTCTCAGATGAGATCCATCCGGATTGGTCAGCCATACTGCAACAAACTGCTACTTTACTCGCTGATTATCGTAAGCTTACTCATCTTAGTACTCATATTGAACCAATGTTACAACATCACGATGCACCTATCGTTGATTGGACAGCGGATATTGATGCTATCAAAATTACACCAATGACTGCAATCAGTGCTAACGACTTCCAGATCATGTTGCTTGAGCTCATCGCCTTTACTATGAGCAACCCTAGCCTTGAGCCTCAAACAGATAAGCTGGCTATCAATAAGCTTGAAAAAGTACTTATTAAATACTATGATAAATTACTTGAAGCTGAGCAATATTTAGAGGACAGCCATGATGATTCAAATAGTGAGTTAGAGGAAGAATCCATCATAAAAGCATTGCATAACCTACATGCTCATCTAAAAAATCTATGTTCTATCAGCGAATTAGTAGCACCTTTGTATAGCAAAAAGAAAACCAAGCGTTGGCTAAAACGTGCCGTAAAAGCACAGAAAGCACTGGGTCAACAGCTCGATATGATTGACTATCAGCAGTACTATCAAAGTAAAGCCAGCTCTGACTCTGCTGCTTTATATGCGGCAGGCTGGTTAAATGCTGCTTCGATACCAATAGAAAAAGCCACAGAAAAACATTTGGATAAATTTTATGATTGCTCTGTATTTTGGTAATTGAGTATATTGTCATTTTATGTTTATCAATATTAGAGAAAAGACAGCTCACTGAATAAGGGTTGTCTTTTTTATATCGTCGAGTCAATTTATAATCTATACATTACTACTACAGCTACTTAATACTACTTTTATTGGGCGATAATATTCACTGCTGTCCTTTCCTCAATCTGCTCAAACAATTCGATAATATCTTGATTGCGCATACGTATACAGCCATGTGAGAGTGGCACGCTCATCGGCTCACTGTCTGGTGTACCATGAATGTAGATATAGCGATGATAAGTATCGCAGCCACCTTGACTATTACTGCCTTTATTAAAGCCTTCCTCAAGACCACTTAGCCAAAGAATGCGGCTTAGTATCCAATCACGTTTAGGGTTCAATGCCCCAAGCTCAGCATTATATATTTCTCCCGTCGCTATACGTCCAATAAATACCGTATGACTTGGCGCATTGCCGCCTATTTTTTCTGCAATGATATGCTGACCAAGTGGTGTACAACCACTGTCTTGTTGACTGCCTATTCCATTTTTGGCTGTTGATATAGGATATTCAGCAATAACTTTTTGTCGCCTATAAACGGTCAAAGTTTGCTGAGCAATGCTAATCACTATCTGGGTCGTAAGATTTTCGTTATCTGTCATAGCAATTTCCCGGCAGTTATTTCGATGATGGCTGTTATAGTCGATTCAATTTAAAAAGAATACAGTACTGCTGGGATAAATTTTGCGAAGCCTCTGGAGTGCGAAGCGCACAGCAAGCGAGAGAAATTTATCCCAGCATAATGCTACTCTGAACGTAACTCTTTTATATTGAACTCACCATAGCAGCATAAAAATGAGTGAGTCTTTCTATTATCAAGGGATTGTATCAAGACATTTGACACCGTAATATAGGGGCACACTTTTTGATGCTAGCAGATTATGACGACTATTTCACCGACACGGGTGTCGATGTATGATTTTCTATATCAAGATACCAAGCCATTGGTGTCATTATTAGCAGATGCAGCAGCGTTGTCATTGCCGCAAGCGCGTTTGGCAATGGATGCCAGCTTGCAGGCGATTATCAGCGCTCTTCTCGCGTATCAGCAGCGCCATCAAGGACAAGCTCTAAGCAAAAAGCTATTTGGTCGCAGTGCCGTCAAAGAAATGCGCCAGTACAATTCTATGAATTTTGCCACTCTAAATACAACGTTATACCATCGCCATGATGCCGCCGATGCGATATTCCATGATAATGCACGGGTGAGCAAAGCCAGTGAGTATATTGCAGCACAGATTGACGCGACAGCGCCACAAGTACAAATCTTGCTTACTACCCTATGCGTCATTGTGCTACGTGAGCTTGCTATTTTGGTTGAGTATAGTCAACTTGATCATGATGAGGTGAATAAATGGTTCGCCTTACAGCCACAATTTTTGTCCAAAGCGCGTTTTGCTATCCCTGTCTCAAATTTAGCTGTTAACGAATCAGCTGATGATAGCGATGAGGCACAAACCACATTGTCAGCAGTAGAAGCGGTAAAAATAGAGTCAGTAGCTAGCGACGAGCGTTACTTATTAATCGCTGAGCAATTGACAGAGAACCCGCCAGCTTTTGATCCTTACTGGTATGAGCTGACAGCATTCATACCCGAACAATTTGATCCAGTAAAAGACGTGCAACTGGCAACTGGCAACTACTTAAAAGCCATTGGACGCTCAGCTGAAAACATTCAACAAGGTAAACACAATGACTTATTGATGTTTGCACCGATGACGGCTATTGGCTTGCCACATCAACGCTGGCTAGTACAACTGGCTAAAATATCAGAGATATATTTGCAGCGTAATCGATTACGCATTACTTCTGAACCTATCAACCCACCAAAGCCGCCGTTGGTCAGCTCAGGATTGCTGAGCAGTAATAGCAACAATGATAATACACCAAGCACCCTTAGCGAAAAGCCGATTGAATACGAGGCATCAGTCCCCCTATGGAAGAATCCCGTCATTCTGCTGATTATTCTCGTGATTGGTGGGCTTGGAATATTGGCAACCATCAAATATCAAACGCAAAAATCTAACGGTGTCATACTTGCTACAGAGGAAGTGTTAGAAGAGCGACAGCAGCAAGATGTGGCTATCGTTATGGTGAACGAAGACACCACTGCTGATGATAAAAAATCAAAAGCTGAATAAAACATAGCTGTGTTTAAAATAGTATCGTAGAAATCGCTCAGCAAAAAAAAGAGGCGCTATTTATATAGCACCTCTTTTTTGATCGGTCATTTAACAAAATGATTTAAAAAAAGCCTTTAGTCAAAAATAATTATTTTGACAAATCACGACCACGGCTGGCTTCAATTGCCAAACGTAGACCATTCAGACGAATAAAACCTTCTGCATCTTTTTGATCATAGGCGCCCGCATCATCTTCAAAAGTCGCAATTTTTTCATCAAATAACGAATCATCTGACTTACGACCAACCACGCTTACAGCACCTTTGTATAATTTGACACGTACCGTACCATTAACATATTCTTGTGACTTATCAATCAGCGCCTGTAGCATCATACGCTCAGGGCTGAACCAATAGCCGTTGTAGATAGTCTTAGCATAACGTGGCATTAGCTCATCTTTTAGATGCGCCGCTTCACGGTCAAGTGTCAATGACTCAATACCACGATGCGCTTTTAACATAATGGTGCCCGCTGGCGTCTCGTAGCAGCCGCGCGACTTCATACCGACGTAACGGTTTTCAACGATATCCAAACGTCCGATACCATGCTTACCACCAATCTCATTAAGCTTAATCATTACTTCATATGGCTTAAGCGCTTCACCATCGATGGCAACGATGTCGCCTTTTTCATACTCTAATTCCAGATATTGGGCTTCATCTGGTGCTTCTTCTGGGCTTACTGACCAGCGCCACATATCATCTTCTGCTTCAGCATACGGATCTTCTAAGATACCGCCTTCATAAGAGATATGTAATAAGTTAGCGTCCATTGAGTATGGGGATTTTTTCTTATTGCCCGCATAGTCGATGGCAATATTATGCTCTTTAGCATATTCCATCAAGCTTTCACGGCTCGATAAATCCCACTCACGCCAAGGCGCGATAGTCACGACGTCTGGAGATAAAGCAACAGCACCAAGCTCAAAGCGTACTTGGTCATTACCTTTACCGGTTGCACCATGGCTGATCGCATCAGCATTATGTTCTTTAGCGATTTCAACCAAACGCTTAGCGATGAGTGGACGCGCGATAGAAGTACCAAGCAGATACTCACCTTCGTAGATGGCATTGGCACGGAACATTGGGAACACGTAATCACGAGCAAATTCTTCGCGCAAGTCTTCAATATGGATATGTTTGATACCCATGGCTTCAGCTTTGGCACGCGCAGGCTCAACTTCTTCACCTTGACCAATATCCGCAGTGAAAGTAATCACTTCTGCATCATAGGTTTCTTGTAGCCATCGAGCGATGATTGAGGTGTCAAGACCCCCTGAATATGCCAATACGATTTTATTAATAGTTTTTGGATCAAGCTGAGCCATGAAACACTCCTAGTATGAGGAATTTAATGATAGGTAAATCGACTATATCACGAGGAAGATAGATTGCTCGCTCAGTGTACATCATATTTACCATTGGCAAAAGTGGCACTGCCGTTAGGCATGAGGTTTTTGCCCAAGTTTAGTTGCCACTAAAGCAATAATTTTCTCGCCAATAATAGAGTGAACATGGCATCTTACTTCTACAGATGAATAAATTACCTACCATTTCTGTAGAGATATTATGTATAGATATTCAGCCACATATTTAGTCAGGTAAGCAAATCTGTTATGATAGCCGCACAGCAAGACTCCCTTTTACTCCCAGATATGACGATATAGAGCGCGACGATACTATGACTGATTCAATTAGAGAATTGACCATCCTACAACCCGATGATTGGCACATTCATTTGCGTGACGATAAGGCGCTAGCAACCACAGTCCCTCATGCGGCAGAGAGCTTTAATCGCGTTATCTGTATGCCAAACCTTGTACCACCAGTCAAAAACGTCGACGATGCGCAAGCATATCGCGCGCGTATCATGCAACATCTAGAAATCAGCAATCTGAGCGCTGAGCGTAAAGCATCATTTGACCCGCGCATGACCTTGTATCTCACCGATCATACCACCGCACAAGATATTGAGCTGGCAGCAAAGTCTGGCATCGTACAAGCGGTCAAGCTATATCCTGCTGGCGCCACTACCAACTCTGCTGATGGCGTCACCGACATCAATGCCTGTGTCAATGTCTTTGAAGCGCTTGAAAAATATAATCTACCTTTGCTGCTACATGGAGAAGTCACTCACGACCATGTTGATATTTTTGATCGTGAAAAGCGCTTTTTGGATGAAGTGATGGTACAAATCATCGCAAAGTTTCCAACCATGAAAATTGTGATGGAGCATATCACCACTAGTGATGCCGCTGATTTTGTCTTGTCACAAGGCAATCAAATTGCTGCCACTATTACGCCGCAGCATTTAATGTTTAACCGCAATCACCTATTGCTTGGCGGTATTAAGCCGCACTTCTATTGCTTGCCTATCTTAAAGCGTGAAAGCCATCAGAAAGTATTACTTGATGTCGCTACCAGCGGCAACCCAAAATTCTTTTTAGGTACTGATTCTGCGCCTCATGCAACCGATAAAAAAGAAGCGGCTTGTGGCTGTGCTGGCTGCTATAGCGCGGCGACTGCACTACCTTTATATGCCACAGCGTTTGATAGTGTTGGTAAAATTGACAGATTAGAAGGGTTTACCAGTCGTTTTGGTGCACAATTTTACGGTTTGCCCGTTAACGAGAGCACTGTCACCCTTGTTAACGCACCTATGCAAATACCAACAAATTATCCTTATTTTGATGGTAGCTCATTAACTCCATTGATGGCAGGCGAGACATTACCTTGGTCGATCAAAGGATAATTTTGATACTTTTTAATTAAAACCCTTTTTTATAAAGTAAAATTATCTGTATTTTATCCTATGATAGCAATGCTATCTTTCCATTGAAAAATAGTATGAGTGTCATAGGATGTTTATTTTTTATTAAACACAATAGCCCGACTGATAAAAGCGATTTAACCTGATATGACCATTAAAAAAGATACCGCTTTACCCAAAATAGATGTAGCCGTTCCTATAGATTCGACGACAGAAACGCTAGCACCCATGAAACTAAAAGAGCGTTTTCGGAAATTCCTACCAGTAGTAGTGGATGTTGAAACGGCAGGATTTAACGCGCAAACTGATGCCTTGTTAGAGATTGCCTGTATTCCTGTACTACTGAATGAGCAGGGTGTTTTTTATCCGGGTGAGGCATTCAATGCTCATATCGAACCTTTTGAAGGGGCAAATCTTGAGCCAAGTGCCCTCGCCTTTACCGGCATTGACCCCAATAATCCGCTACGTAAAGCCATTGCTGAAGACGAAAAAACGGCGCTACGTCGTATTTTTAAAGGGTTAAAAGAAGTACGCCGTACTGAAGACTGCCGTCAATGTGTGTTAATCGGACATAATGCACATTTTGATTTGGCATTTTTAAATGCCGCGGTATTACGCACCAATAATAAGAGCCACAATCCTTTCCATAACTTCTCAGTCTTTGATACGGTGACTTTATCAGCACTTGCTTTTGGTCAAACGGTACTAGCACGCGCCTGTAAAGCCGCAGGACTTGATTTTGATGGTAACGACGCTCATTCTGCACTCTATGACACGCAAAAAACCGCTGAGCTATTTTGTTATATCTTAAATAATTATCCTATGCTCGCTAATGCCATGCACAGCGAGCCTGAAATCACAGAAACTGCGACTGATAATAGCAAATAAATCAGTTATTACAGAGTACGTGTTGCTCGCTACCCATAATAGTGCTATTTGTAAGGTCTGCTAACTTTAACCTTACAATTTAACAGGACGATTTAATCATTTGCGTACATCTTGCTCAAGCGATGATTAGATCTATAGATGGTTTAAGTTACCTATTGTGCTTTTAGCGTCTGTTATAGACGATTAAAGCTTATTATGAGGGACTTTATGATGGAACCACAGTTTAAATTATGGGCGACGATCATCGGCTATATGCTGCTTGCATTAACGATTAGTACTTGTACTTCGTTGTGGATTCGATATCATTTGAAGCGTAATGACCTGCATCCACGTCGCGCGCTTAAAAAAAGATATTTAATTTTAAAAAGACGTAGAAAAAGGCTTGACAGCAAGCGCAGACCCCATTAAAATACGCACCACTTCAGCATAAAGGTGAAAGCAGCTGAAGCGTTGTACTAGTCCCCATCGTCTAGAGGCCTAGGACACCGCCCTTTCACGGCGGTAACGGGGGTTCGAATCCCCCTGGGGACGCCACTATTTGGCGTCACTTATTAGCAAATATGCTTGTTAAGCATTAGATAAGACTAATAAGCGTACCACTAAAAACCCTATCACAACATACTGTGATAGGGTTTTTTTATGTGGATTAGTTTCTACTTTTCAGCATAAAATATATCTATTACGCCTTGTCCATGCAGCCTAACAGCCACTTAATACCTGATTGTAAAAACAAAAAAAGCCAGCAATTTATGCTGACTTCATAAATACATGTATAGATATTTAGAAAATCTTATCGGATAAAATCAGCCACAGTAGTGCTAACACAATCAATCCACCCAATATGGTTTGGATCAAGAAAAATGCTTGGTGCTGCCCTACTACTTTGCCTAATGTTAACCCTAGCGTGCTGTATTTTATCGGCTGAGAATCAGTATCACCAGTCACTTCCTGCGCTTCATAATAGCCTTGCAGAATATCTAAAAACTGCTGCCATTCGTTTGACTTCCAGCTATCAGGTCTAAAAGGCATAAAGGCTTTTAGCTTAGGCTCATTAACCATCCAGCGCTCAAGCGTAATAGAGCGTAATGACCATCCTTCAAAGCGGCGTTCATCAATCGCTGAAAAATCCAATATTTTTAAATCTTTGTGGCGATCATCTATTAACAAGCGATTTTTAAGGTTGGTCAGTGCTTGCTCAGTACCTTCGACATATTGAAAAAAGTAACCATTGCCGTAGCAAAGAATACCCGTAAGATCATCAATTTTATTCAGCTTATTTGCGACTTCTGCGATATCATTAAGCGTACTAGAGTTAGATAGACCAGTAGACGTAATGTGGCTCAGATATACAAGCTGGCATAGATCTGGCATTACTGGGTTTGTAGAATCAATCGTTGGTGACAATCAGCTTCTCCCTATAATTAGGTAAATGTAGCTAAGACAACCATACTCATTTTTAGAAAAAACCATAGAAGCAAGACGTTTCTAAACACAGATCGGCTTGGTATATTATTGATTTTATAAATATTTATATTAATTGTATTAAGTTGGTTACATCATAGGCTGTTTTAGTGATCAAAGCAATGTATGTTTATGGCAAATAACAAGTTGTTAATATTGAACAATATTTAGGTAATATTCATATAAAAAATATCTACAGCTATAAAAAATATTATAGGAAAAATAAACGGCTATTTAGCAAATATAAATAATAAAAATTTATGAATATAATTTCATGTCTCAAATTTAATACTAGCTATAAAGCTTGCAACGCAACCTTACAGAGGTAGATACAATGAATATTCGATATTTTTATGACAGAATAAAAAATCTATATAAAATTAAAAAATACAGAAATCAGAGTGTGATAAGAATTTTATGAGCTAGGGGCAAATTGAGCCTTGAGAATGGCTGTCAGTAAAATAATATCATCAGGATAAGTCAGTTTGATGTTTTGACGGCTGCCTGTTACCAATCGAATTGGCAGTTCTAAATGCTCAAAAGCACTGGCTTCGTCAGTAATAGCCAGATTATGCTCAGTGACATAGTTCAAGACTTGTTGCAATTGTCCAAGCCTAAATACTTGCGGTGTTTGTGCCTGCCACATATGGCTGCGATCAATGGTTTTTTGAGCATAAGTATGAAGCGTGTCATAACCACTCTGACTATTAGCAAGCTCCGGCTGAGTATTCAGTTGCTGAAGATATAGTGGAGCTTCATATGCTGGCGTTGATAGTGTGTTAGATGCTATGTAAGACTGTTTTAGGGTATCAGCAACCGGTGTCGCTAAAATAGCACCATAAGGCTCTAGCATCGCTGCTTGAATGACGGCATCAATATCATGACTTGGTACGGCAGGACGAGCTGCATCATGGATCACAACCAAATCCGACTCATCTGCGCCCGCATTAATCATTGCCTCGACTCCTGCCTGCACCGATTGCCAACGTTCAGTACCGCCAATAGCATAATATATAGGAAGCGCAAAGCTCAGTGTCTGGGCAGTGCTATCCTCTTGAGCCACAACCAATAGACATTGATCAATATAATTACTCTCAGCCAGACGTGCCACACTGTGCTGTAATAAGGTTTGACCTTGCAGTAAGGTATATTGTTTAGCAATAGACGCGCCAAAGCGACTACCGCGTCCAGCAGCAACGATCATGGCATGGATATTAGGAGTGGTATTCATAATGCAGTACTCATGGGTTGATTCCATGAAAATAGGATAAGAGAAAAATGGGAATTAAGAGGTATAAAAATAGAAAAAAACTATTATTATCAATAATAGCTCATTGCAACGACTTTAGAATCAATACCGACTTTACGTCAAAATCAATAACGACTATGAGTAGTAGGCGCGGTTGATACTTGTACAAAAGTCTCATTTGGCTTAATCAAACCCAAATCCAAACGAGCATGCTCCTCTACCGCTTCGAGACCAGTCTTTAGATCATTGACATCGGTACGCAGTAAGTTATTTGCTGAGACTTGGTTGTCATTTAAGCGCTGCTGCTCATCCACTTCAGTCAGAAGCTTATTGTGCTCGACGCGACCATTTTCACCCAGCCAATACTGATATTGCAGTCCTGACAGCACGGCAACGGCTAACGCAAGTAGTATAAATTGGCTAAAGTATTTCATAATATAATAACGCCAAACGATATAAAGAGAATATAAACTTGCTGAGCGATATATTTATATATCGCCCAGCGTAAGCGACAGTTTTGGCTGATTAACCACGTAGACCAATGAATTCTTCGCGACCACGATAGCTTGCACGTACTTGCTGCTCGATACGAAGCAATTGGTTATACTTTGCAACGCGATCTGAGCGACATAGTGAGCCAGTTTTGATTTGACCAGCCGCAGTACCTACCGCTAAATCAGCAATGGTGCTGTCTTCCGTTTCGCCTGAACGATGCGAAATAACCGTCGCATAACCGTTTTTCTTCGCCAGATAAATCGCATCTAGCGTTTCTGACAAGGTGCCGATTTGGTTAAACTTAATCAAAATCGCATTGGCAATTTTCTTATCAATCCCTTCTTGCAAGATAGCAGGGTTGGTTACAAACAAATCATCACCGACCAACTGTACCTTATCACCGATTTGCTCAGTTAGGTATTTCCAGCCATCCCAATCTGACTCATCAAGACCATCTTCGATAGAGATAATAGGATATTGACGCGCAAGACCCACTAAATAATCTGAGAACCCTTGGCTATCAAAGGATTTGTTGCCCTCGCCTGCCAAGACGTATTTACCATCTTTATAGAACTCAGTAGCAGCACAATCTAAAGCTAAGTGAATATCTTTACCAGCTGTGTAGCCTACTTGCTCAATGGCTTGCATGATAACTGTAATAGCTTCTTCATTGCTGCGAAGATTTGGCGCAAAGCCGCCTTCATCGCCAACAGCAGTATTCAAGCCTTGCGACTTTAAAACAGACTTTAAGCTATGAAAGATTTCGGTACCAGCACGTAATGCTTCTGAGAAGCTGCTAAAACCAACGGGCTCAATCATAAACTCTTGAATATCGACGGTATTGTCCGCGTGCTCGCCACCATTAATGATATTCATCATCGGTACAGGCATCGTAAGCGACGTCTGGTTGCGCAGATCAGCGATATACTGATGTAATGGCAGACTCTGTGACTTAGCAGCGGCTTTAGCAACCGCAAGTGAAACTGCAAGTATGGCATTGGCACCGAGATTGTCTTTGTTTTCTGTACCGTCTAGCGCAATCATTGCATCATCAATGGCTTGCTGAGCAGTAACATCTTTGTCCATCAAAGCACTGCGGATTTGGCTATTGACGTTAGCTACTGCCTTTTTGACACCTTTACCCATATAGCGGCTTTGATCGCCATCACGTAGCTCAAGCGCCTCACGTGAGCCAGTCGATGCGCCGCTTGGAGCAGCAGCACGGCCAATAGTGCCATCAGCTAAAATCACATCAGCTTCAATCGTTGGGTTACCACGCGAGTCTAAAATCTCACGAGCGCGAATGTCTTTAATTGCGGTGACGTTGTTGGTTTCTTCAGCGTACATAATGTCTGTTAATTCCTTTGGTCATGCCAAGTTTATGAGATAAATAACGGCAACTAGAATACAAAAAAGATAAAGCAGAATATCGTATAGTAATGCGCAAAAAAAGCTTTAGTGATTAATACAATCGGCTCATTTTAAACGTAATCAAAGGTTTATTTCATCCCTTAACCATTAACTATAGTGCTTGGTATCATAGCATAAATTTTGCCAAACTTCCCTTATCTTAAAGCAACGGACGGTCATAAAATCGCCAATCAATAGTCAAATGAGCCACTATCAATTTATCTCAGTACCTATGATATCAAACGTCATATAACTCTTACGCTTTTGTTAGACGATCTGCTTTAGTGTGGGAGTCTGATACAGTATTATTCAGTTCAACCTTGGTCTTAAAACGGGTTAAGCGTAGGGCATTCATCAGTACTGAGATAGAGCTAAGTGCCATAGCAGCAGCGGCAATCATAGGATTCAAAAATCCAAAAGCAGCGAGCGGAATACCAAGGCAATTATAGATAAAGGCAAAAAACAGATTTTGTTTGATATTACGCAGCGTGGCATTCGCAATTTTTTGCGCTGCGTCGATATGCATCAGCGACTCACCCATCAAGCGCGCAGAGGCACTATGTTGGGCGACATCCGTGCCTTCAAACATGGCAAAGCTGGCATCGGCAGTTGCCATCGCTGGTGCATCATTGACCCCATCTCCTGCCATAGCGACTTTATGACCCGCTGTTTGCAGTAGAGCAATTTGGCTGGCCTTGTCACGTGGACTCATCTTGCCATACGCTTTTTCGATACCAAGCTGTCCGGCAACGTGATCGACGACGGATTGTTTATCACCGCTCATCAAAATAACATTAATACCCGCATCTTGTAGTGCAGTAATCGCCTGCGGCGTATCTGATTTTAAGTCATCCGCTAAAGCAAATGCGCCTAGTGCTTCATCGTTAATACTAATCGCAACAGTACTGGCAATTTGCCATACCTTTGGCATCAATTTAGGCAATACAAGATTGGCAAACTCTGCTGTGCCAACCTTTACCACACCTAAGCTTTCAATATTTGCCTGTATACCTGCGCCTTTGATAACGCTGATATCAGACACATCGAATAAGGATAAACCACGTGCTGTCGCTGCATTGACCAAAGCAGTTGCAAGCGGATGACTGGCATGTACTTCAATACTTGCGGCAATCTGTAGTACATCATCAACCGCTATTGATTTATCGACCATAACTTCATCGACGATGGTCGGTTTGCCAATGGTCAAAGTACCCGTCTTATCAAGTACCACCGTGTCGATATTGCCTGCCGCTTCTAGGCTTTGCGCATCTTTAAACCAAACACCGTGACGCGCAGCCACGCCCATACCTGCCATGATTGCGGCTGGTGTCGCCAAACCAAGCGCACACGGACAAGCAATGACCAATACAGATACCGCGTGCATCAAAGCGGTATCGAGCATACCGGTCAGCCACCACGTCACACCAAAGGTAACCAGTGCAATCACTACCACAACGGGCACAAAGACCGCAGTGACTCTATCAGCAAGGCGTGCCAAATTGGCTTTTGAGCCTTGGGCATCGCTTAATGCTTGTACCATATCACCAAGCTTTGTATCGCTACCCTTGGCATTGACGCGATATAACAAGCTACCGTTTTCAACCAAGGCACCCGCTAATAATCCATCGCCTACTTCTTTCTTAAGCGGTACTGACTCACCGGTTAAATGACTTTCGACACACCAGCCAGCACCATCGATGACCGTCCCATCGGTTGCAACGCGGCTGCCTTGCTTAGCACGCAAGATATCACCCACTTGTACCTCTTTGAGAGCGATATTTTTAAACTCACCATTTGGCTGCTGTTGCTCAACTTCGTCTGGTGTCAGCGATAATAGTAAATCAATACTATTCAGACTGTGCTTTTTAGTGCGCTCTTCAAGATATTTACCGGTGCGCACAAAAGCAATGACCATCACGCCTGCTTCAAAATACACTGCAGGACTGCCACTCGCACCATGACCACCAGTATGCCCACTTTGCAACAGACTATTTAAGCTACCATCACCATGGGTCAGCCACAGATACGTTGAATACGCCCAAATGGTTACCGTACCGATAACGACCAATACGTCCATATTGGCAAGACCGCCTCTAATAGACGCCCAAGCACTTTTATAAAATGGTAAAGCAAATCCAAACTGTACAATGGTCGCTAATATGAATTGCATCCAAATCGGCGGCATCCACTCCATAATCTGACCAAAAAGCATACCTGCCATACCAATTAAAAACGGCACCAAACAGACCCATAGTCCAATCAAACGCCATGGATACTTAGTGCTTGCATCCTCATCTTTTTGAGCAAACAAGCTATCAGCCGCCTGTAAATTGGCGACAAAACCCGTTTTGTTGACCCATTCCGTCACCTGCTCTGCCGTCGTCTGTGTCGGATCATAATCCACATTGGCGGTCTCGCCTGCGAAGTTCACGCTGACCTCATAGACTGATGGCTTTTTATTCAAAACCTTTTCAATCCGTGATGCACAGGCCTGACACGTCATACCCTCTATCGCCAGCTGCAAGTGCGCACGCTGCGGCGTAAGCGGGGTATTAGACTGAACATCAGTCTCCACATCATAAGAATTATGGGTATTGGTACGGGTAGAATCATTCATAAATAAAACTCGTTATGGCGTTTATAAATTTGTATGAGCTATAAAAATCTATCAGTGGAGGAATAAAAATCCAAATCAAACAAGCAGTACATTCTAAAGATTAATATCTTATTGTTTTTCAGAGCATTTAAATAGTAGTCATCTTAGTGTATCAACCTATATATTAAATGGTCATGATTAGCGCCAATTCAACTATTTCAGCCGACCAATTATTTTAGATTAAAAGGACATATTGCAGAAATAAGAGAGCTGAGAACACTACTCCGATAGCCATAGTTTTTAACCATTAAAAAACCAGCCACAATAGCTGGTTTGTTTATAACAAAGCATAAAATTAAGCGTTGGTAACAGTGGCATCAAAGCCTGCGTCATCAATAGCAGCAGCAATCGTCTCTGCACTGGTTTTGCTATCATCAAAGGTGACTGTCGCTTGATTGTCTGCAAGCTCGATACTGATGTCATCTAAACCATCGATATCAGCGGTGGCGTTATGGACACTTGCCACACAGCCACCACAAGTCATGCCGTCAATTTTAATGATACGGGTTTGGTTTGCCATGAGAGGCTCCTTATTTTTATCTGTGAATAAATGGTTTGTATACTTTAATGGTATAAGACTTTATTAAAATAGCCAAGACCAGCATAAGAGCTATTGGCGTTGACCACAAGTCAGTTTGGTTATACTTTTATAAATCTAATCATGATAACGTGGATTTTGCGGGGCATCGATAGGAAATGGTTGAGTGACATAATCGACCATACTAATCGCAGCGGTAAAGGCATGGATACTGGTTTTGGTATCATCATAACGCACTAACGCCATATGACTGTTAGCATCTAACTCAATAGCGGTGACGCCCGTTATATTCTTCAAAGCGGTCATGACGCTATCTAAACCTTCTGAATCATTGATGTTTTCAATGCTTACTTGTGCCACTTTAATTGCCACTGTCTTATCCTCACATTACTTATGATATTAATGAGTATCCAAGGTCTCAAAGCCTTTAACCAAGTCATCAAGCTGTTTAAGCTGGCGTAAGAACGGCTCTAATTGGCTCATACGTAGCGCACACGGACCATCACATTTTGCCACTTCTGGATTTGGATGCGCCTCTAAAAACAATCCTGCAATCCCTGTTGCCATGCCAGCACGTGCCAGCGTGGTGATCTGCTCACGGCGACCACCTGCACTATCACTACGGCCGCCTGGCTGCTGCAAACTATGCGTCACATCAAAGAACACTGGTATCTCCATCTGCTTCATAGTATCAAAACCCAGCATATCAACCACTAGGTTATTATAACCAAAGGCACTACCGCGCTCACACAGTATCAGCTTGTCATTGCCGCCCTCAAGACACTTATTGACGATATGACGCATCTCATGTGGGGCTAAAAACTGCGCTTTTTTAATATTAATAATCGCATCCGTCTTCGCCATCGCATGTACTAAATCCGTCTGACGGGATAAAAACGCAGGCAGCTGGATAATATCAGCTACTTCAGCGACTGGTGCCGCTTGATAAGGTTCGTGGACATCCGTAATAATCGGTACTTGAAATTTTTCTTTGATTTGCCCAAGCCAATCGATACCTTTCTCTAGCCCCGGACCACGATACGAGGTCAGACTTGAGCGATTGGCCTTATCAAAACTGGCTTTAAACACATAGCCGATACCCAAACGCTGACAAATATCGACATACTGTTCAGCGATCTCAAATGCCATCTCTTTAGACTCTAAAACATTCATGCCACCGAATAAGACAAATGGCTGATCATTACCGATACTGATGTTTTTATTATCAGGTGTATTAAGCTGAATATGCGACTGCGCGGTTAGTAGGTTTTCCATCGAGTAGGTATCCTCTTTATTGTTATCTCTTATTGTAACCGATAGGTCAATTAAAAAAAGGCTATAAGCGTAATTAGCCGTAAACCATTAGAAAAATCAGCATGCAAACCACTGCCAAAAAATCAGCCAAAAAAAAGACCAATCCGAAGATCAGTCTTTTTATATCAAAAGCACTTATAACTTAACGATTATTTCGCTTCACTATAATTCTTCGCCGCTTTTACAAAGCTATTGAACAATGGATGACCACCGCGTGGCGAGCTGGTAAATTCTGGATGGAACTGTACCGCAACAAACCATGGATGATCAGCAAGTTCAACTGACTCAACTAGGTGCTGCTTAGCAGAATAACCTGATACCGTCATTCCTGCTTGCTCTAATGGCTCGATATAGCGGTTATTCATCTCATAGCGATGGCGATGACGCTCAGTTATATTGGTAGCACCGTAGATTTGTGCAAGCTTACTACCAGCGACCAGCTCAGCTTGCTGCGCGCCTAAACGCATCGTACCACCAAGGTCTGAATCATCACTACGAATCTGCAATTCGCCGCGCTCATCTAACCACTCTGTAATCAAGCCAATAATAGGCTCAGCTGTTTTACGATCAAATTCAGAAGAGTTGGCATCGATATGTAGCACGTTACGCGCATATTCAATCACTGCAAGCTGCATACCTAAACAGATACCTAAATAAGGTACGTTGTTTTCGCGAGCATAGGTAATGGCTTTGATCTTACCCATCGTACCGCGCTCACCAAAGCCGCCTGGCACCAAGATGGCATCAGCATTATGCAGTTGCGCTAGTAAGCTGTCATCGTCTTCTAAACGTTCAGCATCGATATAATCAATTTTGACGTCGGCTTTATGAGTAATACCGGCATGTAACAATGCTTCATTGATTGATTTATAGGCATCTGGTAATTCAACATATTTACCAACCATGGCTACTGTTACCGTCGACTCAGGATTCAGCTGCGCTTCGACAACCTTATCCCAATCGCTCAAATCTGCTTCTGGTAAATCAAGACCAAAACGCTCACAGATTAAATCATCGAGATCTTGTTCATGTAAGGTACGTGGAATCTGATAAATGCTTTGCGCATCTTCACACATAATGACCGCACGCTCTTCAACGTTGGTAAATAGTGCAATCTTGCGACGATTGTCTTGTGAGATATGATGATCCGAGCGGCAAATCAAGATATCAGGCTGCAAACCGATAGAACGCAGCTCTTTGACTGAATGCTGCGTTGGTTTAGTCTTAGTTTCACCTGCACTGGCAATATAAGGCACCAATGTCAGATGCATAAGCATGGCACGATTGCGACCAAGCTCGACTTGCATTTGACGTACTGCTTCCATAAAAGGTAACGACTCGATGTCACCTACGGTACCGCCAATCTCGATGATAGCGACATCATAGCCTTCGCCACTGGCAAGAATTTTGCTCTTAATCTCATCCGTAATATGCGGAATCACCTGCACCGTACCGCCTAAATATTCTCCACGGCGCTCTTTATTTAAGACATTTTGATAAATGCGACCACTGGTGAAGTTGTTACTTTTGCTCATCTTTGAATGGCGTAAAAAACGCTCATAATAGCCCAAGTCCAAATCTGTCTCGGCGCCATCTTCAGTCACGAATACCTCACCATGCTGAAACGGGCTCATCGTGCCTGGATCAACGTTGATATACGGATCCATTTTGGTCATGGTCACGTTTACGCCACGTGCTTCTAAGACGGCAGCAAGGGAAGCTGCGGTAATACCTTTTCCTAGTGAGGACACTACCCCACCGGTCACAAATATAAACTTGGTCATAGTACTCTTTCGGTAATTGGTAAAGAAGGATTTTACTAAAAATACGTCAAAAAATATAGGGCAAAAGCACAAACTATTTGAAACTCTTCATTTTTAGCACATGTCTATTATAACTCACTACAGCGTTAAAAAAGCCATAACAAAAAAACTCACCCCGAAGGATGAGTTTTTTATTCAGATTCTAATGGTTAGATTAGAATTTGTATTCTAGACCAGTACCAACTACGAATACTTCAGCATCACCACGTACATTAGTATATGAAGTAGCATTTGGTGTAACTTTATATGCATAGTTAACATTATCAGCTTTGTTCATACCAGCATAGGCATGAGCAATGATGTTGTCTTTATACATGTATTTGCCACCAACAACGATTTGATCTGAATCAGCATTATCAAAACCATTTAAATTGTCAGTTTTGTTATACTGAGTATAGATAGACGCTGGGCGAGCAAAGTTAGCTAAAGGCATCTCAGCACTTACAACCAAACCTTTCTCTTTAGAAGTACCAGCGTCGTAATCAGCTACTTGATATAACGCACCCAAAGTTACTGGAGCTGCCATGTACTTGCCTAGATCTACAGTAGCAGTACCACGGATGATATCACCGACGATGTTTTGATCTTTGTCATAAGCAACACCAGCAGTAAAGCCAGTACCTTGATCAAACAACATTGCTACGCCAAAGCCAGCATTGTCATTACCATTTACGTCATCAGAGCTATACATAGCAGATAATTGTAATGGTAGACCGTTATACTTAGGTGCAGTCCAGATGATTGAACTTGCGATACGGTTACTATCAGCCATGTTTAATGCATCAATAACTTCATTCTCATTTTGAGTAGTACCTAAGTTATCAAAGTAACCTTGGTTAACAACAACGTTATCAATACGAGCAAGCGTTGATTGGTTTTTACCAACACGGAACTCACCGAATTGTTTGTTGTTTACACCAAGGAATGTATCACGGTTAGTGAAACCATTTTTATCACCATCAATCTTTGTGCCATACTCTAACTGATAGATAACATCAGTATTAGCAGTCATAGCTTCAGAACCTTTAAAGCCTAAACGTGAAGCATGAGAGTTGATCTCTACTGTATCTTCATCATACATGTTGCCAGCAGGGCCATCAAATTCAGCATTAACATAGTCCATAGCAACGAAAGCTTTACCATAAACAGTTGGTGCTGCATTGGCTGCAGATACAGATAGGGCAGCGATTGCTGTAGCTAAAAGTAGTTTTTTCATGGGGGTATCTCCACTTTACAATTTTAGTAATGAGCGAGCTATTATTAGCCGTTGCCCAAATGGTATCGTCACAAATCCTCAAAGATATAATGTGTAACTGGCTACCGAGATTAGTCAGAAACAAGTGTGGCGAAGTTCTATTACCGTAAGATGAAAAAAACCATGACTTACATAACTGGGATTAAAAAAGTAACTGCCATGTAAACTTTGGTCTTTATCGCTCTGTTGCGTAACATCCGTTACCAAACTCATACTTCAGCTACAAGCATAACAACTTTGACATAATTTGCAACATTTTTTTGAAGCTTTAGTTGGGAAAAACTTTCAAACCCACCCTCTGTATAAGGTTTTACCTTAAAGAAAATTTTGACAAAAAACACCCCTACTCGTTTAAAACGAATAAGGGTGAGAATTACAAAGGAAATCAGAAACGCTAAAAATTTTGGCAATTAGCAGTGTGAAAACTTGACAGTTACTTACCTCTTTTATTGGCAGTCACTTACCTCGCTTAAAGGGTGCTTATTGCTAAATTCAGTCTTGTTTTAACTTTTAGCAGCCAACACTGGCTTTTAGATCTAGACGTGCTTGATGCAATAATGGCTCAGTATAACCACTTGGCTGCTCGCGACCTTTAAACACCAAATCACAAGCGGCTTTGAAAGCATAGGAATTGTCCAAGTCAGTCGCCATTGGTTGATAATCAGCATCACCAGCGTTTTGCTCATCGACGATTTTAGCCATACGTTTCATAGCGTCCATCACTTGCTGCTCGCTGACAACATTATGGTGTAACCAATTAGCAATATGCTGACTTGAGATACGTAATGTCGCACGATCTTCCATCAAGCCGACATCATTGATGTCAGGTACTTTAGAGCAACCAACGCCTTGGTTTACCCAACGTACGACATAGCCTAGTATACCTTGAGCATTATTATCAATCTCTTGCTGTTTTTCTTCTTCAGTCCAATTGGTGTCTTTTGCCAATGGAATGGTTAAGATATCATCTACGCTAGCGCGCGCACGTGATTTTAGGCTGTCTTGAACCTCAGCAACATTGACTTGATGATAGTGCATGCTGTGCAAGGTAGCGCCCGTTGGAGATGGCACCCACGCCGTATTAGCACCTGCCTGTGGATGGGCAATTTTGGTGTCCATCATCTCTTGCATTTCATCAGGTTTTGCCCACATGCCTTTACCAATCTGCGCGTGACCTTGTAAGCCTACTTCAAGACCGATATCGACGTTCCATTGCTCATAAGCAGGCAGCCACGTTTGCGACTTCATATCGCCTTTGCGGACAAATGGACCTGCATTCATACTGGTATGCATCTCATCACCTGTGCGATCTAAGAAGCCGGTATTGATGAAAATAACACGCTCTTTTGCTTGGCGAATGGCTTCTTTTAAGTTGACCGTCATACGGCGTTCTTCATCCATGATACCGATTTTGATGGTATTACGTTCTAAGCCCAGCAGGTCTTCTGAGGCGTTAAACAAGTCATTCGCCATCTTCACTTCATCAGGACCATGCATTTTTGGTTTCACAATATACATTGAACCTTTACGTGAGTTTGATAGCTCGGTTTTACCTTTTAAATCATTCAATGATAATAAAGGCGTAATCAAACCATCCATTAAACCTTCGAAAACTTCTTCTTGACCATTGCCTAAATCTACCAAAATCGATGGATTTTGCATGAGATGTCCGACGTTACGCAGTAATAAAAGCGAGCGACCTGGCAAGGTCAGCGTATCACCCTCTGGCGTAGTATATTCGCGATCAGGATTCTGTTTACGCGTACGGGTCTTGCCGCCTTTCTCAAAGGTTTCTTGCAAATCGCCATTCATCAAGCCAAACCAATTGCGATACGCTTCAACCTTCTCTTCTGCATCAACAGCAGCGATGGAGTCTTCACAATCTTGAATCGCAGTCAGCGCCGACTCTAATAACACGTCTTTGATATGTGCAGGATCATCTTTGCCAATGGGATGATTGCCATCAACTTGAATCTCAGCATGCAAGTTATTGTTCTTTAATAACACAGCGCTAGGACTATCAGCGTCGCCTACGAAACCTGCAAACTGTCCGGCATCTTTTAGTTGCGTGCTGCTATCGCCTTGCGCAATTTCAAGCTTACCATCAACGACTCTAAAACCTGTTACATCGCTATAGGAGCCTGATGCTAAGGCAAAGTTTTCATCTAGGAATTTTTTGGCATAAGCGACGACGGCTGCGCCACGTGTTGGATTGTAGCCACCTTTTGCTTCTTGACCATTTTCATCACTGATAACATTGGTGCCATATAAAGCATCATATAAGCTGCCCCAACGCGCATTATTGGCGTTCAACGCATAGCGAGCATTACGTACTGGCACTACCAGCTGCGGTCCTGCAATGCGGGCAATTTCATCATCAACGTTTTCTGTGCTGACACTGAACGCTTCGCCTTCTGGTAATAGGTAGCCAATTTCTTGTAAAAATGCTTTGTACGCTGGATAATCAATATTGCCATTTTTGGTAGGATGTTGCAGGTGCCATTGGTCAATCTGTCCTTGAATCTTAGCACGCGTTGCAAGCAGTGCTTTATTACGTGGCGTAAACTCTTTGATGACCTTTTCGAAACCTGACCAGTAACCGTCTGAATCAATACCGACTTTCGGCAGCACTTCATTTTCGATAAAATCGAACAGCTGCTGATCAATGGCAAGAATGCCTTTTTGAACACGATTGGCATTAGAAGACTGGCTCATACTGTTATCCTTATCTGTTTGTTAGATTTGTTGATACTGGGCTGCTAAAACATACCTCGTCCATGTACACAGCCATGCAAAAGGGCGCATAAAGCAGGGTTGCAAAGTAATAAATAAGCGACAAGCCAAGTAAATTTACTGCTGCGTTACCTCGGCTGTCATTATTTGAGCGGTGTTTAACGTTGTATTATCTAGATAGGTTTTAAATAAAGATAGGCTATAAACCTTAGATTTTGAGACGCGATTGATAGTTGATATACTACCTGCTATCAGCTGACAAGCAATAGTAAGACAAAATACGTTAAAAGCAAAATATTATCCTACTACCAAATAAGGCAATAAACAAGGAAACCCCATTTAGTAACTAAATGCTTGTGCTGTAGATAAATGATAATCTATATACCATATACGCCAGCAGCGATTATCTTGCTATCCTAGCCTCCTGAGTTACTCACAAGTATAAACTGTAAGTAATCATTACGATATTAATTTATGCGTAATGGTTATCTATCATATCAAAGTAGTCTGAAGAGTTTAAATACATATAGCGCGTATATATCTACTTTTTTTCATTATTTTATTCATCCACTCGTCGATAAAGTCTAAGCCAACCATGACCATAAACCGTGAAATCACATCCATACCTAAAACTACTTCTAATTTGCAATCTGAGTCTTCAACTACAGTAGGGAGTCAATCTGTAATAGATTCTGAAGATAACAGTAGTAATGATAGCGTTGATATCATTTCTATTACCCAACTCAGCACGCCACTAAAGGTAGATTTATCGCCTATTTTCGATTTCTTGGGCGCACGAACCTCACAAGCTTGGGTCAACGCCGCTGTTAATAACTTACCGCTGATTATTCAAGACCATGCCAATTGTGAAAAAAAGGCCGCCGGTACCGCGATGAATCTCATCTTTCGCTATGAGTTCTCTTATGATTTACAGCGTAAATTGGCACAATTGATACGTGAGGAAATGCTGCACTATGAGCAAGTGCTCGGCATTATGAATGAGCGCGGGCAAGCATGGAAATATCTAAGTGCTGGACGCTATGCCAAAGGGATGCTAAAACACAAGCGCACTTATGAACCCGCTGCAATGGTAGATGTGCTGATTATTGGTGCATTTATCGAGGCACGTTCTTGTGAGCGTTTTGCGGCCCTTTCTGAGGTTATCAATGATGAGCGTTTGGCAAAATACTATCGTTATTTATTAAAATCAGAAAGCCGTCATTTTGAGGATTATTTGGCACTAGCGCAGTCATTGTCTGAAGACAATATCGATGATCGTGTGGCATTCTTTAAAGAAGTGGAAGCAGAGTTGATATCAACTCCAGATACTGAGCTGCGTTTTCATAGCGGCGACCCTATTGCTCTCTAATTTATTAAATCTATAGTGAGTTAAATATAAAAGAGTTACGCTCAGAATAGCATTATGCTGGGATAAATTTCTCTCGCTTGCTGTGCGCTTCGCACTCCAGAGGCTTTGAAAAGTTTATCCCAGCAGTACTGTGTTCTTTTTAAATTCAATCGACTATGCTATCAATAAAACAAAAAAGGTGTTGCAAGCGACATATCGTATGTCATTACTTGCAGCACCTTTTTCAAGTTATCTGCATTGACTAAATGTTTTAAAAATCTTTTTCATCCGGATTTAACACACGGGTTTGAGCATTATCAATATTTGCATAGCGATTTAAATCGTTTATGCCTTCGCTTTTAGCCCCTTGATCAATAGTGGTATGTTCATTGATACCATCATCAAAAGCATTGCCCTCTTGATCGCGGCGATCTGGCTGACGGGCAGCATTATCGCCATCATTAACATGTTCTGAGCCTACCACACTCTCTTGGAACGTATCTGTTCCTTTATTAATAGTGGTATGATTTTCAATACTATCATCGGTAGACATCACGTTATGACTATTATGATGAATGTCTTCATGTGTATGGTCACCATGCTGGATATCATCGCTCGCATATCTGGTACCAATGACTGTTTCTTGAAATGTCTCGGTGTTTTTTTCCGTATTATCATGAGCGGCGCTGGTGTCGACCGTGCGCGCAGGCATATTGTCGATATAACCATCATTACTGTTGATAGGCGTTTTGGTTAATGCCGGATCTTTCGTTTCCATTGTAATATCCTTATTTTTAATTTATCTTTCTTGTTATTTCTTTATCATCTGACATCTGACATCTGACATCTGACATCTGACAATGATCATTTATATAAAAGTTGAGATAGTCACGACGATGAAAAACTATTCATTGCCTTTTTGCGATAAATCATAGGCGTTTAGATCGCCAACATTTTTTCCACCTGGAGGCAGATTTTCTTCTTTGCGTGGGTCAGCGTATATCTCATCCGTCTCCTGCGACTCCTGCTGAGGTCCATCAATTTCGGGTTCGTGCTTACGACCTTCATAACTGTCCGATGGATTATCTGGATGCAGCTTCGCTGGATCGTTGACGGATACAGGCTCTTCATTATTTGGGTGCATGTTGTTATTTTGAATATTGTCTGACTGACTATCATGTGACATGGCATTTCCCTCGCTTTATTAGTATGGAGTTCAATAATTTTTTGCTAACTATTTGTCTGTACGTAAATCATCGTTGATAAAAGAAGTTTGCTCTTCTTCTGTTAATGATTCTGGTGCATCAACTGGCTTGCCATTTTCTAAATTTTTCTCAATCTGCTGGTGGCTATCTGATTCCTCAGCGGCTTTTTTGATATCTGAGCTATTATTGTTGGTGTGACTCATGGTGAAATCCTGTTTTCTTATTGAGATAATTTATATAAGGGTGAATTTTTATATCTATCTAATTATCTATATCTACCTAATTATAAGAATAAATTTGATACGCTCACCAGTGTACTGCCGTATAAATATGTGAATAAGTGTGAGCTTACCAGACAGTTTGTAACCAGAAAGTAGAATTGGTAGGCAAAAAAAATCAAGCACAGAGTAATCCCTATGCTTGGCTGTTATATTTGTTGAAAAAAGTGGATAACATTAAAAACACTAAATGAGATTAATCGACTTAATAACCGCTAATAAACAAGACAGTTATACCGGCTCGCCAACACGATTAATCACTTTTAATAAATGCTCTTGAGCAATGTGAAGCGCTTCATCCGCCGCTGGCTTGGTTCGTTGCCAGTTACCGTCACCGCTGAGTGTCCACGCTTGCTTATTGTCTTGGAGGTAACTCAACAGTCCATCTTGATAAATTTGCTTAGACAATTTTTTATCTTCAATCGGAAACGCTACCTCTACACGGTGGAACAAATTACGATCCATCCAATCGGCGCTGCCACAGTACAAGCGCTCATTACCATCATTATAGAAGTAATAGATGCGAGTATGCTCCAAAAAACGACCGATAACAGAACGTACGGTGATATTCTCAGACAGACCCTTCACTTGCGGACGCAGACAGCAAATTGAGCGCAAAATCAGTTCAATTTTGACCCCTGCTTGTGACGCATCATATAGTTTATCAATCAAACGACGTTCGGTTAAGGCGTTTACTTTAACAATAATATGAGCGCGCTTGCCCGCCTTGGCATGAGTAATCTCATCATCGATAAAGCTCATCAATTTATCATGCAAGGTAAATGGTGCATGCAATAGCTTTTTGAGATTAGCAGGTTTACCCATGCCGGTCAGCTCTTGGAATATCTTGTGGACGTCTTCTGAGATATCAGGATCCGCACTGAATAATCCATAATCGGTATAGACTTTAGCATTTGCTGCGTGATAATTACCCGTGCCTAAATGCACATAACGGCGCATTTTCCCCTCTTCGCGGCGCACGATGAGCATGAGTTTAGCGTGGGTTTTGTAGCCAACAATACCGTAGACCACTACTGCCCCTGCCTCTTGCAGATAGTTGGCAACAGCAATATTAGACGCCTCATCAAAACGGGCGCGTAACTCAATGACTGCTGTCACTTCTTTACCATTACGTGCGGCTGCGGCTAGCGCTTTGACAATTTCTGAATTGGTGCCTGAACGATAAAGCGTTTGCTTAATCGCTAATACTTTTGGATCACTGGCAGCTTGCCAAAGTAAATTAATAATCGGCGAAAACGCATGGAACGGATGATGCGCCAATACATCGCCTTTACGCATGGCAGCAAACATACTGGTTGCTTTATCAAGCTTGTCGACTTCGCGGCGAAACGGTTTTGGTATCACATGCGTAAAGGGCTGATAACGCAAGGCTGGGATATTAAAATCAAACAGCAAACGCGTTAAGTTGACAGGTCCATTGACGCGGTATAATTGGTTGTCATGCAACTCAAACTCATTAAGCAAATAATCACTAATTGGCGTTGGGCATTCAGTAGTGACTTCAAGGCGCACTTTATCACCAAATCGGCGGTTTTCAAGCTCACCTTCTAAGGCTTTGGCAATGTCATCAACATCATCTGCCAAGTCCAAATCGGCATTACGCGTCAGCCTAAATTGATGACAGCCGGTGACATTCATACCAGGGAATAGCTCACCGATATGCTCATGGATAATCGCTGATAGCATCACATGGTGCTCTTTGCCACCAGTCAATTCATCAGGCAGACGAATCACGCGCGGCAAGCTACGCGGCGCGGGTACGATTGCCAGATTGATATCGCGACCAAAGGCGTCTTTGCCCTCTAACGTCGCAATAAAGTTCAAGCTTTTATTCACCAAGCGCGGGAATGGATGCGCAGGATCAATACTAATAGGTGTCAATACCGGCGAGACTTGCTCAGTAAAATAGCGCTTCATCCATGCGGATTGCTCAGCATTCAACTCATCGCGCTTTAAATAACGAATATCCTCAAGCGCCAGTGCTGGCAAGATATCTTCATTTAAAATACGGTATTGCTCAGCGATGGCATCATGAGTCACTGCTGATATTTCATTAAGAATTTCACTGGGACGCATACCATGTACACTGGTCGACACATCACCCAGATTGAGCTTTTGCATAATACCAGCAACGCGAATTTCAAAAAACTCATCGATATTGGATGAAAAAATCATTAAAAAGAATAAACGCTCAAGCAAAGGATGGTGGGGATCTGCCGCTTGTGCTAAGACCCGCAGATGAAACTGTAGTAAAGACAAGTCACGATTGATATAGCTGCTGGGTGAATAATTACCATCTTCCGAGCGTTGCCAATCAATCTCGGTTAAAACTTGGTTGCCATACGGATTAATAAGGCTTTCATCGGTAAGAGGATTGCTGGTATTAATGGCACCGTCTACTTTATCTGTGTCACTCTCTCTATTGACATCATTATTCGCATCAATATATGTCTCAATAACATCAGCGGTCTTATCACTATTACTGTGCTTATTATCCATCTCTACCACGCTCCACTCCTATGACTGTTATCAAACTGCTATCATTTTTATATCAATCTTATCCTATCAGCATTTTTATACTATACTTTTTAATTATTATTCTATTGTTACCGTTAATTCTAGCTACATTTAGGCAGACTGTGGCAATACAGCATTTTTCATACGCTTTTTTATGATACGTTGTTTATTACGCAGGCGTTTATCGCTTTGATGACTTTCATAGTATTTTGGATTGGTTAGCATGGCAATCAATAAGGCTGACTGATCACGATTGAGATTAGCAGCTGACTTATCAAAATAATACTGCGCTGCCGCTTCAACACCATAAATACCATTGCCAAACTCTGCTACATTCAAATACGCGGTCAAAATTCGCTGCTTATCCCATAATGTCTCAATCATTATGGTGAGAACAGCCTCTTCAGCTTTACGCGTATAAGAGCGATGCGAAGTCAAAAACAGATTTTTAGCCAATTGCTGAGTGATGGTTGAGCCGCCTGCAGACATCTTGCCAGTCGCTTCATTCTTTTTCTGTGCCGCCTTAATGCCTTTCATGTCAAAGCCGTTATGCTGGCTAAACGTCGAATCTTCACTGACAATCGCCGCTTGCTTCGCAGATTTGGCAATCGCGTCATATTCAACCCAAGTTTGGCTAACATCACCGCCCATAATGCGATGGGTGAGCATAAACATGCTGTTATTAATCGGCTGCGTTTTCCAAATTAACAGCAGCCCTGCAACCAACACATGGAATGCGACGACCAACACCATCAATGCCAATAAGAGTCGTTTGATAAATTTGCCAAAACTTGTCATGCGTGTTGTCCAAGTGATTGAAAAGATAGTTAGAGGAAGTAAGGAGCGCTTAGCCTAGCAATATAGGTCAGCAATTATAAATAGCAGCTCATCTTACCTAATCTCACAATCGCTGTCATTATTTACCCCACTTCTTTATCATGTCACATGAGTACACGTAAAAAATCAGCAAAAATGAACGTTGGATTTGTAAGCTTTGCCTTTAGGATTAATATAAGAGAGTAGCTATGTACGAGAATAATAATATAAGCACATTGCGTGCTCATATGATTGAAGAAAAACCTGAGCTTGGTTCTCCTGAAAATATAACCAAATGGTGGCTACTCGGCACCTCAGGTTGTCATTTATGTGATATTGCTGAACAGCTGATAACACAGCTACAAGTGGTGCAACGCGTTACTTACGAGTCTGTCGATATTGCCGATTTCTCTGAACCGCTTATGATGGCCTTTGCGACGACTATTCCCGTCATCTTGACACCGACAAAACGCTTAGATTATCCATTTTCAATACTGGATTTACAGCGTTTATTGTGACCCTGACAGCCCCTGCTCGCTTATTCAATACAGCCGCAAACAAGCTTAATTCTTACTAATTCAAAACATTACATATCATTTTATTCAGTTTTAACTAATATATTGATAGCTAATCTTTCCCTTTTTATTATAAGCTTAAGGTCATCTGTATAATAATGCAGTGAGTGTCGACAATTTAGTGAGCAAAGGAATGCCACCATGAATCAGAGCCAAAGACCTGATAAAGCTGCTTTAGTAGAGCTATTTCGCGATTTTATTGAGCCTCAGTACGTGATCAATGATGAGGAGACTCAAAAGCCTTTTGAGTGTGATGGCTTATCGGTATATTGCGATATGCCCCTCATCACGGTGCTCCCAAAAACCGTTGAGCAAGTTTGTGAGGTAATGCGAATCTGTTATCGCTATCAAATCCCTGTGGTCGCACGCGGTGCCGGTACGGGTTTGTGTGCAGGTGCAATGCCCAACCCTGATGGCGTCTTATTGGTGTTGTCACGATTTAAACATATCCTTGATATTGATCCACTTGCCCGTAGCGCACGTTTGCAGCCAGGTGTCCGTAACCTTGCTATTAGTGAGGCGGCTAGACAATATGGCTTGTATTATGGCCCAGACCCCTCCTCACAGATTGCCTGCTCCATCGGTGGCAACGTCGCCGAAAACTCAGGCGGCGTCCATTGTCTCAAATATGGTCTGACCACTCACAATTTATTAAAAGTTGAGATGGTCACAGTCGAGGGGGATCTCATTACTATTGGTAGTGAAGGTCTTGATAGCAACGGCTTTGATTTGATGGCTTTGATTACTGGCTCTGAGGGTCTACTTGGGGTGATTACTGAAGTGACGGTCAAGCTGCTACCTAGCCCTGAAAAGGCTCAGGTCATTATGGCCGCTTTTGATAATGTTCAGACCGCAGGGGACGCGGTCGGCGGCGTGATTGCCAAAGGTATTATTCCAGCCGGACTTGAGATGATGGATAGCCCTGCCATCATAGCCGCCGAAGCGTTTGCTCATGCAGGCTATCCAATTGACGCCCAAGCTTTGCTGCTGTGTGAGTTAGATGGCAGCGAGGCGGAAGTTCAAGAACAGATTGCAGAGGTTGAGCAGCTGTTTATCGAGCTTGGCGCAACCACAACACGTGTCTCACAAAGTGAGGCGGAGCGCGCCTTATTGTGGAAAGGTCGAAAATCTGCATTCCCCGCTGTCGGACGAATATCCCCTGACTACTACTGCATGGATGGCACGATTCCGCGTAGCCAACTTGCCCATGTCCTAACCGAAATGCAAAAACTCTCAGATGAATACGGTCTGCGCGTCGCCAACGTGTTTCATGCTGGGGACGGCAATTTGCACCCGCTTATCTTATTTGATGCCAATGTCCCAGGAGAGCTTGAGCGCACTGAAGAGTTCGGCAGCCGTATTTTAGAGCTTTGCGTCAAGGTGGGCGGCTGCATAACTGGTGAGCATGGGGTTGGCGTTGAAAAAATCCGCCAAATGACGATTCAGTTTAACGATCAAGAGCTGACACAATTTCATGCAATCAAGCACGCCTTTGACCCAATCGGTACGCTAAATCCAGGTAAGGGCATTCCAGTGCTCAAGCGCTGTCAAGAGTACCGTACCCTTGACAGAACGCAACACAACCATGACTCTCAACCACAGCAAGGAGATCTGGCATGACAGACATGAGTCAAGAGCTGATTGCGCGAGTAATGCAAGCCAGCCATGACGGCACAGCCCTACAAATCATGGGCGGGGGCAGTAAGCAGTTTATGGGACGTGAGCCAATAGGCGACCCCATCAGTCTTAGCGAGCACAAAGGCATCATCAGTTATGAGCCGATCGAATTGGTGCTGACTGCTCGTGCTGGAACCTCAATTACTGAGATTAATAGCGCATTAGCCGAACACAATCAGTGCTTAGCATTTGAGCCACCGACATTTGACGGACAAGCAACCTTGGGCGGTACATTGGCTTGCCACTTATCAGGCCCAGCAAGACCTTGGAGCGGTTCAATAAGAGACCATGTCTTAGGCATTCGCCTGATTAATGGCCATGCAGAAGAACTGCGCTTCGGCGGTCAGGTGATGAAAAACGTCGCCGGTTATGATGTATCACGGATGCAAGCAGGCGCGATGGGCACTTTGGGTATCATCACTGAAGTCAGTCTAAAAGTCATGCCTAAGCCTGCCGCCACTGTGACTATTAAGCAGGAAATGGACGCTGCAAAGGCTATTGAGACCATGAACCGTCTCTCAGGAAAATCCAAACCCTTGACAGGGGCGTGTTGGTTTGACAATCATTTGTATTTGCGCTTGGCAGGCGCGCGAAGTGCTGTAGACAGTACTGTCAACCAGTGGCAAGGCGCGATATTAGAGGATACAGATACGTTTTGGTCAATGCTTCGTGAGCAGCAATTGGATTATTTCTTAGACGCGTCCTCATTGTGGCGGTTTTCTGTAAAAAGTAGCGCGGCGCATATGCTACCAGAGGAAGATTGGCTGATTGATTGGGGAGGATCACAGCGCTGGCTTCGTGGCGACTTTACCGCGGAAAAATTAGAAGCGCTTGCTGAGGCCGCAGGTGGTCAGGTCAGCCTTTATCGCGGTGGCGACAGGAATCAGGAGGTCTTTCATACTCAGCCTGAGGCGCTCCAAAAGCTCCACCAACGCCTCAAACACGCCTTTGATCCGAATGGTGTTTTCAATCCCAATCGTTTATATAGCTGGATGTAAATTAGCTCGATGACAAGGAAGTCGTAATGCGAACTCAAATCAATATAAAATATCTGGATCACCCAGATATTCAAGAAGCCGATGATATTTTGCGCACTTGCGTTCACTGTGGATTTTGTAATGCTACGTGTCCCACGTATCAAGAGCTTGGCGATGAGCGTGACGGTCCTCGCGGTCGTATTTATTTACTAAAACAAATGCTTGAAACTGGTGATGTTAGCGAAAAATCCCAACTTCATTTAGACCGCTGTTTGACTTGTCGTAGCTGCGAAACCACTTGCCCCTCCGGGGTAAAATATGGCCGCTTGGCTGAGATCGGCCGCGATATTATGGAAGAACAGCTGTCGCGACCTGCTGATCAAAGACTTAAACGCTGGCTTATCAGAAAGGTGTTGCCCTATCCGCACCGATTTGGGTTTCTCTTAAGACTTGGACAACTGTTTCGCTCCTTTTTGCCTCGCGACTTAAAAGCCCAAGTCCCTGTTAAGCAAATCACCCGCCCGCGACCCTCACAGCAACAGTCGCGTCAAATGCTGGTGCTAGAGGGCTGCGCCCAACCTTCTGCCACCCCCAATACCAACAATGCCGCCGCCCGAGTACTTGATAGGCTAGGCATCAGCTTGATTGCTGCACCAGATGCCGGATGTTGCGGCGCTGTGAGCTATCACATACCTGCTCATGAAGAAGGGCTTGCGTTCATGCGGCGCAATATCGATGCGTGGTGGCCATATATTGAGGCTGGGGCTGAAGCCATTGTTATCAGCGCTTCAGGCTGCGGCTCGATGGTCAAGGAGTACGGTGAAAAACTCAAACATGACGACGCTTATGCAGCTAAAGCCAAGCGTATCAGTGCACTGACCCGAGACCTGAGTGAGATTTTGATCAAAGAGGACCTAGAGAAGTTGGTAGTAAAACAGACGAATCGCAAGACCGCTGTCCACTGCCCATGCTCGCTACAGCACGCTCAGCAGTTAGGCGGTCATGTTGAGCAGATATTGCAACGCGCTGGGATTGAGCTCTCTAAAACCCAAAACGGACATTTATGCTGCGGCTCTGCTGGTACTTACTCGCTCCTTCAGCCTACGCTTAGCCAGCAACTACTCACCAATAAAATCAACGATCTTACCATCGATAACCCAGATCAGATTGTGACAGCCAATATCGGATGCCAATTGCATTTAGGCAGCCATGCGTCCGTCCCAGTCAAGCATTGGATCGAATTGTTAGACCCACAATAAAACCAACTATAATGAGTTAAGCGGATTGTAAAGGACAATCATAATCAGCTCTTAACTACCTTAATAAAGAATACAAGGTCTCAGCTAATTTTTGAAATAAGTTCTCTACTGCCATTTGAATGACGCCCGCAGCACCAAAAAACTACGGGCTTCTTTTGGCTTAATACTGATAAAGAAAAAAGAAATATCCTTCAATGATATTTCAAAGATGACTTCAACTACATATACCAAGGACGGTTTATTATGTACACTTTTTTGGCCTTAGCGCCTATTCTGGTAGTACTCGTTTTGCTTGTAATGTTGCGGCTCCCTGCCAAGATTTCTATGGGCGTTGCCTATTTAGTAACCGCGCTATTAGCGTTGTTCGTTTGGCAAGCCAGTGGTGCTCAAGTCGCAGCCGCGACTGTAAACGGCATCATCGTCGCACTCACGCTTTTATTTATTGTATTTGCGGCTATTTTATTGCTGAATACTTTGAAGGAAGGGGGCGCTATTGTCGCTATTCGTAAAGGCTTTATGGATATCTCGCCCGATAGACGCGTTCAAGTTATCATTGTGGCGTGGTTATTCGGCTCGCTGATAGAAGGCTCATCAGGATTTGGTACGCCATCTGCTATCGGTGCACCGTTGTTGTTAGCTTTAGGTTTCCCAGCGATGGCATCAGTTATGGCTATGTTAATTATTCAGTCGACGCCCGTATCATTTGGTGCCGTTGGTACGCCAGTATTACTTGGCGTTTGGACTGGTATCAATGATAAGCCAGATATAACGCAAGCGATTGCGCCACTCTCAACTGAAAACTATCTATTACAAATCGCGGGTAACATCGGTCTGATACATGCGCTGGTGGGTTTTCTAATTCCGTTACTTTTGAGTGGATTTTTGACTCGGTTCTTTGGTAAAAATCGCTCCTTCGTTGAAGGGCTCAAAGTATGGCCTTTTGCAATTTTTGCTGGTCTCTGCTTTACCGTTCCTTATTATTTAGTGGCTAGATACCTAGGTCCTGAGTTCCCATCATTGGTCGGCGGTTTTATCGGTCTTATGATTGTGCTTCCTGCAGCAAAGCGCGGCTTCTTGATGCCTAAAGAGATTTTTGATTTTGCGCCACGCGCTAAATGGGATAAAGACTGGCTAGGCTCGTTACCTGAAGAAAAGTTTGATGATGCCATTGCACCAAGATTTTCTTTGGTTCGGGCATTTTCTCCTTATCTCATCGTTATTGGTCTACTAATCATCACTCGAGTCATTGCACCACTGAAGGCATTTTTGACTGGAGATTTGACCACTATACAATTTACCAATCTTTTTGGTACAACTATTTCTAGTAAAATCCAACTTGCCTATTCTCCAGGTATTATTCTAATTATTGTTGCCTTAATCTCTATCTTGTTGTTCAGAATGAACGGACAAGCCGTCAAACGTAGTTGGAGTAGTTCTGCAAAAACCATGGTAGCCGCTGCACCAGCCTTGCTGTTTTCGGTACCGATGGTACAAGTATTCATCAATTCCGGGTCAGCTGCTGAAGTCGCAAATTCGCTACCCGCTATGCCCATCTTACTGGCTGAGAGTGCCGCTGGTGCATTTCAAAATGCATGGCCACTCGTGTCTCCGTGGATTGGCGCGCTGGGTGCGTTCATTGCAGGCTCAAATACCGTCAGTAATATGATGTTCGCTTACTTTCAGTGGTCAACCGCCAGTCAAATTGGCTTAGATGTCAATCTTGCTGCACAAGTAGTAGCACTGCAAGCGGTCGGTGGCGCAGCGGGTAATATGATTGCGGTACATAACGTCGTTGCTGCTTGCGCGGTGGTTGGTCTGATGGATAAAGAAGGCTATGTTATTCGCAAAACCTTAGTCGCAATGACATACTATGTGATTCAGGCAGGATTGATCGGTATGGGTATTATTTTCGGTCAAATGTGGTGGTGGATATTGGCTGTCATTTGGCCAATCGCATTTTTTGGCATCATGGCAATGACGAGTAAAAAAACCGTTGCTTAACATGAGTTAGCTGTACTAGCAAATCTGTGAATCCGCACTCAGTACTTGAACTGACGCTATTATACTAACTATGATAGCGTCAGTTTTATGTCATGGTTAAGATAATATTTTCTAATAATTAACGACAAAAAATGAATGACCGCAGCATCATAATGAATAAACGGTTACCAAATAAGCAACAAGGAAGACCTTATGAAAAATTTGAGCAAAATTACTGAAATTGAAGACTTACGACGGGTCGCTGAGCGTAAAGTACCTCGCATGTTTTATGATTATGTTGACTCAGGATCATGGACTGAGACCACCTATCGCAATAATGAAACTGACTTTGACCGTATCAAACTGCGTCAGCGAGTATTGGTTAATATGGAAGGACGCTCGCTTGCCACCGAAATGTTGGGCACGCCCGTAAAAATGCCGGTTGCGATTGCGCCAACAGGCTTTACTGGCATGATGTGGGCAGATGGAGAAATCCTCGCGGCACAGGCAGCAGAAAAGTTTGGCGTACCGTTTTCACTATCGACCATGAGTATTTGCTCTATAGAAGATGTAGCAGAAAATACCAGCCAGCCGTTTTGGTTTCAGCTGTATATGATGCGTGATATGGACTTTATCGCCAATTTGATTCGCCGCGCCAAAGAAGCCAATTGCTCAGCCCTCATCCTGACCGCCGACTTACAAGTACTCGGTCAACGTCATAAAGACATCAAAAATGGTCTATCTGCGCCGCCAAAACCGACGCTTGCCAATATCTTAAATCTGATGACCAAGCCAGAATGGTGCATGAATATGCTGAGTACCAAGCGTCGCACCTTTGGTAATATCGTCGGTCACGCTAAAAACGTCGAGGATATCTCATCGCTATCAGCATGGACAGCTGAGCAGTTCGATCCGGCACTGAGCTGGGATGATGTCGCTCGTATTAAAGACATGTGGGGTGGCAAGCTGATTATCAAAGGCATCATGGAGCCAGAAGATGCCATCATGGCAGCTCGTAGCGGTGCCGATGCGCTAGTGGTCTCCAATCATGGTGGACGCCAATTGGATGGTGCGCCCTCTTCCATTTCATCTCTAGCCGATATTGTACAAGCCGTGCGTGCTGAAGACAGTCAGATTGAAGTTTGGCTCGATAGCGGTATTCGTTCTGGGCAAGATGTACTCAAAGCGATGGCATTAGGAGCCAATGGCACGATGATTGGTCGCGCTTTTCTTTATGGTCTTGGCGCGTATGGCGAAGATGGTGTCCGCCGAGCGCTTGAACTGATTTATAACGAATGTGATATCAGCATGGCGTTTTGCGGTCATACCGATATCAATGAAGTGCGCGATGATATCTTAGTCAAAGGTACCTACGAGCATCTCAAAACTGCCTTGCCATACGTAGCGCCAATGCGCTGGTAAGTGTATACGATATAGCTACTTAGACTTGTTGGTCGCTTTCTTTATACTATCTATACCCTTTATACTGTACTGATAATTTTTTATTGATAATTAGATGTTATGACCATTCAACAATTATTAAAGACAGCGCCTGTTACCACCTTGTTATTAGTCAGCTTTATCGGGCTATTTATCATGCAGGTATTAACGGGTGTCGATGCCAATAATCCTTCAACTGAAGCGCTGATAAAATGGGGTGCCAATGCTCTGCCTTTTACTATGGATAATGAGCCATGGCGCTTGGTGAGCAGTGCGTTTTTGCATATTGGGCTGATGCATTTATTGTTTAATGGTTTTGCCATGTATTTTTTTGGTCAAATCGCCGAGCCGATGTTTGGCTCCGTGAAGTTTTTGGCGCTATTTTTACTGGCAGCAATCGGTGGCAACTTGCTAAATAATTACGTCACATGGCAAGGTATTGTGGACGGAACAGGACAAGCTGGATTATCTGCGGGCGCATCGGGCGGTATCATGGGTATTGGCGCAGCGTTATTAATCGCTGCGCTGTTTAAGATATCAGTCAATGGTATGGTGCTGAATCTTAAAAGCCTGATATTTATTATGGGCATCAACTTAGTCTATGGTTTTGCGGTGCCAGGTATCGACAATGCTGGTCACATTGGCGGTGCGATTACCGGTCTTATCATTGCACTGCCTTTTGCGATTGCCTATCGTCAACGTATGGCAGCTGTCATACAGAATATTGCCACTTACGAGAATGATTATTTACCCCATTATCAAAGTGAGCAACAAAACGAATATCATACCACTTATATTAATACGCCAGTGAATAGCGGCACTGACTTTGATAATAATGCACACTTAAATAATACTCATTTAAATAACGCCAGTTTGCATAATGAGAGTCATGTAGATAATAATAGTGGTGTAAACTCAAACGTAACTGTTAACCCTACCAATCCTATTCGCCCTACTCTTAACGAAATCCCGAATGAAAAAAGCGAAGCCATTAAACCTGCGCTTATTTGGCAATTGCTGCCATGGATTGTAATGTTATTTATTAGCATTGGCTTTATGTGGTGGTGGCAAGATATCCATCAGCAATTAATAGAAGTGCTCAATGCCATTGAGCAAAGCACTGTTTAGCCTATATCTCTTTTATTTTTACCTGATTCTATAGTCAGTTCAAAATAAAAGCGATACGATTGTAATAACGTGCTATTGGCTATAATTTTTTCTTGCTTGCTGTTCGCAGGCGTGACAGAGGCTGCAAAAAATTTATAGCCAATAGCACTGTATCGTTTTTAAGATGAATCGACTATAACGTAAAAAAATCCTTACGTGTTTTACTATTTTTATCCCTTTGTTTCACCCACTTATGAGAGCACATCATGTCTACATCATCATCGCTATCCCCTACTTTTAAGCGTGCTTTGCTTAGCACGTTGACGGCTACTGCCATGCTTGGCGCAGCTAGCCTATCTAATGCAGCACTCTTCAATAAAAACCTACCGAAAGATCCTGATGCTGAGTTAAGCGTCGGCATCAACGTCATGGCAGTCAAATCTGCTTACGATTTGGAAGAAAGCACCGAGATAAAAGTATTGCCAGGCGTATTCTATGACAATAATAGAATCTACGCACGCGGTGCTCAAGCAGGTGCTTATATCATCAATGATGGCAGCAATCAGCTAGCTGCTTATGCTCAGCTTGCTGGCAATTCATTTGATCCTGATGATGCTACTGGCGCACTAAAAGGACTTGATGAGCGTAAAGCCTCTGCTGCTGCAGGACTAAGCTATACGCGTCTGACACCGGTTGGTGGCTTTCGTGCCCAATACGCAACAGATATCTTAGACCGTAGTGGCGGTAATACTGCCCGCTTAAGCTATATTGGTAAAATTAGCAAAAACAAGCTAACGGTCTATCCAAGCGTTGGATTTGAGTACAATGATGCTGACTACAATGAATACTACTACGGCGTGAGCGATATAGAGTCAACTAGAACAGGCGTTGCTGCTTATACCGCCAACTCAAGCTTGAATCCTTATATTAATGTTAGTGCCAACTATGATTTCAGTAAGCGCTGGGCAGGCTTTGCCAATCAAAGCTTAAGCTATCTGCCAAATGAGCAATATGACAGTCCAATGGTTGACTCGCGTACTGATGCTACGACGACGCTTGGTTTGCTTTATAAGTTTTAATTAAGCACGTATATGAAATAAAAAAAGACCTTGTCGCTTAATGTGGTAAGGTCTTTTTTATTCTGTAATAGATACGAAACCTTAAACTTTCAACGCATTAAATCCTTCTAACTCAATCAATATATGCTCTTAAATTCATTAGTAGTAAAAATTTAAGCAAGTTCCATATTTGTGGATCTTTTCAATAATTCTAAAATATCTGGACGATTTTCTAGAAGAATTTTATTTAACATCTCTTGAATAAACGGAGCTACCCAGTACTGACTATTTTCAGGTGGCGTCATACCCATTTCTAAATGTTCTAAATAATTTGAAGAGACCATGTAATGTTCATTAATTATAAAGATGTATGAAATATTAAGTATGAATACATTTCTAACATCTTTTCGCAATTGTTCAAGATGCTGAGAACGCTCTTTCAAATATATTCTGCCATCATTAAGCAATACTAAGGAAAAGAAATTGTAGTGCATATTATCATTGCAACGATTTCTAATACCTTCATAGCGCTGATTCAAGTCAATTAACTCATTAACTTCAGATAGAAGCAAAGAGTTCTTTAAATATTTTGCCATCTTAGACATTCTTGGCAATGGCTTTTTACCATGCAGCCAATCATTGATCTCAGCAACATAAAAATCTGCTATTTCTGAATTTTGATTGATATATAAATTTGTGTACGCATTGATCATGACAGAATCATAATATTTTCTTAATAACGCATAACCATCATTTAGATTACCATTTTTTAAAACTAAATCTATAGACTCTAAGGTGCCTCTCATGGACATATAAACATAAGTATCCATATTAGCAATTGCTGATGTACCTTTAGTCGAGAAGCTCATGACAGAGTTGGATAAAGACTCATAAAAGCTAGCATAATAATTAAGTTCTTCAAATATTTTATGGTCAGTATATTCGGCATCCGTTGAATTCATATTCAAGTACTCTGTAGATATGGTAGTTTACTATCTTTTGATATTATTACTTATATCATAAATTGAAGAGATAAATAATGTCACAGAGTAGCGCAAAACTTTACCTACCTATTGAGGCTTTGCAAACTCTTAGCTCCAAAAATTTAACCGAAAAAAAGACCTTGCCACATAACGTGACAAGGTCTTTTTTATTTCTAACTTCTCAATAGAATCTAAGCATTACTTTTTAAATACGCTAACATAGTGTCTGCATCTGATACTTCAAATGGGTCTATTGGACAGTTGTCGCCAAAATCGGCTTCCTTAAACACTTTTTTAACTTCTTTATTGTCGACAACCATCGAATAACGCCATGAGCGCATACCAAAGCCAACATTACTCTTATCAACAAGCATCCCCATTTTACGAGTGAACTCACCATTACCATCAGGAAGTAAGAAAACGTTTTCACGGTTTTGCTTCAGACCCCATTGGTACATGACGAACGCATCATTGACAGAAATGCAAACTATTTCATCTATGCCTAATGCCTTAAACTCATTATAAAGCGCTTCATAACGAGGGAGATGGCTGGTCGAACAAGTTGGCGTAAACGCACCTGGTAGAGAAAACACAACCACTTTTTTATTGGCAAATAACTCATCTGTGGTTAGATCATACCATGTGAACGGGTTGTCTCCTCCAATAGAGTCATCACGAACACGAGTTTTAAAAGTCATATCAGGTACATGGGTAATCATTGTTTACTCCGATTTAGGTTATTGTCTTTTTTTCCAAAATTCTGCATGTATATGATAATAGTTATAGTAGTCCATAAGCAATCTTTGAGATTACATTCACTATATAAGATGTAGATCTAGCTTTAAAAATATAAACCAAAAAAACCTTGCCACATTCTCGTATAAGAAGTGACAAGGTCTTTTTTTCTAAACTTTCAATGGAACAAATATGATGCTGCTACTAGCAGTACAAATGGTACCTATCGTACATTAAGCAAGTCTGACACCGTAGCAGGTCATTATTTGGTCTATTGCTTACTTAGGATTTACCATATCAGCAGGAATAACCCACTCATCAAACTGTGCTTCAGTTAGCAGTTCTAGCTCAACGGCAACTTGTTTCAAGGTTTTGTTCTCTTTATAAGCAGTCTTAGCGATTTTCGCGGCATTCTCATAACCAACATGACGGTTCAATGCAGTGACTAGCATCAATGAGTTATGCAAGAAGTCATCGATTTTGTCTTTGACTGGCTGGATACCAACAGCACAGTTTTCGTTGAAACTGTTGCACGCATCGCCAAGCAGTTTGATAGATTGCAACAAGTTAAACGCGATAACTGGCTTATAAACGTTTAGCTCAAAGTTACCTGACGCGCCTGCCATGCTGATAGTGACATCGTTACCCATGACTTGCGCAACTACCATGGTCATCGCTTCTGACTGCGTTGGGTTGACTTTGCCCGGCATGATAGAAGATCCTGGCTCATTTTCAGGAATCGTCAACTCGCCCAAACCACAACGAGGACCTGATGCCAACCAACGTACGTCGTTAGCGATTTTATTTAAGCTACTTGCTAGCGTTTTTAGTGCGCCAGAAGCAAATACTTCAGCATCACGAGCAGCTAGTGCTTCAAATTTATTCGGTGAAGTCACAAATGGAAGACCAGACAATGTCGCCAATTGCTCAGCTGATTTTACCGCATAATTAGGATGAGCGTTTAGACCAGTACCAACCGCCGTACCACCTAATGGCAATTCATACAAGCCTTGTAGCGCATTATCAATACGTACCAATGAATGATCAAGTTGGCTAACATAGCCGCTAAACTCTTGACCTAAAGTCAAAGGCGTGGCGTCTTGTAAATGCGTACGACCGATTTTCACGATGCTATCGAATTCTTTTGCTTTAGCATCTAGCGTATCACGTAGCGCTTTTACTGCTGGAATCAATAAGCCATTGATTTCACGAGCAGCGGCAACACGAATCGCCGTTGGGAAGCTATCATTGGTAGATTGAGCATGATTTACATGGTCATTTGGGTGAATCGGCGTATAGCTGCCGCGCGCGTTCCCTGCGATTTCATTGGCACGATTCGCTAATACTTCATTCATATTCATGTTTGATTGAGTACCAGAACCGGTCTGCCAAACGACTAGCGGGAACTGATCCGTTAGACCACCATTGATGACTTCATCAGCGGCTTGCACGATAAGATCGCGCTTATCATCTTCGATACGCTCAAGGCTCGCATTGGTAATCGCAGCGGCTTTTTTGACCAGTGCCATCGCTTCAATCATCGGACGCGGCAAGGTCTCGCCACCGATTTTAAAGTTTTCGCGGCTACGCTGAGTTTGTGCACCCCAATAAGCGTCAGCTGGGACTTCTACATTGCCCATGGTGTCTTTTTCGGTACGAGTTGCCTGATTCTGTGTTGACATAACTACCCTCTTTGATGGTTTGGTAATGAATGGTTTGTCATAAAAAGTGCAACAGCTGCTGCACACAAAGAAAAATACGCTGTAAAGTGGCGTTATGATAGCATGACTTATCACAAATTTCTCCACGTCCGTGAGGGTAACTGATGTCTAAGAGCACCAGCCAACAACAATCTACCAGTTCGCTACCTGAGTTATCTACCGTGAGCAGTCAAGCTACTAATAATGTGCAAATAGCTGATACCATTAGCAACCCATCCAGACGCCATTTTACTCGCCAGCGTCGTAGGCTCTTGGATAATGAGCGTAAACAATACGCACGCATGGCAAGCTTGCATTTAGTCAAGCTACAGCAACGCTTGCCGCCGAATGCACGTATCGGCTTATATTATGATGGCTTTGGTGAGCTACCCACTCAGCCAATTTTGGATTGTTGTCAACGCTTAGGCTATTTGCCGTATTTACCAGTGGTCGGCTCATTTGGTCGTACTAGCAATGGCTTGGAAGATAAACGATTGCGCTTTGTGCCTATTTATCATGCAAAGTTATTAAATGTACCGACACGCATTCATAGCTTAGGCATGAAACAAAACCATCATCGCAGATTGCGATGGGCAGCAGAATTAGATGTAATTATTTGTCCGTTAGTGGCGGTCGATAAAAACGGCAATCGTATGGGCATGGGTGGCGGATTTTATGATACGACGCTTAGCAAAAGCTATAAATCAGGAGCGAAAAAACCGCTAAAGATAGGCTGGTGCTATGACTTTCAAGTGGTTGAGCAACTAGAGCGTCAATCATGGGATGTGCCGTTAGATGCCATAATTACGCCAAGTGGCTTGAGGTGGTTTCGATGAAAAATGATAAGAAATCTCTAGATACTAACTCTAGTGCAGAGAATGTCGAACAACATTTGCAAGAGTTAGGAAAAGCGGATTATGAGCGGCTCTATTATAGTCAAGAGCAGACTTTTAGCGCTGACGAGTTAGCAAATACTATCAATGAACGCCGTTTAAATGAATTAATGGCGCAAAGTGATGAATTTTTGAGTGGGTTAAATAGTGAGATTGAGGATTTTGATGAATAGTATTAAGAAAGGCATAAATCACATCATCATATAGTTAAAATATCTTAAAAACGCTACAGTACTGCTGGTATAAATTTTTTGTAGCTTCTGTCTGCGTAGCCACAGCAAGCAAGAAAAATTAATATCAGCAATACATGATGTATGGATATTACTTTTCCCTGACTATAAAAAACCAAAAAGGCGAATGATTATGAAATCACTCGCCTTTTTTATATCGACATTAAGAGTTTATATTGTTAATTAAAGCACCATTGCCGCAATCCAACCAAAGATCAATAACGGAATATTGTAATGGATAAAGGTTGGCACCACGCTGTCTTTGATATGGTCATGCTGTCCATCAACATTTAGACCAGAGGTGGGACCCAATGTTGAATCTGACGCAGGCGAACCAGCATCACCAAGCGCACCAGCTGTACCGATAATCGCAACCGTAGCAAGGGGCGAGAAGCCTAACGAAATACAGAGTGGTACATAAATCGCTGCCAAAATTGGAATGGTCGAAAAGGAGGAGCCAATACCCATAGTTACAATCAAGCCAATGAGTAACATAATAAATGCTGCCATCGCTTTGTTACCAGCAAACAACGATGCCGCTCCATCGACTAATGGCTGTATTTGCTCAGTCGCTTTCATGACTTCCGCAAACCCTTGCGCCGTAATCATAATAAAGCCAATCATCGCCATCAGCTTGATACCGTCATTAAAGACCGTATCGGCATCACGCCATTTGACGACGCCTGTCGCCATAAAGACGCCAAAACCAAACATCGAACCTAGCAATAGTGAGTCAGTATATAGCTGCACCACAAAAGCAGTGACAATCGCTGCAATCGCCACTAGCGTCTTCATTTTACTTTGTGTTTGTGCAGTAGCCGCAGTTTTGCTTAACTCGTCACTATCTAACACTTCATCATGCGCAGCTTTATCAATTGCTAGCTGCTGATACTGACGCGGTTTACGATAGCTGATAAATACAGCAATCAGTAAGCCCACGAACATACCCAAAGCGGGAATCGCCATGGCTTTGGTCACCGAGATATTACTGATATCGATACCGGCTTCACCAACATTTTTAAGCATGATTTGATTGAGATAAATATCGCCAAACCCATACGGAATAAACATATAAGTCGTGACAAGTCCAAAGGTAATCAAACAAGCAATTAAACGTCTATCAATATGCATGCGGTTAAATGCCAATAATAGTGGCGGTACAAGCAGTGGAATAAAGGCAATATGAATGGGGATTAAGTTTTGGCTAAAGCAGCTCATAGTGACAAGACCTGCAAACAACATGTATTTAATCATGCCACTGGTGCCGCCTGCATCAATGCGCTTAATCACTGCCCCTGCCAAAGATTGTGGCAAGCCGGAATGCGCAATTGCCACTGCAAACGCACCTAGCAGCGCATAAGACAGCGCGATTTGTGCGCCATTTTTGATCCCTTCTTGAAAGGCGTTCAAGGTATCAGTCATACCGAGACCAGCGATGAGTCCACCTGCCAGCGCACCGATTAACAAACTGAGTACCACGTGTACCCGCGCCAAAGACAGCCCTAGCATGATGAAAACTGCCAGTAGTACCGCATTGATGGTCATATTCTCGCCCCTTACCGTATATTTTTTAGCCTACTATCGACCCATTTTGGTATGCTGCCAATTTACTTATGTCGTCTCAGCCTTTTAATCCACACAGTTGCTATTTGAACGGAGCGATTAAGACGCGCGCTATTTTACCTGATTTTACGACTAAAACCCACGCGCAAAACCAAATAGCCTGAAGAGAAAAAGTAGATGAAGGAACAATATTCTCTCAACTGTTGATAACAGAGCCTTGCAATTTTATATAGCAGCACCATTTATCTAAACATGAACCACTAACTTGACTTTACAAGTCTGGTGAACGAGGAAGAATATATGAGTGAACATAAAATTGATAAAGACAATATCGACATCGATGTCGACGTGTCACCTAACGTTGCTGATGACAACAGGCAGCAAAGTGAGCTAGAAAACGAGCAACAGAACGAGCTAAAAACCTCGTCTGATAACGCAGTAGAAAACAAGTCAGCGGCTGACGCTGATCAGGAAGATGACACTGCGAAAGACAGTAAAGAAGATGCTGTTGAAGACTATCTGCCATTATTGGCACTGCGCGATGTCGTTGTTTATCCGCATATGCAAATCGCCTTGTTTGTCGGTCGTGAGCCTTCAGTCAAAGCGGTTGAATTGGCGCAAGCTGAGTACGGCAATAAAGTATTAGTCGTTGCTCAAAAAGACTCGCTCACCGAAGATATTGATCACGATAACTTATATCAATACGGCACAGTATGTAGTATCGTCAGCACCATGCCACATGATAGCGATGAGAATTGCATCAAAGTATTGATCGAAGGTCAATATCGCGCTCGTGTTGATTCGATAGAGAGTCATGATGATTTATTGATGGCAAGCTTTGAGCGTGCAGACCTTGATATCAGCATGGATGAAAGCCAGCAGAAAAACACGATTCAAGCCTTAACCTCGCTGTTTGAAAGCTATGCCGATGCACGTCTACGTAATGCGCGTGAGCTAACGCGCGTTGCAAAACGTATCGATGATTTGCTTGAGTTGGTCTACTTTATCTCAACTCGTGTGTCGATGGATCTTGATATCAAACAGTCATTTTTAGAGCAAAATGATATCAAAACCCATATCAACACTTTGACTGAATATTTGGTCAAGCAAAGTGCTGAGCAAAACATCGAACAAGATATCCAAGAAGCTGTCCGTCAGCAAATGGAAGACAATCAGCGCGAATACTTCTTAAACGAGAAGATGAAAGCCATTAAAAACGAGCTGTCAGATATGAATGACGGTGCGTTCGATGGTGAAGATGACGTGGCTGAGCTTGAACAACGTCTTGATGAAGCTGACTTGCCAGAAGATGTGCGCAAAAAAGCTGAGCAAGAAATGAAAAAGCTCAAAATGATGCCACCGGCTTCGAGTGAATCTTCAGTAGTGCGCAACTATATTGAATGGATTTTGGACACGCCGTGGAATGCGACGACTAAAGTTTCTATCAATTTAGATAAAGCTAAAACTGTTCTAGACGAAGACCATTATGGCTTACAAGATGTCAAAGATCGCATCTTAGAGTATCTCGCTGTACAGTCTCGAGTGAAAAAACTGCGCGGTCCGATTCTTTGCTTAGTCGGTCCTCCGGGTGTTGGTAAGACTTCATTGGGCGAATCAATTGCTCGTGCAACCGGTCGCAAGTTTGTACGTATGGCGCTTGGCGGCGTACGTGATGAAGCGGAGATTCGTGGTCATCGCCGTACGTATATCGGTGCAATGCCAGGTAAAATCGTGCAGTCATTGGCAAAGGTAGAAGTCAAAAACCCGCTATTCTTATTGGATGAAATCGATAAGATGGCGCATGATTTCCGCGGTGATCCAGCATCAGCATTGCTTGAAGTGTTAGACCCATCACAGAATGATACTTTCAATGACCATTATTTAGATATGGACTTAGATTTATCACAAGTGATGTTTATCTGTACCGCTAACAGTATGGATATTCCAGCTGCGCTACTTGACCGTATGGAGGTTATTCGCCTACCGGGTTATACCGAAGCAGAAAAAGTGAATATCGCGCAGAAGTATCTAGTGCCAAAAGCCATTAAAAATAATGGTCTCAAAGAAGGCGAGATTGAGATTGTTGAAGCGGCATTGCATAGCATCGTCCGTAGCTATACGCGTGAAGCCGGTGTGCGTAACCTTGAGCGTGAAGTGAATAAAATCTGCCGTAAAGTGGTTCGCGGTTCGGTTGAAACGCATGGCGCCCGCGCTCCGAAAAAAGCAGAACGTGAGCTGGTCGTGGTCGATGACAAAAACATCGATGACTATCTAGGTGTCCATCAGTATGACTATGGTCTAGCGGAAGAAGAGCCTGAGATTGGTCGTATTACTGGGCTTGCTTGGACACAAGTCGGTGGTGAGCTACTCACTATCGAAGCGGTCGCCATGAAAGGCAAAGGTGAGCTTATCTTTACCGGCTCACTCGGTGACGTGATGAAAGAATCTATCCGTGCTGCCATGAGTGTGGTACGTGCTCGTGGCGATAGCTTAGGAATTGATTACGAGACCTTTAAAACGACTGACGTCCACGTACATATGCCAGAAGGCGCCACTCCAAAAGATGGTCCATCTGCTGGTGGTGCACTAACGACAGCGCTGGTCTCTGCCTTAACTGGTATTGCTATTCGTCCAGATATTGCCATGACAGGTGAGATTACCCTGCGTGGTAAAATCTTACGTATCGGTGGTCTTAAAGAGAAGCTGCTCGCAGCGCATCGTGGTGGTATCAAGCATGTGTTGATTCCAGATACTAACGAGCGTGACTTAGCCGATATCCCTGATAACGTCAAAGAAGGCTTAACCATTCAGCCAGTCGCGACGATTGATGAGATATTAAAAGTAGCGTTGGTCAGTATGCCAGTACCAATTAAACCTACCAAAGTAACGGTTGATAAGACCAAAGGTAAAGCGCTACACAATTAATAAGTTAACGTAAGAAAAAGACCGTAATATTAGTTACGGTCTTTTTTTTGTTCAGGATTTTTAAATTTGCTATTTATTTTCTCTTGGATTAAATCCCTTCAAATATGATAGGAAGATATCCTACTTAAGTTACCTTCTTTTAAAAATCATATGATACTTACATTTATTAACCGATTGTTGCGCTTTTAGTGAATAACTCCTTCAGGCGCCTAGCTATACTGATACAGTAAATCATTGATGATATCAAAAACAAAAATTTAAAACGGAGATAATAATGAATAAGACAATACTTGCAAGTGCTCTATTATGTGGTTCTGCTTTAGCAATGACGGGTTGCCAAACGGTAGAAGGTCAGATGCAAACAGGCAATTCTCTAAACCAACCTGTTTTAAAATCGACCATTAATGCTGTTAGTGGTGATAAAAATGAAGTCGGGCAAATGTTTTTACGTCCCGTTGATGGCGGTGTACAAGTATATGGTAAGCTGATGAACTTGCAGCCGGGTCAGACCGTGTCGCTACATATTCATGAAACAGGAAGCTGTGGCAATATGGGTAAAGCAGCAGGTGGGCATTTTAATCCAGATAACAAACCACACTCTAACCCAGATGACATGAATGGCCATGCAGGCGACTTACCTAATCTAACGGCTAATGCAGATGGTGTCGCAACTATCAATTATGTGAATAAGAAAATTTCTGCCGCTGATGCTGGTAAATACAGCGTCAATCGCCTAGCCTTTATCGTGCATAGCGGCGTTGATGATTACACCAGTCAGCCAGCTGGTAATGCCGGTGATCGCGTCGCTTGCGGTATCATCGAAAAAAGATAATCCATAGTCCATAATCACAGCTTCGATTTTAAATCATAAAAAAACCTCTTAGATTGTCTAAGAGGTTTTTTTATAGCCTGAAACTACTGACGGATTAAAGGTAAAAGAAATTTACTCCTCTACCCACTCGCCTTTACGCCAGTAAACGCCCCAACGTGTGGCTTTGCCATTTTTCTCAGAGCCGATATACTGCTCTTTTTTCTTGCGCGACCAACGTAAAATCGTCGGATTACCATCTGGATCTTCATCTGGTCCTGCAAACAAATACTGGAACTTGTCTTCCATTTTATCTTTAATCTCTCGCAGCTCAGCAAGCTTTGGCGGACGTGTCTCCCGTACTTTAGGGAACTTAGAGGCTGCTAAGAACATGCCCGCTGCGCCTTCACGTAAGATAAAGTAATCTTCATGCTTAACAGATTTTAACTCTGGTAGATGGATAGGATCCATGCGCGGCGGTGCTGCTTCGCCTGTTTTCAGCACTTTACGCGTGTTATCACATTGCTGGCAAGCAAAGTAAGGACCAAAACGTCCCGTCTTTAGCTCCATTTGTCCATCGCACTTATTACAGTCAATGGTTGGAGAGTCAGAGCCAGGCACTTCGAACTTACCTTCTTCTAAGACATAACCATCACAATCAGGATTGTTACCACACACATGCAGCTTCAGACCGCCATCAACGATATAACCATTCATTGCCGTACCGCATTTCGGGCAGCGTTTCTTCTCCATCAAATCTCTGACTTCGGCCGCTTCGTCATCACCTTCGGCATCATCAAGATTGGCAAAAGCTTCGACTGGCATTAAGTTCTTAGTGCCTTTACAGCGCTCTTTTGGTGGTAAGTTATAACCAGTACAACCTAAGAATACACCCGTCGAACCGGTACGTAGCTGCATTGGACGAGCACAAAGATCGCAATGGACATCTGGTACATCGGTTGGATCATTCGGGCGCATGCCGTCTTTTTCTTTAGCACGATCAAGCGTTGTCTTGAAGTCGCCATAGAAATTATCGAGCACATCTTTCCAATCGGTATCGCCTTCTGCAACATGATCAAGCTTGTCCTCTAGCGCAGCAGTAAAAGTATAATCCATCAAATCAGGAAAACTTGCGGTCAGTCTGTCGGTGACGATATCACCCATTTTTTCAGCAAACAGGCGCTTGTTTTCGAGCTTTACATAACCGCGATCTTGAATAGTAGAGATGATAGAAGCATAGGTCGATGGACGACCGATGCCTTTTTTCTCAAGCTCTTTGACCAAGCTTGCCTCAGTAAAACGCGGTGGCGGCTTGGTAAAATGTTGACTCGGATCAAGCTTATCTACTATTAATTTATCGCCTTTTTTCACATCTGGTAATAAGTTATCGTCGGTCTTGGCAGGTGGCATCACTTTAGTATAGCCATCAAATACCAAGGTACGACCGCGTGCTTTTAACTCAACGTCGTCAGCAGCAACGAATAAATTCACTGATAGATATTTTGCTGGTAGCATCTGACAGGCCACAAACTGACGCCAGATTAGCTCATACAAACGTATTGCATCACGTTCAACGGCCTTAAGCTGCGTTGACTTCATATTGACGTTAGACGGACGTATGGCTTCATGCGCTTCTTGTGCGCCTTGTTTATTACCATAGAAATTCGGCTTTTCTGGCACGTATTTCGCACCATAGCTGTCTTCGATATAGCCACGTACCGCAGCAAGCGCATCACCTGATAAAAAGGTCGAATCGGTACGCATATAAGTAATGTGACCCGCTTCATATAAACGTTGCGCTAAAATCATGGTTTTCTTAACTGAGAATCCCAGACGCGTGCTGGCGGCTTGTTGCAAAGTCGAGGTAATAAAAGGCGCACTTGGTTTCGACTGCGTTGGCTTCTCTTCACGTTCTTTGACGATAAAGTCATTTGCTTTTAGGACATCTAATACTTTATCGGTCTGCTCTTTATTGACGAGCTTTAGCGTTTTGCCGCCTTGCTTAGTGGCTTCTAAACGAATACCAATTTGCTCAGCGTCTGCAGCTTTTTTGGCTTTGCTCTCAGCAATATGGGTATCGGCATGAATCTGCCAATACTCTTCTGGAATAAAGGCGCGGATTTCATGCTCACGCTCAACAACCAAGCGCATGGCAACTGACTGCACGCGACCCGCCGATAGACCACGAGCAACCTTTTGCCACAAAAGTGGCGATACCATAAAACCAACGACACGATCTAAAAAACGCCGCGCTTGCTGTGCATTAACTCGGTCAATATCAAGTTTAGACGGTTGCTTAAAGGCATTTTGAATGGCAGATTTGGTAATCTCGTTAAAAACCACACGCTCATACTTACTGTCAGCGCCGCCGATGACTTCTTTAAGATGCCAAGCAATCGCCTCTCCCTCTCTATCCATATCCGTTGCCAGATAGATTTTGTCAGCATCTTTGGCTAAAGCTTTCAGCTCCTTGATGACCTTGGTCTTATTTGGCAAAACTTCATAGACTGCCGCCCAATCATGCTCAGGGTCGACACCCATACGCCGTACCAATGCTTGCTGGGTTTTTTCTTCTTTGCTTAGACTGTCATCTTTTTTGGTCGTTGCTGGTTTCTTTGCGCTTTTACTTGCACCGACTGGCAAATCTCGGACATGACCGATACTTGAGCGCACGATAAAATCATCACCCAAGTATTTATTGATGGTTTTTGCCTTGGCGGGTGATTCAACAATTACCAAAGATTTGCCCTTTGGACTGGCTTTCGGGCTGCCTTTAGGTTTGTCAGCAGCGGGCGCTGCACTTTTTTTAGCTGCGGGTTTTGTCATAGGTGACGACACCATAATAAGTAAATTAAAATAAGAATTGTCTAGCAGCATGCCATTTATAGGTTTGGTTATAAGGGCGTGGCAAATTATTGTAGTAATGGCTGCTAGTAAAATCGGTTATAAAACAAATGATAACCATAACGAAAGGTTTCAGTTATAAAGACGTTACACTGCTAAGGCTTAAACTGTCAACTGAAAATGACTAAGCGTCTGCCAAAAGCACTTGCATATCGTTCTTTTATGGAGACGAAAAAACAATTTGCTACCTTGTGGCGATTTTTATAGGATCTTTTGCATCTGCAGCGCCCACTCTTCAAGCTTTTCTTTGAGCGCTAATAAATCGCTCTCAATCAATTTTTGCTGATAAGTAGGATTGGTCGCAGGGCGTACATAAGCGATATCTTCCCAATAAATTACGATACTATTTGCCTTAGTCAATAGCCCCTTTACATAGGGCTCAATACTGACTGGCAAATCAAGTGGCATCTTGTCCAAACTGACATTGGGCTTCTTAATTGCCGTATGGGTATTGCTTTGATTCGCACGAATAGCCGTTGGCACGATAAGCTTATTATCATCTGTAGTCGTATCGACAAAACTACTATCTGGTCGCCATTGCCCATCAATCACTTGATAGCGGGTAAACGGCAGATTGGTATTTTCTAATATTAAGCAATACTGCCCCATCATCCCGCGACCATACTCATTGTCTTTACCCTTTATCCAGTCAGGACAAGTGACCAGCTTTGGATTGAGCTGCAAGCGGCGCGCGGTCATACGAAGCTTATCTAAACGCTGATCGATACCGCTCGGCTTGAGCGCCATCATACTCCCTAATACGAATAGTACAATGAGAATAGCAATCCACATACCCATGACAATCTGACCTTTTAGCTAATAAGTTCGCTCATAACAGCGATTATTTTATACGTGACTGACCTTGATAACTGTATTTATAATGCGTGTCATCTCTCAAAAATTAAGAAGAATAGAGCGCAAGTATACAAATTACCGCTTGCTAGATTATCTATCGTTATGAGACAAGCAAGCAGCTAATCTACAATATCGCTGATATTTATAGTGGCATATCAAATACTTAGTACAGAAAGCTACTCGTTCGATAACAAGATACAAAAAGTCGAGCCTATAAAAAGGTGCTATGATAAACCATAATTTTAAACGCGCGCAGGTTTATTATGAATAATCTTATTAAGCGAAACTCATCGAGTGCCAATTTTACTCAAAAATCGCGCACTCCAATCATGAGTAGGTCCAGCGTTGCCCTAACACTAATCGGTGTTGCCTTATTTACTTTATCAGGCTGTGCCACCACTCAAAAAAGCCTGACGCCGCAGCAATGTCAAAGCAGCAACTGGCAAGAAGTGGGCTATGCCGACGGTATCAATGGGCGCTCAGGGGATTATTTTGGTCATTATGCTAATAGCTGTGCTAGTGCTGGCGCTCCCATGCCAAACCGTATTCAATGGGAGCAGGGTCGCCAGCTGGGGCTAAAAAAATACTGTACTGAGCTAAATGCTTATAAGCGTGGACGTGAAGGTTATGACTGGCAGCCTGTCTGCCCGCTTGAAGGCATTGAAAAGCTCGAAGAAGCTTACGCGCAAGGTCGTTATTACCATATCCGCCAACGTGACCTTGATTACTTGCGTTCGCCTTATCCGTTTGGTTATGGTCCTGGACGCTATGGCGGCTATGGCTATCGCCCGTTTGGCTACGGCTGGTAAGCATTTATCAAGAATAAAAGCTAAATAATACATTAATAAAATAAAGGAAACCTCACAAGATTACCTTGTGAGGCCGGAGAGAAAGTTTATTATTTTAATGGTTCTTATTATTATTCTACTGATTTTTCTGTTAATAAGCTTGCTGATATTTTCAGCAATCTTATGGCTTTAACGTTTATTCATTAACAAAGGCTATTTTGCTTAGTCCCGCTTCACTCGCCGCTGCCAACACTTGAGCGACGGTATCATATTTACTGTCTTTATCAGCACGTAGCTGTACGGAAGGATCTTTGCCAGCGGCACTTTGCTGCTGCAAGCGTACTTCTAGCTCTTCCATACTAATAGGATCGCTGTCCCAAAATATTCCTGCATCTTTATCAATACTGATTTGGATCGCTTCGGGCGGGATTTCATTTAACATCGCACTGGTCTTTGGCAAATCTAATGGCACTGCCGGATTCAATACGCTCGCCGTCAACAAAAAGATAATCATCAATACCAGCATGATATCGATCAGCGGAATGAGGTTCATCTCATTCATGCTTTGACTACTATCATCACCCAATTGAAATGCCATAATATTCTCAATACGTTTTGTATAATCATCAAAGCTACGACTTTCTAGCTTATCTGTCGCTTCGCTTTCTTTTAATGTAAAACCCTATCAATAAATAGAGTTACGGCTGTGATGGCGCTGATTTATGATAATGTTCTGTTTGTTGAGGGGCTTGCGTCTCTGTATGATTGCCTTTTACTAACTGAGCTTGAGTCACGGCATGTTCATTATTTATTGATGATTGTTGTGTGACTGCTAGCTCAGCAGATTGCGCCAGTAAATCATGGGCGCGATCATTTGCATGGTACATGATGCTACGATTAATACGTACAGCAAGGTTATAGAACACTACCGCTGGAATCGCTACGGCTATTCCTAAACCGGTCATGATAAGTGCCTCACCGACCGGTCCCGCTACCTGCCCAAGTCCTGCTTGTCCGCTCATACCAATATTACGTAGGGCATGGAAAATACCCCATACTGTCCCAAACAGACCAATAAACGGTGCAATCGCTGCTGTCGTACCAAGGATAGGCAAACCACGCTCGCTAGCAAAACGGTAGCGACCAATGTGCTTTAGCAAGGTTTGCTCAGTAATCAAACGCCGCGTCGCTGCATCTGCCACGCTTAGATCTGAGCGCTTTGCCTGCATCTGCTGGCTCAAATCATCAGCAACAGTCGTCACCAATTTTCGACTTTGTAGCACCCGGATGATGCCCGTGACCCAAGAGATGATAGATAAAGCGAGCAGTAAAAAGAACAAGGTTCTAGTCACCATGTCGCTATATTGCCAGTAAGTTGTAAAGTCCATGTCAGACTCCCTAGTAAGTTGTGCCATCACATAAACCTGCAGCGACTATCGCATTTATGCTTATCGTGAAAAGAGTAGAATGTATGTTTTTATAGATGGATAATCATTAAGGTACTGCGTAGCTCACAGGCAAGGTCACATTCCCAACCACTGGTACGCCAGCATTATTCGTAAATGGTTTAAACTTGCCTGAGCGCACTTGCCGCGTCGCTTCTTTATCCAATGCCGCATTCCCCGAAGATTGAGCGATACGCACATTATCGATCCCGCCCTGCTTGTTTACCCTCAGTATCAACACAACGTTGAGCGTATCACCCGAATTTGCTCGTCGTGCAACGCGCTCAGGGAAACTGAAGTTTGGGGCTGATACCCAATTTGCTGAGCTGGCGGTAAAATTGACAGGCTCATTACTTTCAGCAGCTGCTTTAGCGGCCTCTTCTGCTTGCTTAGCCGCTCTTGCTGCTTCGGCACTCGCTTTAGCTTGGGCATCTCGAACGGCTTTAGCATTTGCTACTCTTTGCGCTTCCTGAGCCTGCGCCTGTTGCCTCTGTACTTCTTGCGCTGCTTTTTCCGCTTGTGCTGCTACAAGTCGACGTTGCTCAGCTTGCTGATTGTTAACCTTTTGGTTATTAGCAAGCTGCTCAGATATGGCTTTATCAATGGCGGGATGCGACTCTTCTTGCTTAGTCTGTTTTTGTGACGGCTTTTCTTGAGCAATCGACGTTGTCTTTTCTTTTTTGACTAGCGGTGTAATATCAGGTTTGCGTTCTTGTACCATTGGTTGTTTTGGCGTCTCTGTGACCGGCTTTGGTTTTATTATAGCCTGCGGTTTTGGCGCTGGCGTGCTTTTATCTATCACAACCTTAGTCACTTCTTTTTCAACAGATTTCACCACTTTTACCGGCTCTTTAGGTAAAGCAGCAGGTAATGATACCAGCTCTATTTCAATAGGCGGCGTCTGTTTGGGCGGCGCGACTTTGGGTGCAGACGGTTTCATTGCCACCAATGCCACTGCCGTGAGCACGTGAAGCCCTACTACAACTAGTATCGCTATCAAGATTGATTTAAGTGGGGGCGTCTCTAAATCCGTTGAACTCATAATACTCTAGCATTTAACCGTCATAGAATGGTGGTGATAATAATGCAAACGATAATTATTATCAATAGTAAATTTCTAATATTTCAGGCATTATTGTGAATTTTTTAAGTTCAATCTAGGTCAGTATGCGATTCTATTATAACCTGAATACACTTAGTTAATAAAAATCATTATCATCTTTATTGATAATACGTCTCAATTACTTTATGATGGCGGCTAAATTATTTACCCAATTTATAATAAAACACCGAATCATTTAACCTGCCGTTAAATGAAGATTTTTATCGAGCAGGTTGTATAAAACTGCCAAAACCCGTCCTATACCGAGTTATCTATGTCTACTACCTCATTCTCTAGCCACCGTGCTACTCCTGTTTTTAAACGTCCCTTAGTAGCTGCACTCATGACAGCACTGCTTACTAGTATTACTGTAACTGGCTGTAGCGCTCCTGAATCTAATGACTCAGAACCCGCAGATAGCAACACCGAAAATAAAACCGCTGATAAAGCCAAAAATGTCGCCACTAACGAGGCGGTTTCTGTGACCACTATTAGCGTTGATACCATCAAGGGATCTGTTAATTTGGCAATCAACCCATCGCCGCTAGTGGTTTATGACATGACCTTGATGCAGGATTTGGCAGCGCTCGATGTCGCTGTTGATGGCATGCCAAGCGGTCTAAAATTGAATAACCTGCATTCAAAAACTCAACCAGATCCGAAAGAAGTCGGCACGGTATTTGAGCCAGATCTTGAAGCATTAAACGCAATGCAGCCACAAGCTATCTTGGTCGGTTCGCGTATGGCAGAGAAATATAATGCGCTCTCAAGCATCGCGCCAACGCTCGATATGAGTATTGATACTGCCAATATCTATGAGTCTAGCAAACAGCGCTTGCATGATTTGGGTGCGTTATTTGGCAAAAGCGATCAAGCCTTGAAGTTGCAACAGGATATCGACGGTCTTATTGATGAGACGAAAACAGCGACCAAAGATAAAGGCAATGGCTTGGTCATCATGGTTAATGGTAATAAGCTGTCTGCTTACGGTGATAAGTCACGTTTTGGCTTTATCCATACCGTACTTGGCGTACCGATGGTTGATAATCAGATAAAAGACGCCGATCATGGTCAGCCGGTTTCCTTTGAATACTTGCAAAAAACCAACCCTGACTGGTTGTTTGTGATTGACCGTAGCGCGGCTATCGGTGAAGAAAGCGTTGGTGCAAAAGCCGTCTTGGACAATGCATTAGTCGCGCAAACGACAGCTTGGAAAAAATCTCAAGTGGTTTATCTAAGCCCAGATTCATACCTTGCATTTGGCGGTTATTATCAGTGGGTGCAAGATTTGACCGCGATTAAAACGGCATTTAGCCAAGCAAAGTAAATATTTTTATTCGTTGAAAACCAGACGTAAGTGCCCATTCTTGCGTCTACCCTTTACGCTAATCATAAGTTAACAGTCGTTATGTCGTTATTTTCTAATCACGCTACCAATATAGATAAAGTTAATAGCGATAAACCCCTATCTTCTGTACCCTTAACAGGGCAACAGAAGGTAAATGGTCAGTTAAACTCTAAATCACGACACGCAAAAATAGCACCTTGGTTAATCAATACAGCAAGCTTTGTCATCATGGGAATGTTGGTATTGCTAAGTTTATCTATTGGGGTTGCTGACTTTTCATGGTCAGGTGTCTTTCATAGCCTCATCAATCATAGTGCCAACTCGGACAGCTCCCTGATGCTGGTCAGTCGTTTGCCGCGGACGATTGCTATTATTTTGACCGGTATTGCCATGGCAGTAGCTGGGATGATTATTCAAGTGGTACTCAAGAATCGCTTTGTAGAGCCGTCTATGGTCGGCGCAACTCAAAGCGCTGCCCTTGGCTTATTGGTGGTGAGTCTGTTCTTTCCGGCCAGCGCGCTAATTATAAAGATGAGTGTGGCAACCATTGCGGCAGTATTTGGCATGATGCTCTTTATGCTGCTGATTCATCGTATTCCGCCGACAGATTTCTTGATGATTCCGTTGATTGGTATTGTCTTTGGCGGGATTATTGATGCTATTACTACCTTTATTGCCTATCAAACGGAAACGTTACAGATGCTCAGCGTTTGGCAATTTGGTGACTTCTCAAGCGTGTTGTCAGGACGGTATGAGCTGTTATGGTTGACTGGCGTGCTATGTATTATCGCTTATATTATCGCCGATAAGCTGACCATTATTGGTTTGGGCGATAATATTGCTTTAAATTTGGGTATCAGTAAGCGTCATGTGACGTGGATTGGCGTTGGTATGGTCGCCATGATGAGTGCCGTGGTCGTGGTCACGGTTGGCATGATTCCTTTTATTGGTTTGGTCGTGCCAAATATCGTCAGTCGCATTATGGGTGATAAGCTCAGGCGCAGCTTGCCAGCGGTAGCGTTATTGGGCGCATCAGCGGTATTACTTTGCGATATTATCGGGCGCTCGATTCGCTATCCGTTCGAGATTCCGGTAGCAACTGTCTTTGGCGTGGTCGGAACTATAGTGTTTTTATGGCTATTATTACGTGCGCCTGCTGAGTCCTAAATGAGTTAGATTATCTAAGTTATCATTGTTTTACTTGCCACTCTCTTTTATAAGATTAGCGTATGTTTTTACCTTCTGCCTCGTCTGGTCAAACGACTGATGCTACTATTGATAGTGCTGCTAAGAGTGCTACCGCCAACCTGAACCCATTGGCAAAATTCTGGGCAAGGCTAGGGTTAGCTATCAGTCAACAGCCTAAATCTGTTGCTGCTCTTGTTTTATTAATCTCCGCCTTATTATTTTTAACCGTCAATGTCCATGGGCATTGGGACTTTGCCCTGCCACTACGGGGTAAAAAACTATTGGCGCTAATGGTGGTCGGCTACGCAATTGGCGTCTCTACTCTGCTTTTCCAGACTTTAACCCATAACCCTATTCTCACGCCCTCATTATTGGGCTTTGACTCGCTTTATGTGCTATTGCAAAGTCTATTGGTATTTTTCTTAGGGGCGATTAGCTTCACCAGTCTTAATCCAGTTGCCAAATTTTCGCTTGAGATTGTATTGATGTTTGGCGCGTCGTTATTGCTGTTTAAATTACTCTTCTCCAAAAGCAGTCAGGACTTAACGCGGCTGATATTGGTAGGGGTTATTTTTGGAGTCTTGTTCCGCAGCTTATCAGCCCTGATTGCGCGACTGATTAATCCAGATGATTTTGTGGTGGTGCAATCGGCAAGTTACGCGCAGTTTAATACGGTCAATCCGCAGCTATTAGTCATCAGTCTATTTATTTGTGTCGTAAGTGCGCTATTTATTTGGCGCTGGCGGTATCAATGTGATGTGCTGATGTTGGGTAAAGCGCAGGCAACTAATCTCGGTATTAACTATCAACGTTTGGCATTTGGGCTATTAACTGTCATCGCGGTATTGGTCGCTACAGCTACGGCGTTGGTTGGTCCAGTGACCTTTTTTGGTTTATTGGTCTGCGCTCTAACCAATCGTATGGCGCGCCATATGTATCATAGCGAACGGCTCATTTTAGTGAGTTTAGTAGCGATGATTTGCTTGGTACTCGGTCAAACGCTCTTTGAACAAGTGCTCGGTATGGCAGGCGTATTATCCGTCGTTATTGAGCTGGCAGGCGGCTTGGTATTTTTAGCCTTGATATTTATGAGCCAGCGGCGCTTGAAATAAAAACTCTAAACACTTATTAAACATTCAGCTAAAAAAGAAGCATTATGATAAAAATAACGGGTGTATCGCATCATATTGGCAAGCAGCAGATTTTGCATGATATCAACTTATTATTGCCACCGTCACAAGTCATCGCTTTAATTGGTCCCAATGGTGCCGGTAAATCGACATTATTTTCGGTGATGGCACGTTTGCAACCGTTGCAAAGCGGACAAGTGAGTTTTGCTGCTGATAATGAAGAACGTGATATCGTCAGCTGTGATGCGCGAACGCTTGCGACGACGGTAGCCATGCTCAGTCAAGACAATCAAGTACAAGGGCGGCTGCGGGTGCATGAATTACTGATGTTTGGGCGCTATCCGTATCATCAAGGTCGTCCAACGGCAAGCGATCAGAAAAACGTGGCTGAGATTATCGAACTCTTTGAGCTGGCGCCATTAGCTGAGCGTTTTTTATCTGCCTTATCGGGTGGACAGCGGCAACGGGTGCTGATTGCGATGATTGTTTGCCAAGATACACCGTATTTATTGCTTGATGAGCCGCTAAATAATCTCGATATGTATCATTCAGGTCGCTTGATGCGTGAGCTGCGTGAGTTAAGTCATAGCCAGCAAAAAACCGTGGTCATTGTCCTCCATGACATCAATCAAGCCGCCCAGTTCGCTGATACGGTGGTGACCATGAAGGACGGTCAAGTACAAGCTATTGGACGTCCTGTCGATGTCATTACTCAAGAGACCATGAAAGATCTCTATAACGTCGATGTGACTGTAATCAATCATCAAGGTCGTCCGGTAATCGTGGATGCGGCTTAAAATCGTACTTATAAACGGCTTTGTCACTTTTAGACCAATTTTATCTCAGCTTTCGCATAGATTTTAAGCGTTGCTGTCGACCTTTCCACCATAAATACACGCCAGTACCAGACAAGACGGTAACGGCTAGTCCAATCAATGCCAAGAATATTTGATATGCCAGATGACCGACACCATGACTGATATGTCCCATATGTAAGGTGGATAGCCATTGGTCAGCTTTATGGCCAAATGAGGCGTTTTGATAAGCAAAATTTACTTTCTCAACGCTACCATCTCTTGCATTGACTGTAATTGAAGACGCGCCGCCTTTTTTACCGATGTCTTGATTGGTTTTAAAGCGCATCTGCCACTGCTTATCTTCCTCGACCCAGCGAATACCCAATAATTGCTGCACGGTTAGTCCGTTTTTTTGCGCGGCAATAGTTGCTTGCTTGCTTAAATAATCGATACTATTGGCTTTATTAACAATATTAGCGATGATCATTTCAGTGCTAACTGGCGCGCTAGATTTATCTGCTTTATTTAATTTATCTTCTTTGCCTTTGTTGCCGTCAAGCCCTACCACCGCTTGCATCACCGGCTTATAGATCTGCTGCAAATTAAAACCGACACTTGACCAAGCAATCACAAACAGCATCAGCCACAACCATAAACCAAACGCGTGATGCGCATCATAATTAAGCTTAAAGGTATTGGTTTTGGTGCGGATTTTCCACGCAGGCAGCCATCGTTTTAATAAAGAAGCCCGTTTTTTAGCAGGATATTGGGGCGGTACCTGATTCTTTTTAACCGCTCTTGGAAAGGTCAAATAAAATCCAATAAAACAATTAATCGTCCAAACAAGCGCAATAATACCTAGTACTAACTTACCAATATCACCAAGCAACAACTCACGATGCAGCCAGAACACCTTCCACATGGTATTGCGCCATGCCCACTCGTCTTTATCACGCGTGCCAATAATATCCGCAGTATAGGGATTGATATAAACCTCTTGGAACAAGGGTTTAGGTTCTACTTTTATATCGCCTTTATATTTATCGACAGCAAAGACGACAGCGCGATTAGGCTCGATTGCCACGGGCATGGTCGAAAAACTGTATTCTGGATAGTGGCTAATCACCTTGTCATGCAAGGTAGCAATAGACAATGGCGGTGTCTGCGCTTTCTCAACAACCGCCAAACGCTGATTAAATACCGCGTCCAGCTCATCGTGAAATGCCAATAGTGCGCCCGTTATACCAGCCATAAGTAAAAAAGCGGCCATCACAAGTCCAGTATAACGGTGAATCCATAGGCAAGTTTGGCGTGGGTTAAATGAAATCATTGATTATTATTCTTTGTTAATTTTAGCGTTAGAATTGCGCTAAATGCTGATGTGTTAAAGACGCATAAAACGATTTAAAAAAGACATCTGGTTTAAAAAAGAGGTTTCGACATAAAAAAGCCAGCTCTTATACAAAGCAGCTGGCTTTTTTGATACTCATTTTTTACGCATGATCAGTATAAATTTAGAACTGATAGGTTAAAGATGCTTTGATATTGCGACCGGGTTCAAAGTCGGTACGCAAACCATCTGCTTGTTCTGCAAGCGAACGTGACGCATGGCTGGCATAGGTTTCATCAAAGATATTATAAACCCCAACAGTCGCTTTTAAACCATCGACTTGTTTTGGCATATAGCTCATAAAAATATCATGCACATCATAGTTAGACTTTTCAGGCTGGGCAGATTCAGTTTTGGGCGTGATGGCTGCAACATAAGTACTGCGCCAGCCAAGCTCGGTGGTGTCTGTCGGTACGTAGGCCAAGTTCACCATATATTTATCGCCAGAGTCGGCGCTGCCACCAGTCACCGATGGGATACTATAGCCCGTTCTATCGCCTTTACTACGTGCATGAGCATAGCTTAGACCCATGCTAAAGTCGTCCATTTTATAGTCAGCAGCGAGCTCAACACCCTTAATTTTATAATCTTCATCTTTATTGACCGCGCCTTGGCAAGCGCCACCAAGTTGTCCAGTGGTACAGTCTAAGCCAACGCGAGTACCACCAGAACGGACAAATTCAATAAAGTTTTCGATATCAGTTTCAAAATATTTTCCGCTAAGTTGCAGTGCATCGCCCGCTACCGTTAGATCGCGCAAGGTTTTTACGATACCAATCTCAGCATTTGATCCTTCTTCTGCTTTTAAGTCTTTATTGACGTATGTTTTGTCGCCGTCTGAGTTAAAGATCGCTTGGCTCAAATCAGGGCCATTAAATAACTGCGTATAACTGGCAAACACTTGCGTTAACGGTGCAATTTCATAACTAGCAGCAAGCGCACCAACGACATTGTCATAAGTTTTGCCACCAGCAACAAACTCTGGCGACTCATAACGGTCGTAGCGTACGCCCGGCGTTAAGGTTAACTTGCCATTTTTCCACTGATCTTCTAGATAAATAGAGGTATTCTTGGCTTCATCGGTGCCCTTTTTAACGAAGTCACGCTCTAGCTCAGATTCTTTTTTATAGTGTTCAATACCAGCGATTAGCTTATGGCTGCCGACATTGGTATCAATGATGCTGGTATTTTGAATTTTTGCGCCGGTGGTTTTTACGCCCGCTTCCCAGTTATAACCTGGCTTTGTCGTATAGTCGGTATCGCGTGAAATCTGCGTTTCGGTTTGATAAACATTGGTATCGACATTGACTAAGTTACTGGCAGGATTGTAACTATAGTCTAAACCATAAGTATCACGCTTAACCTTTTGCGGTAGAATTTCATTCCAACTGCCAACGCCTGGGCTTGCTGGGAAATCTGGGCGTAATGGGAACATGCCTTCGTTTTCGGTACGGCTAAAGCTAGCCCCTACGTGATGGTCATTGGCAATATACGCACCTGCCTTTAATAAAATATTCTCGCCTTTGCTATCTTCCGTTTGGATCTTACGACCTTCGCCATCTTCACCCGCATTGGCATTACGCTGACCATAATAAGCCAGTAAGTCTATATTATCCGTTGGGGCAGCAAACACAGTCGCTGAGGTGAGCAATTCATCATTATTACTAGCATAACCTGCATGCAATTTGGCACCGATTTTTTGACCCGGTTTTAGCAAATCTGCGGCATCAACGGTTTTAAAAGCAACTGCGCCACCTAGCGCATCGTTACCTAGTGTCACTGAGTTATTACCGACCGATACTTCCGCTTGTTTTAGCAAATCAGGGTCAATGGTCACATCGCCCATATGATAAAACAGCGTGCCTTCTTGGCGAGCGCCATCAATGGTCACTTTCAAATTGGTATCATCGAGTCCACGTACGCGTATACGCTGATTGACCGCTGACGTACCGCCTACCGTAACACCGGGTACGACATTTAAAAAATCACTTAAGTGGCTTGCCTGCGCAGCTGGGGTATAGCCTTCAACATCAACACCGCCCTCTTGCACGCTTTCACGTACTGAGCTGTTTGCCGTCACTGTGATGGTCTGTAAGGTAGTGCTCGGCACATCTGCTGAGATAGTAGCACTCGCCGCTTGTGCCCCTAGTACTGCTGCTACGCCCATAGACAATACGGTCAATCGACTAGAAAATCTTGATAATTTTACTTCGCGCATAACATACTCACTTTATCTAGTATAAGAATTTTAAAACTCGTTTAGGAAACCAATAATCAGTAATTTTTGCCCAAAATCACTTTCTAAAGAGCTTGATGCTTTAATAATTATTAAGTTTCATATAAGAATGACATTATTAATGTTAATGATAATGATTAGCGTTTAAATATTGACAGGCATAATAACGAAGTATTAACAATTTGGCAATATTTAAACTGAAAAATTTTCTTTTAATATCTTTGTAGGCTTGTATCGGCACCTGCACATCTGATGAATACCTTTAGTGTATTGCCGTCTACATAAGTTCCCCATATATGCGGAGGCGATTATCAGCGACTGAGTGATTATTTATAAACGCTGAATATCAAAAAAAAGTATTGCAATATACTGCCAATTACATATACCCTAAGATAGTTGACTATTTAGTCAGGTTTGTACATACGACTATCGGTCAGACTGAGAAAGACTGGTTATTTGCTTGCATGTATTTGCATAAGGATCATGCGACTCTGTGTTTGATACTGTGTAAACAGCTAGCTGCGATAAGGGCTTATAGAGACCCTCATATGTCTCCTATTTATCAACGTAACGCTGTCTCTAAATATCTTTACAGAGCTTGGACTAAAAGTCACTTTAGGAGAAAGCCAAAATGAGTGAGCATACTCAAGGAAATCCCGATTTATTGTACGGACTGCACGACCGTCCTGCGCCTGCAAAAGCATTTTTAGGTGCGGTACAGCATGTACTCGCCGCTTTCGTTGGTGTTATTACGCCCTCATTGATTATTGGCGGTGCTTTGGGTCTAGGTGAGCATATTCCCTACCTGATCAGTATGGCGCTAATGGTATCTGGGGTTTCAACCTTTATTCAAACCCGTAAATTTGGTCCTGTCGGTTCAGGGCTGATGGCTCTGCAAGGCACCAGCTTTGGTTTTTTAGCGGCAGTGTTAGCAGCAGGTTTTGTAGTAAAAAACCGAGGTGGTAGTCCTGAGGAGATTCTCTCTGTAATCTTTGGCGTGACATTCTTAGGCGCCTTTGTCGAGATATTCTTGAGTCAGTTTATTACTAAACTTAAATCCTTGATGAGCCCTATCGTCACCGGCTGTGTCATTGTCACTATTGGTTTGTCCCTAACCAAAGTTGGTCTAACCGATCTAGCAGGCGGTGTTGGTGCAGAGAATTTTGGTAGCATGGAGAATTTGCTACTGGGTGGCGGGGTCTTAATCAGTGTCGTGCTTATTAGTATCGTACCTAACAAAGTTATTCGCTCAAGCGCTATTTTTATTGGTCTGATGTTAGGCTTGCTGGTAGCAGCATTTATGGGTCGTATTGACTTCTCATTAGTCTCACAAGCCCCGCTACTGACTGTACCTGTGCCTTTTAAGTTTGGTTTTAGTTTTGATTGGCAAGCGTTTATACCGATTGCCTTTATGTATATCATTACCAGTATCGAGACTGCTGGTGATTTGACCGCGACGTCGATGATCTCAGGTGAGCCTATCAAAGGTCCACTATATGAGAAACGTATCAAAGGTGGGGTACTAGCCGATGGTGTCAACTCTGCCATTGCTGGTATCTTTAACAGCTTCCCAGTCACTACTTTTAGCCAGAATAATGGCGTTATTCAGATGACGGGTATCGCTAGTCGCTATGTTGGCTTCTATGTCGGCGGTATCTTATTCTTTATGGGTTTATTCCCTATCCTAGGTGCTATCTTTACTCAGCTACCAAAACCAGTAGTTGGTGGTGTGACACTGTTGATGTTTGCAACCGTAGCGACTGCTGGTATTCGCATACTTTCGACCGTAAACTTTACCCATCGTAATATCTTAATCATAGCCACCTCTCTAGGTTTGGCGATGGGTGTTGCCTTTGTGCCTGATGTATTTGCACAAATGCCGCAGATGTTCCGTAATATCTTTGGTTCAGCAGTGACCGTATCGGGTATTATCGCGATTACGCTTGATATGATTTTACCAAAAAGCTTTGGTGCGGAGTTTGATACGGCTGACCAGCATGCTGAGGATGACATGAAGCCTGCTCGTGAAGCCGCTTAAGAATCAAGGGTTAGATGATTTTCTAAGACAATGTAAAAGACTTTGCTGAGTGACAAAAGAAAAGGATTGCCTTGATGATAAAGCGCTAATTAGCAGCGATATCGTTAAAGCAATCCTTTATGCGTCAAGCCATTCAGTAACAGCAGTTGTTCGAATCTACCCCTACTCGAGTCCGCAGCCTCGTAGTATAAAAGGTATTAAGAAGTCAGCAGCGCGTGCCTCGTCTGTCTCATCATACGCGCTCTTTTGCATTAAGCCGACGATTTCTGTTTCAAACTCTGCATAGCGCTGCGTGGTTGCCCAAATCAAAATCAATAGCTGTAAAGGGTCAGCAATGGCAATTTTGCCTTGCTCATGCCATATCTTCATGACTTGTGTTTTATCCAGTGCCCAATCTTTCATCGCCGTCGACATAAAATCATGTAAATGCGGGGCACCGCCGATGACCTCTAACGCAAATAGCTTATGGCGATTTGGGTTTGCAAATGCTTGATGCAATTTGGTGCGGACGAACTTTTCGATAACGGTTCTCGGATCGCTGTCTACTGTCATCGTCACCAAGCCATCATTCCACTCTTGAATGATGGCACGCAAAACTACTTTGTACAGATTGGTCTTACTTTTAAAATAGTAATGCACATTGGCTTTTGGCAGCCCTGCTCGATCGGCGATACCTTGCATGGTGGCACCGCGATAGCTTTTCAGCACAAACTCTTCTTCAGCGGCAGTCAAAATCACCGCTTGGTTTTGGGCACGAATATCATGCTGATTGCGATGAACCACGCTCTCAGAGGCGGATGAAGGTTTTGCTTTAGAAATTTGAGTCATAGGTTGCACCATTAGACATTTATATCAGTAAGTACCATATTCTAGCGTGACTTTAAGATAAACTGTGAATAAACACACTGATTATTAGCATATCTAGTAAAAAATAAAAATATTTTGCATAAAGTAGTTGACCATTTAGTCAGGTTTAAGCAGAATGGATATATATTAACCAATTATGACTCAATCGATACTACTTTCACCTGAGTTTTTCCCTGAGTTAAGTAATCAACAGACTAATATCAGCACACGATACTGTCTGTACCTTATAAATTCATATCACTCAAATGATAAATGTGTATCCGTCAACACTTTGTGTCAACAGATAAGGATATCACTGTGAGCTTATCACTAGCGCAACTGAACGCCCTCTCGCAAGCCGATGCGACCTCAGAATTTCTAACGTGCTGTACTAGTAGCCAATGGGCGCAAACCTTGGCAGACGCACGTCCGTTTGCAGATATAAAAGCACTATTGAGTGCAAGCGATGACGCATGGCAACAAGCTAAAGCGGATGAAGCTAACTTGCTAGAAGCCTTTGATGGTCACCCACAGATTGGCAATGTCGACTCATTAAAAGAGAAGTATCGCAATACGCAAGACAGTGCTGCTCATGAGCAATCAGGCGCCAATGACGCTGAAGATGCGGTACTTGAAGCGTTAGCACAAGGCAATCAAGACTATCTCGATAAATTCGGCTTTATCTTTATTGTCTTTGCAACTGGTAAAAGCGCGCAGCAAATGCTTGATCTATTGCAAGCACGCCTGCCAAATGATCGCGAGACTGAATTGCTCAATGCGGCTACTGAACAAAATAAAATCACGCGTTTGCGTTTACAAAAACTGTTAGGCGACGCTTAAATCTTGCTTTGTCTCTCTCATACATAAAAGGAATTATTATGTCAGGTACTCTTTCATCACATATTTTAGACACCCATCTTGGCAAGCCTGCCGCTGATATCGCAGTGACGTTACATCGTATTAGTGCCAGTGGCGAGCCGTCATTATTGGCAAACGGTGTCACCAACGCTGATGGTCGCGTGACGCCAGATAGCTGGGCATTTAACCCAGAAATTGATATTGCCGAGTATCATTTAGATATCGGTCGCTATACGCTGACCTTTGATACCCAAGCATATTTTGATACGCAAAACCTCACAGTATTTTATCCGCAAGTGGTCATCGATTTTATGATACAAGATAACGGTCACTACCATGTGCCGCTACTGCTTAGCGCACACGGCTACGGCACTTATCGCGGATCATGATTTTATAGCTTTATGACTCGAAACCTTATAAAAACAAGGCTAAACGAGTGCTGGAAACTTTAAACACCTGACAATGAGGTCAGTGATTTAAGACCAAATGAATAATGCTGGTATCGCTACGTTGTATCACAATCTTTTATAATAACGAAGGTGAGCAAAAGTCGTTACGAGTTACCAAGATATAATAATATAAAAGGACATTGACAACATGGGTGCATATCTTCTCGATTGGCTAAGCTTATTTTTCCGCTGGTTTCACGTTATCGCTGGTGTAGCATGGATTGGCGCATCATTTTATTTCGTATGGCTAGATATGAGTCTTCAGAAGCCACCAGAATGGAAAGCAAAAAAAGGCATTTCAGGCGATCTTTGGGCAGTACATGGTGGTGGTTTCTATGAAATTGCCAAATACAAGCTCGAACCTGAAGAGATGCCAAAAACGCTGCATTGGTTTAAGTGGGAAGCTTACACCACATGGCTGACTGGTATGGCGATGCTCATTATTGTCTACTACATCAATGCCACAGCTTATTTGATTGATCCGAGCAAAGTTGATTTTGGTAGTAGCATTGGTGCTATATCGACCAGTTTACTGTTCTTATTCGGTAGTTACTTTATTTATGAAGTCATTGTACGCAGCAATGTCGGCAAAAATAAACTGGCTTTCAGTATCACTATCTTTGTACTCATGATTATCGCCACTTGGGGCTCATACCAGCTGTTTAGTGATCGTGCATCCTTTATCCATGTCGGTGCCATTTTAGGTACTATCATGGCAGGTAACGTCTTCTTCGGTATTATGCCAGCTCAGCGCGCACTCGTAGATTGTGTACGCCGCGGCGTAAAACCAGGTCCAGAAGTAGCAGATTTGGCATTGATGGCCAGAAATCGCTCATTGATGAATAACTACTTTACCTTGCCGCTCATCTTTATCATGATTAGTAATCACTATCCAATGATGTATTCACATGCGCATGGTTGGCTGATATTGGTATTCATTGGTGTCATCACGGCAACAGCTCGTCATTACTTCAATGAAAAACACTTGGGTCGCCATAGACCAAAATTCTTAGTGATTCCTGCGATAGCAACCGTACTATTGATTATCTGGATGCGTCCAGCACCTATCGAGCCATTACCAGTTTCTCCAATCAAGACGCCTGCTGTCACTGAAGTAGCACCGACAGATACACCGCCTGCTGCTGTCACTCAAGATACAAATACGGTAGCACCTGCTACTGCTACAGAGGCTGATCCCAATGCGGTTGCTGGCGGAACTGCCGCTACCGAAGTAGTACCTGTCGCTGTTTCAGCTGACGACGCTATTATGAAAGTAGTAGAAGCGAAATGTAGCGTTTGCCATGCGGCACAACCAACACAAGCTGGATTTAATGCGCCGCCAGCGGGTATTATTATCAAAACCCCTGCAGATATAAAAACTCATCAAGCTAAGATTGTGACTGCCGTACAAAGTGGCTATATGCCACTGGGTAATATCACTCAGCTAAGCGATGAAGAGCGCCAACAACTGGTCGCTTATGCTTCAGGGTTATAAATGAGCATTCTAGACAAAGAAGAGTAAACGCTGATCAAACAATTATCTTGACCAATGACCTAGACATCCTTAAAGTGTTAACAATAAACATTAATAAGTGTTAACAATGTTTATTTCGATTGATTTCAATCTAAAGGGAGAAAAGGATGTCCACTGCGAATGAGCAAGGAAGTCAGCTCAGTACTCAATCCAATAGCGCGCTCTATGATTGCAATACCTTTAATCCAGAACGCAAAAACTCAAGATTATATAATGAAGATCTTGCCCCACTACAGCCTGAACAGCGTAATTGGGGTTGGTTTGCGATATTTAATGTTTGGTCCAATGATATTCAGAGCTTATTCGGTTATACCTTAGCTGCCTCCTTATTTTTGAGTTATGGACTGAATGGGTGGTGGGTCATGGCAGCGATTATCTGCTCAGGATTCATCGTCATGCTGATGGTCAACTTAACTGGTAAACCTAGTGTCAAATATGGCATCCCTTTTCCAGTCTTGATACGTGCCAGCATGGGTATCAATGGCGCTAACTTACCTGCCATCTTACGCGCTATTATCGGTATCTTTTGGTACGGGGTGCAGACCTACTTTGCCTCAACTGCAGTTGCCATTTTGTTGACTATTGTCATAGGTAGCCCAGATACGACATTTTTAGGCTTGAATAGTACCGCTTGGATTGCCTTTGTCATCGTTTGGGTATTTCAGATTTTACTGTTTTGGGCAGGCATCGAGCCGATCAAGCACTTTTTGAATTGGGCAGGACCGCTAGTCTATGTCGTTATGGTCATCTTGATGGCCGTCATCTGGTATCAATCAGGCTCTGAGTTGTTACCTGCGATTAATTCTATCTTCGCTAGTGGCAGCGATTATAGTGGAAATTCCATACAGGCATTTACTGCTATCGTCGGTACGATGGTTGCTTATTTCGCAGCAGTCGTCATCAACTTCGGTGATTTCTCGCGATTTTTGCGTAGTGAGCGCGATATGCACTTGGGTAACTTACTCGGTTTGCCAATTAACATGGTGTTTTTCTCATTCATCGCTTTGGTCATTACCGCTGGGACCCTAGTAATATTTGGCGAAGCATTGACCAATCCATCGGATATTGTTGATCGTGTAGATTCTCTACCCTTGACCATTATTGCAGCGCTGACCTTCTTTGCCGCAACCGTCGGTATCAATATGGTTGCAAACTTTATTCCCCCTGCTTACGATTTGGCTAACTTATTTCCTAAGCATATTAACTTTCGCATGGGCGGTTTAATTACTGCTGTTATCGCCTTTTTCGTTGGTGCATTGTGGTTATCATTCATCAGTAAGATCGGTATTGTCGGTTTTGTAAATACTATTGGTGCGGTCATCGCTCCATTCTTTGGTATCTTAGTCATCGATTATTACCTGATTAAACGTCAACATATCGATATGAATGACTTATTTTCCGCTCACCCAACTGGTGCATATTACTACTACAAAGGCTGGAACATCCGTGCGCTTATCGCCTTTGCAATCGGCGCTTTATTCTCTATCGCCACGGTATTGATACCCGCACTGACTAAGCTTGAAGGTTATGGTTTCTTATTAGGCGCGGCAATAGGTGGCATCGTGTATTGGGTATTGATGCGCCCTTATGCAGTAGATCCTGACACCATAGTAGAATAAGGCAGTGAAGTCAGAAACATGAAGTGCAAGAGTAGAATAAAAAATAGTTATTACATGTCTAACAGACCTATTACTCTGTTTTTATAAAGGATAAAACACCATGAAAAAAAAGATAACCAGCGACTTTGATCAAGCCGCTTATCCACGCGATTTAAAAGGCTATGGCGACCATCCACCCAAAGCCAATTGGCCGGGCGGCGCTAAGATTGCCGTACAGTTTGTGCTAAATATCGAAGAAGGCGCAGAGAACAGTGTCTTGCATGGCGACGGTCAGTCAGAACGTTTTTTATCAGACGTTTTAGGTACGCCAGAATTTAACAACCGCCATCAGTCGATTGAATCCGCCTTTGAATATGGTAGCCGAGTGGGTGTTTGGCGCGTACTAGATACTTTTAAAGAATATGGTTTACCTATTACTACCTTTACTTGTGCAGCCGCTGCCGAAAAAACACCGCATATTGTCGAGCGTATTCTAGAAGATGGTCATGAGATTGCCAGTCACGGATTGCGCTGGATAACCTATCAATATATGTACCGCGAGACCGAGCGTGAACATGTGCGCCGCGCCACTGAAATATTTGAGCGGATGGTCGGCAATCAGCCTCTTGGCTGGTATACCGGTCGCGATAGCCCAAATACTCGCGAGCTGGTCGCAGAACAAGGCGGCTACATTTATGACTCTGACTCTTATGCTGATGAGCTGCCGTACTGGCTCAATGTTAAAGTAGAAGAAGGCAACAAAATTGCTCGCAAACCGCATCTGGTCATTCCTTATACGCTTGAGACCAATGACATGCGTTTTTCTTCAAGTCCTGGGTTCACCAATGCTGAACCTTTTTATCAGTATTTAAAAGACAGCTTTGACACTCTATATGAAGAAGGTCAAGACACTCCCAAGATGCTAACCATTGGTTTGCATTGCCGCATCATTGGTCGTGCTGGTCGCATTAAAGCGCTTAAACAGTTTTTGCAATACATCACCAGTAAACCCGACGTTTGGATCTGCCGCCGCGATGAAATCGCCAAGCACTGGTATGAAAATCATCCAGCCACGGCTGATAACACCGCCAACTGGATGTAGCCGTAACAACAATCATAAGACGTATCATCATATTAATAAGCACGTACATAGTATCAACCACGTAAGCTAACGGATGATACGCTCAAGGTGGTTGATACCTGAGTGCTGTAATTGCTTAAAGATGACATCTTATATCCGGTATTTCCTTAGCTCAAATCGAGCTATCACTTAATAAGTTGCTAGAACAAATAAATAATATTGCTAATTAATCTAAAGGTGAACTTATGAAAACCACACTCATTGCTAAACCTTTAACTAAAGCTGCTTTTGCTCCTTATGGCTCAGTGATTGAGCCTTATGATGATCAAGAAAAGTGCCCTGAAAACAGCTGGGATATCAATCGTGGCTTTGCCTGTCGTCATAATGCTATCTCAAAAGTCACTCATGATGGCGGAGAAGTCGGTTTTAGTATTTTCCGTACTAAAAGACGTGACTGCCCTATTACGTTATCGGTCATGGAATACCATCCATTTGGCACGCAAGCGTTCTTTTCTATGAATGGCACAGACTATATAGTCGTTGTGGCCAAAGCTGGCGATGCGCCTAAATCAGCTGATGATTTAGAAGTGTTTTATGCTCATTCGCATCAAGGTGTACAGTATGATGCCAATGTTTGGCATCATCCGCTACTGGCGCTAAAAGCGGATTGTGACTTTTTAGTGATTGATCGTATCAACGGCGAAGGTAACAATTGCCATGAATTCGAGATTGATGATTGGGAAGTTTGCATTGATATATCTGCTGAGCAGGCTAAAAATCAGGCCTAATGGCTATCGTCAACTGACGAAGAATTATGCTAATGTCAGAGCATTAATCATATAAAAAATCAAAGGTTCAGACACAAATTTATCGCGGCACCAAACCCCTAAGGAACACGAACCATGACAACAAAAAGTACTTATTACGCACCAACTGGCGGATTGCCTCCACAAACACAATTACTATCCGATCGTGCTATCTTCACCGAAGCTTATGCGATTATTCCTAAACGTGTACTAACCGACATCGTGATTAGTTATTTACCTTTTTGGACAGGCATGCGCATGTGGGTGCTTGCACGTCCTTTAAGCGGTTTCTCTGAAACCTTCTCACAGTATATCGTCGAAGTAGCACCAAATGGCGGCTCAGAAAAACCTGAACTAGATGCAAATGCCGAAGGCGTCGTATTCATCGTTGAAGGTGAAATGGACATGACGATTGAAGGCGTGTCGCATCATCTTGAATCAGGTGGTTATGCATTTTTACCACCTGGCTGCAAATGGACGCTAAAGAACAATAGCGACAAGCACGTCAAATTCCATTGGATCCGTAAAGCCTATCAACACTGTGAAGATATTGATGTGCCTGAAGCGTTTGTAACTAGCGATCACGATGTTGAAGCTATTGAGATGCCGGGTACTGATGGCGTATGGACAACCACTCGATTTACCGAGCAGTCTGATATGCGTCACGACATGCATGTGAATATCGTGACGTTTCAACCAGGTGGCGTGATTCCATTTGATGAAACGCATGTTATGGAACATGGTTTGTATGTATTAGAAGGTAAAGCCGTCTATCACTTAAACGGTGAATGGGTAGAAGTTGAAGCAGGTGACTTTATGTGGTTACGCGCATTCTGCCCACAATCTTGTTACGCTGGTGGACCAGGTCCATTTAGATACTTACTATATAAAGATGTGAATAGACATATGCCGTTTATTCGCCCAGTAAAATAAGCAATATAAAGGCTTAGTCGTTCATTCGAATCTATCATTCATTGTTCTTTAGAACACCAGCAAAATTTTTAATAGTAAAGCCAGCTCATTACGATTAGCTGGCTTTTTATTTTTATGCTGAAGTTAATATTTTTAAACAGCGCTTTAATCAAGCAATGCTAAAACATTCATCACTTTACTTGTTTTTTATGTACTACTGTACTAGAATACTGAAACAAGATAGCCACTTACCTCTTTTTTATTAAGATTAAATATTATGAGCACTGACCCTTATCGTAGCTTGTTGACGCATTTAGCCCATTGCAATGACAGTAATGATATCGATGAGCTATTAACAGCGCTACTAACGACTAAAGAGCAACACGAGATTGCCAATCGCATCTGTATTTTTGATTTGCTCGAGCGTGGTATCACCCAGCGTGACATATCCGAACAGTTGGGCGTTGGCATCGCAACGGTCTCTCGTGGCGCCAAAGCCATGCAAATTCACGATGTAAGTGCACTGCTAGCCACCCACAGACAAGACAATTAACGCCAAGAATATTAGCTGAATTTATTTTATAAGACCTATTTGAATTACTTTGGACCTCGTTATGACCTCTCCTACACTACAATATGACCAGCCTGCTGCTATTGATATCCCAAGCAAGCCGCAGCGGATAAAGCTGACGCAAGATATTGATTTTTTTGCGTTATTCAAACGTATTGAGGGTGTTTTTGACACCTGTTATTTACTTGAATCCTTGGGCGAAGACAGTCATATGTCGCGTCATCATGCGATTGGTTTTGATCCAGTGATGACCATTGCCGCCATTGACCGCACGACGCTTGCCATTAGCGATAATAAAACTGCTGAAACCAAACATTATCAGACGGATAATCCTTATCAGCTTCTACGTACTATTACTCCGCAGCACGTTATTGCCCGTGAGCAAAGTGGCGGTCTTGTCGGCTATCTAGGCTACGACTGTGTCAATTTCTTTGAGCCAAGTCTAAATGCCAAGCCAAGCGATGATTTTGAACCTTTCAAATTTGGTGTCTATCTAGATGGCTTGACGCTCGATAAAATGACCGGTGAGATATTCTATTTTTATTACCCAACCGCTCAGCAAGACAATCGCATCGAGCAAATCAAAGCCTTGCTTGATGTACCTATCCCAAGTTATAAACCGCCAACCGTAGAGTTTTTAGGTGATGGTATGAGTCAAGAAGAGCATGCTAAAGTCGTTATGCAAGTCAAAGAAGACATCATCTCTGGGCGTATTTTTCAATGTGAAGTCGGCTTTAAATCCAAATATCGTATTGCGGGCGATAAGATGCCAATTTATGAAAAGCTACGGGCAGTCAATCCATCACCGCATATGTATTTTATGAAATTTGCTCAGCAATGCATCATCGGTGCCTCACCTGAATTGCTATTTCGCCTGCGTCAAGGAGAGATGGAGACCTATCCGCTCGCAGGTACAGCCAAGCGTGGCGTTGATGTTGCTGAAGACCGCAAACTTGCCCGTGCCCTACTGAATGATGCCAAAGAGATTGCCGAGCACAATATGCTAGTCGATCTGCATCGCAATGATATCGGACGCGTCGCACAATTTGGTACGGTAAAAGTGCGTAATTTGATGGATATCAAACGCTTCTCACACGTACAGCATATCTCCTCTGAAATCGTCGGTATTCTGCACCCCGATGAGGATATGTTTAGCGCACTTGCCAGCAACTTCCCTGCGGGCACCTTGTCAGGCGCACCAAAAGTTGAAGCGATAAAAGTGATTAATGAGCTTGAACTAGATGGTCGTGGTGCTTATGGCGGCGCATTAGGATCCTTTAACTTTAACGGCGATTGTATTTTTGCCATTCCTATTCGCAGCTTATTTATCAATGGTGAATCGGCCTATGCACAGACTTGTGGCGGCAATGTGTACGACTCCAATCCTGCTGATGAATATCTAGAAATCCAGCGTAAGCTTTCTGCTATGAAAGTGGTACTAGACAGCTTTATGAACCAATAACCACATATAATTTATCAAAGAGTTGGCTACCCATGAATGTTTTAATTATCGATAATTACGACTCATTTACCTTTAACCTTTATCAATATATCGGTGAGATCTTGCAGACGATGGACAGTGATAAACAAGCAAATGTCATCGTCAAGCGTAATAATGAAATCACCTTAGCAGACGTACAAGCGATGAGTCTTGACCGTATTATTATCTCACCCGGTCCTGGGTCACCTGATGATCCTGCCTATTTTGGCATTTGTGCCGAAGTGATTGAAGTGATGGGTAAAACGACGCCACTATTAGGCGTTTGCTTAGGCATGCAAGGCATTGCTCATGTATTTGGCGGTGACGTGATACGCGCCAGTGTGCCGATGCATGGTAAAGTTTCAGCCATTCGTCATGATAGTGCGGGCATTTATAACGATTTGCCACAGGAGTTAGAAATCATGCGCTATCACTCATTGATGGTACAAGCAGATACGCTACCAAATTGTTTGACTGTCACCGCAGTCGTCGCCAATGATGAACATAATGATTTAGATTTGACTGAATCGGCGCTGGCTGGTGATGAGATAATGGGTGTGCAGCACAAAGACTATCCGATTCAAGGCGTGCAGTTTCACCCAGAGTCATTTGCGACCGAAGGTGCCAAGCGTTTATTGACGAATTTTTTACTTCAGGTGTAAATCACGATGCTTAAGCTGGTTTGGAGGATATGACGCTAAAGAGTAATAAGCTGAAGTGAAGCCTGCATCTAACTCAAATAAATTGCATTTTATGCCTAACTGACTTGTGTTAGTACTTAATTAACGCTTTAATGATAGACTGAAAAAACAAACAAAAGGCAGCCTTTAATCAGGTTGTCTTTTGTTATTTCAGCATATTATTAAGTAATCAGCCAGAAGGCTTGGACCGCTTATTCTTTGAACTTGGTAACAAATAAAAATAGAGAGCGATATGGCACATACCGATAGCGCAACGTCAGCACGGCAGTCATGGATAGGCACCATTCAAATCATTACAGCCGCTGTCTGCTGGGGTACTTTAGGGATATTCTCAACCTATCTCAACCAAAATGGCTTTAGTGGCTGGCAAACGACCATTTTACGTATCGTGACCGCTGCTCTTATCATCCTCGTTATGCTACCAAAACTATGGCCACAGCTAATAAAGTTGCGTCCAAAACAGTGGCTCGGACTGGCACTACAGTCGTTGATTGGTGTACTCGGCATGTCGGTTTGCTATTTTTTTGCCGTTATCTATGTCGGTGCTGGTCCTGCAGTCGCCTTGCTATATACTGCGCCCGTTTTTAGCTTATTATTTTCAGCATTCTTGCTTAATGAATCCATTACTCGGCAGTCAGCCCTACTGGCACTCATGGCAGTATTTGGTGTCGGCTTGACGATGTTAGGTGAGCAGGCGCAAGTCAACTGGGGTATTGCATTGGGTTTATTATCAGGCATATGTTATTCCCTATATGGGGTATTGGGTAAGCGCGCTATGCATGACGCGCACCCTGCTCCTTTAGTATTTTTTACCTCTATTATCATCAGTGCTGGCATACTGCTACTACTACCTGAAACCTATAAAACTTATGGACAATTACTAACCTTACCCTTATCTACTTGGGGCTATGCATTAGGATTGTCTTTGATTGGAACCGTCGTACCCTTTGCGCTCTATATGAAGGCATTAGAGAAGCTACCTGCCACCCGTGCATCAGTGTTTACTATCTTTGAGCCTCTAACCGCGATTGCTTTGGCAACGCTATTACTGCATCAATCATTATCTTGGATTCAATATGTCGGCGTCATACTCATTCTGCTAGCAGCTTTATTTAATGCTGTGCTAAATGGTACTACTACTCGCGTACCACGTTGGCTAAAAAGACGGCAAAGGATTTAGTCGATATCCTATAATCACTTTTAATAGCCTTAGATTTCTTTCTGTTGAATCAAAAAAAAGCCCCTACTATGAATATAGCTGGGGCTTTTTATTTAGCATCTTTCAAGCTTATTACTGTTCAATACGCTGTAAAAACGCTTGCGTACGCGGATGCTTAGAATCCTCGAATAACTGCTTAGCACTGCCCTCTTCGACAATTTTACCATCTTCAATCAAAACCACATGATCAGCGACATCGCGGGCAAAATTTATTTCATGAGTAACAACAACCATCGTCCAACCTTCTGATGCCAGCTGTTTCATGGTTTCAAGCACATCTTGTACTAGCTCAGGATCAAGCGCAGACGTTGGCTCATCGAATAGTAGTAAAGACGGCTCAATCGCCAATGCACGAGCAATACCAATACGCTGCTGCTGACCACCCGATAGCTGAAACGGATAGAGATCTGCCTTATCAGACAAACCCACTTTATCGAGTAATGCTAATGCCTGCTCACGTGCTTGCGCTTTACTTTGCCCTTGTACCACCGTAGGTCCAAGCATTAAGTTTTCGATGGCTGTCTTATGTGGAAACAAGTTATAAGACTGAAACACCATACCTGACTTACGTTGTAGTGCCAGTAAGGTTTTTTTCTTAGGTTTAGTGGCAAAATCAACCGTCAGGCTGCCATCATCAAAAGCGATGATACCTTGATCTGGAATTTCAAGCGCATTCAAACACCGCAAAAACGTCGTCTTACCAGAACCTGATGGTCCTAATATGACCACCACTTTGCCCTTTTCGATGGTCAAGTCGATACCTTTAAGCACTTGATTGCTCCCAAAGGCTTTATGAATATTGGTGACTTGAATCATAAGACGTCCACTTGCAAATTAAAAAACACATGGGTTAAAGGGGCGAGAAATATATCATGGGTTGATAGCGATATTATTTGGCAACATAACGATCAAGACGCGTTTCAAGCCTACCTTGGATAAAGGTCAAAAACAGACAAATACCCCAATAGATAACGGCCGCTTCGATATAGACCAACATAAACTCATAGTTACGCGCGGTGATAATCTGCGCTTGTTTAAACAGCTCAGTCACCAATACGAGCGATGCTAGCGAAGTATCTTTTACCAGACTGATAAAGGTATTAGATAGCGGCGGTACGGATACGCGTAGTGCCTGCGGCAAAATAACATGGCGAAAGGTCTGCAAATACGTCAAGCCGACAGTCGAACCGGCTTCCCACTGTCCTTTTGGAATAGACAAAATGGAAGCGCGCACCGTCTCTGACGCATAAGCACCAATATTTAGCGAAAAAGCGATAATTGCTGACGGAAAAGGATCAAGCTTGACCCCAACACTCGGTAACCCATAAAAGATAATAAACAGCTGTACCAGCATCGGCGTGCCGCGAATGGCAGACACATAGATGCGAGCAAGTCTGTACACAATCTCATGAACCCAACCAGCACGCGGCACAATACGAATCAGTGCCACGGTCAGCGCAATTGCCATACCGATCGCAAACGATATCAATGCCAGCGGTATCGAATAATAGATACCGCCTTTAAGCATCGGCCAAAAAGACGAGATAACAATCTGCGCCCGATCAGGACTCATAAACGGCAATAATGCCAATAAATCTGCTAACACTGACGTTATAGAAGCTAGCATTACTTTTGTTGACTTATATCAGCACCAAAGAATTCTTGGCTCAGTTTGGTGAGCGTTCCATCAGCGGCCAATGCTGCCATGGCTTCGTCTAATTTTGCCAATACTTCATCATCACCTTTTATCAATACCAAGCCTGAACCGGTTTGCTCACTGACAGGGGCCGTCAATTTAATCTCAAGCGCCGCATCTGGGAATTTTTTTAGATAATCCAAAATGGCAAGATTGTCATTCATGGTAAAGTCAGCGCGATCTTGTTTGACCAGCTGGATCGCTTGAGCCATACCATCAACAGGGATGACTTCAGCTTGATAACGCTCTGCAAGCTCACCATAGTTACTGGTCAGTGATTGAGCGCTACGCAGACCTTTTAAAGCCTCCCACGAGCTATAACGGTTATCATCTTTTGGGGCTAAAACCACTGCGCCCGACCAGCTATACGCTTGTGCTTTATCATATTTTGCTAAACGCTCAGGCGTGGTTAAGCTGACTTGGTTGGCAACCATATCAAAACGTTTGGCGTCCAAACCTGCGAGCATTGCATCCCACTGGGTTTCTTGAAACTCAACTTTAACGCCAAGTTTGTCAGCAACGGCACGCGTCACTTCGACATCATAGCCGGTCAGTTTGCCGCTCTCATCATGATAAGTGAATGGAGGATAAGTGCCTTCGGTACCGACGTTGATAGTGCCCCCGTTATTGATACGCTGTAGCAAATCAGAACCGCCACTTGCAGCGGTATCAGTTGCCTTGGTTTCAGCATCATTGGTAGGTGATTGACCACAAGCGGCAAGCAATACGGTACTTGCGGCAAGGGCTAAAAGCGTGCGACGTTTCATAAGACGTCCTTATCATAGTGAGTAAATAAAAGTGACTGAGTCAAATAAAGCAAAATATGTCCTGCCAATAAAATCGTACTGAAGAACAAGCAGATATCATCATAAATATCTGCTTGGTATTATTTGACTGTGACTGCTCAATTTGAGGATACACAGCATATTTTTCAATGCTGGTTTTATTTTATTCTTGAAAATTTGAGGCATTTTATGACAAATACTTATTCTAAATCTGCCCATTAGACACCTGCTCATGTGTATATTAACGCAATTTAGAAAGAATAAACGTACAAAAATAGTGAATATGCGTAAGGTTGTTATAGTTCCCCTGAAAACTGGTACCGCTCACCTGCATGCCACATTTTGACAAAAGTCAGTACTTGACCCGCTGAGTAAGTTTGACGACAAAGTACCAATGTAGGCGACTGCGAGGTAATCCGTAGTAACGCTGCAATCTCATCGGGTGCGGCTAGTGCTCGAATAGTATAGCTACCACGCTCCAGTGGGCTTTTGGCAATGAGATAATCACTGGTATTGACCACGCTAAAATCTTGCTCGATAAACTCTGGAACCTTTAGAGCATCTACCCAGCGCTCTTCAAACTGTATCGGCTGACCATCTGCAAAATGGATAATCTTGACCTCATATAAAACAGCGGCTTCGCTATCAATACTTTTACCTTTTTTCAATTCAAAAGTTTCAACCATTTTCTCAAGACCAAATTTACGCCGTAGCTCATCATTGAGCATAGCAGCAGTAATGCCACGCTTACTGACAACTTTTGCCTGATAATCACGATTGGCAGACTTTAAGTCTTGGGCAATATTACGCACTTCTACAAATGTATGATTAAACTGCTGCTGCGCAACAAACGTCCCCGACCCTTGACGGCGCTCCAATACTCGCTCTTCGCTCAATTCCTTTAAAGCACGGTTGACCGTCATACGAGAGACGCCAAACTCTTCTGCCAACGCCATTTCGGTAGAAATCGCATTGCCCGCTTGCCATTTACCTGAATGGATATTGTCCAATATCGCATTTTTAATGCGTTGATATGCCGGAATCGTCTTTGTCGTATCCATTTTTAACCGTTAGTTTTACCAATAAGAATAGCGTCATAGTAACACGAGATAATCATACAAACCTCAGCAAAACCATATGGCAGCTGCATGTTTGTCTAATCACTCACAAAAACAATGCAGCAATAAAGAAAAAAAACTTGCATGAAAAAATGATTCCTGATAATTTGTATATACAACTTTACGGCAGTATTAGTAAATTTAGCAAACTGACCGTACAAGACTCACTTTGATTGCCATATTGCCTCAACAGATATCATAAGGATAGGATCATGACTACTGATAATGGATTGAACAAAACCCCTGAATATACTCGCCGTGACGAGAGTCGCAATATTGCGGCGCCAACTGGCAGCACACTACACTGCAAGAGTTGGCTGACCGAAGCTCCTTATCGTATGTTACAAAATAACCTGCATCCTGATGTGGCTGAAAATCCAAAAAGCTTGGTCGTCTATGGCGGTATTGGACGCGCTGCCCGTAATTGGGAAAGCTATGATCAAATTTTAGAGTCACTCAAAGAATTAGAAGACGATGAAACCTTATTGGTGCAATCTGGCAAACCAGTTGGCGTTTTTCAAACCCATGAAAATGCGCCGCGCGTATTGATTGCCAACTCCAACCTTGTCCCGCGCTGGGCAACATGGGAGCATTTCAACGAGCTCGATCGTAAAGACTTGTTTATGTACGGTCAAATGACTGCGGGCAGCTGGATTTATATCGGCACCCAAGGCATCGTTCAAGGCACTTATGAAACCTTTGTCGAAGCTGGTCGTCAGCATTACGACGGTAGCTGGGCAGGTCGCTGGATTTTGACTGCTGGTCTTGGTGGTATGGGCGGCGCGCAGCCACTAGCGGCGACCTTTGCTGGCGCAACTTCTCTAAATATCGAATGCCAACAATCTAGTATTGATTTCCGTTTGCGTACGGGCTACGTCGATAAACAAGCTGACAATCTTGACCATGCCTATGAGCTCATTAAGCAACATACTGCAGCTGGTGAAGCCGTTTCTATCGCGTTACTTGGTAATGCAGCAGACATCTTGCCTGAGATGGTAAAGCGTGCCAATGCAGGCGAAATCAAACCTGATTTGGTTACTGATCAAACCTCCGCCCATGATTTGATTAATGGCTATCTACCAAGTGGTTGGACGGTTGAAGAATGGAAAGCCGCTCAAGAAAACCCAGAGCAACATGCTGATCTAACCAAAGCCGCTGCTCAGTCTTGTGCCGTACATGTACAGGCGATGCTAGACTTGCAGGCAATGGACATCCCAACGACTGATTATGGTAATAACATCCGTCAGGTGGCGTTTGATGAAGGCGTAAAAAATGCCTTTAATTTCCCAGGTTTTGTCCCTGCGTATATTCGTCCGCTGTTTTGCCAAGGTAAAGGTCCCTTCCGCTGGGTCGCATTATCAGGTGATCCAGAAGATATCTATAAGACCGATCAAAAAATCAAAGAGCTATTCCCTGAAAACCAACATATCCATCGCTGGTTAGACATGGCAAAAGAGCGCATTCAGTTCCAAGGATTACCTGCCCGTATCTGCTGGTTAGGGCTTGGTGAGCGTGATAAAGCAGGTCTTGCTTTCAATGAGATGGTCAAAAACGGCGAGCTTAAAGGTCCTATCGTCATCGGTCGTGACCATCTGGATACCGGTTCTGTTGCCAGTCCAAACCGCGAAACAGAAAGCATGAAAGATGGCTCAGATGCGGTATCGGATTGGGCACTATTAAACGGTATGCTCAATGTCGCAGGCGGTGCTACTTGGGTATCATTACATCATGGCGGCGGTGTTGGTATGGGCTACTCGCAGCACTCTGGCATGGTTATCGTCGCTGACGGTACTGATGCCGCAGCTAAGCGTTTAGCGCGAGTACTGGTCAACGATTGTGGTTCTGGCGTTATGCGTCATGCCGATGCGGGCTATGAGCTGGCGATTAAAACTGCTAAGGATTACGGTCTAAATCTTCCTATGATTAAGTAATTCTCCATAGACACATAGATCACATGATTTTATCAAGGAAGATAATATGACCAAGCAAGATACCCTACAATTAGAGAAAACTGAGCAGGTCGCTAACATCGTGCCCGATACGACAACGCCAGAGACATTGCTGTCAAAACCCATTGCCTTACTGCAACTGATTGTCTTTAGTATGATCGGTTTGGTGATGTTTTTTGTGCCATTTACCATTGGTGAAAAAAGCACGATTTTGTTCGACCATGGCGCAACTTATCTGGTCAATCAGCAACATACTTTATCTGTAACTTTGTTATTTATGCTGATGATATTTGGGGTAAGTAAACCGTTTATTGATGGTTCATGGCGCAAAAACATCACCCATAAAATCCTAACTGTCTTTAAAGTACTGGGACTGGTATTAGCTGTGATGTATATCACTGGTAACGCTCCAGCCTTTATGATGGAAAAAGATATGCTGCCGTTTTTATTTGAAAAACTGGCGCTACCCGTTGGTATGATTGTGCCGCTTGGGGCTTTGATTCTGGCGTTTTTAGTGGGTTTTGGTTTGCTTGAGATGGTTGGTGTGCTGATGCAGCCGATTATGAAACCTATCTGGAAAACGCCGGGCGCATCAGCGATTGATGCCGTTGCCTCTTTTGTTGGCAGTTATTCGATTGGGCTGTTAATTACCAATCGTGTGTATCTGCAAAAGCAATATTCTGCGCGTGAAGCCATTATCATTGCGACCGGTTTTTCGACTGTATCAGCTGCGTTTATGGTAATTGTTGCCAAAACACTGGGGTTGATGGAATTTTGGAATCTGTTTTTTTGGTCAACGCTAGTGATTACCTTTATTGTCACCGCTATCACTGCCCGTATTCCACCAATTAGTCAGTTTGATAATGAGGTTGAGCGTCCAAATTTAGACTACAAAAGAGGCACGCGTTTAAAAGCGGCATATGAGCTAGGTTTGTCCACGTCACGCCGTGCATCAGATTTTAAACAAATTCTATGGACCAACTTTCGTGATGGCTTGACAATGGCAGCCGCTATTGTACCCTCTATTATCGCCGTTGGACTCACTGGTTTATTATTGGCCAAGTACACGCCAGTATTTGACGCTTTAGGTTTACTGCTTTACCCCTTTACCTGGTTGGGCGGTTTGCCAGAGCCGCTCGTCGCTGCCAAAGGCATGTCTGCGGGATTGGCTGAGATGTTCTTGCCCGCATTATTGCTCAGTGAAGCGGATATGTTGACCCGTTATGTCGCAGGCGTCATCTCTATTAGCAGTGTGCTGTTCTTTTCTGCCATGATTCCTTGTGTACTAGCAACTGAGATTCCTATCTCTGTTGGGAAAATGGTCATCGTTTGGTTCCAGCGTGTAGCACTTAGTATCTTACTGGCAGCAGCTTTTGGACATTTGGCAATGTCTTTTGGCTGGATAAGTTAGGATAGATTGCACCTATTAATACAAGCACAACATCAATACCCCACCACATAATAAATAAAGCTAATAACATTTAATACTAGGATTACCACCATGACTGCTATCAAAAAATTAACCCTACAGCCACGTCAGCTTAGCTTTGAGATACTACGCGATATCTATGAACAGCCCGTCATATTGACCTTGCTTGATAGCGCTTATGAGGCAATAGACGCCTCACACGAAGATGTACAAACGATTATCCGCCGTGATAAAAGCGCTTATGGTATCAATACCGGTTTTGGTCTGTTGGCAAAAACCCGTATCAGCGATGATCAGTTAGAACTATTACAGCGTAATCTTATCGTATCTCACTCGGTGGGCACTGGTGAAGCATTACCAGCCAATGTGGTTCGACTGATTATGGTGATGAAGGTGACCAGCTTGGCACAAGGCGTTTCTGGCGTCCGCCGCGCCGTGGTCGACAGCTTACTGGGCTTAATTAATAACCAAATTACCCCAAACATCCCTGCCAAAGGCTCAGTAGGTGCTTCAGGAGACCTCGCGCCTTTATCGCATATGACACTGGCGATGATGGGCGAAGGTCATGTTTATGTTGATGGTAAAAAAGTACTGGCCGCTGATGCTTTAGCACAGCATGGTCTTGAGCCAATCACCCTTGCGGCAAAAGAAGGTCTTGCCCTGATTAATGGCACTCAAGTATCCACCGCACTGGCACTACGTGGTTATTTCTTAGCACGTGATTTGCTTGAGACAGCAACCATCGTCGGCTCACTGTCTATCGATGCGGCTAAAGGCTCAGATGCGCCATTTGATGCGCGTATTCATGAAGTACGTGGTCATCATGGTCAAATCGAAATCGCCAAAGCACACCGTCAGCTCATTAAAGGCAGTGCCATTCGCGCCTCACACGATGGCGAGCAAGACGACAGAGTACAAGATCCTTACTGCCTGCGTTGCCAGCCACAAGTGATGGGCGCTTGCCTCGATATCATCAATCAAGCAGGCAAGACGCTATTGATTGAATCAAATGCCGTCACGGACAATCCACTGATCTTTAACAATGAAGACGGCCCAGTTGCCATCTCAGGTGGTAACTTCCATGCTGAGCCAGTGGCTTTTGCTGCTGATATTTTAGCATTGGCCATTGCTGAGATTGGTTCTATGTCTGAGCGCCGTATCGCCTTGCTAATCGATGCTACTTTATCAGGTGGTTTACCACCATTCTTAGTGGATAATGCTGGGGTCAACTCAGGCTTTATGATTGCCCATGTCACCGCAGCGGCGCTCGCCTCAGAAAATAAGTCTATCGCCCATCCCGGTAGTGTCGACAGCATTCCAACTTCTGCCAATCAAGAAGATCATGTGTCGATGGCAACCTATTGCGCCCGTCGCTTATATGAGATGGCGCAAAATACCGCCACCATTATTGGTATTGAGCTCTTGGCTGCTGGTCAAGGTATCGACTTCCATCGTGGGTTAGAGACCTCAGAGCCTTTGACTATGGCACATCAGAAACTTCGCGAGCAAGTGACCTTTTATGATAAAGATCGTTACCTAGCCCCTGATATCGAAGCGGCAAAGCAGCTGGTATTAGATGGTACGCTTACTGAGCATTGGCAGTCATTGCGTAGTAATTGGTACGACTCTAAATAAAGGCTGATTGCAAAAAGGAATCTGGCGATGACATCTCTAACAAATAAAGCAGCGAGCACGACTACCCATACAGAAGCCGTTAGCCACACGATAGCTGATATGAGTCGTTGGACAGGACGTGCAGAGCCGTTTGAGACAGCTCGTGCTCGCTACTGGTATCAAATAGCTCAGCCTTATGCCTTTGATAGCGCCAGTCAGCAAAACGGCCAGCACATTGGGCTAGTCGGTTTCGCTTGTGACCAAGGTGTCAGACGCAATCAAGGACGCGTGGGTGCAAGAGCGGCTCCGCCCTTGATTCGTCAAGCATTTGCTGCGCTGCCTGTCATCGCTGAATTACAACAACGCTTTGATGGTCAATTATCAACCTTATTGGGTGATGCTGGCGACATTCATTGTGATGATAATGATGGCTTTGCCGCAAACATGCTAGAACAAGCACAACTCAATTATGCCGATAAGGTAAGCCAGATTATCAAGCAAGGCGGCTTACCCATTGGTCTTGGCGGTGGTCATGCTATTGCTTATGGTAGCTTTTTAGGATTGTGGCAAGCGCTACAGCAGACAGACACTAATAGTGATACAGATGCGCTGCCGCGTATTGGCATTATTAATTTTGATGCCCATCTTGATATTCGTAAGTCTGATGTCGCTACCTCGGGTACGCCATTTCGACAAATTGCAGAGCATCTTGATGAGCAAGGTCAGCCATTTAATTATTGCTGTATCGGCGTCAGTCGTTTCTCTAACACCGCTGCGCTCTTTGATCGTGCTGAGCAATTGGGCGTACATATCATCAGTGATGAAGATTGTACCAATAAAAAATGGAAGAGAATCGCAGCTCAAATTGCAGATTTTATCGAGAGCGTTGATATTATTTATTTAACCATTGATATGGATTGCTTACCATCAAGCGTTGTCCCTGGTGTTAGTGCGCCAGCTGCCTATGGTATTGAGCTCAGTTTCGTTGAGCGTGCAGTCAAACTTATCTTGTGCTCAGGTAAGGTAAAAGTAGCCGATATTGCTGAGATTAACCCTACTTTTGATATTGATTCGCGTAGCTGCAAAGTTGCTGCTCGTCTTTTGGCGACTATTATCGAGCAGCATTTACTGAATTCATAGATAAAGGCTTATAAGTTTAACTTTAGAAATGAATTTTATATATTTACCTGATTATCAGTATTAAGCAGGAGCTTATTATGAACAACTCTAGCGAACAGATACTTGACGACTCTATCAATACTACCGATGCTATGAATGCCTTAACAACGTTTGACCATATTATTATCAATGCCAATCTTGCAACTTTTTCAGCGCAATATGGTTTCGATACTTATGCTGAGAATAAAAATAGTATATCCGCAGCCGCAAAAAGCACGCCTTATGGTCAATTAGAAAACGCTGCTATCGGCATCAAAGACAGCAAAATTGCATGGATTGGGGCGCATACGCAAATAACACCCTATCTCACGCATTATCAAAGTCAGCAAATCACTGACGCTGATGGTCATTGGATAACGCCTGGATTGATAGATTGCCATACTCATATCGTCTATGGCGGCAACCGCAGCAATGAGTTTGAAGCGCGTCTACACGGTGCCAACTATCAAGATATTGCTGCCCAAGGTGGCGGTATTGTCTCAACAGTTCGTTCCACTCGCGAAGCCAATATCGAAGAATTGTTTGCACAGAGTGAAAAACGTCTGCTGGCGCTTATCAAAGAAGGTGTGACCAGTATCGAGATTAAATCTGGTTATGGACTAGACTTAAAAACTGAACGCAAAATGCTGATTGTGGCGCGCAAGCTTGGCGAAAAGTACGATATTCATGTTAGCACCACTTATTTAGCCGCTCATGCCCTACCACCTGAATACAAAGATAGTGCCGATGACTATATCGAGCAAGTCTGCGAGTGGCTACCGATTTTACATAGCGAGGGCTTAGTTGATGCAGTCGATGGATTTTGTGAAAACATTGCCTTTAATGCTGAGCAGATTAAGCGCGTCTTTGAAGTCGCACGCTCATTAAACTTACCGGTGAAACTGCATTCTGAACAACTATCAAATATAGGCGCTAGCGCCTTAGTTGCTGAATATCAAGGATTATCAAGCGACCATCTTGAGCACTTAGTAGAAGACGATATCAAAAAAATGGCAGCAAGTAATACAGTGGCTGTACTGTTGCCAGGCGCGTTTTATACCCTACGTGATACCAAGTTGCCACCGATCGAAGAACTGCGTAAACATCAAGTACCAATGGCAATTTCGACTGACTGTAATCCAGGTACCTCACCGCTGACCTCACTGCTATTAGCGATGAATATGGGCTGTACGCTATTTTATATGACCCCTGAAGAAGTATTGGCAGGGGCAACGGTTCATGCAGCTCAAGCGTTAGGTCTAGCTCATAAAGGGTGTATAGAAGTGGGCTGTGATGCAGACTTGGCACTTTGGGATATCACTCGCCCTGCTGATTTAGCCTATCAAATGGGGCTAAATCCTATTGAAGGTATTATGATCGAAGGTGCATGGCGTTAAACTTTACCGCTCGTTTTTGACCACGCTCTTTTGAATCCTAAAAAGCCCTAATCAATGAATGATTGGGGCTTTTTGGTTTATGAAAAGAATTTATGACATTAACAACTTATGTCTTATAGTGAGTTCAATATAAAAGAGTTACGTTCAGAATAGCATTATGCTGGGATAAATTTCTCTCGCTTGATGTGCGCTTCGCACTCCAGAGGCTTCGCAAAATTTATCCCAACAGTACTGTATTCTTTTTAAATTGAATCAACTGTACTATGATCTATAAACCGCTCTTAGTTCAAGATACCATAAGCAACTAAGGCATCGGCAACACGTTTAAAGCCGACGATATTAGCGCCAGTCATATAATCGATATAACCTTTATCAGTTTGATGGTATTTTTCTGAGGCTTCAGCAGCGCCGTCATGAATATTTTTCATAATAACTTTTAAACGCGCCTCAATCTCTTCAAAAGTTTTGTACTGACGTACTGAGTTCTGTGACATCTCAAGACCAGATACTGCTACGCCTCCTGCATTTGCCGCTTTACCTGGAGCATAGTGCACACGGTGCAAGCGGATATGATTAATTGCGTCTGCAGTCAATGGCATATTAGCACCTTCAACCACGTACTTAATGCCGTTCTCAACCATCAGCTTAGCGTCGTCTTCATTCACTTCGTTTTGCGTGGCTGATGGGATAGCGATATCGCCTTTGATATGCCAAGGCTTTTGTCCAGCGAACCATTCACCGCCATAGACAGCTACGTAATCTGCTAATGGTTGGCTTTTTGCTTTTTGCGCTTTTAACCAGTTGATTTTTTCTTGATTTAGACCCGCCCCATCATACAAGGTACCTTGGGAATCAGATACGGTGACCACAACACCGCCCAGCATATGAGCTTTTTCAGCAGCATGTAGAGAGACGTTACCCGCGCCTGAAACCAGTACTCGCTTACCATCTATGCGCTCATCTTGAGCCGTTAGCATATTTTCTAAGAAGTAAACCGCGCCATAGCCCGTCGCTTCCGTACGCATCAAACTGCCACCAAACCCTACGCCTTTACCAGTCAATACACCGCCGTATTCGCGGGTCAGGTTTTTATACATGGCAAACATATAACTAATTTCGCGTCCGCTAACGCCGATATCACCTGCCGGTACGTCCGTATCTTTATTGATATAGGGATGCAGCTCACGCATGAAAGCATAGCAAAAACGACGGATTTCGTTGTCTGACTTGCCCTTTGGATCAAAATCAGAACCACCTTTAGCGCCGCCCATTGGCAAACCGGTCAAGGCATTTTTAAAAATTTGCTCAAAACCTAAGAATTTTAAAACCGATTGATTGACGGTTGGGTGAAATCTAATACCACCCTTATAAGGACCTAACGCGTTACTAAATTGGACACGCCAGCCGCGATTTACTTGTACTTCGCCCTTATCGTTTTCCCAGTTGATACGGAAACCCATCACGCGGTCAGGCTCAACCAAGCGTTCAAAAACTTTGAAAGTATCATATTCAGGATGAGAGTCATATAGTGGTGCAATCGTGATTGCAACTTCTTTTACTGCCTGAATAAACTCAGGTTGATGGGCATAACGTGCTTCAACTTTTTCGATTGCCTGACTGATACTCATATAGGTTCCTTAGGGTAGAAATTTTAATCGTGCTGATCTACATCGGCGCACTATCGCATACCCGAAAATGATAGGATGGTGAACACAGATGTAGGATTGATGTCGCTGCTATACGCTATTTGGTATGACAACTGGTGGGATTAGAATCCAAAGGTTTGGGTCGCTAAATTATGATAAAGAAGCCCAGACTATTTTTATCTCATAATTGTATATCATTCTTTTGATGTATACGTCTAGTAAATATCGGCATCATCAAAAGTTATGGATAAGTTTTTATCATTAAAATATCTGAAAATAGTGCGTAGTAAAAATTTAATAATTAAAAAAGGTGATTAGTTTAGAAAGCTTTAGACAACTGAAGCGAATATTGAAGCATTTGCCTTTAACAATGAACAATGATTTCATTAGCACTATCAAAAGGCATCGATGAAGAGCGCATTCGAGCTATGCCGCTTTTATTTTCACTGGGTGATCGTATAGGCCGCGAATTGGCTTGTGGTAGCACCGACCGTATTATGATTCAAGGTGTGAAAAACTATGTAATCATGACTTCATCAGGTTATAAGACTGCAATGAATATTAGGGCTAAACTGAATGCCAAACTTGGCTTAATATTCTTAGATATTGAATGTGCTTTGGAGGCATTGATGAAATTAATGGGCTAAGTGGTGTTAAAGAACCATCAACGCTGTTTGATACCTCATCTAGCTATCAATCGCTTTATCAATAACACTTTAAATGAAAATAGGCACCCTGTCTTATAAAAATTATTTAAGGCATTGCACACTGTTTATATGCAATGCGTCATTAGCAGATTTAAGTAATGGAAATAGCCATTCACAATGAGATGTTAATACATTAAGGCATCTGATGTGGCAACGCTCATTCTAAAGCTACTTAAACTGCCTGCCACTGCTGCCGAGTGATCTTATATAGCACATGTTCAGCGAGTAAGTGATTTGACTCAAGTGCAAGATGATAAAAATTGTTTTGCGTATCAGTCATCCTGATACGCTTCATAAGCAGTTGAGAGCGCTTATTAATCACAGCAGTAAATGCAACTACCTCCTCAAGCGCTAGCTCGCTGAAAGCAAAATCTAAAGACGCGCGAGCAGCTTCAGTTGCATAGCCTTGTCCCCAAAACTCCTTACGCAGTCGCCAAGCAATCTCAACACAGGGAGCAAAAGACATATCAGCATGCGTCTGATTTAAGCCAACAAAACCAATAAAGGCATCATTTTTTTCTGAACCCTCTTTTAAACTGAGCGCCCAAAATCCCCACCCATTATCTGCAATCAGCTGCTGGCATTTATTCGCAATAATATCGCTCACTTTAGCTGATAAAAGCTTGGGGAAATACTTCATAACCTCTGGATCGGCATTCATAGCAGCAAATATTGCAAAATCGCTTGCTTGCCACTGTCTAAGATAAAGACGCTCTGTTTCTATATAAGGTTTCATTGGGTACTCTATAAAGCTCATTAAATTGCCTATTTACATAATTTCTCAAGCCATTCTTATGATGGCTACCCAGTTTAAGCCGCCTTAATCAATAGTTGGCTTATTATTATGGCTGGTAGTTATCTATCATTAGTAACTTATCCGCCATTGTAATCACCTAGCCTTTCTCTTAGTATCGTTTGATAAGTATCCCTTAATAAGCATATTGATTACAGTCAGCTTCAGGTAAGAAAGCTTACTTCAAATGGTACTTCATTAGATAAAAAACAGACAATAAATTAGGTGAAAAATATGGAAAACTCAAAGCAGTTAACATCAGAGCAGCCACTGCGCATCGATATCGTATCAGACGTGGTCTGCCCTTGGTGTGTCGTCGGCTATCGCCAACTAGCAGCAGCACTAGAGCAAACCAATACTGATCATGTGATACATTGGCATCCGTTTGAGCTAAATCCTAATATGCCAAGCGAGGGTCAGAATATGCGTGAGCATATCATGGAGAAATATGGCTCAAGCAAAGCCGAGTCAGACGCTAGCCGCACTAGAATAGCAGAGGCAGGTTCTGATGTCGGCTTTCAGTTTAACTTTACTGATGACTTGCGTATGCACAACACCTTTAATCTGCATCAGCTTTTGCATTGGGCTGAGCAGCAAGGGCGCATGCATGAGTTAAAGCAGGCATTATTTATCGCGCACTTTACCGATAATAGAAACCTCTCTGATATCAAGGTACTTGCCGATATTGCTGCAGAGATTGGGTTAGATGGTAAAGAAGCGTTGACGGTTTTAGAAGACCAGCGGTTTGCCAATGACTTGCGTGAGGTAGAGCAGCATTGGCAAAGGCAAGGTATTCAAAGCGTGCCTGCTATTATTTTTAATGAGCAGCACTTGGTTAGCGGCGCGCAAGGCGTAGACAATTATGTCAATATTTTAGAGCAGCTAGCCAATATGAAAGAGTAAATTAAGATTTTTTAGTAGGATCATTTATATGAATAAGGACAAACTAATCACCCTATCAGATGAGACTGAGATCCTTATCTTAGATCAACTACGGGTTTATATGAATGATGAATTCGATATCGATATTGGTAATTTGCCCGCTAAGTTCTTATTGGATTTTATCATCGAAACCGTAGGTCCGCATTTTTATAATCAAGTCGTCGATGACATGGAGCCATGGCTATACGAGAGGTTTACGGGGATGTTAGAAGATATGCATAGCTTTAAAAAGGACTAAAAGATAGACAGAAAAAAGCCGCTCCTATGATACCTATGATAGGAGCGGCTTTTTTCTGTCTATAGTACTAATTTTATAACTGTTACAAGTTAAAAATGAATAACCGTACGAATACTCTCGCCTTTATGCATCAAATCAAACGCTTCATTGATGTCCTCTAATGGCATCGTATGAGTGATAAAGTCATTTAATGGAATATCACCTTGCATATAACGATCGACATAGCCGGGCAGCTCTGAACGTCCTTTGACGCCCCCAAAAGCTGAACCACGCCAGACGCGACCAGTCACTAGCTGGAATGGACGGGTTGAGATCTCTTTGCCTGCACCAGCGACACCGATGATGACCGACTCGCCCCAACCTTTATGACAGCACTCAAGCGCTGAACGCATAACATCGACATTACCGATACACTCAAATGAGTAATCTACACCGCCATCCGTCATCTCAACGATAACCTCTTGGATAGGTTTGTCATAATCTTTAGAGTTGATGCAATCAGTCGCGCCTAGCTTTTTGGCGAGCTCAAATTTATCTTCGTTAATATCAATACCGATAATACGACTGGCTTTTGCCATTTTTGCACCGATAATAGCCGCTAAGCCAATACCACCAAGACCGAAAACCGCAACGGTCGCGCCTTCTTCAACCTTAGCGGTATTCATGACTGCACCCAGACCAGTGGTCACACCACAACCAAGTAAGCAAACTTTTTCTAACGGTGCATTGGCGTCAACTTTGGCTAAAGAGATCTCTGGCAATACCGTATATTCAGAAAAGGTTGAGCAACCCATATAATGGTAGATTGGCTGACCGTCTTTATAAAAACGGGTGGTGCCATCTGGCATTAAGCCTTTACCTTGGGTCTCACGTACCGCTGAGCATAAGTTGGTTTTACCTGAAGTACAGAACTTACATTCGCCACATTCTGCGGTATATAAGGGAATGACATGGTCACCCACTTGGACGCTAGTCACGCCTTCGCCGATTTGCTCAACGATACCGCCACCTTCATGACCTAGGATAGCTGGGAATACGCCTTCTGGGTCTTCACCAGATAAAGTAAACGCATCGGTATGGCAGACGCCACTGGCGATGATTTTGACCAATACTTCGCCTTTACGCGGTAGCATGACGTCCACTTCTTCAATCGATAATGGCTGATTAGGGCCCCAAGCAATGGCAGCTTTTGATTTGATAAATTTATCTGACATAAAAGTCTCTCTTTTTAATGGTTGAATTTTAATAGTGTGATTATTTTATATTACTTCCCTGCTAATGATAATATAGCATATTTGCAAATATCTTTTACACAGTGGTAATAATCATGAAGTGGGATGGTATCAGTGAGTTTGTCTATGTGGCAGAATTTGAGAGCTTTACTAAAGCGGCGGCAAAGCTTGCCATCTCGACAGCGCAAGTAAGCCGGCAGGTCACTGCACTGGAGAAGCGGCTCAATACCAAGCTGCTGTATCGGACCACGCGTAAAGTGTCGCTAACAGAAGAAGGGCGGGTGTTTTATCAGCATTGCCGCAGCATCCTTGATGGACTTGATGCCGCAGAGCAAGCGGTCAGTAATTTGCAGTCCAAACCGCAAGGTCGAATCAATCTGACAGCTCCTGTCACCTATGGAGAGCAGCAGCTATTACCACTGATAAATGATTTTATGGTGCAATATAGTGATATCGAAGTGACGGCTTTTTTGAGCAATCAGAAGATTGATTTGATTGAAGGTGGTTATGATTTGGCAATACGTATCGGTAAGCTGAGCGACTCTACGATGATGGCAAAAAAACTCAGTCACCGTACCAACTTTGTCTGTGCATCGCCCGCTTATTTTGAGAAATATGGTCGCCCAAAAACCTTGGATGAACTCAGTCAACACAGCTGCTTATTGGGTACACTTGATTATTGGCATTTTAAAGAAGCGGATACAGAGCGCAATATACGCGTGAGCGGTAAGATACGTTATAACAGCGGTTATAGCTTGGTTGATGCAGCGCTAAAGGGGCTTGGCATCGTACAATTGCCAGATTATTATGTACAAAAACATCTAGCAACCGGTCGTTTAATGACGGTATTGGACGAATATAGAGAGCAAGAAGAAGGGATATGGGCAATCTACCCGCACAACCGCCAGTTATCACCAAAAATCAGGCTGTTGGTGGACTATCTAGCAGAGCATTTGGCTTAGTGATTGATTAAGGCAGGTTGCAATGCGGCTCTTTACTAAGCAGCGTTTATTACGCACAATATTATGACGCATAATAAATATGTGATGCTACAAACTACTACGGATAACTGACCACCATAAAAAGGATTACTTATGATTAAAATCATCTCTATCGCCGCTCTAGTTTTGACCATGGCCTCTTGTGCCAGTGTTGAAAACATTTTACATTCACCCAGCGACACACCCTCGGTGACAACAACGATGACTGCTACCAGTGCCGAAAAAGGCTTGATAACCATGCAAAGTCATCACTCTGTCCAAGAGACTGCTGATAAACTGGCCGCCATTATCGAAAGTAAAGGCATGAAAGTATTTGCGCGCGTCGATCATCAAAAAAATGCACAAGGTGTCGATTTAACCTTAAGACCAACACAAGTTATTATGTTTGGTAACCCGAAAGCGGGTACACCATTGATGAATTGCGAGCAAAGCGTCGCCATCGACTTACCGCAAAAAATTCTCATCAGCGAAGATGCCGATAAAAAAGTATGGCTGTCATATAATAATCCTGAGTATTTAAAAAATCGTCATAACATTAAAGGTTGCGATACCGAGATTGCTAACATCTCAAAAGCGCTCAACAGTGTTAGTAAAGCAGCTATTGCCAAGTAAATTTCTAGCAGAAAATTTAATAAATAAAAAGGTGGGTAGCCAAATCGCAACCCACCTTTTTTCTATCTCTAGAATATTAACTTATTTATTAGCAATGCTCAGAGCGTGCTATTTGCTCATGCAACTCTACTTTTAATTTCTTTGCACATTCTATAATCTTTTTTCGGTCGGCAGGGATAGCACCATACTCAATCGCTATCTCTCGCATTTGTACGGTGACATCGTAGTGCGGGTAACTGGCATGACGATGGAATAAGCGTGCATCCACTTCAATCAGCGCAGCAAAATCATGCAGCTCTTGCAAGGTATCTGCCAGCAGATGGCACCACTTATAGCCTTTAAACTCTATCTGCATAAAATCGACGTATATCGCCATAGAGCTATCCCTTTATTTATTGCTTTAAAATAATCTAAGTACTTTTACTCTAGTGCATCTACCACACACAAATCAGTATAACCTTGGTAATTCCCTTACGTTTTTCTTTAGCTGCTTAAGTACTTGCTGGTACTCATTATTACTCATATCTATCGTGCTCAAACGCCCATAACGCAGCTGACGATAATCCTGTTTAATCTGCTCGATTTTCATTTGAGCCATTGTTAAAGCATTGCTGTCTACCAACTGACTAGGACTACTACTCTGAGTATTTGTCCCTGTGTTTGCTTCAGGTTTTGGACGAGCACTTGTATCAATTGACATTGCCAAGCGTTCAAGCCATGCCAATTGCCCTTCACTCTCAAACCTAGCCAACGTTTTATTATTCTTGCCAATACGTTTTGATAGCTGTGCAAGTGGCAGATCTGCTGGATGCCAGCGCTTGCGGCGGCGTTGCCAAATGACAAAAACGAGAATTACCATGACGCTAATAGCACTCACTGCTAACCAAATAATTTGCTGCATCACTGAGCGGATGTTAAACCATTTGAGTAGTGAGTCCGCTTGCTTGTCTTTATCATAACCGACGACGTCTTTTTGCCAATAGTAGCTGGCTTGGTCTGACAGGCGGCGCAAGGTTTGTAGCATCTGATACTGCTGATAGCTGATTTGTGCCCCAGCGCCATCGCCGAATATCGCTGCTCCTTGCGACTGCGTCAGAGCATCCATCCCTTGCTCGACCCGCTCAGGCGCAACAAAAGCTGTCGGATCGACACGTACCCAGCCTTGCCCCTCAAGCCATACCTCAGTCCAAGCGTGCGCATCCTTTTGCCGCACTTCCCAAACATTGCCACCGCGGCTTGGCTCGCCACCTTGATAGCCTGCCACGACGCGTGCTGGAATACCAGCAGCCCGCATCATAAAGGTGAAGCTGGAAGAATAATGCTCACAGAATCCCGCTTTGGTCTCAAATAAAAACTCATCAATACGGTTATTATTCAAGCGTGGCGGCGATAGTGTATAACGAAATTCTGTTTGATTAATCCAGCGTTCAATAGCTGCAATATAGCGCACTGGGTCTGAGCCAGATTGCGCAAATAATCGCTTTGCCAGTGCGCGTGCTTGTGGGTTGCCGTCAGCTGGCAGAGCAAGATTCAGCCGCCGTAATGCTTCAGAGAGAACAGGGTCAATGCGCATCGGCGCAAACTGTAATACGTCATAACGGAACTGCTGAGTAACTGGCTGGTCTTTTAATAAGGTAAAGTTTGAAGTAATACTGATGTCTTGGCGCTGGGCAAAAGGATAATCGAGTCCAAATAGCCAGTTTTGTTGTGTGGGTTCTAGAATAACCTCATAGCTGGTAGGCGCAACTTTCACTTCATCGGGGATAGTAGCGAAGGCGTTCTCAATCCAAACAGGCATTTGCGGTGCAGGCCGCCATTGTTGTTGCTGAGGGCTAGGACGCCATGTAACCCCATCAAAATCGCTAAATACCAAGCCGCGCCAGTACAATTGCTGCTGCGGTGGGCGCTTATCTACAAACTCTACCCGAAAGGCCAGCTCAGTCGATTGTCCCAAATTAGCAAAGTCACCGGGCGACATACTATCAGACACACCAGTGGTTGCTTGCTGACCCGATAGCTGCACTGACCATAGCGGTGGTAAGCGCGGGAAGAATAAAAACAATACAACTAATAATGGCAGTGCCCCAAGACCTAATACACCCAAAGTGCGCAGACGACCATCACCGCGAGTATTGCCATCGTCATTGAGCGCAATAAATGCCAACAAAATAATAACAGCACCGATGATTACTTCTAAAGTCGTAACAAGACCTTGATCCATCAAAAACAGCGCAGCAAGCACGAATAGCGATAAATTTAAGACCACATAAGCATCGCGGCGCTTGTAAAGCTCCCACAGTTTGCTGATAAGGCAGAGCACTAAAAATGCCACACCCATATCCAGTCCAAATGCAGTATTGTAGGTCAGCCACAATCCTGCCAGCCCCAATAAGAAGCCAAGCATTTGCATGCCTTGATAGACGCGTTTTAAATATGCTATTTTTTTAAACCGCACTTTGATGCGTGGCAATTGGGCAATAATACTGACGACAGCAAAACCCATTAGCCATAATGGTAAGTGTGCCGCATGAGGTAAAATAACAATGACTTGGGCAATTAATACCCAGTAATAGGCTGGTAGCGCTAAAAAATTACGATACCATTTTCTAGCGTAACTGTGTTCAACACTAGAGCGGGTGCTTTGACCCGTTGCCAATTGCTCAAAAACGGCTGTCTCTGTAGAGTTTTTAGTAAGAAAATCGATCGATACATTTTCAATGTCATTTGAGGAAGATCGTTTAGAATTGTTCATGGCGCTTTTGCCAATCTTAGCAAGCACGCTTGTGCAAAGCTGTCGCCCTCGCCCATCATCAGCGCAGAGGAAAATTCAGACGGTGCCTCATTTGGTAAGCACATATTAAACGGCACACCCAATTGCCCTAATATGAGCGTGCCGTGAGCCATTTGTGCCAGCTTCTGTTCATGATTCGCCGCTGGCATATCGGCATAATCCAAGGTTTGCTCGTGACCAACAGGATCGGCAAAATGCTTGGTAAGCATACCCTGACCGCGTGCCACATGTCCCCAAGAAACCCGTGCCAGCGACTCTCCTTCGATATAATTATCCAGCCGCTCAAAGTCATCTTGACCTTGCCGATATTGCCCGCCTGTTGGTAAATCCTCCTGACTGGCAACTGCATACTGCGCCTGCCAATCAAACACTTCAGGTTTTGGATAGACCCAAGCAGTACGGGCAAAATAAACGTAAGACCACGCCCGCATAATGCCCAAAGGATAAACCGTTTTTATTTTTAACCGTGGTAATTCAAACTGCCCACGATTCTGCGTCGGTACAGGCAAGCGAATAATTTGCTCGTTTTGCAGTCGTGTCACCAGTATTGACTGTTTATTATCAGCGTTATGTTTAATTTTTTTATCTTTTTTGCTATTAGCCTTGTCATCAGTCTGCTCAAAGCTAAATAACAACTGCCGTCTTGGTTGACGGCTCTCACTGCGCAGCTGCAAAGTCACCCAAACAGGCGCACCTGCTTCTGCCATAGTCACTTCAAGTAAACGTATTTTCAGACCTGAAATGTGCGCAAAGGTTACATGAAAGCTGATCAGCCAAACGCTGACCAAATAAAAACATAAACCTAACACCAAGTTATTGCCATAGTTAATACCGGCAATAAAAGTAATGATCAGCAGCACCGCAAATAGCATGCCTTCCCGGCTAAAAAAAATATAGACATTACGCAAATTGAGTTTGGCGCTGTCACTTTTGGGCGCACGCGAGGCGAACCAACGGCTTAATGCTGAAGTGGCTGGTACGGTGAAAGCTTTTGGCAAAAGGCTCATGGCTACCCTATCATTACCATAAAATTGACAATATCATTGATATTCAGAGAAAGCGTTCGATACCAATATGTTGAATAATTACTTAGAGAATCACCTTCAGTGTTAAATGATTTTAGATGAGCATTTATCGAATCATAAACATTTAAACAATAACTGCTACTTCTGCCAAAATACGTTGAGAAATGGTCGGGGTAGCTTGCCCGCCAGTGACATGGGCTGGCACAAAACGCTGACCCAAACGATGGTCAGTGACTGCAGCAAATACCGCTTGAATATCTTCAGGCGTGACCTCCATATGTCCTGATACATAGGCGTAAGCCTGCGCGGCGCGCTGTAGCGACAATAAACCGCGCGGCGACAGCCCATGATACTCTTGGCTTGCTCGCGTCTTTGCGACCAGACGCTGAAGATAATCCAAGACCACATCTGCGATGTATACCTGCTTAACCCCTTGCTGCGCCAATAACACCGCTTCCGTATCAAGTACCGCACCCAAACTGTTTAAAAGCTCGCGGCGATCTTGACCTTTTAACAATGCCCGCTCTGCTGCAGCTGATGGATAACCAAGCGATAAGCACAATAAGAATCGATCCAGCTGCGATTCAGGAAGTGGGTAAACACCTGCTTGCTGCAAAGGGTTTTGAGTGGCTATCACAAAAAATGGCTTGGGTAAGGGATAACTTTGCCCATCTTGTGTCACTTGCCGCTCCTCCATCGCTTCAAGTAAGGCGCTCTGGGTCTTGGGGCTTGAGCGATTGATCTCATCAGCGAGCAGCAGCTGAGTAAAGATAGGACCTGCTCGAAACTCAAATTGGCGCTTATTTTGATCGTAGATACTCATGCCCAATATATCGGCAGGCAGCATATCATTGGTGAACTGCACACGGCTAAAGCTCAAGCCTAATAATTGGGCTAAACCTTGTGCCAAGGTCGTCTTACCCATACCCGGCAAGTCTTGTAGCAATAAATGACCACCTGCTAAAATACCACTAAGCGCAAGCTTAACTACTTGCGATTTATCCAATACGATTTGATTCAATTGCGCCATTAACTGAGCAATTTTTTGCTGATTATGGCTATAATCAGCAGCACTAGGCACCGTTTGAGGACGCGTTTCTGATATCAGCTGATGTTTCGATGAAAGGGGCATATTAGGGGCTGCGTTAAGGCGATTATGGGTTTAATTTGTGAGGAAAACAAAAGGTATCAAGTAAGGTTTATTTGTCATTTTCAACGCTTGGGGCAGCTGCGCGAAGGGTAGACAAGTAGGCAATCACATCAGCGCGCTCTTTAGAATCTGGCATCGGGTCTGACAGCATTTTTGAATCTGGCATAGCTTTTTCAGCATCCGCAATATAAGTATCAAGGGTTTGAGAATCCCATACCCAACCCGAGGCTTTAAGTCCTTCACTATAAGTATAATCTGCAAGTTCCGCTGCCGGTGCGCCATAAATATTCATCAGCTGCGGGCCTTTTTTATTGAGACCGGGGTTTAACTGATGACACTGACCACAAGCATCTTGATATATGAGTGCACCATTATCGGCATCGCCTTCAATGTAAAGCGGTAGCGTAACAGTAGCACGATAATCAGGCGGCGTTTTCTCACAACCACTTAGCAGCAAAGCGGCGACAAGCATACCGACCAGTTGATATTTATTGACTATAGACATGGTGTCATCTTTAATTAATAGGTATTGATGTCGATGAGTCTACATCAAACATCCTATAATGCAAAGGTTGGTAGACATCGATAGCCGTCTGTAGACCATAAATACAGAGATCTATATAGTATTTATGAGTATAAAATAAGACCTAACTCTCATTAGAGACTTTGATACTGTTACTCGGCATTTCTAAATAATTGCCTTGTAGGTAGCGTGCGCCGACACTCCATGCAACAGACATGGTTGCAGCATCTTCAATATAAGGCATCAATACATCAACATTAATCTCATTGGTACGTACGATAATTGATTTAACCGTTTCTAAATTGTCAGCGGCATCAATCCCTTCGACATAATTATGGGCTAAACGTACCACATTAGGATGAACAAAATTGGCAAGCTCCACAGATTTTATGGATGAGCCAAAATTATTGATGCTAAGCTGGCAGTTTATCTGATTGAGCGCAGTAAATTGAGATTTCGCTACCGTTAAGTAATCTGAGATGTCTTTTTCATTGAACTGTAGTGTCAACGCCCCAGCTTTACCACCGATGGCATTGATAAGCTGGCTTGCAACACTGGGCAGTTTTTTATCGATTAAAGACGCACTGGTTAGCTGTACCAGTAACCGCGCCTCTGGATGGGTTTTACGCACTTCATTGATTCTCTTACAGGCATTAATCAATACCCAGCGGTCTATTTTTTCTAATAATTGATGAGATTTTGCAACCGCCATAAACTGTTCTGGAGTCAATACGGTATTCTCAGCATCTGCTAGCGGCAGCCGCAGGAATACTTCAAAGAAGTCACTACGGTCATTATTGATGTCATATATGGGCTGGAACAATAACTCAAAGCGATTATTGGTAATGGCATCAACCAGAGATTCTGCTAGCGCATGATCGTCACTATTGGCGTGTTCACTTGCATCATATAGATGATAACGACCGCCATGATTGGAGGTCTCAATCATGATTTGATTGATGGCATCCATGGCGCGCTCAAGCAACACTCTAGGCTCAGGCGTATTTTTTTCGATTTTAACAATAGCAGTACTTGCTGTCGTATTGGTTGTGCGCTTATCCACTTCAATAAGCATCTTACTGATACTCATACCAATCTGTTCAGCCAGCTTTTCAAGCGCAGCTGTCGTCTGGTTTTCTACCAAAATAGTGAATGCTGTATCACTAAAGCGGCTGACATGACCATCGACTACCAGCTCATCTAAGGTATTAGCCACTTGTTTCACCGTGCTATCAATACCTTGCAGACCTAAACTGCTTCTAATTTTTCCGACATTATCGAGTTGCACATACAAAAGTGCCGCCGTCAAAGCCCCTTTTCGTGCCTGCTCATATGCTGCCGCCAGCTGCTCTTCAAAGCTGTGGCGATTATCAATGCCCGTTAAGCTGTCTTTACGCTCAGCTTCAGCCAAACGTTTGGCGACCTCAATGCTATTGCTATTATTTTGTTGAATAATAATCTGGGTGACCGGCTCACCATCTAGTGTCGCTATTGCCAACTGTAGTTTTGCTTCAAACGTACTGCCATCCTTACGTCTACTCTCAAAATTAAACTCAACATCTTTACGGTTCCCTTTATCAAACTGACGTAAAAACTGTTTAACAGCTTTAACATTATCACCGCCTGCAATCAAATCAATCACAGGTATACCGATAATATCATTCATCGCCTCAAAACCAAATAACTGCAGATACGGATCATTGGCAAAGATATGAATCCCTTGATCAATGTATGCGACTGCGCTTTTTGAGTTTTTAATCAATACGTTTGCGCGCTGTTCTGCCTCAGAGAGCACAGACTGCAATGTCTTTAGCTGTTGGCGACTGTGCAAGTTTTCGTGCAATAAGCGAATAGCCATGATGACTGCCATTTCTTGCTCTACATAGAGTGCCTTAACCATCGTACCATTCATAATAGACGGTAAGCCTTCGTCATTGTGAGCGTTGGCTACCGTGTTTTTACTTATCAAACAAACCGATGGTAAGTCAATATCTTGCTCTTGAATGATAGCAACCACGTCGGTGAAATTCATATCATACGCTTGACCAAAAACCAACACATCCCATGATTGACGCAATGATTTTAGCAACTCATCTTTATCGTCCAAAAAACCTAAATTCACGCTGTCATAGTATGAACCGAGCAAGTCTACAAGGCGCTCAGCATAAAGCTGATCAGCATCGATAACCAATAAGTTCAAGAGAGACTGAGTACGCATAGAAAGCCTTTTTAATCTTAAAAAATAATATGAATCGCCGCTGAGCTGTCGTCAAATATATAAAAGATAGCAGAATATTAAGAAACAGCGTCGTAGTTATTGTTGTCATTATAAACAATAATTTAGCCGACTGTTGCTTAACTTATCATGGTAATTGTTAAATAATTCGACATAGCAATTTTATATGACACGAGTAACTAGGTCTTTAGAGGTCCGGCTTTTATGTAGATTAACGTCATTAACCCTGCACCCCTTCATATTGGCTAAATTCATCAGTCACCATTAGACTACGACCCAAGCGCAAAGATTTCTGTTGGTCATTAATACGCATGATAACCTTATCATCTGTTTGAAAATGAGAGGTTGGTAACAATAGACTATAAGACGTTTGTAAGTGTTCATCTGCTCCGATGACAAACGCTGGCACAAAATGCTGACTGCGATTCTGTCTATCTTGTAGACAAATTCCACAGGCGATTATCTTATGACCAAGGATTTGCCATTCAAGCTCGAGTTTTGCGCTATCCAAATTAAGCCAACGCACCACTCCCATGGACCATTTAGGCGCGGTAGCCTTATCTTTGCGACACAATAAAAAAAGGCTCATTATTTGTAAAGGTGGTGCGATGGAAGTGAGATCATCAATTTTATCAATTGGCTCAGATGAATCTAGAAATAAGCGTAGGGTACGAAAGTGTGACAACTGATTATCACCCTCAGATGTATCCGCCCTTAATTCTTTATGGGCAGCATTATTTTTTGGTAAGGTATCATAACGCGGCTGCTGATACTCGGGCAGATTTTTAGATGCTATTAAACTGCTGAAAGCTTCACCGTTACTAATACGGTAATGTATTTCATTAAAACCCGATATTATCGTCGCCGGCTGCTTTGTATTGTGATCAATAGGAGGCATGCGCTTTGGTTTAATATAACGATATCTTATCGCCATTGAAACGGTATTAATCAGAAAATATTCAACCCCTCTTCGATCAATATCGATTAAGGTTTTCATACGCGATTGTAAATACGTCACTAAAGGTTCAAGCTCTATAAATAGGCAGATGTGATGAGCATCATATGGGTTGATAGTAGATAATGCAGTTAAGTAAGTAGGCGGCTCTTTACTCTGTAGATTGACGAACACTCGCGTTGCTGTGCGTGGCTCTATGGTAGCAACTATATGTGCACTCCACGCTGGCAGCAGACGCTGTAGCAGTAAGATATGAGGTCGACGCAGTGCACGTACATTTAGCAACTCATGCAAGCATATTTGACAATATAAGTCATGGATAGTATCACTTTGCTGCGCTGGAATGTAAGCACTCAGTACGATATGTGAGGCTCGCTGCTGGCATGCGTTAAGATATAAGTTATTTACATTAGCCCATATATAGGCTGGCGACTTTTGATAGCAAAAGCCATCTTCAAATAGCAGTTTTTGATACATCAGTAGCGTTTGGTAAGTGGCAATCGCCAAGGTAACAGGAGATGATTTTTCACTGGTAAAATAGCGCTGCAACAGATTATTTGAAGGTGCTTGCTGCTTATCCTTTAAAAGGATAATTTCGCGGCGTATCACGCCGTCATAGGTCATAATCAATGAATAGTACAGCGACTTCACCTGAGCAACATAGCCAAGCTGAGCCTCATTGAGCGCCCCTGTCTCATAAATGTACTGTTGGCGTAGCGCCGCAATTAGCTGACTGGCGGCATTAGTGACAATCTTAATCAATCTTAAACGCTGCCTATCATCAGTAGGAATCAGGCGCAATTCTGTTAATACTTTTTCTATTTGTTCGACTTGCTGGGCCTCTGTTTGCGCTGGCAATAGTGCCGCCCATTTATGCAAGTGCGGCTCATTGCTACTCTTAAACTTATTGCAAGCTTCTAAAAAAGGGGGTTCAGCCGCTAAATACGCTTGAAACGTCGATAAATTTACCATTACCATCCTTAGTAATTGCGTAAGTTATCCATGAGTGTAGAAGGATATATTCTTAAAAAAGAATATTGCTATCATACCTAACCATTCTTCTATATATGTTGCTTATTTATAATTTTCTCAAATCTATTTCTTGTTATGTATTTGCCAAAATAAAAACCCTATCATAGTGCACAATTTACCTATTATTGTAAACATTAATTGGCACCTTGAAAGGTTCGTTTGGCAATTCTCTGACCAGTTTGGGTACTAGGTAGCCCGGTAATTTAGCCAATAGCGACCAATAAAGCTCAATGGCAAATTTCTCATCACTGTCAAAATGAGCCGCGCCCGCCACTTTATCTAGTACATGTAGATAATAGGGCAACACGCCCGCTGCAAATAAACGCTGACTCAATGCCGTTTGCGCACTAACGCTGTCATTGATACCTTTTAAAAGTACCGCTTGATTTAATAAAGTAATTCCTGCGGCACGAGCGCGCTGCAAATACTCTGCGGTCAACGCATCAATCTCATTGGCATGATTACCATGAATGACCATAACGATTTGACAACGGCTTTGTGCCAAACGCTCTAATAACGCATCATCAAGCCTTGCTGGAATCACGAGCGGCAGACGGGTATGTATACGAATGGTTGTCAATTGCCCAATCGCCTCCAAAGTATCTAGCCAAGCAAATAGACGTCTATTGGTCACATTTAATGGATCACCGCCACTTAAGATAACTTCATTAATCTCAGGATGGGCGCTGATATAATCGATAATATCCTGTTTTGCGCTGGCAGTTGGCATATTGGCACTATAGTCAAAATGCTGACGAAAGCAGTAACGACAATGAATCGCGCAAGCACCAGTAATGGTTAATAGCAGTCTTGATTGATATTTATGCAGCACGCCTTTAACAGGATTATGCGCATTTTCGGCTAGTGGGTCAGCCACATAGCCCGCCACTGCCATTTGCTCTTTATGATTGGGTAACACCTGCCTTAATAAAGGATCATCACGATCACCAACGGTCATTTTTGCCACAAAGGCACGCGGTACTCGCAGCTCAAAATGCTTAGGCACGTAGACCTCTGAGCGCAGAGATTGTAGCTCTAATATCTCAAGCAGCTCATCAATAGAGGTAATGGCTTCGGATAATTGCGTTTGCCAGTTTTTTTGTGTGATTAAATGGTTTATCATGACAACCTAATACCTGTGCCCAAAAGCCGATATTATACGCTGTTAGGGCGTCGCCTATCAAAGCAAACGTCCTATCGTTTATGTACTAGAATGGCTCATATCTTTTAGCACGGTAAATCTGGCACTCCATTTTCACTAAAAATATTTACCATCCTTTTTTTCAACCCTTTTTCTAAACCCTTAGGAGTCTTCCGTGGCAAGTTTTTCTACCAATGAATTTAAATCTGGTCTCAAAGTCATGCTCGATGGCAACCCTTGTGCCATTCTTGAAAACGAGTTTGTCAAACCTGGTAAAGGACAGGCCTTTAACCGTGTTAAATTGCGCAATCTTCGTAGTGGTAAAGTATTGGAACAAACCTTTAAGTCAGGCGATAGCTTAGAAGCTGCTGATGTCATGGACACTGAAATGAACTATCTCTATAACGATGGTGAATTTTGGCATTTCATGCATCCTGAAAGTTTCGAGCAGATTCAAGCAGACAAAACAGCGATGAGCGATTCAATAAAGTGGTTAAAAGAAAACAGCAATGCACTATGTACCATCACTTTATTCAACGGTGCTCCTCTTTCAGTAACACCGCCAAACTTCGTTGAATTGCAAATCACTGAAACCGATCCGGGTGTACGTGGTGATACCTCAGGCGGCGGCGGCAAGCCTGCAACGTTAGAGACTGGCGCTGTGGTACGTGTACCATTATTTGTGCAGCAAGGTGAAGTAGTACGTGTAGATACTCGTACTGGCGATTATCAAACGCGCGTTAGCTAAAGCTATTAATAGATAGCTCTAGTCTGTCTATAAAAACAAAAAAGCTTAACCGCTCAGAGAGAGAGAGGTTAAGCTTTTTAATGGCTAGCAAATAAGTCATGAATAATAAAGGGTGGAATTAAACTGCCAGTTATTGTTCTAACGATTGCTTATGCATCAACCAATATTGAACCAACGCATTCAGCTGCTCTTGTTTGAAAGGCTTGGTACAATAATCCTGCATACCCACATCAAGGTATTTTTTGCGCTCGCCATCCATTGCATTGGCAGTCAACGCAATAATAGGCGGCAAATCTTGGGGAGCATAGAGCTCATGAAGTTTGATGGTTGCCTGTACCCCATCCATAATCGGCATGTGATGATCCATCAAAATCACATCATAACGCTCAGGATATAAGGCAAATATCTCGATAGCTTGCTGCCCGTCATTGACGTGAGTGACCGTATGACCACCATTATTAAGGGCTTTTTTGGCAATCATCGCGTTCACACTGTCATCTTCAACCAACAAGATATGACCGACCAGCTCATCACTCGGCAACGTTATTGTAAAGTCATTGTCCGTTTGCCATATCTCATAATCTTCTGCAGCAATACACGGTAGCGGCAATAATACTCTAAAGGTTGTGCCAATACCGACTACGCTATCTACTTCAATATAGCCACCCATTAGCTCCACTAGAGACTTACAAACAGACAATCCAAGTCCGGTACCACCATAAAGCCTATGAGTATATTTATTTGCTTGATCATAAGCATCAAATATTGCCTCTAATGATTCAGATTTAATACCGACACCCGTATCCGTAACCTCAATACATAAAGTCATTTCTTGATGAATCGTTGTGCTATTTTTATCATCAATGGCAAAATCTAAACGACTATCATTACTTCCTTTAGTCTGATCGCAATCCTTATTATCTAGACAAGGATTGTCTTGCATATGTTTAACATCAATCGTTACACGCCCGCCTTCACGGGTAAATTTAATCGCATTATTAACCAAATTTACCATGACCTGCTTAAGACGTACGGGATCTCCTTTAACATAAGGAGATAGTGACTCGGTATAGTGATAGTCTAAAACCAAGCCGCGTTGGCGAGCTTTGATAGCAAATAAGCTAACGACCTCATTACAGAGACTAGATAGATTCATCGGGATAGAATCGATAGTCATTTTACCGGCTTCGACTTTTGATAAGTCTAAAATACCATTGATAATCGCGAGCAAATGCTCATTTGATACTTTTATATTCTCGATATATTCTCTTTGTTCAACGCTCAGCATGGTGTCACTGAGCATCTCAACCATACCGATGATACCATTCATCGGTGTACGTATCTCATGACTCATATTGGCCAAAAACGCTGACTTCATCTCATTGGCATATTTAGCATTACGCTGCTGCTCTTGTAGCTTTAAAGCGTCGGCTGCCATCGTCGCAAATTGGGCTAGTATGTTGGCTTTTTCATCACTGAAATCATGATGAGGCTCTATATCCATTAAACATAAAGAGCCAAAACGATAATTTTTACCGTCTTCATGCGTGATGATGGGTGCACCAGCATAAAAGCGTATCTTAGGCCATTGAACAACAAATGGATATGTATTGAAGCGCTCATCGTTTGCCAAATCAGCTACCACAAAAATGCTATCAGACAATATAGTATAATTACAAATAGCCACATTACGTGTCGTGGTACATACCTCGTCAAAACCAATACCAGATTTTAGGTACTGAGTTTCCTCATCTATAAAAGTAATCGCAACCATCGGCACATTAAAAAACAGTTTCGCAAGCTCAGTCAGACGTGCAAAAGAAGACTCTTGATTGGTATTAAATACCTGATATTTTTTGAGCCTATTGATACGCTCCGCGTCATCTTCTGCGATAGGGTAATCAAAGTCTGGTACGCTGGATATAGACAAGGTGGACTCCATAAATTTATATCAGAGGCTTGGTTTAACAGCCGCCTGCTTAAGCAATAATTGTAATGCCTCACTCACCATAAGCATGGCAACCACTGAGGTGACGACGACCGCCGAACCATAACCACCACAGTGCAAACCACCTGTTTGACAGCTCTTGTCTACGCGCGGTGGTTCTGTAGAATAAACACACTTGATACCGAATTTCTCTTTTAGGGCACTATTAATGCCCTTTTCATGGCGCAATTTATTACGTAATTTAGCCAATAATGGATCTTGATAAGTGTCTCGTAAATCGCCGACTCTAATCTGACTGGGGTCTATTTTACCACCTGCCCCGCCAGCACAGACCAATTTTAGTTTGTTAAAACGGCAATGCAAAGCAATAGCAAGCTTGGCATCCATATCATCGATACAGTCTAAAATCACAATCGGAGCGGTTTGTGCCGCCGTTTTTGCCTCTTCACGACTGGGCAGCAATGTTGCGACATTTTCAGTGGTCAAAAAATCATCAACCAAATGCAACGTAGCTTTTGGATTGATTTCACGAATACGTGATGCCATCGCCTCAATTTTACTTTGCCCAAAGGTACTATCTAAAGCGGGCAGCTGCCGATTGACATTGGATGCTACCAATATATCTAAATCAATTAATGTAATAGTACCAACAGCCGTACGCGCCAAAGCCTCTGCTGCCCAGGAACCAACACCGCCGACACCAATAACATAAACATGCGCAGCAGAAAATGTATTTACTGCAGCATTACCATACAGTGTCTGAGTACCTTTAAAACGGCGCTCATACTGCTCGGCATCTCTATCAGGTGTCTCTAATATTGCAGGTACAAATATCTGCTCTTCGATAGGCTCTGGCTGGATAATATCTGACTGCATCTGTGTGTCTTCATTCATAACGATATGGCAACTCTTTTGAGAATTTTATTGTTAAACCATCTATATATTAATTAGTATGCGCTAAAAACTTCAAAGCGTATAAGACCACTTAGTTTGCAAAGCATTACAACTGTTGAGCCACAATTGCTGAGCGAGAATAGCCGCAGGAACATTGAGTAATTCGCTCAAGCTATGTAATACGTAAAGCAAATTAGCAGGAACATTCCTACTATGCATAGATGTATCACCCCATTCGCTATTTTTATCTCGTCCAAGCACAGACGCGTTATTAGATGACGCACCTTCTAAATTCTTATCTAGCGTCTGGCATAGGATAGGCATCATATCGGGGCAATCTGTCTCGATAACCAAACAGTCAATACCATAACTCTCAACCGCAGCTTGAATGGCAAGGCGCAGTTTTTTCGCATTGGGATTGGTTATTTGCCCAGTCACGCCAAGCTTAAACCCTAATTTCGCAAAGGCTTTGGCTTCTTGTACACCACCACTAAAACTATGGGCAATGCCGCCAAGCTTATGCGCGTCATAATTATGTGCTTTTAGTAAAGCCAGTGCTTCGGCATGTGCTTTACGAATATGCAGCATAACAGGTAGCTGATGTGCCAATGCCATATCTAACTGCGCAATAAAAAACCGCTGTTGTTTGGCAAACGTTTCAGGCTGCTTCATGGCATCGGTAAAAGTATCTAAACCTATTTCACCAATGGCCAATGGAAGCTGTTCATTTAGCATTTGCGCCATTTCTTCCAAATGGGCTTCTGTATGCTGCTCAATATAAAAAGGATGTAAACCTAGCGCAATATGTACTTTAGGAAAACGTTTTTTTGGTTCAAACAATTTTTTTTATCCAATTGACAAAGATCATTTATCTGCTGCTGATTCTCATAAAGCCGTGCAAAATATCGGTGCAAGTAGCCAACCAAAACTAAATGGCGCACACCTTTATCATAGGCAAATTTTGTCTGCTCAACTCTATCCTTATCAAACACAGGAGCATCAAAATGCGTATGAGTATCAATTAAAGGAAAAATCTTCGTTCTTACTTTATTATTGATAGCTGATGTATCAATCCCCGTCATCAAGAAACTCCAAAATTCATCATTGCTATGATAAGTCAGCTTTCCCATTAACTACTTTCTAAATAATCATTTTACTCACTATCTGTACTTTTAGCTTTTTCTATAGGGTCATAATTTTCAGGCACTGGTTTGTGCGCCTTTTGACTACTGCGTCTTGGTATCAGTACCAATGCAATACCCACTACGCTTAATGCCAGCCACTTTTTTTTATTATTAGTGCTTGCCATTATAGTTACCTTTTAAAATTAACTGACGAATAGTACTTAGCCGATATTTGATAAATACGGCTTTATAGGTGACCTTTATCTATTTTAACAAATATATCGTACTATCAGCAAAAGCGTGACATACCCATGTTATCTGTTTTTATTATACGCGTATAGCCAAGGCATATGTTTATCTATTATATGAATACGCAAACTAAAGTACGGTGTATGTAATACACCGTACTTTTAAGTATAGTAAAACTTTAAGAGAGATATGAAAGCAGAGTTTGGTAAACGCTAAAAGCCTAGATAATTTATTAGCGAACAGCCATAAAAGCGCTTAACGATTTAAGGGATAAGTTGTGATACCTGTGCTTGGACTATCAACACGAGTAAAACCTTTGGAAGTTGTTTTTGGCTTTTGATCCCGTTTAGGAATCAAAGGATTGAGTGGCATAAGCTCGTAATCAGCACTAATATCACCATTCCAACCTTCGGTACCGCTTAATGGCAGCTGTTTAATCGTACCGTTTTTATCAATAACCAGCTGAAGGACGCGCATCTGATTGTATTTACGCTCTGTCACGCTTGCTACTGCACCGCCATCACGGAGGATAGTCGGCTGTAAAAATATGATTAAATTGCTTTTTTGGCTATTGTCATTGTCCGAGCGGAACAGTCGACCGATAAGGGGTACATTACCCAAACCTGGCACTTTTTGTTGGCGCGTAGTTGAGTTGTCGCGCATCAAGCCACCTAAGGCAATGGTCTGCTGATCATCTGCCAAAATGGTAGTATTGATCAGGCTTTTATTGGTGATAAGACCGCTGGCATTCCCAGCACTACCTGGTACGACTGAAGAGACTTCCTGTGATACCTCTAAACGTACGGTGCCGTTTGCACCAATATGCGGGATGACGTTTAGATTGATACCAATATCTTGGCGATCAATGGTTTGAAAGGGATTGGTCGAAGAGTCACTACCCGTGGTGTAGGAGCCTGTCACAAACGGTACGTTCTGACCCACTAAGATACTGGCTTTTTCATTGTCCAAGGTCAAAATCGATGGCATAGATAGCAGATTGGCACTGGTAGAAGAATCAAGCGCTTGCAAGATAGCACCATAGAATTGCGCATTGCCTTTGCTGTCTTTACTACTACTGCCAATACCTAACAAAGCACCAGCAATGGATCCTGCTGCCGCGCTTATCCCTGTACCACCTGACAAAGCAGCAGCGGCAAGCGAAACTGCACTTGCGCCCACGTTATTGAAGTTCACCACGCCATAACCGCTATTGGCATTACCTAGCGCCCACTGAACCCCAAGCTGCGTTGCATCATCGCCCGACACTTCAACAATAGCTGCTTGAATCAATACTTGCGAGCGGCGGCTGTCTAACTGATTGACAGCGTCTTCGATCTCAAACATCAGCTCAGGTGCTGCATTAACAATGACGGCGTTTTGAGTTTCATCAGCGATAATACTAAAAGGTCGACCACCGATACCGATACTTGTACCCGCTGAACTATTATTCGGTAAAGGCGTAGCAGCAGTACCACCGATACTATTGCTACCTACCTTACTATTAGCGCCACCAGTTAGCGACGACCCTGTAGCAGCGGCATCATTCAATGATGCTGACTCTAATGTTGAAGAACCGCCAGAGCTATTGATAGATTGGCTGGCAAGGAGACCGCGCAGCATCTCAGCAATATGACCAGCACTGGCATATTTTAGGCGGAAAACACGCAGACCACTTAAGCGCCTTGAAGGCGTTGTGTCCAATTGATTGACCATCTCTTGAACTTTAGCAATCATCTCAGGACTGCCTTTAACCAACAGTCTATCGCTCGCCGTGTCGGCGATAACCTTTAGCTGATTGTTGCCAGTTGCCTGACCGCTACCAGCACTCGCTACCAGCGCGCTAATTAACTCCATCATACGCTCGGCATCGACATGACGTAGTGGTATGACTTGTAAGCTGTCATTCACATTACTGTCTAAATCACGGATAAGCGCTGTCAGCTGATTTAGGCTATCAGCACGATCGGACAGCACTAAGGCATTGACTCCAGGCACAGCAGCAGCATGTGCAGACGGTGGCATGAGCGGACGGATAACACCCAAGACTTCTGCTGCCTGGGTATTCGTCAGATAAATCACCCGCGTTGCCAAGGTTTCACCGACGCTCTCACCACGTAAATCAACAGCAACACCAGTTTGTTTGGCGACGTTATCTGGCACCAGTTTAATCGTTGTACCTGAATCGATAGCAGCGATACCGTTGACTTGCATCACGCTCAAAAACAGCTGATAAATCTCATCACGCGACAAAGGCTTATTGGAGATCACAGTCACATTACCGTTGATGCGCGGATCAAGGACGAAGTTTTGATTGGTAATCGTCGCCACCTCATTGATAAAGGCTTTGATATCAGCATCTTGCAAATTGACCTTCCAGCTTTCAGCACTCACCAGCCCAGTACTAGCCGCCCAAAGTGGTATGGCCAAGCAGAGAGGACGGCACAATCGCATCAAACGCTGCAAAATATGATGCAAAGGTGTGACTGAAAAATTATAAGAACTGACCATATTGATGATTACCTACAGTGATGGCGCTTGGTATGTACTGAATTCAACGTATGTTGAATATAATGGTTACTGGATTTGATAAGTCCTGATTCTTTAATGCTTTTGATAAGTCATAATTTTAATTGATACTAAGTTATGTTGGCCATCATATCGCCAATCATATCAACCAACAAATATTTATTTTGAAGAATCATTTTTGTCACTTATATATGCTAAAACTGCTGCCGAATCGTAATGACTTGATCGCCACGTTGTACTTCTATCTGTGCTTCCCCTGATTGCTTCACTTGTTGTAATACGCGAGCATCTTGAGCAGGATTACTACCGACGCTTTGCCCGTTGACTTTCAATACTCGATCACCAGATTCAAGTCCCAAGCGATTGCGTATATTAGCAGGCATCGCTGCTGTGACTTGATAGTTATCGCCTCCTGCCATTACACCCATTCTACTTAAATAACTGGCAGGGTTTTCTTGTAATTCAGTCACTGCTTCGTCAATTGCAGATTTGGGCGCGCTGTCGCTAGGTGCTTCGGCAGCCGGTTGATTACCAGTATTGCTTAGATCAGGCACAGGCGCATTAGGTAGCATATTGCCATCTTGCAAGCGCTGATTACTGACCCCGCCTGCGATCATCGCACTTTGATCAAGTGGCATGGCTTCTGGCATACGAATCACCGTTTCCTTGTCAATAGTATCAGCGATAATAATCTCGTTCCAAGCAACCGCAACCAACGTGTAATCGCTGTCTTTTAAGGTGTTACCAATTCGGTAGTTTTTGACTTCACCGTTGACCTCTAGAAGTGCCGAAGACAAACTCTCTGGAATGGCCAGCAATACACCCTTTAGCACAATATTAGGCGGCGGCTGCACTACAGCAGCGATAGGATCAGGGTCGGCAAAAATAGCAAATAGACTACTATAATCTGGAGCGGATAAGGCGTTATCCTGTAAAGGTACCAGTGGTAATGCAGGCGCTAACGGTGGCGCAAGCAGTAGCCATAAGAGTCGCGCTGCCGTCCAGCTTAACCAAGTGATTGCCAATAATAGCAGCCAAACGGCAAAGCGGTTAAAAATATTTAGCACAGGTTTTAAGCTTGTAGGGAGCGTCATCATCTAGCGTGTCCCTAGCCCATTTAACAGTGGTTGACGTACACTAACCACAGGCGTATCTTGCGGCGCTTTCCCCTTGTATTCAGGCATACTCTCGAGCAGACGCTGGGTCAAGCTGACATCCAACATATTATCGCCATCAAGATACAAGTCGCCTAAACGCTTGTCCTGATTGTTGACAAGATTGATATGCAGCAGATTTTTATTATTTTTTTGCTCGGTGCTCAGCTCAGCACGCAGAGCAGGTATGGTGAGATAAAATATTTTGCCGCCGCTAGGATAGCCAAGCTCGCCGCCAATCCATGTCAGCTGACCTGACGCTTGACGAAAGCCGGATGTGTTTCTATTAGAGTCACTGTTTGAGTCATCATCGTTTGAACCAGACTGACGTTTGAGCGAGATATTATTGACCTGAATTGGCGTATTTGGTAATTGCCAATCGACAATCCGAGTCAAAGTCTCAGGCGCAATTTTACCGCTCATGTCTTTTACTTCCCAAGAATTTGCGCCTATTTTTACCTGCCCATTGAGGCGAGTTTGCTCTGATAAAATATCAATCTTCGCACCAAACTTACCCAATAATAAATGCCACGGCTGCCATGACCATTCAGCCGCCCCGATCAATGGCGTCGCTGACAGAGGTATCTGCCAAATTGCAGCGCCCTGCCATACGTTACCGGACACATGCTGTACATAAGGCGTCTCTGGTGCATATTTTTCAAGTAGCCATGCTGCCGGCATTTGCAAAACAGCAAATAGCGCGAACAAAACAAGTCCAATCAACCACCACAGCTTACGGGGATGCTTATGAGACGAGGCAGATACTTGGGGCACGATGGCATAACTCTTATATCAGGTAAAAACGTCATTATCATAGCAAACAATAGCATACAGATGACAGCAAAAAAGCCAGTATCTTTTTACCACTATTTTGGTAAAAAGATACTGGCTTTTATCTGCCTATAAAGGTTCGATCTACTTGTTAATCAAACAGAACTTTATAGACAGAGCGTTCGTTGCTAAATATAACAGCGACTATTCATTAGAAAATTAAATAGCAAAATCTTCAAGACGACGACCTGCGGCTAATGCCTCTACTAACCATGTTGGTTTACGTCCGCGACCAGTCCATGTTTCTTCGTCATTGTCGGTATTACGGTATTTAATGCTACGCTTCTTTTCTAGTTTTTCGCCCGCTTGTAAAATCTCCTCGATACTGGCATTGCTTTCTTCAGCGATTTTTTCAAACTGCGTATAAGCATCATACAAGCGCTGGTGTTGCTTTTGAGCAATAAGCTGCTGTGCATTTTCAGTAATAGCACGTAGCTCATCAACATTTAAGCTGTTTAAATCAATAACATTACTTTTGTTCATAGTGTTTTCCACATTAAAATAAAGGGTATAAATAAATAGCATTTATACTAAAAATAGATTTATCAAGAATTACTAAATACAGTAATTATTAAATAACAAATCTTTCGAATATTGATAAAAATTTGATTGTCTACTGAAAAATATGGTGTGAATGCTTAAAATTATAAGCAACGCTAATATAAACAAAAATACTGACAATAACAATGACTTATCGTTATTTTCCGCTAAAATCAGTAAATGGCAGTTAATTCGATGACAATCAATGATATTAAATAAATAGCATTACTTATTAATCTTTCTTTAAATAGCCTCCGTAATTATTAGGGCTGTATAGTTATTATCAGGCATCATTGATGCACAGGTTCTGTTGGCATATCGGTTTTAAAATGACTTAATTATATAAATGACTCCTTACACTTTCATAATCTGTACATACTAAAAAGCCTTGCATTAGCAAGGCTCTAAGTTTATTTCTTTACACTTACTTAATCATGTATCCTAAAACGGAATGTCATCGTCTACAGGGCCATCTGGCATTGCTGTAGGCTTCGACTGCGCTGGTGCTTGAGTCGGTTTATTAAATTGATTCTGCTGAGCGGGCGCATTCTGATTGTTAAAGCTATTTTGATGACCACCCTGTGACGCACTGCCGCCTTGATTATAACCGCCTTGTTGAGCGGGCTGATTGCCTCCTTGCTGACCATAGTCGTTCTGGCCACCTTGGTTACTAAATCCGCCGCCCTGATTACCATAGCTACCTTGATTGCTTTGACCACCTTGGTTATTGCTACCAAAGCCACCACCAGCATCATTACTACCACCTGTCGAGCCATCTAGCATTTGCATTTGTTCAGCACGAATTTCAGTGATATAACGGTCTTGTCCGTTAGGATCTTGATATTTACGGGTACGTAAGCTGCCTTCGATATATACCTTACTGCCTTTACGAAGATACTGCGCAGCGATTTCACCCAAGCGATTGAATAGTGAGATACGATGCCATTCTGTTGCTTCTCTTTTTTCACCGCTTTGCTTGTCTGTCCACTGCTCTGATGTCGCAACCGAAATATTGGTCACGCTACCGCCGTTATTGAATTGACGTGCCTCAGGGTCTGCACCGAGGTTACCGATGATGATAACTTTATTAACACCGCGCATGATATCGTCCTTTTACTTATGAATAATTTTATTACCAGCTTTAATCGAGTCTTTAATATAAAGCCTCAATCTTAGCAGTAATATACTTTTACTTTAACCATTTTTCTGTTAAATATCTAGAGGGCTTTGCGCCAAATGCGACAGCTCCTGTCGCGAAGTATCTGTGAGCTGCGTCTTGTCCAATTTTAAATAAGCAACCTGTTCTTTTGCCATGACCACCAGCTCATCAACACCATCTACTGCCAGCATTTGCCGTGACCAGTCCTGAATATCGATATTCTTTGGTATCGTCACAGTCGTACTTGACAAATATGGTGGATCAGCAATAGGAATAATCAGCAATAAAGAGGCGGCCATTATAATTGCCAATATGCCCCATGCCAACAAATTAGGCTGACTTAATAACAACCCGCCCATTGCGCCACCAACAAATGCGCCAAAGAACTGACTCGATGAATTCAACCCCATCGCGGTGGCTTTATTGGCGACTGGTGCGCGCTTCGATATCCACGAAGGAATCGTTGCTTCAAGTAAGTTAAAGCCCATAAAATAGAGCAATAAGCCCAATATGATACCAATGCCAACCTGACTGCCAATGGCTAATAACACTAAGGAAACGGTCATTAACGCAATCGCGCCCAAAAATACTTGACGCATTTTGCGCTTCTTTTCAGCAATAATAATAAAAGGTATCGCGACGGCAAAACCGATGAATAATAAAGGCAAATAGACCAAGCCTTGCTGACGTACCGACAATCCTAGTACGTCATTAAGCTGATGCGGTAAAATAACAAAGATAGCGGTCATGGTCAGATGCAGAGCAAATATGCCAATGTGCAAGCGATTTAGATCACCAATTTTTAGAACTGTTGCCAACTGCTGACCAATCGATTTATTGTCTAAATTGTGCTTAAGTACCCGTAGCGGTGTCGGGACGAACAGTAACAATAACATCGCCAAAACTGCAAAGCCTGCAGTCAACCAAAACAATCCTGAGATGCCAAGCGAGCCTACTAATAGAGGCCCAAAGGCAAAAGCAAGCATGATAGAGGTCGCAATCGTCAAACCCATCGTCGCCATCGCTTTGGTGCGCATCTCCTCACGAGTTACATCGGCAAGTAACGCCATCAATACCGCAGAGACCGCGCCACTACCTGCCAGTGCTCGACCAATAATGACCTCGTAAATATCTGTGGCATTGGCAGCAATAATACCGCCGATGGCAAACAAGACAAGACCTAAAAATATAATCGGCTTACGCGGGAACTTATCCGCGGCAAGGCTCATCGGAATCTGAAATATCGCTTGTCCTAACCCATAAATACCGACTGCCAAACCAATCAGAAACGGGGTCGCATGCGCATAATTATCACCATACACAGAAAATACTGGCACAATCATAAACAAACCAATCATCCGCAAGGCAAAGATGCCACCGACCCCGAGGATTGCCCGTTTTTCTACGCTATTCATACTTGCCTCACTGGTTCATCATTGCTGGTTTATCACGGCAGCTCTGCTTGTATTATTACGACTGTATCAAGGCTTTAGCCTACAAATTAAGCTCACTAGTATAAGACATTCGCCGTTTGCTTGCCGAGACTTTTGCCCTCCCACTTCAGCATCATAGCGGCCACCGACTTAAGCCATTCATTTTACGCGATAATTTTGTTACCGAGTGCATCTGATGGGTCATTGCACCTTGAATAATGCAGCTATCATGACAATAAAGTAAGACGTTGAGAACGTTGTGGTCTGAAAAAATTTATAATAATTTTTTTACAAAACGACGTTATTCTGCCAAATCTATAACAAACCACTCATATTAGTTAATCTTTATTTAGATTACCTTTATCCATTTCAAGTATTAAAAGCATATTCTAATATAGACAGCCATTACTATCGCTTTGTGAAAACTGCATATTTTTATAAAGCCGTATTAATTTGAATGGCAATTTTAAAATTATCCACGTTTTTGATGAATCATTTGACTCATATTGATTGCTCCTTTTAATTTTTTTGAAAATATCATTTAGCAAATAGGAAACCTATCACCGATGGCACACGAGTATATTAAGGTTCGCGGCGCACGCACTCATAATCTAAAAAATATCGACTTAGACATTCCACGAGATAAATTTGTGGTCATTACCGGTTTATCAGGCTCTGGTAAATCTTCATTGGCATTCGATACCCTGTATGCCGAAGGGCAACGTCGTTATGTCGAAAGCTTGTCAGCGTATGCGCGTCAGTTCTTATCTCAAATGGAAAAGCCTGACGTTGATAGTATCGAAGGCTTGTCACCGGCGATTGCTATCGAGCAAAAATCGACTAACCATAATCCGCGCTCAACCGTCGGTACGATTACCGAAATTTATGACTATCTGCGCCTGCTCTATGCGCGTATCGGTACGCCCTTTTGCCCTGAGCATGGCGAGCCAATGGTGGCGCAGTCGGTGACTGAAATGGTCGATCAAGTCATGGCGCTGCCCGATGATACCAAGATCATGATACTGGCGCCGGTTATTCGTGAGCGTAAAGGCGAGCATACCGTGTTGCTTGAGCAATTAATTGGGCAAGGGTTTGTACGTGTACGCGTCGATGGCGATGTTTATGATACCGATGAACTACCAGCGCTCGATAAGAAGAAAAAGCATACCATTGAAGTCGTCGTTGACCGCTTTAAAGTTCGTGATGACTTAGGTAACCGCGTCGCCGAAAGTTTAGAGACAGCACTACGTCTAGGCCAAGGTTTGGTGACGCTACACTTTATGGATGGCAATCCAAAAGAAGGCGGCGATGATAACCAAGTGATGTCAGCCAAGCACTCCTGCCCTGTCTGTGATCGTGCAGTCTCTGAGCTTGAGCCGCGTATGTTCAGTTTTAACAATCCGTACGGTGCTTGCCCAAGCTGTGATGGTCTCGGTAAACGTCAGTATTTCTCCGCCGAAAAACTGATTACTCACCATGAAAAATCGCTCAACCAAGGGGCGATTAATGGTTGGGATAAGCGTCATGCCTATTACTTTGGTCTGCTTTCAACCGTTTGCAATCATTTCAAAATTGACATGGATGCACCGTGGCAAGATTTACCAAAAGAACAGCAAGACCTTATTATGCAAGGCTCTGGTAAAGAGAAGCTGACATTTAACTTTACTGATGAGCGCGGTCGTAAAACCAACAAGACCGTACCATTTGAAGGTGTGCTTCCATACTTAGAGCGCCGTTATGCCAAGACCCAAAGCAATCTCGTCCGTGACGAGCTAGCTAAATACTTGGCTGATACCACTTGTAATGTCTGTGATGGTGCGCGTCTCAATGAGATCTCACGTAATGTGCGCGTTGATGACCAGACCATCGCTCAAATCGTCAAGCTGTCTATCGGTGACGCGGCTGAATATTATAAGACCATTAAAATTGGCGGTCATAAAGGCGAAGTTGCGGAGAAAATCTTTAAAGAGATCAATGAGCGTCTCAACTTCCTCGTCAGTGTCGGGCTTGATTACCTATCACTTGCACGCTCTGCTGAGACGCTATCGGGCGGTGAAGCACAGCGTATTCGTTTGGCTAGCCAAATCGGCGCAGGTCTGATGGGTGTGATGTATGTACTCGATGAACCATCGATTGGTTTGCATCAACGTGATAATGATCGCTTGCTCAAGACCTTAACGCGCTTGCGTGATTTGGGTAATACCGTACTGGTCGTTGAGCACGATGAAGATGCCATTCGCCAAGCGGATCATGTCATCGATATCGGTGTCGGCGCCGGTATACATGGCGGTCACATTATTGCCCAAGGCACAGTCGATGACATCATGGCGAATAAAGAATCACTGACTGGACAATATATGTCTGGTAAGAAAAGAATCGAGATTCCAAGCATACGCCATAAAGCCAAAACGATCGATATGGAAGTCAAAGGTAAAGCTAAGCCTAAACAAGTACCGATGACTATTGAGCTCAAAGGTGCATCAGGCAACAACTTACACGATGTTGATTTGTCTTTACCAATCGGCATCATGACTTGTATTACTGGCGTTTCGGGTTCTGGTAAATCGACCTTGATTAACCGTACTTTAATGCCACTTGCCGCGACTCAGTTAAACAATGCTTCAACGCTCATCGCGGATAAGCATGACAGCATCAGCGGTCTTGAGCATTTGGATAAAATGGTCGATATCGATCAAAGCCCGATTGGTCGTACGCCGCGCTCAAACCCAGCGACGTATACCGGCGTGTTTACCCCAGTACGTGAAATGTTTGCACAAACGCAAGAAGCGCGTGCCCGTGGTTATAAAGCCGGTCGCTTTAGCTTCAATGTCAAAGGCGGACGCTGTGAGATGTGTCAAGGTGATGGTCTTATCAAAGTTGAGATGCATTTCTTACCGGATATGTATGTGCCGTGTGATACCTGTGAAGGCAAGCGCTATAACCGCGAGACCTTAGAGATTCACTATAAAGGTAAAAATATTGCCGACGTCCTAGATATGACCGTAGAAGATGCCACTGAGTTTTTCTCAGCCATTCCAGCGATTTATCGTCGCCTACAAGCCTTGATGGATGTTGGTCTGAGTTATATCCGTTTGGGTCAGTCTGCACCGACATTATCAGGCGGTGAAGCGCAGCGTGTGAAATTGGCGCGTGAGCTTGCCAAACGGGATACCGGACAGACACTGTATATCTTGGATGAGCCAACTACTGGTTTGCATTTCCATGATATCGATAAGCTGCTGCATATCTTGCATGCCTTACGTGATAAAGGTAATACTATCGTGGTCATCGAGCACAACTTGGACGTCATCAAAACGGCGGATTGGGTAATTGATTTAGGTCCTGAAGGCGGTAAAGGTGGCGGCATGATCATCGCTGAAGGTACGCCTGAGGAAGTGGCAGAAGTCAAAGAATCATACACTGGTGTATTCTTGAAGCCGATGCTTAAGCAAGCGATGAAAGAAGTGAGTTAACAGAACTTAGTTGTTTATTAATGAAAGGCTACTCTTTAGGGAGTGGCCTTTTTTGTAGTGATTCCCATTTCTAAAAGCAAAATCCTAGATTTAAACCAAGCTTATTAACCGATTCTAAATATCTGAAAAAATTGAATTTTCATTTTCTTGACCAAAGAATTTTCGTGGTTTTTTTTCACTTCGTTTACTAAGTTTATCTTCATAACCTTTTTCCGTATTGAGCCGATAGATATCAGGACTTTCTACGAACTCTAACCAACCTTCCTTCATCCACTTTTCTATTATATCTCTACCCATTATGAAAATTAAATTAGCAAGCTGTGCATGTGGAGAACCAAAATAATAGACAATTACATTAATAGAAGGTTTCGGACCTTGATTGAAACCAAATATTTCTTCAATATAATCACTATCAGAAGAATCTAGAGAATGTCCCCAGAGGTATATTTCAATTACCTCATTCAAACCCATGACACTAGTTTCAAACTTCTCTTTCTCTAGATCAGTTAGATCAGGATTGCCTCTTAAAAATTGATAGTCTGTATTATTGACCAGTTTTTGATAATACTTTACAAACCCATAGGCTTTCTCTTCTACTAGAATCTTACTTTCTAAAGCAGATATACCTAAGACTATTGTATTAGTATTATGGCCTCCTGTCTTTCCATGTAAAAACTGTGTATGGGCGTGATTATAGAGCCTCTCTACAGTAGAAGAGTAATTGAAACTATAAATAGCACACTCATCTTTCGATAAGGCTTTAGGTATAACCAATTTCTTCCTAGGCTTGAAAGTGTCGATATAATCAATATACATAGAAAATATTTCAATGAAATCGTTCCAATGCTTGGTCATATTTAAGAATATTTTATTCGTATCTAGATAAACAGCATGCTCATGATAATACTTAACAAATTCTCTATTCAAGGTAAGCTTTTCTCTAACAAACTGTTCCTTTTCTATAATATTAAACTGCCATAATATTTTGGAAATAGCAGGATGTTTTCTAAACATTTTTTCTCTAATTAATTTTGACTATATGCTTGCTTCTTTTTTATCTTCTGTTACACGGAAGTGCTGAGGTTCTCCTTCCATTTCATCTACTAAGCTACATACTGAATTAAGAGTATTTTTAACTTCATTTTCAAAGTCTATCCAAGTATCTACTCCACTATCAATTTGACTTTTAAAAAACTGAAACCAGTGATTATCTGTCAACTTGTCTTTCAAACTATCTACTTGCTCTGCTGTTATTTCCAGATCTTCTGTCTTATATAGCTCTTTACATTTAGTTAGAATAAAGTCTTTATTAGCTAAAAGACCTTTATATAGGTAATCAAATGATAATGAGGTATCTGATGAGGCTTCTTCTACCATTTTCATTGTATGAATAAAATGTTCATATTTTGTTGGCAAGAAATGAGCTAGGTCAAAGCCATTACCAATTATCAATACCCTTTCTCTAACAGTCATTGTATTTCTCTTTATTAGCCTATGGTAGGCACTTGTTTGTCAGTTTAGCAAATCTTAGCTTAAGTACTATATATATTTTTGCCCGTAGTCTGGGAAGATCTTGCAAAATCTGAAAATGATATCAATCTATTTTCAGCACTCAAAAACTGCCTTGATGTGCGGTTTAGGCCCCGATTGTAGCGGTTATCCTTGGTTGACCACTAGCTTGCGGGGACTTAGCTAGGAGCGGTATCGAGACAGTAGGAATGCTACTGTCTATTAGTCACCGCTCTAGTGGGCAACCAAGATATAGACAAGACAGAAAATTCCCTTTAAGGAATTTTCACTTGCGAAGCTAAAATTGCAGTGCAATTTTTTAACGCTTCTCAGGATTAGCTCCCAGTAATAAAAGCGCTCTAACTAAATAAACTCCCTCTCAACATTCATCACCCGCGCATCTACCGTACGTTCTAGCTTTTCCTCAATTTGACTACATTGCGACTCAACCTCACGTTTAGACAGCCCGACTATCACAAACGTCCATTCGCTGGCATCATGCCGATCACGCTCACCGCTCTCACATACTGCGACGCTTGGCGTATTGCCAAAGCGCGCATGCAAGCCGCCCATCCGTTGGCGTTTTTCTTTTAACGAGCTACAGCCGGGTAGCGCAAAAGTCAGGGTTAAGATAGCGATATGCATTTTATTCTCCTTGCGACAGTGGTTTACGCTTTATAATAGTAGCAAATAAGCACGGCAAGTTATGCTATCGTTACCTTGCTGTCTCGATAGCCTATAACCGCTCACACTATTTATAGTTATAGCATTCATAAAAATCATAATAGCCAACATGCGTATCTAATCAATGACCTCTATCAGCTACGTACAGCAACAGCACATTACTCGATTATGCGTGCGCTGCGGACTACTCCTTATGCAATATGGCGCTGAGTCTGCCGTGGTGGTGGATTTGTCCAAACGCTTAGGGCTTGCCTTGGGGATGAACAGCGTAGAATGTTCGCTGAATTTTAATGCCATTACCTTGACCACTATCTGTGATGAGCGCTGTATCACCACCACCAGAGACACGATCAATCAGAGCATTAATGTCAATTTATTGGTACAAATCCAGCAAATTGTCAATAAAACCGAAGCCGACACAGATATTGATAATGACAAACTGAAACCTGAGCTAACTCAACGCACGACCCTTGCTTTTGATGAGTTAGATAATAAGTCGGTGTATCCAACATGGTTGGTGGGCATATTTGTTGGGGCGTCTTGTGCTGCATTTGCTTATCTAAACGGCGGCAGTTGGTCAATTACCGCCGTAACCTTTATCGCGGGTATGGTAGCGATGCTCACTCGTATCTACCTGTCCAAGCACCATTTTAATCCCTTTATAGCGGTCATCGTGACCGCTTTTATCGCCTCTTTAATTGGGTCGACGACCTATTATTTTGATATTGGTAATAATGCCGATATTGCTGTTGCCTCGAGCGTGCTGCTACTAGTGCCAAGCTTCCCGTTAATCAATTCTTTCTCAGATATCCTAAAAGGCTATGTCAATATTGGGATTGGACGTGCCGTTTTTACCTATATGCTAACCCTATCAGCGTGCGTTGGCATCGTGATGGCGCTGGGCTTACTTAGAATACAGCACTGGGGGTTTTGACATGTGGTTCATTGAAACCGTGGTGCTGTCGTGTATCATCACCCTTGGTTGGACGCTGATGTTTAGCGTTCCCAAACGTTACATTTTGCCTTGCTTACTGATGACTGCGTTTGGCTTTGGACTAAAGACAGCTCTTGTCTATCAACACGTCCATCTCGTGGTTGCTAGCTTTTTTGGGGCGATGCTTGCCAGCTTTTTAGGCGTGTATTTTTCCAAGAAATATACCCTACCACCTAAAGCACTCATCTCGCCAAGCGTCATCTGTATGATGCCCGGTATCGCCGCTTATAAGGCAATGGTCAGTATGGTGCAGATTGGCTATTTCGGTTTTTCAGATGAATTGTTTAGCCAAATGATGGTGTATTTGTTTGAGGCTTTATTTGTGACTTCAGGATTGGTGCTGGGCTTGTCCATTCCTGGACTATTATTTTATAGACGTCGTCCCATCGTATAGATGATGGACTGCTCTTAGCTAGGCACTGTTTTCAATTAACGTTCCAAATTACATTAACAACCCCTTAATAAAGAGACTCAATATGACAAAACATTATGACTATATCGCCATTGGTGGCGGTAGCGGCGGTATTGCCTCAATCAACCGCGCAGCAAGCTATGGTAAAAAATGTGCCATTATCGAAGCCAACCAATTGGGCGGCACCTGCGTGAACTTGGGCTGCGTACCCAAAAAAGTGATGTGGTATGGCGCACAAGTTGCTGGAGCCATTCATAAGTATGCGCCAGATTATGGCTTTGACGTTGAACTAAAAGGCTTTGATTTTCAAAAACTGGTACAGAGCCGTCAACAATATATTCAAAACATTCATCGCGCTTATGACAATAACTTGGCAAAAAACGGTGTTGAAGTGATAAAAGGCTTTGCCAAATTTGTTGATAATCATACCGTAGAAGTGAATGGCGAGCTTATTACCGCTGACCATATTTTGATTGCTACAGGCGGTCATCCTATTAAGCCAAATATCAAAGGCGCAGAACATGGCATCGATTCTGATGGTTTTTTTGCCTTAAATCATTTGCCAAAACGGGTCGCTATCGTTGGAGCGGGATATATCGCCGTTGAGATCGCTGGTGTGATGAATAGTCTCGGCGCTGAGGTACATTTGTATGTTCGTCAGCACTCGCCGCTGCGCTCGTTTGATCACACCATTGTGGAGACTTTGCTGATAGAGATGGAGCAAGATAGCATTCAATTGCATACTAACACCATGCTCACTGAAGTTGTTAAAAATGACGATAGTAGCCTGACTTTGTGTACCACAGATGGTGCTCTTGATACCGTAGACTGCTTGATTTGGGCGATTGGTCGTGCGCCTTCGACGGACAATATCAATTTGCAAGTGACGGGCGTGGAAACGACCGAGTTTGGCAAAATCATAGTCGATAAATTCCAAAATACCAATGTTAAAGGGATTTATGCGGTAGGCGATATTATCGAAAACAGTGTTGATTTGACGCCAGTGGCTATCGCAGCAGGTCGTCGCTTGTCAGAGCGTTTGTTTAATAACAAACCTGATGAGCATCTAAACTATGAGCTGATACCGACAGTTATCTTTACCCACCCTCCTATTGGCACCATTGGTTTGTCTGAAATCGATGCCGTAAATCAATTTGGTAAAGACAATATCAAATGCTATACCTCCACCTTTACGGATATGTATAGTGCGGTGACTCAGCATCGCCAAAAGTCTACGATGAAGCTGATATGTTTAGGCGAGGAAGAAAAAGTCATTGGCTTGCACGGTATCGGCTTTGGCGTGGATGAGATGATTCAGGGCTTTGCGGTCGCGATCAAAATGGGCGCAACCAAAGCTGACTTTGATAATACCGTCGCCATTCATCCCACTGGCTCAGAAGAGTTTGTAACGATGCGCTAGCAATGGACCGGGTAATATTAGTAGTAGTCTTATCTATTATATAAAAAGGATACCGTTTGGGTATCCTTTTTTATTATCAGCAACCAATAGAAGTGCTTATTTATTAGCCCTTATTTATTAGCCCTTATTTATTAGCCCTTATTTATTAAAAAGTATCAAAGCCTCTAATTACCCAATACCCACTCATCATTGACTAGATAAACTTTAAATCCCGTCTTGTTGGTTTGGCTATTACCCGCTATCGTTTGGGTGACATCAGCGCTACAGAGATAGGCGTTTTCACCCTCAATGGCATCGCAGTCGATATTCTCAATGCGCTCAAGCTTTGGCATCATGGTCTCCATCATGCCGCTCATGGCTTTTGCCATCTTATCATTGCCTGCGTTAGCCTTTGCGTCCTCTACTATCTTGGTAGTTTGCTCATATTGCGCTTCGATCAGCCCTTCAACCGTATTTTCAGGAGGCGCATTAGAACACGCGGCAAAAAACGGCATGAATACCATAATGAATACCGATTTTTTGAAATTTCTCACGTCGTCGTCCTGATATGTTTATAAAATTTAAGGTGCTTATAAGTCAGACAGTACAATCGGGATGCTGCTATGATGTGCTTAATAATGATGGTTGCGAGATAATCATGTGGCAGGCGTATTTTTTTATATTACCGATTGGGCTTGGCATTTTAACCTTGGTTGTCAGTCTGATATTTTTATTTGCCTATATCACCTCTAATGACAATACCACACGCTTACCAGCATTTAACTGGTTTAAGCGCTTAATTGTGGTGGCATTTTTACTGCTGAGTATAGGACTGTTTATGACTTTCAAATATTTTTGGGGTCGATAATATTAGCCTCTACATATTTTTTGACTGACTGGTTTTTCTAATTCTAATAATTCCAAATCCTGACGCTTTGGCTCGCCATTATTACCATCATTTGGAAAAGGCATTTTATTGCCATTTAGCTGATAACCACGGCGCTGATAATAAGATAGTAGCTCAGGACGATGGCTTAAAATAGACATGGTCAAACGAGCAGGTTTTTTATCGGTTGCTTGACTATCAGTGGCTTGCTCATCTGGTTGTAGATGACGACCTGCAAATGTCTCAGCTGCTTGCAAAATCACATTACCAACGCCCTGCCCTTGTAGCTCAGGATGGACGGCAAACATGCCGATATAGGCTTTTTTATCACCAGCAGCATTAACTTGCATATCTACTCCAATACATCCTAACAGCTCACCCGTTTCTTCTCCATCACGCTCGCTTGTAGTAGTTTTTGGATAAACGAAAAGATAATGTTTTGGATTGGCGATGGTACTAGCCAGCTCATCTTGAGTGATACGAATACCACCGATTAAGTCTGCTTCGTTGGTCCAGCCTTCTGTCTGCCGATAACAACGATTCAATAGCTGCTCAAGTGCGTCGATATCACTAGCTTCTGCTTGACGTAAGAAAACGCTGTCTTTATTGGCATTGTCGTTATTAATATTGTCGTTATTAGTTTGGTTTTCATTCATATTATTTTGTCCTTTTATTATCCGTATGTTCAGTTCATTACAAAAAGCTCATAAAGAAGCTGATAGAATTTTTTGCAGCCTCTGTCGGCGGAGGCACAGCACGCAAGAAAATTTCTATCTGCCTCATGTATTGATAAAATACGTGAGTTTTTTATGTGATATCTATCCTAGATTAAAAAGCTGACCTAAATAAATAGCTCAGCTTTAATAGTAATATTTATCCGTTTTCATTACTAGCGCGATAACGCCTGCGCTTGCTCGATGATATCAAACCCTGAGTTAATCTGTGCACGCGTTGGCGCATGACCTTGGCGTAATAACTCAGAGAATGCTACCAGCTCTTTATCACGTCCAAGCGAGCTTGCTGCACTGGCACGCGTGTTTTCATCCTCGTCATCGAAGTAGTATTCTATGTAGTTAAAACTATCTGGCGAACCCATTAGAATGCCATGATCTGGTGTCGCAGCATGTCCACTATAACGCAAACTTTTGCCATATTGCATCGTCCAAAAGAAAGGAATGCGCTCCTGAAGCGATTTGACCTTGTCATCATTTAAGATAGCAGCTGCCGTCACCATGCCATGTTGCAATGCAACCCGCCAATGCTCAATACGCATACGCCCCAGTTGATTGGGCGCTTTGGCAATATCCCCCAACGCATAGACACCATCGCGCAGTTGTAAATGCTTATCGACTTTTACGCCATCTGGATGATTTGTATCCTGTAATAACTCGATACGCGGTGCGACACCTGTTCCTAAAATGACGATATCAGCATCGATTTGCTCACCATTGGCTAATTTGACGCCAGACACTTGTGAGAAGTTATCTTCGTTATTGTCAGTAGTATTTTTCGCTGTAGTAATTTCAGAGACACTGGCATCAAACACGAACTGAACACCATTTTCTTTGTGCAATTTAATCAGCGCATTACTGACCGTTTCTGAGACGATATTGCCCATCACGCGATGGTCTTGACCGATAACAGTGATAGAAGCAGTAGTACCCGATTGCGCCAATGCTGACGCAACTTCCATACCGATAAAGCCCGTCCCGACGATGACTACGCGCTGATCATGACTGGCGGCTTTGATTAATTTGGCATCATCCATACTACGCAAGGTATAGACACCATCAAGCTTTGCCCCTTTAATAGGTGGAATCTTGGGCTCAGCGCCGGTTGCTACAACTAAAAATTCCGCTGTTAGCTTGTTGTTATCACCCTTTTCATCTGTTATCAGGATACTACGCTCATTGAGCAACACTTCACTGACCGTTTGGTTTAAGCGCAGTTCAATAGCGTGTTTGCTTGCCCAATCTGTACCGCCCAGTAATAGCTTTTCTTCTGGCATATTACCGGCCAAAAAAGCCTTGGATAATAAAGGACGATTATAAGGGGCCTTGTCCTCGGCACTCACCAAGGTAATCTTGCCGCCGTAGCCAGTATTGCGCAGCTGATTGGCAGTCATAAACCCTGCACCACCGCCGCCAACGATAATAGTATGAGTATCAGGCAGCTTATCATTTTCAACCTGCTTATCTATCTTGGCTGAGGTATCAACCGTTAGGCTATTGCCATTATCTATGATTTGATATTGAGTCAAGCCTGTTGTCGCGATTGGCTCCAGTAATGCACCGTCGCTGCTATCAAAAGTTGCATGATGCCAAGGACAAATAACGCGATTACCACAACGCAAACCTGTACCCAAATCTGCTCCAGCATGCGGACATTTGCCATCAAAAGCACGAAACGTGCTGTCGTCACGGGTAATTAAAATGATACTATCGTCATCTTGCTTGTACGATTTCATACCGCCGCTGACAATATCAGCTTTGTTGATAGTGACTGTATTTATAGTAGCTGCCTTACTCATAAGTCATCCTTAACGGTTATAATGGTTCCTGTTTAAAGCGTGTCGAGACTTATCGATAGTAGCAAGCCTCCTTCACTTATGCTGTTCTTTTGTATATTGACCACGTTGCAAAACGTAATGACTGCTTTTTTAATCCCTATTAATGTTCTATAAAACGTAAAAGACTATCTTATGACTGTTCAAGACCATGATATTACCGCTGCTACTGATACTGCCAATTTACCGCAGCCGATACAGCCGCTGTTAAAGCATGCTACTTATAAGGCTCATACCACGGATTTTATTGTTAACGAGTTGCTACCATTAGAGTTCACCGGTGAGGGTGAGCATCTCTGGCTACATATCCAAAAGTCAGGGATGAATACCGCTTATCTTGCCAAATTATTGTCCGAATGGGCGGATATTCCTTTACGTGATGTCGGCTTCTCAGGACTGAAAGACCGTCATGCGCTAACAACGCAGTGGTTTAGTCTGCGCATACCAAAGAAGCAATTACCAGACTCTGAGTTTGCGCCCGTAGATATCGGTGCTAATGAGTCAATCACTATCCTTGAGCAGCAGTGGCACAATAAAAAGCTCAATCGCGGCACGCACCGCGCCAATCAATTTATTATTACCTTGCGTGATATTGAATTTGTAGGCTTTGATACACCATCACCTGAACAGCTATTGTCTGCCAAGCAAGCCGTCGAGCAGCACTTAGTGATTATTAGTCAAAGTGGCGTGCCCAATTATTTTGGGCCGCAGCGCTTTGGTCGCAGTGGCAACAATATTAGAGAAGCTTTATCATTGTTTGCGCGTCCTGTACCTGAGGCCCGTCCGCCGTCTAATAAAGGCAAACGTAAACGCGTGCCACGCGAGCAAAATACCATGGAGCTGTCGGCGGCACGCAGTTTGATATTTAATGAGATATTGGCAGCACGTGTCCGTGATGGTAGTTGGAACAACGGACTTGCAGGTGAAGTATTTAATCTAGATGGCTCAGGCTCGATATTTGCAAGCGACGAGATAGACGATACCTTACGAGCCCGTCTTGAATCAGGCGATATTCATCCGACTGCCGTGCTGTGGGGTACAGGTAATGAGAAGGTCAGCGGCAAAGCGGCAGCCATGGAAACTGATATCATAGCGCATAGTGCATTGTTAACGCAGCTAGCCACAGGTCTAGAGCAGCGTGATATCAAGGCGCAAAGGCGAGCACTGCGATTACCTATTGAAGCATTAAGTTGGGAATGGCAGGATACAGAAGGTGGTCAGATACTGATCTTAAACTTTACTTTGACGACCGGTAGCTTTGCGACCAGCGTATTAGCAAGTTTGGTACAAGAATTACATACCTAGACATTATCTATGTCATAACTGGTTAAGAATCTAAAAGATTAAAGTACTGATTTATTTGCTAGCGGTATAAAATGAGATAACCGTGCTATTTTCTGCTGCTAGTATCTCGTTGGCACTAACGACTTGATTACGTCCACGATCCTTGGCTTCGTATAGTGCTTTATCAGCGATACAAATCAAGCGCTGGCAAATGTCGATGGGCAATTGCGCCTTCGCGATTTCTGTGGCGACTCGTTTTCTTCTGTGAGCAATTCTTCGTTGCGAGCTGTTTTGTATTGAGCTACTTTTTTGCAACCCTTTAACAGATGAACGATCTTTTTTTGAATTATTTGGCGATTGTATATTCTCTTCTAATTCAGTAGCCCTATATTCACTTTGAATATGAATACGCTCAGCATGCGTCAAGGTATAAACCCCTAAACTTGCCGTAACATTAAAATCTGTATGGTTGTCGCCACTGATGACTTGCTCAGCAATATCTCGTCGCAGCTGTTTAGCAATCGTCATGACGCTATCATGCGAGGTATCTGGGAGCACGATTAAAAACTCTTCTCCACCATACCGACTCACAATCGCCTCTTCTGTTAATGAATTCAATAAGGTTTGTGCAACCTCAGACAATACTTGATCGCCAACATCATGACCATAATTGTCATTAATATTTTTGAACCAATCTAAGTCTAATAATATAATACTGACGTCCTGCTGATCTCCCATTGCCAAAAGCGCCTGCTGCATTTGCGTTAAGCCATAACGGCGACTTTTCAGCTGAGTCAATTCGTCATGATTGGCATACTGCATAATCTCCGCTTTACTGTTATCCAATATCAACAGCAGCGTGCGAAACATATAGATGATAAAAATTGCTTTTGGCAGCGACATATAAATATGTGTGCTGCGCCAAAAAAATGCGGAAGAAAAACGCAGTTGATTAAACGTATCCCAGCTAAGTGTCCCATTTTGGAATATGGACGCAGAGATGGCATTTTCGATAGCCGTGGTCTCGCTATAGGTCAAATAGTTATAGCTATCCAAGGGAAAAGAGGTCGTTGTCATTTGTTGCAGGTTGGGAATCGTAAAGCCGAAATAGGGAATTAATGTAGCCGAAAAAATCAGCATACTATGAGCCAAAAAAGCCTTCCATACATAACGCCGCCGTATAAGCATCATACCCAGCATCGCCCCGCCCACCAGCGACACCCCAGCCACCAAGCTGCTATGCCCCATTACCAAAATAACCACCGCAATATAAGTACTATAAAGTGTGATTAATACCGCCTGCCACGTATGTAGCGAGCCGTGACCGGTTTTGATAGGCGATGAGCGACTGATCATCCATAAAAAGAAGAGTCCAAGCAGCGTAATGCCAATCCATAAAGGATACAATAGCGCCATGTCAACATAGGAGCTATAGGTCTCTCTACGAAACCAAACATACAAGCACCAGATCCAATGTAAGGTAATTTCCATCAACACAAACAATGCTAGCAGCAATGCTCTATCAGCAGCCTGCCACTCGAAAATAACTCGAGAGAGTTTTCTATAGCCTAGATGAGATATCGAAAAAGCCATAATGGGCTACCGAAAACAATGAAAGTGATTGAGTTAAAACCAGAGCAATCCATCCGGTGTCATGATTGATACTAAATCTGAACTTATCATTGAGTGTGGCAATTTTTGATCTATTTATCAATCCGTTTAATTGATTCATCGGTCAATAAGTGCAGCCGTTTTCTATTTAAGATAAAGTCGCAAAAGATTGCCAGATACCTTGCTGTTCAGGATGCATGTTGGGGACATCGCCCAAGCGTCGCCATGGCATATTACTCCCATGAAAGTCACTACCTATCGATGCAGCAAGCTTGTGCTCAGCAATACTACGGTCAACCATTTTACGCGTACTGACAGGCTCGCTATTGGCAGGTAACTCACAAGCATCACCACCAAGCTGTGCAAATTCTTCAATAAGCTTACGGACGCGCGTCGCTGACAGCTGATACCGCGTTGGATGTGCCAACACCGCTTTGCCACCACATTCCTGTATCAGCTCAATGCCGCGCTGCATCGTCAGCGCCTCGATCGCCACATAAGCAGGTTTATTGTCTGCCAAATACTTATCAAAGGCTTTTTGTACCGTCTTTACTTCACCACGTTCAAATAACACTTGCCCGATATGTGCGCGCCCAACTGCTTGCGGGTTGCCACTAGCTTTAGCAAGAACAGCTTGCCACAGCTCATCATAATCGATACCAAGCAGCTTACTGAGTTTTTCTGTAATACGTTGACCGCGAGTCGCGCGGCTGTCTTGCAACTGTTGTAGGGTGGCGTGCATTTTTTCGCGGTCGGTAAAATCAAGACCAAGTACATGAATGATTTTATTGGTAGATTTATTTTTACCGTAACCGCCGCTCAAGGTATGCTCACAGCTGATTTCTACGCCATTAATCAGTTGTATATTGCAAGCTTCTGCCGCGGCGCGTGCCTCATCGATACCTAGCAAGGTATCATGATCGGTTAAGGCCAATACATTAATGCCAGCCGTATGGGCGCGCTGTACCACTTCTGCCGGCGCATAAGTGCCATCAGAGCAGGTACTATGACAATGTAAATCAATTTTCATAAAGCAAGCCTTAGAGTTTTGAATATTCTTGAGTAAAATAAGGTTAAAAGTGCCAAAGCAGCTCATATCAGAGGATTATAGTGTTGATTGCTTTTTTTTGGCGCAGTAGACGTGTAAACTAGCGCATACGTTTTAGTTGGACATTTTATTTGCTATGAAAGCCTTATTAGACTTCATTCCTTTGATCGCGTTTTTTATTGCTGCTCGTTACAATGGTATTTTAGCAGCAGCTGGCGCATTGCTCGTTGCTACTATCATCGTCTATGCGATTCACTTTGTGCGTCAAAAGGGTAAGTTCGACAAACAGCAGTGGGTCGTCTTATTGTTAACTATCGTTTTTTGCGGTGGTACCCTGCTGTTGCGTGACGATATTTACTTGCGCTGGAAATCACCGATTATTAACGGTATTTTTGCGCTAACGCTATTGGTCAGTGCCGCAATCAATAAACCTTTGATGCAATTGGCAATGAAAGATGTTTTTTCGCTCACGATGAGTGGTTGGAAAAAACTGACCATTGCTTGGGCATTGTTTTTTGCGATGATGGCGGTCCTACATTATATCACGGCATTTACCATGTCTGATGAAGCTTGGATTAACTTTAAAACTTATGGCTGGATTCCGCTTATGCTGGTATTCGTAGTTGCTCAGTTTTTGTTATTAAAAAAGCATCTGAACCCTGCATTAACGGATAAGTCAGCTAAATAAAAGTCAAATAGCAGCTGATAACTTAATAGTAGATATTTTGTTATCTCTGAATGCCACTGATAACTATCATGCTTTATAAAGTCTGATAAGACAAAATGACGCATGATAGTTATTGATTCTAACGCTCTATTTTTATTATTAATTGGGGAAGCAACATGTCTTTATTCGCCATTATTGGTCATGACGTAGCAGGCAGTAGCGCGCAACGTCAGCTGACACGCCCAGAGCACGTTGAGCGCTTACAAGTATTGAATCGTGAGCAGCGCTTGATTATCGCCGGTCCAACCCCTATCGAGCACGGGAAAAGCGAGATGTCAGGCAGCCTGATTATCGCGGACTTTGACTCGCTTGAGGCAGCTCAGAACTGGGCAAGCGCTGAGCCGTATCTGCGTGACGGTGTCTACAGTCATGTCGATATCAAGCCATTTATTCAAGCCCTACCAGCAGTGAATGTCAGCACAACAAATGAGGTAGCATCATCGTGATTCAGCGGTTACTCTCATTAAAAAGTCGTAAAACTGGTCTTGCAAGTACTGCTTTTGCGGGCATAGTATCCATTACTTCCCTGTCAATGTCAGTACATGCAGCGCCAACACTGACTACTCAAACCGAGCCCGCAGCAGGGATTGTGCCAGCACTAATTGCAGCTAGCAACGCTCCTCAATCGACCGACCTTCAAACAACTGCTCCGGTCATAGAAATGGCTACCGCAGCAAAGCCTGCTACCGATATTAACGATACCTTGGCGGCACAGCTGCAACCATCAAATAAAGCTTTATCGGCTGCCAACCAAGAATTACTAAGCCGTAATGCCCAGCTACAACGCCAAGTCAATGATTTGCAGACGCAAGCAAACGTCTTGGTTTATGAAAGTCAAGGTCAATTATTTTTATATGGTGCATTTACTGTTTTGCTTAGCCTATTGGTCGGTATTTTCATCTCATGGCTGGTATTTGTTCGCCGTGAACGCTGGTAGTTGCATTTTTATCGATTGAAATCATCTATTGGATTGATGTCTACCGATTTGATGCTCCACTTCCTACTTGCTTGACCACTGTGGGGTTGATAAATAATTATGCCCAAACCAGCTTCTATGGCTATTAATACAATCAAAAGCACGACACCAGCACATGTTATCTCTCCAGCCAACATTGAGTGGCAAACTGATGCTGCTGGTAATGAAGTGCCAATATCAGGTGAGTTTGGCGATGCCTATTTTTCGCAAGCAGATGGTTTAGCAAAATCTCACCATGTATTTTTGGCACATAATCAGCTGCCCACGCGATTGGCAAACCTTATTCCTAAGCAATGCTTTACGATCTACGAACTAGGTTTTGGTACAGGACTTAATTTACTCGCGACTTGGCAGTTGTGGCGACAGCTTCGATTAACACATCCGCACTTAGCAAGCGCCCGTTTGCACTTTATTACTACCGAAAAACATCCCGTCCCCTGTCGTGACTTAGCAAAGATACTTGCCCCACTGGGACAACGCACACCTGAACTGGCAATGTTGATTGAGCAACTTTTAACCAGTTATCCTCCTCTTATCGCTGGTTGTCATCGGCTAGATTTTATTGATGATAATTTAACCCTTGATATTTGGCTAGGTGATGCTAGTGATAGCTTAGCAAGTTTAGATAGTACAGTAGCTACTCAGTGTCCGTACATCAATGCCTGGTTTCTAGATGGGTTTGCGCCTTCTTGCAATGAGATCTTATGGACAGAGCGTATCTTTAGCCACATGCAACGCTTATCACGTGCTGGCACGACTGCTGCTACCTATAACTGTGCAGGTATCATCAAACGTGGATTACAGTCGCAGGGTTTTGTCATTAAAAAGAGCAAAGGGCTTGGGTCTAAGCGTGAGATGCTCACGGCGGTTATGAGCGAGATGTCATCTTTAGATAAGCCTATTTCAACCTTATCTAATAAGGTGCCTTTGTCCAACTATCCTAATAATGCAGTCGTTATCGGTGCTGGTGTGGCAGGACTACTGACTGCATGGTCACTTGCCAATCGTGGTATAAGCGTGACAGTGCTCGATAAAGACGCACCGCTGGCTGGTGCATCTGGTAATCCGCGCGCCTTACTTGCCCCGAATATGACGCCTATTCATCATGTTTATGAGCATCTGCATTCTATTGGCTATTTATACAGTGGTCGATTATATCGATACTTTAATCAGCAGGCCGCTATCCAAAAATCGCCGCTGATACTTGAGCAGACCGGCACATTAGACTTATTGGTGAAAACTAATATTGGTACGGAGCAGATTTCAGATTATCCAGATGCTATGGCAACCACTGTTAGCCCCGAAAAAGCACAGGATATCAGTGGTTTAAAAGATAAAGACTTAGCTCATAATTTGTATCTGCCACAGTCCGGTTTGGTCAATCCACAAGCCTTAAAAACTGTTATTCTTGCGCACCCCAATATCACCTATCAGCAGCTCAATATTATTAATATTAAGGAAACCGAGAACAGTATCATTTTGACAGGCTCTAAAGAGGATAAAAATGCGAGCCAAGCCTCTTTGACTATCACAGCTGACCATGTTGTGATTTGCGCGGCTTATGAAAGCCATCAATTGGATAAACGTATCGTTAAGTGCCGTACGATTCGCGGGCAACTGTCTTGGTTTACGCCAACTGCGCAGCAACTGACTCAATTGCCTAAATTGCCGCTCAAATACAGTGGCTACTGTGCGCCATTTATTGGACAGAGCGGTGATGCGGAACTGAACCATATTAGCGAAAATCAGCCGCACTTTTTACTTGGTGCAAGCTTTATCGATGGTGATGCAAATATCAATGTCCGAGATGAAGAAAATCAGCAAAATTATGACAAGTTGATTGAAGATATGCCTGAATTAAGCAGCGTCTTGCCAAATGATGTCAGTACATGGCATGCGCGTGCTGGCATTCGTACTCAAACGATGGATTATCATCCATTGGTCGGATTACTTGCACAAAGTCAGCGTTTATGGAGCATGTCAGCAATGGGTGCAAAAGGTTATGCGATTGCACCTATATGTGCCGAAGCCTTAGCAGATATGATGTTAGGCTGTTTTACCCCTTTATCTGCCGCTATGTTGGCGCGCCTATCACCCAATCGGGCGCGGCTACATAAATTGCATAAGCATAAAACACGTCAATCATTAATTTAGGTTCAGTACCTTAGCTATATGCCTAATTATGACCCTCACTAATGGATAGCTGTCTTATTATGAAAACTCTTCCCTCTACCTTTACCTTTATAAAATCAAAACCATATTTTCAAGCTGTATCTGCCATTTTTTTAAGCTTAACACTGTTGATTGCCTGCAAAAAAACACCAGAGCCTGAGACAGCTAATGAAACAACCACAGAACTAGCAACTCAAACGACACCTGTGACTTCCAACATTAATGCACCCAATGTTGCCGATGATATTAATGCCAACGCGTCTGCTACGAATCCAGAACAAGATGTGAACTTAACGGAGCTAGAGGATAATCTTGGCACAACGGATACCTCTGTCATTGACCCTGCTCCAGCGCCCAATCCAGAGCAAGCCATTAAAGGCGCGCAAATCACTGACGTTAAATATCGAAGTGCCTCGGGCGAATCATTATCAGTCGTTTTTGAGACTTCAGCAGCGGGCATGCTTAATGCCATCATCACCTTACCGAACAAACCTAAAATGACCTTAAGCGCGCCTGAGGGTCAAGGTAATAATCCTACCTATCGCTCAAGTGATGGCAATGTTCAGCTAGTTAGTCATGCTGGCGGTGGTACAGTAGATTTTATTCAAAATAATAAAATGACAAGCTTTGATGCCATTAGTGCCGATGCAGAAGTGATTACTGAATAAGCTTTATAAGTATAAAAATATGTCGTAAAGTTAGTGGAAATGGCAATAAAAAAGGCTGCAAACGTTGATATCGTTGCTGCCTTTTTTATTGCCTAACTGACCCATTTTTCTGTTATTTAACCAAATCCAGTAGTTTTACCAAACAGACTCACCAGCCAGCTCATCAATGACCACAAACCCCAACCGATAATAACAATGACAATGAGCCCCAACATATCAGGAATATGCAGATACAGCCAAGTAACTATTGGATTGCGCCAAAAAGCGCCAAAACGACTCTGCTGCTTATCTTCAAGTGATTGATGCAAAAACGGTCGATCCATATGTATGGTTTCGGTGATGCCATACTCGTTTTGTAGATGCTCATGCACGATGCCTAAGGTCTTACGACTAGGACGAATAAAGATGTCAAGCAGCGTCCCGATACCCGGTACGATACCAACGACCATATCAATCAGTGCCAATCTAACAGCGGGCGTCATTTTATGCGCGGGTACACCGAGCTGACGACCCAATATAAACGCATAGCTGGTTAACACCAGACCTGCTAAATCTCCTGCCAGCGGAATGGTCGAAAGCGCAGCATCTGCGCCCATACCTTGCTTGGTAAAAGGCACACGTACGAGCGAATCCATGGTATTGGCAAACTTTGCCAATTTACGCTCCGTCTCGATGACCTGCTGGCGTGTTAGTCCATGTTCAGCCAATCTTGCCTCATAATCACTCTTAGGCATATTATGCGCAGATGATTTCTTGGTCTTTAGTCTCGAAAATTTATTGATCTTATCCATTAAAAGTCGTCCAGATACAAGCGATGGCTATAAGAACAAAAACGTAACGTCCTACCCATATATTGGCTAAAAATGCTTTAAAACAAGCCAAAGCATTACGACTGGCACACGCACTGTTTTGCTTAGCAAACATCATCGCGACTAACGCTAAGCCAAAGACTGGCGTAATACCTAAACTGGTCGGCGCAAAATAATGCCACATGATTGCGCCCATGATAACTAAAAACAACATCTGTAGTAACGAGATGATAATCACATCATAACGACCAAATAATATCGCGGTTGATTTAACCCCTATCTTTATATCATCCTCTCGGTCAGCCATTGCATATTGAGTATCATAAGCAACTGTCCAACACATATAAGCAAGGAATAACAACCAACACCAGATATCAGGCGCGCCTTGTATCGCGACATATGCCATCGGTATCGCCCAGCCGAAAGCCGCTGCCAAAAAGACTTGCGGCAAATGCGTATAACGTTTCATAAATGGATAAATAAACGCCAATATGACGGCACCAAACGACCAATAGAATACTTGAATGGGTAAAAACAGTAATAGACTGGCACTCAATAATACTAATACTAAAAAAACTGCAATTGCCTCTTTAGCAGACAGACGTCCATCAGCTAACGGACGACCTTTAGTACGGCTTACGTGACCATCGACTTTACGGTCGGCAAAATCATTAATCGCACAGCCTGCTGCTCGCATCAATATCGCTCCAAGGGCAAAAATCACAAAGATACTGAAACTGGGTAGCCCTGCCGTAATGCCTGCACCTTGTTGCTGCGCCTGCCCCATCGCAGCGAATAATACACCCCATAATGTTGGCCATAGTAGCAGTTCAATACCTACTGGCTTATCAAAACGTGTCAGCTGAATATAAGCTTGTAGCTTGTCGTTAAATGTCATGGCGTTTTAATTATCATGGATAGAAAATAGTAAATAATGATTTGAGTGCATAGCAATTTAGTACATAGAACTTGGCGTACGCTATAGTGAGTTCAATATAAAAGAGTTACGTTTAGAATAGCATTATGCTGGGATAAATTTCTCTCGGTTGTCGTGCGCTTCGCACTCCAGAGGCTTCGTAAAATTTATCCCAGCAGTACTGTGTTCTTTTTAAATTGAATCGACTATACTTTTTTTGATACTAATAATGCCACTAGACTTGTTGCCACATCGTATTGGCTTCAATGAGTGATAGCTCGGGATATTGCTTGCGTAAGGCTTTAATCGCAGCAACTTTCTCTTTTTGTGCAGCTTGCTGGCGTAAAAATGCCAATTGCTCTTTAGGATTACTTAACTCTTTTAGACGTGCTTCAAGGCGCAAGATTCTGGTACGCAGCATAATATTGATTAACAATAGCGCCGCACCCATCACCCAAATGATTAATACAGACATTCCCTGCTCCTAAATTTATAAGCTGTCTTATTTGATATTATTAAACGAAATAACCGTCAAAACGTACTGCTTCATTATTCCAGCTTTCACTTGGCTGTTGATCAGCAAGTGACGGCGCAAATTGTGGACGCTTAACGATGACGCGACCTTGTTTTTGACCGTTTTGACTGACAACGGCTTGTGCAGATTGTAGTAATTGCTGCTCTTCATCTAACGTTGGCGGATGCGCTAATTGATGCAACGCTTGCATATGCTTACCGACTTTCGCGCCCTTCCCCGTCTTGCTATCTTGATAACTGTCTTCTGGAAACATAGGGTCAAGATATATCACATCAATGGCTTGCTCGTTATCAGCCCCTAGATAGTTATTAAACCTTGCAAAATAAGTAAGCGCATCGGTATTAATAATCTGCAAACGTGACATCAGCTTTTGCCAATTTGGCAGCGTACTCATACGCAGCTGCTCTACAAGCAACAATAACGCCATCAATGGCTGCTGCTCAAGCATGGTAACTTGGGCTCCGGTACTCGCCAGTATCAGACTATCATGACCAAAACCAGCAGTTGCATCAATGACCTGACTATCTGCGGTCAATTTCGCTGCTTGTAATAAAAGCTCAGACTTACGCCCTGCACTAACTACGCGCCGCTGCATTTTATCCCATTCAGGGGCAACGCTTAACCCATCACTCAACCATGAAAGTTTATCTTTTTCATCTAACAGCAATATAGGTTGGGTAGCTATCTGGCTTAACTGCTGGCGACGTTTTTGATTTAATTTCTCTGTCACCAGTTCAGTATTCAAAATAATGGGTAGCTTATGCTCAGCTATGAGTGCCTGCAAGCTTTCGACTTGACTGGCCTGCGTTTCATTAACATAAAGTAGTTGGCAGCTCATTTCAGCAGTCAGCACTTGCTTCAAATTGGTCATGACCGCCATTCCTTTCTAGTATTTACAAGCGCATGAATTACCATCAAAACATTCCACCAACAAACTTAGCCTGCCATTTGATAACCAAAACCCCAAGCGGCTATGAGTACCAATACACCGGTGACAATACGCAACCATGCAAAGATTTTAAAGTCACGGCGACTGACCCAAGCGACCAATAAGCGAATACAAAGCAAGGCCACGATAAACGATACGACAGTACCAATGCCTAGCACTAACCAATCTTCGCTACTGGTTAAAACGTCACGATGCTTAATAAAATCTAGTAGAGCCGCACCAATAATAACCGGAATACCCAAAAAGAATGAAAATTCAGCGGAGGCTTTACGTGAGACACCAAGCCACAGCGCACCAATAATCGTCGCACCTGAGCGTGATGTACCGGGTATCAATGCCAAACATTGCAGCAAACCTATCATCAAAGCTGTTTTTAGGCTAACGTCTTCTGCTTCTTCTGCAATAATGGCTTTCGGGCGATTCTCAACATAAAAGATCAGCAAACCGCCGATAATCAGCATAATCGCCACGACGATAGGGTTAAATAAATAGGCTTTTATCTCATCAGCAAAAGTGAAACCAACAATCATCACCGGAATAGTCGCGACAATCAGGCTAAGTCCTAGCTGACGAGGATTACTCATGCCTTCTGCTTTACCCGTCAGCAAACCCATCAGTGCCTGCCAGAGTCTGCCCCAATAATCATATATGACCGCCAAAATAGCACCAAACTGCACCACCACCACAAACAAATCGACTTTTTCTTTGGTCCAAAAACCCATCAAATCGGCGGATAGAATTAAATATCCCGTGCTAGAGATGGGCAAAAACTCAGTGATACCTTCAACGATACCCATGATGACAGCTTGAATTAATAAAATAATATCCACAAAATTATTCCTAAGAAATTCCGAAAACAGTAAAGGCGTTTGTTTTATATTGTTATATTCGTAATACTGTTATTGTCGCGTGCGACACTTGAAAGCTTTATAAGCACTGAATATAGAAAGGGTATACTAAGCCTTACCTTGCTCTTTCAACGTTTTCCACGCTTGATTGCGTAAGTATTTGGGTAAAGCTTGCGCCGCTTCTGTTCCGCCATTGACCATAAACTGAGCCACACCCAATTGTCCTATCACGGTCGCATCAGGATGGATATCAGCATAAATAATCTGACCGTCATGTAGACTTAATAAACCGGCACCATTGCCAACGATAGGAATCTCTAGCGCTGTCTGGCTATCATAATCAAGTAGCTGCTCAGTATCTTCGCCATTGTCTTGATTAACCGCCTGCATAATATTGTCTATTAGAGCATATTGCCCAAAATATACCTGCTGCATACGCGCATCAAGAGCACTGTATACTTCGCTTAAACCCTGTTGCTGATACGCCGCTTGCGCAATCGCTTGCAGGCTTGAAACGCCCACACAAGGAATATCGTGCGCGACAGATAGCGCCTGTACCACTGCCGTATTGATTCGTATACCACTAAAGGCACCAGGACCACGATTAAAGATAAGCGCTTGTATGTCAGCCAGTTTTAGTTGCGCCTCAGATAATGCCGCGTCAATCATCGGTAAGATTTGCTGCGTCTGCTGGCGCTTACCTGTCTCAGTATGACTCGATAACACTTGACCGCTGGCATCTAAAATGGCGATCGAACACTGATCGAACACGGTATCCATTGCTAAAAACATCATAACCTCGGCTAATTCTCTTGACATCGTAAAACAGCGCCTATCATAGCATTTAGGACAGATTAATTGACTTACTTTCTATATTTTTCATGCATTCTTTATGAGAATTCACTCAAATATCCAAAATATGAAAAAACCTCAAAGCTCATTTAGCTTTGAGGTTTTTACTATCAATATTTCCCAGTAGCACTAAATCATTTAAAAACGTGTTTTAAACTTCTTCGGCGCTTGGTTTTGTAGCTCTTGCATCTGTTTTTGCATCTCTTCAGTGCTTGGCATGTTATTTGGGTCAAGTCCCATCTGCTTTGCCATTTGCTGTGGGTTCACATCTTTAACACCACCTTGCTGACCGCCACCGCCGAATAATGGACCACCGCCGCCTGCTCCACTGCCGCCGCCCATCAACCCTTGCATCGATTTCATCATTTTACTGATGCCTTCAGGCTTAGAAATCATTTTCATCATTTTTGCCATTTGCTTGTGCTGCTTGAGCAAACGATTGACGTCTTGAATCTCACGACCTGAGCCTGCAGCAATACGGCGCTTACGACTTGGATTGATTTTATCAGGATTTTTGCGCTCAAATGGCGTCATCGAATTGATCAACGCTTCCATCTCACGTACTTTTTCTTCAGGCTTGGCATCTTCAACGGCTTTTTGCATATCAGAGCCGCCCATACCTGGCATCTTATCTAAGAAGCCTGCCATGCCGCCCATGCTTTTCATTTGCTGAAACTGGGTCAATAGATCTTCAAGGTCGAACTCGCCGCCCTTTTGCATCTTTTTCGCCATTTTTTCGGCTTTATCACGGTCAATCTTTTGCTCAACTTCTTCAACTAGACTTAAGACGTCACCCATACCAAGAATACGCTGGGCAATACGTTCAGGATGGAACAGCTCTAGCGCATCTAGTTTCTCACCGCGACCCAAGAACTTAATCGGCTTACCTGTGATGGCGCGTACAGAAAGCGCCGCACCGCCACGAGCATCGCCGTCAGTCTTGGTCAAAATAACGCCCGTTAATGGCAGCGCATCGTTAAAGGCTTTGGCAGTATTTGCCGCATCCTGACCAGTCATCGCATCAACAACAAACAGTGTCTCAGAAGGATTGACCGCAGCGGTTAACGCCTTGATTTCATCCATCATGGTTTCATCAATAGCCAAACGACCAGCTGTATCAATAATCAAGATATCTTGATATTGAATTTTAGCTTCCTCAATAGCACGCAAGGCGATATCAATCGGGTTTTCGTCGCTACTTGAGTTGACGAACTTGGCATTTACTTGTCCAGCGACTTGCTCAAGCTGGGCAATCGCTGCTGGGCGGTAAACGTCAGCAGATACCAGCATGACTTTTTTCTTATGGCGCTCTTGTAAGAACTTGGCCAATTTACCGGCAGTGGTAGTTTTACCAGCACCTTGCAGACCTGCTAGCAGATAAATAACCGGCGGCTTACCTGTCATCTCAAGCTGCTGATTGGCACTGCCCATCATTTCAGTCAGCTCGTCATGGACGATTTTGACAAATGCCTGTCCTGGTGCTAACTCTTTAAGCACTTCAGCGCCAAGCGCTTGCTCTTTGACACGCTTCACAAAATCACGAGTGACTGGCAATGCCACATCGGCTTCCAGCAGCGCCATACGTACTTCGCGTAAAGTGTCTTTGATATTGTCTTCGGTCAATTGCCCCGTGCCTGCGATATTGCGCAGACTAGACGACAATCGTTCTGTTAAAGTATCAAACATAAATAACTCTCAGTTAAAATAATTCTGGATTAAGCTTAACTCTTCATAAATGAAAGAGTTGATAAAAACTATTAGGGTATGCGATTGCAGGTATTCAAGCTCAATTGCTAAGCATTTATCAGGAATACATAAGACGGTGCTCAATTGAGTGCCATTTTATGATAAATTGGGTAATTATTCTAATAATACCACTTTAGCATGAAATTAAGCGCGTATTTTGCGCGCATTATGAGATGAGGTTTTATATCTTGCAACTTGCATTTTTACTTGCTGCGATGGCTTACTTCTTAGTCAGCATCTATATTGGTTGGGCGCTGATTCAAGATAGACCTATCCATAAAGGCCCAAGCTTAGGCTTATTATTTGTGGGCATGTTGGCACACGCAGCGCTACTTTATCCACACATAGTCACACTCTATGGGCTAAATTTCAATCTGTTTAATATCATCAGCTTGGTCAGCTTATTCTTTTTGTTTTTTTACGTCATGTTTTCTCTGTATCGACCTATTGTCAGTCTGGGTATCCTCGCGGCACCGACCGCTCTTGTAGGTATGCTAATCGGTCATATTGGACGCGCGCCTTATCGTCCGATTACAGATATTAGCATTGGGCTTGAGTCTCATATCTTGCTGTCGCTTGCCGCATATTGTGTGCTGCTGATGGCAGCGGTACAAGCGCTATTTTTGCGACTACAAATACGTGAGCTTAAGCATCAATCGATTCACCGCTTTTGGGTCAACAAGCTGCCGTCTCTTCAAAGCATGGAGAGCCTATTATTCGATATGCTATTGGTCGGCTTTGTCCTGCTGAGCGTTGCACTGGGTATTGGTTTTATCTACGTAGATGACTTGATGGCGCAGCATCTTGTGCACAAAACAGCCTTTAGCCTGATGTCTTGGCTGCTGTTTGGTGCATTACTTATCGGTAATTGGCGTGCTGGATGGCGCGGAAAACGTGCCGCTAATATGACTATCTATGCTTTTATTTTATTAGCGATTGGCTTTGTCGGTAGCAAGTTTGTATTAGAGATGGTGTTATAGAACCAGCTTCACAATAGTAATATAGTAAAAAGCTGCGAGTATTAAATAAGAATACTCGCAGCTTTTTTATTAAATATCTTTTAATACTCTGTTCTAAATTTCAAACCACTCTAATGAAAACCTAATTAAATACTACCGTCTTATTCCCTGCGACAATCACGCGATTTTGTACATGCCAATTGACTGCGCGTGCCAATACATTACGCTCGATATCGCGACCAATAGCGCGCAGTTCAGTGACACCTTGACGATGTGTCACACGGTGCACGTCTTGCTCAATGATAGGTCCTTGATCGAGCTCAGCAGTCACATAATGGGCGGTTGCGCCAATCAACTTTACCCCTTTATCGTAAGCTTGACGATAAGGGTCAGCACCAACGAACGCAGGCAAGAACGAATGATGAATATTGATAATCTGCATCGGCCAGCGCTTAACAAAGTCTGACGACAATATCTGCATATAGCGCGCTAGCACCAATAAATCATTACCCGCCATCAATGTATGGATCTTCTCTTCTGCTTCTACTTTATTATCTTTGGTCACTAGAACGTGATAAAAAGCGATACCAAAATTTTCTACTGATTGGCGTAAAGCAATATGATTACTTACCACGCAGGTAATCTCGCAATCGAGCAAGCCGCGCTGATGACGCCATAGTAAGTCTAATAAGGCATGATCAAATTTAGATACCAAGATACCAACTTTGGTCTTAATCGCATTGTCATGTAAGCGCCATTCCATATTGTGGCGTTTGGCAACGGTATGCGCAAAGCTGGCTTCAAAGTTATCGATAATCTCACTCAATCCCGCTAAGGCAAACTCTAAACGCATAAAGTATTGACCGCCTTCATGGGCCGTTGAGTACTGATCTAACGTAATGATATTGCCGCCATAGCGATGAATAAACTCAGATACGGCTTGTACGATACCGGCTTGGTCACGGCATTTAATCAATAGGGTCGCTGTAGCAGTAATAGTAGGAATCTCTTTAAGTGTCATTTGAAGTGACGTTTTTGGTGAAGCAATCGTTGCGGTGTCTGACATAGTACGCTCAATTAAAAATAAAACTTGCTGCTTGCTTTGAATATAGCTAACAGCATAGGAAACCGACTATTCTAATCGTTTTTGCAAGAATTTGCTGATTGAGTTGGTTATATTTAATTATATTTAATTATATTTAATTATATTTAATTATATTTAATTATAGAGATTATATTTAATTATAGAGATTATAGAGATTATAGAGATTATAGAGATAAAACCCCCAACGCGAGGGTTGAGGGTTTTTGTATTTATAATATTGTAAGATGCTTACTATATGACAGATATTGTGGTCGTTGTCGTAGTAGCGGCTGGAGCTGGTGTTGTTACTGATACTTTGATTTTATCATTAGGACGACAGCCGCTATATTCGAACTTATAGCTTACCGCGCTATCAACTACTTTACCAACTCCTAGATTAATAATACTAGGTAATTTCAAATTGCCAGAAGTAAGTTCTGCTTCACAGGTCACATTCGTATTTGCTACAGTTAAGGATGACCCTTCTGGCAACGTGGTACTTACTGAACCCGTACCGTTCCCACTGATTGAAACACTAATAGAGGTTGAACCTGATTTAACAATAGCCGTAGTATTTGGCTCAGCATTTGATACCTGTATTATACCATTCGTCAGTTCTACCGTAGGAGAGTAGTCAGTCTTATCTTCAGCCACAACACTAATGGTAGTTCCTGACGGCATACTGACCGTACGTGCACTATTACCATACATTTTAAAAGCTCGGGTGATTGCCGTCTTTCCTAAATTAGGATTAAGAGAACCAGGTAAACCCTCATATACTGGACTATCGGAAGCTAAACCTAGTATAAACTGTTGGCGTAAGATAGCTGACAGCTTATTATCACAGGTCTCTTCAATATTTGGTTGAGAGTTAGAAGAAGGTGCACAAACAGCGCCAGTAGCCCCTCTTCTATATACAAATTCGCCAGCTTCAGAATCATAATTGTTATTTTCGTTATCATCACGGAAGAAGTCGCCGATGTTATGCGTGAATATATCACCAGCGCTAAATTGATTATCGCCATCCTTATCAATATAAGCTTTATCACCTTCTACATAAGCAATTACTGCGACACGATTATCTACTGGACGTGGGTTTTGAGTACTGAACTCAACCGTACATATTCCTTTGTTAGTCGCGCAACTTGGCGTTACTCTACCACCTTCACTGACGAAACTCATTACCGTACCATCAGGTACAGGGTTACCCACTCTATCTACTAATCGTACTGTAATGGTTGCAGTATCGCCATCTACACTATTAGCTAATACGTTTTTGCTCAACGAAATACTAACACCATTTTGAGTTGCACGTCCTGTCGCTACAGAGACGTCTTTTGATAAGGCAAATATACTGGTATTTGATTTTAAGGTGGCTTTAATTTCTACAGGTCCTGGTAATGCACCTGGATATAAGTTGACGACGACCTTACCTTGCGAATCACTAGTTACTGTTCTGGGGGCTTGGTTATTTAATGTTACAAAACTAAAGTCAGTAGGTACCTGCAATTTACTTATTTCAACTTGCTGATTGGCAGCAGGTCTGCCATTTGCGAATACAGTAAACTCTATCTGACCTGAGCTTGATGAGCCACTATTACTTGCTCCTAACTGCAGTTTCTCAGTTGTGGTATAAAATATTGAGCTCGCTTCAATACCAGAGATGTTTATAGTCTTTGTTTGTCTGTTTACTGGATTGTTCGCAGGAGTAGCAGTGATGGTTTGTGCACCTTCACATAAGTTACCATTATCATCAATAGCCTTATAAGTTGTACTTACATCACCTTGATTGCTAGAAATGACACTATTACTATCAAAACTGCCACAACTAGTAGTGAAGTTTACAGTAACATCGTTTTGGTAGACGTCATTGATTGCATCTTTTGTTTTGAGAGTGATATTTGTATTACTACCCGAGTCCAAACTGGTAGATGACAATGTAAATTCAGTTAGTGACACTTGTATAGCCTGTAAAGAAAAGTTATAGCCAGGCGTAGTTTTGGTCAAATCATTATAATTAACAGTTGCGCTGAGTTGATAGCTTCCTGTATTTGCACTATCTAAAGGTTTGACGGATATAGATGCCTCACCTTTTTCATTCGTCAAAACAGTGTTATTGCTAGTACCAAATATAACACCTTCAGCTTGAAAGGATACCAAAGCATTGCTTACTGGATTTCTATTACCATCAGTTACTATCACTGTTGCACTCGCTCCAACTGACGTAATAGTACGAGTTACTTTGCCATAGGAATCTATTAAAGTTATAGGTGTTACATTGATAGCACTTACTGGTATTCCTGTTCCATCCTCACCGTTGCTACCATTGCTAGGCTTTTCAGGACCCAAATCAGGGGCAGGCGCAATTATATCCGTGCCATCTCCACCACCACAACCAGCCAGTGCCAATGCGCAGGTTAAAAAGGTGAGCTGAAATAACTTAAAAGTGAATGGTAATGAGCTGTATGACATGTTTGGAACTCCGCAACGGCAATCATTTATATAAGTAAACAGGCAAAATCATTACACGGAATCCTAATGGATTGGTAATGATACATACATTTACAATAATGCCAGTAGTATTAACAGATTGTATTAAATATATAACTGAGACTTTACTGACTTTTGTCATAACTTACAACTAAAAAGTGAATCCTTATTATTAAATAATCAACAACATAGTGCCTTCATTTCAGGGTATAATAGCCCTCCTTTAATCCAACAGTTATCACAAAAATATTTGAGTATTCATCTCTTTTATGGTATAAATGTCGGCTTTAAAATTTTCTGAATTGGTATGCTTGTTATTTGCCTTTAGATAACAGTAATATCAACTCAACATTCATATAGTTTTGTTTGGTGCAAAGCTGCCGCTTGCTGTGTCCATGCCGCAAAAACGTGCAACTTGCCCAGACTGGTATGAGAAAAACTCATACCTCATAGATTAGGAGTTCGCCATGTCTCGAGTTTGCCAAGTGACTGGAAAGCGCCCTATGGTGGGTAATAATGTTTCGCACGCAAACAACAAAACCCGTCGTCGCTTTCTACCAAACCTTCATAACCATCGTTTTTGGGTAGAGTCTGAAAATCGTTTTGTACGTCTACGTGTGTCTACCAAAGGTATGCGCATCATTGACAAATTGGGTATCGATAAAGTGCTAGTAGATCTACGCGCACAAGGTCAAAAAGTTTAAGTAAATATTGGCAGTCTAATTTATCGATGAATGTCGCTATTTAGGCTGCTGCTATGCTGAATATTTACCAGCCCATATATTTATGACTGGATACTATCTACAGCCACTTAATACTTTAGACCCATACCTATCGATTGAAGACCGCTCATTTACAGGAAAGCCATCATGAGAGATAAAATTAAATTAGTATCAACAGCTGGTACTGGGTATTACTATACCACTACCAAAAACAAGCGCACTATGCCTGGCAAAATGGAAATCAAAAAATTTGATCCAAAAGTACGCCAGCATGTGATCTTTAAAGAAGCAAAAATCAAATAATCTCCATTTTTATAAATGGTTTTATTTGAACAAAAAAAGGGTTTATCAATTGATAAACCCTTTTTTATTGTTGTTATTTAGACTGACTACTATTTATCTATTTGCTATTGATTTATACATCATTAACTATAGTGCGTCGGCTCTTTGTCATAGACATGCGCATGCCATTGACTCATCTGCTTTTGCATAATAACTTGGATTGCAGCATGAATCATATGCTGCCCAATCGCTTGGGTATCACTACCTAATATCTCTTTTAACTTATCAGAAAAATCAATGGTCATCAGCGGCGCATCATCTTGTTCAGCATCACGTAAGAGCAATTTGCCATCGTCTGCTTCTACCAGCTCAAGGGTCGTCTCTTTGGCAAACCCTGCAAACTGATCGGTACTGTCATTATCTACTTCAATCTCATTATCGATATCGTATGGCATTCATTGTATCCTTATTATCCCGATTTATACCTGTAAAAAACGCGCTGATTCCACTTACTAAAGCTACTGTCTTACAGTCATGCGGGCAAAACTATCTTATTCATACAATGGACGCTTTGGCGCTATAATTCAAGGGCTGTTCTATAAGTCTTTTGCACAACTCAGGCTCGATAGTCTTAGTTTTATAGAAATTACCAGCCTTTAACGCCAGTAACGCAGTTTTGCTAGGGTAAATAAGAAAGCAACAAACATACCGAGATAGTACATGAGCTTTAACTCTAATGTCGGATCACGATATTTGAACGGTAACGCTACTGTCGCAGTCGCGGTTGGCAGTATCAATAACATGAGCAGCCAGTTTTCAAAGACGTGTAGCCAGCCTTGCCAATCAGTTCCATGACGAAGCGAAGACAGACCTAGCAACAGACAGGCAATAATTAAGCTGGTAAATAAACCATTTGGTAAGTCTTTTGGATAAATAATATTGGCAATACTGGTCGGTATGATTCTCATGTAGAATTCCAGTCAAGCTTATAGAGCATGACTTAACGGTGAAAAAGTGTATCAAAAAACAACTTATAAAAATATTACAAGGTTATCTTTATTAAGGAGCTTTATCTCTACTAATAAAAACTTAACTATAAGTACCCATTAACCACAGCATTGAGATACAAGAGGTCAAATACCCCAAACTAATGGCATTCCAGCTCTCTATATGCATATCTTTAACCTTGTTAAGTAGGCGTGAACCTAGCCAAAATAAAAGGGGAATGCCTAGCATAAATGCGGGTACGATCACCGCCGCGTGGCGTAATACTTCACCGGCATCTTCACCAACCATCAGGCGAAAGCCGTAACCAGCTAGACTCAGAACAAGGGCGAACATGGCTAAGCCAATAGTAATACCTTTTGGCACTAAGCTACGTGATTGCGAGGCTTGCTGGGACCCAGCTCGATGTTTTGCATTTTGCATATTCATATTTTACCTTTAGCTGACGTGTCGCTTAATATAATCAGTCATACAGCGGCTATTAATAATAGGTAACTTTACTATTTAATAGTATATAACTTACTATATGGGGCGTTACTCCCCATTTGCCAAGGCAAGCTCTGCACGCATGGCATCGATTGCTGCTTTATAATCTTCTTGATTAAATATCGCTGAACCGGCGACGAACATATCAGCACCTGCTTCGGCAATGGCGCGGATATTATTGGCTTTGATACCGCCATCTACTTCTAATCTAATATCACGACCGCTAGTAATGATACGCTGACGTACTTGGCGAACCTTTTCTAGCGTCCCTTCAATAAATGACTGACCACCGTAGCCAGGATTGACACTCATCAGTAGGACCTGATCCACTTTATCCATGACATAGTCTAAATAATGCAATGGCGTTGCTGGATTCAATACCAAACCACACTCAGCGCCGCCATCTTTAATCAACTGCAAAGAACGATCGATATGCGAGCTTGCTTCCGGATGAAATGTGATAATGCTGGCACCCGCCTCTAAGAACTGCTCAATCATACTATCAACAGGGCTCACCATTAGATGCACGTCAATTGGTGCATCAATCCCATAATCACGCAGCGCCTTACAAATCATGCTACCAAACGTCAAATTGGGTACATAATGGTTATCCATCACATCAAAATGGATGACATCAGCACCAGACGCCAATACACGTTCTACCTCTTCACCTAATTTGGCAAAATCAGCAGATAATATAGAAGGGGCGATTAGATACGGCTTAGAGGGACTGATCATAATTGAGCTACCTAATGGATATTTGACTAAGGATTTAATATATAGATGTATGCATAGCACGAATAATACGTATGTCTATTATAACGGATAATCAGGGTCTATAATGGGTACTGAGTATCGATATTATAGGTAGACTCAGCAGATACAGACACATGCAGACAATTAGCGCGGTTTATATTGGGTTTTGCAATAAGCACGACCTACCGTAAAACCTCGTATCGCTTCATGCTTGGTAGCGCGATTGCTCACACGTTGACGCCATGAGCGAAACGAGGACGGTTTTAGCACCTGACGCATAAGTGTAATGACGCCGGACTCATTGAGACCATAGCTATGCTCTATCGCCTCAAACGGTGTCCTGTCCTCCCACGCCATCTCTATCACGCGCGACACTTGTGACTCATCGAGGGCATGAACAGTCATATCATTGCTAGAAGCGGCGATAACTGAGCTTGATTTGACTGCATGAGTTTGAGGATTACTTAAATTGGTACTGGTATGGTCTCGCTGTTTATTCTTTAAAGCAGCATCCATATCCGCTTGCATGGTGGCAAGCGTGGCTTTAGTAGCAACAGAATTATCCTCTACTGATGGAGTATCGGCAGTAACGGTACTTAAGTCTTGATAACTTGCCATAGGTATGACCTTTTAAATCTGAAACACAATAACGAACAATATGAGAGCAAATTTTAGCTAAGCTGTGCCATACGCCAGTGATGTTCAATATGCTCATTGATCACTGTTTGAATAAAATAATAGCTATGGTCGTGACCGGCTTGATAGCGCAATGTTAATGGCTGCTTGGCCTTTGTACAGGCTTGTTGTAACTTTGACGTTTGTAATTGACCATCCGCTAAAAACTCGTCGGCAGCGCCTTGGTCAACCAAGATGCTTGAGTATTGCTGACCGAATTGTTCAATTATCTGAGAAGCGTCTGCTTGCGCCCACAAGCTCTTGTCATCACCAAAATACTCTGTATAAGCTGCTTGACCCCATGCCGACTCACTAGCGGCGCACACAGGTGATAAAGCTGACACACTCACAAACTTGCCTGGGAATTTAAAGCCTAATAATAAGGCACCGTGACCACCCATCGAGTGACCCGTGATACCAATACTATCAATCGGAAACTCTGAGCGTAATAAATCATACAGCTCATCAACGATGTAACTTTGCATATTAAAATGCTCAGCCCAAGGTGCTTGCGTCGCATCGACATAGTAGCTTGCGCCTTGACCAACAAAATAACGCTCATCGTTTGGCACTTCACTTCTTTCGCTACCTTCACTACTTCTAGGAGAGGTATCCGGTGCGATAAATATCATACCAAGCTCGCTACATTTTTGTTGAAAATGCGCTTTGTGGGTCACATTATCGGCATTACAAGTGAGACCTGATAAATATAAAATCGCCGGACAACGCTGCCCTGCTAGTGCCTCATCAGGCAGATAAATACTAAAGGTCATCGGCGTCTTGGTAGCCGCTGATTGATGACTGTAATAACGCTGCTCACCATCAAAACAACGATTGACACTTTTTTGCGTAAGCTGGGTGCTGGCTGAGAGACTGTGGTTATAAGAATTATTCATAAGCATTATCCTTTTTAGCTAAGATAAAATAGTTGAAAACAGATGCTTATTTAAAAAAGCATCAGATTAAAAATGGGATAAAAATCAGTTCGCTGTGTTCTTATCATCTACAACTGTATCTGCGCCCGTACCCGGTGAAATATTGATAGTCGTTGTCGCATTCGAAGTATCTATAATGCTAGCAAGCGGCGGTCGTGTTTTATCAAATAACACTTGCTCAAATGCTGGCAACGCCGTTTCCATCAAACTACCGATCACCATTTGCGGCTCTGATGGCTCAAAACCCATAGAGATCTCACGCTCTTCTACTCGATAAGCGGCGTCTTTAAAGGCAGCAGAAAAACTGGTGTTTTCTCTTAAGCTTTCAGCAAAAAATGCTTGCCCAAAATAGGTCATTTCAGCACTATTGGTACAGCCAAATGACATCTTGTCTGTTGCCGAAGCGGTAATCACCACTGTCGTCGGCGACGCTAATTCATCAATAAACGAACCTGAATAACAAGCCGATACCACGATAACACGCCAGCGAATACCTGAGGCATCTAACGACTCTCGCAGCCATGTTGCATCCAGATTATCCATCGCAAGCGGTGGATTAGATAAATGGATAAAATCCTGATCGCCATGCGACGATAGTGTCATAAATAACACGTCTTCATCAGCGTTCATCTGCTGACCAATTCTTTTTAAGCCGCGTAAAATACTGGTTTTGGTGGCAATTGGCTCATCTAGCCAAGTGTAGTTATTATTAATCAGTGCCAATGAATGCCCGCTAGTACCAAAACGCACATCAAACAGCTCACGTACTTTATTAATCTCAGAACGGAAGACGTTTTGATCAGAGAATCCCGCCACACCCATAAAGTACCAATCACTTTTGCCCGGTATACTAGGATCTATACGAGCCAGCGCCTCTTGTAATAAACGCGGCTGCTCATATAAGGCGGCTTCTTCTAATACTGGCTCTACGGGTATCTGCTTAAATATGGGCTGGTCAGCGACGTTACGCTGCCATATCGTCAATAGTGCAACAGCACCGATGATGACGATGATCCGCTCCCACCACGGTATACGCAGGCGACGAGAAAATATCCATAACAATGCCAAGGTCTGCCATAAAAACAGCACCAAAAATAGCGTTGGTAAAAACGAATAACTCCAATCGGGCAACCAGCTATAGCTACCTAAAAACTGTACTAAGCTTTGTAATAGAGCAGATAAAGTATCAGCAACCAACCACAGTACGACAGGCACAAAAACCAGTGCTTGATTGCCTGCGCGCCGTGCCAGAATAATGCCGCCAAGCAGAATAATCATCGGCCATATGAGATAGCTTACCAATCCTTGCTCATTGAATATACTGCCGTCTGGAGCGGCTAACCAAGAAAATAGGACGTTACTACCCAAAGCCAATAGCGCAAATACAGCGAACTGAACAAAGGTAGGTTTAACCCAAGAGAATGCCCGTGTTGAGCCTACTAGCATCCACAAGGTTGCAATAATATTGGCAGCGAAATTGAGCGAAAAGCGCTGCAGTGAGACGGTTTTTAACGACGCAAGTGACAAAGACTTAGACCTCTAGCCAGTCGAGAGAAATAAAACAAATCAATGATAAAATATTTTGATATCCATGCCGTTTACTGTCTTTCATTTAATTTTTTTACATGGCATAGGGATATCAATTTTATATTTAATTCACTATGAAATGAATATAAGAGACGGATAGCGCACATTAATATTATTGACTAATATTTTAGCTCGCTAATCTATCGCGATTGTAACGGATTGTCGGTCAAGAGCATAAGGCTGAATTGTAAAATTCGCTTAAAAACCCATCAAAAAAGGAGGTCTTAAATTTAAGACCTCCTTTTTTATCAAAATCTTCTATCAAACCTTGAATATTATCTCATCAATAGCTCATTAACACGTCTGAGATAAGCGGCTGGATCATCTAACTGACCGCCATCTGCTAGTAATGCTTGGTCGAAAATAACTTGCGCCAATTTATCAAAATCTTCGGCTGACTGCTCGCTACTTTCAAGCTTTTTAATCAATGGATGATCAGGGTTAACCTCAAGCGTCGGCTTGCTTTCTGGCACATCTTGACCCATTTGCTTAAGCATCTGAATCATTTGTGGTGATAACTCACCTTCACCAACGACTAAGCAGGCAGGACTATCAACCAAACGCGTCGATACTTTAACGTCTTTGGCACGTTCGCCTAACGCCGTTTTTAGCTTATCAACGACAGGCTTCATGGTTTCTTGCGCTTTTTCAGCTTCAGCTTTTTCGGCTTCGTCTTGCAAGTCGCCCAAATCAACTGCACCTTTGGCGATGTTTTGTAGCGGTGTCTCATCAAATGAGGTCAAGAAATTCATCGCCCACTCATCGACACGGCTGGTCATCAAGATAACTTCGATGCCTTTCTTTTTGAATAGCTCTAACTGTGGGCTATTTTTAGCAGCCGCTAGATTGTCAGCCGTGAGATAATAAATGGCTTTTTGACCGTCTTTCATACGCGCTTTATAGTCTTCAAAGCTGGTCGTCACACTATCCTGAGTACTGGTTGCATAACGCAGCAATTTGGCAATACGTTCTTGATTGCCCATGTCTTCGCCAACGCCTTCTTTGATGACATCACCAAATTCAGCGTAGAACTGCGCAAATTTTTCTTGCTTATCACTGTCTTCACTGTTGGCTAGACTGGCCAGCAAAGTCAAAATACGACGCGCGTTACCATCGCGGATAGACTTTACATCACGCGACTCTTGTAATAGCTCGCGGCTCACGTTCAATGGCAAGTCGGCTGAATCGATGACACCTTTAACGAAACGTAGGTACATTGGCAACAGCTGTTCTGCCTCGTCCATAATAAAGACGCGCTTCACATACAGCTTAAGCCCATGCTGCTGCTCACGCGTGTACAAATCGACAGGTGCTTTTTTAGGAATATACAATAGCTGCGTATACTGAACACGACCTTCGACACGGTTATGCGTCCATGCTAGTGGCGCGTCCATGTCATAGGTGATATTTTTATAAAAATCGATATACTCTTCATCTTCAATCTCAGAGGCTGAACGTGTCCATAAGGCACTGGCCTTATTAATGGTTTCCCATTCGTCTGTTAAGACCATTTGACCATTGGCAGGCGTGTCACTGCCTTCTTCAACCTCATCTTCTTGCCAGACTTCTTTACGCATCTGAATCGGCAAGCTGATATGGTCTGAGTATTTATTAACCAACTGCTTAATTTTGCCACGGTCTAAATAGCTATCTTCGCCCTCACTATATTGCTCTTTTAAATGCAAAGTAATGGCGGTGCCACGCGTCGCTTTCGTGATAGGCTCAACAGTAAAGCTACCCGTACCATCTGATACCCAGCGTACGCCTTTATCCGCAGGTTCGCCAGCTTTGCGAGTTTCAACACTGATAGTATCGGCAACGATAAAGCCCGAATAAAAGCCAACCCCAAATTGACCAATCAACTGACCATCTTGCTTCTGTGATTCAGACAGCTTGTCTAAAAATGCTTTAGTACCGGACTTGGCAATCGTACCTAAGTTTTCGATGGCATCGGCTTCATTCATCCCAATACCATTATCGGTAAAGGTGATGGTTTTGGCGTCTTCATCGACAGCAATGCGAATTTTTAGCTCACCATCGTCTTCATAAAGACTGTCATCATTGGTCGCTTCAAAACGCAATTTATCACAGGCATCAGAGGCGTTTGAAACCAGCTCACGCACAAAGATATCAGAATTAGAGTAAAGCGAGTGGGTCACTAGATGTAGCAGTTGCGCCACTTCCGCCTCAAAGGTATGTTTTTTTAATTCAGGGCTGCTTTCATTAGCGGCACTGTCATTAGCAGTGTCTTTATTAACATTAATATCGTAAACAATGTCATCAACATTTTTATTGTCTGTTGGGTTCTGTTCACTCATAAAAAACTCCTTCAATTTATGTTAAAAACTTATTATAAGATAGCAGTACTCAAACGAAACTTACTCAATGAATATTAGAGAGCTTACGTTTTGAATACCGCTAAGCTGTTTATACTAATAGGGGCGCGGGAGAAAATTTCAAGCGTAAAAACTTGATTCAATAAAAAACACCGCCCTAGTTTCCTGAGGCGGTGTCATTGTAATGATAATAGATTTAGCAAGTATATTTAGTAATACGTTTTTAGATAAACCTATCAGCTATAAGCAGCTAGGCAAATGACGAGCAGGATCCGAATCACGGGCTGCCATTGCATCTTCAACCGTTAAACCTAATGCTTTGGCAACGCCTTCGCCATAAGCGGCATCACACCAGTTACAGTTGCGAATGTGGCGATACTGAATAAAGTCCGGCACACCCGCCATATTGTTCGCTGTGTTTTCAAATAGCACTTGTTGTTGCTCAGCACTCATCAAATTAAACAACGCTCTCGGTTGACTGAAATAATCGCTATCGTCTTCACGGAAATCATAATGCGCCGCATAGCCGTCAATTTTTAATGGTGGCTCAGCATAATCAGGCTGCTCTTGCCACTGGCTAAAGCTGTTTGGTTCATAATGCGGGCGACTGCCATAGTTATCATCGACACGTCCTTGACCATCACGATGATTGCTCATCACAGGGCAACGCGGCTTATTCACCGGAATTTGCTGATGATTGACACCAACACGATAACGCTGAGCATCGGCATAGTTAACCAAGCGATTTTGTAGCATTTTATCCGGTGAAACGCTGATACCCGGTACTAAATTACTTGGGGCAAATGCTGCTTGTTCCACATCGACAAAGTAGTTGTCAGAGTTTTTGTTTAATTCAAACTCACCCACTTCGATCAGTGGGTAATCCCCTTTTGGCCATACTTTGGTCAAGTCAAACGGATGATAAGGAACGGTATCCGCCTCAGCTTCTGGCATGATTTGCACATACATTTTCCACTTTGGAAAATCACGATTTTCGATGGCATCGTACAAGTCTTTTTGATGACTTTCACGATCCGAACCAACCACCTCTGCCGCTTCTGCATCGGTCAAGTTCTTGATGCCTTGTTGCGTGCGGAAATGGAATTTGACCCAGAAACGTTCTTTGGCCTCATTCCAAAAACTATACGTGTGCGAGCCAAAACCATGCATACTTCTATACGATGCTGGCAGACCGCGATCACTCATAACGATGGTGACTTGATGTAATGCTTCAGGTAATAAAGTCCAAAAGTCCCAATTGTTGGTCGCTGAACGCATATTGGTACGTGGATCACGTTTGACGGCTTTGTTTAGGTCTGGGAATTTGCGCGGATCACGTAAGAAGAACACAGGCGTATTATTACCCACCATGTCCCAATTACCTTCTTCGGTGTAGAATTTCAAAGCAAAACCTCGAATGTCACGCTCGGCATCAGCCGCGCCGCGCTCACCTGCGACGGTACTAAAGCGAGCGAACATCTCAGTTTGCTTACCAATTTTGCTAAAAATATCCGCACGGGTATATTTAGTGATGTCATTGGTCACAGTAAAAGTACCAAATGCGCCAGAACCTTTAGCATGCATACGGCGCTCTGGAATCACTTCACGGGCAAAGTTGCCTAGCTTTTCATTTAGCCAGATATCTTGTACTAATAATGGACCACGCTTGCCTGCAGTGAGACTGTTTTGATTGTCTGCAACTGGTGCGCCGTTGCTCATCGTCAATTGGGTCGGGGCGTAAGGACATTTTTTATCGCTGCTATTATTACTGTTGTTGTCGCTCATAATCATATTCCTTTGGATAGCAAATGGATGAAAGTACAAAACCTATTCTGAATAAGCCTCTAATAACATATCCAGAATAGTTGTAAATGTTTCTGAAAAACGGCTATTTTTATTCATAGTAACCTGTAAACACAGTAATCTTGCCTCGTTAGACACCATTACAACCGATTAGTATTGATTTGTATAATTAATTAATTACATGCTTTCGTTTTGTTTTTCAGAATTACTCAAAATATTGTCTAACTCATCCAAATGCTTTTCATTCATAGAGCGATCTCAAACAATGACTACCTATTGGATACATCTTTGCATTAGCGCGGCATGGGACGAATAGTCAGAATTTGCTCACTACGACCAAAAGGTCCTTGCGTATCATGTAATATAGCGCTGCTAATCCCTATGCCATCAGCACCGTATTGCTGCACGGCTTCGATTCCAAGCCAGCGACCTTGCGGCGCGCGGTGCATATGAATTTGCAAATCAGTATTGGGGAACATCCATTCCAGTTTTGCCATCCCCAGTCCAAGCCTTGGTACAACCCCATTGGCAGTATCGGCCATGCCCAATAAATGCACCATGTCATGGGTAGGCATACCCTCTACCATGTCGATATCATTGGTCATCCATACCATACCTTTACCAGGACGACGATTAGGTTCAGCTACCAAACGTACGCTTTCAATGAAACCGCCGGGCCAACCTTTCATACCATCCCAAGCGGGTAACGCTTCAGGCTTATATATGGATTTTTGATCTTCAAGCCCTGCAATGACACTGGTATCTTGAGTAATCAAGCGCCATGCACGCGCAATGATGGCATCGCGACCACGACTGCTCATCACTGCTTCGATAAGCTCAATAGTCCTACCCGGACGGATACATCGCGTAGTCACGATAAAATCGTCAAGCGGTATCAGCCCTAAAATATCTAAACTGATACGAGCAATGCGCATATTTTCTTGTGGTATAAAACTTTGTAATTCGGCAGTGAGCAAGCCGGTGGCTGGCGCCATATGTTGCTCATGCTCGTTCCAAGCGCCTTGCGCATGCTTCGTTGGCTGATAATAAGCAACACTACTACCATCTGCTTGCTGCTCACGTTTTATAAAAGTGTAATAAGCTGACATGAATGTCCTCGGATTCTTTTTAAAATAGATTGATTAGGTATAAAAGAAAGGTAGTCTTTCTTTGTTTAGCGCATAAGGGCTTGCTTTTGTACCGTCAGCAGTGTGCGACTTTTAGCCATTACAAATAGAAAGAAAGCCATAATGGCGATAAGCGCGCCATATAACAGACTGTAATCTCTCATAAACTGGGTTGCATTTAACATCAGCATCCCTATCAGGATGACAATCGTAAACGTATTAATTTTTAATTGTTTATTGATCTCATCAAGGCTAGCTTCTGCCAAGACAAATCTTTTTTTCTGCTGTTTCATTTTATGTGACCTATCTGGCGCTATATACAAAGCCTGCTTATTTTATTTGCCAACTTGCGTCATTGGAATTCGTAAAGCTTTTGGCAAGCTAAAGGTGACATTTTCTTCAATACCCAACAGCTCACTTGGCAAATCACCACCCCAATTTTGCAGCTGCTGTAGTACCTCTTGAATCAATACTTCAGGCGCTGAAGCACCCGCAGTCACGCCCACACTTTGTATCCCATCGAACCAGCTCTTATTCATTTCAGTGGCATTATCAATCAAATACGCGCGGCAATTCATGCGCTCTGCCAATTCACGCAAACGATTTGAGTTTGATGAGTTTGGTGAGCCAACGACCAAGACCACCTCACAGCGACCCGCTAAATCCTTGACCGCATCTTGACGATTTTGGGTGGCATAACAGATATCGTCTTTACGTGGACCTTGAATGCTTGGGAATTTTTCACGTAGCGCATCAATAACGCGCGCGGTATCATCCATCGATAAGGTCGTTTGGGTCACAAATGCTAAGCGCTCAGCATCTTGTACGCTCAAAGCTTCAACATCGCTCTCGTTTTCAACCAGATGAATCTGTCCGCCATGACGATGGTTAAAGCGTCCCATAGTGCCTTCTACTTCAGGATGTCCCGCATGTCCAATCAATACCGCATCCATACCATCCTGCGCAAATTTAGCGACTTCGATATGTACTTTAGTGACCAAAGGACAAGTGGCATCAAACACCGTCAAATCACGACGTTCTGCTTCATCTTCTACAGCTTTTGAAACCCCGTGAGCGGAAAAAATAACAATAGAGCCGTCTGGCACTTCATGTAGCTCTTCCACAAAAACAGCACCGCGATTGGCCAAGTCGGATACCACGAACTTGTTATGTACCACTTCATGACGAACATAAATGGGTGGCTCAAAACGTAACAGTGCTTCGTTGACAATCGCAATCGCGCGATCCACACCAGCACAAAATCCACGTGGATTGGCAAGATAAATTTGCATAAGAAGACCTATCATTAGATAATTTATATAAAAGCCTAGGCTTAAAGCTTAAGCCACCGAAACTTTTATTCAAAAGTTGGGATAAAAACGATACCCTACTTTAGCATAATTTGCTTTTAAAGCAGTTTATAATGAGGCATCGATTACTACTTTTGTCACCATACATGATGGTGTTTTTTATTTTTACCAGCCTTTTATATTAATTCGAATACTTTTATTTATTTATCAAGACACAATTCACTAGGACACACTGTATGACAGGTTCATTATTTATTATCACTGCCGCTTCTGGCACAGGCAAGACCTCCTTGGTTAAGCAGCTACTTGCCACCACCAATGACTTGACTGTCAGTGTTTCACACACCACTCGTGAGCCGCGCCCAGGCGAGATTGACGGTCATCATTATCATTTTACTGACGTTGATAAGTTTGTGACAGCCATCAGTGAAAGTCAGTTTTTAGAACATGCCGAAGTATTTGGCAATTATTATGGCACCTCAGAGCAAAGTGTACGCGCGCAACTAGACGCTGGTGTCGATGTAATTTTGGAGATTGATTGGCAAGGCGCGCTGCAAGTCAAAAAGATCTTTACCGATGCCATCATGATTTTTATTTTACCGCCAAGTATCGCCACTTTACGTCAACGCTTATCAACGCGTGGACAGGACAGTATGGAGGTGATAGAGCAGCGTTTGGCTGGTGCTGTTAATGAGATGGCGCAGTACGTCAATTTTGACTATGTCATTATTAATGACAGTTTTGAGGTTGCTTTAACTGAGCTTAAAGCAATTATCGTTGCCGATAGACAGACTCTAAAGCGTCAACAGCAGCGTTATCAGCGCACGATTACCAATCTACTTAACAATACAGTAGACGAGTAAATGTGGCGTTGATTTGCCTTAATGCTTCATCTTGAAAATAGTTATCAGCAGACAAGCAAAAAGCAATTACGCCTGCAAGCAAAAAAATGCTATAATGTCTAGCTATCCCCTTTTATATTTTTGATATTATTTTTATTGAGTGGCGCGCCATGCTCGCAACCAGTAAAAACAACCGAGGTAGCTATTTATGGCACGAGTGACGATTGAAGATTGTTTGGATAATGTTGATAATCGGTTTGAGCTGGTTCTGGTCGCAAGCAAGCGCGCACGTCAGTTAGCTAAAGGCATCGCAGAGCCGTTGGTTGATGTTGATAACGACAAGCCAACAGTATTGGCATTACGTGAAATCGCTGCTGGTAAAATTACCCGTGATATTTTAAATCAGCCAGAGCATAACTTTGCTACTAGCTCGTTAGATCTAGCATTGTCAGGCGATCATAGCTTCTAATAAATTACCGTACAAAGTATGAATTTAGCAAGCATACGAGTATTGACTGACGATAGAGACCACAGCATAGGCTGTGGTTTTTTGGTTGTAATGATACTGGCTTTACTGTTTTAGTAGCCGTTTGGCTTTTAAAACCTAACCTTAAGTAAGAATTCTCCAGTTTTTACATTAGCTTATTGCTTAGCGGTTGACATTGGCGGCGATTTACGATTAATTAGAGGGTAGTCTGCCCATTTTTCAGCTTTATTCTTAAGCTCTATATCAATAGCTCAGCATTTATTCAGCCATTCTTTACCTTGCTAAATCATCATTTAAGCAGGTAAAAGAACATAGGATCGTGACTTTATGATTCAAAACTTGCCCAAACTCAGTCATCCATTAGTTGATGACGCTCAATATAATCTGCTGCGTTCAGTAGGTTACCTCACGGGCGCTGAACGCCGTGATATTGTTGATGCCTGTGAGTTCGGTGATGTTGCGCATATTAAAGACAAGCGCAAGTCAGGAGAGCCTTATATCACGCATCCGATTGCGGTCGCTGAGATACTAGCTGGCTTTCGCTTAGATCGAGATACCATCATTGCGGCAATTTTGCATGATACGGTTGAAGATACGGAAGTGAGCGATGAGCAGATAGAACAGCGTTATGGCAAAGTGGTTTCTAGGCTGGTCGATGGTGTGACCAAATTAAAATCATCGACGCATAATAAACAAGAAAATAAAGCGGCGACCTTTCATAAAATCCTGACGGCTACCCTCGCAGACCCACGTGTATTGATTATCAAGCTTGCTGACCGTTTGCACAATATGTCGACCCTAGATGCGGTACGTCCTGAAAAACAACGTACCACCGCGCAAGAAACTTTAGACTTTTATGTGCCCTTTGCACGGCTCATGGGTCTCAACGATATTGCTGATTATATCGAGGTACTTTGTTATCGCAATCTTAACTCTGAGATGTATAACAAGATCTCTGATAAATTGCTACAACATGGGCTTGGGCGCAACTTTCAGAGAGAAGCCATTCATCGTTATTTAAGTATTGTCCTCAATAATCTTGATCTTGATGGCATGGTTAAAGTCTTAGACAATCGCGTGGTTATCTTCCGGCAATTTTTCCGTAATCGCGGCGAGATTAATGCACTGCTACGCCATTACGCGTTTGAGATTGTGCTAGATAATATCGAAGCTTGTGACAAACTTGCCTACTATCTCATTAAAAAATATCAAATTGCGGACAGTCATATCGCGGACAATATCCGCAGACCTTTACCTGGCGGCAATCAATCGCTGACGCTTATCTATGAGCGTGACAATGATTTTGTTAAAGTAACGATTTTGACTAAGCAGATGCAAAGTGCCGCAAGGCTTGGTGTCATTGGTGCAGAGCATGCCTCTGATGTCAGTCAATCAGTCATTCAGGCGTCATTACGCAATATGAAAGATTTGGTCGATGAGGACTGTTTAAACGAAGGCAACCCTGATTTTGCCGCCGCGGTATCGACCATTAATGAGCTGATGGATTACCTGCATTCTAGCAAAATTATCTGTTATAGCCCGCAAGGTCGCGCTTATGAGTTGCCACAAGGTGCGACTGCGCTAGACTTTGCTTATGCTGTTGGTCCGATGGTTGGCAATGTCGCGGTTGGCGCTAATATTGATAAAAAACATGCCAAGCTTGGGACGGTAGTCAAAAATGGACAGTTAGTAGAAATCGAGGTTAATAGCCATTCTGAGCCAAAAGCAGAATGGCTTGGGTTTGTGGTTACTAATAAAGCCCGTGTAGAGATTTTGCGTTGGTTCAAAGATTTATCGGCGGCTGATAAGCAGCACCATGGTAGACAAGCACTAGATCGCGCACTGAAAACTTATCAAAAAAGCTTGGACGATCTAACCGATAGTGACTGGAAGAATCTAACAGAATGGCGTGGACTGACTGAGAAATCAGCGCTATTTGAGCAAATAAGCTCCGGTACGTTGTTACCGCAACTCGTGGTCACGCGTTTGTTTAGCGATGAAGTCTGTGATATCCAATCGCAAGAACGTATCGATGACATGACCCAACCACAGCAACTGATCGTCAATGCTTCAGGCGTTGAGCTTGATTTTGCCAATTGTTGCCATCCGATTTATGGTGATCCTATCGTTGGACATTTATCCCGTCATGGTCTGGTCGTGCATCGACATAAGTGCTTTTCACTAGACGATATTCGTAAAGACAATCCCTATCAAGTCATCCAATTACGTTGGCGCAATGATAAGGCGATCAAGCAAAGTGACTCAGAAGATCACGATAATAAAATTCGTTTTCCTGCTTATTTAAAACTGTCTATAGCACTGAGCGACGAGCAAATCAGTAAAGTTATTTATAATCTGCGGCAGTTAAATATAGGGGTTGAAAAGGTCGACGTACGTAGCAATGATACTATCATTCATATTGTTGTTCGTAGTCGCAATCACTTAGCCCAAGGTATTCGTGAACTACGCTCCTTACTTGGTTTCCCCAATATTATGCGTTTATATCAACTATAAATACTTTTATCATCATAACTGTTAAAATATATGCCTTTTAAATTATCTCTTAACACATAGATGATTTTGAAATGTGTAAAACTTTTAATCGTGCTAAACACTTCTACTAACTTTTAGAAAATAGCTTTAGCACATCAAACACCAAAAAAATATGATAAGGATATATCATGACACGTCAAACCATCCAAACGGATAAAGCACCTGCAGCCGTTGGCACTTACTCACAAGCGGTAAAAGTTGGCAATACTGTTTATATTTCAGGTCAGCTAGGTTTTGACCCTATCACCATGGAACTAAAAGAAGGGTTTGATGCACAAGCGAAGCAAGTATTTGAAAACATCAAAGCCATCTGTGAAGCTGCTGGTGGCAGCTTAAATGACGTGGTCAAATTCAATGTATCGTTAACTGATTTAAATGATTTTGCAGCATTAAACGAAGTATTTATGGCTAATTTGACTGAACCTTATCCTGCCCGCGCAGCGGTGCAAGTAGCGGCATTGCCTAAAGGTGGCGTGGTCGAAATTGAGTCTATTCTCTATATTGAATAAGTTAGATATTCAATACTGCTTGAATAACAATATTTCATATTGAGTCACCATAAGCTTAGCCTCATGCTAAGCTTATTCATCTCTCCCTCTTTATTTTTATTTCATATTGACTTAATCAAACTGCGAAGCCTTTTTATGTTGGTACAAGTTGCTCTGCCCGTGCCCCTTTATCGGGTATTTGACTATAGCCTACCGTCCGATATAAGTGCTTTGCCAAATGCTTCGCCAAACAATAGCTCAATACAACTGCCGCAAATTGGCAGTCGTGTTGAGGTGTCCTTTGGTCGTCAGACTTTAATCGGAATCGTGGTTGCTCATATTGCGCAAGTGGATACCAGCGTACCACTCAATAAGCTGAAACCCATTAATAAGTGTTTAGATGCTGAGTCTATTTTAGATAACAGCATGCTAAAGCTCGCCTATTGGCTTGCTCGTTATTATCATTATCCGCTTGGTGAGGTGTTAGCGGTCATCTTGCCCACGTTGGTTCGTCAAGGTAAACCACTAGATTTACTCATTACCCATTGGCGGATTCTGCCACATATCACTGATGACGACTTTCGTACTAACGCCAAAAAGCAAAAGCAGCAGTTTGATATGCTAAAGCTACATGGTCAACATGGTGCAAGTGAAGATGTACTACTATTAGAAGGTATGGAGCGTGCTTTTTTAAAAAAACTAGAAGATAAGGGTTTGATTGAGCGCTATATTCAACCAAAACAAGCACCTACTCCTGTCAAATTGGCAAAAATGCCCCTTGATCTTAATGAGGAGCAACAGCTTGCCGTTGCAGCGATTGTTGCTGCACATGAATCCAAATGCTACACGGGCTTTTTATTAAATGGCATTACCGGTAGTGGCAAGACTGAAGTCTATCTACAAGCCATGCAAGCAGTATTAGAGGCTGGCAAGCAAGTGCTTATTTTAGTGCCTGAGATTGGGTTAACACCGCAGACGCGTGCGCGTTTTGCCAGTCGCTTCGCTGCGCATATCGTCTTGCTACATTCTGGTATAAATAACACTCATCGATTGCAAGGTTGGCAAGATTGCCGTACGGGTCACGCACAAATCATTATTGGTACGCGTTCGGCAGTACTATATCCGTTTGCAGATTTAGGCTTAATTATCGTTGATGAAGCGCATGATGGCTCCTATAAACAGCAGGATACCTTGCGCTATCATGCTGCTGATGTCGCACTTTATCGAGGATTCCAAGCCAAAATACCGGTGGTCCTTGGTACGGCTACCCCTTCTCTTGAACATTTAAAATTAGTCGATGAGGGCAAGCTAGTAGAGTGTCAATTATCGACGCGCCCTGGCAATGCTAAACCTGCGCCCATGCAGCTGATTGATGCTCGCTTGCAAAGTACTCATCAGCAAACGCAAGATGATGGCGCGCGCTATGATACCGGACTGACGGATGTGCTTATCGGCGCCATAAGGCAAACCCTAGAAGCTGGCGATCAAGTTTTGATATTTTTAAACCGTCGCGGCTATGCGCCTGTTTTATTATGCGAGGCGTGTGGTTGGCAGGCAGATTGTCCGCGCTGCGACGCGCATTTAACCGTTCATTATAATAATCAAGCCCAGCGTAGCAATTATTCCAGCAACTCTTATTTAAAATGCCATCATTGTGATTGGCAAGCCTATATTCCGACTGTATGCCCTGATTGTGGCAGTCAAAATCTAGATGCCAAAGGGATGGGAACAACAAGGCTAAGCGAAAATTTGCACGCTATCTTTGCCAATCCGCAAACCAGTAAAGCGCTTTATCCCATTATTCAAATTGATCGTGATACCACTAGGCGTAAAGACAGCTGGGAAAATATCTATCAGCGTATTAATGAAGGAAATCCTGCCATATTGGTCGGTACACAAATGGTTGCCAAAGGTCATCATTTTCCCAATGTCACGCTCGTTTGCTTACCCAACGCTGATCGTGGCTTTTTGTCTGCAGACTTTCGCTCGCCAGAGCATACTGCCCAATTGATGATCCAAGTAGCAGGGCGTGCAGGACGCGGGGATAAATCCGGACGGGTATTGATTCAAACGCTGCAACCGGACAATGCGTTATTATTAAAATTGGTGAAAGACGGTTATTTGTCTTTTGCTCGTGAGCTGTTGCAAGAGCGTAAAACAATGGGACTGCCCCCTCATAGTCATGCTGCGCTGATACGCTGCGAAGGTAAAACCCTTGCTGCCACCACACAAGCACTCAAAGATGCCATTGCCGTTCTGCCAACAGGGCACAATTTAGCCGTTCTTGGTCCTATCGATGCGCCCATGAGTAAAAAGAACAGTCGCTATCATGCCCAGCTTTTGCTATTGGCCAAGGATCGGCAGCAACTGCATCATGTTTTAAATCATTGGTGGCAACCCGTCCTTACCCTACCGAGCGCTAAATATCTTAAGCTTACTTTAGATATTGATCCTGTCGGCTGGTAATGAGAATTTGCGAGTTATTGCTAGCATAATCATTTGTCGCATTACTCCTTTATCTTTACTTCGTCAGTACAGTTTCTAATATTTGACTATGATAAATTTATAATAACAAGTTGATCATTGTTATCAAAAACCACTCTACCTTATGTAGAGTAAATATTGAGCATCAAATCCATTATCAGCAAAATTGAGTGTTGTTATGAATCCAGACCATCCAAACTCTAAAAAAAACGACCATGCTCATCAGAGTATACCGGCTGATACGCATGGACACGTTGAGGAAGGTGAGGAAAGTGGTGGAAAAAGTAATACTGCTTATAGGAATCAAGACAGCCACGATCATGATGAACATCTAGAGCAAACAGTCGCCACGCGAGATACCAAAGGCTATCAGCGCACTTTACTGATAAGTTTTTTGATCATTACAGGCTACATGTTTGTAGAAGCAATCGGCGGTTGGCTCACTGGCAGTTTGGCATTATTGTCCGATGCCGGTCACATGCTGAGTGACGCGATAGCACTTGGCGCCACCTTAATGGCATTTAAAATTGGGGAAAAAGCAGCTACTCATCAAAAAACGTTCGGTTATAAACGCTTTGAGATTTTAGTTGCCTCTGTGAATGGGGCTACACTTGTCATTATTGCGCTAATGATTTTTTATGAGGCCATTAAACGCTTTAATTCGCCACCTGAAATTGCGACCCAAGGCATGCTTATCGTCGCCACTATCGGTATGCTGATCAATATTTTGGTTGCGTGGCTTATGCACCGAGGTAGCCGTAGTGGCGATACTCACGGTCATGATCATGGAGCCAATGAAGGCACAGCAACGGTCAAAACATCGGATGACAAAGAGCCGGTCAATCTCAATATGCAAAGTGCTTATTTGCACGTATTAAGTGATTTAATGGGTTCAGTGGCTGCCATTATCGCCGCATTATTAATGATGAGTTTTGGTTGGGTATGGGCAGATGCAGTAGCGTCCGTAATTGTGGCAATACTTATTTTATTTAGTGGCTACCGTGTGGTGCGCGATTCTGTACATATTTTAATGGAAGGGACGCCAGAAGGTATCTCTCTAGTGAATGTCGAAGAAAAACTTCTTGCTCACCCGCAGGTGCAAAAAGTGCATGACCTACATGTTTGGAGTATTACCAGTGGTTTAAACGCCTTATCTTGTCATGTGGTCGTCGATGGTGAAATGAGTATTCATGAGTCCAGTATATTGATTGGCAGTCTAGAACAAAGCCTGCTTGAGCTCGGCATCCATCACGCTACTATTCAGGTAGAAAGTGCGGCACACCCACAAACGAGTACCCATAGCGATGCCCTAGTCTGCAATATCTCAGAGCGACCAGCAGAGAATAACCATATCGGGCACAATCATTAAAATAGTTTGTCATTGAAAAAGTCTGGTTTAAAAAAAGCTGCCAGTCATCTAGACGTCATTAATTATTAAAATATCGTCAATTGTTAATGATGTCTAATGAAATCATGAAAATAACACAGTATAAGCCACAATAACCATACGGCAATGCTTATCCAAATACCCAATCCCACTCCTAGCAAAGTCATGCGAATCCAAAAATCCAAGTCACCATTCATGATATGAGGCAAATAAGCGGGTCCCATATTCGATGCCATTATTAGCCAAAGTCCAACTATAAGTGCCAATCCTGCACCTATAATTCTTATTAGTATCTTTCCAATATTTTTTAATAAGCTAAGGCGATTAAGTATAGCAAGCTTATTTTCTAGAGTATTATTCATAAGTCTTCTCTTTCTATTTTTTCATTTAAGCCATATTTAATGCCCTATCTTGCGATTAATAGTAATCAAATATAGCAAAATGAAATATCTCTATAGTGCATATATCAATATCACACTGACTTTTATCAATGTAATCACATGTTAAAAATGATGAGAAATTTAGCCTCACTGTCATATTTTTAATATAAATTCTGTATACTGAAAATTGAAACGCCACATTTGCCACCAATGGATGACCTTCTGCTATGTCTAGACGCTCAGCGCCATTCGTCGCCCCAAGTTATATCGATGACCCGATTTCAAAGGATGGCAAAAAACACGCCAAAGTTTTATTATCGACGCTGCAAGAAGACATTGCTCGCTTTCGAGGCGCACAGTTTCCACCTGATATCTTACGTCAAATTCGTGATATGCCTATCTATGAAGGTAACTTAGCAGAAGTCCAAGCCTATCAGCAACGTTGGCACAATTTGCTTGAACGCGCCATGGCTTTTTATCCTGCTGCCAATCTGCCGCCTGACTATTTGCCACTGCCTGCCAGCCTTGAGATACCGCAGTTTATATATCATGTGCAGCGCCTACATCTGACCAAAACCCATGCAAAAGAATCCAAGAGTTTCGGCTCGGTCGGGGCACTTACGGATAAATGCGGCGATTATAATGCTGATGACATTGCACGTATGACTGCTGCATTTGATAAGGATGAGGAGACGCGTTTGGTCGCGCACCGTGAGTTTATTGATTTGCGTGCTTATGTATTTTGCCGAGATAATAAGGGTGAGATGCTAGAGCCTGAACGGGTACGGTTTTATCGAACTGGACTTATTGTCCATGCCCTACCCGATTTTAAAATCGTAGACAGTCGACAGACACCACGCAAGCGCCGTAACGATGCTTATAACAATCCGCTGGCAGATAATGGCGTGTGGAAAATTTATCGTAAAAAATAACGATCATCAAGCTATCGTTGATTCATTTTAAAAACGATACAGTGCTATTGGTTATAATTTTTTTGCAGCCTCTTTCACGCCTGCGAACAGCAAGCAAGCAAGAAAAAATTATAGCCAATAGCACGTTATTACAATCGTATCGCTTTTATTTTGAACTAACTATATTTCATATTTGTAATAATGCTGTTGTACTGCCCATTTATCGTCATTGCTAAGGATTCCAGATGTTCGCTGCCGCCGCCAGCTCACCAAATTTAATGTTACAAGCGACAATTTTCTTGGGAGCAGCCCTGCTCTTTGTACCCCTTGGTAAACGTTTTGGTATTGCGACGGTTTTAGGTTATCTGATCACAGGATTGATATTAGGTCCAAGTGTACTGGACGTCGCAGGTGACGCTGAGAGCTTATTGCATTTCTCTGAGTTTGGCGTGGTGATGCTGCTGTTCATCATTGGGCTTGAGCTGCAGCCATCAAGGCTCTGGGCACTCAGGCGCTCAATATTCGTCCTTGGCGGTTTGCAAGTTGGTTTGACTGGTGTCTTATTGATGGGGCTGTTACATCAGATTTTTGGCTTGCAGCTCGATACTGCTTTTATCGTTGGCTTCGGGCTTGCGCTCTCATCTACCGCCTTTGTCCTACAAATTCTGACTGAAAAACAGCAGCTATCGAGCACTCATGGCCGTGAAGCCTTTACGATTTTATTATTCCAAGACATTGCGGTTATCCCTTTATTAGCGGTCATTCCTTTCTTATCAGGGGTGCGTGAACAAAGCTATGATTTGATTTATTTTGGTAAAGTTTTTGCGGTTTTTGCTGGGCTTATCTTTGCCAGTCGCTACGTCGTTCGTCCATTTTTTAAATTTGTCGCCTCAAGTGGTGCGTCAGAATTACTAACGGCAGTCGCGCTATTTATCGTAATGGGTGTATCGATTTTGATGGGTCAAATCGGGCTCTCAATGGCGTTGGGCGCATTTTTAACTGGTGTATTGTTGGCAGATTCTGAATACCGCCATGAGCTTGAAGCCAGTATCGAGCCTTTTAAAGGATTGTTATTAGGTCTGTTCTTTATGTCAGTCGGTATGTTGACCGATGTGAAATTGATATTAGCAAAACCCATTTTTATCATCGGCTGTGCGATGGCATTGATGTTTATCAAGTTCGGAGTGATTACAGCGATTGCAAAAATCTCAGGTAATCGCTGGCCAACCAGTATTCGACTGGGGGTTACACTGGCTCAAGGTGGTGAATTTGCTTTTGTCTTGTTCAGTGTTGCAAGTGCCCAAAACGTCTTACAACCTGAACTTGCCAATACGTTAAACCTGATCGTAACCATCTCTATGGCACTCACTCCTTTGGCATTCTTGTTATTAGAAAAAGTTGGCGAGCCATTATTTGCCAAAAGCAAACCAAGTCGCGAATACGATACGATTCCAGACCACGAGCATCAGGTGATTATTGCTGGCTTTGGGCGAGTCGGTCAGATTATCGGTCGTGTGCTACGTATGCACAATATTGAGTTTACCGCGATTGAACGCTCGGCAAACCGCGTCGATTTTGTCCGTAAATTCGGTAACCAAGTCTATTATGGTGATCCAAAAAACCCTGAAATCCTACGTGCAGCAGGTATCAAAAAAGCACGTGTCTTTATCCTTGCCATCGATGATTTAGAGCGTTCTATCACCACCGCCCAATATTTACGTAAAAACTATCCAGATTTAATTATCTTAGCACGGGCACGTGACCGCCAGCATTACTACCGATTACGTGAGGTTGGGGTTCGTCATATCTGGCGTGAGACGTATTTGTCCTCGCTAGATATGTCGCGTGAGTCGCTACAATTGCTTGGCATCTCACCAGAAAAAGCGCGTGAGACAGTGCAAACTTTCCGTGATTACGATGATGATCTGATTGAACGTCAACAAGCTATTTATGATGATGAGGCCAGTATGATTGAGTCGGCTCAATCATCGATGGCGGAGCTTGAAAGCTTATTTGATGAAGATATTGGCAAAGCGCGTAAGATGGACTTGAGCGATTTTTATGAAGCGCTAAAAAGCCAAGCCATACCAGTCGATGATGAAAATAATCATACGACTGAATCTAAGCATTAATTTTTTCAACTATAGAAATTGTTGTCAAAAATAATTCTCAATCTTTGTAGCCACCTAATCAGGGCTACAATTTTCCGGCGCTTGTTTTTTATTCAATGAACTGTTGCACTCCCAATCATCACTGTTTGGCAGATGATAAAAGACCAGTGTCTGATCATTGAGATAGCGTATAGGGAATTTTACATTTTGAATGGTCGCAATCACTGCACAATCAGTTTCTGCAACGCCAGCTGCGCTACGATCGATCTCAATATGCACCTTCTCAGTACCGCTATCGATAGGCAGATCCAGCGGACATTGTCCTGTTTGCCGATACGCTAGCGCCACATGATTTTGCGTGGTTTTAACGGTATCATACGCATCAAACAGTACTTCGTTTTCTTTTGGTTTGGCGATAATGGGTAAGAACTGCACTTTAATGACCATTAATGTAAAGGCAAAAAATCCAAAACCCCATCCTAGCCCAAATAAGCTCACCCCGCCCTCTTGGCGCAGATGCGCTTGTTGCAAACGCTCATCTTGTGGATAGTCATTAATCGCGTCGGCAATCTCACGTCGTGCCATCCGGTAATAGTAAGCATCCGTCCAGCGTGCCACCATAAACGACCAAAACAGCCAAATCAGCGCGGCAATACTAACGCGTATCGTCATCTGATAAGCATCAGCAATATAAGGCATTACTAAGAACTCAACCGCTACCAAGACTAGCGCGATATTAAGCTGAATAAAAGACCATCCTGCCACGCTGTAGACGAGTGCATCCATATAACGCTTACGATAGAGTAACCATGGAAAGGTCACAAAAAATGCTGCCCAATGCCATTTTGGCGACAGATAGCCTTGTTCATCAAATTGCTCAAAGCGTTTTAGATAATAGCGTTGGCTACGATGCCCGACAAACCATTTATCCAGTTGTGTGCGTCTGGCAGGAGGCAATTTTTCTTGGTAAAAAGGGGGCGGCGAATCCGTCTCAATAAATAACATAGTGACAAGCCTTACAGGCGATTAAAAAGACATTTAACTTAACTATTGGGATTATATGATAACGCTAATAGCATTGCATGGGCCAGAGAAACACTAGATAAATAATGTACCTAAATTACAAAACGCGCTAACATTATTAAAAAAGTATTGTTCATTCACAGCCGTACAGATTTCACTTATAATAAGCGCACTACCCATTTATTAAGCCTTGTTAATCCTATGAGTCAACATCCTGATATTAATACCAACGTCGACGCCACCAGCCTTACCGATGATCAAAAATCTTTAGACACTAATGCTACTAGTGGCAATGAGGTCGCACCTGACGGTAATAAGCATATTCGTATCGTCAACACCTTTATGAAACGCCGTACGCACATGAATAAAAATGCCGAGCTGGCATTGACGGCGCCTGAATTTGCGCATTACTTGGTTAATAACAGCTTTGGTGATGGTAATCTTGAAGGTATTGACGATTTGCGCGCGCTATTTGCTGAATTGCCAAATGGCAGTGAGGCACCCTTGACCCTTGAGATTGGTTTTGGACTTGGGGATTCGTTCATTGAAATGGCAGCAGCCGAGCCAAGTCGTAATTTTGTTGGCATTGAAGTCCATGAGCCGGGTATCGGCAAATGCGCTTATATGGCTGGTACTCAAAATTTGAGTAATGTCAGAATCATCAATGGTGATGCCATTCAACTACTCAAACAGCTACCAGAAAACCATATCGATCGCATTCAGCTCTACTTTCCTGACCCATGGCAAAAAAAGCGCCATCATAAACGCCGCTTTGTTAGCCCTGAGCGTATGGCGATTGTCACCCGCAGCCTAAAGCAAGGCGGCTGGTTCCATACCGCCACTGACTGGGAACATTATGCCTTTTGGATGGTAGAAGTTTTGGATGGGTTTGTAGGCTTAAGCAATCAAGCAGGCGCAGGCAATTTCACTTCCCGCCCTGACTTTCGTCCAATGACAAAATTTGAGCGCCGCGGTCTAGCAAGCGGACATGGGGTTTGGGATTTAATCTATTTAAAAGACTAATACCAAACGCATTACGTCGGCTTCCTTTAAAGCGGCTAAGATATTTATCAGTATCTTAGCCGCTTTTTTATATCTATCAGTCTTCAAACCTTTTACTCATAAGGGTTAAAGACTGATATAACTGACTATAAATATGTTTGATGAGTATCAATAGCTTTCAATTCGAAAAAAAATTATCAGCACAGATGTGAAACATAGGCATTGCCCATACTAAAATCCTGCTAAATTTAAACTTGTAAAATCAGAAATAGCCAAGTTTTGTAAATTAAATGATAACTCTTGTCTGCGCAATCATTGATACCGTAAGGGCTTGGTGAGTTCTCCCCATAAGCTGTGGATAACCCTGTGCATAAGTCGCTACTTGACAAGCATTTGCCTAGATAGCTTAAAGGCTTAGGTAAAATCGTTCATTTTTTGTACGATTTAAAAATTTATTAAAATCAATAGGTTAATGATAATTTAAAAGTAAAATAATTTATTTATAAAATTTTTAATATTAATTTTATCCTATGATATGTTTCACACTGGCTAAATAAACTTTATTTATTTATTGTGGATAACTTCCAAAACTATTGACAAATAGTATGCTCATCAGGTTCAAATATGAACAGCAATTTTGAGAATTATATACAAATATTTTTGTTTTCCCATACGACATCTATTGTCGCCTAGTATTCAGTTATGTTCAATATATACCTTGGATTTTGTTATAATTACCCTATCTAATAAACAATGATATAAAGTTAGAGGAAGACATAATCTGGTGATATAAGTTGCAAGCCCTACGAGCCTCATTAAAATCTCTAAACTTTTTTTCGCTTTTATCAGCATCTAATTTTACTGTATAGTAGCGTGATGTAACTGACATCGCGATCTACAAGACTCATCTCATTGCCTACTCTAAGCTTAGTTCAAAATGCTATCAGCGATAGCTTACATTGTCATTGATAACATTGAACAAGCCGTTTTTGATATTAATACAACTTATTCTTATAAATGATTGATAACAAGGAGTCCTACATGGACGACAATAAAGCCAAAGCACTTAAAGCTGCACTAGCTCAAATCGAAAAGCAGTTTGGTAAAAATACCATCATGCATTTGGGTGACAACTCAGCAACGCTTGATGTCGACGTGGTATCGACTGGTTCATTAGGTTTAGATATTGCACTTGGGATTGGCGGTTTGCCAAAAGGTCGTATCGTTGAAATTTATGGCCCTGAAAGCTCAGGTAAAACGACTATGACATTGCAGGCAATTGCAGCGTGCCAGAAACAGGGCGGCGTTTGTGCCTTTATCGATGCTGAACATGCCTTAGACCCTGTATATGCCCGCAAGCTTGGTGTGAATACGGATGACTTGCTACTTTCACAGCCTGATAATGGTGAACAAGCACTTGAAATTACCGATATGTTAGTACGCTCAGGTGCAATCGATATGATCGTTATTGACTCGGTCGCAGCCTTGACGCCGCGTGCCGAGATTGAAGGCGAGATGGGCGATTCACACATGGGTCTGCAAGCCCGTCTGATGAGCCAAGCTTTACGTAAAATCACTGGTAACGCCAAACGTTCAAACTGTATGGTGTTATTTATTAACCAGATTCGTATGAAAATCGGCGTGATGTTTGGTAGCCCTGAAACCACAACTGGTGGTAATGCGCTTAAGTTCTATGCCTCGGTACGTATGGATATTCGCCGTATCGGTGCAGTCAAAAATGGTGATGAAATCATTGGTAACCAAACTCGCGTTAAAGTCATCAAAAACAAAATGGCACCACCATTCCGCCAAGCTGAATTTGAGATTACTTACGGTGAAGGCACCAATCACTTAGCCGAAGTGATTGATTTGGGTGTTGAGATTGGTGCAGTTGGTAAAGCAGGCTCTTGGTACAGCTATGGCGATGAGAAAATCGGTCAAGGTAAAGCCAATTCTGTCCTGTTCTTAAAAGAGAACCCTGCTATTGCTGAAGAGATAGAAGCCAAAATCCGTGCTGAAAAACTTGGCGTAAAGGATGACAGCAAAGCAGCGGTCGTGGCTGAGACTAACGAAGAACTAGCCTCTGAACCTGTACAATAACGGTATATTTTCAAACCGTTATCAGCAACTATGATGTCTTATGAAAATTAAAACGTTAGCTGAAATACTCGCTGAGTCGGATACCGATTCAGCGAGTTCTACGCATAAAAATAAGAAATCCATTGAACAACATTCATCTACTAGGTACTCATATAAAGACAAGCCTAAAAGTACCAGTAAAACTGGCAAGCGCTCTCAGCATCTAAATACATATGATTTAGATGAGAAGTGTACAGTAGATAACCATACTAACTTTATGGCAGATTCGACTGGCGCCTCTCCCTCTTTAAAAGTTTCATCCAAATCCAAAAAACGTAAAAAACACTTTCATCCAGCTGCTACCTTTCACGCTGAGCCTAATAGCGTACCTGCTTATCAGCCACCTGCTGCGCAAAGTATCAAAGAGATGCTGGCTGAAGTTAAACATGCGGTCCATGACAATGAAGAAGATAGTGTCTCTATTAATGAGACTGGCGTTGATTCAGCTTTGATGAACTCACAACAAGCATTTGAATCGGTAGCTACTCATGATATTCAAGGAGGCGACCAAAACAGCCAAATCGACAACCTACCAGCTACTCTAAAAGCATATTTGCGCACGCATGAGCAGCGCCAAGCGGAAATGGATGCCATCAAAGCTGAAAGTCGCTTACGTTGGTTGGCGTTTTATTATTTGTCACGCCGCGAATACGGTAAGGCTGAGCTTAAGCAAAAATTGCTAGATAAAGAGCAAGAATCGGCTAAAATTGATGCCCTACTTGATGAGTTCGAAGAAAAAGGCTATCAAAGTGATTACCGCACTACTCTAATGCTGATTCGTGAAAATATCAGAAAAGGACGCGGCAGAGGTCGTATCAAGCAAGAATTCCATCGTAAAAAGATGGCGATGCCCGATAATATCGATGAACTTATCGATATGGCAAATGCAGAATCTGATGAGTTTAGTGAATTTATTGATGATAACGCAGATAATTTGGTCGAAGGTATAGACTGGCTCAAACTGGCAGTCACAGCGCGTATCAAAAAATACGGTGATGATATACCCACTGAACAAAAAGACAAAGCAAGGCAGCTGCGGTTTTTACAATATCGTGGCTTTAATAGTGATATTTGCTTTGCGGCATTGAACTATACGTTAGATACTTTAGATGAACGTTTTTAGCAATTTTTAATGCAACAGTCTTAACCTTTATCGTTCGCTATTATATTTTAGATATAAAAAAGCGCACCTAATCAGGTGCGCTTTTTTATCGTTTTAAATGCTATAAATGATAACCTAGTTATTTTAGTGCCCCTAGACGACTTGATAGCTGACTGATAATTTGGTCAATTTCTTCATTGGCTTCAGGTTCGTTATCTAAATTACCATTTGGCGTCAATTGGTTCATGACTTCCGGTAATAGCTCAGCCAACCCTTGACGCACCTCTATCTCGTTAGCGCCTGTATGAGCAGCGACTTGCTGAATTTCACTGTCATCAAACAATCGATTGATATCATTGGGATCAAGATTATCGTTAAGCTCATTAGTACTCAACCAAGAGCGTGCTTGTTTTTCATAGCCCATACCGGTAATTTTCGAGAGAGCACCACTTAACCCACCATTACGCTTTATCCAGCTCAGTACCATAGGCATAAGGGCAGCGATAAGCATACCTTTACCACCGAAGCCGCCTCTCGTCGTTTGACCACCAAGTACACTACCTAAAATATCGCCAAGTCCACCAGTACCTGAACTCATGCCACCGCGCTGTTTGCCACCTGTTAGCCCGCCGATAATATCGTCTAAACCAAAACCATTGTCTGCTGAGCGGCGCTCATACTGTTGTGGATCATAGCCTGCTGACTGATTGCCACCGCCAAGCACACTCGCCAATATATCACCAAGACCACCAGTACGACGCGGATTGATACGTTGATTAACTGGATTACGCTGTGCGTCCTCTGGATCCATGGCACTACGTGCTACTTGACTCACTAAATTCCCTAGCAAACTCATAACTTTATCCTTTTTATTATAATAAAATTCGTCGATACAGGTTTTGGTATAGCAAAGTAACGACTGCGACCTTTACCTACTATTTAAACCGACCTATAAATATCAATTCCAATATAGCAAATCTATTTGTCTCTTTAGATAGGCATTTTGTTATGAGATGTAGGAGATAATTTAGTACGGTAAGATAAGGCAGGTAAGCATCTACAATTAAAACTAAGTTCAATTAAACGGTTTTGTTTGCAATCATATTTGCCAAGATGATCAACTCGCGCCATTGCTCGGTATTAACCTGATCACGAAATATAGCCACAGAAAATCGGCGTTGATAAGGCTCTACGATATTAAAATCAAAACAGATAACCCAATGAGAATGACTGACCGTATTGAGCTTTGCTTGCCACAAGACATCCCCACGACTCGTACGTATTAATAACTGCCAATCTTGATAAACACTTTTATCAAGTGGCGGCTGGCTTAGATGCAATAGTATGGGTCGTGATAATGCTAAATAGCCAATGACTGCAGCGCTGATGAGGAGTATAACCACATATTGCCATAAGGCTAATGAAGCAAGCGCCGCCAATACCATAACGATACTGGATAATGCCATATAAAATAGCAGATATAAATAGCTTATGGGTTTAATAGCAGTATCGATACGTAGCGAGGTTAATGCTGTCATAGTGAGCTACCAAGGAATATTTCTGATTAATAGAAAAGACTCAATACTACTTTAACAATTAACTCAGATTTTTACTGTGACGCCATGTCTTAATCTTATTAACCAACTCCCATATCGCCTCATCTTCTGGTCGGCTTTGATTGGTAAAATAATCTAATAAATCAGGGTCTTCATGAGTCAGCATTTGCGCAAAGCTTTCTTGTTCGGCAGCTTCTGCCGTTAAATAAAGCTCTTTAATATAGGGTTCAAAATAAAAATCTAACTCTTTAAGACCACGGCGGGCTTGATAAATAATACGACGTTGCTCATTGGTGGGCTCTGGCTGGTTACTAATGGTCATAAAAGTATTCTCATCCGTTTAAAAGGGCTTTAAATAAATATTAAAGTGCCAAAATTCTATTATTCGCAATTGTTATCATCGATAAATCTATTTTTGATCATAATTACTTAAGTGTAGCCATCTAGTGATAGCGATTGGTGTTTATCATATGCAGATAGCTGGCTCCAGAGCGCCACGGCTTGCTGCATCATAGCGACATTATGAGTACGAATGATACTTGCCCCCTGCTGCAATGCAAAAAGACCAGCCGCAGTACCCACAGTATCACGCTCAAATGGCTTTGTAGTAGCAAACGCTTGCATACCCGTTTTAATCAACACTTCTGCTAAAAATCGCTTGCGTGAAATACCAAACATCATTGGCAGCCCAAGTTTTTGTAAGCTTTTAAGCTCACTCAATAATGCACAGTGATGCTGATAGTTTTTAGCAAAGCCAAAACCGGGGTCAATAATGATATTTTCGCGCATGACACCAATACTTGTCACTTCATCAATACGCACCTCTAGCTCTGTCATGACTTCCCTAACCACATCATCATACTGTGCCAGATTATTCATTGTAGTTGGCTCACCGCGCATATGCATGAGCATAACAGGAATATTAAGCTTAGCTGCCATCAGCGCAGCTCCCTCACGCTTGAGTGCCCGTACATCATTCCAAATATCCGCGCCTACTTCAAACGCTGCTTGCATAACCTCAGGACTACTGGTATCAATGGATAGCCATATGTCATTGCCTAGCTGCTGCCTAATTGCTGTCACGACTGGCACCACACGCTGTAGCTCATCAGAAGTCGCTACCACTTCAGCATTTGGACGGGTAGACTCGCCGCCAATGTCGATGATGGTGGCACCTGCTGCCAGCATCTCCTTACAATGCGCTACCGCCTTATCAACTGCATTAAACTGCCCACCATCTGAGAACGAATCTGGCGTGACATTTAAGATGCCCATGATATGAGGCTGTGATAAATCTAAGACCTTATCACGGCTGGTCACAGCATAAGCAGCTAAAGGTTGGAATAGTGACATAACTTATCCATGATAATTTGAATTCGTAAAATTGATTTTAGCTCTAACTTATAATGCTTATGATATCAGTAAATCTGATGTCATTCTAAATTGGTAATAAAGAAAAAGCCCTTTGTAAAAAGGGCTTTTTTTATTCAAAACTTAACAATAACTTTTACATCGCTGGTAATGGCGGAGGGGTCATTCCGGTTGTTTTCACATCATTCTTTGATAAGTTCACTTCATGATGCTGATAGACTCTTGGTGGACGAGGTTGTTCGCCCGCTAAGATATCTTGCAGCTGATCGCGGTCAATGGTTTCCCATTTCATCAAGGCATCAACCATAGCATGCATCTTTTCTTGATTGCCTTCAATCAATTCACGAGCGATATCATATTGCTCCTCTAGCATACGGCGTACTTCTTCATCAACCTTTTGCTGTGTTGCTTCTGAAATCGTACGACCACCGCCACCGAAGTAACCTTGTGAGCTGTCATCATCTTCATAGACCATGATACCAAGCGCATCAGACATGCCGTATTTGGTTACCATTGCTCGTGCCATTTTGGTCGCACGTTCAAAGTCATTTGAGGCACCCGTCGACATTTGATCGATAAAGACTTCTTCAGCGATACGACCACCAAATAAAATCGCAATATCACTCAGCATTTTTGATTTATACATACTGGTTTGGTCGTGCTCAGGCAACTGCCACGTAACACCAAGCGCAAATCCACGCGGCATAATAGTGACTTTATGCACAGGATCGGTACCCGGTAGCAGCTCGGCGACTAGCGCATGACCTGCTTCATGATAAGCAGTAGCACGGCGCTCTTCTTCACGTATGACCATTGATTTACGCTCAGGACCCATATATAGCTTGTCTTTCGCATCTTCGAAGTCATTCATATCGACGCTGCGCTTGTTACGACGAGCGGCAAACAAGGCTGCTTCATTAACAAGGTTAGCAAGCTGGGCGCCACTGAATCCTGGCGTACCACGGGCTAAGGCATGAGCGTCAACACCAATAGTATTAGGCAGCTTCTTTAAATGCACTTTAAGAATTTGCTCACGACCTTTGATATCTGGCAGCCCTACTTGCACCTGACGGTCAAAACGACCCGGACGCAATAGTGCTTTATCAAGAACATCTGCACGGTTAGTGGCAGCAATGACGATAACACCTTCGTTGCCTTCAAATCCATCCATCTCAACCAACAATTGGTTCAATGTCTGCTCACGCTCATCATTACCGCCGCCCATACCGGAACCACGATGACGACCGACAGCATCAATCTCATCAATAAAGATAATACATGGCGCGCTTTTCTTCGCTTGTTCAAACATATCACGGACACGTGACGCACCAACACCGACGAACATCTCAACGAAATCAGAACCTGAAATCGAGAAGAAAGGTACTTTAGCTTCACCAGCAATAGCTCTTGCTAATAGCGTTTTACCCGTACCTGGAGGACCTACCATCAAGATACCGCGTGGAATCGTTGCCCCAAGCTTGGTAAATTTATCAGGATCACGTAAGAACTCGACGACTTCGACGACCTCTTCTTTGGCTTCTTCACAACCAGCAACGTCTTCAAAATTTACTTTGATTTGGTCTTCGGTTAGCATTTTGGCTTTTGATTTACCAAAGCTCATCGGTCCACCGCCTTTACCGCCAGCGCCGCCTTGCATATTACGCATAAAGAATAAAAACAGACCAATAATCAGCAAAATTGGGAAACTGGCTATCAGCAATTGCATCAATACGCTTTGGCGCTTCGGTGCAGTGCCTTGGACTTCAACTTTATTTTCACGCAGCAATGGCATCAGCTCGTCATCCATCACAGCTGGACGAATGGTTTCAAATTCAGAACCATTTTTCTTCTCGCCGGTGATTTGCTCGCCATCGATCTCAACACTGGCTACTTGATTTTCTGACACAGCGGTCACAAATTCAGAGTAGTTAAGGTTATCGGGCTCAGATGATTTATCAAAGCCACTAAACACCAGCACTAAAACGCCGATTACCACCAGCCACAATAAGGTATTTTTTACCATGTCGCTCACTAGTTATTCCCATCCCATACTTATTGGTGTGTTTACTAAACACGTGACGTCTATATATAAACGTATGTCTCGCTATTCAAGGTCTATTGGCGAATTATCATTTCTCATTGCAAATCTAAGGTATAAAACAACCTTATATTTTTATTAGAGAAACAAGCCGCGCAATAACGATAAATAACTGAGTTTATAAGGCGCTTACTGTCAGACGACTTTGCTAAAAATATCATATAAGCACTTAGAAAAATGCTTAAGAGTTGATTTCAAACAAAGTTAATATATCATGATATGTGGTATTAACCTGAATAATTCAAGCAGCATTCCCATTTATTCAGTTAACGATTGTAGCCGTTTTCATTCAATGATTTTAACTGGCTAATTTTGAGGTGAGAGTTTCATTTCATATTACTTAATTGCGATCCAAAATATCTCTTTTGAGCGCGGTCTAGAAGCACCAGGCTTAATACTACGAATTTTACTAAAATCCGCCTGCATCTGCTTGCGTAATTCTTGTGTACCCTCGCCTTGAAACACTTTCATAATAAGCGCGCCACCTTCTGGTAAGGTTGCCAGCGCGAAATCGACCGCCAGCTCACATAAGTACATCATACGAGGCTGGTCAATAGCACTATTACCTGCTGTATTGGGCGCCATATCAGACAGCACCACATCAACTTGTCTATCACCAACCTCAGCCATGATACGGTCAAAAACTTCTGGCTCGCGAAAGTCACCTTGGATAAAGGTAACATCCGGCAAGGTATCCATCGGCAAAATATCAGAGGCAATCAAGATACCTTTTTCCCCAACCAATTGACCAGCCACTTGAGACCAGCTGCCAGGGGCACTACCCAAATCAACAACGGTCATACCTTTTTTGATCAGATTGGTTTTTTCATTTATTTCTAATAATTTATAAGCAGCACGGGCACGGTAGCCATCTTTTTGGGCCTTTTGCACATAGTGATCATCAATGTGCTCTTTCATCCAAGCACTACTGCTCTTTGACAATTTTTTGTTTTCAATACGTGTGGCCAAAATTCCTGCTCCTATAACGTGCTTTTCTATATGCGCATATGTATTTATTAACTAATGTCTTAATAGACTTTTTGCTTTATGTCACTTTCTACAACCATGCTATCAAAAATACTATTAATTATGATTTTCAATACTATCAAGCTATTTATTAGCTTCAAAAGGCTAAACCGTTAATTTTTCTTAGTGAAAACACTGCTTTATAAGAGCGTAGCGTTTATAATGTACCCATAATGGCAGTTTAACATTTTCATCACGTAAAATCGTGCAAAATCCTGCTGATCTCATGCAAGATGATCATAGATTAATTATAATGGTCATCAATTGCTCTCAATTTTATTATATTTTGTTTTTACCAACCCCTAGGAATTCTATGCAACTTGATAACGCAACCATCAAACGCTTAAAAGGCATTGGTCATGATTTGAAACCGATTGTCATGATTGGCAATAAAGGTGTTACGCCAAGCATTACTGAAGAGATTGATCGCGCCTTATCAGATCATGAACTAATTAAAGTAAAATTGCCTGCTGGTACCAAGGAAGAGCGTGATGTCATCGGTGCTGAGCTTGCTTCTACTGCAAAGGCAACTTTGATTCATTCAATTGGTCGTATGGCGCTATTGCTACGCAAAAACCCAAATGCCAATCCTAAGCTTTCAAATCTTGCTCGTAATGTGTAATGCCTCATTACTTGTTAAGTTTATATCGTCTGTTGTATATAAAGTGGTTTAAAATAGCCTGCTGAGTTATTTTTAGACAGATGATAACGGTGAATAATAAAAGCCGCGATGCAACTTTGCTCGCGGCTTTTATGTCATTTATAGTTCACTATTTAACATGCGATATTTGTTAGCAGCTATATCATGTTTTATGATGCTAATACTTTTTGAGATAATAAGATAATGAGCCAGAGTTTTGATTTATACCTAGCAACTGAAACCTTAGCAGAAGATGCGCAGCAACTTGGCGTGACAGTGAGCGTTTTACAGCAAATTAGCGTACAGGTAAGCGCAACGCTTGTAGCGCAGCCAGAAGCTTATTTACAGCTAGAGTATCGTGTGACGTTGCCCTCTGAATCACTAGCTGCTCAATTGAATTGGCCAAAGTGGCAAGCAGATAAAGTAGGCTTTAAGGATTATCTGTGGGAACGAACCTGCCTTGAGTGCTTTTTAGCAGGTTATTTAGTAAGTAGCCGTTCAGAAGATAGTGATAAGTCCCCCAAAACCAATATGACAATGTCCTATATTGAGATCAATGCCAGTCCTGAAGGTCAGTATGCGCTTTATGAGTTTGACAGCTATCGCTCTCCTACAACACTACCGCCAAGACCTCTTATGTACGCTGACGGACAGACACGTACTGCTATCGATTGGATAGACGGTAACAACCCGAAACTGCTAATAGACTACCCAATATCAACACATGAACGTTATCACTACCAACGCAGCTTTAGAATGCCATTAGATTCATTGACGTCATTTAATCGTAAGTCAGATTACAGTAATGATGCCCTTATCAAATACATACATCCTTGTGTTATTTTATCCTTTGGCGCTACGATTCTATACTTTGCACCCAAACATGCCTCGCCACCCGACTTTCATAATAGTCAGTATTGGACACCATTTGATAGGCTATCCGCCCTTGCCAAGTAAAAATATCAACTTAATAGCTAGCCTTATTTGAGACATAAAAAACTCAGTAATGTCATAAAGAGCATTACTGAGTCCGGAGAGAGCGCTTAACTGATACTTATTTGTCAGCCATAGCAAGGTAGATACCACGATCTGAAGCATCATCGACGTATCTAGCATCACGCCACGTCGTATAGTTGTAATGACCGCTGTATGGGCTGATGCTGTTTTGACGGAAGTCAGACACCCAATCATTACCATCAAATATTTGAATATGGCCATGAGGACGACTTGAGGTACGGTCATAAACAACCACATCACCAACCTGTGGTTCCATGTTATTACTGATTTTGGTAAAACCCGCTTGTGACAGTGTGCCACGAGACGCATATTGATACGCTGAAGGATTAGGCGTGAATTCGTAGCCCGCTGATTGTAACGCTTTACGGACATAACGAGCGCAATAGCCTGTGCTACTAGATAAAGCGACTCGTGAAGCATTCGCTGCTGCAATAGCAGGCGCTGAATAACGATCTGGCACTGAACTTACTTTCTGCTGACGTTGCTCATAAGACAAACGATTGGTTAGCGAAGCAAGCTGATATTCTTTTTGTTTTGCATGCGCGCTTAAATTATCGATTGCTTGGCTGATTTCATCATTGCTAGAAACATATGCACCGCTGTTGGTGCTGTAGATGTTACGACTAGAACCATAGTTCGCAGAAGTAGTGATATTGGTGATGGTATGACTCAAGGTATTATTTGATTGAAAGGTTGTTTCGGCAGCACCACTTGTCTGTGCTACGCCCATTCCCAATACTGATAAAATTAATAAAGCTTGTTTCATAAATTTACTACCTATTGTGAAAACAGAATTGCTCGTCATCCGTGACAAAGCATGAATTAGTTTAGAGAATATAATCATGAAATAAACATGATAAAATATTTAGTACAATCGCTCTTTTACTTCTTAAGTAGCTGATGCTGATATCATTAGCAGCTTAATCATCTACTACATAAATCGTTTGCTACGTCATACCTTGCTTTAAAAATGAGCGTTTAGAGCCTGTTTATTATGAGTATCGATTTTTCACCTATTAGATGAGTCATTACGATGTCCAAAAAAAACCCTAACCGCCTTGCCACTCTCATCGATCATCAAGCTTTTGCTGGTAGTGCGCTACCTCAAAGCCTATCTGATAGTATGCGTTTATATGTGCAAGCGACCACTGAAATAAAAGCGCTTTTGGTAGATTGTCTACCTGAGGAAATCCTCAATAACTGCTGGGTCGTAGGCTTAACGTCTGAGCAATTGACACTCAGTGTCGAATCAGTCACTGCTGCCAATCATATTCGCTATTTGCAGAGCGCGTATTTGCAAGTGTTAACAGAGCAGTCAATTACATTTAAACAACTCAAGCAAATTCGCGTCGTCATAGCCAATAAATCTACCAATAATAATTATTCTAAATCATCATCAGGCTTGTCAGCATCACGCTCAATGTCCGTTAAAGCCCATGAAAATCAGGCTCTTAGCCAAAACACAAAGCGGACTATATCACAGGCAGCAGAGCATGTCACCACTGATGAAAACCTCAAAAAAGCACTATTACGCCTTATAAATCCGTAAAAAACCCCTACAGACAATGTAAAGTTATGTAAACTAATCCGGTAAATGATACGATTCAGGCTGGGTTTTTGTAATTTCAAAAACAAAAAAAATCATCTGTCAGTGTCATTCACATTGTGAACCTCACTGACAGATGATTTTGCTATTCGCTACAGCTTTTATCTCATCTACTATACAGGCAAGTTATCATAAAATAAAGAAATATATATCCACTTATATGAATATAATTTCACTCTACTTATAACCATTTTATGTAATATTGCGTAAATGTTTCGATACTTCGTGTATATTCCTGTATTCATCCTTCGACAGTTATACCATTTAAAGGTAAATATTCGATAGGACATGTTACATTGTCATCAAAAGTTACAATTTCAAAGTTATTATGGTCAGATAAAATCTCACGTACCAATAAGTTATTTAAAGCATGACCGGATTTATAAGCATTAAAACGACCCAGAATAGGATATCCAATCAGATATAAATCACCAAGTGCATCTAAAATTTTATGACGAACAAATTCGTCATTAAAACGCAGACCTTCTTCATTCAAAATATTACTTTCATCGATAACAATCGCATTGTCCATGCTACCGCCTAATGCCAGATTGTTCTGACGCATGGCTTCGATATCACGTAAAAAACCAAAAGTGCGTGCTGAACTCAGCTGTTCAATGAAGTTTTGGGTTGAAAACTGTAATTGGGCATGCTGAAAGTTTTTATCAATCGCAGGATGATCAAAATCAATCTCGAAATTAAGCTCAAATCCATTATAAGGACGTAGCTCTGCCCATTTATCGTCAACTTTGACACGTACCGTACGTACAATCCTGATAAATTTCTTTGAAGCATCCTGTTCGCAAAAACCTGCTTGCAATAACAGTCCTACAAAAGGCGCAGCACTGCCATCCATAATAGGTATCTCTGATGCCGATACACGAATTAATAGATTATCAACGCCAAGTCCCGCTATCGCGCTGAGCAAGTGCTCAACCGTACCGACACGTGTACCACCAAGCACCAGATTAGATGACATCATGGTATCTTGTACCAAAAAGGCACTGGCAGGAATTGGCGTGCTGCCAGTAATATCAGAACGCTCAAAGACGATTCCAGTATCGATTGGTTGCGGATGAAATTCTAAATCAACAGGTTGACCACTATGAAGACCAGTACCTGTAACAGCAATTGCTGTTTTTATGGTTCGTTGATTCATGGCTGTCTTCTCACATATTTTGTTACAATTGCCATAGTGTATCATTACCCGAACCCTGTTCGCTAGCGATAAAAAGCGTTAATTTACCTATCTCTTTGATTGATAACACTTATCGAAGCATTATTATCGGTGACTGTTTAGTCGCAATCACCAACAGAAGGCTATGAAATATCGGGCTTTGAAAGGCTTCATCTCTTGAAAATACCGCCTAAATTGGTATGAGTAGGTAACATTTTCTGATAAATAGGAATAACCAATATATAAGTAGTTGGTGAACAGCAGAGATTATGAATAGGCACAAAAAAGCCAGCGCTTGAACACTGGCTTTTTTAGAGAGCAATATTTATACGAATGATATCTATTTGTTCTGCTGACGCTTTAGATAATCTTGAATGCTATTGGTCTTAGTTTTAGTCTGTTCAGGCACAGTATTAGAGCGAATTGGGTTTTCTTGATATTGAGCTTGAGACTGTTTTTGACTGTTCAAGGCACTAGTATGCAAGTTTGGATCAACAGGTTGCGTACTATTTACAGAAGGTACAGGTTGCTCAACCACTTCAGGCTCTTCACCAGCGTTTTCATCCAAGGTTAAACCAGTTGCAATAACGGTAACATGCAAATCGTCGCCCATTTTTTCATCAATCACTGAGCCATAGAAGATATGCGCTTCATCGATATCAGTAATTTCTTCGACAATCACACTGATCTTGCTCATCTCATCTAGAGATAAGGATTCAGATGAAATCACGTTGACGAGTAAGCCTTTGGCATTCTCTAGGCGCAAATCATCAAGTAATGGCGATCTAATGGCTTTTTCAGTCGCTTGACGCGCACGATCATCACCGCTGGCACGACCGATACCCATCATCGCATGGCCCTTAGCGGTCATTGCGGTACGGATATCGTTAAAGTCAATGTTGATCATACCTTCGCTAGCGATGGTCTCTGCAATACCTTGGACTGCATGCAATAGCACATCATCTGCTTTTTTAAAGGCATCTTGCATAGAGATGTTGCCGTAGACACTCATCAACTTATCATTTGGAATCGTAATGATAGAATCTACAAAGTTAGTCAGCTGCTCGATACCCGCTTTGGCAGCCTTGATACGTTTTCCGCCTTCAAATTTGAACGGCGTGGTGACTACAGCAACGGTCAATACTTCCATTTCTTTGGCAATACGCGCTACGACTGGTGCAGCACCAGTGCCCGTACCACCACCCATTCCAGCGGTGATAAAGACCATATCTGAATGCTCAAGCAGTGCACGAATTGCTTCTTCGTCACTTTCTGCTGCTTCACGACCCACTTCTGGATTCGCTCCTGCACCAAGACCACGGTTGGTTTTTGCGCCAAGTTGTAGCTTATGCGGTGCGGTCAAACGATCAAGCGCCTGTTTGTCCGTATTGGCACAGACGAATGTTACACCTCTAATCCCTTGCTGTACCATGTGTTCAACTGCATTACCGCCGCCGCCGCCTACACCGAATACAGTGAAGCTTGCTTGGCCATTATTTTGAAGCTGATTATCATCTGGCATGGTGTATTTTGACATAAAAAAGTTTCTCCAGTTGCAGATAGCGTGATGGTCGATACGTGGTAACACACGCATATGGCGCGCTATCGACTTACTATATATAAATGTATTTGATTAAAACAGGGCCATGGCTTAAATAGTAATGCTTAACCAAGATATGCCGTTATTATACAGGGTATTGCTTTTAATATGCTTGCTTGGTCTAGTTGACAAACCGCTTATCTAATTGGGTAAATAGATTTTCAGCAAGATTACAGGACAATTATAATATCTTTTTCAGTACACTGGCAAAACGTTGACCAGCACTTTGAAAAACACCCGTCACACGATTTTTTTGAATCGCTTCAGGCTCGCTTTTTTCACTGCGCCGAAACTGCTCGCTTTGGCTATATAATAGTGTACCAAATGCCGTTTGATAAGCCCGATCATTAACCTGAAGATTCAGCTGCTTAAAGGATTCATCATTATCAAAATGATTATAAGCACTAATCGCAGGATGCGTATTGGTTAATACCACTGGCATTTTTAATAGTTTTTTCGCAAACGGTATCATGCCTTTAATCGCACTACCGCCACCTGTGAGCACAATGCCCTTATCAATATAGCCTAATAAGTCCGCTTCATGTAACTGGCGTACTACCTCAGTGAAAATCTGCACGTAACGGGCTTCGATAATACGCGCAAGGTTATAGATACCAATGTTGATTTCATCACCTGACCCTTGGGGTTTAAATAGGAAAAATGAGCTTGGATCTACGCTGTTCACATCCACTGTACCATGCGATTTTTTCAGCTTTTCAGCCTCTATCATCGAAATACCAACGTCTGCCGAAATATCCATCGTCACTTCATGGCTACCCGTTGCGATACAATGGGTAAAAATCAGCTTATTTTCTTTATAAACGCAAATACTTGTGGTGCTGGCACCTATATCTACCAAGCAAACACCTTGTTGGCGCTCTTCGCTCATCAAACTATATTCGGCACTGGTTACCGCATCGAAGACAATATGATCAATACCCACATCACAGCTTTGCAATAGTTTTTGGATATTTTGACGACCAGCAACTGGCATCATCATCATGTGATACATCACAGCTATATTGTGCGCCACCATATCAATGGCATCATCAACCATAAACTCTTGGTTATCGATATAAATACCTTGCTGACAACAATGCATCAAATAATAGTCAGATGACAAATCTTGCGATTTGGCATTTGAGAGCGCTTGTACCATATCTTTAGCACGAACGAATTCATCTTCTACTCTAACATCGCCCGCACTATTTTTGCTCAATAGCTCAGGAGTCGCCAGCGTCAGCCAGACACTATGCACACGGCAATTAGCGGTATCTTCCGCTTCTTGAATAGCCTGTTTGATAGCGCCTTGCAAGCGTTCGCGATGCTTGATTTGACCTTGATAAAAGTCGCTATTCTTAACTTGTCCCACACCCATAATACGGATGTCTTTTGCAGACACAACACTACCAATGACGACATAAACTGCCGTGGCACTTAAATGGACAACAACCAAATTTTCAGTATTTTTCATGGTACCAGACAAATTATCGCTAAACAGGAGAACAAATGATGTCTCCATTAAATCATTAAAATAAGTCTATTATCAGCTGATAATAGCGTATGTATACTCTGTATAAAAAATAAAGCAGACAAGTTTAGCGTGTTGGCTACTTTATATATTACTTATAGAGGTGCTTCAGTTGATGGTTTTTCGTTTACGGGTGTGTCATTATCTTTTGGCACTGCTATATTCCATGCAATCGTAAATCCATTTTTGTAACGAAGATCTACTGATTGTATCTCATCACGACGGTTTTTTAACTGATTACCCAGTAGCTGGCTTAAGTTCAGTAGCTTTTGCGCCGTATTCTCATTATCAACGATAATACGTAACCCATTATCAAAACGAATCAGCCACGTCATTCTTGGCGACAAAATAATATCTTCAACTTGTAAGCCAAGCCGAGCATACCAGTCATTGACTTGCTGCATCTGCTGCATAATGACTGGCGCTTGAGTCATATTGCCTTGCAAAGTTGCAAAGTTCTCTTGCGTTAAATCTCTACTATCAGCAGGGACAAACACATTGCCTGTTGCATCCACTAGACGCTCAGTACCAAAATTTGCCACTGCTTGCTTAGGCAATACGGTAACCACAATACCTTTTTGCCAGTCACGACTGATACTGACCTGATCAACCCAAGCCAAACCAGTGGTAATATCTCTCAGCGCTTGCAAATCAGAGGTGAAAAAGCTGCTCACACTTTGCTGATTCATAACATGCTGTAGCGCCCGATATTCGGCAACCGTCAATCCTTGATGATCGACATGAATAGCTGCTGGAGGTGCGTCACGTAAAGCCTTACCGCCCATTATCAATATCAGCACTAATAACCCAAGCACCAATACGGTAAAAAAGTATCTAACCGCAGTGGGTACTTGAAAGATTGATTTTGGGTGACGGGTTTTATCACTCATCAAGTCAGCGACGTCATTGACAGTTTGAGCCATATTAAACTTCGTCCCTATATTTAATCAAAATAATCTGTATATTTCATACATTCGATTCATATTTACGTAAATCGATGATCTTTTTTATTTATGCAAAAGCGCTTATCACCATTATGCAGGTGTAAAATATACTTAATAGATATGCTATCAATTCGTAACTTTAAATGGCAATATAAAGTGTGCTTATCGGCCTTTAAATGTAACATTTCTCTTATTTAATGAAGCACTTACCAAAGCGTTGCATAACTATCACCAAAACCACTAGATAGTTACAATATTAACGCATTTTAGCTTCAAACAATAGCCTAACCCCTACTACTACTAACGAATTTACACAAGTTTACACGAAGCTGTGGTATAGCAGCTATAGCGATACATTACGAATAATGAGAAGCTACTATTCAACAATGATAAATAGTTTAAATACCTCATTTATTGAAATAATCACTCTTGTATAATTACTAAGAACAGCTTGTTTTATATAGGCAGTGACTTATTTAATAAGGTGTTACACCGTTTGCGCCAAAATATGCCAGCACAAGCTCTCGAAATCCATGCCACGAACTTTGGCTGCCATTGGTACCAAACTATGACTGGTCATGCCCGGTACGGTATTAATCTCAAGTAGCCAAAAGTTGCCCGCTTCGTCTTGCATCGCATCGATACGTCCCCAACCTTTTGCATCAACGGCACGAAACGCCGATAAACTTAGATCTTGCAAATGCTTTTCATCCGCAGCACTTAAACCACAAGGGATATAGTAGCTGGTATCGTTACGATTATACTTGGCTTCGAAATCATAAAAATTGGTGATATCCGCAGGCTCTAAGCGAATGACAGGATAAGCTTCATCATCAATGATAACGATAGTAAACTCGCGACCAGTTATCCAGCGCTCCGCCATCACTACATCGCCACATTGTACGGCGGTTGCATAGGCAGCAGGAAGCTCATCAAGGTTATTAACCTTAGTCATACCAATGCTTGAGCCTTCATGAACAGGCTTGATAATCAGTGGTAGTCCTAACATATTAACCACCTGCTGCCAGTCGGTATCAGCGGTTAGCAGTGAAAACGGTGCAGTCGATAATCCGCAGCCTTGCCACAGCTGTTTGGTACGTACTTTATCCATACCAAGTGCTGACGCTAAAATACCTGAGCCGGTTTGAGGAATATCAAACCACTGTAGTACGCCTTGCAGCAGACCATCTTCACCACCACGACCATGTAAGACATTAAATACACGATCATACTGACGTAGTTCAGTAATGTCTTGATGCTTAGGATCAAAATGCGTGGCATCAACCCCTTGGTTTTGTAGTGCTTGCAATACAGCTGCACCGCTGTCTAAAGACACGCTACGCTCATTACTATTACCACCGTAAATGACAGCAACTCTGCCAAACTCACTCGCCTCTTTTACTTTACTTTCTTTAATATCGGGTAACGTATTAGCGCTTTGGCTATTGTTATTTATTTTATCCTGCTCTGCTTGTGCAGCAGCTGCTAAAGCTGTTTCTGGATTGATAATAGGGGCAGCGTTATTTTGAACATTGCCTTTAATGTTGTTGTTACTGTTATCTGTAGCGTTTTGCTCAACATTAACGCCATCTTCATCAATATTATTGTTATTTTCTTTAGTATTATTCATGGTCATCGTTAGTGCTCCTAATATTTTTAAAGCAATGCTTCTAAGGCTTATTTGATATAAAGATTATTGGCGGCGAGATCGATAGCTATTTGCCCGACATTACCCGCGCCTTGGGTGATCAGCATATCACCTGCTTTCAATAATCGCTGCATGACAGGGGCAATATTATCTTTATCTACTATCGTTGGCTCGACGGCACCGCGCAAACGTATACTACGTGCTAAGGCTTTGGTGTCCGCACCAGCAATAGGGCTTTCACCAGCAGAGTAGACATCCAACAATAATAACTCATCGACAGTTGAGAGTACTTCGACAAAATCATCGAAGCAGTCACGGGTACGGCTGTAACGATGAGGCTGGAACATCATCACTAAGCGACGCTCAGGGAAGCTTTGACGCGCCGCTTTGATGGTGGCATCAACTTCTTTTGGATGATGACCATAATCATCAATCAGCAGCACATTACCATCATCTATCTCCACAGAGGCATGTTGCTCAAAACGACGACCAACCCCTTCAAACTTCTGTAGCGCACGGGTGATTGCAGCATCATCAACGCCTTCATCAGTCGCCATAGTAATGGCTGCAAGCGCATTGTAGACATTATGCACGCCTGGAATATTCAGTGTCAGACGCAATGGCTCATGATCACGACGTAGTACTGTAAAATGGGTTTTTGTACCTTCGGTGACCAAATCAACGGCTTGTACATCATTAAATGGCTCAAGACCAAAGGTCAATACTGGACGCCCAATATCATCAATCATCGCGTACAGCTCAGGATCATCACCGCAGACCACTGCCAAACCATAAAATGGCATGTTTTGTAAAAACTGAATATAAGCTGCCTTTAATTTATCAAAACTATTACCATAAGTTTCCATATGATCTTGATCAATATTGGTGACAATTGCCGCCATCGGATGCAATGACAAGAATGAGGCGTCAGACTCATCAGCCTCGGCAATTAGAAAACGACTGCTACCAAGCGCGGCATTTTTACCCGAAGCATTAAGCTTACCGCCAATCACATAAGTAGGATCTAAATTGCCTTCTGCCATCATAGTGGTCAGCAAACTGGTCGTGGTGGTTTTACCATGCGCCCCAGCAATAGCAATACCGTGACGATAACGCATCAATTCACCAAGCATATCCGCACGGCGCACTACCGGAAGACGTGCTTCGAGTGCTGCTTTTACTTCGGGATTGCTACGATCGATGGCAGACGATACAACGATGACATCAGCATTGGCAATGTTTTTGGAATCATGACCGATAGCAATATCAATACCAATCTGCGCCAAACGTTTGGTCACTAAGCTCTCAGTAATATCAGAACCACTGACTTGATAGCCTTGATTATTCATAACCTCAGCAATACCACACATCCCCGAACCACCAATACCAATAAAATGTAAATGCTGAATACGGCGCATTTCTGGTATTTCAATCAAACGTTTGGTTAAGGCTTTAGCAGAGGTTGGCATAAGGTTTTCTCTTTTTATAAGACGGATAAAATATAGTAAGGCAAAAATATCAGGTATTTATTTGTTTATCTACAAAGCTTGCCAGATAATATTGGCAACGTGCTGGCAGGCTTGGCGATTGGCAAGCGCATGACCTTTTTTTGCCATCTCTAAGCAAGCAGGTCGATCAAGGGCTGCAAGCTCTTCACTCAAGCGTTTGGGCGTCAGTTCATTTTGCGGTAATAGAATCGCCGCTTTATGTAATGTCAACGTCCGCGCATTTGCCGTTTGATGGTCATCAACTGCACTTGGCAATGGTACAAAAATCGCGGCAATACCCACATTTTGGATTTCAGTAACGGTCAACGCACCAGCACGGCAAACAATAATATCTGCCCAGTTATAAGCCGCTGCCATATCATCGATAAATGGCTGTACGATAAACTGATGTGTACTTAAATTCTCACTATCATATGCTGCTTGCGTCGCAGCTTCATTATTGCGTCCACATTGATGACGTACCTCAAACGGACGTTCTATTAACGCCAGTGCTTTTGGCACGGTCTCATTTAGCACTTGTGCACCCAGTGAGCCGCCAACCACTAGCAGTTTTAATGCTGAGCGGTCATTTATATCATAACGCGCTATAGGTTCAGCGACACCAGTTATCGCATTACGTACTGGATTACCAACTGTTTCAAGTTTTGCATCAAGCTGACTATTGCCAAAGGTATTTTCAAAGGCTTGCAAGACTTTGGTCGCCATCTTCGCTAAGTAGCGGTTACTCATGCCAGCAATGGCATTTTGCTCATGGATAATAAGCGGTGTCTTGGTCAAACGGGCTGCTATACCGCCGGGTGCGCTGACATATCCGCCAAAGCCAACCACTATATCAATATTATTACCACGAATAATTTTGATCACTGCCATAGTCGCAGAAAGTAAGGTAACTGGCATCTTAAGCAAACGCCCAATCCCTTTACCGCGTAAGCCTTGCATCTCAATCGCATGAAAAGGATAACCGGTTGGCGCCACCAAACCATTCTCCATACCGTTTGGTGTGCCTAACCAATGAATCACCGCACCGCGCTTAGTCAGTTCTTCACTAACCGCAAGTGCTGGAAATACATGCCCGCCAGTACCAGCAGCCATCATTAATATGTGCGGTGTCTTCATGAAACGCCTGCCTATCTTTTTTGTATTGATATGAAGGACTTATTGTCCTATAGCCATCTTACTCATCGGGTCATTAGAGCTGTTTAAAAGCCCGCATAGTATAGTGTAAATCGTGGTCTGATATATAGTCATTTCTGCCCGACCAATAACAAAAATCCAAGCCGTGAATAATCGCGACTTGGCTTTGGTAAATACCGCGAAATCGTTATCAAAACGCTAGTACCCTGACGTTTTAACGATCTATGTTAGCACAACTATTTTTACTCATTGTGCCAGTAGATGAGCATTACATTACTCTATCCTTACAGCTTATTTAACTAACAAACTTTAGCAGCCTATCAGATTGCCAGTCTTCGCTCTATTGCGAGGATAAAATCGGTCGCAATGTCTGTACCACATTGGTCATCAATCTCACGCACACAGGTTGGACTGGTGACATTAATTTCCGTAATGCGTCCGCCAATTAAGTCTAAACCGACGAACATCAGCCCTTTTTCTTTGACAATAGGTGCGACCACTTCTGCGACTTGGCGTTCGATATCGGTCAGCGGCATTGCCACCCCGCTACCACCGGCAGCAAGATTGCCACGCGTCTCACCCTTTGTTGGAATACGAGCCAAGGTATAGTCAACCACAGTCCCATCAACAATAAGCACGCGCTTATCACCTTCTTTAATCTCTGGTAGATAACGCTGTGCCATAATCGGCAGCGTTTCAAGCTCAGTCAACATCTCAAGCGTCACGCCAATATTTGGACTGTCAGCAGTCAGGCGAAATATGCCTGTACCGCCCATACCGTCTAATGGCTTAACAATAACGTCTTGCTGCTCAGCGATAAATTTGCGAATGTGAGCCTGTTTACTGGTCACAATCGTTGGGCTCATATAATCGCTAAACCAAGTGGCAAACAATTTCTCATTACAATCACGAATGGCTTGTGGGTCATTGACGACCAGTACACCTGCGGCCTTTGCATGATCAAGCATGTAAGTTGCATAAATAAAGCGCATATCAAACGGTGGATCTTTACGCATCAAAATCACATCATAATCGCTGACCGAACCTGTCGTCTTATCCCCTAACGTATAAAAATCCTCAGGATCACGCTTGACAATGACTGACTGCGTATCGACCATCAACTGCCCACGATCAAGCCATAAATCATGAATCTGACAGTAACCCAAACGATGACCGCGATCTTGCGCCGACCACATCATAGCCAGACTGGTGTCTTTTTTATAATTAACTTGCTCAATGGGATCCATAACCACAAGTATGTTCAAAGATTTTTTTGGCTGTTCTAGGCTCATAAGAATACTCATTTACAGGATGTTATTAATAGATAAAATACACACAAATCACATATCAGCATGCCAATATATACAAGTATAGATAGCAATAGTTACGCTTAACTATACGCCATACTGGGTACGGTAATGCTGCATTTTTGCAAGTTGAGTTGCATTTTGATTCGAATGACCACCCTCTGCCAGATAGCTGATTAAGTCGTCAATATCGACAAGGGCGCGCACTGGAACGTTTAACGTTGCCGCCAGTTCCTGAATTGCCGAGCGCTCTGCTAAGCCTTTTTCCTTACGGTCAAGCGCCACAATAATACCGGCAACATGTGCGCCTGCTTGTTCTAAAATCTCAACCACTTCACGCATCGCTGTACCAGCGGTAATGACATCATCCAATACCCAAACGGCTTTGCCATTAACATCAGCGCCGACCAAATTACCGCCTTCACCATGCGTTTTGGCTTCTTTACGGTTATAGCCCCAGTTGGCATTGATACCATGATGTAACCATAAAGCCTGTGCAGTTGCTGCCACAAAGGGAATACCCTTATAAGCGGCACCAAAGATAACCAGTTCTTGTGCGCCTTTACCCTCATTTGTAGCAGCCATCTGTTCAGCTAAGGCATCTGCATAACCACGTGCTAATAGCGACAACATCTCACCTGATGCAAGCAAACCTGCATTAAAAAAATACGGACTAATGCGACCAGACTTTAAGACAAACTCGCCAAACTTTAAGACTTGGTTGTCTAACGCCAGTTGAATAAAGGCATGAGATGAAAATGGGGCATTGTTAGCGTATTGGGCATGGGGCATTAGAGAATTCCTATGAACAAAAAGAAAGGTTTAAAAATGATTATCATGACGCGCATTATAGGCGTTGGCGCTTAACTTGACCAACCATTGATATCATAATCTTGTATATTGGGATATCGGGTCAGAAGACCGCAACGTGAGGAGAGGTCAAAATAACAGTGACCATCACGACTCATTTGAATATTCCAGCCCAAATGATGAGCGGCTATGATCACATGCCCTGCAAAAATTCGAATTTGGCGATAGGCATGCCGCTGAGCAGGCTCACAGATACTCTGACTGAGTAAGTAGCTGCGTATATGCTGGCAAATTTGCGCGGCACTATAACTATGGTTGATACTTTTGCGGCGGCTGCACTGCTTTAAAGCATGAACAGCAACGCTACACGCCATAATATCAGTCGCTAAGCTGCCTTCACCTAACTCGAACTGCTGCGGCTGCAGTATTACGTGCCAGTCATCAGCATACATACTATTTAAAAGCTCATCAGGGTTATAGCGTTTGGTCAGGGTGCGCAGAGATAGTGCAGCAGATACTTTGGTTTTAGCATTAATATCTTTATCACTCTCTTCGCTCTCCGTCTCTGAAAATCCATAACGATTCAATCTTGGATACGCCCGAATTGCTTGTTGAATATCTGACATATCTAGCAAAACCATCTCATTTAACGACGACATTAATGGCTGCTCGCTCTGATTGTGATAAAAACTATCAGGCAGCGCTATCAATTTAGCAGCGTTTAGTAATGATAAATGTTCTGCTAATGCCTCTGACGCAATAAGCGACCATTTTGACAAGCTGTCCTTATCAGGCTGATAAAAACGGGCAGCATTGCCATATAATCGGCGTAATTGCCCATTTAAGCGTCGCGCTGGTTCTGGAATATCCGTTAGCGGTCTTGCAGGATCTAATGGCACTTGCGTCGGATCAAAATTAGGATGGACAATCGCAGGCTGGTCACTACTGAATAAAACGGCTGATTGCGCCGCATTATTATTTGCAAACTGACCCTCTGCCACAAGATCAACACTGAATAAACCCTCATCAGAAGTAAAAGGCTGGGTCATGAAATCTCCCTAAGTGAGTGCTATTATAAAACAGCATCCATGAACAATATATTTGAAAACGTATTTAAGCGCTATAGCAACTTATGAGTCTTGATGATGCAAAATATCTTCATATCCCATTTGCCAATCAGGATACGTCAGCCACGCTAACGGAATATTGCTATGTAGGCGCTTTCCGGTCATGGCGCTATTCTTATCATCAAGTACTGGCAGTGCTTCACCCAGTCGCTCACATAGCCAAGTGGTCAGCGTAAAGGAAGTCACTGGCAAATAATCGGTTGCAATATAAACAGGCTTTGGTACCTCTATCGTCAGTACTTTGGCGATAATATTGACCAAATCAGAGTCCATAATGCGATTGGTCCACACGCCAGCTACTATCGGCTTTTTCTCTGACTCTTTAGCTTTACGCACACGCATTAAGCGCTCGCGCCCATAAATACCACTTGGGCGGATGATAATTGCTTTATCATCAAAACCTTGTTTCAGCATTTGCTCTGCTTGCAATATCACCTGTGATGCTTCGCGTTTAGGCAGCATCGGCACGGTATCTTTATCGATCCATTCACCGTTATCTTGCCCATAGATACCAGTTGAAGAAATAAAAACAATGCGCTGAAGATTGGCTAGTTTATCCGCAAGCAACGCTAGATGCTGGTTAATCGCCAAGTAACTATTGTGATAACCATTGGTTGAGTACTCATCAGGGGTGACGATGATAGCAATATGAGTAAAGTCTTGCAGTTGCTCAGCGCTAAGCGTCAACGCATCTGCTTGCATAAATTTAGCTTTATCATCCAGTGCGTAATGCTGTCTCTCATTACGTGCCAGCCCTGTGACATTTAAGCCATCTTGCGCAAGCTTATTGGTCACTGGTAATCCAATGTCACCTTGACCGATAATTAATATATTATGCGTATTCATCATAATTCCTGCCTGCCTTTGAAGATGCTGCTAAAAATACTGGTGGCTGCTAAAAATAACGTCGATATGACAGCTGTATATCGTCATTGGCATCAATGCGATCTTGCCATTCATAATTGGCATTGATACGTAATGCTTGTTTTTTATCGATATCGTATTGCAGCCCTAAGCTTGATATCGGCTGCCAATAATGACCGCGCACATTAGAGTCGTCGCTGCTGCCATGATACCAATATGGCAATTGCAATTCAGCCTGTGCACGTAACTGATTGTTAATCTGATAACGGCAGCCAGCGTTTACGCCTACGCCGACACGAAAGCCTTTATTGATACCACGCCCCGTTTGCGCGGTACCTGCCAAAAAGGTATAACAAAGCTGCGGCGGCATCTCGCCTGTACCTGCACTAGGCGTACCAAATGCCCATGACCAACCAGACTCATAGCCCAAGCTTCCAACTAAATGGTCAGTACCGTCTTGCTGCGAGCCATCGTTTACACGCGTGGCCTCTATACTCGCGCCCCAGGTTTTGCCCTTCTTAGCCGAATTGACAGGGTTAAAAGAACGCCCTTTAATCAAAGTCAAATTCTGTAACACCACACTTTTTGGCTGATTGGCTTTATCATTATCTGTGTCATACAAACGCACAGTCGCAGAAGCACCTTCTAAATCAAAGAACTGTGGAAAACCAGACGGATGATCAAGGGTATCGTGATAGCCTGCGCGCGCGCCAAGATCGATGTAATTATTATCGCCGCGCTGACCAATGCCAATACTGCCCATTTGCAGCGAATGTCGATTGAGAGGATTGGTATCTGAGACCGCAATCTGGTGAGTCAGTAACGTCTGACCGTCAGATGACATGCTCGAAACTTTATTGAGCTGGGCCGACTTAATCTCATTAACCGTCTGTTTTGGGTTGTTATGGTAGCCGAGCTGCTCACGCTCCTGTTTGACTTTGTTCAATTGCGCTTGGCGTAAGGTACTATCAGCCGGCGTATAATTGGTGCTAGCAAGAAAACCTTCTTTGTTCAGCAGCTGTACCACATCTGACGGAATAACGGCATAAGGCAGCTGACTTAATAAGTGCTGCTCTGGACGTACCACATCTATCAAGCGCAAAATCTCAGAGGCGCAGTTGTCAGAGGTAAAGTAATAGGGCAATTTTAAATCTTTGGTTTCCCAAACGTGCAATATGATTTGCTGTACTTCCTCTGGGGTCAAATCCAATTGATATGTCCACGCATCACGCTCATCGTCTTGCAGATATTTAGCCAGCTTTTCTGGATAAGGGGCAATCTCGATCAGATTGTTATAACCGCCCGTCATAGATTTGATGGCATACAATACAAAGTTATCTTTGGTATCGCCATCGACCGTATCATTTAGCGCATAAGCATGATGAATTTGGCTTGGATCAGCCACACTTGCTTTTGAATCGATACGCAACAAGGTATGAGCAAAAGCAGACAGAGGATTGTCTAAGTATTCTTGGGCAAACATAATAGACAGCTGCTCAGGTGCGAGTTTCTGCATCCAAGCTGTCAGCTCTGGACAAGTTACCTGCATCGCTGACTTCTCAATAGCCAAGGTATCACTTAGCCATTTTGCTCTTGCTGGGAAACGGCATAGCGCAGAGTTGCTATTACTAGCTTGGACAGTATTATTAGTTTTAGAGTTATTAGCCATTTCATCAGCAAAGGCAACAAGCATCGCATCAAGCTCAGCGCCTGAATCCTCACGCCCATTTGGGCTCAAAAAGAAGCGAGCATCATCGACCGCACTGATATTTTTATTTTTGCCAAACAAGCCTTTTTTCTCATCAGAGAAATATAATAAGCGGCGCCACGTCGTATCTTGGGCAAGATTCTTTGTCTTAGCCTGCTCACGCCATAGATTTAGCAGCTGATTTGCATCTGTTTCGGCTTTAGCATTGTTATTATTAGTATTGGCATCGGTATTAAGCGCAAGCTCACCAGTCGTAACCAGTGATGCAGGCGTTGGTAAAAATGCTTGTGCTTGCGCAGTTAGCAGCAGTCCAGCTATCGCCAATGACAAACGTGCACGGCGGCTAAGCTGTATTGGCGTACCATCTAGCGCAATACGATTTGAAACTGAGTGTATGGACATAAGTAAAATCTCGCACTGTAAAGGTGATACGCTTATCGCGTGATGGACGCTCATTAAAAATTTGAACATTTATGAGTAACAATAGACTTTTAGCAAAATATTATTGACGTCTCTCTTGTTTATACTGAAATGACGATATATTTGCTATTTATTTATACAAAATTTACGATAAAACGCATTCTTCTGCTGATTAATAACCACGATAAAAGAGAGCATTATGTCTATAGCATCATCAATGACTATCAACGAGGGTCAATTATCTGCCGCCACGTGGCTTGCATCGCCAAACACTAATAAAAGACCTGAACATATCAGCATTAATACAATTGTTATTCACAATATTAGCCTACCGCCTAACGAGTTTGGCACGTGCGGTTCTGATGGCAACCACTACGTCAAAGCCTTGTTCACCAATCAATTAGACTGGGACGCCCATCCTTATTTTCAGACAATAAAAGGCGCTGAAGTTTCCGCACATTTATTTATCGAGCGTGACGGTACTATCACCCAGTTTGTGAATTTTAACGAGCGTGCATGGCATGCCGGCAGGTCGAGCTATCTTGGTCGAGCCGAATGTAATGATTATAGCATTGGCATTGAGCTTGAAGGGTCAGATTTTGTGCCCTTTAGCGCGGCGCAGTATGAATCATTGGCAAACGCAATCGTCGCAATCTATGACGCGTATCCCAAAACCCGTCGGCATCTGACTGGTCATAGTGACATTGCACCCGGTCGCAAGACTGACCCCGGTGATTGTTTTGAATGGACGAAATTGCGTGAAATGGTAGCTGCGCTATCAAAGTAATCATTTCTTGATTTTAATAATGACTATTTATCGATTGGAAAAATTATGACTTGGATTGAAGTGGTCGATTCGGCAGTAAAAATAGGTTTAGGCGCATTGATAGCAGGCGTTATTGCTTTTCTATTATCCTCAACACAACATCGTAATGAGCTTAAAAAAGCTAAAGTAGACCGCGAGTTTGAAATGCTAAAAGAAGTCGCAGAAAAAGTTGAGAATTTTAATACTATTGCTCTGAATTATTGGGCATTTGCCACTGATTGGCGGCGTAGACTGGTTCCAGATTCATCTCTTCCTAAATCTAACGGATTCCTAGATTCTCAAAATAAATTATTCGATAGCTTTAGTGAGCTAACGAAAGCAGAATCTTTATTACTACTATTTGGCTATGGTAGTGCTCAAATTAAGCTTAGAGAATATGGCGAAACAGTTATAGCTCTTAAAAAGAGAGTCGAGTCTGTAGATATACCTTTCGACCATAATGATACAGCCAATTATAGAAAATCTATGATTGATAAACGTTCTGAGCTATTTAGACTTCTAAATGAAATCTATAAAACTATTTAATCCTCAATTTACTTTTCGCAATGAAAAATAGCCGCACATCTCATCAACGTTTTTTAACACTTGATATTCCATATTCAATGCATTTACCTAGGTTATGAAAGTGCTATAATCTGACAGTTTTTTTGACTCTCGTAAATCAGCAAGCAACCATCACTAAACAAATTGGCATAATAGGTTCTCATGGCAAAAAGTCGGTTATTTCGTTCAACCATGGTAGTCAGTAGTATGACTATGCTGTCGCGTATTTTAGGTCTGGTACGCGATATTGTGTTATTAGGCGTCTTTGGCGCTGGCGGTCTGATGGACGCTTTCTTGGTCGCCTTTAAGATACCGAACTTTCTGCGACGCCTGTTTGCTGAAGGCGCATTTAGTCAGGCCTTTGTACCTGTTTTATCTGAATATAAAGAAAAATATAGTCTACGAGAAGTACAGATATTAGTCAGTCGCACGTCAGGCGCGCTGATGTTAATTCTATCGATGCTTACCGTAGTGGTTATTTTAATGGCACCGTGGGTCGTGACTTTATTTGCGCCCGGTTTTTCTGATCAACCTGATAAGTTTGCGATTACCGCTGAGCTGTTACGCCTAACCTTCCCTTACTTATTATTTATTTCCATGACCGCTTTTGCCAGTGGCATTTTACAAAGTTACGGACGTTTTGCGGCACCTGCCTTTGCACCTGTATTACTCAATCTGTGTATGATTGGTGGCGCGCTGGTTTTTGCACCTATGTTTGAGACGCCCATTATGGCGCTCGGTTATGCGGTCGCTATCGCTGGTTTATTACAGCTCCTACTGCAATTGCCACAGTTATCCCAGCAAAAACTACTGGTGATGCCCAAAATCGACTTCCAGCATGAAGGCGTCAGACGCATATTAAAGCTGATGCTACCTGCTATCTTTGGGGTATCGGTTACTCAAATTAATCTGCTATTAAATACTATCTTTGCCTCTTTGATGATTGGCGGCTCAGTCTCGTGGCTATATGCCGCTGAGCGTATGAGCGAGTTACCACTTGGTTTAATTGGCGTGGCAATTGGTACAGTCATTTTGCCCAGCCTATCAAAAAGTGAAGCCCAAAAAGACGATGTCAGTTTTAAAAAGACCATCGATTGGGCAGCTCGCTTAATTATCTTAGTCGGTGTACCTGCATCGGCAGCACTGTTTATTCTGTCTGACGTGCTTATGCAAGCGCTATTTTTACGTGGCGAATTTACTTTACGTGATGCGCAAATGAGTTCGCTTGCGCTAAGAAGCATGGCGGGTGGCATCTTAGGCTTTATGTTGATTAAAGTCTTTGCCCCTGCGTTTTTTGCTCGTCAAGATATCCGCACACCCGTCAGAATCGGTATTATTTCCGTTTTTGCTAATATGATTTTTAGTGTTATCTTCATTGGGATATTTTACTTCCTTGAGATTCCATTGCATGGCGGTCTGGCACTTGCGACGACTGGCGCCTCATTTGTGAATGCAGGCTTACTGTATTACTTCTTACATAAGCGTGATATTTTCCGTTTTGGAAGTCACTGGAAAAAACTGTTTGCGCAGTTTGCAATCTCTACCAGTGCCATGATCGCTGTGCTTTATATCATGCTACCGTACTTTCCAACCGATAAGGCACAGTGGCAACGTTTGGTTGCGCTGCTGATTATGTGTGTGGTCGGTGCGCTGGTTTACGGCGGAGTATTATTGGCAACAGGCTTCCGTCCTCGCCAGCTCAAACATGGTTAAAAGGGTGTAATAAATTATTGGTTTACCAAACCAAAACAAGCTCAATATGAGAATTGACAGTGCATACTGCTGATAGTTGCCATAATGGCTTATTGTTAAATTACTCAATATTAAGGTTTTATATGACTACTCAGCAGCTTGCAGCTCAACGCTTACCTATGATTTTTGCGACTGGTCTACTCAGTGCTGGACTATTAATAAGCGGTTGTAGCGACAATAACAAGGTAGAGAACCAGCCAGCAGACGAGACAACAGACGGCTCATCTGCCGTAAATACTGTTAACAGCACGGATGATGTCGATAGTACACCTGATGTTAATAAGACTGATAGCATAGCTAACAGTGATACGGCTAAGACAGATAACGACATCGTCAGTCAAGATATCAGCCCTATCGCAGCAGCTGTAAAAGAGCCAAGTATACTAACCAATCGAACCGAAGTAGGTACACCAGAAAATACAGTGAAACTAGCGCTTGATACCTTATATTATGGCGACGTTAAAAAAGCGGCGTCATACTATAAAGTCGATATGGAGAATTTCGCTGAAGAGTTAAAAAACACTCAGTTTGCCTTTAAGCAGACGGTTGAAGCGGTCACTATTATTGATACCAAATACAATAGCGATAAAACAAAAGCCACGGTCACAGGTGAGCTAAGATTAAAAGGTCAAAGTGAGCCTGCGCCTTTGGCTTATGAGCTGCAAAAAATCAATGGTGAATGGAAAATTTTGGGGTAAAAAATGCTTATTTAAAGCAGGAATGTAACCATAGTTATCTTAGATATTATTGTCATTATCTAGCACCCGTTTACCCAGCATCACCACATCAGCGATAAATCCATCCATATCACAAACTTGTGGCATCAACCCCCATTGCTCAAAGCCAAGCTTACGAAATAACCCCAAGCTTGGCTGGTTATGGGCAAAAATAAGCGCTGCAACATTACGAATACCGAGGCTTGGTGCTTGCTGTAACATCCAGCGAAGCAATAAACTGCCTAGACCTCGACTATGATAGTTGTTGTGAATATAAATGCTGATCTCGCTACTAATATGATAAGCCGGACGCGCATACAAATCACTAAAGCTGCCCCATGCGACAATTGACGGGTGTTTTTTATGCATATCGTCTTCCACAGCTATATCTATCATTCTAACGACATAGATAGGTCGTGTTGCACTCTCGATATGTTCTACAAACCAAGCTGCCCGCTCTTCATAGGTCACTGGTTCTAGATTGGCTGTTGCCTGCTTACCAGCAATACTTTGATTATAAATGGCTAAAACTTCAGATAAATCATCTGCAGTCGCATACTGCACCATAAATGTATCGCCAAACTTATTCGTCAATATAGGCAAATTAGTCCGATCAAAAATAGGTTTAGAATGTGGGTTAGCTGTTATTGCAGACATAGCACCTCCGTAATGGGTTATTCATCGTTAATAGTTTGATCACCCTATAAAGCGATATCTAGGTAGTCAAACAAGCTTCAGTCAGTAAAATAACTGTGATATAAAACGGACAATACCGTTCTGCCATTATCAGCAGACTATAGGATGTTAGTCTGGCTATTTTACTTTATAATGGCTGATTTTAAACACATCGATTTTATATCCAAATGTGTTTTTCATTTTTTATCTGGTTTCATCTATCATAGCTGAACATTTATGAATACCTATTTTCTTGAGCAACTGCTGGCGTCTTCAGACGCTTCGCCTACCAATACCAACCCAGTAGCTTTAGCGCCCTGTGTGCTCACTATTGGCAATTTTGATGGCGTGCATTTGGGACATCAAGCGATGCTTACTCAAGTGCGCGAACTTGCAAAGGCGCGTAATCTTGGCTCTGCCGTGATGATATTTGAGCCACAGCCAAGAGAGTTCTTTGCTCCTGCTGCTGCCCCAGCCCGTTTAACCAATCTTGCTGAAAAGCAAGCGTTGCTAGCAGAATATGGCGTTGAAACCTTGATTGTGGCAGGCTTCGACAACGAATTTCGCTCATTATCAGCGCAGGCATTTGCAGATATTTTAGCACAGCGTTTAAATGTACAAGCCTTGGTATTGGGTGATGATTTTAAATTTGGGCATGATCGTACTGGTGACAGTCAGTTTTTACGCGATTATGGTTTGCATGTGACCAATCTAGATACGATTACTGACGATAATCATAAAGCAGCACGCATCAGCTCCACTCGTATTCGGGATCTCTTATTGGCAGGTGATATCAATGCGGCTAATGCATTACTTGGTCGAGATTACGCTATTACTGGCACGGTCGTTGGCGGTGATAAAATTGGTCGTACCATGGACTTCCCGACCGCTAATATTGACCTAAAACGTATTAAGCCTGCCTTACATGGTATTTTTGCGGTCGATGTGGTTAGCGTAGATAGTGATGGCAATGTTATACCAAGCGATTTAGTCAAACGTGCAGATGATGGTCATAAAGGCATAGCAGGTTTGCAGGCACACAGTTTGTTTGGTACTGCTAATATCGGCACTAGACCTTCCGTCGACAAAACCCATGATTGGCGTTTGGAAGTACACTTTCCACAACTACAAGCCGACTTATATGGTTTAACCTTGCAGGTGCGTTTTTTGCATTATTTGCATGGAGAACGTCATTACGAAAGTTTGGATGCGCTAAAAGAAGGTATTCATCATGATGTACAAGAATTGATTGAATGGCGAGACAAGCAAACGGACGGTTAAGTAGTGACCCTTTTAAGCAAATCATTGATAAATAAAAACCCACAACTTTAAAGGTTGTGGGTTTTTTAATGGCTGGTCTATTATCAGGATATTTTTTATTGCCTAACTGATAACTTACGCCTGTGGGTGCAAACGTACATTCAATTCATCAATCACTTCTACCCACGCTGCATCTTTTTCCCACTCTTCTTGTAGGAACATACGTTGGTTGTCATTCCAGATACTGGCTTCTGTCAATTTTTCTTCTTTTGCTAATTGATTGTTTTCAATAAAACGATCAATCGCTTCGTCTGAGCTCTCAAGACCCAACTGAGCAAACAGATCATTCATATTATATTCAGGTTCGCCTAACATACATTTTCTCCTTAAATGGCAAAATTTACTTATGCTTATTATTTAAATGAACCTGATTATTGTAGCAAGCTTTATAGTAATAGCTGTTAATCAACGTTTATCTAACGTTATCAATTGTATTAACCTTTAAGCATTATGCGGAAATAGGAATCATAAGTAGGCTATGTATCGATGAAATATAAATAATGCTGACAGCACGCTAAAATTCAAACAAAAAAAGCCCTCATTTATCATGAGGGCTTTTTACTTAGTGCTGAATATAAACAGCCCTAATATGACAATAGCCTAAAAGCTTACGGTAATAAGTGTGCTACTGCATCACGCTCTTCGCTCAGCTCTTGCTCAGTGGCTGCCATTTTCTCTTTTGAGAAATCTGATGACACATCAACGCCATCTACGATAGACCAATCGCCGTTAGCACAAGTTACTGGGAATGAGTAAATCAAACCTTTAGCAATACCATACTCACCGTTTGAATAGACACCCATAGATACCCAATCATTCTCATCAGTACCCATTACCCACGTACGTACGTGTGCGATAGCAGCATTGGCAGCAGAAGCGGCAGATGATGCACCGCGTGCTTTGATGATTGCAGCGCCACGTTGTTGTACTTCTGGGATATAAGTACCTTCATACCATGCGCGATCAACCAAGTCTAACGCCGGTTTGCCATTTACAGTGCTCGCCGTCAAATCAGGATACTGAGTTGATGAATGGTTACCCCAGATGATCATTTTCTTCAAGTCATTAACCGTGCTGTCAGTCTTGCCAGCTAACTGTGCCATTGCACGGTTATGATCTAGGCGAGTCATGGCAGTGAAGTTACGTGGATCTAAATCCGGTGCGTTACGCTGAGCGATAACAGCGTTGGTGTTAGCAGGATTACCTACTACTAATACTTTAACATCACGGCTTGCAACATCATTCAATGCTTTACCTTGCGCTGAGAAAATCGCAGCATTGGCTTCTAGCAAATCCTTACGTTCCATACCAGGACCACGAGGGCGTGAGCCTACGAGTAACGCATAATCGACATCTTTAAAAGCCACAGTCGCATCATCAGTTTGGACGACACCAGCCAATAATGGGAATGCACAGTCTTCTAATTCCATGACCACACCCTTTAGGGCATCAAGTGCTGGAGCGATTTCAAGTAATTGCAGAATCACTGGCTGATCTTTACCTAGCATCTCGCCAGAAGCAATACGAAATAACATAGCATAGCTGATATTACCAGCGGCACCAGTCACGGCAACGCGTACAGGCTGTTTCATTGACATTGAATACTCCCTAATTATTGATTAGATATTCACGATTCTAATTGGTGATTATCGATTTAGATAGCGATTTACTCGCTGAATGCTTACTCGATTAATATAGTAGTCATAAACCGAGAGCTAGTGTAGCACTTCAGTCTATTAAGCGTCTAGATAAAGCCATAAACCCATCCCTAACTATATTGTTACATTTTATACGATGATATATTGGCAATTTATATAGCAGGATAGAAATAGGTTAAACGTAGGGTAGGCGATGTAAAAGGAGAGATAATCAAACCAGACAAAGAAGGATTATTTACCGCCTGAAATAACGAATTTACTGCCACAATTGTCCACGACATTATGACAGTTGCCAAATTCACTGCCTTCATAACAGACATGTACATCCGTCAATATCATTTGACGTTGCGTACCTGCCTGACAAATCAGATCGACACTAGCAGGAGTCATACCACTATTCAAGCTGGTCATTTGACCGATAAAACGAGATTTTAATACCGTATAACTATTGCCCGTGTTTAGCTCATTTGGCAGCTTGAGAGCGCCCGCATAGTTAGTGATTTGGCGGAAGTAATTACTGGAGCTTAATGGACTACAAGCGCCATAACGTTGCCACGCTTGGGTACGCACTGTGGTATCGGGCATAATACGATTGACGACTTTTAGCTGTAGCGGTGTGATACGCGGTTCACTACCACGTCCGCAGCGTTCTCCATAACCCATGTCCAAACCAGACACAGTCAAAGAATAGCCTTCGAGACACTGACGCATACGTGAACGCGTTGGTTGCAAGTTACATAATGCTGGTGTCATCTCAATCATCAGCACGCGATGACCACTTTTACTCGCGTTAGCCGCTTGGGCAGACATAGCCATTGTCCCTTGCAACAGTAGCAAAGTGGCGATACTAAAAGCTGTCCAACCGCTATAGTTATACTGTTTACTTGTCATATTGTCACTTACGTACTCTGATATCACTGTTTTTTGGCATCAAGCCCAGTTTGGTTTAGAGAGTTAACCGATGCCTAGCGTGCAACGATATAGGCAGATTGAGGTATTTTTATTATGTGAAGGTAAAGTATTGAGTAATTATAAAAATCAGCTTTTGCAAAATAGCTTCTAGATTCGGGTAGTATTACTCAAATTGGCTAATCAAGCTCAAAGCAAAGATTGATTACCTCAAAAACACCTTATGAAAAAATCACTCATAATGACAACAATGGTAGCAAAAACTCTCTTTTAATCTATAGCAAAAACGTAAACATGCATGATAGATGAATCATCTATATTGACCATTGTCATTATTAAAAAAATTTGGTCGTCAAAATACGATTGCTAAGCTAACAAATTGCAGCTGTAAAAAAACCATTAACCTTTTATCGTTAATGGTTTTTTACTATTACTCAAATTAAAATGCGGCAGGTACGGTACCCATACGCTGAGTGATTGGCTGACCATTACCTAATAAGCTGCTATAGATGGTGGCATTTTCCATCACATGTTTGACATAATTCCGTGTTTCAGGAAAAGCAATAGACTCAACGTACTGATCCGCCGCCAGTGAGCCATAGGTTGGCTGCCAACGCTTGGCATTGTTTGGACCAGCATTGTAGCCCGCCGTCGCCAATACAGGCTGACTGTTTAGCTTCCCAAAGATATCACCCATATACCATGTGCCATAACGGATATTGGTATCACCGCTATTGGCACGACTTGCGCTATATGTCTCGCCCAAATTACGAGCAATATATTTTGCGGTATCTGGCATGACTTGCATCAGTCCACTTGCGCCGACATTTGAGCGCGCAGAGGCTACAAATCGGCTCTCTTGACGCATGATGCCATATGCCCAAGCGGGATCGATACCAGCCGACTGACTATAGCGTACTACAGCATCTTGGTGCGGCATCGGATGCGATATTGCAAGACTATTGACGTTGTCAGTATTGTCAATGGCATATATCGCACGGTCTAGCCAGCCCATATCATAGGCTTGACGCGCTGCTGCAATGATTAATTTTTCATCACGGTTATCACGTGCTTTTTTGACCGCCCAGTTCCACTCACGATTGGCATAAGCTCGGCTGGCATCAGCGTTATATAACGCAAATGCACGGGCAAAATGTTGATTTTGCATGACGCGCGCACGATCCGCGCTACTGACATTAGGTAAATTACTACCCCCCAAACGGCTGGCATCAAAACGTTGACCAACTTTTTCCTTTGCCATCAAACCATAATATTCGTTACTTTTAGCGAGATTTTGATACATTTTCTTAGCAGTATTGCGCTTGCTGCCATCATTTGACTGCTCATAAGCACGTGCCAGCCAATATTGCCATTGATTGGCTTTTTGGGTTTCGGCATCCATTCTTGAGATGGCTTCGACCACATCATCCCAGCGACTAAAACGAATCGCTGCCATGGCATAATATTCTGCTTCTTCAAAACTAAAGTCATTGTCTAAGCTGTTACGGAACCAGTCTACGGCTTCAACGTTAAAGCCATCATCGGTATTGTGATTCATGCGTTGCACACCAAGAGTACGATAAGCTGCGCGGCGAGTATCATCGGTTAACAGTTTGGCTGAACGCTGATTGTCTTGCTTTATATCAAACTCTAACTGCAACGCCGCCTCACGATAAGACTTTTCGGCAACACGTCCCATCGCATAAAGGTACAAATATTGATTGGTTTGGCTGGCAGGTTCGCGGGCGAAACGACTAAAGAACGATGATGGATTAAGCTGGATGTCACTCAGTGATGCATAAGGAATGGGCATACCTAAGCGCGAAGATAACGCCATGATATCACCGGTTTTGCCTTTACGCAGCATACGTTTGAGGCGAGAAACTCTCTCTGGATTGCTAATTAAGGCGTTATTATTCATCTCAAGCGCTAGCTGATCACATAGAGCTGGCTGTTTTTTGGTGGTCAACCAGACATCAGACTTCGCTGCCATAGCACGCATGGTATCGCCGCCATTATTAAACCCAAGCGCAACCGCGCACTTCTCACTGTCATCGGCATTGGTGATCAGATTTGCCACTTGGCGCACGGCAGCATAATCATTTGAACCCGCTTTGGTTTCAGCAAAATCAGCAGCCAGTTTTTCTGCCATGACCGTATCTGGGTATTGGCGCACAAACTGCGACACTGCCGCAGGGCTTTGCGAATTCAAATCTACATTCATCCGCCAGTAAGTAGGATACATGGCAAATAAGCCACCGCTCATAACTTGCTCATAATCATAAAGCGCATTGACATCGCCGCGCTCTGCCGCAATGGCTGCTGCGGTGAATGAACCCACGCCATTATCTGATTGATAAGCATTGTTTTGTTGAGAAGTGTTTTGTTGACTGTTTGGTTGATAGCCATCAGGCTGATAGCGCTCTACTTGATATTTGCCTTGTTGCTCAGAACTGCCGCTCTCACCCCATGTCAATTCTGCACAGGCTACTTGCGAAAAGCCCAAAGCACCGACAGCCGCTGCCAAGCTCAGCGCGCTTTTTTTAAGCGTCATTGTTTTAGAACTCTTATGCGTATTATTTTGATATATATTTTTATCAATCATATCAGGAGCAACCTGCGGCTTTTTCATACTGACTCTCTTTTATAGTGGGTCTTATATAATGGGTCTTAAATAATATTTTAAAAAGGCTTTTAAAAAAGTGACTCTAATCAAATGATTCTAAAATATAGGTTTAAAAAATACATTCCTAAATCGATATTTTAGACAGATAGAAATCAGGATTTATTCAATGACGCTAATAGGATGGCATTCATCATACTATACTCGTTGCACTTTCAACCATAAGCTTTACTTTTCATTAATAAATTGGATAGCACCGCGTAACACGAAGGTGTTATCGCGTACAAATCGGCATCAATCATTATGCATCTTAGTTATAACCAAATAACGATCGATAAGCAATTGATACTATTATAAATAATCCAATCTACTTATAATAATGAGCAGACGCTAACTTTTCACATTAGCGCGGGGTTGTGATAAAATACGCCACCTGTTAATCGGCTAGCCCGCTATATTTTTGGTCAATCATGGACTTATCCTTATGAGTGTTACTGTATTCAATCCCCGCATCGATGACGCTGCTGCCTCTGACATTACCGCTGTCACGCCTGCGGTCACTGCACTCAATGAACTAAGTTCAGCACAAGCTCCTGTAAAATCAACTACCAAAAAGGTATTTGTCACCACCCAAGGCTGTCAGATGAATGTCTATGACTCGGGCAAAATGCTTGATGTGCTTGGTGACTCACATGGTATGGAAGTGACGCATAATATCGACGAAGCCGATGTACTGCTGATGAATACTTGCTCCATTCGCGAAAAAGCCCAAGAAAAAGTCTTTTCAGAATTGGGTCGCTGGCGCAAATTGAAAGAAAAACGCCCTGATCTTGTTATTGGTGTTGGTGGTTGTGTGGCTTCGCAAGAAGGCGATAACATTCAAAAGCGCGCGCCTTATGTCGATATGGTATTCGGTCCGCAAACGTTGCACCGTTTGCCAGAGCTGTATGACCAATCGCATGAGCAACGTGAGATTGCGCCTAAGAACCGTATTGGTACGGTGGATGTATCCTTCCCAAGTATCGAAAAGTTTGATTTTTTACCAGAGCCAAGAGTAGAAGGATTTAAAGCTTTTGTTTCCATTATGGAAGGCTGCTCTAAGTATTGCTCATTCTGCGTCGTGCCTTATACACGTGGTGAAGAATTGTCACGTCCACTGGACGATGTATTGGCTGAAATTGACAGCTTAGCGGCACAAGGTGTGCGTGAAATCAATCTACTCGGTCAAAACGTTAATGGCTATCGCGGCGAAAAAGACGATGGCAGTATTTGCCGTTTCGCAGAACTCTTACATTATGTGTCACACGTCGATGGTGTTGAGCGTATTCGTTATACAACCAGCCATCCGCTAGAGTTCACTGATGATATCATTGACGCTTACGCGCAACTGCCAGAGCTGGTATCACACTTGCATCTGCCTGTACAAAGCGGCTCAAATGCGATATTGGCAGCAATGAAGCGCAATCATACGATTGATGTTTATATTAATCAAATTAATAAGCTCAAAGCCATACGTCCTGATATTCACTTATCTAGCGACTTTATCATTGGCTTCCCAGGTGAAACAGATCAAGATTTCCAAGATACGCTGAACTTGGCAAAAGAGTTAAACTTTGATCACTCTTATAGCTTTATCTATTCTAAGCGTCCAGGTACGCCAGCAGCAGAACTACCGGACGATGTGAGCTTCAAAATTAAGAAAGAGCGCTTGGCAGAATTCCAAAAAGTTATTATCGACTCAACGCTTGCTAAAACCCATGAGATGGTCGGCACCACGACTCGCGTCTTAGTCGAGCAAGTCGCCAATCGTCATCCTGATTGTTTAATTGGTACAGCAGACAATACCCGTACCGTAATGTTCCCTTATGCGATAGATGAAATGGATGAGATGTTGGGTAAAATTGTGAGCGTACGTATTACCGATTTTGTGAGTCCGCACATGGTAAAAGGCGAGATTGAAGCAGTTTTGGCTTAATCATTGGTGCAAATAAAATATCGAAAAAGCCGTTCACTATTCATTAGTGAACGGCTTTTTTATGACTAAATATCAGCCTTGATATGAATATAGTCAAACCACTATAAATCAAACACAGTGCCACTGGGATAAGTTTTGCGCCGCCTCTGTCTGCGCAGGCACAGCAAGCAAGAAAAATTTATACCAGTAGCGCGTTATAATATTTGTACTTATTTTATTTAAGACTGAATATGATTAATCGCGACTTTTAAATCATAAAACTATTGAACACATCAGCCAATAAAGCGACTGCAATTAATATAAATATAATGCCGCAACCACGATTGAGCCAAGCTAAACGCTTACCAACATCTAACCACCCTGCCAGCTTTTTACCGCCTAATGTATATATTATCTGCCAAATCGTCTCACTGAGAAACAGTCCTAAGGTAAGCACAATATATTGCGGCCATAGTGGCGCACCAAAATTAATGAATTTAGGAAAGAAGGCTGCAAAAAATAAAATTGCCTTTGGGTTAGAAAGTGATACCCACATGCCTGTGCGAAATAGCATAGCATTACTAGGTGCCATCTTGACCGCAGCACTAGAGAGCGAGCGCGGCTTGAGTGTCTCAGATTTATGAATGCTATCAGGGCGATTTGAGCTTGTTGCTAACTCTGCGCTAATTTCTTCGCTCATAGCATTGGCGTCATTCATTAAGCTACTATTGCTGCCACTATCACGCCACGATGCAACACCCAAATAAATAAGGTAAATGGCACCGACTGTCTTAATGACCGTCAATAACCATGGCGACTGACGGCTAATGACATCCAAGCCTAGTAGCGTCGAGAGCAACAGGATAAACAGCCCAAGGCTGAGACCTGCCAGCGTCCATAATGTCCGCTTGACCCCGTAATTAATCCCATACTGAAATGCCAGTAGCATATTCGGGCCCGGTGTCGCTGAGATAAAAAACGTACTTGCAAAAAATACCGCAAACAGATGCCAAGACATCAACCAACCCCTACTGTTTTATTTTAAACTGACTAAACGAAAAAATAAACACCGCCATAAAGACGGTGTTTATTATACCAACCACGACCTAAACCTTGCGGTTTATCTATCCATAGTACAACTTTCTAATAGACGCTGTAAGAAGCTATCACAGCGCTCAATCTCATTTAACTTAACATATTCATCGGCTTTATGCGCCTGTTCAATACTGCCGGGACCACAGATAATCGTTGGGATACCGCTATTAGTAAACTGCCCGCCTTCGGTAGCGTAAGCAACTTTATGGCGTTGAGTGTCACCTGTCAGTGCCACTATCAATTCTTGTAGCTCAGCACTATCATTATCTGTCATTGCCGGTACGCTTTCTTCTTGCATCAGCTCAATGCCGGTATCGGCAGCGCGCGCTTGCATCTGTGCACTTAATTCTGCGACTTTTGCTTGAATCGGTAGCAGAATGTCGTTCTGTGTCATGTGTGGCAGGTTGCGATAATCAAAGGTGAACTCACACAGATTGGGCACAATATTGGTCGCTGTACCACCTTGTATGGTGCCCACAGACAATGTCGAATAAGGGACATCGAACAGTGCATCATTATCATCACGATGGCTTATTTCTTCTGCCAAGGTATCAACATAGCCAATCAAACGACTGGCATAACTGATGGCGTTCACACCTGTTGCTGTCAATGATGAGTGCGCAGATTTGCCGTGGACGCGGCAGCGATAAACAGCAATACCTTTATGCGCCACGACCATCGCCATATTGGTGGGCTCACCGACGATACAATAATCAGGAGTGATACCGCGAGCTTTTAAGTCTGCCAAAATTAATGGCGCACCCAAGCAGCCGACTTCTTCATCAAACGACAACGCCAAATGCAATGGACGGCGCAGTTGACCATTGTTAGAGAGCTCGACAGCTTGTGGCAATAGCGTCAGCGCACACGCAATAAAGCCTTTCATATCGCAAGCACCGCGTCCATATAGCTTGTCACCACGAATCGTCGCAGTAAATGGCTCTGATGTCCATGCTTGACCATCAACTGGTACGACATCAGTATGCCCTGATAGCACCAAACCATGATTGATGATATCAGCACTGTTATTAGCATTGCCACCTGCTGCTACGGTGACAAATAAATTGGCTTTATTTTTGGCATCATTAAAGGTCAAATCTACGCTTAAGCCTAATTGCTCACAATAGCGTTGCACATCTTCAATCAATGCCAAATTTGAATGGCGACTGACCGTATCAAAAGCAATCAGCCTTGTAAGCCAGTCAATGCTATTCGATGGATAATCAGTATCCATTACAGCGTGAGATAAGCCATCAGTACGAGTTGATACAGTCATAAAAAATCCTTAATACGATAAAGATAAAAAGAGCTTAGCGTCTTTGAAATGCACGTTGTTGCAGCATTTTTACTTCTGCATCTAATCCAGCAATCGGACCTTCAACTGGCACATTTGGTGCTACCTCTTGAATACTTAATGAATTGATTGGTGATGAAGATTTTACACCCATCTCCTGCATCCATTCATCCAACTGTTTTGAGGAGCTAACATAAACAATGCGACCAAGCCCTGACCACGCATGAGCGGCGGAGCACATAGCACAATGCTCACCGGAAGTATAAACCACTGCTTGCGCACGCGCTTCAGCCGTCATATGCTTTGCTGCCCATTGGGCAACAGCAATCTCAGGGTGATAAGTAGCATCGACGCTATTGGCGCGATTACGGTCTTCGTGCAACACTTGACCATCACCAGCGACCAACACACTCCCAAATGGCTCATCACCTGCCTCTAAGGCTTCGGTAGCAAGCTCAATAGAGCGGCGCAAATGAATCATATCATCTGCTTTATCATCATTCCCAGTTATCATCTCAATCTCCCTTTTATTACCTTATAGCAAATTACAGTCCTTTATTAGGCTTTATATTACTCCATATCTTACCAAACCCTTTATGACGGATCTGACTTACGATGGATGGTTTTGATTCATCACATCAATGACTGGCGGCATAGGTTTTGGCCTAGTATTAGAAGCCTTACCTTCTGATTGTAACTCTTTAGTGGTTTTGGCATCGATAGCAAGACCAGCAATTAGCGCAATGTCTTTCACAGGCTTACGCTGACGAGTGGCAAAGCTCACTGGTACCATACGTGCAAATTCATAAATGTACAAATAAGACTCTTCGCCGCCTTCGAAATCTTCATCATCTTCTAAACGAATGCCACCAATTTTTGCCAAATCGGTAAGCATCTCGTTTTCTTCACTGCTCAGACGACAATCTGTGATGCCAAAACCTGTCATAAAACCATTTGCCCACTGTTTCAATGCCATTACGCGCTCGTATAGGTCATGTTCATCATCTGGCACAAGCGGCGTATAGGAATAAGCATCATCCTTGTCTTTTAGCTGAAATACGGTGTCTTCGGCTTCTTCAGTCAGCAAGGTCAACGCTTCGTCAGGTAATGGCGCAAAACTCAATTCTTCAAATACCTTGGCCCATACCTGTTCATCAGGCGCGTCGCAAGCAGTCATCAGCCCCGTCATTAGACCATGTACCTCACTGATAGACACATCAGTCCAGTCGTCAAAAGCCTTTAGCCACGTATTCCAGCCAGAGATATTGTCATTCATAATAGATGTCCTAATAATTGATGGTTAATGATTGCTTATAAAATAAAATCAGTACAATGTTATCGATGAGGCAGTGATTCATAAAAAATAAAGAGATCAAGCCCAATGCTGGTAATTACTTTGTTGGTATAGATATTATGCGGTCACCTATGGCATTATTAAACGCAGACAACAACATTCATTTACGCTTATTTGTTAAGGATAAAAACTGACTATGTATGACCAACTTAGAATATTAGAAAAAATGATACTCGACATCAAAAAACAGTATCAGCTTGTCAGTGCTGAACTTAGCAGTCTCAAGCAACAACCATTAACCGACCCGAAAGAACTGAGCGCCCTAAAAACTAAGTTAGATAGCAGCTATACAGAACGCGATGGTGCCAAAAAACAATTTAATGATCTTGATAAACGCTACCAAAGCTTGGCTGAAGCGCACCATATGATCGGTGAAGAGCAAGATAAACTTCATAAGCAGATTGAGCTACTAGCACAACAAAACCATGACCTAAAACAGCATAATAATGAATTAAAGCAGCAGTATAGCGATATCAAGCAGCAAAACAGTGACTTAAAAAAGAAGAATGAATTGGCAGCGGAGCGTACACAAGTGGTATTGCAGCGCTTAACCCGTATTGATCAAACAGAAAGCCAGTAGTGTCTTATAGTCAAAAGTTAGCACTATTTTCGTTAATGAAGCTCACAAACGCTCACGATGACAGTATCCCTCTTCCACTTTATTGACCAGACATTGTAGGATTTATCATGACCGACAACCATAACAAAATCACTGAAAAACAGAAAAACAGCTCAGTAAAGAATGCTCAAGTAGAAACCAACCAAGTAAAAAATAGTCAGGCACAAAAAACTGAGCCTCAAGCACAAAGTACTGTATCAACTAATGCAAATACGCAAAGCAGCCCCGCTGCTAAAGTAAATAGCGCACCTGAGCCGCAAATCAAGAAAGTCGATATTGCGATTGCTGGCATTACTTATCCTATCTACTGCCCAGTACATGAACAAGAAGAGTTGCGTTCAGCAGTATCTTATATAAACGATTTTGCTTTAAATTTAAAAAGAGACGCACCAAGTCTTAGCCAAGAAAGCTTACTGGTATTATGCTGCCTAAATTTATATGAAAAAATCCAAACTCATGAAAGAGGTGAAGAAGATCGCGGGCAACAAGATAAGCAGTCTATGGCTTTGCTAAACAAAGTTATTCAAGATGCTCATTCTATTTTATAAGCCAATGCAGTTCTTGATACTTATAAATCTATCAAACGCTTAGTTTCATAAACTAAGCGTTTTTTATGATCATTAGATAATGCTGTTTTTAGACTTATGGCTGATAAACCTTACCTGCATGAAAATCTGCTTGGTGCTCATAATTGCAAAAGAAAAGCTCACCAGATGCTGATTTATCCGTAATCTCTGACGCCATGTTGGCATCAGCATCAACGCTGACATCAATCGTTTTAGCGTTAATATTGCTTTCAAGCACGCCACGATATTCAGCCAAGCTATTGCCACAAAAGTCACACTGACGCGGTGTAATAACATCGCCTTTTTTGGGCATCATGCTTTTGGGCGCACGCGGGTACATGAACTTATAAAATCCCCACATCGAAACCCAGATAATGATGATGATAATAATAACAGCTAACACGGCAGCGCTCCTTCAAATATGGCTGAATACATTATAAACGCAACGCTTCAGAATAATCATATAAAAAACTGGCCACAACAGTGAGCCAGTTTTTATTTTATAGAATACATTATTTAGCCGTTATAGTGACTAAGCTATCAGGGACCAAACTATAACTGTAGCTCACTGATATCAGCCACAGTTAAAAACAATGCGCGTACTTGCTTAAGCAACGCTAAGCGGTTGGCTTTAAGCGCCGTATCTTCACTATTGACCATCACATTATCAAAGAATTGCGTCAACGGCTCATCTAAGCTAGTAAGCGTTTGCAATACTTGCGTATAGTCAGCTTGCTCAAGTAATGGTTGTACCACTGTCTGCGCTTGCTTCACACTCGCATATAAATTTTGCTCAGCAGATTCAGATAGTAGAGCTTCATCAACAGTGTCAGCAACGCTCACTTCTGACTTGGCTAATATATTGGCGACACGTTTGTTTGAATCAGCCAACATTGAAGCTTGTGACAATTCGCTAAATGCTTGTACGGCACGAATACGCTGATCAAAATCAAGTGGCATATGCGGGTTAATCGCTTGTACTGCCTGAATTGTATCGACGCTAACGCCTTGCTCGGTATACATTGCCCGATAGCGCGAGTTCAAAAATGCCATCACTTGAGTAAATGTATCGCCCATCTTGGCAATCTTGCTACCTTCCGCGGTACTATAGCCCTTAATGGCTTGCTCAACGAGAGCCACTAGATTAATTGGCAGCTGCTTCTCAATCAAAATACGCAGAATACCAATAGCAGAACGACGTAAGCTAAATGGATCTTTTGAACCTGTCGGTGCTTGGTCAATGGCAAAAATACCCACTAACGTGTCCAAACGATCTGCTAATGCTAAGCAAATACCAATTGGCGTCTGTGGTAATACGTCACCGCTGAACTTAGGCAAATATTGCTCTTCTAAACTTGCCGCGACTGCTTCTGGCTCATCATTCAAACGTGCATAATAAGTACCAGCGATACCTTGTAATTCAGGATACTCGCCAACCAATGAGCTTGCCAAGTCTGCTTTGGACAAAATACCCGCACGCACCGTTTCATCTATACTAATCTCACTACCTTGTTGTTGCATCAAGGCGGCGATAAATGCAGCAAGCTTGGCAACGCGCTCAGATTTTTCCCAAATCGTACCCAGCTTGTCTTGGAAGACGCGAGTTTTTAGGCTTTCTGTCAGCGCAAATAATGGCTGCTTTTGATCTTGTAAGAAGAAAAACTCTGCATCAGCCAAACGTGGACGCACGACCTTTTCATTACCTTCAATGATTTGGTTCGGATCTTTTGACTCAATATTGGTAATAAAGATAAAGTATGGCTGCAATTTTCCTGCTTTATCGGTTAAGCAAAAATACTTTTGATCCGCTTGCATAGTAGAAATAAGCGCTTCTTGTGGCACTTGCAAAAAGCGCGCTTCAAAGCTTGCACGCAGGGCAATAGGGAAATCAACCAATGCAGTGACTTCATCTAATAAACTCTGCGGCACGATAGCGTCAGAACTAACCTCATCTGCCAATGCCTTGACTTGGTTTTTAATCAGCATTTGACGCTTATCAAAATCTACCACCACTTTTAAACCATCAAGCAGTTGCTCATAATCATTGGCGTGCGCAATGTTATGGTAATCAGGGCTATGGAAGCGATGACCACGAGTTTGCGTCCCTGTCTGATGACCTTGAATGGTCGCATTAATGACAGCATGATCTTGCATCAAGACTGCCCACTGTACGGGACGCACGAACTCATTGCGGCTCGCGCCTGAACGCATACGTTTAGCAATCGGCAAATTATCAAGTGCGGTTTGAAAAATAGCAGGTAGCAGCTCAGTGGTCGCTTGACCCTGAATCGTTTGCACATAACCGACGTAATCACCTTTATCGGTATTAATAGTGGTCAACTCGCTGGCTTCAATACCCAAGCCTTTTGCAAAGCCCATCGCCGCACGGGTAGGATTACCATCAGCATTAAAGGCAGCTTTAATCGCAGGTCCACGTTTTTCCTCAGTACGATCCGGCTGTTTATCGCTAATGCCTTGAATCTGTATTGCTAAACGACGCGGTGCCGCAAAGGCTTTGATACTATCGAAGCTAATATTAGCGTCTGCTAATTGCTCGGTAACACTTTCTTGTAATGCGTCACGTAAAGGTTTTAGACTTTTTGGAGGCAGCTCTTCACACCCCAGTTCAAATAGAATAGTACTCATGGGATGCTCCTATTTATTATTGTTAGTTGATTGGTTTGTGTTTAATTCTTCAGTTGCCATGTCAGTGTCTTCTTTTGGCAAATACTTATCGAGCGCCGCTTGACGATGCGCCTCATCCGCCAACGGAAAGCCCAGCTTAGCGCGTGCTTCGACATAACCAATAGCAACCTTACGAGCAAGCGTACGCACACGTAGGATAAAACGCTGACGCTCAGTCACTGAAATGGCACCGCGCGCATCAAGCAAGTTAAAAGCATGTGAGGCTTTTAGTACCATCTCATAGGCTGGTAGTGGCAAACCTTCAGCAACCAATTTATCCGCTTGCTGCTCATAAAAGTCAAACATCTGACCCATCATTGGCACATCTGCGTGTTCAAAGTTATAGGTAGACTGCTCAACTTCGTTTTGATGGAAAACATCACCATAAGTGACACGACCAAACTCACCATCTGCCCAAACCAAATCATATACGCTATCGACGCCTTGCACATACATTGCCAAGCGCTCAAGACCATAGGTAATCTCGCCAGTCACTGGGAAACATTCAATACCGCCTACTTGCTGGAAGTACGTAAACTGGGTCACCTCCATACCGTTTAGCCAAATCTCCCAACCAAGTCCCCATGCACCTAGCGTTGGCGATTCCCAGTTGTCTTCCACAAAACGCACATCATGCACCAATGGATCAATACCAATTGCCTCAAGTGAGCCTAAATACATCTCTTGTATATTAGGCGGATTGGGCTTAAGTACCACTTGAAACTGATAATAATGTTGTAAACGATTTGGGTTATCACCGTAGCGACCATCGGTTGGACGACGTGATGGCTGCACATAGGCCGCGTTCCAGCGCTCAGGACCTAATGAGCGCAAAAATGTTGCGGTATGAAACGTACCTGCGCCGACTTCCATATCATAAGGCTGTAAGATCACGCAGCCCTTATCCGCCCAATAATTCTGCAAGGTCATGATTAAATCTTGAAATGTCATCGGTTGAGAGTCTTTTTCTTGTGTCATCGAGGTTGTCGCTTGTGATGTCATAGTTTGGATTGTCATAGTTTGGGGCATCGTAATAAAGCCACTGTGGAATTAGTATTATGAAATAAAATATTGATAGCGCTCGTATCGCCTATATAGCAACGAGTCTATTTGACTGCTCACCTTACTAAAAATTGACTATTTTATCTATATTTACCTGAACTAAATTTACACCCTATGCCGAAATATTTAGTGTATGGATCATCAATAAGTAGATTTATGAGTGAATTCTAATTTTAAAAGCAATCAATGGTATGGATAAAAAAATACCCAAATGCGTGAGCATTTGGGCAGGAGGAAAGGTATGTCTTGGGCATCCTGATTGTTCAGGCTTTTTGTTTTTTGGGGTATTGCAATTTCTTATTGAACTATTTTACTTTATCACTACTCTTATAAATCAATGCTTTACTGATAAGACTGACCATTTGCCTTCGGCATGATGATCCATAATATGATATAAATCAAAATACCAGGTACTGCGGCACTCAAAGTTGAGACAATAAAAAACAGTACTCTTACCCAAGTTGGTGACCAACCGACATATTCTGCAATGCCACCCATCACGCCCGCTATCATGCGATTATTCTGTGAACGATGTAATTTTGCTAGCTTAGCCAAATCAAATACCTCTTTTTATTATTTATTTTAGTATTACTTTTATGAACTGCTTTATGATTTATTTAAAGACATTAAAGACGTTAAAGACGTTTTACGTTTGTCTTTAAACTTATGAATAAGTATAGCAATTATTTCTCTTCTATCTGTTGGCTGTGTAGACGTGCTTTGTGAATTTATGCTACTTAAGCTTACTCTAACCTCTCATTAACACCCGTAAACCTCTGATTTTAAATAGTTATTTCAAATTGTTTCAGAGGTAGCTTTGTTTCTCGCATATTACACCTTTTGTTACATATGCTATATTCTTTAATGAAACCAAATGCTTAGACCTTATTATTCTATCTTAAAAATAATCGCTTATTTATTGGAATCATAATCTAGTAAAACGAAAACATAATAAGCAGATAAATCATTATTTTATTGATAAATACACCATAAAATAGGGACTATTTACAATAATCTACGGGTAAGTATTCACGAACCTTTATACCATGCTTATAAATACTAAAAACTTTAGACAACTAAAAATAAATTGCACTCAGTAAGTGTGAATAAGGACAGCTATGTACGAGTCAGGATTGATGATTGGACATTTTGAGCCGCTACATTTGGGGCAAATGCGCAGTATATTGGACGCAGCAGGACAAGCAAAAAACTTACATATTGTCATTATGACGCATCCATCGCCGCATCCAAATTTTAAAATCACGTTGCAAGATAAAGCGCGTTGGTTACAGATGGCTTGTGCTGATTTAGCTTTTATCCATATTCATACCACTGATGAGATTGAGCTGCCAGTACATGAAAGCTTTGCAGATGTGACGATTGATATCACTGCCAGTAACGCTAAGCTGCAACATTTGATAGATGCGTTAAACTTGCCTACTGAAACTGTATTATTTGTCGCAGAGAACCACCCTTTAGCACAGTCTGATATTGGTAAGCAGCTAATCATGCAGGTGGTCACAACACCGTTACAGCCTGACTTTGACTCTTATACCATTGCACGAAATCCGGTCGCATATTGGTCAGCGCTACATCCGCAAGCACGCAGTAACTATACTAAGACGGTTGCTATTGTCGGCGGCGAAAGCTCAGGTAAGACGACATTGGTGCATAAGCTTGCCAATTATTATGGTGCTAGCTTTGCGCTTGAGATGGGACGGGTTTATGTCGGTACAGATTTGGGCGGCACCGAAATTGGATTACAATATAGCGATTATGGACCGATTGCCTTGCACCATGCGCAAGCGATTCGTGATGCAACAAGCATAGCCACGGCGCCAGTGACGATAATTGATACCGATTTTGTCACGACCCAAGCTTTTTGTGAAGAGTACGAGGGTCGCACCCATCCTTTTGTGGCCGCTTGCATTGATGAGTTTCGCTTAGACCATACGATTATGCTCGATAACAATGTGCCTTGGATTGATGATGGTATGCGCTCTTTAGGTACGCCTGAGGCACGTGGTCGTTTTGAGGCGCGTCTATTGGATATTTTCGCCCGTCATGATATTAAGCCACATATGATTGATCAACCAGATTATGAGGCGCGCTATCAGCAGACATTGTTATTTATCGACCAGTATGTTTATGGTCAAAAGCCGTAAAAGATAACCCAAATTAAAAAAGCATCACTGACACTATTATTTATTTTAGGAATATAACGCCATGCGTATTCAGCTACTAGACAATATCACTGGGAAATGGGCCATACAATGGATTGTCATTTGGTTCATTTGCGGTGTGCTTGCCTTATCTACAGGGTTTTGGCTGACCACCGAACATACCACGCTCGATTGGTTTTACTTAGGCGTGTCTTTTATCGGACTGGTATGCGTGGTTTCATTATCCTTTCGTAAAAACATCTTAGGCAATGGCTTTGGTATGGGCGCAACAGCCGGTGAAGTGGTCGTACAAGCGACCTCTGGCGCTGTTGGTCTGATGCTTGCGCCTTTGTTCAATTTCTTTACCCACGTCTATGGTATTTTTTATTGGTCAAAGCATACTGATGCTGATGGTGATATGGTGCCCAAATCTGCGAGCAAATGGATTTGGCTACTGACCATTAGCTTTATGGTGATTGGACTTGCCTTATTCCCAACGGTAAATAATTTACTAGCAAGCTATGGTTATGCGGTCGTTGAAGATGATAATAGTAAATTTTTAGGCCTTATCTCTTTCTTTTGGATTAACGTTATTGCTTTTATACTGTCTATCACCGCTCAGGCAGCGATGATTCTGCGATATTCGTTTAACTGGTGGTTATGGATTTTATCCAACTTCGTTTGGTTGACCGTAAACTTGATGTCAGGCAATTACATCTTTGCAATTCAGACCATGGTCTATCAAGTAAACTCGTTTGTCGGGCTCTATGAATGGTACCGCAGCGAGCAAGAATCGGTCGAGACACCGACACACATCAGAAAATAAAGACTAATAGGCCGATTCTATATGAAAATTAATGTGGCACTTCAGCTTGAGTAGATGAAAGGGTCTTAGATTAGAGTATTTGACTCTACGGTCTAACAGATAAAATGGTGAATTACTCAGATTAGTGCTACAACTGGTAGTCGTAAGTAACTTTATTTATCTATTAATCAGTCATTCATTTACTAACAAGGAGGTTGGTATGTCTGTCACTCAGAAAAAACGAATGTCCAAGCGCACGCTTGAGCAATGGCTCAGTGAGTATTCAGTCAGTCATCAAAATCTTATCAATAAAAAAATCCATTGGCTCTGTGTTCCGGCTATTTTTGTCAGTCTACTTGGGATGGGGATGTCGCTATCCGTTTGGTTTACCTTAATAATGAGTGCCTTGGTATTGTTATTTTATATGCGCTTATCAACGCCACTATTTATGGCAATGGGTATTTTTATTCTTATTTGTCTTTCAGTAATGACTCTATTCCCTTGTGGTTTTAAAGTTTGGGCGGCTGTCTTTGTGGTGGCATGGATTGGGCAGTTTATCGGTCATAAGCTTGAAGGTAAAAAACCTTCTTTTTTTGAAGATTTACAATTCTTGTTAATTGGTCCGGCATGGGTTGCAAATAGCTTAATGGGACGTAAGCGAGCTAGTGAATCATAGCTAAATCAGATAATGAGAGTCGATATTATTTTTAAATGGAAACGACTATACAATAAAGAAACGGCACCCAATCTCTTATTAAGTGCCGTTCCTATAGTCAGTCCTAAAGAAAAGAAATACAAATTTTATAAAGCACTACTGGGGTTAATTTTTCTTGCTTGCTGTGCCTACGCAGACAGAGGCTGCGAATAATTAAACCCAGTAGTTCTGTACTCTTTTAAAAGTGGATCACCTATATCATAAAAACTACTGTCTATTAATCCAAAGTCTGTACACCACCACCATTCACAAATATGGTTTGACCACTGACCCAAGTCGATATTGGCGCAGCAAAATACAACATAGCACCAGCGATATCATCAGCCTCACCCAAACGCTTAATAGGCGTATTTGCAAGCATTTTCTTCTCAATCTCTGGCGTTAGTACCGTCTTCAAAGCGTGGGTACGCGTAGCCCCTGGACCTACCGCATTGACGCGTACTTCAGGACCAAAGTCATGCGCCAAGTTTGCTACCATGTGATTGACAGCCGCTTTTGAGCCTGCATAGCCGCTCATATTCGGGCTTTTATTAACACTTGACATCGAGGTAGTAAATACAATCGAGCCATACCCTGATTTTTTCATATGCGGCGCGCACAGTTGACTTAAGCGCCAGCCACTAAAGACGTTTAACTCAAAATCACGGCGAATGTCATTGACCGATGCTGTGGTTGGGTTTTCACGACCGCCACCACCGCCGCCCGCATTGTTGATTAAGATGTTAACAGTCCCAAACTCAGCGACTACTGTATCGACCATAGTGACCAAATCATCGTCTTTTAGAATATTACATTCTACGGCAAGCGCTTTTACCCCAAGCGCCTCAATATCTTTTACTGCTGCTTGTGCATCTTCAAGTTTTAAATCAGCAATCGCAATGTTAGCACCCGCTTCTGCCAAACGTAGCGCTGTGGCTTTACCAATACCATTTGCGCCGCCCGTCACAATGGCAACTTTACCTGACAAATCGAATAGTTCGTTAAATGCTTTATGTTGAAATTCTTGCATAATGATTCCCCAATATAGATGTACTCAGCTCGTTTACAGCACTATTAAATGCATAGCTATTGAAAGCGTGCAGCTAATACCTGCATTAGTCTTAAGAATAAGCAGTTGCCAATACGACTATTTCAACGCGATTGTGATCGAAGCGCTGACTAGAAATAATTATGCGTGGGATAGCTTGTTCTAATGTGCTAAGTTCACGCAGTTTTTGTAATGATTTATATTTGACTGAGTATCATGCCACTATAGGCATTGGCTGTGGATGCTGCTAACTGATTGCTAACCCAAATTTCAGACATAAAAAAAGCCTCACTTCTTATAAGAAGTGAGGCTTTAGTGCTTTTACAAGCCATATTTGGAGCGGGAAAAGAGATTCGAACTCTCGACCCCAACCTTGGCAAGGTTATGCTCTACCACTGAGCTATTCCCGCTTAATATCAATCTATAGCGTTATTGCTAACAGCTACGTCTCGATAGGCTGGCTATTTTAGCAAATATTCTGAGCATGTCAACAGGTTTTTTTAACTTTCTTATAGATATCACAACTTTTAGGTGTTTATTAGGACGATAATTCTCATATACAATTGATTTTATGGTTTATTTTTCTAACCATCGATATCCAATTATTTTTATAAATAATTGCTCAAATGTTCTCTTTAACGTATTTGCTAATTATTCGAGCAGATTTATCAGCAAGTTATACATGAATACCACTTACAATCCTACCTTGTATTGTTACTTTTGCTCTATTGGTTTTCAACAGTTAACATAATTATACTTATGCACAAGGACGGTTCAGGTAGAATTTTACTGTTTTAGTAGATTGAGAGAAGGTAGTAGAACGTCAATAATAAGCTTCCCTTACCTCTACTGCATCAACATTGCTGTTATTTACTTTAATTTTCTTATTTATAGCGAGGACATTTACTATGAAAAAACTACTTACCACGACAGTTATGGCAGCTTCATTGTCAGCACTGGCATTAACAGGTTGTACTAGCACGACCAGTACGGGTGCCGTTGGCGTTGATCGTCAGCAGTTGCTACTCGTATCAAGTGAGCAAGTATTGCAACTATCCGCTCAGAGTTATAATAAAACGATACAAGAAGCACGATCGAAACGTTTGCTTGATACCAACACTGCCCAGCTGAATCGCTTGAAGAATATCTCTAACCGTTTGGTCAATCAAGTTGGCGTCTATCGCCCTGATGCGGCAAAATGGCCATGGGAAGTGCATACGATTAAATCTAATGACTTGAATGCTTTTGTGCTGCCGGGCGGTAAAATCATGTTTTACACAGGCATTATCGATCGTCTGAACTTAAGTGATGATGAAATCGCTGCTATTATGGGTCATGAGATGTCTCATGCCTTACGTGAGCATTCACGTGAGCGTCTATCGCGTCAATATGCAACTCAGACCGGTATCGGTGTCGCAGCCAGTATTTTTGGTCTATCACAAGGTCAAGCTCAGCTTGCAAACGTCGCTGGTGACCTAGGTTTGAGCCGTCCGCATAGTCGCACTCAAGAAGCTGAGGCGGATCAAATCGGTCTTGAGCTAATGGCACGCGCAGGCTACAACCCACAAGCCGCTATTACCTTGTGGCAAAAAATGCAGCGCGCCAGCCAAGGCGAGCCACCACAATTCTTAAGCACTCACCCAACCAGTAGCAATCGTATCGCTGAGTTGCAGTCACTGATGCCAAAAGTAATGCCGTTATATCAAAGAGCACGTCGTTAATAGTGTTTTTTAAGCAGAATTTTTAAAGTAGACACTCATAGGTCATGACAAGCAGAGCCCATATCATCATGTGGCGCTCTGCTTTTTTATACCTGTTACTCATAGAATGCATTCCATCAATACCATGCAGACTCGATATCGGCGTCTGCTATAATGGTGACGATATATTGTCTAACGACAATGAAGCTTAATAGAATAAAGGATTGTTATGACTACCATTACCTCTACCACCAGTAGCACCCCTACTGCCGACGCACTTAGTCAGCAGTTGCAAGAATTACAACCGCTGCATATGCAACTCGTTAACGAATCAATGAATCATGCCGGTTATTTTGACGGTAAAGAAAGTCATTTTAAACTTATCATGGTCAGCGAAGCGTTTACAGGCAAGCGCTTGGTTGCCCGTCACCAAATGGTTTATCATTTGGCAGATGCATTATTAACCTCAAAAGGTGGTCAAATCCACGCCTTAGCGATTCATGCCTATACACCGACAGAGTGGCAAGGTCAAAACCCTGATAGCCCGTTATGTGCTGGACAAAATAAAGGCTAAATGATATTTATTTTTTGCAATAAACAATCAAATGCTATCGATGAAAAATATAATTTTAAAGGGAACCATATTTAATGAAACATTTACATATGCTCATGGCCGTGCTGTTGATTGTGCTGTTTTTATATCAAAGCTATCTGGTATTAAGCGCAAATAAGCAAGCACCACGCGTGGTCAAGATATCGTCGCACATCCTCTACGCTGTTATGATTCTTTCGGGCGTTGGTATGCTGATGCAATTGATGAGCGCCAATGCACCTGTACAATGGGTATTTGCCAAAATCATCTTGCTTGTGGCTGCTATCAGCGCCAGTATAAAAGCCTTTAATAATACTGCAACACCGAGCCAAAGAAAAACCGGTATTCTCATTGCTGGGGCAGCATATGTGGGTATTGTGATACTTGCCTTTACCAAACCGGGTAACTTATTCTGATAAGCACTTAGATAAGCACAAATACTCCTGCAATGAAAATGACGAAATATTCTATGTATTTTCAATATCTTAATGAGACTATTTTTGCTATCTTAAATAAATAAAAACGCAATATTAGCTTACTGGAGCCGCTATGAAAACTCTTACTGTAACAGCATTACTAGCAACCGCTGGCATTTTTGGTCTCTCAGGCTGTGCTTCTACGGGTAATATTACGCCGCAATATATCCCGCCAAGCACCTATCAGAGCTATGATTGCCAAGCATTAAATCAAGAATATATCCGTGTTAATAGTTATGTGAATGCTGCCCGTAACGAGCAATCAACCTTAGCATCGACAGGTGTGGGTGTTGGGATATCTGCAGGGCGCTGGGGCATCTCCCCTAATATCAGCTTTGGGGTTGGTCAAAGCAACAACAATAAAGCTCGTGATGCCAAGTTATCGCGTCTATACGGCGAACGTGATGCGATTATCCAATCTGCCCGTATTCAGCGCTGTAGCTTTGCTAATGGCATTAAGATTTATGGTGAGTAAGCCAACACAGCTTTCATCCATCAGGCATCATAAAAAAGCCAATACGTGACAAACGTATTGGCTTTTTGTTGGGTTCAATAAATTCAGAGTTATGAGACAGCATTTATGGCAATAACAACTACTTTAGGCTTTGTACCCATTGAACAATTTGATGGCTTGGTAGCGCTCCCGACTGCCGTGCTATCTCTTTACCATTTTTAAATGCTACCATCGTTGGTAAACTGCGAATATTATAAGGCGCCGCTGCTTGCTCATATTTATCGGTTTGTATTTTAGCAAAAACGACTTGTGGTAACTGGCTGGCAGCTATCTTGAACTCCGGTGCCATCATAAGACAAGGTTGACACCAACTAGCCCAGAAGTCCACGATGGTCAGCACTTCATTTTTTTGAATGACTTTACTGACGGTTTGGGCATTTAACTCATGCGGCATTGCAGTCAGTAAAGGCTTCGCACATTTACCGCAGTTTGGTGCAGCACTGAGTTTGGAATCTGGTACACGATTCGTTGCTTGGCAATGTGGGCATACTACATGAGCATTTTTTTCACTCATAATAAGACTCCGTTAAATTATCATAAATATGGAATTATCATAAAAAGACATGGATGAGTTGGATGAAACAGCACTGTACTAACACGATGTTTATTCTCCAAGGACATTGATAGGTACTTTTAGATAACGTGTACCATTATTCTCAGGTTTTGGAAAATGACCAGCATCGATATTGACTTGTACTGCGGGAATAATAAGCCTTGGCATCTCAAGATTGGCATCACGGCGCTCACGCATCTCTACAAACTCTGCTTCGTTGATACCCTCTTTTACATGAATATTGCCTAATTTTTGCGCAGCGACCGTCGTAGTTGGACAATGTTTACGACCCTTACTGGGATAGTCATGGCAAAGATACATCATCGTATCTTCGGGCAATTCGAGCAATTTTGTAATCGATTGGTATAGAGTTTTCGCATCCCCACCTGGGAAGTCACAGCGCGCCGTACCCACATCAGGGGCAAATAAAGTATCACCGACAAACACCACGGTTTTTTCGTCGTCAGTGGCAAGATAAGCCATGTCAGCACGCGTATGACCGGGGACATACATAGCAGTAATAGTAATGCCGCCTAGCGCTAAAGTGTCGCCATCATCGGTCAAAACATCAAACTGACCGGCATCGGTGCGAAAACTACTATCAAAGTTAAAAATCTGCTTAAATATTTTTTGTACTTCAGTAATGTGCTGACCGATCACTAACTGCCCACCAAGTGTCTCTTTGACATGAATAGCTGCCGATACATGATCAGCATGGGCGTGAGTTTCGATAATATAGATCAGCTCCCAACCATGCTCTTTGACAAATTCAACCACTTTATCAACGCTCGTTGTAAGCGTACGTCCTGACTTGGCATCAAAATCCAATACGGGATCAATAATCGCACACACTTGCTGCTCAATGTCGGCGAGCACATGGGTATAGGTTTCTGTATCGCTATGTAAGAATGAATGAACTTGCATGGCTACTCTCCATTTTTATATGAATGTTTTAATTTTCGATGAATTGTTACGTATAATAGGACGATATCTATCGTATTTAAAATAAGTCTATTAATTGGCTATAAGCATCAATATAGCAATTATTTTATAATATATCAATTTATATAATGTAAATAATGATAACTTGCTATAAATGGCGATATGATTGATAATTGACCCTATACAGTTATATACAATTTTTTCATTTATATTTTTATCTCTTATCTAAGGAGCTTGCTCTGATCACTTCTACTTCAGTACTGAGCACATTTGATACCAATGGTGACAGCAATAACGGCGTTGCGCCAAAAGACCTTGCTGAAAAAATGCAGCAAGCATCGATGCAAGCCAGCCAACTGCTTAAGTCACTCTCGCATCCTGATCGCTTGCTCCTCCTCTGTCAGCTGACTCAAGGAGAGTACTGCGTCAGCGAGCTTGAAAGCTTAGTTGGCGTTGGGCAGCCAAGCTTATCGCAGCAGCTTGGTATTTTGCGTAAAGATGAGCTAGTAACGACACGCCGTGAAGGCAAGCAGATTTACTATAGTATCGCTAGTGATGATGCATTAGCCGTACTAGAGCTGTTATATCAGCGTTTTTGTGCCCCTGCTGAGGCATAGATGATTGGCTAAATCTCATTGATTAAATTCTGGTGTTCATGAACATTTTTTATTGTGAGGACGTACTGCCATGCCCTCTATTGCCACTCGACTGATACCTTTTTGGTTACGTCAATACCAGCTGTCTGCCTTGCCAACCGATATCATTGCAGGGATAGTCGTTGGCGTACTCGTTATTCCGCAAAGCTTGGGCTATGCGGTCTTGGCAGGCTTGCCTCCGGTCTATGGCTTATATGCGGCTATCGTGCCTGTGGCGGTATATGCGTGGCTCGGCTCTAGTAATGTACAAGCCGTCGGACCTGCTGCTGTGACCGCCATTATGACTGCAAGCGCGCTGCATCCTTATGCGGATAAGGGCGCTGAGCAGTATATATTAATGGCAGCCCTACTAGCACTCATGATGGGTGCGATTTTGTGGCTGTCAGGACAGCTGAAATTGGGCTGGATTATGCAGTTTATCAGCCGCGGCGTCTCTGCTGGATTTATCAGTGGTGCCGCTGTGCTTATCTTTATAAGCCAGCTTAAATATCTAACTGGCATACCCATTTCAGGCGATGGCTTAATCGGTTATTTATCGAGCATGCAGATGTATGCCAATCAGCTGCATCCGTTGACGCTAGTGATTGGTATCAGTGCCTTTGCACTCATGCTTCTTAATCGCTATGGCAAAAAATGGGTTTGGCAGTCTTGGCTATCTGCCTCTTATGCAAAATGGGCAGAGCGCCTGTTTCCTCTTATACTGCTGACTGCTGCAATCGCTCTCAGTATCGTTTTACATTGGACGACAAGCGGTGTGGCAACGATTGGTAATGTACCGCAAGGACTGCCAAGCTTTACAGCGCCATATCTGCCAGACTTTCATGAAGCGCTCAATTTATTACCGACTGCAGGACTGATGGCGCTGATTGCGTTTGTATCGAGCAGCTCTGTTGCTAATACTTATGCACGTTTGCGCGATGAGCTATTTGATGCCAATCGCGAGCTGACAGGGCTTGGACTGGCTAATGTTGCCGGTAGCTTTTTTCAAAGCTTTCCTATCGCTGGCGGATTTTCGCGTACGGCTATCAATGTCGATTCAGGTGCCAAAACGCCTTTAGCGAGCTTGGTCACAGTGTTAGTTATGATAGCTGCCTTGATAGCATTTGGGTATCTGCTTGCCCCGCTGCCCTATGCAATTTTGGGCGCAACCATCATGGCAGCTATCATAGGTCTTATTGACATAGCGACGCTAAAGTCGGCATGGCACCGCGACCGCTTAGATGCAGCAAGTTTTATCGCCGCGTTTGTCGGCGTATTGATATTTGGGTTAAATACAGGGCTCGTGATTGGACTTATGGTGTCATTTGCTAGCTTAATTTGGCAGTCAAGCAAACCGCATGTCGCTATCGTTGGGCAGCTAGCAGGGACAGGTCATTTTCGTAATATTAATCGTCATGATGTAGTGACCTTTCATAATCTGTTGATGCTGCGTATTGATGAGAGCTTGTTTTTTGGTAATAGCGAATCAGTGCATCGTCACGTGGTACAAGCCACACGTCAATATCCAGAGGCAAGCGAGATTATTCTTATTATGTCGGCCGTTAATCATATTGATTTGACCGGACAAGAGATGCTGATCAGCTTAAATCAAGAGCTATTAAATCAAAATAAGCATTTGAGCTTTAGCTTTATTAAGGGACCTGTCATGGACATAATTGAGCACACACCGGTGATTACTGATTTATCGGGACACGTTTATTTAAGCACTATGGATGCAGTTAATGGTTTAAAAGACACTCATTAATGTTATTTGTACTGTTTATTAGGCTAAGAATAATTAATGGCTATCTATAACATATAGATATGATAAAAGCTGTGTTATGCTAAATTATTAGGACTACTAAAAAAACTACTAGCCTGTAGCGCTTTTTTTGAACTCATTATATCCTTTACTTTTTTATAACCTTTATTGATATTACTTATGACCGATGACTTAACTATTTATAAGCAAATTTACCCAAGCCAATGTATCAAAATTGCAGAGCTTGGCTACCGCTCTGTGCTCAATATTCGTCCTGACGCTGAGGTTGATTCGCAGCCTAATAGCTGTGACTTTAGCAGTGCAACGGCGAAAGCCAATTTGAATTATCAGCATTTACCCTTTGATGATGAGCGCTTGAGTATGGCGACTGTGGAGCAGTTTGCTGCTTTTTATCGTACGATGCCAAAACCCATATTGATGTTTTGTGGTACAGGCGCACGTGCCAAGCTGTTGTACCAAAGCGCATTGATGCAAGGGCTGCTATAAGCGTTGATATAAAAAGGCAATAAAGCTTACATACTTTATCTTTAGAAAATTATCCATTGCGCTTAGGCTTTGTATTCTCGTACTATCTATTTAATTTTAATATAAAAAATAAAAGGAGCTCTTATGAGCCATCAAGTAAGTATCACCGGACAAATCACCCCTGACCAAATTCCAATGATTGCAGAAAATGGTTTTAAAACCATTATTAACAATCGTCCAGATGGTGAAGAGCCGAACCAGCCAACCAGTGCTGAGATTGAAGCCGCGGCTAAAAAAGCAGGACTTGCTTATAAAGAAGTATCCTTTGCTGGTAGTGAGCTCAATCAGAACCATGTTGAAGAGTTTGCTGACTTTTTTAATCAAGCTGAGCAACCAATGTTGATATTCTGCCGTACGGGCAATCGCTCAACTGGCATCTATGAAGCGGCTAAGCGTATGGATTTGCTAGACGACTGATATCATAATCAATAATTTAAAGCAATAAACCAAGAAGCCCATATAAACATATGGGCTTTTATAATATTTAAGACTATATTTTAGATGCTGTAAAGCAATATATCGCCACAAGGAATGGGCGTTATAAATATAATGCAAGTATAACCGTTAACTTTACAAGGAATGTTCCATGAGTAATACCGCATTAGCTCTGCTGCCATTAGCCCTTGCTTATATTATGTTTACCTTAGGAACAGGGCTTAAGCCCAGTGACTTTAAGGTTATCGCAAGTCACCCCAAAGCATTCTTTATAGGGTTGATTAACCAAGTTGTCTTTGTACCACTCGTGGCTTTAGCAGTCGTCTTACTGATGTCGCCACCACCTGCCATCGCCTTTGGTATAATGCTGATTAGCTTTTGTCCCGGCGGCGTGACCAGTAATATGCTCACCTACTACGCCAAGGGTAACGTAGCACTGTCGGTCGCGCTCACGGGCGTAGTCAGTCTATTATCAGTGGTGACCCTGCCTATCTTAATCACCTTGGCTTTAAATCACTTTATGAAAGACCAAGCAGGCTCTATCAGTGCGGTCAAAATCGGCGTTGTCATGTTTTTATTGACCACCTTGCCAGTGACGATAGGTATGCTCGCCCGTTATAAATTCACTGATTTTATGGTACGTAGAAGCGGCATCTTAAATGGCTTAGCCAGTGTCTTTTTTGTGTTAATCGTCCTTGCTGCTATTGCTACTAATTGGCAGCTATTACAGGAGCAATTGGCTTCTATTGGACTTGAGCTTGTGCTGATGATTGTCACCTTATTTATCATCAGTATTTTGACAGCAAAGGCGTTACAGCTAAGCTGGTTTGATACCAAAACCATCGCTATAGAAACCAGTATTCAAAACAGTACGACCGCGATTACCTTAGCCCCTATTATTATGGGCGTGAGTACATTGCCAGTTATTGCCTTACCTGCTGCCTTATATGGCGTACTAATGTATGTGATTGCACTGCCAATTATTTTTCTAATCAGGAATAAAAACTGATTGAATAAGTAAGCCTTAATGAGACTATAAGCTATGCCCGTCCAAATTTTGGATGGGGTTTTTTATTTGTTTTCTTAGATAGATTGAACTGCATTTAGTTACTAAATAATTTTACAATAAATCAAGGGTATGCTAAATTCAATATTGTGAGGGGAAAAGCAATTAATTCAAGTTTGGTTCTATATCTAGGTACCTGCAAAGGTCGCCGCTAAGTAGAAAGCTACTTAGTTAAGCAAATATCATATTGTGAGCAGTCAGCACATAGATTATGTACGATTAGTGTAACAAGGTATTGAAGCATCATAGTGACAATTTCCGTAAGCATGAAAGTTATTATTTCCAACAAAAGGGGTGTTACCTCCTATGGTAACGGTAGGACAGTTTTATCACGTTTTTATTAATCGCTCTAAGTGCAAAAATGCTAGCCCCGTTCCCTCACTTCTAATATAAATTATAAATATATGAAAAATGAAGAAGACCTAGATAGCTGGTATAAAACTAAAAGATATCCTCATATTGGACTACCTTCTGAAAATCGTCGACAGACCATATCATATATAAAGAATAGAGATAGAATAGCCGTCCATGGCTTCACTCCATTCATCCATAAAGTCATATCTACGAATCGTTATAGAAAAGAGTATGACACTGATGGAAAATTGATAAATAATGGAAAACGCACTGACAAGAGTACAAAAGATAGAGATATCTATTATGCGAATAATCTAGACTCAAATATTTATGCCTACTACTCTCACTTACTAAACGTAAAGTATGAAGATATATTAGAAGATAAAAATCTAACTAAGGTAGTTACTGCTTACCGAAAGACACCCAAAGAACTAGAACCTGACGGCACTCGAAAATCTCCTAAGAAAAATAATATTTACTTCGCAGACGAAGTTTTTGAATATATTAAAAACAACATAGATTACGACAATGGTATTGTTGCTATAGCTTTTGATATTAAGAACTTCTTTCCTAGCTTAAACCATACCGTTCTCAAAAATAAATGGTGTGAAGTCCTTGATATAGATCACCTACCAAAAGACCATTATAACGTGTTTAAGAATATCACTAGATTTTCTTATGTCGAAGAAAAGCATCTTTTCAATTTATTCAAAGACAATATCTTAATCAGAAAAAATGACGGAAAAGTCACAGATAAATCCATAAAGCGAATTGAGCATTTATATAATAAAAATGCTATTGCCTATTGTAAAATGCAAGATATACACACAATTCGAAAGAAAGGGCTAATAAGGTCGAGTAAAAGAATTGGCAGCACACTTGTAACAGATGGCATTTGTCAAGGTTCTGCTATCAGTGCAACATTAGCAAACATATATATGCTAGGCTTTGATGAAGCAGTTTATGATGAAATATCGAAAATTGGTGGGCTTTATCGGCGTTACTCTGATGACATGGTTGTCATCTGTTCGATGGAACATAAATCACGTATTATTCAGCTTTTCGAAAATAAAATTAAAGATATATCACTAAAAATTCATAAGAACAAAACTCAAGTTTTTCACTTTTCTTTCTATAACGGTAAGATTATTTGCAAGCAAGAATTTAATAGCCGAATAACGCCAAATAGTATCAACAGAAATTTTGAGTATCTCGGTTTCAGTTTTGACGGTGAGTATGTACGACTAAAGACAAGCTCTCTAGCCAACTATTACCGAAAAATGAAAAAAGGCGTGCGAAGAAGTGGATTTTATAGCAGCAAGATAAATAACGATACAAGAGGTGAAGTTTTTAGAAAAAGACTATATAAAAGATACTCATATATTGGTGCTAAACGCTGCATAAAATATAAACGTGTGCAAGGTACTACAAATCAATGGCAACCTGACAAGTATGCCATAAACTGGGGCAACTATATAACATATGCTAAAAATGCCCATAAAATAATGGGCAGCTACAGCAAAATTGACTCACAAATTAAAAATCATTGGAAAAATCTACATAAAGAAATTGAGAAATCTAAATGATGACTTACATATAAAAAATTTCCAGCTGTCTATTACTAAAAAGCCATCTCCAATGAGATGGCTTTTAACATTAAATTCAAAGCTAAATAACTTACTGCATAACCAAATATTCAAACGCTGATAATGCTGCTTTACTACCTTCACCCATTGCAATATTAATCTGCTTAAAGGGTACAGTCGTAACATCACCACAAGCAAAGATACCTTTGCGATCCGTACGGCAGCGCTCATCAATTTCAATCTCACCAAAGCGGTTTAAATCGACGAAGCCTTTAACGAACCCAGTATTTGGTATCAAGCCAATCTGTACAAACACCCCTGCAACATCAAGCTCTTTATTCTCGCTGCTATTGCGATCTTGATAGACGATAGACGATACTTTACCATCAGTCGCTTTAATTTCTTGGGTCGCTGCACTGGTAATGATATCGATATTTGCCTTTTCTTTGGCTTTATTAATCAATACCTGATCCGCTTTCAAATCATCAGCAAACTCAAGCACGGTCACATGCTTCACGATACCAGCAAGGTCTAATGCCGCTTCGATACCAGAGTTACCACCACCGACGACGGCAATATCTTTACCTTTGAAGAATGGACCATCACAGTGCGCACAAAAAGCCACGCCTTTACCGATGTTTTCTTCTTCGCCAGCGACCCCAAGCTTACGCCACTGAGCACCAGTCGCCAAGATAATACTACGCGTCTCAAAGGTCTCACCGGTATTTAGATGAATGCGATAGTTTTCATCAGCTGTCTCACTAATCTCTTTGACGCTGACATGCTCTTTAAGCGTAATATTATATTCGCGCAAATGCTTTTCGAAGTTCACCGAGAGCTCGCCACCTGTGGTTAAAGGTACTGAGATTAAGTTTTCAATATCTTGCGTATCTTTTACTTGCCCACCGATACGGTCAGCCACCATGGTGACTTTTAAGCCTTTACGCGCGGTATAAATTGCTGCAGCAACCCCTGCAGGACCTGCACCAATAATCGTCACATCTTGTTGCTCTAACTGTTCAGCATCATCTTCAGCTTCTGCTAACAAATCAGGAAATTGTTCTTGTAACTTCTCAATCAATTTAGCCGTGTCAATCAGACCATTAGCAAACGGCTTGCCGTTTAAGAATACTGCTGGTACGCCTTGGATATTATTCGCTTCTACTTGCTCTTGGAATAGTGCACCATCGATCATCTCATTACTGATGTCATCGTTTAGCAGCGCGAATTGGTTTAGCGCTTGCACAACTTCTGGGCAGCTGTGGCAAGAAAGTGACACGTAAGTTTGAAACTGTAGTGGCTTATTAAAGCGTTTAATCAGCTTTTGAATGCCTTCGTCAAGTTTTAAGGTATGACCACCAGCCTGTAAAATTGCCAATATCAGCGAAGTAAATTCATGACCGCCTGGAATACCACTAAAGACAATACCTGTATCTGTCAAAGCACCATCAATGTGACTACGCACAGCAAAACTAATTGCGCTTGGCAAACTGTCATCGTTAGCTTGTGCGTCAAAATTAATCTTATCTGTCGTACCAGCGATTTTGCTCAAAAAATCAATCAACTCAGCACGCTTGCTGTGCTCGCCACTACCTAAGACAAAGCTGATTGGGCGGGTCATATTTACACTATAGCTCTTTACGGCATCTAATAAGCTTTGGTCTATCATAATTGTTCCTTGTTATTATCGAATATGTAACGTCAGCATCAGTGCTGCGCGTTTAAATGAGTGAGAGTCATATGCCAATACTGCTATTTATATGCGGCATATAACCTTTGATACGTCTATTATCAAAGGTTTGAGGGTTTTGAGCAAGCGGATAAACTCAAACCTTATGTTTTATAAAACCTATCATAAATCAATATTTTTATTTAATTTCAAAATTACTTCTAAATGATAATCAATACTAACTATAGTATCTAAGTATTTTTTTCGCTACAATCGAGTGAAGCGGATAGAAGAATTCTATGCGTGTTATGGCAGATTTACTTTTATAAGTATTCGATAAATCTGTTTATTAAACATACTTTTTAAAAGTAGATTCGCTGGCATTAAACCTCATCGTTATTCAGTTAAATAACGGTTCGGTTCCATAAAATCTAAGTCTCATAATTATAGTAATTCATCAAAACAATCTTAAGACCATGCGCGGATGCTTATACAAGCTTGCGCTTCATAACAAGGATGACAAGATGAGAAAGACAGATACATGGCAAGATAACAAAAATATTATTGCTGAGCTTAAACAAAAAGACAGTCACTTTGCGACTATCTTTGATGAGCATGCCCAGCTAGACCAGCAAATCAATCAGCTTGATAAAGATATAGTCACGCACGCGAGCCGTGAAGAAGAAATCGAGCAGATGAAGCGGCGCAAGCTGCATCTAAAAGATGAGATTTATAAAATAATCGATAAAAATAAATTGGGATCTCATGCCTAACTAATAGCTATTTAGACCATTAGCTATCATGAAAAATGATAAAATTTAGATGAGAAAAAACCCCATTAGCATAAGTTAATGGGGTTTTTCTATACTTTGTTTAGTATGATGAATAAGCAGATACTGCCTTCTGTCACACTATCCAAGCAATAGTTGCTTAGATTTTACCAACCAGATCAAGACTTGGTTTTAAAGTCTCTTGACCAGCTTCCCAAGCGGCTGGGCAAACTTCGCCGTCGTTTTCACGAACATATTGTGCCGCTTTTACTTTACGTAGCATATCTTTTGCACTACGGCCAATGCCGCCTGCATGGATCTCAGCAACTTGAATTAAGCCGTCTGGATCTACTAAGAATGTACCGCGCTCAGCTAGACCAGCTTCTTCGATCATGACGTTAAAGCCACGAGTGATACGGCCAGTAGGATCACCGATCATTGGGTAAGTTACTTTACCGATTGCTTCTGAAGAATCATGCCATGCTTTATGGGTGAAGTGTGTATCCGTTGATACTGAGTACACTTCTACGCCTAAACCTTTTAACTCGTCGTAATGACCTGCCATGTCTTCAAGTTCAGTTGGGCAAACAAAGGTAAAATCGGCTGGGTAAAATAGGAAAATTGCCCAGCTGCCTTTTACGTCTTCTGAAGTAATGGTTTTAAATTCACCATTTACGAACGCATCTGCTGAAAATTCTGGGATTTCTTGATTGATAATAGACGCCATGGGTGGCTCCTTTTTTTGATTGATTAAAGTTTCGTTAATTTAAATTTATTTATAGATTTGCATCTATTAACCCTTACACTATCGGGGCTACCTGACAAACTATACGCGAATTCTATGGTTAATCCAGTTAAAAGTTTTTAATGTGATGTTTTGTTTTATTAAACTTGTTAAACTATTCTCTCTACTTTTTATATCTATACATCAGTGAACATTGATAGTGTACACAAGATAAATAAGTAAAACAAATTGCATGAAAAACTCATTATTAGAGAGGTTTTATGATTACTTTACGTCAACTTGAGTTCGCCTTAGCCGTCGCCAAACACCGTCATTTTAAACGTGCAGCAGAAGATTGCAATATCTCGCAATCAGCGCTGAGCTTGGGTATCGCTGAGTTGGAAAAACAGCTTGATACACAGATTTTTGAGCGAAATAATAAACAAGTCTTGATCACCCCTATCGGTGAAGATATCTTGGTGCGGGCGCAGCGGGTGTTTTCTGAAGTCAACGACTTGACCACCCGCGCGCATAGCCATCAATCGCCGCTTGCCTACCCTATGACCGTTGGTATTATTCCAACGATTGCGCCTTATCTGCTACCAAAAGTGTTGCCTGCGCTGCGTGAGCACTATCCAGAATTTCGTATGACCATCGTTGAGCAACAAACAGAACGCTTGCTTGAGCAAGTGCGTTATGGACATATTGATACCGCTATTATTGCCCTACCTTATGCGGTAGATGGTTTACATAGTTTTGAGTTTTGGAGCGAAGACTTCTTTGCCGTCTTTCCAAAAAATGATGTACATGCCAAGCTCAAAACGATCAACGCTGATGAGCTGGCAACGGCAAATCTCATGTTACTTGGCGAAGGGCATTGCTTGACTGACCAAACGCTATCTGTCTGCCATTTTGACCGTGCGCAGATGAAATCCAGCTTTTCAGATGCCAGCTTAAACACACTTATTCAAATGGCACTTGCTAATATGGGTACGACGTTAGTGCCAGAAATGGCGTTAGAGCAGCTGCATCTGCAAAACCAAAATGCAGTCGCGATACCACTAGCTGAGCAAGGCCCTCATCGTCATATTGCCTTTGTCACACGTCTAAATTATGCCCGTGTCGATGATGTCAATTTGCTTGGGAAAGTGTTTAAGCAGGCATTTGAAGACGCTGCCAATAAGAAGTAAGTAACAATTTCTAAATGATAGACAATTATCAAACGAAGGTTGAATATGGACGGATTGTCACAAATAGAGACTGAGCTTGGTAAAGTTTTTGAGTGGCATTTAATAGCTATTAATAATGCTATCAAGCTCGCGAAAGTTAAAGCGCTTTGGCAAGATATCGCCGTGCGCTATAATGAAACCCAGCGTGCTTATCATAGCTTGCACCATATTCAGCAATTATTTTCGCAGTTCGAACAGATTAAGCATCAGCTGCATGAGCCGCATATTATCGCTTTGGCGCTCTATTATCACGATGTCATTTATGATCCAAGGCGCTCAGATAATGAACTAAAAAGTGCAGAATATGCGGTAGAAGCATTAAAAGGATATCTGAGTGCTGAGCAATGCCAACATATCTACGCACTGATTATGATGACAGCCACTCATGAGCTGCATGAATGTCTAGATACCGATACCGTTAGTGATGCGGCTTATCTCTTAGATATGGATTTAAGTATTTTGGGTACGCCTTGGTCTGAATATCAGGTCTACGCACAAGCGGTGCGTCAAGAGTACCGCCATATAGCAAACGAGGATTATCGTACTGGGCGTATTGCGGTCTTGCAGAAATTACTCGCACACCCAGTACTTTATTTGACAGCGTATTATCATAACTACTTCGAAGTGCAAGCTCGAGACAATATCAAGCGTGAAATCAGTCTTTTACATGCATCTTGATAAAAAGCTCACTGCCTTGCCGTGCTGGGTGTGAATTGTAACTCGGCTCCATAATATCAATGTCAAAATGAGTCGCAAAACGCTGCTGATATTCATCTTTTGTACCGCCAAACGGTGGCTCATCTCGCCCAAAATCTTTGTCAAATAGCAACCCAATCAGTTTACCATTCGGTTTCAGTAATGCTGCCATCTGCTGCACGTACTCGTCACGGCGTGATAGATTTATCGCACAAAAAAACGTCTGCTCAAGCACCCAATCAAACTGATATTGCTCAGGCGATAACTCAAAAAAGTCGGCACAGATTAGATGCTTAGCTGGAAAGTCAGGATAACGCTCAGCAAACGCTGCAATCGGCGCAGGGGCAAAATCAACCAAGGTGACATTGGTAAATCCTTGCTCATGCAGATAACCGACCTCGTAAGCGTTACCTGCTCCCGGCACTAAAACAGCCTGACTTTTAGCAGATTCAGGCAATTGGTCAATATAAGCTTTGAGCGGTGGTGACACCTGTCCCATATCCCAGCCGATACTATCCTCTTCATAACGCTGCTGCCAAAAATGCGCTTGATTGACGTTTTCCATATGACATCCCTGTAGATAAATCTATTATTTAAACGACACGATTCGTACCGTTATGTCTTATCATATCAGGCTTATCGACATTACTGAAACCACCTAAGTATTATTTCTAATCGAGCTGACCACCTTTACCTGCCAGCATATCGTGCCAATGCTGATAGTCAGGCATGGCAGTCGCCACCGTTTGCCAAAAAGCTGCACTATGATTGGGATGATGTAGATGACACAGCTCATGGACGATGACGTATTCGGTGCACTCGATAGGATAAGCAGGCAAATAGATGGATAGCCAAATACGGCGTGCGCGAGTGTTACAGCTGCCCCAGCGCGTATGCATCTTTTTTAAGCGTATCTCGTTGGCTGTCGCACCGACAATCGGTTGCCACTTTGCAAATAATGCAGGCATTGCTTCAAAGAGTTGTTGCCGATAGTAGGCAATCTTTTTATCGTGGTTTAAGGTGAACGACTGTTTTATACCCCACAATAGCAACGTGCTGTCAGCCGTTAAAGATTCCTTTGAAGCAAATTGTTGGCGCTTATATTGTTCTAAGACTTGTGAGTGGTTTTCTATCGCCCATGGCACACGCTTCGCTATAGCCTGTGCAATTTGTGCTGAGCTAATAAACAATGGTACAGACACCATTAGCTTATGTGGCTTTAAGCGAAAATTAATATTTTTAACCCGCTTTTGGCTTATTTGTAATTCAATGCCTGCCTCTGACAAACATTGAATAGTGTTTTGCAACAAAGGACTATGGTACTCAGGTGTCACATTCATATCATAGTGCTTGCAAATGATTATCAAAAGACATTGTATGGCGTCTGCTATCTGTGCCGATATTGTCATTTTTGGCGATAGCGTCTGATTTTAGTTCTGAGTCTAATATTGTTAAATCATTGACAGTTAATCTGGTTAATTGACCTTGCCCATCACTAACGATAAAACCGGATTGTTGCTCTATATTAGTCTTAACAACATCGTTACCACTGCATATATTACGCCTATAAACGGAAGCACCTGCACAATCTGGCAAACTGACAGAGTTGATTAGAGCTCGAGTCGTTAAATCAAATATTGCTGCACAGCCACCCATTGGCGTGGTTACACATAGTAAATTGCGTTTACTATCAATTGCAACGCTAGCGATATATTGGTGGAAGCGTTGCCATTGGTTATTTGGCATATTAAGGGGTTTAAAGTCAATATCACCGCGCTTGTGCGTTAATATTAATGGCACATTGATATGCTTTTCACCTTGGAACTGAATGCCTATCATCACTGTGCCATCATCGTGCATGGCTAGATGACGCACACTCATTTGATTATGCTCAGGCATAATTTGTTCAAGTAAATCGCCATTATGGCGGTTTAGGTACACCAATGATGGGTGCATAGTATCGAGATTAAGCTCTTCACGCGATGCTCTCTCGGTCTTGATACCGCCATTAGCAATTACCAACGTTTTACCGTCTGGATGCATAATGAGCTCATGTGGACCTATACCGTGCGATTCAAATTCTGCTATTTTTTGATAACCATTTTTAACATCATAAACACCGATTTTACCGTCTAGAATTAGCGTGTCATTTTCAGTCACGTATAACTTTGAGCCATCTGAGCTATAGCAAGCATGACCATAAAAATGACGGTTGTTTGCAGCGTTGATCACAAATTTTACTTGTCCTGTCGCAGTATCAAGCACCCAGAATTTTTCACTAGGACGACGACCCATGACCACTACATCACGATTTTGGTTGTGATTAACAAAGGTGTTTTGAGAATCAAAGGCAGGTTGGACGACAATATCATGGACACGTTCAGGCATGGTCGTTTGCCAAACGATTTGTCTATCAGCATCAATACCGACTACACCAAAATCATTTTCATCACTCTCACTTAGCAGTGAGATGTCTTTTGGCATAGAAGCCACGCCACTGACCCAGTATACAGGGCGAGTCAGCATAGTAGTGTTATGCATTGACCTAAAATCATTCGCAGACAAATCACGGCTACTAGGCTGGTTATCATCCATTGGCAGGCGATACGCTTGTTGCCACGTTGACGCTGCCTGCTGGCAGGCGTAGCGCAAACGTCTAAGCGTTGACTTGGAACCAGTAGCAGCTGATTGCACAGCATTCAATTGAGCATAAATACCACTTACATAATCTTGCAGGCGAGCATCAACTAGGCGTTGCTTACGATAACGGTGATGAATACCGACGAATGTTGCCGTACCAAGCGCTGTCAATAATGAGGTTGTCAGCAGCTCATGGCTAAACGGTTTTGCTTTTAGCGCATCCGACTGCCTATGATTTTTATTCACTGAGACCTTTTGACTCGCTTTGATAATAGCCATTATTTAATCACCGTCGTTACTGTTAAAGCCGACACGGAGACCAAGTGCCGGAATCAATTGACGCTTAATTAAGCGCGTAACGTTAGTAAGATGATCATATAATTCTTGCTGCGTGGCTTTATCGGCAGTGGCTAAATCTTCTGGCATTTGTGCCAATAACGTAGTGGTATCAGCGAGCGCAGTCGATAGATTGTCAGCCACGTTATTTTCACTATTGCTGCCCAAGATAGCAGTCAGTACCGGATCGGTCATGGCTTTATTTAAAGCCGCTAATTTTGCATTGATAATCGCGCGGCTTTGCTCTGCGGTCGCAGCAGGTAGATGACCTTTGGCTTTACCGCTCAAGCCTAATGGCTGATCAACGGCGTTAGATTTCATCGTCTCAACCAACGACAGTAGGGAATTAATCCATTGGTTCAATCCTTGGTCGCTCTCAGCAGTTTTATCAATTGCTAATAGCTTAGTCGTATTTTGTTGCCAGTTTTTCTCAATAGCTTTTAAGCGTGTGCTCAGCGCACTACTCGCGCTTATAACATATGCACACTGACCAGCGTCCAAGCTGTCATTGGCATAAAGCACCTCTTCTAAACCGGGCACACCTTGGACAACGGCACTTTCGTTAGCAAGTTGTTCAGCCGTCAGTTTTGGATTGGCAGCGATAAGATCCGCCACTCCGCTATGTACCAAACCGCGCTCGTCAGGGTAATAATTGATATAAAGATTACTCATACTGGCGGTAGCAGGACCGAAGTTGACCATTTCAGCACTTGCCCATGCTTGTGCCAATACTAGCCACTGGTCACGTAGCGCTTGCAATTCATCACCGCTGACTGGCGCTTGTTGACAATGTTTTTGTGCCAAATCATGCAACAAATCACTTTGTTTCGCCGCGTCAGCATAAGCAGGTATGACAATCTCATTAGCGACATGGGTCAAATAGGTCTTTTCAGTCTCAGCACTGATATCGACAGCGACTATTTTTTCAACATTCTTATCTGTATTGCCATCAACCGCAGCATTTTCGCCAGTTTTCAGCTCAGCACTGTCTTGTGCAACTTGGCTATCTACTTCAGCCGCTTTATTGTCATCAGCAGGTTTGACGCAGCTAATAAGTATACCAGCACTTAATGCCGAGAGCGCCATTGCTAGCGCATGGTTTATTTTCATAGAGTTCTCAGTAATATTATCAATCGTTATCGTCGAGTATCAGTATCACAGTGATAGAGCCGTCAGGCGGATAACCTTATCTATCTGTCATTGAAAGATTAAAAAATACACAGTCAGATGCTTATAATGACTGTAAAAACGCACTCAATTCAGTACGTCCTTGTTTATCAAGCATCAGCACTTTTTGCTGCTGTTTTTTGGCTTCGCCGCCATGCCATAATACTGCTTCCATCAGTGTGCGGGCACGTCCATCATGTAAAAACGTCGCTTGTGGATCAACGGTTTGAGCAAGTCCAACTCCCCATAAAGCCGGCGTACGCCACTCATAAGAGTTGGCTAAAAACTCAACTTGCCAGTTTTTTGGCGGCAGCTTGCCAGCGATGGTGCGATCCGCAAGCTCATCACCCATGTCATGTAACAGCAGATCTGTATAAGGATAAATCACCTGTCCATGCTGCTCAAGATGATCATCAGCGGTTTTTGGTAGCTGATATCTTGGCGTATGGCAGCTTTGGCAGCCCATATCATAAAAGCGTTTTTTACCTGCTAATACCACCTTATCCTCTGCATTACGGCGGTGCGGTACTGCCAAATTGCGCGTATAAAATTCTACAAATTTTGCCACCTCATCATTAACTTCAACCGGTGGTTTGCCATTGCCTTGCTCATCTGCGCCCGTTATCGCATTCTTACAAGCGGTTTGTGTTGGCATGCAGGATTCATGTGGGCGGATATTTGAAGTTAAACCCATGTCTTCATTAAAGGCGCTTTGATTTTGAGTAATCAGCTTGGTTTGCCCTGCTTTCCAGCCAAAGCGACCTAAGGCAACTTTACCCGTTTGTGGATCCATGACCCAGTTAAATTTACCCTTAATATCATTGCTGTTTTTATGATTGCTAGCCGCTTGTTTTTTAATATCCGCATCAGGTATTTGTTCAAGTAGCCCAAGCCCAATCATAGGTAAAGCAACACGTGGCGATACCATCATCTCATCATCAAACGCACCATACCCTGGATTGGTCAAGTTAAAGGTTGGTGCGCGCAAGGTTTCGATATGTCCATCGGCAAAGGTAACTGGTTTATCTGTCCACTGCACGGCAATTCTTGCTTCTGCTGGCACGCCTTGAATACCGCGATCTTGCAATTGACCACCATACATAGGATGAGCAACTTTCTCAATAAGTGAATCTTTTAACTGCTGACGCTGTTCATCCGTGGTCGCTGGCATCGCCAAACGAATCAGAAAACTATCGGCATCGTCCTCAGCAGTCATAGGAGCATGACCACGACCGTCTTTGACATGGCATGACTGGCAGGCAGCGACGTTAAATAACGCACCAAGACCATCACGGCTATCCGTACTGGCAGGCGCAATCACCCACGGCTGACGGAAAAACGCATTACCAATAAAGAACGAGCCTTTGCGAGATGCGGTAATGTTCGATGAAGGTTTAGAGTAGCTCTCACTGCTAGTAACGCTAATCCCAGTATCACCGCCTTGCTTGATTTCTTGCGGCTCAAAGCTTGCAAGCTGCTGCATAGGTACGCCAGCGAGTGTTTCGATGGTTCTGAGGCGTTCAGGAGTCAACACTTCTGATTGCAAGCTGTCTTTATTGACTGCATTATCATCAGTGTCTTTGACTGGCTGACAAGCACTGAGTGATAAGACACCCACTAATGCCAGCGATAAGGTAAATGGCGCAGACATGCCGACAGAGGCAGTTTTAAACTGGGATATAAGAGAAGAATGGGGTATGGGGCGTGGTTTGCTGATAAAACCTTTCTTGACGTGCATAGAGTACCTTAGTTCTGGTATAGAACCATTAAAATCGCATGCTATAAAATTTTTTATTGCTAGTCGATAAGTGGCAGCGACACGCTGATTTATCTGGCTATTTTAATACGCTATGAAAAAACACGTTGCCAAGCAAAATTGACAACGTGTTTATTATACCTATATTGTTTTCTTATGAAAATAAGTCTCATTCACTGTTAGCGACTCATTAGGCATTATCGATCAATGCTATGTCAATCATTGCTATGCTTGCTGTTAAAACAGTAGATTAGTGAGCAATTAAAACTGCGAACCTGCATCTGCATCTAAATTGTCAATACCGACGGCTTTTGCAGCATTTTCAATTCCAGCTGTCAGCTCTTGCAGACTTGTGATACTGGTTTCAATCCAACCGCGACGCTTGTTTTGCTCTTCAGCAGAAACACCATGTTTACTCGCCTGTCCTACAGTGGCAATCATCTGATCAATCTTGATATTTTCTTTTTCACCTTTTTCAACAATTATATTAAAGGCCGCTTCTACTTTTGCAAAATCAGCAGCCAATTTATCAGCAGCTTCGGTATTGCCAGTATCGATAAGATAGTTTTTCAGTCCATAACCACCTACGGTTTTGCCCGCGACTGTTTTGTAGCTACCATTAAAGACATTTTGGATACCGCGAGCGTTATTGGCATAGCTTAAGTGTGTCAAGTCACTAAAACACTCATGCTCATCTTCAGTAGAGCCAGTGACGAACGCTACTTGGATGCGCTGAGAGGCAAGCTCCCCAAGTGCTAAGCTGCCCATTTGATACATAATTTGGCGCAGACTATTGCTATCCCTACGTGCCATCATGTCGCTACGCAAGGTGTTTTCACTGTCAGGTTGCCACTGCGCTTCCATCGCGGTCAAATCATCAACCAGTAGTTGAGTTGCTGCTTTTAGATACTGTCCGCGGCGCTCACAGATACTAGCGTCAGGATTGACACTCTCGCCGCTAGTGCATTGACCATCAGTCGTTAGATAATCACTGAACGGGCGGTTGCCAGCACCTTCAGCGACGCCATTGGTATCTTGACCCCATAGCATAAACTCAATAGCATGGTAGCCTGTGGTCACATTGGATTCACTACCACCAATCTCATTCATCTCTGCGAGCAGCTCAGGCGTGATGGTACTGGTATCTTGCTTGAGGCTACCAACGCTAATGCTATCGCTATTAATGATGTTGTCTTTACTATTGTACTCGCCTTCATAGTCAGCGCTTACGTAGTCAATCAATGCTTCATCTAAAGGCCAAGCATTCACCTGCCCCTCCCAGCTGTCCGTACTACCAATATTACGATTGTCGTTGGCAGTCACAAAACCTTCATCGAATCTAAATACTTCAGTCTGTGAGTATGGCTGGCGCGCGGCTTTATAAGCGGCTTTTGCAGCATCCAAATTTGCTTGCGTTGGTATTTCTACATAAGTATTGACGGCGCCCTGTAAAAGCTTTGCCATCTCTAACGAATCTTTGTATGCAGCATGTGCCATATCCGCATAACTGATAAGCAAGCGATCCATATGAGCTTTATCAGCAGCTGATGAAGTTTTGCTAGCTGTCTTCTCTGCGGTTTCAACTGGTGCATCTGTGGTCGCTTTTTCATCAGACTGTTTGCTACAACCTGATACCATCAATATCCCTGTCAGTGCAGCAGCTAAAGTAGTCGGTAAGATTTTACGGCTTGTCACTGTCGTGATATTCATAGATGTCCTTGATGGGCTACAAAATAAAGAAGAGATAAGATAAATCTTTCACATCGATACTAGTAATGAAAATAGGCGAAACCAGCACTGTATCGGGCATTGAAACAGCTTGATTATAGATAATAGCAATGATCAGTTTGCTATTGAAAACTGAAAAAATAGCTATCCGCAAAATAAATGCATGGGAATTATAATGTTATTGATAACTATTATCAAATATAATTTCTTAATGAAAGACAAAATTCAAGCCAAAAAAAAGGCCAGCTTTGTGCTGACCTTTTTTTGATATTAACTATTAGCTAATCATTTAAAATTAACGAACGCTTTGTGGTGCGTTAACTGTCAGCTCAACACGGCGGTTCTGTTGACGACCAAATTCGCTATTGTTATCAGCAACAGGACGTGACTCACCATAAGCAACAACATTGATACGGTTAGATGCTACGCCACGGGCACTCAAGTAGTTCGCTACTGCATAAGCACGGTCACGTGATAACTTCATGTTATAAGCATCAGTACCTTTGCTGTCTGTATGACCAGCAATAGTGATGGTGTTTTGGTTATACTCATTCATAGTTGATGCTAGTTTATCAAGCGTTGGCTTAAATGAGTTGTTCAAAGTCGCATCATCAAACGAGAAAGTGATGCTACCTGGCATAACCAGATCAATGTTACCGTTAGCGTTTGGCTTAACCGTTACGCCAGTACCAGCCATCTGTTGCTCAAGCTGACGAGCTTGACGCTCCATATAGTAACCAACGCCAGCACCTAATGCAGCACCAATAGCAGCATCACGACCAGTTTTATCACCACCAGTAGCTTTTGAGATAGTCGCACCACCTGCAGCACCAGCTAGAGCGCCGATAGCAGACTTGTTAAGACGTTGTTGTCCAGTGTTAGGATCAGTGACACAACCGGTAAGAGCCAAACCTGAAGCGATTGCTGCAACCATTAATGTATTACGCATAATATGTCCTCTTAAGTTGAAAAAATAATCGTACTTTTATAAAAGACGCTAACGACAAATTAGCCATTAACTATATTGTTTGGGTGTTTATCGACACTAAAAGTATTATGGCAATCTCATTCTAATTCTGTGTAATATTTTGTCACATCTATGTATGAGAAGTGCATAAGTGTTGATAAATACGACTTTGTTAAATGCATAGTTTGCTATCGCAAGTCACGTTTACAGCCGTACACTCTATTCTTTTCTGCTAAAATCACTCAGCAACATTACAAGAATAAAAGTAAGGGTCTTATCACTTAAACGCTCTTTTATTAACAGCCAGTGCGAAAATATAAATATGAAATCACTCTACATAGAAGACTCTTTACTTATTAAAGCCTTATCTATAAAAGGCTGCCGTTAACTATTAATATTAGCAGTATCTGTAGGCTAAGTGAATATGACTATACTATCAAGAGTCTAGCAAAATCAAAATGTGTAAAAATAAGACTTATTATGTGTTGTCCTATTACCTGTAAGCTAAGTCTTTGAGGCTATGTAGTGTTAGAAATACTTAAAACATACTATTGATATATTTGTAAAATTAACAGAGAGGAATGGGTCATGCGTTTAAACGCCACCATGCAAAAACTCCATCAGCGTGCCCCTAAATTGGGTAAAGCGGTTTCGCTAGCAACGGCAACGGGTGTCATTGCTGCCAATAGCTTCGGTGGTAGTATTCCCTTGTGGTTGATGGGTATGGGCAAAATTATCACTGGCGCGCATATTGCCGATCAAACAGTGATTAAAATTACCAATCACTGGATTAGCAGTAACAATGCCTTAATAAACAATCTCTTACCACGCAAAGATTGGCGCATTACTCTACCTGATGACGTTCATGTGCATGGCAAATATCTGCTTGTCAGTAACCATCAATCTTGGGTTGATACCAGTATTGTGCAGTACATTAGCGAAAAACGCTTACCCCTCACGCGATTCTTTACGAAATTTGAGCTGATTTATATTCCAATTGTTGGTCAGGCTTTTTACTTCTTAGATTTCCCGATGATGCGTCGTCACTCTAAAGAAGCGGTTGCCAAAAACCCTGCGTTAAAAGGTAAGGATATCGAAGAAGCAAAGCGTGCTTGCGCCTTGTTAAAAGACAAACCTTTTACCTTGCTAAACTATTTAGAAGGCACACGCTTTACTAAAGAAAAGCATGATAAGCAAAACTCGCTTTATACCCATCTGCTAAAACCAAGAGCTGGCGGTTTATCGCTGGCGATTAGCGCATTAGGTGAACACATCGATGGCATCTTAGATATGACCATTGTCTATCCTGATGGGGTACCAACTTACGGGGATTTGTGGAAAGGCAATATCAAACGCTTAGGCGTTGATGTGCGCTATCTTGAAATACCTGATGAATTATTTTCTGGAATTAAAGAAGGTGGTTATGAAAACGATGAGGATATCAAAGCACAAATGTTTGATTGGGTAGAGCATATTTGGCAACAAAAAGATCAGCGTATCAGCACCATGTTGGCTGAGTTTGAAACTAATCCTAAGGCTGACAATCTGAGTAATTAAAATGACAGTATTGCTTGAAAAAAGATAAATGGCAAAATACCAAATTATAATGGTTGATGGCTTGTTTTTTGGCGTTATTCATTGATAATGTGAATGACTATCCGAACACTCTGTTGATTTTGTCGTGATTGGTGTATTACTACTCATGACTGCTGCCATTTATTACTTATAAGGATTGACTGTGCCCGCCTCTTCTATTACTCGCCCGCCCATAGAGTCAACGTCCACGCTCAATCAGTCCTCAGTAGGGTTAGAATTACCAACAGGGTTACCAGAGACTCCGCCTTCAAGACCAAATCGTCCTAAACCAAATCGTTTGAAGCTGACGTATGATATTGTGATGATTATCGCCATCAGTATTGATTTATTGCTTATCAGTACTGATGCTATCTTAATGAGTACTTTTAGTCATGACGCAGCAAACTGGCTTGGAATTTGCAATCAATTAATCTGGTATCAAAGTAATATCCATGACTCATTACGTACCGTGGGCGGCTTTTTTACCTTGTTTTTGATTGCAGAGCTGCTATTACGCTGGGCGATTGCCATCAAAGAAAAAATCTATTACCGTTGGTTCTTTTTCCCTTTTATACACTGGTACGAGGTATTAGGCTGTTTTCCGCAATTGCGTGCGCTGCGATTATTTCGCGTTGTCATTATCGGTCGACGCCTATATCAGCTAGGCTATCAAGTATTGCCGCAGCCATGGATCAATAGAATCAACTTCTATATCGATGTCGTATTGGAAGAGTTGTCTGACCGCGTTATTTTGACGACCATTCAGACCTTTCGGCAGGAGCTTACTGATCCGAAGAGGCAAAAATCGTTTATCGACTCTACCATCTCGCGCAATCGTGATGAGATTGAAGCCGCTATACTGTCACTACTGCGTAAAGAGATGATACCAAAACTACAAGCACTGACCGAGTCAGCAGGTGGCGGCGCTATTATCGCTAGTGAAGTGGGCAATGCGATCCAAGATGGGCTTGCCAATACGCCAGAATTGCGCCGCTATCTGCGTATGATACCTATTGCGGGTAGCTTGATTGAATCACAGCTACAACATGTGGGGCAAAATATTGGTGAAAATGTGGTTTATGCGCTCAACGAGCGTTTGCTTGACGCCGAACGCCTTGATGCATTGATGGTCGCTATCGCTAGTGGTATCGCTCAGATCGATACAGACAATCCGGCATTAGACCATCTCATTGCTAGCATTATCGATGATGGTCTGACAGAATTTGAAGCGCAAATAAAAGTTCAACAGTGGAAGCATCAAGACTTGCTTAAATTATAGAATCTTTAAAGCTTTAAAATAATGATTTGATAAGAAAAATATCACCACGAATATAGCATTACGATTACCTTTTGAGGATGTAGATTATGACCATTGCCGACAACTATACCGACACTTCGTCAGCCACGCCTGCTTTAGCCTTTTATGGCAAAATGCTGACCTTTTCACGGGTACAGTTTAGTACCGATGACTTTGTGGCGATTGCTGCTCAATTACAAAGCACGTTGAGCAATAAGAGCAGTCATATTCCTGTGTTGATTGATAGCGAGGTTGAGCAAGATCTATCAGCACTGGTCGAGTTGCTATGGTCTTGGGGTTTACAGCCTATCGGCGTCGTAACAGGTTTGCTAGATGCGCAAGCACGTGAGCTACGCTTGGCAATATTTCCAGCAGATGGTAAGCGTATTGAGCGCATTTTACCCAGTAAAAAAGCGGTCACGCAATTAAGCCAAGTTGCTGCTTCTACAACGGCTGCTACTGATAATAGTGAGTCTAAGACGGATAACGTGAGTGCTCATCAAGCGCTACAAACAAGCGCAGAAATGCAAGCTGATTTATCTGTAGAAACAGCAGAAACCCTTATCAGTACTGAGCATATTACCAGTCTTATCTATGATCAAATGCTGCGCTCAGGACAAAGTCTCAATCATGTTGGTGGCGATTTGATTTTGACCAACAGTGTCAATAGTGGTGCTGAAGCTATTACTGATAATAACTTGCACGTTTATGGTCGTGCTCAAGGTCGCTTGGTCGCAGGGGCTACGGGCGATAAAGACGCACGCATTTTTTGCCAAGTTTTTAACCCCTCTCTGGTGTCAGTCGCCGGTACTTATTGCTTACGTGACAATCTGCCTGAGCATGTGATTGATAAATCGGTCGAAGTGCGGTTTTTAGAAGGTCAAGGTTTGGTATTTACGATCATTGATGAATCTCAGATTAATAAAGGCGTCAAACCCTAGTTATTTATGTAGATATTGTTAAGGTTAAAAAGTAAATATGTCAAAAACCTTTTTAATTCATATTGTAGTAAGTTTATTTAACAAAACTGCGCTATGATGAATTTTTAGCTCTGCCACTATTTACTATGCCTGCGATCTTGTATATGAGTTAAGTAATCGCTTAATTTTATATCTTAGCCGTTTGTATGCTTTAATAGAGACTTGCTATAAGTTCTGCTAGATTTATGCTAGGCTTACGCTCGCAGAGAGTATATATACAGCGTATGGACGACCAGAAAGCATAATGCTTTATATAATATATCTCTCATCAATTCATCAATTTATAGGAGTGTGCCATTGTGGCGAAGATTGTTGTAATCACTTCGGGTAAAGGCGGTGTGGGTAAAACCACGACCAGTGCTTCTTTTGCCGCCGGTTTAGCATTACGTGGCTATAAGACAGTTGTTATCGATTTTGATGTAGGCTTGCGTAATCTAGACTTGATTATGGGCTGCGAAAATCGAATTGTTTATGACTTTGTCGATGTAATCAATGGCAATGCACGTCTATCACAAGCGCTTGTCAAAGATAAGCAATTGGAAAATCTTTACATTCTACCTGCCAGTCAAACGCGCGATAAAGATGCGTTAACAGATGACGGTGTGGCAGAGATTATGGAAGAGCTTTCTAAGCAATTCGATTACATTATTTGCGACTCACCTGCAGGTATCGAACGCGGCGCGCAGCTCGCCATGTATCATGCGGATGAAGCCATCATCGTTACCAACCCTGAGATCTCATCAGTACGTGACTCAGATCGCATCATTGGTATCTTGCAAAGCCAGACCAAAAAAGTGGCTGAAAACCAAGGTTCTGTACGTGAGCATCTGATTATCACACGCTATAATGCAGAGCGCGCAGCAGCCAATGAGATGATGGATATTGAAACCATCTCAAATGACATCTTAAAAGTTCCATTACTAGGCGTTGTTCCTGAGAGCCATTCCGTGCTGGAAGCTTCTAACCACGGTGAGCCTGTGATTCATTATACCGACTCTATTGCTGGTCAATGTTATGATGATATTGTCGCTCGCTTCCTAGGGGAAGAACGTCCGTTACGTCATATTGATGTGAAGAAAAAGAGTCTATTACAGCGCTGGTTTGGGGGTTAATAATGAGTAAGAAAAAAGGATTTTGGAGTAGCTTATTTGGTACTGACGACAGCAATGCAGGCAGTGCCAATATGGCAACTGAGCGCTTAAAGGTTATTGTCGCAAGTGAAAATCGCTTAAACAATCGCTTGACCGCAGACCGTATCGAAAAAATGAAACGTGAGATATTAGAAGTGGTCAATAAGTATGTCAATGGCGTACAGATTGATGATGTCAATATCAATCATCGTTCTGAAGACAGCTTGGACGTGCTTGAGATGAATATTAATTTACCTGAGCATAAAAAGTAAATTTATAGTTAGCCCACATTTATTTTGATCATTAAAAAAAGCCCTGTGTATGATACGCAGGGCTTTTTTACGGGTATATTTTACACTGTGGAAACTACGAAATAGATGCCATCTCTTAATACAAAAGTGCTATAAGCAGCACTTTTGATATGTCGTAACGATATTAAAAGTCTATTACTTGATACGTGCTATGAGGTTGTCTTTTTTCACAAACTGATGATACAAAGCCGCCCCGATATGAAGCACAGTAAAGGCGATAATCATTGGCCAAATGATATCTACATGCCAGTCATTAAAGAGTCGAGCCAACCCTCTATCTGGGGTTACTAGTACAGGTATTTGAAATATACCAAATATATCAACCGGACGGCCACCATACAAAGACATCATTAACCCTGCTATTGGCATCGCAATCAACAGAGCATAAAGTACAAAATGCGACAATCGGGAAAGCAGCATTTGCCATTTCGGCATCAATACTGCTGGTGGCGCTTTGGTAAAGATGCGATTAATGACTCGTGCTATCATCCAAAATAACAGGCTAACCCCAAAGGCTTTATGTAGCCCAATATAGAGATTGCTATCTAGGTTGTCATATAAAAAAATCATGGTCCATGTAATCAGCAATAAAATCGCGCTAATCCAGTGAAAAAATCGACTAGCAAAGGACCATTTTTTTAGGTTGGAATGAGTAGTATTCATAAATTTACTGTGTTACCTCTGTCGCTACTGATTGCTTAATAAGCGCTTAGGCATAGATATAGACAGTGACTATCTAATGAGCAAACTAGCCGTCTAAATCTACTAGCTGATGCGCAATTTTATCTAAATCTGGCACCAAATACAGCATATTATCAATCATGACCGTCTGAAAAAGATAGGATAGCACAACCTCTTCTTTTACACGTTCATGAACCGTATCGATATTGCTATTTGACTTGATAAAATGCTCAGGCAGCTCAACATCTTTCACATCAGAGATACGCGCCTGTAGTTGGCGCACCTCACCTGAAGTTTGCAAAGCAATACGATGCGCTGATGTATTTCCTTCCAATATAACCATCTTATCTGGCGTTTGATGGCTTGGCAACATATGGAACACAGCGATTTGTTGCTGTTGCCACTCATAAAATTGTGTATATTCGCTGTACTCATCTATACTCAAAATCAAACCACTAGGAACAAGCCAATCCGGCTGATCAAGCGCTGGAATGATCGTCACATCGAGCATACCATTAGTGGTGGTCAGTAAGCTTACTGCCTCAAATGAATGTTTTAACATCTGTCTCATAAGTCGCTCACAATAAATGAATGTGGAGTGTCGTTTGTCGCTTTATTAGCAATATAGTTGGTCAGCTTTTCTGCCAATGCTTGAGGACTGCCGATAAAGGTACAATATCCTGAGTCAATGATAGCCTGTGGCTGACTGGGACAAGTACTCAAACTTGGGTCTTGTGCCCATAATTGACTGTCATTATCTTGTATCAAATCTAAATACTGCGTGCCATCATTGCCCATACCTGAAAAGATAATGTTTATCAGCTCGCTACCATAAACATCGCTGGTGTTTTTGAGAATCTGACCAATAGCAGGTTTATAATCCCCTACCCAAGCCTGATCTAATAAGATAATGCGACCAGTTGAGTCACAGACAATCTGTTGATCGATAGGTACGATCAGACATTGACCTGTACGCATGCGCTGCGAGGAAGTAATCATCTGGCAGTGCCAGTCATTATGGCGATTTAATATACGTGGCAAGGTACTAATCATGGTTTGATTAAAATGATGCGCTAGTAAAATACTTATCGGCAGTGTTGGCGATAGGTGATCTAAGAACTCTTTAACCGCACTAGGACCACCCATAGATGCCCCTAAGAACACCACATAACGCCAATCACTAATATCATCCTTATAGACAGAATTATCGATAAGATTTGGCAAATCCAGCAGTTGCGCAAGCTTACGTTTGAATTTACGTTGCCATTTAGCGTACTGCTGCGCCTCATTAAGATAAGGTGCTTGACTAAACCCGACCAACATCGCTACAGGATTGGAAGCAGCTGTCATGGTCGCTAGATGCTCATCGTAATCACTGTCTATCAACCAGATATCAATAGCGCTTTCATAACCATCAAACTTATCCTTCAACTGCGATGGTGTAACGCAATCCACCAGATGAAAGCCACAGCTCCGCACTGTATCAGAGAACGCCATCCGCTGCTGATGGTCTTCTGCCACCACCAGTACTTTAATCTCATTTTTATCTTTTAACGCCAAGGCACGTATGTTACCCATGATGAGTTAGGTGGACCTTTTCATCCAATAAACTTTGGATTTTATCAAGCAGCTGGTTTTCTTGGAAAGGTTTGCCCATATAGTCATTTACCCCAATCTCAAGGGCACGTTCACGATGCTTCTCACCGGTTCGTGAGGTAATCATGATAATAGGCAGATGCTGCAAGCGTCCATTATGTCTGACTTGGGTAGCAACTTCAAAACCGTCCATGCGCGGCATTTCAATATCAAGCAGCATTAAGTCAGGCGTCATCTCTTGTAGTATCTCAAGCGCATCGATACCATCTTTGGCAAGTACCACATTGAACCCTTGACGCTCTAAGAATCGTGATGTTACTTTTCTGACTGTGACTGAATCATCAACGACCAGAATCGTGGTATTGGAATCCATATTTCTTTGTTCAGTAGCTTTAGAATGCGTGACGTCTTTGACTAAAGCCGCGTTACGCATCAAGGCTATCAAGTCTAGAATGAGCATCACTGAGCCATCGCCCATAATGGTAGCCGCTGAGATACCAGATAAATTTGAGAACTGTTGCCCCAAAGGTTTTACCACTACTTCAATACGTGAGCCTGCTATTTGATCGACTTGTAAGGCCATATTCTGACCACTGCGGTTTTTGATGATAATAAGCGGCACGCTAGTATTGGTATTAACGACCAGCTCATTGAGCTTATTACCAGATAAAATCTCATTTAAATAGCGTACACGATAGTCGGTATCTTCAAAATTGAGAGTCGCCTTACCCGATTGATAATAGTCATAGACTTTTTCTGGATTGATACGTACAACGCGTTCAATCTGCACCAAAGGTATGGCATAGTAACGATCAGCTGCTCGAACTACCAAAGCATCGGACACAGCTACCGTTAATGGTACACGGATGGTAAAGCTCGATCCTTTGCCAAGCTCTGATACCACGGATACAGCACCACCTAGCTGACGAATCTCACTGATAACAACGTCCATACCGACGCCGCGCCCTGATATCTGCGTGACCTGTTTGCTGGTACTAAGACCGGCATTAAATATATATTGCATGATATCAAGGTCGCTAAGATTCCTATCTTTGGCGTCGATCAAACCCTGAGAAATGGCTTTTTCACGTACCGCCTCTACATCAATCCCTTGTCCATCGTCATTGAGCAAAATGACAATTTCACTTCCTTCACGTAGTACTTCTAGCGTGATTTGACCGCTGCGCTCTTTACCTGCTGCCAGCCTTGCTGCCACATTTTCGATACCATGATCGACTGCGTTACGTAACATATGCTCAAGCGGTGAGGTGATACGCTCTAGAATGGTTCTATCCATCTCATCATCAGCATTGATAATTTTTAGCTCAACCGACTTATTCAGCTCATTAGCCGTTTGGCGGACAATACGCTCAAGCCTTGGTGTTAATCGCGTAAAAGGAACCATACGTGAGTTCATCAAACCATCTTGTAGTTCAGTCTGCGTCCGAGATAACTGGAGCAATAGACTTTCACTATCACGCGTTTTTTCTAATAAAGTATGGTTAATTTCGACCAAATCCGATGCCGACTCTGACAAAGATTTTGACAGCTGATTCAAAGAAGAGTATTGATCCATCTCTAGCGGGTCAAAACCTTCATGATTGACCAGCTCTTCATCAATCTGCGATAAAATCTGTGCCTCAAGCTCAATTTCCATACGGCGCAACTGATCCGCTAGACGCTGTACGGTAGTACCCATCTCTTCAATACTGTTGGTCAAGCTACTGATGCCCATATCGATACGAGCACGGTTAATCGCAGACTCACCTGACAGGTTAATCATATGCTCAATCAGACTGCCTGAGATACGAATCATCTCACTATTATTGGCATTTTGCTCTTGTTCAGTCGCATCGTTAACCATCAGCGGCATGGCGCTGATATCTTCTTGGATATAGGTTATTTCTTGGTTTTCTTTGGCAATTAAAATCGTTTCACGCTGAGCTTGCAGGGTTTCTGCTGGTACCTGCTTTAAACTATTAGGGTTTTTACTAAATTGCTGTAATGCCTCAATTAGTAAACTAGGTGTTGGCGGATTCACTTGCTGTGATAGGATAAAAACAGCATCTGCTAGCCAGTCATAACAAGCAGCCAGCAACTCCAGCACTTTCGTGGTTGCAGGGCGGCGCTGAGCAACAAAGTCTTGATAAACTGATTCCATTTCATGAGCTAAATCAGCAATACCAGTAGCAGTAACCATACGTGCGCCACCTTTTAAGGTATGCAAGTCGCGCTGTAGTGCTTGCAGCGCAACCATGTCACCAGCATCATTTAAGAATAACTGTAGATATTCATTACGATTGGTGAGCGCTGCTGCCTCTTCTAAGAAAACTTCTAAAATATCAGCATCAGGTAAACCATGCGCCCACGATTGCTGAATGATTTTATCTAAACTTAACGCATCTGCCTCATTTGCTACATGTTGGGTATCTTGATTGGCAAAGATTTGAGGCTCAGCTGCCACATGGTTATTTGGCATAGGAATAATAAGCTGTACCGTTTCTGGCAATGCTTGTGCTTTTAAAAACTGCTGTAATTGAGCCATGAGCTCAGGCGCAAAAAAAGACTTTTGATAACGTACAATGTGTGCTACCTGCAGCGATAAGGTATCTTGTACCACTTGCATAATCTCAAGCCACTGTGCGGTTGGCTCGCGTTTAGATTCTACAAACGCCTCATAAACGCTTTCTGCTTCATGAGTCAAGTCGCCAATACTGCGGATACCCGCCATACGCGCACCACCTTTGATGGTATGCAGATGGCGTTGGAGTACCTTTAAGGTATTAATATGGGTGATGTCTGCACGCCACTTACTAAAACTATCGACCAGCGCATCATCAAGCTCTTGCGCCTCTTCTAAGAAGATTTCTAGTAGCTCAATATCCGTATCAATATTTTCTAGCTCTAGCTCAGGTGCGGCAATACTTTGTACAGTAACCTGTTCTTCATCGGCTATATTTTCATCACTTTCATTCTTATCTTGCACGATATTGTCTTGCACGATACTAGTTTGCACGGTGTTGTATTGCTTGATACTCTCTAACCGCTCTAGTACTTGCTCATCAATTTTTAATGACGTACTGCCTGCTAAAGCATCAAATAAACCAACTAACTGCGCATGACCTGCAAGTAGGATTTCTTGGATATCAATATCTGCCGCTTCTTTTGGATACTGGCTCAAATAATGATAAGCATCTTGTAAGGCATCAAGAATAGAGACGAATTTTGGAAAGGCTTGTGCTTTGTCAGTTAAATATTTAATTTGTAAAATTTGCTCAGCGATATAGGCTTGGATTTGCTCGATATCAGCACTGTTAAGCGCTTCATCTAATTGCCACTCGGCATCTAATAACTCATCAATATTGCCATCTAACAAGTCATTAATCGTTGGTTTATCCTCAGTGCTTGCCTCACTATCGTCATCTTGCTCCTCAAGCATCGCCTGTAACGAGGCGATATCCTGCTCGCTTTGCATATGCTCTGCCGACATATCTTGCTGGTTTGCATGTTGTTTATAGTTATGGAGATAACCATCAATAAGCGTGACAGATTGGGCCAGTGCAGTTAAATGGCTTGCATTCATCGGTATATCCTGCTGCTGTAGAAGCTCTAAGCTTTGCTCTATCGTCGCACTCACTTCACTAATGGCAGTCAATGCACTAGAGCCAGAAGCTGCTCTCAAAGTATGGAATGCGCGCACAATCTCGTCACTTACCTCGACATATGGCTCATTTTTATGATGACGTACAAAGTCATTAACGCCTTCTAACAACTCTTCTGCCTCTTCAATAAAGATGTCAAAGAACGCCTGTTCTTCTTCACTTTGAGGCATGACAATAACTGGTGCTTCTGCCATTTTTTCATTGACCGAATAAATCGTCTGCAAGGTGCGATCAATGGCTTCATCATTTTCCAAATCTTGAATACGACTGTCTAAATCAATGTGACTTGGCGTATGCTTAGCAGGCTGTAACCATTGATTGTATAATGCACAGTAACTGAATTCATCACCTAATTGTTTGCTATAAGCATTAGCACAGGCAACCCACAATGGCATCATAGTAGGATAATCTTGGCTTTCACGCTCGAAAGTGCTTAGTAACTCAGGATATACGGCCAATACATCACCAATCAGCTGCTGTATATCCGCTGAGGCAGTTATGCTCTTATCTAAAATGCGATTTAGCATGTTTTCTATAGACCATGCTAATTCAGCACTGTAATGAGCACCGACCATCCGACCAGAGCCCTTCAGAGTGTGAAAGCCACGGCGTATGTCTTTCAGTTCAGTCAAATCAGTAGGTGAAAGCTGCCAATGTCCATATAAAGGGATGATTTCATCTAAGACTTCATTAGCCTCTTCTATAAATATCTCTTTAATATCAGGATCAGCATCGTTTGCATCTGTCACTAGCGACTGTGCTTCCAAAATAAATGGCTGCAATACCAAAGGGAGCTCTAAATCTGACAATGCATTCAAAGTGTTAGCTGGCTCAGAGACTGAGCTTATGGCTTGCGCGTGTAAATTATGGTCAAGTATATGATGATCTGATGCAAAGTCCGATTCTTCAATATCAGCTGTTAATAACGTAGGTGCAGCTACTGGTAAACCTGCATTTAGTGGTTGCTGAGTCATCAAGTTATGACTTTGCAAAAGAGTAATAGCAGGGTCAAAGCTTGGTGGCTGTTGTGCTGCAAAGTCAAATAACATAACGGGTAGGCGTTTAGTGGTTTCTGTTATCAACGTTACCACATCGTCCGTTACGGATAAGGTTTTATCCAATAAACGGTTGAGTAGATTTTCGATAGACCATGCCATCTCACTGATGCTAACAGCACCAACCATACGTCCCGAGCCCTTTAAGGTGTGGAAACCACGACGTAGTTCCGTTAATGGTGTCAAATCTTGCGCATCTTCCTGCCATATTGGTAAAAAGTCTTCTAGATCACCAATCACTTCTTCAACTTCTTCAATGAATATTTCTCGAATGTCTTCATCGATATCGAAGGTATCAGGATTTAGCTGTTGGCGCATTTTCAACAGAGCTTCGCTTGCCCCTGTCTCTATAGACTGTTTATTGTCTAATAGTGAGTCAGTCAACGTCTCAGCATTAAAAGACGGTTCAGTGCTAGGCGCAATCTCACCGCTGTCGTCATAGCGCAATACATCATTGGCGGCTGGTTTTTGGGTGAGGAAAGTATCGTTGACTGCTTCAGGCGCATCGATATATGTATTAAGTAGCTTGGCTGCCGTATCAATATTAGTATTTGCTTTTTCTAGTAGTGTTTGATCAACAAACTGTTGCGCAAGATAATCCAATAATAACTCAATGGCACTCAAACTCTCTGCCAACGCCTCGGTAACGTCCCAGCGCAATATGGCAAGGTTATGAGTATGTAGCTGTGCAAATATATCGGCTATCTTATCGACTACTTTACCAATCGCTGGCAGCCCCATACTGTTAAAAGTCTGGCTCATGCTCATAAAAATTGCCTGCTCTGGCAATAATTCTAACTGTTGGCGTTGTATATAGTTATGAAAATCTTGCTTAACTTCTTCAGCCGCAATACGTAACTCACGTAAATCCACATTAACAGAACTAACATCTAAACTGTTTGCTGGTTGCAAGTCATTATCAGTGCGAGCAGAAATAGTGAATGCATCTACATCATCCATTTTGATAGAAATCATTTGTTCTGTATTATAGACAGCGCTATACAACTCTTGTAGCTGACGTTCAATCTGCCATTGTTCTTGCGTAAAATCCTGCTCTGATAAGAGGCTACGCTCTACATTAGTCGCAATAGCATCGATTTGTGAGGCAAATAATGTCCAGCCACGACTTTTAAGCTGGTTATTTATTTTCGCTAAAGGTTTTAGCAAAGTATGAGGCTTATCAAGTGCAAAAATAATCGTCTCAATCTCACTCAATATACGAGGTAAGAGACGTACTTCAGCGTCTATCTGTACACCGCCATTCAACAAAGATTCAGCATTATCACTGTTATAAATAAGACTACTTAATTCGCTATAAATATGACTAACGAGACTTTGAATCTCGCTTATAGGTGGCTCAATCTGATCTTGATGACTGTCTATCAATTGATCCAGCTGACTTAATATTCCTGCATATTGCTTAGGTAGTGGTATTTCATTTTGCCCAAGATCCTGTAGCCACAGCTCAGCCAGATACCACAAGCGCTGCAAATCAGCTTCTTGCGCCGTTTGCCATAAATAGTGGCTGACCTTTTGTAGCACAGTCAGGATAGCAGGCTTATTCATATTGGCAGCGAGCAATTTTTGCGTCTGTTGGCGCCACACTAATAGCAATTGCCGATGCTGTTGACTATCTAAATCTGACACTGCCCTACTCACAGGTAGGGTTATGTCAATATCATCATAATCCGATAAGCTAGCCAAATGACTGTCTGTCGTCAATGATAACGTATCTGCAAGCGGCTCTGTGACTATATCAAACTGCGATAAGACTTGCGCTAGATCAGTCAGCGTTTTATTCATTAAAACACTATGATATCTACCTGTGTGCACATAATGTTCCAGCTCACGCTGTAACACTTTATGAGCAATCTGCCCTATTCTGAGTTTCTCAGCAGCCAAATTTATATCTAAGCTGCCATTATCCAAACCATCAAAAACACTGGCTTCTGCTAATAAGCTAAGCTTATTAGCTAAACTTGCTAGAGTAGGCAAATTAATCATGATCAGGGCACCAGCAATTTCATGATAGTACTGTGCCATTTGCTCATTATTAGTGCCTGCTGTCTCTAATTGCCAGCCATCAGCTACCTGTGTTAATTGCTGATTAAACAGTGGCAATAACCACTCAAGCGTTACCATGTCATTGGGCTGGTTTTTCATAGATTCATCCTGACTCTTTTAGGCGCTAATTTAGGTACTGATTTTTTGCCACGCATTGAGATGTGGGTGCGCAATACGGCGCATATTTGAAGGACGCCAAAATAGCGCCTCACCTGGAGCCAATATAATATAACCACCTAAGGCGCATTGTTTTGATAATCGAGCTAAAATATCACGCTGATCAAACTTGCGAAAATATAGCAGCATATTTTGACAAACAATCACCTGTTGTAGATGCGCGGTAGGCGGTTTTTCATCCATAATATTGTGTAAAGCAAAACGGACCTGCGATTTTAACGTTGCTGTGACCTGCCAGTAGCCATAGCTACTACTTGCCGTGGTTCTATTTAGATAAGTGTTACCAATACTCGCTTCGTCAGCCATGATTGCTGGTGATAATGGTTGCACAAACTGCTGACAATATGGCGGGATTAATGATTGCTGTTTAGCGTCATATTGACCCAATCGCGCCTTTGCTAGTACTTGTTGACTGACATCTGTACCCAAGATCGTGTAATTGCTCAATTGCTTTGCAGCCAAACTCATTGCCAGAGACCACGTCTCTTGTCCGCTCGCGCAGCCCACACTCCATATGTGAAACATCTCACTAGTATCAGCATCTATCCGCTTGCGGCGCTGATGCTGCTCTGCACATTCTGTGACAAAATTGATAGAAGGCAGATGACGGAAAAATCGGCTTTCATGGATCAATACTTTATCAAGCAAATGCTGGCGTAGCTCATTGTTAAACGGCAACTGCTGCCACAACTGGATTGTAGTCAATCCATAAAACAATGCCGTGTGAATCACCGCGTTTTCCAACCAATTACATTGAATATTAGGTAAAATAAAACCAATCTCACACTCTATATAGCGTTGCCACTGTCTAGTATCAAAATAATCGTCATGCCGTATCATTTTCACATTATCTTGCATGAGGCTGTCTATTGATGTAGCTTCAATTATATGAATACTGCCTTTTTGAATATGATGATTCATGCGACCTGCTATTAATGTTGCTGCTCCAAATTTTATAATGTCTGTTTAGAGCAGCAATTTGGTTAACATTTCCATAGGAAAAATCATAGCTATTATCGACAGTTATTACATACTGGCTGAGACTCTCTCATCCATATCGAGATATTCATGATCCATGCTTTCATGATTCAACTGCTCATCATCATTTGATATTTTAAAGCCGGTGACTGATTCTTGTAGTGCTGCAGCCATTTCGCTTAGCTCACCAATAGAACGTGCAGTCGCCATCGTACCAGAAGACGTTTGAGAGGTAATATTTTGAATAATGTTCATGGTATGAGAAATATGACCTGCCGACTCCGCCTGTTGCAGAGCAGCATTTGAAATATTCTGAATGAGATCAGCCAAAGTATTAGAAACGGTTTGCACCTCTTCTAGTGCTTCACCCGCATCTTTTGCCAAACGTGCACCACGTACAACCTCAGAAGTGGTTGATTCCATCGACATAACCGCTTCACTGGTATCTGCCTGAATGGTTTTTACCAACGTTTCAATCTGTTTGGTTGCATTTGCCGAACGCTCAGCAAGACGCTGAACCTCATCAGCAACAACCGCAAAGCCTCGTCCAGCTTCACCTGCCATCGATGCCTGAATCGCTGCGTTTAATGCCAAAACGTTAGTTTGGTCTGCAATATCGTTAATCAAACCAACGATATCACCAATTTCCTGTGAAGACTCACCAAGACGTTTAATACGTTTCGAGGTTTCTTGAATCTGATCACGGATAACGTTCATACCTTCAATAGAGCGCTGTACTACTTCTGCTCCATTGTAAGAGATGGCAACCGAACGCTGAGCAACCGTTGCAGATTCTGCAGCGTTATTCGAAACTTGGTCAATGGACACCGTCATCTCATTAATAGCCGCAGACACACCAGCGATTTCTTGTGCTTGATGCTCAGAGGCTGCCGCAAGCTCGACTGCATTCATCTGTGTTTGCTCTGATGACTGCGAAACGCGATCTGCGGTACTGTTAATAACCAGTACCAATTGGCGTAGTTGGTCAATAGCAAAGTTAACAGAATCGGCAATTGCACCCGTGAAATCTTCTGATACTGTTGCATTAACCGTCAAATCGCCGTCTGCCAAATCACCCAACTCATCAAGTAGGCGCAAAATAGCAATCTGGTTACGCTCGTTTTCTTCTTGGATTTGGCGCGCACGTTCAGACTCAGCTTCCGCTTCTTGACGACGACGTAAGGTCTCTTTTTCAATAAGGAGACGTTCTGAGCCACCGCGCTGCTGTAGCAACTTATAAAAAGCGAAAAAGATACCCAATACACTGAGCACAAAGACAACTACCGGTATTATGACAGCCTGATTAAAATCGGTTAAATACTCACTGACCGAGGATATGGCATTGATCAGCGCCAATAGAGCACCCATAGCCACTAGAGCACAACCGCCTAGTAATAGCTTCCATTGACTGTTTGCATTTGTCGCGGCTTTATTTACACCGCTTACAGGGTTATTTATAACATCACTCATCGCACTTATTCCTTTCAAACAATCGTCAAAGTCTTATTGTGACTGACTCTGAAATCATAGTGTTATCAAAACAACCGTGATGAACAAAGCCTGTATGAATGCTGACACACCACCGGATCATGTCAGCTATGATTCTTCTGCCATCGTTTTAATGAACACCTCATGATCAAACATGACGGGTCATTAAAGACAGTTATATTGCAGCATCGGTATACTGTAGATCCTGTGTCAGTAAGCTTGGCATAAACACATACCAATCTTGTTCATCTTTGAAAAATTTGCCATGGTTATAAGGTGCAAATGGCGAATTCGGTTCAATGGCTTCTGGACGATATTGGTCTTGAGTAAACTGTTCGATACCGATCACTTGGTCAACAAGTAACCCTGAAAACACATTATCATGGTCGATGACCATGACTTTACGTTGACTCATTTGCGCTAACCGACTCGGCACTTGTAAAAATCGAGACAAATCGGTCAATGGCAGTAAACGCCCACGAATATTAGCAATACCAAGCATCCAAGGCTTTACTAAGGGCACGCTGGTATATTCTGGCATGGATAATACTTCTGCTACTTGACCCATTGGCGCAACCAAGCGTTGACCGCCAATCTCAAATACTACCCCTTGCCAGTCAAATTCTTGTCCGCCGCGGCGTCCGCTTTTACGCGAACGTGCCATATCTGCTATACGCAGAAGCTCAATAAATCCTCTCGATGCCACAAGCTACTCCATTACTTTACGAATGATCTGGACCAGACCGCTTTCATCAATAGGCTTGGTAAGATACTCTTTTGCACCTTGACGCTTGCCCCATACACGATCGGTTTCTTGATTTTTGGTACTGATCATGATGATAGGAATATGTGCTGTTGCCTTGTCACGAGTGATTTTACGAGTTGCCTGAAAACCATTCATTTCAGGCATGACCACATCCATCAAAATGACGTCTGGTAGATGAGCAATGGCCATCTGGCAGCCTTGTTCACCATTGGTCGCTTCCAATACTTGATAGTTATTTTTAGAAAGCATGTCGCGAAATTTCGCCATCTCAGATGGTGAATCGTCAATGACTAATACAGTAGTCATAGTTATTTCCTTTATTTTCGATGATATCTGTTAGATATAGAGTGTTAAAACAAACCGATTAAAGTAATATTTCATGCTGAACTGAATGCATATTACTGATTATGACAACAATATTTTATCGTTATATGAAAAAGTCTTGACCACTTTTTATGATCATTTTACAGATTAACGATACTGATTAATTGCCTCAAAAAGCTCATCCTTACTAAACGGTTTGGTCAGATATTCATCAGAACCTACAATACGTCCACGGGCTTTATCAAATAAACCATCTTTAGATGACAACATAATCACAGGTTTACTGGCATAGTCAGGGTTATTTTTAATCAAGGCACAAGTTTGATAACCGTCCAAACGTGGCATCATGATATCCACAAAAATAATATCTGGATTATGATCGACAATCTTAGCCAAGGCATCAAATCCATCAATGGCAGTGACAACTTCACAGCCCGCTTTTTGCAGCAAGGTTTCTGCGGTACGGCGAATGGTTTTTGAGTCATCAATAACCATTACTTTTAAACCATCAAAATTATTTTCCATTCTTATTGTCCTATTAACGACTGTTTATTCATTATGCGATATGTTCACAGTACTACTCACGCGTAGTACTGTTTACTCACAATGAATTATCTTAGTATGTTGGGCGTTATGGTAAATTTCTTACAGCGTTATTATAGCCATAAATTCAATGATTACTCATACTCTGCAACCATTAATTATCGCAGGCAAATTTAATGAATAATGTAATCGAACCCTCTATCAATAAACGAGTATCTCTTATTCAATATTGCTTGCTATAAAAACAGTTGAATATCTAGTCTCATCAAAAATCTACTATATTGAAAACCGAAAAAATCAACCAAGTTGCAAGTGAATAGCTTCGTTGTTAAATGTCGTCTTTCCAATCGTAGCCATTATATAGAACCAGCACTCATCTTACTGAATAATTTACCTTTGTGATAAAAATGTATCAATATATTTTGATATGTTCGTTTTAGCACAGTTACCAGCCATTATCCAGTAATTAGTGAAATTATGTTCTAAATTTAGCCACTTAACGACTATTCTCTATATAAAAACGGCATTCTACAGCGTCTTATCTAGCGCTTAAAAAAACCAGTTAAATACAATATGGTAGAACCATTTCCCATACTTGTAATTCCCTATATAATAAAAAGTCGTTTATGATGGTGATTGGTATGACATTTTTTATGCGCTCGCTGCATTACATGCGTTTTATATGCTTACAGACTGCGCCGTTAAAAAAGAGCGTTTATATATTGAGCGCCCTATTTCTTATCGCCTGCCAGCCAACATCTCCTACCGAAGCATTAAGTAGCGACAATAATGAGCCAGTTGATATACCACTCATTAGTACCGATAGTGTCACCATCACACCTGATCATATTTTAAGTATCAAACCTACCCGTTATCAGCCCAGCCTTGGCTTACAAGGTCGTATCGAACCTATCAAGCAAATCAACCTTATGGCGGCACAGCCGCTGACGGTAGAGCAAGTATTAGTCAGTGACAATCAATGGGTGAAAAAAGGTACGCCGCTACTCACGGTTCGACGTCAGGAAATTTTAAACAAAGCAATAGGCTTTGATGATACTGAAACCAATATAGAAGCAGAATTAAATACAACTGCTAGTAATGCTGATGGAGCTAGCACTTCTGACAATACTAGCCAGCCCTCTGTCTTAAATAAAAAAACTAATGTTATTAATGATAATAATAGAGCCGAGCTTACTAGTAATAGCAAAGACAGAACAACGGCAAAGCAGTCCTCTGATTTAATCACATTACGTGCCCGCTTTTCAGGACGCGTAGAGAATCTGTCGGTGCAAGCTGGACAAAAGATAGAAGCTCAAACAGTGTTATTGAAGCTCAGTGACGAAACGGAATTGCATTTTATCTCAACGTTGCCGATTGAAGCTGAATCGCAAATTTCTGTCGGTCAAACCGTCAACTTTACTGCCGAAGATAGAGTAGATAAATTTACCGGTCAGGTCAGTAAAGTGCAGGCGGTAAAACAACCGATACAGCTTTTGGTTTATGTGAATGTGATCAACAATGAAGTCAGTCGCAATCAGCTAGCGCCTGATATGCAAGTCACTGGCAGAGTTGACTACGGGCAGATAGAAGTGGGTACTATTGTGCCTAAAATTGCCCTACATAATGTTGACTTGACACAAATACAGGTGCCGCCTTACAAACCGCTGCGTTCTTTGACTGCCAATATCTGGATTATAGGACAAGACCAACGCTTAACCCGCCAGCCTATTGAAGTGATTGAGTACGATCCACTGACCAAACAATATTTAATCGCAGGTATCAGTAGTGACAGTTTGATTTGTTTGGCGAACTTACCCATTGAATCTAAAGGCAAAAAAGTAGTGGTGTCATAAGTACAGAGACATGCAGTTACATTGTGTAGAAACATTAACAAAGCACGCCTTGTTTAATAACATCCTGTTTAGGCAATATAGCGTATTATGGATAGTACAGATTGCATACTTTTATTGCATAGCATTAAAGCATGGCTTGTATCTCTTATATGGATAGCCACTTATAATTTACATGTTTGTAATATGAGCATTTGGGATAATTGAAAAATAAGGGCAGACGCCACTTTTATAAATTGTAAAAGTGCATTAAGAGAAATTATAACAACAACTAGAGGAAACATTATGAGTAAGCAGATTTTGTTAATTGAAGATGATCCAGATTTAGCAGAATTAATCAGTGATTATCTGACCATGAATTATTATGATGTGCATCATGCAGGTCTTGGTCAAGAAGGGCTGGATTTGTTAGATACCAAAGAGCGTGATATTGACTTGGTAGTACTTGACCTCATGCTACCCGACATGGATGGTATGCAAGTTTGCCAAAAAATCCGTGGCAATAAAAACAATATGACCAATAAAGTGCCGATCATTATGTTGACAGCAAAAGGTGATACCACAGACCGCGTATTGGGTCTTGAGATGGGCGCTGATGACTATATTGCCAAACCGTTTGAGCCGCGTGAACTGTTAGCTCGTATTCGTGCGGTTATTCGCCGCCATGAGCAGCCAAACCAAGCGGACAGTCAGTCAGATAGCTTAACTTTTGGTCGTTTGAGCGTGTTCCCTGACAGTCATGAAGTGACTATCGATGATTTACCTGTACGCTTGACAACGCATCAGTTTCAATTGCTACATTATTTTGCCACTCATTCAGGCAAAGTACTAAACCGCGAGCAATTATGGCAAGCTATGCCAAATGATGACAGCTCAGACAATATTGATCGCGCCATTGACGTACATATTTCGCGACTTCGTGCATTGATTGAAGACAATCCACGTCAACCAAAGCGTATTATTACAGTGCGCGGCGTCGGTTATCAGTTTGCCACTGACCAAGTGTAGTCAGTAGTAAACTGTTGGTAAATAAACAGTCAAACAGCTTTAAAATAGTTCATTAAAAGGGGTGTCATATGTATGATAACCCCTTTTATGTTTGACCATACAAAGTGGCATAAGTTTTTGATAATAGAGATTATTTAATGCAGCAATTGGGTTTTCGTTCCGTATTTGCCAAGCTATTTGCCAGTGTCATGCTGGCGCTTATCTTGTTTGCTGTTGCGATGGTATTATTGACACAGCTGGTACATGATAAAGATGCGGGCATTCGCTCAGAGGTATTGGCCACGCAAATTTTAGGACAGATCGATCCTTTTTTGCATGAGCTAAATATCGCAGTTAGTAAGGAAAATCGCCTACAATCGCGTTTTATGCTAGCCGTAGTCAAAAAAAGCTTCGATATCTTCGATGAGTCATTGCAGGCAAAAATGGGCTTATATGACAGCGAAGGTCATCTGCTGATGCAAACAGATAATAGCGATTTGCCGCTAGAGCTTCCTGCTACGCCGTCTTTGTTCTCACGTGTTTTCCCCTCTTTTGCAGAAACGTCACCAACCAAGCAAGCACAGGTTTATAGCAGTACTGGCTATACGCTATTATATGAGTCACGCTTGCCACCCAAAAAGCCGGTTCTCTCTGCGGCGCTTAACTTATTTACTGGCACGCTCTTATTGCTACTCATTATGGCAGGCGTCCTTTGGTGGATTGCCCGGACCATTACTTGGCGTATTAATCAGATGAGTCTACAGATGGCTCAGCTTGGCGATGGTGACTTTACCGTACGGGTAAATGCACGCGGCAATGATGAAATCGCCTCACTGGCACGTGGATTTAATCAAGCAGCACAAAAGATTGAACACCTTATTGATGCCAATAATTTATTACTTGCACATGCCTCTCATGAGCTGCGTACGCCCATAACACGTATTCGCCTACAGATTGAGATGATGGACATGCTGACAGGTCCATTGCCAAGTGACAACAAAGCCAAGTTTGATAAGCGCGCTCAAGCCATTAATCGCGACCTCTCAGGTCTCAATGATTTGGTTGAAAGCATTCTATTAGTGAGCCGTTTGGATGCTGGTCACGCCTTACAGCAAGTTGAAAATTTAGATTTATATGATTTGGTGAATCAAGAACGCCAACACTATCCTGAAGCAACGTTAATTGGTGAGCACATTGTAATTGACGGTCAATCATCAATGCTCACCCATCTAATTCGCAATCTATTAACCAATGCCATGCTGCATGGAAAACCACCAGTCACTGTGCTGCTGTATGGCGTGCAAACCCTTGAAGAAGCTGAAGATATCCCTGATTTTTTATTGCAGACAGTATTGTGCAGTAGTTTTATAGACTATAACAGCTCAGACTTTTATTCTGATGAGTCATCTTATAGTACAAATCCGCTTGATCATCAGCAAGATACCGTATCAGAGCCGAATAATTCTATTAGCGCAGCGCTTCCAAAGCCAAAAGCAGCAAATAGTGAGTCTGTAGTTATATTACCAGCACCAGCTATTTATCAAAATGGTGAAAATTTGGTGAATGATGCTCATATTAGTACTGACAATGAATCTGATAATACTGTGAATCAAGATAGCGATAGTACTATCTTAGAGCAAGTAGAGCCTACTAATACGAGCGAGACACTTGAAAAGGTTGGTAATTCTTCATTGTTTGATAATTATCATAGTTTTACATCAGATTTGACCGATAAGCTAAAGAAAGTGATGTGGCGTGCCGTGCCTGAGAAGCAACGGTCTTCTGAAGATCCTGACCATGCTATTGATGACATCTCTGGTAAAAATGCTATCAATAGCAATAAAGAAGATGTGAATAAAAATGGTGATGTGGCGATAAAAGAAAGTGATAAAGCAATTGATAAAGAAAGTCCTGAAACGTCAAATACCACCCGTAAAGAAAGCCTATTTAGCAAACATCTCAAAAAATCTAAACCGGAGCCAACACGTCCGCTTCCGAAGTATGTGGTATTGGCAGTGATTGATGAGGGTGATGGCATCCCTGAAAATAAACGTGAAGAAGTTTTTAGCCCCTTTGTGCGTTTGCAGCAAAAAAATAAAGGCTCAGGTCTTGGGTTGTCCTTAGTATCACAAATTGTCACCGCCCATCAAGGAAGAATCACTACTGACACTATCAATGGTCACACGCGATTTTTGGTGGTATTGCCTGTTAAACTCGATCCGCATTACCATCATCATGACAATCGTGACTGATTTTATTCATTCATATCATAAACAAACTCTCAGAAGTGCTATAGAAGAAGAAATGCAAGCCTTTAGCGTGCATAGCGATCAATAAGTCAGAAAAACATACCATAATGACATCCTACCTATTTCATTCTATATATCTTGATATTGACTAAGCTAAGTTCAAAGTCAATCATCGATGCCTGTATCAAAAACCTTGCATAATATGCTATATTAGCGCCCCTTATTATGGGGTTATCGAATGTGGTTTTAACTCAACTGCTCAGCAGTCAGAGAGACGACGACCACTTCATAACCACTAAAACATTTATTGAATTTTGAGCCTTCCATGAGTGACATGATTGTCTTAAACGATGTGACCAAGAGTTTTTTGAGTGACCGGTCTATAAAAGATAAAAACGGCAAGCCGCATTGGTTTACTGCTGTCGAGCCGACGTCACTAACCGTCCAGCAAGGTGAGATTTTTGGCTTGATGGGCTATTCAGGTGCGGGTAAATCAACACTTTTACGCCTGATTAATTTGCTTGAACGTCCTGATTCTGGTCAAGTGATTATCGATGGTACAGACCTGACTTCTTTGTCTGCCAGTGACTTGCGTATCGCCCGTCACAATATCGGTATGATTTTTCAGCAATTTAACTTGATGTCTAATCGCACCGTCTTTGACAATGTTGCTTTTAACTTAACGGTTGCAGGCTACCCTCGCGCTGATATTCATAAGCGTGTCATGGATTGTCTAGAAATTGTTGATTTAACCGACCGCGCTAGTCACTATCCTGCGCAGTTGTCAGGCGGACAAAAACAGCGTGTTGGTATCGCCCGTGCGATTGCGCCAAGCCCAAAAGTACTCCTTGCTGATGAGCCAACCAGTGCGCTCGACCCTGCCACTACGCGCAGTTTGTTGACTTGCTTGCGTGATATCAATGAGCAGCTTGGCGTCACTATCGTCATTGTAACTCATGAGATGAGCGTCATTCGCAGACTATGTGACCGTGCAGCCTTGTTACATCAAGGACAATTGCTCGAAGTAGCAGACATCCGCGATGGTCTCATTCAGGCCACCACCCCAATTGGCAAAGGCTTAGTCCACGAAGACTAATGAGGCAGGAGAAATGAACATGATAACTGGTGCAGAATTATCCGCCTCAATAGACAAGCTACTCGCCCTGCGTAAAGAGATTTGGCAGGCATTTTTAGATACTTTTATTATGCTTGGTATCTCAACGATAGTTGCCATTCTTATCGGTGGTCTGTTTGGCGTCTTCTTATTTTTATCCAGTGATCGGCAGTTTTTACAAAATAAAACGCTCTATGCTGTACTTGGTGGCATTACAAACTTTATGCGTGCTTTTCCATTCGTCATTTTGATGATTGCCATGAGTCCCTTTACCAAAGCTATCGTCGGTACTGGTATTGGTCCTATCGCCGCATCATTGGTGCTTGCAATTGCTGGCTCATTTTACTTTGCGCGCTTGGTTGAGCAAAACTTACGTGAAGTGCCGCGCGGTATTATTGAAGCAACTGAATCGATGGGCGCCCGTCCCTTTACCATCATCAAAGTACTGCTTAATGAAGCACGCTCTGGCTTGGTCTTGTCCGTGACCATCCTTTGTATCAGCTTGCTCTCTTTTTCAGCAGCGGCTGGTATGATTGGCGGCGGCGGTTTAGGTGATTTGGCAATTCGATATGGTTACTATCGTTATCAGACTGAGGTGATGGTATTCATCGTCATTATGCTGTCAATCATGGTCATCGGTATTCAAGCCTTAGGAAATTGGGTTGCGACTCGATTGGATAAACGTTAAAAACCTGTGATCACTTGGCTCATTGAAGTTAGATATTGATGACTGAGTGATGCTTGATATGAATAGTTTACAGGGTCTAATGCTGATTCATCCTAAGCAAATGCTTGACTTTGTAACTGATTCCCTTTAATTTTGATACTATCTTAACACTCGTTAACTTAGCAGCATTACTATTCATAATGTTGTCTTTTTTAATGCGGTTTTTTAATTCTATTTTTAATCTCAGTATTTTATCCTTTGACTCCTACCCTTATTAAGGAAGTTCCATGAAATTAACAGATATCAGCCGTCAAGTAGCGACTGCATTTGCTGCTGTTGGCGTATCAGGCCTAGTGTTGGTCGGTTGCAATAATTCATCAGCACCAGAAGCCACCAAAGAGCCAGTTACTGAAGGCGCAACCGAAACTACCAATACAGAAGCCACTGCTACCAGTGATATTGATCCTGAACACAGCAAAATCGTCATCGGTACGACCGAAGGTGACTTTGCAGATATGGTTCGTAACCAAGTAAAAGGTTCATTAGAAGCACAAGGCTATGAAGTTGAACTGGTAACCTTTACTGATTATGTCCGTCCAAACGTTGCGTTAGCAGATGGCGACTTAGACATCAACATCTTTCAACATAAGCCTTATCTAGATACCTTCAAAAAAGAAAACAACCTTGATTTGGTAGAAGTCTTCCAAGTTCCTACTGCCCCATTAGGTATTTACGCTGGTAAAAAAACCAAAATCGAAGACGTTTATAAAGGTATGAGCGTTTCTGCGCCTAATGACCCAAGTAACTTTGCTCGCGCATTAGTCATGATGAATGAGCTTGGCTGGATTACGCTAAAAGACAATATCGATCCATTGACTGCCTCAAAAACTGATATCGCTGATAATAGCAAATACGACATAAAAATCGTTGAGCTAGAAGCGGCGCAGTTGCCTCGTGCGCGTGACGAAGTAGACTTTGCCATTATTAACGGTAACTACGCGACTGATTCAGGTATCAAGCTGACTGAGGCGCTATTCCAAGAGCCAAGCTTTGCTTATGTAAACTGGTCTGCTATCAAAACTGCGGATAAAGACAAAAAATGGGTAAAAGACGTCACTAACGCTTATAACTCAGATGCCTTTAAAAAATATGCTCACGACAGCTTCCCTGGCTATAAATATCCAAAGATTTGGGGTGCTGACACTACAAGTAGCGCACCTGTAGAAGCTGCTGCTAAATAGTCATTACTAGTTAATAGATTTAATACGACTCATCTATTCAAATGATTCTGTTTTAAGTAATAACAAAAATCCCATTATTGATAAATAATGGGATTTTTTTGATCTTTATTTTAGTAATGATAAGCAAAAAATAGTTTAAATGACGTTACAGCCTGTTTGTCGTTTGTAGGAAAGCGTCACCTGCCCTTTCACTTACCGCCATTTCTTTTTATAGTGGTTAAGCTTATTAGAGATTGAGAACATTATATTTCTGATCAAATACTTTATTAATAACTATAAAAGCTATTAGTAGATCACAAAAAAGACAAGGATAATAATATGCGTGCTAAAACTTATAATATTCGCACCGCTGGACAAGCAAACATTCCGGTACTAGGACTGGGTACCTGGCAATCAACCGGTCAAGACTGTATCGATGTCGTCAGCCAAGGTCTAAAAATGGGCTATGAACACATTGATACGGCTCAAGCATATGGCAATGAAGTCGAGGTTGGTAGAGGTATCAAGCAATCAGGTGTCGCTCGCGATAAGTTCTTTTTAACGACCAAGATATTCCCTGATGACATGAAGTTTGAGCCAGAGAAACTCGTTGCCGCTGCTAAGCGCTCATTGGAAAATCTAGATACCGATTACGTTGATTTACTGCTGCTACATTGGCCTGATGATCGTGTGCCCTTATCTGAGACCATCCCCGCGCTTTGTGAGCTGCAAAAACAAGGGCTGACTCGTAATATCGGTGTATCTAACTTTAATATTGCTAACATCATTGAAGCCAAGAGATATGCTGACGTGCCGATTGCGGTCAATCAGGTTGAGTTTCACCCCTTTATTAAGCAAAAAACGTTGCAGACCTTTTTAAACAATCACCATATTTTATTGGAAGCGTATTCGCCGCTTGCCCGCGGAGATGTTTTTGATAATAAAATCATTAAAGACATCGCTGATAAACACGGTATCACCGCCGCACAAGTGTCGCTGGCGTGGATTCTAGCCGATAAGCACCGTATTGCGATTCCAAAAACGTCTAATCCTGAGCACTTACAAGGCAACTTAGATGCCATCAAAGTAGAGTTGAGTGCGGATGAACTTGAGAAAATCGGCAGCTTAGCGCGTAGTGACGGGCGTAAAATTAAGCATCCAGATTATTCGCCAGAATGGGATGATTAATAAATAACTCATACTTATTTAAGTATTAGGTTCGCCAAAAAAAAGCCAGTGATAAGATATCGCTGGCTTTTTTTATGTTTAACGCTTTCTATAATGACCAGTATTTTCAGCGCCATTACTGCTGTAAAGTCTTGGTCTCATGAATTTTTTCAGCAGGATTGTATTGCTCAGAAGAAGGAACTGCACCAATGCGATTATTTTCTTTCATCGATTTAGCAACTTCTGGCGGCATATAGTTCTCATCGTGTTTTGCCAGCACTTCACCTGCGACAAAGGTATCACCTTGCATTTTACCCGTCGCGACAACACCTGAGTTCTCAGCAAACAAATCTGGCAAAATACCTTGATAAGTCACGGGGACGGTCGATTGAAAGTCTGTGATGGCAAATTCAACGCTCAATGGGTCGTTTGGCGCACGCTGTACACTACCAGCAACCACCATACCACCAGCACGAATACGTTTGTCTTGTGGCGCTTCACCTTGCGCAATGGCGGTCGCGTCAAAGTAGTAGTCGGTCTGTTGCCCTATAGCATAAATCACCAACACTACGGCTATGGCTGCCCCTGCAAGCGTAAACATAACCCACATCAGTTTTTTACGACGAACTGCGTTCATACTACTACCTCATTGATGAGTCGCTGTTTTAGACATTATCCATCTATAAAACAGAAAATATTAAAGAAACTACCATTAGAAAAACGTCCTAAAAATGTCTTTCTAATCGTACTCTTCTAATAACTATATGGTAGCATTTTATGAATAACTCAATAAGGTTACCCACCTTTATAGAAATCCTTTATCTGCTCATTTATGTATCAGCGCAATGTATCAAATCCAGATATTAAGGGTATGAGATAAAATGATTTCTAGTGAGTATTTTTAGTCACCGGTGTTGGCGTTTTGGTCGTGCGCTGTGCCTGACGGGCTTGTTGAATCGCCAGCTGCTTGATAAGGGCTTGTCTTTGACGACGGCTATAAAATACAAAAGCCAGCATCATGCCAACGGTAATCGCCCAGCATGACCAGACAAAAACGCCATGCTTACCCATTGCAATAAACTCAGAAAAACTATAAAAGTAAGGCTGCATCATATTTTCCTAGCCGTTATTTAGTTGGTCGACAGTCATTACAATCATTTGGCGTGTCCACGGATGTATTCTTTGACCCATGCTTTACCTTGGTCACGATGCAAGATTAAAGTGTTGGTACGGTAAATCGCTAAGGTTGCGACCAACAGGTAACTACCAATAATCATCAATAATAACGGCAGCCACATATCTGCTGACATCTTAGGTGCCGCAGTCAAGGTAAAGGTCGAGCCTTGATGTAAAGTATTCCACCACTCTACTGAATACTTGATAATCGGCAGATTCACTGCGCCAACGATAGACAAAATAGCGGCAGCTTTACCGCGATTCGCCGTATGTTCAAAGGCGGCAAACAATGCCATGACACCTGCATATAGAAATGCCAAAATCAGCATCGATGTCAAGCGCGCATCCCAAACCCAGTAGGTTCCCCACGTAGGTTTTGCCCAAATAGAACCCGTCAGCAAACTAATCACACACAATAAAAACCCCAGAGGAGCAAGTGCCTGCGCCACAAGGCTGGCGGTCTTAATTTTCCAAACTAAGTAAATTACCCCAAGTACCGCTAAGGAAAAATAAATTGAAATAGCAAGGCTGGCTGCTGGTACGTGAATAAAGATAATACGATAGCTATTGCCTTGTAAATAATCAGGCGGTGCAAAAGCCAGCCCCCAAATACTGCCAATGAGCAAGCAAAGACTTGCTAGTATCGCCAACCACTTGACCCAAGGCGAAAAGATGCGAAAGAATTCCTTGGTACCCACCGTGGTCAGGAAAACTTGCCAAATGCGTTGCCACAGGCTAGGAGATGAGACATTATTTAGGTTGGGCATGGAAATAAACCTATTACGCAGCTAGTGATTATCAAGTTAAACGCATGATTCATACAATTATCCGCTAACCTGCTGGCGTTAAACGCTGGATAGAATCTACACGTGAGTATGTGTTTAATAGACTATTATAGCAAAGTTGCCAGTTTTCATCATGTTGTTAATATAAAAGGCTTTAATAATAGAATGAACACCATGCCAGTATAAACTTTAATTCAACCACGACATTTTTAATGTCATAGCAATCACCCATGGCATCACTAGCACTGAGATAATACTACCTGCCAGCAACAACGCCAAAATAGGCAGACCGTTAAGACCCGTAGCAAATAAATCAACCGCACCGGTGGCAAAAATCAATACCGGCAACTGCATCGGCAAAGCGATTAAAGGCACTAGCACAGCGCCATTCTTCAATGATAACGTCAAACTACTAGCAACCGCTGACAGCATTAACAGCATCGGACTACCCGCAACAATTGATGCCATCAATATCCATGCCTCAAACCAACTCAGCTGAAATAAAGGCACAGCAAGCAAACTTAATGCGGCCACAATGCCGCTACTAAAAATCCAGTGAATCACCAAACGGATAAGCACCCATAACGGCAGCGACGCTTTGGCGACAACCAATTGCGCAAGTGTGCCATTATCAAGCGCCGGCTTAAACAAACCATCAACACCCATCACCAATGACAATAAAGCGGCAATCCACACTGCCGACACCCCAAGGCGTTGTAATAGTGCAGGCTCGCTTCCAACTGCTAGCGGAAACAAGGTAATAATCACCAAAAACAGCACTAACGGATATAACCACTGTACCGCTCCCTGCTGCTTTACTTGCCACTCACGGCGCCACAGCTGCATAAAACTGATACTGCGCACATCAGCTGTATGAGCATTTATGATTGATAATGAACTGTCTGTTTCTATCATTTATACACTCTTCCACTGATGCCTATCGCATTTATACTGACAATGATACTGATAGCGTTATACCATGTAATCGGACAAATCGAGCACTTGATTGGCAACGCCGACTACTTGGTGACTGGTCATTAATATCGCCCCGCCTTCATGAGCAAAATCGCGCAATCGATCTTCCATGCGCGCTACCATATCAACATCGAGTGCGGTGAATGGCTCATCAAGTAACCATAATGGCGTCACTTCAGGCGTCAGTAAATATAACCGCGCAAGGGTAATTCTTCGAGTTTGACCCGCGGATAAATGACTTGAGCTTATGGTTTCAAATCCTTGTAATCCTACCCAAGTAAGGGCATCATCAATATCAGCAGCGCTTGGTGTGATACCATATAAATTGAGCAAAAAGGTGAGATTTTGAGCAACAGTGAGATTGGGATGAATGCCCAATTGATGCGATACATACAAAGGCTGAATAGGTAAGCTAACTGCCCCTTGATAATAAGTTTCACCTGTTAGCACTGGCAATAATCCAGCCAGTTGCATAAGTAACGTGGTCTTGCCGGTACCATTGGCACCAATTAGATGGCAAATGCTGCCTGCAGACAACTTGAGTGACACTCCTTCACATAGAGGGATTTCACCACGCTGAACGGTCAGCTCATCAAGCGCAAGTAAGGCGGTATTCAGAGCCGTCATTACAACCTCTCATTATTTATTGACCCGCAGTCAATATTCATCACAAACCAAGACGATGTTCGTGGCATAATACTTTATGCCCCATAACCATACAGTATAACAAATTGTCGATTACTATGACCTCAAAACCTATGCAGACTTCAAAAGATATTCAAACCCCAAATACGCCTATGCTAACGATAAACAGCTTAATTGATGCACAAGTCACGTTTATGCAGCACTGGCTACGTAAGCAAGCTGAACCGCTGAGCATGGAAGCTTGGCAGTGGTTTGGTGCGCAGCCATTGGACAAATATATCAGTAGCGATGATTTACAGCGCCTACTTAATGATTGGCTACTAGACCATCCACTAAGCGAGGTAATGCGTGCCGATATCCGCGATATCTTGCATAGTATTATTTATCATCCAGCCAATGAAAATGTGCCGTTATCAGAGCTTATCGATGATACACAAGTTGAAACGCTAGCGAACTATGTCGGCAGCCATGAGCAGCAGCGTAATATCTTGATTCATACCTTGGTTGGCAACGATACATTTGCAGATTTGTTGACCCAAACGCTATACCACGCCATCAACGACTTTATGGAAAATACGCTAGAAAAAGCGGGCGGTGTTGGCAAACTGATGAAGCTTGGGCGCAGCTCATTTGAAAAGGCAACCAACAGAAATCTTGATGAAAAATTGCAGACTTACCTACATCGTAATATTAAAGATTTGGCGCATCGCGCAGAAGCCAATGCTCAAGAACATTTATCCAATGAAGAGGTGTCGCGATTATTGGTCACTGGTTGGGCGCGCATTAAAGAGCAGCCGATTAGCCATCTCCAAACCTATTTACGTGATGAGCCTAATAATAGCAGTATCGATCATATTGAAGCCAGTATTCAGCAGAGTTACAACCGCTTACGCATCTCCCCTTATTTACATAGCCTTATAGCAGCAAGCGTTGATACTTGGTATCGCAACCATCAGTCCGATACCATAGCACAGGTGGCAGAAAGCTTACATATTAATGAGGCAGCAATGATGCAGCTGTCCACTACCCTAATGCCTATCATCAATGATGCGTTTGAAAGCGAATGGTTGACCGCGCATCTGCGTGAAATGCTACAAGCGTTTTATAGCCAGCCCAATATCAAAGACAGTTTGAGTTTCAGCAACCAGTAATTTATTTTTGCCTGCTTTTTTATGTGTATTTTTTCTTAATCTTTATATTTCATTTGTTGGTTAGCACACTATTTATGAGTCAACGTAATAAACTCAGCTTATGGCAAAAAATGACGCAGTTGCTAACCACATCCACTGTGCGCTCTGTTATTGAGAAGATCAAATCGTCGAAGAATTTGCCAAATGCTGACTTTGATGATGAGATTGATAGTCAGGTGAGTGCTTCACAATTAGCAACTGACAATATTAGTACGGGTAATGTTAGTACAGATAATATTAATACTAATCATAAAGAAACTGACCCTAACAATGTTGACAACACTGTCAGCGACAAAAATGCGCCTAGCGCAGACGCAAATGTCACCGATAACATTGATACTACGAATAAACCTATCGAAGTTGAAACCGATATTGATACAGCTATTGGCAAAGATTTCGAAAATAGTGCGGAGCAAAAAAGTGAGAGCGACTTATCCATTGTCGATTATCTAAAGCAATACTTCGATGATAAAGGGTGGCATTATAATCATTATCAGCCCAAAGCAAAAGACAGCCAAAAATCTCATTATTTGTCTTTAAGAATGCGCAATAAGCAGCTTGATTGTGGTTATCTGTTTCGAGTACAAGAAAAAAATAAGCTGCTGGCAATCTATGGTATTTTGCCATTTTTGATACCAGAGAGTCATCAAAGTGCCGCTATGCTACTCATTACTCAAATCAACTATGACATGATGATTGGCAATTTAGAGATGGATATCAATGATGGTGAGATACGCTATAAAAACGCCATTGATATCGAAGCGGTCGGTCTTGACGACGATATCCTTGAGCATTTATTGCAAAGTATCATTGCCATGACGACGGTTGCTCATGAGATATTCAGTGATTTGGTCAATAACCAATACCCTGCTGAAGAATTACCAGACCTTCTGTTGCAGCTACGCCAACAATCCGATTCAAGAACCTTCTTTTTGCCTACTCAATTTGTACAGTGAGACTGGATTGTTTTTCCAGTGAAACCATCAGCTCAAACTTACTATGTTAGACAACACTCTACTCAGAAAGCCTTCAATACGATATTAAAAATACTATGTTAAAAATTGCCTACTCCGATATTTTTCGTTATTCAGTACCCGAAAAACATCGTTTTCCGATGCAAAAATACACTATGATTCCTGAGCGCTTATTAGCGGAAAAGACTATTAGTGCGAATAACTTTTTTGCGCCCACACGCTTAAGCGAAGATGAAATCTTAACGACGCATACTGCTGACTATTGGTATCAACTTAAGACCCAAACGCTACCAAGAAAAGAAGCGCGAGCGATCGGCTTTGAGATGACGCCTGAGTTAGTAGAGCGTGGGCGCTATATTGCTCACGCGACTTATGAATGCGCGCTTTTTGCACAGCAATACGGCGTCGCGATGAATGTCGCGGGCGGTACCCATCATGCCTTTGCCGATCATGGTGAGGGGTTTTGCGTCTTTAATGATGTCTGCGTCGCGAGCAATTTACTATTAAATCGCGGACAAGCACAAAGGATATTGGTCGTTGATTTAGACGTCCATCAAGGCAATGGCAATGCCAGTATCATGGCAGATGAGCCACGCGTTTTTATCTTTAGTATGCATGGCGCAAAGAACTATCCGTTTCGTAAACAAGTATCAGACTTAGATATTGAGCTAGATAACGATACTGGTGATGAGCAATATTTACAGATTTTAGCGCAGACCTTGCCAAGACTGATAACGGATTTTGCACCTGATATGATTTTTTATCAGTCGGCGGTTGATGTACTAGCGACGGATAAATTAGGCAAGCTAGGTTTAACCATAGAAGGCTGCAAGGCGCGTGATGAATATGTCCTACGCCAAGCCAAAACTGCCAATATTCCAATCGCTATCGTCATGGGCGGCGGTTATTCAGAGGATATTAATGATGTGGTTGAAGCGCATTGTAATACCTTTCGACTGGCGCAGCAGATGTTCTTTGATGAGGCGACTGACTAAAATTTAGCATCAATTATATTCTGGCTTCTGCTAAGCCATAAATGACATAATCCCCTGCCAGCCGATACGTATACCAAGTACTGTGAGGATCACTAAGATAAGCTGACGAAAGCGTGCTTGTGGTAGATAACGTCGTAAGCGGATGCCAATTAAGAGCGCGGTGATTGACATGACACTAAGTAAAGCAATCAGTTGCCATTCACCATTGCTTAGTGCCATGATAGGCTCACGCAATACAATGATTTGGGCAATTTTACCCAAGAAATAGCACATATTACCGACTTTAGCGATAGTATGCTTATCGTTGCTTGCAGACAATAAATACATCATCAATATGGTCGACATAGCATTGGTCGCGCCGCCAATCACGCCTGCACTAAAGCCAACGATGATTAACACAGGCTTGGTCGCAGGTAGACGAAGTTGCTTACCAAGCAAGCTGCTTATGACGTAAAAGCCAATAACGGCTGCCAATAACAATAAAATATATGCGCTATCGACCCATAGTAAGAGCTTCGCGCCTAAAATACTACCGAATAAGCTGGTCAACGCCAGTAACCAATAGCGCCTGCCATAATAGATGAAATTTTGCCAAATCGTGCGACCACCACCTGCCAGCCAAGTCATCGCATTGAGTAATAACGATGGAAAAATGACTAATACAATAGCATGTGGTAAAGGATACATACTGGCAAGCGCGGTAGTAGTCACCAAGGTGATACCTAGGCCACTAATACCGTGTAGTAAGGATGCCAGAGCAAAAATCGCAATGAGCAATAACGTTTGAGTACTATCGCCATCTATCATGTTAGCCCTACTAGTCAAAACTTCATATCTTCTTCGATATGTATTATGCTTATGCAACAAGTAATCATACTAATCGTCATTACAATGCGTACTGTAATGAGCATCATTGAGTACCACTAAACATTACTAAACACTGTGACGTTGCCAAATCGCCTCACCAATAATTGTCGTTAGCTGCTCAGCAATTTTATCCTTACTTGCTTTATCAAGTATGATGCTATCGTGCTCATAATGTGTTGAGAAAAAAACCTCCATCGCATTGTCATCACTGGCAAAGCCAATATCAGCACGTGAGACGTCATTGCAAGCAATCAAATCTAAATCTTTAGAAAGCAGCTTACCACGAGCATAACGTTCAACATCTTGAGTTTCTGCTGCAAAGCCAACGACAAACAACTCAGGATGAGCAAGCGAAATCGTCGCTAAAATGTCAGGATTTTTGACCAAGCTTAGCGTCATTGCGTCTTGGGTTTTTTTAATTTTTTGTGGTGCCGCCTCTTCCGTTCGATAGTCAGCCACCGCAGCGGTGGCGATAAAGATATCAGCCATTTTCACGCTACCGTCATCGATAGCATCAGTATGCTCATCATCGCAATCACAATCGCCATGAAGATGAGCATGCGTATGTTCGTGGCTGTGATCGTGAGAATGATCATGTTCATCTTCAACCATATACTGTAGTGTACTATGCGTGCCTGTCACACACTGCTGCGCGACCGTCAACATCTCTTTAGCTGACAATACATCAATGCGTGTGACATTGAGCGGTGTTGGCAAAGCAACTTTGCCACCAGCAATCAAGATAACGTCTGCACCAGCAGCAACACAGGCATGCGCCAAAGCAAAACCCATTTTCCCCGTAGAATGATTAGACAAATAACGCACCGGATCAATGGCTTCAACAGTCGGTCCTGCGGTAATCACGACTCTTTTACCTGCCAATAACTGAGGCGTCGTCTGCATTGCTTGAAACAGTAAAATTTCTTCTAATAACTGTTCAGGCTCAGGTAAGCGTCCTGCACCCACATCGCCACAAGCTTGCTCACCACTAGCAGGCGCAATGATTTGGTAATTCATATCACGCAAGGTTTGCACATTTAAGTTAACGGCAGGATGCGCCCACATCTGTTGATTCATCGCAGGCGCGATAATGACTGGCGCTGTCGTTGCAAGACAGACTGTGGTCAGTAAATCATCTGCCATACCCATTGCCAGCCGCGCTAACGTATTGGCAGATGCCGGCGCGATGACCATAAGGTCTGCCCATTTTGCAAGCTCGATATGACCCATGCCCGCTTCCGCTTTTTCATCGAGTAACGAGATATGCACCTCATTACCCGTCAAAGCTTGTAGGGTTAGTGGAGTGATAAAAGCCTGTGCACCTGACGTCATAATGACGCGCACCTCAAAGCCTGCCTTGATTAATAGACGGGCAAATACAGCAGATTTATAAGCGGCAATACCGCCAGTGATAGCAAGCAGGATATTTGACATAAGCGTGGCATCAGCAAAAAATTGAAAGATAAAATTGCGCTTATAGTAGCAATTATGCGATAAGTTAGGGAAAGTTTTCTAAATTTATCTCGTCGCAAGTGCATCTTAAGGAATAAGCATGGCAATCAAAGACTGGCATGAGGATGATAGACCACGTGAGAAGCTATTAAAATTTGGCGCCGCGCACTTATCCGACGCTGAGATATTGGCGATATTTCTGCGCACGGGCACACAGTCGCAGTCAGCCATTGAGCTGGCTCGCCATCTGATCGAGCAATTTGGTAGCCTAGCAGAGCTGTTAGCAGCGCCGCAAGAAACTGTCCTTGCTTGTCACGGCATCGGTCCTGCCAAATACGCGCAGATACTCGCCTCACTTGAGATGGGCAGACGCTATTTGGACAGTCAGCTTAAAACGGGTCAAGGACTTGGACGCTCGCAAATGGTCAAAGACTATATCAGCACTCAGTTGCGGGGTGAGCCGCGAGAAGTATTCGCTGTGCTATGTTTGGACAATGCCTTGAATCTAATCAATTTTGAGATATTGTTTACAGGCGGCATCTCTTCTTGCTCCGTCTGTATCAAGCATGTGCTACGTCATGCGTTAAGCCATGCTGCAAGCCAGCTTATTATTGCTCACAACCATCCGCATACCGATGCTAAGCCATCAACGGCGGATAACTTGTTAACCTATGAGCTCAAAAAAGCTTGTGACCTTATAGATTTGTCTTTGATTGACCATGTCATCGTTGGGCGCAATGAGACTTTATCTTATGCTGAAAACGGTTTAGCGCCTTTTAACTAACGTTTAATGACTCGCATTTGGTTATATACACAAATCTTGATACATATTATCGACACAGCGTAGCGTTTTCGCTCTTGATAGTTATAAACAACTGTTTCATATTGGTAGTTAACTTCATTTTTGGGAGAGCCTTTATTCCCGATGCGAAGTTTTTATTTTATATCAGCTCTATTTGAAATCACTAGTGTCAAACAACTAAAACTATTTTTCACTATAAAAAAGGAAGCTTGGAATATAAAACAACAATCATAGTTATTTCAAACTTTCTTATTCACTTATATTTTGACGCTTTTTTATTAAGCGTTGCAAAGGAGGCAGTTATGGCCATTGGCTTATTTATTTTGGCAGTCATCATTCAATTAGCCATGGTCTTGGCCATCTTTTTGTTGTCATTATCGCGTGTCACAGGCAGCATCGTTGCTTTAATCACTGTCCTCGTTACTGCTTTCATCAGTCCATGGTCGCTTATCCTAGGTCTGCCTATTGCCCTACTTTGCCTAGTGCTGCTTATTACCCCTATTCGTCAAAGCCTGCTTACCAAGCCTGTTTATAAAGCGTTGGGCGGTGCCATGCCAAGTATGAGTGACACAGAGCGTGAGGCACTTGATGCAGGTACTAGCTGGTGGGAAAAAGAGCTGTTCATGGGCGCGCCTGATTGGGATACGTTTGCAAAATACCCCTATCCAGAATTGTCAGAAGAAGAGCAAAGTTTTATAGACAATGAAGTAGAAGTGCTCTGTGCAATGCTTGATGAGTGGCAAATTCATCATGAAGATAAAGAGCTGTCACCAGAGGCATGGCGATTTATCAAAGCCAATGGCTTTTTGGGTTTAATTATTCCCAAAGAATATGGTGGATTAGACTTTAGCTCATATGCCCAAAGTCGTGTGATGAGTAAGATTGCCTCACGCTCGCCGACTGCGGCAGTGACTTGTATGGTACCGAACTCGCTTGGTCCTGGTGAGCTATTGATGCATTACGGTACCGATGAGCAAAAGCAGCGCTGGCTACCGGGTCTAGCGAAAGGTGAAGAGGTTCCTTGCTTTGGCTTAACAGGTCCAGAAGCAGGCTCTGATGCAGGTGCGATTCCGGATACTGGCGTGGTTTGTTATGGCATGCATGAAGGCGAGCAAGTGCTTGGTCTACGCATGAATTTCTCTAAGCGCTGGATTACTTTAGCCCCTATCGCCACAGTAGTAGGTTTGGCATTTAAAATGCACGACCCCGAAGGTTTACTTGGTGATCTTGAAAAAACCGATTACGGTATTACTTGTGCGCTGGTTCCAGCCAGCCACCAAGGGGTTATTATCGGTCCGCGCCACAATCCAATCGGTTCGCCATTTATGAATGGGACAGTCGATGGTCAAGATGTCTTTATACCGCTAGATTATATTATTGGTGGAGTGGAAAATGCAGGACGCGGCTGGCGTATGTTGATGGAATGCTTGGGTGTCGGTCGCGGGATCTCATTACCTGCCCTATCGACTTCTGCCAGTGAAATGAGCTATTTGTCGGTTGGTGCCTTTGCAAAGGTTCGTGAGCAATTTAAAATATCCGTCGGCAAATTTGAAGGCGTGCAAGATGCCACCAGCCGCATTGCCAGTAATACTTATATGTTAGAAGCTTTTAGGCATCTGGTGACTTGTGGTCTAAACCAAGGTGGTACGCCATCAGTGATGACAGCAATGGCAAAATACTATGCCACTGAGACCATGCGTTCAGTGATTAATGATGGTATGGATGTCGTTGGTGGTCGCGCAGTACAAATGGGACCACGCAACTTTTTAGCAATTCCTTATCAAGCGATCCCAGTATCAATCACCGTTGAGGGCGCCAATATATTGACGCGCTCGTTGATGATTTTTGGTCAAGGGGCGATGCGCTGTCACCCTTATCTATTCGATGAGCTGCAACTACTACAAAGCGAAGATAAAGAAGGCGCGCTCAAGCAGTTCGACAATTTATTCTTTAAGCATTTGGGCTATACTTTTAATCGCGGTGCGAAGGCGTTCGTCGCAGGCTATGTTGGTGGCAGCAATGATGCGCCAAATTTTGCGGATAATTTTACCCGTCCCTATTACAAAGATATTAACCGCTTAAGCGCAGGATTTGCTTTAACTGCTGACATGTCTTTAGGGTTATTGGCTGGTGATTTAAAACGCAAAGAGATGCTATCTGGGCGCTTAGCAGACATCCACTCTCATCTATTTATCTGTACAGCTATTTTGCAGTTTTATGAATATGGCAGCAAATCAGTCGCTGAGCGCTTGCATGCTGAAGTGGCGCTAAAAAATAGCCTTTATACTATCCAAGAAGCATTCCTATCTTTATTTGCCAATTTTCCAAATCAGTTTGCAGCCAAATTAGTGAGCTTTGTGACTTTTCCCAGTGGTCGTATCTTTGCCCCAGTGAGTGATGAATTAAAACGCCAACTGGGTGATACGTTTATGGATGATTTTGAAGCAAATCCTTTCCGCGACTATCTTAAAACCATGGTTTATTATAATACTGAGCCGGATGATGTCACGGGTCGTATGGAGCATGCTTATCAAATACTGCTCGAAGTCGAACCCTTATGGCAGAAATTTAAAAAAGCAGAACATAAAGACAGTTTTGAAGGTTTAACTTTTGAAGATCATGTGGTCTATGCCAGTCAAAATGGCGACATTACTGAAGAAGAAGCTGAACAGCTAATAACCTATAATTCGATACGCTATGATTCCTTATTGACCGATACATTTGATAAGCATTTATCAAAAGTGCAAGAACGTGCTAACCCACACAGTTTAGAGAACGCTGTACATAGGCTAACTGACTATGCTGAACTAAAAAGCGATGCTCAGTTAAAAAACAATGCTCAGTTAAATCAGGCATTAAACCCTGATAATCTGCAGCAGACCTCTGAGAATATCGCATCAGTTGATTCAATGCCAGACAATAACCAACCAACAGGAGATACTAACCCTGATCATGGTTACGAAAGTGATGGCGATGTAAAAATGGTCAATGAACAAGATACCGCCAAGGAAATTAATGCACAGACTGATTTTCAGGATTCACATCCTGAAATAGAAGCCCTTGGCTCGCGTCACCGTGATGCAGCATCGCATCTAAATGAACGTATGAGTTATAACCATAGATTAAACAAAGATAAATTTGCTAGCACAAGTAGCGAGCAAGACAATCACGAGCAGCAAACAGAAACCAGTGACCCTACATGGAAAGATGGTTTGCGCCGTGACGAAAACGACAATGTCTAACTAAGATTGATCTACCTATCGCCATTTATCTATATTGATTGAAGCAAGTGAGATGATCTCATCAGAGCCATCTCGCTTTTTTATTTTACCGTTCATATTATTTTTTATGCAACTTCAACAAGGATTCATTCAGCCAAATTCATATGAATTTTTGACAGATGAAAAACCCGAACATACTAATATTGTAATGTCACGTTATTTAAGTCATAAAAAAATCTTGCAGTATCCCTAACTATTCTTTTATATTGTCCCCCAAAATCTGACTTAAAGGTCAGTTCATATATTTATAGACGTCACAGTAACAGTCATGACAGCAATCTTGCCCTCATATTGAGCGCGCTATTGTGTCTATTGCTGTGCGTAACGGACACCAAGGATAGCGTTTATGTGGAAAAGTATGGGTTTGACCGGCAAAATCATTGTTGCCATGGTGCTCGGTATTATACTGGGTCTATTTATAAACTACTCTGGCTTGAACACGGAAGGCAGCTTTGTTAATAATTATGTCACCAACGGTTTTCTTGCCATTGTCGGTAAGCTGTTTGTTAACTCGCTAAAAATGCTCGTCGTGCCACTGGTCTTGATTTCACTGATCTGCGGCGTATGCGGTATCGGTGATATTCGTCTATTAGGGCGTATTGGTACCAAAACCTTTTTCATCTATATGGTGACGACAGCACTGGCGATTGCAACTGCTATTGGGCTTGGCGTGCTGTTTGGTATCGGCAAAGGCATGAATATAGCAACAGAGGCGGCGTTTGAAGCTGAGAAAGCGCCACCACTACTCGATGTGTTTTCCAATATTATTCCCTCTAACCCCATCAGTGCGATGGCAAACGGCGACATGCTATCAATTATCTTCTTTGCCGTTTTGATTGGTATTAGTATTTTAATGGTAGGAAAACCCGCTAAAGGCTTGGTTCAAAGTTTAGAGCTAATCAATGAAGTCATCTTAAAAATGGTGACTATCATTATGAATCTTGCACCATATGGTGTCTTTGCGCTATTGACCAAAGCCATGGCAGAGCTTGGCTTAGACCTGATTTGGTCATTACTTGGTTATGTTGCGGTACTGGTTGGCTCACTGGCGTTCCATTTCTTTGTGACCATGATGATTGTCCTCAAGCTGTCTTCAGGCTTGTCAGTCAGAACGTTTTTGGCAAAAATGCGCGAAGTACAGATTTTTGCTTTTAGTACTTCAAGCTCGAATGCAACGATTCCAATTACCTTGCGTACGGTCACCAAGCGCATGGGTGTTAATAACTCAGTTGCTTCATTCACCATCCCTTTTGGCGCGACGATCAACATGGATGGTACAGCCATCATGCAAGGCACAGCGACCATTTTTATTGCCAATATTTATGGTATTGACTTGGGTATAACTGAGTATTTGACCGTTATTTTGATGTCAGTGCTCGCCTCTGTCGGTACGGCAGGTGTTCCGGGTGTTGGTCTCATCATGCTGTCAATGGTATTTGCCCAAGTCGGTCTACCGATTGAAGGTATTGGTCTTATTTTAGGGGTCGACCGTATCCTTGATATGTTACGTACAGCAGTCAATGTCGGCGGTGATGCTGCGGTGACCGCTATCGTCGCAAAATCAGAAGGTAAAATGGATTTAGCGATTTATAACGATCCTGATGCTGGCTCAAAAGATGTCTTTGACGGTCATATCGATGAGAACAGCGAACGCGAATTCTCTGAAGTCTTTAGCGATGGCATTATGGGCAGCGAGTATGACGATGTTAAGCGCGGCTAATCGTGATCAGTGATTGCCTATAAATAAGTCATAAAAAAACCTCAGCCGATTGGTCTGAAGTTTTTTTATGCAGCAAGTACGTTTTTAGACCAAGAGTTGCATTCCTCTTGATCAATCTACTCTCCACTAACCGAGTACATATTTAGTCACCATCACAAGACAAACCAATACAATCATGGGACGAATGAGTCTACTGCCGCCTTTTACTACCATATGCGAGCCAAAATACGCCCCTATAGTTTGCCCTACCATCATCGCCAGCCCTACTGTCCACAATACATTACCGCCCAATATAAAGAAGATTAATGAGCCAATATTGGTCGATAAATTCAGTACCTTTGCCGCACCAGTTGCTTCGATAATTTTTCGACCACGTAATGCCACATTGCCAAGAGCAAAAAACATACCTGTCCCAGGTCCCATATAGCCGTCATAAAAACCAATTAAAGGGGCGGCAATTTTTTGCCAAACACCTTCTGAGATACGAGGGGCAGCTTCCACTTCACCAAGTTTGGGGGCAAACAAAGTATAGATACCAATGGCTGCAATCAAAAATGGAATCAGCTTTTCTAACAAGTCAGGTGGCGATAACTGAACCGCGATAGAGCCAAAGATAGAGCCAATAAAAGCCGCAATAATTGCTGTTTTAATATTCTTGGGTTTGACCACACCCTTTCTAATCATGGTAATAGACGCTGCTAGTGCCCCTGATGCTGCTTGTAGCTTATTGGTACCCAATGTCAATACAGGCGGGATATTGGCAAGTAGCATGGCAGGAATGGTCAACAAACCACCGCCACCAGCAATAGCATCGATAAAACCTGCCAACGCGGCTACAGCGGTCAACATTAAAATAACTTCAATAGAAAGGGATACGTCCATGACACTGACCTGCAAAATTTATGATATAAGAGACACAAGCCTTAAAAGATTCAACCAATTCTACTTTTTAGCAGCATTTTTTTAGCAATATTTTTTGATAGTATGTTTTTAAAAACGCTCATTTAAAAGTAGTTGGATGAATATCAGGCAAAAAATATGGATAGATAATGTGTATATTATTTTGATAACAGCTAATGCTATAAGAGTCAAATCCGATGCTAACCGTTACGTAAAGCGGCTTATTATAAAGATAAAACTGCGAAAAAAGCCATAACCCTAGCAAAGTCTGCTAGATTTATCGCACAAGGTACTTTAAAAAAAGCTTTTTTCGTCATGAAGCTTTCAAGTTAAAAGGTAAAACCGGTAACCTATTTCATTTGTTTATATGAATAAGAATATGAGAAACTAGGGATATACGTCTATTACACTGGTATTATAAACATCAGTGCTAACAAAGACTCATGCCCATATGTGGTCGCGTACTTAAGGCGGAGCCATTACAGACATACAAAAATACTTGAGCTTTTGAATACTTTCGCACGTTTTATTTAGTTAATGAGGACAATATGGCAATACATAAAATCAGAGCGTTTTTTAATCTCGAGGCTTCGGGCGGTATCGTCCTAGCGCTGGCAGCTATCGCAGCAATGATTATTGCTAATACTTCTCTAAATACGTGGTACGAATCCTTTATTCACGCACCTGTCGCTATTCAAATTGGCAGCTTCTCAATCGCTAAAGATGCGCATCATTGGATTAATGATGGCTTGATGGCAGTGTTCTTCTTTTTAGTGGGACTTGAGCTTAAGCGTGAAGTGTTAATCGGCGAGCTGTCCAATGTAAAGCAAATTATCTTGCCAGCAGGGGCGGCTCTTGGCGGCATGATCATGCCAGCCATCGTCTATCTGTTTTTTAACTATAATGAACCTGAGTTTTGGCGAGGTTGGGCGATTCCTGCCGCAACCGATATCGCCTTTGCTCTTGGTATTTTGAGTTTACTTGGTAATCGCGTACCCAATTCATTAAAAGTATTCTTAGTCTCAATTGCTATCTTTGATGATATCGGCGCGATTATTATCATTGCTTTATTTTATACCAATGATTTATCGCTTGGTTCACTGGCTATCGCGGGCTTATGTCTGCCGTTTTTATATCTGCTTAATCGCCGTAACGTTACTAGCATAACTCCTTATTTGCTAATTGGCGTTATCATGTGGGTTGCCGTACTCAAATCCGGTATCCATGCAACGTTAGCTGGGGTTGTATTGGCGCTATTTATTCCTTTATTTGATCGCACTGACCCTGAGCATTCCCCGCTTGAAGAGCTTGAGCACGACCTACAAAACACCGTTTCTTACGGTATCCTGCCATTATTTGCTTTTGCCAATGCGGGCATTTCGCTTAAGGGCGCAGGGTTTGGTGAGCTGTTTCATTCTGTGCCGCTTGGTATTGCCGCCGGATTGTTCATCGGTAAACAAGTAGGCGTTATGCTGATGTGCTGGTTAATCTTTAAACTGGGCATTTCTACTATGCCAAAAGGCATGAACTTTAAGCAAATCTACGGCGCAGCATTGTTATGTGGTGTGGGCTTTACCATGAGTTTGTTTATCGGTGGGCTTGCATTTGCCGGTGAGACGCCATTATTTGATGAGCGTTTGGGTATCATTATGGGTTCAATCGTCTCTGGTATCGCAGGTTATATGATGCTCAAAGCCACTTTAAAAGATGAGGTTAATGTAACCTCTGTAGACTTAACGCGCCATTCTTAATGCACGATTGAGCTACTTTATCCCACAGTAGCTCAATCAACTTAATAAAAAGCAGTTGATACAGAGTTGCTTATAAATATGGATTCCATCGACATCTCTAAAAAAATCGCTAAAACAAGTGCCGCCAGTGCTCGGCAAGGTGCAGGCTGTCATCAAGCGCCTGTTTCTTATCAGCGTCATGGACGCACCACTGCCATTGATGACCATAGTGATCTGCAAGTATTAAAACGCATTAAGCGCTATCTACTGCCAAAAGACTTTGTCATATCGCAAGATTTGTTAGAGGAAATAGTTGCAGGCTACGATATTGGCGATCCAATAGCAGATGATCTAGCCTCTGATGGCATTCGTTTTGCCAAGCCATTACAGCAGTTTATTATTGATAAGAAAGCGGACTCTAACCTCAAGAATAATTCCTCATTCAACGCATTAACTGAACAATTTAGTCGCCATCCCGATTGGTTTGATCCTAAGCTTGCCCAAATCGGCGCGGTTGCCTATCGCCGTTATCCACTGATGCTGATTTGGTTGTTGCGTAATGTGGCTCTCATGGCAGGCTATAGTATCCCTGCCTTATCGCTACCGCTGATTCAGACTGGCGCACTGATGCATGACGCTTTACCAAGATTGATGCGTACCTACGCCTATATCTTGGCGGTCTCTGAGCACCCTCAATTGCATTTAGATTCAGAGCATAGCAAACCTAATATTGAACGAGTATTGGCTATCGGCTCTGAAGGTTGGCAGCAATCCATTAAAGTACGTCAAATACATACCTCAGTACGACAGAACTTGCTCAAAGGTAAAGGCAATGCTGCTAAAGGCGTCATACCAGATTCCAACCAACATCACAACCCAGATGGCAGCTGGAATACCGCATATTGGGGTATTCCTATCAATCAAACCGATATGATTGCTACTCATTTGCAGTTTTCACTGTTGATTATGCGCGGATTAAGATTGCTTGGCGCCCGTATTAGCACTGAGGAAGCAGAAGGCATTTTGCATTTATGGAATCTTGCCAGTTATTGGATGGGGGTTGACTTAGATCGCCTGCCAAAAGATGAAGCCGCCTGTTGGGAATGGCTCTATACCTATTTGTCGATTCAGCAGCTTGATTTTAAAATGGGACGACCACTGGCAAAAGCCCTGCATGATTTGCCACGTCAGCTGATGGGTGAGGACAATCGCCGTGGGCGTTTTGTTGAGATGGTCAATGCCAGCGTGACCCGTACCTTGGTTGGTGATGATATTGGCGATGGGCTAAACCTACCAAAATCAAAAATACGCTTTGGCGTATTGTCTTCCGTGCCGATTCTATTTGCCCTAGATACTGCCCGTCAACACAATAGTAGAGTCGCCAACAAGCTAGAAGCATTTCGTGCTAAACGCCAAGACAATATGAACTGGTGGTTAAAGAAAAATGATGAGTATTATAAATAGAATGCATTCATTCATTATCACTAACGTTTATAATAACGATCCTCCTTTGCCAAAAACATGATTATTAGCGAGTATCTAACACTTCTATGATCGAGTATCTTGTATGCGGTAATACCACTCTAGTTGCCGATCAAAGCCTGTTTCTAATAAACTGGCAATGACTCGTCCCGTCAGACCCCACACTGTTTCGCCATCTACTTGCCAGCTCGGTGTCAGTAGCGTTGCTGCCTGATCTTGCAATGTATATTCTATGGAATATTCGACTGTCGGCTGAGTTAATAAAGTCTCAAAATCTGCCCAAAAAATGCGTGATATCTCACCAAGCTCTGGCACCAAAAGCAGATCTGGCGCAATAAGAGCCACAATAGGACGTACACTCATACCACTTTTAGAGGTTTGGATAGGCAGTTGACCAAGCAGCTGAACTTTATTAGGCGGTAGCGCAGTTTCCTCGCAAGCCTCACGTAGGGCGGTAACGACATTGTTACCATCACCTACTTCATGTTTGCCACCAGCACAGGATACCTCGCCAGCATGACTGTTCATATGAGCAGCGCGGCGAGTCAGCAGAAGCTTAGGATGGCGCTCATGAGTGATAGCGACCAAGATAGAAGCATCGGCGATTGGGGTTTGATAAAGACTATTTAAAATACGGGCACTGCGCGAATGGTCGTGAGAGTCATAAAGCGCGGGACTAGCAATAGCCTTTAAGGTCTCGTGCTGCACCCGTTCAGCCAACTTTCTGATCGTGGGATAACGTATAAAATCTGGTACAGCGACTGTCATTTCATCAAAACGTACGGACTGTGAGGGATTTAGCATTATAATTGCCCTGTATTTTTATCAGTATTAGCCATCAAAGCGTTGAATCGTTGCAGCAAGCAGATTGCGACAACCGTCAGACAGACTTGGTCTTTTATCATTGTACGACTGCAATTGGTCCTCATGGATCAAGGGTGTCATTCATATATTATTTAGGAAATGCTCGTGGATAAGATTTTTTCATTACATAAAATGCAGGGCAAAACTGATGATTGCCCGCAAAGATTGCCATTAGTCATCATTGCCATTGCTTGGGCTGGCGGAACATTTGCCACTGCTGTATTGGCATTACTGGGAAATTGGCAAAATATCGCGATGATTTTGGGCTCATTTGGCGCCAGCTGCCTGCTTATTTTTGCTTATCCAGAAAGCCCTTTTGCTCAGCCAAGAAACATTGTCGGTGGTCATCTTATTACTACCTTTACTGGCTTAGCTTTTATGTCTTTATTTGGGGTTGAGTGGTGGAGCTTGTCCCTTGCCGTTGGTACGGCAATTGCTCTCATGTTACTGCTGCGCGTACCGCATCCACCTGCAGGATCCAATCCATTGATTGTGATGCTCGGCGGCGTAAAGTGGCATTTTTTGCTCACTCCGACGCTAGTAGGTGCCCTTGCCTTAGTAATGGTAGCGCTCATTTACAACAACATTGGTCGTGGCAGACACTACCCGCGCTATTGGTAACATAGTCAATTTAAAATAGAGTCACTTATAGCCTAGCGCAATCTGATAATAACTGCATACCTTTTGTGTGACTGATAGGCTTGGTCTATTCTGTTAGCACACAAGGAGTTCCAACGGTGATTCAACTCACAAAATACGCTGTTATTATCATTGCCAGTATGAGGAAGATTTGTGTTATCTTAATATAAAGGGCGATTGTCAGATAATCATCTGATATTCGATAGCCCTAGTATCTGATACAACAACAATTATAAATCTTAAAGTTATATGTCTTAAATTAACCTTATCTCTCTCATTTCATTATATAAGGCAGTCGATATGCGCTATTGTCTACAATGCGGTTGTGAAGCAGAACGCAAAATACCAGCTACGGATAATATACCGCGTTTGGTATGCCCAAACTGTCATTATATTCATTATGAAAACCCAAAGATAATCTGTGGTTCACTGGTCGTCCATAAACATCGGGTGCTGCTCTGTCGACGCGCAATCGAGCCACAGTATGGCTTATGGACGTTGCCTGCAGGCTTTATGGAAAACGGCGAAACCATGGCCGAAGGTGCCGCGCGTGAGAGCTTTGAAGAGGCTGACGCGGTCGTGATCAATCCACATTTATATTGCTTGTATGACATTCCAGATATTGGTCAAATCTATAGCATCTATATCACCGAACTAAAAGACGGTGCTTATGGTATCGGCTCTGAAAGTCTTGATTGTGCGTTATTCACAGAAGAAGACATTCCTTGGGATAAGCTTGCGTTTGAAGCGGTACGCCGTACCCTAAAAAGCTATTTTGCAGACCGTCAACATTACGACAGTTATGATCAATTCCCAATTCATCAAGAGATCATTGGCAAAGACCAAGCCATTAAGCGCTATTAATAACGAAGCTCGCTAAAAAGCTGACTTACAAAAGCAAGTAGTAAAGACCGTTGATAAGAATTAAGCTCAAATCTTATCAACGGTTTTTTATTGCCTAATATTAACTGCTTAAGCTAAGTCGCGAGGATACCATGCTGACACTACAACACTCTTTTGCCCTATTACCGCTAACTTTAGCCCTAGGGCTGACGAGTGTAAGCGGTCATGCTGAAAACACTTCTTTAACCGCTAAGGAATCAGACCCGCAAACGCTCGGCTGGATGCAAGGATTCCCGCCTCCAAAAGACAAGCTAATCACTCAACCACAGTCTGACTTTTTTAGCTTTCCCAAACTGCGTTGGACAGTCTGTCATATTCGAGAGCTAATGCCCACTACTGAAGTCAGTCGCGGTATCGGTGCACCATCCAAACTTGACTATGCACTCGATAAAAATATTGATGCCATTACCTTTACCCCAACCAATAGCAAACGCCCTATGACATGGCGGCAGTCACTTGATGCCAACTATACAGACGGCATCATGATCATGCATCATGGCAAGGTCGTCTATGAGCGTCAAAATGGTTGCCTCAATGAGCTGGGTAATCACGCCGCAATGTCGATGACCAAGTCAATGACAGGATTATTAGCAGAAATCCTCGTCACCGAAGGTAAGCTTGATGATAAGGCATTGGTTGCCTCTATTATTCCTGAGCTGGCAAAAAGTGGCTTTGGCGATGCCACCGTACGCCAAGTGATGGATATGACCACGGCGCTCGATTATAGTGAAGACTATGCCGATCCTGACGCAGACATCTGGAAGTATTCAGAAGCGGCAAGCCCGTTACCAAAACCCAAAGGCTATAGCGGACCCAATGGCTATTTTGAATATCTGCAAACGGTACCTAAAAAGGGCGAGCACGGTGTAGAGTTTAACTATCGAACCATCAATAGTGATGCACTCGGCTGGATTATTTCACGCACCACTGGCAAGGCAATCGATGACCTGCTCTCTGAACGTATCTGGCAAAAAATCGGTGCCGAACAAAGCGCGTATATGACGGTCGATGCTAAGGGTACGCCGTTTGCTGGCGGCGGCATCAGTGCAGGTTTGCATGATATGGCACGTATTGGCAGCTTGATGCTCAATAAAGGCGAGATGAATGGTGAGCGCTTATTCCCAACAGCGGTAGTCGATAATATCGAAGCTGGCGGTGATAAAGGCGCATTTGCAAAAGCGGGCTATAAACAGCTCAATAATGGCAGCTATAAAAGTATGTGGTGGCTGTTTAATAATCCCACGCCTATTTATGCAGCACGTGGCGTCCACGGTCAAACGGTCTATGTTGATCCAGCAGCCGATATGGTCATCGTTCGCTTTTCCTCATACCCTGAAGCCAGTAATGGTAAAATCGACCCAACTTCGCTACCTGCCTATAAAGCAGTCGCTAATTACTTAATTAAAAAGTAAGCCTTTAAGAAATAGCGCTTTAAAATACTCAACCAAAACAAAACCGCCGCTTTCAATATAAATACTGGAAGCGGCGGTTTTTTATATAGATACTGATTTTTTACAAGTTAAAAGCTAGCTTTTAATTTTACAGACTTTAAAGCCAAGCTCTTGTACTGCTGCTTCTTTATCATAAGGCGCTAATACCGCGCGGACATGCTTTTGCCCTTGCAGGTATTGCTTAGCAACACGTTGCAAGTCAGCTACTGTTACAGCCAAAATTGCTGCACGCATTTTACGTTGCCAGTCAACACCGCGATGATGCAAATCAGCGAAGCAGGCTTTAATTGCCTCACCTGCTGGAGAGCCTGGCTTATCCATTCCTGAGATAATACCTAAGATGGCTTCTTCTAACTGCTCATCGGTTTGCGGTTCATTCAACAGCCATTCGATACTGGCATCGAAATGGGCAAAAGTCTCAGCACACTGTGGATCGCGATAGCTAAAGAACTTAAAGGCACAAGCATTGGCGTCGTAGCCCGCACCACCGCCATAAGCACCACCGCGCTCACGAATGGCGCTATGCAGATAGCCATTGCGCAGGTAAGGCGCTAATACCATCAGGGCTACCGTATCAGGATGATCAGCCGTAGGAACGGTATAAGCACTGGCATTATGATAGACATTGGTTGGAACCAGCCATGCCAAATCGTCAACGGCTACTTCTTCTGTTGCAGCTGTGTTTTCACCACTTAATGCAGCATTTAGCGATAATTCCGTAAACTCACTTGGAATATTTGCTTCGATAATCGCATCAGAATTTTTTAACTGCGCTGCAATCTTCGGCGCTTGACTGTCTTTCCAACTCTCAACGATTAAGTTACTCAAGCGTTCAGTTTGTTCGGCTTCGCAAATAATAACCGCGTGCTTAGGCAAACTAATCAAACGCTGATGTAAGTCCATCAAACTCGTCGCAAGCTTATCCCACTGTGCATCATCGCTACTGGCATGGGTTAAGAAGTCTTTTAGCGCATTCAATGCTGGCAGACCGCTACGCACATACTCTAGCTGCGCTTGGCGACTCATGCCGCGACTAGCCGTTTGCATGGCATAAGAATGCCCTGAACCGGCAAGGTTTGATTGCCAGCCTGCTTGACGCTGCTGCAAGATTTCTTTGATACGATCATGCTCACTAAAGATACTGTGCTCCATGACTTCTTTGAGCAAATCTATTGCTTCGGGTTTACGATTGAGCGCTCGCGTTGCCACCACAAAGTAGCTGCTAATCGCTTGGCTGTCATCGACATTGGTACGTTGGCTGATACGAGCCGTCACACCAGAAGAATGCGCTGCTTGCTTCGCTTGCATTTCATGAGCGCTTAGAGAATCCGTACCCAGCTCTGATAATAAGCTCAAATAGATAGGCAACAGCGGATGATTAATCACTTCATTAACTGGCAGCTCTTCATTCTTATCCCCGCCAATCTCATCGGTTAACGGTACGATGATTTGATAATAATACAAGCCGTTAGTGCCCGCTTCATATTCGAATAACGTACTTTCTTTGCCACTTAAATTAATCTGCTTTTGGGTGCCTTGCTTAAAGCTGATATCGGTCGGTACGTCTTCTAGACCTACTTTTGGTAATAAGCTTAAATCATCAGGCGCTGCTTGGCGCACTGCCAAATCAAGCGCTTGTTGTTTTAAGATAGCTTTATCATCAGCGGTCAAATCCATCTCGATGGTATCAAGACGAGTCTGCTCAGCTGCTGCCAAACGGGCTGTTTTTTCACTATCAGGCGTCATTGTGACGCGCACACGATGCTGGTTATCTAACAGATGCGTCTTAATTAAATTTGGCAGCCACTGCGCATCTTTTACTTGCTCACGTAGCCACTGCAAATGCTCATCAACTTCCCAAACATCAATAGGGTTGCCATCGTGAATGGCAGTGCTAAAGCCTTCTAGCATGAGATTTAGACCATAAGGCATGCTATCGCCGCCGATATGACGCTGATCAATCTCGATTTGATGCAAGATAGTTTCAATGGTTTCATCATCAATCGGTTTGCTGGCGACCTCTTTAAGCAAATCAATAATACCCTGCTCTACTGCTTCAGCATGTTCAGGGTTAGAGCCGCGTAAACCGGTATAAAAGACCATTTCATAATGACTGTCATCCAATCCCAATAATGGACTTGGCGCTTTACCGAGTGGATGGCTGTCCAAATAAGCACGTAGCGGCGAACCAGCATGCTCAATCAATACGCCTTCTAATAGACGCAAGGCCAAACGCTGCTTCGGATCAGTAATCGATGGTAATAACCACGCAACCACATGATGGGTTTGGTCAGGACCGGCTTCGTCAGCCGTATAAGTATCAACTGCGTTAATCGGTGCAGACAAACGCTGCTCTGGACGCGAGACGTGTTTTTTGCCTGCTTCAAATTGAATCAAAGCATCGTCATGGATTTTTGCTTGCGTTTCAGCGACTGGAATATTACCAAAGCTCATAATCACACTGTTTGACGGATGATAATGGCTCTGATGGAATTCAACCAGCTCATTATGAGTCAAGTCTGGGATATCAGCAGGATCACCGCCCGAATTATAGTGATAGGTCGTTGTTGGGAACAGATGATGGGCGACCGTATGATACAGCTGGTCAATCTCGCCACTCATTGCGCCTTTCATCTCATTAAAGACGATACCTTTAAACTGTGGCTTATCATTTTCGTCCAACTCAACACGGATGCCTTCTTGGGCAAAATCGAGTGGATGAATATTGGGGAAAAATGACGCATCAAGATAGACAGCAAGCAAGTTAAAATAATCATTTTTATTTTGTGTGGCATACGGATACGCTGTCCAATCTGCAGCGGTCATCGCATTCATAAAGGTATTTAATGAGCGCTTAATCATCGAAAAGAACGGGTCACGAACGGGGAACTTTTCAGAACCACATAAAGCCACGTGCTCTAAAATATGCGCCTCACCTTTTGAATCCATCGGCTGGGTACGAAAGCCAACCAAAAAGGCATTTTCATCACTCGGATGCGCCAAGTGATAATGCATCGCTCCGGTTTTGATATGCTGACTGATCAGCACATCCATCGATAATGCATCGATATGGCGGTGCTCAATCAGCTCAAAGGCAGGATGCAGGGTTAAATCAGCAGTAAATAGCGTGTCAGTCATGGTTATCCTTATGCATTAATTACTTCAGTATCATCTTAGCCAATAACCAAGGTATGAAATCGATATCAGCAATTAAAATAGTAAAATTTATATTTATAAAAAGATCGCTTTGAATAAACAATTAGAGTTATCAAAGCATCATAGGTCATCTTCGAATTGAATGGCATTTATCAGCTAAAAAGAATTTGCCTAACGACAGTAGATGGGGCTAATACGCTAGTAAGTCAAGACAGTGGGTGGAGAAAAACAATAAGTCATCAAGAATAACGGATAAAGATAGCGCCCGATTTAACAAAGCCTACTTAACAGCAGTCATTAGTAGTGCTATAGTTAAAATCATCTGCCACAAGGAAGGAGCCGCTCATGAGTTACCAACATATTTTATTGGTCACCGATTTACTATCCGATGCTGACTTGGTTGCTCAAAAAGCCAAGCGTATCGTTGATAATCGTCCTGACTCCAAATTATCGGTATTACATATCGTAAAAGATACCATGGTTGGCTTTGGCTACGAGCTGGTGCCTGCCTCAAGCTTATATGATGAGATTGATGATGAGCGTTGCCAAGAAGCGCGTGCAAAACTGGCGCAGTTTTTGGATCGTAATGACTTACATGTGGTCAACTCTGAAGTGACAACTGCCATCTCAAATAGTGAAGGCATCGTCAACTATTGCCATAAGAATGACGTTGATTTATTGGTTATTGGTCGTCATGAACGTCATGGGATAGCAGCTTGGCTTAGTGGCGCAACGGCAGATAATATCTTGCCAAATGTACCTTGTGACAGCTTAGTTGTGAGACTTGATAAGCCCGTTAATAAATAAGTGTAGGCATAGAATTAATACAGTCGATACTAAATAAGCTGAATGCACTTTATTATAGGGCGAAACTGGTACAAATTTTTCTTGCTTGCTGTGGCTGCGCCGACAGAGGCTACAAAAAATTTATCCCAGTTTCGCTATATTTTTTAATACGGAATTGACTATAGCTACCTTTAAACACGATCCTCTTGAATAATATCAATAAAGCTTTGCCAAATCGGGCTTTGATGGCGCGCTTTATGCCATACCAGCCACCATGTACGTGACAAATCAATTCCTGCAACCTGCACTTGTACCAGCTTCCCTGTTGCAAGCTCTGCTTCAATGACGTGCTGTGACAGGCACCCAAGTCCAATATCAGCGCTGACCATATGCTTAATCGCCTCCGACTGCTGTATTGCCATAATCACCTCAGCATTGGGCAAATGCTGCAATAATTGCTCATCGATGATCTGCCGCGTACCTGAACCCGCTTCTCGTACCAATAGTGGTAGCATTGATAGTTGATCAATATTCAGCTCATAGCAATTATTTGCATCGTTGTAATAACCTACATCAGTCAACCATTTGCTGTTGTGCTTAGCAAAAATCATCAATGTATCAGTGCGCCACACGCGCTGCTCAATCACCTTCATATCTACTGGGCGCGGCATCCCTTCGACTAAAGCAATATCAATATTTAGTTGCTCAACTTCTGCTACTACCTCTTGAGTATTGGCAATATACATATCAACATCTGCATCTGGCAGCGCCTCATAGAGCTTGGCAAGCAGCGGCGGCAGTACGTAATTGCCAATAGTCGTACTAGCACCGATATGGATCTGCCCTGCTTGGTGCTTATGATAATGTTCTAGTGTCAACGACTGCCCTAAGATAGCTTGAGCTTGTATATAAATAGGATGGGCATTAGGGTGCTGATTGAGCCTGCGCCCGACCCGCTCAAACAATGGCATTTGCAGCCTTGCTTCTAATTCTGTCAACGCACTACTGACCGCCGACTGCGATAAATGCAGCACTTCACTGGCACGGCTGGTACTACCTGTTTGATAAATACTGACAAACACTGATAATTGCTTGAGGGTAATCTTTGGTAATCCCTGCATGGCTTTTTTCATAATTTCTCTGACATCCTATCTTATTGATACAATCTAAAAATCATCTGTTATTTTAAAAACCCTCTATTATCTAAAAAACTATCTTTTTAACCCTAAGACTGTCTATCAACCTATAAAATCGATAATTTGTATCTAATTAATCTGTTTTTATTATAGATTGGTCTATCTTATAATGTCTATTCATAAGCTTATGCTTATTTCGATTATAAACAATAGGACAGTCAGTCATGTACGCCTTGACCCGATCAGTGAACAACTATTTTCCACGCAGCGGCCATCTAGCAGGGCTCATCGTCGTGCTGATTGGCAGTTTATTTTGTTTATGGCTCAATACTAGTGTAAACACATGGACAAATGGGCGCATCGTAGGACTGTCATCACTGACGCTGGCGATTTTAATCGGGATGATACTTGGCAATACGGTCTATACCAATTTTGCTGAGCGTTTAAATGAAGGAGTTTGTTTTGCTAAAGGGCAGATTTTAAGACTCGCCATTATGTTTTATGGTTTTAAACTAACAGTGACCCAAGTTGCTAGCGTGGGTATGCCAGCAGTTATGACGGATGCACTGGTACTAACATCGACTTTTTTATTGACCTATTGGATAGGTACCAAATTATTAAAAGTCGATAAACAAACCGTGCTATTGATAGGCTCAGGTGCCAGTATTTGCGGTGCTGCCGCCGTCATCGCCGCCGACCCAATCGTTAAAGCAGAAGCGCATAAAGTCACTATCGCCGTGGCGACAGTGGTGGTCTTTGGTACGGTTGCGATGCTACTCTATCCGTTTTTATACCATCTTGGTTGGTTGCAACCTTGGTTAAATGCTCAGCAGTACGGAGTTTATACGGGTTCAACCATTCATGAAGTGGCTCAAGTCGTCGTCGCTGGTAACGCAGTCAGTCCTGAAGTGGGTGATACAGCTGTTGTCACCAAGATGATTCGGGTCATGATGCTCGCCCCTTTCTTACTGGTATTGTCTTTTGCTCTGACCAAAGGCTGTAGTGAAAATGGTGAAAATGCTTCATTTATGAGTCGTATTAAAGAAGTCAAAGTCCCTTGGTTTGCCTTTATATTTATTGCCATCGTCTTACTGCACACTTGGGTGCCGATGACCGCAAGCTTTGAGCGTAGTATGGTCATGCTAGACGATGTGCTGCTCACCATGGCGATGTTTGCGCTGGGCTTAACTACGCATCTGAGCGCTATTAAACAAGCGGGCGTCAAACCTTTAATACTTGGGACGATTATGTTTGCTTGGCTGATCGTTGGAGGTGGATTTATTAATATTGGTATTAGCTTGATTGGCTAAAGTAAACTACCAAATATCCTTGCCGCTCGTTATCATTATTGCTGTGAGTTATATAGATCAAAAATGCCGACGACCAGCGTAGTCATCGGCATTTTTGGTTCATTGTCTGATTTAAAAGCCACTCAACATAAAGCGCACGTTATAAATATTAAGCTTTTAGTTGCAAATAGCTTATCTTAAATCGTAGACGAAAAAAAACGAACCCGAAGGTTCGCTTTTTTTTCATCTTGCTCTAAGCGTCTATAAAGACAGATTAGATAGCAACGATGTTATGGGCTTGTGGGCCTTTTTGACCTTGAGTTACAGTGAACTCAACTTCTTGGCCTTCAGCTAAAGTTTTGAAACCTGAACCAGTGATTTCGCTGTAATGAGCAAAAACGTCTGCGCCAGTTTCTGGAGCGATAAAACCAAAGCCTTTAGCTTCGTTGAACCACTTAACTGTACCTTTTTGAGTATCTGACATATTGATAATCCTACTTTTAAATTTATTAATGGTCTAGTGACCGGTAACGCTTGCAAATAGCTACTGAACGATAAATATTAAAACGAAGGATTATAACTAATACTACGAGGTAATGATTTGGTGCAGAACTGCTCTTAAGCTTGGAAGTATTATAAGGGCAAGATCCCATTTTCGCAAGTATTATCTTAGATTTCATGTAACCAAAGCCGCTTTTTGGCTGTTTTTCGCCCTAAAATCAACGCATTTTAGGCATTTGGCAAACGGAACAAATAGACCGCTACCCCAGTACAGACCGTGGCTACCAGCCAAGCTACCCACATCATATCTGCAGGAATGTTAAAAAATAACATTGTTGTTGAAATTGCCATCATTATCGTCGCTAGCCACTTGCCATATAAAGGTACAGCATGGCGATCTTCCCAATCTCGGACGAATTTACCAAAATATTTATGATTAATCAGCCAAAAATGAAAGCGTCGTGAGCTACGCGCCCAGCACCCTGCCGCTAGTAAGATAAAAGGTGCGGTCGGCATGACAGGTAATAATACCCCAATGATACCCAAGGCAAAAAACAACCAACCAAATATCAAAAACATCCAACGCACCGTTGGATTGTTATGTTGATTGGTCTTGGGTCGGTAATAAAAAGATTTTTTTGATTGAGTCATGATAGTTTTATCAGTCAGTGTGAGACATTAGGTCATCAGGTATGGACTACCTATATAAGTTATCAAAGATAAAGAAATTGAAACCTAGGTTCAAGACTGATTTTGCACGGTTTTGCTACCGATACGTAGCTTGTTTAGCAGTTAGGTAAATATCGGTCGTTATTCACTATGGTTTGGCAGGATAGCTTTCCCAGTAATCAGCGATTGCTTTTGGAAAACAGTATTCTTTTGGCATCACAGTAATGGCGATGGGTACTAATATGGATTTGGTCACACCGCCGATACTGTCACAAGTGGCATCGGTAGGTACGTCATAATAAATCACGCGCAAGGTATTCTGCGGACAAAGGTCTGAGCACTGAAAGGATTTGACCACTGCAATACCGTTATGCACGCCAATGACCTTCTGCTGCGCGCCTTCGGTTGGTGCTGATTCTTTTTGCTGGGCAGCTCGAATAAGATCAGCATCTGTTAAGATGTTTTCATTGGTAGGTAAAGAGACGCAAGCGCTTAGACTCACAAACAAAGCACTTAAAGTGAGGGCTTTTGTAGTTGATGTTGTTTTCACAGTGAACATGGCGGTTACTCCTCAGTTATGATGTTATCAATCCAATCTTACGAGCTTCTTTTAGCCATATTGGAAACTCTTCTAGCATATTCTCATACAAGGCTTCTTCGCTGATATCGTCCAAGTCATCGAGTTCAAAGAAGTCGCAATTATCAATCACGCGCCCTGTCATGTCGTCTAGTTTTTTTAGGATGCCATAACTACGACCACCCAAGCCCACAAACTGCCAAAATATCGGTAGTTTCGCGGCTTCCGTCATGACTCTCGTGATACCGCGATTGTCATTCACTCCGCCATCACTGATAAATAGCACGTAGATAGGCACATCCAAGCCGTCCTTTTGATAAAACTCCGTCACGGCTTTCATGACTTCTGCTTCATTGTTGATGCGTGGACCAAGTACCCATTTGCGCCAACCACCATGAGCGTTGTCAATGAAACCCTCATAGTTGCTCAGCCCAATCTCGCCCAAATGCTGCGGATCTCGGGCAAATGCCCAGCAGTCTAGCGCTTTGTCATCATCAAAGCTCACTGCTAATGGCAATAAGCGGTTAACCACCTCTTGCACGCGGCCTTTTTTGTACTGCCTGTTCATTGAGCCTGAGGCATCTAACACCAGTGCTACCTTTGCGGTTAATTGCTGCAATTGGCGTTTCTCAAGCGATATCGTGGCTTTTTTGGCCAGATTGACCAGCTTTGGCGCTTTGTCTAGCATGACTTTCTCTAACGACGGTTTTGCTTGAACTGGCGTTACGGTCGGCTCGAGTACTTGCGGGCTACTCTCTTCTACGTCACCACCGAAATGCTGCACGATGGCGGCAAGGCCACCATTAAAGCCTTGCGCGACGTTAGATACTCGCCAAACGCCACTCTTACGATACAGCTGCATCAACATACTGGCTTGCTGCTGGGCAAAGTCTGCTGCTTGATATTCTGCCTGCACTTTTTGTGACTGCTGCCAAATGCCAATCTCTAACGATTGAATTTGATTGAGCGGCGTATCGGCTGATAACACAAAAAACAAGCTGTCTATATTAGTAGCCAGCTTGGATAAATTCACTTCAAATTCGGCTTGGATGCCTTTGTTCGCCGTTGGCTGCGACTCGTAATGGGTGAGCTTGATTTGCCCACAAGGTGAGGTTGGCTGATTGTAAAACACCATATAATCATCATTGATCAGTTTGCCCGCTGCGTTTAAGGCAAAGCAGCTGATGTCCATCTCTATTGGGCTTTGGCGGGTGAACTTAAGCGTGATTGGTGCGGTATCATCAATAGCAAGATTGCTTAAAGGCGAGCGTTGTCCGACAGTGAGATGGTTCATGGTGTTCCTTAACGTTGAGTGTGTCGTTTAACAGCTACAACAATTTGCCAAATCAGTATGCCAAACCAAATATAAAATAGTAAGCTGATAAATTCTATACCGCTACTGTTCTCTAAAAAACGACTGAAGGGTAGGAAGTTTTTTGCAGCTTCATTAACTTGAATTGACAAACAATCAAACCAAGGATGTAAAAGATAATCATAACTTTCAAAAAATGACTTATGAATAGATAATAAACTTGTATAAATTACTAAGCTTAAAAACAGTAGTATACTAGGCTTAATATAACTTCGTCCAAAATCTGAAATTTCTTCATTAGCACGATAGATTAATCTATCCCATTTGTCGCCACCATCATTAAGTTCTTTTTTATAAGCACTCATTTCTTCAACAAAAAATCTATTCGCTTCAAGTCGGTTACCAACATCATCGAAAGAATTTTTAATAATTCTAAATGTTTCTCTATTAGTATTTATTGGATTAATTTTAGTTTTTAAGAAATTAGGCTGTTCTTTCAAATTAGAGTTTTCAAAGTCTAATCCAGATAAAAAATTAGTACGTCTAAAGTTAGAAAAACTCATGAAAGTGGTATATATAAACTTAGCCTGATATTCTTCTGTATCCTTACCAACTACTCCGAACGTTACTTCTTCAAAGACAGCAAAGCCATTAAAAATACTCTTATAGAAATATGACTTTTCAAATTTACTTTCAAATGAGTCAAATACTTTTCCTACATTAGAGTTCCTAAAATCCAAATTTTTAATTACACTGCTTTTTATTTCAAATTTAGATTCGAATTCAGTATCTTCGATAAAAAGTTTATTTATGTGCATTGAATTCAACTTCAAACTAGATTCAAAAACACTTGATAAAATTATTAAATTCGGAATTCTACCTTTTGAATCTTCTTCACAATCAAATATATCTGCTCTAATACTCATATCGCAGATAGTTAAATCATCATTGAAAACACATCCTGAAAACAAAGTACTTTCAACAAAGTTATTATCTTCATTTGGGATAACTTGCGTTTTCCCATTGAATGTACATTCAGAGAATAATGAGTCAGTAACACTATCCAGTAGTGTTACTGGCTTAATCGAAAAATCACTTGCAAAGTAACAACTTTCAAAGAAAAAACTTATCTCCCTTATATTTAAATCGTCTAAGTAAAATACACAATTGATAAAATGTATTCCTTTAAACATTTTTAATGTCTTGAAGTAATCAAAACTATCCCTGCTATCTCTAGTTGGAAATCTTATACCTGAAAAAACTATATCAATTTCACAAAAAAACCTTTCTATTACAGTCGATAAATGAAGATCTCTACTAGTATTAAGATATGCTTTTAATTCGTAAACCAACTGGTTAGCATGGTGGTTTAGACCTTTGTAACTATAATAGTCATCCTTAAAGTAGCTCAATATATAACTATTTAATAAGTTGGTAAATTCTGATAGTAAACCATTGTACCAATCTGTGCGATAATCACCTTTTTCACAATGTAAGGCACACTTATCCAATGTGCCGAACGTAAGATTTAAGCAATCATCTATTTTACATTTTACTTTTATAGTGAATACATTTGAATGACTAAAACCCTTAGACTTGGATGGATTCACTAATGTGTATTTCATTACAACGCCTTTGACTCTTCCATCTACGCTGTCATCGTGGTCAACTGCCCCTCTAACTTAGCCAGTTTAACCTTTTCAGCATCAACCACTTCCGCAGATGCTTTACTAACGATACTTTTTGCAGCTTATATAGATATATTCGAGTTCATATTAATAGACTGTAAATAATAGCATACAAATATTCAGTATTTATTAGAACTAATAATTAGTTTGAGCACTAACCAACAGACAATAAAAAACGCCGTCATAAATTATGACAGCGTTTTTTGTTTATACAGATACTTTTATACTAATTACAACGCCTTTAACTCTTCCATCTGCCCCGCCATAGCCGTCAACTGCCCTTCTAGCTCAGCCAGTTTCGCCTTTTCAGCATCGACCACTTCCGCAGGTGCTTTACTGACAAAGCCTTCATTACCTAGCTTGCGAGCGATACCTTCGGCTTGACCTTTCAACTTATCATAAGACTTGCCCAAACGAGCCAGCTCAGCCGTTGGATCGATAAGACCTTTCATTGGCACAAGCACGCGTAGCTGACCGACCATACTTGATGACGATAGTGGCACTTCATCGCCTTCTTTGACGATTTCCAAGCTCTCGACTTTGGCAAGCGCTTTGAACTGGTTTTTGATACGTGATAGACGCGCATCTTCATCGCTAGAGATATTTTGTAGTAGCACTGGTAGACGTACCGCGTTACCCAGTTTCATCTCACCACGGATGTTACGGACGCTAGCGATTAGCTCCTGTAGCCACGCCATATCCGCCTCAACCTGCTCACTGATTTGTGCATCATCCGTTTTTGGATAGTCAGCGACCACGATGCTGTCAGTGTTTTTGCGATTCAGTAGCGGTGCAACCGTCTGCCAGATTTGCTCAGTCAGATACGGCATGATTGGATGGCTAAAGCGTAGCGCCGTCTCTAGCACGTGCAGCAGTACATAGCGGATTTGCGCTTTACGCTCGTCAGACACCGAGTCATCATTTAGGCTGGCTTTGGCAAGCTCAACGTACCAATCACAGTACTCATTCCAGATAAACTCATAGATATCTTGGCTGACCATATCGAGACGATACTGGGCGAAATGCTGATGGATATCGGTAACGGTAGAGTTCAGACGACTCATGATCCATTTTTCTGGCAATTCCCAAACGTCAGGGTTGGCCGCTTGATCGATAGGCTTGGCACTGCCTTCGCTATCGACACAGTTCATGAGTACAAAACGGCTGGCGTTCCAGATTTTATTACAGAAGTTACGATAGCCTTCGACACGCTTTAGATCAAAGTTAATATCGCGACCGGTACTGGCCAATGAGGTAAAGGTAAAGCGCAGTGCATCCGTACCAAAGGCTGGGATACCTTCTGGGAACTCTTTACGCGTTTGCTTTTCGATTTTGGCCGCATCTTTTGGATTCATCATATTGCTGGTGCGTTTTTCTACCAGTGCTTCTAGATCGATACCGTCGATAAGGTCAATCGGGTCTAAGACGTTACCTTTTGATTTTGACATTTTTTGACCATTGCCATCACGTACCAGACCATGCACATAAACGGTCTTAAACGGTACTTGCGGCGTGCCATCTTCGTTTTTCACGAAGTGCATGGTCATCATGATCATGCGGGCAACCCAAAAGAAGATAATGTCAAAACCCGTCACCAACACGCTGGTCGGGTGAAAGGTATCCATCACGCGTGGATCGGCGTTGACGTCTGCCCAGTCAAGCGTACTGAACGTCCATAGACCAGAACTGAACCACGTATCGAGCACGTCATTATCTTGGCGCAATACGATATCGTCGCTGAGATTGTACTTACTACGTACCTCGCTTTCGTCACGGGCGACATAGATTTCACCCGTCGCATCGTCATACCATGCAGGGATACGATGACCCCACCACAACTGACGGCTGATACACCAGTCTTGTAGATCGGTCATCCACGACATATACATGTTTTTGTACTGCGCAGGGACGAATTCGATGCTACCGTCTTCTACCGCGTCAATCGCAGGCTTGGCAAGCTCTTTGACTGCGACATACCACTGATCGGTCAACCATGGCTCAACGATCGTACTGCCACGCTCAGCACGCGGGGCTTTGAGTGCGTAGTCTTCGATATCTTCTAGCCAGCCCTGCTCGCCTGCTTGCTCGACAAGGAACTTACGCGCAGCAAAACGCTCAAGTCCTGCGTACTCGCTTGGCGTGGTCTCTAATTCTGGCTCACGTGTCTGCAAGTCAGGATAGACTTCCATCGCTGGCAAAATATTGGCGCGCTCATCAAGAATATTAATTAATGGCAAGCTATGACGACGACCCAATTCATAATCGTTGAAATCATGCGCTGGAGTAATTTTCACACAGCCAGTACCAAAATCGATATCGACATAATCATCAGCGACGATAGGCACGACACGACCAGTGATTGGCAAGGTAATGGTTTTGCCGACCAAGTGTGCATAACGCTCATCGCTCGGATTGACCGCAACAGCGGTATCACCAAGCAAAGTCTCAGGGCGCGTAGTAGCAACCACTAGATAGTTTTTACCATCTTGAGTCGTTAAGTCTGCATCCGTGAAATGATAGCGGAAATGCCACAAGCTGCCTTTTTCGTCATGGTTTTCCACTTCTAAATCAGACAATGCGGTTTGGAACTTAGGATCCCAGTTGACCAAACGCTTACCACGATAGATAAGTCCATCGTCGAACAGGCGTACGAACACTTCTTTTACCGCGTTAGACAGACCATCATCCATGGTAAAGCGCTCACGTGACCAATCCACCGAGCTGCCCAAACGGCGAATTTGGCTAGTGATATTGCCGCCCGACTCTTCTTTCCATTCCCATACTTTATCGATAAAGTCTTCACGCGTCATATCACGGCGCTTGATACCTTGCGCCTCTAGGCGACGCTCAACGACCATTTGAGTTGCGATACCCGCATGATCCGTACCTGGCTGCCACAGCGTGTTGTCACCATCCATGCGGTGGTAACGTGTGAGCGCATCCATGATTGCGTTGTTAAAACCATGTCCCATGTGCAGCGAGCCAGTGACGTTCGGTGGTGGCAAGGCAATAGAAAATGACTCTTCTTTGTCAAAAGTCGGCTGAAAATAGCCGCTTTCTTCCCAACCTTGATACATGCCCGCTTCGACTTCCGCAGGATTATAGGCGTTTTCAAGTTGGCTAAGTGCCGCTTGGATAGATTGGGTCAGGTTAGTTTTGCTGCTTTGAATATCAGGAGTGCTCATAATAAAAAGGTCTTTTGTGAATAATGAATGTGGTCAAATAAATACGTTAAAAATTAGGAAAATAATGAATAGAGTGATTTTAACGCAGATAGGCAGATTTTGTTAGATGCTAAGGTAATTTATCAGCCTTACAGCGCGTCATTACGCCCCTAACACCAGCAAATAGCAGAAAATACCAATAAACAACTCCAATCGGCTGAACTTCCCACAAAATAAATCCTAGTCGTGTTATAAAATACAGGTGATGCGAGAACTTATATAGTTATCGTATAGCATAATAAATGGCGTTTTTATCCTAAAATGATAGCCTGATAAATAGCGAGCCAACTGTGTCCCAAGATACTGAGCACACTTATAACAATAGCAGCCACTCTAAAGCTGACAAGATAGATGATAAGCGCTTGATTGATGAGAGCACTAATCATCCATCTAGTACTAAAAATAAAGATATTAGCGATGCGGATACGCCAGACGACACTAATGCAAAAGAAAACTTGGAATACGAAGACTTCTCTGAGGATATTAGCAAAGAAGACCAAGAAACCATCAAAAAAGTCGCCAACGATGACAATTTAAGTCAAGCAAAAAGCTATGCTAGTATCTTAGTCGAGCAAGTGATGGATGCCAGAGAAACTTTTGAGCGCTCACTTGGCTCACTATTTACCAGTGCTTTTACCGCTGGCCTTGAGATAGGTATCAGCTTCTTTATGATTTTAGCGGCTTTTGCGCTTTTGAGTGGCGTGCTACCGAGCCATTATGCGGTTGTACTCGCCTCCCTACTTTACCCGATTGGTTTTATCATCGTCGTCATCGGTCAGTCGCTATTATTTACCGAACAAACCTCACTCTTAAGCCTACCTGTGCTCAATAAAATCGAACCGCTCAATAAGCTGCTACGCCTGTGGGCAATCGTCATCGCTGGCAACGTCGTTGGCGGCTGTTTATTTGCGGCATTAATGATAGGTTTGGGTTTAAATATGCAGCTGTTTAGCGTCAGCGACATTGATATTTACGCCGAGCATATCTTAGGGTTTAGATGGTGGGTAATATTTGGCAGTGCCATCTTGGCAGGCTGGATGATGGGCGTCACCGCGTGGCTTGTAACCTCAGCGCGCGATACCCTTAGCCGCATCGTCTTGGTGACGCTTATTACTGGCAGTATCGGCTTTTTGGGTTTGCATCATAGTATCGTGGGTAATATCGAAGTATTCTCAGCCTTGCTCTATGGCAATACCGTCAGCTTGGGGCGTTATTTGCTGTTTTTAGCCGTGGTGTTGGTTGGCAATACCGTCGGCGGCGTGGTATTTGTCGCGATACTTAAAAACCGTACCTTCCTATTTGAATTAGCCAAAGTAAAGGAAGAAACAGCTAAGGATAAGTTAGAAGCACAAAACAATATCCGTGGACCTTACTAGAGATAATTAGTACGGTATTTTTAAATCGGGCGCGTAAATTCCACAACCGCTTTTAACTATAATAATTCCATTGAAAAACAGTACAAGGCTGCTGGGAGAAGTTTTACGCAGCCTCTGGCGTGCAAAGCACACAGCAAGCAAGGAAAATTTACCACAGTAGCCTTTTATAACATTTGTACTTATTTTATTTAGCACTGACTATATCGAAAGCGGTTATGCAGCTTTATAACTAAAAAATTATAATCGAGCAATTATGCCTGAGTAATTATACAAATAACTCATCCCTATTTACAGCATACGCGCTGCCAACACACTACTTTCTATCTCAGACTTTCTTAACTTATTGTGCCGAGCGCTAAATATACGCACCAAAATGCCTGCCGTTAGGAACATTACCAAGGTATAAATAGCTGGCATCATCGACATATCGTAGTTAGATAATAGCGTTAATGCCATAAATATCGACAAGGTACTGTTTTGTAGACCGACTTCTAGCGTCACCGAAGTCCTTTGCGCTAAGTTAAGACCGAACCATTTGCTACTATAATAACCGAGCGCCATGGTTGAGACGTTTAATAATACCGATACAGGGCCGGTAGCGATAAAGGCGTCGACAATGATATCGCGTTGTACATAACACAAAAACAGCACTAAAAACGTTAAAAATATCACCCCAAATCGAGACACATAGACTTGTGAGCGATCGGCGACTTTTGGTGCGTAGCGTTTAATCAGCATCCCAATGCTAATAGGTACAATCGTCAGTACCACTAAGGTAAGCACGGTTTTTACTACCGGCAATTCAAACTCACTACCGCTGCCCATAAAATAAATCAATGAAAAACTCAGTACAATGGGAATGGTAAATACCGTAATAACGCTGGCAATCGCTGTCATCGTCACCGACAGCGCCACATCGCCTTTAGCCAAATAGGTAAATAAGTTTGAGGTAGTGCCGCCCGGACACAGAACGAGGAGCATAACTCCGACGGCGTATTCTGGGCGTAATGGCATGATATTAGCTAGGGCAAAGCCAATAATTGGCAACAGTATCAGCTGATTGGTCAAGCCAATACCAACGGCTTTTGGGTATTTTAATACCCGTTTAAAATCATTGGTAATAAGGGTCAAACCCATACCCATCATGATTAAAAACAAGCAAATAGGAATAACAACGCTATTTACTAAGGTGACTAGAGCCAGACTTTCCATAACTACATCCCTGTAGATAAGACCTATTGCTAGGTCAATTTATAATGATTCAATGATGCCTGATTAGCAATCCTTGCTAATACGCTTGTCACTACCTGCTAATGCTTATAGATAACGGACATCACCCGTTTTAAACCATTCTTTTATAGCATATCTCATAGCATGCTATTGCTAACTATCAACAATAATTAAGAATTAATAAGGGGAGTATATAGGGCAAAAGCTAGGTTTAGCTGTTTTATTCAACAACTCGCCAGTCAAATGCAGAATATAGAGATTGAGTAGGAATAAAAGGGATTGTAATGAGATTAAATGAGAGTGTTTAATGTGAGCTTTTGGATAATTTGGATTTTGATAATTGGCGTTAAATACTTTTAGTTAAATAGCTATGACGGTATAAACGCTTATTTTTTGGAAATATTGATTGAGGTTTTGGCAAGAGTATTGCTGAAAGCGTTATTGGGCGCTTTAGTAGAATTTTCAGTACTCATAACTGCCGTACCGTAAGCGATCGCTTCGACCATACTACCCAATTGATTGATGTTACTGACTTCAAGACGCAAACCATAAATATGATTATAGCCTTTTGCCTGTGCTTGGGTGCGCATACGTACTAAAGCTTCACGGCGGGCGCGATCAAGCAAGGTCTCATAGGTGGTTAGATTTTTGCCAAAGAAACTCAGCACTTTGGCAATGACCATTTTAAAATAATCCTGCGCAATAACGACGCTACCAAGCACCAACTCACCCTCAGACTGAGAGACCAGTTTTGGTACATAAAAACGCTCACTTGAGACAATAATATGGCTCAACTTAGCTTCGGCAATAGTCAATCTTGCCAAATGCTGACGCTCATGACGCGCACCAAAAAACCAGCCAACTATAAATAAGACCAGCAGCGGTGCATAGTTTATCAACATTTGGCTGAACGATTGATTCATGGAACGTCTCTTATCATCAAAAAAGCTACCTGTCAGTACTTGAGCGTAGTCTTATTCACCAAAAGGATTAAAGCGTGGTAAATCATCAGGTGACTTTACTGTTGAAGGCTGAGCAACTGACGCCACAGGCTCTTCATATTGAGAATGATGATTTGATGACTGATTCGTTGATTGATAGACAGGCTGTTGTGGCATCCGTACGGCTTTGACCGCTGTACCGTAAACAAATAGCTCAGAGGCACCTTGTGCAATACTAGAGGTCGAGAAACGCAGTCCAACCACTGCATCAGCGCCCAACGCCTCAGCTTTGACGATCATACGATCAATCGCCTCTTGACGCGATTCTTCTAACAGCTCCGTATAGGCAGTGAGCTCACCGCCTACAATATTTTTTAGACCCGCAAATAAATCTTTACCAACATGCTTTGAGCGCACGGTACTGCCGTATACCACATCCAAGCGCTCAGTAATCTGATAGTTGGGCAAGTGCTCAAGATTGGAGAGTTGGACAGTCATAGTACAGCCTTATTGGTAACCTACAGAATTAGTGACTTACAGAATGATAAAAACGTATCGCCCGTTCAAGATAAAAGCACGATACTTTAAAACGCATTAAAAAGCACATTGCTCAAATAATTTATATTGAGCAAACTCTTTAGTCGTTAGTATGGAACAACAAAAACAGCTCAGTTAAGTTGCCTTCGATGCTGTTTACCATTTGTACCATTTTATCTTGATCTTTACGCATCTCAGCAAGCTCAGGATCTTCATCATCGATACCACTCAGCACAATCATCGGCAAGGTCAAAACAGCCACATCTTCTGCAGTCTCTTCGTTTTCCATCCAATCACTGGCTTCATCACCATACATTGCATCCACAAAGCCAATCGACCAAGCAACGATATCTGAATCATCAGAAAAATCGACCGCCACTTCTTCATTGCCCGCATCTTCACCAAATGGTAGCTCAATAGGCGTCTCGTTTTTTAGCTCAGCGATGATCGACTCGCGCCAGCGCTGAATACCATCAATCACGTTTGCTGGAATCTCGCTCACATTATCTTCAAACAATGCTTCTAACCAATTAGGCAGTGGACGCCCAATAACGGTCGCAGTCAAAAAACCATGAGTCGCAACACTATCAAGTACAAATGCGCTTTCTTCGTTGTCTAAATAATCGAGTAGTTCATCGAAACTAAGTTGGTTGGTCATGGTGTCGTTGTCCTTAAAAGATGGATTGCGCCATGCGCAATAAATAAGAGTTATATAAAATAACGAGAGGTATAAAGATGACGATTATCTTGAATAAGTCAATCTACCCAAAGATTTTTTAAATCAATCATTGCTAAAGTACAGCTGTGAGAAATAGCTGGCTAAATAGGTGCTGTTCACTATTGATACTATCAAAATCAGAACCCAACCAGCTTAACACAGCACACTTAGGATAATTAGTTAACGATGGTTAGCTAATAGCCATAAGAGTGCAAATCAACACTTAAAAATTATTCGCAAAATATTTGCGTGATAGCCCTATTATAGCGATGACGAATTAAAGTTCGTCATCATCCCAATCATCGCCATCTTCATCAAAATTATCGATATCGTCTAGATCATCCTTTAGCTCTTTAGCCAAACGTTTTTCTTCTAGCAGATTATCAATTAGACGACGCTTCTCAAGGCTACTTAAGCGTGTACGTACACTCGTCTCTGCTTCTTCAACCATCTTTGCATCATCATCATCAACGAAATCATCATCAAAATCGTCATCAATATCAGCATCACTCATGACCAACTCCTATCTTTTTTGGCAAAATTACTGAAAAGTTATCAATATATATATGCCTTATAAAGTCTCTATTAAGCCTTGTCAATGCTTTTTATTACTATGACGCATTTACAAGTCAACAACAAGACACTATTGGTCATTATCGCGCAGGCAATTGTAGACAATTTCTGCAAGTTAAATAGAGTATCTAATCCTACTCTTCTGAGTCATCGATCATCAATACCGCATTACGCACATCGGCCAAACGCTGAATCATCGCATCATTGCCACCATCGAATATCGCGCACTCACGCTCATAAACCGTCGTTGGACGCATGACGCTTTGTACTTGTACATGATGACTGATTTGTTTAAGACCACCATTCGGCAATAAAATCAGCATCTGCTCTTTTTTGCCGACGCTATCTAGCAGATGCGTCATGGCATCGACTTGGGCATTGTCACTCACACCAGCTTTGGCTGGCAGAGCAAATCGTGACAGCTCAATATGCTTATCATGAATAATTTTATTCAGCATCAAGTATAGCTTGGCTAGCATCACGCCTGCCAATGCAACTTTTGCATGGCTATTCTCTGCTTTAAGCATCACATAAGCACCACTTTCATCAAAGTGTGGTTCATTGATTGCGCTTACACCCAACAACAATGGCTGTTTCAGTAACTCAGTCACCGCTTGGTTTAGTAGCTGCGTACAGAGTGCCAAATACGGCAGACGTTGAGACGGTGCCAAGCGCTCAAGCATATTGAACTCATCATGAAAGACAATCTGGACGCTGACACTATCAAATGCTCTGGTGGCAGACAATCGAGAGACATGATTGTTAGCATGCTGGCTACTGTCTTCTGCTTTATGAGCAGTATGATCACTGACATCACTGTCTGTCATATTACTGGCAGTATCCGCAGTTGTACCGTTAGTATTATCATCGAGCGTCGAATCTTGATTCTGCTGGGTTCTGACATACTGATTGACAGCACTATGAATATCTAATTTACGCGTATTAGGTTGCTGGTTATACCCTGCACTTGCAGCTGCTTGACCATTAGATTGACCATCATGGACCAAACGATCACTTTGGCTAGTACCTGTCTCACCATTATCACCATTATCACCATCATCAGCAGACATTGATTGACGACGTTCTCGCTCACGAGCATAACCACGCTGATCGAGCTGCGTATATTGCTCACGATGCAAGTCTTGAACATCGCGGCTGATGGCATTGATTTGCTCTCTAGTTGGACGAGCGATATAGCTGTAAATCAGCCACAGCAATAAATGCAGCACCATCGAACCAATCACAAATGGCCATTGCATGGCGATGATTTCACCCTTGCTAATATCCTTTAGAGTCAATGCCACACTACCAATGACCGCATCGCCTTTGGTTGCAATTTGGCTAATAGTATCACCCTGCTGCATCGGCGCATTGCCGACAGGCACCAAGATATCGCCATTATTGTCTTTAATCAGGATACGGGTTACGTCTTGTTCGCTGGTATAGCGATTGGCAATAACGCTTAAGCTGACACGGTCTTTATTTTCTAAAGACAGGCGCGCTTCGTCAATGAGCTGAGCGACCATTTGCTCGCCTTTTTGCGCACGACTGTTGCTCAGCTGTTGATCGGTACTGATGACCAATAATAGGGTTTGCAAACAAAAACTAACCAGAAGAATGATGGCAAACAACCCTTGCCGCGGCGCTAAATAGGTCATGATATGGGAAACTTTTTTGGATAAATGGAGTTAAAAAACGAGGCTATTGCTCATTCGCTCATTTTTGCAAGAGTATGCAGCTATATTTGTTCAATTCAATACCGCATTGTCTAAATAATCTTTTTTTATAAGACTGATTATTTAACGCTGCTATCGTACAGTAGTTATGTTGTGCAATTATGTGTGGCGCAAGCATTTAAGCAGTATTTACGACTCGCTTACCCACTCATTGACATCTACTATATCACCATAGTAAGGGTTATGGCGTTAGCGAGTATCATAATTTTTTTGTAATGAGTAATTTCAATTTTACGGAGATTTTTTTGCAACAGTCGCCGTTTTATTTGCTGTTTTATTCGCTACTGATACTTTGCGTCTCATCTATAGTCGCTGCTTACTAAAGCTGTTATTATTCCTAATCTTATATCAGCATACAAGGGACAATTGAGCGATGCCAAACAATACCTCTTACTCGTTACCAAAAGACAGCAAAGCATGGCAACAGGCGGTTGATTCCGTGGCCTCGTTATTACCAGAGGGTACCAATTTACAGGATTTTGATGCACTACAATCCTTGCCTATTTTTGCTTTGATTGTGGTATTGCCGACGCATGTATCTTCACTTGATATCCACCAGTATGTACAATCATGGGTTGATGAGCAGCCAAATTGGCATCTGGTCACGGTTGCAGAAGATGCTGATGCCAATTTTGTAGATGTTGAAATTGCTGATGTAGACACGGCGCAACCTTTTGCCAAACGCTCATTTATCGATGTGCAAGTATTCCGTTATTTATTGGTGCCCGTGACTGATACCCTGATGCATCCTGCCAAAAAAACTGCCGCCGCACATATCATTGATGACCAATTGACCACGCGTTTGCGTCGCGACTTGACTGAAGCTTATAACAACGCTCAAAACGCCGTCGTAAGCGATCATTTGGATGTCGTCGATTGTCATATCTTATCGGTCGGTCATATGCTGCGCACTCATAAGCTTGCCTGCTTTGATATGGACTCTACCTTGATTGAACAAGAAGTCATCGTTGAGCTGGCAAAAACGGCAGGTATTGGCGAGCAAGTAGAAGCCATCACTGAAGCCGCCATGCGGGGCGAGATGGATTTTGATGAATCTTTTGCGCAGCGCGTGGCGTTATTGCAAGGTATTCCAACCAGCGTGCTTGATGAAATTTGCAGTCGCTTAACATTATCGACAGGTGCCTTGGCTACCATTAGCGCTCTAAAAGCTTTGGGCTATCATACGGTACTTGTATCCGGTGGCTTTACGTACTTCGCTCGCTATATCGCCGAGCAATTGGGTATTGATGAAGTACACGCCAACTCATTGGATATCGAAGAAGGTGAAGTCACCGGTCATATACAGTTGCCTATCGTTAATGGGGCTAAAAAAGCGGCTATCGTCGCCCATACGGCTGAGCGCCTAGGTATTACGATGTCTCAAGTGGTTTGTGTCGGTGACGGCGCCAATGACTTACCGATGATGGCACTGGCCGATTTGGGCGTGGCTTTTAATGCCAAACCTATCGTACAAGCGCGCGCCGATGCCGCTGTGAATGTCACAGGGCTTGAAGGCGTGCTATATGCGCTAGGCTATCCTGCATTTGTACGCAGCAGTGAACGCAGCAAAGTTTAGCTAATTATAAAAGATATCGAACCAAAAGCTGGGCTGATACATTTTAATTGGTCCAGCTTTTATGGTTTATTCTCTGCTTTACAGTGTTTTTTGGCGCTACTATACTGCCATGCGCGATTGTCATTTCATATTGCCATGTTTATCTTTTTCAATAACTTTTATCTTATCCAGTAACTTTATCTTGTCCAATAAAAAGGATTGTCCATGACGGCATCACAATCACCACGGCCAGATGCCCAGTCATCTTCCACCCAGTTAGATAACCAACCTGCTGCTGACGAAAGCAGCCCGATTTATAAAAATAGCCCCAAGGAATTACTGGGTGTCTATGTGCGAGGGTTGGCAATGGGCGCGGCTGACATTGTACCGGGCGTCTCTGGTGGTACGATTGCACTGATTGCAGGTATTTATGAGCGCTTAATTAACGCTTTGAGCAGTGTGGGTCCCAATCTTTGGCAGGTCTTTCGCCAAGAGGGTGGTATCAAAGGTTTAATCGCAGTATGGCGACAAGTCGATGCCACTTTTTTATTGTTCCTGTTGATGGGTATTGCCACCAGCCTTGCAACGCTTGCCGGTGTTATTAAGCATTTATTAGACAATCAGCCTTTAATGATTTGGTCATTCTTTTTTGGTTTGGTCATTGCAACTGTTTTTCTGTTATTAAGTGAGATTAAGCGCTGGAATATCGGACGGGCGCTCTTATTCCTACTTGGAGTAGCCAGCGCCGTTATCATTAGCAGCTTGCCTCTGATGAACACGACGCCAAGTTTGCCGTATTTGTTTGTTGCCGGTGCGATCGCTATTTGCGCGATGATATTACCAGGCATCTCAGGATCTTTTATTTTATTGTTGATGGGTGCTTATGACACGGTACTCGAAGCGGTTCATACTTTAAACTTTGCTATTATCTTTACATTGGTGGCTGGTATGGCAACGGGATTATTGCTTTTTACCCGTATGCTCAAATGGTTATTGTCCCGTTATTATCAAGCTACTTTAGCGCTACTTATCGGCTTTATCGCAGGCTCGTTAGTCAAAGTCTGGCCTTGGAAAACAGATGCCCTAGGGACATTAAATAGTGAAGCCATCCATAACGTCATGCCATGGCATTACCCTACTGGCGCAGAGTGGTTAACGACCTTGAGCTTGATGCTATTAGGTGCCATTCTAGTGACTGCCTTATCGCTTTGGGGTCGCCGTAGCCCTCGCCCTTAATACCTGTCTACTCTTGCTATAGTCGATTCAATTTAAAAAGCATACAGTACTGCTGGGATAAATTTTGCGAAGCCTCTGGAGTGCAAAGCGCACAGCAAGCGAGAGAAATTTATACCAGCATAATGCTATTCTTAACATAACTCTTCTATATTGAACTCACTATATTAAATCTTACCATCGAAAAAAAACGCCCAGATTAAGGCGTTTTTTTGTTGTCTAAAACTGTAAGATTTACCATTTATTTTGCTAAATACTTTTAAAAAATCAAACGTCAGCTGTTGTCGCAAAGTAGCCTTCAGAGGCTTTAGCTTTCTGTTACAAACTTACATAATAGCCTTGTTGGAATTCACCTTATGAAGAGCGAGATGAACAATGTTATTAACAATATTTTCTACATTTGGTAGCGAGGCGTTGAGTACAAGTGCCATATTGGGCTATGGTTTATTTTTAATCGCAGTTGTTGCTATTGCTGTGTCATCACAGCGCTGGTTGCTTTGGTATTTGTTTGGCGGCATGGGATACTGGTTAGCCGTAGAAATGATTCATAGTTTAGTGACACATTGGTTCTTATGGTCAGAATGGCACAATTATGTAATTGCTATGGGTATCAGTTGGCTGCCTTTGGGCGCATGGGTCTTGTATCGAGCGTTACGTTATGAGGATGTCAGTCGCAGCATGATACAAGAGCGTGAGCTACAAGCAGCGCGTTATATAGAGCATACGCCCGTCTATGACGACGACTATCAGCCACGCTTTCATTAAACCCTGCGTTATCATATTGCTGTCATCGAATGTTACAAGATACTTAAGGCTCTCTACGTAACTCCTAAAGAATTGACACCTAGCAATCGTTTATAATCTACTTATATATTTGTCACAAAAATTGTTATAAAGTACGCATTATTTGCGTCTTATTTTTTAGGAGTTTGTCTATGTTTACTGTACCGGTTTTGGATATTAAGTCTGATCCATTAGATGTTTTATTAGCTGTGATTGGTTATCGTTTGTCGATGCTAGCTGATAGCGATAATGAAGATGTTAAAAAAATACTTGCAGATCGTAAGGTTATCATTGAGCTTGCTAGCACTGAAGCAGATGTGGCACGTTATTATAGCTTTGATAATGGTAAATTTAGCCAACATAGTGGTCATGCTAAAGAAGCTGACCTGACTATCAATTTTAAAGACTCTATGACAGGCGTTAAGCTTTTAACTAAAGGCAGCCTTCCTGCCTTTATGACTGCCGTACAAGAAGGCAACTTAAGCATCGAAGGCGATTACAGCCTAATGATGTGGTTCAATAAACTTGCTAAGCATATCGTGCCAGCCATTCCAGAAGAATGTAAACCTTATATCCAAAAAGCCAAGCCATATGCTTATAAAGCACAAAAACTTGCCAACCATTGGGTCGGCGTTGCTAAGCACAAGTTGGGTAAATAATCGAATAATCAGAAGCGATAGCTAGCTAGCTGTTACTGATAGCTGAATGACTGCTTCGCTAGTTTCTGATTTTCTAAAAAGGTTGCGCTATACTATAGCGCAACCTTTTTTATTGTAGATAGTACTACTAAAAAATTAAATCAGATGAGCGACATCCGATGTTTATCTTCTATGACCATGCCTAATATCTTTATAAAAGGATTTATATTATGTCAGCACTGCTTAATATCACAGAGCCAAATAACAACGCTAATAGCAATGACAACGATTTTTTAGCATCACTAACGACCGATGCCACACAAGCCACTGCCAGCAAATACAGTCGCGAGCAAATTGCCCAATTGTTCGATTTGCCATTGATGGATTTATTATTACAAGCGCAAACCATACATCGTCAGAACTTCAATGCCAATGAAGTACAAATCAGCACCTTGTTGTCTATCAAGACTGGCAACTGCCCTGAAGATTGCGGCTACTGCTCACAATCCGGTCATCACCGCGATAAAACCAAGCTGGTCGCTGAGAAGCGCATAGAGGTGGACAAGGTGATTGCCGCTGCCAAACGCGCAAAAGCTACTGGTTCATCACGATTTTGTATGGGCGCAGCATGGAAGCACCCTAGTGCCAAAGACATGCCTTATGTGGTCGAGCTGGTCAAAGAAGTCAAAGCCTTAGGGCTTGAGACCTGTATGACTCTAGGTATGCTAGATACTGATCAGGCCGCACAACTGGCAGACGCAGGACTGGATTACTACAATCATAATTTGGATACGTCTAGAAGCTACTATGAGCAAGTAGTTAGTACGCGCAGCTACGATGAGCGTCTAGATACCATCACCAACGTACGCAACTCAGGTATCAACGTCTGTAGCGGCAATATCGTCGGTATGGGTGAGAGCCGTGATGACCGCATTGACTGGGTGCACGAGCTACTAAAAATGCCTAAAGCACCAGAGTCTATTCCAGTCAACTTATTGGTGCCGATTCAAGGCACGCCAATCGGTGATAAGGTCTTGGCAGAAGGTCAATTGTCAGTTCTTGAGTGGATTCGTACCATTGCTGTGACACGTATTTGCTGTCCAAGTAGCTATGTACGTTTATCTGCTGGTCGCGAAAGCTTATCTGACGCTGAGCAAGCATTAGCATTTATGGCAGGTGCCAACTCATTCTTTTATGGTGACAAACTGCTGACCACGGGTAACGCCAGTCAATCAGGCGATGATAGACTCATGCGCGAGCTTGGCTTAACCAAGCAGTTTGCCGCTCCTCGCGCACCAAAGCAAGTGCCCGTCATGGATGCTATGAGCGGTCATCAATCACAAGTTGTTTTGGCTAGCTGAGGCTGAGTAGTTTTGGCTTAACGCTACCATTATTAGATAATCTGCGCTAAGCTTGCCCGCGTTTATCATTGCTTAAAATAACCAAAGAGACTTCAGCATGGCAGATTATTTTAATTGGATTAAAGCGGCACACATTATATCCGTGGTGTGTTGGTTTGCAGCGATTTTCTACTTGCCGCGCCTATTTGTCTATCATGCAATGAGCGATGACAAGATCAGTCAAGAGCGCTTTACTATCATGGAGCGCAAGCTCTATCGCGGCATCATGACGCCAGCTATGATAGCGACGTGGGCTTTTGGGTTATGGATGGTGTTTTTGGGTTGGGACGTCTATAAAACCCAAGGCTGGCTACACGTAAAGATCTTTCTAGTTATTCTATTGTCCGCTTATCATGGTGCCTGTGGTTTTTATCGTAAAAAGCTGGTCGATAACCCGCAATATAAGTCGCATGTATTTTGGCGCTGGTTTAATGAAATACCCGTATTTGCTTTAGTCATTATTGTGATTCTAGTGGTGGTTAAACCGTTCTAAAATTGGCTCTAGCATAGGCAATGCTTAATAAAAAAGCGTCCCTCACTTGATGAAGTGAGGGACGCTTTTTTATGTTTGAATAAACTAGATTAAGAAGGTCTATATTAAACGTTCGGGCGCATAATTTGATAGACATTGCTCAAATCATAAACACGATAGCGCGCAGGCTCGCGGCGGCTCTCGCCAGCATAGCTTAATATCAGCGCTTGCTTTGCTTGCTCATCAACCCAGCCGACAAACAATCCGCTGTGCTCGACACCGTTATAACCATGATTGATATAGTAGAGCCAGTCACCAACTTCGATTTCACCACTATTGGCATAAGGACCTTGACCATAGGTACCTTTATGGATAGTATCGCGCGTCACCCCTGCTCGTTTAAATACTGCATTCAGATAATCCCAGCAGCCGCCTTGAATAATCGTACGCTCGTTCAGCGCCATTTTACGGGCAGTGCTGATGACTTCACGGGCAGCCAGACTACTTTGCGTTTCGGCATTGCTGAGTAACGGTAGATACTCGCTATCGACATTATCATAGTTGCCTGATAAAAAGGCCGGCAAAACTGATGATACTTGGCGTTGTACTTCAGGATAGCGATAATTAGTTTGGTTATTGCTAACATAAGCATTTTGGTTAGAGTAGGTTTTATTAGCATAGCTACTATTAGAATAACTTGGTTGTGTATTACTTGTATTTAAACGATAACTATTAGAAGTACCAGCACGTTGGATAGTGGATCGCGTACTGATTTTAGCAGCAGGGACAGCGGGGTACGATGGTGTATAGCGGGCGCTATAATCAGTTAGAGAAGATTTTTGAGCAATCAAGCTGCTCATACTATCGGCGTGAACTTGACCGACTGCACCGAGAGTAAGTAATAATGCACTGCACGACGTTGTGATTGACCAAATGGACAAACGCGACATGACTAGCTCCTTGTCAATATAGTATCAATAACCATAGTAGCGATAACCGTATTCATTATAAGTATGATGAGATTTTTTCAATCTTACTTATAAACCATTTGGACAGGATTCTGCAAGCCTTATCACGCTTAAATAAACGATAAAAGGTATAAATATAAGGATAAGCGGTAAATAAATAAGACAAGATGAGCGGGTTAAAAAACTTTAACATTAAAAAACCTTTAATAATAAAGGTCTTAATCGCTGCTCATTTTGATATTAACATGACGTTTGGTCAGTGTTTGACCTTGTAGAATCGCTTTGGTAGCAGTGGCTTCTTGGATATTATCAAAACCACTAATACAATATTTACGTCTAGAATCGCCATCAGTAATCTCTAATTGCTCGCCTACTAGACTTATCATATCGCTGTCAGTTAGCTGAATAGGCATACGCTTGCCTTGGTTGTCATGTACCAGCTCACCAGCACGCACCCATAAGATGCCGCTACTAATATTACCTGCTGTCGCTTTTTTATGCTGTTGGCGCTGCCGATTAAAAAAGAAGCTACCGATAATTAGCAGTGCAAGCGCACCAATTGACCATCGTACCGGCAACAGACTCATTGCCAGCGCGACGCATACTGCACCTACCAATAACGCCGCACCAAACCAAAACAGCCCATTGTCTAATGCTTGGGGCTGTCCTTGTAAGGTAATTTTGGCGCCGTCATCAGTCAGCTTAAGCATGCACGTTTACCTATAGAAAAGCAGTGAAAGTATTATAAAAATATCAATAGTAAGCCGTATTGCGGTCTTATATGACTACCAACCTAAGGCGGTTTTTTGCATAGCAATCAGCTCAGCGATACCTTTTTCGGCTAGAATAAGCATATCGTCAGCTTGAGCACGAGTAAATGGCTTTTCTTCCGCCGTCCCTTGTAGCTCAATGAACTCGCCTTTTTGGGTCATCACCACGTTCAAATCCGTATCACAGCTGGCATCTTCTTCGTAGTTTAAATCCAAGTACGCTTTACCATCTTTCATACCAACAGAAACGGCAGCAACCAAACCAATCAATGGATCCGCTTTTAGTTTCTTAGTTTTTTGGATGCTCTCTAAGGCATCGATAAGGGCAATCGCGGCACCGGTCACACTAGCAGTACGAGTACCACCATCCGCTTGCAAGACATCACAATCTAAGTAAATGGTATTTTCGCCAAGCTTACTCAAATCAATCATGGCACGTAAACTACGACCGATTAAACGCTGAATTTCTTGAGTACGACCTGATTGCTTACCGCGAGCCGCTTCACGTTGATTACGAGTATTGGTCGCGCGTGGCAACATGCCATATTCAGCCGTGATCCAGCCTTTGCCTTTACCTTTGAGCCAACGCGGTACGCCAGACTCTACACTTGCGGTGCACAGTACTTTGGTGTCGCCAAAGCTGACCAATACTGACCCTTCAGCATGCTTAGTGTAATGGCGCTCAAAGCTGATTGAGCGAAGTTGATTAAGCTCACGGTTGTCAATACGCATAAAATTCCCTAGTACGAAGTTGTAAAAGCAGTGTTATAAAATAAGAGGTTTATATTTAAATTTATGGTTATGTGGTTAGCCAATCAGTATTTCCAGCAAATTTATATATTAAAATAAATGACAGCTGAATGCTCTAGCAGGGCTAAATGTTAGGTTATCCTAACGTGACAACGGTGCAATAGCAAGATTCACACAAGCTATCGCACCGCTGTCTTGATTAAAAATAGCTGTAAAAGTTATTCTAAACCTTCCATCTTACGCAATTCTTTACGCAGGATTTTGCCCACGTTTGATTTTGGTAATTCGTCAACGAATTGAATATGACGTGGACGCTTATAGCCGGTCAGTTGTTTTTTGCCAAAATCAAGCAGCTCTTGCTCGGTCACATTGCCTTTTTTGACCACATATAGCTTTGGGTCTTCGCCGCGATCATCATTTGGAATCCCGATCGCGCCGCACTCTACTATCCCTGGATGCTCGCTCATGGCTTCTTCGATTTCATTTGGATAAACATTAAAACCAGAAACCAAAATCATGTCTTTTTTGCGGTCAACAATTTTGATAAAGCCTTTTTCGTCCATAATGCCGATATCGCCTGTTTTAAGATGGCCACTGTCAGTAAAGCTTTCAGCCGTTTCTTCAGGGCGGTTTTGATAGCCAATCATGACTTGTGGACCTTTGACACAGATTTCACCACGCTCACCGATAGCCACCATGTTTTCATCATCGTCAATCAAAATGACATCGGTACTAGGGGCAGGGATACCAATCTTCCCAGTAAATTCAGCAATGGTCATTGGGTTAAAGGCAACCACTGGTGAAGTTTCAGACAAGCCATAGCCTTCAACGATAGGCAGACCAGTGATTTTATGCCACTCTTTTGCCACACTTGGGAGTACCGACATACCGCCACCAATAGAGGCTTTTAGACTAGAGAAATCTAAATCTGCAAAACTTTCTTTATGTACCAAGCCATTAAACAAAGTATTTACTGCAGGAATAAAGGCCGGTTTATATTTGCCCATCTCTTTAATCAAACCATCAAGATCACGCGGATTTGGAATCAGCAAACCAGCACAACCTTGGTACATGCTATACATCCCGCAAACCATAAACGAGAACACATGGTATAGCGGTAGCGCGGTCAAAAGCACATCAGTAGCGTCTATATCCTCTTCAAAAGCGCTGTCCATGAGCGCGCTAATCTGTAACATATTGGCGATTAAGTTACCATGAGACAGCATCGCACCCTTAGCTACCCCAGTCGTACCACCAGTATATTGCAATAATGCCACATCGCTTAAGTTCAAATCAGGACGCTGATATTTGCTAGCTGATACGGCACTTAATGCCTGCTTAAAGCTCGTGCTCTCTGGCAAACGATACGCGGGAATCATTTTTTTGACATGGCGGGCGACCAGATTGACCACGGGTCCTTTGATCGTACCTAACATATCGCCAATTTTACAGACGATGACATGCTTCACTTGACCCTTATCTTGCGCATCTTGATAAGTTTTTGCAAAGTTTTCGACGATGAATAATACTTTGGTGCCACTGTCATGCAGCTGATGCGATAACTCGCGGCTGGTATACAAAGGATTGACATTGACCAGCACCATACCTGCGCGAATGATACCCAAAGCCACCACAGGATACTGCAAGATATTGGGCATCATGACACCGACTTTATCACCCTTTACGAGCCCTAATGACTGTAAATAACTGGCAATTTGACGACTGTATAAATCCAATTGCTTAAATGTAATAGAAGCACCCATGCAGATATAGGCGGTTTTCTGTCCATAACGGCTGAAATTACGCTCGAACACATCAAGTAAAGAGGTACTGTCATCTGGCATCTCAATGGTAGCATTAATGCCATAGCGCTCATAAGCACTTAACCATGGACTGTCACTCGCTATCGTCGGCATAGTAGGAAACGCGTTCGTTCCAGCCTTTGATTGAGTATTGTTCGCAGCTTTATGGTCTGTCATCTCTTTATTGATATTATCAGTCATAATTTTCCTTAAATGTGGCCGTTAAAATATAGAATATGTCTAATTAAATCACCGTGGTCGTTAGTCACTCATTTGCAAAATCAAAAACTTGTGAATAAGAAGTCTTTTCGCTCATAAGCAAACAGATCTTATCATTCACAAATCTTTTAAATCAAAATTATCACCTTCACACTCCACTCTATTATTTACTATAAAACCGTTAAAGCTAACACAGCTACAGTGCTTTATAGTGATCATTCTGTGAAAGCTCTGGGCTAAAAAATCCACACTTTTATCGTTAAGTGCAAAAAATATCGATACGGACTATATCAGCTTTATGGAGAATTCTCTATGAATACCACCAAATCATAATAGGAAAACAAAAAAATGATAAGGCCCTATATAAGCGACCTTATCATCATTGATAACCATCTTTTACAACAATATATCATAGCTATTTTTACTAACTGCCACATCAACTATTAAGCGGTTTTCATCCCTGCTTCTTACTAATAGATAAAGATGAAAGCAGATAAAAAGCGCTTTGAACTTGATGGTAAATATTCTAACCGTGGTTCTTTTCTTCAAGTACACGCAGATCTTTATGCAAAATCTTACCGACGTTCGATTTTGGCAACTCATCGATGAACTCAACATAACGCGGACGCTTATAACCAGTTAGGTTTTCTTTGCTATAGGCAAGCACTTCTTCTTTCGTCAAGCTGTCATCACTACGCACCACATAAATCTTCGGTACTTCGCCACTCTTTTCATCTTCGACACCGATGACACCACATTCCAGAATCTTTGGATGGGCTGACATCACATCTTCTACTTCGTTTGGATACACGTTAAAGCCTGAGACCAAAATCATGTTTTTCTTACGATCAACAATTTTAAAGTAGCCTTCTTCATCCATCACACCGATATCACCCGTACGGAAATAACCGTCAGACGTCATGACTTCAGCCGTAGCATCATCACGTTTCCAGTAGCCTTTCATCACTTGCGGACCACGAACACAAATCTCACCGCGCTCACCAAGATCTACTTCATTGCCTTCTTCATCCAAGATAGCCATGTCAGTCGCTGGCATCGGCAGACCGATATTGCCTGAGAATTCGCCATTACCTTGTGGGTTTGCAGACGCAACCGGAGAAGTCTCTGACAGACCATAACCTTGTACAATCACGTTACCAGTAATTTTTTGCCATTTCTCAGCAGTATCTTTTAGAACCGCCATGCCGCCGCCCATAGACATCTCAAGCTTGCTATGATCTAAGGCTTTAAATACCTCACTGTTCGCTAACGCATTGAATAGGGTATTAACTGCTGGGAAAAACGCAGGTGGGTAATCTTTATAAGCCTTGATTAAGCTTGCACCATCACGTGGATTCGGCACCAGTAGCCCGATACAGCCGCGATATAAGCCGAACATGCCACAAACGGTAAATGAGAAGATATGATACAGCGGCAATGCCGTCATGATAACGGGTTGCTCAGCCATACCGTCAAATTTATCGAAAGCGTCACCAAGATAGGTATCACACTGAATCAGGTTGGCAACTAAGTTGCCATGGGTAAGCATCGCGCCTTTGGCAACACCCGTGGTACCACCGGTATATTGCAGAACAGCAATATCATCAAGGCAGATATTATCTGGACGTTTATAATTTTTCGCCGGAAAGCGATTCAGTGCCGTTTTAAAGTTGGTGCTGCTTTTAAGGTTATAATCAGGTACCAGTTTTTTCACATGGCGCACGACCATATTGACAATAAAGCCTTTCAACGGGCTCATCAAGTCGCCCATCGAGGTTACAACGACATGGTCAACCAAGTCTTTACCAATCTCTTCATAGGTTTTGGCAAAGTTCTCTAAAATAAATAATGCTTTGGTATCAGAGTCTGTTAGCTGATGCTCAAGCTCTTTTGAGGTATAAAGCGGATTGACGTTGACCAAGGTCATACCCGCACGCAGCACACCCAATACTGCAACTGGTAGCTGCAAAATATTTGGCATCATAACGCCGACTTTATCGCCTTTTTTCAGCCCAAGTGACTGCAAGTAGGCAGCAATTTGTTTACTATAGCGATCTAAATCTTCGTAGGAAAGCTTGACGTCCATACACACAAACGCTGTTTTACCAGCATGTTTAACAAAATTCCGTTCAAATATATCGATTAAAGAAGTATTGGCGGCTGGCATATCAATATCATATTGAATACCAAGCTTTTCGTAAGTTTTTACCCATACTTTATCGTTACGACGGATCTGGTTACCTTGATTTTCCATAATCTTACTTCTCCTAATAAATAATGCGCTACTGTGAACCCATAATTATCACAATGTGATAAACGTACAAAGACTCGGTGTGCAAGCTCACCACAGTGATGGCAAGCAAGGCTGGCGGTGCAAAGATATTGTGATGAGTCAACAATTTAGCGGTAAATAGCCCTTTATTGTTTAACATACACACTTTATACAAACTACTCAATACAAAAAAATGCTACTTGAGTTCGTAAAGTAACTTGACGGTCAATATTTACATTTATATCAGTGAGTTAATTAGGATTTCGAGCAAGTAACCCACTTTTTGTTGATAAGTATTTATCGTCTATTCGTAGATAGAATCCATTAAAATCTGGAAGTGACATTGAGCAAAACGATAAGCGCTTAGCCTGTACACTGCTTGCCTGTATCGATTTTATGATTATGAGCATTATTAAGGCTATATGGGTGAAAACGTAAATGTAATAAGTAAGAGAATAAAAAGCAGTAACATGAACGACACTCATATTATTTTCTAAAAACTATCGACCAAAACATTATAGGATCATCATGCTTAATAAAACCATTAGCTTAAGCACGTCATGCACTGTCGTTTATACTAAGTAGTGGCTTTTTAATTGCACCAATATCCTTTAGGATAGCACTATCCTATTTGCACGATTGCACCGATTTTTTATACCTATTAAAACTGATAAGTGAACCCTATTTTATGTCCGATGTTATCGATCACACGCTTGACCCAATCCTTGCAAATGAACCAATGGATACGCGCTCAGTGGCAGAGTTCGCTGAGCAAGCCTATCTTAATTATGCCATGTACGTCATCATGGATCGGGCGCTACCAAATATTGCTGATGGTCTAAAGCCTGTCCAGCGCCGTATTGTTTATGCCATGAGCGAGCTTGGGCTAAAATCGACAGCGAAGGCGAAAAAGTCTGCGCGTACCGTTGGTGACGTGTTGGGTAAATATCATCCGCATGGCGACAGCGCTTGTTATGAAGCGATGGTACTGATGGCACAGCCTTTCAGCTATCGCTATCCACTCATCACTGGTCAAGGTAACTGGGGTAGCCCTGATGACCCCAAGTCCTTTGCGGCCATGCGTTATACCGAAGCCAAAATGTCTGCTTATGCCAATACCTTGCTCGCGGAACTTGGTCAAGGTACGGTTGATTGGCAAGATAACTTCGATGGTACGATGTTGGAGCCAACCACCCTACCTGCCCGCTTGCCCAATATTCTATTGAATGGAACAACTGGTATCGCCGTCGGTATGGCAACGGATATTCCGCCGCATAACCTGAATGAGGTGGTACGCGCGGCGATTCGTCTGCTCAAAAACCCTGAGCTGTCGGTTAAGCAATTAACTCAATCGATACCAGCGCCTGATTTGCCAACCCCAGCTGAGATCATCACCAGCAAAAAAGACTTGCAAGCGATGTATGAGACTGGACGTGGCAGCTATAAAATGCGGGCAACCTTTCATATTGATCCGAAAGAGAAAAATCTTGTCATCATCAATGCCCTTCCTTACCAAGTATCAGGCAATAAGATTCAAGAGCAAATCGCCAAGCTGATGACCGATAAGAAACTGCCTTGGATTGTTGATATTCATGATGAGTCAGACCACGAAAATGCCTGCCGTATCGTGCTTGAGCTAAAATCAACACGGGTCGACGTGCAGCGCGTCATGAGCCATCTATTTGCCAGCACTGATTTAGAAAGCAATTACCGCGTCAATATGAATATGATTGGCCTAAACGGTAAGCCGCAGGTCAAAAACCTCAAAGAAATTCTAGAAGAATGGCTTGTCTGTCGCCGCTCAGTAGTCACGCGACGCTTGCAATATCGCCTTGATAAAATCGATAAGCGCTTGCATATCCTCGCAGGTTTACTGATTGCGTATCTGAATATCGATGAAGTTATTCGCATCATTCGTGAAGAAGACGACCCAAAATTATCATTAATGCAAGACTATGACCTGACTGAAATCCAAGCCAATGCTATCTTGGATATTCGTCTGCGTCAGTTGGCAAAGTTAGAGGAGATTGAGCTACGCCGCGAGCAAGATGATCTAGCTGCTGAACGCGCTATCATTCAAGAATACTTGGACAATCCAGATAGCCTGACCAATTTGATGATTGATGAGCTAACTGCTGATATGAAAGAACACGGCAACGAGCGCGTATCGCAATTGGCAGAACGCGAAGAAGCGCAAGCGCTCAAAGAATCTGACCTCGTACCAAGCGAGCCTGTCACCGCTATCCTATCGAAAGCCGGCTGGATTCGTGCGGCTAAAGGTCATGACGTTGATGCTGCTGGCATGGCTTATCGCTCAGGTGATAGCTACCAAGCCCACGTTCGCGCTAAATCTAATGAGAAGATCTACGTGCTCGATAGTACCGGACGCAGCTATAGTATCGATGCGCATAGCCTCGCTTCTGCTCGTGGTCAAGGCGATCCGCTCACCAGCGTCTTAAAACCACCAGCAGGCGCGACTTTCGAGCAATTGCTAACCGGTGATAATGACCAGCGCATCATCTTAGCCAGCTCGCAAGGCTACGGTTTTATCAATACCATTGGTAATCTAGATAGCAATCAAAAAGCTGGTAAAAATATCATCAATCTAGCGGCTAATAGCCGATTGTTACCCATCGCGCGTATAGATGCTCAAGCTAATTTGATGGTAAGCCCTGATAATAATGGCATATCTGTTAGCGAAAATAGCTCTACTCCTGATCATATCGCTGTCGTGACCAATGCTGGCTATTTATTAATCTTTGCACTGAGCGATTTGCCTGAACAGGCTCGCGGTAAGGGCAATAAGATGATTAACCTAAAAGGTGATGAGGAAGTGCTTACCATCACGCCACTCAGTAAACAGGACAGCTTAGTCATTACTGCTGGCAAGCGTCATGTGACCTTAAAGCCGATGGACTTAGCCAACTATACCTCTAAACGCGGTAGCCGTGGCGGTCAGCTGCCAAGAGGCTTTCAGAATGTGACGAGTGTTGAGGTAGTGAATTAAACTCTTTGAATTTAAACTTTGATATATATTGAGTACATCATGATTTGCTGTTCAAATTGTTTTAAAGATGAAGGCTTAAAATTAAAAGCTTTCATGTTAGGAGAAGAAAGTACTGACAACTGCCCAAACTGTGAAAGCCATTCGGGCGCTAAATTAGACAAAGAAATACTTATAAGGCTAGCTCATAGTTTTTTCGTATGGGGGTCATTATATAGATGTGATTATGGATTTTCACCAGTCATAGAGTTTAATGAATCTCAAAAAACTGATATTGATGCCACGCCTACTCTCAAAAAAGATATGGAACTATTTGAAAGAGCTTTAGGTATTGGGTTCTTTTACTATGGGCCAAGGTTATGGATGGTTGGAGAAAATGAGCCACTAAAAGACTTATGTGATACAGAAAAACGTTTTCAAATTATTGAAAAGATACTTTCTTTATACCCTACTAAAACATTAACTCAAGATGAGGTATTCTATCGATTAAGAATAAACCCCAATGAGCCTGATAATCATAGTCAGTATGATAGCCCACCGAGCCAATTTTTAGGTACTGGCAGACTAGACGATGTGGCTCATCCTATATTATATGGCTCTCAAGATATTGAAGTTTGTCTCCATGAATGTAGAGTAACAGCATTAGATGATATATTTTTAGCCACTATAAGACCTAATCTAAATTTAAAACTACTAGATTTAAGCCGAATTATAGATGAAGCATCAACTGAATTTGAAAGCGTAGACTTAGCTGTTTATATGCTTTTCTTAGCGACAGATCATTCCTACGAAACTATTAGAGAAATTAGCAAGAAGGTACAACAAGCTGGCTTTGACGGTATTATTTATCCATCTTATTTTAGCCTTCTTCGTACTGGAAGCATGCCATTTGATACAACTTATGGTATGTCAAATAGAAAAATACCAGAGTATAAAGCTTTTGAACAAAGTAAAATCGTAGAAAATATAGCTTTATTTGGATACCCTATTAAAGATGGTAAAGTCGAAATTAAGTGTATTAATAAAATCATACTAACAAACGTAAAATATAATATACAATTTGGACCAGTCATAAGCCCATATGCATAGCGCTACAATGGATGAAATGAAATATAATTACGATATTTGGATAACATCGAGCAGTTTTTCACTGAGCTTGATAAGCTTTTTTAAATGAATAACATAATAATAAAACAATCATATTTACTATAAATAGGACTTTCAAAGCCATTATGAATAATAAAACACCCACCCCCAAAATCATATTTTTTGATATCGACGATACTTTAAGCCGTAACGGTATTATCGCCGCGCACAACCAAGCAACGCTTGAAGCACTCGCCCAGACTGATATTAAACTGGTGATTTCAACCGGACGTTCCAAAGCCATATTGCCTGCTGATATATTAGCCTTACTTGACGCTGATGTATTGGATGCCATTATCTGTATGAATGGACAATATAGCTTTAATAAAGAGGGCATGATTAGTCATTATCCATTAACCGATACGCAGACCAACAAGATTGTAATGCTATGCCAAAAAAGTGAACTCATCCACAAATTTGACTCCGCAACGCATATTGCATGGTCACATGAAAACGCGCGCCTGCGTGAATACAATGCGATAACGCCTAATTCTATCCTTGACCCAGATTATCATAAGGCAAATACGGTTTATCAATGCTCGGTATTCTTTAACACTCAAGAAGAGAAAATGCAGGAAATTGACTTTGCCCAAGATGATTTAAAACTGGTGCATTGGCATCATATTGGCGCAGATATATTACCAATCGAGGCATCTAAAGCACGCGGTATCATCGATTTATGCCTGCATTACGATATTGATGCAAAGGATTGTATGGCATTTGGTGATGGGTTGAATGATTTAGAGATGTTTGATTTGGTCGGCTATGCGGTGGCAATGGGCGATGCAAAACCCGAGCTGATCGCGCGTGCGGATTTTGTCACTGGGACAATTGAAGAATATGGAATACAAGCGGTACTCGATCATTTGCATATAGCATCGTGACAGTGTGGGCTTGAATAGGGTCATTTATGAGTTTAGTCAAGCAGATGAATGGTCTGCAAATAGGCAGGTTGAACCATTCATTTGATCTATCACTACATTTAACTGCGTTTAAATACTACTCTATAAAGCCAACTACCTAGTTTATAAAGTGCGACAGCGATCAAAACAAAGATCAATGCGGCGATTAAATAAGCCAAAAAAGTGGGTAAATTAGTCAACCAGCCAATAGTGAATGCCACGCCAAGATAAGCTTCCAATGGCCAGCTTAACAAGGGTGTGTTCATACCATCATTGAAAAAAGCGATGATGGCGCACAGTCCTATAATAGCAGTAATAATGCCAGCGATTTTACGATTCGTCATCTCGTCTCTCTTGTACAATCAAGTCAATTTATTTAGTAAATAATGCCATTATTAAGGCATCGTTAAACCGCCATCAACTGCGATAGATTGACCAGTAATAGCTGAGCTCAAGTCAGATGCCATCAATAGTACTGAATTTGCAAAGTCGGCAACTGAGGTCGCTTGACGAAGTGGTGTCGTCGTTGCGATATAATCAAACACTTCTTCAGTGGTTAATTTACTAGCGTCAGTCGTTTTTAATAGTCCACCTGCTAGCAAGTTCACACGAATACCATATTGCCCAAGCTCCGCTGCTAGATTACGCGTTAGACCAATAAGCGCTGATTTTGCAGTGGTATAGTCATAATAAGTGACGACCGGATTATAAACCAAGTTGGTTGAGATATTGATGATCTTACCCATCTGCTGAGTTTTCATTTGTGGCAATACCGCTTGTACTGTATTGACGGCACCTTGGACAATGCCGTCAATTTGCTGAGAAAAATGTGCCCATTTCACAGTCTCAATACTGGTATAATCAGCACTCGGGTTAAACTGATAGCTTGGTAAAGCATTGTTGACCAATATATCAATACGTCCAAAACGTTCTATGACTGCCGCTGCCATTGCTTGCATTTGTGCTAAATCAGTTACATCCCCTTGATAAGTAAAAGCACGCCCGCCTTCTGCTTCGATATCAGCAACCACTTTTTCAGCCGCCTCTTTACTATGCAAATAATTCACGTAAACGCTCGCGCCTGCCGCTGCCATCTGCATGGCGATTTGAGCGCCGAGACCACGACTGGCGCCTGTGACGATAGCAATTTTATCAGTAAGAAGTGCCGGAATAACGGTTTGAGCCATGATGTTGTATCCTTTATTATTATGTTATGGTTAGAGTATGACTATACTTAAAGAGCTCTAGCTAAAGACCAAGTCACGCTTATCATAGCATGATTGATTGCTATCATTTCATGAGCAGTACTCCTAGCATTGGCTAGTGCTGAACGCAGTTAAATCACTGCCCTATAAATTTCGACTTACCATGATCATAACCGTATAATGAATTAATTTTATGACGGATCATGCGCCCGCTTTTCACCTTTTGCCCTAATTTAGGAGAGACATTTTGTCCCATTTATCTTTATCCAATTGGTCTACTCGCGCCTCTATTAAAATACTGCCGAAAGCATTGCTCTGTGCCGCCATCGGACTCTCTATTACCAGCTGTAGCAAATCTGATAACGCGCCTATCGATAGTTCTGCTACCAGCGATGTCACGTTGAACCTTTATAACTGGTCAGAGTATATGCCGCAAGAAATACTTGACGGCTTTACTGAAGAGACCGGTATCAAAGTCAATTACACCACCTTTGACTCTAATGAAGCCATGTATGCCAAGCTAAAGCTGCTTGATGATTCTAGCCAATACGACTTGGCGATTCCATCGACGTATTATGTCGAAAAAATGGCAAAAGAAGGTCTGCTACAAGAGCTTGATAAGTCTAAATTGAGCAATTTTAAAAACCTTGATACTTCTTTTACCAATACCAAGGTTGACCCAGAAAACAAATACTCGATTCCTTATATGTGGGGCAGCACCGGTCTTGCTATCAATGGCGAGACGGTTGATCCAGCCACGGTCAATAGTTGGAATGACTTATGGCGTCCTGAGTATAAAGGTCAAGTGATGCTGATGAATGATATGCGCGAAGTGTTTGGCATGGCGCTATTAACCCTAGGCTACTCTGGCAACAGTAGAAATCCTGACGAAATTAAAGCCGCTTATGAGAAGCTCACCACCTTGATGCCGAATGTGAAAACCTTTAACTCAGATGCTTCACGTATGCCATATATGGAAGGTGAAACCAGCGTCGGTATGACGTGGAATGGTGAAGCTATCATTGCTAATAGTGAAGGTCTCACTAGCTTGGTGTATAAATACCCAACCGAAGGTGCGATATTATGGATGGACAATTTTGTCATTCCTAAAAACGCCACGCAAGTCGATGCAGCCCACAAGTTTATAGACTATCTGCTACGTCCTGAGAACTCCAAAATTGTTAGTGAAGAGATAGGTTATGCGTCGCCTAATATTGCGGCACGTGAAATGATGCCAGATGACGTCAAAAATAATCCAACCATCTACCCTAGTAAAGACGTATTGGCAAAAGCTGAATTCCAAGAAGATGTTGGTGATGAAGCATTGCAGGTGTATCAACAGTATTGGGATAAGCTAAAAACCGGTCGTTAATCGTTGTTTATTAATGGCCGATTTTTGATAGCCGTTTTTAATAATTATGATCGTAAAAAAACGCTGACTTTATAGAGTCAGCGTTTTTTATTTATAAATGCAAATCTGTTTCACCGCCATGCTCCTCTATACGTCGTTGTTCACGGCGCTGGTAGCGCAGACCAGAAGCCGCAAACCACTGCGGCTTAGTCTCTTGTAATAAGTCACTAAGCTGCTGTAATTGCACTTGTAAAGTTTGTGTTAACCAAAAGTAGCCCTGCCATTCAAAGCCTAAATTTTCTACGCTTGGATATTCTGATAAGGTAATACGCGTAATAGGACGAAACACCTCATCACTTGGGCTACGCAACACTGCTGCCATATGTTGCATCACTTGTGTTAATTCGTGCTGATAATGTATGAGCAGGATATGATTATCCTCATCGATCTCGATACTGGCCAAGCGCGGTGCTGCCGTTAGCAGCAGATCAATCGTACCAATAATATTTCGGTGGGTACGTTGAATACTCTCAATTGTCTCTTTATCGATACCAGACTCGCTCGTTGTTGCTGCCAAATGGGGGCGTACCGCTAAGAGTCTTTTATTGATCTGCTGTAGCTCTATCACTAAGGCTTTGTTAACAGGTACGGCAAAGACTGTTGGATTGACGTACTGAAAAGCACCATCAATCAATTCTTCAGCAGTATCGATATGATTGCCTACCCTAGCATAAAGATTACTACAAGCATCGAGGTTACTAGCCAGTAAGAATCGCCACATCAATGTGGACTTCAATGGCAAAATCAATGTCGCTGCAACTGCAAGCCCTGTACCAAGTAAAATATTAAGGGCACGGTAGATACCATCTTGACCGATAGTGCTTTGACCCAAATCTGAGACAATCATCAACATGGTTATACCAGTCAATAACCCTGTGTAGCCAAGATTCCTAATCGCCAGATAGCCAATAATACCACTCATCAGTCCAATGATGACATAATCTACCCACAACCATGTCCCTACGCCTTGACTAAACCATACAATACCGAGCGCAGCACCAATACCTAATAAAGTACCAAGTACTCGCTCTTTAGCCTTAGTATAGATTGCACCTTGATACTGTAGCAATCCTAGAATAATAAAAACAGTGATAGTCGTCCATTCTCCATGTGGAAAATTGGTGACTTTATTGACTAATAAAGCGAGTATAACTGCCACGCCCAAACGTATAGCATGCAGCACATCAGCATGCTGATAGCGAGCGTATGGCTCTATCACAGGAGCGGTAAATCGTTGTAAAAAAGTCGGCTTCACGCAGCACATCTCTTATCATTAATGAGAATTAAAATTAAAAAAAGCATAAAAATAACGCCTTTTACCTATTAAAAGATAAAAGACGTTAAGTGTCAAAACAAGCTCGCACATCACCAGAAAAAGGCAAAGTTAAGTGAGCATTTGGGTGTCAATCAGGCTAATTACTACACTTCTAAATAATCTAAAATCCCTTCAGCCGCTTCACGACCTTCCCAAATGGCAGTGACTACCAAATCAGAGCCACGTACCATATCGCCGCCGGCAAAGATCTTAGGATTATTGGTTTGGAACTTAAAGGTTTGTTTTTCCGCTGCCAATACTCGACCAGATTTGTCCATAGAAATCTGCTGCGCGTCAAACCAATCCGCAGGGCTTGGACGGAAACCAAATGCCATAATCACTGCATCACAGGGAATAATCTCTTCTGAGTTGGCAATTGGCTCAGGATACTGACGACCGTTTTCGTCTGGTGCGCCCAGATGCGTCGTTACTACTTTTACCGCATTAACCTTACCGTTTAAGCCAATTATTTCAGTCGGTTGGCGGTTAAATAAGAACTCAACCCCCTCCTCGCGTGCATTGACCACTTCACGACGTGAGCCTGGCATATTTTCCTCATCACGGCGATAAGCACAGAATACTTGCTCAGCACCTTGACGAATACTGGTACGATTACAGTCCATCGCGGTATCGCCACCACCCAACACCACGACTTTTTTGCCTTTTAGGTCGATATACTCGCCTGAGTCTTTTTCCCAATCATTACAGCGATTGACGTTGGCAATCAGGTAATCTAGAGCGTCATACACACCCTCCAACTCTTCACCAGCAAAGCCGCCACGCATATAGGTATAAGTACCCATACCCATAAATACAGCATCATACTCACCGAGCAGCTCATCAATACTGACATCGGTACCAATTTCTGTCTCAAGGCGGAATTCCATGCCCATGCCTTCAAAGATGACACGGCGATTACGCATGACATCTTTTTCCATTTTGAACTCTGGAATACCGAAAGTTAATAAACCACCAATCTCTGGACGTTTATCAAAGATAACGGGTTTGACGCCATTTCTGACCAAGATATCTGCGCAGCCAAGACCTGCAGGTCCTGCTCCAATGATGGCAACCTTCTTGTCTGTCCAAATTACTTTAGACATATCAGGACGCCAGCCGAGGGCAAAAGCGGTGTCATTGATATACTTCTCGACATTGCCAATCGTCACGGCACCAAAGCCGTCATTGAGTGTGCAAGAGCCTTCACATAAGCGGTCTTGCGGGCACACACGTCCGCAGACTTCAGGCAAAGTATTGGTTTGATGACACAATTCTGCAGCTTGGAAAATTTGACCCTCAGCGGCTAGTTTTAACCAATTAGGAATGTAATTATGTACGGGGCATTTCCACTCACAATACGGATTGCCACATTCTAAACAGCGATGCGATTGCTGAGCGACTGATTCACTTTCAAACGGCTGATAAATTTCAACAAACTCTGTTGAACGCGTGGCGATGTCTTTTTTGATCGGCTCAAGCCTTGGCACATCTAAAAACTGAAAACTATTTTCTAAGCGTTTTGCCATGGTATTGTCTCTTTTATATAGGGGTCTTTTATAGTGGCTAACGACAGTCGATATAGGCAGCCTCAATGAGGCAAATTTACTTATATAGGCTGTCATTTACCTGCTCAAAACATCTATAAATTCATCTTTAGAATAACGTCGTGCACCTCTAATATCTATATATTATGGTACACAACGCTATCAATAAATCAGATCAATTATTGCGGATCAGCGGTCGTGGTTTTAAGCAAAGTTGCAACGTTTGCTGCTTTTGGCTTAACCAAGTAGAACTTACGCGCATAATGCTCGAAGTCCGCTAATATGGTCTGCCCCCATGCGCTACCCGTTTTATCGACATGCCTTTCGATGACCTGCTGTAAGTAGATACGATGGCTTTCCATCTGCTCGCTTGAGATACGATTTAAATCAATCAACTCATGGTTGCAGCGATCAAAGAAATCACCTTCTAGATCGAGTACATAAGCAAATCCACCCGTCATACCTGCGCCAAAGTTAAGACCAGTACGTCCAAGTATGGTGATGATACCGCCCGTCATATACTCGCAGCAATGGTCGCCTGTGCCCTCGATAACAGCATGAGCACCTGAGTTACGAACACCGAAACGCTCCCCTGCCGTACCAGCGGCATATAGCTTGCCACCTGTTGCACCATACAAGCAGGTATTACCTACAATGGCAGTATCTTGCGTCACAAAACTTGAGTCTTTTGGTGGATAAATTACAATCTCGCCGCCTGCCATGCCTTTACCAACATAATCATTGGCATCGCCTTCAAGCTCAATATGCAAGCCACCAGCATTCCAAACACCTAGACTTTGTCCTGCTGTTCCGGTCAAGTGCAGCTTAATGGGTTTGTCACTCATGCCAAGATTGCCCCATAACTCTGCAATCTCGCCTGAGATACGCGCCCCAATCGAGCGATCACAGTTACCAACGTAATAACTATAGTCGCCACCATTGCCTTGACGAATATTCAGCAGCATATCACTAATCATCTGCTCAGCAAGCAAGCCTTTATCAAATGGCTCATTGCGCTCAACTTGACAAGTCTGCGCTTTGCCGCTACTGGCAGGATGACTAAATAATAGAGGCGATAAATCAAGATGCTGTTGCTTAGCAGTATTGCCTTCTAATATATCAAGCAAGTCAGTACGTCCAACCAACTCTTCCATCGTGCGCACGCCAAGCTTTGCAAGCCATTCTCGTGTTTCGGTTGCGACAAATTTAAAGAAGTTAATCAGCATTTCAGCTTCACCGATGAAGTGATCATCGCGTAGCTGGGCTTTTTGAGTGGCAACGCCCGTTGGACAGTTATTTAAATGGCAAATACGTAGGTATTTGCAACCGACCGCTATCATCGGCGTGGTGCCAAAACCAAAGCTCTCAGCACCAAGAATGGCGGCTTTGACCACATCAAGTCCTGTCTTTAGACCGCCGTCGGTTTGAATACGGACTTTATGACGTAAGCCATTAACGCGTAATGATTGATGAGTTTCAGCAAGACCTAACTCCCAAGGCGAGCCAGCATGATGGATAGACGACAGTGGTGATGCTGCCGTACCGCCGTCATAACCTGAGATAGTAATCAAGTCAGCATAGGCTTTTGCCACACCTGTTGCAATCGTGCCAACACCCGGACGCGAAACCAACTTAACTGACACCAACGCATCTGGATTGACTTGCTTAAGATCAAAAATAAGCTGCGCCAAATCTTCAATCGAGTAGATATCATGATGCGGCGGCGGTGAAATCAACGTCACTCCAGGCACAGAGTAGCGTAAGCGAGCGATTAAAGCATTGACCTTACCACCTGGCAGCTGACCACCTTCACCAGGTTTTGCCCCTTGAGCAACCTTGATCTGCATGACTTCTGCTGAACGCAGATAGGCGGGCGTTACCCCAAAACGACCAGAGGCAACTTGTTTAATTTTTGAGTTACGCAGTGTCCCATAACGTACAGGGTCTTCGCCGCCCTCACCTGAGTTTGAGCGACCACCAATGGTATTCATAGCGATAGCGATGGCTTCATGCGCTTCTGGCGACAGCGCGCCTAGCGACATGCCAGCAGAGTCAAAACGCGACAAAATGGCCGAGATATCTTCAACCTCATCAACGTCAAGTGGATTGTCCGTTTTAAGCTGTAATAAATCACGTAAAGTAGCGACCGGACGGCTATTGACGATTTCTGCATATTGACGGTAATTGTCATAATTACCAGTTCGTACCGCCAAATGTAGGCTATTAATCACATCAGGATTAAAGGCATGATACTCTTTATTAAAGACAAATTTTAATAAGCCGCCTTGATCAAGTGGGGCACGACGCTTAAAGGCATTTGCCGCAAGCTGCGCTTGATCTGCTGCCAAATCAGCAAAGGTTGCGCCTTTAATACGACTTTGCACGCCTTTAAAGCACAGATTAACCACTTCTTCAGAAAGACCTACCGCTTCAAATAACTGCGCACCGCGATACGATACAATGGTAGAGATACCCATTTTTGATAAAATCTTTAGCAGACCTTTATCTAAGCCTTTACGGAAATTTACCCGTGCCTGAATCGGATCACCAAGCAGCTCGCCAGTCGCAACCAAATCATCAATCACGTCATAAGCTAGATAAGGATAAACGCAGGTCGCACCAAAGCCAATTAATACCGCGACTTGATGTGAATCACGTGCCAGACCAGTTTCAATAATTAAATTGGCATCAGTACGAATACCTTGTGCAATCAGATAATGATGCACCGCCCCTGTGACCATTATGGCGTTGGCAGGGACTTTATCTACCGCAATGTCTCTATCAGATAAGACAATCAAGGTATGACCAGCACGAATGCTACTGGCAACTTGCTCGCAGATAGAGATAATGGCAGCGGAAAGCTCTAGCGTACGGTCACAATTTAAGTCGATACGTGCCATCTTAAAGGCAGGATCAGCCAAGGCTTCAAGTTGCTGCATCTTACTTGCTGACAACACCGGCGATGACAAGATAATACGATGCGCGTCGCGGGCTGATGGCGCAAACACATTGGTTTCAGCGCCGAGGCACGTCTGTAGCGACATTACAATAGATTCACGTAGCGGATCAATCGGTGGATTGGTCACCTGTGCAAATTGCTGGCGGAAGAAATCACCGACATGACGAATCTGCTGTGACAGTACCGCCATTGGCGTATCATCACCCATCGAACCAACTGGCTCTTGGGCATTTTCGGCATTAGGGCGGATGATTTCTGTACGCTCTTCATTGGTGATATGATACATTTTTTGCAATGCTTTTAGCGGCTCACCGCGACATGCCTGTGCAGCTATCTCTTCTTCTAAGCGCTCATCATCACGGATATGGGTCGCCTCGTCGCGTAACCATTTACGATACGGATGCGCCTTTTTAAGCAAGGTCGCAATGGCTTTGGTATCCATTATTTGACCGGTTTGAGTATCAATGACTAGCATCTGACCCGGTCCAACACGACCTTTAGCGAGCACGTCTTTTGGCTTATAGTCCCAAACCCCCACTTCTGAGGCGACCGTAATATAACCATTCTTCGTCGTTACCCAACGTGATGGACGCAGACCGTTTCGATCCAGCATACAGACGGCATAGCGACCATCTTGAATCACGAGACCTGCAGGACCATCCCATGCTTCCATATGCTGCGAGTAAAACTCATAAAATGCCCGCAAGTCCATATCCATGCTATCGACATTCTGCCAAGCAGGTGGCACAAGTATTGACATCGAATGAAACAAGCTCATACCGCCTGACATCAGAACTTCTAGCATATTGTCTAAGCTAGATGAGTCTGAGCCACTACTATTAACTAAAGGCGTTAACTCATTCAAATTGGGTAATTTATCTGATTTTAATTTTGGCGTACGCGCCTCAGACCAGCTGCGGTTGCCGGAGATGGTATTTAGCTCACCATTATGCGCCAGATAGCGGAAAGGCTGGGCTAGTGGCCAGCGCGGTAGCGTATTGGTTGAAAAGCGTTGATGAAACACCACAATATGCGACGCCAAACGCGCATCTTGCAAATCTAAGAAGAAAGATGGCAAGTCTGATGGCATCACCAAACCTTTATAAATAATAGTCTGACAGCTCAATGAGCAGACATAAAACAGCTCATCATCAACCAAGCGTTGCTCAGATTTTTTACGCGCCACAAACAGCTTGCGATTAAAATCATCTGCCGCTAAACCATCCGGCGCATTGACAAATACTTGCTTAAAATCTGGTAATGTCTGACGCCCAATTTCACCGACAATGCTTAAATCAAGTGGTACATCGCGCCAGCCGGCTACTTCTAAGCCTTGTGCGGTAATCTCTTCATTTAATACTTGTAGGCTATGCTGAGCCGTTGCCGTATCTGGATTGACGAATACCATACCAACCGCGAAGTTATCCGTTATCTCAAACTGTTGCTCTGCTGCAATGTCTCTAAAAAAGGCAACGGGCGTCGCTAATAATAAACCACAACCATCGCCGGTTTTGCCATCAGCTGCCACGCCGCCACGATGGGTCATACAACTTAGGCTGTGAATGGCTGTTTTTACCAAGTCATGACTGGCCTGACCCTCAATATGAGCAATCAAACCAAAACCGCAATTGTCAGAAAAGTCATCTGGCGAGGCCAAATGCGTATGGGAGGAAATCATTGACATAGCTGGTCCTTTTAAGTAAGCGGAAGTTTATGCAACCAATGTGATGCACAAACCGTTTTCCGCAAGCAGAACGGGCTGGATTATATTTACACATCCGGATTAACAAAGCGCGAGCAGAAAAATTATTGCCAGTGCGCTGGGTATGATAAAAACAATTATCAAAGTACCCTGTATGCTAGCAACATTTGAGCCATCAATTTAACGCGGACTGATAGGATAACTTGGTGAAAGTATTCAATGTCAATCGTCGCAAATCAAAATATTAAGCACTTCAACGTGACTACTTGTCGATCTTATGTTGGTTATAGGTTCCAATATGAATCTTATAATCTTCAATGACCAAACTAGTAAATAGCTGAAAAAACGCAGTTTATCCATCAAATGTGAATATAAGACGCCTATATTCAAGCGCCTTAACAATCCTAATAAGGATGATAGTAAGAGAAGTTGCGCCACTTGCGATATGCTGATCGTAGCGGATAACTAGTAACCAGCTAACAAGTAGCAGCGCTTGAGATATGATGTTTTCTGTTAATCATTTATCCTAGATCTAATAAAATCTTATTAAATTAGAAGCTAACAAATGACCATTTACGATAACTATACAGAACGTCACCCATCCTTATATTAGTGAATGATCGACAAAAAATCTAGTCTTTTCTGCCGATTCATCCGTCAGATTTTGTAAGTGTTTATATTGCTATTGGTTATATAAGATATCATAACCCATAAGTAAATGATTCATAAAAAAGCCCACTGTATTTTTGAGTGGGCTTTTTGACGTATGTGCTTACTTAAAATTAGTCTTTCTTTTCTTCGATGAGCTCTTTTATACTGTCGTTTTTGGCTTTTGGCGCTGCCGCATTGTTAGAGCTATTATTGGCATTTTTATTCGCCGAGCTTGCATTTGAATTTTTATTATCCAAATTTGTACTGTTGGGATTGGCAGTGTTATTCGGCGCCTTAGGCGTGGCAACCACTGGTGGTTTTTTCGCTGAATTAGTATCAGCACCAGATACAACAGGCTTTTTGCTTTCTTGCTCAGGCTTACGGTTATTATCATTATTCTTAGAGGCTGAGGTAGTAGGAGATTGCTCTTCTATACCGAAAATACGCTCCTCATTAACTGTCAAGGTATCAGAGGTATCAACGGACTGACGAATGCTTTCAGTCGCACTGCTATTGGTCGATTCTTGAGGAGTACGGTTGGTCGCATTGCTTGCGGATTGCTCACTGTTATTTACCGTAGGTGTTTTTTGACGTAGCGGCACTTCACGCTTGGTTGGTCTCAGATTGACGGCACGGGTACGCTTTGTACTCAAATCTTTTACAGGATCAGGGCGCTCATAATTATCAATGATGCTAACGTAGCGATTGATCTCTTCAGGCAATACTCGTACATTGGCAGGCAGCTTAAAATCTATCAGCTTAGCCGCACCAACTGCTTCTTGTGGACTACCCATCAAGCCATAAGTCAGCATATAACGGACTTGCTCGTTTTCATCAAGGTAGCGGAAATATGTAAATTTGCTACGGTCTTCACGTCCTTCTAGATAACTGACAATCACCTCATTTTCAGCGACATTCATGACCTGTACTGTCCACTTGCCTTTGTTGGCAAGCAGATAACGCTTATCTTTAAACTCATCAGGATAGCTGCGCAAATCACGAACCGTTTCATCAAAACTTATCGGTTGTACGTCAGTATCAAGCTCATGCAGCGATTCAATTTTCAATGGCTGCTCAAGCTCCGCACTCAGTGTTTTCGGCGCTGCTATGGGCGCGTTTTCTATCTTGGCGCCCATCGCTGGCGTTTGGCTAAACATCCATACCAAAGCGGTGGTCACACCCAACATCAGAGTCGCTATCAGCCAAATCAGCGCTTGACGGCGATAGGATTGACTCGCGGTGCGAGTCGTCGAGCGAGATGCTGCCATGGAGGTGTCCTTGGTAAAGATATGCTTAGGATAGGGTCATAAAAATTATACAGATAAAACCAAGCGCTCTATACTCACTTCAAAATAAAAGAGAATCGCTTTTAGTACCGTGCTATTTCTATATTGAAAAATTAACTGCTCATAGCCATTTATAATATATGTTCTTTTATAGCTTACGGTGCATGCATGGCTAGCACATCGGTGAGCAGATGCGGGTCAAAATCATTGGTTAATACTGCTTCACCCAATGATTTTAACAAAATAAGGCGGATTTGTCCGTGTTTCACTTTTTTATCATGCCCCATTAAGTCCAAAGCGGTCTGAACTTCAATAGGCGGCGGCGTGATCGGTAAATTGGCTAATGACAATATGCGCTTAACACGAGCAACCTCATCGCTCGTTAACCAGCCGATTTTTTGCGACAGCTCAGCCGCTTGTACCATGCCCGCAGCAACTGCCTCACCATGTAGCCAACTACCATAACCTTCATGAGTTTCAATTACATGACCAAACGTATGACCAAAATTTAATAAAGCGCGTACACCTGACTCTCTTTCATCTTGGGCGACAACATCAGCTTTGTACTGGCAGCAGCGATTGACCGCTTCACCCAGTACCGCTAAATCCAAAGCCATCATCGCAGGCAGATTGTGCTCAAGCCAAGTCAAGAACTCGGCATCCATAATCAGCGCATATTTAATAACTTCAGCAAGCCCTGCTGACAGCTCGCGCGCTGGCAGGGTTTTGAGTGTGCTCATATCTGCCAATACCATTTGCGGCTGCCAGAATGCGCCAATCATGTTTTTGCCTTGCGGATGATTGATACCGGTTTTGCCGCCGACACTTGAATCCACTTGAGATAGCAAGGTGGTTGGTATCTGAATAAAATTGACGCCGCGCATAAAGCTTGCCGCTGCAAATCCCGTCATATCGCCAATGACACCACCACCAAGCGCAATCAGAGTCACATCACGATTAAAATGCGCTGCCATCAGCACGTCATAAATCTGATTGATACTCGACTGGTTCTTATATTGTTCACCATCTGGCAGCACGCACACCTGCACGGTAAATTGGGTTTCTAACGGCTTCTGTAAGGCCTGTAGATAAATCGGCGCAATAGTGTCATTGGTAACAATCAATACCTGCTGACCCGTAACATAAGGGGCAATTTGGCTAGCCATACTGCTGTTTTCTGCTATTGCGTTTTCAGTAATGACGATTGGATAGTCATGACTTTGCGTATGTACTGTCAAGTCAGCATGAAACAGTGGCGTTGCCATGAAAATCTCCTTAATTCTTACGAGTAAAATTTAACTAAATAGGTATTCGATAATATTGGTCATACTAGTCATTTTTTGACATCAGTCTTTTTCAGGCTCTGAATCGACAGACGTAGAGATACAAAATGAGTTAAGCTGCTGTAATAATTGATTGACCATGTGCCGTGGATACGTATGTCCTGTTGGCATAATGATATGCGCTACTTCCCTGTACAATGGATCGCGCGCGCTATATAAACCTTGCAGTATTTTTCTGGGGTTTGGCTGCTGTAATAAAGGACGCGATTTGTCTTTCGCAGTACGAGCCATTTGTACATCGACAGGCGCGTTGAGATAAATAACGATACCGCGCTGCTTTAAATACTCACGATTTTCAGCTGCCATCACAGCACCGCCGCCAGTCGCTAAAACAATTTGCGGTTGCTGTGTTAGCTCATCGATTGCACGCGTTTCCCGTTCTCGAAAGCCCGCTTCACCTTCTTTGGCAAATATCCAAGCGATATCGGCACCGGTCTGCGATTCGATATACCAATCGCTGTCTACAAACGAGCGCCCGAGCTGCTTTGCCAGTAATCTGCCGATTGTGGTCTTCCCTGCTCCCATCGGCCCTACCAAAAATACCGACGGTAATTCCTCAACCATAGTACTCACTCAGCTAAATTAGGTATGATACAACGTCATTGATATTCTGGCTAGTAATGAGCTGTGATTATTGTTAGTAAAATCCTTGCCAGCCTAAAAATCAACCATTAAAAAAGCAAGCACTAAGGCTTGCTTTTTATGACTCAAAACCAACTAAAATCTGACTAATCTAAGCGACTAATACCATCATTGATCAGTTTCGGCGTGATAAATATCAGCAGCTCTTCTTTGGTATTGCTGCGCACGTCTTTACGGAAGGCACGACCAATATAAGGCAAATCACCTAAGAAAGGTACTTTATCGACGCCATTATTAGTACGGTTTTTAAAGACGCCGCCCAATACAATGGTTTGACCATCTTCAACAATAACGTTGGTAGAAATCGAGTCTTCAGCGATGGCAACCTGATTGTTAATAATGGTCGGTGTGCCATTGGTGATTAGCAGCTGCAAACCAATCTTACCATCTGGAGTAATATTTGGCGTGGCTTCCAAACTTAAAGCAGCTTCTTTAAAGCTAGTAGTAGTCGCGCCACTTGCTGACGCTTCTTGATAAGGAATCTGCGTACCAGAAGATACTTTTGCTGTTTGCTTATCAGAGGTCAAAATCTTCGGCGTAGAAATCACTTCACCGCGGTTGTCTGCTTGCATGGCTGACAATTCGAGATCGAGCATGAAATCAGAAATACCTAACAGACCAAAGGCAATACGACCTGCTGGATTATCAACGCCTAAGTCAACGTTTAGATTGTCAGGACGAGTAATATCGTATTTAGGATAAGAGACGGTCTGACCATTAATAGTCGTGGTCTGCACATCAAAATCTTTTAAGTCCCATAAAGTTTGGTTACTGCCACCGACCAACAAGTTGCGGTTATTGGCAGCGCCATTTGACAAGATACCCCAACGCACGCCAATCTCTTTACTAAAGCTATCAGTTGCACTAACGATACGCGCTTCAATCATGACTTGACGGACAGGAATGTCGATTTTACCAATCAGCTTATGGATATTTTCAATGCTGGCTGCCACATCTTTAACAATCAAAGTATTGGTACGCTCATCGACTGTTACCGTCCCACGATTAGAGAGCAAGCTATTGCTATCGTTAGTATTAGCATTGGCGCTGCCAGTATTGCTACCGCCAGAAGCTCCACCACTACCTTGAGAGATCAGGGTTAGGACATCTGCCGCTTTTGCGTAGCTTAGACGGATATATTCAGTACGTAACGGTGCATAAGACTCAACTGCTTGCTGGACTTCAAGCTCACGTGCTTCTTGTTCAGCAAGCTCAGTTGAAGGCGCAACCAAAATTACGTTACCGTTTTCACGTTTGCCCAAATTTTTACTTTTAAGAATGATATCAAGTGCTTGATCCCAAGGTACGTTGATAAGGCGCAAGGTAATGTTACCGGCGACCGAATCACTAGCAACGATATTCATCTCTGTAAACTGCGCTAAGATATCTAGGACACTACGAATCTCAACATCTTGAAACTCCATAGATAGCGCTGCACCGGTATAGACTTTTTCTTCAAGCGTCGGCTCACGTAGCAGCTCAGGTCGTCTGATACCAATATTTAGCTGACTGCCTGATTGATAGGCTTGATATTCAAAATCGTCTTTCATATTGATGGTAATAACACCATTTTGACCTTGGTTTTTAGTATCAATACTGTCTACCAAACCACCATTAACATTCAATCGGCGTAGCAGATTTCTAGGTACGGTACTGCCTGTCAAACGCACAACCAGCTTATTACCTTGACGCTGAACGTCTACAGGAATCGCTTCATTGGCAAGTGAGATACTAACGTTACCACCGCCATCATTCCCTGCTGAAAAATTCACAGCGCTTAGCCCATCATAGCTATACTGCTTGCTGACTTGTGCAGAGGCAAGTTGTGGGCTTAATAAAGGGTTGACACGTACGACCATGGTGTCAGCAGGTACTTGGTTTTTTGTGACTGTGGTTCTAATAGGCGCGACAGCAACGCTACTGGTTTCAACAATGGGCGTAACCACAGCCGTGGTAGTAATAGCCGAATTGCCATTTAGGACATCTTGTACAGGGTCGTTGGTAATGACTTTCGTGACCACCGGAGCAATCACTGGACGATTAGGGTCCGTAATCGTCAGCAATAATTCATTGCCATCAATCGCGGTGGTATAGTTGCCCGTCTTTTTTAGCCCAACGATAAGACGGGTGGTATTGTCACTATTTAAGGTGGTGACCTCATTGACCATACCGATATTATATTCTTTAAAGCGACTAGCAAGACCGTTTTGCACCTGTTCAAAATCCAGCACCAAACGGCTAGGATTGTCGAGCTGATAAGCGGCTGGTAATACTGGCGCACCTGAAAACCCTAAACGCATTTGCGTTACGGCTGGCGCAGTCTGCACCACAGAGACATTGTTGATGCGTTGCTCGGCATGGGCAATGCTACTTACAGCTACCATACTCATTGCCAATGCAGAGATGGCAAAAGTAGAAGATACGCGGTTGCTCATCGTCATTACCTTGTTATTGCGTACTGTCATTATTTATTCCTTAAAAAATCTGCCGACTTAGCTTATAGGGGACACCAGTGACTGGGGTTTTTCAACAAACCCAGCACGGCTGTCTGGCACAATTTCAATCAAGTTAATCTGAGTCGGTGTGATTTCAACAATACGACCGTCATTCAATCCAAGATAATTACCCACTCTAACACTAGCAACTGAGCCATCAGGCCGCTGTACTAAAGCATACTGTTGACCTTCAGGCGAGATAACCACACCGCGAAAAATCAGTTGTGTCAGCTCGTACTGTTCAAGCGGTTCTTTGACTCGGGTTATATCAGGGCGTACCCCGTCAATAAAGGTGGTCGGACCTTGTACGTTCACTAAACTCGGTGGCAAAAATGGACTACGCTGCGCACTGGCGCTATAGACAAAATCTTCTACCAGCTCGGCCTGAGGAGGAGGCTCAATCGGCTGCGCAGGCTGGTTACGGACATCAGCCATTGCCTGTTCTGCTAAACCGATACGATCCGTACAACCCGTTAGAGATAAAACAGTAGCGCTTAACAGCAATAACCTTAACTTAGGCAGTTTGTAGCTAATCATTAGTTGCCTCCTGCAGCAGCATCGGTGGGTACAGCTTCAGCCGCCGCTGCATCACCTTCAGGGACCGCTTCTTTGGAGCGATAGGTTTTGGTTTGCAATACCAAATTTAGCTCGGGTAAAACATCCAAGGTTGGCTGCGGATTACTGACTTCGAAGTCGTGCATGGTGATAATCCTTGGTAAAGCTGCCAAACCACTGATAAAACTACCAAATTGATGGTAGTCACCCAACGCTGCAATACGAATAGGCTGCTCAATAAAGAATTCATTTTCAATTTCAGGCTCGACAGATATGTCCTGAAAACGGATGTTACTGCCCACGCCCGTCATATTGATACCCTCAACCAATTCTGATACACGGGTATCTTTTGGTAGCTGGTCAAGCAAAGTATTAAACTCCGCTTCCATTTGAATCACTTGAGCTTGATAAGCTTGTAGATGGCGCGCGCGCGATTCTTTTTCACGGTAGCTATCGAGCAAGGTTTGTTGTTGGCTTTCTGCTGCTGTAATTTCATCGATTTTACTGCTGATTGGTAATGCCCATGACAAAGCAGCAATCAAAGCAATAATAAAACCAATGACGGTGACTTTAACAGGGAGCGGCCAACTACCATAGTTTTCAGAATCCAATGACTCAAAACTGCGGCGAAACTCATTTAAATCAAACTGTTTTCTTTGTCTTATCACCGTCTTTTTGAGTTTAATACGGGTTTTTTTACGGGTCAGTTTCATAACTCACCTCCAAGTACAATAGCGCCATCAGCACCTTCTACAGGAACGGCTGATTCAGACTGTACTTTAGTCGTGATCACAAACTGCACATAGCTGTCTTCAGGATAAATAGGACGCGGTTGTTCACCTGGCGTAGTGACCGTATTTTCCAAAACGGGGGCTGCTTGATAAGCGGTAATGTTTTGCTGAATATTACTTACGGCTGAATCGCCCATCCACTTACTGCTATCAAGATTACGGATCAAGCTTGATACCACGTTTGGATTGTCAGCAAGACCTGTCAATGTTAATACATCCCCTTCACGTTTTAGATTATTCAAATAAAGCGCTGGCGGAATGGCTTTAGCAAGATCATCCCATAGACGTACAGGTACAGGACGTCGACCTTGCAAGTCTTGAATAACTTGCATACGTGAGATGATATCTTCACGGCGCTGCTCTAAGCTATCAATCTCGACCAACGCTTTATCCAAGCGAGCGTTTTCTTGTTCAATCAGTGCATTGGCATCTAATTGTTCAGCAAGTTCGTTATTAAAATAACTCCACGTCGCAAATGCTGCAAGCAGAGACAACAGTGTCACTGCCACCACCAAGGTGATAAACTCTTTATTGCGGCGGGCACGCTCTTCTTCTCGCCAGGGCAGTAGGTTAATACGAGCCATTAGTCAAAGCTCCTTAACGCCAGACCGCAAGCGGCCATTAAGCTGGGTGCATCAATCGCCAGTTGCTCATGATCGATATGCGGCGCAATAGTCATATTAATGAACGGATTTGCAATACTCACAGGCACGCCCAATCGCTGCTGCGCCATGCCAGCAAGACCCGCAATAGAGCTACTGCCACCAGCAAGGACCACATGATCGATACTACTATATTGACTTGAGGAGAAATAAAACTGTAAAGAGCGAGTGATTTGTTGGATGGTATTTTCTATAAATGGTGTTAAGACATCAGTATAGTAATCATCAGGTAGAGCACGCTCGCGCTTACTAATAGAAGCTTCTTCAGCAGACAAACCATAGCGGTTTTGGATGGCTTCCGTCAGCTGACTGCCTCCAAATAACTGCTCACGACTATAGATAAACTCGCCATTTTTGGCGACATATAATGTTGTTTGATTGTGTCCGATATCAACCAGCGCCACCAAATCTGGCAAGTTTGGCAGACTGTCTGCCATTAAGCCAAAAGCACGCTCAATGGCATGCGACTCAATATCCATTACCTTGGTTTGCAAACCACCAAAGGTTAAGGCATCAACTCTTTGGTCAACGTTTTCTGAACGAGAGGCGGCAAGCAGTACTTGTACCATGTCATCATTTATAAGAGAGGGACCCAATACTTCAAAGTCCAAATTGACGTCTTCTAGCGGATAAGGTATGTATTGGTCAGCATCCAAACGAATTTGAGCTTCACGCTCAACGTCACTTAGCACCATATCCATATCGATGATTTTAGTAATCACCGCTGACCCTGAGACTGCTGTGGCTGCACTACTACCAGCCGCTTGGCAACGCCTTGCCAAGCCTGCTATAGTATTGCCTACCACTTCCGTGTCTATAATGAGTTTGTCGATGACTACGCCTTCAGGTAATATTTCAGTACCATAAGATCTTAGGTGGAAAACGCCTTGTTGGCGCTGTATGTCAACCAACTTCACTGAGGTGGTACAGATATCCACGCCAATCAAATGTCGACTCTTAGAAGTAAATAGCCTCACAAACTCTATACCTTATATTAAGTGTACAATCTGATAGTTATTTGTAATAATTTAGTACAATACTTTACTTAACAGATAGATTCAAGCATTTAAATGTCCTGTAGAGGCTAACTTACACATTTATTATTACTTGGCTATTTTGTTCAAGGTATAATGTTTTTTATCTGTTGCAAACCTTAATCGATAAGTCTGACTATGACCAAAAAAAATGCCACCGTTCGTCTCATTCACTTTTTGGTGGGGCTTTTCATTGCCTGTCTTGCGTTGGCGGTTGTATTAGCGCTTGCCGTCCCTATTGGCTTCTATGGTATGGCGATGTATTTATCGCCAACGTTGCCAAGCACGCAAGAGATTAAAACAGCAAATTTAGAGATGCCATTACAGATATATAGTAGTGATGACAAATTGATTGGGCAATATGGCAACCGTTTATCATTGCCTATTACCTTTGAAGAGATACCGGAAGACTTGACCCATGCTTTTTTAGCAGCAGAAGATTCTTCATTTTTTCAGCACAGCGGTATTAGTATTAAAGGATTAGGGCGCGCGGTCACCGAAGTGGTGACGGATGATGAAAGCCAAACAGGTGGCTCGACCATCACCATGCAGGTCGCCAAAAATTATTTTCTAAGCTCAGATCGCACGTTGAATCGCAAACTAACGGAATTGTTTTTAGCCCGTAAGATTGAAGACGAGCTGAGTAAAAACGATATTCTTACCCTTTATGTCAATAAAATTTACTTAGGTGAAGGCGCTTATGGTATTCGTGCTGCTGCCAAAAAATATTATAGTAAATCGTTAGAAAATCTCACCATTGCTGAGATGGCAATGCTTGCAGGTTTGCCGAAAGCGCCCTCTAAATACAATCCTGTTGCCAATCCAAGCCGTGCGCTCACGCGCCGTAACTGGATTATTGGTCGCATGCATGAATTGGGTTACATCGACAAAACCCAATATGACGAAGCTATTAATGCGCCCATCGGTATTAAGCTTTATCAAGAAAAGCTGGATGTTAATATGCCGTATTTGGCAGAAATGACGCGCGCAGCTTTGGTTGATCGTTATGGTGAGCAAGTTATGCATGGCGGCTGGCGTGTACGCTTGACGGTTGATAGTCAAGCGCAAATAGATGCAGAAAAGGCAATTTTATCTGGCTTGGTTGCTTACGAACATCGCCATGGCTGGCGCGGCGCCGAAGCAAATGATGAACCGCTAAAGAATTTCAGTCGCTATAGCAATATGTCGCCTGCCAAAGTGACTAAAGTGAATACCAGTAGTTTTGAGGCGACCATGCTTTCAGGAGAAAGCGTGACCGTTAATTGGTCTGGTATGCGCTGGGCACGTAAATATATCTCTGCTGATCGCATTGGTTATTTTCCAAGTAATGCCAGCCAAATAGTGAGTAAGAACGATATTATTCGCCTGATACCGACTGCTAGTGGTGGCTGGCAGCTTGGTCAAATACCTGAGATACAAGGTAGTTTGGTTTCTCTGAATCCTGATACCGGTGGCGTTCTTGCCTTGGTCGGTGGCTTTGATTTTAACCATAGTAAATTTAACCGTGCTCTGCAGGGCTGGCGTCAACCCGGTTCCACCATTAAACCCCTTGTCTATACAGCAGCATTAGAAAAAGGCTATCGTCCAGATAGTATAGTTTCGGATCGCCCGCTGCAAGTAGGTGACTGGAAACCAAAAAACTCTGATGGTCGATTCTTAGGTGATATTACGTTAAGCCGCGGACTTTATTTATCACGTAATCTAGTATCTATTCGCTTGCTGCAAGCAATTGGCATCTCTGACGCTCGCAACTTATTAGATGAATTTGGTCTTGATAAAGAAAAGCTGCCAACTACTTTGTCTTTAGCGTTGGGTACAGGTCAAGCAACCCCATTACAAATGGCAACCGCTTACGCCACCTTTGCCAATGGCGGGCATCGCATTCAACCTTATTTTATTGAACAAATTTATAATTATAATAATAAGCTTTTGTTTCAAGCCAATCCTCAGCAAGCTTGTGCCCTATGTTTCAATGAGCAGCTCGACGATGTCAATAAAAAACTAACTGAAGAATATGATGCAAAAATAGAGGAGAGTAAAAAAGTAGCTGAAGACGATAAAACAGGCGACGCTAAAGAATCGCCGGCAAGTAAAAATACAGAAACTGATATAGAGGCTGACAAGAGTAACACCCCTACTAAAGACAGTAACAAGATTGATTTGAGCATTTACGATGCCAGTCCAGAATCAGATCGCCTAAAAGCACCTGTTGTACAGTACGTACGCGCTGAACAAGCTCCGCGTATTTTAAAGCCTAAAGTCGCTTATGAGATGGCAGATATCTTACGTGATGTAATACAGCGTGGTACAGCGTTTAAAGCAAGATCTTTGGGACGTGATGATATTGGCGGCAAGACAGGAACCACCAATGAAGCGAAAGATGCTTGGTTTGCAGGCTTCCATCCTACCAATGCTACCGTCGTCTGGATGGGATTTGACCAACCATCAACCATGGGTCGTCGCGAATATGGTGGTGTGGCAGCCCTACCCGTTTGGATGGATTTTATGAAAGCCCAACTTAATGACACGCCTAGCCAATGGGTCTCTATTAATAACCGTGCCAAGTCCAAGAAACAAAAGCAAAACATTATAGAGATGATGGATGAAGGGGTCACTGAACTTGATGGCGAAGATACTGATACAGGCAAATCGGAAAAACCAGTAAAGACATCTATTCAGAAGCGCCAGCCACCTGCTCCAAAACCTGTTGAAACGCCGGCAGTTACGACCGATGTTAAACCTGCTAATAATGGTATTACTAATAGCCCAGCGCAGAAACCAAAACCATTAGTAGTCAAGCCTGTAGAACGTATGCCAGCGATGCCTGAGTAATAGACTGCTTTCTATATTGATACATTTAAAAAGGCTGGTTCAGTAAACACTGAGCCAGCCTTTTTTATAGGGCATATTTCAATTGCATTTAATTTTGTGCCTTACTCAGCTTAAAGGTAGCAGCTACTCATTAAGCACTCATAACGAAGCTTTGAAAATATAATCTAAGCCATAAGAACTAAAATTCCACCATACCAGCACGTAGCTGCTCAATCAGCTCCAAAAACTGTTGGCGCCATTCACGTATGGTCGCATCATCTGGCAACCATTGATTGGACAGTGTTACTACATTGACAATCAAATCAGGCACTTGTTTTTTGTCATTAGCCGCTTTATCCACCGAATGCTCAGATATCACGGCATATAGACAACGCTGATAGGCATGTTCTATATCAGCCAGGAATCCTTGCTGCTGTAACTGCTTTAGACGCTGCACTTCAGGTGATACTTGCGTACGCTCGATCAGTGCTTCTTCGATATCTAGCAACGTCGGCGTCGTCAGCGTTATATTATAAAAGTGACCAAGCTCTTGTAAAAAAGCTAAAAACGTACCGTATAGATGAAAAATAGCGGTCTCACAATGTGCTTGATATAACTGCTTGTCAGTTGTGTCTGCAGCGGCTTGACAGGCAAGGCGGCAAAAATATAGCTTTTGGTTGGTACGGTCAGCTTGATATTTGGCAACGCGAGTTTTATCTGCCATACGCTTATCCTTTTTAGTGAGTACTGCTAAAAATAATCAGAAATTACGAATACTTATGAATACTAGAGCCAAAATCTCTGACTATTTAAGTAATTCGGTTATGCAGTGTACTATTTTATCTTATCATTTCCCAAGAAAAAACTTGTTGTGATGGAATTTTAAAGCAAAAAAAGCCAGCAACTTAGGCTGGCTTTTTTATTTATTCAAATAACTAGACGCTATCTAATTTAATGATTACCTTGATTCAACTCTTGAGCAAAGGCTTCATCGAAGCTTGCAAAGTCTGTCGCATCAGTCGTTGCTGACATATCAAACGCCGCATTTAAGTCTTTATCTTGCAGTTTTTGCTCTGCTTTTTCTTTACGAGCTTTATGATAAGCAAGACCAGTACCAGCTGGAATCAAGCGACCAACGACTACGTTTTCTTTAAGACCACGTAACTCATCCACTTTACCAGTGACCGCAGCAGCCGTTAGGACACGAGTCGTTTCCTGGAACGATGCGGCTGAGATAAAGCTTTCGGTTGCCAAACTTGCTTTGGTAATACCAAGTAATTGACGTTCAAACTGAACTGGAAATTTGTCTTCCGCTTCTAGCTTGGCATTCAATGCTTTGATATCAGCATATTCTACTTGATCACCTTTAAAGTGGTTTGAATCGCCGCCATCAGTAATCTCAACTTTACGCAACATCTGACGAATGATAACTTCGATGTGCTTATCGTTGATTTTTACGCCCTGCAGACGATAAACGTCCTGCACTTCGTTAACGATATAGTCAGCAAGCGCGGTTTGTCCTTTCAGACGTAAGATATCATGCGGATTCTGTGGACCATCAGCAATAACCTCACCACGAGCAACAGTCTCGTTTTCGAAGACGTTAATCTGACGCCATTTCGGGATCAGCTCTTCATGAATCTCGCCATCTTCATTAGTAATAATGAAGCGATTTTTACCTTTGGTCTCTTTACCGAAGCTCACGACACCTGACATCTCTGCCATGATAGCGTGATCTTTTGGACGACGTGCTTCGAATAAATCAGCTACACGTGGCAGACCACCGGTAATATCTTTGGTACCTGAAGACGCTTGTGGTACACGACCTAGAATCGAACCGGCTGCAACTTTCTCACCGTCGCTGACGCGAATGATGGTTTCAGCAGGTAAGAAGTAAACGACTTCTTTACCTTCGTCTGTGTTCAAGATAATCGCCGGACGTAAGTCTTTTGCTGAGCTTGAACGATCTCGAGTAGCTAGAATCTCAAACGAGCTCATACCCGTCGCATCATCAACTTTTACGGTAGCAGTTAAGCCATCAGTGATTTCACTGAAACGTGCGGTACCCGCGAATTCTGTAATAATAGGATGCGTGTGCGGATCCCACTTAGCGATAGTTTGACCGCCTTCAACTTGGTCTTCATTTTTCACAAGAACGCTTGAACCATAAGGTACTTTATAGCGCTCACGCTCACGACCAAGCTCATCGGTCAAAGCGATTTCAGCTGAACGCGATACGATAACCAAATGACCATCGGTATGCTGTACAGTCTTCATGTTTTCAAAATGCGCTTGACCAGCACTACGAACTGAAATGCTGTTGTCCACAGAAGCAGAACTTGCCGCTCCACCAACGTGGAAAGTACGCATGGTCAACTGAGTACCAGGCTCACCGATAGACTGCGCCGCCATAACACCAACAGACTCGCCTATATTCACTTTATGACCACGAGCAAGGTCACGACCATAGCACTGTGAACAAACGCCATGTTCGATATTACAAGTAATCACTGAACGTACCCAGATATCATCGATTGCATTGTTATCTAGTACTTTAACCCAATGCTCATCGATCAACGTACCCGCTGGAATCAAGATTTTTTCAGCATTATCGTTATAAGTGACATCACGTGCCGTTACACGACCTAGTACTAGCTCGCCCAACTTCTCAATGATTTCACCACCTTGGATATGTGGCTTCATGAGCAAACCTTGCTCAGTACCACAGTCATCACTGGTAATAACCAAATCTTGTGCTACGTCAACCAAACGACGCGTCAAGTAACCTGAGTTAGCTGTTTTCAATGCCGTATCCGCAAGACCTTTACGCGCACCATGCGTTGAGATAAAGTACTGAAGTACGGTCAAACCTTCACGGAAATTCGCTTTAATTGGTGTTTCAATGATTGAGCCATCTGGCTTAGCCATCAAACCACGCATACCAGCAAGCTGACGAATCTGTGCGGCACTACCACGAGCACCAGAATCTGACATGATAAAGATAGAGTTAAATGACTTCTGCTCTTCTTCTTCACCTTTAGCGTTGATAATTTTATCAGTCGCTAAGTTGTCCATCATCGCTTTAGCGACTTTGTCATTAGTACGTGACCAAATATCGACCACTTTATTATAACGCTCACCAGCCGTTACAAAGCCTTGCTCAAACTGGTCTTCAATTTCACGCACTTCAGCTTCAGCGACTTCGATGATTTGCTTTTTCAGTGGTGGAATAACCATGTCATCGATACCGATAGACACACCAGATAGTGTCGCTTGTGCAAAACCAAGATACATCAATTGGTCAGCAAACATAACACTTTCTTTTACGCCCACTTTACGATAGCAAGAGTTGATCAGTTTAGAGATATTCTTCTTAGTCATCTCTTCATTACATTCGTCAAACGACATACCAACAGGCATGATGTTCCAGATTAACAAGCGACCAGCAACGGTATCTTTGATACTCGTCTCTTTAGTACGATTGCCATCATCATCAATATGCGTTTCAGTGACACGAACTTTAATCTTGGCGTTAACATGTAAATCGTTTGAACCAATCGCACGCAATGCTTCATTAACGGTAGCAAAAATCATGCCCTCGCCTTTGGCATTTACTGACGAGCGACTGATGTAATACAAGCCCAATACAACATCCTGTGATGGTACGATGATTGGCTCACCGTTCGCAGGAGACAAGATGTTGTTGGTCGACATCATGAGCGCACGAGATTCAAGCTGAGCTTCTAATGTCAATGGCACGTGAACGGCCATTTGGTCACCATCAAAGTCAGCGTTGAACGCGGTACAAACTAGAGGATGTAACTGGATGGCTTTACCTTCGATTAGTACTGGCTCAAATGCTTGCAAGCCCAAACGGTGAAGTGTTGGCGCACGGTTAAGGAGTACTGGATGCTCACGGATAACCATGGCCAGCATATCCCACACTTGTGGCTCTTCACGCTCTACCATCTTTTTGGCAGCTTTAATCGTCGTCGCCAAACCATGAGACAATAGTTTGTTATAAGTAAATGGCTTGAACAATTCAAGTGCCATTTTCTTTGGTAGACCACACTGATGTAGACGTAGGGTTGGACCAACAACGATCACCGAACGACCAGAATAATCAACACGTTTACCTAGTAAGTTTTGACGGAAACGACCTTGCTTACCTTTGATCATATCAGCCAAAGATTTCAATGGACGCTTATTACTACCAGTAATCGCACGACCACGGCGACCATTATCAAGCAAGGCATCTACTGATTCTTGCAACATACGTTTTTCGTTACGTACGATGATATCAGGAGCGCTTAGCTCAAGCAGACGCTTTAGACGGTTATTACGGTTGATCACACGACGATATAGATCATTAAGATCTGAAGTCGCAAAACGACCGCCTTCTAGTGGGACTAGAGGACGCAAGTCTGGTGGTAGTACTGGCAAGATGTTCATCACCATCCACTCAGGCTTGTTATTAGAATCACGGAAGGCTTCTAATAACTTAAGACGCTTAGACATCTTTTTAAGCTTGGTTTCAGAACCCGTTTGCGGAATTGATTCGCGCAGCTCATCAATCTCTAAATCTAAATCGATGTCTTTTAAAAGGTCTTGAACCGCTTCCGCACCCATTTTGGCAGTGAATTCATCGCCAAATTCTTCAAGGGCTTTGTAATAATCTTCATCATCAAGCAGCTGATACTTCTCTAAAGAAGTCAGACCTGGCTCAGTTACGATATAGCTTTCAAAATAAAGCACACGCTCGATATCACGTAGCGTCATGTCTAATAATAGACCGATACGGCTTGGTAATGATTTTAAGAACCAAATATGCGCAACAGGGCTCGCTAAGTCGATATGACCCATGCGGTCACGACGAACTTTAGCAGTAGTGACTTCAACGCCACATTTTTCACAGATAACACCTTGGAACTTACGGCGCTTGTATTTACCACATAAACATTCAAAGTCTTTTACTGGGCCAAAAATTTTGGCACAGAATAGACCATCACGCTCAGGTTTAAAGGTACGATAGTTAATCGTTTCAGGTTTTTTAACTTCACCATGAGACCATGATTTGATCACATCAGGTGAGGCCAAAGTAATTTGAATACTGTCAAATTCATGGTTACCGTTGCCGGTAGGGCTTTGCATGATATCGAGTAAATCTTTCAAGTTGCTTCTCCGTTATCTTTATAATCATCTGACAGCGAGCTATGAGCGCGGTTGAGATGAATGAAGGCAATGAATAGGGTTGAGACAAATCACTAAAAGCAGCAGCAATGAGCATACTGCCTTTAGTTGACAACTAAGTTAAACAACGGATTTAGTTGCTTTGTTTTAACTCAATATTGATACCCAGTGATTTGATTTCTTTGGTCAATACGTTAAACGATTCAGGCATACCTGGATCCATATATTGCTCACCATCGACGATGTTTTTGTACATACGCGTACGGCCTTCAACGTCATCCGACTTCACAGTCAGCATCTCTTGTAGCGTATATGTCGCGCCGTAAGCTTCTAGTGCCCAGACTTCCATCTCACCGAAGCGCTGACCACCAAACTGAGCTTTACCGCCCAATGGCTGCTGCGTCACTAGTGAGTAAGAACCAGTTGAACGCGCATGCATTTTGTCGTCAACCAAATGGTTAAGTTTGAGCATGTACATATAACCGACCGTTACTTTGCGGTCAAACTTCTGACCAGTACGACCATCATACAACGTCTGTTGACCATCGCGATCCATACCAGCAAGCTCTAACAGATCTTTAACTTGGCTTTCTCTTGCGCCGTCAAATACTGCTGTGCCCATTGGTACACCAGCACGCAAGTTGTCTGCTAGCGCCATGATGTCATCATCACTCAAGCTATCAAGATCAACTTGCTCACCGCCGACTTGGTTATAGATTTTGTCTAAGAAGTCACGTAAGTCTTTGATTGCTGCTTGCGATTTGAGCATACCATCGATCTTCTCGCCCAAGCCTTTTGCCGCCATACCCAAATGCGTTTCTAGAACCTGACCGATGTTCATACGAGATGGTACACCAAGTGGGTTCAAGACGATGTCAACGGTATTACCATTTTCATCATAAGGCATATCTTCAACTGGCATAATGCGTGATACCACACCTTTGTTACCATGACGACCAGCCATTTTATCACCAGGCTGAATACGACGCTTAACCGCTAGATATACCTTAACGATTTTTTGTACGCCATGTTGTAAGTCATCACCAGCGGTTAGTTTGCGTTTTTTCTCAGCAAACTTCACATCGATATCTTTTTGCTTATCAACCAAATACTCAGCGATTTGCGTGAGACGCTCAGAGATTTCTTCTTCAACAGGCTGGATGTCAAGCAACGTCTCAAGGCTCATATCTTTCATATCAGCCAATGCCATCACTGTACCGGCTTTTAAACCTGAACCACCACTGACTTTTTGACCATCTAATAGATTACCAATACGACCACGAGCCGCTTCTTCAAAGATACGTAACTCTTCTTTTAAATCTTTACGGTAGCTATCAAGCTGTGATTTTTCAATCGCTCTTGCACGTGCATCTTTTTCAACGCCATCACGGGTAAAGACTTGAACGTCAATAACCGTACCTTTGCTTGATGTTGGTACACGTAGCGACGTATCTTTAACATCAGCCGCTTTTTCACCAAAGATAGCCCGGAGCAATTTCTCTTCTGGCGTTAGTTGTGTTTCACCTTTTGGCGTCACTTTACCAACTAAGATATCACCAGCATCAACTTCAGCACCGATATAAACGATACCAGCTTCATCAAGGCTTGATAGAGCTGCTTCGCCAACGTTTGGAATATCCGCAGTAATCTCTTCGGTTCCAAGCTTGGTATCACGTGCCACACAAGTCAATTCTTGGATATGAATAGTAGTGAAACGATCTTCTTTAACCACTTTTTCAGACAGCAAGATTGAATCTTCGAAGTTGTAACCATTCCACGGCATAAATGCGATGCGGATGTTCTGACCTAGTGCTAGCTCACCAAGATCCGTTGAAGGACCGTCGGCCAATATATCGCCTACAGCAATAGCATCGCCTTGGTTAACAATAATACGTTGGTTGATACAAGTGTTTTGGTTAGAACGCGTATATTTAACTAAGTTATAGATATCTATACCGGCTTCACCAGCAATCATCTCATCTTCATTTACACGAACCACAACACGTGAGGCATCAACGTCTTCGATTACACCGCCACGCTTAGCAATAACACAAACACCAGAATCACGAGCAACGTGACGCTCCATACCGGTACCTACTAATGGCTTATCAGCACGTAGCGTAGGAACTGCCTGACGCTGCATGTTTGAGCCCATCAAGGCACGGTTAGCATCATCATGCTCTAGGAATGGAATCAGACCAGCGGCTACAGATACAACCTGACTTGGCGACACATCCATATGCGTCACTTTTTCTGGCGGCATACGGACGAATTCACCATAGCTACGTACACTAACCATTTCATCAGATAACGCGCCATCGGCAGTTACTGGTGAATCAGCCTGTGCAATGACCGTACCGACTTCTTCAATCGCTGACAGATATTCAATAACGTCCGTTACTTTACCATCAACTACACGGCGATAAGGTGTTTCCAAAAAGCCAAAGCTGTTGGTTTTAGCAAAAGTCGCTAATGAGTTAATCAAACCAATGTTTGGACCTTCAGGAGTCTCAATCGGACATACGCGACCATAATGGGTATCATGTACGTCACGTACTTCAAAGCCTGCACGCTCACGGGTCAGACCACCGGGTCCTAATGCAGACACACGGCGTTTATGCGTGACTTCAGACAATGGATTATTCTGATCCATAAACTGCGATAACTGGCTCGAGCCAAAGAATTCTTTGACCGCCGCAGCAACAGGTTTTGAGTTAATCAAATCTTGTGGCGATAAGTTATCAGATTCTGCTGAGCTTAAACGCTCTTTAACCGCACGCTCAACACGTACTAGACCAACACGGAATTGGTTTTCTGCCATCTCGCCTACTGAACGAATGCGACGGTTACCTAAATGGTCAATATCATCGACTTCACCGCGACCATTACGAATCTCGATAAGCTCTTTTAGAACGTTAACGATATCAGCATTGGTCAATACGCTACGTTCACGCTGAATATCAGCGTCATCGGTATCTACAAAATCAAGACCTAAACGACGGTTAAACTTCATACGACCGACATTCGATAAGTCATAACGATCCGCGTTAAAGAACATGCTGTCAAAAAGTTTCTCAGCAGTTTCAACCGTTGGTGGCTCACCTGGGCGCATGACTTTATAAATTTCAATCAAAGCTTCTTCACGGCTTGACGTACTATCAGCGCGTAGCGTATCAGCAATATAACTACCTTGGTCGATATCGTTGGTAAACAGAATACTAAATTCTTTGATAGATTCACTGGCTTCAAACGCACTTAATTTAACCAATAATTCATGGTCAATCAGCGTGTTAGCACGAGCAATAACTTCATCATTAACGATGATGTCTTCGGCTAAAATGCGCTCATATAAGTATTCATCAGGAATCGAGATTTTCGTCATACCTGCTTCTTCAAGCTGACGGATACGGCGAGCATTAATACGTTTGCCCTGCTCAACCACCACGTCACCTGCAGGAGTCACGATGTCGAACTGTGCCATCTCGCCACGTAAGCGATCTGCAACTAGATCAATCTCGAACTGCTCTTCGCCTTTATAAACTCGCACTTTATCAAAGAATAAATCTAAGATCTCAGAAGTACTTAAGCCTAAAGCACGTAGAATAATAGACGCCAATAACTTACGACGACGGTCAATACGAGCAAAAACCAAGTCTTTTGCATCAAACTCAAAATCTAACCATGAACCACGGTAAGGAATGATACGCGCGTTATAAAGCACCTTACCACTTGAGTGCGACTTACCTTTATCATGGTCAAAGAACACACCAGGTGAACGATGTAATTGAGATACAATTACACGCTCAGTACCGTTAATAATAAAGGTACCGTTAGCGGTCATTAATGGCATCTCGCCCATATAGACGCTTTGCTCACGGATATCTTTAATAGCCGCTTTGCTGTCTTTATCTTTGCTGTCTTTGTCTTTGATGATTAAGCGAATTTTGACACGCATAGGCGCAGCAAATGTCGAACCACGTAAGATACACTCACGCTCATCAAATTCAGGCGTACCTAAATAGTATTCAACGAATTGTAGCTCTGCGTTACCAGAGTGACTCTCAATTGGGAAAATAGAAGAGTATGCAGCTTGCAAGCCAGTATTCTCACGAGCTTTTGGCTTTTTATGCTCTTGCAAAAATTGCTCATAAGAATCTACTTGGATAGACAACAAATAGGGAATGTCCATCACAGTAGGCAATTCAGCAAAACTTTTGCGAATACGCTTTTTTTCAGTATAAGAATATGCCATCGAGAGTCCTTACAGTAAACGTGGAAACAAATTAAAATCGCGGCTGGCGTGCATAAATACTATGCAAACTAAGCGACGTAAACGATAATATAAAACAGGTGTTCTTTTTAAAGCACAGTTAATCTTTTTAGGGCGTTGTATCAATTACTATTTTAACAATCAGTGCTTGCTTTGCACTCTAAATACGATCTTGCTATCTTCATTTAAGTCAGCCTATATGACTGCTCAGAGCGAAAACTTCAATCTTAAAGTGTTGCCAATATGTCACTTTTAAAGCTTAAGTGACAGTTGCTTTATCTAAATATAAATGCGACTAGCATTGTGTATAAACGATTTAACATCCAAACTGGTTACTGCCAAAATCAATATCGTCGCTGATGTATACCGTCTACGAGCCTATATACTGACAGTAAAATCACGCTAGAAAGCTTATTCAATAGTTTTTGATTAGTAATAAATAGGACAATTATAATGCTTATAAATAATAATATTCAGAGTCAATATAAGTGATAATGTTAATAGAAAACGTGCAGACACAAAAAAATGCCAAACATCTATTGACGTTTAGCCACATTATCTGATTTCAATAACTACTAAGTGTGCTTGCATGTATATCGTCTGTCCTTTTGATGGGTATCCACCGTGTTGTTGCTTACGACTGTTGGCAGACACAAAAGGTCAAGCTACGAATTATAGTAAAAAAAAGCTGATAATGCAAGGCATTACCAGCTTTTTTTCGTACTGCCGTTAAACTATTTTAGTTCAACAGTTGCACCAGCTTCTTCAAGTTTCTTTTTCAACTCTTCAGCTTCAGCTTTGTTAACGCCTTCTTTGATTGGAGCTGGAGCGCTTTCAACCAAATCTTTCGCTTCTTTCAGGCCAAGACCAGTAGCTTCACGTACGGCTTTAATTACGCCAACTTTCTTCTCGCCAAAGCTGGCAAGAACAACGTCAAACTCGTCTTTTTCTTCAGCAGCAGCAGCAGCAGGACCAGCAGCAGCAGGTGCAGCGGCAACAGCAGCTGTTACGCCGAATTTTTCTTCCATAGCGCTGATTAATTCAACGATATCCATTACTGACATTTCAGCGATTGCGTTTAACACGTCATCTTTAGATAGTGCCATGAGAACTCTCCGTTATCTGATAAAAATTAATTGATTTTAAAATCGCTTGGATTGCTTGCCAAATTTTCAAATAGTGTTGGCAATAAAGTGCAATCGGCGATGTCAAAGTTACGTTAAAACAAGCAATTAAGCAGCTTCTTTTGCGTCTTTGATTGCTGCAACAGTGCGAACGAACTTGCCAGGAACTGCGTTCATAGTCTGGACAAGCTTGGTCACTGGTGCATTCATAGTAGCCATCAAGATAGAGATTGCTTCGTCGCGAGTTGGTAGCTTCGATACGCGCTCTAGCTCTTCTGGACCATAAACAACACCACCAACTGATACCAATTTGGTCTCTAAAGCTTTGTGATCTTTGCTGAAGTCAAAAATGACTCGAGCGGCAGATCCCAAATCTTCCATAGAGAAAGCCAAAAGTAATGGACCAGTCATACGGTCTGACATGCTCTCAAATTTAGTGCCTTCAAACGCACGTTTTGCTAGGGTATTTTTTACCACTTTTAAAACGACGCCTTTTTCACGGGCTTGTTCGCGTAGCTTAGTAAGCTTTGCAACACCAATACCATGATATTCGGCAGCTACTGCTGAGTAAGCATTAGCAGCAACTTCAGACACTTCAGCCACAACTTGTTGTTTTTGCTCTAGCGTTAATGCCATAAGTTGACTCCTTTAATCTAATCAATCATCCTGTAATCTAAATTACAAACTAAGATTGACTTGATACGACACGTTACGAGTTATATTTATTAAAAACAAATGTACTCATAACGACTGATTACGGCACCGTTATCAGAATGACATCAAGTGATAGGTTGCCCTATCGGCTCTTATCAACAACTGGGTGGGCCACCGTCTGCGTAGGACAATTAAGATTTTCATCTGTCATCGATTAACAACAGCAGCTCAATGTAATGAATTTTGATCTACAAGAGTCATAATCCATTCTACCAAACCGCTCTCTACCTACGGTCTTAGACAGCATAGCGTTTGCTACGCTGACCTAATTCTTTAAAATATTTTGTCCCATTATTCAAAATCGTTGAATAACAGATCATACTTAATTATTTCGCTGTGCGATATGGAACTGGATCGATACTTAGACCAGGACCCATGGTGCTAGACAAGGTAATTTTCTTAATAAAAGTACCTTTAGAAGTAGCAGGCTTAGCACGTCTCAAATCTGAAATCAGTGCTTCAGCATTTTGGATTACTTGCTCAGCAGTAAAACCAACTTGACCGATAGTCGTGTGGATAATACCTGCTTTGTCTACACGATACTGTGCTTGACCAGCTTTAGCGTTAAGAACAGCTTCAGCAACGTTAGGCGTAACCGTACCGACTTTAGGGTTAGGCATTAGACCACGTGGGCCTAAGATAGTACCTAATTGACCAACAACACGCATTGCATCAGGAGCAGCGATAACCACGTCAAAGTCCATGTTACCGGCTTTGATTGATTCTGCTAGGTCTTCAAAACCAACGATGTCAGCACCAGCTTCTTTGGCGGCTTCAGCAGCAGCACCTTGAGCAAATACAGCAACGCGTTTGGTTTTACCAGTACCCGCAGGTAGATTGGTTGCGCCACGTACAACTTGATCAGATTTACGTGGGTCAACGCCCAAGTTTACAGCGATATCAATAGACTCTTTGAATTTAAGAGCTGGCAAATCGTTTAGAATTTGAACCGCTTCTTCGATCGTGTATTGTTTTTCGTGCTCAATACGGCTATTGATTTCTTTTTGACGCTTAGTAAGTTTACTCATTTACACACCCTCCACGGTAATACCCATTGAACGTGCAGTACCAGCGATGGTACGAACAGCAGCATCAAGATCAGCAGCAGTTAAATCTGCATCTTTAGTCTTAACGATGTCTTCTAACTGAGCACGGTCAACTTTACCGACTTTAGCGGTGTTAGGTGTACCAGAACCTTTAGCAATACCAGCAGCCTTACGCAAAAGGTAAGCAGCAGGTGGTGACTTCATGATGAAGGTAAAAGACTTATCACTGTATACAGTGATCTCAGTAGGAATCGGTAAACCCGGCTCTTGGTTTGAGGTCGCAGCGTTAAATTCTTTACAGAACGCCATAATGTTCACGCCTTTTTGACCCAATGCTGGACCAATCGGTGGTGAAGGATTTGCTTTGCCTGCAGGCACTTGCAGTTTGATGTAACCATCAATCTTCTTAGCCATGATACTCTCCTAAATGGGTAATAGCGCCAAATCAATGTGGTATAAACCTTATTGACTAACAGCTCCCCGGTTGATGAACTTTTTTGCTGATTTAATCTAGCTTCTCAACTTTACTAAACTCAAGCTCAACCTGAGTCGGTCGATTAAATACGTTTACAGTTAAATGTAATTTAGACTTTTCGTAATCCACTTTTTCAACCAACCCTTTAAAGTCAGTGAATGGACCATCGATAACCAATAACTCTTCGCCCGGCTCAAATAGAGTCTTAGGACGCGGGTCAGTTTCAGTCTGATTCAAACGGTTTAGAATACGATCAGCTTCTACTTCCGTAATCGGCGCAGGCGTCTCTGGCGTACCGCCAACAAAGCCCATAATACGTGGGCAATCTTTAACGATGTGCCAAGTATTGTCGTTCATATCCATCTGGATCAATACATAACCCGGAAAGAACTTACGCTCACTTTTACGTTTTTTGCCGTCTTTCATTTCGACGACTTCTTCAGTAGGTACCAATACATCGCCGAAAAACTCAGCGAATTCACTACGATTAATACGATCAGTTAATGAACGCTGTACTTGCTTTTCATATCCTGAAAATGCTTGGACAATATACCAACGCATATCACGCTCCTGATCATTATAAGTAAGTCGTTATCCATAAATCTTGGCTAAACAGTCGCTAATACGCGCCATTAACCAATAAATATGCCAACGAACCAATTAAAAAAGTTATCTAATAGCCAAACTAATAAACCAACAACCGCAATCATGACAATCGTTTGCCATGTATATTGGAAGGTTTCGTCTTTGCCAGGCCAAGTAACGCGGCGTAGTTCTACAGCAGCGTCTTTCAATAAAGTTTTAAATGCACGGCCCTGATTCGTCATTGCAAGACATAACAGCGCAAATACAAAAAGCGCAACGATAATACCAATACGTACCCAAAGGTCATTGGCAGGTTGCCAATAGCCGGGCAGATATTGATTAACTAACGTTGCACCAATTAAAACAACTGCGGCTAGTAGCCACAAAATCACATCTTTTACTGAACCCGTCTTAGCAATCTCAACAGCAGTCGTTTGATTCCCCGCTGAAATATGCTTATCTTTGGACAGCATTCCACCAGCAACTGCCTTGGCATCAGATAACTTAGTCTCGAGGTTATCTTGATTATTGCTCATAAAGAACTCACTTCGGAGATGGTGGGGTATGACAAAGATGTGATAAGAAGATGGCAGGCGATGTAGGACTCGAACCTACAACCCTCGGTTTTGGAGACCGATGCTCTACCAATTGAGCCAATCGCCTAGGGGTGTTAAGGCTGATAATTATACAAGGTTTTACTAAGAATGCAAGTTTTAAGACGATATTTTATTTGCTTAATACAATGAATCATTACTTTAATGAATAAAAGTCAGAAAATTCTGTTTAAAATCAAAAATAGAAGTCAAAATCTGAGATAGATTTATTGCTTTAAACTTTTAAACATACAGACCTTATTTTAATAAATACTAAATTGATTAGCACTTCTGCGATTTAGCAAACCATACTCAAAAAAAAGCCACCCTCTTTCGAGGATGGCTTTTGACTAATTATTAACAACAATCAGATTGCTCTGACAGCGTTAAGTATTAGTTCAATACGTTAGCAACAACACCAGCGCCTACAGTACGGCCGCCTTCACGAATAGCGAAGCGAAGACCTTTGTCCATAGCGATTGGGTGGATAAGCTCTACGCCCATCTCAACGTTATCACCAGGCATAACCATTTCAGTACCGTCTTGTAATTGGATTGCGCCAGTTACGTCAGTCGTACGGAAGTAGAACTGTGGACGATAGCCGTTTAGGAATGGTGTGTGACGACCACCCTCTTCTTTTGACAATACATATACTTCAGCGTCAAACTTGGTATGAGGAGTGATTGAACCTGGCTTAGCTAGTACTTGGCCACGTTGTACGTCTTCACGCTTAGTACCACGTAGTAGTACGCCACAGTTTTCGCCTGCACGACCTTCGTCAAGCAGTTTACGGAACATCTCTACACCAGTACAGGTGGTTTTTTGAGTGTCACGGATACCGACGATTTCGATTTCGTCGCCAACGCGTACGATACCAGATTCAACACGGCCAGTTACAACAGTACCACGACCTGAGATTGAGAATACGTCTTCGATTGGCATTAGGAATGCTTTGTCGATGTCACGCTCTGGCTCTGGGATGTAGGTGTCAAGAACGTTTAATAGTTCTACAACGGCTGGTTGACCATATTTTTCTTGTGAGCCTTTTAGGGCTTCAGTTGCAGAACCATGGATGATTGGGGTGTCATCACCTGGGAAGTCATAGTCGCTTAATAATTCACGAACTTCCATTTCTACTAGTTCAAGCAATTCTTCGTCATCAACAACATCACATTTGTTCATGAATACAACGATGTACGGTACGCCAACCTGACGTGAAAGCAGGATGTGCTCACGAGTTTGTGGCATAGGGCCGTCAGTTGCAGATACGACTAGGATTGCGCCGTCCATCTGGGCGGCACCAGTGATCATGTTTTTAACATAATCGGCGTGACCTGGGCAATCAACGTGAGCGTAATGACGTGATGGGGTGTCATATTCTACGTGTGAGGTGTTGATGGTGATGCCACGTGCTTTTTCTTCTGGTGCTGAGTCAATAGACGCGTAGTCTTTGGCTTCGCCACCAGAGGTGATTGCAGCTACGGTTGCGATTGCAGCGGTAAGGGTGGTTTTACCGTGGTCAACGTGTCCGATGGTACCGACGTTAACATGTGGTTTTAGACGTTCAAACTTGGCCTTTGCCATGGGTATTTCCTCTTTTTTTAGGGTCAACTGCTTAATTTATATAAAGTAATTAAGTGAATACTGACCACATTAAGATAACTGTTAAAAGGGTGCACATACTAATGTGCAGATATTATAAGAAAATCACGAGCAATAACAAGTCTTTTAACCAATTATTGCTCGATTATCTACTGACAATATAAAGATATGTCCTATATTGCCATTATCGATAGATTTTTGCTTATTCGTCATCATCTTTATTGTTGAATTTAGAGATGATAGCTTCTGCAACTGATTTTGGAATTTCAGCGTACTTTTGGAATTCCATAGAGTAAGTTGCACGGCCCTGTGACATTGAACGCATTTGTGTGGCATAGCCAAACATTTCCGCTAATGGTACTTCAGCACGAATCTGCTTAGTGCCGCCAGGTAAGTCTTCCATACCTTGAACCATACCACGACGACGGTTAAGATCGCCCATGATATCGCCCATATAGTCTTCAGGTGTTTCAACTTCTACTTTCATCACTGGCTCAAGTAGCGTTGGGTTTGCAGCCATGAAGCCTTTACGGAATGCGATAGAACCAGCCATTTTAAATGATAACTCATCCGAGTCAACATCATGGTAAGAACCATCATACAAGGTCGCTTTTACGCCAACGATTGGGTAACCTGCAAGTACGCCATTTTTCATGCGCTCTTGAATACCTTTATCAACCGCACCGTGGAATTCTTTTGGTACCGTACCACCAACAACTTCTTCTTTAAATTCATAAAGAACATCGCCAGCTGGATCCATAGGCTCAAGACGTAACCAAACGTGACCGAATTTACCACGACCACCAGTCTGACGTACGAATTTGCCTTCTTGCTCAACCGTGTTACGAATCGTTTCGCGATAAGCAACCTGAGGTGCGCCGATGTTAGCTTCAACACCAAACTCACGCTTCATACGGTCAACAAGAATCTCAAGATGCAGCTCACCCATACCACTGATGATAGTCTGACCAGATTCTTCGTCAGTATGTACACGGAACGATGGATCTTCTTTCGCCAAACGACCTAAAGCGATTGACATTTTTTCTTGGTCAGCTTTGGTTTTAGGTTCAACCGCTAGACTGATAACTGGATCTGGGAATTCCATACGCTCAAGCGTAATAACATTTTGCTCATCACACAACGTATCACCAGTGGTTACATCTTTCATGCCAACCAAGGCTGCGATATCACCAGTACGGATTTCTTGCAACTCTTCTTGAGAGTTTGCCATCATCTGTACGATACGGCCAACGCGCTCACGTTTCATTTTAACTGGGTTGTAAACGCTGCTACCTTGCTTTAGAACACCTGAATAAACACGAACGAAGGTTAAGTTGCCAACGAACTTGTCATTCATGATTTTGAATGCTAAAGCTGAGAACGGTGCTTCGTCTGACGCTTCACGAGTGCCTTCAGATTCATCTTTGTCATCCAGGATACCTTTAATAGCAGGTACATCCATTGGTGCAGGAAGATACTGAATAACAGCGTCCAACATCTTCTGTACACCTTTGTTTTTAAAGGCAGTACCGCAAAGAAGAGGAATGATTTCGTTATCAATAGTCAACTGGCGAATAGCAGAGTTAATTTGATCAACAGTTAATTCACCGTTCTCAAGATACTCATTCATCAATTCTTCAGTCGCTTCAGCAGCGCTTTCTACTAGATACTCACGATATTCTTCCGCTTTTTCTTGTAGTTCTGCTGGGATTTCACGCTCATCATATTCCATACCTTGAGACGCTTCGTCCCAATAGATGGCTTTCATCGTTACTAGATCTACAACGCCTTCAAAGTCGTCTTCTTTACCAATTGGGATAACCAATGGTACTGGCTTGCCGCCTAGACGAGTTTTGATCTGTTCTACTACGCGGTAGAAATCAGCGCCAACGCGATCCATTTTGTTAATGAATGCAAGACGTGGAACTTTATATTTGTTTGCCTGACGCCATACGGTTTCAGACTGTGGCTGAACGCCGCCTACTGCACAGTAAACCATGCAAGCGCCATCAAGAACACGCATAGAACGTTCAACTTCAATCGTGAAGTCAACGTGACCTGGGGTGTCAATGATATTGATACGGTGTTCGTCAAACTGTTTTGCCATACCTGACCAAAAACAAGTTGTCGCCGCTGAGGTGATAGTAATACCACGCTCTTGTTCTTGCTCCATCCAGTCCATAGTGGCTGCGCCATCATGTACTTCACCAATCTTGTGGCTAACACCGGTATAGAACAAAACACGTTCAGTAGTGGTCGTTTTACCAGCATCAATGTGCGCAGAGATACCAATATTGCGATAGCGCTTTAGGGGAGTTTTACGAGCCATAGTGTTTTCCTAGGGAAATTCGTGTATATATTAATGTGTTGTGTCTCTACCTCTACTCTATGACAAAGCCATTCAGCCCTGCAATATTACTAATCATTGAACCTAATACGGGCAAAAAAGAGTAACTACTAAGAATAGTGCGGCATCAAACTCAGGAGACTTTCTTTACAGAATAGCATCCCTTTTCAGAACAGCATCTTGACAGATGTCCGCCATCTGAAATGAGTGTGTCTGTTATTATCTTTCAATAATTACAAGCAGATCATTTATTAACAATGGCGACAATCAATAGAATAAATAAATTATATCTAGATGACTGGCATACACCAGTCACCCAAAACTACTTTTAAAAAGCTATATTTAAAAGAACAGCTTAATTAAGAGTAGCTTAGAAACGGTAATGAGAGAATGCTTTGTTAGCATCTGCCATGCGGTGAACTTCGTCACGCTTCTTCATAGCATTACCTTTGCCATCAGCAGCATCATTCAATTCGCCAGCTAAACGCAAAGCCATTGATTTTTCAGAACGCTTTGCAGCAGCTTCAGCTAACCAACGCATAGCCAAGGCGGTACGACGGGAGGGGCGTACTTCCATTGGCACTTGGTAGGTTGCACCACCAACACGGCGAGCTTTTACTTCAACCATTGGGCGAACATTTTCCAATACTTCTTCAAAGAAAGAAACTGGATCTTCGATGTTACGCTTTTGGCTTACTGTCTCAAGTGCACCGTAAACGATACGCTCAGCAGTAGATTTTTTACCATGACTCATGACATGGTTGATGAATTTTGCAACAGTTTGGCTACCAAACTTAGGATCCGGTAGGATCTCACGGGTAGCAACGACGCGACGTCTTGGCATAATAAATATCCTTTTCTTCAGGAGTGTCTGACATTCACAATCTCGCACCAATTAATATTGGATGGCGTTATATCGAGTTGTCAGTCAGCCTTACTGCATGGCGGTGTGTGATAAAGGTTAATGACTCATTTGGTCAAAAATTACTCACATCAGACCCATGCACAGTTAATGTTTGATACAAAGAAACTCATTTAATAACGGTTAGTTATTAAACTTTAGGTTTCTTAGCACCATATTTAGAACGACCTTGCTTACGGTCTTTAACGCCTGCGCAATCTAGTGCACCACGAACGGTGTGATAACGTACACCTGGTAGATCTTTTACACGACCACCGCGGATAAGAACAACACTGTGCTCTTGTAGGTTATGACCTTCGCCGCCGATGTAGCTTGATACTTCATAACCTGAAGTCAAACGTACACGACATACTTTACGCATGGCTGAGTTAGGTTTTTTAGGGGTAGTAGTATATACGCGAGTACATACACCACGGCGTTGTGGGCACGCTTCCAACGCAGGAACTTTTGACTTTTCCTTGATGGTTTTGCGACCTTTACGAATCAATTGGTTAGTTGTTGCCATGAGGCATCCTTCTCCCGTTTGGTAAAAAACAAAAAAATAGGGAAACGCACCATCCATCTGACTTTAACGACAGATTTTGGCACACCCATTTTTAGGACAGTGTATTATAAAGACTTGTTGCTGCTATTTCAACCACTTATGAGCAGTTGGACTTTACAGCAGCGGATAGATATGTATTCGGTCTACTACTATACCACTTTATCTGTTTTTAACGGCATAACCGAAAAAACAGCTAACTAAATACGGTATCAAAAGTAGATGCTTACATCATTTAGATAAGATATTTAGAGATAAAAAACAGTCATTTACCTGAGCTATATGGCGATATCGGTTTAATTTTCAATAGAAGTAAGCCGATATCGCCAACATTAAAGATAAATAGCAATTACGTAGATCTTCAGTATTCTAAAACGAAATAATCAATAAACCTTAATGGCTTATTATTTACTCGACTTAGCAGCTGCTTTTTTTGTTTTGCTGTCAGAAGATTTATCTGCACTATTCTGCTTATCATTCTTAATGCTGTCGACTTTCTTTTCACTAGTCTTCTTTTCGTCAGCTATAGCATCAACATCATTTTGAACATCGTTTTCTTTATCGTCAGCTTTTTTCTGAGTATCTTTTGCATCCTCTTTTGCAGCATTAGCGTCTAACTTTATGTTCTTTGATGCTGCATCTTTTGATTCTTTTTCTTTCTGCTCAGTGCTGCCCGTTGCCTTACTAACCTTTACTTCGCTGCTACTATCATCAGTAATAGCACGATTGGCAAGCTTAGCTTCTGGCGCAAAAGTTGCTTGAGCAACGCCAATGACCTCATCAATCAGCTGACTGTTATAGCGCATACCAACGATAACGGCAGTGGCTGGCAGGAATCGACGTATCCATGTTAAGTTGATCTGATCCAAATCAACACCGACCTGACTGGCAATACTGTCCACTTGCTCTGCGTAAAAATTAACTTTTTTATTCTGCAAGCCTAAGTTTTTGAGCTCATTGTGTAAACCGCTGCTTTGGGCGCTATCCAGTAAACCTTTACCAATACCAATACCTGCCAGCAATGCTTGCTTCTCTTGCATTTTGCTGAGATCTGCATTGGCAAGTAACTCATAGGCCATTTTGACGCCTTGCTTGCCAGTCAACGGCTTGTTATATACAGCGCCCAATTGATAAACGGTGCGTAGAGAAACCAACAATAACCATAATGTATCCGCAAGCAAGCCCGGCAAACCTGCCAAACCTGTAACACCGCCAAGCGTCGCTAATGCACGGTTTTGATTGGCGATATCGGTCGCTAACGCGTAACGCTGCTCGTCGTCTAAGCTCACAATATTGGCAAAGCGATGCTGATTCGGTAAATCAATCTGACTCCAGTTGTCGGCAAGCTTAGCAATTTGAGCAAAAGCGCCATCAACGGTCGACTCAAAGAAGCTGTTCGGCACCACTTTTTTGGCATATTTACCATAAGCAGCAAAGCGTGTGCCCAATAACTGCTGAGTGGCTTTTAACGTTTGCTCACGGAACAAATCTTGTTGGTAATCTTCATCGCCTAAGTTCACCGCTTTAAATTGACGCGGTTTACCAGTTTTTGCATTCGCGCTATCAATCATGGCACCCATACGCTCTAGATTGCTACGCGTAAAAGAGCCAACCGTACTAATACCTTTCGATAAAGTGCTACGCTTTCCCATCTTAATATCCTTAATATGATGTTTGTTATAAAGTAATATGGTTAAAGTACTAAGTGTTAAATCACTATTGTTAAAATGCTGCTCTAACACCCTTTTTATAATAATACGCTGTTTGCCATTCTAGCGAACCCCTATTGTGAGTGTCAGTGCGAACAATGTTATCGCTATCAGCCCTTTTGTATCTAAAAGTGTCATTTATCGATAACAACTTAACCATCATAGTATATCTATTACATTAGCTCATATTAAAGAAGCTTGTACCATGGCATGCATCGCCCTTATTGTTTGCTTCTTAATAACAAACTGCATAAAACTATAGAATAACCATTGTTGCTGATAAGCCCTATTTTATTATTATTTTGCATTTACTCAAACATTTTGCCACCTCGATACGGTATCATATGCCATAATTCAAAGTACACTTGTACCATTATTTACCTGCACTCTATTTCTCTCAACTCTCTATGAATCCATGATAGCGTTAGAGTCCGCTTCTAGCACTGAAATGCCTTGATATAACAACACATTATATTATCAAAGACAGATAGAGATAAAGTGATATGGTAGAAGCAGATATTTTAAAACGATGATTAAAAGTAATTATCAAAAAAATCGTTACTAATAAGGAATATTGTATGCGCCGCGTTGTTATCACTGGAGCAGGGATTGTCTCTTGTATCGGACATGATTTGGCTACTGTCACAGAGGCTCTTAAACAAGGACGCTCTGGCATCACGTTCAACGAATCTTATGCTGAGCACGAGTTCAAATCACACGTCAGCGGCAGTATTGATCACTCACAGCTTGATACCTCAGCTATTGACCGCAAACTAAAACGGTTTTTTAGTGACGCAAGCCTATATGCTTATGTCAGCGCCCTAAATGCGATTGAGCACGCCGGTCTATCTCTCGAAACCATCAATAGTAATCCACGCGTGGGTGTGGTTGCCAGCTCTGGCGGCGCGTCAACAGAAAATATCGCCAATGCAATAGACGCCATGCGAGAAAAAGGGTTACGCGGCGTTGGTGCGATGGCTGTACCAAAAACTATGGGCAGCTCAGTATCGGCGGCGCTTGCTACTGGTCTAAAAATCCAAGGTATCTCATACTCATTAACCTCTGCTTGTGCCACATCGACGCATTGTATCGGTCATGCTGCCGAGCTGATTCAATTGGGTAAAGCCGATGTGATACTGGCTGGTGGTAGTGAGGCCGAACATTGGACACAGTCTTGTATGTTTGATGCCATGGGCGCGGTCAGCACTCAATATAACGACACCCCAGAGCTTGCCTCAAGAGCCTATGATAAAGACCGTGATGGTTTTGTTATCGCGGCAGGTGGCGCGATGGTGGTCGTTGAAAGTCTTGAGCATGCCGAGGCGCGCGGTGCCAATATCTTGGCTGAAATCGTCGGTTATGGTGCCAGCTCTGATGGCGCAGAAATGGTCGCGCCAAGCGGTGAAGGCGCAGTACGCTGTATGAAGCTGGCGCTTGCTGAAGCGGGTTTAGAAAGCGTAGATTATATCAATAGCCATGGTACCAGTACGCCACTTGGTGACATCACTGAGCTTAAAGCTATTGCTAAAGTATTTGATAACGATATCAGTAAAGTGCCTGCTATTAGCTCGACTAAGTCTATGACAGGTCATAGCTTAGGTGCGGTTGGTGCACAAGAGCTGATTTATTGCTTACTGATGTTACAAGACAGCTTTATTGCACCAAGTATCAATATTACAGAATTAGATCCGGCTGCCAAAGGCTTTGATATCGTCACTGAAAAACGCGATGTTGAGCTTGAAACTCTTATGAGCAATAGCTTTGGCTTTGGCGGTACTAATGCAACACTAATCATCAAAAAGTTTGACGCTTAAACTATGGTTGTAATAGATACTCATACCACTGTGCAGACAGATTCTGCCCTACCGCCAGCTAGCAAAACTAGCTGGCGTTTTGGTGACTTATCTGCTGCCGAATTAATGCTGCACCTGCAACGACATTTGTTAGAACAAAATAGTAAAGCAAACTGGCAGCTGGTTTGGCTCAATAATGATGGGCGACCTGTGATTGGCTTCTTACCAAAGACGAGCTGGTGCGTTTATCCTGTGACTAATGACAAGCTGCATGCTACTAAGCAGGGAAACCTTTATAAAATCGAGAAAACACGGCGTGGGCATGTTCACCTTTATAGTAATTCCAGTGATAGTGCTATTACAAGCTATATGAGTTATAGCGACTGGCAAGAAGAATTAATTGCTTACAGTCGGGCTCATGAAAATAACAGTGCTAGCTCAATTTCAATAAGTCAGGATAATCAGTCGCCGTATTATCAGCATGGCTTAATAGGTTTTATCAGTTATGACATTGGCGCTCATGAATTAAGCCCAACTGCCAATATTGAGATGGCAGCACAGCCGTGCGCGTTATTGGGGCATTATGATATTTACCTAACCGCTGATTCAGACAGTCAAAGCAGTTGGCAGCTAAAGGTAAAAAATGATAACAATAATAACTCTGACAGCAGCTCAGTCCAGCAGGATACAAATGCACTAATCAGAGTGCTGACATCTTATTTAGATGGTTTGGATAATCAACTATCGAATGAGAATGGCACTAAAAAATACTCCTGTAAAAAGCCGCCTTTATTACTAGAAGCTCAGTGGAGCAAACAGCATTATCAGCAGGCGTTTCATCAAACGCAAAATTATTTGCAACAAGGCGATTGTTATCAAATCAATTTAACCCAAGCATGGAGTGGCTATTTAAGCACTTATGAAGATAATTCAGTCACAAGCCTCATTGACTATTTACCTGCTTTGCACACTAATACCCAAGCACCTTTTGCAGGATATATAGCCATTGATAGCTATAATCATGAAGGTAAAGTAAATACATCAAACCAGCAGTTTGAATTATTAAGCTGTTCGCCGGAATTGTTTTTTACCTTTAGCAAAGATATTGAGACTGGCAAGCATCATATACGTACCAAGCCAATCAAAGGAACCATGCCGCGCGGCTTAACAATCGAACAAGATAATGACTACAAGCAGCAGTTAATCAACAGCGAAAAAGACCGTGCAGAAAACGTTATGATTGTGGATTTGTTACGTAATGACTTGGGTAAATACGCCAAAATCGGTAGCGTAAAAGTGCCTCAGCTATTTGCGATCGAGAGCTTTAGTAATGTACATCATATGGTCAGCACCATTACCGCCGAGCTCAAGACAGATACCCATCCGTTAAGCGTCTTATTTGGCAGTTTGCCTGCAGGATCAATTACTGGCACGCCAAAGAAACGGGCGGTGGAGATTATTGCAGAATTGGAAGCGGCACCGCGTAGTGCTTATTGTGGCACTATGGGCTATATGAACTTTGATGGTAGCGGTCAGTGGAATGTACTGATTCGCACACTGCAAGCGACCAGCACAGCTGACAATAGCAAACAAGTCAGTTTATGGGCGGGTGGAGGTATTACCGTTGCCTCAGACTGCGATGCTGAATATCAGGAGTGCCTAGATAAAGTCGGCAACCTATTATCTGTCCTTGCTAAAACAGCCAACCACTGAGCTTTATATTCGAAAACAGCTTAAAGCGGCACAAAAGAGCCTGCTAACATCATGTGAGCAGGCTCTTTTTATTACTTATGAAACATTGTTTTAGTACTATAGTTGAGCTAGGTATTAATTTGCCTCGACATCCGCTACAGCTTGTAGCGATTTTAACGCATCAATTAAACGCTCGTTCTGGGCAGCGGTGCCAATCGTAATGCGCAAATACTCATTAATACGCGGCTTATCAAAATGACGAACAATGATACCTTGCTCACGTAATACTTCTGCTATTTGACTGGCAGCACCATCATGAGGACGCGCAAAGACAAAGTTGGCATGTGATGGCAGTACGTCATAACCTAAGGCCGTCAACTCAGCTGTCAACGATGTACGCAAATCAATGACCTGCTGGCGGGTTTTCTCAAAGTATTCAACATCTAAGACGCTAGCTGTTGCACCAGCTTGTGCCAACTTATCAAGTGGATAGCTATTAAAGCTGTTTTTCATACGCGTTAATGCTTCAATCAACGAGGCATTACCAAATGCCATACCGACACGCAGTCCAGCAAGCGAACGCGATTTTGAAAAGGTCTGGGTAACTAGCAAGTTATCAAATTCATTAATAAGGCTAACCGCTGATACTTCTACGTCTGGACTACTCTCTTCTAGCTGAGCAAAATCAATATACGCCTCATCAATCACAATCACTGAGTTTGAGTGCTCGCCTGCAAGCTTACGGATATCAGCAAGCGACAATAATAAACCGGTTGGCGCATTTGGATTGGCAATAATGATACCACTGCAAGGTCGACGATAGGCATCAGGACTGATACTAAAATCTGCTTCTAATGGGATTTGCACAAGCTCTATACCAAAGGTATTAGCATAAACGGGATAAAAGCTGTAGCTAATATCAGGCGCCAAAATTGGGCGCTCTTTTAAGAAGAAGCTGGCAAATACCAGTGCCAATACTTCATCTGAGCCATTACCAACGAACACTTGATTGATATCAAGATCATAAAGCGTGGCCAATGCGCCGCGCAATTCTTCAGACTCAGGTGCAGGATACAAGCGCAAATCATCCGCTTGCTGCGCTAAGACTTCAATAATCGCCTCAGCCACTTTTGGTGAAGGTGGAAATGGATTTTCATTGGTGTTCAACTTGCACAAATCGTCATGCTGGGGCTGCTCGCCAGGAACATACGGCGATAAATTACGCGCTTTAGATGACCAAAGTCTGTTATCTATCTTTGATTCACTCATAAGTTATCCTACTATTAATCACAGAAATGGTTATTTCCAAAACTATTATTCCAATAATTGTTATCCAAAGACCTGTTATTCCAATAATTGTCTTTGAAAAAATTAGGACTGGTAACGATAACGGGCTGAACGCGCATGGGCTTCTAAGTCCTCATGCTGCGCTAAAATATCTGCCGTCTCAGCCAAAGGCTTACTGCCCGCTTCACTACAATAAATAATAGATGACTTCTTTTGAAAATCATAGACGCCAAGCGGTGACGAAAAGCGTGCTGTACCCGATGTCGGTAGCACATGATTCGGTCCTGCACAGTAGTCACCGATTGCCTCTGGCGTATGACGTCCCATAAAGATAGCACCTGCATGACGAATACTACCAAGCAACGCGTCTGGATTATCAACAGACAGCTCCAAATGCTCAGGCGCAACGCGATTGATAACTGCCATGCCTTCTGCACGATCTTTAACCAAGATAAGCGCGCCACGATTTTTTAGCGAATCACGAGCGATATCTGCCTTGGGTAATTCAGCCAAGGCTTTTTCAATTTCAATGGCGACTTCTTTAAGCTGTTTTTCACTTGTAGTCACAAAAATCGCTTGGGCAATACAGTCATGCTCTGCCTGTGATAATAAATCCATCGCTAACCAATCAGCACGGTCTTTCGCCGTGCCTTCTGCATAAACCAGTACCTCAGAAGGTCCGGCAATCATATCGATACCGACTTGACCAAATACCGCGCGTTTGGCGGCTGCAACATATTTGTTGCCCGGTCCAGTGATTTTATCTACTGCCGGAATCGTTTCAGTACCATATGCCAATGCCGCTACTGCTTGCGCGCCGCCAATAGTAAAAACGCGATCAACTTGTGCCAAATGCGCCGCCGCTAATACCAAGGGATTGAGCACACCTTTTGGAGCGGGTACGACCATGATGACTTCTTTGACACCAGCAACTTTGGCAGGGATAGCGTTCATTAATACTGAAGAAGGATAAGATGCCAGACCGCCCGGCACATAAATGCCGACACGGTCAAGCGGCGTGACCTTTTGACCTAAACGATTGCCGAACTCATCTTCATACTGCCATGACTCTTGTACTTGGCGCTCATGAAAGCTCTGCACGCGCGTCGCTGCTGTGGTCAGAGCGCTTTTCACGGCATCATCAAGATTGGCAAATGCTTCAGCAAGTGCCTCTTTGGATAATTCTAAAGCCTTCATCGTCGTTGCTGGATGTTGATCAAACTGCTGCGTCAATTCTAGCACCACACTATCCCCGCCATGACGGACTTTACTAATAATGTCCTCTACCGTTTTGAGTAAATCGGCATCATTAACGGTTTCAAAAGCAAGCAGTTCTATCAACTGACTGTCAAAATCGGCGTCTTGCGTACTTAATTGGCGCATGGCTTTGTCCTATATTTGAGCATGAATACGGCGGTAAAAAGGATGATATGAGGGCTTAAATGCCAGCTTATTTATAACAATCACATTCAGACTATACAGTGCTTTTATTAGCTGACATGCAAATACAATAAAACCAGTTTAGCACGCTATGTTCTCCTTAGAGCGCTAAACTGGTTTGGAATTTTGTATAACCATACTTGATATTATCAATCTACGATACGCTTTTATCATGTACTGGTTTATGAAGCATTGCTGATACTATTTTTAAAACTATCTAATATCGGCTCAAGCAACGAAAACTTGCGCTTATAACTGACTTGGTTGACGATAAGACGGGAGGAGACATCACAGATATGATCGCGCGCTTCGAGTCCATTGGCACGTAAGGTATTGCCCGTATCAACGACGTCGACTATCAAATCACCTAAACCAACCAAGGGCGCAAGTTCCATCGAGCCGTACAGCTTGATCACATCAACTTGCTGTCCTTGACTTGCAAAATAAGCACGGGCAACATTCACGTACTTGGTGGCAATACGTAGGCGACGGTTTGGCAAAGGTGCATCTTTTACGCCAGCGGTCATGAGCTTACACTGAGCAATCTTCAGATCTAATAATTCATAAACATGATTGGCGCCATGCTCAAGCAACACATCTTTACCTGCCACACCAAAATCCGCTGCACCGTGTTCAACATACGTTGGCACATCGCTTGCGCGTAAAATTAATACTCGGACATTGGGATTTGAGGTTGGAAAAATAAGCTTGCGTGAGGCTTCAGGATCTTCCAATAATTCAACGCCAGCGGCACGCAAAAGTGGCATCGTCTCTTCTAAGATACGACCCTTGGATAACGCCAGTGTTAAGCCTGAAAACTCATCATTTACTTCGTTTAATAAACCACTGGTTGGTAAGCTGTTGGTTACTTCAGTCATAGTGACGCTGGTCCGTGTGCTGATGGTGCTGAAAGTTGTCGCCGTCAAAGGGCATTTTTAATAAAATTACACTAGGCTTAAAATTTATTTTGATTATAACGCCAGTATTAATACTAGCGTTATAACTTTTAGCAAGCCATATTAATCGTTGCTGTTAATACGCTCGATATTGACACCAAGCGCACGCAATTTGTCTTCAACGTGCTCATAGCCACGGTCGATATGGTAAATGCGGTCAATTAAACTCTCACCTTCTGCTGTTGCGGCTGCCATTACCAATGACATCGAAGCACGCAAATCAGTCGCCATCACAGGCGCGGCTGTAAAGCATTCAACCCCTTTTACCACAGCCGTATGACCGTCTACTTGGATAGAGGCACCCAAACGATTAAGCTCAGGGACATGCATATAACGGTTCTCAAAGATATTTTCGATAAAGGTACTGGTGCCATCAGCCAAACAAGCAATCGCCATCACCTGTGCCTGCATATCCGTTGGAAAACCTGGATGCGGCTGGGTACGAATATCGACCGCTTTTGGTCGACCTTTCATTTGTGCGCGAATCCAATCATCACCCGTAGTGATAATTGCACCCATGTCTTCAAACTTTTCTAGCACAGGTGTTAATAGTAGCGCAGAAGTATTCTTAGTCAATACATCACCGCGTGTCATCAAAGCACCTGCAAGGTAAGAGCCTGTTTCGATACGATCTGGCACGACCGAGTACTCACAACCATGCAAGCGCTCAACGCCTTCAATCGTCATGGTTGCTGTACCAATACCACTGATTTTAGCACCCATTGCGACCAGCATATTAGCCAAATCAACCACTTCTGGCTCAAGCGCACAGTTGCCCAAAACAGTCGTGCCTTTAGCAAGTGCTGCTGCCATGATGACGTTTTCAGTACCGCCTACCGTCACCATGTCAAATGAGAACTTACAACCTAGCAGTTTGCCGCCTTTTGGTGCTTGCGCGATTACATAGCCGTTTTCTACTGTAATACTAGCACCCATTGCTTCAAAGGCTTTAAGATGCTGATCAACGGGGCGCGAACCAATCGCACAACCACCCGGCAAGGATACTTCTGCCTCACCAAAACGTGCCAACAATGGACCCAGTACTAAGATTGAGGCGCGCATGGTTTTGACTAAATCATAAGGCGCATAAAAATTATCGATACTCTTGGTATCGCAAGTGACGGTATCACCCTGCTTTTGGATTTTGATACCCATGCCACCAATCAACTCAATCAAAGTGCGCACATCTTGTAGCGATGGCACATTGTGCAATGTCGTCGGCGTTTCAGCCAATATCATAGCCGCAAGCAACGGCAACGCGGCATTTTTAGCGCCTGAAATGGTGACTTCCCCTGCGATACGACTACTACCAGTGATTAAAAATTGATCCATAAAGGTGACAACCTAACGATAAGTATAAAAATAATGAAAAACCGAATCGGTTATTAGCGGCAAAAATACTTGCTCGTGATAAACAATCCAGTCGTAAATAAAAAGCTTTAACCTACTCTAGCCTTGCGATTGAACATCCCATTCAGCAGGCGTTAACGCTTGAATATTGAGCGCATGAATATCACCACTGGCGATTTTATCATTGACCAAAGCATAAACGGCTTGCTGACGCTGCACAGCGCGTTTGCCCTCAAAACTGGCATCAACCACACGCACATCAAACTTAGTTCCTTGATTGGCAGCTTGAATAAAGGCATCTGGAAAATGCGTTTGTAAAAATGCAATCAAATCGTCAGCGTTCATGCTCATAGAATATTCTGCCTTAAGGTTTTAGATAGGGTATAGAGGTAAAGTGACGACATTATAACAAGAGTTTGACCATCTTACAGCACTGTCTTACACAACGATGCTTAACCATTATTAGCCTAAAATAGAATCAATACCCATGTCGGACTTATTAATTGCAACCCTTATTTAAGGGTTTTATCCAAATAACTTAATACTTGTGCACGTACATCATTGACCCAGCGTAGAGGTGGTGCCATCGCGCCAATACTGGTGGCATGACTGGCACCGGCAATTTCACTTGTCTGCACGGTAACACCTGCCGCTTTTAACGCCTGTGTCATTTTGATGGTATTGGTTGCATAAACAACTTTGTCTTTTTCAGCAGTCAATAATAAATACGGCGGCTGCTGCCCTTTGATCTGACGATCTGGCATTACCTCATCAGGTGTCGCGTCGGCAGCAAAAGCGGTGACGCTACTAAATTTACGAAAGTCATAACTATAAGGACCTGCAATACCAATCACTGCAGTGATATCTTTTGGCTTAATACCATAAGGCTTTAAAAAATCCTCATTGGCGACCGCAGCAACAGCGTTAAACGCTCCGGCAGAATGACCAACGACTGCAAAACGCTCTGGATTGGCATGGAAACGCTTGGCATTCTTATAGCTCCACGCAATCGCTTGCGCCGTATCTTCGACATAATCAGGATAGACATGCTCAGGGGCTTTACGATAATTAATCACTGCAGTCACATAACCTGCTTGCGCCAAACTCTGCCCGACAAAAGCATATTCTTCCTTACTACCACTCTCCCAAGAGCCGCCATGAACGAATACCACCATCGGATAATCTTGTTTGATGGTGGTATTCGTTTTCATGGCCTGCGCTAAAGGTTTTGGATAGTAAATATCCAAATCTTGTAATGGCTCGTCACCATACAGAATGTCTTTACTAACCCCAATGCCGCCATTTGAAGTAATACCATTAACGATAGCAAGCGCTGATAACGCTTGTGCTTGCTGCGTCGCTAGCGCAATACTGCCCACTGCCAACGCAGTAGTAACCCCTACACGTACGAGTTTGGACATACCTACCTTAGGTCGCTGTACATCATTATTTAAAGCCTTCATAGCAGTATTCCTGTTATATGTCAGTCAGTTATAGATTTATAATCTCACCTACACTGCATTAACTATATTTGCGATTAATATTTTTTGACTGTACATATTTTACGGAATAACAGGGAATTTATCGTGCTTCTACTGTTATGGGTATTTAGTGTTCTTGTGAGTGATATTTGGACTACTTTAAGATAAAACTAGCATTAGATAACAATATATTATCAAGATTAATCACTCATCTAATTCACTACAATCTATGGGTTTTGATACAGGTCAATGTAAGGGCTGGATGAAGGCTCGGTAACTGGTGAGCCATCTTCGGTCACTATAATAGGTGTGGCACTGATAGTCGCATCTGCTGCGACAGAACCACTGGTATTAGGTATTGCTCTGTTATTCACGACTGCAACTCTAGTTGGATGGGCTGAATTTGCAGCATTGGCCTCATACATGATGTCATCGTTACCCAGCTTTACGCCTCGATCATCGACGACAGTAGTCAGTAGTACCAATTCTGTAACACCAACCGTGCTATTGGCAATATCAATCAGATGGCTTTGCTGCGTCGGTGTCATACGACCCATGATATAAACCACGCCATTATTGGTCACTGCTCTAATTTGTGACGCTTTCACCCCATCAGCAGCGGCCGTTTTCGCCATCAGCTTTGAGGTGATATAACCGTCATGGACAGTTTGGCTATAGCCTTTTGAAGCACCAACTGTCAGCTCATTGTAGACTTGACGAACATCTGGCATAGAGCCTACGACTTTACTGACTTCTGCCTTAATTGTTTCAGTCGGCACTTCACCGGTCAGTAATACAATACTATTAAAGCTATCAATACTCATGCGACTGGTTTGCTGCAAATTTTCCTGCAAACCATAAACGTTAATCTTGACGGTATGCTCAATACTACGATCAAGAAGACGCTGCGGAATAGTACGCTCAGTCATGGGCACGCCATAAGTACCTTCTGTACTATTGGTCAAATAATTGGTGGTACAGCCAGTCGTGACAATGCTCGACATTAATATAATGCCTATCGCGTTACGGCGCGGTGAGCCAAAAATAGCAGTGCGCAGATTCATCTGTGTCATGATTTACCTCTTTAGTACATGAGTATTCATAATAAATAATAGCAACAGTCCATGGTTGTAATTTTAACAAATATGACAAAAACTTGATTCAATAAAATTATTTTAGTGCCGCTACTCTACTGAATTTTTACTGCTTACAGTTAGGCTTTTGGTAACGACAACTTCATTTAATTTGCTTTGACATTATAAAATTAGCCACGCTTAAATAAATCATAAACAAGTTTTATTACCAAGCTGACGTGATAAATGCGCCTTGCAGCCATTCAGGCTGATTAATTTCTAACCGTTGATTTGGTTGATTATCCAACGTGATATTGGCTTCATTTTTATTTTTTTTATTCATTGTATTATAAGCAATCACATCAAACCGGCATTCATATTTATGATATTGAGGGTTTTGCTGTAAAAAATAACGCGCTGCTTTGATAATTTTACGTTGCTTGGCTGCTGTGACGCTGAGTGCCGCATCACCAAAATGTGATTGCTGTCTTTGCCGCACTTCCACAAATACCAGTGTCGACCACGCTTGTCCTTTTTCTAACATCACCAAATCAAGCTCACCAACTTTGGGCTGCTGCCAGTTTTGCGCAATCAAAATCAGCCCTTGTCCTTGCAAAAATTCACACGCCTGCTGCTCAAAATAACTACCTTGGCGCTGCTTTGGGGAGGTTAACATTAAAGGTTTATCATTTGCCATGACGTCTATAAGTCTGCTCAACATTTCAGAATTATCATAGCACATCATGCTAAACTAACCACTTTCGCGTGCAGATACTGGTGTGGTTTTTTAGGCTGTGCTTAAGCCTTATTTGATAAGGCAGTTTTGCCTTTAATGTTGAATGTTGTTAGCCAGTTTTATCAGTCAGTGCGCCATATCCCTTTATTTATTATCTTAATGACCCGAGGTTTTCATGTCTAGCCCTACCGCGATGCCAGCTTGTCTATATATCGTTGCCACGCCGATTGGCAATCTGAGCGACATGACACCGCATGCGATTGATGTCTTAAAGCAAGTCGCTATCATTGCCTGTGAAGATACGCGCACTTCAGGTAAGCTGTTATCACATTTTGGCATCAACACCAAAGGTAATAAGGATGATGATGCCGAAGAAGTAACGGCGTACAATAATAAAAATGATGCCAATCTTGATCCTGATACCACCGTTAAGCAAAAAGGTCATAATAAGCTTTGGGCTTATCATGAGCACAATAGCGCCATTCAAACACCCAAAATTATTGAAATGATTGAGCAAGGTCATTCTGTTGCGTTGATTAGTGATGCTGGCACGCCACTTATTAGTGACCCAGGTTATCAATTGGTACAAGCAGCACATGCTGCTGGCGTTCGCGTATCCCCTATTATTGGCGCCTCTGCTGCTATTGCCGCACTGTCTGTTGCAGGATTGCCCTCAGACCGCTTTAGCTTTATTGGTTTTCTACCAGCAAAAACCCATGGTCGTCAAAAGCAGCTGGCAGCATTGCACTCTCGCACTGAAACCTTAATATTTTACGAAGCGCCGCACCGTATTATTGCCAGTTTAGAAGATATGGCGACTGTATTTGGTGCTGAGCGCGAAGTAACGTTTTGCCGTGAATTGACCAAAACCTTTGAGACCGTAAATAAAAGTACGCTTGGCGCTTTGGTTGAATTTGTTAAAGCGGATGACAATCAGCAGCGCGGCGAAATAGTGGTGGTGGTCGCAGGAGCCAATATTGCCCAAGACGATGATGACATCAGTATTCATGATAAATTACTGCAACGGCTACTAGAGGACTTATCAGTGAAAAGAGCCGCTGCTTTAGGTGCTGACATCACCGGTGTCAAAAAGAATGCACTCTATCAGCGCTTACTTGAGCTACAAGCATAATAATTTTTGGATATTATAACCAAACAGACGCAGTTATAAATTCTTTGAGGAGAGATAAGCAATGTACGATGTGATGGCGATAGGTAATGCTTTGGTTGACCACGAATATCTGTTATCAGATGCTGCACTAGAAGAAACTGACCTGACTAAAGGTAATATGACGCTGGCAGGTATTGAAGAACAACAGCAATTATTGGCATATTTTAAGCTGGCAGAAATAGAACCATCAAAACAAGCGGGTGGCGGTTCAGCTGCCAATGCCATGTATGCGTTTTCAAGTTTGGGCGGTAAACCTTTTTATGCCTGCCGCGTCGGCGACGATAAGCAAGGTGAATTTTATTTAAAAGACTTACATGAAGCAGGTGTTGCCACCTCACCTCAGTCCATTCATGTAGGCGGTGTAACTGGCTCATGTGTGGTTGCAGTAACTGAAGATGGCGAGCGTACTATGCAGACGTTCCTAGGTACTTCAAGCGATATAACCGCTGACAACGTTGACTTTGACGCGTTAACTCAAGCTGAGTGGTTGTATTTGGAAGGCTACCTTGCGATGTCTGCAGGTATTCAGCCAGCGATGGATCAATTGCGTCAGCAAGCGACTGTAAACGGTGCCAAGATTGCCGTTAGCTTTGCTGATCCAGCCGTTGTAAAATTCGCCAAAGAGGGTTTGCTGAATATGCTTGGCAACAAGGTATCCGTGATATTTTGTAATAGTGAAGAAGCACGTTTATTTACAGATGAAAAAGAATACAAGTCAGCGGCGCGTGCGCTACTTGAATACTGTCAAATTGTAGTAGTCACTGACGGTGCTAATGGTGCGGTGATTGCACATCAGCCAAATGATGAGTCCGACATTGAGATTTATGATATCCCTACGCCAGCAGTCGATAGTGTCATCGATACCAATGGTGCCGGTGATAACTATGCGGGCGCATTTCTATATGCTTTGTCACAGCAATATAGTTTGCCAGAATGTGGTCGTCTTGCCAGCGCAGTTGCCGCGCAAGTGATTCAACAGCTCGGTCCACGTTTAGCGTCAGAAGATTATCAGAATATTGCCAAACGTGTACTGACTGCTTAAAAAATGAAGCCTAATACTTAGCAGTGTTTAGATAGCTTAGAAAATATAGTTTAGAGAATATAAAAAGCCCATATCGATTTGATATGGGCTTTCTGCTTTATAAGCTATTATTTAATTAAGCCGCAGCCAATGCTTGCTCTAAATCGGCTTTGATATCTTCGATATGCTCAATACCAATTGATAAACGAACCATATCAATGCTGACGCCTGCCTTTTCGAGCTCTTGCTCATTGAGCTGGCGATGGGTGGTCGTTGCTGGATGACAAGCTAGTGATTTGGCATCACCGATATTCACCAAGCGTGTAATCAGCTTCAAAGCATCAATAAAGCGCGAGCCTGCTTCAAGCCCACCTTTTACCCCAAAAGTCAAAATAGCAGATGGCGTCCCTTTCATGTATTTTTTGGCAAGTTCATGCTCAGGATGGTCAGGCAGACCAGCATATTTTACCCAAGCAACTTTATCATGGTCACGTAGATACTCTGCAACCGCTTGCGCGTTTTGAACATGACGCTCCATACGTAAACCTAGCGTCTGTAAACCTTGTAAAATACTAAAGGCATTGAGCGGGCTAAGTGCTGCGCCAGTATTTCGCAGCGGTGCTACACGAGCACGGGCGATAAATGCTGCAGCGCCAACGTCTTTGACGAAGTTTACGCCATGATAGCTGGCATCTGGGGTGTTTAATAATGGAAAACGTTCAGGATAATCGCCCCAAGGGAAAGTACCACTATCGACAATAGCGCCACCAATCGAGGTACCGGTACCGCTCATATATTTGGTCAATGAATGAATGACAATATCCGCACCAAACTCAAATGGACGACATAATGCAGGTGTCGCAACGGTGCTATCAATCACGACTGGCACGCCATATTCATGAGCGATATCACTGAGTGCTTGGATATCAATAATATTGCCGAGTGGATTGCCGATACTTTCCGCAAAGACCATCTTGGTCTTATCATCGATTAAATCACGAATCGCTTCAGGGTTTTTGTGGTCAAAAAAGCGCACCTCGATACCTTGGCGTGGTAATGCATGAGCGAATAAGTTATAAGTACCACCATATAGTGTCGATACCGCAACGATATTGTCGCCTGCTTCACAAATGGTTTGAATCGCATAAGTGATGGCAGCCATACCAGAAGCCACAGCAAGCGCGCCGATACCACCCTCAAGTGCAGCAACGCGCTCTTCTAATACCGCATTGGTCGGGTTCATGATACGGGTATAAATATTGCCAGCGACTTTTAAATCAAATAAGTCTGCACCATGCTGGGTATTATCAAACGCATATGAGCTGGTATGATAAATGGGCACGGCGACCGCTTTGGTGGTCGGCTCTACAGTATATCCGGCATGAATCGCCAAGGTTTCAAGGCGTTGATTATTTTGCTTAGCTGGTTGTCCGTCACTCATATTGCGCTCCTATATATTTATTCGCTATCAAAAAATACTTGTTGATTAAAATAGCTATCGCTAAACGATAGGCATAAAAAAAGCTGAGTTAATCATAACTCAACTTCTTTATGAAAAGAATAGCAAATTACCCATCGCTTAATAACAAAAACGCATAAGCAATAAAAAACAAGCATCCTATTCGTACTTATAATCACCGATTAGTTTTATTAATCAAAGCATTCTTATTTATAATAAGCGTTTTCAGTACGCGTATGATCGGTCTCATCAATCACTTGAGTAAGCTCTGGTATTTGCTGTTTCAGCTGCACTTCAACACCTTGACGCAAAGTCATATCAACCGCTGAACAGCCTTGACAACCGCCACCAAATTTCAATACGGCAGTCAAGCCAATACCTTCTTCATCAATCAATTCAAGCAATTGCACATCACCACCATGCGCCGCTAGGCTTGGATTAATCTCAGACTGCAACACATAGTTGATACGCTCTTCCACACTGGCATCAGCACCCACTTTTGGCACTTTAGAGTTTGGTGCACGGAAGGTCAACTGACCACCAAAACGGTCTTTATTATAATCAATCACCGCATCTTCTAAATAAGGTACTGATGCCGCTTCAATAAAAGCAGAGAAATTATCGTAGCTGAATTTCAGGTCAGCACTATCCTCTTCGCCTGGCTGGTTATAAGCCATACAGCACTCAGCACGCGGTGTACCCGGATGTTCAACAAAAATACGTACGCCAATACCGTCGGTGTCTTGCTTCGATAACAAATCCGCTAAGTAACCTTGCGCCGCTTCCGTGATGGTAATATTGCTTTTAGCTTCGGTTTGCTCAGTATCAAGCGCTGACTCGTAATCGGCAGCAGGTTCTACTTGAGTATCCGTTGGGTTATGTTCACTCATAATGCGTCCTATCTGTGTTATGACACCAGCGTGCTGTGTACCCGCTTCTTGTGTCGTCAATGCAAGGGAATATGTGTCAGTGACTATCATGCTTATCGTTTGTTGCTTTGACCATGACAGCTATCTATTTATACGGCTCATTATAGCGCACTTAGTCGACTATTCCGACTGCAGCGGTGTGAATTAGCAGTGGCTATCTGTAATGATACTCACTTATAGTGAGCTGACCGTATCTTCATTGTATATAAAGACAGTAAGCTGACTTATCAAGTCTATGATGCATTCAGTGTAGTTAAAAGCTGTTACAAGCAATGAGAGCATCTAAAGAAATTTGCTCAGAAAACTTAAGTCTTAAGAGAGCCCTGTATGTTGACTGAAAATCTAAAATTTGTGAGCACAAAAGATAATGTGCAAATCGCTATTTGGCATATTTTTGATAGTAAAAAACAGCATTATTTATCTGATAGCTCTACTCATAAAGCCCAAAATATCTTTTTAACTCATGGTACATTTTCAGACAAAAAAACCTGTTTAAGAATCGCTGAATACTTAGCAATACTCGGACATCACTGTTATATCATGGAATGGCGCGGTCATGGTGCAAGCTCAGCATCAAAAGATAAATTTAATTTTGAAACCATTGCCACTTATGATTTTCCTGCGACATTTGACTATTTATGTCATCAATTAAACCTCGATAATCTACACTGCGTCACTCATAGCGGCGGCGGTATCGGCTTAATCATGTTTCTCATTCAACACCCAGACTATATCGACAAAATAAACAGTATCAGCCTGTTTGCCTGCCAAGCCTATGGCGCCGCCTTGCACCCTATTAACCGTGTCAAAATATTTATCGCCAAATATCTCAATCGCTTATCCGGCTATATCCCTGCGCAAAAACTCAATCTGGGTCCTGTCAATGAAAGCTACCATACAATGAAGCAGTGGTACGACTGGAACTTACAGCAAAACTTTCACAGTAGTTTTATCAAGCAAGGCGATACGAATAAAAGCAATGTGAATAAGAACAGGACGCCATATATACTTGCTGATTCTGAGCCTTTTGATTACCGACAGCATATGCCAAAGATTACCATACCCATATATGCTATTAGCGCCAAAGGTGACCAGTTTATCTCCCCCACTTTGGGTTGTCGCGCACTGTTTAATGATTTTAACAATCATGCGAATATCTTTCGTGAGTACTCGCTCAGCAATGGCAATTTAGACGACTATACGCATAGCCGCATTTTAAATAGCCGTCATGCTGCCAAAGAGGTTTGGCCAACAGTTGCGGCGTGGATTGACAAGCATAGCGACTAACTTTATATATTTACCTCTAGCTTGATTGCTCAATAATATAGATACAGCCTTAAACATCTTTACACTTGCCAGCCAGTTGCAGCCTGTGTCAGTATTGATGTCTTTAAATTATTTTGAATCCTAGTTAATAACTAATAATTAAAAAATCCCCATTAATGATTGATAGCAGTACGGTAGGAGCTGGGCGTTTATGAGTGAAGCATCAGAGCAAATTTCAGCTAAGAATAATACACACTATCGCTATTTGGTGTTTATCGGGCGTTTTCAGCCCTTCCATTGTGGTCATAAAGCAGTCATTGATGAGGCATTAAAGCGTGCTGACAATGTCATTATGCTCATCGGCTCTGCCAACCTCCCACGCAGTTTGCGAAATCCATTTAGTGTTGCTGAGCGCGCGGCGATGATTAAGGGTGCCTATTCAGCAGAGGAAGCTGCGCGTATCCACTGCGTTGGACTCGATGATGCACTCTACAATGACACGCGTTGGCTACAATATGTACAAGCTGGCGTCAAATCCGTCACCGGCGACTTACAGACTGATATAGGTCTGATTGGTCACTCAAAAGACAGCTCATCGTATTATTTATCTTTGTTCCCCAACTGGGCATCTGTCTCCGTACCCAATTATCATAACTTATCCGCAACGCCTATACGTGACAGCTACTTAATGGGTGCTACGCCGACGCCTGAGCGTACCCCTGAGTCAACGCGCAACGTATTGGATGAATTCAAGAAAACAAGCGAATATCAACAACTGCACGATGAAGCCGATTTTGTTGATAAGTATAAAAGACAATGGGAGTCTGCTCCTTATCCGCCAACCTTTATGACTGCCGATGCCTTAGTCGTACAGTCAGGACATATCTTGCTGGTTGAGCGCCGTAGTATGCCAGGGCAAGGATTGTGGGCACTGCCGGGTGGATTTTTAAATCCAAAAGAGACACTATTTGACGCCTGTATCCGTGAGCTCCGTGAGGAGACTCGCCTCAAAGTCCCTGAGCCCGTATTGCGTGGCTCTTGTCATAGTCAGCATACTTTTGACGATCCTTACCGCTCAGCGCGTGGGCGTACGATTACTCAAGCATTTTATTTTCAGCTCAAAAATGACCCAAAAGGCCTGCCAAAAGTAAAAGGCGGCGATGACGCAACCACAGCGTTTTGGTTACCGCTCGCCGAGCTTGATGCCAAAATGATGTTTGAAGATCATTATGCCATTATCACCAAAATGGTCGGCTTATAGTATTTTGTCAGACGGCTATGCGTTCCTTTATTAATAATTTCCCAAACCGATAGACGGTAAAGGCTTCGCGCTGCCATCGTTGCGGCATCTCAAAGCAGAGGAGTTCTGTGATGTACACCAGTAATTTAAATAATTTAATCCTAAATAGCGACAGCTACAAAACCTCACATTGGGTGCAATATCCAAGCGGTAGTGAATATCTATCGAGCTATATTGAGGCACGTAAAGGCGACTACGATGTGGTGTTTTTTGGGCTACAAGCGTTTATCAAAGAATATCTAAGCACGCCAATCACTCATCAAGACATCGATGAAGCCGAAATGGTCATTCAAGCACATGGCTTAACCTTCAACCGTGCTGGCTGGGAGCGCTTGGTTGATAAACATGGTGGTTATTTACCACTACGTATCGAAGCCATACCTGAAGGTAGTATCGTGCCTGTATCCAATGTCGTCTGCCAAATCATAAATACCGACCCTGAGTTTTATTGGCTACCAAGCTATATCGAAACGGCGCTACTGCGCGCAATTTGGTATCCATCAACGGTCGCTAGTGTCTCGCACTATTGTAAAAACATCATTCGTCAAGCACTAGAGAAGTCTGCGGACAATACAGAATCGCTAACCTTTCGTTTGCATGATTTCGGCTCACGCGGGGCTTCTAGCCAAGAGTCTGTCGCCCTCGGTAGTCTTGCACATTTAGTCAATTTTGCCGGTACCGATTCGATGACGGCTTTGGTAGCTGCCAGTCGCTGGTATCAGATGGATAAAGACATGCCAGCATTTTCTATCCCTGCCGCTGAGCATAGCACGATGACGGCATGGGGACGCGACGGTGAAACTGCTGCCTTTGCCAATATGATTGAACAGTTTGGTGGCGCTGGTAAAAGCTTTTCTGTTGTCTCTGACAGCTATGACTTATGGAACGCCATTGACAATATTTGGGGCGGCAGCCTAAAAGACGATGTAAAAAATATGGGCGGTACCTTAGTTATCAGACCAGACAGTGGCGACCCGGCCAAAGTCGTACGCGAAGCCTTGGAGCGTCTGGCAGTAAAGTTTGGTACGACAGTCAACAGTAAAGGCTACAAAGTCCTGCCCGATTATGTGCGTGTTATTCAAGGTGATGGCATCAGTCCACAAAGCTTGAGTAAGATTATCGATGTGGTCATGAAAGCAGGTTTTAGCGCTGATAACGTGACTTTCGGTATGGGTGGTGGATTGCTACAACAAGTCAATCGCGATACCATGAGCTGGGCAATGAAAGCCAGTGCCATCTCTATCAATGGTTTATGGAAAGACATCTATAAAGATCCGATCACCAGTCGTTCAAAGCGCTCGAAAAAAGGGCGTTTGGCATTAATCAAACACAGTAATGGGCAGCTAAAAACGATTAAGGCTGATGGGCTTACTGCTGAGAGCGATAACCTACTGCGTAATGTTTATGTTGATGGAAAATTACTTATAGACGAGAGTCTAACTATTATTAGAGAGCGTGCAGGATGGTAGCTACTAGCAAAATACAGAATAAAATAGCCGCTGTTGCAAAGGATGTTTTATTTGCTCCTGTATACCTTTATCAAGGTCGAAAAATCAAACGAGATACGGTCCGTTTGCCTGAGCCAAATGGAGAAAGACATGGGTCTGTGCAACTGGATCATGCCAGTAACGAGTCAGCCGCTCAGAATAAACCCGCACTACATATCATGATCGTTGGTGATTCAGCAGCGGCTGGAGTCGGTAGTGAAACGCAGCAAGAGGCGCTCGTTGGTAAGCTCATTCCAATCTTGCAGCAGCAGCCCACTATTAATGAGCAGTTTGCGGTATTGAACTGGTCATTACAAGCGACAACGGGGCACACCAGTTTTGATATTCTACGCAGGCTATATATTATGCCAGCACCAAACAAGCCTATCGATGTGATGATACTAAGTGTTGGGGTCAATGATACGACATCGAGTGTTGCTGTAGACAAGTGGCAACAGCAAATCAAAGATATTATTGCCATCGCTCAGCGTAAGTTTGGCGTGCGCGAGTTGGTTTTTTTAAGTCTACCGCCTATGGCACAAATGCCAGCAATACCTGCTCCGCTAAATAACTTTGTTGGCGCAAAAGCGTCTATTCTTGACGGAATATTGCAGCAAATCTGCATGGCTCATAAAAACGTCACTTATATGGCAACGGATTTCCCACGAATGATTGCTGAGCACTCTAACGGTACGCCGATCGATATCAAGGTAATGTTTGCGAGCGATGGCTTTCATCCAAGTAGCCTGATGTATGGCTATTGGGCACAGCAATTATCGGAGCTGATTGTGGAGTTACTCGATTCATCAACCCATTAGCCAAAAGCTAGCACAAAAAAACCGCCGAATAGTCAGCGGTTTTTTATATTCTTAATACCATCACTATGCATGCTTGAGAGAACACATGCTCAAAATAATATCACACAATACGTGTGAATTATTCTGCAGCGTCAGTATCAGCAGCTTTCTTACGGCCACCAAACGCACCAAAACGTTTGTTGAAGCTTGCAACACGACCTTCAGTAGAAGTTTTACGTTGCTCACCAGTATAGAATGGATGCGACGCACTTGAGATATCAAGTGGGTAGTATGGATATTCTGAACCTTCGTATTCACGAGTGGTTTTGGTTTTAACAGTTGAACGAGTCAAGAAGAACACGTCAGCGTTAGTGTCGTGGAATAAAACTTCTTGGTAATTAGGATGGATATCTTTACGCATAATAAACTCTCTATGTCCGATGCATGTATAACGACTTTGCAAAACAGCATTTTTAACGATGCATTCAGCAAACGATGACATACGTAACTGAGGCACTAAGGACATTCTCAGTCTGGCAACTGCGTCACTGGCTTATTCCAGCACCCAATACCACACCTCTGCTCGCTTAGCCTTTCCCCAGCGGGAAAATCAAACCGCGATTTTACCGGTTTTTGGGGTTTGATGCAAGCAGCAGTTGTGAGGGTTATCAGTGCTAATTTGTCACTGCAACATCGATAGTATTGAGGCTGATAGACAAGCTGCGTATAATAATACGTTAGATAATATAATCAATAACTATTAATTTTTAAGATTAATTTAATAATATTCAATTAGTATTGGTGATTTAATTATCAATATTGATTGAATACTAACATTTAATGAGGATAAGACAATGAAAAACACAATCGCGAAAAACAGTATAAAAGCTGTTTTATTTGGCTCAGCAATTGCTATGACAACGCTGGCAAGTGCGGCGCTGCCAACTCAATGGCAGCTAGATGACGCACATACCCGTGTCGGATTTTCAGTCAATCACTTAGGGTTTTCGACCACCATGGGTCACTTTAATGATGTCAAAGGCATGGTCAATTACAATATTAAAGCACCTAATAAAGCCAATATGAATTTCACTATTGTTACTAACAGTATCGATACCAATTGGGATGCTCGCGATGCTCACTTAAAAAAAGATGAGTTTTTTAATGTGGCAAAACATCCAACCATGACTTTTAAATCGACTAACATCACCTTTAAGAATCCACAACAAGCCACAGTCACAGGTGACTTCACTCTACTGGGTCAAACCAAGCCACTGACCCTAGATGTGACTTTGAATAAAATAGCCAATAGCCCGATGACCAAAGAGCCAGTTATTGGTTTTCGTGCTACCGCTGTGATTGACCGTGCCGCTTATGGCATGACCGCTTTTGCAAGTGGCATTACGACTGAAGTACCCATTCAAATAGACGGTGAGCTGATTGAGAAAAAAGCGGCGACGAAGAATAAAGCAAAATAGTTTTATACATATCAATGTGATGCTTTTATGAAGTAAGTTTGCGGTTAAAAATATCATAATAAAAAGCAGCCATTAGATGGCTGCTTTTTTATGGTAAAACTTAGTCTTTATATTCAGACCTTACTTGGTTCTAACGATATGCCAAACACCAAGTTTATTGTCGCCATCTTTATCCCCAACATTGGTGTCATTGGCATAGAAATACAGCGGCTTGCCGTTCATGGCCCATTGATACTTGCCGTCTTCACGTTGGAAGGCAGCAAACTGCCCTGAGGCTTTGGCATTGCTAGGTGCCATAAATGCCGGCCAAACTAGCATACAAGCGCTACCACACTCTGATCTATTCATCGAATCTTTATCAAAAGTATACAAAGTCATATGGTTACGAGAATCAACCAGCATGCCGTTTTTACTCATGACAGGCGCAGTATTTTTATTGGTTGCTTGCACGTCATGCATACCAGAGTCGTCATTACCGACCATATTGTTTAGCGTTGAACAACCGCTAAGAGCCAACACACCACTAAGAGCGGATAAAACTAAAATATGTTTCATAATAACTTCCTTGTCATTGTCATCATAGATTGTTAATTGTTATTAGATCGTTCTTATCACTCTAGGATTTAAGCCATAATAAATTGCAAGCGAATATCTTAAACCCATTATTGAGATTTTAAATATAGCATAGGATTTATAGCTGTTATTCTTGTCCTCATATAAATTTACAAAAGCCCATAAACATTACAATTTCGCCAAACAAAAATACTTAATACCATCAGTAATTAGCGGTTTTAAGAGAAAGTAAATCTGCTCGTCCCTATGGTAATAATAGGATGATGATTTTAAATTGAATTAAAAATATTATCTTGATTGAGTAAGTTTATGCCCCATAGAATTTTGGGTTAAACGTTGACAAAAATCATGTATGCACTTACCAATTTGCCGTTCTATTCCCCAACGTTTTTTGTAGAATAGCGCTATAGAAATTAAGCATGACTACACAATGGCGAATGTGACCATTGAGATTTATGATCACTGTTGAACTTGACTGCCTCTGCACGCATATCAATATCCATAAGCCACCTCATGCCTATGCCAAGTACCCCGTTAAATACTGATTTAAGTACCACTTGATGCAAATGCTATTAAGGATATAACCTCGACAATGACTCACTCTCTCATGAATAATCAAGTAATTGCTACTCAACGTGTCGGTATCCTCGGTGGTGGTACGGCGGGGGCAACCATTGCCATTCGATTGGCAGCGTTAGGGCTTGAAACTTACGTGTTCGAAAAAAACAAATCGCTGATTGATGGTCCGCCTATGTGCCATTTGCATGCCGGTGGCAATCTCTATCGCGAAATCCCTGACGAGGACTGCGTCGCCCTTCTCAAACAGTGCATCGATATTTTACGTCTTTATCCTTATACCATTGATGTACGTCCAACGGTATTTGCGGTGCCGACTCGTGATGACGGCTTGCCCGAAGACTTGCTACCGCGGCTTGAGATATTGACCGATGCCTATCGTGAGCTGATTGCTCAAGATGCCAATAACAAAGTACTGGGTGAACCGGAAGATTATTATCAGCTCTACAGTCATGAACAACTGATTGCATTGTCTGAGCGTGAGCAAGTGACTGTGCCAACTACCGTTGATGAATGGATGATACCGGTTGCTAAGTATTTAGATTTAAATAAAGTTAAATTTCCGCTGATTGTGGTACAAGAATATGGCTGGAATATCTTTCGCTTGGCAGCATCGGCGCAATTGGCATTAGATGGTTATGAGCATGCGCATGTCTTTACTGATACTCAAGTAAAGCAGGTCATGCCAGTTGATTGTGAAAACTGCTCAAATGCTGATCATCATGTGACCAAATGGCGTATTGATTATCAGCAAGGCGCTGGTTTAGATCCTGAAGCGCAATCTAATAGCAAAATCGAGTCCATCGAAGTTGATTACCTCGTCAATGCCTGTGGTTTTCGTACAGGGGTTATTGATGATATGGTCGGTGTCAAAGTCACGCGTATGGTAGAGTTTAAATCCTCTTATATTACTCATTGGGAAGATACCGGTGGACAGATACCAGAGATTATTGTCTATGGTAATCGCGGTACACCTGAAGGGATGGCACAACTAACCCCTTATCCAGGTGGTTATTTTCAGATACATGGCATGAGTAATTTTATCACGCTATTTAATGATGGTTTGGTGGCTTCAAGTAAAGACAGCGCCCAACCAAAATTGCCGCCGCAATATGTGCATTATATCGAAGATGGTTGGGACAAAGCACCGCTACAAGCGCGTAGCCAACAAGCGATTGATTATGTAGCAGAATTTGTACCGACCTTCCATAGTGCCCGTACTGTCGGCAATGCTTTATACGGTGGGCAGCAAATTCCTGGTGAGGATGATACACTCCGGGTCGCTGATGTGAGCTTATACTCTAATATTCGCTATGCCCGTGCTGAAAACGTCAAAGCATCTTCAACTCTAATTGCAGCAGATCAAATCGTTGACGAATTGAGTGAGCTTGGTTTGATTGAACTTGATACGCCCGTGAACCGCAATCGCTATGCTCATGAGTGGGCGTATCTGGCGCACAACGACAGTCTGGCTATTGAGACAGTCGCCCGTGATTTGGCAAAAGAGCGTGGCTTTCCGCAGGCAATGGCAGGCGTCAATCGTGGTATTCGCGAAAAAGCGTTAGAGGATTTAAATATTAATAATAGTTCAGATAATTATAGGACTTAAGAAAGACGTTTTTAATTAGCGGACAAAAAAAGGGAAAGAATTGCTTTTCTTAGCCATTCTTTCCTTTTTTCATATTTGCTTATATATCTGCTTTTAGTTGCCTGCCATCTTTTCTGTATCGACAGCAGCATCTATTTTGACCATCGTCTGCAGTAAATCAATGGCATCACCAATCGTGTTACATACTACCAAGCGCTCAAGATCTTCTTGCTTCATAAAGCCTTGCTCAGTGGTATATTTTAAATGCTCGATCATACGATCATAAAAACCATTAATATTCAAAATAATCATTGGCTTTTCATGTTGATACAGCTGGCGCCATGTGGCTATTTCCATGATTTCCTCTAAAGTACCAAGTCCACCCGGTAAAGTAATAAAGGCATCAGCATATTCTGCCATCACTGTTTTACGCGTGTGCATAGTATCTGTGAGATGCAAACGGGTCAGCTGCTCATGAGCAATTTCGTGTTTGAGCATAAAGGTTGGAATCACACCGACTGCTTCTGCACCACCTCGAATCACTTCATCAGCCACTGCGCCCATCAGCCCGATACTCGCGCCGCCGTATACTAAACCCATGCCATTGTCTGCTAATGCCACACCAAGCTCTCGTGCGGCTTGCTCATATATGACATCATTACCCAAACGCGACCCACAATAGACCGCAACTAGCGGCATAGTTAACGCTGATTTATCCACGGCTTTTTCGATATTAGTAATATCTTGACTGGTAATCACTTCATACGTGTCATTGTTGATTTTCATTTGCATATAGCTTCCTTAACTTTTATATCAATTGTTTTTATTAAGAACTTGTTTGTTAAAGCATTTTTATCCGTGCATGCTGAATAGTCAAGATAGTTATTCAGTCCAGTCTTAATGGATCATATCATGCAAGATAAATTGAGATAGAACTTAGAAGTCATATTTGAGCGCCTTCCCTACTGAGATTTATTTTAACATAAGCAATGCTATCACGCGGTCGCAACCATTTATCACTACGCAATTACTACATTTTTAAGGCTACACATTGGCAGCTTATTGCAAATTAACACTCTATATTTACTAGCAAAGCTCATTCATAAAAACGATAACAATATAATAAGGTTCAACCATGGAAAACAGCCCTACTATTACTCAAACAGAGGCCTATTCATTAAGCATTATGACCGATCGCAATCAGGCATTGGCAGCGACTATCTATCGTCCCAAAACGCCTGTAAAAAAAGCCGTCATGATAGCACCAGCAACAGGTATCAAACGTCAGTTTTATCATAACTTTGCCACTCACTTAGCCGAGCATGGCTTTGGCATACTGACATTCGATAATGAAGGTATCGGTGAGTCACTCTCAACTGACTTGGCAAAATGTGATGCATCTTTAATCAGCTGGGGTCGCCACGACATGCCAGCCGTCCTTGATGCCTTGCAAGATGAATTTACCGATGCCACTTATCATTTGATTGGTCATAGCGCTGGCGGTCAGCTCATTGGTTTGATGCCAAATTCCCAGTCTATTGCTTCAGTATTTAATGTCGCCTGCTCATCGGGTCGCATCAAAAACATGGACATGCCTTATAAGCTTAAGGCCATAGGTTTTATGGAGGCATTTATTCCTCTCACTAATCTGACGTTAGGCTACACGCCATCGGATAAAATCGGCATGGGCGAGCCGCTGCCGCGCGGCGTCGCTCGTCAATGGCGTGAGTGGTGTAATGGCGCAGGTTATATCAAGACCGCTTTTGGGAAAAGTATACACACGCATTTTTATGATGAGATCGATATGCCAGCATTATGGCTAGGGTTTAGTGATGATGAGATTGCCAATAGCAAAAATATGGATGATATGATTCGCGTTTTTACCAAAATGCCAGTAGAAAAACGCTTTTTAGATCCCAAAGATTTTGGTGTTAGTAGCATCGGTCACATGCGTTATTTCAGCAGCAGAACCAATGCTAAAGCACCTAAGTTGTGGCAGATGGCAGTTGATTGGTTACATAATCAATAGACTTCAGAGCCTATTTAATTACGGATTCGTCTATTGATTCTTTTGCGTTTGCTGCCGCTTCTGCCTTGACGCGTTTGGTCAATGCAGAATAAAGCGACGGCTGCATATTATGTATATTACCCAGCATCCATTTTACATAATCGATAGGCACCTCTTTAATCAATTTCCCTTTATATTTCCCAAAGGGCATTTTACTAACTGGATTGGCTTTATTGGCAATAGCATGCGCTGCTACAAAATCAGTTGGTGCAATCTCTAAGCGCTCGCAGCAAGCCTGATACAGCAGATAACACATACGAGCGTCACCGAGCGCATCATGAGCGGCAATCGTCATCCTACTAGCTTCACCCTTGCCCAATAACTGCTCAATACATTTGGACTGACCATAGGCGCTCCATTCAGGAAACGCGACGCGCGCCAGCCTAACGGTGCAAATTAGCTTAGCGGAAGGACTGCCAATCACCCGCCAATCAAAGCGTACATTATGACCGATAAGATACTCAGGTAACTCAAACTGCTCAAGCTCAAACCGCTCAAGCCCCGCTACATCGTCATCGGTAATGCCATGGACTCTAATCACAACTGGCGATATTGAGCGCCCACTATTAAAGTATTTCATCCACTCAAAGCCTGTAGCTACATTAATCGTCGCCACTTGGATAGGACGTGGATCACGACCTTGATCGGTTTCGGTATCGATAATCAGCGCAGTATCGACCATATTAAAAGCAGCAGCCATAAAAATTTAACCATAGCAAGTTGGACATAAATGACAGATAGTTTTGCTCGTTTAAAAGGAGCAAAACACTACTGGGGTTAATTATTCGCAGCCTCTGTCTGCGTAGGCACAGCAAGCAAGAAAAATTAACCCCAGTAGTGATTGATAATCATTTGTACTTCTTTTATTCAGGACCAACTACATAATAGATGCAATTAGATTCAGTAGCTTTTCATTTATGGGGATAAAAGTCAGATATAACAATGCTATACGAAGAGCCAAAGGTATTATCTATATAATATTAGTGAAAGCAATAATAAGACAAAGAGATGTCGATGCGACCAGATGGCAATCACGAACAACCAAATCCTACGTTTATCAGCCGTGCAATTAGCGTACTTATCAAGGCCGCAGTATTGCTGATGCTATTATTCGTATTTGACAGATTATTACCAAGTATCAGCCAACAAACTCAATCATTTTTCATAGCAAAATGGCAGCAGCTTAGCCTATTGCAACACCCGCTACCAACAGAGAATAGCCTGCCAAATCCGCTACCCAAGCAGCATCTGACTGATACATGGGGCGCTGCTCGTAGTCAAGGTCGCTCACATGAAGGGATTGATATTTTTGCAGCGCGTGGCACACCGATTCAAGCGACGACCCAAGGTATCGTCAGCAAGGTAGGCGAAAATGCGTTAGGCGGTCGCGTCGTTATGATAGTGGGACCAGGTGGCGCAGGACACTATTATGCGCATTTGGAAGACTATGCTGACATTTCTCCCAATGACTGGGTAAATGCCGGTGATACCATTGGTTACGTGGGTGATAGCGGCAATGCTAAAGGCACACCGCCGCATGTTCATTATGGGATTTATATTAATGGTAGCGCGGTAAATCCTTATCCACTTTTGCAAAAGGATTAAAGTGTATTAAGCATTAATTCATTGCGGCAGATCGTACATGGTTATTTGGAAACACGGCACTAAATGTCGAGCCAATGCCTTCTACTGACTCAATTTGCAAGCTCGCTTCGTGCTGATATAAGACATGTTTTACAATCGCCAGTCCAAGCCCCGTCCCACCTGTTGCTCGGCTGCGCCCGCTGTCAACGCGATAAAAACGCTCAGTTAAACGGGCAAGATGCTGCGGCGCGATACCGATACCATTATCTTCAACAGCAAATCGGCAGCCCTCAGCAGTCTTAGTCCAACTAATAGAGATATTGCCGCCTTTCGGTGTGTATTTAATCGCGTTAATCACTAGATTGGACAGTGCGCTATTTAGGTACATCTCTGAGCCATATAGTCCGTCATAGGTATCAATATGCAAGTGAATCGTATGCTTATATTCTTGATTATACGCCTGTGCATCATCATAGACATGAGTGAGCAGCTTGGTCATATCGATTTCATTAAACGCATGGGTTTCTTCGATTTCGATACGAGACAGTAGCAATAAGTCATTGACCACCCTATTCATGCGTGCCGTTTGCTGAGTCATCAGCTCAAAACCGCGATGCCAATTCGCAGGCATATCTGGCTGATCAGAAAAATTCTCCAGATATCCCATCAAGACCGTCAATGGTGTACGTAGCTCATGCGAGACATTGGCCACAAAGTCGCGGCGCATCGCTTCTAAATGCTGCAAGCGGGTCACATCATAAATGATCAGTAGTTTTTCATCGCCAAATGGCGTCAGCTCACACTTTAAATAACGATTTGGGTCTTGCCAAGAGACAATATGCACACTCTCGTCGGCATCGGCATCGTTATTAAGCGTCGTTGCCTCCTGATAATACTTAATAAATTCAGGAACTTGAATGAAGTCAAAAATACGCCTGCCTTTATCTGAGGATTGCAACAATAATAAATCCTGCGCCGCTTGGTTCCACCATTCAAGTCCATCATCGTCATTGAGCAAAATCACGGCATCACGTAATGCTCGTAAAGCACTTCTGATTTTTTTAAGTTGATTTGTGGCACCTTGCTCATTATCTTGGATAGGCATTTTTATTTATCCATTATTTTTTATAATTTTTTTACTATTGGTCGCTCCTGATAAAAGGCGACACTATTAAAAGGCGACACTATACAATATTCATATTGCTAGCGATTACCCTTTTTCGATACGACTAGAAAATCGATAACCTGTACCGCGTACCGTTTGTATCAATGTATCACAATCATGTGGACGTAGTAATGTGCGCAAACGCTTTACGTGAACATCAATGGTTCTATCTTCGATGTAGACGTTACCGCCCCATACTTGATCGAGCAGCTGAGCACGGGTATAAGCGCGCTCAGGATGGCTCATAAAAAACGCCAATAAGCGATATTCTGTCGGACCCATATCGATAATATCATCACCTACCATAAAGCGTTGGCTTTTGGCATCTAAAGTTAGCCTGCCTATATTGATAGGTTTGTCGCCGCTTAGCGCATTACTACGTCGCAATACCGCTTTGATTCTTGAGATAAGCTCACGGGTCGAAAAAGGCTTGGTCATATAATCATCGGCGCCTGCGTCAAGACCATGCACTTTACTGTCTTCTTCACTTTTGGCGGTCAACATAATAACCGGTATCTCGGCGAGCAGCGTATCGCTTTTTAGCATACGGCAAAAATCGATACCACTTTTATCACCGGGTAACATCCAGTCCAATAAAATCAGCGCTGGACGATGATCGACCACTTGTTGGTGCGCCTCTGACACATCCGCTGCCTGCAAACTATCAAAGCCCGCCATCTCTAGGGTCATGACGACCATTTCACGAATGGCGTCTTCATCTTCAACAATCAAAATTTGCTCTTTAGACATAATGTATTCTTAATATATTCTTAATGTTAGAGGACAAAATAGAGTTTATAAAAGCAGTAACAAACGCAAATAAGCGTTTCTTTATTAAAGGGCTTAATTATGACAGCTTAATGACATTTACTCTTAAATTTATAATACTTAGTAGCCATGCTAATGACTTAATGCACTTCTAATAAAAAGTTTAATGGTCCATTATTGACACTCAACACTTGCATATCAGCGCCAAACTGACCCGTTGCAACCGTTAAATACTGCGTCTTTGCGTAATCAACCAATTGTGCAAATAAAGCTTGAGCCATATCAGGAGCCATTGCGCTACCAAAGTCAGGGCGGCGACCTTTATCCGTCTTTGCCATCAGAGTAAATTGTGAGACCAATAATAGCCCACCACCGACTTGCTGGATATTTTTATCAAGTTTACCGTATTTGGCTGGATCGTCATCATTGTCAAAGAGTCGATAAGTCAAGATTTTATCAATCATCCGCTGGGTGCTTTGTAGGTTATCATCGTGACCCAAGCCGATATATGCCAGTATTCCTTCATCGATTGCACCGACTTCCTGCCCATCAACGCTGACACTGGCATATTTGACTCGCTGAATAAGAGCTCTCATTGCTTACTTCCTTTAACGATTATGGTCATACAGTCTGCTGCGGACCATGATAAAATACAATTATCTGTGCAGGTACTTATGATTATGTTTATGTTTATAAATAAATCTAGCTATAAAACTGCCTATCTATGATTTTTTAATACAACTTTTTATTTTAATAACTATTTTTAATCCCTACTTTGGTCATCTATTATGAATGTATTTACTACCTTACAGCAATTTGTCCCGCAGCAAAAAATCAGTAAAGTCGCAGGGCGCTTAGCTGCCAGCCGCCACCCTTGGGTTAAGCGTACGTTTATCCGCAGTTTTGCCAAAGCGTATGATGTTAGCTTAGATGAATATGAGCGTCAAAGCCTAAACGCTTATGAGAGCTTTAATGATTTCTTTACTCGTGAGCTCCAAGACAATGCCCGTATTATCGATGCCAGTATCAATGGTATTGTCAGTCCTGCGGATGGCATGATTTCGCAGCTTGGGCAGATTCATGACCATAAGCTACTGCAAGCCAAAGGTCGTGACTATGATATCGGTCAGCTCTTAGCTGATAGCGCAGATGGCGATTATTTTGCGGATGGTAGTTTTGCTACGGTCTATCTTGCTCCAAGCAACTATCACCGTGTGCATATGCCATTTGACGGTATATTAACCAAGACCCGCTATGTACCTGGTACACTATTTTCGGTCAATAACACCACGGCTGCTAATGTGCCGGATTTGTTTGCTCGTAACGAGCGCCTTGTCTGTCTGTTTGATACCGCCTATGGTAAAGCGGCAGTAGTGATGGTCGGTGCGATGATTGTCGCTGGGATTGAGACAGTAGCGACGGGTAAAATTAGCCGTACCGATGATATTCAAGAAGCAGACCATGATATGAGCTTTAAAAAAGGTGACGAGCTTGGTCGTTTTTATTTAGGTTCAACCGCAATTGTAGTACTGCCAAAAGCAGCAAAAACGGATTGGCAAGATACCATGCAGCATGGCTCAATCGTTCAAATGGGGCAACTGTTGGGTAGCGCTAAAACCTAATACCATTTATCTAAGTAAAAAACTTGTGTAATAAGTAATATTGAAAAAAAATGAGCATAGACAGTAATCAGAATACTGCCTATGCTTTTTTTGTGCCCACTCCTTTAACATCGTTTTTTTATCACTTTCTTTTTTCAGTCGTTTTTTGTGATAGCAAGGCTTTATGTCATCAAACTGTCATATTTATTTGGCACAATCTCCTTATTAACCGCAGAGCATCATTTCAGCCAACCCCAGAAAACCATTGTCATTGTTATTTATAAATGCTTGATACTCAAAATTGATTAATTTTAGGAGAAATAATGCGTTATTCATTCATGGCAGTAGCAATCGCTAGCACTTTGACATTAGCCGCTTGTAACCAAACGACTAGCAACAACGAGAGCGATAAAACCGACGAAGCAGCCACAACAGCACCATCAAACACTGCTGTGAGTAGCGACGCTAGTGCTAGCTCAGCTGAAAGTGCATCGATGAGTATTACCGGTGCTGGTGCTTCTTTTCCACAGCCTATCTATGCTAAGTGGTCAGATGCCTACAATAAAGCCACAGGTGGTCAAGTGAACTATCAGTCTATTGGCTCATCAGGTGGTATCAAACAAATCGTTGCTAAGACGGTAGATTTTGGGGCATCTGATGCGCCGATGACACCAGAAGAGTTGAACGAAGCCGGTCTGATACAGTTCCCAAGCGTCATCGGTGGCGTGGTACCTATTGTTAATATCGATGGTATTGAGCCCGGTCAGTTAAAGCTCGATGGCAAAATGCTTGCTGATATTTATCTGGGTAAAATCAGCAAATGGAACGACCCTGCAATTGCGGCGATGAATCCTGAACTTAAATTACCAGACGCTGCCATTACCACAGTGTTTCGCTCAGATGGTTCTGGTACAACCTTTAACTTCACTGATTATCTAGCCAAAGTGTCAAGCGATTGGAATGACAGTGTAGGTGTCGATAAGACCGTCAAATGGCCAACGTCGGCTACCGGTGCGGGTGGTAAAGGTAATGAAGGTGTGTCGAGCTATGTCACGCGTATGAAAAACTCTATCGGCTATGTTGAATACGCTTACGCTAAGCAAAACGGTATGGCACACGTCGCCCTGAAAAATGCTGCGGGCAATGTCGTACAACCTTCTGCCAAAACCTTTGCAGCAGCAGGTGACATCGATTGGTCACAGCAAGAAGGCTTTTATAAAGTCATTACCAACTCTGAAACAGCGCAAGCTTGGCCAATCGCCGCCGCCACTTTTATCTTAGTACATAAGCAGCCACAAGATGCCAAACAAGTCGCTGGTGTATTGAAGTTCTTTGACTGGGCTTATGAGCAAGGTGATGACGACGCTATGGCGCTTGATTACGTACCGTTCTCTGATACTGCAGTTGCCTTATTTAAAGCAAAATGGAGTGAGGTCAAAGGCAGTGACGGCCAACCTGTCTATAAGCCTGCACAGTAACCTGTTTATACTAGTGATTGCATAATCACTGTCGAGCCAACCTCTCAAACCACTATTCTCCGGTAGGGGTTTGAGAGGTTTTATCACAGAAAATTTAAAGATTTTTTTAAGTTTGTTGTGATAAAACCTCTTTTACTATTTTGACTTGATTCTATTCAACGCTGAGACACTTATGAATGATTTAAGGTCCCAACTGGCTAAACAAAAACGTTACGATGCTATCTTTGTCAATGCAACTAAAGCATTTGCAATCTTGGTGCTATTGTCACTTGGTGGCATCCTGCTCTCATTAATCGTAGGCGCTTGGCCCAGTATCACTGAATTTGGACTGGGATTTTATACCAGCAATAACTGGGATACAGTGAACGATCAATATGGGGCACTTGCACCTATTTACGGTACGATTGTCACCTCCCTTATTGCAATCGCTATTGCTGTGCCAGTGAGCTTTGGTATTGCTATCTTTTTGACCGAACTGTGCCCTAACTTCTTAAAAAAGCCATTGGGTATCGCCATTGAGCTGTTGGCAGGTATTCCTTCTATTATTTATGGCATGTGGGGTTTGTTTGTCTTTGCGCCGTATTTTAGCGAACACATTCAGCCATGGTTGATTGAAAACATCGGTCCTCTGCCTATTATCGGGCAAGTATTCACTGGTGCACCGATGGGGCTTGGTATGTTTACCGCCTCCTTGGTACTGGCAATTATGATTATTCCTTTTATTGCCGCCACCATGCGGGATGTTTTTTCTGTGGTACCTGATTTATTAAAAGAATCTGCGTATGGCATGGGTGCGACGACGTGGGAAGTGATGTTCAAAATCATCTTACCTTATACTAAAGCTGGCGTGGTCGGTGGTGTGATTTTAGGGCTTGGACGCGCATTGGGCGAGACGATGGCTGTGACTTTCTTAATCGGTAATGCCTTTAATATCAGCCCAAGTTTGTTTACCTCTGGGGTAACGATTACCTCTGCACTCGCCAATGAATTTGCCGAAGCATCAAGTGAATTGCATTTGGCATCCCTATTACATTTGGGTTTAATCCTATTTGTTATTACCTTTATTGTCTTGTCCATCTCTAAGCTAATGCTTATGCGTATCGACCAAAAAGCCGGTCACTAAGTAGCGCCAATATCTTGTTATAAAGCAAGCATGTTAATCAACCACTTAACCCAATCCTTCGACCAACAAAGGACAAACGCCTAATGACTTTAGCGACTGTCACGACTGATAACGACCAAACCAGCCAGCCGACTTCACGCTTTGAAGAACGCTACAACAAGCGTTTATATCATAAGCGTCGCCTGATCAATAGATTGGGGCTTGGTTTTGCCATCTCAGCCATCGCTTTTGGTTTGTTCTGGCTGACATGGATTTTGCTGACGCTTTTTGTTGAGGGTTTTCAAGGGTTAATCGAGATGCCGGTATTTATGGCAGATACACCACCGCCTATGGGCGACGGCGGTTTACGTAATGCTATTATTGGTTCATTGATGATCGCCTTGTTAGGTCTCGCGATTGGTACGCCGGTTGGAATGATGGCGGGCATCTATTTAGCGGAGTTCTCACAAGGCAGCTTGTTGGGTAAAGTTACTCGTTTTTTAAACGATATCTTGCTGTCAGCGCCCTCTATCGTGATTGGTCTTTTTGTTTATGCATTGATGGTGAAAGGTCAAAGCTTCTCCGGCTGGGCTGGTGCAGTTGCGCTTGCTTTGATTGTGATTCCAATTGTCGTGCGCACCACTGAGAATATGCTTAATCTGGTACCAAATACTTTACGTGAAGCGGCCTATGCACTCGGTACGCCAAAGTGGAAGCTGATCAGCACGGTCACGCTTAAAGCGGCTAAAGCGGGTCTAACCACAGGGGTGCTATTGGCATTTGCCCGTATCACTGGCGAGACCGCGCCGTTACTATTTACTGCGTTAAACAATCAGTATTTTAGTACCGATATGAGCCAACCGATGGCAAACTTACCGAACACTATTTATCAGTTTGCCATGAGCCCTTATGACAACTGGCATGCATTGGCATGGGCGGCAGCATTACTGATTACCATGACAGTACTGATAGTCAATATTCTCGCGCGCTTTATTGGCGGTAAAGATCATACAAGATAGCTGATTTAAGAATTGACTAAGCAGCCAATTTATAGCGCACGTTTAGCACTTATGTTCAGCACCTATATTGACAACATTCTAAAATAATTGGATATGATGATGACAGACTTACTAGAAAGAAAAGCGGTTAAGCAAGAGAATAAGCAAAACGTCAGCCAACGTGGTTTATTTGGTCAATCATTTTCCAATATAGATCAAGGAAGTCAGAAGCATCAAGGGCAGCAGCCTGACAGTGCCTTTTTGACTCAGCAAACAGTAGCAGATATCCCTCAGCATATGCCGCCTGCCAAGATGAGTATTCGAGATCTCAATTTCTATTATGGTGACTTTCAAGCGCTAAAAAATATTAATATTGATATTCCAGACAAAAAAGTGACTGCCTTTATCGGGCCTTCAGGTTGCGGTAAATCCACACTATTACGTACGTTTAATCGTATGTATGATCTATATCCCGGTATGCGTGCAGAAGGTAATATCAACCTCGATGGCAAAAATATCTTGGGCAAAGACATCGATGTGAACTTGCTACGCGCACAAGTCGGCATGGTCTTTCAAAAACCGACGCCATTTCCAATGTCCATCTATGACAACGTGGCATTTGGCGTACGCCTCTACGAGAAGCTAAGCAAAGCTGAGATGGATAATCGTGTCGAATGGGCACTCAAAAAGGCGGCTTTATGGCTTGAGGTAAAAGACAAACTTCGTGCATCAGGATTGTCGTTATCCGGTGGTCAACAACAACGTCTTTGTATCGCTCGCGGTGTGGCGACAAAACCTGAAGTACTGCTCCTAGATGAGCCAACCTCAGCGCTCGACCCTATCTCAACAGGCGCGATTGAAGAGCTCATTACCGATTTAAAAAACGACTATACGATTGCTATCGTGACCCACAATATGCAGCAAGCGGCACGCGTCTCTGACTATACCGCCTATATGTATCTGGGCGATATGGTAGAGATGGGTGAGACGGATCAGATATTTACCAACCCCGCTCAAAAGGCAACTGAAGACTATATTACTGGTCGCTATGGTTAAAACAGTTTGTATAAATATAGTCAGTCCTAAATACAATAAGTACAAATATTATAACGCGCTACTAGGATAAATTTTTCTTGCTTGCTGTGCCTACGCAGACAGAGTCGGCGCAAAACTTATCCCAGTAGCACTGTGTTTGATTTGTAGTGGATTGACTATAGATGTATTTTTTATGCTTATATCCTATTTAAATCTACAAGAATAAGGAAGCCGCCATGCTTATAACGCAAAAACATTTATCAAAGGGTTTTGATAATGACTTACATGATGTGATTGAGCTGTTTATGCAAATGGGTTACATGGCAGCAGAGCAAGTCATGGTTGCAACCCGCGCTTTGATAGCTGCAGATGAAGCGACCGCAAAAAAAGTGATTGCAGACGACCAGCTGATTAATCAGCTAGATATTAAAATCGATGAGCAAATCATTTTGTTAGTCACCAAGCGCCAACCCGCAGCAAATGACTTGCGTTTAGTGATGGCGGTTAGCAAAGGTATTGTTGACTTTGAACGTGTGGGTGATGAAGCCGAAAAAATTGCTCGTATGGCCTGCAAATTAATTAAAGACGGCGCTTCTCCAAGAGGATATTCAGAGGTTCAGCATTTATCCAATAAGGTGCACGTGATGCTACTTGATGCGATTGACGCCTTCTCGCATATGAATCCTCAGCAGGCATTTTCGGTATTGCAAAGTGATGTGGCGGTTAATGAAGAGTATCAATCTGCCACTCGAGCCTTGCTGACCTATATTATGGAAGACAGCCGCCACGTGTCCAGAGTGATGAATATACTTTGGGTATTGCGCGCCCTAGAACGTGTGGGCGATCATGCTAAAAACATTGCTGAGCTGGTTATTTTTTGCACCAGCGGCAAAGATGTGCGGCATACAAATTTTATGCAAGTAGAAAAAATCGTCCAGCAAACCACGGATGCTGGTAGTAATAAATGACATTTTAAATAGCATTTTCTTTATCGCACACGATGGTCCGTTTAAAACATAGTCCGTTCAAAATAAAAAAGACACGCTTTTAGTAGTGCGATACTGCTATAAATTTAACCATCAATCAACCAGCCCTGCGCGGTGGCAAATTCAATCTGCCGTGCCTGCCACTCATAAATACTCGGAAAGCTGTCTTTAATAAAGGCATGCGCGCCAGCTACTTGCGAGCGCGTAACATTACCCTCAAGCCACGTTTTTCCGTTGGTATTTAAATTAAGCAAAAACGGCAACAAGCGATCAACCACTTTCAGCAGCTGGGTTTCTTTGCTGCTGCCAGTTTCCTGCTCTTCCCAAATCTCATTTAAATCTTTAATGCCATTACCACGTTCAGCTTGTAAGCGCGCAATGCCAGCGCGTTCTTCAAGATGCGCATCAGTGCGTGTATCGGCATATAAAAAAGTATCACCGGCATCAATCTCGCCTAAGTCATGTACTAGCGCCATCTTTAGTAACTTTTCATGATTGACATCAAGTTCAAACAATTCAGCGATTGACCAACATGCCATAGCGAGATGCCAAGAATGTTCGGCAGAGTTTTCTAGACGAGTCGTACCCGTCACGTAACTGCGGCGATTTACCCGTTTAAGAGCATCAAGCTCTAACAGATAATGAGTGGCATGATCTATATCAATGTTTGAGGCAAGCGTTGGGTTAGTGAATGACATGGAATTAGCTGATGACATAAATATTCTCTTAATTTTTCTACTAATGTATAGCGCTTCATTCTACCTTTACGCATAAGCAATTATTATACATTTTATAAACGCTATAAAAGAAGACGTTAACCTATCGTTAATTGGCGTTATCATAAAAATAAAATAGCGCTTATGTTAGTAAGCGCTATTTTATTTTAAATCGAGTAAAAAGATTATTTAATCAAGTTACTAATGGTTTTGAACGCAGGGTCTTTGCTACTACGGCAAAGCTCAAACAGAATGGTTTCAACCGTGGTAATCACGCCACCAGCACGGCGAATACGGCGAATTGCTTGCTTTTTATCATATGGAAAACGCGAACCGACGGCATCACCAATAATAACCGGCTGCATGCCATTATCTAGCAAATCAAGCGCGGTTTGTAGCACGCAGACATGTGCTTCTACGCCGAATAATAAAATGATGCTTCGATTCTGCTGTGCAAGATGATTCCATGAATCGTCATTGTCGCAGGCACTAAAGGTGACTTTTTCAAAACCTTTAGCATTATCGCCTTCTAATAACTCACAAATTTCAGGCAATGTCTCGCCTAAGCCCTTTTTATATTGCTCATTAAGCATAATGGGAACGTCAAGCGCTTGCAGACCTTTAATCAAAGTCGTTATTTTTTTGAGAATATTTTCATGATCATAGATATGCGGAGTCAGACGTTCTTGGACGTCGATTATCATCGCTTGGGTATTTTCACGGTCAATACGGTAGGTACGATCAGTAATCATGGTGGACATAGTACACTCCTTGTACGGCTGAAGCTGACGGCTCTAAACTGATTTAGAATGAATATCAGACTTAAAATTATAATAATTAATTACTCTCTTATTTAGTCACAGTTTAGCGAATGCGTCAATGGAGATAAGCGATAGTAACAACTTATGACCTTTTTATTCTAAGTAAACCACTATGATCCCTGAATACAAAAACCCCCAGTTATGATAACTAGGGGTTCATATTAGAGCGCTTAACTATTTTAAAATTATTGCAATACTATAGGCTTAAACACGCTCAATAATAGTCGCGATACCTTGGCCAAGACCGATACACATAGTTGCTAGACCGATTTCAGTATCTGATTGCTCCATCGCATTTAGCAACGTAACCGTGATACGAGCACCAGAACATCCTAGTGGATGACCTAGCGCAATCGCGCCACCGTTGATGTTGACGATGTCTTGCTTGTCCGTCAAGTTCAAGGCTTTTAATACTGATAAGCCTTGCGCTGCGAATGCTTCGTTTAGCTCAATGGTTTGCATATCATCGATGCTCATGCCAGCACGTTTAAGTGCTTTTTGCGTCGCAGGTACTGGACCGTAGCCCATGATAGCGGCATCACAACCAGCCACAGCCATGCTGCGAATACGAGCGCGCGGCTTAAGACCTAGCTCTTTGGCTTTTTGGGCGCTCATCACTAGCATTGCAGATGCACCGTCAGATAATGCAGATGATGTTGCAGCCGTTACCGTACCACCTTTAGGATCAAAGGCTGGACGTAGATTTTGCATTTGCTCCATCGTCGCGTCTGGGCGAATCACTTCATCGACGGTACATAGTTGCAAGCGACCAGCAGCATCATGACCTTCGATACCGATGATTTCATTGTCAAAACGACCTTCAGTGGTCGCAGCCCATGCACGGCGATGTGACTCAAGACCAAAGGCATCTTGCTCTTCACGGGTGATGTTGTTCATACGACCTAGCATTTCAGCGGTCAAGCCCATCATGTTTGAGGCTTTTGCATAGTGCTTTGATGCTTCAGGATTCAGATCAACGCCATGCATCATGCCGACGTGACCCATGTGCTCTACACCACCGATGATGAAAACATCACCTTGACCGGTCATGATTTGAGCAGCGGCAGTGTGTAGCGCCTGCATAGAAGAACCACATAGACGGTTAACGGTTTGACCGCCCGCAGTCTTTGGGATACCAGCCAGCAGACCGATGTTACGACCGATGTTTAAACCTTGCTCTAGAGTCTGATTGACACAACCCCAGATGATGTCTTCGACGTCACGTGGATCGAAATCGTTACGCTCAACCAATGCACGTACCAATTCAGCAGACATGCTATCAGCACGGACATGACGGAACATACCGTTTTTAGTTTTACCCATTGCTGAGCGTACACCATCTACGATGACCACGTCTTTTGGACTTAAAATTGTCATACTATCTTCCTTTTCAATTTTTATTGTCAGTGGCAGTACCGTAATGCTCGCCTATCTAACTTAGAAGGTTATTGATAATAAATAAATTACCAATCATCTTATCGAGCATGTGTACTGCACTTCATCCTAGTAATGACTGCCTATTACGCGATAGCGTAAAAGGTCTCGCCTGCTGCTGCCATATCGCGAATTTTTTGCGGGGCTTCATAGGCTTTGCCAAGGTATGCGTATTTTTCACACAATGCCAAGTAATTATCTAGACCCATTTGGTCGATATAACGGCAAGGTCCACCGCGGAACGGCGGGAAACCAACGCCCATAATCATCGCCATATCGGCTTCTGACGGCGTGCTGACGATATTGTCTTCTAGGCAACGTACGGTTTCATTACAGAAAGCCAGCATGGTACGGTCGATAATCGCTTGATCTTCAAACGTTTGCTTGTCGCTATCAGTCGTGGTTTTTAATAGCTCATAAGTGGCTTCATCAGCAACTTTCTTTGGCTTGCCGCGCTTGTCCATTTCATACTTATAGAAACCAACGCCGTTTTTCTGACCTAGGCGTTTGTTTTCATATAAATGCTCGATAGCGCCTTTATAATCAGGCTTCATACGGTCAGGGAAACCTTCTGCCATCACTTCAGCACCGTGTACGCCAGTATCCAAACCAACGACGTCAATTAGATAGGCAGGACCCATCGGCCAGCCGAATTTTTCCATGACTTTATCGACATGAGCAAAATCAGCACCTTGCTTAAGTAGCAAATCAAAGGCACCAAAGTATGGGAACAATACACGGTTTACCAAGAAACCTGGGCAGTCATTCACGACGACAGGCACTTTGCCCATTTTTGTGGCCAAAGCAACGGTCGTTGAAATAGCTTCCTCAGATGACTTCTCACCGCGAATAACTTCTACTAGCGGCATACGGTTTACTGGGTTGAAAAAATGCATACCAACGAAGTTTTCTGGACGCTCTAACGCTTCAGCTAGGAAAGTAATAGAGATAGTCGAAGTGTTTGACGCTAAGATACAATCGTCTTTTACTAGACCTTCTACTTCCTTAAGAACCGCACGCTTCACGTTTGGATTTTCTACAACTGCTTCGATGACGATATCAGTTTCAGCAAAATCGCCATAGTTTAGTGTTGGGCGGATACGACTTAACGTTTCGCCCATTTTTGCTGGGGTCATTTTGCCGCGATCGACCATTTTGCCCAGTAATTTGCTGGCTTCACCCATACCAAGGTCTAATTGCTCAGACTTGATATCTTTCATAATGATTGGCAAGCCTTTGCTGGCTGCTTGATAAGCAATACCGCCGCCCATGATACCAGCGCCCAATACAGCGGCTTCATTGATTTCATGTGCTTTTTTGCTGTGCTGTTTGGCTAACTTTTTAACCAATTGATCGCTTAAGAACAAACCAACCAAGCTTTCTGCTTGTGGAGTTTTAGCCGCTTTTGCAAAACCTGCCGCTTCTACTTCAATCGCTTTATCACGTGGTAAGTTAACGTGTTTTTCGATAGCAGCGATAGCTAGTGCTGGCGCAGGATATTGCTTAGGATTGGCTTTGGCAAAGATCATACCTTTTGCACTATTGAACGCCATCGCTTGCTCAAGCTGATTTAATTTAACAGGAACGAGCTTTTCTTCTCGTTTCGCTTGCCAATCAAGCTCACCTGAGATACATTTTTTGACCAAATCAATGGCAGCATCTTGCAAGTCATCAGCAGCAACAGTCGCATCAACCAAGCCTAGTTTTAGTGCATCGAGTGCTTTCTTTGGTGTACCAGTTGCAATCAGCTCAAGCGCATTATCAATACCAATCACACGCGTACTACGAACCGTACCACCAAAGCCTGGGAAGATTCCCAATTGAGTTTCTGGTAAACCGATGATGGCTTTGTCGCTCATGACGCGGTATTCACAAACTAAGGTCATCTCACAACCACCGCCAAGCGCTGCGCCATTGATAGCAGCTACTTTCGGGAAAGGCAAATCTTCAAAGCGATTGAAGGCGTCATTGATATTAATAACCCAATCTTTGATTTCTTCTTCTGATTGCTTAAAAGAAGCCACAAACTCTGTGATGTCCGCCCCAGCAATAAAGACGCCTTTGCTTGACGTGACGATTAAGCCTTTAATGTCATCTGCTTTTTCTAACGCATTAACAACTTCAGCAAACTGCTTATTGGTCTCAGTGTCAAACTTGTTCACGCTCTCATTTTCGGCGTTGTATTGCATGTTGGCGATGCCATCCTCTAGCATTGTCACCGTAATGCGATTTCCTTGGTATACCATTTGGAACTCCTTGCTATATAACGAAAGCTACGTTTTAAAATTAAAATAAATAGCCAGTTATTGTTAGAAAAATGGGTAATAGCACCGCTAATCTGCCCTTTCATCCTAATCAACAATAATGACGTCATCGTGATAATGAGGATAAAAGTGAGCCAAATTAAACGGTGAAGATATCTTTATTATCTAGCGCTTATGCCTGTACCTTTATAGCTATGTACTGGTGTTCTATGTACTTATATTATATTACTACTATTGTAGCTATTGACTGAGATTTGGTTTTATAGTCATTTTTCGATTGATAAATGGTGTAAAACCTCAATTATCAATCGCTAGACCAATTTCACGCCAATTAGTGTAGGGGATTATGCCCCCGACTGTCACAAGCTAATACCATACTCGCAAGTCACTCTTAAATCCACAGCAGCCCTTTACCTGACTAGCAATCTGCCTTAAGTGATTGTTTGTATACTGGAATTAGACCGTGGTGATTAACCTTTAAATGCAGCCTCTTATCAAAACATATTTAACCACTAAGTTAAATCGCCAATGCGTAACGAGGGCTTATTGCATTATTTCATGCCGCTTTTCATATTAAGCTTTCTGTTTTTGATATCAAACCTTCTATTTTTAATATACAACTTTAAAAAATACATTAGGGATTATGCATGTGGCATAAGGAATATAATCTATCATGTTACACTAACGATATTTTTATTATTCACCTGATAGAAGGTTGGGTTATGTCTGTTTCTTCTACGTCGAGCGTTGCTCCTATTAGCTTTATCCCTTTTAATAGTACAGAGCAGTTTCACCATGAGGTGCGCGCGCAATTAGCCAAAGATATCGAAGTGTTGTTTGATTATGCTGAGCTGCCAAGCCCGCTGCTTGACGCTTGCCGCTACGTAATGACAGGTACAGGGAAATTGGTACGTCCACTACTGGTTGCCAGCGCTTTTTCCAGCACTTATAGCCATAATGACACAATCACCGATAAAGACAATGCCTTGGCATCTTTGTTAGAAAACGACTCAGATTATGATATGTGCCGCCGTGCAGCGTTGGCGGTGGAGCTGCTGCATACTTATTCGCTGGTGCATGATGACTTGCCATGTATGGACGATGACGAGCTGCGCCGTGGTCAGCCAACTGCTCATATCGTCTTTGAAGAATCGACCGCCCTGCTCGCTGGTGACGTACTACAGACGCTTGCTTTTGAAGTACTGACGGCTGAGCTGCCAACCTTTGCGCCTTTTGATTCCGCTATCGCAAGTCAGTTATTTGCTATCTTTGCCCCGCGTGCACGGCGCATGGTATCGGGTCAAATGCTTGATCTCAATGCTGAAGCCAGTAACGACATCTCACAAGATGATTTAGAAGCCATTCACCGTGATAAAACCGGCGCATTAATTGAAGCGGCGATGTTGATGGGCGGTATCTGTGCTGGCGCGACGGCTCCGCAGCGCATGGCTCTACAAGAGTGTGCACAGCATATCGGTCTCGCCTTTCAGGTTCAGGACGATATTCTAGACGTAACGACCTCTACTGATACGCTTGGTAAACCTGCCGGCAGTGATGAAAAGTTAGACAAATCTACTTATGTAAAGTTAATGGGTGTCAATAATGCGACCAGCTATGCGCAATCGCTATTTGATGACGGGCGTGCAGCCATTTCTCATGAGCTTGACGACAGCTCAGACACTGATGCGCTGATGGCACTTATCGAATGGCTTTGGGCACGTAAGAAATAGACAAATAAGAAATAAGCTTAGAAACAATACGCCCAATCTTTTAATCATTGAAAACAGCAAAGGGTGATCAACATGGATAGTGCCCCTACTCCGCGTATTTACCTCGGTACTGGCGGTTATAGCGATACCGATTTGCTCGGTACGCTGTATCCAACGGGTACCAAAAAAACGGACTTTTTACGTGAATACGCCAAACAATACGGCGCAGTTGAGATTAATAGTACTTTTTACGCACCCATTGGACAAAAAGCCTTTGCAGGTATGGTCGATAAAGCCTATGTGCAAGCAGACAGTGAGTTGAAGTTCGCGGTCAAGCTGCATCAAGACTTTACTCATGCGCGTAAGGGCACTAGCGATCACGCGCAAGCGTTTTTAAATGCCCTATCCCCGCTTATCGAAACCAATGCTCTAGCGCCATTATTATTACAATTCCCACATGGCTTTGATCGTACTCGTGAGCATCGTCTTTATTTAGCAAATCTGGTCAGTTGGTTTCAGGACTACCCACTCGCTGTTGAGTTTCGTCATAACGGCTGGCATAACCCGCAAGTGGTCGATAGTTTTGTCAAACAAGGGTTGATTTGGTGTAGCGTCGATTATCCCAAAGTCAGCGGTTTACCACCGTCACGGCTAATATTTACCGAGCGCACCGGCTATCTGCGGATGCATGGTAATAATCTAAACTGGTGGGATGCGATGAGTGCGGCTGACCGTCATGATTATCGTTATAGCGAGGCGGAGATGCAGGACTGGGCACAGGCGATTGCCAATCAGCGTCAGCATTTTGATACGCTGTATATCTTCTTTCAAAATACGGTCAATGCGCATGCTTATTATAATATTGCGATGTTGAGAGAAGCGTTGAGTAAGTTTGGGTTTGAGGTGCTGTAGAGTATAGTTTGCGAAGTGCAACTCACCATTCAACGGCTAATTAAAACCACACCCTACAATAGCTAACAAATTAGTAAGTATATTACGGAAATCTCATATTTTTTAGCGAGGAATCAAGCTTGAGTACGGAAAAAACATTAAAAAAAGAGGAAAGTTTTAATAATCTATATAAGAAAATAGATGCAACTTCAAAAACAAGATTCAATGCATCTGACCGTCTGAGACTTCATAGCAAATATTCAACTTATACAGTTGTAATAATTTCTTTAGGATTAATTCTTATATCATTGATGCAAGCTTATAGCCTTGGAAAAAATATAAACAATGACTTAGTAACATTGATTCAGATTTTTTCGACCATCGCAGTATTAGTTTACTCACTTTTAATTGATAAAAATGATTACTCAAATTTATCTGAAAAAATGTATTCATGCGCAACACAGCTTGGTGAACTTAAACAAAAGATACATCCATTTCTAAATCAACCATATAGTCAAATATCTTATGATGGTTTTAGAGATTCATACTACAACATATTAAAACTATTTGAGACTCATTCGAATAACTATTCTAGTAGTGACCACATTAGAGCACGGCTTGTAATGCCCGAAAACTACACTATTAAAGGTATGGAATGGTGGTACTCTAAACTTCATATATATTGGACTCTATTCTTAGATTTCTTCTCTTACATATTGGTTATAGGCACTTTAGCTGTAGTACTGTATTGGGTTTAATTTGACTGGGTTTGGTTTTGGAATTGACTAGACCAAAAAACGTTAAAACATTGACTACGTCTATACAGACTCTTAACTCTGAATAAACAGTTATATTTTTAGAAAATACAACAAAAAAGGACGCCTCTCAGCGTCCTTTTTTCAAATCAAATACTTCCTCGTTAAAGATTACTCTTCAACACCAGCGTCTTGACCTTTATATTTTGCGTTTGCGTAGTCCCAGTTCACTAGCTTGTCTAAGAACGTGTCAACATAGTCAGGACGACGGTTACGATAATCGATGTAGTAAGCATGTTCCCATACGTCGCAAGTCAATACCGCGATTTGGTCATGTGCAAGTGGCGTGTCAGCGTTAGCAGTTTTGGCGATAGACAATTTGCCACCGACTTTATCAGCGACTAGCCATGCCCAACCTGAACCAAACTGAGTCAATGCTGCGTTTTTGAACTCTTCACGGAACTTGTCATAGCTACCGAAGTCTTCTTCGATTTTCGCTTTCAAGTCACCAGTAGGTTCGCCACCGCCGTTAGTTGGCGTCATGCAATTCCAGTAGAACGTGTGGTTCCACACTTGGGCTGCTTGGTTAAACATACCTTGCTTGCTGTCATCTTTAGCCGTTGCTATGATGATTTCTGACAACGTTTTGTCTTCTAGACCAGAACCTGGTAGCAATTCATTAAGCTTAGTCACGTATGCATTGTGATGCTTATCATGATGGAACTCTAAAGTTTCAGCACTGATGTGCGGCTCTAAAGCATCTTTTGCATATGGTAGGTCTGGTAAAGTAATCTTTGACATAGTTATTTTATCCTTGCTGTTTTAGCTGTTATTTTATGGAAACTGAATTTTACGCTATTTTTAACACGCAAAAAACCCTATAAAATAGCTGGCTAAATTGGCTGAGTTTATTGTTTAAAATGAATTTTATCGATTAATACATTGTATTGCTGAACACAGTATCACGTATTATTATGAATCCAAAATTAACTATTATTCTTTTCTTGCTCTTGGCTCAAAAGCCAAACACTTGACTTTGTCAGCCTTTATTAACCAAATATTCACAAGCTATAAGATATAATTCACTGTAGCTTGGCAGCTATTATAGCAATAGTGGCGACAAATATCAGTTACCAAATGTTATGCAAATCGCAATCAGTATTGCTTGCGAACAGCAAACAAAAAAATTATAAAATAGTACCTTAATATGAATCACCCTCTTCTTTATTTAGACTTAATTACATGACGGAATATTAACTATGAGTGCTACCAGTACATCGCGACCCTTGACCCAATCTACATCTCACAAGCAATGGGTACTCGCCAGCAATAATAAAGGCAAGCTTGCTGAGTTCACAAGACTATTTGCGGAAGCAGATTTGGATGTGACGATTGTCCCTCAAGGTCAGCTCGATATCGACGATGCGATTGAAGATGGCTTGAGTTTCATCGAAAATGCCATTATAAAAGCCCGTCATGCTAGCCGTATTAGTGGATTGCCTGCGATTGCCGACGATTCTGGACTTTGTGTGCCAGTATTGGGTAATGCACCGGGTATTTATTCTGCGCGCTATGCCGGTGAGCATGGTAACGATAGTAAGAATAATGAAAAGCTTATCGCTGAATTGCAGCCTATCCGAGCTGAGCAAGCTAACGAGCCCATTAAAGCGTTATTTGTTTGCGTACTGGCAATGGTGCGTCATGCTGATGATCCGCTACCGATTATCGCGCAAGGTTTATGGCACGGTGAGATTTTAGAGTTGCCACATGGTGATGGTGGCTTTGGTTATGATCCACTGTTCTGGTTACCAGAGCTGCAGGCGACGGCGGCAAGCCTCAGTGCTGCGGATAAAAATAGCATCAGCCATCGCGGTCAGGCGATCAAGCAGTTATTGGCGCAATTGCCTTTATAAGACGCTTATCTCTTGTAGTTATCCAATTTGATGCCATTTAATCCTCACATCAGTAAATCAGGCGTAGACATACAAGACGTACTTTAAATGAGATGACTGATATAGTAAATTGATACCGCGTAAACGACAAAACAGATAATTTTTACTTTAATAAACAGATAGATTATACTGTTCTACTTTTAAAATTTTGTTGAAAGCCGTTAATTGTCTGTATTATTCGCCAAAAAGCGTTATTATGCGACCTATTGACGGTTTATTATTGATATTTGATAGTATCAACTAAGATTAAACATGTCGTTTTTCAGAGCCAGCAGCGATTGCTAAAGGCATTGATTTGAGAATGACTTGCTATCACTATCCCCTATTTATTCCAACGGCAACCAGTCATAAACGCCCGTATTTTGAGGCATGGTTGTCTATTATTCAATCCTAAAGGTGTAATGATCATGGCTACAGATTTACAAGTCACAACCAACAAGCTATCTAACAAAGAAACTCAGTTAACGGTTAAAGTACCCGTTGAAAAGATTCAAAACAAAGTTGAAGGCCGTATTCGCCAAGTAGCGAAAACTGCCAAGATTGACGGTTTCCGTAAAGGTAACGTGCCTATGTCACATATCCGTTCACAGTACGGTGCTGGCATTCAACAAGAAGTGATCAACGACGTCATCCGTGATACTGTATTTGAAGCGATCAAATCTGAAGACATCCGCGCCGTTGGCATGCCGAATATCGACGACGTAAAACTTGAAGATGATTTCTTGGTTTATCAAGCCACTGTTGAAATCTTCCCAGAAGTTGATGTACAAGGTATCAATGAGATCGAAGTTGAACGTCATACCGCCAAGGTTGATGAAGCTGATGTTGACACCATGATCGAAAACCTACAAAAACAACGTGAAGAATTCGTTGAGAAAAAAGGTAAAGCGGACAAAGGCAATCAAGTCACTTTTGACTTTGAAGGCTCTATCGATGGCGAAAAATTCGAAGGCGGTTCTGCTGAAGACTTCAAATTGGTTATCGGTAGCAATCAGATGATTCCTGGCTTTGAAGCAGGCATCAAAGGTATGAAAGCTGGCGAAGAAAAAACCATCGACGTGACTTTCCCAGAAGATTATCAAGCTGAAAACTTAGCGGGTAAAGAAGCTCAGTTCAAAATCAATGTAAAATTGGTTGAAAAATCTAAGCTACCAGAAATTGACGATGCATTCCTTGAGCTATTTGGTGTTAAAGAAGGCGGCGTTGAGAAGTTAAAAGATGACGTTCGCAAAAACATGGAACGCGAAATCAAAAATGCTGCTCGTAGCCAAGTAAAGCAAGCAACGTTTGATGCTTTGTTAGAAAAGAACGAGTTTGACGTACCTAATGCTATGCTAGAGCAAGAAATCGAGCGTCAACGCAACATGATGATGCAACGTTTTTCTCAGCAGTTCGGTGCGAATGCTGATAGCTTCGATAAAGACATGCTACCAAATGAGTTATTCGAAGAGCAAGCACTACGTGCGGCACGCCTTGGCATCATCGTTGCTCGCGTTATCGATACCAAAGGCTTAGAAGTTGACCAAGCTCGCGTTGAGACGTTCATCAAAGAAGCGGCTGAAAACTACGAAGATCCAAGTGAGGTAATCGAGTACTACACCACTGATAAGCAACAGCGCGCGAACATTGAGTCTGTTGTATTAGAAGACCAAGTGGTTGATTATCTAATCGAGCAAGGTAAAGTAACTGACAAAGAAGTTAGCTACCAAGACCTATTAGCTGCTCAGCAACAACAGCAGCAAGCAATGTAATCTAGCTAAATCTTTGCCATTAACTGGTACTGACTGCTAAGATTGCTCTAAAAATGCCCTAACAAATTTGTTAGGGCATTTTTATTGGTGGCTTATATGCTATCTTTATGGCTAGATTATAGACAGCACCCTTGATAAGTACGCACAAACGCCCTATTAATAGGAAGTCATTTATCATTTGTCACATTAAAAAGTTACTATTACTCTGATAAAAAAGTTACCATTAGCTCAATTATTTTAAGCTAATAGCCTTTATTACCGCTATTTATCAACTATTGATGCGATACCCGTCTCATTTAGCGTAATAGGTTTTATTATAAACCGACAATGTTTACAATGATAAACACCAATAAAAATTTAACGATTTTCTACTTTTTATCTTCTATCTTTATAAACAGGATATTTTTATGACAGATTATGATCGCATCACTGCCAACCCGCATTTTGATATGCTGATGAGCGCACACACTACTGCCCAGAGCGCACAGTATAATCAAAGCGCAACCCAAGCAGCATTAGTTCCTATGGTAGTTGAGCAATCAGCTCGCGGCGAACGCTCGTTTGATATTTTCTCGCGTCTACTACGTGAGCGCGTTATCTTTTTGACCGGTCAAGTTGAAGACCATATGGCCAATCTTATTGTGGCGCAGCTGCTATTTTTGGAAGCCGAAAACCCTGATAAAGACATTCATTTATATATCAACTCACCAGGCGGCTCGGTCAGTGCTGGTTTGGCCATTTTTGATACGATGAACTTTATCAAACCTGAAGTATCAACCATCTGTATGGGCGGTGCGTATAGCATGGGCTCATTCCTGCTGGCTGCTGGTGAAAAAGGCAAACGCTATGCCCTAGCCAATGCTCGCGTCATGATTCATCAACCTTCAGGCGGCGCGCAAGGTCAAGCAACAGATATCGAAATCAATGCACGTGAAATCCTAAAAACTCGTGCGCGCTTAAACGAGATTTTGGCTGAGCGTACGGGTCAGCCAGTAGACAAAATTGAAAAAGACGTCGAGCGTGATTATTGGTTAGATGCTAAAGAAGCCAAAGAATATGGTCTGATCGATGAAGTATTAGAGCGTCGCCCTGCTTCTTTATAATAGCCAGTCTATGAGCAGCTGTATCGATGTAGCGAGTAGCGCTGCTTATGCTTAAGTGCTCTATATTAGGCACTTAAGCGTTGATACACACATCAGAATATTTATAAGTATAAAATTTTAGGAGTGCCTGTATATGGCAGAAGATAATACCCCGCAGTGCTCGTTTTGCGGCAAAGAAAAAAGTGAAGTGAAGCAGCTGATTGCCGCTGACGATGCCAATATCTGTAATGAATGTATTGAGCTATGTACAGACCTTATCGCCGACAGTGACGAACATGGTGATGACGATAGCGATATTGATACCTCTTGGGTCAATAAAAAACTGCCAACACCAAAAGAATTGCGCGCCAAGCTTGATGAATACGTCATCGGTCAGGATGCTGCTAAGAAAGCTTTGGCTGTTGCCGTTTATAACCATTACAAACGCCTAAAGGTCAGCCAGACTTTAGCCAATGATAGCAAAAAAGCTAAAATTGGCGCTGATGATGCAATGGTAGAATTGGCAAAGAGTAATATTTTGCTGATTGGTCCAACAGGTTCTGGTAAGACTTTACTTGCGCAAACGCTAGCACGTCTACTTGATGTTCCTTTTGCGATGGCGGATGCCACGACTTTGACCGAAGCCGGTTATGTCGGTGAAGACGTTGAAAACATTGTACAAAAGCTATTACAAGCATCAGATTATGATGTTAGTAAAGCGGAGCAAGGCATCATCTATATTGATGAGATTGATAAAATCAGCAAAAAAGGTGATAACCCTTCTATCACGCGTGATGTGTCGGGTGAAGGCGTACAGCAAGCATTGCTAAAACTTATCGAAGGTACGGTCGCGGCTATTCCGCCACATGGTGGTCGTAAGCATCCGCAGCAAGAGTTGATCCAAGTCGATACCAGCAATATTTTGATTATCGTTGGCGGTGCGTTTGCCGGTCTTGATAAAGTCATTCAGCAGCGTACTGAAAAGACTGGCATTGGCTTCAATGCTGATGTCAGCTCAAAAGATGATAGTCGTCGTAGCTCAGAACTACTGCAACAAGTAGAGCCTGAAGATTTGATCAAGTTTGGACTTATTCCGGAGCTTATCGGTCGTCTTCCAGTCCTTGCTGCGCTTACAGAGCTAGACGAAGATGCATTGGTTCAGATTTTGACGGAACCTAAGAACGCCTTGGTTAAGCAGTATAAGTATCTGTTTGATATGGAAGGCGCTGACATTACGTTTACCAAAGAAGCACTTGATGCGATTGCTAAAAAAGCGATGGCACGCAAAACTGGTGCTCGTGGACTGCGCTCTATCGTTGAAAATGCTCTGTTAGAGACGATGTATGAGCTGCCTTCTATGAAGGATGCTAAGACCGTACTCGTTGATGAGCAAGTGATTAACGAAGGCAAGACGCCTGAAATTGCTTAACTGTTAACTTGCTACATCACTCGTTTGAATTAGCGAGCAGTTACGTTAAAATTTAAAAAAAGCGCTCAAACATGATCTATGTTTGAGCGCTTTTTTATGCTAAATACAAGGACTTCAGTTTGAAAGAAGCAACGAAACACTGATGTTATGGCTTCTGTTTTCAATTTTAAAACACTTTACGTATTTGTATTTGATACACTAATGTTACTAGCAACTTACCGCTTCATTCTTTGTTATATTTCAAGCGCTAGAGTTAAGCTGCTGAGCAACTAAGATTGCCGCAAAGACTCGATATTACGTGTTATTTTTTTACTGTTCTAAAGATTATCCTTATTTTTACTGCTCTTAGCCTTTTACTGACGCAAAATATCGAGTTGGTTTTACCATTATGGCACCTAAACTAGCATATAAATTTAAATTTCTATATTACTTTTTAAAATAAGGATATTCCTATGAAAACGCTCCCATATCCTAAGCGCTCCGTTTTGATAGCCACTGTGTTTGCCATTAGTGCTGTCGGTATTACTGGTTGTAGCGATCACACTGAAACCAAAGCCGTTGACCGTGTCGAAGAAGCGGCAGCATTGGCACGAGTAAAAGATCTCGAAGCACGCGCTGAAGCGATCAAAAGTAACATGCCAGCTGCCAATGACATAACTGCGACCGCAGGTGGCACTGATACGGCAAGTGGCAAGCCTACTATTAAGATGCCAGATGAATCTACGATTCCAGATGATGAGTTTGGTGCCGCTGTGCGTCGCGGCTTACAAATTGCCAATCACACTTATAAAGAGATGCCAAATAACGTTGGTAATCAGCTGAACTGTACCAGCTGTCACCTTGGCAATGGTTCAGAGGCTTATGCTGCGCCTTGGAACAATATGCCCAGTGTCTATCCTATCTATCGTACGCGCGCAGGTCGTGTCAATACGATACAAGAACGTATTAACGGCTGTTTTGAGCGTTCGATGAACGGTAAGGCACTTGATCTGGGTTCAGATGATATGAACGCGATGGTGGCTTACATGAGCTGGTTGTCACAAGACATGCCTTTTGGCGTATCGCCTGAAGGTCGCGGTTTTGTCAAAGTGGATAAAAACCTCGAGCCAAACACTGACAATGGCAAAAAGCTATTTGCAGAGAAGTGTAGCGTTTGTCATGGTGCAACTGGTGAAGGTCAGTATAACGACGATGGCACTTACGTTTACCCTGCTGTCGCTGGTGAAAAGTCCTTCAATGATGGTGCTGGTATGGCACGTACCTATACGGCTGCGGCATTTATCAAAGGCAAAATGCCCTTTGGTCAAGGCAATACGTTAACTGACCAAGAAGCCGTCGATATTGCTGCTTACTTTACTCACTTGCCACGTCCGGTAAAAGCCAATAAAGACAAAGATTGGCCAAAAGGCGACGCCCCTAAAGATGTACGTCGCTAATTTAAAAATGTTATAAATGCTAGAAGAACGAAAAGCCCAGTTATCTTAAATAACTGGGCTTTTTGATTTTCCTGAGTTCTTCCTTAAATCTTAGTTTTTAAGGAATGCTGCTTATTTTTCAATGGATACTAAGGCAGTTTCATATCGCCATCGACCAACCAACCAAATCGACGCATCATATAAGCCACAACGCCAGCAATCACAGCAGGCAATATAAACATCAATAAAATAATCGCCGTCCATAATTGACCCGTACTCATAATCTCTTTTGACGCTTCAATCACCCCAAATACGCCAACCAGTCCTGCGGTTCCCATACCTGCGCCTGTAGCCGTACATGCTAGCTCAAAGCCGACGGTCGCTATCGGACCAACGATAGCACTTGCTATAACAGCCGGTAATAAAATAATGGGTTTTCTGAGCACATTAGGGATTTGTAGCATACTAGTGCCCAAACCCTGAGACACCACCCCACTTATGCCGTTGTCCTTAAAGCTGGCGACGGCAAAGCCAATCATATGCGCGGCACATCCGACGACTGCCGCCCCACCTGCAACTCCACCAAGTCCAATAGCAATACAAATCGCCGCACTCGATGTCGGCATCGTTAGCAATATACCGACGACGACAGCGATTACGATTCCCATTAATAACGGTTGTAATGTGGTTGCCGCTTGAATCCCTTGACCAATGGCATTGACCGCAGCAACAACAGGAGGATTGAGCAGCGCACATACGGCTAATGCCACCGCGCAGACCAGTAAAGGTACCAGTAGAATATCAAGCTTGGTCTTGCCTGCAACCCATGTACCAGCGCGATAGGCAAAAACTGACGCCAAATATGCACCGATTGGATTACCCGGTAGCGCAGCAAAGGTGGCCGGACCTGCTTCTTGAGCGATAAACAAATTCGCTGCCATTAATGCTTCAGAGTGAGCGCCCAACATACCAGCGACCAAACAGCTAAGCATTACCAAGGTTGGCGCTTTTAGATAATAAGCAATGCCGACACCGATGCCCGCGCCCATTAACACAGATGCCAATTTTCCGACGGCAATCAGTGTTGGAAGATTTAGCCAGCCACCGATTTGCGAGATGATAAGACCCGCTATTAAGGTGACAAAAAGCCCCAAAGCCATACCAGTAAATGCATCAATAAAGTATTTTTGAAAAAATGCTTTAAAAGGACTGTGCGTGGTTACTGCTGAATTAGATACCGTCATAGCGATACTCTCGGTTAGTGTGGCAATAAAAAATTTCAATATAGTGGGTTAAGCTTAGAAAAAATACGCCGCTATTAGCAAAAAAAACGTAATAAAAAAGCGCCACTGTGACGCTTTTTTTATACAATCAAATCAATCTAAAACTACCGACGTTGTTCAACGATAATAGAATCAATCCCGTTATTTTGCAGACGCTGCTGAGCAGTAGCAACGGCTTGACGACTGTTCATCGGGCGTGAAATCACCTGATAGATAGGCAAGCCATTACCAGTCGTGTTTTTGACGACTTTTGCATCGACACCTGCCATCAGTACTTGCGCACGGCGACGGTCGGCTTCATCAGCATCACCAAAACTGTTAATTTGTAAGATATACGTAGCAGCAGGCTTAGCAGCTTGAATACTTGCATTGCCAGCATTGGGTTTGTTTGCATTAGTACCCGGATTGCTTGTCGCTGGCGTACCATCGTAGGTCGCATCTTCTTCAATAATAACGATATCATCATTACCAGTAGCTGCACCAGCATTTGGCGCACTGGTTGTACCTTCAGAAATACTACCCGTACCATCATTAGCACTAGGCACATTACTGTCAGTTTGATTGACTATCACATCCGGTTCAAAATCAATGATTTCACCCAGCTGGTCATTGTCGGTCTTGTCAAATTCTTCATCAGGGACGGTTGCCATTTCTTGATTGGGTAAAATATCATAGAATTCATAATCACCATTGTCGGCATCTGGATCCACTCGTTGCTGTATTTGCTTATTAGGATCTCCAGCCGTATCAGCGGGACTAAAATTAAACCATGGTGACAGATATAAGAATACCCCGATCATCAGTGTCAACACTGCGCCAACAAACATCCATAATAAGCCTGACGCACTACTTGTTTTGCGCTTTTCAGTGGCACCTCTTGGTTTTTTGGCTAACATGGATCGCATTCTCCCTACTGAATCTATCTGTCATTATTGAATTATTACTATCAGTTGCCAGCTTTATTACATGCTAGACGGTGCAGACAGCCCTAATAGACCAAGCCCGTTACTGATAACTTGGCGTACTGCTTTAGATAAACGTAAACGAGCTTGCATCATCGCCATCTCATCGGCGCTTGGTGTCTCACCTGAAGTCAGGCTCACAGGCAAAATACGATTGCTATCGTACCAACCATGGAATAACGCTGCCAACTCTTTAAGGTAATTAGTCAAGATGTGCGGCTCATAACCTGTCGCTGAGCGCATCAAGGTAGCAGGATAAGCGGCAAGCAGCTTAATCAACTCCTCTTCACTTGGTGCAACAAGTAATTCTTGCTGCGCCGCACCTATCGCATCATCCACACTTAAACCGCTGGCTTGTAGTTTTTCTAACACACGGCAAACGCGGGCATGTGCATATTGAATGTAATAAACCAAGTTGTCTTTACTTTGCGATTTGGCAAGCTCCAAGTCAAAATCAACATGTACTTCGGGCTTACGCGCCACGTAATAAAAACGCGCTGCATCGTTGCCAACTTCGTGACGTAGCTCACGTAAGGTCACGAATTTGCCAGAGCGTGATGACATTTGTACTTTTTCATTACCGCGCCATAATGCGACAAACTGTACCAACACCACATCTAAACGCTCGGCATCGATACCAAGCGCCAATAAAGCCGCTTTTACGCGAGGTACATAACCATGATGGTCGGCACCCCAAACATTCACTACTTTGTCAAAACCGCGATCGAATTTATTTTTATGATAGGCGATATCAGAGGCAAAGTAGGTGCTTTGCCCATTAGCGCGGCGTACGACACGGTCTTTTTCATCGCCAAAATCCGTCGACTTAAACCAGATATTGCCGTCTTTTTCGTAGAGATAGCCTTTGTCTTCTAAAATCTGTAAGACTGGCTCAATCTCACTATCAATCGATCTTTCGCTAAACCAGCATTCATAACTCACACCGAAGTCATTTAGATCGTCTTTGATATCAGCCAAAATACTGCTTAATGCTGCATTTAGAAACAGCTCATAACCATTACCAAGTAAAGCTTTACTATTGGTAATTAGACCATCGATATGGGCTTCTTTATCACCTGATAGCAGTACTTTTTCGCCATCGGCATTTATTTCGAACTGCGCATCTTCTGGCACGTTCTCAGCAATATCGGCGAAACGATGTACGTAGGTATCAGCGTGCTGCGTCTTTAATGTCTGAGCAATATCACTGACATAGTCGCCTTGATAGCCGTTGACGGGGAAGGTGACCGTCTCACCATTGGTTTCTAGATAGCGCAAATAAGTACTGGTCGCTAAGATATCCATCTGGCGACCGGCATCATTGACATAGTACTCGCGCGTGACATCATAGCCAATCGCCTCAAGCAAATTTGATACGCTCATACCAAATGCAGCGCCGCGACCGTGACCAACGTGTAAGCTAGAAGTTGGGTTAGCAGAGACAAATTCGACCTGTATTTTTTGTCCGTCAAACTGCTTGCTTAAGCCAAAGCCATCTTGCAAATTGAAGATATCATCTAACACGGCAAACTTGGCTTCAGTATTCAAAAACACATTAATAAACCCTGGACCCGCGATTTCTATTTGGCGGATATCTTGATTCTCAGGCAATGCATTGACGATTTTTTCAGCCACTTGGCGCGGATTGGCTTTGGCAGCTTTGGCAGCAGTCAGGGCAATATTGCTGGCAAAATCACCATGCCTGGTATCTTTAGTACGCGTAATTTGGCTATTATTTTGCCAATCAGCCGGTAATTCGCCGTCATTTTTTAGGACTGCAATCGCACTGTCAAACAGTGAGGTAAGCGTATCGATTTGGGCTTGTGACATAGGACTATAAACTCGGATAAATAAACAATAAAAGTGGTGGAATATAAAATACGATAAAAAGATAAGTAACCTGCAAATATAACAACCTTTACCTGCTATTGCACTATTTGGACCAAAAATAGCGATAAAATGCTATTTATAGCAAGGTGCTAGGGTTTATTTGACGTTTAAGGGTTATTATAATTGGCAGAGGGCTTATAGGTCAGAGTTATTGTAGCGTTCCTGTTTCCCAAGGTTGATGAAACATTCATACCTAGCCTATTCCACGTTATAATAACGCCATTTATTGGCTACTTTCTCTAGATATCGTGACGCTTAAATATTTATTCAACTATTTGTAAGTATTTCATTAAAAAGCAATAAAGTAACGAACAGAGAACGTAGTACTTTATGACTTTATATATAGGATAAAATTATGTTTGCCATTGCTGCCAGTACCGTTACCAGTTGGGGGCTTTACATCTTGTTGCCCATTTTTATTGCCTTTTTATTCTTTATCATTTGGGACTTATCAAAACAGTCTGGTGCTGGTCGTGCTGGTACATTTTGGATGTTTTTGGCACTTGGTGCTGGTTTTATCGGTTTTATCTTAAAAATATTGTTAGAAATGGCATTTACACGGTGGTTTATCTAAAAAGCATTGAAGATTTACTGCTTTGCCAATTATTTTTTGGCAATTAGAGTAGCACGCATCGGCGCAGGATAGCCTTCAAGAGTTTTGCTAGAATCATTAGGATCTAAAAAATCTGCTAACGAATGATAGGTCATCCATTCCGTTTTACGCTGTTCTTCCGTCGAGGTGACTGCCACATCGACGCAGCGCACCTCAGTAAAACCAGCTTTCTCTAACCAGCCTATTAATGCGGCAACCGAAGGTAAAAAGTACACATTATTCATTTGAGCATAGCGGTCATGCGGTACCAGTACCGTATTGGCATCGCCTTCTATTACCAAAGTTTCAAGTACCAGCTCACCGCCTTTGACCAACTGCCCTTTAAGCTGTTGCAAGTGCTCAAACGGCGATTGGCGATGATAGAGCACACCCATGCTAAACACGGTATCAAACAGCTGGCTATTATCCGGTAGTGCTTCAAGCGGCACTGGAATATAATGAGTTCGATAACGCTCTGTACCATGAGTATAAGTATGAGCATCGGCGCTACCTACAAAATGCCGAATCGCCATAAACTGATGGTAAAACAAGCACGACGGATCAATAATGATGACCGTATCGGCGCCTGCTCCTGCCATACGCCAACCATGATAACCAGAACCACCACCAACATCTAAGACGCGGCGACCTTTTAAAGGACTCAAATGCGGTGCGACTCGTTGCCATTTCCAATCACTGTGCCATTCGGTATCAATCAATATTGGCGCATTGGTATCGCTGTCATCTTGAGTATCAACAGTTTGACGACTACTGATCTGACCACCAATTTGAAAAGGCCCTTTGCGCCACGGCATCAGCTGCTTTAATAATGCCATTGTTTGTTTGCGCTGAGACTCACTAAGATTTGCTTCAATCGTCAGGACATCACTGTTCAGATCGACATTATTGACCGTCAAATTCGGTAAACGGGCAACCGATGCTTGATAGGCAGGCGCATGCGCGTAATTGGCTTTGTCCTTGATATCATTTAACCATGTTGGCAAGCGCGTAAGCCATTCATGAGCACTTGGCTGCTGTTGCGCTAGTTCTAGCAGGGTTAAATACAGTTCGCGTTCGGCGTGGGTAATAGTGTCGTTAAGCATAAAAGCAGGTTACCGTATTGATCAAAAAACAACTGTGTTAAAAATAAGAATTATTTAAATGCCACAATAGAGACAAAGTTTAAAAATTGAAACCATGTCAGATGACGCTGAAAACCTACTTGCGCCAATCGTGCATGATGCTCATCTAAAGTATCCGTAATAAGGACGTTTTCTAGTGCATTTCGTTTGCCGCTGATTTCCATTTCGGTATAGCCATTGGCGCGTTTGAAATCGTAATAACGCTCAACCAACCATGCATCATACTGCTCATCAAAAGCATGGGTTTTTTCGGTCAATACCAATATACCGCCTTCGCTGAGTGCCGCATAAATCTTTTCTAACACCGCCACTCTATCGGCAGCCGGTAAAAACTGTAAGGTTAAATTCAAAATCACCATATCACATGGCTCAAGCTCAATATCGCGAATATCCGCAGTGATGACCTCTATGTCATGCTCAGGATAATTATCATTCAGTAAAGTAGTCGCTTCAGTGGTCATCGCAGGTGAAATATCAATCGCTTTAATTTGCAAATCTTGCGGCTCAAACTCGCCAGCCAAGGTCATACTTGCAGCACCCAGTGAACAACCCAAATCATAAATACGGCTCACACGCTGCCCACTATCACTCTGTTGGCGATATTTACAATGACGACGAGCAAATATGGGTAACATCGCCAATACCTGACCATAACCGGGAACACTGCGACGAATCATATCCGGAAAACAAGCCACCACTTGCTCATCAAATGAAAAGCGAGCTGCTTTATCTAGTGGCGTGGTGAATAAGGTGTCATATTTAACAGTGGTAGGCTGAGATTGGCTCATAGTGTGACTCATTCTTTGGTAATTAAACTAAACTTTAACGTGTGTAATCATCTTGACTGACGCTATCAATAATAAGCAGCTGATAATAACGAGATTTTTAGCGTAGCAAAAGCCCATTATAACATTACTATTTGTTACTTATCGCAGGCAACTGCGCTGTTAAGCTAAATGTATATCGCCAAGCAAAATAGATTTGTAAGACATGCTTGGCTCATATTTTATAATGATAAGAATAGGAAAAATTATGCAAACCATTATATTAGGCGGTGGCTGTTTTTGGTGCACCGAATCAGTATTTTTATCTGTAAAAGGCGTACAGTCTGTAATATCAGGTTATATGGGCGGCGATGCGGTATCAGCCAATTATGAAGCAGTCTGCGGTGGGAATACTGGTCACGTTGAAGTGATTAAAGTCGAATTTGACGAATCGATTGTCCCATTAGAAGTGATACTTGATGTCTTCTTTGCCACTCATGATCCCACCACAATGGATCGTCAGGGTAATGATGTAGGTAGCCAATATCGTAGCGTCGTGTTCTACACTGATGAAACGCAAAAACCGACCATCGATCGTACCATTAACAAGCTGCGTGACATGGGTATAAATGTGGTGACCGAAGTACATCCTGCGGTTGAATTTTATCAAGCAGAAGAGACACATCAAGACTTTTTTAATCGCAACCCAGGACAGGCTTACTGTAACTTCGCCATACCACCAAAACTTGCCAAACTGCGTAAAGAATTCAGTCAATATATGGTGAGCTAAATATTATCTTCTGATTACAGAGTTTTTGAATTCAATGCCCAGCTTTTGATCTCGTAAAAGCCAAATACTTATAATATAAGTATTTGGCTTTTTTAATTTCTGATAATTTTATTGGAGTTAATGACTTTGACAATATTATGCGACAAGTTATGATAATGCATCGACTGTAAAAAATAACTGATAATAGAAATTCTTATAACTGAAGGCTAAAGCAATGAATCCAGAATTTTGGCAGGCTCGCTGGAAGGAAAAACGCATCGGCTTTAATCAGCCTAAAGTGAATCCTTTGTTGATTAAATACTTTTCAGATTTAAAAATGGCCACCGGAAGCCGTATATTCATCCCTTTATGCGGCAAATCTATTGATATGATTTGGCTAGCCAATCAAGGTTTTGATATGGTCGGCGTGGAATTGGTTGAGTCAGCGGTACAGGAATTTTTTACTGAAAATAATATCTCTTACACGATAAAAGCGCATGATAAAAATTCAAATATTAAATGCTATCAAGGGCAGTTATCAGGACAAATAATAGCGTTATGGGTTGCAGATATATTTATGCTAAGTACCAATGATGTTGGTCGCGTTGATGCGGTCTACGATCGAGCAGCATTAATTGCGATGCCAGCAGAGTTGCGCCCGCAATATAGCCAGCAAGTCATCGACCTCAGTCAAAACGCTCCTCAGTTATTACTGACACTCAATTACGACCAAAATGAGCGAGCAGGACCGCCCTTTTCAATCAGTCATGAGCAAATCCAGCAGTACTATAGCGCTCACTATCAAATTCAAGAGCTTGAGGGCAAACCATCGACTTTGAACGCTGCACCTGAGATGGCGGTGACAGAGCATGTTTGGTTATTAAATCAACCATAAGCGAGAAATCTAATGAAAATTTTAGTGAGTTTCGTAAGTCTCATTGCTTTCTTATTAGTCGTATTGACAGGCCCTCTTTATAAGTATGACATCATTGAATTAGGTACGGTGTTTACAGGATTTAAATATGGCATATTGACTGCTGTTGCAGCGCTTGTGTTGCTCGTATTACAAGTTATATTTAAGCGAAATACACTAACGCTTGCCAATGTGATAGTCACCATTGCGTTATCCGCCGTTGCTATCGGATTACCACTTAGTATGCTGAGTAAGAGCAAAAGTGTAGCGCCTATTCATGATATTTCAACTGACTTAGTCAACCCACCTGAGTTTGTCGCTATTGCTCCGCTACGGGCTGATGCACTCAATCCAGTCGCTTATGCTGGTGAAGCAACTGCCGAGCAACAACGTCAAGGCTATCCGGAACTAAAAACGCTAGTCTATTCACAATCAAAAGCTGAATTGGTGAACGCTACCGAACAAGTTGCTAAAAATTTAGGTTGGGAGCTTGTCAATATCGATGCTAATAAAGGTATTGTTGAAGCAACAGATACTACGGCGTGGTTTGGTTTTAAAGATGATGTCGTTGTACGTATCAACGATAATGGTAGCGAGCGTCTGGTTGATATCCGTAGTAAATCGCGGGTTGGCGGTAGCGATTTGGGCAAAAATGCAGGGCGTATTCATGATTTTATTGAGGATTTGGATATCATATTAGCGAAATAGCTTTGTAAAACACCTGTAAAATTAATCATCCACATTAAAACCAAAGACTTTCCTAAAATTATGTAATGCTATATTTCTCTAAAACCCTATCCTAACCTCACGCCAACGTCAGCTTATAGTAACCGAGTGCTACGATACCTTTTCTTTACTATTGAGATTGGTTACTCTAAGTAAAATCGACTTTTCATCGCTTTGTTTTACTTTCTAATAACTGTTTTTTTAACAGCTACTTTGACGCTTATAGGATATTTTTATGCGCTTGAATCACTTATCCACCTTATCTTTATTGACGGCAGCGATTGGCTTAAGTCTTGCCAGCACCGCTCAAGCTGCCAAGCCAGACGCACCAAATTTGTCTAATGCTCAGTTTCAGCAGTGTCTAGATGGTCTAAAAAACTCTAGCAAATTTCGTGATGTTGATAGCTATACCTTTAATAACTATCGTCCCGGTGAGCCTGACCCTAGTGTTATTCAATCGCTAAACTATCAACCTGAATTTCAAAAAGACGTTTGGGATTATTTGTCATCACTTGTTGATACCGAACGCGTAGAAGATGGTATTCGTGCCAAGCGTCAATGGGCGGATACGTTACGTAAAATTGAATCGCGCTATGGCGTTAAAGCCGAGCACGTATTAGGCGTTTGGGGCGTGGAGTCTAACTTTGGGCAGACATTGGGAAAAAAACCTTTGTTTGAATCTTTAGCGACCCTATCTTGCTTTGATCGCCGCCAAAGCTATTTTCAAGGCGAATATGCCAATGCACTAAAAATCGTACAAAACGGTGATATTGCGCCAAGCGATATGACAGGTTCATGGGCAGGCGCGTTTGGTCAGACGCAGTTTATGCCAAGTACATTTTTAGAGTTGGCAGTCGACTTCGATGGCGATGGTCGCCGCGACTTGGTCAATAGCGTCCCCGATGCCCTTGCCTCTACGGCAAACTTCTTAGATAAACGTGGCTACCGTTCAGGCGAAGCATGGGGTTATGAGGTAAAACTGCCAAGTGGATTTTGGGCAGCGTCCAACCGTAAAGATAAAAAATCGATGAGCCACTGGCGCAATCAAGGTTTAACCCTTGCTAATGGCAGCCCGCTTCCTTCTGACTTGAGTAGTGCTGGATTATTATTACCAGCCGGTCCTGACGGCCCTGCATTCTTAGTCGGTAAAAACTTTGATACGTTCTATTCTTATAACGCCTCAGAAAGCTATGCACTGGCGATTGCCCATTTATCAGATTTGATTACTCGCGAGAGTAGTAGTAAAACTGACTTTATCACGGCATGGCCAACTGACGATCCTGGTATAGGTCGCCAAGAATCCAGAGCGATTCAGCAAGCATTATTAAATGCAGGATATGATATCGGCGCCGTCGATGGCATTATCGGTGATAATACTCGTACTGCTATCCAGCAGTACCAGTCTAGTCGTGGCATTTTTCCAGCTGATGGACGTGCAGGGCAGAAATTCTATCGTGCCATCGTTGGTAATACGGCGCCTAATACTTCGCAATACGGCAATCAATATAACCAGCCAACAAACAGTCGTCTTTTAAACCCCGCATCTGCTGATCGTATGGGACAATTGATTCAACAGCAAAATACCGCACCTAATAGCTACTCGCAGCCTACAGCGATCAGTCCATCAAAATCAAGTACAACGCGATATCGCCGTGTAACGGGTGCTGATGGTACTATAAAACTGGTACGTATTGATGAAGGATCTTGATTAGGTAATGTCTTTTAAGTATTAATAAAAATAAAAAGCCACGCTAATTAGCGTGGCTTTTTGATCATGTCAGTTCTGACACTCTTTATGACTTGACACAGTTTATATGATATATCTAATTTTTAGACATTAAACGATAGGCGGTGGATTCGGTTTACCATTGTCACCATCCCAATTTTCACGAGCTTTATCATCTAAATCTGCTGGCGTCTTAGGCTCCCATTTGCCATTTTCTTTCCACGTGGCATCACCCCAATCTGCATCCTCTTCCTTTCTATCCAATTCCTTATAGACTTTGGTCGGATCGATACCGCGGCGCTTCATATCTGCTACTTGCTCTTCTAACGTATGAAACTGACTTGCCTCATGCATGGTTTGCTCTAAGCTATCCAACTCACTTTTTAACGCATCATTTTTAGCATTACTCATTATTTGCTCTCCTTAATCGCTCAGTATTATTATGTGTTCATCTTGATCATTATTACGAGTATCAAAGGGATTCACAACGAGTACCACGTATACTTTGTATTACAAAACGTAGCCATTAGCAAGAAACGTGTTAGTCAATCATGATTTGTATGAGGTTCTAAGATTGGTAGCAACGATAATGACTGATAATAGCGAAGGCGAAAATTTAGCTAGTGGCAGTTGATATAGCAGGATTTTCTATCGATGGCTTTTTTGCATCAAGTAAACTTTTTGCATAAAAAGTCAGCTTCCAAAGCTCCTGTGTGACCCGTGTTCCATAGGTAGTTAGCTGTATCCAATTAACAGCAACCAATTGCCGCTGTAGATGATTGAGATCGTCTTGAGAGATTTGACAACGTGCCACAGCATGGACATTTGGCATCTCGCGCTTGATATCGATCTCAGCTCGCGCAGCGATTAAGCGGTTGATACCACTTTGTAAACCATAGCTTGAAAAAGTAGCTGGCATTTTTATCAGAGTGATTAATACGTCTTGCCATGACAATACCATTGGTCTTGTCACATCGGTTAAATTACCACCCTCATAAGCTTGGGCTTTATAGTGAATCTCAAAGGTCTCTGTCAATACGATTGGCTTACTGACATTATCGTCCATACTCTGACTAGGGACGACAGTAGTCTCTTGCCCTGTCACTCTATTATTTGTCAAAGTAGCCGCTAGAGTCTCAGATGCTGAAGGTTTATTAGTCTTCATCGCCTCTTCATCAACCCTGATCCATCCCGCAGCTATATTATGGCTAGCAACCATTTTGTAATAGGCTTGGATAAGCAATTGCTCGATGTCGTTTTCTGTCTCGTAATAATAAATCTTATCCGTTTTTGACGTTACTGCATTGGTAAATTCTTGCAACTGTCTACTGATATTGGCGCCGTTATGATGTTTCTTTATTAGTATCAGTAAAGGTTTGAGCTTCGCTTTAGCATTGAGATAGCTCAAATGCATTTGACTAACACCATTATTTTGCGTCGTACCGTAGCTATCGCCAATGACCATCAAAGCATAATCACAAGCATCAATACACTGACGCCCATATAACGAAGCTTTGGGTAATTTACTGGAAGCATCATAGGTTAAAAAGGCACGGCCTTGAAAAAATATCGCAATACTATCCAATACCAATAACTGGTCGTTATCAGCGCATACAATATGAATATGGTAGCGACGGTTTGGCACGATCACCTCTAATCTCTATTAGCTGGTCGAAAAAGATACGTTCTCAGAGTTCTCAGAAAAATTATAATAATAAGCAATTAAAATATTCTGTTTGGTAAATACAAGCCTAGCATAATATTGCTAGAATGCGTTTACTTTATTTCCAATTCCATTAATATACTACGGGATTATAACAGCTGTATCGAGATTAATCCTAGGAGCCCCTAAGGCTAATACTCAAAATGAGTATGGTATTGTAAATGCGTTTGCTCGCCAAGTAAGCGTGATAGCAGCAAATCCATCTGCTTATCGTATTTGGTCGCATAAAATACCAACGGTGGCTTAATCTGATTGTCACTCAAACTGGCATCTAAAACACCATTTCTATCTAATCCATCTATAGGCAATGCTGACAAATTATTGGCGATCAACAATTGCTTAACGCGCTCCGCAATTGCTTGACCTGAATCAACCACTTGCATTGATAGTTTTTGCGCTTCAATTGCTTGCATCACAAAATCTTTAAAGAATGGATAATGTGTACAGCCTAATACCAGCTGGTCTACCCCATCCTTTGCAAACACTTGCAATTGCTGACGAAGATTTTGCGCCGTTTCACTGTTTTCCGACATACCTGATTCTACCCAAGGCACCAGTTGCGGGTCAAAATATTTGGTCACTCTGGTTGCACTTGGACTGGCTATCATAGCAATGACATCGTTCAGGAGTTTGCCGTTTAGAGTCGCTTTGGTTGCTAGTACCGCCACATGACCACTTTTACTGGCCAATACCGCAGGTTTCAATGCTGGTACCAAACCCACAATGGGTAGCTGCGGATAATGGCATCTTGCTGTCTGCAACGCATAGGCTGAAGCACTATTACACGCAATGACAATAAGCTTGCAGCCTTGCTGATATAGCCACTCTACTGCCGTCAATGTTAATGTTTTAATATCATCACTATCTCGATTGCCATAAGGCACATTCAGGGTATCAGCATAGTAAATATAGCGTTCATTGGGCAGTTGCTGGGCTAAATGTAGATAAACAGACAAGCCACCAATACCGGAATCAAATAAGCCAATGGGCGCGCTACGGTCTGGATCTGCCTTTATCCCTTTATTATGATTGTATATCACACTATCGACCATCGCTTCTTCAGCAGTGTTATTATCAGAAATTATTGAGTAAGTATTAACTGTGTTAGTAACAGCACTTGCGGCAACTTTCATATTATTTCACCGCCATTTTGATAAAAATACTGTCATACCGACCCTACTAGTAAATTTAACCAATATTACTTTCAATAATAGTCCCATAAATAAAAAGGGCTATAAGATAGATAACAAGATTTGCTCAAGATCAATAGCAATCACTGCCTAATTATAGCTCATTATTGACCGTTAAATAGATGTCATCGTCAATGTATAAGCATGACCACCACTTTGCAGGGTTAGCGTGGTTTTACCATCTTGCTCTGTCAATTCGCCAATCTCGATTAAATGATAAAATACATTGCGACCAATAAGTGCCGTCAATCCATTCCGAACCAGCATATAAGGACGCATTTGTACCTCAGATGTTAGTTGTTGGTTTTCCTCTCCGTGACTATTATGAACAGCATCCATATCATTAGAGTGATCATTTCTATTTTCATTACCCTCCACATTAACAGAGTCATAAGGACGTAAAAAAATAGGATGCTCATCATCTAAGCGTACGACATCACCCGTTGTCGTGGTAAATTCAAGCCAACTATTAGTTTCTTCGTTGACGATACCGACATCATTGATTAATAGTGGCGCATCTTCCACTTGGATACGCAATTTCTGTACGGGCGTCTTTAGGAAATACTCAGTCACCCTGTCTTTTTCTTCTTTCCATAAGATAGTGGCAAACAGACTGACTAATGACTCTCGGGTCATGTGTCCGCCTTCATGCCACCACTCGCCATTGGCTTTGATGACCAAATCCATATCATCAATTTGTTCAGGATGCCAATTTTCTAGTGGCGGTATGGCACGTCCTTCACGTGTCCCTGCCGCAGACTTTAAATATTGGCTCAAATTGTCTATAGTATTTAGCTCAGACAGCTTGTCATTAGAGGTTTCAGCATCTTTTACAGTCGTGGCATCGATATCTTTATTATTATCTGTCATCGTACAATCCTTCACGTAGTAATCAAAGTTTGGCAAATCTGTTATTACTATAAATTTTAGTTTCGGGTATGATAAGACAATATCGTCATTGTACCCCCACCGTCTTAATCTTACCTTAACACTGATGTTGTGAAATGCGTATCGTGTTTGTGGGACTTTTCTTTTATAATAAGTAACGATTTTTTATTTGAACTAGTCTGGTGGGCGTTGTACTAACGACACATTTTACGTTATGTTTTGAAGGTTTTTAAAAACACTTTCATCGTAACGTCGTCAACTGATACCGTAAAGACCCTTTTTATCGGGCAGCCATATGTCTGAGTAAAGTTAGCGCCACAAGCCTTATTATTCAATTGTTAAGCTAATGATGCCCTGAGATAAGCCACTACAAGTTTAGGAGTAGGTATGCAAGAGCAAGACAATCAATCGCCAGTTATTGATGGTGATACTGTAAATATCGACACGCCAATCGTGACAGACACAGCAAATTCAGAGCCAACAGTGGTGACACCAGAAGTGCTCGCTGAAGAAACGCCCGTTATTGTAGATACGCAAGCCGTTGAGCCAGTTGCTGAAACGGTCGTTGTCGACAAAGCGCCAGAACCTGTTGCAGCAGAGCCTGAAGTAGAACGTGAGTCAATGGAATTTGATGTCATTATCGTTGGTGGTGGACCTGCCGGACTTTCAGCTGCCATCCGTCTACGCCAGCTTGCCATCGCAGCAGGTAACGATGAGTTCATGGTTTGTGTGGTCGAAAAAGGCTCGGAATTTGGCGCTCATACTCTCTCTGGTGCGGTCATGGAAACACGCGCTTTGGATGAGTTGATTCCAGATTGGAAAGAAAAAGGCGCACCGCTAAACGTTCCTGCAATTGAAGATCGCGTCTATATGCTGGGTTCAGCGACCAAATCTATCAAATTAATGGATTCGGTCATTCCTGCCAGCATGCATAACCAAGGCAACTATATTGTCTCATTAGGCAACGTCGTTCGTTGGTTGGCTCAACAAGCTGAAGAGCTAGAAGTCATGATGTTCCCAGGCTTCCCCGCTGATGAAATCTTATATAATGATGATGGTTCAGTTAAAGGCGTATTGACAGGTGACATGGGTGTGGCTGCCAGTGGCGAAGCGAAACATAGCTTTGAGCCAGGTTATGAGCTGCTTGCTAAATATACTATATTTACCGAAGGTAGCCGTGGTCACTTAGGCAAGCGCTTGATCAGTCGTTTTAATCTTGATAAAGACTGTGACCCCCAACACTATGGTATTGGTCTAAAAGAGCTATGGGATATTGATCCTGCTAAGCATGAAGAAGGTGTGGTCATGCATGGTTCAGGTTGGCCTTTGACTGACACTGGCTCAACTGGAGGCTGGTGGTTGTATTTCGCTGAAAACAATCAAGTAAGCTTTGGTCTTGTTATTGATCTCTCCTATTCTAATCCATATATGTCGCCATTTGATGAGATGCAGCGTCTAAAACTACATCCGCTTATTCGTAATGTTTTAGAAGGTGGTAAACGTATATCTTACGGCGCACGCTCGTTAACTAAAGGCGGTTTAAACTCCTTGCCAAAATTCACCTTCCCAGGTGGTGTATTAGCTGGGGATGACGCAGGTTTCTTAAATCCTGCCAAAATCAAAGGTACCCATACTTCAATGAAGTCAGGGATGCTAGCGGCTGAGGCGATTTTCGAAGCCTTGCAAGAAGGTCGTCAACATGATGAAGTGCTGGCTTATACTACGATGTTTGAAGAGTCTTGGTTGTATAAAGACAACTATGAAGCACGTAACTTTGCTCCTGCTATGCACCGTATGGGTCAATGGATGGGCGGCGCGTTTACCTTTTTAGAGCAAAATCTGATGGGCGGCAAAATGCCTTTGACCATTCATGACAATAAAAAAGATTATGATCAGCTTGAGCGTGCGGCTCATGCCTATCAGCCAACCTATGCCAAACCGGACGGCAAATTGGTATTTGATAAATTATCGTCAGTATTTATCTCAAATACCAACCATACTGAAGATCAACCAGTACATTTAAAATTAACTGATCCAACAGTGCCTGTCACTATCAACTTACCACTTTATGCTGAGCCAGCGCGTTTATACTGCCCAGCTGGTGTTTATGAGATTGTAAAAGACGCAGAAGGTGCTAAATTTGTCATCAATGCGCAAAACTGTGTCCATTGCAAAACTTGTGATATTAAGGACCCTTCACAGAACATCACGTGGGTAACGCCAGAAGGCGGCGGCGGTCCTAACTACCCAAACATGTAAATTGTTATTTATATATTGTTTAGATGGTTATTATTTAAAATAAGCTGCAAAAAAATCGCCCTCAGAAGGGCGATTTTTTGTTATAAGTAGATTTAATCGCTTATATCTAGGATTTCAGCTTAATCTGTCCACGCATCACGATTGGCTTCATCTTTTAATTTCACAAAATCATCAGGATTAAACTTGATTTGATCAGCAGTTTTGCCCTCTTTAATCTGACGCTCATAGTCACGTAATATTCTAAGCGCTACTGGCGACAAGATGATAATAGCCACTAAGTTGACCAATGCCATTAGACCCATGGATAAATCGGCAAAGTTCCAAATAGCTGGTAGGCTGGCGACAGCACCGATAAATACCATGCCCAAGACCATAAAGCGGAATATCATAATCATCACTTTGGCATTTTTCTCGCCAGAGATAAATTCAAGATTCGATTCACCATAGCTATAGTTTGCAATGATAGAGGTGAATGAGAAAAAGAAGATGGCAATCGCGACGAAAATTACACCCATATCACCTACATATTGCGACAATGCTAGCTGTGTTAACTGAATACCTTCTTGCTCAACACTAGGATCAACCACGCCAGAGAGAATAATAATTGAAGCTGTCGCTGTACAGATAACTAATGTGTCCAAAAACACACCCAACATTTGCATAAAACCTTGCACTGCCGGATGATCAGGATGGCTTTTTGCAGTCGCTGCGGCATTAGGTGCTGAACCCATACCTGCTTCGTTCGAAAATAGACCACGCTTAATACCATTAATCATCGCTTGCGCAATACCATAACCAATCACACCACCTGCTGCTTGTTCAAAGCCAAATGCTGACTTTACAATCAAAGCAATCGCCGCTGGAAATTCGCTAAAATTGGTCAAGATGACATAGAGTGCCAAGAGAATATAAAGAATCGCCATCACTGGTACAACTTTGCCAGCAATACGCGCAACAGAGCGTAATCCACCAAATACTACTGGTGCGACTAGCACTACTAATATCAAGCCGGTCATCCAAGTTGGAATACCAAACGCCTCATTAGTCGCTTGTGCAATGGTATTGGATTGCACACCATTGAACGCCAAGCCAAAAGCGACCAGCAAACATAGCGAGAAAAATACGGCAAGCCAGCGTTTACCCAAACCCTTTTCGATATAGTAAGCCGGTCCACCGCGATAAACATTATCGTTATGCGGTACTTTGTATGCTTGCGCAAGGGTTGACTCGATAAAGCTGGTTGACATACCCACAATCGCTGTCATCCACATCCAAAATACAGCACCCGGTCCACCCAAATAGATGGCAATTGCCACCCCTGCTAGATTCCCCGTCCCTACTCGCGCAGCAAGTGATGTCATCAGTGCTTCAAATGAGCTGATACCACCATCTTTACGCCCTTGATTTGATACTCGTAATAACTGCCACATATGACCAAAATGACGAAACTGGATAAAGCGAGTCGCCACGGTAAAATATAGACCTGCACCAATTAAGACGAACATCAGCAGTCCATACCATGGATTGCTGGCAATCAACCAATCATTATTACCCCAAATGATACTCACACCATAGTTTACGATGCTATTAAACCAACCTGCTACGCCTTCGTTCATACTATATCCCCTTCACTAACATTCTATACTTTTAGCATATGTTATAAATTGATGTAACTAATGGCTTTTTATGATGTTTCGTTCTCTCTTTGCTTATTGATCATCATTACCTATTTGAGCAATAAAATGACAAGGAAATCACGTATATCATATGGCGGTATTTTAACTGACTATAGACAATTTAGCTGTTTTTATGCTTTTTTTTAATTATTGATTATTTATAAACTTTTGCTTAGTAATAAGCTAATAGGAATAAAATAATAATTATTATTTATAGTTTATGAAAAAATTTTATACCTAATCAATAGTTATGATATTGAAATTATATTGATGTCATGCTTATTCATAATAAAAATAGTTATTTATATAACCGTTATTTTTAAAATAAATGCCGTTTTTTGGTTTTATCAATTAATCTAACGAATATAACAAATCCTTAATATAACTAAGGTCTTAGTATACTATTGTCTCAGAGTTATGATATCTATTGGCTTCTACTAACATAAGTTAGTTATGGTTTCTACAAGACACATATTTAGTTACATAAAGTAAATAAAATTTATTTATTGTTAAATAAGTCAATATTGTATATATTCCTAATAAGTTTATAAAAGCTGCTTGCAATACTTATCGGCATGAATGTATTTCTAATTATTAAAATAATGTCATCGGGAAGATGATAATAATAAGACAGAGGATTGTCAGCGATTACCGACCCCTCCCTCTTTACACATCATTATTTCCATATAATAAATTTAATCGACAGTCTCAATATCTATTGTTAAATGATTAGATTTTAAGCGACTAACCTCGACTCTTATCCTTTAACTTTTATAACAGTCATATCGAGTAATTTATCCTCGATGTCTGTATCGTTTACACTGGAAAAGTTGGTTCATATTTTGATAATGTTGGGTTACTTATCTTGATTGATCGCTCTGCTTTAGTCTTTCATCTACCGTTTTTATGGTTGTAAGACACTGTTTTCACAATAAGATAAACACTAAAGCACAGGGACTTGTCAGACTCAGATCAGTGACCTTGTTTTTATGTTAGGCAAAAGGAGTTGTCCTATGGAGAACCACAACGATTCATCAGGTTATTGGCGCGCCAATCTCCGTCTCATTAAAGTCAGCCTCGTCATTTGGGCTTTAGTCTCTTATGGTTTTGGCATCTTGCTACGTCCATTATTGTCAGGTATTAGAATAGGTGGTACTGATATAAGCTTTTGGTTTGCACAACAAGGTGCTCTTATCGTATTTATCGCCCTCATCTTTTTCTATGCATGGCGCATGAATAAACTAGATAAACAATATGGTGTAGACGAGGAATAGCCCTATGAGTCAATTTACGATTAATATCATTTTTGTAGGTCTGTCCTTCGCTTTATACTTCGGTATCGCTTGGTGGGCACGTGCAGGTTCGACCAGTGAGTTCTATGTTGCTGGCGGCGGTGTACATCCTGTTGTTAACGGTATGGCAACTGCCGCTGACTGGATGAGTGCAGCGTCATTTATCTCGATGGCTGGTATTATCGCCACTGGTGGTTATGCTGCATCAACTTATTTAATGGGTTGGACGGGTGGTTATGTTCTACTCGCCATGCTCTTAGCACCTTACCTACGTAAATTCGGTAAATTCACAGTTCCTGATTTTATCGGTGACCGCTTTTACTCTAAAACCGCTGCTATGATCGCAGTCGTCTGTTTGATTATTGCATCAACCACTTATGTTATCGGTCAGATGACCGGTGCTGGTGTGGCATTCTCACGCTTCTTAGAAGTTGACAGTACCACTGGTCTGATTATTGCGGCTGTTGTTGTATTCTTCTACGCCGTACTTGGTGGTATGAAAGGGATTACCTACACGCAGGTTGCGCAGTATGTGGTTCTTATGATTGCCTATACGATTCCTGCCGTCTTTATCTCACTTGAGTTGACGGGTAACCCAATTCCAGGTCTTGGTTTGTTCTCAAACCATGTTGAATCAGGCATTCCTATCCTAACCAAGCTTGACCAAATCGTCGTCGACTTAGGCTTTACCGCTTATACCGCTGACGTACCGAACAAGCTGAATATGGTGCTATTTACTTTATCACTGATGATTGGTACCGCGGGTCTACCTCACGTTATTATTCGCTTTTTCACGGTTCCTAAAGTTGCAGATGCGCGTTGGACAGCTGGTTGGACGTTGGTATTTATCGCGCTCCTATACTTCACTGCCCCAGCAGTAGGTGCAATGGCGCGTCTAAATCTAATCAATACTGTTTATCCACAAGGTGTTGACGCTCCTGCTATCGAATATGATCAACGTCCAGATTGGATGAGAACATGGGAAGAAACTGGTCTTATTAAATATAACGATCTCAATAACGACGGTCGTATCCAGTTGTATAGTGATAGTGGACTTGGTGCAGCAGAGCTAGCATTGGCTGCCGCTACTACTGATGGCGGCGATGTTGCTGCTGCAACGACTACAGTTGAAAAAGCAAAAGCTGAACATGCTTTAGAGCGTGATGGTGTGTTTGTTGATAGAGGTTGGGCAGGTAATGAGCTTGATGTCAACGCTGATATCTTAGTATTGGCTAACCCAGAAATCGCACAGCTACCAGGTTGGGTTATTGGTCTTATCGCCGCAGGTGGTTTGGCAGCAGCGCTATCTACAGCAGCTGGTCTACTCCTCGCCATCTCATCAGCGATCAGTCATGATTTGATTAAACGTAACCTTAATCCAAATATCACTGATGCAGGCGAGCTAAAAGTCGCACGTATCACGATGGCTGTTGCGCTTGTGGTTGCTACCTACTTAGGTATTAATCCACCAGGATTTGCTGCACAGGTCGTTGCATTGGCCTTTGGTATTGCTGGTGCCTCACTGTTCCCTGCATTGATGATGGGTATTTTCTCTAAACGTATTAACAACCTTGGCGCCATCGCTGGTATGCTCACAGGTCTAATTAGTATCTTAGTTTATATCTTCATCTTTAAAGGCTGGTTCTTCGTTACAGGTACAGCAAACTTCCCTGATACTGAAGAGTACTGGTTGTTTGGTATCTCACCATTATCATTTGGTGTGATTGGTGCCTTGCTTAACTTTATCGTAGCATTCGCAGTGTCTTATGCGACTGCGCCACCACCAGCACACATTCAAGAATTGGTTGAAAGTGTACGTTCTCCACGTGGCGCTGGTGCTGCAGTAGATCACTAAGCTTCGATACAAGCTAGCAAATGAAGTGCAAATGACGTATGGTTTTTTACGATAATATATCACTCACAGGCAGCAGCTGCTCGTGAGTGATTTTTTTATCCCAATCTGATCATGGAATATTTTTTACATACTATTCGTCCAATCATGATAATTTTACTCACCCCTCTTAAAAGTAAAAATAATGAGAAAGTTAAGCATGAGTGCCATGATAAATGTGCTTAAAAAGGCTGTACACATGATTTTATTTTTAATAATTGATATGAAATGCGCTGATTGCGTTAAGGAAAAGTCTTATGCTTTTTGAGTTTATCGCAACCATAGCGGCTGGGTTTGGTCTAGCTGGGATAGCACTAGTTATCACTCACCTCAGCAAACTTGCAGGTAAGAAAGCGCCAAGATGGCTTATTCCATTATTTGGTGCGATAGGTATTTTTGGCTTCCAAATAAGTCAAGAATACAGCTGGTTTGGTCAACAGCTTGCACAGCTTCCTGAAGGCGTTCATGTCGTCAAAAAAGTTGAAGAAGGTACGTGGTTTCGTCCATGGTCGTACGTTAAACCACAGACGTTACGCTTTATAGCGGCTGATAGCGGACACGCTCGTGCTAACGCCGATAACCCAGAGGTTTACTTGGTCAATTTGTATTTGTTTGAGAGACGTAGAAGTGTACAGCAAGTACCGCAAGTGATCGACTGTGCCGCCCCTGCTCGTGCAGACTATGTACTACAAGAAAAAGACAGTAAGATGAGTATCGATGAGCATGTAAAACAAACGACTGCTTGGCGTCCATTAGAAAAAAATGATCCGCTATATATCAATGTTTGTATTAATAAAAAATAACTCATTCATTGAAGCCACTGTTAGCTGACTTATCTTTATGAATCATTGAACAGTCTGTCTAAATATATTTGCCGAAAAATAAGGCTAATAACGATTATTCACTTTCGTATAAGCATGTTTAGAATTGGCACCCAACAACAATCCGGCGCATAGACCACCAAAATGCGCCGCAAATGAGATACCTTGCTGCGGTATCAAACCTTGTTTGATAGTCAGCCAATAACCTGTACCCATCACAATACAAGCCAGTAAATAGCCCCAACGCCTGGCGAACACTGCCCCACCTATCATAAACCCAAGCATCGCAAAACACAGCCCTGAAGCGCCGATATGAATCGTCAGTGGCGAAGCTATTATCCAAGTCATTATACCTGAGGCGATGATAAGCTTAAGAATAGTACGATAAGCGTTATTTTCAAATAAACCAAATAAGAACAAAATCTGCATCAGTGTCAGCGAATTTCCCACTAAATGTGAGAAATTACCATGCATCGTCCATGAAGCAAATACCCCTATCATACTGCCAATATCCAATGTTCTTGGTACGATACCAAAAATATTCCATAGACCAAAAAATACAGTGTCATTAAGAAAAAACATCACCCACATTGGTATCAGTACAAAAGCATATAGACCAAATACTTGCTTAATGCGTACGATTACAAGCGTCGCCAATTGCTGCCACTTCATCTACTGTTTTATCCTTTTTATCTTGTTAAACGCATGTTAATGACTGGTAGATAAAATCGTCGTTTCTACGGGTTTAAAAGATAGCGATGACGCATCTTTATTGGCAGTTAATATACTACTGGCGTGTAATAGTGAGGTTGAATGATAAGGCACTAGCGCCGTTGGTACGAAGCTACGAGCCGCATCGATATGCTTAACTGAATCATCAAAGAAAATATGCGGCGCAAATGTTTTAAGTACCGAAGTCTTTTCAAGTCCCCCTAGAAAAAACGCCATATCAATATCTACGCCCCAATTACGCAATGTTTTTATCGCTCGTAAGTCAGCTGGGGCATTACGAGCCGTCACCAAGGCTATTTTCATCGGACAAGAATGCAGGCTTGCTGGCAGACGCTCTTGCATTTTGGATAGCTTAATTAATAACTCTGCATAAGGACCTTTTTCTATCGGTAAATCGCGCATTTTGGCTTCACGGTCATGAAACGCTTGCAACCCTTTTTGCTTATAAAGCAGCTCGCCTGAATCATCAAATAACACTGCATCACCATCGAAGGCAATACGCAACTGCTTGGTATCCAACTCATAAGTATTGACTGGCGTGGCATCTAATATCGCACAAGCACAGATATCAGCATCTGCAACCTGCTGCGCATCTTCAAGATTGGTCGTCAAAAACAAATCCACATTAAAATCTTTGATATAAGGTGCAATAGGGCTGCCAGATATAAATGCTGAGCGCGAAATGGTTAACCCATGTTCACGTATTGCATTTAGGACTTGAATACCTGTATCAGGGCTACTTTTTGAGACAATGACCACTTCTACCAAGGGTGCATTGACACCGTCATTCTTATTATCACAATCATGACAATAATGATTTAAATTCAATAGTGCTTTAATCAGCGGATAACCTGCGCCAATGGTCAACGGGTCATTTTCACGCTCAGTCATATAGTTGCGGAACTCTTTAACGGCATCGTGGGGACGCTGCTGTAAAAGCGATATGAGATGATTCTCAGACTCTGACAAATCAAATAAAGCGGTTGCAGAAATCGCGACTATGAGCGTGTTACTAAAATCGACAGCCATAAATGTTTACTTCTATTCTAAATATTCAAAATGGTAGCGTTTTATTTTACTACATATATAGGCAAGCCGTGTGGCTACTCCTGCTAATCACAACAATCCTCAATATATTTTTTTATGACAAAAAAAAGACTGCAATCGCAGTCTTTTTTAGGTTTTAATCAACACTTAGCTAATATCAGTACTATCATTAATAACAAAGCTTACAATCATAATGACATGATATTTACTGATTTTTCCATCAGTAACCCCTACTTTTTGCTCTTTTATCCAAGCGCCTTCAACATTGTTGACGGTCTTAGAAATCCGCTCAATACCTTGTTGAATAGCATCTTCAAAACTGCTTTCAGAGGTACTACTGATCTCGATATTCTTAGCAATAGTCATAGTATTTCTCGCATCCATGTGATTCTAAAATGAGTGTTTTAAGACAAGCTTATCGTAGAGATGCTACTTCAAAACGATGTCTCTCAATTATTCTAGCGTTATACATAGTACGCAACAATGCTCCAGTGTTATTTTATGTAGGAATTAACTTAGTAGCACTAAAGATATCGCTGGGAACGCGACCAAAATGACTAAGCGAATCAAGTCAGAGACAATAAAGGGCATCACCCCCTTGAACATATCGGACAGCTTAATATGTGGTGCCATTGCCTTAATCACAAAGATATTCATACCCATAGGCGGTGTAATGAGTCCGAGCTCTACGGTTAATACTGCAATAATACCAAACCAAACCGGATCATAACCTAACGCAACAATGATTGGGAACACTACCGGAATCGTAATCACCAGCATCGCTAGGGCATCCATGAACAAGCCTAACAGAAAGTACATAATCAAAATGCAGATCAATACTATCATTGGGCTAACTGCCAATGTACCAATCCACGTCGCCAAACTATAAGACAAGCGCGATACTGAGATAAAGTAGCCGAGTGCTTCAGCACCAAGTAACATAAAGAAGACCACCGCAGAGAGGGCAAGCGTCTCAATTAATGATTGCTTAAGCCCCATCATTCGCATGCCTTTGGCAAAAGCATAAGCCCAAGAGACAAACGCCCCAACTGCAGCGCCTTCTGTTGGGGTAAATAGCCCAAAGAAAATACCCGCGATAATCACGATGAAGATAAAGCTAAAGGGAATAAGACCTGTCAAAGAGATTAGCTTTTGTTTCCAAGAAGTAGGCTCCCCACGTTGTGCTAAATGTGGCTTCCAGCGTACCATGATCATAACAGTGATTGAGTACATCACCATGCCGAGCATACCCGGTAAGAAGCCAGCGATAAACATATCACCAACTGACTGCTGGGTTAGGATGGCATAAACCAGCAGTGCAATACTGGGCGGAATCATGATTCCCAAAGTACCACCAGCGGCTAAAATACCGCAGGCAAAGCCTGGCTGATAACCGTACTTCTCCATTTGTGGCAATGCTACTTTGGTCATGGTAGACGCTGTCGCCAATGATGACCCTGAAATGGATGCAAAGATACCGGATGAACCAATACCAGCAATACCTAGACTACCCCTAACGCCACCAAAGATAGTTCGAGTAGCATCAAATAACTTCCCCGCCATACCAGAATGAGAAGCAAAGACACCCATAAGTATGAACAATGGAATAGCACTAAAATCATATTTCGCTAAAACATCAACGGGTAAGTCTTTGAGCATCTGCACAGCACCAATCGGTGCTGTCACCGCACCAAAGCCAACCAAACCAACACCAAGCATCGCAAGTGCAACAGGAACACGCAGCATAACCATCGCAATCATACATAACAAACCAATGGCACCAATAATTTCTGGACTCATGCGCCTGTCTCCTCAGCGTCAAAGAACTCGCCTGTTTTAAAAATGTTGATGGATTCGATCAATGACCGAATGGCAAGTAAAACGCTTAAGAAGGCACTAATAGCGTAAATGGGCATCATAGATATTCGAAGATCTTGGGTGACTTTGCCGTACTCTATTGCATCAAAAGCGCTTTCATAGAGACCCCATGCGAATACAATACCAATGATAAAGAACCCCATCATAAAGGTGCCCATCATGTAACCTTTCAAGGCTTTTGACATTTTTTGAGTGAATACATCGACAATAATTTGTGAGCGTTCAACAAAAGCAGCAAAAGCACCAAGTAAAGCAAAGAGCATGAAGTAAGAGACAATCTCAACACTGCCTTTGACCGTAAATCCAAACTCACCACCGGTGAGCTTAAATACATAGCGGGCAATGACATCTAGCATGGTGGTCAGTACAATGATAATAAGGCTGATACCACCAATGAATTGACATAACCTTGAAATGAGGATGCTCAGTTTAACTAAAAATACCATGCGAAACTCCTTTAGGTTAGACCTTACAGGCTGCACTGGCGGCTTTTGCTTTAGCATAAACGCCATCTGCATCTAGACCTAGCGCTTTAACATCAGCAAGATATTTATTGGTGCCTTTCTCAAGCGGTCCTTTCCAGTTAGGATCATTTAATGGATCAGGGATTTCAACGATTTCATCACCTTTTTTCCTAGCTGCTTCTATTGCCATATCATCATGTTTATCAAATACTTCACCAACCTTATTGGCAAGCGCCATACCTGAATTTTTATCCAGTACCTTTTTCAAATCATCCGGTAAACTCTCATATTTATCTTTATTCATAGTCACCATAAGCGCTGAACTATAAAAAGGAATATTGGTATGGTATTTGGTAATTTCGTCAATTTTAAAGGCGGTAACAGCTTCCCATGGAAAACTTAAACCATCAACGACGCCGCGTTGTAAAGAAGTATACATATCATTAGCAGGTAAACCTACTGGTGAGGCACCCGCACTTTCAATAATGTCGCCAGCGACGGCAGAAGGACGGCGAATACGCATACCCTTCATATCTTCAGGTGTGCGAATTAATTTGTTCGTTGTATGCAACGCACCCGGTCCAGCACCATACATAAACAACATATGCGTATCTTCATATTCACCAGCTAAAGTACCATCTTCATATAGAGTTTGGAGCATACAACCCATCTGAGTCGCTGAGTTTGATAAACCAGGAAGCTCAGTAATCTGAGTTAAAGGAAAACGACCATTGGTATAGCCGTGTGCTTGTGAGCCAATATCTATTGTGCCTTTAGCAGCAGATTCATAAGTAACGTCTGCTTTAGCAAGACCTGCTGAAGGATATAACTCTACTTTTAAACGACCATTAGAATCTGCTTCTATTTGCTTAGCCCAAGGTTCAAAGACCTCCGTACTAATAGATGAGGTTGCTGGCCAAAAATGAGAAAAGCGCAATGTGGTTGTTTCTTGAGAAGTTGCTGCAGAAGCATCAGTACTATCAGAAGCTTGATTAGAACAACCTAGAAGGCTAATAGCTGCCAAGGCACCTATTGAAAAAAGAGGAGCTAACTTCATTATCAATTCCTTTTGATAACCATGGATAGGGTATAAGTCTTTACTAATAAGTTAATTATAAGGTCAATTTCCGTATAGACTCTATAAATGCTTTTAATTAACTAAAGTTGAAATACTCTTTAAAATTAGCAGCTATAACGATATAAGTCAAATCATTTTAAATGAATAACAAGTAATATATTGAATATAAGATATAGCGATTTTCATAACAGAAAAAGCTTATTTGAGCCTTTCACCAACACCACCCATCCAAACGTTACACGAAAGAAAACCCCCAACGAATTAACGTTGGGGGTTTATCTAGGAATAGAGAGCTGACGATGACCTACTCTCACATGGGCGAACCACACTACCATTGGCGCGACGATGTTTCACTTCTGAGTTCGGGAAGGGATCAGGTGGTTCCATCGTGCTATTGTCGTCAGCAAAGGGGGTTAGATATGAGTCTGTTATTATTGTTTTGACGTCAAGATATTATCTATTGGTCGACCAACTTGTAACCTAACTGAATCAAGGTTAAAGGTGATATCGAAATTATATATATTCTAAAGCTTTCGCTTTACAAGATAGATTAATTAGAGCTTTCATACAAACCACTTGGGTGTTGTATGGTCAAGCCAAACGAGCAATTAGTACAGGTTAGCTACATGCATCGCTGCACTTCCACACCCTGCCTATCAACGTCGTAGTCTTCAACGGCTCTTTAGGGAAATCTAATCTTGAGGTGGGCTTCTCGCTTAGATGCTTTCAGCGATTATCCCATCCGAACGTAGCTACCGGGCAATGCCACTGGCGTGACAACCCGAACACCAGAGGTTCGTCCACTCTGGTCCTCTCGTACTAGGAGCAGATCCTCTCAAATTTCCAACGCCCACGGTAGATAGGGACCGAACTGTCTCACGACGTTCTAAACCCAGCTCGCGTACCTCTTTAAATGGCGAACAGCCATACCCTTAGGACCTGCTTCAGCCCTAGGATGAGATGAGCCGACATCGAGGTGCCAAACACCGCCGTCGATATGAACTCTTGGGCGGTATCAGCCTGTTATCCCCAGAGTACCTTTTATCCGTTGAGCGATGGCCCTTCCATACAGAACCACCGGATCACTAAGACCTACTTTCGTACCTGCTCGACTTGTGGGTCTCGCAGTTAAGCGCGCTTTTGCCTTTATACTCTACGACCGATTTCCGACCGGTCTGAGCGCACCTTCGTACTCCTCCGTTACTCTTTAGGAGGAGACCGCCCCAGTCAAACTACCCACCATACATTGTCCTCGGTATTGTTATACCTGAGTTAGAACCCCAACATGACCAGGGTGGTATTTCAAGATTGGCTCCACAAACACTAGCGTGTCTGCTTCAAAGCCTCCCACCTATCCTGCACAAGTCAGGTCAAAGTTCAATGTAAAGCTGTAGTAAAGGTTCACGGGGTCTTTCCGTCTAGCCGCGGGTACACAGCATCTTCACTGCGATTTCGATTTCACTGAGTCTCTGCTGGAGACAGCGCTGCCATCATTATGTCATTCGTGCAGGTCGGAACTTACCCGACAAGGAATTTCGCTACCTTAGGACCGTTATAGTTACGGCCGCCGTTTACTGGGGCTTCGATCAAGAGCTTCGCTTACGCTAACCCCATCAATTAACCTTCCAGCACCGGGCAGACATCACACCCTATACGTCCACTTTCGTGTTTGCAGAGTGCTGTGTTTTTAATAAACAGTTGCAGCAGCCTGGTATCTGCGACTGCCAACAGCTCAAGGAGCAAGTCCTATCACCATCGGCAGCGTACCTTCTCCCGAAGTTACGGTACCATTTTGCCTAGTTCCTTCAGCAGAGTTCTCTCAAGCGCCTTGGTATTCTCTACCTGATCACCTGTGTCGGTTTAGGGTACGATTCGTTTATAACTATTGCTTAGAAGCTTTTCCTGGAAGCATGGTATTTGCCACTTCGCTGTACAAGTACAGCTTGCTATCAGATCTCAGCATAGTGACAGTCCGGATTTGCCTAAACTGTCTGCCTACATCCTTTCACCTGGACAACCAACGCCAGGCTGACATAACCTACTCCGTCCCTCCATCGCATTATAAACAAGTATCGGAATATTAACCGATTTCCCATCGACTACGCCTTTCGGCCTCGCCTTAGGGGTCGACTCACCCAGCCCCGATTAACGTTGGACTGGAACCCTTGATCTTCCGGCGTGCGAGCTTTTCACTCGCATTATCGTTACTCACGTCAGCATTCGCTCTTGTGATACCTCCAGCATGCCTTACGACACACCTTCACAGGCTTACACAACGCTCCCCTACCACTTGAAAACAAATTCAAATCCGCAGCTTCGGCTCCTAGTTTGAGCCCCGTTACATCTTCCGCGCGGGCCGACTCGACTAGTGAGCTATTACGCTTTCTTTAAAGGATGGCTGCTTCTAAGCCAACCTCCTAGCTGTCTATGCCTTCCCACCTCGTTTCCCACTTAACTAGGAATTTGGGGCCTTAGCTGGCGGTCTGGGTTGTTTCCCTCTCCACAATGGACGTTAGCACCCACTGTGTGTCTCCCGGATATCACTCATCGGTATTCGGAGTTTGCATCGGTTTGGTAAGTCGGTATGACCCCCTAGCCGAAACAGTGCTCTACCCCCAATGGTGTTCGTCCGAGGCGCTACCTAAATAGCTTTCGGGGAGAACCAGCTATCACCGAGTTTGATTAGCCTTTCACCCCTATCCACAAGTCATCCCCTAGCTTTTCAACGATAGTGGGTTCGGTCCTCCGGTGCCTGTTACGGCACTTTCAACCTGCTCATGGATAGATCACTCGGTTTCGGGTCTATGCCCTGCAACTAAACGCCCTATTAAGACTCGGTTTCCCTACGGCTCCCCTAAACGGTTAACCTTGCTACAGAACATAAGTCGCTGACCCATTATACAAAAGGTACGCGGTCACCCTAATAAATTAAGGCTCCCACTGCTTGTACGCACACGGTTTCAGGTTCTATTTCACTCCCCTCACAGGGGTTCTTTTCGCCTTTCCCTCACGGTACTGGTTCACTATCGGTCAGTCAGGAGTATTTAGCCTTGGAGGATGGTCCCCCCATCTTCAAACAGGATTTCTCGTGTCCCGCCCTACTTAATATGTTAACGCTAATGTTTCGAATACAGGACTATCACCTACTACGGTCAGCTTTCCCACGCTGTTCTTCTACATTAGCATTAATCGGCTTCTCCCCGTTCGCTCGCCGCTACTTGGGGAATCTCATTTGATGTCTTTTCCTAAGGGTACTGAGATGTTTCACTTCCCCTCGTTTGCCTCTTGTACAAGTACAAGATACCTACCTTATGGTAGGTGGGTTTCCCCATTCAGAAATCTCCGGATCACAGGATATTGCCGCCTCCCCGAAGCTTATCGCAGGCTGTCACGTCTTTCATCGCCTCTGACTGCCAAGGCATCCACCATGTGCGCTTCATTACTTGACCATACAACCCCAAGTAGTCTTTCTCTATAAATAGAGTTAGATTTCTAAGTGCTATATAAGTCTAATTATGATAACGATATCACCTAATTTTATACGCTTGATTCAGTTCTCTTTACTTTTTTAATAACCCACCACTGGGATAACAACTGATGTCGTTAAGTAGTGAGTTATTAAGGTTAGAAACAACGCGTGAACACGTGTTCCTAACCCAGACTCATATCTATGTTTTTAAATAGTCTCTGTGCTCTCGTCGAGTCACAGATTCTGTATAAAACAGAAAGAAGTAATCTTGCCTTTACTAAGGCGAATCACTTGTTTCTATTTGATACCTATTTATTTATTAGCATCTAAAGATTCGTTTATTATGTGGTGGAGCCAAACGGAGTCGAACCGTTGACCTCCTGCGTGCAAGGCAGGCGCTCTACCAACTGAGCTATGGCCCCTAATAATGGTAGGCCTGGGCAGACTTGAACTGCCGACCCCCGCGTTATCAACACGGTGCTCTAACCAGCTGAGCTACAGGCCTGTACGAGGCATATACCTCTAGCTAATAAACTAGCTTAAACTAAAGAACAACTTGTTGTGAATTCTTGCTGACCGAATGCCATCTATAAGGAGGTGATCCAGCCGCAGGTTCCCCTACGGCTACCTTGTTACGACTTCACCCCAGTCATCAACCACACCGTGGTGAACGCTCCCCCGAAGGTTAAGCTATCCACTTCTGGTGCAATCAACTCCCATGGTGTGACGGGCGGTGTGTACAAGGCCCGGGAACGTATTCACCGCGGCATTCTGATCCGCGATTACTAGCGATTCCTACTTCATGGAGTCGAGTTGCAGACTCCAATCTGGACTACGATAGGCTTTTTGAGATTCGCATCACATCGCTGTGTAGCTGCCCTCTGTACCTACCATTGTAGCACGTGTGTAGCCCTGGTCGTAAGGGCCATGATGACTTGACGTCGTCCCCGCCTTCCTCCAGTTTGTCACTGGCAGTATCCTTAGAGTTCCCGGCTTAACCCGCTGGTAACTAAGGACAAGGGTTGCGCTCGTTGCGGGACTTAACCCAACATCTCACGACACGAGCTGACGACAGCCATGCAGCACCTGTATTCTAATTCCCGAAGGCACTCCCGCATCTCTGCAGGATTCTAGATATGTCAAGACCAGGTAAGGTTCTTCGCGTTGCATCGAATTAAACCACATGCTCCACCGCTTGTGCGGGCCCCCGTCAATTCATTTGAGTTTTAACCTTGCGGCCGTACTCCCCAGGCGGTCTACTTATTGCGTTAGCTGCGTCACTAAGTCCTCAAGGGACCCAACGACTAGTAGACATCGTTTACGGCGTGGACTACCAGGGTATCTAATCCTGTTTGCTACCCACGCTTTCGAGCCTCAGTGTCAGTATTATGCCAGAAGGCTGCCTTCGCCATCGGTATTCCTCCAGATCTCTACGCATTTCACCGCTACACCTGGAATTCTACCTTCCTCTCACATACTCTAGCTCAACAGTATCAGATGCAGTTCCCAGGTTGAGCCCGGGGATTTCACATCTGACTTATCGAGCCACCTACGCTCCCTTTACGCCCAGTAATTCCGATTAACGCTTGCACCCTCTGTATTACCGCGGCTGCTGGCACAGAGTTAGCCGGTGCTTATTCTGCAGCTAATGTCATCGTCTCCGGGTATTAACCGAAGAGTCTTCTTCACTGCTTAAAGTGCTTTACAACCAAAAGGCCTTCTTCACACACGCGGCATGGCTGGATCAGGGTTTCCCCCATTGTCCAATATTCCCCACTGCTGCCTCCCGTAGGAGTCCGGGCCGTGTCTCAGTCCCGGTGTGGCTGATCATCCTCTCAGACCAGCTACAGATCGTCGCCATGGTAGGCCTTTACCCCACCATCTAGCTAATCCGACTTAGGCTCATCTAATAGCGAGAGCAGTAAACTGCCCCCTTTCTCCCGTAGGTCGTATGCGGTATTAATACGAGTTTCCCCGTGCTATCCCCCACTACTAGGTAGATTCCTAAGTATTACTCACCCGTCCGCCGCTCGACGCCTGATAGCAAGCTATCATCGTTTCCGCTCGACTTGCATGTGTTAAGCCTGCCGCCAGCGTTCAATCTGAGCCATGATCAAACTCTTCAGTTTAATCTTGCTATGTAACCCTTTAAAGAGGCTACTAAACTTGGCTCATCTAATCTGGCAAAATCGCTAAAAATTATGTTCGTAATGAATTAACTTTGAGTTTTTTTACTGTCTTAAATGATAATTTTTATAGTTAGAATCCTATCGAAAAGATAGTCAACCAACTTTATTTTTTAGCATTCTGAATCAGCAAAAATCCACACAAGTTGTTCTTTAGTTATGCTTTTAAATAATGTCTCTACTGTCGTCCAGTAAGAGTATTCTAACTAAATATGCTAAACCAATCTGGCTTATCCTATTTAGCGAGCTGACCATCATATCATGTTTTAATAGTCTGTCAACTTCTTTTCTTAATTTGTTTCTTTAAGTTAACTGGTTAGTTATTGTGTAATCACACAGTAGCTGCTTCCGGTTCGTCTTAATGAGGTGCGTATTATAGACGCTTTAATTAGTAAGTCAAGAAGTAAATTATTTTAATTTGAGTTAACTTAAAAGTAATTTTTTCGGTTGGCTAAACTCTCTAAGCGATAAACCACTCTCAATCCGCCTTCCTCTCCGACTGGGTGGCAGTATACTCGCTTTTTATAGAGGGTCAAGGGGCTTTGCCCGATATTTTGGCGATTATCTACCCTTATCATCAATACCATCTATTTATCAGTCAGTTAGGGTTGAAAGTACTTTTACTTTTACCAAAATCAATTCTTGTCCTTAGTTAGTGCTTATATATAGCCTCATAGCTTCTTCTATATATAACACTTTTATAGCTTACCTATCTTTTTGAAGAAGTCTTTATAAGCAGAGACTTTTTTATCTAATGCTAAAGGATAGGCGCGCGAGGTAGAAGGCAGTCTATATAAGGTTAAACTATTAACATCAGATTTTTTATTATCTTTATCCTGCCACTTATAAGGATAGCCCATACTTTGATTGGTCTTAGGATGCTTTGATTTGGCAGGTGGTTCAGCTAATAAGTTCAGTAAGACCTCTGTTGCCTTACCACCAGTCGTGAATAGCGCCTGTACTTTCGGTACTTGCGGCAAAATTGTGTCTAGATCGACAGTGGTCACGACCGTAAGGTCTTTATCAGACGCATTGCCAGTTTCGCGAATCGCTTGTACTACCGTGGGACAAGAGGCAATACCACGCTCAAACATAAAGGCTCGAATGCGCTCAGGATCAAAGCGTTTCTCCTCCCCTACTCTAAAATAATCCGCATCATCAAAAAATACGCATCCATAAATGCGCCACATGTCATTTTGAAAATTGGGATAATGGAACCTCATTGCCCATTTATCGGCAGTGGGCGGAAAACTGCCCATCATCATGACGGTGGCATCAGGTGGTAGGACAGGACCAAAAGGATGGGTTTCGATATTTGCGCTATCGGTCTTTAATTTCTGTGTCCACACAAAGTCGTTAGCAGCTTTTTGTGGATGGGTGAGATTATTCAGTGAGGTTTTGGTCATAAGATTCTTCATCAGAAAAGCGGTTTTTTTGCTATCATAGCAGGGTTAAACACTACTTCATTTGTTATAGCGCTATATAGTCAAACATAGTCGGCTTAAACAAAACCGAGCTCGTTATAATTGCCTTTGGCTTACTTTTTGTTAAAGTATTAAGCTTACTATTGATGGGCTAAATATAGGGTTGAAGTGCAGTAAGTGTTTGTATCTTTTATACTAATCAAGCATCAGACCAAAAAACCAAGAGAATACTTATGAGCGACTTAAAAATCACTGTTATCGATCACCCGTTAGTCCGTCATAAACTCAGCCTTATGCGCGAAAAAGACTGTAGTACTTATAAGTTTCGTACATTAACCAAAGAGCTTGCGCGCTTGATGGCATATGAAGCAAGCCGCGATTTTGAAATTGAAACCTTTCCGATGGAAGGCTGGTGTGGTGAAATCGTTGGTGAGCAAATCATCGGTAAGACGGCAACTATCGTACCGATTTTACGTGCAGGTATTGGCATGCTTGATGGGGTACTCGATTTGATTCCTACGGCAAAAATCTCTGTCGTTGGTTTGCAACGTGATGAAGAAACCTTACAACCGGTGCCGTTCTTTGAAAAGTTTGTCAGCCATATGGACAAACGCCCAGCCCTTATCATTGACCCAATGTTAGCCACTGGCGGCTCGATGGTTGCAACTATCGAAATGCTTAAGAAAAACGGCTGTACCAATATCAAAGCCTTGGTATTAGTTGCGGCACCTGAAGGGGTCCGTGTAGTCAATGAAGCACATCCTGACGTGACTATTTATACTGCTGCATTAGATAGTCATTTGGATGAGCACGGTTATATTATTCCAGGTCTGGGCGATGCGGGCGATAAAATCTTTGGTAAGCAATTATTTAATAAGTAAGCCAAAGCAGATAAACTAAGACAAGCTGTCGTCTCAAACAACATGACATATGTACAAAACATCAATGATAAGGATATAAGATGAACGTATTGATTACAGGGGCAAGCGCGGGTTTCGGTAAAGCGCTGGCTGAGCGTTTGATTGCCAAAGGTCATCGTGTGATTGGCTGTGCCAGACGCTTAGACAAACTCAATGCTTTGGCAGAAACTTTGGGCGAGGCGTTTTTACCTGTGGTTATGGATGTGAGTGATACAGCGTCTATCCCGCAAATCATTGCAGATTTGCCTGCTGATTTTAAACAAATCGATGTCTTGGTAAATAACGCTGGACTGGCGCTTGGTACAGAGCCTGCGCACAAGGCTAGTCTTGATGATTGGATGCGTATGACCGATACCAATATTAAAGGTTTAATGGCGCTGACTCACGCGGTCTTGCCAGCTATGGTCGCATGCGATAGCGGTTATATCATTAATGTCGGCTCAATTGCCGGAAGTTGGCCTTATTTTGGTGGTAACGTCTATGGCGCGACCAAAGCCTTTGTCAAACAGTTTAGCTTAAATTTGCGTGCGGATCTCATCGGTACGCAAGTGCGCGTGACCAACCTTGAGCCCGGTAATGTTGCGGGTACTGAGTTTTCAAACGTGCGTTACCACGGCGATGACGATAAAGCCGCTCAGGTTTACGACGGCTTTAAAACCATGACCGGCGATGATATCGGCGATATTTTATTATGGTTGATTGAATCGCCTGCCCATATTAATGTCAATCGCTTGGAAGTCATGCCTGTCGCGCAAACTTATAACGGACTAACGATTGCTAAGCAAGACTCTTAAAATTTTAGCTGACTGTTTGGCCTATTAACGTAATTCATAAGACCGAAGCAATATAGTCGCATCTATGTTGCTTCTTTTTTTGCTACTGACATTCTCTTCATTGACCAAGCGCAACTCTTGAAAATCTAAAATCAGTACTTCATTACGCAAGCGCTCGCTAGTGCGTTTATTGTGTCGTATCGGAAATCCTAAGACTTGTTTACCTTTAATCACTATCTGATTGATAATCGTGATCGAATTATTGATGGTAGCTTTTTCACTTAGCTGCTGAGCATTAATGATGGCGGTAACAGGATTAATAGTTGTAATTAACACCTTTGTCTGACGTACACTTTTTGGTAAATCCCCTGCAAAAAACAATACCTGCTCTAATGGTAAATACTGCGCGTGACGCATCAATTCCTGACGAAACAGCGAAGGCATATCAATATTAAAACTGTCTTCTGTTTGCTGAGAGAACGCCGTAAAATTACGATGTAAATAACGTCCAAACACGCTGCTATTAATCCAGTCTTGATAAATATCATTGGCTAGTAATTGCTTGGTGAAAGCATCGGCGTCTAGTGTGGTATCTGCTGTTAACATCTCCATCAATAATGTCTGTGGACTAGCAAAGTTCTGCTGCTGCCAGATTTGTGGATATAGGCTGCTATCAAGCAATGGCAAATTTGACTTGTTCATACCTTAATATCCTTATATTTTACTTGCTGACGTTTGATTCGATTGATCACAGTCTATGACAAGTCGCTACTTTTACCGCTTAACTGCTTTTAACCCTAAACAGCTTTTATGTTATGGTCAGTTACCTATTTTAATATAGCAGTCTTTTAGAAATGAGATAAAGACTTTTGCTACGATACATTTCGGCTAAATCGACTTGGTAAAACCGCTTAATGAAAACAAGGTGCATTGCCTTATGAAGAGAAACTTAATCAAACTGCCTGCTAACTATCAGTTGAAAACAATTGATATTGCTTTGACTGACGGTACGTTGCTACCAGTGTCAGTGATAGGAAATGGTAAACCCATGCTGCTCTTGCATGCCTATGGTATGGATGCGCGTGAGTTTTTGCCGTTTATTTTACCCTTAGTTGGCAACTACGCATTTTATCTACCGCATTTGCGAGGGTTTGGGGCGGCAAAAGATATCAAGCTGAACCAGTTTGATTTTGTGCGCCAGTATGCCGATGATATCAGTGTCGTCATCGAGCAAATTTGCTTAGCACGCAATATAGAATCCTTGCCAGTTGCCGCTATTTCGATGGGCGCGCAAGTGATGTGGGCATACTTTGAACGTTATGGTGGCGAAAGAGTCAGCCGCTATTTGAATATTGACCAAAGTCCTGCTAGCCATAATCAACCTGATTGGCAAGGTGGCTTGTTTGGCACGCGCCAGCAAGAAGTATTCGATATCTTTCATGAGGTGATTGATAAGACTTTGCCTTATGCTAACATCAAAAGCTTTACCCATCTGCCTTTTGCCCTGAAACGCCGTGCAACGGATGTCGAACGGCTATTTTCTCTGTTATCCGTCAATCGCACGCGCTCAAAAGCTTTTATACAGGTGATGACCTATAAAAATGACCCTAAACTTGCGCTTTATGACCACAGTATTTGGCATCATAAAATGCGCTGCTTACAAGCCTATTTGACCTTACCCTATGACTTTCGCGGCGCGATAGAAAAGGTAACTATTCCAGTGGTTAACCTCATCGGTGGTCGCTCCAAACTCTACGATGCTAAGTGGCAGCAAAAAGTCACCCAGATGCTACCCAATGCAACTGAGGTCGTATTGCCGCGCTCAGGTCATGCAGTACCGATGGATGAACCTGTTGGGTTTTATAAAGTGTTAAAGAGTTTTTTGGAAACTTAAGCATAACATTACGATGTCACTTAAAAACTCTATAATTGACACTATAACTTTACAACACGTCATAGTAATTGCTCAAACCTACTTTTATACTAAAAAGCTGACGTTCGCCTTCATTAACCAAAAACCAAATCAAAAAAGTGCGTCATTATAAAAACTTTATAATAATATAAAAAGGATCTGAACATGCCATATGTAAAAGTTGCAACACAAAACGAGCAACCTGTCGAACTGTATTACGAAATCCAAGGTACCGGCAAACCTGTCGTGTTAATTCATGGTTGGCCATTAAGCGGACGGGCATGGGAGTCACAACTTCCTGCGCTGGTTGAGGCTGGTTATCAAGTGATTACGTATGATAGACGTGGTTTTGGGAAATCCTCCCAGCCATGGAATGGTTATGATTACGATACTTTGGCACAAGATTTAAAAGCCTTGATGGATGAGCTAGATTTAACAAATGCTACTATCGTCGGCTTCTCTATGGGCGGCGGCGAAGTGGCACGTTATCTTGGGGAATATGGTTCTGAGCGTGTCAGTAAAGCAGTATTAGCCTCTGCTGTGCCGCCTTATTTATATAAAACAGATGACAATCCTGAAGGTGGTCTAGAAAAGCAAGATATTAAGGAATTCTTAGATGGTGTCAGCGGTGACCGTATTGCCTTCCTAAATGATTTTACTAAGAAGTTCTTTACCCCAAAAGACGGCACGTTATTAGTTAGTAAACCATTACGCTTATATAACCGTGATATTGCTGCATTTGCCTCCGCCAAAGCTAGCTACGATTGTGTCAAAGCTTTTAGCTATACCGATTTCCGTGATGACTTAAAAGCATTTGATGTACCAACTTTGGTCATTCATGGCGATGCAGATCAAATCGTACCGTTAGAGGTCAGTGGTCAGCGTTCGCACGAAATGATTGCAGATAGTCAACTTCATATCGTTGAAGGCGGCCCGCACGGTATCAATGTGACGCATGCTAAAGAGTTTAATGAAGCTTTAATTGCTTTTTTAGACAGCTAATGAATTTTGTATATAAACAAGAAAGCGACCTTGAATGGTCGCTTTTTTTGATTATAAGTTATCAGAAAATTTTTAGGTTTAATCAGCCAAGGCTTTAATCAACTCAAATCGAGGTAACTGCTTACCATCTACCGTGACAGTTTCAGAAAACATCATTAACGGTCTTACCCAAACGCCATACTCACCGTAGAGACAGCGATAAACGACTAACGCTTCTTCCGTTTCGGAGTGCTGCGCGGTATGCAATACTTGGTAAAGGCTGCCTTTGTAATGGCGGTAGATACCTTGGGGAATGGCTTGATTCATAAATATAGTATTCCTAGAGAAATTTATTCATATCAACGTTGTAACCGGAAGCCATCATTTCTTTAACGAGACTTACCTTCCAACCATCTGACTCATCTAAAGAAATATAAACTACACCTGATATATCATTTGGTTTTTCAACATTGCCTTTGACAAGTGCAACAACATTGTCTCTGCCAATTTTACCTATCAAAAATCCATGTTCAAAAACAACGTTCTGTCTAGCTCTTGGATTAAGAGTTTGTGGATCAGCTTTGACACCACCAATGTCGCATTCGGTATAAAGAACTATTCCAAAACCAACATCTGAATATCTTATAATTTTCTCTATGATTGTATCTCCAGAACTGCTCTGCTCCTGAAGAATAATAGCTTCAAAACCTAGTTTCCCTACAAACCTTGCTACTTTATCTATAGCGCCATCATCGTGTCCATGAACGATAAAGACTTTTGAATAATCTAAATTTTTACTTCCTTGTAAGTTAGAACTTCCACTATTAGAAAATAATGAGAGCTCTTCGATCATGGTGTCTATTAAGTTAATAGCACTCCTTCTCCCTGATTTCCAACAAGCGATATCTTCATCTCTGTTGGCATAAAGCGAAATTGACAAATAATTGATACGCATCAACTCTTCTAAATAGTTAGAATTACTGCCATGAATATTTTTGATAAGCATATTTAATTGTCGAGTTAACCTATCTAGTTTATCCTCATCATCATATGTTAACTCTTCAAAACCAATTTTTACTTTCTTGAATAATTCAATATTATCCATCTACTCACTCACCGTCACTTTCGCGTAAGCCTTTTTGCCTGCTTGGATAACGACTGTCTGACCAGACGTTAAGCTAAAGCCCGCATCGACGACTTCGCCATCTACTTTTACCGCGCCGCGTTTAATCATATCTTTAGCAGATGAGCTGTTTTTGGCAAGCTCTGCTTGGTTTAATATCTGCGTGATAAATAATGCGTCCTGCCCTTCTAACTCTAACGTCACTTCTGGTAAATCGACTGGCAATTCGCCATCAGCTAAGACATTGCCCGCTGATTTATGCGCATTGGCAGCGGCATCAGCATCGTGGAAGCGCTCGATTAATTCTTCAGCAAGGATACGTTTGATTTCTTGTGGATTGCGACCGTTTTCCATCTCTGCCATCAACACTTCGACTTCTTCCATCGGCTTAAAGCTTAAAAACTCAAAGTAGCGACGGATTAAGGTATCTGGCATCGACAGCAGTTTTTGATACATGGTACCCGGAGCATCATAAATGCCGACATAGTTACCAAGTGACTTCGACATTTTATTAACGCCGTCTAGCCCTTCTAAGATTGGCACCGTGATACAAACTTGTGGCTCTTGTCCGTAACGACCTTGCAAGGTGCGTCCCATTAGGATGTTAAAGGTTTGGTCAGTACCGCCAAGCTCGACATCGGCTTTTAGTGCGATAGAATCATAACCTTGCACCAATGGGTATAAAAACTCATGGATGGCAATTGGCGTTTGCGCCGCGTAGCGTTTAGAGAAATCATCGCGCTCAAGCATACGTGAGACAGTCAACTGGCTAGAAAGCTGAATCATATCGCCTGCTGACATATCCTTGAACCATTCAGAGTTAAAGACAATGCGGGTTTTTTCTTTATCTAGAATTTTAAATACTTGCTCAGCATAAGTCTGCGCGTTGACTTTGATTTGCTCATCGGTCAATGGCGGACGCGTGCTATTTTTGCCAGAAGGATCACCTATCTTGGCGGTATAATCACCGATTAAAAAGTAAATCTCATGACCCAAATCTTGAAAATGCTTCAGCTTATTAATCAATACGGTATGACCCAAATGTAGGTCAGGCGCGGTGGGATCAAAGCCTGCTTTGATACGTAGCGGGCGATTCAGTTTCAACTTCTTAACCAAATCCTCTTCAGATAGGATTTCCTGTGTACCGCGTTGGATTATTGCTAGTTGTTCTTCTAGGGTATAAGTTTGGGTGGTCATGATGCTCTCTTTATTGTCTTTATTTAAAGGGTAAAGCGTTTGGGCTATTTAGAATCTCGTAGCCATCAAAAAATGTTAGAATTTGACAGATATACTAGCGTTTTTTAAGGTAAATTGCCATGACCAACCCTGCATCGATTGCTGATAGTCAGCATAATAATTTTTCAGATCTGAGTTTAGATAATGATTTTGATAGCCGCCTAGATAGTATGGACGATTTAAACTATGCCACCTTGACCGATGCGCTCGAACAAACGGTGTTTGAAAACTTCGATGATGGCTTATATATAGGTATGATGTCGGGCACTAGCTTAGATGGTATGGACGCGGTTCTTTGTCAATTCAGTGAGAAAGATAATACCCAACAACCGATGCACGTGTTAGCGACTCATAGCCAAGATTTCCCACCGCGTCTGCGTGAAGTGCTACTAGCATTGTGTCAGCCTAATGGGATTCAAGCATTAACGCCATCCGATGATGAACCAAATAGCGAACTAGACTGGTTTGGCTGGGCAAGTAAAGAATATGCAGAATTTTCAAGCGACGTGGTTAATACATTATTGCAGCAATCAAATACTGATAGTGAATCTGTACTAGCGATTGGCTGTCATGGTCAAACGGTACGCCATCGTCCGCAACTGGGCTTTAGCTTGCAATTGGTCGATGCCAATATCATTGCTGAACGTACGGGCATTAGCGTCGTCAGTGATTTCCGTCGCCGTGATATGGCAGTTGGTGGTCAAGGTGCGCCTTTGGTTCCAGCTTTTCATCAAGCATTGTTTGCGGTGCCTGATAGCACGCGTGTGTTATTAAACTTGGGCGGTATCGCTAATATCGCTGTCTTGCCAGCGATTTCTAATGACCTTGTAGATTCTAATGAACACTCAGAAAATCAGCCATCTGATAGCGTGGTTGGTTATGATACCGGTCCTGCCAATCTATTATTGGATGCGTGGACAACATTGCACACGGACAAGGATTATGATGCGGGCGGTACATGGGCACAGTCAGGTCAAGTCGTTGAGCCTTTACTGAATCAGCTATTAGAGCATCCATTTTTTAAGAAAAACTACCCAAAAAGTACGGGGCGTGAAGATTTTAACTTAGCATGGCTTCAAGATGAGTTACAAAAATTCGACCAGGCTTCTGCTGATGTTCGCTACTCATCTGCCGATGTACAAGCAACGCTTACTGAGCTGACCGCCATCAGTGCCAGTGCGCAAATCAATTTATTTATCAATGCTAGTAGCAATAATGCTGTTTATGTCTGCGGCGGCGGGGCGTTAAATAATTACTTAATGACTCGCTTACAAGTACATCTGCCACGATGCAAAGTAGAAACGACAGCCAGCTTAGGACTTGAGCCAACTTGGGTAGAAGCCGTTGCCTTTGCTTGGTTAGCAAGACAAACACTTATGGGTGAAACCGGTAACTTGCCTGCCGTGACAGGCGCAAGTAAAGGCGTGGTATTGGGACAAGTATGTTTTGCCTGAGCGGTCAAATTTTAGTTTACATGCGTACACCTATGTGTTTTATAATGGCTTTAGAAATACACTCCTTTTAGGATCTGTCAGTATAGGATATAGCGAATGAGCCAGCACAGCAGTTTACCGAACGACTCACTTATCGACCAAGCTACGAATAGTACTGTTAATAACCCTATTGCCACCGCTCAGACAAAACAACGTCATAAGCCGCCACATTTTGAACGTACTGATGCGATGCGCGTTGTCGTGACAGGTATGGGCGCGGTCACGCCATTGGGATTAGATGTCGAAAGCTCATGGGCGAAACTACTCAAAGGTGAAAGCGGCATCACCGCTATTAGTCATTTTGATGCATCGGGTTATCGTGCGCAAATCGCAGGCGTGGTCAAAGACTTCGATCCAAAGCAATATATGAATGCTAAAGACGCACGCCGTTATGATGATTTTATGCATTATGCGGTTGCTGCTTCCTCGATGGCGCTACAGCAAGCAGGTTTTATCAATGAAGTAAGCGCTGCTGACGCTCCGGTACAAGGTGTTGATCAAGAGCGCTTTGGTGTCATTATAGGCTCAGGTATCGGCGGTATTCAAAACATCGAAAATAGCCGTGATACTTTACGTGAAAAAGGTGCCAGTAAAGTCTCTCCCTTTATCATTCCAGGCTCTATCGTCAATATGGCCGCAGGGCTGGTAGCGATCAAACATACTTTAAAAGGTCCAAACCTTGCAACGTCCACTGCTTGCACTACAGCAACTCATGCAATTGGTCTGGCAGCACGCTTGATTGCTTATGGCGACGCCGATGTGATACTAGCAGGCGGTAGTGAAAAAGGCTCAAGCCCACTTGGTATCTCAGGTTTTGGTGCCATGCACGCCCTTTCAACTCGCAATGACGAGCCAACTCGCGCTTCACGCCCATTTGATAAAGACCGCGATGGTTTTGTACTTGGTGATGGCGCTGGTGTCATGGTACTAGAAAGTCTTGCTCACGCAAAAGCGCGCGGTGCGACGATACTGGCTGAATTGGTTGGTTTTGGTATGAGTGATGATGCCAGTCATATTACTGCGCCGCCAGAAGACGGTAGTGGCGCAGCACGTGCTATGCGTAATGCTTTAAACGATGCCGGTATTGAGCCGTCAGTCGTAGGCTATGTCAACGCTCATGGCACTAGCACGCCTGCTGGTGATGTCGCCGAATCTATCGCCATTGAAACGGTATTTGCCCCTGTAAAAGATAGCATCTTGGTCAGTTCCACCAAATCAATGACCGGTCATCTACTTGGCGCTGCGGGCGGCGTTGAAGCCATCTTTACTGTTCTTGCTCTACAACATCAGCAAGTACCGCCAACGATTAATTTGGACAATGTTGAGGATAACTGCAATCTGGATTATGTCGCCAATCAATCACGCCAAGTTGAGAACTTGCAGTATGCCGTATCCAATAGTTTCGGTTTTGGCGGCACCAATGGTTCACTGATATTTGCTCGCTGGCCACTCAATGATTAAAGCATTAAGCTTATGAGTGAGGCCTTGTAACCTTGGTGGCAGATTTACTACGATTGTCTACTTGCAGCCCCTTATCATCCTTGCGTATGATAAGGGGTAATTTTTGCAACATTTATGGACGATACCATGTCAAGCTATTCATTTTCTCATCAGTTTTATCAGCGCTGGACGTGTGCACCAGAGCCTATCCGTGCCTCAATCATCCAAGAACTCACCGATATCACAACTTTATTGAAAGCTGAAACGCCATTTGAAACTTTTGTTTTTAGCACCCATGACCTAGATGCACACCTTGATGATCTCTATGAGAATCACGAAGCTGAGCAAGCTATCGCCAAGGCAATCGCTGATAAACAAGCGGCAGAACAGGCAAGTGCTGAACAACAGCGTTTAGAAGAAGAACAAAAAATCAAAGCAGCAGAAGAGACCAAACGTCAAGAAGAAGCTCACTTAACAAAGGAAAGTAGGTTAAAAGAACAAGCTTTAGAAGAAAAAAATAAGCCTAAAGAAGCTGAAAATACTCAAAAAGAAGCAGAAAAAGAGACACTGTTTGCTGATGATAAAAATCGTTTAGAAACAGCTATAAAACTAGAGACAGCTGATGCAGATGAAACAGAAATCGACGATAAAGTTGATACTATCATCAATGATGAGTCTGATAATGAGGAACATATTGCTAATAGTAAAACGATTAGCGAACATACTAACGCCATTGATGATGACAGCATCAAAAATGACAGCACTATTAAAAATGATAGCAGTATTAACGCCATCAACAATAAAGCCAGTTTAGCGATCAGCTTAGCTGTTAAAGATGCCAAACTCAGCGTCACTCATAAAGACTTAATTCATGAGCTTGAAATGCAGATTGACGATTATTTGAGCGATCAGATGATGCTGATGTCTGAAAACCTAAAATCTTGGCTACGTGCTGAGATGACTCAACATTTAAGCGAGCAAGACAAAACTCTGTCTAACGGTAATCTTCCAAAAAACTAAACGCATTCTCTGAACAAAAAAAAGCCCCATAAATATTACGGGGCTTTTTTATGCTTGCTTAAAAAAGCCCCGTAAATATTTATGGGGCTTGCGTACGCTCCGTTAGCCAGTCAAGTGCTGCGCCATCGACGCGATTTTTTAGCTCTGCATATACTTGGCGATGATAGTCATTCAGCCAATCGACCTCTACTTGACTTAATAATGATGGCTCAATCAAACGCGTATCAATTGGGCAGTAAGTAACAGTCTCAAAATTAAGGAAATTACCAAATTCCGTCTCTACTGGCTGAGCAATACGTTTATTAACCATCAAGTTTTCGATACGAATACCCCATTTGCCTTCGCGGTATAGACCCGGCTCATTACTAGATATCATACCTTCCTTCATCGCACGCTCTTTCGGCGTACTGGCGCTATAAGCAATAACTTGTGGACCTTCATGGACATTGAGGAAGTAACCAACGCCATGACCCGTACCGTGACCATAATCCATTTGAGCTTGCCATAGTGGCGCACGGCAAATCGCATCAATCAGTGGTGAGGCAATGCCATCAGGAAAATGTGCTTTTGCTAAAGCAATATGTGCTTTAAGTACGGTGGTAAAGTCGCGTTTGTGTTCCGTGCTTACTTGACCGATGCCAACCACGCGCGTGATATCTGTGGTGCCGTTTTGATATTGAGCACCTGAATCAATCAGTAGCAGTCCGCCTTCGCCTTCATTTACCTCTAAATAGCTGAATTTTTCTGGTGTTGCGCGGTAATGCGGCAAAGCACCGTTTTCATTGAAACCTGCGATAGTCGGGAAACTTGGCGACACATAATGTGGCTGCTGACTACGTACCTCAATCAGCATACTATCAACATCCAGCTCGCTTAAACGCTCACCGTCTGCTAAACGCTGCTCAAAGGTGGCAAAAAACTCACATAATGCTGCGCCATCTTGACGCATCGCTTCCCGTACATGATCGATGTCAGCGTCAGATTTAACCGATTTTAGCAAAGTACTTGGCGCCATTTGCTCAATAAAACCTACGCCATCGGCCATTTTAGATAGCGTACCCACTGCCACTTTACTCGGGTCTAATAGCAATAAGTCATCGGCTGTGAGCGTACCTAATGCGTCTTGCACTGCCTCATAATCAGCAATTGCGATGCCGCTATCTTTCAAGCTTTGTGCTATCTCGCTACTGACTTTATTATTATCAATAAACAATGTCGCGTCGTTTTCGCTAATGAGCATATGTGCCAAAAACACAGGATTATAATCAACATCAGCGCCGCGTAAGTTGGTCAGCCAAGCAATATCATCCAAGCTCGAAAGCAAATGATGCGTCGCCCCTGCCTCTGCCATACCCGCACGGACTGCGGCAAGTTTGTCGATAGCAGACTGCGCTAAAAACTGTGCATCATGTACATATAAACTGGCTGCTGGCAATGCTGGACGGTCAGTCCATACTTCCGTCAATAGATCACGCTCAGTAATTAAGGTAATATCATTGGCTTCAAAGGCATCAAGCAAGCGATCTTGCTCAGCGATAGACAGTACATTGCCATCGACTGCCACGCTATCACCTTCCGCCAGGTGCGCAGCGAGCCAATCGATATGGTTTGGCTGGCCCGGTGCTAGCTTCTCTAAAGTAATACCCGTGCCATCCAACTGCTCAGCTGCATGTACCCAGTAGCGGCTGTCGGTCCACAGACCAGCAAAGTCAGCGGTAACGACCAATGTACCGACCGAACCGGTAAATCCTGACAACCAAAGCCTCGCCTGCCAATATTCTGGTAAATACTCAGACAGATGCGGATCAGCAGAAGGGACAATAATCGCTGTCAGGTCTTGTGCTGCTAGGGTTTGACGTAAGCTCTCGATACGATCATGAATGGCTTGTTTATTCATTAGGTAATTCCTTATGAGTGTTTAAAAATTAGTATTTAAAACAGTTTTTAAAAAATAACGTGAGGCGACTATGGATAGCCGTCTTATTTGAGAAATTGCTTTGGTTCTTCATGTGAATTAAAAAATAACAAAGATTAGGCAAATGATATTAGGCAAAGTCATTTTGCATAGTAATCAGACAAGGTTGATGAAGCGTAAGAGTAAGAACAATACTCTTAGATGTTTGGGCGGACAGTCAGCTTTCAATGGTCTTAGGCAAATATCTTGCTAAATTAAAAAATAAGACGTGCTACCCATAATGGTAACACGTCTTATCATCAGTCACTGACTTGGACCACTCATCTAATCAATAACTGGTTATCTAGCTGGCTTGATCCGCATGCTCGCTTTTTTTGAGCATATTATTGATAGGTTTTGCCAATAATAGCAAGATAACTGCCGTTACTACCAAAAAGACAGTCATAGTGGTAAACAATCCGGGTAATCCTTCAATCTTATCTGCTGATACATGACCACCAAAGAATGCCGCAACTAAGTTGCCAAGTGCAACAGAAGCAAAGAACAGTCCCATCATCTGCCCTTGCATACCTTTTGGCGCAAGCTTCGTCATAGCAGACAACCCAACAGGGCTCAGTGCCAACTCACCAAGCGTCAGTAGTAATAGACTACCAACCAACCATAAAGGTGATGCCAAGCCGCCATCAGCGGTTAAGATGCTTTTTGATGCAAATATCATCAAGGCAAAACCAGCAGCCGCAAGTAACATACCAAGCGCAAACTTCGTCATACTACTTGGCTCAAGACCTCGATTGCCAAGCTTGACCCATAAAATACTAGCTATAGGCGCTAATATTAAGATAAACAACGGATTCAATGATTGAAACCAGATACTGGGTACTTCAAACCCTAAAACATTTAGATCTGTATAGCGATCGGCAAACAAGTTAAAAGACGTTGGTTGCTGCTCAAAACTTGACCAAAATAGCGTCGAGCCAATAATCAAAATAAAGCAAATCATCAAACGCAGCTTATCTGTTTTATCCAGTCTTGGTGAAATAGCCATTACTGCAAAATATAAGATGACCACTGCAGCAATGACATAAGTCATATATTCTGCGACCATTTCAGGGTTAAATGGCATGATACCAGTGGATACTAAAATCACAATGGCAACTAGCAAAGCTAAGAATCCTGCAACCCACTGACCGACGTTTTTAAACAGTCCTGTCGTTTGTTCCCATTCAGGGGTGATGTTTTTGGCACTGGCATAACGATTTAACGTCTTTTTAGCAGAAAAGCGGTAAATGATTAGCGAAGCCAACATACCAAGTCCACCAACGCCAAAACCTATATGCCACATCCCTTTTTCTTTAAATACACCCACAATCAGTGCTGCCAATAGCGCGCCAATATTGATACCCATATAAAATAAAGTAAATCCACCATCGCGGCGCGAATCGCCCTTAGGATATAAGGCACCAACCATCACTGAGATACAAGTTTTAAATAAGCCAGAACCCAAGACGATACAGATGAGCCCCATAAAGAACAGCGTCATACCGAACATAGCAGAAAGCGCGATACACAAATGACCCAAAGCAATAATAATACTGCCCCACCATAGCGCACGCTCTTGACCGAGCCAATTGTCAGCTAGCCAGCCGCCCGGTACAGCTGCTAAATACAACGAACCGGCAAAAATACCATAAATGGCAGAGGCAGTCACTTCATCAAAGCCAAAACCCCCACTATCGACAGTCGCTACCATAAACAATACCAGTAGCGGACGGATACTATAATAAGAAAAACGCTCCCACATTTCAGTGAAAAATAACGGGCGTAGCGGCTTAGGATGTCCCATAAAGCCATTTTCTAGCGATGCCAATTCGGCAGCACTTACCTCTGATTTTGATTCTATATTCATAAATCTATTCCCTTAAATTCCACTTAGATAATGCCCCAATTCCTAATTCTTTTAGTCAGTGGTTTTATAGGCGCAATATTGTTTCACCTGCTCGGAAGCAAGTAAAGAGAGAATTGGTCAATAATTACACAAACAACCATAAAAAAACCCCGCTCTCCATGATTGAGAACGGGGTTTTTATGGTTGTGCTGAGTCGTAATCATAGTGGCAATGGCAATGCCACTAAGTAGAGACTGAACGCTACATTGAGAGACTTAATTATAGACAGCTTGCTCATCGCTATATTTATACTAACACTCTAAAACAGCAAAATTACTGTGCAGCAGGCGCTTTTTCAGTAGTTTCCGCTGCTACTCCATCAGCAGGTTCTGCTGTTAAATCAGCATCGGCAACTGCCGCTTGACTTACTGTACCTTCAGCAGTAGCTGTACCTGCTTCTGCGCTAACAACGGCACTATCAGCGTCAGTTGCTGGAGTCACTGTCGCATCCGCGGGAGTAGCAGTCGCCGCTGCGGTATTATCTGCTGCTGGTGCAGTAGCAGTTGCTGCCTCTTCGGTTGCGGTTGCAGGTGCTTCTGCTTCAACTGCTGGCATAGTTTCAGCAGTGATATGCTCTCCCGCTGGGCGCAAAAAACCAGAAATACCGATCAATAAGACGATACCTAAAAATAAGGCGACACCGCCTAAAGTCAACAATAGCTCTTTTTTAGGGTTGTTTTCGACAATATGTTCTGACATACCTTATCCACCTTGCACAAAATATTTAAAATATTGGGCTATTATATCGCAATTTATGTCGATTTGTTAAAACCCTCACTAATTAAAGGTTTTATTATCGAAAAACATGATAGCCACCATATATTTACAGTGTAATTACTCAATCGTACGTGTTTGAGGCGTCGATCGTTTGCCAAGATAGCTCAATAACAATAGCAGCGCAATCACGATTAAAATAGGATAATTACCAAAGCGCATAAAAGGGGTATTACCGACACGCGCCTGAACATCGCCACGTAATACGGTACGCTCAAACTGCGGCGCACGTTTAACAATACGCCCTTTGTGGTCAATAATGGCGGTCACACCCGTATTGGTCGCACGCATAAACCAGCGTCCGTTCTCTAACGCGCGCATCTGTACCATTTGTAGATGTTGCAGCGGACCCGCTGAAGTGCCAAACCATGCATCGTTTGAGATGGTCAATAAAAAGTCAGTATCGATAGCGTTTTTGCGCGTGGTATCAGGATAAGCGACTTCATAACATACTGCTGCGCCCAGATTATGCCCACGTACACGCAGCGGTGATTGGCTATCACTACCGCGGCTATAGCTCATGATATCTTGGCTACCGGCAAGATTTGGCAAGATATCTAGCATACCCTCAAATGGAATATATTCGCCAAAAGGGACCAAACGCTGCTTTTTATACATCCCTTCCGCGTCACTACCAAGCGCAATCACACTATTATAAAACGGCGGGTACTTATCTATTTTTGGATCAAAGTCTGCTTGATCTCGATAAGGAATACCTGTGACCCATGTGGTATCGGTTTCTTTTGCCATCTTTACCATTTCATTGATAAAACCAACCGCTTCATCTTGAAACATAGGAATAGAAGATTCTGGCCATACGACAATATCACGTTCCCATTCTGTACTGGTCAAAGTTGCATATATTTTTAGCGTCTCTACTTGGTATTCAGTCAGCCACTTTAAGTCTTGGGGGATATTGCCCTGAATTAACGACACCGACAAATCAGGTGTGCCCTTTGGCTTCGTCCATTGTGGATTGATGAGCCATAAAGAAGTACTAATGATTAATAGCGCAAACGTAGCAATCAGATAACCACCGCGACGGCGAAATTGCTCCACGATACTGGCTGCTAATAATACGGCCACAAACGATACAGCAAACACGCCCGCGACTGGTGCTAATGACGACAGCCAATACTGCTCAGTAAACGCATAACCAACAAACAGCCACGGAAAGCCTGTGAACAGCCAAGTCTTCATCCACTCTTGCAATATCCATAGCGCGGCAAATGATAACGGCTGCTTGCCAACCAGCCGATTAAAAGTCAGCGCCAAAAAGCCATGGAATAACCCCATGCCCAGACCCATTAGCGCAATCATAATCAGCGCAAGCCATACTGGCGTATCACCATACACATGAATGGACGTATATAACCAAAACGCCCCCACACACCAAAGCCCTGTGCCATAAGCCTGACCAATAAAAAATGCTCGCTTACCACTCATCTGTGGCAATAATAAAGCGTATAAAATCGCCGGAGAGACCAAAGCCACGGGCCAAAAGCCATAAGGCGCGAGTGCAAATATAAATATTGCGCCTGCCAGCCACGCAATCAATATCGTCAGCACCAGAGGTAAGCCCTTTGGCTTCTCAGGGTTTAGACGTTTTTGCAAATCAACAGTAGACAGACGCATAGCAGTTATCCAAAACTTTATTATTCAGTAATTTCAAATCTTGATGATTCAATCGACGTTTCATATAAAAACAGGCATATTATGCTCAATACAGCCGTCAAAAATCAAACTTGCTCATAATACCAGTCTGTCCAAAATAATGGGTAAATTTGCGTGTTTTATCGATCAATTTATCGACCAAAGAGTGATTACAAATGCTAAAAAACAAAAAAACACGATCGCAATCGTGTTTTTTGTATGCTTATGACCTTTATTAAGCGTATCTTTAATAGCTCTAATCAATAGGCTCAACTTATTCAACAAAGTGTTTAATGGCTGCCAATCAAGATTTGTTGTTCAGGATTAATTTTAGTCAGCTCAAGATTTTGAATAAAACGCCCTTCGACATCAGTGATAGTGATTTGCCAATCGTCTATGACCACGCTCTCACCTTCTAAATCTCCGACATGACCAAGAGTCTGCATGACCAAGCCACCCATGGTATCGACATCAGTATCATCAAAATGACAACCAAGCTCATCGTTACAATCTTCAATCACGGTAGAAGCTTGCACACGCCAAGTATTGGGCTTTTCAGGGTCAGCGACGATATTATTAATGTCACTGTCTTCATCAAAATCATCATGCTCATCGACGATGTCACCGACGATTTCCTCAAGCAAATCCTCCATCGTGACCACACCACCAAAATTGCCAAATTCATCGACAACAATCGCCATATGAACTTGGGTACGCTGCAATGAACGCAGCAAAGTATCAGAGCGTGCACTTTCACTGATATAGAGTGGCTGACGCACCAAATCTCTTAAGCGCTTGCTACTGATTTTCTCTTCTTCATCGCGCACCATGTGCACCAACAGAGGAATCAAATCTTTTGCCAACAGAATACCAATGACCGCATCGTCATCTTGGCTATCAAAAACCGGATAGCGCGAATGGGTGGTTTCAAGGATGATGTCCATGACTTCAGCAAGGCTGGCGCTTTCGTGTAGCCCAACCACCTGCGGGCGCGGCGTCATGATTTCACGCACTTGTGTTGCAGGCAAATCAAGCACACCTTCTAACATATCCACGGTGTCAGGTTCTAGAAATTGGCGCGAGTCTTGCACCAAACGTATCAGTTCATCTCGGGTTTCGGGGGCGGTCGATAGCCAGCGTTTTAAGCCGCGCATCGACCAACTACTCGGGCTTGGAGCATCTTCAGACATGATGGTGTGAGTTAACCTCTTTAATTAATGTAATGGCAATTAGAATCATAAAAATGATAGATGGGGATAAAAAGGCTAAATAAAACAGTCAGCTTATCATTAAGAGGATATTAAAGCACAAATCATCCATCTTAATCAGGTTTACTTTATCGCAAGGCTTGGCGACATTCAACGTCAAATTCACTCAAATTGTATTGTCAGTGTGTTGCAATTTTTGCTATGGTCAAAGCCTGTTTCTTTCTTAATAAAAGCCAACACAAAGGCAAAATAAACCTTATGTCGCTACGTGCCTTTTTTTCTCGCCTATTTTCGTCGCACTCAACTGGTCATCGTTCAGACAATGGCTTAGGCAATCATCAGTTAAATAATGACAAGGCAAATAGCACATTGAATAAACCATCAAATCGTAAGCCACTAAAATCTAAGCCAACCAAACCCAAGTGGCGATATTATTTGCTGCAATTTTTTATTGCGCTAACGCTGTTACTGTCAGCGGTTTGGCTATTGCTAGCGATTTGGTATCAATTCGGTGGTCAATCAGTTATCACGTGGTTCACAACCATTACTGTCATTGGGCTACTGGCAGCACTGCTTGCCATTCGCTTGCGGACAAGCATGGCTGAGACACTGATAAACAGGCTTACTGGTATAAGGAAAGTGAATAGTAAACGTATTTCTGCAAAGACTGTTGTTAAAAGCCTTATAGCCGCTTATACGACATTTTGGCTCATCGGTCTTGGCTGGTTTTTCTCTATTGAAGCAGAGCAATCACGTGACTGGATGCCAGAAGTTTCTGAAAGAGTCACTTATAGGCGCGATCCTAGCAATCCTAATCTGATTACACTCACCAATGTACGAAATTTTGATTGGCATACCGACACAGAAGCGACAGAGCGCTGGGAGACGCGCACGATTGATATGTCTAAACTATCGGGTATCGATGTGAGTAATTCGTATTGGATGGGACCACTGATTGCTCATACTTTGGTGAGCTTTCGGTTTGAAGATGAGCGACCGCTTGCCTTTTCATTTGAGATTCGTAAAGAAAATGGCGAATCGTTTTCGGCATTGGCAGGATTTTTTAGACGTTTTGAATTGAGCCTGATTGCCGCTGAAGAGCGCGATATTATATACACACGTACTAACGCGCGCGGTGAGCAGGTGTATCTATTTCCCATTAGCCATCTACAGCAGCATGAAGTCAAAGCATTGTTTGAGTCATATTTGACAGCCGCTGATGAGCTCAATGCCAAGCCTGCGTGGTACAACACTTTAACCAGTAACTGTACCAATATTATCTTTTATATGGCGCGACTGGTCAGTGATGATCGTCTGCCATGGGACTACCGAATTTGGGTCTCGGGTTGGTTGCCCAATTATCTTTATGATGCTGGTATGCTAGATACCAATCCCGAAAATAGAGAACAACCTTGGTTGATGGATACCTGGTATGAGCGCACCCATATCAATCCAAAGGTTAAAGGATTTCAGAATAGCAGCGATATTCATGGCAGCGAATTTTCACGACAAATTCGACAAAGCATTCCTATTCCGCCATTGGCTGATTCGCAAAATATTGCCGAAGCAAATGCTAAATCCGCCGCTCAAGCTTCCCATTAATATCACTGCTACAAGAGATTAAAAATTTCAACAATAAAAAGATCAGAGATTGTTAAGGCTTCACCCAATTCACCACGCGCGTTTCCATCTCTTCATCATCCATACCGATCTCAGTCACGCAGCGCCCTGCTACGCCGACATTGGCAGCGCGCATTTGTTGCTTGGTTGCCACTGTATCTTGGGTCAATAATAAATGCCAATTTGGTAAGCTTTGACCTTTATATAAGCGTTTATAGGCACAGTGCGACGGTAGCCACATCATATTTGGCAGATTTTCAATGGTCAGCTGAATGCAATCTGGCACATGCTCTTGGCGTGTCGCATAATGCCTGCAATAGCCAGTCGCACAGTCCATTAGCTGGCAGGTTACATCAGTATATTCCACCAAATCTTCATCAACATTACCCTGCTCGTCCTCATCAATATATTTAATCAAGCAGCAACTGCCGCAACCATCACACAAGGCTTCCCATTCGCTAGGGTTTAATTCTGCTAGCGTATAGCGTGACCAAAACTGCGGGCGCAGTGATTCAGTCGAGCCACCTTCAAATAATAAAGGCGTGTCCGTAGCAGCTCTTAAGTGGGATTTATCGTTATTTAACAAGTTTAGGGTCATAAAACTGCCGTATCATTTTGACAAAGAGCGTTACAGTATTATAGCTGTTTTTGACTAAGTTGGGCGTTATGGTAGTAAAGGTCAGCAAATAGATCACTCAAAAAATACAGATATCTGATACTTATAATGTAAATTTCATTACCTAAAAAAGGACAACACTATGTCAATTAAGACGTTTGAATTAATCAGTACCACTGAAAATGGTATTCAATTGATTAGCTATGTCGCATTACCAGAAAATGCGACAGATGATAATCCTGTCGCTGGCATTTTGGTCGCGCCCGAATGGTGGGGCGTAGTCGAGCATCCAAAGAATGTCACTGAACGCTTAGCAAAAGCAGGCTACGCCGCGGTCGCTATGGACGTATACGGTGAAGGTAAACTGACTTCTGATGCTGCACAAGCAAATATGTGGATGGAGCAAGTATTAGCCGATCAAGATATGCTAATGGCGCGCTGCCGTTTGATTCTCAATGACTTTAGTGATCAACTAGCCGTTGATAGCGATAAGTTAGGTGCAATTGGCTATTGCTTTGGTGGCAAAATCGTCCTTGATATGGCGCGCGAAGGTATGCCATTAAAAGCAGTCGCTACCTTCCACGGCAACCCATCACCGAAGCAGCCTGCCGATGAGCAGTTCACTGCTAAAGTATTGGTTGCTCATGGTCGTGATGACTCTATGGTATCTATGGATGCGATAGAAGGTCTTAAGTCAGAGCTAGATGCGGCGAACGTTGATTACACTATTGATGTTTATGATGGTGCTAAGCATGGCTTTACCAACCCACATGCCGATGAGCGTGCAGCGAAAAATGAAGTAGATCTTGGTTACAACGAGACGGCGGCTAAACAGAGCTGGGACAATATGCTAGAGTTTATGAAAGATAATTTGGCATAATAGCTTTTTATACTACTTTGACATTCAATAAGCTTATTTAAGCCCTTTAAATTTCTTTGAATAAGCTCATTTGTGGCGTGTTGGCCGCGTCACTCTTGTGCTTACAATCAAATAGCGTCATTATCACTTAATGGATAGACAGATTGAGTGGGAATGATGCTATATTTTTTGATGGGTTCTTTAGGCTGGCTGGTTGTAATTACTTTAATAGTAATTATGATTGCCCTTTATATTAGGCTGCATCAGCAATTGGCACAACTGCGTCAAGACATGACGCAGCTAAAGAGCGAGCTTGAGCAGCAAAAGAATACTACCGCTACTGTAAAAGGTACTGTTGTAAAAAGTGTATTTGACATCGAATCACCTAGTGATGATGCATTGTCATCAACAGAAAAATCAATGCCGCCCCCGTTACCACTTAGTGCTTTATCTTCTAATCCTCTATCAAATAACTTTGTATCAACATCTGCAAAACAATCATCAGTTTCCAATAGTCAGCCTTTGACCGATAAAACCGCTAATGCGCCGATAGAACCTGACGAGCGCTCATTTCCTATTGTTACCTCACTTCTTTATTCGATTCAAAACTGGTTTTTGGGTGGCAATTTAGTGGTGCGTGTTGGAGTATTGGTTTTACTGATCGGCGTGGTTCTACTGCTGCGCTTACTAAGTGACTTAATCCAAGTGCCTATTGGCGTCAAGCTAACAGTCATTATTATCCTAGGATTAGGGCTGGCAGGATTAGGCTTGAAGCTGGCGGCAAAACGCTTTGCGTATGGTATAAGCTTACAAGGTACTGGCTTAGCCATCGCTTATCTGACCACATTTTTTGCCTATAGCGTCTATCAGGTGATTGGTAGTCTGCCAAGCTTTATAGCGCTTGGCATATTATCAGCAGTCACGGTCGCTTTAGCCGTGCGTCAAAATGCTTTTCCTTTGGCCTTATTAGCATTATCCGGTGGATTTTTTGCACCGATTTTGACCAGTCAAGATACTGGCAGCTTAACGATACTCTTTAGCTATTACTTGTTATTAAATATCACCATTGCGGTTATTGCTCATTATCGCCCGTGGAAGGTGCTGAACTTATTTGGCGCGAGCGTGACATTTGGGCTGGCTTATTATTGGGGATTGACTGAAAATTTAGCAGTAATCATAGAAAACCAACGCTGGGCATTGGTATTACTCGTCGCACTACATGTCATGTTGTATTTGTTCGTCGTGATTCGCTATGCACAGCAAATCATTGCTTATAACGATACTATTTTTTATAACGATAGTGACGCCGCTACCGTTACGGCTATTGATACCGACCAGACTGCTGATATGAAGAGTCAGCATGCCAGCTATGTGTTTCCTATTGATATTGGGCTACTGTTCTCTGTGCCGCTATCAGCATTTGGTTTATTTTCAGCGTTACTGTACGATATCAATCACGCTTTAACCTTAACTAGCGCAGTTTTAGCAGTAATTTATTTGGGGCTTGGCTGGACGTTTATTCAGCGCAGTCAGCGTTATGCATTGATTACGGAAGGGATGCTGGCATTAGGTTTTGGCTTTTTGGCATTAGTGATTCCGCTGGCATTAAATGCAGAATGGATTGCCTTCGGCTGGTCGGTGCAAGGCTTAGCGCTGGTATGGTTTGGCAGGCGTTCTCTTCGTGCATGGTCAGTATTATTGGGTTTAGTATTGCAGCTAATTAGCATTGGTATGTTATCAAATACCTTTGTCATTACCCTTGATTACTATCCGACGCTCGCATTAACCATTTCTGCCATCAGTGCAATTGCCAGCGTCTTTATCTTACGTGCCAGCAATTCGCCTATTTCATTACCTATTTCATCGCCTATGACAGCGACGCAAGGCTCAATGCCATCTGTCCACGATTCTGAAAATCAGCTTAATGCCAATAATACGCTGTCCGAATACGGCAAAGCGTTAGGCATTAGTGAGACAGCAACTCAGCAATGGTTTGAAAGTATCAACAACCAAAGTATCGCGTTTAAAATCATTTGGCAACGTCCTTCTTTGATACGGCTGTTAACGCTCACTGCGGTGGGTTGGCTGCTGTATGTGTTAGTCCTCGATTTTGACCAATGGCTTGCCAACTGGCAATTGGCAACATCGACGCTTATTGCCTTAGCAAGTGTCGTTAGCATGATTATTTATTATTTTATCAATCAATATCGTTCATGGCGAGAAATCAGACAATTTAGCCATGGTTTGCTGCTGTTATTTTATGCGATGCTGATCTTACAACTGCCACAACAATATGAATTTGACTATCAATGGACAGCCTTTTATTGGCCGATATTTACAACGTTGTTCATCGGCTGGCTGATTCTTGGTCAATTATGGCTAAAGACGTGGCATAACAATGCTAATAACGACGACAATAACGGTGCAGAATTAAAAGGCTACGATAGTGCAAGCTGGCTTGGTACTGGCATTATAGTTTTGGCAGAAGCAGTACATTATGGATTGCCCGATTCAAAAGGCGTGATGACCATCCTTGTGCCGGTTGTGCTTATGTTAGCTGGGCTCTGGTTGACGTACCGTCAGCAAAATAATAATCAGATGAAAAATTCATCTTCACCGCTCTCTATGTATTGGTTTGACTGGCAACGTGCACTGTTAGGTTGCGCCAAAATATTCGTGCCATTAACACTATGCTGGGTCATTTTTACCAATTTCACCTATGATGGCGTGATTTGGGGACTGCCCTATTTGCCCCTGCTTAACTTGTATGATGTGACGTTGTGGCTGGTGTTGTTTTATGGATTGGGCATTTATTTATTGCGTCAACGTGGCGCGCACTCGCAAAATTTATTTAGCGCCATTCGTAAGAGTGACACGTTGTTGATCGTACTAACGCTGATTAGCTTTTGGATACTCTCTAGTATGCTGGTCAGAACGCTGCACGCTTTTATTACTACACCGCTGTGGATAGCTGACTTATATGATGACCATACTGGCGGCGCATGGCATAGCGAGCAAGTGCAAACGGGTCTGACGATTTTATGGACGCTACTGGCATTGGTCGCCACCATTATCGCCAGTCGCTCCCTCCAGCGTGCACTGTGGTTTATGGGCATTGGCTTATTAGGTATTGTGGTCTTAAAATTGGTCTTAGTTGATTTGTCACAGACCGAGGCGATTTGGCGAGTCATTTCCTTCCTTGGTGCAGGCAGCTTAATATTGCTGATTGGTTATTTGGCACCGTTGCCGCCGGCGCGTGATGGAACAGCAGAACAGGTCGAATCATAGTTTCTTATTAGAGTAAATTGAAATTATAGCGTGAGCACTGTTAGCATTATTACTTTTTAGCATCCGTACGTGGCTTATGTAGTAAACTGAACACCATGAAAAGTAAATGACGATCGTCTTACTTTGAGCATTTTTTATAAAAGGTTATGAAAGCAGATGGATAAGAGAGTAAGTATTCAGTGGTTCCCTGGGCATATGAACAAAGCCCGCAATGAAATCAAAGAAATTATGCCGCAGATGGATGTGGTTATCGAAGTGATTGATGCGCGTATTCCTTATAGCAGCGAAAACCCGATGGTCGCTGCATTACGCGGTGAAAAACCGGTCATCAAAATCTTAAATAAAGCTGATCTTGCTGATCCTGAGCTGACCCAAGCTTGGATGGACTATCTTGAGCAGCAAAATGGTGTTAAAGCCATTGCTTGTGATACCGATAAAGCCAATGATGTCAAACGTATCATTGCTATCTGTAAACAACTCGTCCCCAATAAAGTGGGTACCGGTCGCCAAATCAAAGCCATGATTATGGGTATTCCAAACGTCGGTAAATCGACTTTGATCAACACTTTGGCTGGACGCGCCGTGGCTAGAACAGGTGACGAGCCAGCAGTCACCAAGTCGCAGCAATTGATTAAACTTGATGACGATATCATGCTTTATGACACGCCCGGCATGCTGTGGCCAAAAGTTGAAAACGAAAACTCTGGCTATCGCTTGGCTGCAACAGGCGGTATTCGTGATACGGCGTTTGATTTTGCGGATGTTGCCGGTTATACCGCTGAGTATTTATTAACCGCCTATCCTGAGCTGCTAAAAACCCGCTATAAAATTGAAGAACTGCCTAAGACCGATTGGGAGTTTTTCGAAATAGCTGGTCGCAATCGTGGCTGCGTGCGCGCGGGCAATAAAGTCGATACCTACCGGATGTCTGAAATCCTAGTAAATGAGCTGCGTAGCGGTAAGATTGGGCGTATCACTTTGGAGACGCCTCCTATGACTGAGGCTGAAGAAGTTGTCGTCGCTGAACAACGCATCGCGTCAGAAGAAAAAAGAATCGCTAAAGAAGAAGAGAAACGCTTACGTCGCCTTAAAACGCGGAAGAATCGGAAGTAGACACTAATTAACATAGCTCGTAGGGTGCGCCTAGCGCACCTGTTTTATCTTTATAATTCACCTTTAACTTATCTGAAAATCCTCACAATCTCACTTGGCAAACAATACAGTTAATTGCCATTTTATCCAATGATCCTCACAACTAAGCTCACCTACTGTTGTCTTGTATCAATCGTATTACACCCCATAAATAACCTTAATCCCAAATTTTATATATCCCTGTTAAATTTACAAGGAATACTCTTGCATACTCAATTTTCTCACTCATTAACTTCTTTAGACGCATTCGCACCCCGCCTACTAGATTGGTTTGCCGAAAATGGTCGCCATGACTTGCCTTGGCAACAGCACCAGACCGATACGCCAAACCCTTATATTGTTTGGCTATCAGAAGTCATGCTACAGCAGACACAAGTGACCACTGTGCTGCCCTACTTTGCCCGTTTTATGGACTCCTTTCCGACAGTGCAAGATTTAGCAGCAGCAGAATGGGACACCATCGCGGAGCATTGGGCGGGACTTGGCTACTATGCGCGTGCACGTAATTTGCATAAAGGCGCGAAGCAATTGGTCGCTGTAATTGACGAATCTGGCGACTTTCCGCAAACCTTGGCAGGTTGGGAAGCGATATCAGGTGTTGGTCCTTCGACCGCTGGGGCGATTATGTCAATGGGCTTGCATCGTTATGGCGTCATTTGTGATGGTAACGTTAAACGTGTCTTGACACGCTGGGCAGCAATTGATGGTGACATCACTAAGTCCTCGACGACTAAAGAGCTGTGGGCATTGGCAGAGCGTCTAACGCCTAGAGAACAATCAGGATTGTTTGCGCAAGCGATGATGGATATGGGTGCAACTTTATGCACGCGTAGTAAGCCTGCTTGTCTACTATGTCCACTACAAGACGACTGTTTGGCACATGCGCAAGGTCGTGAGACGGACTATCCAGTCAAGGCTAAGAAACAGCCTAAACCGAGTAAATTTAGTAATGCACTGCTTATTGAAAACGAAAATGGCGAAATACTTTGGTTACAGCGCCCTGATAATGGCATTTGGGGCGGACTGTGGAGTTTGCCGCTAGCATTTATAGAAAAAATTAGTGGAAAAGCTGCTGTGAAAGATGCTGACAAGAATAAAAATAAGAAACCAATTGCAGCGAATGATAATCAGCTTTTAGAAGTAGCTAGTAATGAAAAAATATACGAGACAGAATTTACCACTGCTGAGCAAATTATTAATGAGTGGTTAGATAAGAATCAATTGGTCACAAAATCAATCAGCAACACATTACTCGATGACGCACCGATTAAACATTCATTGACCCATTTTCATTGGTATTTAACCCCGCAATCAGTAACTTTAAACGATAAACAGGTGACTGAGATAACCAAGGCATTACAAGCAGCTGAAATTAATATTAACTGGTTAAACGCTGATGATGCACAGGCAACGCTAGGGTTACCAAGAGCGATGGTTAAGATTTTGGAATAGGATTGCATATATAATCACTAAAAAATCCGCTTAAAATAACGATTGTATACGCCATAAAAAAGCGACTCAGAATAATTCTAAGTCGCTTTTTTATTTATAGCAATATAAAAACTTAAGACTTTGGCACTCGCAAACGCATCAATCCTTCTTGCTGTACGGTCGCCACCAGCTTACCATCTTGCCAAAATTGACCATGATTGAGTCCCATCGCATTAGATGTCGTATCACTCCACATGTCATATAGCAGCCAATCATTTAGGTCAAAGTGACGATGAAAATGCATCGAATGGTCGATACTAGCAGCTTGTAAACCACTGGTCATAAAGCTAATACCGTGTGACATCAGCCCCGTGCCAACCAAATAAAAATCAGAAGAAAATGCCAGTAATGCTTGCTGAATCGCGACGGGTTGATTGCCAAGCTCGCGGATACGTAACCAGTTCGCTTGCTTAGGTTTCATTGGTTCCGGATGGATCGGGTCACGCGGTTTCACCGGTTTAATCTCGATATGACGACGGCGCATAAAACGAGATTTTAATGCCTCTGGAACTTTACCAACATAGTCTTCTTTTAGATCCTGCTCCGCAAGTAAGTCTTCAGGCGGTGGATAAACAGGCATATCTTCTTGATACTCTAAGCCCTCTTCCATCGGTGAAAAAGAGGCAATCATAGAAAATATCACTTGCTCAACCGGCGGCTTACCACGTACTTGCTTATACTGAATCGCTGTTACTTCGCGCGCGGACAAACTACGCCCATCACGTAAGCGGCGCACTTGATAAATCACCGGCTGATTGATATCACCGCCGCGCAAAAAATACCCATGCAAGGAGTGACAAGGCTTGTCTTCATCAAGCGTATGCGCTGCTGCCATAATCGCTTGTGCGAGCACTTGCCCACCAAAGATACGGGCACCAACATAGTCATGGCTTTTACCTTCAAATACATCAGGGCTGACTTCGATGAGCGCGACGGTAGCCAATAGCTCATCTATTAGTTGTGAATAATCAGACATGACGATTACTTTCCTTATTTTTATCAATAACGCCAAGCATCTAGATATAAGCGCCAAAGAATATCAAGACGATATGGCTTGAGCCGATATGGCGTTTTAATTTAAATAAAATGAAATCAATAGCAGTAATATACAAGATAAATCTTTAGATGAGCAATAAATGGATTATCGAAAACTCATAATAAAAAGTCATAAATAAAAAGTCATAAATAAAAACGAGATGCTTAAATACACCTCGTTTTTACTATTGTATTAAATTTATGGTTTTACTGCCACCAATACACGGATAGAATCTGGCACCAATGACAAGCCCGCCAATGCTTGCTCGCCTTGCATTTTTAGCTGCTCTAAACGCTCAATCTCTGCTGGACGCACGTTTGGGTTGATAGTTTGTAGATGCTTAAGACGTTTGATCTCACGCGACCACTGCTGGCTAAAGCGGGCACTTGCTTGTTCACCAATCTCAGTCAACTGCTGACGGGCAATATCTTCCGCTTCATAATAACGCTGCTCGATGACATCGCCCCGTACCTTAATCACTTGGCGGGCACGGTTTTTATCTAGGCGCTCAATGTGCGGCATGATCATATCGGCACTGATACGCGCTGACAAATCGCTGCCCTGCTCACTGATAAAGACGCGGATATTTTGCGTGCTCAAGGTAGCAGGCAAGTTAAGCAGTTTCGGCGCAATGGCTTCTACACGGAAATTCACTTCTAACATCACCATGCCCTGTGGTACCGCAGCGCTTTTTAGCATTGCAACCGTGGTATTACCAAAGGTGCTGGTACTTGCTAGCTCATAAATCGCCTGCATCAATGGATGTTCATGGGTAATAAAGGCAATATCCTCACGTTGCAGCGCTTGCTCACGCTCAAAAGTCAACGTCATACCGTCTTCATCACCGAGTGGCAGACCATCGATATAATCACTAATCTCAGTGCTGTCAATCGGTGAAATCACCCACGAGCCATCGCGTTGGATATTGTGCTCGATATTGGCTGAGGCAAAAAAGCGCTCGATAAACTGCGGCAATAGATTGTGCCCATCAAAATCGCGCATGGCATCAGCGATACGTCCAGCAACGCGCGGACGGCATGAGTTGTATTCTAATAAACGATCACGACCAGCTTGCAATTGTGTTTCAAGTCCCTGTCGTGTCTGCGCTGCTTCTGCGATAATATCTGCCAATATTGCACGATTGACGTCGTTATCGGCACCCTCAAGCATCGGTTTTAGCTCTTGGATATACTGTTCTTGTACACTTTGCGCTGTTGGTGAGATCTGATTAAACATATTTAGCGCATTGTTATACCACTTATACAGACGCTCTTGCGCGGTACCTTGCACATAAGGTACATGTAGCATAATTTGCTGCGTCTGCCCGATACGATCTAGGCGACCGATACGCTGCTCCAAAGTATCTGGATTGGCAGGCAAATCCCATAATATCAGCTGACTTGCAAACTGAAAATTACGACCTTCCGACCCAATCTCTGAGCATAATAATATCTGTGCCCCTTCACTATCAGCAAAGAACGCCGCGGCTTGGTCACGCTCAAGCAAGGTCATCTGCTCGGTAAAGATAGCGGTTTTGATACCTGCATGCAGACGCAATACCGCTTCCAAGCTCTCAACGGTCGCACCACTACGGGCAATTAACAGTACTTTTTTGTGCTTAAGCTCACCCTTTAAGATATCAATCAGCCAAGGCACACGTGGGTCGTCTTCCAACCAGCCACCATCAGGTTGATTTTCTTCGCCCCATAGCTGTTCACGCAATTTACCATTGGTTTGATAGCTGTCGACCCATGCTTCAGGTAATGGCAGTGGATAAGGCTGGCTACTACGACCATAAAAACCTTTCACACTCTCACGGGTATTACGGAATAAAATACGTCCCGTACCATGGCGATCTAGCAATTCATTTAGAGCATAAGTACGGAGTTTTTCGTCTTCGTTAATCGTTGCTAATTCATCGATACTAATCGTCAGTAAACTGCTCAGTGCGGAAATTTGTCCATCACTTAAAGGTTTATCTTCTATTAATAGGCTGGCAACGGCTGCCGTTTCTGCAAAAGCATCTTGACCATCGATAAACTCATCTAAGTCATCAAAGCGATCTGGGTCTAATAGACGCAAACGGGCAAAGTGACTTTGCGCCCCAAGCTGCTCAGGTGTCGCCGTCAATAGCATGACTCCTGCAGTCTCTTCAGCAAAATCTGCAATGAGGTCGTACTTATCATTGCCGCCTTGCGCTTCATCCCAGTGCAAATGGTGCGCTTCATCGACAACCAATAAATCAAACCCTGCTTCCATCGCCTGATCATACAAGTCAGGATGGTCAAGGAGTAAGTCCATACCAGCGATGACACATTGCTCAGTCATAAAGACATTTTGCTCAGGGTCGTGCTCTTTAATCGCTGCGGTACGCACCAAATCAAACAAGGCAAAGTTGAGATTAAAGCGGCGGCGCAGCTCAATCATCCACTGGTATTGCAGACTGTCTGGTACAAGAATCAATACACGCTCAGCTTTACCAGTCAGTAGCTGCTGATGAATAATCAAACCTGCCTCAATAGTTTTACCCAAACCAACTTCATCAGCCAGCAACACACGCGGTGCGATACGTTTGCCAACTTCATGAGCGATATAGAGCTGATGCTCAATGATATCGACGCGCGCGCCCATCAAGCCTTTAAGCGAGTGACCTGCAAGCGCTGATTGCATACGCAAAATATCTTGACGCAAATCGTACCAATCACTGCGCTCAATACGACCTGCTAGCAAACGCTCAAGTGGTTTCGCCAAAGTAATATTAGCAGCCAAACGGGTTTCCATAATGGCTTTTTCATGCTCATTTACACTGTACTTGAGCACGCCCATCACTTCTTCAACAGCATTTACTGTATAGCTCTTACCTGCCTGATCAGAGATACTATCGCCGACTTTAAACACCACACGAGATAACGGCGCAGAGTTTTTTGCATAAACGCGTGTCTCTTCACTTTGCGGAAATAAAATGTGCACACATCGGTCGTCTACATCGATGACCACACCTAAGCCCAGCTCGGACTCCGTATCAGATAAATAGCGTTGACCAACGGCGAATTCGGTGCTGTGCAATGAAGCGATAGAGATAGTCATAGGGCGATGTCTTTTTGTACTCAGATGATAAGAAAATAGGTAGTTTACGATGCAAGCCATGCTTGCTGGCTCAGTCAAATGGACGAACTGATAATTATTGGATATATGTTTATTCAATATACGGTCATTCAGTATATTGTCTATATCAGGCACATCAGCTTGTAAGCCAAATCCGTCGATAAAACAGATCATTATATAACGTTAGCGCTTAGATAAGTGCGTTAAGTTCACTTTTCAAGAGCAAATTTCTGCAAGATAAAGTCAAGGCTAAGCATAAGTTGGGCTTATAAACCAATAAGATAACGACTCGCAAGTAAACAAAAAATATTGTTATCGTAAAATTGTTACTGTATTGTTAAAAAATGCAATAGAACATCTCTCTTAATACCAAAGCTATTCAACTTAACTAAGTCATTAGACTTTTAGCTAACTACTACTTATATAAAAAATAGCATAGACCTCATAACCGTTATCGATGCTTTATCAGCGATTATGAGTATGCTATTGTCTGTGATAGTCCATTAAGTTATAAGTTGATTTTATTATCATAATTTTAAGTTATGATAATACTGTTTTTAGTTGACGTTTATGACTAGTGTTAACAAGCCATTTTGATGAAACTTAATCATATATTTCGTTGTAGCCAATCCATCCCATTGGCAATTCTTTTTGTGCTCCCTACTCCCAAGGACAAATCCCGTCATGAGTGCCTCTAAAAAAGTTGGCTTTTTTAATCAAGTCAGTACCCAAGTTACCACTATTTTGTTCATTGCTTTTGCGGTCGTACTTGCGGTCGTTGTCTATGTCGTTGATAAAGAAGGCCATGATAAAATCCGTCTTGAGTCAGCAAAGCTGGTCGCTGAACGTGGTAATACCGCGGTTAATAGTATCTCAGCCGACATCAATCGTGTCATGCGTAGTGCCTTGCTGTTACAGCAAAGCGCGCAAACGCTGCCACCGCAAGAGAATATTTTGCAAGTCAGTACCGCCAATGCATTCGATAAACGCGACTATAACTTATTGGGTAGTGGCGGCATTTGGCCAGAAAAAGGCGCTCTTGGTGCCAATACTGCAACCCATCCGTTTTTGATGGTACGCCAAAACGGTGATTATCAAGCGGTACTAAGCGATCCAAACCCAACCAATCCTTATTATCAAGAAGATTGGTTTAGCGTCTTAAAACTACTCAAACCTGACAGCTGTATCTGGAACCATGTTCGCGCCAGCCAAACCAAAGGCGAGCTTGCCATGAGCTGCGGTGTCGCAATCGAGCGTGACAATCAGTTTTGGGGTGCCAGTACGGTCAACTTTACCCTAAACCAGTTGCAAGAGAACATCGTCAAGTTGAGTGAGAGCTCTGGTTCAGGCTACATTTTATTATTAGATAACAGTGATAAGGTAATCGCCTCATCTAACCCTGAACGCTTAAGCTATATTGATGAAGCAACCGGTACACCACTTGATATCAAACAAGTTATCAACTCTGACCCTGCTTGGAATCCGGTATTAAACTTCTTGGAAACTCAGCGTAACGAGATTATCGAGCAAGTTGCAGCTAGCGTGTCACCGCAAGTTCAGCAAGTATTGAATACAATTGATAAAGCAGAAACAGGTGATTCCAAAGGTTATTATTTGGTCAACTATGCTGCTTACCTAAATAACGGTGAAAACAAGCAAAATGCTATGGATAGTCGCTTGCTACAAAGCTTTGAGCTGACCAATGATAACTTTTATAACGGCAGTCAAGCCTATGTCTTTGAAATTCCTGAAACCTATTGGAAACTTATCGTTGTCCAACCTGATGCTGAGATTAACGCCATTGCCGACAATCTAAGTGAAAACTTGATTAACTGGATTGCATTAGCGCTCCTTATCACCGCTGGTATTATCTACTTTATGCTAACTTTCTTAGCTTTCAAGCCATTGAAAGAAACCACTGATAAAATTTCTCTCGCAGAAAACATCATTAATAACAAGCAGTACAACAAGCTAAGCTCAGTTAAATTCAAGACAGGTCGCAACGAGATTGGACTGGTAAACGGCTCTATTAACGATCTATTAGATCGTATCCAATCTAACGAAGGTAAGCTTGCCAATATTAACCAACAGCTAGAGATTAAAGTAGAAGAACGTACTGCTGAGCTGCAAGACACACTAAAAGAGCTGAAAAGCTCGCAGCTACAATTGATCCGTTCAGAAAAAATGGCAACGTTGGGGCAGATGGTTGCGGGTGTTGCCCATGAAGTAAATACGCCTTTATCTTATGTACAGAATAACCTCGAGATTATCGGTCAGTTAACTGAGCAATACGAAGAGCTGATTGAACTGGTACAAGGGTTAAAAGGTATCAAGTCTGACGTCGCATCTGATGGCAAGATTGATAAGTTATTAGCAGATATCGTCCGTGCTTCCGATGAAATTCAAGAAGATGATTTGTCCGCTGAGCTAAAAGAGCTGATTAAAGACTCGCTATTTGGCGTCGAGCAAATCACCGAGATGGTATTAAACCTACGTAACTTTGCCCGTCTTGATGAGTCAAAAGTGAAGACCATTGATGTGCGCGAATGTATCGAAGCCTCGCTGAAAATCGCAGGTAACTCTATCAGACATCAAGAGATTGTCACTGATTTTGCGCCGACACCTGAGATCAAATGCTCACCGTCGCAAATCAACCAAGTCTTGGTCAATCTGCTCAATAACGCCGCGCAAGCCATGGGCGAAAAACCGGATGGCAAAATCGAAGTACGCACCCGCGCCGATGACAGCAATGTGTATGTTGATGTCAGTGATAACGGTAAAGGCATGAGCTCAGAAGTGCTAAGCCAAATCTTTGAGCCATTCTTTACCACTAAAGGCGCAGGCGAAGGTACTGGTCTTGGTATGGCAATCAGTCAGCAGATTATGGAGCAGCATAATGGCTACATTAAAGCCGTATCGACTGTAGGCGTTGGTACTACCTTTACCTTAACGCTACCGATTAATAATGATCTGACAGAAAAAAGCCTAGCGGCATAAACGCTAGGTTCTGTTGTTATTTTAATTGCTATTTTAATGATTATATAAAGCTATATCACTGTTATTCATCATAAGGATACCATCATGAATGAATTAGAAAATGACACCAGTAATGACACCAACAATAACATAAGTACCGCTGAGTTAGGGGTTGAAGCGAAACCGAAATTGGCGTTCATTGACGATGAACAACGTATTTTACGTTCTATGAAACTGTTATTTCGTAAAACGCATGACGTTTTTATTACCACTGACCCGACTGAATACATCGACTATATCAAAAACAACCATGTACACGTTGCAGTCAGTGACCAACGTATGCCTGAGCGGGTTGGCGTTGATATCTTGCGCGAAGTAAAAAACGTATCACCTTCTACCATGCGTATATTATTAACCGGCTATGCTGATTTAAACGCGATTATTGGCTCTATTAATGATGGTGAAATTTACCGTTATCTAACTAAGCCGTGTAAATCTGAAGAACTGCTCGCTGTCGTCGGACGCGCCACTGAAATCGCTTTGACTTATAACCCAGACGAAGACGCCGAGCAATTCGACAGTTCAGGCAATAAGCAGACTTTATTGGTCATTGATGAGACCAATGAGTTGATTGAGCAAATACGTAAGCAATTCTCTAATAACTATAAAGTGCTGCACGCCCAAGGTTTAGAGGAAGCTTACGATTATTTGGCGAACGAAGATATCGGTGTTTGTATTACCGACATCAATGTCAGCGGCGAGAATATTGCGCCGATTATCTTTACCTTAAAACAAGATGCGCCGCATCTGGTGGTCTTGGTACAGACCGAATTCCAAGATGCAGGACTGCTGATTGATTTGATTAATAAAGGTCAGGTCTATCGCTGCCTACCGAAGCCAATGCGCGCAAGCCTCCTTGAAATTAGTGTCAATCGTGCATTCCAGCACCATGCAAAACTAAAAGCCAGCCCTGAATTGGTCAAACGTTATGAAGTCGAGCACGATCCTGAAAACGATGTGCGCATTGACTTGAGCAGTCGTGTGCGTAGTCTGATCGGTAAATTGCGTAAGCGTTTTTCTTTATAAGCGCAAAAAAATAAGTAAGCGCAATAAACTAGTGTCTCAATAAATAAAACCTCTATTTCAGCTCGAAGTAGAGGTTTTTTGCTTTGTGCTTTTTGACATGTTTTTTGACTAAATACATCAACGTGCTACATTAAGCCGATAATAAACAAAACCCATTTACGATAACAACGAGATAAGGAATCATCATGCAAGCGGTTTTTTTAGATAAAGGCACTTTTTCTGATAACGTCGACTTGCCAGCACCCGCTGGCGTTACTGATTACATTACTTACGATGATACGCCTCAAGCACTGATCATTGAGCGCTGCAAAGACGCCGATATTATTTTTACTAATAAAGTGCAAATCAATGCCAAAGCGATTGCTAAGCTGCCAAAGCTAAAACTTATTCAACTGACCGCTACGGGTATGAATAACGTTGACCAAGATGCTTGTGTTGAGCGTAATATCGCGCTCTATAACGTCGCCGGTTACGCGGTGAAAAGCGTGCCTGAGCATACCTTTATGCTGATGCTAAATGCCATGCGTGCCGGTCTGCATTATCATAATAAAGTCACCGATGGCACGTGGGCAGATAATGGGAATTTTTGCCTACTTGATATCCCGCTTATAGATTTGGAAAATAAAACGCTGGGTATTATTGGCATTGGTACCATTGGCAAACGCGTCACTGATATTGCGCGTGCTTTTGGCATGACAGTATTGTGGGCTGAGCACCAAGGGCGTATGCCGCGTAATGATGACTATACAGCGTTTGAAGACGTGCTGGCGCAGTCCGATGTACTGAGCTTGCATTGCCCGTTAAATGAGAAAACTCAGCACCTTATCAATGCAGACACCTTGGCCAAAATGACTAAAAAACCTCTACTTGTCAATGTCGCTCGTGGTGGTATTGTGGATAGCCAAGCGCTTGCTGATGCCATTAATAATGAGCAAATTTTAGGGTATGGCAGCGACGTTTTTGAGCAAGAACCTATAGCTGCCAATGATCCCTTACTGGCTCTTGGCGAGCATCCACGCGTGATATTTAGTCCGCACAATGCTTGGGGCAGCAAAAGCGCGCAAGAAACCTTGTGGCAGATGCTTAGTGAACAAGTCAGTGATTTTATCAATCAAGCGCAGTAAGATTAATAATTAGTCAATTCTAACGACTAAACTTTAGCCACTCATCTTTGATTTTACGGTATTTGAGCATGATGCGATCGGTGACATAGTTATTGTTCACCCGCCAAGGATAGCGATCACCTTGTTTTGGCAGCTCATCCTTGGCACGGCTGACATACCCTGCCGATAGTGCCCCAAGCACCGTGTCTGCCTGCATTTTCACTTGTTCGTGCTCAGTCTCAGCCTGCGCACATACTGTTTTGTATCCTTCTTTATTCATATAACTCAGTAAGCGCAGCACATACTGACAAGCTAAATCAATCTTCAATGTCCAAGACGCATTGGTATAGCCAAACATGATTGCCATATTTGGTACATTCTCAAGCATCACTGCTTTGTAGGTCATTCGTGCGCCCACATCGATCGGCTCCCCGTCGACATACAAAGCTGCACCGCCTAGCATCTGTAATTTTAGACCCGTCGCAGTAACGATGATATCTGCGTCCAAATGCTTGCCTGATGCTAATGCAATACCAGTTGAGGTAAACTGGCTGATGCTATCGGTTACCACTTCAGCGCGCTTGCTATGCAAAGCTTGAAACAAATCGCTATCAGGTACCGCACACAAACGCTCTTCCCAAGGATTATAAGCCGGTTTAAAATGGGCAACATCCACGCCACTACCTTTAAGCTCTTCTCTGACTTTATGGTTTAATAGCGCTTTCATCACCTTTGGCGCATAAATCGCCACCTGATAAACACCTTGTTGAAACATCACATTGCGCGTACGCAACAAGGTGTACGCCTGTGCTTTTGATAAAGGTGAGAATTTACCTGATAGCCAGTCAAGCGCATGATCATCGCCTGGTACGCTTGCAACATACGTCGGTGAGCGTTGCAGCATGGTGACGTGACGGGCACATTGTTTACTACTTTCATCGACCAATGCCGGTATCAGTGTCATCGCCGTCGCGCCACTACCAATGACGACGACCTTTTTATCGTCGTATTGTGTGTCTTGCCAATGCTGCGGGTGGACTATTTCACCTTTGAAATTTTCTTCATTTTTAAAATGTGGTCTATAACCAGTTTCATAGTCATAATAACCGGTCGCCCCAACGACAAAGTTTGCCGTTAAGCTCAATACTTCACCGGTAGCATGATTTTTAAACATCGCCGTCCATTGCTGACTGTCGCTTGACCATGATAACTGCTGTACTTCATGCTGATAGCGAATATGCTCTACCACCTTAAACTCGCGTGCTGTATCAGCAATATAGTTTTTAATGTCTGAACCTTTTGCAAGCATCTTATGATCCAGCCACGGACGGAAACTATAGCCAAAAGTCAGCGCATCCGAGTCAGAACGAATACCAGGATAGGTAAACAAATCCCACGTACCGCCCAAATCCTCACGTTTTTCTACGATTAAAAATCGTTGGCTATTAAGTTTGAAGCGTTTTTTCTGCTTAACGCTTTTACTATCAAAAAGACTTTTTTGCGAGCTCTGCTGCTGCAAATGGCAAGCCATGCTGATGCCTGCGATACCCGCACCAATAATCAGTACCTCATAATCTGCAGGAACATCTGATGAATAAGGTTTAGCTTTAAAGCGCTTTTTAAGCGCCTGCTTGGCAGTAGTCATATTAAGCATAATACAATCCTTGTTTTGCAAGTTGGCTGACCTATCAGAGCGCAGGATGCCCTACTAATTTTCCATAGCAACTTTATCTAGTAACTTTATCTAGTAATTTGCAACAATACTAGATTTTAGTTTATTTTAAAAACACTAAAAAGGCGTTGGACTTTCCCAGTCCATCCACGCTCCAAGCGTTGGATGTTTTAGGCGCAGTTGCTGCGCATGTAGATTTAGTCTTGGCGCAATATCCAATGCAATACCTTCTGCATAAATCGGGTCACCAATCATCACATGTCCGACATGTACCATATGGACTCGCAGCTGATGACTGCGACCGGTGACTGGTTTTAATAGGACGCGAGTTACTATTTGACCATCACATTCTTCATGCGCCAATACTTCATATAAAGTCAGCGCATGTTTTGACCAGTTAGGATCGACGATATGACGCGGTTTGGTTGCAGGCTCATAGCGTACTGGTACCGATATCTTGCCAGTAGCGCCAACGCTGTCCCATTGACCAAAGACACGCGCTTGATAACTTTTTTGCGGTAGTCGGTCGATGAACTGCTTACTAATATTGGTTTGTGCCGCTGCATTTTTGGCGAAAATAAGCAGCCCAGAGGTATCCATATCGAGGCGATGAATCAGTTTGACGGCAGGATTGGCACGTTCAAGGCGAGCTAGCAAGCTTACTTTTAAGCTCTTACCGTCGACACTCAATAGTCCTGCTGGCTTATCGACTACCCAGATATCTTCATCTTCATAGACGGTAACTTTTTTTGCAAATGTTTGAAAAAACTCAGGCGAACGGGTTTTTTCTTCAGCATTAAGGGCATCGATTTTTTCATCTGTAAAGGGCATAAATGTGGGCTACTTATATGAATGGACTTATATTAATCAGTTCGGATATAAAAATCAGAATCCGTTATAGAATCAAAATGCAAGTAATCTTAACGAGCAGTTAAAAGCAGAAATCAATACAGTAGGTAACAGATAAAAGCCAACCCTGTATCCTTATGTGTCGATTTATTGTGCTAATCGTAATTGTTAAACAATTTAACCAGTCTACGTCTGTCAACTTTAGGCAAACATGTTAATATAATGGCAGATTTATACACATTCTTAACATTCGTTAGCTGGTCATCATTTTGGTATGACATTTATTGTTTTATCGATAAATGGTGACACATATAATAAAACAAGAGAGAAAAATTATGTCAGACCTTATTGTTAATACCACTGATGCCAACTTTGACCAAGACGTCTTACAATCTGACGTGCCAGTATTAGTTGATTTTTGGGCAACATGGTGTGGTCCTTGTAAAGCCATCGCACCTATTTTAGAAGATTTAGCGACTGAGTACCAAGGTAAAGTTAAAATCGTTAAAGTTGACGTTGATAACAACCCACAAGCGGCAAGCCGCTTTGGTATCCGCAACATTCCTACCCTATTCGTATTTAAAGGTGGCGAAAAAGTGGATTCAGTCATGGGCTTACAGCCAAAAGCTGAATTGGCAAAAGTATTAGATAAGCATCTATAAATTAACGCATGCTTGCTTTGGTCATTCTTAGTAAAAGCGCTGAAAACATCGTAAACGTCAAAGCCATTATCTGACACAGATAGTGGCTTTTTTATTGATTTTATGAGCAAAAAGCTAGATTACTTTACTTTTTTGGCAAAAATTATTGACAATACTATCTTTAAGCCCGTATAGTCTGCTGATAAGAGAACACTAATGGCTCTCCTAAATATCTTGTCGCTATTCTCCTCGTGTTTATCAACAAAAACACCATCGTCATTATTAAATACCACTACTGACCGAATGACTAAACACAATGACTGATATTGAGTTTTTGACGCAGACTCTTATGTAGATTTCTTTATCTTCACCTTTTATAACTTGTCTGCCTCTCTTGCGACAAGCTCATAAACTGACACATAAAATCAAAACTACATAAATTTTAACTCTGTATATATACCCTCTATCGCCCTAATAACATTGTTTTAATCACTGTCGTGATTTGTGAATAATGGCATCTCTCATCTTATCAACTGCTAACGACCTATCTATGAATCTTACTGAATTAAAGAAAAAATCAATCGCTGAGCTACTGGCCATCGCTAAAGAGATGGGTCTTGATAATATGGCACGTAGCCGTAAACAAGACATTATCTTTGCCATTCTAAAAACTCATGCCCGTAACGGTGAGGCCATCTATGGTGATGGTGTGCTTGAAGTGCTCCCTGACGGTTTTGGTTTTTTGCGCTCATCTGAAGGCTCTTATTTAGCAGGTCCTGATGATATCTATGTCAGCCCAAGCCAAATTCGCCGTTTTAGTCTAAAAACTGGTGACAGTATCGCAGGCACGATTCGTCCACCAAAAGACTCTGAGCGTTATTTTGCACTATTAAAAGTCGGTGAAATCAACTTTGATACGCCAGACCGCTCACGTCATAAGCTTATCTTTGAAAACTTAACGCCATTATTTCCAACTGAGCAGCTAAAGCTTGAGCTAGGTAACGGTACGACTGAAGATTTGACTGGTCGTATTATCGACCTGATCGCACCGATTGGTAAAGGTCAGCGCTCTATTATTGTGGCACCGCCCAAAGCGGGTAAAACGATGCTGCTACAGTCAATAGCACAATCGATCACTCGTAATAATCCTGAATGCTACCTCATTGTGCTGCTGATTGATGAGCGTCCAGAAGAAGTCACCGAGATGGAACGTACTGTACGCGGTGAAGTGGTTGCCTCAACTTTCGATGAGCCGCCACAGCGCCATGTACAAGTGGCTGAAATGGTCATTGAAAAAGCCAAGCGCTTGGTTGAGCATAAGCAAGATGTGGTCATTCTGCTTGACTCGATTACCCGTCTTGCCCGCGCCTATAACACTGTTATTCCTTCATCAGGTAAAGTATTAACCGGTGGTTTGGATGCCAATGCGTTAGAGCGCCCAAAACGCTTCTTTGGTGCTGCTCGTAATATTGAAGAAGGCGGCAGCTTGACCATTATCGCCAGTGCCCTTATTGATACTGGTAGTAAAATGGACAGCGTTATCTTTGAAGAATTCAAAGGTACCGGTAACCAAGAGATTACCCTTGAGCGTGATTTGGCAGAAAAGCGTGTCTTCCCTGCCATTAATATCAAAAAATCGGGTACACGCCGTGAAGAACGTCTGCTTGATGAAGATAAGCTGCGTAAAGTTTGGATCCTGCGCAAATTGCTACAGCCGATGGATGGTGTACAAGCAACTGAGTTCTTATTGGATCGCTTAAAAGAAGCCAAAACCAATGATGAATTTTTTGAGCAAATGAAGCGTAAATCACAAAATTGATTTTAAATCTTTTACGACAATAAAGTTATATAAATAATTGACGTTTTACTCATAAAGGCTGCCTATAAGGCGGTCTTTTTGTTTTTATTACTATTGGCTCTATCATTAGGAATAATTCGCGTCGAGAACAGTTAGCTTACTATCAGGATAAATACAATAACCCTAAGCAAAGGCACTACCAATGACACAGTGAGGCAACATAATTTACAGCTTACTTGCAAAGCTTAGCGTTTTTACTACGACCAGATTTATATATAAGGGCTACTATAAGGGTTAAGAACATACTGAAATATATACTGTATACTTAGTATTTTAAACTTGACGATTTAATAGGTGATATTATGAAACTTGCTAAAACTATCGCAATGACGGCTCTAACTAGCTCTGCTCTTATCATGGGTGGCTGTGCTACTAACGGATATAGCACTGGTCTAAGTAATACAGCTAAAGCTGCCACTGCTGGCGCTGCTGCCGGTGCACTGATCAAAAGTAAAGGCGATAGCAAAGATATCGCTCGTGGTGCAATCGCTGGTGCTGCTATTGGCGGCGCTGGTGGTTATATCTATGATCAAACCAGATAATCAGTTTTAAGCAGCTCTTTTGGCACATATATTTTAATGAAAGATATTACCTAGCCAACTAGCTGACAAAAAAAGCCTGCAATTGATTGCAGGCTTTTTTGTGTCTAATGATTACTATATTAACTATTGATCATACCAATCAATATAACTGGTTTTATAATAGTCAGTGCTATAAAGCACCGCTAAACGTATCACAAGTTTGCACATTACCGCTCTCTAGACCACGCGTAAACCACTCTACACGCTGTTGGCTAGTACCATGAGTAAAGTTATCAGGTACTACCGCCCCGCCTCCTGCACGCGCTAAGCGATCATCACCAATCTGACTAGCAGCATTGATAGCTTCATCGATATCACCTGCTTCTAAAAACTGTACGCGCTCTTGATTGCGCTGCGCCCAAACACCAGCAAAGCAATCAGCTTGTAGCTCTTGTAGTACAGACAATTTATTTGCTTGGGCCCGAGTCACTTGACGGCTGGCTTCATTTACTTGCTGAGTAATACCAAGCAAAGTCTGTACATGGTGACCTACTTCATGGGAGATCACATAGGCTTGGGCAAAATCGCCCGCTTTATTCTGATTGTCACTATCCCCTGAGTTTTGAATATCACCAGAGATACCAAGCTTTTGACGCATCTCTACGAAAAACGACGTATCTAAATAGACTGTTTGATCACCTGGGCAATAAAAAGGACCAGTCGCTGAGCTGGCACTACCACAAGCAGAACTGACTTGCCCATTAAACAAAATCAGTGACGGCTCTTTATATGTACTACCACCCTCATTGAATATTTGATGCCAAACCTCTTCAGTGTCCGCTAGGACAACTTTGACAAACTGTGTATCCCGATCGTCACTGGTAGCTGGTTCAGTAGATGTATTACCACCGCCTGCGACCTCTTGACCTGTCTGCAATGCGGTCATGGGATTTACCCCAAACACTAGCCATAAAATACCAGCAATAATGATACCGCCGATACCACCGCCCATTAGTTTACCGCCACCACTACTAGTGCGTACATTAGTACTGCCACGTCTGCCTTGCCATTTCATAATCCTTCTCCCAAAAAAATACGATATCTTATGCCACTCATATCGATCATGATTCATGTTATATAGTTTTTAGCTCAATCCTTTGATGTCACATTTTGATAACCTTTACTAATTTCATCTGCCACAGACTACAAACTGTTTTAAAACACTTAGCGCTTTTTTATATTTACAGCCAGTTATTATGACTACCATTGAGCATTACTTATGTATCCGCTATCTTCTTTATTATGCTGTCATAAATAGCGCAAACAGATACAAAGTACCAGACATAAGAAATTTCTCTGCAATAAGCAGATGTCGTTGATTATACGTCGATTAATTTGACTTTTTGTATGGATAATTATGTAAAATAAGTAAAATAAAACCCTATTTACAATTTTATTGTAACTTAATTGTACAACCTCTTTCTATGCAGAAAGAAATCATATAGAATGCGTGAAAGCTGAGTAGCTGTGACTAAGACTAGTTGAATATCTGAGACATCTCGGATGTTCAACCTTTTTTGCTGCTACTGCTCATTTAATTATCCCGGAGAAAACCTTATGAACTTAAAATTACTTGCTCTAGCTGGTATCATGACTGCAACTATGGGCTTAACTGCCTGTGATAGCAACAAAGAAAACGCTGCTGAAGATTTATCTGACGCTCAAGAAGAAGTAACTGATGCTTCTGAGCAATTAGACGAAGCTGCTGCTGCTGGCGAAGCTGTTCCTGCTGAAGCAGAAGCTGCTGTTGCCGGCGCTGAAGCTGATATCGCTGATGCACAACTTGCTACTGCTACTGACGAAATCGATGCTGAAGTACCTGTAGACGGTACTACTACTAGCGTTGACGTAGCTAGCGAAACTCCAGCTGTAGACGCAGCTGACGAAGTTGTAGTTGAGCAACCAGCTCAGTAATTTTTATTTTTATAAATAAAAATACTGTACTAAAAAAAGAGAGCCTATGCTCTCTTTTTTTATGCCTGCAATTTGTGTTTTATATAACTGAGACAATGTCGCATAAAAAAATGATGGCTATAACAGTCGATTTAATAGACAACTGCGAACCATCACTTTTAATCTTACCCACTACTATTATTGGTCAAATAGGCGCTCATCGACCTGTTGACGAAATTTTTGTCCTGTTTTAAAGGTCACAACGCGGCGCGCTGATACCGCGACGGGCTCCCCTGTCTTAGGGTTGCGTCCTGGGCGACTATTTTTGTCTTTAAGCTCAAAGTTGCCAAAGCCTGAAAGCTTGACCTCTTTGCCATCAATCAAACTCTCTGACAGTTCGTCAAAAAAATTCTCTACCAAACAGCGACCTTCTTGGCGCGTTAGGTTTAGATGATTCATCAAATGCTCGATCATGTCAGATTTGGTTAAGGTGCTCACAGTACGACTCCTATGCTATGTCGTGATGTCGAATATCATGGTTTAGCGGTATGAGAATTAGTGTTAGCTATTATAAAGGTTTTTGTGCGTCTTTTTAATAAAGTCTGCATTAAAATCCTTTATTAATAACCACTTAACTTACTCTATGAATAAAATCTTCTATCAGTTAATAATTTTTATAAATAGCAAAAATCCATAGCCTCATTTATATTGAGGCTATAGAGTATTTGTCTTTTTTGATTAGAGGTTAGCTGTCACGTAGCTGTGCTGAATGCTCAACCGTTAATGCTTGTACCACTTTATCAGTGGCCGTTTTTACAGCGTCATCCGATAAGGTTTGCGTTTTATCTTGCCATATCAAGGCAAATGCTAATGAGCGTTGACCTGCTGGCACTTTTTCGCCTTGGTATACATCAAACAGCCAAAGATCAGTCAAGAGTGCACCTGATGCCTTACGTATAGTTGACTCTAGGGTTTGAAGGCTGATATCGCTGTCTACTAATATAGCAATATCGCGGCGTACTTGCGGGAACTTACTTGGAGTAGTAATGGCATGCTGTTCACGAGCAAGCGTTAGTAACGGTGCCAATGACAACTGCGCAACCCACGTAGCTGGCAGATCCAACTGTTTAGCGGTATTAGGATGCAATTGCCCTAACCAGCCAACATACTGATCATCGATATAAAGCTTGGCACTTTGACCCGGATGCAAGAAAGCTAGCTCACTACGCTCATAGCGGATACGCGCACCATCCACTTGCGCAGGTAATAATTGCTCAATATCATGCTTAAGATCATAAAAGTCTAACGCACGGTTTTGATACGCTTGCTCGTCCCAAACATCTCCGACTGCTACTAATGCAATACTTGGCGTTTGTACTAACTCGCTAATACTTTGACCAACAAAGCTAAGCCCAGTTTCAAAGAAACGAACGCGCGGCTGCTGACGATTAAGATTGTACTGCACGCAAGGCAATAAGCTTGATAGCAAAGTACGGCGCATCACGGCTAAGTCACTAGAGATAGGATTGGCCAGTGCCAGTACTTCTCCTAGGGCTTTATCATCGAGCAAGGCTTCTATTTTTGCGTCACTAAAGCTAAAGCTGATCGCTTCCATATAGCCATTATCGACTAGCGAAAGCTTCATCTCGTGTGTCAAATCTGCCGTATCGTCATAATCCATACTGACTTGCAGGTGTGGCAAGATGCTTGGGATATTGTCGTAGCCATAGATACGAGCAACCTCTTCGATCAAATCTTCTTTAATGCTCATATCAAAGCGATATGATGGCGGCATACAAATTAGGCTATCTGCTTGCTGCTCTACCTTAAAGCCTAATTGGGTTAAGATACGCACCATCATTGCTGGCTCAATCTCAATACCGATGACATCACGAACTTTAGCAATTGGTAAAGTGATTGGTGCCCGTGCCGGTAGGTGCTTACTGCTTTCCGCTTTTACTATTTGTCCGGCTTGCCCATCAGTAACGCTAGTAATCAAATCAACAGCACGCGCTAAAGCAAGCGCTGGCAATTCAAAGTCTACCCCACGCTCAAAGCGTTGTGAGGCATCAGTATGCAGACCAAAACGGCGTGCACGTGCAGCGATAGCCAATGGATTAAAGAAGGCACTCTCTAACACAATATTGGTGGTACTATCAGTCACACTACTGCGTTGACCGCCCATGATTCCAGCAAGTGCAAGTGCGCCTTTATCATCAGCAATGACCAATTCATCACCGGTTAAGGTAATGGTTTGCTCATTCAATAAAGTAATGGTTTCTTCAGGCTGTGCCAAACGCACAACGATATCGCCCTCGATAGTATCGGCATCAAAAGCATGTAGCGGCTGACCCAATTCCATTAATACATAGTTGGTCACATCAACCAAAAAGTTGTGCGAGCGTAGTCCTGACTGAACCAGCGCATCTTGCATCCACTTTGGCGTATCGATAGTACGATCGATATTGCTTATCGACTGTAAAAGGTAGCGTGGACAAGCTTCTACAGCACTGACTGTTACAGCTGGTATCACTTCGTTTTGAGTGAAATCGATATTATCAGGGATATTTGGCATTTGTAACGGCAAATCGTTAATCACTGATATCTCGCGCGCAATACCACGTACGCTAAAACAATCACCACGGTTTGGCGTGATAGAAATATCCAATATTTGATTGTCTAAGCCTAGATATTCACGGATATCAATACCGATTGGCGCATCAGCTGGCAATTCGAGCAAACCATCAATGTCATCGACTAAATCAATTTCAGAAGCGCCGCAGAGCATACCGTTAGAATCGATACCACGTAGATTGCCATTTTTAATTGTGAAGCCTTTTTTGTCATCACTTGGCAAAACGGCACCAACAGTCGCAACAGGCACTTTCATACCGACAGTCACATTGGGCGCGCCACAAACGATTTGTAACCGCTCAGCTGCACCAATATTGACCTGTGTGACGCGTAGCTTATCAGCGTCTGGATGCTGCTCGACGCTGATAACTTCACCAACGACCACACCACTAAAGGCACGGGCGACCGCATAGCGATCATCAATCTCTAGCCCTGCCATGGTGAGTTGTTCAGCCAACTGCTCACTGCTATTGTTTGGGTTTACCCATTGACGTAGCCACTGTTCGCTAATTTTCATAAGTATCTCGGATCAGAATTTTATAATAAATATTTTGAAGTAAAGGTTGGCACATTAACTTGTTATATTAACAAGGAGCACTTTTTATATAAACAAAGAGCACTCTAGCCAAACTGCTTTAAAAAGCGTACGTCGTTTTGGAAAAACAGGCGCAAATCATCGATACCGTAGTACAGCATCGCAAAGCGCTCAATCCCCATCCCAAAAGCAAAACCAGTATATTTTTCGGCATCAATACCGCAGTTGGTCAGCACTTGTGGATGCACCATACCGCAGCCCATGACCTCAAGCCATTTACCATTATCATCTAGGATATCGACTTCAGCTGACGGCTCGGTAAATGGGAAAAATGACGGGCGGAAACGTACGGTTAGCTCTTTGGCAAAAAACGCTTCCAAGAACTCACTAATCAAGCCTTTTAGCTCAGCAAAAGTGCTCGACTCGGTAACCATTAAACCTTCTAGCTGATGGAACATCGGCGAATGGGTTTGATCCGAGTCATTACGATAGACGCGACCGGGACAAATAATACGAATCGGCGGCTCATTTTTTTCCATGGTGCGAATTTGCACGGGGCTGGTATGCGTACGCAGTAGGTAATGCGCATCAAAATAGAAGGTATCGTGCATCGCACGTGCTGGATGATGCGACGGAATATTGAGCGCTTCAAAGTTATAGTAATCGCTCTCAACTTCAGGACCAGTAGCAACGTTGAAACCCGCTTGTATAAAATACTGCTGCATACGTTGGGTAATCATGGTCACGGGATGCAAATGACCTTTTTGACCACCGCGAGCAGGCAAGGTGATATCAATGCTTTCGCTTGCAAGCTTGGCATTTAGTGCAGCCACTTCTAGCTGCTGCTGCTGCTCTGTCAACGCATCTTGAATACGGCTACGGACTTGATGCAACCAGCCGCCGTAGGTTTTTTTATCGTCGCTGCTGAGTTTACCCATCTGCTTTGACCAGCCAGTTAAGGGACTCTTTTTACCGGTCAATTGCACCCGCAAATCTTGCAACGTACGCACATCAGTTACTTTTAGAATCAAGGCTTCAGCGGCACTGGCCAACTCATTTAGCTGAGCTTCATTAAGCTCGCTTAGCTCTGTTGACAAGGTCGGTAGCGCCGACAAATCGGTGGTAGCAGCAGGGGTAGTCATAAGACGCATTCTTCCTGATTTAAACGGACTATTAATAATAGTGATAGGTAATTGTAGGGATTTGACCAAATATTGCAAATCATTTACCCATTCATGTGATGATAATTTCAATGATATGAATGGCTTGAATATTTAGACGATGATAAACGCTATCCTATAACAGCGTATGTGATTCTGGTATTAAAAGTAGGCAGTCAGACAATGTGATATAAAAAAAGCCACCGACCAGCGGTAGCTTTTATTAATATCAACCTATTAATCAATATTATTCCTATCCATGTAGATAACTACTTATCAATAATTATTTAAAAAGCAGCCTACCTAAAGGAAAGTTAATATTTATGCCAGTTCCGCTTTAGCTTTTTCGACCAACGCTGTGAAAGTCGCTGCATCATGCATAGCGATGTCAGCAAGTACGCGACGATCGATTGCAATGTTAGCTTTTTTCATGCCATTGATAAAGCGGCTATAGCTTAAGCCGTTTAAGCGTGCACCAGCATTGATACGTGCAATCCAAAGACGACGGAAAGTACGTTTTTTGTTGCGACGGTCACGATAAGCATATTGACCAGCTTTGGTCACTGCCTGTACCGCTACGCGGTAAACACGTGAACGGGCACCGTAGTAGCCTTTTGCACGCTTTAAGATTTTTTTGTGACGACGATTCGCCTGTACACCACGTTTTACACGGGCCATAAATTACTCCAAGATATTTTTAATCATTATTAAACGAATCACGATGTCATCGGATAATAGACATCGTTATCAAATTGCAAAGTCATATACTTTTAATTCAGTCGCTATTCATTAAACAGCGCTTAATTAAAGATAAATGACGATAGCCTATTAAATGTATGGGCACATACGACGAACTGCTGCTTCGTCAGACTTGTGCACCAACTTAAGACCACGCAACTGGCGAATACGCTTAGGTGATTTCTTGGTCAAAATATGGCTTTTGAATGCTTGCTTACGCTTAAAGCCGTTCGCTGTTTTTTTGAAGCGTTTAGCTGCACCGCTTCTGGTTTTCATCTTATTTTTCATGATGATTTGCCTCTTTTTCTGTTTTAGAACCTGGTCGTCAAATAGTAAATAATGATTAGTGGCTGTAAAAACAGGCACCAAACCTCTATTTGCCTCGAGGTGGGAGGCGACATTTTAACAGATCGTGCGCTGTTTTGCCAAGGAAAGTTTTAACGCTGTTTAGCGTATGTTGTTCTTTCTAATCACAAATACCTTGCTGCTTATTTTCGTCTTCCAAAACTTGATTATTAGCCACTTAAAGCACACGCTTAGCAGCAAAAAATGAGCAGCCACAAGCGATAGCTAGCTGAAAACAAACTAGGCGAATTAAAAACACTGTTAATTTGCAATTCTTGCTGTATCAAAATTCAGCTCGAGTATAATTGTGCTGTATTTACTGATTTAACATATTGAATGTCAGCTTAAGCTGTGTTTAAGTAGAGACTGCGTGTTGATAAAACGCTTACATAAATGACAGATAGGCTGAATAACTATTATTTAGCGAATACTTAGCGACTTTTTATTATTTTCTACCTATAAGATGGCAACAAGATTATGACTTCACCTGCTTGGCTGGCTGCCGTAAATTTTAATGCAGATGGTTTGATTCCTGCAATTGCTCAAGATCATAAGTCTGGGCGTATTTTGATGATGGCGTGGATGAATGCCGAATCCCTACAATTAACCGCACAAACGCAGACAGCGGTTTATTTTTCGCGCTCACGTGCCAAATTGTGGCATAAAGGCGAGTCATCGGGTCATACTCAGACCGTACATGATATTCGCTTGGACTGTGATGCAGATGTGATTGTACTTAGTGTCACTCAGGCTGGCGGTATCGCTTGCCATACTGGTCGCGAGTCTTGCTTCTATCAGCGTTTGGATTTATCAGGGCAAACGCCTGAGTGGCAAACGGTTGATAAAGTATTGAAGGATCCTGCTGATATTTATCATTCAAATACAGTAACACAAGCCACGCCTGAAATTAATGAAGCGGCGGCGGAAAATATAGACCATTCACACAGCCATCAAAATAACAGCCTTGCTACCACTCATTCCATTTTGCAGCAGCTTGATAAAGTATTAGGAGAACGCAAACAAGCGGATGCCGATAGCTCATATGTAGCAAGCTTATACGCCAAGGGTTTGAATAAAATATTAGAAAAAGTCGGTGAAGAAAGTACTGAAAGTATCATCGCTGCTAAAGACTTTGCCAATTGCAATGAAAATACGGATAAAGCCCAATATGACGAAGCGCGTCATGAGCTGATCTATGAAGTCGCTGATGTTTGGTTCCATACTTTAGTAGGTTTGGCTTGGTTCGATATCGAATCAGAGGCAGTATTAAATGAGCTAGGTCGACGCTTTGGTCTCTCAGGTATTGATGAAAAGGCGGCTCGATAGCGTTTTATAAGATTAGCCATTACCCTGTTTGATTATTGTTGCTTTCACCTTTTTGTCATAACAGCAGGTTATAATAGTGTGACGTGTTACTTCGCATAAGCTGTCGATAGCTTTTGTGTACGATCACAATACTCTATACACTCAACATATTCCTATAAAGACTGAAAACCAAGACATAAGGATAGCATTATGGGCAGTTTTTCCATTACGCATTGGCTGATTTTATTGGTGGTGGTGGTTGTCGTATTTGGCACCTCCAAACTGAGAAATGCTGGTAAAGATTTGGGCGGCGCGGTCAAAGGTTTTAAAGAAGCCGTCAAAGATGAAAATACTGAACATGCCAAAAAGCAAGTGGTGCTCGACCATGATGGCAACGCACACACTGAAGAGCGCCCAACAACCACTAAGGTTGATGACACGCATAATGTATAGCATCTAGACAGTGACATCGAAACATTATGTTTGATATTGGGTTTTCTGAATTATTGCTTTTTGGCGTCATTGCCTTAATCGTCTTGGGGCCAGAAAAGCTGCCCCAAGCGGCGCGTACCGCTGGGCAATGGTATGCCAAAATTCGCCGCACGGTTTCTACTTTGCAATCTGAAATCGAAGCGGAACTTGACTTAGCTGAGACGCGCCAGCAAATGCAAAAAGAGCTGGCCAAAATTCGCCAGACTGAAGCAGAAATGCGCCGTGAAATGGCAGAAATGCGCGGCAGTATGCAAGAGTTTGAATCCTCGAAAAACCAGCATTTAAAGGCATCGCGTGATCTAGTCGATGACGCTAAGCCCAGGCAAAGTAGCCAAGCCAGTAGTGAGAATGATGATAATCGACCAGTGAGCCCAAAATCCTTTGACTATGCCTACGATAGTAATAGACAGGCTGAGAAACCAGAAAGCTCTGAGCAGCCATCGGCACAAGGTGATAACGACAGTCTAAAAACTGATTTTAATGATAACGCCAATCCAGTGATTCAAACCATCACAACTAGACCGTGGGAAAACATGTGGTTTCGTCTTGGTGCTTATGATAAAGCGCGTCGTTTGCCGCAACCGCCTTACTTGCCAAACTATAAAGCCGATATCTTACTAAACAGCCATCTAGACAGTCCTTTACCCAAACAGACTTCTGTTAGTGCGCAGGAGAGTAATTAGTGGGCTTATTTAAACGTAAAAAAAGCCGTCAAGAAAAAGTTGCGGATTCAGATATCGAGACCTCAACAGCTACCATTAATGATAATGTCGACAGCAATACTGACGACTCTGGCGATATCCTAAGCTCACTTGGCGATATGCCGATTACCGAGCATTTGATTGAGCTGCGTCGTCATTTGATTAAGATATGTGTTGCCGTACTGGTAATATTCTTAGCATTGGTCGGATTTTCCCGCGAGCTGTATGATTTTTTGTCCGACCCATTGGTTGCCCAGTTGCCTGCCAACTCAACGATGATCGCGACGGATATCACCTCCAACTTTATGGCACCGATACGTCTGACTGTTTTCGTCGCTGCATTTTTTGCAATGCCCTATATTCTTTATCAAATATGGTCGTTTGTAGCACCCGGTTTATATAAAAAAGAGAAAAAAATCGCGATTCCCGTTTTGATGTCCTCTATATTTTTATTTTATGCGGGTGTGGCTTTCTCTTATTTTATTGTCCTTAAAGGGGTTCTCAAGTTCTTTATTATGTTCGCGCCGCAGAACGTCTTGCCGATGACCGACATCGACAGTTATTTAAGTTTTGCACTTAAACTCTTTATGGTCTTTGGTTTAACCTTTGAGATTCCAGTCGTCACCTTGCTATTGATATTGACTGGCGTCGTCTCCATTCAGAGTTTAGAAGATAAACGTCGTTATATTATTGTCGGCTGTTTTGCCGTTGCTGCGGTCGTTACACCGCCTGATGGGGTGTCGATGTTGATGCTCGCCATTCCGATGTGGCTACTATTTGAGCTAGGATTATTTTTAGCGAAAATATTAATTAAAGAAGAACACAGTCCTACCTTAGCAAGCGATACAGGGTTAAATAAAGAATAACATCACTTGTCAGACACTTATTCCAAAAACAGCCAACGTGCTAATCTGTTAATATAACCTGCTTATTTCCACCTTTATTTTCTATCAGTTTTTTTATTATTGTCATGTGCACTTGCAAGTATTTTGCAATTTCATATGACGAGCCAGCCATTGTCTATGCAGTGGCTTTTTTTACCCCCGTCATTTTTGATCCGTTTTACTCTTTTAGGTAATTTTTTATGTCCGCATCTATGCCAGCTTATATGAGCGATCCCACTGATGAGCAACTGAGCGCGCTCAACATGGCGATGGACCACAAGTCATTTAAAGTGGTGGCGTATGCGGGTGCTGGTAAAACGACGACCTTAAAACTGATTGGTGAGCGTTTGCGTGGACGTGGATTATATTTAGCCTTTAACAAAACAATTGCCAATGATGCTCGCTCAAAGTTTCCACCGCACGTGGAATGTCGCACCTTTCATTCGCTTGCTTATCGTCATGTCGCCCGTGATATCACAGCTAAGCTGTCGTTGCCGCGTTTTTCACCCAAACGTCTGGGTGATGATTTGGGTTTGCAGCCCGTCCAAGTACGTCGGCAAATGGATGGCATTAATAAATACATTACCCTCACACCAGCTAGACTATCTCGGTTTGTCAGTGACGCTGTCAGCAATTTTTGTAGCACCCATGCCAGTTATCCTGCACCAAGGCATATCGAATTTCCAAGCTGGCTCGATGAGTCAGATGCCGAACAGTTGCGTGAAATGCTCTACCCTGCCGTCGAGCAGCGTTGGCTACAGTCAATTGATGCGCGCCATCCAGCTGGTATCGGGCATGATATTTATCTTAAATTGTGGGCATTATCGAAGCCAAGCATTCCAGCGGATTTTATTTTGTTTGATGAAGCCCAAGATGCCGATCCATTGATGATGGGAATCTTGACCCAGCAGCCACGGCAAGTGATTTATGTAGGTGACGCTCATCAGCAGATTTATGAATGGCGCGGCGCAGTCAATGCAATGAAAAAATTGCCATTGCCACAAACCTTATTGACCCAGTCGTTTCGTTTTGGCGAACCGATTGCTGAGATTGCCAATACTTTGCTCAAAGCATTGCAAGAAGATGTCCCGTTAAAAGGCAATCCGAATAAGCAATCCTCCACCGACAAAGGCATGGTACACAGTAAAAAAGACGCCATTCTATGTCGCACCAATGCTGCTGCGATGTCGCAACTATTGACTGGACTCAAGCTCGGTCACCGCGTGGCGCTACAAGCTGATACCGATCGTATGCTTAAATTTTGTCAGGCAGCCGAAAACTTAAAAAATGGCAAGTCTGCTTATGGCGTGCCCGAGCTAGCGTATTTTTATAATTGGGGTGACGTTCAAGAGTATTCTGAAACTAATGAAGGCAGTGATCTAAAAACTCTGGTGAAATTGGTCGATGATCATGGCACCAATGTATTAAGCCAAGCAGTTAATAGCCTAACCAGTATCGAAAATGCTGACTATGTTATCTCCACTGCCCATAAGGCGAAAGGGCTCGAATGGGGAAAAGTACAGCTCGATGATGATTTTTATTATGATGTGACGACCAATGCGGTAAAAATAAGCCCTGAAGAGTTGCGTTTGCTCTACGTCGCTTGCACGCGTGCCCAGAGCAATTTAGATATTCATAATATTAAAGATCTAATATCAGGATTGCAGACAGGTAAGAAAGTTATTTTTGGTAATACTTAATTTTCCTCAGTTAGTCACTCTCTGTATTTGCCACTCTAAACCTCTAGCCTACCTTTCTTTATGGCAATCCTTTAATAGCACCCTTTTAGCAGTGAACAACAAGCATGAATAATAGTCAGCAACTTCAAATACGTCAAAAAACAATACAAAATCTATTTGCCAATCCTGTCCGACTCCTTGCACCAATGGAAGGTTTGACCGACCCGTTAATGCGGCAAATCCTCACGCAAATTGCATCAGACTTGGGTTGCCCTTATGATTGGTCGGTTAGCGAATTTATCCGTGTGACTCAGCATGTCTTACCCGCGCATGTATTCTATAAATACGTTCCAGAATTGCGTCATGATGCCAAGACTGCCTGTGGCACACCGATTCATATCCAGTTGCTCGGTAGTGAAGCGCAACTCATGGCAGACAATGCGGCATATGCCTGTGCGCTTGGTGCACCTGCCATTGATATCAACTTTGGTTGTCCTGCCAAGACTGTCAATAGCCACCGTGGTGGTTCGGTATTACTGGATGAACCCGAAACCATGTATCAGATTATCAGCGCGGTGCGTCAAGCGGTACCTGCCGACATTCCAGTCTCAGCCAAAATTCGTTTAGGTTATACCGATACCAGTCTCATGGATGATATTCGCGGCGCGATTAAAGACAGTGGTGCTGATTGGCTAACTGTTCATGCACGAACCAAAACCCAAGGCTATAAGCCGCCAGCCTATTGGGACAAGATTCAAAGTTTTAATGCGCTCGATATTCCAGTCATTGCCAATGGCGAAATATGGAATGCAGAGCACGCACAAAATTGTATGACGCAATCGGGTACAGAGCATTTGATGTTGGGTCGCGGTGCAGTTACCCGTCCCGACTTAATTGCACAGGTTGATAGAGAACATAGTCAGACTTTAAACAATGAAACAACATTATTATGGCAAGACCTGATTGCGCATCAGATTAAATTTCTGCAAGGCACAGCAAAAAGCGATATTGTATTGGTCGGTCGTTATAAACAATGGTTAGCGATGCTCACCAAAGGCTATAGCGAGGCGAAGATATTATGGGACAGTATTAAAAGAGAGAAAAATAAAGCAGCTATCATTAGCGCACTACAGATGAGTGCACAGTAACGTTAGCTGCTTTTATCTTATAAGCATTAGTATTTTCAATCAACTGCTACTATACACTGACTCGAATAGCTAAATAAAAGAGCATGAGACAGCAGGCAATAGAAAGACCCCAGAGGATAGAGCGGAACATCGCCAAATTAGTGACGTAAGCGACGCAAAAACCAATGCGAATGAGCACGTATAGCCAAGCCAATGTATTCACAATCAGCTGTGGCACAAAAAACAGCATCGCTGCCAAGACTGCAGCTAAGAATACCGGTAAAGTCTCATAGCTATTCTGCTGCGCGGCATTAGCACGTGCAGCAGCACCCGTCGTACCCTGTAAAAAATCACGTGGATGGGCATTGTCAGCCAAATTAAAGCCGCCAATAGCTTTCGCTGTCAACGCCATGGCAAGCGGTAATAAACTTGCTACGACCATCGCCCAAATGGCTGACGATGCAGTATCAGAGACCAACCCTAAGAATAAATTCATCAATATATTCGCCTTTATCCTGCGATAACTTCAAAGTCATGCGTCACATTGACCCCGCCTTGTACTAACATACGACTGGCTGAGCAGTATTTTTCTGCGGATAATTTTATGGCTTTTTCTACTTGGCTTTCTTTGACATCTTGACCGGTCACGACAAAATGCATATGAATATCAGTATAGACAGCCGGTACGGTTTCGGCACGTTGAGCAGTCAGCTCACAAAGTACGTCAGTCACATTTTGACGCGATTTCTGCAAAATCGCCACCACATCATAGCTAGCACAACCACCAAGCCCTAGTAGAATCAGCTCCATTGGACTGGCGCCTTTTTCTTTATCAGCATCGATTTGTACATTATGACCTGACGGTGATACGCCCATAAAAGCTTTGTTTTCTTGCCACGTGACACTTGCTTTAGATTCTGACATTTTTAATATTCCTAGTTTTATTTAATAATAGGTTCTTATTTGTTCGATATTATTGGTTCAATATATAAGAATAGCTTTATCGATTTAATACTTTATCGTTGATTAAGATAAGCAAAATATGACTAGTGTAGCATAAGCTAAAACCTGCATTAATGAATCAAAAACTCGTATTATTACTTATATTATTAAGTAAGCACTTATAACGATAAGACACTAAAGCAAAAACTTTGACAGCAAAATAACTTAGCTAAAAAATATACAAAAGTCTGCTTAAATATATTTATATAACCTCTTGATTTTAAATCATTAAAGCTGTGAAACATTTTATAGCAAAATACTGTTACACATTTTGCTCTTTTCTTGGTTTAATGATGGTAATGAATCTTATTTTGCCAAAGTATCGATAGCAATCACCCTATAATAATTATGATTGCTGTCACTGTGCCTTGTTGAAATAAGCTATTTTTAAACATTTTAAAAGGTTACGTCATGATAGATGCAGACGGCTTTCGCGCCAATGTCGGCATCATCTTGGCAAATACACAAGGGCAAGTTCTGTGGGCAAAACGTATTGGTCACAACGCTTGGCAGTTCCCTCAAGGCGGTATCGACCGTGGGGAGACGCCGATGGATGCGATGTATCGCGAGCTCTGGGAAGAGGTCGGTCTACATCCGCGTCATGTCGATTTGCTAGCGGTTACGCAAGATTGGTTGCGTTATCGTCTGCCAAAACGCTATGTGCGTCATGGACAGTACCCTTTATGTATTGGGCAAAAACAGAAATGGTTTTTGCTACGCTTAGATGAGCCAAATACCCAACACATCCGCTTTGATGAGGGAAAACCAGAGTTTGATAACTGGCAATGGGTCAGCTACTGGTATCCACTTGGACAAGTGATTCACTTTAAACGCAGCGTATATCGTCGCGCCTTACAAGAATTGGTGCCCGAGCTACCGCTTCAACAAGGGCTTATTATTCCGGAACAAAACAACCATTTGTTGGTGGAATAAAGTCACCAATTTTTAATGCAATTAGCACAATAACGAATACCGTTAGTGATATTTAATATGACTAACGGTATTTTTTTCTCACTGGATTTTTGTTAATAGCTAATGAGTACATTCACGGCTGACGATTTCAGCTTGAATGCCTGAATCTTTAATAGTATTTCGCCGTAACGTTAAAATACTTTGTGTCCTTGTACCATAGCTTGGCACGGCATTATTGGCAGCCTCCTTACTAGCAATGCCAGTAAGATTGGCACCTTCAATATAAATCGAAGACAGCGCTTGCTCTATTTTGATATCGATACCAGTATTTGGTAACTCTTCTTCTGGTGCTTGAGTATTATCGGACAATACCTTAAAAGTAGCGTCTTGCCAGTATTTCGCATCACTATTTTCGCTAATTAATGGCAATATTTCTTGACGTAACCTGCCACGCAAACGCTCTGTCTTAAACCAACCCTCTTCTGGCTGACCATTAGAGAATACGTGCAAGCCTCCATATAAGGGTGTTGGTGCATGACCACGGTTATTAACGACAACCGCTTGTTTGCTATCGCCGATAATCAGATTAAACCCAGCATATTCTTGCAGACTGATTTTCCGTGCAAATTCCATCGGGCTTAAGCAACTGGTCAAAAAATCAGCGACCAATTCACCACGTGAGCGCTCATCATTACTTGCCTGCACACCATCGCGAAAGTTCAATACTGCCGCCCAGCGACCATTTTGCTTATAAAAGTCAGCATGCTGCTCTTGGTGAATTCCTAACCACGTACCGCCACTTTGCGCATCACGCCCTGCAAAAATAGGCTTATCTTCCCATTGATGTAGTGGTTCTGTGGGGCGCTGTAAAAACTCATCGCGATTGGAAAATAAAACCAAAGGCAGCTCATCAAATAACTGCCAAGCAATGGCGACAATACACATAGAATTCCTTTTATATGATTGTTATATAGTCATTTCAATATAAAATAGAGTCGTTCAAAATAGGGTTATGCTGGGATAAATTTTCCTCGCTTGCTGTGCGCTTCGCACTCCAGAGGCTTCATAAAATTTATCCCAGCAGCATTCCCATCAGGATTGTATTTTTTAAATTGAATCGATTATATGGTTCTGATTTAACATTAATTCGTGCTTAATTTTTTATCCGCAGGATAGCTAATTTGATAGATTGACTGCACGACTTGAGATTGTTGACTCGGTAAATCGAACTCCCACGCTACCATTCCTTTGTTATCATTCCAATCTTTTTTGCTAATCGCTGGTGTATGCGTCGCGGTTACTTTAATGCTGTCATCGCTACTCAAGGGTTCTGTGCCTAACACTTGCATGCGCATACTACGATTGTGCTGATTGGTAAATTGATACGCCTGAGTGATGGTCTTGGTTTGTTGACGATTAAACACGCCTTTATCGCCTTTTTTGTCTTCATCAGTCAGCGGTTTTACAAGCAAGCTCGGATCAACACCAAAACCAATCCCCTGCTCTTTTAGACTCTGATAATCATAGCGCGACTGACCAACATAGTTATCGTCGCGATACAGTTGCAATGAACCATCTGCCCAAGCTGGCGTCAAAAATGGCGCAGACGCATACCAGTAAGCGGCAGCTTCTACGCTCGGTGTACTCCGTAGCCATAACTTACTGGTGCCAGACTGCTCATCAATAATAGTGCGTACACGCCTGCCATCACTTGGAATACTGACGCGCTGCGGTAAGCGATACTCGGTAATACCATTTTTATTTTGACTACTAACCGTAAAGCTCGGTAGCGGCGCCATACCACCTGCACCGCCATAACTGTCGCTGGCAGAAACAACAACCACTGGAGCAGCTTCCATCATTGGTTGTGCATAACGGCTCAACTTAGCTTGCTCTTCTTCATATAATGACAAACGTTCGACTCTTGGTAGCTGGCTGGTCGTCGTTTGATTGGGATTGACAGTACTCAAAATAACGGGCACGTTGTTCCAATTCTCGCCTGTTTGTTGGGCGATGATGGCAGAGGCGGTGATATTGAGCTGTTTATTATCGGTATTTAAACGCGCTTGATAAGTCGGCTCCCAGCTGGCACCGCGTACTTGATAATGTAATTTAACACTACTAGCAGAACGGCTAGCGGTACGTACACTGACTTGGGTGACATTACTTTGTACTGAAGAAGTACTGCCAGCGACCAGCTGATTTAAATCATCATTGGCACGGGCTTCTCGTTTTTGCAGCTCTACTATTTTTTTGTTAATACTGGCGGCTTGCGTTTCTAAGTCGCGTGCATTATTGGCAAGGGTGCCAGTGGTGTTTATTTGCGTGACTTTGGTTAGGTTTTGCAAATAGGCTTTGGTCAGGCGTGCCGCTTCCAATTCGGCACTGATATCCGCTAGATTATTCTGCTGAGTCTGTACATTAGCTGCCCCTTGATACTGGCACTGCGCTGCTTGCTCGCCACTCAAGGTTTGAATACTGACTTCACCGATATTAACATTGCCCAGTGCTTGCACACTAATACTGTCAGGTTCAATCGCAGGCGAAAGACAGGAAAAAACCAGTGTCTGCTCACCTGTGCCACTGATGGGCAGTACACGCGTGACACTGGCTAAGCCTTGATAAATGGTAATTTGTTCGATACTACTGGTTGCTGCTTGCGCCGTCACTGGCACAAAAAAACTGAAGCCTGATGCGACTATACACAATAAAGATAATGGCAATCTGTTTAGCTTAAGGTTTGGCGATTGCACATCAACTGCGGTAGTTAACCGTTTATCGTGCAAAAATGATCGTGATGATACGGTAGCAGACATGATAATTCCTTAGAAGTTGATGCGCTTTTTTTCATCTTATCGGTTTTTTTAGCGCTTTGCTATTCATTCAATAAACCATACATTTATCATAGTGTTCGCAAGGGATGAATTTTGCTATTATAGACAGCATTTAATTACCAATAATGATGATGCCCTTATGATAATTCATCCTCAGTATAATCCTGTAGCGCTGTCCTTGGGTCCAGTAGAAGTACACTGGTATGGCTTGATGTATTTGCTCGCATTTGCTGCAGCTTTTGGTCTGGCTTGGTATCGCAGCAGCAAACGTGACAATTGGACCACCGATATGGTGTCCGATTTGGTCTTTTATGGTGCGCTTGGTGTCATTTTGGGCGGTCGTATTGGCTATGTGCTGTTTTATCAATTTGGCGAGCTATTACAAAACCCTGCTTATCTATTAAAAGTTTGGGAAGGCGGTATGTCTTTCCACGGCGGTTTTATTGGTGTCATGGTAGGCATGTGGTTTTTTGCTCGTAAATATAAAAAAACTGCCTTCCAAGTATTCGATTTTATCGTGCCTTGCGTGCCGACTGGCTTATTATTTGGTCGCATCGGTAACTATATCAATGGTGAGCTGTGGGGGCGCGTCTCAGACGGTGGCTATAACTGGCTGACTTATTTTCCGCAAGCCGCTGCCTTTGATATGGAGCAATTACAGAGTAATCCACAATTGCAAGAGCTAATGATTGAGGTTAATGGTCAGTATGTGCTGCCGCGTCATCCATCGCAGCTATATGAAGCCTTTGCCGAAGGTCTGCTGCTATTTATCTTCTTATGGTGGTATTCATCAAAGCCGCGTCCACGTATGGCTGCATCTGCTGTGTTCTTACTAGGTTATGGTATCAGCCGATTTATCATCGAATTCTTCCGCCAGCCTGATGTTGACCAAGGATTTATACTATTAGGTTGGATGACCAAAGGTCAACTATTGAGTGCACCGATGATTATTGCCGGCTTGATTATGCTGATTTATGCTTATAAGCGTGGTATTTATGATTGGGGTAAGCAAGCCGCTTATTAAGCTTTACCTTCTTCATGCACCACGTTAAGAACTATATTAAAGATGCGTTTTAATAGCACAGAAGAGTAATTTTATGACCATGAACAGCTCTATCATTAAAAACGAGCAAGCCTATTTAGACCTGCTACGCCTTGTCCTTAACGAAGGCACGGAAAAAGGTGATCGTACTGGTACTGGTACGCTAAGCCACTTTGGCGCGCAGCTACGTTTTAATTTAGCCGATGGCTTTCCATTGTTAACCACCAAAAAAGTTCATCTTAAGTCTATCACTTATGAGCTCCTATGGTTTTTAAGTGGCAGTACCCACGTTGATTATTTGCAACAAAACGGTGTACGCATTTGGAATGAATGGGCAACTACAGAGCAAACTGCGCGCTTTAATCGACCTGCAGGCGATTTAGGTCCTATTTATGGTCACCAATGGCGTAATTATGGCGCGACCACAACTGCAGATGGGCAGTATAACTCTGACGGTGTCGATCAAATCGCACAAGTGGTTGAACAAATAAAGACTAATCCTAATTCGCGGCGCTTGATCGTGTCTGGTTGGAACCCTGGCGAAGCAGATCAAGTCGCCTTACCACCTTGTCATACGTTATTCCAGTTTTTTGTTGCGGACAATAAACTCTCCTGCCAACTCTATCAGCGCTCAGCAGATTTATTTTTGGGCGTACCTTTTAATATCGCAAGTTATGCCATGTTGACTCATATGGTGGCACAAGTTTGTAATTTAGAAGTTGGTGAATTTATTTGGACCGGTGGCGATTGCCATATTTATCAAAACCACCGTGAGCAAGTGGAGCTGCAGCTGACCCGCTCGCTTTATACGCTGCCGACATTAGCGCTTAACCCTAATGTAAAAGATATTTTTGCTTTTAATTATGATGATATCAGCGTTGATGGGTATGAGTCGCATCCAGCGATTAAGGCGCAAGTGGCGGTATAGCGCCTGTTTATTCGATTGTATTTAAATATACTTAAACATTAGCAAAGGATAATTTATGAGTTATGCCAACACCGAAGTTGCCCAAATCGCGGCTATCAGTAGCAATCGCTGTATTGGTAAAGACAATGAGCTACCGTGGCATATCTCAGCCGATTTGCAGCATTTTAAAAATAGGACAACCAAACCAAATGACGGTGCGATACAAGGTATCGTGATTATGGGTCGTAAGACCTTTGAGTCAATGGGCAGCAAGCCGTTACCTAAACGTGTGAGCTTTATTATCAGTAGCCAGATAGATTATGCTGAGCAAAAGGGCTTGGTAGGTAGTGAAAAAGCTTATGTCATGCAAAATTTAGACGATGCCTTAACCCAAGCAGCAAGCCTTGCGCATGGTGCGCATCTTGATACGATTTGGGTAATTGGTGGCGAGCGCGTGTTTAGCGATGCATTGCTGTACACCGACCGTATCGAACTAACTCACGTTGACACTGAAATCGTTGATGGCGATGCCTTTTATCCTGAGCTGCCAAGTGAGTTTGAAGTTGCGGAAGAATCTGAGCAGATGCATGATGAAAAAAGCGAGTTAGATTTTAGATTTGTGACTTATAAAATAAAAAGCGCTGAATAATAGTAAAATTTTAAACATGAAAAAAGAGGCTATCCTAAATAACTCTAGGACAGCCTCTTTTTTCATGTTTAAATTTTATGAACATAAACCTAAATTTGAAGAACATTACCTAGACTACTCATGCAATACCTTATAAACGGTTTTCGCTAATACCGGACCAATTCCCTGTACGCCTGCCAATTCTTGCTGCGAGGCACCAAGCAATTGCTGCATGCCGCCAAAGTGATTGAGCAAGTCACGACGACGCTTTTCACCCAGCCCCGGAATCACTTCTAGCACCGACGATGAACGACGTTTATCACGCTTCTTACGGTGCGCTGTAATCGCAAAACGATGCGCCTCATCGCGGATATGCATTAATAAATGCAGCGCCTTGCTATCCATAGGCAAGTCAAGTGGCTCATGGTCAATAAAGTGCAGAACTTCAAGTCCAGCCTTACGTCCTTCACCTTTTGCCACACTGATAAGCAAAGTATCACCAAGGATACCCAACTCAGTCAGCACTTCTTTGGCGATACCGAGCTGCCCTTTACCCCCATCGATAAGCAATAAATCCGGCAATGGCTGCTTCTTATAACGCCGTGTCAACACCTGCTTCATCGCTGCATAGTCATCACCGCCAACAATGTCATGGATAGCATACTGACGATAATCACGACGACGCGAGCCACCTTGATCAAAGACCACACAGCTACCAATCGTCGCCTCGCCCATCGTATGCGAGATATCAAAACACTCGATACGGTCAATGGTACGATCCGTGACTTCAGTCAAAACATCTTTTAACGCCCCAAAGCGTGCATGTAACTCTAAATAATCGCCAAGTTTGGTTTTTAGTGCATTATTGGTATTAAGTTTTGCTAAGTCTAACCATTCAGCACGGTGCTCACGTACGCTGGTTTTGATAACGACCTTACTACCAAAGTGTGTTGCCAACGCTTCACTCACTGCTAGCTGATCTGGTAATTCATCGCTCAATATAATCTCTGCTGGCAAATCATCTGTCACCTGAAAATAAAATGAGGTAATAAACGCTGATAAATTGTCTGCAAGAGGCTCACTGCTATCCACATCAGGGAAGTAGTTCTTACCGCCAAGCACTCGCCCACCACGTACCGTCAATACGTTGACACAGGTCATGCCTGCTTGACTGGCAATAGCAATCACATCTGCCTCACCCTGTACTGTATAAACGGCTTGCTTGGCTTGTACTTCACGCAGCATAGACAGCTGATCGCGATAAAAAACTGCCTTTTCAAAGTCTAGCTCTTCAGCAGAAGCTTCCATTTTTTCAATCAAAGCAGTATGGATATCACTAGAGTCACCTTTTAAGAAACGAATAGTATTATTGACGTCCTCGCTATATTCTTCTGGCGATACTAAGCCCACACATGGCGCACGGCAACGCTTAATTTGATACTCGAGGCACGGACGCTTACGTTGCTTAAAAAAGGTATTGGTACATTGGCGCATTTGAAACATTTTTTGCATGAGCACCAGTGTTTCTTTTGCCGCATGCGCAGAAGGAAAAGGACCGAAAAAGCGACCCTTTTGGTGATTGCCTTTACCGCGACCATAAGCCAATCTTGGATAAGGCTTATCTGCTGAAATAAACACATAAAGATAAGATTTATCATCACGCAGTAGCACGTTATAAGGCGGACGATATTCTTTAATCAGATTTTGCTCAAGTAACAGCGCTTCCGTCTCACTGCGGGTAATGATGGTTTCAATATTATGTATCCGTGCCACCAGTGCTCGTGTCTTAGGATGATCAATGGTTTTCGCAAAGTAGCTATTCACACGGCTCTTGAGTGATTTAGCTTTGCCGACATATAAAATATCACCATTTTTACCCAGCATTTTATACACTCCCGGCAAGTTTGGCAGGCGCTGGATTAAATGTTTAAGACGGGCTTTCTTGTCATCGATGGGACTCGATTCTGAGACATTGACCATAGAATTTATTGCTCTCAAGATACTGATATACAGATGTTTATGGGGCGATGGCATGGGTTTTACAAGAACCTTTATCAGCTTAGCAACAACCATAAAAAAAGCCAGCACCAAGGCTGACTTTTTGCAGAAAAACAACCTTACAGTGCGACTAGTGACGGAAATTTGGTAATAGTGCTGGGATACCCGGCAACATACCGACGATTGCCATAACCCCGGTCAGTATCACAAAGGTGACGACAGGAATAATCCAGCGGCTCATTTTGGTCAGACTGGCACTACGCTCTTTAGAGCCAATTAATCCTAAATTATCAAGCACCAAAGTAATAGACCAACCGAAGGCGGGGTTAACTAGTGCGGACGCAAAAACCACAATAGCAGCAGACTGAGTAGTTTTACCCTCACGCGTCATCTCCATCCCAGCTTCAAGCAATGGAATGAATACCCCAACAATCAGCGCCACACACATCACTGGCTCCCAGATTGCCAAGTCCATAGGGTAACCCCAAACACCTGCGATAAGGCAAAATAGTCCTGTCAAAATCGCACCAGCTGGAATGGGACGTTTGGCAATTGCTGCAGGTACAATATAAGTACCCCATGACGACGCAAAGTTCGCCCCACCGAGCACAGAACCTACGACCTGACGAAACGATGCGCTGGTCATCGTATCATCAATATCCATCAGTACACGTTCAGTACGTTTGGGATAGCTGATTTTCTGGAAAACCTGATGACCTAAAAAATCTGGCGACCACATAGCAACCGCTAACACCGCAAAAGGTAATACCACGATAAAGCTCTCAACCGTCGGCAATCCTAACATCCAACCAGTATTTTCGCCCCACCAATACATAGGGCTCATATGCGGTAGACCGGGTGCGGTTTTAAAGGCAAAAGGTGCACCCATAGCAAATGCCATGCCACCACCTAACAAACAGCTCAGCGGCACAGCCAGCCAGCGCTTTTGAAAATTTTCTAACACGGCATACAATATAATCGTCAGCAAAATCACCACAAAAGCAATATGCGCCATGCCAATGCCCTCTGCCCATGCAAACAAGTTTTTAACTTGTGATATCGTACCAATAAAACCCAAGTAGAGCAGCAAACCACCGCACACGCCTTTACTGGTCAAATTTGCTAGTAAACTGCCCCCTTTACTGATTGCCAATAATAATCCAAAGGCACCGATGAGCAGACCAAAGGCCATCGGGTGACCACCAGCTGCGACAACAATAGGAATAAGCGGAATTAAAGGCCCATGAGTACCCGCAAGGTTGGCGGTCGGTAGTAGAAATCCTGAGAATAAAATGACAAAAAACGAAACAATCAATAACTCATAACGGACGTTTTCTAAGATAAAAGCATCACCCAAACCGAGTGGCCCTGCAAAGGTCGCCGCAATAGCACCCACCATTACAACTTTACCAATGGTCGCAGCCATTGCTGGAATGGTATCTTCGTACTCAAAACGATAATCACGGAACGGCAAATTAGGCCGCCAGCGTTTCGGCTGCATGATTTGCAGTTCATGATTGAGGTAGGCATCACGATTTTTAAAACTTGAATAGGGCTTATGTAATTCTACATAACTACTTTGAACATCATTATCAGAAGGGATTGGCTGCTGCGGATTGGCATCTAAAGGGGGAAGCTGCGTGTTACTCATCACATTTCCTTGTGTCGACCGACGTTTTAGTGACTGGTTATCCACTTACTACTCTTACGATAAGTGTTAAGCCACTGAAGAAAAAATGCAGTCATTGTATGTCATGAGACTTTAGAACGCGAATGTATAACGATTCGAATATACTATAAATATAGCAGCTATTAATAACATAAAGTTTCCTTTTAAAATAAATACAAACTTATTAACTACTTAGTTGCTAATAAAATAGTAGATTGTAGTCATTATGATAATGGTTCTTATAATTAATAATGCGTGATCGTACATAAACCATCAACGATCACGCATAGACAAGAAACAAGGCGCTAAGATTTGAATGAAGTTACGCTTTAGCTCTAGCGCCTTTATAAGTTTTTCACTATGATAAATACCTTTTTACCCATAACGATTGAATAATAGCAGTCTAAAAATCAAGAAGTACCCTAGGATAAGTTTATGAGTTTACTACCCAAAAATCTTGAGACGCTAAAACGTAACGCTAAAAAAAATATTATGCCATTGCTCACGCCTTATCTGCTCAAGCTACGTATCAACACTTATGCACCTTATATCGGTGCCGGCATCAAGATTGAGCACATAAACCTTGACCAAGGTTTATGTGTGGTCAATATGGGACTAAATAGTCTAAATAAGAACATTGTAGGGACACAGTTTGGCGGCAGCTTATACTCAATGGTTGATCCATTTTATATGCTCATGCTCATGCATCAACTGGGTAGCAGTTACGTCGTTTGGGATAAAAGCTCACATATTGAATTTATCGCGCCAGGTAATAGCAAAGTTACTGCTCGCATGAAAATTCCTAGCAGTGAGATTAAAGCCATTCAAGAACTGGCAAAAGACGGTGAACCCGTATTTCGTGAATACCAAGTAGATATCGTGGACGATCAGCAAAAGACCATCGCTATCGTCACCAAGACGCTATACATACGCTTGCGTAAGTACAGCAAATCTAAAGACCAAAACAGCCGTATTGAAAATCTCGATGATTCAAGGCAACGTTTAAAGCCTTAATTTAAGTTTGTGATTTAAAGCGACAGAAACAAAAACCCCAATCTGGCATTCGCACAGATTGGGGTTTTGTCTTTTTTGGTATGACCCGCTTATTTATATGATAAACCTATGAATAAGGGTTTGTATCTACTATCGCCTTACTCTAGTAAACTGTATACCATACAGCTCACTAAAGATGGCAAACTTTTGCTTAAATACCAGGTGCAGTTTCAACTGCATCAGGAACGCGAGCATTAGTTTTTGCCTTAACAACTTTAGGCGCACGCGGAGCAAGCTTCTCGCGGATACGTGCTGATTTACCAGAGCGCTCACGTAAGTAGTATAGTTTCGCACGGCGAACAGCGCCACGGCGTTTCACTTCGATGCTATCGATAATTGGTGAATGCAATTGGAATGCACGCTCAACACCAACGCCACTTGAGATTTTACGTACGGTAAACGCTGAGTTTAAACCGCGGTTACGCTTAGCAATTACAACGCCTTCAAAAGCCTGTAAACGCTCACGCTCACCTTCACGTACTTTTACTTGAACCACAACGGTATCGCCGGGTGCAAAGCTTGGGCGCTCAATCAATTGAGCATTTTCGATGACCTGAACCAATGGATGCTTGTTGCTCATGAGAGTTATCTCCTCACATTAGATAATAGAGGCTTGACGCATATCACCTGTTTGTAATAATTAATTATATCTCTTTTTAATAAGACACAACGTAAGTAGGTTATGACAAACGGCCATTATGCTATGACTCGTTTTGTTATTGCTCAAAATTTTATTACTTAACTGTTTATCTTTTTAACCGCTATTTTTTATCAGCTTTTGCTAACGCCTTTAGCCACTTTGCTTGCTCTACCGTTGGCGTAAACGCCTGCCATAAGTCTGGACGACGCGCTTGCGTACGTTCGACTTGCTGACTAAAGCGCCACTTCGCGATATTGGCATGGTGACCTGAAAGTAACACTTCAGGCACTGCCATACCCGCAAACTCATGCGGCTTAGTATAATGTGGACAATCAAGCAAGCCATCGACGAACGAGTCTTGCTCAGCTGACTTATCATCACCCATAATATCAGGCAGACGACGTATCACACTATCCATTAGCACCATTGCTGGTAGCTCACCACCGGTAAGCACGTAATCACCAAGTGATATTTCCATATCGACATACTGCGACAGTAAGCGCTCATCAATGCCTTCGTAACGACCGCATAATATAATCATGCCGTCATACTCGGTCATATCGACCACACTACTCTCACTCAGCGTCTGTCCTTGTGGCGACATATAAATCACCGGACAGTGCGCTTTGTCGACACGGCAGCCATGCTGACTTGCTCGTAGGCGCGCATCCTCGATCGCTTGGGATAAGGGCTTAGCCATCATCACCATGCCAGGACCGCCACCATACGGACGTTCATCAATACGGCGATAATTATCACTGGTAAAATCACGCGGGTTGATGCATTCAATCGTTACTTGCTTCTGAGTGACTGCCCGACCTGTGATTCCAAACTCACGAATCGTGGCAAACATTTCAGGAAAAATACTAATAACGGCAAAATACATCAGATGTCTACTTGCGCAGTGGCTAATATTGGCTAAATAAATCGGTATCACTATTAACAATCTTAAGCGATAAAGTTAAAGCTTATACCACTAAAGCTTGTTTTAATAATTTCTTATTAATCAGTGCTTATTAATAGTCACTTGGCCATGCCACTAGCACTGTCTTTTCAGTCAGATCGACTTTCACTACAGTTTGCTTGTGCCATGGAATTAGGCGCTCTTCTTTATCCAAGCTGTCTGTCGTTGCCGCAACCCGCATAATAGCGTGGGCGCCAGTCTCAAACATCTCAGTAATATCGCCTAGATATTCATCCTGCTCGTTCATCACGCGCAGGCTGACCAAATCCGACCAATAGTATTCATCCTCAGCAGGTTCTGGCAAGATGTCTTGCTCGACCCAAAGAGTTACCCCATTCATGGTCTCAGCAACATTGCGATCAGGAATCTGCTCAAACTGAGCCACAATTCCAGTGCCTTGCTCACGCCAAGCCTTTACTGTCAAAGGTTTCATACCGGTAGCGGTTTTCATCCACCAAGGCTTGATGTCAAATATCGCCGTACGATCGTCTGTTTCACTAAAGACCCAAAGCCAACCTTTGATGCCATAAGGCTTTTTGAGCTGACCAATTTTCATAAGGGCACTAGTGTTTGGAGCAGACGACATAACGGCTAACCTAACAATGATAAAAACAGCGATGATAAATAAAAAGCTATTAAAAACGATAAACGTCGTCAAAAGCGATAAACAGTTAATGGCGTACCCTGGTTAGACCAGTTACGCTAGGTATTCTTAAGCCAACTGATGGATGCATAAATGCACTATCAGTCTATTGCAGCCAAAACTTAAGCAGTAGCTTCAGTTTGAGCAGCAGACTTATTATAAGCTTTTGCTAATGAAGCAACGCGATCAGAAGGTTGTGCACCTTTTGCGACCCACGCATTATACGCTTCCATGTTCAAGCGCACTGCTTCTTCAGAATCTTTAGCGAGTGGGTTAAAAAAGCCGATGTTTTCAATATAGCGACCGTCACGCGCGCGGCGTTGATCAGCAACAACTACTTGATAAAATGGGCGTTTCTTGGCACCGCCCCGTGCTAAACGAATAACAACCATGTGAATTCTCTCTTTCGCAGGTATACCAAAAAGGGCATAATTATACCACAGTCTTATTTTATTGAAAACATAAACTGTGCTTATTTAATTATTTATTAACAATAGCTTAAATCGTTATGGCTGTAAATAAGATTCATCATTCACGCTGCTAATATGATGGATACTCCTCTATCATATGCCTTTATCTTAAGCGGATGATATTGCCAGCGTTGTCGATGAAAGCTGGCAGCGTTATTAATGGGTTATGCTATCCTAGCAATAGCATCTGTCACTTCCTCATTATAATTTGGATTCCTATGACCACGCCAAACCCACCATTGCCTCATAAAAGCTGGTTACCCCGCTCTTACTCTAATAGTCTGCTAACCACTCTAATGGTGGCTTTTATTGTTCTCATTAGCGTCGGGGTATCAATTTTGTTTTTTTGGCGCAGTCTATATTTACCAGAGCTCAAAAGCCATGCGCGCTATTTGACCAGCGAGCTTCGGCTGATGAACAGCGCCAATCGAGACTGGCGGGACAACCCTGAAGTCCGTCAGTGGATTTATCAGCACTCACATGTAGTAGTGGTGGATAATCCAAGTGACTTTCCAGAGGTTGCGGACAAAGCTTTTGTCAGTGTTTTTACGGATGTATTACAGCGAGAAATCAGCGCACAATTGGGGCGACCAGTTGAAGTATATTTTAAATTTAAACCAACCCCTCAGCTTTGGGTACAAGACAGTCGTGATAGCAGTTTTTGGATACGCGAACCTGTGGTCTATTATTCGCAGTACAGCCCTACTTTATTGATCTTGTTTTTGTTTGGGCTACCTATTTTGACACTGTTGACAATTATTTTATTAGCCCGTCAATTAAATCGTCCTCTACGTTATCTTCAACGTGCTGCTACCAACTATATTCAGTTGGGTCATGCAACAACGCTACCGACCCGTCATGGTCCTACCGAGATTCGCCAAGTAAATATGGCTTTTAACCGTCTGTTTACTACTCTCAACCAAGCGCAAAAAGAGCGTACGATTATGTTAGCTGGCATCTCACACGATTTGCGTACCCCGCTGACTCGTATGCGCTTAACTGCTGAAATGCTGCCCGATGATTTTTTTCGTGAAGGGTTGATTTACGATATCGAAGATATGGATGCTATTCTAGAGCAATTTATCTCGTTTATGAAAGATGGCTCCGATGAGCCTGTACGCCTTACCAATTTAGATACCATATTTAATGAGATTATGGTGCAATTTGCGCCGCTAGAGTTTATTTATCAGTCAGAATGCAGCAAGCTTGTGCCCGTACGTCCTATGTCGATTAAGCGCCTGATTATCAATCTGGTGAATAATGCCAAGCGTTATGGTGAGCCGCCTATTTATCTGTCTGCTGTTGTCATGCCAACCTTTGTAGAAAAAGAGGTGATAGAATACAGCGATGTCGTGACCGAAAATACGGTCAATAAAGAAGCAAAAGAGCAGTTGATTATATGTGTGCGAGACTGCGGCGATGGGGTAGCAGAAGACCAACTCGAGCGTGTCATGCAGCCGTTTGAGCGTGGCGAATCAGCGCGTACCACTCAGGGTAGTGGACTCGGCTTGGCGATTGTTGACCGTATCGCGCGCTTGCATCATGGAACAGTTGAGGCTATTAATCATCCAGATGGTGGTCTGCAAGTCTGTATTCGCATCCCTCTCATTTCAGAAGTTGCCGGAGAGCAACCTTTGGATGTCAATCCCGCTACAAAGTCATTCATTGAGAAAGTTGATATTAAATAAAATAGATACGTGATTTTATGGGGCGAGACTGGGACGAATTTTTCTCGCTTAATCACTTTTATATTGAACTAATCATAATAGTGTCAATCAATCATACTAAAAAAGCAACGACTGGCTATCGTTGCTTTTTTTGTCATTTTTCTTTAAATATAAAAACTTCAACGGTTATAAAACTTATTACTTGTTGCCAATAGCCGGTGGAATATACTCAGCACTGTTAGTAAACGCTAAAGGCTGGGTAATTTCATCCTGTGCTACCTTTAGCGTCTGAGTAGTACTTGGCTGCTGTAAGAATAAATAATATCCTAGTATCACAGCATTTAATACCACCAAACCCCCAAATAAATACGGCATACGTTGCCCTCCTCCATTAAAGACTAAATAACAGCAATAAATAACTTGTTAGCCTCATTTATGATCAGTTAGAAATAACATAGCTACAAGTGAAATAGTATTTCGATAGGCGTTTTGATACCTTTATAAAAGTCATCTTAACAGCACTGTTTTATTTCAAAAGTATATTAACGATGCTTATGCATCAAACTCACGCTCACTCTTATCTTGGGTTAATTCATCGGCTGCTAGAATTTGTGTCAGTGGTTTGATAGGCCATGTCATCACAAACCGCGCGCCACCAAGATCTCGGCTCTCATCAACCTTCATACGACCATTAAACCAAAAAGCAATGCGTGATACGATAGACAAGCCCAAACCGTAGCCACCTGAGGCACGCGTCCGACTATCGTCTAAGCGGGAGAATGGAATAAAGACCTTTTCGCGATCTGCTTCTGGAATACCGTGACCATCATCTTCAACGCTGACAAAGGCATTGCCCTTTTTGACCCCAGCACTAATGATAATCGTAGTCTCTGCATAACGCAGAGCATTACCAGCCAAATTCTGAATCACGCGATGTAAGTAGCGTCTATCTGCTATTGCTTCTACTTTAGCATTTGGCAGTTTGGTGACAATTTTAATCGGTTTACCCAAGGCATTGGTTTCACGCTCAATCTGCTCAAGCAGCTCTCGAAGATTGACTGGTTCCAAATCTAGTTTGGGCGAGCCTTCTTCAAGTTTCGCATAGGTGAGAATTTCATCAATCAAGCCATTAAGCGCTTCGATATCTTCATCAATAAAGTCACGCTGCATAAAACGCGAATCTTCATCATCAGTATCTGCCAGCATATCAACAGCAAAGCGAATACGTGCAACGGGCGTACGTAGCTCATGTGACACCGCTCGCGTTAGCTCTCGCTGCGACTCAATCAAACGCTTAATATGAGAAGTCATGGCATTAAAGGTTGCAGCTAAACGGGCGATTTCATCTTGACCAATCACCTGTACTTGACTTTCAAGATTACCTTTACTGACCTCATTTACCCCGACCTGTATCAGTTGTAACTTGCGCTCAAGCGGGAAAATCAGTGCATACACACCCAAACTAATTAAAAACATACTGATCAAAATCATACTGACGATCAAGTTTAGTGGAAACCAATTAAATAAAGGTACTGGACCGATCAAAATTGCCATATCACTAATTTCAGACGGCACAATGACTTTGATAGACGAGTTACTTTTACTGGTATTGGTATCTTGCAATAAGATAACCACCTCATCACGGCGCAAGCGTGCCATCTGATCAGGATCCAAATTGAGCGCCGCTACTGCTTTAAATGCTAAAGGAAATGAAAACTTTTCTTCTAACTGTGCCAAACGTGCACGTTTATCAGACAAAGTAATATAATAGGACAAATCATCTAGCAAAAATACGGCGATAGCTCTGACTTGCTGCTCAGTCACTTGTGAGATACGCGCAGTCAAAACACCTTGATTGTCTGGTAGGCGATAATAGACATCGGCAGTGGTCAGTTGGCTGATATAGCGTACGACCGTGTTTTCTTTCTCAAAACGGCGCAGCTCGCTGGCATTAAAATCAACTTCATCGATAGACACGATCTTAAATTCTGAGCCAAACAAACTACTGGCATCAGACAACCAATAATCACGTTGCGCCTCGTTTTCTTGGTGAGCCAAACCCTCACTCACGATATGAAACGCCCCTGTCGCCATATTTTCACGATAAGATTGGACACGCTCTTTATTGATAGTATCCATCAATAGCTGGGCAAATAGTGCCACACACAAGCAGACTATCAATAGCCCTGCATAAATACGAACAAAAATACTGTGTTTAAGAGAAGAGACTAATGACATACGTGCCGTGACCAACCTGATGAGTAAGCGTTATCAATAGAATAATACCTATTATAACCACTATAGGATAATAGTTGCTGTGATATATATTTAATGATAATTAAACTGGTGCATAAAATTATCGCTTAATTAAACCACATAACGCAGCAATTAAGGTTAAAAACTTAATATTTAAACCCTAAAAAACCAGCTTTACGCTGGTTTCTTATTGCATAACGAGGAACAATCAAGACTTATAGCAAAAGTCGGCGATTAGTTGCCTTCTTTTACGAATAGATAGCCTTTACTACGTACGGTTTTGATACGTTTTGGGTTTTCTGGATCATCACCAATTTTTGGACGGATACGTGAGATACGGACGTCAATAGAGCGATCTTGACCATCATACTCAATACCACGTAGACGCTCAAAGATATCTTCACGTGACAAGATACGACCAGCATTAGAAGCAAGCAACCATAGTAGATCGTATTCTGCACTGGTAAAATCTACTAACTCATCACCTAGATTCACTGAACGACCACCATTATCGATAACCAATTCACCAAACTCTAGACGCTGTGGCACATCTTCTGACGGGGCGTTTTCTGAACGGCGTAATAATGCACGAATACGCGCTAATAAAACACGTGGCTGAGCAGGCTTTGCGACATAATCGTCGGCGCCCATCTCAAGACCCAATACTTGATCCATATCTTCTGTGCGTGCAGTCAGCATCAAGATAGGGTTTTGGTAATGTGGACGTACTTCACGGCAGACTGTCAAGCCATCGCTACCTGGAAGCATAACATCAAGTACAACCAAATCTGGCTGCTCATTGACAATACGACGAATGGCGCGATTACCATCCGTTTCAATCGCCACTTCTAGACCGTTTTTGACCAAATAATCTTGGGTCAACATGGCCAGACGCTCATCGTCCTCAACAATCAAAATTCGGGGGGTGTTGTCATCATCATTCGTTGTCATTGTTATATCCTCTAATACATCTCATTTAAAAGTAGTCAAAATAAGAGCAGTAAAATGAATAGCACTACAAAATAGTGCAACTGCTGTTTATATAGCTGTTACAAACTTGGCAGCACAGTATACTATTAATCCTGCAGCTTCCTATACTATAGCTTATAGTCGTTAACAAAACCTATAAACTACGACCATTAAAACTTTATTTTACGTGCAAAAATCATACCGTTTATCGTATTCAAAAAGCGTCAAATAACTTTATTTGCTCATAACCGTTTTGCTATGTCTAAAGCTTTTGATCATAAGCCTGATCATTAAGTAAAGCGCATAAAACAGCTCAACTCTATAAGTTAGCAAACTATTTTTCAACCCTTAATATAACCATATATTGCCGTTGTTGCTAGTAGCTTTTTGGCTAAAAGCTAAAAACCATCACTATCCAATAAAACCAACAGCCATAAAAAAACAGCCCATAAAGGACTGTTTTTTTATTATTGCTTACAAGAGTAAATATTTACTCTTACAAACAAAAAATATTAAGCACGGTTTTTGTACTTACGGATGGTCTGTAGCTGTGCAACAGATTCCGCTAATGACGCCAAGGCAGCATTAGTTTGTACGGTATCCGACTGGTTGACCAGCATTTGCTCCGCTTTCGTACGTGCTTCAACGATTTTACTTTCGTCAAGATTGTGCGCACGCATGGCAGTATCAGCAAGTACAGTGACCATTTTTGGCTGTACTTCTAGTACGCCACCTGAGACGTAAATCACTTCTTCTTCGCCATTTGGCGTTTGTACGCGCATTGCACCTGGCTTTAGCAAAGTAATAAGCGGAGTGTGACCTGGCAATATACCAATCTCGCCTTCGGTACCACTAGCTATTAACATGCTAATTTCGCCTGAATACAACTCTTCACGAGCACTTACGACGCGACATTGTAACGTTGCCATACTTAATTCCTTACTATCAAAGCGCGATCAAAAACGCAACACGTTACTAAAGAGTAGATATAAAGTTTATATTACACCTACTTTTTAGCGAATACTAATACCACTTACGCAGCAGAAGACTTCATTTTTTCAGCTTTAGCAACGACTTCGTCGATACCGCCAGCCATATAGAAGGCTTGCTCTGGTAAGCTGTCATATTCACCTGCGATGATTGCTTTGAAGCTAGCAATGGTATCGCGTAATGGTACATATTTACCAGGTGCGCCAGTGAAGACTTCAGCGACATGGAATGGCTGTGATAAGAAGCGCTGAATTTTACGAGCGCGATAAACAACCAGTTTATCTTCTTCTGATAACTCATCCATACCCAAAATCGCGATGATGTCTTTTAGTTCTTTATAGCGCTGTAGAACTTCCTGAACACCACGAGCAACGTTGTAATGCTCTTCACCAATAACCAATGGATCAAGCTGACGTGACGTTGAATCTAGTGGATCAACCGCAGGGTAGATACCTTGTGAAGCGATATCACGGCTTAGTACCACAGTTGCATCCAAGTGAGCAAACGTCGTTGCTGGTGATGGATCAGTCAAATCATCTGCAGGTACATATACCGCTTGTACAGAAGTAATAGAGCCTGATTGCGTAGAAGTAATACGCTCTTGCAGCATACCCATCTCTTCAGCAAGTGTTGGCTGATAACCAACCGCTGATGGCATACGACCTAGCAGTGCTGATACTTCAGTACCGGCTAGTGTATAACGGTAGATGTTATCAACAAACAACAATACGTCACGACCTTTGCCAGTAGCAGGATCTTTCGTATCACGGAAGTATTCAGCCATGGTCAAACCAGACAGTGCAACACGTAAACGGTTACCCGGTGGCTCATTCATCTGACCGTATACCATCGCAACTTTAGATTTGCTAAAGTCTTCAGTGTTTACAACGCCAGCTTCTTGCATTTCGTGATAGAAGTCATTTCCTTCACGCGTACGCTCACCAACACCCGCAAATACTGATAGACCTTCGTGCTTAAGCGCGATGTTATTGATTAATTCCATCATGTTGACGGTTTTACCAACACCAGCACCACCAAACAGACCAACTTTACCACCTTTAGCAAACGGGCAAAGTAAATCGATTACTTTAATACCAGTCTCTAACAGCTCAGTACTGTTTGATTGTTCTGCATAGCTTGGCGCTTCACGGTGAATTGACCAGCGCTCATCTGCTTGCACTGGACCTTCTTCATCGATAGGACGACCAAGAACATCCATGATGCGACCTAGCGTACCGATACCAACTGGCACAGAAATTGGGCCACCAGTATTGGTAACTGGAAGGTTACGCTTGAGTCCTTCAGTAGAACCCATAGCAATCGTACGTACGATGCCATCACCCAGCTGTTGCTGTACTTCTAAAGTAGTTTCGGTGCCATCAACTAGCAAAGCATCAAAAATCTTAGGTACTTCATTACGGTTGAACTCAACGTCAAGAACCGCGCCAATAATCTGTACAATACGACCGCTACTCATTGCGTTCTCCTGGAAATTCTGTATATATTGGGTTTTATAAAGGGTTTCAATTATGAAACAGCAGCAGCACCGCCAACGATTTCCGATATTTCTCGGGTAATCGCCGCTTGACGCAGCTTGTTATAAACCAACTGTAAATCGTTAATTAGGTCGCCAGCATTATCTGTCGCCGCTTTCATCGCAACCATACGTGAGGACTGCTCAGAGGCAATGTTTTCCATTACCGCTTGATAGACGATAGACTCAATGTAACGTCCAAGCAATTCATCAATCAATGTTTTGATATCAGGCTCGTAGATATAATCCCAACTAAGTTCTGTCTGAATGCCACTCTCTTCTTCACCAAATGCGCTCTCTGGTAAAGGTACCAACTGATTGACCGTTGGCTTTTGGGTCATTGCATTGACAAACTTATTATAAACCACATAAATGCGATCTATTTTACCGTTTGTATAATCGTCAAGCATCGCTTGAACTGGTGCATTTATCTGCTCAAAAGTAGGTTTATCACCATAATCAGTTACGGCTGAGGTGACTTTACCACCAAAGCTTTTAAAGAAGCTGACACCTTTAGCGCCAATGACAGCAAATTCAGCTTGTACAGACTGCTCTTGGTATTTCTGGATATTCTTAGATAAGGCTTTGAATAAGTTGATATTCAAACCACCCGCTAGACCACGGTCAGATGTGATGACAATATAGCCAACTCTATTGACTGGACGGCTTACCATATACGGATGTTTATAATCGGATGAGGCATGCACCAAATGCGAAATAACCCGGCGCATACTATCAGCATACGGGCGACCCACTTCCATGCGCTCTTGGGCACGGCGCATTTTACTGGCGGCTACCATTTGCATAGCGCGAGTAATTTTCTGGGTGCTTTGAATACTGGTGACTTTGGCACGTATTTCTTTTAAGTTTGCCATAATGATTCCAATATAAGAGGGTTAAAAAAGCATTGGCGCATGCAACAATATTTCAATATAAAACGGTATTCTCATTAACAATGTACAATTTAGCATTGCATCATTGTTTAAATGTTTTAATATCTTGTGGCATGACGCAACCATATACCATGAGTTGTGACTAAAGTGGCGCTGCTGTCTTAATAAAAAGCTTATCAGACAACGCGCCACTCCATAAGCTCTAACACTAAAGCCACAACAAAACTGGCTTAACCCGTTAAATTAATAACTGTGATTTTGTTTAAAAGTCTCTAAAGACGATTTTAAACGACCTGCGATATCATCGTTATAATTCGCAGTGTCATCAATCTCTTTCATTAAGTCGGCTTGCTCATCATGCATGTAGCGTAAGTAAGCTTCTTCAAAAGAACCGATTTTTTCAACTGGTACGTCTGCTAAGAAACCTTCGTTTGACGCATAGATAACAGCGGCTTGCTCAGAGATTGACATTGGCTGATACTGTTTTTGCTTCATCAATTCAGTCACACGCTCACCGTGGTCAAGCTGTTCACGAGTCACATCATCAAGATCTGATGCAAACTGAGCGAATGCTGCAAGTTCACGATACTGAGCCAGTGCGGTACGGATACCACCAGACAGTTTCTTAATAATCTTAGTCTGAGCAGCACCACCAACACGTGATACCGAAATACCAGCGTTCACAGCCGGACGGATACCTGAGTTAAATAGGCTTGACTCTAAGAAAATCTGACCATCAGTGATTGAAATCACGTTAGTCGGTACAAATGCAGATACGTCACCTGCTTGGGTTTCAATGATAGGTAGCGCAGTTAAAGAACCTGTTTTACCAACCACTTCACCATTAGTGAATTTTTCTACGTACGCCGCGTTTACGCGTGATGCACGCTCAAGTAAACGTGAGTGTAAGTAGAATACGTCACCAGGATACGCTTCACGACCTGGCGGACGACGTAATAGTAGTGAGATTTGACGATACGCTACTGCTTGTTTTGATAAATCATCAAATACAATCAGTGCATCTTCGCCGCGGTCACGGAAGTATTCACCCATCGTACAACCTGAGTACGGTGCGATATATTGTAGTGCTGCTGGCTCTGATGCTGACGCTACTACAACAGTAGTATATTCAAGGGCACCAGTTTGCTCAAGCTTACGTACCACGTTAGCAATGGTAGAACGCTTCTGACCGATTGCAACGTATACACACTTAATGCCAGATGATTTCTGTGCGATGATCGCATCGATAGCCATCGCGGTTTTACCCGTCTGACGATCACCAATGATAAGCTCACGCTGACCACGACCGATTGGAATCATAGTATCAACAGACTTATAACCTGTCATTACTGGCTGATCAACTGACTGACGATCGATAACGCCTGGGGCGATCTTCTCAACTTTGTCAGTCATTTTGGCATTAATAGGACCTTTGCCATCAATAGGGTTACCTAAAGCATCAACAACACGGCCTAGCAACTCAGGACCTACCGGAACTTCAAGGATACGACCAGTACAATAGGCTTTTTGACCTTCTTGTAGTTTTAGGAAGTCACCCAGTACTACTGCGCCAACAGAATCACGCTCTAAGTTGAGCGCCATTCCGTAGACTTCACCTTCAAACTCAATCATTTCGCCGTACATGGCATCTTCAAGACCATGAATCTGCACGATACCGTCAGATACTTTGACAATCGTGCCTTCATTCTTTGCAGTTGCACCCGCATCAAGGTCTTGAATGCGCTGCTTAATCAGGTTACTGATTTCCGCTGGATTCAATTGTTGCATTGCCTTGTTTCCTTTAATTTATGATAACCCGCCACTGACGTAAATGCTCTTATATCACGCATGCTTACTTAAGCTACGTTAATGATTGGCATTAGGCCGTTAGCTGTGTTTTTAACTGTTGTAACTTGCCGCGCATCGAATCATCGATGACTTTGTCACCGACTTTGATCGTAACGCCTGCCAAAAGACTGGCATCCACCGATTCATGAATCACTACGCTAGCATTTAGCGAAGCAGCAAGACGTGCTTGTAGCATATCACGCTGATCATCGGTTAATGGATAAGCAGAGGTCACATAAGCGTCAAGCTGCTTTAAGCTTACTGCCTTGTGACGGCGATAATGCTCATAAACTTCAGGAAGCAGCGCCAGACGCTCTTGTTCTGATAACTGTTTAACGAAGTTACTAAATGCTACTGATACTTTTGGATAGCTGGCGTTGCTGTCAGGGCGAACCCCTTTATTTGCATCTAACAACTGCTTAAAAGCAGAATCATTAGCGCTAGCTACTTGCGTATCATAAAGATCGACCAAAGCAGCTGACTTATGCTCAGCAGAAACAGCTGGATTGTCTAGCCAAGTACTGAACGACTTGTCATTGACAACGGTGGCGGCAACAAATAAGAAGTCTTCCCACTCATTTACTGCCCCGTTTTCATTGGCATAGTCAAACGCGGCTTTAGCGTACGGTCGTGCTAAGGTTGATAAGTCAGCCATTATATCCTCACAATTACAGCTTCGCCGCCAGTTGGTCTAACATGCTGGCATGTTTTTGCACATCGACTTTGTCTTGCAAAATCTTTTCTGCACCAAGTACCGCCAATTCAGCAACTTGGGCACGTAATGATTCACGTGCTTGATTGATTTCTTGGTCGATAGAGGCTTGCGCTTGTTGACGAATGCGCTCGCCTTCCACTTGGGCTTGCGATTTTGCATCTTCAACAAGTTGATTGGCGCTTTTATTTGCTTGCTCGATCAGAGCAGCAGCTTTAGTCTTTGCAAGATCAAGCTCCTGCTGTACATCTCGCTCCGCGGTCGCCAAATCTGCTTTTGCTTTTTCTGCGGCATTTAAGCCTTCAGCAATTTTACGCTGACGGTCATTAATTGCGCCGATAAGTGGTGGCCACACGAATTTCATGCAGAACATCACAAAGATTGCAAAAGCAATGGCTTGACCGATGAGGGTAGAATTGATATTCACGTGATCACCTCTTTGTTAATGAAAAATCAGTTTCATTGATCATATTTGATAGCCAAACTTTGGCTATGGTTAAGATACAAAATTTGACTACCAAACATTTACAACTGAGCTTTCTGATTAACCTGCTAGAGGGTTAGCGAACAACAATAGCATAGCAATACCAACACCGATCATCGGAATAGCATCAAGAAGACCTGCTACGATGAACATACGAGTTTGCAACTGTGAACCAAGTTCTGGCTGACGTGCAACGCCTTCTAGGAATTTACCACCTAGAATAGCAAAACCAATACCTGTACCTAGTGCACCTAAACCGATAAGTAGTGCTACTGCGATAACTGTGTAACCACCTAATACTGGATCCATGGATGTATCCTCATTTACCTATTGAATGTCTAATTAATGTTCAGTTGATGATGCAAGTGACATATAAACTATCGTCAGCATCATAAATACGAACGCTTGAAGTGTAATAATTAAGATGTGGAAAATAGCCCACGGTACTGATAACGCCCATTGAATCCAAAACGGCATTAAGGCAATCAGTATGAAAATCAACTCACCAGCATACATGTTACCGAATAGTCGTAAACCTAAAGAGATAGGTTTCGCTATCAAAGTAACAAACTCTAAGATAAAGTTGATGGGTATTAAAATAATTTGTACGATAGGGTTTTTGGCACTAAACGGATGCAGTGTTAGCTCGCCAACAAAGCCGCCCAAACCTTTTTCTTTGATACTATAAAATAGAATCAGTATAAAAACAGAAAAAGACATGCCAAGCGTGATATTAGGATCCGTGGTTGGAACAATCTTAAAGTACACATGATGTGGATCATGTCCCATCAGTGCGCCGATTTGGCCAGCAATCATAGGGATAAAGTCGACGGGTAGTAAATCCATCAAGTTCATTAAGAATATCCATACAAAGATAGTCAACGCCAGAGGCGCAATCAGCTTTGAGGTACCACTATACGAATCACGAACGTTGTTATCAACGAACTCAACGATCATCTCAACCGCAGCCTGAGTTTTACCCGGCACGCCTGAAGTGACTTTCCTAGCGACCATCCAAAAGATGGCGCAGAAAACAATGCCTAGACCAATTGACCAAAGCATAGAATCAAGGTGGATAGCTTTAAAGCCCATTGCACTAGCTTCTTCAGCATTATAGGCAACTTTCCAACCTTCGCCCGGCAGATAGCCGTACGTCCAGTTCGTTAAGTGGTGAGAGATATATTCTGTTGTTGTTTGCTCGCCTGCCATAATGTCAGCTTCTTATTAATCAACGATTTAATCAACTACCAAAAATATGGTTGTCATCTGATGAGAGTTTAGTATGTTTATCTGCCTTACAACAAAGCAAGCAAATGACTCATGCTAACACGCTCATGTAACCAATAACATCCAACCCATAGTTCTATGACTCATGCTGATTTGATAGCGTAAGATAAATTTTAGCTATCAAAAAAGGGCTTATGATAGTTCAGTAATAGCCCTTTACATGTGTACGCAAAATTCTTATGTATATGTTTACTTATTACTGTGTTTTGACAGTTGACGCTTAATACAGCGCTGTTAAGTAAAATATTTAGCTGCATATATTAATGCAGGGTTGTATTCGTGTAAAGTCAATTGTGACTTTTTTATCCGCTGTATGAATAAGTTAGCTGCTAGTGGCGTTTAACACCGTTGCTTCGCATCTATAATTAAATTGTAAGAATTTAATTATAGATAGTAGTAAACGCTCATTTCGCGCTCCCCTACCCGCACATTACTGCACGCTACCTTATATCAAACGCTCATATCACGATAGTTGGTACTGTCCTAAGACAATTATTATGCTTCGACTTTCTAAAATCAGTCATAGAGAAGCTGGACGGCAGGGTGACTTGCTAAGCGCAATGAATACTGTAACTATGTATATAGTTATCATTTATTAACACTAGCGTATATGCCACAACATCCAACTGTGACTAATTTGCATTACCATAAAACCGATAAACAGCGCTGGCGCAGATAGGGGTTGTACGGTAATAAAAATTAGTGCGAAACCAAACACAGTCAATAGCCATTTGGCCATCTGACCCCGATAAAGCTGGCTAACAATATGTAAGCGCGCGTGATATCCGGTATACCAAAAGATAAAAAAGGCAAAGACCGCTTGCGTGGCAAAACTTAGCAAGGCACCAATAGCGGTGCTTTTTGCAACGGTTAGCGAACTGTGCAGCCACATCGTATCTACAAGCCAAGCAATAATAATAAGGATAAACAGTATCCATGCTTGACGTTTGATATAAATACCAACCTTATCTTTCTGTGTGCGTTTGGCAGGCTTGGTCATCGGTATTCCTATAGCCTTAAACATTTGGATTATATCGCTATCTAATATCATTGCGACACTATTATCCGTGAATGGCTCACTCTACAGATGTTACCTTTTAACCAAAATTAAACGCCACTTATTATAGGGAGCGAGCCCCTTTTAAGCAAGTAAAATATACCTTTTATCAGTCACCTAGCTCAATCATCCAGAATTCGGATACTTAAGCGTAGATAACCAGTCTTTGACCAGCACTATATCACAGTCTTTAGGGATTCTTAATTAACAGTTTCAATCACTTATTCTAATAAGTCCATTATGATATACATTGGCGAATCTGCTGTGCCATTGTTTGCCACCCACTGACAAAGTCTTTACTATTACTCATATCTTCTGCCTGAACGGTGTCTTGAACGGGCTGTAACTTGGCAAGTAAACCTTTGGCAGGCACACTTGGACTGACCAGACACATCTGCTTAGCTGGGCGCTGCTCGTTAAGCCAGCGTAATTGACTGGCTTTTGGTGCTAAATGATCATCAGTACTTAAGCTGCCAATGAGCTGTAGGTTGATGCTGTTTTCCATATATTGATAAGCATCATGATAAGCCCAATACGGCAAAGGTTTTTGTTTAGCACTACTGTTTGCCACTGCTGCATCCATACGTTGGGCAAATTTTTGTGCATTGGCATGATAAAGTTCTTTATATTGCGGATTGGCATGACTATGTATGACGGCAAGCGCACGGGTAATGGCTTTGGCGTTGTTAGGATCCAACCAAATATGTGGATCAAGCGTGCCAGCGATAGGCTTGCCTTTGATATCACGCAAAGGATGGCGATTAAAAGCATCAAACTTAAATAAAGCGATAGAGTTAGGCGCGTCGTTTAAATTTGCTGCCAAGTTATTTTCTAGTGACTCACCAAACCAAACCACAAAGGTGCTGTCTTGAATTGCCTTAATATCGCCGGGGCTGATACTACCATGATGCCCAACCTCTCCTGCTTGTAGCAACTGCTTAGCAGGGGGCGCGCCTTCAGTAACTGCTTGGCTTAACAAAAATAATGGATAATTACTCACACTCACCGTTGCCGCTTGAGCTGGTAACGCCAAAAACCCTAACATCAACAAGCTAGCTATTAAGCAGTACTGCTGTGTTAATTGCTGCACTTTATGCAAAAGGTTCTTTTCTTGAACGTTTAAGCTGTTATCTACAATCGGCGTGGCTTTATGAGCATTGGCAATCATGCGTTATTGATCCTATTAAGTCATTGAACTGCGATATCTTTAATATATTAAATTTCTAATCATTATGTTATACTATAACATAATAAAATCCCACTTTTATTTTGCATTTCAGCTATTCTGTTTTTGCTAACCGCAGTCCAACCTATAAAAGCAATGTTGACTAAAAGTAATAGTAAGGTTTGGCAAATCTACGTATTGCTATAGCCATTTACCGTTATACTGTGCGGAATTTAATTAAAACCGAATGCTTTCTGCATTTATTGAAAATGCTTTTGGGAGTTTGTGCTATGCCGACCACTTCATCGAACTGTGAGCATGCTCATGACGTGCAAGATTTTACGCCACAGGATGTGACCGAGCGTTTAGAAGCAGCAAAAGAGCAGTCTCGTATGCGAGGTGTGCGTTTTACCCCCTTACGGCAGCAGATATATACGCTGGTATTGCAAGCCAATAAACCAGTGGGCGCTTATGATTTAATCACTCAGTTACAGCAAATGCGACTCTTAGATAATGACAGTGAGCTTGAGGGCAAGAAAAATGTCGCACCGCCAACTGTATATCGCAGTTTAGAGTTTTTATTGAGCGAAGGCTTGATTCATCAGCTGACCTCTATCAATGCTTATGTACCTTGCTGTCATCCACGCGCTCATCATACGGCAGCCTTTTTAATTTGTGAGCAGTGTCAACGCGTACAAGAGTGTAGCAGCTTACCTGTGCAAGAGATGATGAGCTTTGCTGAAGAAGATATCGGCTTTACCGTTGCTCGTAGTGTGATTGAGCTGAGCGGTCGTTGCCAAGCCTGTCAGTAAAAATTTAGATTACTGTTATATTTAAACCTATTCCCTATCCATATGCGCGGTCATCTGATGAATAATACAAGTAAGCTGCTGAACTTAAGCAATGTCAGCTACTATATTGGTCAACAACGTTTACTGTCTAATATTAATATTGACATTGCAGTCAATGAGACGGTAAGCGTTATTGGTCCCAATGGTGCGGGCAAGTCGACGCTGGTTAAGCTTATTTTGGGACTGATTGTACCAACATCTGGACAGGTCACGCCTTCTGAGCCTTTACAGATAGGCTATGTGCCGCAACGATTTTCTGTGCCACCAATACTGCCATTACGTGTCAGCGACCTTTTAGCGCAAGCCTGTAAAAAACGCCTTACGGCAGAGCAGCGGCAGTTTATATTTGATAAATTATCATTGACCCATTTACTCTCGCGGCAGATGCTGCACCTCTCTGGTGGTGAAACTCAACGGGTATTATTGGCAAGGGCGTTATTAGATAAGCCCAACTTATTGATTTTAGATGAGCCGATGCAAGGTCTTGATCCTGAAACGGAGGTTTGGTTGTATCAATTTATTGATGAACTACCGGAATTTTTACGCTGTGCTATGTTAGTAGTCTCGCATGATTTGCACTGGGTCATGAAAGGCAGTCGACGAGTGATTTGCTTGAATAAGCATATTTGCTGTGAAGGTCAACCGAGCGAGCTTGCCATCAGCAGTGAGTTTCAAAAGCTATTCGGTCATCATTACGAGCAGCCGTATGTCCATCAGCCGCATGCCTGCGAGCATCACGCACCAAGCTAGCTATCATAAAGTCAGATGGCTTAAATCAAAAACGACCTGATTACCTTTTTTATAAAAATTTACGGATATGTATTATGAGTGCTTGGTTAGCCATTATTGCGCCTGCTTGGATTGCCGGTAGTATTTTAGCATTGCTTTCAGCACCTTTAGGATGCTTGGTGTTGTGGCGACGTATGGCTTTTTTCGCTGATGCATTAGCACATGGGACATTACTAGGTGTGGCACTGGCGGTATGGTGGCAGATGCCAATGGGTATCGGTATTGCATTGGTCAGCGTGATGGTGGTATTGGGACTGGTATTTATGGATGATGAGCGCTTACCAGCCGATGCTGTACTAGCAGTGGTTGCCGTATCCTTACTGTGTCTGGGATTATTAACTTTAACCCAACTAACCGATCAGCAAGCAAATGTCTTAGGGTTCTTGTTTGGTAACTTGCTTGAGCTTGATTGGGCAGATTTGCCCTTAATTGCTGGCAGCGTACTAGTCGGATTAGCATTACTCATTTATATATGGCCTGCCCAAATTAAATTGGCAACCCATGAAGCTTTGGCACGTATACAAGGCATTAACCCTACTCGCCAACGTCTGTTTTTTATGGGCGTATTAGCAGGGTTCTGTGCCATCGCTTTGCAAGCTGTTGGCAGCTTATTGATCAGCGGCTTACTGGTATTGCCAGCTCTTACTGCTCGCCTGTGGTCAGCGTCACCAAAACAGATGGTAATTATCGCCCTATTTACAGCACAACTTGGTGTGACACTCGGTGTATGGGGTAGTATTTGGCTTGATATCCAAACTGGACTCTCTATCGTCTTGGTCTTAGCCAGTTTGTTCTTTACCGCTTTAATCATCTCAAAACTGACCACATCAAAATCCATATTGGCAAAGTTTTGGTCGCCACGCCGTTAGAAGGTAGGCCATTTGCTATAACACACTATAGCCACAGGTAATGCTCTCAAATATCTCTTTCCCTTGCACAACTTTATTTCATTAAAATTACTAAAGCTTTCATACGTTTAATGTTGTAAAATTTCACTAATGCTATCAATATGATAGTTAATGGCGCTTTACGCAAGAGGGAACACCCTTCTTATCAGCAGTCTAAAATGCGCTCTATAAAAACGACATTGAGAAATCAGGTGAGCTGCCATGCTGCATTTAATTATCTGAATATCCTAAAAGTGTTCATTGTTAGTCTTCGATAAGGGACAAAATTTAATGCCAAGCTATCCTGTGAGTGCCGTCAGCACGCCAGACGGACAGGTGAATGTATTGCAAATCACTGATTTGCATCTATCATCACATGTGCCGGCTTCTGCTGATGAAACCAGTAGTGAAGTCGCTGTTTGCCAATATAGTTTTGAGGCAATTATCAAGCAAGCATTGAGCAAAGAGATACGGTGTGATTTAATTATTGTAACAGGCGATTTGGTCAATAAAGTAGAGCCTGCTATTTATGACCATATTTTTACAGTATTGAAGGAGACGGGCATTCCTTTTGCCTGTATTGCTGGCAATCATGACGTGACTGATGAGATGGGTGAGGATTTACCTTTTTACCAACGGACGCTGATTGCGAGGGCTTCTGACCCACGTCTGCTTAGCCGTCATTTGATTGAATCTGAGCATTGGCAGCTGCTTTTACTAGACTCGTCGATTACTGGCAAAGTAGAAGGCGAGATTACGGCGACCGACATTGATTGGGTACGTGAGCAGCTAGCATCTTGTGCTAAGCCCGCGCTCATCGCGCTCCATCATCATGTATTGCCCGTAGATTCCGAATGGATTGATAGCCATATGGCAGAGAATGCAAAGGAGTTCTGGCAGCATATAACCCCTTTTGAAAATCTTAGCGTTATTATCAATGGACATACCCATCAAGAGCAAACACGCCATCATCAAGGTGTTGCTGTATATAGTACTCCTTCTACCTGCTATCAATTTAAGCCGTTTGAAGACAATTTTACCTACGATAAAAATATGCGCCCAGGGTATCGTTGGTTGCAATTAGCCAACAATGGAAAGGTTGCAAGCTGGGTTGAAAGACTAGATACTTGACGACCAGTTTTATTGACTAGAATTGATTACTTGTCTGGCTATAATGGTGCTTTGAGGCTGTCGGCTATATTGCTCGCTGATTTTGCTTGATTCGTTATAGAATGGCTGGCACAGTATAGGTTGATATCAATATAACTAATCGCATTTTTGTCTTGAGAGCTATATTTTGAAGACAGCATTACAAACGATAGATAGTGATAAAAATGACAACAGTTTAATATATCATTAGGCAATATTATAATAGCTAGGATGGCTACATCGACCACAATTTAAGTGTTCACAGTCAGTGACTTATTATTTTATTTAGGCATAACCATTTAAATAAAAATATTTATGACAATATACTTGACCATTGATACGTCATTATCAGCATATTGAGACAAACATTTTAATCAGATCAGTTGTGTTACTAAGTGGTAAAACGTTTTATAAAGGGAAAATTTATAGCGTTTGGTAAATTGATAACGTCTGGTCTTTTGACAGCACGTTTTATTGAATTAATTTGAAAAAGTAGGATACCCATATGAGCACCCTGACCACGAATCCAAGTGATGTTAAGTTTACGCCTTATGCACCTGCCAAAGACGAAGAGTATATGTCTGATGAGCAGTTGGCACATTTTAAGGCAATGTTATTAGACTGGAAGCATCAGCTTATCGGTGAAGCGGATCGCACCAAGACTTATATTCAAGATGAGTCGAGTGCCATGCCAGACATCAATGATCGCGCCACTCAAGAAGAAGAGTTTGCGCTGACTTTGCGTACACGTGACCGCGAACGTAAGCTTATTCGCAAAATTGACAAGTCTATCTCAGAAATTGAAAATGATGATTATGGTTTTTGTGAAACCTGTGGCGTAGAGATTGGTTTGCGTCGTCTTGAAGCACGTCCAACAGCAACTCAGTGTATTGATTGCAAAACATTGTCTGAGATTAAAGAACGCCAAAACCAAGGTCATACCTAAAAGCGCTTAGGTTTGCTAAATACAAGATATAGTGAACTGAAGCCATTTTGATTAAGCATGACAATAACGACGAGCGACCATTGATTGGTCGCTCGTTGCGTTTTATAAATAGGCTTTACGCAGGTTGACGAGTCACCAACAAAATAAGCGTATTTGTTAAATATCTTTTTATAATGGGATTGTTTATTCTATTTATCTCTCCAGTCATTTTACAATAACTGTCTATGTTGAAAACCTCTACCCCGTCTAAGTCAGAAAAAACTATGCCAACCAATATTGAATTGACGCAGCCTATCGGCCGTTTTGCGCCTTCACCCACAGGTGAGCTGCATCTAGGTTCGTTAACGACCGCGCTTGCAAGCTTTTGTCATATCAAATCACTCGGTGGCAAATGGTTATTACGTATCGAAGATACGGACACCGAACGTTGTGACAGACAGTTTACCGAGCAAATTTTGATAGATTTAGAGGCGCTTGGGCTCAACTGGGATGACGATGTTATTTTTCAGTCTGAGCGCATTGATATTTATAATGATTATGTCTCTTCAGTATTAAGTCCTCTGACTTATGGCTGTCAGTGCTCACGTAAGCGTTTAGAGCATTATTGGACACAGCAAGAACAAAAAATAGCGCTTAATGATGTAAAATTATCCACTGACTTGTCTATTAACGATAATAGAAAAGTAGATAGCGATCTACAGCCTAATAGGCAACGTTATCCACGTTTTTGTATTGAGGAGGATTTAAGTCCTATACAACATAAACTGCGTATACAGCTGCCAGATTACTGTATTGGATTTAATGATGGTATTCAGGGCATACAGTGGGATAATCCGCAGCAAACTTTAGGGGACATGGTGGCTCGACGTCAAGATGGCATGATTAATTATATTTTGGCGGCAAGTCTTGATGATGGACTACAGCAAGTCACCCATATCATGCGTGGTTTGGACATCTTACCGATGACGACTGCTCAAATCAGTATCATGCAAGCAGCACGCTTACCGACGATTAATCATTGGTATCATCTGCCTTTGATATGCAATTCAGATGGTCAAAAACTTTCCAAGCAAAATCTTGCGCAGCCTATCGATACCCGTCATCCAAGTAAATTACTTGCGTATGCGTTAAAGCTATTAGGGCAGTTACCAGTCGAGCATGACTCGCCAGAGCGTATGCTAAATCAAGCAATTGCTCAATGGGATAACACGCCATTACAAGGTAGGCAGTCTTTAAATGTGCCCACTATTTAATAAAAAAACGCCGCTATAAGCGACGCTTCTCTAAATCAAAAACACCAATTAGTAATAGCGACATTGGCTCTTTTCAATCTCAGGACTTTCTTTATAAATCTTTAGTAGTACCGCCACCATCACTAAGCTAATCAGCATTGATGAGCCACCATAACTAAAGAAAGGCATTGTCAAACCTTTAGTCGGAATTGCACCCATATTCATTGCAGCATTGATAATGGTCTGTGCAATAAATACCACTGCAATGCCAAAAGCAGTATAGCTCATGCGCATCTGCCGACGCTTTAGAGCGGTATAACTGATACGCATGGCACTACCGATAATCAGCGCTTCAAGTATTAGAATCATCGTCACCCCAACGAAACCCAATTCTTCACCCGTAATGGCTAATAAAAAATCGGTATGCGCTTCTGGCAAATGCGACAGTTTTTGCACGCTTTCACCATAACCAACACCAGTAAACTGTCCACGGCCAAAGGCAATTAAACTGCGTGCCAACTGATAATCCGTATCTTGCACATCATCAAATGGGTCTAGAAAAGACATCACTCGTACCAATCGGTACTGTACCGTTGCAACCATTAATACTGCGCCGCCGATAGCGACCGCACCCAAGGCGATAAACTGTTTATAAGGAGCACCAGCGATATAAAAAATCGCAAAGACCATACCAATAATAACCACAAAGGAGCCAAAATCTGGCTGCGCTAATAATAGGAAGGTTATCATCCCAACCACTAACGCAATCCTTAAAAAGCCATCCCAACCATTACGAACTTCGAATGAGCGCCGTACGACAAAGTCTGAGACAAATATAATCATTACAAGCTTTGCAAGCTCTGCTACCTGAAAGTTGAATCCTGCTAAGGTTAACCAACGCTTCGAGCCATTAATGGGCGTGCTAAATAAGGTTGCAAATAGCAAGGCTCCCGTAATGGCTAAGAGTATAAATTGAGTTTCGGTCTTATATAAGGTCTTTAAGGATACAACCCGATAAGAAACCGCTGCGATAGCCAGTCCAATGCCCATGTATAGAAGCTGATTGTAGAAAAACTTTAGCTCTGTCATGCCGCGACTGAGCGCAAAAGGAATAGACGCCGAAGCCACCATTAACAGGCTCAGAACCAACATACAGCCAACGCTAGATAATAAAATCGCGCGCGCAGATGGCATAGATAAAACGCCATCTGAACCGTTAGGTTGTCGAGATTGAAAAGAAGAACGAAAGAGAGAAGAGAGCGCCATAATTTTATATACACTAGCAAACGAAAAAACACGGCGTTTATGCAACGCCACCGTTTAAAAATTAAAAAGAGATATTGTTAAATAGACTTGACTAAAAAGTTGCGCATAAGCAAGTGTCGATTAGAAAACCTTCAATGAATACTCATCAAAGTATTCATTGTCTCTGCTACAGCCTGTAATTCCTGACCGTAATGCTTTTCTTTGACAGTAGCAGCAATTTATAAGCAAAACAATCATTTATCCAGAAAATGCTTGTCGTGTTTACGATTATAAAGCGCAGGTCACATAATATTGTAACAAGGCGCTTTATAAGACTGAATAGGGCGATATAAATGCTTAGGTTTTGCCGTTCATGATCGAAATCTTTAAGACACAACATCCAATTGTTTAACGAGCTGGCTAAAGTGCTCGCCGCGCGCGACAAACCCATCAAACTGATCGAAGCTTGCACAAGCAGGTGACAATAATACCGCCTGTACTTGCGACAAACTACTTGCTGTTACTTGCTCAATCGTCGCAAAAGCATTTTCTAATGTCTGACATTGATGCAGGCTGACCTCATCGCTGAGACCCGCTGCACGTAAATGCTGCTCAATCTGCTTACCGTCTTCACCAATAAACAGCACTTGACTCACATATTGATTGATAAAGGTCGAAAGTTCACCGAACTGCTGACCTTTACCTTGACCGCCCAATATTAATAGCAGCTTACCGTCTTTTGGCGCATAAACTGCACCTAAACCTTCAACAGCCGCCATAGTTGAACCAATATTAGTGCCTTTAGAGTCATTAAAATAATCAATACCAGCGACTGTAGAGACATATTGGCAGCGATGCTCAAGCCCTGCAAACTGCTGCAAAGTAATGAGCATACTTTCAAGCGGCAAACCAGCAAGCTCGCCCAATGCCAACGCTGCTTGGGCATTGAGCAGGTTATGACGCCCTTTTATCTTAAGTTTGTCTGCCGATATTAGACGCTCTGTGCCGCGTGCCAAATAAGTCTGTCCGGCGGTATCCGTAATAAGTCCATAATGTCCCTTGTTAGGCGCATGGATACCAGTACTCAATCTTGGCAAACTGTCTGATACCAGTGGCCGAGTCAAGGCATCTTCTCGATTAATCACTACTGATTTGGCGCCTTGAAAGATACGATGTTTGGCTTGGTGATAGCCGAGCATATCCCCATGACGATCTAAGTGATCAGGCGACATATTGAGGACTGTCGCGACCTGCGCTCCTAAGTTGGTGACCGTTTCTAACTGAAAGCTGGATAACTCTATAACCGCCAGCTCCATCTCTTTATTACTCAGTAGGCTCAGCGCTGGAACACCAATATTACCGCCTACGCCAACATTGATGCCTGCATCTGCCGCCATTTGTCCGACCAGTGTCGTAACGGTGCTCTTGGCATTTGAACCTGTAATCGCAACGATTGGTACCGTACAAGCCTCACAAAATAGCTGAATATCACTGACCACTGGAATATTTGCAGCTCGTGCCGCGGCAATGGCGACATTATTTAAAGAGATACCAGGGCTGATAATAATCCGTGCCGCTTGTTGTAATAATTCGGCATCGATCGCACCAAACTGCCTGATATCAATAGTAGCAGGTAGTTTATCTGCTAACGCAGGATTTTCCTGATTGTCAGTGACGGCAACTTGGTAGCCTTGCTCGGCCAAATAATGCGCGACCGATAACCCCGACTGCCCCAAACCGACCACGACTTGTAAACCACTGCCTTTATGAAGTAAGGTTTCTGTTGCGGTGCTAGCGGTCATGGCTTTTCCTTTTATGAAACGAATAAATAAACGAACAAAATGATATCAAGAAAACAGACAATCAATGTACTGCACATATCGCCTGAACCATTTGATTAAAATGAATAGCATGATAACGGTATCAACCATATTTCGGTACTGATTTTTCAATACTTTATACAATGAGACGGCGGTTTTTATATTGAGTGGCTAATGCTATAATAGCGACCTTAGTAAGAGCGACTATATTGACGACAACTTCAGCATAGCATTTTAGTTTAGCATGTTGTCACGACTATCGTGCGACTGTCGCCTCTTATTAGCAATGTTTCATATTACGCTAATAGTATGATAGGCATGTTCTCCCTTATTTTTCATCATATGTATTTTTATAATTTTTCTGACGGTTTATCTGTCTTCTTCTACCGCAGACCATGATTGCGGACACAGTTTTATCATTCTAGAAATGCTCATCACAATGCAATCATTCTGTCACTGAGTAATGATTGCTTTTTTTGTCCCCAACTATATGCAGTTTACTTATGACATCTTTTTTTGGTAATTTACGTGAAGAGTGGTTTTCCAATATTCGTGGCGATACCTTATCGGGTTTAGTCGTTGCTCTGGCACTGATTCCAGAGGCCATTGCCTTTTCTATCATCGCCGGTGTCGACCCAAAAGTTGGTTTATATGCCTCATTTTGCATCGCAGTAGTCATCAGTTTCGTTGGTGGACGTCCGGGTATGATTTCGGCAGCTACAGGAGCCATGGCACTGGTCATGGTTGACTTGGTTGCCGACCACGGTCTGCAATACCTACTTGCTGCAACCTTATTGTGCGGTGGTATTCAAGTCGTTATGGGCATCTTAAAGCTGGGTAATCTGATGCGTTTTGTATCGCGCTCAGTCGTTATCGGTTTTGTGAATGCGCTGGCAATTTTGATATTTGCCGCGCAGTTGCCTGAGCTCAACCCTGCCACTGAACGCGTTGGTCTGACGGTTTATATAATGACTGCCGCAGGTTTGGCGATTATTTATTTATTTCCCCTCATTCCTAAAATTGGTCGCGTTATTCCATCGCCACTGATTTGTATTGTAGGCTTGACAGCTGTTGCCATGTATATGAATCTTGATATTCGTAACGTTGGCAGTATGGGCGACTTGCCAGATTCATTACCGATGTTTTTGCTTCCTGATATTCCCCTAAACTTGACTACCTTACTTATTATCGCGCCTTATTCTATCGCGCTTGCCATCGTAGGTTTGTTGGAATCTATGATGACAGCAACCATTGTCGATGAGCTGACCGATACACCAAGCGATAAAAACCGTGAATGCCGTGGTCAAGGTATCGCTAACGTCGTATCAGGATTCTTTGGCGGTATGGCTGGCTGTGCAATGATTGGGCAGTCAATGATTAACGTAAAATCTGGTGGGCGTACCCGTTTATCATCGCTCATCGCTGGTGTCGTACTACTGATTATGGTGGTGTTTTTAAATGATTGGGTCAGCTTGATACCGATGGCGGCGCTGGTAGCTGTGATGATTATGGTATCTATTGGTACCTTTAACTGGCAGTCTATTCGTGAATTTAAGACCCATCCTATGTCATTTAATATTGTCATGCTAGCGACAGTTTTGACCACCGTTTTTACTCACAACTTAGCATACGGCGTGGGTGTTGGCGTACTATTATCTGCTTTAGCTTTTGCTAACAAAATTGGTCAATTCTTAACCGTATTTAGCGAATATGATGACAGTAGCAATACGCGTTATTATTACGTTCAAGGGCAAGTGTTCTTTGCATCTACCACGCAGTTTTTGCAAAGCTTTGATACCAAAGAGGCATTAGATAATGTTCACATCGATGTGAGCCAAGCGCATTTTTGGGATATCAGCGCAGTAGATACCTTGGATAAGCTGGTGATACGCTTGCAGCGCGAAGGTATTGAGGTAAAAGTCGTTGGATTGAACAGTGCCAGCCGTACGCTTATCGATCGTTTTTCGATTCATGATCGCCGAGATATTGGCTTATTAGATTAGCACTGTATGTGTGTTATCAAGCTGATATAAACGAGTGGTTTATTGATCAGTAATTATATTGGTATATAAATCAGGTTGGGCAGTTGAGCGCCATATCTCGACTGCCCAGCTTGCATTTAAGTTATTGAAATGATGTGATGCCTTTATGAGTAATTTGAAGCCAGATAGCGTGATTGCCTGCTTAGACTGCCCAAACCATGTGCAAGCTGTATTGGAAGCAAGCATGTGGGCGTCTATCCGCTTGCAAGCCCCGATTGGACTGCTGTATTCGGTGCCAAGCTTACAGCAAAAGGCAGCCGTTGATTATTCAGGCTGCCTCAATATTGATGATGAAAATACCTTACTAGATCAATTCACTACAAAAGAGCACTTGAGTAATTGCGAGTTAAAAGCGCAAGGTAAGCTTCTTTTACATCAAGCAAGCAGCTATTGCGAGCAGCAACGTCACAAAATCAAGACTTATACGCTGCATCGGCATGAAAAGCTCGATGACAGTATTAATTATGTTGATGACCAAGCCCAACTTATCGTGATTGGTCATCATGTCACTTGTAAATCGACTCTAAGCCAGCTTATCCGCTCAAGTCACTGCCCCATTTTGGTGACTCATGCACCATTTTTGCCCCCTACCAGTGCTTTATTTGCGTTTGATAATAGTCCTACTTCGCACAAAATGCTGAATTGGCTTTGTAAAACACCTTTAGTGCGCGCCTTGATGATCCATATCGTCATGGTCGGCAAAGAGAACTCTGAAAACTGCGATGCATTACGTGAAGCCTACGCGCGCCTAAAACAAGCTGGTATTAAATGCAAAAAAACCTTGCTCGACTGCCGTGATGTCACTGCAGCGCTAACCTACTATCAACGTGACAACGATATTGGTCTACTGATGACAGGTGCTTTTGCCCAGCCGCGTTTGATTGAGCTACTCAAAGGCAGTGACACCAAAAAGCTATTAGGTAGCACCACTACTCCGTACTTATTGTTCCCCAAGGCCTAAAGACAGCCTCTTAGCTTATTCTTTTTGACACTCAGGCTACTTATTTATCGATATAGAGACTACTCTTTATATCGATAAACAGGTAGCCTTTGTCTTTGCTAGCTGTTTTTATATCCTACAATCATTTAGCAAATCATCACAGGAAATAAAGCCATATCCTCCCCCAAGTGATTAAAAAGTTAGTTATAATAAAGTTTGTATTCATGTAACGTTACAGGTTAATTGTCTATTTATACACAGTAAAATGAGGATTATATTTGCTGTATAGACGCCATTTTTGTCATTGTGCTAATGATTTTGAGTAAATGCGCCTTATTTTACCTTCCCCCTTGAGTAAGTTTGGCACAATTCTTGAATCATTTAATATAAGCATGATCATAATATGTTGCATCAAATGGCATCTATTGACCTGCGACATCACCCATATAAGGATTTTTTTATGAAGCTAATCACTGCGATCTTAAAACCGTTTAAGCTCGATGATGTGCGTGAAGCGCTTTCTGACATTGGTGTAAAAGGCGTTACCGTCACTGAAGTCAAAGGTTTCGGTCGTCAAAAAGGTCATACTGAGCTCTATCGCGGCGCCGAGTACGTGGTGGATTTTTTGCCTAAAGTAAAAGTGGAAGTGGCGGTGATGGATGAGATGGTTGAGCCAGCTATTGAAGCTATCACGCGTATCGCTAGTACCGGTAAAATCGGAGACGGTAAGATATTTGTGACCAATCTCGAGCAAGTCATTCGTATTCGTACGGGTGAGACAGGTCCTGACGCTATCTAAGCGCAAGACTTACCTATAGATATCTCTTTATAGGTCATACCGATCTCTGTATTGCATATATTCAAGGGGGAATTAACATGCAAAATCAAATCTTTGAGCTCCAGTACGCGCTAGATACGTTTTACTTTTTAATGTGTGGCGCGCTTGTCATGTGGATGGCTGCGGGCTTCACAATGTTAGAGGCAGGGCTGGTTCGCTCAAAAAATACTGTCGAAATCCTAACAAAAAATATCGCGCTTTTTGCGACTGCCTGTACCATGTATATGATATGCGGTTATGCCATCATGTATGACGGCAATCTGTTTTTGAGTGGTATTGCAGGTACCGAAAGTTTGGTCACTGATGCATTAGCTACCTCAGCTGAAAACGGTTTTAATGGCGATGCCGTTTACTCCAGCGCGTCCGACTTTTTCTTTCAAGTGGTCTTTGTAGCCACCTGTATGTCTATCGTCTCAGGCGCGGTCGCTGAACGTATGAAACTATGGGCATTCTTACTGTTTGCCGTGGTGATGACTGGTGTCATTTATCCATTAGAAGGCAGCTGGACATGGGGTGGCAAGGAAGTCTTTGGCTTATATAGTCTAGGCGACTTGGGTTTCTCTGATTTTGCAGGCTCTGGCATCGTACATATGGCAGGTGCGGCAGCGGCGTTATCAGGTGTACTACTCTTAGGAGCGCGCCTAGGTAAATACGGCGTTAAAGGCGAGATACGCGCTATTCCTGGTGCAAACTTACCACTGGCAGCGCTTGGTACCTTAATCTTATGGATGGGCTGGTTTGGCTTTAACGGTGGTTCTGTATTAAAACTGGGTGATATCGCTAGCGCCAATTCTGTCGCTGTCGTGTTTTTGAATACCAATGCCGCCGCTGCTGGTGGAGCGATTGGTGCCTTGCTCATCGCACGCCTTATATTTGGTAAAGCCGATTTAACCATGCTCTTAAATGGTGCATTGGCAGGTTTGGTTGCCATCACTGCCGAACCTTTAACGCCGTCAGCATTACAAGCTACCTTATTTGGTATGACTGCTGGTGTCATCGTTGTCTTATCGATTTTACTACTAGACAAAATAAAAATTGACGATCCGGTAGGCGCTATTTCTGTCCATGGTGTGGTGGGTTTATTTGGTCTGCTTATTGTACCGCTGACCAATCCGGCGGCGTCATTGCTTGGTCAACTAGTCGGTGCTGCGACTATTTTTGCATGGGTCTTTATAAGCAGCTTAATCGTTTGGAGCATTATCAAGTTTGTCATCGGTCTGCGTATCTCTGAAGAAGAAGAATATCAAGGTGCTGATATTGCCGAATGTGGTATGGAAGCCTATCCAGAATTTATAAGATAGGGGATATATTAATAACTCTGCTTTAAGAATGCTGTAGTGCTGCTAGCAGAGATTTCAAAGTCTCTGCCACGCATTGCTCACAGTTTACGATGAACATCTATCCTAGCAAAGCTACAGTTAGCTTATACCGCTTTTGTTTTGAGTTGAATATCTAATCAGGATCTTAATTTTACTTTAAACAGAAATATAACAACAGACACCACTAAAAATCCCGCAAAACCTTTCGGCAATGCGGGATTTTTTTATCCTTTATTAAGACTTAGCTTAATAAAGAGAGTTACAGTAACTCAGACTTATTTCTTTTTCCACGTTTGACTACGTGAAAATGGCCCTAAATGACCTTTTAGATCAAGATTGCTACCATTCAAGTTAGCAGTCAATTTATAAGTCTTGTTTTTTTCAGGGTCAGTAATCTTACCACCACTGTATTTACCATTACCATCAGCTTTTAGTCCAGAGATAATCGTCATACCAACGTGCTTCTGACCTTTCTCTGACACGGTGCTGATAAGCTTACCAGTCAACACGCCATTTGACTCAGTGATTTTAACCACGCCTTTTGGCTTGCCTTCGTCATAAGTCTGCCAAGTAGTATTGGCTAATGGATCAGCAGCGAATGCCATGCTTGCTAAACTGATACCAACAATTGCTAATGTAGTTTTTGCGAATAGTTTCATAAATAGACTCCCTTCATTCAATGATTATTAGAAACGATATGTTTCTATGTCCTAAGCTCATCCTTTGCCAACAATTTTTTATCACAGCTCAGTGGTACTATATTCAGTTTTCGCTCATTAGTACAGCAAATACCAAATGACCAATTTACTCTTTATAAAAAATCTGGACAGCATAAGCGTTGTCTTGACCCATTATAAGCAATTTTAAGAATTTGCCTAGTAATTTTTTTATAGTTTATTATTTCTATAAAATCAAAACTATATCAATAAGTTACAGGAAAGGATTGTCTATAATTTTGCCCGATTGGTCATCTTTTTCTTTTGACTTAGCCTCATCATTGCTATAAAGACTTTTACTTTCGAAGGCGCTTAAAATTTTACCGCTAAGCTCATGCAGCTGCTTTGCCTGCTCATATCCAGTGTCATTTAAGACCAGATTAATGTCCCCATAAATAATAATTTTATCTTCTTGATTTTCAATCACTAGCTCACCAATTTGCATGCTTTGGTGGTTATTAGCAAATGGGTCAATCATTTAATCCCCCTTTTTTCATGAGTACCATATTACAGGATGTATCAGAATCACACAGGTTTAGCAATATTTAAACGACCTATGTTTGCAATTGTGTCATGAGCCATTCAAAGATTGCTACTACGAATAATATCCAAGCAGGCTCTTCTACCTCTGTGGTTGGTAGATCTATCGCTTCGCCAGCCTTTAGCGGTAAATCCAGAGCTTGTACTTTAGTCTTTGCATCAAGTACCGGCAAGACGTCAATACCAATTTTAGACGTCAATTCGTCAATACTAATGATTTCTATACGCTCAGATTCGTCGTTTGGCGCATAGTAAACACCTGCTTGATTGATCGCTGGAATATAAACGGCTTTAAAAAAATGACTGGGCACCAGTACCCGCCCTGCTAGTTGCTTAGCTTTTTTATCAGTAAATGCAACCCCTGTGACAGTATAGACTTCACCATATTGCTGCGTTAAATAGCGAGTCGCCGATTCAATATTGCGCCAGATATAGCGATTATTACGTGGTGATTGCGGGGCTATATTAGCAAGGCTAAAGCTATCATACTGCTGACTTCGATTGGCCATGTCACCATTAGGCGCTAAATGTCCGCGGTCATAACCTGAGCCTGAATAGTCAGAGAGCTTGGCACGCATGGACTGTGGCAATCGGCTTTCTTCATGAAAGCTGTCTTCACGGTCGATTTGTTTGGCCTGCTGTAAACGCTTACGATCCAGATATTCTGCTGACCATAATGGTGTACGTGATATACCAGAATACATGACAGCGAAACCGTCCATACATAGTGCTTGGGTATTATTACTGAGCTTCGTATTGCTGAATTCAGGATAGACACCGCCATAAAATGATTGGCTGCATTGTGTGAAATCATCAGCATGTGCCGTTGATACGCTTAAAACGGTAGCAATTATTACCGTTATCGTGCTGTTTTTTAGATTAAATCTTCGCTTAAAAACACTTCTCATGCAACTTTCAACCATTTATGCTTACTATTACGTATGCTCTATCCTAGCAGGCGTCTACCAATAAAGAAAGATACTGCGCACACCGTGACATTTTAAATGCTATCCGCTATACTAGGTCCTGCAAAAATCAGTGCCTGTATATCATATACAGTATTTAAAAGCTTGGAGTCCTAATCAGATTATCAATGGTCTGTGTAGTATTTAAGTGAGTATAACTCAAAACGGTGAAGTGGGTGAGTGGCTGAAACCGCACGCCTGGAAAGTGTGTATACGTTAATAGCGTATCGAGGGTTCGAATCCCTCCTTCACCACCAATCTTAGTTATTCCCTGTTTTCCTGTCTTGTCCTACCCTATCCTAAACAACCCTTAAAACCTTTAATAGCAAGACTTTCAGTCTATGCTTATTCTCTATTGCTGTCCCAATCATTCCCGTTCAACCCTATGTATCCCACGTGTTGTGTTGGTCTATTCGTTGGTCATACTATTTTCCTCTTTGGGTTAGTATAACCTCTTAGGCGCTGTCCAATTTAATTATGCCACTACAGTCATATACAAACAAAAAAAACGGTGCCTCAAGTAGGCACCGTTTTTAAATTATTAAACACAGCTACCAAGTATTTTTTGATCAATTACGAGCATGACTATGTTTATTATCTAAATTGGTTTTGACGTAATGGGTTATGCAGGCTTCTCATTAATTATTTTTATCAAGGATAGAGCCTAAACTTAGTCAAAAGAGTTCTTAAAAACGGAAAAACAGTCTTTACAGCTGAATTCTCAATACTTTATTAGACTAAGGCATACTACAACACTCCGATACCGCTCAATAATAACTGACCGCCTGCCACTAATAACAACATACCGAATGCTCGCTTTAGCATCAAGGCTGGCAATATATGGGCAAGCTTAGCCCCAACTTTGGCCATAGCGAAGCTTGCAACTGAGATACATATAAATCCACTAATATGTATAAAGCCTATAGTGCCTTTAGGAAGATTGACAACATCTTGACCAAACCATGCAAAACCCACCGCTCCAGCTACAGCAATTGGTAAACCACAAGCAGCCGACGTTCCCACCGATTGTCTCATCGGTAATCCTGCCCAATTTAAAAATGGAACAGTCAAGCTACCACCGCCAATACCGAAAATAGAAGATGCCATACCAATAGCACTACCAGCACCAAACTGCACACTAGCAGGCGGTAAAGGCCTGTCTAATTGTTCCTTATTGGATAAAAACAACATTTTCAAAGCCATTAATAATGCCCCAATACCAATAATGATTTGCAATATATCACCATCAATCATATCGGCAATCCCTGCCCCAACTAGACCACCAATTACTAAACCTAATGCCATACTACGCCAGACTTCCCAACGTACACCACCACGTTTATTATGTGCGGTCAATGAACTAATAGAGGTTACGGCAATAGTCGCTAGAGAGGTTCCAATAGCTAAATGTGTGACTACCTCAGGTGAAAAATTGTATGCGGTAAAAATCCACACGAGTACTGGTACAATAATCATGCCGCCGCCTACACCAAACAAACCAGCACTGACCCCTGCGAACGCACCTGCAATAACAAACCACACATACAACATGTAGAGCCTACCTTTTGATTATAATAAATCACAAATAATGATGATTATTTTATCTGATGGCCTTATTAAAAATTTTATAAAAAACCACTTATCAGGCTCTAAATTATAAAACTATTAACTAGCACCTTAGCTATTTCTGTCTATCCACTCTTTTAACCCATCTACATTACGAAAGTCGTCCCAACTTCTACAAGGCACATGCGGCAGCAAATTATTTACCATTCTGGACAAAGCATTTCCTGGCCCTATTTCTATCACCATACTTGGCTGATATTCTTCGATATTTTCCATACAAAAGTACCAGTCTAACGCATGGTCTATTTGACGTGACAAGATTTCTAAACCTTGATGTGTATCGCTGTACCTTATTCCTTCAGTTGCACTAATGATGGGAGTTGTCATAGAAGGTAAAGCCAATGTCTTAGTATATTTACGAAATCCTTCTGCAGCACCTTGCATCATTACTGTATGGGATGGCACAGACACGTTTAACAGCTGCACACTTTGTGCACCTAGTGTTTGTGCAACTTGTGCAGCCTGTTCAAGATCATTTTTATTACCGCCTATAATGAATTGGTCCCTATTGATCTTTATAGACAGATAGGTGTTGCTTTCTTCAAGCAGTTGCTCAAGGTTCCTATCAGAAACACCTTTGATTGCTAATAACCCGCTAGACTCTGTTACTTCTTGCTGCATGAGGTTGGCTCTTTTACTAACTAAATCTAACCCGTCCTCAAATGTGAGTTGGCTACTACAACAAAAGGCACTTGCTTCTCCCAAAGAATACCCAGCAAAAGCCGTTGGTGCTGAAATCAATTGACGTAGCTGATGCCATCGATAATATTGCAAAGTATAAATAAACGGTTGCGCAACTTTGTTATCAAATAATTTATCACTATCAGAATTTTCATTGAAGAGCTCGGGTGCAATAGCACTTAGAATCGATCGCTCGTGCTCCGAGGTATAGGTCAGTATTTCATTCACATGCTTTTGGCTTTGTAGGCCTTGCCCACTAAATAAGATAATTAAATTCATTTTCCACCTTATAAAAGAAGATTGTGACGGCTAGTAAGTCGGCACTGCCACCTGGGCTGAGGTTATTATGAATAAAATATTGATTAATATTACTTACTTTCTGCCGCCAATTTAGCTGATGTACACCACCTTCCTGCAAAAACTGTTTCGCCAACGCTTGCGCATTTTCTAAGTCTTTTATCCCGCCTCGCCACACGATATTAGTATCTGACAATACAGATATCAGTGTCATTAATGCCTGCATACTGGCTTTTTCAAAATCTCGAGTGCTATAGATAGTGTCATAGAAGCATGGCAAAACGTCAGTTAAAATAATCTCAAAGCCATTAGAAACCATTTCGATAGCACCAGTTATGCCGTGCTTCTTAAACATTTTTTGACCGTGGCTATCTGGCTCACGCTGCAGACGAGTCGTTAAATCAAACTGCCACCTATCCACCAGTTGCTCACAGATACTGTTAGCGGTTAATGGTATTTCTGCTTGTATACATCTACCAATCGCTGCACAGACAAAACCTAAATTAAATATAGCCCCTTTATGGGTATTAACATTCTTGGTCGCCTCTCGCATTTTTGCTTCTTGATAAATTCCCATATTTTTTAAATCATCAAATGGTCTGTCATCATAGCCAAACTGACTTAACGTGGAAAAATACCCTTTCAAAGATGTGATGCTATTAATAAAAGTAAGATGGTTCATATCTGTGTGACTGCCATTACTGGAGGGACAGACAAGACCTGGTTTATTTTCCAAACTTAACTCATCATATAAAGCTTCACATGCTAATTCATCAATCTGCTGCCAGACTGCCTGTATGGGCAATAAAGGTTTGTTTGTTTGATCTAATAAAGTGTTCAAATTCATCAGTATTCCATCCTAGTAATACGTCTATTTTTTGAAGCTTGATATCACAAAGGGTTTTTACTAAAACGGTTGGAATATCAAACATAATGGCGTAGATTAGTTCATTAAAAGATATGTCGTTACATCCATGTAATCTTATCTCCCCATCAATTTTTAAACCCACAGTAGATTTTGCAAACAGGTTCAAGGCTTCCACTTCTAACAATATTTGTGAGATATTATTGCTGTGTGCAACGATCAAAACATCCAAATCTGATGTTGGTTTCACAAAAGGCAAATCCGTAAAATATTGATTGGCAAAGGAGCCATAGACATGCACATCACAATCTAAATGAGAACAGCGTTCGATAAATTTTTGAGTGTGTTCTCGAATCGCTTTCGGCAACTGAGGCACTAAAACCTCAAGCGCTAAAGGTGGCTTGATAATTTCAGGTGTTTTAGATAGTGTTAGTGCCAATCGATATTTACGACCGTCTTCTATATAACTAGTAGCAACTTTGCTTACATTGGCAATGTCTTGTCTACAAGCAGTCAGTGGCTGTTGAGATTCAATCATCTTACCAACAGCCATCGTCACAGATAAAGGTAGGGATGCATTCATAAAATCGTATGACTCATGTGGTTGTAAGTAAACTAAATCATGACGTTGCATACATCTCACCTCTATAAAAATCTGCTTAGAATTAAGCCATCAGAACTGACTCAACAATCTCGTTGCATAATAAACGCCCTTTTCTTTCTTCTGCTACTTGCCGGCGATCATCTATAAGAAAATCATCAATATGCATCAGCTGGGATTCAAGAGCATTTTCGACCAGATGTTCATTAAGCTCTTTCCAGATATCATCAACTGCTCCCATTGCATAATAGTTCTCTACACCTGGAGCAAAAATGGCTGATGTCTGTGACAAGGACTTCAGTTTATCTAACGGTATTTTGGTTACCCTGGACATCGCATTTAAGTCCATTACTTTAACTTGGCTTGATTGCATAGCAAATACTTGATTTGCCATGAGACCATAAGATAAAAACCCACCACTAACCGCCTCACCCAAGACAATGGCTATATTTGGATGAGCGCTACGTCTGAGCAAATCTACACAAGATGCTAGATGAGCAAATGTTCTGTTTAAACATAACAGCTCATCAGCTCTCGATGAGTCTTGCCCCATCGTGTCTACAATAAATACGATGGGTGTTTTTTGACCTTTTGCTATGACATCTAATATCTCATTAGCAAGGGTCATCGCAATCAGCTGGTTCATAGCTGCAGAATCGACTGTACCAATAATTTCAACTCTCCCAAGTTTAGTGTCTGCACTACCTCGTATCATTGAATGCTCAATGCGATACTCAAGATTATTGGGAAAAAGCTTTTCTAAAATTGTTTTGGTTTGCATGATATTATCCTTTTTTAATAGCTCTAACCTGTTGAGCGCTAAGCATGGAAATAGATTCAGGGTTGTCTATATTCATTGCCTGCCAAATTTGTATACTATCTTTCTCACCAAACCACTGATCATATTGGTTCTGCAATGACGCTTGCTGTTGCTGCAAATACGGTAAGTCTAAATCCACAGCAGGTCGCTGAAGAGCCTCAATAATCCCTTGAGTAATATCATTTACATCGTCTTCTACCAAAAACTCGACATGATCGAGCAAATAACGTGTTTTACCACCTGTCACTCGCCATACTAAAGCCCTGTCTTTAGAGTCAAACTCTTCTACACCCTTAATAGTTTCAATGACTTCAGGACCTGAAAGAGCCAAACGTCCCTCTTCTGTCATGATAACGTGCGTACTTAGGCACGCACATATACCCATGCCACCAAAGGCACCATTCGTACCACCAATGACGGTAATAATAGGAATGCCAGCATTTCGAACTTTTAACATCGCACGCATAATCTCAGAAATCGTGATCAAACCAGCGTTTGCCTCGTGAAGGCGAACACCACCTGAATCAACCAAAAATATGATGGCTTTAGGCTTTTCCTCAATAGCTTTGAGTAACATGCCGACAATTTTTGCCCCATGTATTTCCCCTACAGCACCCCCCATGAATTTGCCTTCTTGAGCAATCATGTATACTGGCTCATCTTGAATTTTTGCTTGCCCAATAATGACACCATCATCAAAACTGCCTACAATATCTAACGAGGCAAGGTTGGGACTCACAGGGATACTGCCGGGTTTAAGAACTTCTTGAAAACTATTCTTATCAACAATACTCGTGATTCGATTACGTGCCGTCTTTTCATAAAAGCTTTGTTGAATATTTGAATTATCCATTTGATTCTTCCTCTAAGATATTAATCGCTTGGCTTAAACGTAAACTCACTACTGCAGGAGTCGCACCCATATCATTGACTTTAAACTCCAATCCGCCTACTGCATAACGACTAGAAAAATCCTTTAACACAGTCTCCCAAATATGATCAAAGCCTGCGACTGAGGTATCAATAATGAATTTGCTACTTTCATTGTTCGCTAGCGGTGTTACTAATACTTCTAAGTTGCCTGACCCAACCACACCGCAAATAACTTCTTTTTTGATATTTTCGATTGGTTGTGAAATGAAGTCGAAATTAAGTACATTCATAGTTATATCCTTAGTATTGTTTTACCAGTTTCTAAAACGGCTTGGTGGAGAGTAAGTACCATTGGACCACTTCACTAAATCTTTGACAGATTTGGCTGCCAATAAATCCCTCGTCGCTTTTGAAGCATCTACGCCAATATCTTCTGGTCTTTGGATAATCCCACGCTGTCTTAATTCTTTGACTTTTTCATGATCTCGTTGCAGACCGACAGGTGTGTAACCCGCTACACCGCGAATGGCCTGCTCTCTCTCTTCTGGAGTGCGACACAATAATAAGTTTGCGATACCTTCCTCGGTCACAATATGTGTGACATCATCGCCATAGATCATGATGGGTGGAAAGTCACTTCCCATCTTTTCTTGTAGTTGCCATGCATCAAGCTCTTCCACAAAGACAGAATCCATATGCTCACGATAAGTTTCTACCATTTGCACCACTAGCTTACGACCTTTTACCACGCGTCCATCTGTCGCTTCTTTACCTGCTTTGAGATATGCATAGCTAGAATGTCTACGTCCATGTGGATCTGACCCCATATTGGGAGCCCCACCAAAACCTGCAATGCGGTCTACCGTCGCTGTCGAACTATTACCTTGTAGATCAATCTGTAAAGTTGCCCCTATAAATAAATCGCAAGCATACAAACCTGCCGTTTGACTAAAAGCACGGTTGGATCTCATACTTCCATCTTTGCCTGTAAAAAATACATCAGGGCGGCTTTGAATGTATTCATCCATCCCTACTTCTGAGCCAAAGCTATGAATACTATCCACAAACCCACTTTCTATCGCTGGAATCATAGTCGGATGAGGATTAAGTGCCCAGTTAGTACAAATTTTACCTTTGAGGTTTAATTCTGCGCCGTAGGTAGGTAAAAGCAACTCAATTGCTGCTGTATTAAAGCCAATTCCATGGTTTAAGCGTTTGACTTGATAGGGAGCGTAAATACCTTTTATAACCATCATTGCCATCAATATCTGTACTTCGGTAATCTGGGCTGGATCACGTGTAAACAGAGGCTCTATATAGTTAGGCTTAGGTGCAACAATGAAAAAATCCACCCAATCCGAAGGAATATCAACTCGTGGAACGCTATCTACTAACTCATTCACTTGTGCAATGACAATACCGCTCTTGAATGCCGTGGCTTCTACAATTGCTGGTGTATCTTCAGTATTTGGACCGGTATATAGGTTACCTTCTGCATCGGCAGAATGTGCTGTGATCAAGCACACATTCGGTATTAAGTCGATAAAATACCTACCATATAACTCTAGATAGGTATGAATCGAGCCAATTTGGATTTTTTGTTGCTGAACCAGCTTTGCTAATCTTAATGCTTGTGGACCAGAAAAAGAAAAATCTACTTTACTGGCAATACCCTTTTCAAATATATCGATATGGCTGGGTAGTGCTAAAACCGACTGTAATATATGCAAGTCGTTTAGCACTTCATTATTACATTGAGACAAACATTCAGATAAAAAGTCAGCTTGCTTTTGATTATTACCTTCAATACAAACTTTATCTTCAGGTGCAAGTACCGTTTCCAGTAGTTCAATTGTTCTATCACTCGGGACTAGTTTTTCTAATCCTTTGTCTTTTGCAGCATTTAGTTTGGTAAGCCGTCTAGTTTTTTGTGTATCCCATACTTTTTTGTCAATATTCGCTTTCATAAGACTTCCTTTCTCTACTTATTAAAATATTGCGTTTAGTGTTAAGAAAAATATAGATGGTCCTAATAAAGCACCTAGGCCCGTATAGAAAGTGGCTACCAATGCTCCATATGGAACCAGCCTTACATCAGTACCTGCCAAGCCAGCTGCTACTCCACTAGTAGTACCTACCAAGCCACCGAAAATCATGGCTGAACGTGGGCTTTTAAGATACATAAATCTGGCAAGTAAAGGGGTTGCGATCATAAAGAAGACGGCTTTAATCAAACCAATGGCAATGGATAAAGCAATCACATCAGAGCTTGCTCCAATTGCTGTACCTGTAATAGGTCCCACAATGTAAGTCATTGCACCTGCTCCAATAGTGGTCATAGAGACAGCATCTCTATAGCCTAATGTCCATGCAACACCGGCTCCTACCACAAACGGTATAACGCAGCCCAATATCAAGGCAACAATACCAATCTTCCCAGCACGCTTTATTTCTTTAACGTCTACTTCAAAAGCAGTAGATGCAATGGCAAGATCTCTGAGCATCGCGCCACCTAAAAGAGCAAATCCAGAGAAAAGCTCTATATCGGAAATGCCTTTTTCACCACCAGTATATAAACCAGCAAAATAGGCAGCAATGAGACCAAGGGTGATAGCAATTGCAGATGACTGTAGCTTATTGTTTGTTAGGTACTTGGATAGTATTTGAGAGAAGAGCATCACTAGGCCTGTTACTGCTAGAGCAGTTACAAAGGCATTTTTAGTGAGGGTTTCTATAATTAAGTCCATTTAATTACTCCATTGCGCGATTGAATTGGTAGTTTCAGTTTTCTTATAGTGTTGATAATATTGATGAGACACTCACAATTGGTCACGATGCTCTTCAGTATCATCCCAAGTGAATGTATCGTAATCATTACCAATATTATTAAGTAAGCGTACGACAAAGACAGTTGCAGTAAGCGCAATAACAGAAACAACAGCTGCTACCATTCCGCCAGATAGTGCAGCGACTACGTTCTGTCCTGCAGCCATCGCAACAACGATAGGGATGTACATACCTGCCCAATATAGAACACCAAACTGCGTCGACTTAGGTAGATAACCTTTTTTAGCAAGCATTTCTTTGCCGACAATTAGTAGAATCATTGCGATAGCTACACCACCAATATTAGCGTCAACCCCTAATATTTTTCCTAACAATCCACCAAGAAAAACTCCTAGCAAATAGCTAACCGCCAATAAAGCAGTACCATATATGATCATAAAAACCTTCCTTGGATATCATGACAGCCTTTTTGGCAATATCTAACTTGATATACGGGCTGTATAAATAAGAATCTAAATTAATAACAATTAGATATAGATACAAGCGCAAATAATTGTAGCTTGATGATGTCTTTCAGGGTTCTTCGAATTTCCTTATCTACCCCTACCTTATAAAGAATATAAGCCTTAATAGAGCTCAAAACCTTTGGAAGGATCTATCACCTACTACCCACTTGTTTGATATAATCTAATACAGATAGTTTTAAAGTGCAACCATATTGTATTTATTAAAATATATATTGTATACAAATTGAGGTATTATGAGTTTAATTGATGATTTACCCTTATCAGTACAAGTTAGTAAAAAAATAGAAGACGAGATCATTTACGGTCGGCTTCCTCCTGGTACTAAACTTGATGAAGCAAAGCTTTGCGAAAAATATGGTGTATCAAGAACACCTATTCGTGAAGCTTTGAAACTTTTAGCATCTGAAGGATTAGTAGAAATACGCCCACGTAGAGGTGCAATCATCCCTACTTTAAATATTGTGACGCTATTTGAAATGTTTGAAGTAATGGCATATCTTGAGGGAATGTGTGGAAGGTTAGCTGCCAGAAGAATAAATGAAGAAGAAAAAGTTGAGCTACTGTCTTTACATAATCAATGTAAACAGTACTTAATGGACCAGAACACAGAAAGCTATTATGAAGCAAATAGGACGTTTCATTTCTTCCTATATCAACTTAGTCATAATAGCTTTCTTATAGAGCAAGCAAGCAATTTACACAATCGACTACATCCATATAGGCGTTTGCAGCTTCGAGTAAATAACCGCATGCAACATTCTTTTGAAGAGCATCAAAGGATCGTAGATGCAGTTATTAGTGCTGATGAGGATTTAGCTGAGCGTTTAATCAAAGAACATGTCTCAGTACAAGGAGAAAGGTTTACAGACTTAGTTGCAACTATGAGTCCTGATAACTCACAAGATTAAGCTTATATGCACCATTATAAAACTTGATAGTTTTATTATTTATATAAGTATGCTTTTATGGCACTTTAAGACTGTATTTTAATTGATTTATATGAGCCTTTAACTAGTAACGATAGGTTTAGAGGTTCTTATAAAGCTAGGAATTACGATGTTCGCTAACTGAGAGCACTTAACTTTCTGATCAATTTTCTAGCAGGAATCAATTTACAATGGTTATATTCCTCAAAAAACCTTTTTTAGTGATAATATAGTTTTGAAACTAAAGCGTAGAAACATTTAGTTTCAACTTATTCTGAGATAAATCCCGATATTTACCCTGCATCCAACACTTGAATGATGTTGGTCTAATAGCTGGTCTATAAATACGTATTTAAAATTAAATACATTAAAAATCAAAGTCTTATGTTAATAGTTCGAATCCCTCCTTCACCGCCAATCTTGGTCATTCCCTGTTTTCCTGTCTTGTCCTACCCCTTCCTAAATACCCCTTAAAAACTGTTAAGATAAATCTTATAGTTTTCTCATGCTTGTTTTTCTGATATCACCTTCTATGATTTTCTTAGCACTAAATTTACATTAATGGATGATTTCTTCAACCTTAAACCGCTTTAACTCTCTCTTCCACCCTTATCATTGAATTTGCCTTTCCTAGTAACAACAATGAGACGTTATCTCAAAACAGGGTGCGTTATCATGGGATCAACCAGTCTCTTATCAGACATGCTAAAGCGTCCAAACTAATATCACCATAGAAGATCCATTGAATATATTGCCTTTAAACAATCGTATACCCCTGTCAAAAAACTTCATGATGCCAGTGCGAGTTATATTAACCCTTATCGGTAGCCTTATGATCGTCGACTGTACGATTTTGATGGCAGTAGGTAAGGTAAATTTTGGTTCTGTTGTACCCTTCTTAGTAGGTATGGTGTTTGTTGCTCATGGTATTTTTTGGCGTAACATAATAAGATTTATCTGCCAAAATCGTTGGTTAAGCCGTCTGTGGTATGGGCTATGGATGGTGTTTTTTATCTGGTTAATCAGTTTTGGTATTTTTGCTTATGCATTACAGCAGCAGATTAAACAAAGTGCTAAACCCATACCTGAAGTCGCTGCCATCATTGTGCTAGGGTCAGGTACGGTCGCAGGCAAACCCACACCAACACTTGCCAAACGCTTAGATACTGCCGCGCCCCTTATCGATTCACAAAAAAGCGCGCTAGTCATCACTAGCGGTGGTATAGGTTTTGGTCAGACACGTAGCGAAGCCTATATTATGGCAACCTACTTGTACGATACATATGACATTCCTCTTAAGCATATTTTGCAAGAAGGTCAAAGCACGAGTACAGCAGAAAACCTTATTTATAGCCAAGAGATATTAGCGGCAAAAGGCATTTCTATTAAAGCGCCCATCGCTATCGTGACCAGTGATTTTCATATTATTCGCGCCGCAAACATCGCTCGGCATCAAGGCTACGTGCAACCTATTATGCTTGCCAGCCCTACTCCGTTATCCATCCGCTATAACGCGTGGTTTAGAGAGTACTTTGCCTTTGTCAGCGGTTGGCTTTTTGGAGAATACTAGACGGTTTTCATAGTACTTCTCTTTTTGATTAGTTAAAGCGATTGATACTTTTTAGATATAAAATAATAATAAGGGACGCTGTTATGATCGTAGATATTTTGTTGACGATACATTTTATCCTACTGATACTGATTTCTTTACGGGTCTTATCTCGCCATGATTTGACCTCGCCTGCCAGATTAGCATGGATTGTCATCCTGTTTATTTTGCCTTATTTTGGCGTGCTGATTTACTGGATGTTTGGTGAAGTGCATTTGGGTCATGACTTTGGGCAAAAACGCGACGATATCATTAAGCGATTAAATACTCATAGTCCAAGCGTTCTTGGTCATGAGACGACGTTAGAGAAGATGATCAAGCCCGCTTATCAAGCTTCCTTTGCTTATGCAGCAAAAGCCACCGGTTTTCATACTATGGAGGGTAATCAGGCAGAGCTCATGGCAGATGCAAGCGAAACACGCAGACGCATGATTGCTGATTTTGATGCTGCAACAGACCATATCCATGTGCTGTATTACATTTGGCTTGTCGATGGCATGGGTATTGATACCGCGCAAGCTCTCATCCGAGCAGCAAAGCGCGGCGTTACTTGTCGAGCAATGGTTGATGGCATGGGCTCACGGAAGATGGTGAGCTCAAAGATATGGCAAGAAATGCAAGATGCTGGCGTACAAGTCAGTGTAGCTCTCCCACTGACCAACTTTGTAAAAGTAATGCTGTTTAGCCGTATTGATCTGCGTAATCACCGCAAAATTACCGTTATTGATGGCAAAATTGGTTACTCTGGTAGTCGTAACTGTGCTGATCCTGAATTTATGGTAAAGCCAAAATATGCGCCGTGGGTCGATATTATGCTGCGTATCGAAGGACCTGTGGTCGCGCAGAATCAGATGTTATTTGCCAGTGATTGGTTGACTGAAAATCCAGACACTCCGCTTGATAGCTTTTATTATAATAGCACGCCAAAGCCTAATGGCTTTCCTGCCCAAGTTTTTTCAGATGGCCCTACTCAGCGGCACGGTACCACGCCACAGTTTTTGGGTGCTTTGATTAGCCAAGCGCAAGAGACGCTGATTATCTCTACGCCTTATTTTGTGCCCGATTATTCACTCGTCAGTATTTTATGCGCTACCGCCTATCGCGGGGTTGAAGTGACGATGGTTTTTCCAAAAAATAACGATTCCTTTATCGTTGCCGCGACCAGTCGCAGTTATTATTGGCAATTGCTCGAAGCGGGCGTAAAAATTTATGAATATAAACCAGGCTTGTTACACGCTAAGACCTTGACGATTGATGGTGAAATTAGCTTGATTGGCTCGACCAATTTAGACTTGCGTAGCTTTGATTTGAATTATGAGAATAACGTTGTCTTTAGCGATAAAAAGCTGACGGCGGATATTATCGAGCGCCAATACCAATATATCGCTGACTCAGACGAAGTAACACGTGAAGAGGTCAAAAACTGGCCACTATCTTCTAGGATTTGGAACAACATCATTGCTACGATGGGACCTGTTTTATAAGCCTCTTACTTTAAGCCCATCAGGTTATTTTGTGAAGTGTCTTGATAAGATGACATAGCGATAAGTAAACTTATAAGTTCGTTGTTTTCTGCAAAATATATATGACAAACTTGGCTTCAGTTGCAAATGTTTCGGTTGCAACTAAAGCTAGTAACGCTTGTCTTTTTTCGCTATGCGCACGATATGCATAAGGAGTCATAGTCAGCAAATCAGCCAAATCATCTGCTGATAATTTTAACTCAGTACTGACATTATAAGTGTTAAGCAGCGTAAAATATGGCGCTAATTCCTGCAAAAACTTGTCAGAATCGTGCTCACGGACATCGTCAAACAAAGCCTCACGCATCGTTGCTAAATGACCGATATCTGGCTTAGCAATGATTAAATAACCCTCATCGCTTAATACTTCATTGAACGCTTCTGGCAGAATGGGACTAAAAATACTGCTAATCCCATTGATCCTTTGCGCACGCAAGGGCAAATGAGCAGCACTGGTTACTAATGGATAAATCACTGCTGTTTTAATACTATCGTTCTTATCTTGCTGATTCCAAAGAGAACTTGCTGCCTTGCTCACTTTTGCAAGCTCTACTATGGCAGGTTTACTAATATCTGCCGCAATAAGTGTATTCATACCCGTCTGAGCCATCGCTTGGGTGTAATAACCTTCGCCGCAACCGATATCCAGCCAATTGACTGGTTTACCAGTTTGTTCAGATGGCAACTCGTTTTTTGCTAACAGTTCCACCATTTTTTGGCATATCAGTGCCTGTAATGGCTGATAATGCCCTGCATTTAAAAATCGTTTCCGTGCCTCGATGGATGCTTGACTATCACCTGGTGCTTTAGATTTTTTTTGTTGGACGGGCAGCAGATTAACGTAACCCTGACGCGCCACATCAAAAGGATGCGCAGTTTGTTTCAGGTGCAAGCTACCATCACAGCGCCATGTATCGATTGCGGGCTGCAGTGGCGACTGACAAAGGGGACAAATAAATAAGGACACAGGTATCTCAAATAATAGTAATATGGCTGTTATTTTATCAAAATTCATCCTCAGTAAGTAATAAAAGGCATGAGAAAAGAGAAGATAGAATAGAAAACAAAAAAGCCATCTCAAACTTGTTGAGATGGCTTTTTAACGAAGAATATCGAGATTAATCTGAGTTACTGTTCTAACGCAGCTTTAACGTCATCAATCCAAGGATAACCAAGATAATGGCGATAATCCAAAACCTTGCGACCACTTGGGTTTCTTTCCAGCCAATCTCTTCAAAATGGTGATGCAGCGGTGCCATACGAAAGACGCGCTTTTTGCGTAGCTTATATGAGCCAACCTGTAGCATTACCGACAATGCTTCTGCAACGAACAGTCCGCCCATAATTGCGAAAGCGATTTCTTGACGGGTCATTACCGCAATGGTACCGAGCATTGCGCCCAGTGACAGCGCACCCACATCACCCATAAACACTTGCGCTGGATGGGCGTTAAACCATAAAAAGCCAAGCCCTGCGCCAATCATCGCGCCACAGACAATAATCACTTCAGAGTTATAGGCAATATAAGGTACGTGCAAGTAATCCGCAAAGCGTACGTCACCGGAGACATATGCCATCGCGCCCAAGCCTGCAGCAACCAAGACCACTGGCAAAATCGCCAAGCCATCCAAGCCATCAGTTAAATTGACAGCGTTAGAGGCGCCATTAATCACAAAGTAAGTAAAGATAATAAAGCCAATACCAAACGGCACTGCCGAAAATGGAATCATCCAATCTTTAAAGATAGGTATTAATAAATCCTGCATCTCGCGAGTCGTCGCAATATCTGGCTGCAGTGTGGCAATATAATATAAAGAAATGCCGACGAACAATGCGCCCATCGAGAGCCAAAAGTATTTTTTGCGAGCGATTAGACCTTTGGGGTTCTTATATTTAATTTTGAGCCAATCATCCGCCCAGCCTACCGCACCAAAGATAATCATGACAATGAGCAAAATCCAAACGTACGGATTATTCAAACGCGCCCAAAGCAAGGTTGATACCCCAATTGCGCTCAAAATCAGCACCCCACCCATGGTCGGGGTGCCAGTTTTGACCAAATGCGACTGTGGTCCATCATTACGAATCGCCTGACCGTACTTCAGCGACCGCAAACGTCGAATAACGCGATTACCAAAAACCATGCTAAAAGCAAGGGCGGTAATGACCGCCAGTAACGCGCGCAGCGTCAAAGAAGAAACCGCATAAAACGGGGCATAATAATGACCAAGCCAGCTAAACAACCAAACTAACACCGCCTACTCCTCGACTAGCGCATTGATAAGTGTTTCCATTTCCATGGAACGAGAACCTTTAAACAACACCGTACAAGGTTGCGCCTGCTGCGCTTGCAAATAAGGTTTCAAGTACGCCAATAAACTGTCTTTATCGGTAAACGCATGGGCATTGATATCAGAAATCTCCTGCGCACCTTCGACTGTATAAGGGGCATATTCACCAACGCAAAGCAGCACATTGATGCCTGTGGTCGCAATGGTACGACCCAAGCTTCGATGCTCGCTCACTGCAGCCTCACCTAACTCAGCAATATCGCCTAATACCATCACTTGCGTACCCGTTTGCGCTGCCAATACTTTGGCAGCCGCCCGTACCGAATGTGGATTGGCATTATAAGTATCATCAATCAGTCGATGCATGCCTAACAGCTGACTGTTCAAGCGACCTTTGGCAGGACGCGCATTTTCAAGTCCGACGACGATATCACTAACTTCAATATTTAATGCATGGGCACAGGCAGCAGCGGCTAAAGCATTATTGACATTGTGCTCGCCCGCTAGTGGCAAGTTGATATCATGGACTTGATTGCCAATATGCAGCTTAAATTCACTGCGCTCAGGCTCGACATCTAAATGGCTGGCACTAACATCAGTATTACCAAAGCCAATCACGTGTGACGTATGCTTTTCAGCGATACGGCGTAATTGATTGGTAAAATCATCTTTGTCAGGAACGATCGCAAATTGACTGTCATTCAAGGTATGGTAAATCTCAGCCTTGGTTTGGCAAATCCCTTCACGGCTGCCAAACTCACCCAAATGCGCTGTACCAATATTTAAGATACACGCAACATCTGGCTGGACAATCTCCGTAGTATAAGCAATTTCGCCAATATGGTTTGCGCCCAATTCCAAAATGGCATAGCGATGATGGTCGGATAATTCGAGCAACATCATTGGTACGCCCAAGTCATTATTTAGGTTGCCACGCGTGATAAGCGTTGGGGCAAGTCTGCCAAAGATACTACCCAGCATCTCTTTACAGGTGGTCTTACCGCTAGAGCCAGTAATAGCAATAACGGTTAAATTTTGATGCTGTTGACGACGATATGCAGCCAATTGTCCTAACGCTAAACGGGTATCGCTCACCACTAACTGCGGAATACTGTTTGCATCAGCTGTAGCAATAGGGCGGGCGACGATAGCCGCAACCGCACCTTGCGCGATGGCAGTATCGAGATAATCGTGACCATCAAAATTGTCACCCGTTAACGCTAAAAATATATCACCAGGCTTTATCGTACGGGTATCGGTGGCAATACGAGTGCTCATTACATCGTTTTCTGAGCCGGATTGTCCTTCACTCAGCTGCCAATGCCCGTTGAGTGCTGCGGTTGCCGCGAGCAGATTGTCTGCTTGCCAAACATACAGCCCTTGCGACTGAATGCTGTTATCGTTGTCGGCTGTCATAATGATTACCTTATATATGATGACTACTTATTTATTTTTTATAGTTAACGACTAATACTTTTTAAATAGCATGGAAAACTAACTGTAAGCGCTATTATTTATCTATAAATGCTATACACGCCCTGCTTGTTTTAAGGCGTTTTGCAAAATAACACTGTCGTCAAAATCATAACGAACATGGTTAATTTCTTGATAGGTCTCATGACCCTTGCCCGCGATAACGACGATATCATCAGCCGCTGCTTGATTGACCGCATACTCAATCGCTGCTTGGCGCGCAGGCTCAATATGGGTACGCTGATATTGTTCAGTACTCATCCCTGCCTGCATATCTTGCAAAATCGCGTTGGGGTCTTCAGTACGTGGATTGTCTGCCGTTAACACGACTTTATCCGCGCCTGCCAATCCTGCTTGCGCCATCAAAGGACGTTTGCCCGCATCACGGTCGCCACCGCAGCCAAACACTGCCCATAGTTGGCCTTTACAATGAGTTTTTAGACTAGCAAGCACCTGACTGAGTGCATCAGGGGTGTGAGCATAATCGACGATGAAACAACCATCATTCGATGGTACACGCTGCATACGCCCAACCGCACCTTGCAGTTGCGGAATGACTGCAGCAATCCGCTCAAGATTAATGCCTAAAGCTACGGCAGCTGCGATAGCAGCAAGTAAATTCGCCACGTTAAAACGCCCCAATAATGGGCTGACGATATTAATGCTATTGGCTTCTTTATTTTTAAAATCCGTATTATCAAAGTCAGTACGTAGCGTAATCTCAACACCTTGTAAACTTGGCTTGATTCCAGCAGCAACAAAGGTTGCAGATTTTGATGGGTCTAAACTATACGTCCAAACTATTAATTGGCTAGCGTGTGCCGTATCAAGCATAATCTGGGCATGCTCGTCATCGATATTGATAATAGCGTGGGTCAAATCCGGAAAATGGGCTTTATCAAATAGCTTGGCTTTAGCCGCCGCGTACTTTGCCATATCAGCATGATAATCTAAATGATCGCGACTCAGGTTGGTATAAATCGCAACCGACACTGGCATACCTTGCAGACGCTGCTGATCCAAACCATGTGAGCTGGCTTCTAATGCCAATAATTCAGCATTCTCTGTACCCATTTGATATAAAAATTGCTGGACCGCTAAGGCATCGCCCGTGGTATGGCTGGCTTGTACCAAAGCACCAAGCCTACCATTACCTGCCGTGCCCATAACTGCGCTGCTTATACCTGTCAGCTGCGTCAATTGCGCCACCAATTGACTAATGGTGGTTTTGCCATTGGTGCCCGTCACCGCTATGACAGTTGGTAATATCACGGGCTGCTGATACTGTAAACGTGCTTGAATTAAGCTGCCCAGAAAATCACGGATATGAGGTATATATAATACGGGGCAAGGCAAAGTATCTAATTGCTGCTGTGCGATAGATTTTGCATTATCGGTTTTAGTCAATTCGAGATTGGCGTGAGGCGGGACATTAGCGGTGGTAAGCAAAGCAATAGGGTCGATTTCCGATAGGATAAAAGCCGCATTGTTAGCGGCTTGATAAAGGTGGTCACGGCTTTTTTGGCAATTTGGCGTATGGCTTTTTAACAAGACGAACACGTCGTTGCTGGCTAGTTGACGGCTGTCTAAACAGAACTGCTGGAATGGAATATTGATCACCGCATCCAGTTGAACAGAGGTCATTTGATGCGATAACTCGCTAACAGCTGCGGTCATATTCGCTGTAAATACCTGCTGTAGACTATGTCTATCGTCGCTGCTACTAGCTGCAAGCAGCTGTTGCAAGGTAACTGTGATACTGCTTGGCGACAAGGTAGACAGGGTCATTGGCAAATCCTAAACGGTTAAAACACATCAAATAGTTAAGAGGTGGATATTAAAAAATTTACTTTTATATCTATTGAGCTTCGGTTTTGAGCGGCTTATCTAAGGGCACATTATATAAACGTAGTGCCTCTTTCATGACATTATGAAAAACAGGAGCCACGGTTAAACCAGCATAAATCTGACCACGCGGGTCTTCGATTAACATGACACCGACCAGTTTTGGATTAGAAGCGGGTGCCATACCCGCAAAGACATTACGATACTGGTCAGTATAGTAGCCACCTTTTGGATTGATACGGCGCGAGGTTCCTGTTTTACCAGCAACGCGGTAACCATCAATAGCCGCACCTTTAGCCGTACCGCCGTCTTCTGTGACACTTTCCATCATCTGTACGATGGCCATCGCTTGTTCATGCGCCATAATACGTTTGCTTGGTAGCGCTTTGTCATTTTTATTCAACGTTAGCGGATGCATGACGCCACCTGCCGCCAGCGCTGAATAAGCTTGCGCTATCTGTGCCAGCGTCACCTGTATACCATAGCCATAACTGACCGTTGCTCGTCTCGAAGTTTCTTTTTCTTCTGGTGTCACCACAAGCCCACTGCCTTCACCTGGGAATTGCAGTGGTGTTTTTGCCCCAAAGCCAAACTGTCTTTGCATATTGGTAATGCCGTCAGCCGGTAGAGACAAAGCAATCTTGGTCGAGGCGACGTTACTAGATTTCTGTAGTAGCGTTGCCATCGTGATCCGCCCTAAATTATTATGGTCACGAATCGTATAACCACGGACACGGATAGAGCCAGGATTGGTATCGATCAAAGTAGTGGCAGTGTATTTCCCTGAATCTAAAGCCGCAGCAACGGTGAATGGCTTCATGACTGAACCGGGTTCAAAGACATCAAGGAGCGCACGGTTACGCTGATTTTCACCCGTCATCTCATTGAGATTATTAGAGTTAAATGACGGCCATGTTGATAGCGCCAGTACTTCACCAGTTTGTACATCGACTACCATGCCCGTCGACCAGCGCGCTTTTTGCAAACGCCCCGCCTTTTCTAGCTCTTTATAAAGCAAATATTGCAAACGCGAATCAATGGTCAATGTCACATCTTTGCCTGGTACTTCTGGTTCAACCTGTTTGATTTCTTTAAGACTGTTTTGTTTGGCATCTTTGAGCACCAAAACCTTACCATCATCACCCGCCAGATCTTTCTCATACTGACGTTCGATACCAGCACGTCCTTCATAACCACCTTCAGGATCGTTGGCATTTTGTCCCATGAAACCTAGTAGTTGCGAGTTAGGCTGTGGCTGCGGATAATAGCGCTGAAAAAAGTTTTTCTCATTAACACCAGGAAAATCAAGCGAGCTAACGCTTTCTGCAATCTCCGGCGTTACCTTATTTAATAATGGCAAATAATGCGAGCCTGCACCCGATGGCAGCGCTGCTTTGACTGCCACTTCATCCGTTACATCAATAGTAGGGTCGATAGCTGTCACTCTTTTTAGCTCATCGGCTGAGATATTGGCAGCCGCCGCAAGCGTCGTCAAATCCATATTATCCAAGCGCTTTTGCATACGTGCGATAAGCTGCGGACTTTCAGGATTGGTGATAATAATACGCTTAAGCTCGTAGTATTCACGGGCATAGTCATGTGGGCTAAAAGAGACTGTCGCAAGTGGTGCACTGACAGCCAATGGCAAATCGTTGCGATCCGTAATCATGCCACGATAGGATTTTTGCGTGCGTACACTGGTGATGAGCTCATTGCCTTTATCTTGATAAAACTGAGTATTGGCAATTTGAATGTAGTAAGCACGACCGATAAGTGCCACCAAAATAAGCAGCGCTATACCCCAAATCAAACGGAAACGGTTCTTATCTTGTTCGACACCGCCGCGAGAGGAAGCACCAGATGCTTTACCCAAAATTGATCTTTTGCTTTTTAGATTTTTGACACTGGTATAAGCACCCTGTTCTTCATTCTTTTTTAAGCGACCAAATAGCTTGGCTTTACGGCCATCATCTGATTTATGGTCAGGCTTGCTACTCGTTTGCCCAGATTTGGCCGCACTAGCACGGCGTAGTGGCTTAGTAACCTTGCCGCTGGCGGGTTTTTTGCTGGTCGCTTTAGCACTGGGTTTTTTATCGCTCATTGTCCTGCCTCCGCTAGGTCAGAATCGGTAGCAGCAGTCTTAACGGGTGCATCGCTCACAGCATCAACTTCGAAAACATCAGAATCATTCGTCGTTAAAGTGTCTGGAGTACTGGCATCAGGGTCCACGAGTGCAACTGCTGTCGCAGCACCTGGCTGGATAATCAACTTATCTTTGAGTGTCGGTGAAAACATACCCAATTCAGAAACCGCACGACTGGCAATCTGCGGCGTCGCACTAAAGGTCTGCTGTTCAATAAGCAGACGCTGATGCTCAACTTGTAATTTTCGCTCTTGTTTTTTCATGTCTTGCAAGGTTTTATAATCCTGATGATATTGCTGAACACCTTCAGCCGTTTTGATGCCACTCCATACAATACCAGCCGCCAACAGTACCAATATAGCCACATAGATATTTGATATTTTAAATTTACGCACAAATAAGGCACCAACATCGGTATTTGATGGCGTTGCGGCGCGGCGGTTTACAGGTTTGTCGGATATTGCCATGACAATCTCAAAAAAGTGAACTTCAAAATATAAAAAGCGATAGCCATTTACGAGTTATAAAACTCTTATAAGCCATCAGCACCATCAATAAAAACAATACCAAGCAAAAAAGTAACTGCTGAGCCTAGCAGATAATGTTTACAGCTTTTTAACAGCCGCGTAATCATTAAAACATTCAGTCATATTTAAACCACATAATTTAATAATGGCATTCATGGATGAACATCTGCTACATAGTCAGCATCAGTACGTGTTGCCATGCGTAACCATGCACTACGCGAGCGTGGGTTATGACTTATCTCTGCTTTACTTGGACCGACGCGTTTTGGCTTACTAAAGTAACGTGGACGCTTGGGTGGCATCGGTAGATTCTCATCTTCTGGATATTGCCCTTTACTATGACGCTGCAAAAACTGCTTGATACGTCGATCTTCTAAGGAGTGGAAACTAATCACTGCTAGCTGCCCGCCTACCTTCAATATCGGAATACTTTGTTCTAAAAAGTTATCGACATCACCAAGCTCGTTGTTAATAAAAATCCGCATCGCTTGAAAGCTCTGGGTCGCTGGATGCTTGCCGCGTTGCCAGTTTGGGTGCGCAACTTTTATCACTTCAGCCAATGCTAAAGTAGAGTCGTAACTGTCCATCTGCTTAATGGCACGAGCGATACGGCGACTGTGACGCTCTTCACCAAACTCATAAAGGACATTGGCCAAGGTTTCATCATCGACCGTCTCAAGCCACTCAGCAACCGACTGCCCGCGGCTAGTATCCATACGCATATCGACCGCGCCATCGCGCATAAAACTAAAACCACGACTGCCATCATCAATTTGCGGTGATGAGATACCCAAGTCTGCCATTAAACCGTCAACTTGGGTGATTCCCATTGCAGCAAGACTGTCTGTTAACGTCGCAAAGCTATCATGTACCACTTTTACGCGACTGTCGCTATTTGCCAATTCACGAGCAACGCTAATGGCCGTTGGGTCTTTATCAAAAACAATCAAGGTTGCGTCATCGGCAAGCTGGCTCAATAGCAAGCGACTATGGCCACCACGACCAAAGGTAGCATCGACGTAGATACCGCTTGCTTGCAAGCTATTTTGACTTTCGTCGTCTGTCTGCTTCGGTAGAGATTTGACACCCAACACTGCGGCGACTGCTTCTTGCAATAGCACCGCATCATGGGCAAAACTCAATTCGTCAGATGTAGCTTGATCTTCACTAGACTCTTGTATAAGTTTTTGAGTAGAAGTGCTTTCTTCAGAAAACAGACTCGCCGCTGACATAGAATGATCAGGGTCAGAAGGATTGTGATTAGCATTTGGCGTATTTTTTGGCTTACTATTCGATATGGACACAAACAACTCAATAGATGATGGTCAAATTGACCAGTAATAGTAAAAAATCAGATGAAAATAAACAAGTTATGACTTACCTAACATTATTATCGCAAGGATACACGGGTAGTCAAGCGCTAGAAGGGCATTTCGTTAAAAATATCCCATCTCTCTGTTATACTAGCGCTATATTTTACGCTATTTTTCAACGTTGACTTCCATTCTTTCGTTCATATTTTCACTTTTCACTACTACTTTTGACTGTCCCATTCATTAACAACAACATTCTGAGATTTTTATGATGCAACCATCTACTTCTACTAATAGCATACGCCCTGTTCGTACCCGTATTGCCCCTTCGCCTACTGGCTTCCCGCACGTTGGCACTGCTTATATCGCACTGTTTAATCTAGCCTTTGCCAAAGCTCATGGCGGCGAATTTATTTTGCGTATTGAAGACACCGACCAAACGCGCTCGACAGAGCAATCTGAAAAAATGATTTTGGATGCACTGCATTGGGTCGGTCTCGACTGGGCGGAAGGTCCAGATATCGGCGGTCCGCACGCGCCTTATCGTCAAAGCGAGCGTAGTGATATCTACAAAAAGCATGCAGAGCAACTGATAGAAAACGATCATGCGTTTCGCTGCTTTTGTAGCAGTGAAGAATTAGATATTATGCGCGCTGAGCAAATGGCCAATGGCGAAACACCACGCTATGACGGTCGCTGTGCCCATTTAGCATCAGAGAAAACTGCGCAATTGGTTGCTGAGGGCAAACCAAACGTCATTCGTATGCGTGTGCCAACCGAAGGCGTCTGTCAAGTACAAGATATGCTGCGCGGTACGGTCGAGATTCCTTGGACGCAAGTGGACATGCAAGTGCTTCTCAAAACCGACGGCATGCCGACTTATCATTTAGCCAACGTTGTCGATGACCACTTGATGGACATCAGCCATGTGTTGCGCGGTGAAGAGTGGCTCAACTCTGCGCCGAAACATCAGCTGCTTTATGAGTATTTTGGTTGGGAGATGCCCGTACTTTGCCATATGCCATTACTGCGTAACCCTGATAAATCAAAACTGTCTAAGCGTAAAAACCCTACCTCTATCACGTATTACCGTGATGCCGGCGTGCTACCTGAAGCCTTGCTAAATTACCTTGGTCGTATGGGCTACTCAATGCCTGACGAAGCTGAGAAATTTACCTTGGATGAAATGATTGCCAGCTTTGATATTCAGCGTGTGTCACTTGGCGGCCCTATTTTCGATATCGAAAAGCTCAATTGGCTTAATGCCGAATGGCTACGGGCGCTAACGCCAGAAGAACTCAAAAACAAAATCCTCGACTGGGCAAGTAACAGCGATAAATTAACCGCTATCGCAGCAGCGATTCAGCCTCGTATTGAATTATTGTCTGATGCAGTTAATTGGGGTGGCTTTTATTTCCAGAACTTACCTAATATCAATGCTGAGAGCTTTACCCATAAATTACTCTCGGCTGAACAAATTACTGAGATGCTGCAATTAGCGCTTTGGCAGCTAGAAGTCTTGCCAACGTGGTCAGAAGAAAATATCTACGCCACCCTCAAGGGTCTTGCCGCACATCTTGATATTAAAATGCGCGATTTTATGGCACCGTTCTTTATCGCTATCGCTGGTAGCACCTCATCGACGCCAGTCATGAACTCTATGGCAATTATCGGCGCTGATATGACATTGACACGCTTGCGTCATGCGATTGACGTACTTGGTGGTTTGGGCAAAAAGAAGCTGAAAAAACTAGAGAAACAAGCGGCAGAGTTGCCAGATTTTTTGGCAGCTGAATAGTTGTTTGTTAATAATATTGTTGATTCATAATACTATTAGTGAATAAAAAAGAGGGGTCAGGCTATTACTGACCCCTCTTTACATGAATCTCAGCATTTGCATACGAATACTGAATCTCTATTTAATATTTAAATTGGAAATAAAAATGGCAGCCAAGACCGTCACAATAGAAAGTAAAGATTATGTCTTTAACACGCTAAAAGAAGCTCAAAAATACTATGATGCAATCATAAAAGAGCTATACGATACCAAGCTAATCCTCACGACCGGTCAAGACTTTGATGACTTAAAGTGGATATATCTCTCTTATTGCAGTTATATCAATCATAATGTCGATCGATTGAAAGAATCTGACATCATTGGTTTTAAAGGTATCAGCACAGTACAACTAAAAGGTGGGCAATATATCCCCACAGAATGCGGTGCAGTTATTTTTTCAGATGGTACTGAAGAAGAATTCTTTACCGATAAAGCCATCAAAGAGATAGCCAGTCAGCAAAACCCACGCTAAATTGGGCTTAGTAAGTTAATAAAATAGCTTTGAACACTTTTTTTTGCATATTTATGCATTATTTTTAAAATAGCAGTTGACAAGACTGCTGGTCTTACATAAAATACGCACACTCTTAGCGAGGGGCTATAGCTCAGTTGGTAGAGCACTTGCATGGCATGCAAGGGGTCAACGGTTCGACTCCGTTTAGCTCCACCATACTATTTATTGCAAAGCTCAGTTCACTGAAACTTTAACGTAAATACTCGCTAGTAGGACGATATCAGCACCTAGGCAATGCTTACTTACTAAGCTATCTGATATTGTGAAGTACCGTTGTAACCACTGGTTATAACACTCTATGCGTCCCCATCGTCTAGAGGCCTAGGACACCGCCCTTTCACGGCGGTAACGGGGGTTCGAATCCCCCTGGGGACGCCACTATACGGCGTCACTTATTAGCACTTTTGCTTAGCATCAGATTAGACTAGTAAGCGAACAATAAAAAATTCCAGTCATCATACGGTGACTGGAATTTTTTATGTCTGTCATTTCTGAAAAATGCGAGCAAGGCTATATAAACCTTTGGGAATATTGATAGAATGCAAAGGCGCTCTATAACATATCGAGCTTAACTGCGATCACAAGGAAGTATTGGCTATGTTTGGTATTGAGAATTATCTCGGGTTTGTCATGGCAGCTATCTTGTTAAACCTAACCCCTGGCACCGATAGCATGTATATCATTACTCGTAGTATGTCACAGGGACAAACTGCAGGATTCTACTCTGTATTTGGTATTATCTCTGGTATTTTAGTACATACTTTGCTGGCTGCGCTCGGATTGTCCGTCCTATTAGCTAATTCACCATTTGCATTTACGCTAGTGAAATATATTGGCGCAAGCTACTTATGCTATCTAGGCTTTAAAATGCTGACTAGCAAACCAGTACCTTTACTTGCCAGTAATTTACCCATTGAAGAAAAATTAGCGTCTACTCGACCGTTAGATAGGTGGCAGATATATAAGCAAGGGGTCATAACTAATACCTTTAATCCAAAAGTCGCCTTATTCTTTTTGGCGTTCTTCCCACAGTTTATCGACTCGAGTTACGGTAATAGCATGCTGTCTTTTTTAGGTCTTGGGCTAACTTTTGCTACGACCGGTTTTATGTGGTTCTCGTGCTTGGCATTACTGTCGTCAAAGTTCAGTGAAAATCTGCGTAAGAATCCTACTATTGAAGTAATTTTAAATAGAATAAGCGGTGTGATATTTATCGGCATGGGAGTCAAGCTGCTGACTGAGAAAGGTTGAGCAATAAAATTACCTAAGCACGATAATATTGCATAAAAGAGCCCAATCATATGATTGGGCTCTTTGTCATACTAAGTCTAATCAATTATTACGCAGCGTCTTTGCTCTCAGCTGCCAGTTGACGTAGCACATAGTGCAATACACCGCCATGACGCACATACTCGCGCTCTTTTGGCGTCTGTAACATGACATTGACATCAAAGCTCTCAGACGAACCATCGGCACGCGTAGCCGTGACTTTGGCGGTCTTGCTCTCACCATTATCTAGACCTGTGATACTAAGCACTTCAGAGCCGTCTAAGTTAAAGGTCGCTGCATTTTCACCATCTTTAAAGGTCAATGGCAAGACACCCATACCGACTAGGTTTGAGCGGTGAATACGCTCAAACGAGCTGGTCAATACCGCTTTTACACCGAGTAGGATTGTTCCCTTCGCCGCCCAGTCACGGCTAGAGCCAGAACCATATTCTGCACCGCCAAGTACCACGAGCGGACGCTTGTCTTCTTTATACTTCATCGCCGCATCATAGATAGCCATTTCTTGACCGTCTTTTAGCGTGGCGCTATCGCCATTGAAGTAATAGGTATAACCGCCCTCTTTGCCCGCCATCATGGCGTTTTTGATACGGATATTGGCAAAAGTACCACGAGTCATGACCGCATCGTTACCACGGCGTGAGCCATAACTGTTGAAGTCAGCTTCCATCACACCACGCCCTTGCAAGTACTTACCCGCAGGAGAATCAGCATCGATATTACCAGCTGGTGAGATATGATCGGTGGTGATTGAATCACCGAACAACCCTAAGATACGCGCGCCTTCGATATCAGGGATACCTTCCGGCTCCATGGTCATGCCATCAAAGAACGGTGGGTTCTTAATGTACGTAGACTCTTCGCTCCATGGATACAGCTGGCTATCGGCTGAGCTAATCGCGTTCCATGCTGCACTACCGTCAAACACTTCGCCATAGTTTTTGCGGAACATATCGGCGTCGATATTATTGGCAATTAGCTCGTTAATTTCTTCTGACGTTGGCCAGATGTCTTTTAGGAATACATCATTGCCTTCTTGGTCTTGTCCTAGCGGATGCGTGGTCAAGTCAATATCGACAGTACCTGCCAGCGCATAAGCGACTACCAATGGCGGTGATGCCAAGTAGCTGGCTTTTACGTGCGAGTGAATACGACCTTCAAAGTTACGGTTACCTGATAGTACAGCAGCGGCAACCAAATCACCTTCTTCGATAGCCTCTTCAATCGCCCCTAATAGCGGACCTGAGTTACCGATACAAGTGGTACAGCCATAACCAACCAGATAGAAGCCTATTTTCTCTAGCTCATCCATCAATTTGGCTTTTTCAAGATAATCAGTTACTACTTTTGACCCTGGAGCCAGTGAAGTTTTAACCCATGGTTTAGCTGTTAGGCCTTTTGCCGCGGCTTTTTTGGCAACCAAACCTGCGCCAATCATCACTGCTGGGTTTGAGGTATTGGTACAAGAAGTAATCGCTGCGATAACGACAGAACCATCACGCAATCTATACTCTTCGTCTTCGATTTTGACCGTGCAGTAAGTACTGCCTTCCGCGCAAAAAGGATTAGGTTTTGCCGCGAGCGTTTTTGCTTGCTCTTGCTTACCGCCTTCTTCATCGAAGCGAACCTTGGCTTCAACTTCTTTCTTACGGTCTTTGGTCATCGCCGTCAAGGTTTCGCCAAATTTTTCATGCATATCAGATAGATTAATACGCTGTTGTGGCAAGTTCGGACCAGCAAGTGCGGGCTGTACTGATGATAAATCCAATTCCAACTTACTTGAGTAGGTCGCTGCTGGCGTATCTGCATCATGCCATAAGCCTTGCGCCTTGGCATATTTTTCAACCAACTCTATTTGGGCTTCATCACGACCTGATAGACGTAGATAATCAATCGCCATTTGGTCAATCGGGAAAATACCGCAGGTTGCACCATATTCTGGTGACATATTGGCAATGGTGGCACGATCTGCAAGTGGCATACTATGTAAGCCTTCGCCATAAAATTCGACGAACTTACCAACCACACCATGCGCACGCAGCATCTCAACGACGCGTAACACTAAATCCGTTGCAGTAACGCCTTCGGTTAACTTACCTTTTAGCTCAAAACCAACCACTTGTGGGATGAGCATTGATGATGGCTGACCAAGCATTGCCGCTTCCGCTTCAATACCGCCCACGCCCCAACCAAGTACACCAATACCATTAATCATAGTAGTGTGACTGTCAGTACCAAATACCGTATCAGGATAAGCGGTCAGCTCACCGTCGACATCAGCAGCCATTACCACACGGGCCAAGTACTCTAAGTTAACCTGATGCACAATACCTGTGGCTGGTGGCACGACAACGAAGTTTTTAAAGGCATTCTTGCCCCAATGCAGAAATTCATAGCGCTCATTATTACGCTTGAACTCAATCTTTTCGTTAAGATCTATGGCATCTTCGCGGCCATAAGCATCGACTTGTACTGAGTGATCGACGACCAATTCACTTGGGATAAACGGGTTAATTTGCTCAGCTTTGCCGCCAAGCTCAACTACGGCATCACGCATCGCTGCCAAATCGACTACCGATGGCACACCAGTAAAATCTTGCAGGACAACACGGGCTGGCATAAAGGCTATTTCTTTTGACGCTTCTGCGCCTGCATCCCAATTGGCGACCGCTTCGATGTGATTTTTGCCAACAGACTGCCCGTCATCTTCATTACGCAATAAGTTTTCTAAAACGACTTTCATGCAAAATGGTAACTTGCTGATGTTTTCGTAAGTCTCGGTTAGCTTGGGCAGACTATAATAGGTATGGTCCTTGCTATCGACCGTAATGGTGTCTTTTACATTAAAAATATCACTCATGGTAGCTTCCTTATCGTTGTTATAGATCCTGAACATAAATGACTCTTGAACTAATATGACTATCAATCAATAAGCATTTATGCTGATAATTGGTGGCTAAATAATAGTGCTTAAATTTTTACTAAATGAATTTAATGGCTAACTTTAGTAGCTGTTATTAACAACTCAAATTAATGACTCATAAGAGTTGCTAAGAAAAATAGACCGCTGTATTTTTATACTAACAAAATCTTAGGTAACAAAAGACATAAGCATATCTTTAGTATTTAACAGTAACGTCCTTTTACCATAACAAATAACCCGAGCTTTGTTAACGTCTAGACGTAGTCAAATCGTGGCACAATCGTAAACGTAACAATGCTTTAGCGGTTAAGCATTAACGGTTAACTCGTAAGGTATTCCCTTATCTTTTTATTTTTGACGGCGACCACTGCGAAACACTTGGCTATCATCATAAAAGTTAGGCTTGGCATTTTCAGCCCAAAAATGCGGCACACCCAAAATAGGCAATGGAGACAGTTTGCGCGGTGTCACATCCGGTTGTGATAATAATGCCTCCATATAATCAGCTACTTTCTGATCCAAATGACTAATACGCTCAGATAGCGATAAGACAAAAAAATCTGGCGTCACATAAATAACAATACTATGGGCGCATAATGCCTTGCGCGGCTGAAGTAGCTTCTCTAATAGTGCATGACCAAAAATATAAACCGCCGCCCGAGAGTGGTTATTCGATTGCTTTGGCTTATCCCACTGCTCGCGCGGTTCTACCAAACTTTTTTGCCAGTCAAAATCCACTAGTGCCTCACCAATACTAGGCTCTGCTGTCACTAAAATCGCGCCGTTCTCATCAAGTACGGTAATGGTATCGCGGACACGCCCGCGACTGGCACCAATACCTTGTTGATTGATTTCAAGCATATGATAATAATTCAGCAGGGCTTTGGTCTTAGGAAAGGTTAGCCAAATGCTACCGTTAAATAAATCATGCAAATTATTACGGGTCGGAATATTACCAGTCGTACCGATAAAACTCTCGTACGCTTCGCCTTCTGGCAGCGCATTTTGTGAGACAAATCGTAAGGTGTGGGATTGATTGTTTAGTGCAGGTTTGGTTTGCGGTAATGACTGAAGTAGGTCATCAGCCTGTTGCTGCAACACTGTATTTAAAACCTTGGCGATAATATCAGGTGAGTTTTCAATTTTATCTGTCTGAGCAGGGTCGTTCTTTAAGCCACTTAGCTGAGTAATGGCGTGACTTATATAATCTAACTGATTTAAGTGACACAGCCATGGCGCTTGCCAGTCAATAACAACAAAGCTGTCATCAAGCCTGCTATCACCTGCAGACGAGTTATCAATAACAGCTTCAACAGGCGCATTAACAAGCGCATCGAAAGGAGCGTTGCAAAGATTGGTATTAGGCTTGGCAGGTAATTCAGTGGCGGTCATATTCACTATCTCTATTAGACGACTGGCGTGGCTATGGTATCATGGAGCGCTTTTTTACGGCTAGACGAGCCGCTCGAAATGACGTTTTCGTGCGCTACTTATTGATGAGTTTTTATGGCAAATTTTAACACCCACTTAAATGTCGCATTCATGGTCAGTGGTACGATGAGTCTAACGGTTTATAAAGCTGGCTTGATTGATGATTCAGGTTTTTTGATGTGTGTGGCGCTCGGTACCATCGGGGGACTGTTGCCTGATTTAGATTCAGATAACTCGACGCCCATTAAACTTGGTTTTAATATTACCTCGTTTATTTTTGCCTTTGGTCTGGTAATGCATTGGCGTAGTGAGCTGAGTTTACTGGCGCTCATAGCATTATGGCTAGCAGGCTACGGCTTTATGCGTTATGTGGTATTTTCGATTTTTACCAATATGACCGTGCATCGCGGTGTCATTCATTCGGTGCCCTATATGGCGATAATGGGGCTTGGAATGACCTATATTAGCTACGATATTTTACACTTACCGTTGACGGTTAGCTGGTTTTACGGCTTGTTTTTATTCGGCGGTGCGATAGTGCATTTGGCATTGGATGAGCTATATAGTGTGAATTTATCCAATATGAAAATGAAGCGCTCATCGGGTACGGCGATGAAGTTCTATCAGCATAAAGATAAATGGTGGTATCTGCTACTGTACGTCATCCTTGCGCTCCTGCTATATTTTGCGCCACCGTTTGATGGTTTTTGGCAGCAGCTACTTGACCCCGCACCTTGGGCAAAGCTTAAAATCGGTCTATGGCCAGAATTGATAAAAAACTGGCTAAATTAAAACTTATGAAGCTATCAAAACGAATAATAACTTGAGTAAATAATGTCAATTTCCCTACCAATCTGCCCTTGCCAAATGAACCCGTCATCGGATGACATTAGCGCGCTGCTACTTTATCAAGATTGCTGCCAGCCTTACCATAACAGTTTATTGAGCGAAGAAACTGATAAAGCTGACGGCATAAAAACTGACACTGCTGAACGCCTCATGCGGTCGCGTTATAGTGCCTTTGTGTTGGTCAAGACAAACTATATCGTCAAGACTACACTACCCGCGCAGCAAGCATTACTTGATATTCATTCGATTGAGAGTTGGGCAAAAAAGACGGATTGGGCAGGATTGGAAATCGTCGCGCACACACCAAAGCTAGGTAAACGTCATGCGCAAGTTGAATTTAAGGCTTACTTTAATGTCTCTGATAATGAAGATGATGGCTTGCAGGCGCATCATGAATTGTCTGCCTTTGTAAAAGTAACAGACAAAACGAACAACGATGCGCGTTGGTACTTTTTAGATCCAACAGTAGAAATGACTATAACCCAAAAACAGCCGTGTATTTGCGGTTCGGGTGAGAAATTTAAGCGTTGTTGTGGAATGTATATTTAATTAACATCCACTATTCCCCACTCCTAAACACTCGCCCCAACTGCCCGTGCTACCGCAACGCCTTCCTCAATCGTCAAAAACTTGCGCTGGCTTGGGCTGTCTTTATAAATGACATCCCCATCTTGAAATATTAAACACTCATTGACTGCCAACTGTTGCCATTTTTCATTTTCAGTCAATGGCACAGTCACTAAGATAGTCACTTTATCTTTATCAGTGGTTACATCACCAAAGTTAATCGCCAAATCATCATCTGCTAATTTCGCTTCACCAAATGGCGCTTTGCGCGTGAGATAAAACAGTAAACTGCCAGCATAAGCCAATTGCCATTGACCATTCGATATTAAGCAATTAAACAAACCGTTAGCTGATAAATAACGACATTGGGTGGTCAAAAAGTTAAATAGTGTTTTGTCATCTGGACGAGTTTTAAAGCTGCTTTTCAGGCGATTAACCAGATAGCAGAACGCCATTTCAGAATCAGTTGTGCCGACTGGTTGGCAATGTGAGGCATTACCATTGTCTTGCAGGCGCTGGCAGCGTTTAATAAATTCGCTATTCATCTGTCCATTATGCGCAAATACCCACTGCTCGCCCCAGACTTCACGGACAAAAGGATGGGTATTCGCCAAACAATTCTGACCTTGGGTGGCTTTACGAATATGTGCGATAACATTCATCGCTTTAATTGGATAATTATTAACCAAATCAGCAACGGGCGATAAATGGCTTGGGCGATTGTCATGGAATAAGCGTAGACCAGTCGAGGCATTGTCCGACTTTTCACTATTAGTGCATTCGCTACGCTCAAAAAATGCAATACCAAAACCATCCTCATGACTGTCTGTCATGCCGCCGCGACGACGGAAGCCTGCAAAGCTAAAACCAATATCGGTTGGTGTATTACAGTTCATACCTAAAAGTTGACACATTTATAGAGTACCGCCGTTATTGTCGTCTGTTTCAGACAAGCTTGCCGCATCCTTATCAATACTATCCAAAATGCGTTTGGCATGTACCAAATCGGTATCTTGTACCCAAAGCACGATGCCAGAATTCATACCAGGCATCGCACTCAGCGGTTGTAGAGAAACAGTAATATCGTTATTACGCAGCAAATTGGCATGTAACTCACCTTGGATATTGGTATCGTAGCGTGCCAGTTTGTGCCAGTTATCAACTTGATCGGTCATGAGTTCGCCTTTATATTTGTGATACAAGAATGCTCAAAAAAAATTATACTAATTGATCGAGCGTATATTCTTTAATAATAAAATCGCTGCTACTACCTAAACTATCACATGTTTGCTCAGCTTGCGTAATACTGCTAAACACACCGGCTATCGGCTTTTTGATCTTATTATTAATAGCTAACAGTACAAATACCGTATTTTGTGCTTTTTCAACATGTGACCAATGATAAGCAGCTAGACGCTTCATCAAGTCAGGGTTTTTGACCATGATGTTATCACCGGTACGACCTTCGGTACGGTTATAATGAATGACGTTGAGACGTAATAGCCAAAAAATCACCGCAGCTTTTGCGAGCATAACAGGTAGTGCATGCTTTTCATCTTCACCGAGCATGCGTTTCGACTCATAGCCTTGCAAAAAAGCCGCCATTTTGCTGCGGTCAAAATTCACCGACTCGCCTTGTTCAGCCATACCCCAAGTAGTACAAAAGTCATTAATGGTAATGGCAATATCCATCACATAATGCTCGACGCTGACTTCGGTGAAATCTAATAACCCCGTCAGACGCGCTTCACCTTTTTGACTGTTATTTAAAGATAAGTTCCATAAGGTATTATCAGCAAACATGTCTAAATGACATAAGCCTTTTGGCAAAGTTGCAAGCGGCAAGTCCGTATAAGACTGCCAAATATCGCTCATCAGTTTGGCTTCATCAGCTGGCATAAACTGGCTTTCACGGTCGCGCACATCGCTCCATGGGTATAACGGCACGCCATACTGCTCGCTTGGCTGTAATGCTTGCAAAGTTTCATGCAACATTGCTAAAGCGGCGCCAATTTCATGGCACATCGCTTGCGTGGTCTGCTGTGGATGCGAGCCTGCCAAACAGGGCACTAGCGTAATCGCTTTATTGTCATAGCGTATGACATAACATTTTTCTGCACTATCAACCAATGATAACGGCGCCGCTACCGGCAATTTACCGTCTAGTTGATTTAAGATGACCGCCATCTTTTCGATGTCTTCTGGTGGACGTTCTTCAAACAAGGTAAACACATAAGAATGTGCACCATCTACATCGTCAGTCGTCTGAATAAACCAGTTAGAGTTTTTGATACCTTGGGTAATCGGAATGGCACGGGCGAATGACACGCCAAAACGTTGGCAAAAGGTAGCAAATTGGTCATCGGTTAACTGGGTATAGACGGACATGACATCTCACTTATGGCAATTAAATAAAGGTAAATAGGATAAATATAGACGGTGATGGCGACGATTGCACCGCTTATAGATAAACTTTGGCAAAAAGCACATTAATCTTGCGAAAACCTGCCTGAGATGGCGGTGATTTTGCTAGACTAGCGCTTATAGAATGAATTGATTATAAGGTGAAAGACCCTATGTTAGCAAAGCGTATAATCCCTTGTTTGGACGTTGATAATGGGCGCGTGGTCAAAGGCGTACAATTTGTCGATATTAAAGATGCAGGCGACCCTGTCGAAGTGGCGAAACGCTACAATGAACAAGGCGCCGATGAGATTACTTTTTTGGACATTACCGCAACCAATGACGAGCGTGACACCACTTATCATACGGTAGAACGTATGGCGGAAACGGTATTTGTGCCATTAACTGTCGGCGGCGGTGTGCGTAAAATTGCCGATATTCGTAATTTGCTTAATGCAGGCGCGGATAAAGTAGCGATCAATTCTGCTGCAGTATTTACTCCTGAGTTCGTCGGTGAAGCCTCGCAAAAATTTGGCAATCAATGTATCGTCGTTGCTATCGATGCCAAGCGCGTTGCTGATATTGAGGTTGATGGCATTATCATGCCACGCTGGGAGATTTTTACCCACGGCGGTCGTAAGCCAACGGGCATTGATGCCGTCGCTTGGGCAAGCAAAATGGCTGAGCTTGGCGCCGGTGAATTATTGGTAACTTCTATGGATGGCGATGGCACCAAAAAAGGTTACGATTTGGCGCTCATGAAGCAAATTACCAGTCGTGTAAATGTACCAGTTATCGCGTCAGGTGGCGTCGGTAATTTACAGCATTTAGCCGAAGGCGTATTAGAAGGCGGCGTCGATGCCGTCCTTGCTGCCAGTATTTTTCACTTTGGTGAATATACCGTTCAAGAAGCCAAAGCATATATGGCAGCGCAAGGCATACAAATGCGTTTGTAAGACGTTGGTAAAATACAAACATAGTAGAAAAAAATGTTATCATAGCGCTAACTGCTTATTATCATTTGGTTTTCGTTCATTTGACTGCCTATTTATCTGCTCACTAGCCAATTAAATAAGCGATTTGAACCTAGCAATATATTTAGATTCCTAATACTTAGATTCTTATACTTCTATTAATAGCCTATTCGGCAAAGGATTTTTTATGTCAAATTTACAACAGCAACGCAATGACGTGACCCATATTGATGGCAATTTACATCAAAACGAGGACGTGCGTATCGGTATCGTCGTCGGTCGTTTTAATGGTTTTGTCGTTGAGTCATTGGTTGATGGTGCGATTGATGCATTGCTTCGTCATGGCGTATTGGGCAGTAACATCACCGTGATTCGTGTGCCGGGTGCTTTCGAGTTGCCATTGGTTGCACAGCGCGCTGCTGAGTCTGATCGCTTTGACGCTATCGTTGCTTTGGGTGCGATTATCCGTGGTAGCACGCCGCATTTTGACTTTGTCGCAAGCGAATCTGCTAAAGGTTTAAGCAGTGTTGCCATTGACTATAATATTCCAGTAGCAAACGGCGTATTGACTACTGACAGCATCGAGCAAGCGATTGAGCGTGCTGGTACTAAAGCTGGTAATAAAGGTTCAGAAGCAGCGATGGTTGTACTAGAAATGCTTGCTGTGTTATCACAGTTAGACATTGATGATGGCAGCGAAGACGCTTAATTGCACTCACTGTTAGCCGCATTTATGAGTATAAAATTATTATTTATTGTTTGAAATGGGGCTATGGTTATAACGATAGCCCTCAGCACTTTACAATAGCATTAGCATTAATATTTTAAATGATTATCGAACATTCATCTCCAAGACTGACTAGCAACATTTGCGAGTCGACCACTATTTAACATTTTATTTTTAAACTTATTATCTCAAAAACTAGGTATAGACCCCTTATGACTGACCAACTCAAGCGCGCTATTAGCGCTGCACAAACCGCACAAGTTAATGACCAACAAGCTGAAGCCACGCGCATCGCGAGCAGCAGTGCGGGTGATCAAACCTTTGATATGAGTGAGTCTTCTTATAAGACCAGTCACACTGCTATTCGTAAGGCACGCCGCTTTGCTATGCAAGGTCTATATGAATGGCTGGTTACTGACCGCCGTTTTGATATCGATGGCAAGCTTGGTTGGAAAGCCAATGCCCCGCACGATATTGCTGCTCGTACACGCGCGACCAATGCCATGCATACTGTACATATTGGCTACTATCATGAAATGATGCGCGATATCCCAGAGCAGATTGATGCCTTAGATGCGCTTATTAGCCAGCATCTAGATCGTGAAATTAATAAACTCGATACGGTTGAACATGCCATTCTTTTGGTTGGCGCTTACGAGCTACAAAATCGTTTAGAAATTCCGTACAAAGTGGTACTTGATGAAGCGATGAAGCTAAACAATCATTTTGGCGCAACCGATGCACATAAACTAATTAATGCCGTCTTAGATAGAATGGCAGTTGAGCTACGTGCTGCCGAAGTAGAAGCGGATAGCAAAGCCAATCTTCGCACCTCACAAAAAGCAGCAGCCAAGCCTGTTACTAAAGCGGATAAAAACACAGATATCAATGCTAATAATAGTGATATCGAAGAAAAGCCAACAGCATCAAATAAACCACGTATCAGTGCTAATAATGCCAGTGTTAAACGCAATAGTGTCAGTAAAGCTTTAGCAAATATTACTGATTACAAAGCCAGTAAGCAGAACGATACTCAAAATACGGTTGAGGAAATTATTATTAAACCGACTAGCATCGAAACAGTCATCGTTGATAAAGCAGACGAGATTGCCGTTACTGCCGAAAACATTGCCAATGATCAGCCAGTAGAAGAAAACATCGCTGCTAGCAATGACAAAGTTACAGCAGAGGTCGAATTACTTGACTCGAATAGCGTTGATTTTGATACCAAAAGTGCTGAATTAAACGATACTGATGAAAAAAGCCAAGACTAGCCATGAATGAATTTGAGCTGATTGAGCGTATATTTTCACAGATGCAAGCGGCACAATCATTATCGAATGGTGTCGAAAAAGGCATCGGTGATGATGCGGCAGTGATGGCGTTGCCTATAGGCTCGCGCTTGGTCAGCTGCATTGATACTTTGGTTCAAGGTCGACACTTTAGTGCTGGTTGGGATCAAGTTAATGAGCTGGCATTTGCTATCGGTTATAAAGCAGTAGCCGTTAACGTCTCGGACATTGCGGCGATGGGTGCCACGCCGCATAGCATTTTACTGGCATTAGCATTACCTCAGCGCCTTGCTAATAGTCAGTGGCTGACTGAGTTTGCCAAAGGTTTATTTCATGCTTGCCAGTTATTTGGCGTAACCCTTATCGGCGGCGATACGACCCGTAATGATAGCTTAGTGTTAAGTGTCAGTGCCCAAGGGCTGCTTGCCGCAGATACTCCAGCTGTCTATCGCTCAGGTGCGCAAGTCGGTGATAAAATTTATGTATCAGGTACACTTGGTGATGCCGCTTATGCCTTACAGCACCCTGATAATGCTATCGGTATTGAACTTGCGCATCGACTTCATATGCCAACACCACGTATTAGCTTAGGTGCAGCACTAGCACAAATCGGTGCAACGTCAATGATAGATATCTCTGATGGTCTTTATCAAGATCTTGGTCATATCTGCGAGCAAAGCGGCATCGCTATGAGACTTAATTTGGAAGCTCTTCCTACCAGTAACCCTTTAGCTAGTATCGATGTATCTGAGCGGCTATTGTGTCAATTGGCTGGTGGCGATGATTATGAGTTGGCTTTTACCTTGCCTCCCCATATCGAGCCGCCTTCTTGTACCGACGTTAATACGCCTGTGACTTACATTGGTAATGTGATTGCATTGGCGAGTGATAGAAATACAGATAATGCGGCGCATAAACGTCCTGAACTTTATTATCAAGATCAGCCAGTAACACCCACCCATCCCTCACCGTTTATTACTTGGCCCAATCTTACGGGTTACCAACATTTTGCAGGTTAACCCATGACCGATCACGACCTAGTTAAGCCCGATATCCGTAAAGCCAATGATTGCCCTCCTCTGCCAACCAACGCCACCATACTTGACCGCGCAGTTTATTGGCTCGGTATTGGCTTAGGCAGTGGTTTACCTCGCCGGGCACCCGGCACTTGGGGTACGGTTGGCGGCTTAATCGTTGCAATACCGCTGCTAAGCTTAGGTTTTATACCATTTTTAATTATTACACTTTTATCTTGCATCATTGGTATCTGGATATGTGGTCGCACCTCAGATTTGATGGGCGGTCATGATGACCCACATATCGTCTGGGATGAGTGGGCAGGTATATGGATTACCTTATTGCCGTTGTCTTATATAGGTATTGCTGACGGTAATTTTTGGCACAATATCTCGCAACCTTTTTCTGTCGCTGCTCTGATCATGATCTTTATACTCTTTCGCTTTTTTGACATCATTAAGCCACCACCCATTGGATGGGCAGATAAAAAAGTCGCTGGCGGTCTAGGCATTATGTTAGATGACATTATTGCTGGCATTATGGCAGCGGCAGTTTGGGTTATTATTTATAATATGATCCTCTAATTTTACATTAGCAGCGCATTTATTTTATCTTGTAACCAGATGGTTATACCACAACAACTTTCATCATTTAATATTGCTGTTAGCGATAGCTGAATTACAAAGAGGTCACGACATAGCGTTTTAGTTAAATGCCAATTTACGCTATAATCTCAAATTATATTTTGTTACATTTGTAGGGCTATTATGACATCTTCTCTTTCGGTAATTATCCTCGCTGCTGGTAAAGGCACGCGTATGCAGTCGGCCAAGCCAAAAGTGCTACAGACATTGGCTGGCAAGTCATTGCTAGGTCACGTGTTAGACACTTGCCATCAATTGACGGTTGATGACACCATCATTGTCCATGGTTTTGGTGGCGAGCAAGTACAACATCACATTGACCAGCAATATGCGCATTTGCCCATTACTTGGGTCGCCCAAACTGAGCAGTTGGGCACGGGACATGCGGTCAAAGTGACTCTGTCTGAGTTACCAAAAGATGGACAAAGCCTCATTCTTTACGGCGACGTGCCATTGGTTAGCTGTCAAACTTTAGCGACACTACAGGATGCCAATACTGACGGTATGTCTATGTTGACGCTAACCGTAGATAATCCATTTGGTCTTGGTCGTATTAAACGTGATAAAGATGGCAATATTGAAGCCATTATTGAGCAAAAAGACGCCAATAGCGATGAGCAGCAGATACAAGAAATTAATAGCGGTATTTACTGCGTCGATAACGCTTTATTGCATAAATTTTTGCCCAAGCTATCAAATGACAATGCGCAGCAAGAATACTATCTGACCGATATTGTCAAAATGGCGGTTGCTGATGGCATCACTATTGCAGCGATTGAGCCTGAGTATACCTTTGAGATTGAAGGCGTGAATAACCGCCAACAACTTGCTAGCTTAGAGCGTACATGGCAAGGTAAACTGGTCGCTGACTTACAAGAAGCAGGGGTACAGTTCGCTGACCCTACTCGTGTCGATATTCGTGGCACCTTGAGCGCAGGTCAGGACGTGTTTGTCGATGTGGGTGTGGTATTTGAAGGCGATTGTGTCTTAGGTGATAATGTTTATATTGAAGCGGGCTGTGTCATTAAAAACGCCCAGATAGGCAACGCTTGTCATATAAAACCTTATTGCGTGATTGATAGCGCTGAAGTTGGCGCAGGTGTAGATATTGGTCCTTTTGCGCATTTACGTCCTGAGACCGTACTCTCTGACAACAGCAAAGTCGGTAATTTTGTCGAAATTAAAAAATCAACGATTGGTGATGGTAGCAAGGTTAATCATCTAAGCTATATTGGTGATGCCACTATTGGTACTGGTGTCAACGTTGGCGCTGGTGTGATTACTTGCAATTATGATGGTGTGAATAAATCACAAACCATCATTGAAGATAATGCCTTTATTGGCTCTAACTCAAGTCTAGTGGCACCAGTGAAAATTGGTGATACCGCTACTGTGGCAGCTGGTTCAGTAATTACTAAAAACGTTGATGCTCATGCACTAGCCTTTGGTCGTGCTCGTCAAACACAGAAAAATGACTTTAAGCGTCCGACTAAAAAATAATGGCAGCGTTGACAGTTAGCTAAATAAAAACGGCTCTTAGCAATCTCAAGCAGTACGACAATGATTTGTGGTGCTGCTTATTTATATTTATAGATTAACCAGACATCGTCATATATCGAAATACTAATAATTAAATTTAAGGAATAGTTATGTGCGGAATAGTTGGAGCAGTGGCTGAGCGTAATATCGCCAATATCTTACTTGAGGGACTTAAGCGCCTAGAATATAGAGGCTATGATTCTGCTGGTCTGACTGTCATTCGTGATGGCGAGCTCCACCGTGAGCGCCAAGTGGGTAAAGTTCAGGCCTTAGTCGATGCCGTCGCAGTCAACCCAGAGTTTTTCGATGGTCATATTGGTATTGCGCATACACGCTGGGCAACGCATGGCGAGCCGGCTCAGCGTAACGCCCATCCGCATGTTTCAGGCAAGATTGCTGTGGTACATAATGGTATCGTTGAAAACTACGCCGAGCTAAAAGAAGAATTAATTGCCAAAGGGTACGAGTTTACCTCGCAAACCGATACCGAAGTCGTCGCGCATCTTATTAACGATATCTATAAAGCAACGCCTGACTTATTAGAAGCCGTTCGCACTGTCACTCCTTTATTACATGGCGCATTTGCCCTTGGCGTTATCCATATTGATTGCCCAGAAGAGCTTATTACGGTACGTTTGGGCTCTCCTTTAGTGATTGGCGTCGGTATTGGCGAAAACTTTATCGCCTCCGATCAATTGGCACTTTTACCAGTGACCAATCGTTTTATGTATCTAGAGGAAGGCGATATTGCCCGATTAACGCGTAATAGTATTCAGGTTTACGCTAATGGTATCGAGGTCACACGCCAAATCCATGAAATTGACGCAGCACAACACAATGCGGACAAAGGCGAATTTAAGCATTATATGCTCAAGGAAATCTACGAGCAGCCAGATGCCGTCGCTCGCACTCTCGAGATGGCATTAGATAATGATGGGCCAACTAAACTGCGTGATGATTTTCTGCAACGTCATGAAACGCAATTAAAAGGCATTAAGCACGTACAAGTGATCGCTTGTGGTACTAGCTATCATTCAGGTTTGGTCGCAAAATATTGGTTTGAGAGTCTTATTCGTGTGCCTTGCTCAGTGGAAGTTGCCAGTGAGTTCCGTTATCGCAATCCAGTCGTCATTGATAACTCTTTAGTGATTTGTATTTCTCAGTCGGGCGAGACTGCTGATACTTTATCTGCACTACGTGATATTCAAAAACAGTCTCCTATTGGACTGGTAAGTCTGGCATTATGCAATGTGCCAACCTCATCATTGGTACGTGAAACGGATATCTTCTTACCAACGCTTGCCGGTCCCGAGATTGGCGTGGCATCTACCAAAGCCTTTACCACTCAGCTTGCGGCACTGATGTTATTGTTATTAAAGGTAGGTGTGACCCAACAGCGCATGACTGATGAAAATTTGAGCACGCTACTTGGTCAACTGCAACAACTACCGGGTCAGCTCCATGCCAGCTTACACCTCGACGCGCCTATCAAGATCATGAGTGAGCATTTTGAATATAAGAAAAGCTGCTTATTCTTAGGTCGTGGTTTACAGTTCCCAATTGCTCTAGAAGGCGCATTAAAGTTAAAGGAAATCTCTTATATCCACGCTGAAGGCTATGCAGCAGGCGAGCTGAAGCACGGACCATTGGCATTAGTGGATAAAGATATGCCTATCGTGGTGCTAGCCCCAAAAGACAGTATGTTTGATAAGCTAAAAGCCAATATGCAAGAAGTACATGCCCGTCATGGTGAGTTGTTTGTCTTTGCAAGCGAATCCAGTCAAATGGTCGCAGCAGATAGATTGCACGTGGTGTATGTGCCAGATGTTTGCGAAACGCTTGCGCCGATTGTTTATAGCGTGCCAGTACAATTGCTGTCATATCATGTCGCAGTAATGCGCGGTACAGACGTTGATCAGCCACGTAACCTAGCAAAATCAGTTACAGTCGAATAATGTTTACCAATTTAACAATATTTATTGTCAGCGAGTAATTACTTATCATACTGAGTAATTACCTATCATACTATTGTGTGATGATTAATCCTTTGCTATCTTGTATTAACGAGATGGCAAAGGATTTTTTTTGAATAACAAAAATACAAAAAGAGCTATGACAAATAAGTCTTCAAAAGATTATCAGCCATTTGTCAAAGTAGCTGATATATCCTCACTTGGAAGATCTCACCGTGTCTTTGGTCATAAGACTAAACGAACACACCACCTGGTCTTGAGCTTGCGGTATTTTTCTTTTCGAGTGACAAAGTAGTACTGAAGGTATACAAGAGCAGTTCCCTCTAGATATCAATATAACTAAGCAAATTGCTGATGATATAGGAATTAAGCATCCATCTCAAAAAGGTGAGTTCAAAATAATGACTACTGACTTTTACGTTATATCTAAAAACATTAAATCAGTAACGTCTCAATTAGCGCTGCAAGCTAAATATAGCAATCATTTAGATGATACTAGGACTATAGAGAAGTTAGAGTTAGAACGCAGATAATGGGAACAAAAAGATATGGATTTCAAAATCATTACTGAAAAAGACATTTCTAGAGCTGTAACTGACAATATAAAATGGTTGTCTCCCTCTGAAAATACTTATCTGATTACTATTGAAGAAAACGATTTTAATTTCTATTCAGAGCAGATGATTAAGAGCCCTACTCTAAAAATCATAGATTGATGGTAATTCTAAAAAAACTTATTGCTGAAAGGCTTCGCACGGTTAACTTATTGGGGTTTGGCACGTTCGAAACTACAAACAAGCGACAAGAGCGGCGTGTATCCTAAATCTTTCAGAGTAAAAGTTCTTGCGCAATCGATGACAACCGTCAAATTCCTTTGTCCAAAACTGGTCGTCCCATACAATCAATGCAATCCATCTCTTGATGCTGTACGATCCGCATAAATTGGTACATGTATATTTTATGCATGTATATTTTCCCGTTGTGTAGCCCTAAAAAGATCTTCATAAGAGTCATGCACACCTAAGAATAGGGGTGTCACTAGAAAATTATCTTTGCCATTCCCCCACTATCCACTGTACTGATGGCTGGCTGTGCCACAAACTCCGTTTAGACTATGCCTTCTAAACAAAGGGCTTTACTCATTTCTGAATTCTAATACTCACTGTTTTCTGGCGAGTAAACTAGATGGGAAATAACTGAATGGACTTAGCCTAAAAACCTAAATTCGGGGACAAATTTATCTAGTGTAGATACTTACATATTCCGTTGTCTGTTATAGTATTCAGTAAAAACTTGGTTTATCACTATGATCCTAAAGCCTGATAAAGATGGCGCCTTTACTATTTCCTTTCTGCTTTTACCTGAATACGCAATGGTCGCCCTACTGTCTGCTATTGAGCCGCTGCGAGTAGCGAACCGCTTTGCCGGCCGCGAGATTTTTCGTTGGCAATTGCTTTCCGAGGACGGCCCATCAGTGGTAGCGAGCAATCTATTGGCTTTGCAACAAACAGTTGCCATCTGTGATGCTGCAGCCCCCCTTAATCTTTTTGTCTGCTCTAGCTTTAATCCGAAAAACTATATCCGGGATGAAACTGTTGCTTGGCTTAAAAAACTCAACCGAGGAGGCTCTTTAATAGGTGCCATGGACACCGGCTGCTATCTTCTGGCTGCAGCTGGGCTTCTGAAAAATCGCAAAATAGCCCTGCACTGGGAAGCAGCACCTTCCTTTCAAGAAGATCATCCCGAACTGGAACTCACCAACGAGCTGTTTGAAGTGGAGCACAATCTGATCACCTGTGCCGGCGGAACCTCGGCCATCGATCTGATGCTTTATATCATTCAGGCAGAGCTAGGTCACGGTCTCGCAATCAAGGTTTGTGAACAGTTTATAAAAAGTGGTATCCGTCAGAAATCGGACAAGCAACGCATCGACTTATCCGCACGTCTCAAAATATACCATCCACGCCTTCTGCGCGTGTTGGAGAAGATGGAAGCAAATCTGGAGTCTCCCTTGTCCACCAAAGAGCTGGCAAAGTACGCACACATTTCCGTTCGGCAGCTGGAACGCCTGTTCCGCAGTTTTCTGAACAACTCACCTTCTGGCTATTACAAGAAGTTGCGGCTGGAACGGTCTCGACAGTTGCTGAAAGAGTCCAGCTTAAGCATTTCTGAAATCAGAATCATCTGCGGATTCAATTCAGCTCCCCATTTCACCCGAAGCTACCGCAAACAGTTCGCTCGCAGCCCAAGTGAAGACCGTTGACATACATCAATTTTTTTTGAATATACCACTTCGATTCTATCTCATACTTTGGGTTGTACGACGGTCACTCCTTTTAGTCTAGGGCGATCTGCTTCCATCTCTAGCAGCGGCGAAACCACGTTCATGCTCGCGGCTGAGCGCAAGACCAACGACTGATATTCTTTTGTATTGAGGCTTTTCCAATGCAAGTCCTGTTCGCTAACCTCACGAATCACTTTGGCAGGCGAACCTACCAACAACTGGCGGGGTGCCCCTTTAAAGCCGGCCTTAACAAAACTGCCGGCGGCAACGATGCTGTCCTCACCAATAATGGCTCCGTCCATCACTACCGCATTCATACCCACTAGCGCATTACGCTTTACTATGCAGCCATGAAGAATTGCGCCGTGCCCAATATGGCCGTTAGCCTCAACAACGGTGTCAGTGTCGCAATATCCATGCATCACACAACTGTCCTGAAGATTGGAACCATCCTCTAAGATTAAGCGGCCATAGTCTCCACGCAGAGATGCTAGCGGGGCAATGTAAACATTAGAGCCAACAATCACATCACCGATCAGCACTGCTGTGGGGTGAACATAAGCACTAGGATGCACCACCGGAATCAAACCTTCAAACTCATAACAGGGCATAAAAGTCATCCTTTGATTAACGTTGCGGAGACGCGCCTGTCAAGTGTTCACCACCATCCAGAGCGAGACATGTGCCGGTGATAAAACCAGCAGCGGGTGATGCCAAATAAGCTACTGATTGAGCAACTTCTTCGGGTAAACCCATGCGCTTTATCAATAGCTTATTGATGCCCTCCTGCAGCGCAACTGGGTCATACTGATCCAATGCTTCAGTCTTGATAGTGCCCGGTGCCACGGCATTCACTCGAATACCAAGATTTGACCATTCCCAAGCTAGAGTTCGGGTTAAGTTGACGACACCTTCTCTGGCAGCACCTGCGTGCGCCATACCGGGCAGCCCGTTGGCCTGGCACAAAACAATATTAATGATACATCCGGGGAGCTTGCGGTTTATACAGTGCCGGGCAAAAGCCTGACACATAAGAAAAGTGCCAGTGAGGTTAAGGTCAACAACCGACCGAAAGCCATTAGGAGAGAGCTCTAGGGCAGGCGCAGCAAATTGTCCACCAGCGTTATTAATCAATATATCAATACCAATTCCCTGCAGCTCTAGCTGTTCTATTAGACCTGCCACAGAGTCGCTATCACGGATATTAACTTCCAGTTCGATCGCATCGACACCAGCCTCACGCAGGCTCTTTCCCGCTTCAATCAATCGTTCTTGGTCTCGAGCCGCAATCACCACCCGAGCCCCCAAAGTACCGAAATTACGAGCTATTGCCAGGCCAATGCCGCTCCCGCCACCGGTTATCAAAACCGTTTTACCAGCAAACAAATCAGATCTAAATATATTTTCCATAACCTATCTCCTTTTAACACCCTTTCCAAATTGGGGGGCGGCCTTCCGCAAAAGCATTGCTGCCTTCTTCGGCATCCTGTGATTGCAGCATGCGTCTGTAAGCCGGCAACGATCCGCTACGCTGAAGTTCAAACGCTTGCTGTACGGAAAGTGATTCTCCGGCAGAGACTAGTTCCATGATTCCCTGTTGAGCCAAGGGGGCACTTGCAGCGACTCTTCCGGCCAGCGCCAGTGCCGTCGCTATCAATTCGTCCGGGGCAACAACGGCGTTCACTAATCCCCAACGCAGAGCCTCGTCTGCACTCAGGCGACTACCCGTTAATAGCATCTCCATAGCAACTGCTCGAGGCAACCGCTTGGGTAGACGAAACACGCCACCTGAATCAGGAACAATACCAATCTGAGCTTCGGGTAGGAAGAACTGAGCATGGTCAGCTGCCACGATTAAATCGCAGGCCAAAACCAGTTCAAAACCACCACCAACTGCCATGCCGTTAACCGCTGCAATAACAGGCTTGGTCAGACTGAAAAGTTCGGTCAGCCCGGCAAAACCACCAGGGCCGTGGTGAGCATCTACCGCTTCCCCCGCGGCGGCGCCTTTAAGATCCCAGCCCGCTGAAAAGAAGCGCTGGCCGGCTCCAGTAATAATCGCGACCTGAAGAGAAGGGTTCTGCTCAAATTCAGCCAAGGCCTCGTAAAGCTCAAGACTTGTGGCGCAGTCAATCGCGTTAGCTTTGGGGCGATTCAAGGTGATTAATAACGCTGAGCCCCTGTGTTCGGTATGTACAGACACTGACATATTGTTCAATCCATAGTTTGTTTTTGTATTGGTTGTTCCATTGCCACCACCTTAGCGCAAAGCCCGATATACCCATTGCACAAAATCGTCATAAAAATGCACCAAAACGACAGAACAGATTTTACGCCACAAAACGACACCGCTCATTGTCGTATTTCATGATAAATACGTCGTTTTTGGTCAACCACACCCTTGCACTCCTGCGTAGAGTTAATAGGAGTTTAGGCCCGTAAACAAACGGCACGTAATCAGCAACACTAACATTCCCTGGAGACTTTACAATGGATTTTAATCTTTCCAAAGAGCATCTTGAACTGCAAGCAAAAGCCAAAGAGTTTACCGAAACCGTTCTCTTCCCTCATGAAATGGAGTGTGAAGAAAATGACGGCATCAGCCGTGAAACCCACCAAAAGATTATTGATGCCACATTGGCGTGGGGCTTTAACGCACCAAACCACAGCAAGGAAGATGGCGGCCAAGGCTTTAGTATCTTTGAACAGACCATTCTCAACGAGCAACTAGGCAAAGCCACTGGCGCCATCTGGGACGCGCTTTGGTATCCCTCCTATCCCATGCGCTTCGCTACTCAGGCGCAAAAAGAAGAATATTTAATCCCGACTTGTCAGGGCAAACGTCGCGACGCCTATGCCATTACTGAAGCTGATGCAGGCTCTGACCCGACTCAGTGCATGACCCGTGCAGACAAGGTCGAGGGTGGCTGGAAAATCAACGGTGAAAAATGGTTCGTAACCATCGGAGACATTGCCGATTATATTCTAGTACACGCTCACGTAGATGGTGATTCAACCAAACCCACCGTATTTTTTGTTGAAAAGAACTTGCCTGGTGTAGAGCTCAAACGCACACCGCTTTATACCCACCATTTTGCGTTCAAGCACCCTGAGTACATCTTCAACGACGTGATTGTTGGAGAAGATAAAATTCTAGGCGAAATCGGCCAAGGCTACGATATGACCAAGGATTGGTTTGTTGAAGCACGCCTAGGAATAGCCGCCCGTTGCGTTGGTGGCGCCATTCGAGCCGCTGAAGAAGCAAACAAGTTTGCCGCCGAACGCATCCAATTTGGCCAACCGATTAATAACTTTCAAGCGATCGAATTCATGCTTGCTGATATGGGCGTCGAAATCATGGCCGCCAAGTCCATGCTCTACCGATTGAGCTGGGAAATCGACCAGACCAGCGATCGCAAGCTTAATCACGCCAAAGCGGCAGCATTGAAGCTGTATTGCTCCGAAATGGTGGGCCGAGTTTGCGACAAGGCTGTACAAATTCTGGGTGGTCGCGGTTATATGCGTGAACAAGCGGTTGAGCGTTTGTGGCGTGACACCCGAGTCGACCGTATCTGGGAAGGCACTTCAGAAATCCAACGTGTTATTATCAGCGGCCAAATTAAGAAGCGTGGCCTCGATATTTACACTGGTTGGTAAGTCCCCTAGGGCGCGTACGAGCGCACCCTAACTCTTTTTTTGGGCTTATAAGGTTTCTAATCATGACAAAACAAGAAAATCTTCAACGACTGCTTTCACCGCGCAGTATTGTATTTATTGGCGGTTCCAACCTGGCACTTCCTATCCAAAACACTCGAGACATCGGCTTTGATGGCGAAATATGGGTGGTTAATCCCAAGTACGACGAAATCGCTGATATACCCTGTTTCGCCAGCATTGATGATTTACCTGGCACTCCTGACGCAGCGTTCGTATCCATCAACGCTAAGCTGACGGTTCAAGCCGTCGCCGACCTGAATAAACGTGGGTGCGGCGGCGTGGTTTGTTACGCCGCTGGCTTTGCTGAGGTAGGCAACAATGGCGATGAACTGCAAGACTCACTGATAGAAGCGGCCGGAGATATGGCATTAGTGGGCCCCAATTGCTATGGCTTGCTAAATTTTACCAACGGCGTCGCGTTATGGCCGGATCGCCTTTGTGGTGAGCGTACCGATAAAGGCGTCGCTATCATCAGCCAAAGTGGTAACGTAGCGCTGAATCTGACCATGCACGGCCGCTCACTTTCAATCACCCATGTAATCAGCGTTGGCAATCAGGCGGTATTAGGCGCAGGCGACTATATCGAGCCACTGCTCGAAGACGATCGTGTAACCGCCATCGGTTTTTATATCGAGGGGCTAAAAGACATTGAAACGTTTAGCCGCGCTGCCCTGAAGGCTTTAGATAAAGGCATTCCTCTGGTAGTTCTCAAGGCAGGCACCTCAGAGATCGGCACCCAGCTGACCATGAGTCATACCAGCTCCTTAGCGGGCTCTGATGACATGTATCAGGCGATGTTCGATAGGCTGGGCATCCTACGTGTGCACTCTTTGTCTGAATTGCTTGAAACCCTAAAGATTGCCTCTCTGTGCGAACTTCCCAAAGGGGATCGTATCGGCGTGCTGACCTGCTCTGGCGGTGATAGTGCCATGCTAGCTGATAGCCTGGATCACTATAATCTTCAGCTGCCAAGCTTATCCAAGGTACAGGAACAAAAACTAGGTGAATGGCTGCCCGATTTTGCCAGCTTTTCCAACCCCCTAGACTACAACACCTCAATTTGGGGCAACCTTGAAGCCTGTACCGAGGTATTTGGCATTATGATGGAGGGCGACTATGACGTTACCGTATTAGCTTTGGACTTCCCCAAACAGGGTATTGGTAACGATTACGAATGGCAAGTGGCGGTTGACTCTTTAATTGCGGCTCACGCCAACCACCCCAAGACCTGCGCCGTGATCTCTAACCTCAGCGAGCTAATGCCGGAGAACGCCCGCCAGCGGTTAGCGAAAGCTGGTATTGCACCATTGCAAAGTCTGAAAGACGGTGTTGCAGCGTTGGCACGGCTTGTGCGTTATGGCGAGCGCCGCCGTCAAGTGGCCGCAATGTATGACTCTGAGCAACTACTTCTGCGTGGGCCTTTATTGGTGGAAGGCGAGAGCAAGATGCTAGATGAGTGGGCCTCTAAACAACTGGTTAGCCACTATGGCCTGCAACTACCTGGCGGTCGCTGTGTAAACAAAGCAGATGTGGTAGAAGCAGCGGACGAAGTTGGCTACCCGGTGGTGATGAAAGGGGTCAGCGACAGGCTGGCTCACAAGACCGAGGCTGGGGCCGTCATGCTCAATCTTAAAGATGGCAGCGCCGTGGCCAGCGCCGTTGAGGTAATGGCGGGGCGCCTAGCCGAACAGGGACTCGCCGATGCCCGCTTTCTGATCGAACCTATGATTTCAGACTTTGTTGGCGAGCTGATCATTGGCCTCAAACGAGATGAACAGTTCGGACTGGCATTGATTATTGGTACGGGCGGGATTCTGGTCAACCTGCTCAACGACAGTGCAATTATGCTGCTGCCAATCACCCGCGAAGCAGCTAGTACGGCTGTTCTATCACTCAAAGGCAGCGCGTTGCTGCGGGGTTTTCGAGGCCGCCCGGAAGGCGACTTGGAAGCCGTAGTAGATGCCATTATGGCCGTAGCTGATTTTGCTATGGATCACTGGGACAGTGTTACCGAACTGGATATCAACCCCTTGATGGTCAGGCCTAAAGGTAAAGGTGCAGTTGCTGCCGATGCCTTGATTCGATTACAACAATAGCTTTTTTCTACCGGTTCACACACATTTTTATTGAAACGATTTTTTAAATATTAGAAAAATATAAGGTATCAATAATTGACAGTGCCGGTAATAATCACCTCAAGCAATAACAAATAAAACTTGAGGTACCCCTCCCTAAAGGACTATGTGTGAGGTAAAGGTAATGAATACCGTTCAAAAAAACAAAAAATTAACGATCGACCCGGGAATTTTCTGGTCTTCGCTAATTGCTATTTTAGCTGCAAGCATTCCTCTTGCTTTATATCCAGAGGCGGGAAAAGCCGCTGTTGATGGACTTTTAAGTTTGTTCACCGGCACCTTCGGTTGGCTCTACTTACTAACCGGAATCGGCAGTTTCTTTTTTATGGTCTGGCTTGCATACGGCCCTCTGGGGCGGATCAAAATGGGCGCACCCGACGAGCAGCCAGAGTTCAGGACCATTCCTTGGATTTCCATGCTGTTCTGTGCAGGAATCGGCATCTCAATCTGTAACTGGGCCTTTGTAGAACCGCTCTACCTCTTGTCAGGTCCGCCTTTGGGTATCGAAGGCGGCACCACTGAGGCAGCCGAATGGGCCGCCATGTATCCGATGTTCCATTGGGGCGTAGTGCCCTGGGCGCTGTATTTGATGCCCGCCCTACCTATGGCGTATGTTCTATACGTACGCAAGGTCAATGTATTGCGCCTCAGCGAAGCCTGCCGCGGTATACTCGGCAACGCAGTCGACGGTCCTATTGGCAAGCTGATCGACGTCGTTGTGATCTTTTCGATCGTCGGTGGTGTGGGAACCTCTCTAGGACTTTCCGTGCCTTTGGTGTCCGCCCTCTTTCAGGAGATGTTCGGACTGGCAGATTCATTTGGATTGCAGATGGGGATCCTGACCGCCTGGACCGCGATGATAGCCTGGAGTGTTTATAACGGTCTGAACAAGGGAATTCAGACGCTATCAAATATCAATGCGGCGCTAGGTTTTCTGCTGCTGTTTTTTGTCTTGATTGTGGGGCCAACGATCTTTCTGTTGAACCTTTGGACTAACAGTGTAGGATTGTTCTTAGATAATTTTTTCCGCATTAACTTCTGGACTGATCCAGTGGCAAAGGGTGGCTTCCCCGAGAGCTGGACCATCTTCTACTGGGCTTGGTGGATCGCTTACGCGCCTATGATGGGGTTGTTTGTAGCACGTATCTCGCGCGGTCGTACCATTAAGAACATAATCGTTAATGGCGTAGTCTGGGGTACCCTCGGCTGCTGGGCCTTCTTTGCAATCTGGGGCGGTTATGCTATTGACCTGCAGCTTAGTGGTGTAGTCGATCTGCAGGCGATTTTGAGCAGCGATGGCATACCGGCAACAGTCGTAGCGATCTTGAAAACCTTGCCAGTAGCATGGTTGGTAATCCCGTTATTCACACTGCTATGCTTTGTGTTTCTGGCCACAACTGTAGATTCTTCCGCCTACATGCTGGCATCTATCTGCACCAAGGAACTTACCGGTTATGAAGAGCCAGCCAGATGGAATCGTATCTTGTGGACCCTTATGCTTGCCTTGGTTGGTGTAGGGCTGCTATCCGTTGGCGGCCTCAAAGCGGTTCAGACCTCCACTATCCTGGTAGCACTACCGATGATACCAGTACTTATTATCATGTCTGCATCTTTGGTTCGCTGGGCTTACCGTGACTTTGGCGCCGAACTCTCTCCATACGCCATCGCCCGCTGCCAGGTTCAGGGAAAGACTGTAGTGGTACAACAGTACGATGATGGCAAGAAAGTGACGCTCGACGACGGCAAAGAATAGGTGTTCAATTCTAATCCGGATTACTTCGTCAACGCCAAGCTAGAACTGAAGCGTTAAACTCAATGCAACAAGACTGACAGTTCAGCCGGCTTTTTAAATCCTTCTCGAGTTCAGAGGCCCCCAACCGGAGCCTCTGATTTTTTTGCGCCCGATTTTTATGAGGGTCTTCTGAGCGTAATAAATAGGAGTACATCATGAGCATTATCAACATCGGTGTGATCGGCGCCGGACAAATAAGTCTTGGCACCGCCCAAGTCTTGGCTACTCATATAATTAAGACATTTTAACGAATAAGTATGAAACAAACCGATATAGAAGAGAATGAAAGTAAGCCAGAAAGAGATCGTCAAGCGGATCATTCTTCACAAGTATGCTCTCGGTAGTATTGGAGTTAGAAATAGTCAGATTAATATCAAAAATAGATCCTGTATATTCATATCCAACGTATCAAATATAGCATAGTATTTAAAATAGAAGCCATTAATAATATGGGAACATCAGTATGATAGCTAATTACTAAATATTAGGCTCAATAGGTAAGATTAACTAAACGAGTATGATAGGTAATTATTATTAGCCATTTATAGCTTTTATACTTATCAAGGATTTAGAACACTTCTAGTATGATAGGTAATTACTCAATGACATTTATTGTCAGCGAGTAATAAAGTATCATATTAGACAATTCATTCTATTGACTCAACTATTAGCCCTTGCTGTTGTTTAATACCACAGCAAGGGTTTTTTATGCGCTCAAAAAAAAGCAAAAATGGCTTAAAGAAAGTAGAGGTACAATACAAAAAAAATAGCGATAACTCATCATTTATCATTTGAGGTATCACTACTATGACTATGCTTCGTTACCTTTAATAACTTTTAGCCAATAACTTTTAGTCTCTTTCTAATACCACTCTATAGCGAGCGTTACCACTCTCTAGGCGCTCAAATGCTTCATTGATATCAGACATTTTATACGTTTCAGTCACTGGCTGAATATTATGTCGAGCGGCAAAGTCTAACATTTTTCGCAGGGTTGACGGTGATCCAACTGGTGAGCCTGACAGACTGTTTTGAGACATAATCATTGGTGCAGCTGATATCTCTAATGGAGCTTCTAACAGTCCAACAAAGTGTAGTTTACCTTTTGGTCTCAAAGTCTTGATCACAACATCCCAGTTCATATCGACGTTCACTGTTGATATGATTAAATCAAAAGAACCAGCGGCTTTTTCAATTTCACTATCCTCTCTTGAGTTTAATGAGTGATGAGCGCCCATCTCTTTTGCTTCTTCCATTTTTGATTCACTGGTAAATGCCGTCACTTCACAGCCCCACGCATTGGCAAACTGAAGCGCTAGATGACCTAAACCACCGATACCGATAACAGCGACTCTTGAGGTTGGCGTGATGTCGTACTGCATAAGCGGATTAAACACCGTAACGCCACCGCATAGCAATGGTCCTACCGCATTAAAATCAAGCCCTTCAGGTATCTTGATGACGCTAGTATCTTTTGCGCGTACTTTATCTGCAAAACCGCCATGGTTACCAATGATAGTACCTTCTTGCTCAGGGCATAGATTGTGGTCCCCACCGATACATAGATCACAAACGTTGCAATATCCTTTATGCCAGCCAAGCCCGACTTTATCGCCAAGCTCTAGGTGCTTGACGTGCTTGCCCTTTGCGAGGACTTTTCCTGCGACTTCATGCCCACCTACAAACGGATATTGGGTCATTCCCCATTCGTTTTGCCACATCGATAGATCGCTATGGCAGATACCGCAGCTATGTACTTCGATTTCTACTTCATGATCCCCTAATGTGCCAGGATCATATTGATAAGGCACAAACTCGCCACCTTTTTCTTTTGCTGCATAGGCATTAATCATAGTTATTCCTTGTTTTCTAATATTTGTAGAAACTGGTTTATAGTTCTAGTAATGATCAAGACACGGATAGCATCCAAATATCGATATAAACCGTTTCTTTGATAAATTTAACTGAATCGACTATAACAAAGACTTGCTCAACTAAACCACTAAACTTACCAGTTTAAGACTAACGTCATACAAAGAACCATAATTAAAGCCCATTACCTTGGTAACTTGTCTCCCAATAACACACATTACGACTCTTTGACCTCATAGTAGCTTGAATTAATCTAGTAGCTAACATCTTACCCATAAAAAGCTCAAACTATACCTGAATATAGTTTGAGCTTTTTATGTCGCTTACTAACAGTAATACTGTTAGAGCTGCTATTTTTCCTCAGTCACTCTATCTGGCTTACCATTTGGAGCAAGCCACTTAGCAAACCATTCTGATAGGTCATCCATCAGCGTATAGACAACTGGAATGACGACCAAGCTTAATAAAGTTGAAGTGACCAAACCACCCAATACGGCGGCCGCCATCGGTCGACGGAACGTCGGATCGGCATCGCCCCAACCAAAGACCAATGGCAGCATGCCCGCACCCATCGCAATGGTAGTCATAATAATCGGGCGCGCACGCTTACGACAAGCATCGATAATCGCCTCAAAACGTGCTAAGCCGCGCCGCTGAGCAATCAGTGCATAATCGACCAAAAGAATAGAGTTTTTGGTCGCAATGCCCATCAACATAATAAAACCAATCATCGAGGGCATCGACAGGCTGCTATTGGTAATTACCAAGCCTACAAAGGCACCACCGATAGACAAGGGCAATGCCATGAGAATCGTAAATGGCTGCAAGATGCGTCCAAATAATAATATAAGTACGCCCAAAATACAGACCACGCCGACCGACATTGCAATCACAAAGCCGCTAAATAACTCGGCCATATTTTCTGCTTGTCCTTGATCAATAATAGTAATAGAGGCTGGCAGCTGTTGCATACTAGGTATACTCTTGACCGCTTGTACCAAATCACCAAGCTCACCATTGGCAGGCTGAACAGTAATACTAATCGCCCGCTCACGATCAAGGCGACTGATTTGCGCAGGTCCAGTACCAAAGTCGAGCGTCGCAACTTCGCCAACACGCACGCCTTGTCCTACTGGTAGCGCACTTGGTACATATAAGCCTTCGAGTTGGCTGACGTTTTGCTTAGCGATATCTGGCAAGCGCACGACAATTGGTATCTGCCGCGTATCTAAATTCAGCTTGGACAAACGTTGCTCATAGTCACCAACGGTCGCCACACGTAAGGTCGTGGCGATGTCTTGCGTCGTCACCCCTTTATCCGCCATTGCTAGCCTATTTGGCGTGACGGTCAACTCTTGGCGGGGCAGGCTGCGATCACTCGTGACAGCACCAGCACTTGGTAGCTCACGGATCTCTGACATCATCTGCTGTACGGTTTGCTCAAGCAGTTGCGGGTCGGTGCTGGTCAAAGAAAAATTATAACCTGTCTCACCGCCACTCGATAACCCGACCGTAAAGCGCGCACCGGGTACTTCCGCCAATATAGTACTCATCTTACGCTCAATCTCTTGCTTAGAGCCGCGCTCTGCTCTTGGCGCAAGTACAATATCTAGACCTGCTATATTTTCTGCCTTGCCACCGCTAGAGTTTGAGTCCATTGTCGCCTGCGCCTCACCTACCGACGTAAAGATATTGGTCACTTCAGGCATGGCTAAAATACGCTCACTTGCCAGCGCGGCAACTCGTTCCGTGTCCGCTAACGCCACATCGGGTGTCAGCTCAATCGCCACCCGTGTTTGGTCAATATCATTATCAGGTATAAAAGAGGTGGGTAATAATTTTACCAAAGCCAATGAAGCCACAAACAATACTAAGGTAGCACCCATCGTCATCCAGCGATGATCTAGCGTCCATGAGACCACTTTAAGATACCAATCCATCAGCGCGCTCTGCTTTTCAACGTGCTTCTTTTCTGGTTTCAATATATATGCTGCCATCATCGGTGTGATAAGGCGCGCGACCATTAGCGAGGCAAATATTGATAATGCCGCTGTCCAGCCGAACTGCCGGAAAAACTGACCAACGATACCGCCCATAAAGGCAGTCGGTAAAAATACGGCAATCAGGGTAAAGGTAGTGGCAACAACCGCCAAGCCAATTTCATCCGCCGCTTCCATTGCCGCCTCATAAGGCGTCTTACCCATACGCAAGTGACGAATAATATTTTCAACTTCTACAATGGCATCGTCGACCAGTACACCAATGACCAGCGACAGCGCCAATAAGGAGATAATGTTAAGACTAAAACCAAACAGATACATACCCAAAAAAGTAGGTATAACGGACAATGGCAATGCCACAGCAGCCACAAAAGTCGCGCGGATATTGCGCAAAAATAAGAACACCACGACTACGGCAAGCAAACCACCTTCTATCAGCATTCGTAATGACGCTTGATAATCTTCAGCGACTGGCGTTGCTCGATCATAAACCTTTTCAATACTGATATTGCCCACATCTGCTGACAGCTTGGCAAGCTCAGCGTCAACCAGCTCCATGACTTCCACTTCACTGGCACCACGCGAGCGCGTAATATTGAATGCAACCACCGTTTGCCCATCGAGCTTAGCAATAGAGCTGGGATCAGCCGCGCCATCCGTAATTTGTGCCATGCGTCCAAGCGCTTGCGTACCACCCGTAGGCACTGCAACTTGTAAGTTATTTAAATCGCTTGCACGCTCAACGGCACCAAGTACACGAATGGTCTGCGTGGTTTTGCCGACTTCGGCTTCACCGCCTGAGCTGTCCTGCTGAATACCGGTGATCTGATTGGATAATTGCGTGATAGAAAGCTTTAGACCACTCAAGGTAATAGGGTCAGCGGCAACCGTAATTTCACGCTGTAAACCGCCGATACGGCTAACAGTACTGACACCGGGTATATCAGATAAACGCTTGGTGACGGTATCATCGACAAACCAAGACAAGTCTTCTACATTCATGTTTTCAGCAGCGACAGAGTACGTGACGACTGGGAATCCTGATGTTGAGACTTTGGTAACGATAGGGTCATTGGCAGCGGCAGGCAAATCGCCACGTACCTCACCGACTGCTGAACGTACATCATCAACCGCTTCTTGGATGTCTTTTTCTAAGACGAACTCAGCGACCATAGTAGCGGCGCCCGTCTGTAGCGTGGTACGAATGTGCTTGACGCCCTCAATACTGGTGAGCTTATTTTCCACCTTCTTTGCAATATCGTTTTCAAGCTGCGATGGCGCAGCGCCCGGTAAAGTAACCGTGACCACCACTGCTGGCAGGTCAATATCAGGAAACTGCTGCACCTTCATTTGCATAAAGCCATAGATACCGCCTAAGGTCAGCAGTACAAACAGCAAGATGGCCACTAATGGATTTTTAATCGAGTAGGCGGAAACATTGAAACTCATGAGCGCGCCTGCGTGTCTGTGCTAGTAGCCTGCTTACCAGTTTGACTCAGACCATCAACGACACGTACCAAGTCGCCATTATTTAAAAAGCTTCCCCCTTGCTTTACAAGTCGGCTCTCTGCAGGGAGTGGCTCTGTGAGAATAACACTATCGCCAAAGCGCTCTCCCAAGGTCACACGTTGTTGTTTGATACGGCCAATGTTGTGACCGTTCTTACCGTCTTTAGTACTGATATTGGTCACTAGCATCACATAGTCATAGCCGTCATTGCTGACAATGGCGCTATTAGGAACCGTTTGAGCGCTGCTACTACCCAATAAAAACTCGCCCGTTTGATACATGCCTGCTCTTACTTTTGCGTTAGCAGCAAGGCTAGCATAAATGGTAATTTGCCTATTATTATCAGCAGTTGGTGCAATGCGACTGACCTCCCCCATGACAGAATCGCCGCCCGGTAGGCTAACTTGGACTGGTGTGCCAACATTAACCTCACCAATCAGCTTAGGATCGATATCCGCACGCCATTCCAAAATACCACCTTTGATAATAGTAAATAGTGGGTCTCCACCAGCAACCATACCAACTTCAGCCATTTTCTCACTAATAATACCGCTAACCGGTGCAACCACATTGGCATTATTGACACTCAAGCGCTGCGTACTCAGTCGAGCTTTAGATGCTTGTAGTGACGCCTGCGCTTGTAGTTTAGCCGTACGATAGCGATCCGCTTCTTGTTTGCTAATGGCATCAATATCAATAAGTGGCAAGACGCGGGCGGCATCGGCAGTGGCATTGGCAAGCGTCGCTTCTGCTTCAGCAACATCTGCTTCTGCTTGCAAGACTTGCTGCTCCATCGCGTCGGTATCAAATACAGCCAGTATTTGACCAGCTTTAACACGCTGACCTTCTTCGACCAATATCCGTTCAATCGCTACGCCGTTTACTTTGGCACTGACATTAGCGACATCCTTAGCATTGATGGTTCCGTCAGCACTGAGCGTATTACCAATATTATCTTGGCTTGGTAGCACTGTTTCGACCGATAATACAGCTTGCTCAATGCTAGCATCTTTTAGGTTAGCGCTATCGTTTTGCACATTGTTAGCAACGGGCGACTCATTGCTCGCTTCCTCATCATTGCCCCAGTACTTACCAACCAATACCCCAATAACGAGCACAATAGCCAATACTGGTAATAACCATAAAGGAAATTTTGATAATGGCTTATCTGATAAAGGCTTAGACGCTCGCGCATCAGATTGGCGGTATGGGGGTAGCTCAGATTCAACTGGCAGCTTGTTGTCTTCAACATCGCTCATGATAACTCTCTGTCAATACAGGCAATAATAAGGATATATAATATGAGGAAAATAATAGGTGAAAATAGGCTAGCATTACGTTAAACGAGCATCTTTATATGGTCAAAATGCTGTTTGTGACTACAATAGTTCGTAAATTTATTGAGCATAGCATATATTAAGTTGTCATCTGATTTATATATATAGTGTCTGAGCTTCGTAAGTTCCATACTGACTCAATATCGGCAGATGTAAAAACGCTCCAAGCGAACATATTAAAAGTGATAAGCAATACATACTGCTTATTAATGAATTTGACAGGATAGAGATTCTTTTTGTAGATCGTAAGACAAAACGCACATTCCTAAGAATGTGCGCTATGTTTATCCTACTATTCTGTAGTTACTATAAATCTTCTGTTAGAAACGATAGCCGACGCCAAGGAAAGTAATATAAGGATCGATATCGAGGTGAGCTTTCGATCGAATCAACTCTTCATTCTTATCATTATTAACGGTGATGGTCGTATCGCTGTCCAGTTTTGCATAAGACAATGACCCGACTCCAAACCATCTATCATTGAAATCATAAGTAGCGCCAACAGTGACGATAGGTGCAAAAGCGCTTTCTGCCTCCACATCCACGTTCATCTCTCGATTGGATGGCACATTTTCTAGCGCAGCACCCGATTTGCCATCTTTGATATTCTGAATTTGATGTCCAGCTGCCTCTAAATCTTTACGAATACCCTCATTTAGCTCAATACCGTTAAAATAGGCATACATGACCCCAGCACCGACATAAGGGCGAAACTTATTGACCCCAGATTTGCCAAACTGATATTGCACCCCCGCTGCCGGTAGCCATGCGCGAGCACTCGACGCGACGCCATCACCTTGTTCTAAATCGGTTATAAGCTGTTCTTTTTTAATTTTAAATTTTGGTAGTGCATATTCTCCTATTCCACCAGCTGTAACCTCACCAGATATAGGTGCATACACTTTCCCTTTACCCATAATATCTACTTTAGGAGGAAATCCGGCTTTGACTTCAATCGACCAGTTATCATTTAGATAATAGTTAAATAGCGAACCAAAAGTATCAACATCAGCAGACTCAAGACCCGTACCTGGACTGCTGAAATTCTCTAAACCGCCAAGCTTAACTTGACCTGATACATCACCTAGGGTAGTTCTAGACAAATCAGTTTCTTCACCTCTAAAGCTTACTACCCCTATAGCAGTTAGGCCTGTATTTACTTTAACTTTAGTAAGCTCACTTTGATCAGGATCAATAACCTCTCTGACAGTTTTTATTTTAACACTGCCGTTTTTAGCGACAGTACCATCTTTAATGGCTGTCGTATTTTCTAGAGGATTGGCCGTGCCTTGCGGAGAGGCATGCAACCAGCCAGCAGAGACCGAAAAGCGTTTGAAGCTACCATCGGTTTTAAAATAATCGAATGCAGCAAAAGCAGACTGGCTAAATAATAATGGTGTGGCGATAGCACAAACGAAGGTTAACGTCTTTTTCATGAAACATCCTTGTTAATAAATTCAGGTCGTTAATAAAAAGCATGAATGGCACAGTAGTCATCAGAAAAAGCAGATAGATTGCCACTATGAAGTTAATCAAGTTCTCATCCTAACGTCCTGTTAGAATCGATAAAACGACTAGAAATACGCATATTTTAACCATATATCATTATGTAAAACGCGATATCCTAGCAAACACATGGAAGACACTGTGCCAATCCATTATCGTAAACTGCCACACAAATAATCATAGTTCAATAATAACTCATGAACACATAAGTCAATATTAGTTCATTAAAATAAGAATACAGTGTTAATTATTGGTTGATAAATGATTTATAAAAACCATAAAAAAGCCATTATTTTAAGAAAATAATGGCTTTTTTATGGTAACCAGTAATAGAAAACAGGTTGAGTTAACTATCATTAAGCATTGGTATAACGACTTGCCTCTGGCATCCAACGATGAATCAGTTGGCTGACATCGGCTTTACGTGCAGGATCTGCAATCAGATGCTTTGCCAAACGCTGGGCAATAGCAAATAACTGCTCATCCCGAATAAGGTCCGCCAAATAATAGCCGACATTACCTGTTTGACGCTTTCCTAATAACTCGCCCGGACCACGCAGCTCTAAATCTTTTTGCGCAATGACAAAACCATCGGTACTATCTCGCAGTACATTTAAGCGCTCTGTACCTGTCTCCGACAACGGCTTCTGATACAACAGCACACAATAGCTTTTTGTTGAACCGCGCCCGACTCGCCCGCGTAATTGGTGCAATTGCGATAGACCCAATCGCTCTGCATTTTCAATGACCATCAGAGAAGCATTAGGCACATCAACACCCACTTCGATAACTGTGGTAGCTATTAACAAATCAAGTTGTCCTGCCTTAAACGCTTGCATAATGGCTTGTTTATCAGCGCTTTTCATTTTGCCATGCACCAAGCCAATACGAATATCTAAACGCTCGCTCAAATCTTCATAAGCCGCCTCAGCAGCTTGCGCATCGAGTACACTCGATTCTTCTACCAGTGAGCACACCCAATATGCCTGCCTGCCAGCTTCACAATTAACTGCAATACGTTCAATCACCTCATCACGGCGGTTGCGGTCAATTGTTACGGTAGTAATTGGTGTACGCCCTGGTGGTAGCTCATCGATAATAGAAGTGTCCATATCGCCATAAACACTCATCGCTAGCGTCCGCGGAATGGGCGTTGCAGTCATAATTAGCTGATGCGGTGTGCTACCAGCCACGCCTTTATTGGTCAATGCCATACGCTGCTCAACACCAAAACGATGCTGTTCATCGATAATAACCAAACCCAATTTGGCAAATTGCACCTGGTCCTGAAAAAGCGCATGAGTACCAACGACTACTTGTACGGTATTCTCGCTCACCGCTTCTAACGCTTCGCGGCGCTGCTTCGCGGTTTGTTTACCAGCCAACCAACCGACCCCAATACCTAACGGCTCAAACCAGTTTTTGAAATTAACCAAATGCTGTTCCGCTAAAATCTCCGTCGGTGCCATCACCGCCACCTGCCAACCACTATCTAATGCATAACCCGCCGCGCCTGCCGCGACTAAGGTTTTACCAGCGCCAACATCGCCTTGTACCAATCTGAGCATTGGTATTGAAGTCGCCATATCAGCGGTAATATCCCTCATAACTCTTTCCTGCGCGCCCGTTAAATCAAATGGTAACGCACCAAATAATTCATCTGCCAATGGACTTTGGATAGCACATTTTGGCGCTTTATACTGATGCAATTGCTGACGGCGATATAATAAGCTGAGCTGATGTGCAGTCAACTCTTCAATAATGAGGCGTTGACAAGCAGCATGAGTACGAGCGCTTAATTGGGTTAATAATTTGTATTGTTGACCAGCATCAGTATAAGTAGGCGGCGTATGCAGTAATACCAACGTTTCAAATATGGTTAAATTATAGACGTTATTGTTAGCCATACTTATAGCATCGGAACTGGTATTATTTCGACTATGATAAAAAGAGGGCTTCGTTCTATTGACGCTACTGTTACTGCTATCACTAACACTACTACTAAAACTGTTGTCAGGCACACTACGCGCGAGGGTGGAAAAGATATCTTCTGGATAATCTGGCTCGGTTATCGGTATTTTAGCTGGTTCAAAAGGCACTAATGGCAAATCCGCAACGACTGAAAAATCCTCAGGCGTAAATAAAGTCATCGGCAAGCCCTGACTACGAACCGTTTGCAGCGCAAGCTTAATTAATGTACGCAGCTTATTTTGATGTAAACCTTTAACGCTTGGATAAATAGGCTGTAAACCCGTATTTACTACCGTCTCGTTACTGCTGATAATTTGATATTCAGGATGATGTATCTGCTTACCGTAGCGGCTCACTTTGACTTCACCGAATAATTGCAGATGGGCACCTAGACACATAGTTTGAGCAAGTCCACGATATACCTTAAAAAAGCGTAGAGATATCGTACCCGTGTCATCATCTACAATCACCGTCATGCCGCTGCGATTGGTATCAACATGCACGACGCGACCAGTAATCATGGCGGCTTGTCCATGAGCCACATCGCCTATCGATACCAAGCGACTACGATCTTCATAGTCGCGCGGCAGATGTAGTAGCAAATCAAAGATACGGGCAATGCCCAATTGCGTCAATTGCTCGGCCACTTTTGGTCCAACACCTGCCAGCGCCGTCACCGGCATATCAAGTGCCAAAACATCTAGTAAATGAGGTGTAGCAGGGTTAACCGATGTGGGCATCAAAAATCCTAACGATGTTAATATAAATTTTATAGGCTCAAGTGTCTTGTTTAAGAATTCATGCTAGCTTATAAGCTGTCTTATCATGTGATAATGATCAATATTCTGTAACGTGCCTAGCTATACCGCTAAATTATTATGCTAACTAATACCTTATGCTAAGCTATTTCGCCATACAACGTCTAGCTGATTTCTGCGTAACCTATTGATGAATACCCTACTACACCGCTATTTATTCCTCTATGATAATTTTTGATAAGGTTTTTTATGTCCTCTCATTCTATCTGCCACCCTTATTATCATTTTTTATTGATGCTTCGTCTGAGCCTCTTCGCTATATTTGCTATATTGATGAGTGCTTGCAATAGTTTGACACCAGTCGCGCCAACAGAGGTACAGCTAACCAATAAACCTACAGTGGCTTTAGTATTAGGTGGTGGCGGTGCAAAAGGTTTCGCTCATGTAGGCGTGATTAAATCATTAGAAGAGAACGGTATCAAACCGACACTGGTAGTAGGCACCAGTGTCGGGAGCTTAGTTGGTAGCTTATATGCCAGTGGTCATAATGCAAAGCAGCTTGAACACTTGGCACTGACCACCACTGATAGTGAGTTGACAGACTTTACCTTATCTAACCAAGGCTTTATCGAAGGTACTAAGCTCAAAAACTTTATCAATGCAAAAGTACAAAAACAGGTTATAGAAGATTTTCCCATCTCCTTTGCCGCGGTTGCTGCTGAAAAAAGTACGCTAAAAAAGACCGTCTTTACCACTGGCGATGTTGGGCTTGCGGTACAAGCATCCTGTAGTGTGCCTAATATCTTTATTGCACCGCGCATCCCTGAAAAAGTCGGCAAAAAATATATTGATGGTGGCGTGGTCAGCTTAGTGCCTGTGGATAGCGCCCGTGATTTGGGTGCCGATATTATCATCGCCGTTGATGTGACTGCTGCTAACGCTAATACATCGACTGTCAATCAAAAACCGAACCTCCATTCATTAACCAGCTTTTGGGGCTTTCTTGAAAACAGTTTAATCGCCAATGCAGCCTATAATGCGAAAGCATCTCCAATTAACCATAGTGCTGCATCAATGCGTCATGAGCGTGATCGTGCTGATATTGTGATTATGCCAAATGTCGGTCATATCAGCTCGCTAGATACCAGCCAGCGTAGCGCTTTGATTGCTGCTGGCTCGCAAGCCACTAACGCCCAAATTCATGCCATTAAGCAACTTATTAACGAAAAATCCAAGAGTAAATATGCCACTCTTTAATTTATAGTGGAAAAGGATATATAAAAAATCCTGCTAACTACAGATATTAAAGATTGATGATAAAAAAAGCACCACAGTGATTACTGCGGTGCTTTTTTTTGAAGCAGATATTAAAGCATAAACTTATTTGACACGTGCACGGTATTTCACTGCGACTGTATCATTAAGACCTACGCCTTCCAAATCCCAGCGTACGGCTTTATAGAATTTTAACGGAATTTCTTGCAACTGATTGTCAACTTTTCCACGTAGCGGCATACGAGCAAAGGTATTGCCATCTGCACTACCATAAGGAAAATCAGGAGAAACAGCACGCAGCAATTCTACTTGTTCAGGAATACTCATCGTCACGGTCATTTTACGAACACGATCCGCATTGGTATTGGTAAAATAGCCTTGATACTCTAAGACATTACCTGACTGCAAACGCGTATTTGCATCCACAGGAACCAGTATTTCTTTACCATTGGCATCAACACTAATCAATGACGCTGTAATTCTACTGTTAACTGCTTGCGCATTTGACTGACTGTTTTGATTAAAGTTTGACTGAACCGCTACTGAATTATTAACGGCTTGCTCTGGTGTGGGTAACATCGCTGATGCTTGCGTGACAGCCATTACGCCAACGAGCGTACCAGCGACAACATGAAACAAACGGTGTCCAGTCCATGCACTGAATGGGTTCGCAAAATGGTTACTTTTCTTCATGACATTCATTATCCCTAGTTGATGTATCGGTAAAACAAAGCTGGTAAAAAAGGAGCTGGTAAAAATTAGTAGTTTTAAAAATATAGGAGAATAAGCAATTTACCATCATATATGGTCATACTCAGTCATGTTAACTTTTAAACATTATTATTTTTATCAATTATCTGCGTAAGCCATCGGTAAAGCAATAGCGCTTAGCATAGCAAAAAGCATTTATACGTATATTAACCCTGTGTTGATGTTGTGTATATCGTTAATCTGCTGTGAAGACTCTTTAACGCTACTGAAATAAAAGATAGCTCATAACGACGTTTTTTGCTATGGTAAATCTTTAGCCATCCTTTAGCGACAGGCATTCTCTGTCACGCCCTTTTTCTTATTCTAACGACTATTGCTCCCATTATGACTACTAGCGCCATGCCCCAGATTAACCCTGAATACGTCCATTGGTTCCGTAATTCTGCCCCCTATATCAATACCCATCGCGGCAAAACGTTCGTGATTATGTTTGGTGGTGAGGCGGTCAATCATCCAAATTTCAGCACACTGATTCATGACTTTGCTTTATTGCATAGCTTGGGTATCAAGCTGGTATTGGTGCATGGGGCGCGACCGCAAATCGAGAAAAACCTCAAAGATGCTGATATTGAATCGCCACTGCATCAAGATATTCGTGTGACACCTCGCGTCGCGATGCCTTCTATATTACAAGCGGTTGGTGCTATTCGCTTGCAGATTGAAGCGCAGCTATCGATGGGGCTTGCCAACTCACCTATGTACGGCTCACGTATTGATGCAGTGTCGGGCAATTTTGTCACTGCGCGTCCTTATGGTATTCGCGATGGCGTTGATTACCAGATGACGGGCGAAGTACGCTCTATCGATGTTGAAGCCATCAAAAATAATCTACTACACGATCATATTGTAATTTTAGGCTCTATGGGCTATTCGGCAACCGGCGAAGTCTTTAACTTATTGGCTGAAGATGTTGCTCTTAGTGCCGCCGTGGCGCTTGGTGCCGACAAGCTTATATTCTTAGGAGAAGAAGCCGGTATCAATCACAATGATCGTTTGTTACGTGAGATGATTCCAAATGAGGTCGATCGCTTCTTACGTGACCGTGATCTAAACTGTGAGATTAATTACTTCTTAAGCTGTGCCAGCAATGCCTGTCGCCAAGGGGTTCATCGCACCCATATTATCTCTTATGCCAAAAACGGCGCACTACTTGAAGAGCTATTTACCCGTGATGGTTCTGGCACCTTGATTAGCCACGACCCTTATGAAGAGATTCGCCGCGCTGATGTCGATGACGTGGTAGGGCTGATAGAGCTATTATCGCCGTTAGAAGAGCAAGGTATCTTGGTGAGTCGCTCACGCGAACGCTTGGAGCAAGAGATTGATAATTACAGCGTCATCGAACGTGACGGCATGATTTTAGGTTGTGCAGCGCTTTATCCACTCGACACAGATTCAGCAGAAGTTGCCTGCGTCGCGGTACATCCAGAATATCGCAGCGGTAGCCGCGGCGCTGATTTACTGGCATTTTTGGAGCAACAAGCACGCAGCCATGGTCTACACAAGTTATTTGTATTGACCACTCGTACAGCACATTGGTTCGTTGAACAAGGGTTTGCTGAAGTTGAGGCAAGCGCCTTACCTGAAGTACGCCGCGAGAAGTATAATAACGGTCGCAATTCTAAAGTTTTCCAAAAGAACCTTTGATAATGGCTCATTAACGTCGAAAGAAAGCTTAAGTGCTATTTCTTACGCAAAAAGAAGCCCTCTTAAATTAAGAGGGCTTCTTTTAACGTCTACTGTATCAATACTAAATTAGCATTAATTACTGCTAATTACTTTACCTTTAATAGCTCAACGGTAAAGATTAGCGTGCTATTAGGCTCGATACCTGCGTTACCCGCTTCACCATAAGCGATATCAGATGGGATATAAAACTCGTATTTACCGCCCTCTTTCATCAACTGTAGACCTTCAGTCCAACCAGCGATTACTTGGTTTAGTGGGAATTCAATTGGCTCACCACGCTCATATGAGCTATCGAATACAGTGCCGTCAATCAATTTACCTTCGTAGTTTACTTCAACCACGTCCGTAGCTTTTGGCGACTTGCCAGTACCTGCGGTCACTACTTTATATTGTAGACCTGAAGCAGTGGTTTTTACGCCAGCTTTTTTGCCATTCTCTACTAAGAATGCGCCGCCCTTAGTTTTGTTTGCACCCGCTTTAGATTCCATATCTTTCACAAACTTCGCTTCCTGTTCTTTTTGATAGGCCATTAACACTTCTTGCATTTGCTCTTCTGTCAATGCCGCTTTTTTGCCTTCATAGCCATCACGGAAACCTTTTTCAAACGTATCTAGGTGCAGATCCCCAACCGCTTCTTTATTCCCTTCTGCCATCATATAGCCCAAGCTATAGCCTACTTTTTCCTTGGCAGGGCTTTGTTCAGTCACTGAAACACTTTTGGTAGCGGTTTCTTTACTGCCATTGTTTGCGCTACAGCCTGTGATTAATAACATAGCACTAGCAAGGGCACTGATGCTTAGGGTAGTGATTTTTTTCATAAAATGCTCTCAAATTGTAATAATAGTGGCGAGATGTCACATTTATCTATAATAGCAAATCTTAGTTTTGCCTGCTATGACTCACTTGAAATTATCGGTCAAATGTACAGTCTATGTTAATATTTACCGTAAAAATAACAACTTATCACACAAATATAGTAAGACGTTAAGCTTTCTATCTTTAAATTCATAATTACATAAGTTAAGCTAAATTGGTTAAGGAAAGAAATAACAAAAGGTATGTTTTGTTAATAGTGACTACTGATTGTTAAGTATGAATTTCTTATAAAGTACTAAAATCAAATTTTCAAATAATTTTAATTAAAAATACTAATAAATAGGTGTGTGTTTGCCTCAGATGAAACGCTTGAATTAAAGTGATTTTCTTATCTTATAGCAGACACATGATCATTAGAGGAGGACAGGATGAATCCAATGTTTACATCGTTCAACGGTTATCTGGGTGGCCCTATCGGCTCCATCATCGGCGCTATTCTTATTTTTATCATTGGTTGGCTTGTCGCCTTGGGCATTGCTGCTCTGGTACGCGGCGTGCTGTCTAAAATCAATCTCAATCAACGTATGAACTCTTCAACAGGTAAAAGCTATGACTTAGAGGGCATCATCTCTAAGATTGTTTTTTGGTTTATTTTCGTTATCGCTATTTCTGGCGCGTTAAGTCAGTTAAACCTAAACTCTATTTCAGCACCGTTTGCCAACATGGTAAACCAAGTACTCACCTTTATCCCTAATCTTATCGCTGCTATTGCAGTTGGTGTGATCGGTTGGGTTATTGCAACGGTTGCACGTACTGCCATCAATGCTGCACTTTCAAAAACCTCAATGGATGAGCGTTTGAGTGCAAAAGCTGGTGTAAAACCAATGAGCAGCACGATTGCTGACATGGTTTATTGGTTCATTCTATTAGTAGTATTGACCATGGTATTAGGCCAACTAGAGCTAGATGGTTTATTTGCTCCATTAACCAACATGGTTGATAAAATCTTCAGCTTTATCCCTAATATTCTGATTGCTGCTGTAGTATTCGTAGTAGGTTACATCATCGCCAAAGTGGTACGTGGCATCGTAACCAACCTTGTTTCTACTTTCGATGTCCAGAAGCTTGCAACCAAAGCTGGCTTAAGCGAACAGAATAGCTTACCGAACATTGCAGGTTCTTTAGCCTTTCTAGTAGTGATTATTCCAACAATCATTGCTGCTTTAAATGCCCTAAAAATTGATGTAATTGCTCGCCCTGCAACCAACATGTTAAACAAAATCATGGAAGCCTTGCCAAATATCTTTATGGCAATTGCTATCTTGGTTGTGACTTTTTATGTTGTACGTATGGTTGCAAACATCATCAAAGGCTTGCTTGAAAATACGCAAATCAATCAGTTACCTGCCAAAGTCGGTCTTCAACAGACCATGGGTGATAAAAAGGTTTCTGACTTAGTTGGCTATGCCATCGTATTTTTTGCCATGTTATTTGCCTCTATCGCTGCTGCTGACTTATTAGGTTTTGAGCCTATCTCAGCCATTATTGCGATGTTTATTGCTTTCGGTGCTAATATCATCCTAGGCGCAATCATCCTATTCATCGGTTTTTGGCTTGCCAACATCATCGCTGGTGTCGTTGAGCGCTCTGAACAAGGTTCACAGTTCCTAGCAAATATCGTGCGCGTTTTGATCATGGGCTTAGTACTTGCCATGGGTCTAAAAGCAATGGGTATCGCTGACTCTATTGTCAACCTAGCATTTGGTCTAACTTTAGGTGCAGTTGCCGTAGCATTTGCCCTATCGTTTGGTCTAGGTGGTCAAGAAGCAGCAGCACGTTTCTTACGCAAAATGCAGGATAAAATGGACAGAGAACGTGACGAAGCAAAAGCAAAATCTGCTTTGACACCAAGCTCATCGACTCAAGATAAGGTTGCTGCTTCAGTACGTGACAATACGCCAAGTACAGCTACTGATACGTTTGGTAGCAGCACAACCCAAGTAGATAATAATACCATCACACCTAATAACTTAAGCTCTACCAGTGATGTAAATTCTTCTACGGTTGATATCAATCATATTGCAACTGATGATAGTGATATCGATGGTCCTAATAATCTAAGATAATTTATCGTCATTAATTTATTTTATAAAAAAGACAGCTTAGGCTGTCTTTTTTTATGTTTGATAATAAGTAATTTTAGTCATTATTATTAGGGCGAGATGGAATCGAGACATGTAGGCGGACTTATGATAGATGATTAGAGTCAGTTTTTTTCTTATTATCTTCGGTAATTTCACTAGCATTACTTTGATTACTTTGCTGCAACTGCTGAACCTTTTTAGTCAGTTGGCGCTCGCGCTGGGTCATGGGATTAACTGGCTGAATCCATAAATCAATATCCATAAAAGCATCTTCAGCCTCTATTATAAAATCTATACCCAATACAACCACATGATGTAGTTCTGCCATTGGTAACCGTGTCGTCACATCTAAAGCGATTTTCGCTAAATTTGGGCGTATAGCCAACTTACCATGCTTTCCTTCTGCATCTTGTCCATAAAATATTAGTACATAATGCCGCCCCAAACACTCGTAAGAATGTTGATGGACAACATAGCCTTGTTGCTGCAACTGCTGCGCTTGCTTGGGATGCTTATATAAAGTGCGAATTAACTCATGACGCGAAAACAATGACTCATCCAATATCTGCCGTTGCCAATGAGAAAAATCTGCCTCACTAGGCTTCTCCGATGATTTTTTTTGCTTAAACGCAGCAGGATTTTTATAAACTGTTTCTAACATCTGCATGCTAAGTTGTGACCATAAGACAGCCGCTTGTGCCATATGCTGTTGATACATCTGCTTAGTTGGGCTATTGGTTTTCTGTGCCAGCGACATCGCTATCAATGCCGAGTTAGGCTCATTTTGCAAACCATATTTTATCAACGCATTATCTATCGTAATTGCAGGGGCAAAGAAGTCGGCAACATTTAGAAAACCAGTAATAATATCGTTTTCGGAATTTGTTATATGATCCTTATTACCCTGCTGTGAATGCCCTAAACGATAGTATAAAAATCGCCATAGCTCGCAAGGTATCTGTAATTTATGTAAATAAAGGTGCCAGTCATGCCAGCCAAATGCTTGTAATGGCTGAATAGATGCACTTGTATCAACGATCGAACCCTGTACTAAATCACTGTCCGTAAAACTATGGGCTAGACGTTGAACAGGATTTTTTTTGCAGGATTTATTATCAACATCATGTTCAATATCAATTTGACGTTGGATATCCAAAACCAAGACGTCAATACTACATAACTGGCTGTCTATAGATCTTGATATATGAGTCTTGCACCATATATTTACAGCATTAAAAGCTGTCCTACCTAGTGTCTCAATATCAGCTGGCAGCATGTCATTAGGCAAATATATCACCAACTCTACTAAGTTAAGTTCGCCCAGTGGTAGCTGGTACTGAGAATACTGCGCTTGGTAGTTGCTCTCTACCACTGGCATATCCGGTAAGATAATCTTTAAGATATCTGCTCGTAAATAACAAGCCATTTCATTCATAAGATAGCTTCCATCAGACATTATCATCGTCGAATCACTGGGCACAGTCACCACCTTTTTGTCTGAAAAAAATACGCTATTATAAGCGGCGCAATTGGTGTGCAGCGGATAAATGCAACTGCTACTCCAAGACTATTGGATAAAAAATAAACTACATAATAGCAATTATACATGGTCGCTTTCAGCACAGTGTCTTGTTATGATGATATAAAAGCGGTATTACTCGCGTATTGAGGAATCAATTAATACGCATGCTACTTTACAATATGATTAGCCCATTTATGTATCAAATAACTCTCTGATGATAACAAGGACTTGCCCATCATGAAACGCTTTAAAGAGAAAACAGTCGTCGTAACAGGTGCCGACTCACATATTGGTCGTGCAACTGCCATTCGTTTTGCGAATGAAGGTGCTAACGTCATACTCGTCGGACGCTCGACCGATACATTAAATCAAATCACTGAAGGGTTTCCACAAGACCGTACATGGATTCATACCGACAACTTTTTAACCATTGCTTGTGACATTGGTGTTGAGAGCCAAGTACAAGAGATGATAAAAAGAGTCATCGATAAGTTTGAAACAATCGATATATTGGTGAATAACGCAGCACAAACGACGCAAGGCAGAAATAGTGGGCTATCTACTGAACAGAAGAGTCCGGCTGTTGATGACTATTTAAGTGAAACCTTGTATGTCTGTCAGACGGCTATGCCTTACTTAATACAGAGTAAAGGTAGTATCATTAACGTTCCTTCATTTGCAGCTTGTAGTAGCGATCAGAGTGCAGCGACTTATGATGCTGCCACCTCAGGTATTACTGATTTGACCCGTACGTTGGCTTCGGCACACAGCGCAGACGGCGTGCGCGTTAATGCAGTAAATCCAAGCGTCACTCAGTCTGATATATCAGATGCGATTCAAAACACCGATATTCAAAATACTGATATAACAGATCTTCAAGCAAATATAGATGAATCATCAGATAATAGTCCATTAGGACGCTGTGCCACACCAAACGATATTGCCGCGGTGATTACTTTCTTAGCAAGCGATGATGCTGCCATGATTACTGGTACCAATTTGCCCGTCGATGGCGGTGTAAGCACTTCTAACCGTCAGTTACCTTTATAAGAAGTTTAATTATAAGCAACTTTATAAAGCCTTAATGTGTAAGGGCTCAAGATTAATAAGCGCAAACAAGAAACCCCTGATACTCCATATCAGGGGTTTTTTATAAATATAATCAGCTACTACTTAAAAAACTACTCCGCTGATTTATTAACGTCCTGTAGCGGCTGCGATAAACGCTCAGGATGTCTTGGAATTACACCTTGATATTGAGCATATATTTTTGGCAAATCGGCTTCGATATCTCCGGTAGGATAGACCAAAGGCATAAAGCGTATCTCTTTGGTATTGTAATCCAGCGCCACTGGCAAGATTGGCACACCGGCACCCACTGCTAAATAATAAAAGCCTGACTTCCAATTTTTGGTGTACTGACGCGTACCTTCTGGCGACAACCCCAAAAATAATGGCTCACTTGTTTTAAATTTATCAATACTCGCTTGTAATACGGAACCTTTATTACGGCGATCAATCGGAACAATACCTATCCAATGCAGCAACTGTGCAAGGACCGGCACCTTAAATAAGGTGTGTTTGCCCATAATACTGATTTTCAAATCGAGCGCAAACAAACTAGGTATCGCATATACACCGTCAATATTTGATGTATGCGGAAGCGCTAGCACCACCGCCTGTGGAATATTTGCTATCTCACCAACGGTACGCCAGCCTGCCGCTTTTAACAATGCAGACGCAATCACTGGCGCAATCTTGTTGCCGCGTCTAGGAACCAAATTCCCAAGCTGTTCTTTATTGAGACTTGGTAATGTTTTAGAGCGTGGCGGCTTAGCATTGTTAGCATTGTTAGCATTGTTAGCATTGTTAGCATTGTTAGCATTAGAGCGATTAAATAATTTTGATGTCATAACGGCACCATGTAGTAGAAGATATCCATATAATACCATTAAGCTGGTATCACTAATCTGGATTTTACATGCTTTTGTTATGTTATATCTTACTCAATCATGATTATAAATAATGCTAAGCGTCCTAAAAATAGCTATGAGATATCAGCTAGATTACCTTTGTCTTCTAGCCATATCTTACGATCAGCAGCACGCTTTTTGGCTAGCAGCATATCCATCACACTGTTGGTTAGTACCATGTCATCCATATCCAATTGAACCAGACGTCGAGTATCGCGATTCATGGTTGTTTCACGCAGCTGCTCGGCACTCATCTCACCCAAGCCTTTAAAACGTGTGATTTGGGCTTTTTTATTGCTCGGTACATTGGCTAAAATATGCTGAAGCTCGGTTTCATCTAACGCATAATGCACTTCTTTAGCCACATCGACGCGATAGAGTGGCGGCATTGCGACAAATAAATGACCAGCATCGACTAAGGCAGGAAAGTGCTTCACGAATAGCGCACAGATCAAGGTAGCAATATGCAGTCCATCAGAATCGGCATCCGCTAGGATGCATACCTTGTCATAACGTAGCTCAGATAAATCGTCAGATGCCGGATCAACGCCAATGGCAATCGCAATATCATGAATTTCTTGACTCGAGAGCACTGTATCTGATGAGACCTCCCAAGTATTTAAAATCTTACCGCGTAGAGGCAGTATCGCTTGATAATGACGATCACGTGCTTGCTTGGCACTACCACCAGCAGAGTCTCCTTCTACTAGGAACAGCTCTGCGCCATCACGCAAATCCCCACGACAGTCTGCCAACTTACCCGGCAATGCTGGCCCTTGCGTGATTTTTTTACGTGCGACTTTCTTGGCTGATTTTAGACGACGTCCTGCTTTATTAATCGCTAGCTCTGCGATTTGCGTGCCCATATCAGCATGTTGATTTAGCCACAGACTAAAGGCATCTTTTGCCAAAGTCTGAACTGCTCCAGCTGCTTCACGACTAGACAGACGCTCCTTGGTTTGCCCAGAGAACTGCGGTTCAGAAAACTTGAGTGACAGGATATAATTTACCCCATCCCACACGTCTTCTGCTGTCAGCTTTACACTACGCGGTAGTAAATTATGAATATCACAAAACTCACGCAATGCCTCTAAGATACCCGTTCGCAGCCCATTGACGTGCGTACCACCTTGAGCTGTCGGAATTAGATTTACGTAGCTTTCTTGAATCGGTGTACCGCCATCAGGTAACCAAGACAGTGCAAACGTAATGCCTGCTCGCTCGCCGCTTTTTGCCTCATAGTTATAATAAAATGGCGCTTCAGGCAAGGTCTCCAGACCATCTAGCTGCTCGCTTAGATACTCAACCACACCATCAGTGAACTGCCAAACCACCTTTTCATCATTAATCTCATCGGTGAATTCAATCGTCAGTCCAGCTGCTAGCACTGCTTTGGCTTTCAAATTATGCTTGAGCTGCTTTACATTGAATTTTGGCGTATCAAAGAAACTACCATCTGCCCAAAAGTGCACTTTAGTACCGCGTTTGCGCTTATTCGAGCTGACCGCTTCGGTCAACGGCGTGACTGGTGCGCCGCTTTCAAACGCCATATCAAACTGTGTGCTATCACGCCATACCGTCACTTCAACACGCGTTGATAGCGCATTGACGACAGAGATACCCACGCCATGCAAACCACCTGACACCTCATAATTGGAGGTCGAAAACTTCCCTCCTGCATGTAAGCGAGTCAAAATCAGCTCAATACCTGATTGGTTAAATTCAGGATGAATATCCGTTGGCATACCGCGTCCATCATCTTCGACAGACAACGACCCATCACTATGCAATTGAACCTTGATAGTTTTGGCGTAACCACCCAATGCCTCATCGACGGAGTTATCAATAACTTCTTGCGCCAAATGATTGGGGCGGGTGGTATCGGTATACATACCTGGACGACGACGTACTGGCTCAAGTCCTTCTAAAACTTCTAACGATTGCGCATTATATTGACTCACAAATGCATCCTTAACTGTTCGCGTGCGTTTAATTCTATCAAACCATTATAACGAAAAATAGCGACATTAACGTTAACAGTCCATCGCTTACGTCATATAATGTCGTCTGTTTAGACCCGTCCTAAATCTTGTAGCATATCTATCACCATTGGCAACTGTTTATCAAAGTCACTAAATCTATGATCACCACCTGCTTGCACCGTTACCGATGCGCCCTTACTCCGATAAAAAGCTTTAGACAATTCAGAATTTAACAGCTCATCGCCTTTTTTCAGTAGCACAGCAACTTTATCGGGATAATTTACTGCTAAAAGTTGATGTTCTGCAAACCATTGTAAATCTGAGGGAGTAATATTCCAGCCGCCCGCCGTCGTATGCAGGACTTTGTTATTAGGTAACCCATCACTGCTATCTCGATTTGATATCGATGCATTATAAAAACGCTGTAGGGTGATATGAGGCTGAGTACTGGGATTTAGCAGTAACGCTGGGCAGCCTAGATGGTTGCTTATTAATGTGGAAAAATAACCACCTAATGAGCTACCGATCAGTACAGTTTTAGCACCTTTATTTAATTCGGTTACCAATTTAACTAACTGCTCAAAAACTTGCTCAGGAGCACTATTCAGGTTAGGACGATAAACATTGATATCAGAATGGTGCTGATGGCAATAATCCTCTAGCAACCTACCTTTGGTAGAGTTCGCATCACTGTCCAGTCCATGGATATAAATCAGGTTCACGTATCATCTCACTTATTAATTTTGTTATGATTATCTTATATAGGCTAGTGAAGCTAAGCATAGCACCCGCTAGACAAAAGTAATAACAATAAAACGGCACACTATTAGTCAGTATTTGCGACATAAGAATATTGTCATAGTGATTGTATGCAGGTCAAAGGAATGACGGTAATAGCAATGGAGTCGCCATGAACCAACAGTTTGAACTGTTTGATATCACCAATCCATGTATTGGTGTTTGCACGAGCAATAAAAAAGGCTATTGCTTTGGTTGCCTGCGCAGTCGTCCTGAGCGTCAGTTATGGCATGAGATGACGACTGAACAGCGTCGTGAAGTGCTACGGCTCATCGTTGGGCGTAAACAGCGTATTGAACAGATGAGACAGCGTAAAGGAGAGCAGTTAGGATTTGATTTTGAAGAAGAGTTTGAAATTGAGGAGTTGTTTTAAAAATAAAAAAGTCAAATATTATTTTTAAATTTCTAATTGTATTTATTTCCACTCTTTTGGATCAGTACTATAGTTTTGAGCCATAACCTTCCGCAACTCTGTAAAAATATCAGGTAATTCTTCGAATACCTCTTTAGAAACATCTATAAATATAGGTAATGAGAAATTAGTACGCATACCTTCTTGCCAATTGTTCCAAGTACTTTTTCTTACTCTACCTGATTTACGCAAGAATATTTGTTCATTACAAAAATCCATATAATTGTATATTTCATTTGAAGCTTGTTTTATTTCTTCACCGATCAAACTTTTCCCAATCAATGCATTATAGGGAATATTTTGAGATATATCTCGATACTCTTTAGAAATAGAATCTTCGAAAGTTGTCTTAGACTGCTCCGTATTTCTCCAAACTTGATATATAGCAACCATAACTCCTAGAGCAGTTGCATACGGAGCTAAGAAAACATAATTTTTTAGTAACTCAATGATAATTTTCTGTCCCTATAAAATAATACTGTATTAAGTGAAAAAACTATCGACTGAACATCATTTACTTTTTAGTAGGACAATTTGATCAATTAAGTTGTTTGAGTCATACCTCACTTCATACGCCATGTTATTACCATCGAATGCTCCTTCTGTAGGAGTGCCAACGACTTCCCATAAGCCTAGAGTTAATATATCAGCTGTTCCATGAAGAACAGCTCTCCCAGCTTTAGCTCCTTTGCTATAACCTTGGGTGAAAGAGTAAATTTCATACTTTTTACCATCATCACGCACTCCAGCTACTGTTGGAAGACCAAACTCAGCTAAGAGCATACTACGTGGAGTTCCAACTTTAAAAAGATCAACGTCTTTTTTGTCTGGTTGGTCAACAGCCATAAAAACTGCACAGCTAGAAATTGAAGTAACAAAAAAGAAAACGATTAAAACTCTTAACAGTTTAGACATTGTAGGCCTTTTATATTTCAAAATTAAAGGGTCGAATATAATACATCTATTTACAGGACATGAATAATATAGCAATAAAACTCTCATTAATGATTCATTAAATGATTTTTAAAAATTATCATTTCCATTCTTCAATTAAGTTACTAAACTCCTTAAGAATCAAACTCCCTAACGAATTAACATTGAGAGTTCAACTCTGAATGGAGAGTTGATAAATAGTTAGAGCACCATTAAGACGTAATATAGCTTTGCTATGAAGATAGCTAGAAATAAAAAACAAAACCTCAGCCAAAAGAAAACCCCCAACGAATTAACGTTGGGGGTTTATCTAGGAATAGAGAGCTGACGATGACCTACTCTCACATGGGCGAACCACACTACCATTGGCGCGACGATGTTTCACTTCTGAGTTCGGGAAGGGATCAGGTGGTTCCATCGTGCTATTGTCGTCAGCAAAGGGGGTTAGATATGAGTCTGTTATTATTGTTTTGACGTCAAGATATTATCTATTGGTCGACCAACTTGTAACCTAACTGAATCAAGGTTAAAGGTGATATCGAAATTATATATATTCTAAAGCTTTCGCTTTACAAGATAGATTAATTAGAGCTTTCATACAAACCACTTGGGTGTTGTATGGTCAAGCCAAACGAGCAATTAGTACAGGTTAGCTACATGCATCGCTGCACTTCCACACCCTGCCTATCAACGTCGTAGTCTTCAACGGCTCTTTAGGGAAATCTAATCTTGAGGTGGGCTTCTCGCTTAGATGCTTTCAGCGATTATCCCATCCGAACGTAGCTACCGGGCAATGCCACTGGCGTGACAACCCGAACACCAGAGGTTCGTCCACTCTGGTCCTCTCGTACTAGGAGCAGATCCTCTCAAATTTCCAACGCCCACGGTAGATAGGGACCGAACTGTCTCACGACGTTCTAAACCCAGCTCGCGTACCTCTTTAAATGGCGAACAGCCATACCCTTAGGACCTGCTTCAGCCCTAGGATGAGATGAGCCGACATCGAGGTGCCAAACACCGCCGTCGATATGAACTCTTGGGCGGTATCAGCCTGTTATCCCCAGAGTACCTTTTATCCGTTGAGCGATGGCCCTTCCATACAGAACCACCGGATCACTAAGACCTACTTTCGTACCTGCTCGACTTGTGGGTCTCGCAGTTAAGCGCGCTTTTGCCTTTATACTCTACGACCGATTTCCGACCGGTCTGAGCGCACCTTCGTACTCCTCCGTTACTCTTTAGGAGGAGACCGCCCCAGTCAAACTACCCACCATACATTGTCCTCGGTATTGTTATACCTGAGTTAGAACCCCAACATGACCAGGGTGGTATTTCAAGATTGGCTCCACAAACACTAGCGTGTCTGCTTCAAAGCCTCCCACCTATCCTGCACAAGTCAGGTCAAAGTTCAATGTAAAGCTGTAGTAAAGGTTCACGGGGTCTTTCCGTCTAGCCGCGGGTACACAGCATCTTCACTGCGATTTCGATTTCACTGAGTCTCTGCTGGAGACAGCGCTGCCATCATTATGTCATTCGTGCAGGTCGGAACTTACCCGACAAGGAATTTCGCTACCTTAGGACCGTTATAGTTACGGCCGCCGTTTACTGGGGCTTCGATCAAGAGCTTCGCTTACGCTAACCCCATCAATTAACCTTCCAGCACCGGGCAGACATCACACCCTATACGTCCACTTTCGTGTTTGCAGAGTGCTGTGTTTTTAATAAACAGTTGCAGCAGCCTGGTATCTGCGACTGCCAACAGCTCAAGGAGCAAGTCCTATCACCATCGGCAGCGTACCTTCTCCCGAAGTTACGGTACCATTTTGCCTAGTTCCTTCAGCAGAGTTCTCTCAAGCGCCTTGGTATTCTCTACCTGATCACCTGTGTCGGTTTAGGGTACGATTCGTTTATAACTATTGCTTAGAAGCTTTTCCTGGAAGCATGGTATTTGCCACTTCGCTGTACAAGTACAGCTTGCTATCAGATCTCAGCATAGTGACAGTCCGGATTTGCCTAAACTGTCTGCCTACATCCTTTCACCTGGACAACCAACGCCAGGCTGACATAACCTACTCCGTCCCTCCATCGCATTATAAACAAGTATCGGAATATTAACCGATTTCCCATCGACTACGCCTTTCGGCCTCGCCTTAGGGGTCGACTCACCCAGCCCCGATTAACGTTGGACTGGAACCCTTGATCTTCCGGCGTGCGAGCTTTTCACTCGCATTATCGTTACTCACGTCAGCATTCGCTCTTGTGATACCTCCAGCATGCCTTACGACACACCTTCACAGGCTTACACAACGCTCCCCTACCACTTGAAAACAAATTCAAATCCGCAGCTTCGGCTCCTAGTTTGAGCCCCGTTACATCTTCCGCGCGGGCCGACTCGACTAGTGAGCTATTACGCTTTCTTTAAAGGATGGCTGCTTCTAAGCCAACCTCCTAGCTGTCTATGCCTTCCCACCTCGTTTCCCACTTAACTAGGAATTTGGGGCCTTAGCTGGCGGTCTGGGTTGTTTCCCTCTCCACAATGGACGTTAGCACCCACTGTGTGTCTCCCGGATATCACTCATCGGTATTCGGAGTTTGCATCGGTTTGGTAAGTCGGTATGACCCCCTAGCCGAAACAGTGCTCTACCCCCAATGGTGTTCGTCCGAGGCGCTACCTAAATAGCTTTCGGGGAGAACCAGCTATCACCGAGTTTGATTAGCCTTTCACCCCTATCCACAAGTCATCCCCTAGCTTTTCAACGATAGTGGGTTCGGTCCTCCGGTGCCTGTTACGGCACTTTCAACCTGCTCATGGATAGATCACTCGGTTTCGGGTCTATGCCCTGCAACTAAACGCCCTATTAAGACTCGGTTTCCCTACGGCTCCCCTAAACGGTTAACCTTGCTACAGAACATAAGTCGCTGACCCATTATACAAAAGGTACGCGGTCACCCTAATAAATTAAGGCTCCCACTGCTTGTACGCACACGGTTTCAGGTTCTATTTCACTCCCCTCACAGGGGTTCTTTTCGCCTTTCCCTCACGGTACTGGTTCACTATCGGTCAGTCAGGAGTATTTAGCCTTGGAGGATGGTCCCCCCATCTTCAAACAGGATTTCTCGTGTCCCGCCCTACTTAATATGTTAACGCTAATGTTTCGAATACAGGACTATCACCTACTACGGTCAGCTTTCCCACGCTGTTCTTCTACATTAGCATTAATCGGCTTCTCCCCGTTCGCTCGCCGCTACTTGGGGAATCTCATTTGATGTCTTTTCCTAAGGGTACTGAGATGTTTCACTTCCCCTCGTTTGCCTCTTGTACAAGTACAAGATACCTACCTTATGGTAGGTGGGTTTCCCCATTCAGAAATCTCCGGATCACAGGATATTGCCGCCTCCCCGAAGCTTATCGCAGGCTGTCACGTCTTTCATCGCCTCTGACTGCCAAGGCATCCACCATGTGCGCTTCATTACTTGACCATACAACCCCAAGTAGTCTTTCTCTATAAATAGAGTTAGATTTCTAAGTGCTATATAAGTCTAATTATGATAACGATATCACCTAATTTTATACGCTTGATTCAGTTCTCTTTACTTTTTTAATAACCCACCACTGGGATAACAACTGATGTCGTTAAGTAGTGAGTTATTAAGGTTAGAAACAACGCGTGAACACGTGTTCCTAACCCAGACTCATATCTATGTTTTTAAATAGTCTCTGTGCTCTCGTCGAGTCACAGATTCTGTATAAAACAGAAAGAAGTAATCTTGCCTTTACTAAGGCGAATCACTTGTTTCTATTTGATACCTATTTATTTATTAGCATCTAAAGATTCGTTTATTATGTGGTGGAGCCAAACGGAGTCGAACCGTTGACCTCCTGCGTGCAAGGCAGGCGCTCTACCAACTGAGCTATGGCCCCTAATAATGGTAGGCCTGGGCAGACTTGAACTGCCGACCCCCGCGTTATCAACACGGTGCTCTAACCAGCTGAGCTACAGGCCTGTACGAGGCATATACCTCTAGCTAATAAACTAGCTTAAACTAAAGAACAACTTGTTGTGAATTCTTGCTGACCGAATGCCATCTATAAGGAGGTGATCCAGCCGCAGGTTCCCCTACGGCTACCTTGTTACGACTTCACCCCAGTCATCAACCACACCGTGGTGAACGCTCCCCCGAAGGTTAAGCTATCCACTTCTGGTGCAATCAACTCCCATGGTGTGACGGGCGGTGTGTACAAGGCCCGGGAACGTATTCACCGCGGCATTCTGATCCGCGATTACTAGCGATTCCTACTTCATGGAGTCGAGTTGCAGACTCCAATCTGGACTACGATAGGCTTTTTGAGATTCGCATCACATCGCTGTGTAGCTGCCCTCTGTACCTACCATTGTAGCACGTGTGTAGCCCTGGTCGTAAGGGCCATGATGACTTGACGTCGTCCCCGCCTTCCTCCAGTTTGTCACTGGCAGTATCCTTAGAGTTCCCGGCTTAACCCGCTGGTAACTAAGGACAAGGGTTGCGCTCGTTGCGGGACTTAACCCAACATCTCACGACACGAGCTGACGACAGCCATGCAGCACCTGTATTCTAATTCCCGAAGGCACTCCCGCATCTCTGCAGGATTCTAGATATGTCAAGACCAGGTAAGGTTCTTCGCGTTGCATCGAATTAAACCACATGCTCCACCGCTTGTGCGGGCCCCCGTCAATTCATTTGAGTTTTAACCTTGCGGCCGTACTCCCCAGGCGGTCTACTTATTGCGTTAGCTGCGTCACTAAGTCCTCAAGGGACCCAACGACTAGTAGACATCGTTTACGGCGTGGACTACCAGGGTATCTAATCCTGTTTGCTACCCACGCTTTCGAGCCTCAGTGTCAGTATTATGCCAGAAGGCTGCCTTCGCCATCGGTATTCCTCCAGATCTCTACGCATTTCACCGCTACACCTGGAATTCTACCTTCCTCTCACATACTCTAGCTCAACAGTATCAGATGCAGTTCCCAGGTTGAGCCCGGGGATTTCACATCTGACTTATCGAGCCACCTACGCTCCCTTTACGCCCAGTAATTCCGATTAACGCTTGCACCCTCTGTATTACCGCGGCTGCTGGCACAGAGTTAGCCGGTGCTTATTCTGCAGCTAATGTCATCGTCTCCGGGTATTAACCGAAGAGTCTTCTTCACTGCTTAAAGTGCTTTACAACCAAAAGGCCTTCTTCACACACGCGGCATGGCTGGATCAGGGTTTCCCCCATTGTCCAATATTCCCCACTGCTGCCTCCCGTAGGAGTCCGGGCCGTGTCTCAGTCCCGGTGTGGCTGATCATCCTCTCAGACCAGCTACAGATCGTCGCCATGGTAGGCCTTTACCCCACCATCTAGCTAATCCGACTTAGGCTCATCTAATAGCGAGAGCAGTAAACTGCCCCCTTTCTCCCGTAGGTCGTATGCGGTATTAATACGAGTTTCCCCGTGCTATCCCCCACTACTAGGTAGATTCCTAAGTATTACTCACCCGTCCGCCGCTCGACGCCTGATAGCAAGCTATCATCGTTTCCGCTCGACTTGCATGTGTTAAGCCTGCCGCCAGCGTTCAATCTGAGCCATGATCAAACTCTTCAGTTTAATCTTGCTATGAAGTCCTTTAAAGAGACTTCTAAACTTGGCTCATCTAATCTGGCAAAATCGCTAAAAATTATGTTCGTAATGAATTAACTTTGAGTTTTTTTACTGTCTTAAATGATAATTTTTATAGTTAGAATTCTATCGAAAAGATAGTCAACCAACTTTATTTTTTAGCATTCTGAATCAGCAAAAATCCACACAAGTTGTTCTTTAGTTATGCTTTTAAATAATGTCTCTACTGTCGTCCAGTAAGAGTATTCTTACTAAATATGCTAAACCAATCTGGCTTATCCTATTTAGCGAGCTGACCATCATATCATGTTTTAATAGTCTGTCAACTTCTTTTCTTAATTTGTTTCAACTCGGTAATCTAAGTGATAAGTTGGTTAACTTATTGCCTAGCTTCCTTTGCTGTGGGGCGTATTATATAGATTCTGACTGGAGTGTCAACTGCTTTATCAAAGGTTTTTAAACTAATTTAAGTAGGGTTTAAATAGTCGATATTTTTCAATGGGTTAGAGAAAATATTTATTTGGATGACTTTAGCTCTAACTGGTAAAGAACTATATAGATCGTCTATTTAGCTGAAATTGATCCGCTTTAAGACTGTTATGAGCTTGGATAGCACTTTAAATATCATGTCATGAAACTCATTTAACCAGCTAAATAACTCACGAGCTCTAAAAAACGAACTCAAAGAAGTCTCTAAATCTTCAAATCAAATGAGAAATCCTCTTATTTCCAAACCGCACACGAAAGAAAACCCCCTTTGCATAAGCAAAGGGGGTTTATCTAGGAATAGAGAGCTGACGATGACCTACTCTCACATGGGCAAACCACACTACCATTGGCGCGACGATGTTTCACTTCTGAGTTCGGGAAGGGATCAGGTGGTTCCATCGTGCTATTGTCGTCAGCAAAGGGGGTTAGATATGAGTCTGTTATTATTGTTTTGACGTCAAGATATTATCTATTGGTCGACCAACTTGTAACCTAACTGAATCAAGGTTAAAGGTGATATCGAAATTATATATATTCTATAGCCTAGGCTATACAAGATAGATTAATTAGAGCTTTCATACAAACCACTTGGGTGTTGTATGGTCAAGCCAAACGAGCAATTAGTACAGGTTAGCTACATGCATCGCTGCACTTCCACACCCTGCCTATCAACGTCGTAGTCTTCAACGGCTCTTTAGGGAAATCTAATCTTGAGGTGGGCTTCTCGCTTAGATGCTTTCAGCGATTATCCCATCCGAACGTAGCTACCGGGCAATGCCACTGGCGTGACAACCCGAACACCAGAGGTTCGTCCACTCTGGTCCTCTCGTACTAGGAGCAGATCCTCTCAAATTTCCAACGCCCACGGTAGATAGGGACCGAACTGTCTCACGACGTTCTAAACCCAGCTCGCGTACCTCTTTAAATGGCGAACAGCCATACCCTTAGGACCTGCTTCAGCCCTAGGATGAGATGAGCCGACATCGAGGTGCCAAACACCGCCGTCGATATGAACTCTTGGGCGGTATCAGCCTGTTATCCCCAGAGTACCTTTTATCCGTTGAGCGATGGCCCTTCCATACAGAACCACCGGATCACTAAGACCTACTTTCGTACCTGCTCGACTTGTGGGTCTCGCAGTTAAGCGCGCTTTTGCCTTTATACTCTACGACCGATTTCCGACCGGTCTGAGCGCACCTTCGTACTCCTCCGTTACTCTTTAGGAGGAGACCGCCCCAGTCAAACTACCCACCATACATTGTCCTCGGTATTGTTATACCTGAGTTAGAACCCCAACATGACCAGGGTGGTATTTCAAGATTGGCTCCACAAACACTAGCGTGTCTGCTTCAAAGCCTCCCACCTATCCTGCACAAGTCAGGTCAAAGTTCAATGTAAAGCTGTAGTAAAGGTTCACGGGGTCTTTCCGTCTAGCCGCGGGTACACAGCATCTTCACTGCGATTTCGATTTCACTGAGTCTCTGCTGGAGACAGCGCTGCCATCATTATGTCATTCGTGCAGGTCGGAACTTACCCGACAAGGAATTTCGCTACCTTAGGACCGTTATAGTTACGGCCGCCGTTTACTGGGGCTTCGATCAAGAGCTTCGCTTACGCTAACCCCATCAATTAACCTTCCAGCACCGGGCAGACATCACACCCTATACGTCCACTTTCGTGTTTGCAGAGTGCTGTGTTTTTAATAAACAGTTGCAGCAGCCTGGTATCTGCGACTGCCAACAGCTCAAGGAGCAAGTCCTATCACCATCGGCAGCGTACCTTCTCCCGAAGTTACGGTACCATTTTGCCTAGTTCCTTCAGCAGAGTTCTCTCAAGCGCCTTGGTATTCTCTACCTGATCACCTGTGTCGGTTTAGGGTACGATTCGTTTATAACTATTGCTTAGAAGCTTTTCCTGGAAGCATGGTATTTGCCACTTCGCTGTACAAGTACAGCTTGCTATCAGATCTCAGCATAGTGACAGTCCGGATTTGCCTAAACTGTCTGCCTACATCCTTTCACCTGGACAACCAACGCCAGGCTGACATAACCTACTCCGTCCCTCCATCGCATTATAAACAAGTATCGGAATATTAACCGATTTCCCATCGACTACGCCTTTCGGCCTCGCCTTAGGGGTCGACTCACCCAGCCCCGATTAACGTTGGACTGGAACCCTTGATCTTCCGGCGTGCGAGCTTTTCACTCGCATTATCGTTACTCACGTCAGCATTCGCTCTTGTGATACCTCCAGCATGCCTTACGACACACCTTCACAGGCTTACACAACGCTCCCCTACCACTTGAAAACAAATTCAAATCCGCAGCTTCGGCTCCTAGTTTGAGCCCCGTTACATCTTCCGCGCGGGCCGACTCGACTAGTGAGCTATTACGCTTTCTTTAAAGGATGGCTGCTTCTAAGCCAACCTCCTAGCTGTCTATGCCTTCCCACCTCGTTTCCCACTTAACTAGGAATTTGGGGCCTTAGCTGGCGGTCTGGGTTGTTTCCCTCTCCACAATGGACGTTAGCACCCACTGTGTGTCTCCCGGATATCACTCATCGGTATTCGGAGTTTGCATCGGTTTGGTAAGTCGGTATGACCCCCTAGCCGAAACAGTGCTCTACCCCCAATGGTGTTCGTCCGAGGCGCTACCTAAATAGCTTTCGGGGAGAACCAGCTATCACCGAGTTTGATTAGCCTTTCACCCCTATCCACAAGTCATCCCCTAGCTTTTCAACGATAGTGGGTTCGGTCCTCCGGTGCCTGTTACGGCACTTTCAACCTGCTCATGGATAGATCACTCGGTTTCGGGTCTATGCCCTGCAACTAAACGCCCTATTAAGACTCGGTTTCCCTACGGCTCCCCTAAACGGTTAACCTTGCTACAGAACATAAGTCGCTGACCCATTATACAAAAGGTACGCGGTCACCCTAATAAATTAAGGCTCCCACTGCTTGTACGCACACGGTTTCAGGTTCTATTTCACTCCCCTCACAGGGGTTCTTTTCGCCTTTCCCTCACGGTACTGGTTCACTATCGGTCAGTCAGGAGTATTTAGCCTTGGAGGATGGTCCCCCCATCTTCAAACAGGATTTCTCGTGTCCCGCCCTACTTAATATGTTAACGCTAATGTTTCGAATACAGGACTATCACCTACTACGGTCAGCTTTCCCACGCTGTTCTTCTACATTAGCATTAATCGGCTTCTCCCCGTTCGCTCGCCGCTACTTGGGGAATCTCATTTGATGTCTTTTCCTAAGGGTACTGAGATGTTTCACTTCCCCTCGTTTGCCTCTTGTACAAGTACAAGATACCTACCTTATGGTAGGTGGGTTTCCCCATTCAGAAATCTCCGGATCACAGGATATTGCCGCCTCCCCGAAGCTTATCGCAGGCTGTCACGTCTTTCATCGCCTCTGACTGCCAAGGCATCCACCATGTGCGCTTCATTACTTGACCATACAACCCCAAGTAGTCTTTCTCTATAAATAGAGTTAGATTTCTAAGTGCTATATAAGTCTAATTATGATAACGATATCACCTAATTTTATACGCTTGATTCAGTTCTCTTTACTTTTTTAATAACCCACCACTGGGATAACAACTGATGTCGTTAAGTAGTGAGTTATTAAGGTTAGAAACAACGCGTGAACACGTGTTCCTAACCCAGACTCATATCTATGTTTTTAAATAGTCTCTGTGCTCTCGTCGAGTCACAGATTCTGTATAAAACAGAAAGAAGTAATCTTGCCTTTACTAAGGCGAATCACTTGTTTCTATTTGATACCTATTTATTTATTAGCATCTAAAGATTCGTTTATTATGTGGTGGAGCCAAACGGAGTCGAACCGTTGACCTCCTGCGTGCAAGGCAGGCGCTCTACCAACTGAGCTATGGCCCCTAATAATGGTAGGCCTGGGCAGACTTGAACTGCCGACCCCCGCGTTATCAACACGGTGCTCTAACCAGCTGAGCTACAGGCCTGTACGAGGCATATACCTCTAGCTAATAAACTAGCTTAAACTAAAGAACAACTTGTTGTGAATTCTTGCTGACCGAATGCCATCTATAAGGAGGTGATCCAGCCGCAGGTTCCCCTACGGCTACCTTGTTACGACTTCACCCCAGTCATCAACCACACCGTGGTGAACGCTCCCCCGAAGGTTAAGCTATCCACTTCTGGTGCAATCAACTCCCATGGTGTGACGGGCGGTGTGTACAAGGCCCGGGAACGTATTCACCGCGGCATTCTGATCCGCGATTACTAGCGATTCCTACTTCATGGAGTCGAGTTGCAGACTCCAATCTGGACTACGATAGGCTTTTTGAGATTCGCATCACATCGCTGTGTAGCTGCCCTCTGTACCTACCATTGTAGCACGTGTGTAGCCCTGGTCGTAAGGGCCATGATGACTTGACGTCGTCCCCGCCTTCCTCCAGTTTGTCACTGGCAGTATCCTTAGAGTTCCCGGCTTAACCCGCTGGTAACTAAGGACAAGGGTTGCGCTCGTTGCGGGACTTAACCCAACATCTCACGACACGAGCTGACGACAGCCATGCAGCACCTGTATTCTAATTCCCGAAGGCACTCCCGCATCTCTGCAGGATTCTAGATATGTCAAGACCAGGTAAGGTTCTTCGCGTTGCATCGAATTAAACCACATGCTCCACCGCTTGTGCGGGCCCCCGTCAATTCATTTGAGTTTTAACCTTGCGGCCGTACTCCCCAGGCGGTCTACTTATTGCGTTAGCTGCGTCACTAAGTCCTCAAGGGACCCAACGACTAGTAGACATCGTTTACGGCGTGGACTACCAGGGTATCTAATCCTGTTTGCTACCCACGCTTTCGAGCCTCAGTGTCAGTATTATGCCAGAAGGCTGCCTTCGCCATCGGTATTCCTCCAGATCTCTACGCATTTCACCGCTACACCTGGAATTCTACCTTCCTCTCACATACTCTAGCTCAACAGTATCAGATGCAGTTCCCAGGTTGAGCCCGGGGATTTCACATCTGACTTATCGAGCCACCTACGCTCCCTTTACGCCCAGTAATTCCGATTAACGCTTGCACCCTCTGTATTACCGCGGCTGCTGGCACAGAGTTAGCCGGTGCTTATTCTGCAGCTAATGTCATCGTCTCCGGGTATTAACCGAAGAGTCTTCTTCACTGCTTAAAGTGCTTTACAACCAAAAGGCCTTCTTCACACACGCGGCATGGCTGGATCAGGGTTTCCCCCATTGTCCAATATTCCCCACTGCTGCCTCCCGTAGGAGTCCGGGCCGTGTCTCAGTCCCGGTGTGGCTGATCATCCTCTCAGACCAGCTACAGATCGTCGCCATGGTAGGCCTTTACCCCACCATCTAGCTAATCCGACTTAGGCTCATCTAATAGCGAGAGCAGTAAACTGCCCCCTTTCTCCCGTAGGTCGTATGCGGTATTAATACGAGTTTCCCCGTGCTATCCCCCACTACTAGGTAGATTCCTAAGTATTACTCACCCGTCCGCCGCTCGACGCCTGATAGCAAGCTATCATCGTTTCCGCTCGACTTGCATGTGTTAAGCCTGCCGCCAGCGTTCAATCTGAGCCATGATCAAACTCTTCAGTTTAATCTTGCTATGTAACCCTTTAAAGAGGCTACTAAACTTGGCTCATCTAATCTGGCAAAATCGCTAAAAATTATGTTCGTAATGAATTAACTTTGAGTTTTTTTACTGTCTTAAATGATAATTTTTATAGTTAGAATCCTATCGAAAAGATAGTCAACCAACTTTATTTTTTAGCATTCTGAATCAGCAAAAATCCACACAAGTTGTTCTTTAGTTATGCTTTTAAATAATGTCTCTACTGTCGTCCAGTAAGAGTATTCTAACTAAATATGCTAAACCAATCTGGCTTATCCTATTTAGCGAGCTGACCATCATATCATGTTTTAATAGTCTGTCAACTTCTTTTCTTAATTTGTTTCAACTCGGTAATCTAAGTGATAAGTTGGTTAACTTATTGCCTAGCTTCCTTTGCTGTGGGGCGTATTATATAGATTCTGACTGGGGTGTCAACTGCTTTATCAAAGGTTTTTAAACTAATTTAAGTAGGGTTTAAATAGTCGATTGTTTTCAAATACTTAAAGCATTAATTATCTTTACTGTCATTAAATAATCTTGTAAATGCACCTTTAGTCATAAATGACCCTATTTAATTGCATTACCACTGCCTACTATCAATCTATTTTGAGTAGCTGCTTTATCGCTAAAAAGCCTTTTATTTGAGTGTATTGATATTGGTATAGAAAGCACCTATATATGGAAACTTGATATGGAAACTTGTTAACGACCATATAGATGGGTATTCATAACTGCCCTTAGTCCCCATGTATCTAGTGTTAATAGACATTTTTTGCTATAATAGCTGACTTTATAATATTACTTAATGGCGCTTCTTATTATTATAAGACTTAGCTAAGAGGTTGCTAATTTGAGCCTTTGCCTTTAAGTAATATCTATCTCTTACAACATATCATAGTGATTAGATATAATTGACGCAGTCTTACGGTTATATGATTGATGGTTGCAATCATCACTGCCAACGGACGCAAAAAGGTGAATAGATTATGGTAGCGATTACTTTACCCGATGGTAGCGTAAAAAACTTCGAAGGTAATACAACGGTCATGGAAGTGGCGCAAAGTATTGGGACAGGGCTTGCTAAAGCGACTGTCGCTGGACGTGTGGATGGTCAATTGGTAGATGCGCATGACCCTATCGCCCATGATGCGAAAGTTGAAATCGTTACACCAAAAGATGATGACGGTGTCGATATCATTCGCCATTCTTGTGCTCACCTATTAGGCCATGCCGTTAAGCAGTTATATCCTGATGTGAAAATGGTGATTGGTCCCGTTATCGATGATGGTTTTTATTATGACATCTATAGCGAAATGCCTTTTACGCCTGAGCATATGGCAGCCATTGAAAAACGCATGATGGAGCTCATCAAGCAAGATTATGACGTTATCAAAAAAATAACGCCACGTGCTGAAGTCATTAGAATCTTTGAAGAACGTGGTGAAGAATATAAGCTTAAGCTGATTAATGATATGCCAGGCGAAGAAGCCTTTGGTCTATATCATCATCAAGAATATGTCGATATGTGCCGTGGTCCACACGTGCCAAATACCCGCTTCTTAAAAGTCTTTAAACTGACCAAAATGTCAGGTGCTTATTGGCGCGGTGATGCCAAAAATGAACAGCTTCAGCGTATTTATGGTACGGCTTGGGCGGATAAAAAAGATTTAAAAGCCTATATCCAGCGTATTGAAGAAGCCGAAAAACGTGACCATCGTAAAATTGGTAAAGCGTTAAATCTATTCCATATGCAAGAGCAAGCACCAGGTATGGTGTTTTGGCATGCCAATGGTTGGACGATTTATCAAGTACTTGAGCAATATATGCGTAAAGTGCAGCACGATAATGGTTATGAAGAGATTAAAACGCCGCAAATTGTCGATCGTAGCTTGTGGGAGCGTTCTGGACATTGGGGCAACTATGCCACCAATATGTTTACCACTTCGAGCGAAAATCGCGATTATGCGGTAAAACCGATGAATTGTCCTTGTCACGTGCAAGTCTTTAATCAAGGCTTAAAATCTTACCGTGACTTGCCATTACGTATGGCAGAGTTTGGTTCATGCCACCGTAACGAACCATCAGGTTCGCTCCATGGTTTGATGCGGGTTCGCGGTTTTACTCAAGATGATGCTCATATCTTTTGTACACAGTCGCAGATTCAACAAGAGGTCGCTGATTTTATTAAGCTGACCCTTGCTGTTTACGAAGATTTTGGTTTTGATAATATCATTATGAAACTATCGACTCGTCCTGAAAAACGTGTCGGTAGCGATGAATCTTGGGATTTTGCAGAAAAAGCATTAGCCGATGCATTGGATAGTTCCGGTCTTGACTGGGCTTATCTACCAGGTGAAGGCGCGTTTTATGGTCCGAAGATTGAATTTAGTCTGAAAGACTCATTAGGTCGCGTATGGCAGTGCGGTACTATTCAGGTTGACCCGAATATGCCTGAGCGTCTTGATGCCGAATTCGTCAATGAGCAAAACGAGCGCGAAGTACCGATTATGTTGCACCGTGCCATCTTAGGTTCATTTGAGCGCTTTATCGGTATCTTGATTGAGAACTATGCCGGTTGGATGCCAGTATGGCTAGCGCCGCAACAAGTAGTAGTCATGAATATCACAGATAAACAGGCAGATGCGTGTGAAAATGTGGTCAATGAGTTGAAACAAGCAGGCTTACGCGCCATTAGTGACTTGCGTAACGAAAAGATTGGATTTAAGATACGAGAGAAAACATTAGAACGTATTCCCTATATGCTAGTATTAGGGGATAAAGAAGTCGAATCAGGCAGCGTCAACGTTAGGACTCGCGAAGGCGAAAATCTGGGCGTGATGAGTGTCGCTGAATTTATCACATTAGTAGAAGCAGCTGTTGCCGAAAAGGGCCGACAGATCCCAAAAATAGATCAGGAGTAATACCTATTAAACAGTCAAACCGTTTGAACATTAATGAAGATATCAGTGCCAAAGAAGTCCGTCTGGTCAAAGAAGACGGTGAACAAATGGGCGTGGTCGATATCGACACCGCGATGAAAGCGGCACGTGAAGACAGTCTAGATTTAGTAGAGCTGGTTCCCGAAGCCAAACCGCCAGTATGTAAAATCATGGATTATAAACATTTCCTCTATGATCAGAAGCAAAAGGCGAAAGAAGCTAAAAAGAACCAAAAGCAGACTCAGCTAAAAGAGATGAAGCTACGTCCTAGCACTGAAGAAGCCGATTATCAGGTTAAACTGAGAAAAATCGTTAGCTTCTTAGAAGATCAGGATAAAGTTAAAATTAGCATCCGTTTCCGCGGACGTGAAATGGCGCACCAAGAAATTGGTCGCAAGCAACTTGATCGTATCATTGAAGATACGGCTGATATCTCAAACGTCGAACAGTATCCTAAGATGGAAGGTCGTCAAATGGGTATGCTGTTAGGACCTACTAAGAAGAAATAGACTTTTCAATCGTCTATTCTTAGTAGTGGCTGTGTTTATATAGATATTCATGATTTCCCACCACCAATATGCTACGGCATATTGGTGGTTTTTAGTATGTAGGGCTTAATAAGCATATTTATAGTTAATTATGACACTTGTACCTCTTTGACTATCGTTCACCTTAAATATATGAAGCCGACAGTGCTTTACAAAACCCATCTTCTCAACCTTTTCATTACACGGTAATCTAAAGACCTACTCTATCTTTATGAATCATAATTTCAATAAAAACAATTAAACTGATAAAAATAATCCATACCTCGACTACAAATGTCACTGATAAAAAATATAACCTCTTTTAGATATCATAGGAAGCCTTATGCAAGAATTAACCCCACCTGCTAACACCTCTACACCAACGATCACTCTAACCGCGCCAGAACCTGTTAAAGAGATACAAAAAAGTGAAGCAGATCAGATGGTCAAGTTAGATGACAGTGATATTCCAGAGCTTGATGCCAAAGTAGATGCTTTTGTCGATCATGTTATCAATAACTCTGTACACAGCTCTGAATTTCAACAAAACGTCCAATCTATTCATAATTTGGGTAATAAAGAAATCCGTGAATCGGCGCAAGTGTCTAACCGTATGTTAGAGCTACCCGCTAAAAGCCTGAATGACAGCTTATTTGATAACTCCCCTATTGCAAAATCATTGACGGAGCTGCGCGGTATCGTCGAAGATTTGGACCCCAGCAAAAAAGAGCTGACCAGCTCACGTAAGCTATTTGGCTTGATTCCATTTGGTAATAAAGTACAAGACTATTTCCGTCAGTATGAGTCAGCGCAATCTCATATTAATGCGGTAGTAACGAGTCTATATAATGGTAAAGATGAGCTGCTCAAAGACAATGCTATGATTGAGCAAGAAAAAATTAATATGTGGGAGCTGATGCAATCGATTCGCCAATATATCTATGTGGGTAAAAAAATCGATGAGCAGCTCGAGCAAAAAGTCTATGCGATAGAAGCGACTGACCCTGAGAAAGCACGTATTATTAAAGAAGAGATGCTGTTTTATGTTCGCCAAAAAAATACCGACTTTTTGACACAATTGGCGGTAAACGTTCAAGGTTATTTAGCATTGGATACTATCCGTAAAAACAATTTAGAGCTGATTAAAGGGGTAGATCGCGCCACTACTACCACTATCTCAGCCCTACGTACGGCAGTGGTTGTCGCACAAGCCATGACTAACCAAAAACTGGTGCTTGACCAAATTACTGCTTTGAATAAAACGACCAGTAGCTTGATTGAATCAACTTCGGCAATGCTCAAGCGTCAATCACTTGAGATTCATGAGCAAGCGACCAGCAGCACTATTGAGCTTGATAAATTGCAAAATGCCTTCAATAATGTCTATGACACCATGGATATGATTAGCAATTATAAAATTGAAGCGCTTGAGAATATGAAGCAAACGGTCAATACCTTGACCACTGAGGTTGATAAAGCCCAAAAATACCTTGATAAATCTAATCAGACCACGGTATTAGAAGTATCAAAAGAATTGAACATGGAAAAAATAACCAATAAATCAAATACGGTCGATATTGATATTTGATTTAGATAAGCATTCACTTTTAATAAAATTTGACCACTAACGACTACTCGCTATCAAATACAGATAAGACAATTGACCTAAGATATTGGGACGTTGTTCGTGTTAAGATAGTCATTATTAATAATTTAAAAATAGATACGGTAATTTATGAGTTGGAATGATCCAAACGCCTCAAGTGAGGCACAAAAATATGATAACCCGATTCCTAGTCGCGAGCTTATATTAAGCACGATTAATGAACACGGTGAAATCACCCATCAGCAATTGGCAAAAGCCTTTAATATTGCTGATCCTGACCAGTTTGACGCTTTGGGCAACCGCCTAAAAGCGATGACACGCGATGGACAAGTCAATCGTGACGGTCGCCCTTATCGCTATCGTACAGTCACTCAGCACGACATCGTCACCGGTACAGTAACAGCCCATCCAAAGGGCTTTGGCTTTGTATTATTAAGTGATATGCCTGACCTATTCTTGCATGAAAAACAAATGCGTTGGGTCTTTAATGGCGATACAGTAGAAGCCGTTGGCACGTCAACAGACAACCGCGGTCGTACTGAAGGTCGTATCGTTGATGTCGTTGAGCGTCGTCAAAATCATTTTATCGGTACGCTGGCTCATGATGAAGACGGTTACTGCGTTGAGCTTGGTAGCCCAAATAACCATCAGCCGATTACCGTTACAGAAGACAATGTACAGGCTTTCAATGCTAAGCAAGGCTCGCCGGTAAAAGTTGATATTATTGATTGGCCAAATCAGCATGAATTTGCCACGGGCAAAATTACTGAAGTCTTATCTGATGACAATGATCGCGAACTGATCATTGAGACTACGTTACTTAATTATGATATTCCATCAGAGTTCAGTGAAGCGGCGCTCAATCAAGCAAATGATTATAAAGAGCCGACTGAAAAAGATCTAAAAGGTCGTGTCGACTTACGTGAGTTGCCATTAGTGACGATCGATGGTGAAGATGCTCGTGATTTTGATGATGCTGTGTTTGCAGAAAAGCGTTCTGGTGGTAATTATCGCGTCTTGGTAGCGATTGCGGATGTCAGTTATTATGTGACACCGAACTCGCCACTTGATCAAAATGCCTACGAGCGTGGTACGTCAGTATATTTCCCGCATCAAGTGATTCCTATGTTGCCTGAAGTACTGTCTAATGGTCTCTGTTCGCTGAACCCTAATCTTGATCGCCTCTGTATGGTTGCCGATATTAAGATATCACGTGCTGGTAAAATCACCAGTTATGAGTTTTATCCTGGCGTCATGCACTCGCAAGCGCGCTTGACTTATAATCAAGTGAACGCTTATCTTGAGAATCCAAAAGACAGTAGCGTTCCAAAATCGTTGACAGAAAATAAAGAGGTCAAAAAATCTGTCGATACCTTACATCAATTGTATGAGCTACTCCTCAAAAAGCGTGAAGAGCGTCATGCGATGGAGTTTGAGACCGTTGAAACTTATATTAAGTTCAATGAAAAAGGTGGTATCGAAGCCATCTTGCCTCGTACGCGCGGTGATGCGCAAAAGCTTATCGAAGAATGCATGTTACTTGCCAATACCTGTGCAGCAAACTTTGCGCTAAAAAACGAGCTGCCTGTGTTATATCGTAATCATGATAAGCCTGATGGCGAAAAGTCGATGCGTATCCATGAATATGCCAAAAACTTTGGTCTAAGCTTCCCAGAAGAAAATCCTACTCAAGCGGATTATCAACGTATCATTGAAGCGACTAAAGAGCGTCCTGACGCTATCAGTATTCATAGCATGCTGTTACGTTCGATGATGCAAGCGAACTATTCACCTGACAATATCGGTCACTTTGGTTTGGCTTACGACGAGTATAGTCATTTTACCTCGCCGATTCGTCGTTATCCTGACTTAATGTTGCATCGTGCGATCAAGGCGAAAGTGACAAATGCCAAACAGCCTGTGATGGATTTTTCATTGGAAGGTGCTGGCATGCAAACCTCAGATACTGAGCGCCGTGCTGAAAAGGCTTCACGCTACGTAGAATCATGGCTCAAATGTCATTATATGAAAGATCATGTCGGCGAAGAGTTCGATGGTGTCGTAACTACCGTCACAAACTTTGGTTTATTTATTACTCTGACGGATTTGTATATTGATGGTTTGGTGCATATCTCAAACGTTGGTGACGATTTCTTTGTTTATGATGAGCAGCAGCAACAGCTTATCGGTAAAGATAGAGGCACAGTGTTTGGGCTGGGCGATTTGGTTAAAGTGAAAGTAGCTGGTGTTAATATGGATCTGCTACAAATTGACTTTGGTTTACAAGCAAAGCTGCACTCTAGTAAAATGAATCAAACTAAGAAAGATCATTCAAACGCTAGTCAGCCAAACCGCAGCTCCACAAGCAAAGATCAGCCAAAGAAATCACCTGCGAAGAGAAGCGGCAGTCGTGGTGGTAGAGGCAGTAGTAAAAAGAGCTAAACCAGCTTGAATCTATAAGTATTAAAAAAGGCTAACGTTATCGTTAGCCTTTTTTGTGTCTTCAGTTTTCTAATAATAGATCTATCACTACTCCGCAGGACTCATTTGCTCTAAGCGCGCAGCATCTGCTTGCTGTGCCTGATCGATCTTGGTAGTAGCATCATCTAGAATGGCTTTCGGCTGCTGACCTAAGGGCTTGCTTGCGATATCTGATGTATGGCTGTCATTAGCATTTCTCGTATCAGAACCATTATTTTCAGATACAGCTGCCTCACTACTCGCTGCTATAACTTCTCGGTTTTGTTCACGTTGACTGCCATTCATGACATTAAAACCCAATAACACAACCATACCAACGACCGCGAATATAATCAGATGTTTCATTTGCATAAAAATGTCTCGTCTAGTTCGATAAAATGTAGATAAACATTTCGCTGCATTTTCTATGCCGATTTTTATAGTTGGTATTCAACGCTACTCTTGCGGGCTACTATTACTTAATAAATCAGTTTCATCTGAATTTTCGGCAATTTCCTGTTCAACCTTTTCCATTAGCTTTTCGTCAGGGCGCGCATCAAGCACTTGATCGGCATTCCGACCTTGCAAGATATGCTTCGCCCGCGCCTTTGCTTGTTGCTTATCTTTATCTTCAATCGTAGTTTCAGCCGCTTGAGCGTCATTAGCTATTTTAGAATCATTAGAAGGCTTAACGATGATAGGCGTTACTGTTATGTCCTCTTGAGACTTATCACCATTTCGACTGCTTTGGAAATACTCAAACGCTTGTTCTAGTTTATGGTTAAAGCGTAACTGATAAATTGGCTCAGGTAAGCTAAAACCTTCATCTTCTAAAGCATGCTTGGTCTCGCGAATAGCTATACTGCGGGCTTTGGAAAAATCAGCTTCTGATTGATTGACCCATACTTGGAACTGCAAAATAATGTTTGAGTCGCCTACCTCCTTGATAATCGCAGTGACTTTTGGCTTATCTAAGGCAAAACCCAATTGAGCAATCGCATCGATACCCACTTTGATGGCAGCAAGCGGATCGTCATTGGCATCAACGCCTAATTCAAAGGTAAAGCGGCGCTCAGGATTTTTGGTATAATTTAAAATCGTGGCTTTAAATACTTCGGCATTAGGAATACGTAATTGATTGCCATCTAACGTCATTAAAATAGTCGCGCGCGACGTCAGGCGCACCACTATTCCCTCTTGAGCATTAATCAAAATATGATCGCGGGCGCGAAATGGCTGGCGAATACTGAGCATTAAAGAGGCAATATAATTTTCAATAGTATCCTTAACCGCGAAACCAACGGCAATACCGATGACCCCAGCGCCGCCAAGTAGCGTTCCCAAAATCGTCTCCGCGCCGATCAGGCTTAACGCTAATATAAGCCCCAGAATAATAAAGATGACTTTGACGGTCTGCGACAATAATTCTGCGACAAAAGGATTGGGCGTTAAGCGCTGCCACATTTTTTGCCGATTGGACAACCAACTACCAAACCAAGTTACTAAAGCAAATAAAATAATTCCGACCAATAATAACGGCACAGCTTTGATAAGGTTTTTGGCTTGAGCTTTGATGCTTTGATAAACCGTCGTGACATTATCCTGAACATCAAGCGTTCGGTTAATCTTATCTTCGACTGTGACAACATCTGTCAAACGATTGGTGAGATTAATGGCTTGTTGGGCTTTTTTCTCGTTGGGTGTTTCACCGGTTAAAGTAACAACGCCTTGAGTGACACCAACATTAATTGCTTGCAAGCCTTCAATTTCTGAGAATATCCCACTGATACGTTGGCGGATGTCATTATCATGTTGCACAGTTTGAGCGGTTTCAATTTGAGTGTTATTACTGCTCTCGCCATCGATAGAAGGTGCAGGTTCAATTGAAATAGGGGTTAGCGGAGGTGGTACAGCTGGCGCTTGAGCCGGCAAAGTGCCACTTTCAGGAGTATTACTAGGAAGAGGGGTGCTATTAATGTCATTAGCCGCATTAGGTAATGCGTTGCTATCAAGCGCAGGCTTGGCAGTATTACTGTCTAATACAATAGGATTAACAGTTTCACTTTCTTGAGCGGCATAAGCTGGTAAACTTAATAGGATGCTTAATGGCAACAGCCATTGACTCCACATTTTTTGGCACTTGCGTGATGTAATGCAGTCAAAATAAGTGGCCATAAGCATCCTTGATTACGCCTTATCTATTCAAAATCTGATAAGCGTATTTTTCAAATATTATTTACCGTCCAAATAAAGTTGTGCCTCGCCCAAATCTAACGTGCCCTCATAGATAGCACGACCAGTAATGATACCTTCAATGCAATCACCATAAGGTTTTAACAACTCAATATCTTTCATATCGGTGACGCCGCCTGATGCAATCACTGGTAAGCCACCTTCACGTGCTAAATTAACGGTTTGCTCGACATTAACGCCTTGCATCATGCCATCACGGGCGATATCGGTATAGACGATAGAAGACACGCCAACATCAGCAAAACGTTTGGCAAGCTCTGTGGCTTTGGTGTCAGTCACGTTTGCCCAACCATGGGTTGCAACCATGCCATCTTTGGCATCGATACCAACGATAATGTGTCCAGCAAACTCACGGCACGCCTCAGCAACAAAATCTGGATCTTCAACCGCTTTGGTACCGATAATAATATAGGTCAGACCAGCAGTAATATACTGCTCAATAGTTTGCATATTGCGCACACCGCCGCCCAATTGAATTGGCAGTTTAGGAAAAGCTTTTGCAATGTCATGCACCACTTGCTTATGCACTGGAATCCCATCAAATGCGCCATTTAGATCGACCAAATGCAGACGGCGCGCGCCTTCTTTTACCCAACGTGCCGCCATCGCCACAGGGTCATCAGAAAATACCGTATCATCTTCCATACGACCTTGTTTTAAGCGCACACACTTACCATCTTTGAGATCGATAGCAGGGATAATCACAGGGACAGCGCACATATAGGATTCCTTATAAAACGATATTAATAATCAAAACTTGGAGGTAGGTTAGCTTACAAGAGCCATTTAAACACAAACTTAATATAAAATGTCTAGAACTGCCAATTTAAACAGGTCACGGTAAAGTCAATTCACTACCAAAGATGTATAAGCCTGATAGTGATTTAAAAATGATGTAAGTACTCTAGTCATAAAATCAACTAAAGTTTTCTCTCTATTGCAGCAGAAAACAGACAGTCATAACCATAAGTTTTAGCACAAAGGATTACTAGCAACATTGGGTAAATTCGATTACCAACTGGCAATTTTAGGTCAGTTTAGCGTATAATCCTAGGTAAATTTGTATTTGTGCGATAAAGCCAGATCGTCTGCTACCTATAGATGGTTTCGATCATTGCAAGATAGATGATAATGCGGTATTGATACGCTATTAAACGTTTTGCTTAGCAACGGCTGTTACTCAGTCCTAATATTTACCCTATAATCATAGGTTATTCAATAGCGCTTAGATAGCTTCTACTCAGTATCATAAGTCATTTATCTCTCATTTGTATTTAAGCAAATGGGTGGTGGTGCTTAAATCTCACAAATAGTATGGATTTTAAGATTTTAATAAATCGTATGGTAAAACCGTATTTTGTCTAACACCATTTCTTTAAGAGATGAGAATTAGATTGCAGTGTTTTAGTATACACCTTGGTAGCCAGTCGCCACTTTGGTCATTCGAATAAGACATTAACGTGTTGTTAAGGAGTCTAAGGTCAGCGTTAATACTCTTACTAGTAGTCATGAAGTGTCATTATTAAAAACCTTATCGCTGTCTTTTTATAAGATATGATTGGGTTATTTTAGTGATGGCGTTACCATTCATGCTGCCGATATACCACACAGGACGTCTGGTATCGTTTTAGACTATGGACTAAGTTTTCGCTTATGATTACCATCAAGAAAGGTTTGGATTTACCCATCACTGGTGAACCCTCCCGCGAGATATCTGAGCACAGACCCGCCCATGTGGCACTTATTGGCTATGATTACGTTGGTATGAAGCCGACGATGAATGTCAAAGAAGGCGATATCGTAGCAAAAGGTCAACCCGTTTTTGAAGACAAAAAACGGGCTGGCGTTATCTACACTGCGCCTGCTGCTGGTAAAGTCATCGCCATTAAACGCGGTGAACGTCGTGTGTTTGAAAGTCTTGTAATTGCGGTCGACCCAAATGGTGCGGAAGTAGAATTTCAGCGCTACGACTCCCAGCAACTTGCTGACCTAGATTCTGAAGTCGTTGAAACCCAACTGCTTGCCTCTGGTGAATGGACGGCGTTCCGTACGCGCCCCTTTAGCCGTGCTCCTGAAATCGGTGCGCGTCCTCATGCTATCTTCGTCACAGCCATGGATACCAATCCATTGGCATTTGACCCGATGTTGCTGATCAATGAGCAATTGCAGGCGTTCAATGACGGTCTTGCTGTATTATCCACTTTGAGCCCAAAGACCTTTGTCTGCCATCATGGCAATAGTCAGTTGACGCCAGTTGCAAAAACTGCAGCTAATAATGTCACTGAGTATCATAGCTTTGCGGGCAAACATCCTGCTGGTCTTGCAGGCACGCACATTCATTTCTTGCACCCTATCATGCGCGGTACAAGCGTTTGGACGATTGGTTATCAAGATGTGATTGCGATTGGCAAGCTATTTACTAGCGGGCGTTTATATACTCGTCGCCTGTTGAGCTTAGCTGGTCCTGCTGTTAGCAATCCTCATATTATCGCCACCGAACGCGGTGCGGATATTGCTGCCTTGACCAAAGGTAATTTGACAGCTGGCGAGAACCGTGTGATTTCAGGTTCAGTGCTGTCTGGGCGTCAAGTATTTGGCAATATTGCCTATCTTGGTCGCTTTGATAATCAAGTCAGTGTGCTAGCAGAAGGTCGTGAGCGTCCAGCGTTCCACTTCTTTACGCCAGGCGCCAACCGCTTCTCTAAACTGCCTATCTATATTTCGCAGTTTTTTGGTGGCAAAAAATATAACTTCACTACCACAAGCAATGGCTCACCTAGAGCGATGGTGCCAATCGGTGTCTATGAAGAAGTCATGCCACAAGACTATCTGCCAACCCAGCTATTACGTGCTTTGATTGTCGAAGACATTATCACGGCTGTAGATTTGGGTGTACTTGAATTGGACGAAGAAGATTTAGCATTATGCACCTTCGTATCTCCTGGCAAATATGAATTCGGCGATATTTTGCGTGATAACTTAACGCGCATTGAGCTGGAGGGCTAACCACGATGAAATTTTTACACAATATGTTCGATCGTATGGAGCCGTCTTTCACCAAGGGTGGCAAACACACAAAATACTACGCCATCTTTGAGATGTTTGATACGTTTTTGCGTCAACCAAGCTCAACGACATACGCCTCATCACATGTACGCGACGGTATTGACCTTAAGCGTATTATGATTACCGTCTGGTTATGTACCTTCCCAGCCATGTTTTGGGGTATGTACAATATCGGTCATCAAGCATTAACTGCGATTGCAACCCTTGGCTTACAGCCTGAAGGCTGGCGCACCATTATCACCAGTATGGCAGGCTACAACCCAGACAGTATCTGGGCAAGCTTCGTCTACGGTGCTATGCAGTTCTTACCGATTTATCTTGTGACCTTTGGGGTTGGTATTCTCTGTGAGATTATCTTTGCCGTCGTCCGTGGTCATGAAGTCAACGAAGGCTTCTTTGTTACCTCTGTACTGTTTGCACTATGTCTGCCACCCGATATCCCATTATGGCAAGTTGCCTTAGGTATTATCTTTGGTGTGGTCGTGGCAAAAGAAGTATTCGGTGGTACAGGTAAAAACTTCCTTAACCCTGCCCTATCGGGTCGTGCGTTCTTATACTTTGCTTATCCGGCTTATATGTCAGGCGACTCAGTATGGACCGCGGTTGATGGTTTTTCAGGTGCAACGCCACTTGGTCTTGCTGCCCTTGGGGTTGTCCCACAAGACTTCGTTGATGTTTATGGCAATGCCATCACGTGGAGTGATGCATTCTTAGGCAACATGCAAGGCAGTATCGGTGAAGTATCGACGCTAGCTATCTTAATGGGTGCTGCTGTCCTACTTTGGACGCGCATTGCCTCATGGCGCATCATGGCAGGTTGTGTGGTGGGTCTGATTGCCACATCTCTTGTGTTTAATATGATTGGCTCTGAAGACAATATGATGATGAGCTTGCCGTTTTACTGGCACTTAGTGATCGGTGGTTTTGCTTTTGGTGCCGTGTTTATGGCAACTGATCCAGTATCTGCTGCGCATACCAATAAAGGGCGCTGGGCTTACGGTATCTTGATTGGTTTTATGACCGTATTGATTCGTGTCATTAATCCAGCTTTCCCAGAAGGCATCATGCTAGCCATTTTATTTGCTAACTTATTTGCGCCACTGTTTGACTATTTTGTCACTCAAGCAAATATCAAACGCCAAACTGCTCGGAGGGTTCGCTATGTCCAAGCCCAAAAGTAATAACGCAAAAACCATCAGTGTGGCGTTGACGCTATGCTTGGTGTGTTCGGTATTGGTCTCAGCTGCGGCTGTGGGTCTAAAGCCTGCGCAAGTAGAAAACGCGCGCTTAGACCGTAATAAAAACATCTTGGTTGCCGCTGGTATGTTTGACCCTGCGTCTGATACCAATGAAGATGTGGCGGAGCGCTTTAAAGATTTTGAGGTAAAAATCGTTGACCTAAATAAAGGCAACTACCTTGATGATGACGCGCTGACCGCTGCTGGCATCCCTGACCGTAATGCTTATGACGCCAGCCAAGCAACTAAGAATAAAGCACTGAGTGAAGATTTGGGTGGTAATGATCCTGCCGGTATCGGTCGTAAGCCTAAATATGCCAAAGTTTATGTCAAAAATGACGACGCTGGACAACCTGAAATAGTGGTACTACCGATCCAAGGCTACGGTCTTTGGGGTACTATCTATGGTTTCTTGACCCTTGAAAGCGACATGAATACCATCAAAGGTATCAGTTTCTATGACCATAAAGAAACTCCAGGTCTAGGCGCTCGTATCGAAGAGCCAGAATGGCGTGCGATGTGGAGTGGTATTCATTCTTATGATGACAAAGGTGCCGTTGCTACTGGCGTAACCAAAGCTGGTAACCCAAAAGAGAACTGGGTTGACGGTATCAGTGGTGCAACTTTGACCAGTCGCGGCGTCAGTAACATGATTCAGTTTTGGCTTGGCGAGCAAGGCTATAAGCCGTACTTAGATCAGCTGCGTAAAGAGAGTGGTGAAACACTGGTAGACGCTGAAGTAAAAGCAAGTCAAAGCCCTTATAAAAAACTGGGTCAAAACTTACATCAACAGCAGGCGCATTCTGTAACCGAACTGGTAGCAGTGATACCAGCAGCACACGGCAAGGAGGCATAACATGGCTGATACAAAAAGTATTTTAACCTCGCCCATTTTTGATAATAACCCTATTGCTCTACAGATATTAGGTATCTGTTCGGCATTGGCGGTAACGACCAGTGTAGCAAATGCACTAGTGATGAGCGTGGCATTGACCTTGGTCACAGCATTTTCAAGCTTTTTTATCTCTATTATCCGTAAGCAAATCCCATCGAGTATTCGTATTATCGTGCAGATGACGATTATTGCTTCATTGGTTATCTTGGTCGATCAGATACTAAAAGCGGTCGCTTATGATGTCAGTAAAGGCTTGTCGGTATTTGTTGGTTTGATTATCACCAACTGTATCGTCATGGGACGTGCTGAAGCATTTGCCATGAGCAATCCGCCTATTCCAAGTTTCTTGGATGGTATCGGTAACGGTTTGGGTTATTCAGCCGTATTATTATTTGTCGCCAGTATTCGTGAAATCTTGGGTGCAGGCAGCTGGTTTGGTATCACCATTTTACAAACTGCGACCGACGGTGGCTGGTATGTACCAAATGGTTTATTGCTACTACCGCCGTCAGCATTCTTCATTATCGCCCTGTTTATCGTGATTATCCGTACATGGAAACCTGATCAGGTCGAAGATGCTGAATTTGTAATGAAGCCGCAATCTAAAGGCATGGCTCAAGGGGGCGGTCACTAATGGGACATTATGTCAGTTTATTTATAACCTCGGTCTTTATCGAGAATATGGCGCTGGCCTACTTCTTAGGTATGTGTACCTTTTTAGCGGTATCAAAAAAGGTTTCAACCGCCATCGGTCTTGGGGTAGCAGTCGTTGTCGTGATGGCCATTACCGTACCGCTAAATAACCTACTGTTCCAGTTCATCCTAAAAGATGGTGCGCTGGCATGGGCAGGTTTCCCTGATATCGACTTAAGCTTCTTAGGCTTACTCAGTTATATCGGTTTGATTGCTGCCACTGTACAGATTCTAGAGATGTTCTTAGATAAGTTCGTCCCAAGTCTGTATAACGCACTCGGTGTGTTTTTGCCACTTATTACCGTTAACTGTGCCATCTTAGGTGGCGTACTGTTCATGGTAGAACGTGACTATAACTTTGGTGAATCAGTGGTGTACGGTGTCGGCGCAGGCTTTGGTTGGGCACTGGCGATTACCGCATTGGCAGGTATTCGTGAAAAATTGAAATACTCAGACATTCCAGCGCCGCTGCGCGGTCTTGGTATTACCTTTATCACGGTTGGTCTGATGTCACTTGGCTTTATGTCGTTTGGCGGTATGTCAATTTAAACCGCTGAGCTTAAAAGCTTATTTAGCGATTTGACCTATTTAATTCATTTATTCGGTAGGGGTTCAGAGAAAACGCAATGACGTCTTTTCGCTCCCCTACTCCATAGATTAAGGATACCTACCATGGATTACGCTACGGCGATTGGTGGCGTTGCTATGTTTACCTTGATCATCATGGGTCTCGTTGCCATTATTTTGGCAGCGCGCTCACGACTGGTCAGTTCAGGCGATGTTACTATCCATATTAATGATAATCCCGAGAATGACGTTGTAACACCTGCAGGCGGCAAACTGCTACAGACATTGGCAAGCGAAGGTATTTTCTTATCTTCAGCCTGTGGTGGCGGTGGTACTTGTGCCCAGTGTCGTTGCCGCGTGATTGAAGGAGGCGGATCTATTCTGCCTACCGAAGAAGGTTACTTTACCCAAGGTGAGATTCGCAATCATATGCGTCTTGCCTGTCAGGTAGCCGTCAAGCAAGATATGAAAATTGAGATCGATCCTGAATTCTTTGATGTGCAAAAGTGGGAATGTGAAGTTATCTCTAATGATAACGTTGCGACCTTTATTAAAGAATTGGTGCTGAAGATTCCAGATGGTGAAGAAGTGAACTTCCGCGCTGGTGGTTATGTACAGTTAGAAGCGCCACCGCATGAAGTGCATTATAAAGACTTTGATATTGCTGAAGAGTATCAAGACGATTGGAATAACTTTGGCATCTTTAAATACGTCTCAAAAGTTGATGAGCCTGTTATCCGTGCCTATTCAATGGCTAACTATCCGGATGAAAAAGGTTTAATCAAATTTAATATCCGTATTGCCAGTCCGCCGCCGCGCGGTCCTGATGGTATTCCACCGGGAAAAATGTCTTCTTGGACCTTTAGCCTAAAACCTGGCGATAAAGTCACAGTATCTGGTCCTTATGGTGAGTTCTTCGCCAAAAAGACCGAAGCTGAGATGATATTTGTCGGTGGTGGTGCTGGTATGGCACCGATGCGCTCGCACATTTTCGATCAGCTCAAACGCCTCAACTCTGATCGTAAGATTAGTTTCTGGTATGGCGCGCGTTCTATTCGTGAGATGTTCTACGTTGAAGATTATGATCAGCTAGAAGAAGAGTTTGCTAACTTTGAGTGGCATGTGGCATTGTCTGATCCATTACCAGAAGATAACTGGGATGGCTATACAGGCTTTATCCATAATGTCTTGTTAGAGGAATACCTCAAAGACCATCCAAATCCAGAAGATTGTGAATACTATATGTGTGGGCCACCGATGATGAATGCGGCGGTCATCGATATGCTGCACAGCATGGGTGTTGAAGATGAAAATATCATGCTTGATGACTTTGGTGGTTAATTGGGGTAGTTAAGCTTAATCGTTAAGCAACCACAATTAATAGAATAATATATGCTAAATTAAGAGTCTCAATTGAGGCTCTTTTTTTATGGGCGAAACGGAAAGGATTCCTATGAAAACCAACTATAAAGATTTGACCATTTGGATAACAGGCGCGTCAAGCGGTATCGGTGAAGCATTAACCATCGCCTTTGCCAAACGCGGCGCTCGTATTATTCTAAGTGGACGTGATGAAGAAAACCTAGCACTGGTAAAAAGCCGCTGTAAAAATAGTAAAAAACATATCGTTATCCCTTTTGATATAACCGATGTTGAGCAAGCAAAACTAGCATACGCTACCGCTAAAACTCAAGCAGGAAAAATCGATTGGCTGATTAATAATGCAGGTATCAGTCAACGCGCGCTTATCATGGATACCACTGAAGACGTCGAGCGACAAATTATGGACATAGATTACTTTGCGCAGACGCGTCTGAGCAGATTGGTATTGCCAGATATGCTCGAACAAGGTGGCGGCAAAATAGTGATGATATCAAGTGTTGCAGGGTTACTCGGTACACAATATCGCGGTGCTTATGGTGCTGCAAAAGCGGCTATTCATATGTGGGCGAACAGTCTGCGTGCTGAATTGCACGAGCAAGGGATAGAAGTAGCAACGATATTCCCAGGATTTATTCAAACCAATATCTCTATTAATGCCTTGACTGGCGACGGTAGTGCACAAGGGACGATGGATGCGGCAACCAATAAAGGACTAACTGCGACTAGCTTTGCCAAACAAGTCGTCAAAGCCCTTACTAAAGGGGAAGAGTATATTATCGTTGCTGGTCGCAAAGAAAAGCTCGCCACCAAGGTTAATCGCCTATCACCGCCAAAACTTTATAAGCTCATTCGTGAGTCGCAAGTCAAATAAATCTAGCATGTTAATTAACTATAGTTAGTGACATGTGATATCGCTACATCACGTAGGGCTGGTATTAATTTTTCTTGCTTGCTATGCCTACAGAGACCGCAAAAAATTCATACCAGCCCTACCGTAGCTTTTTTAGGTATTTTAGCTATATATATTACATAGCAATCAATATCTGAAAATGTTTTAAGCCGACAATTGGCGTTATGGATGACAAGGGGTGTAAAATAGGCAACGCTTAGCTTACTTAATAGCTAACACCTCATTTATCCCTTCGCTATATCAAGTTGTGATGACTCATATGAAAAACCCAAGCATGCAAAAATCAATACCACTCTCATTTTCTGTCAAATCGATGAATACTGCCCTACTACCTATCATCGTTATAAGCGCCGCACTAGGGATGAGCGCTTGCCAGCAAAAGACCGATTATAATAATCTGAGCGGTGAGACCATGGGCACCAGCTATCATATTAGCTATCAGCTGCCTAAGGGTGCTGATGAAGCGGCTATACAAGCAGCCATCGATAAGCGCCTGCAAGATATCAATGACAGTATGTCCACTTATCAAGCGGATTCTACCATCTCTACATTTAATCAATTAGGCAAAGATGAGCCTATTACCATCGATGAAGATTTTAATCATGTGTTGGTAGCTTCAAGACAAGTTTATGAGCTATCGGGTGGTGCCTTTGATCCTACAGTGATGCCATTAATAGACACTTGGGGCTTTGGTAGCACGATGACCGTTGAGCGTTTGCAAACCCCACCGACGGCGCTTGAGATTGCGCAAGCCAAAGCCTTGGTCGACTTTGAAAGTATCATTCAAAAAGATAAGACTATCTATAAAGCCAAAGATGGCATTGGGCTTGATTTTTCAGCAGTGGCTAAAGGCTATGGTGTCGATGTCATCGCTGATGTGCTAAAAAACAATTATCAAATTCGCAATTATATGGTTGAGATTGGTGGTGAGGTGGCAACCTCTGGTGTCAGTGCGCAACAACAACCTTGGCAAATTGCGATTGATGCACCGATTGAAGGTAGTACCGTCAGCGAGCGTCAAACTATGGCAGTGATTCGCCAACCGATAAATAATGGCAACACGATGCATCTGGCGACCTCTGGCAACTATCGCAATTCAGTCGTCTTTGATGGTAAGCACTACAGTCATACCATTGACCCGACCACAGGTGAGCCGATTGTAGGTGGTGCACCATCGGTAACCGTCGCGGCAGACACCGTCGCGCTGGCTGATGCTTGGGCAACCGCCTTAACTGCTATGCCTTACAAAAAAGCTTTGAGCGTCGCCAAGGAGCAAAACATAGCGGCATTGTTTGTCGTGTTGGCAGATGGTGTGAGCATAGAAGCAGCTGCGGACAGCATTGATGATTGGCAAGTGGTGCAAACACCTGCTATGCAAGCATTACGTGCTGATAAAAAGTCCAGCTAAATCTAAAAACACTAATAGAAGCTAATTCGGTATCTTTCTGAAATTGTCTTACTCAGCTGAGAAGCTCAAACGGACAAGATGAATTTTTGCTATACTATTAAGAGGTTATCACACAGATAACTGTCCTACTTTTAACACGAGGTCTCCTCTATGTTTAGCCAACTGCTTCCCATGCTTGCTATCACCTTTACCGTATTCATGCTGTTTTTTATCTTTATGGGTATCGGTTATATGGTCAATAAAAAGCCGCTTAGAGGGTCTTGTGGCGGTGTTGCCAAATTGATGGGCAATGAGAAATGCTCGTACTGCGGTGATGACCCTAATAAATGCGATTCTCTAATCGCCGAACAACAAGAGAACGCTTTAAAAGCGGCTCAATTGGGCAAATCGGTATAAATAGTCGGTTTGTTACCATACGCTGGTAGTATTTAGCCGTCATTTGTTCTTATAATAGCGCCAGACCTTATAAAAAAAGGGCTGGCGCTATTTTTTATGGTGCAGCGTTATTGTTCTACATCACTACTTATAGATATTCATATTGCCTTACCCGTTAAGGTAGCAAGTTCATATGAATTGCTTTCTGCCAATATTTCGACATTCTATTTTTTCGTCTCACTCATCTTCTTTGTGAGATTTTTTCGGTGTTATTTTGCAAGCGACGACTCTTCGGCGCTGTTTAATGACGTGTCCTTTTTCTTATTCTAATAATAGTCGTGCTGCCATGTCTACCTCTCCTAATGTGCAAAATGATTTGCCTTTACAGTCTCAGACGGATAAGCCTTTGCCGTTTCAGCTGCCCTCTTCGCGCTTTACGTTTTGGCTGGTGTTGTGTGCCATGATTCTATTGGCGACCAATATGCGCTCGCCGATTGTGGCACTAGGTTCTATAGCACCGGTGGTTCAAGGAGCGCTCAATATCTCCGAAACCCAAATTGGCTGGCTTGGCGCGGTGCCGATGCTGACTTTTGCACTTGGGGCTTTTATTTCGCCAGCGATTGGTAAGCGTTTTGGGCTTGAAAATACTTTAATTGCAATGATTAGCCTCCTAACAATAGGGATGATTATTCGCAGCCTTATTCCCACTTGGATGGGGTTTTTGGGCGGCACATTACTGTTGACGTTAGCGATTGGTTTTGCCAATACCCTTGCGGCGCCTGTTATCAAACAACGTACACCCAGTCATATTCCTTTAGTTACTGGATTATTCAGTCTCACTATGACCGTATCGGCAGGGATTGTCGCGGGCGTGGTCTTGCCATTATCTGAGCAAGTAGGCTGGCAATGGGCGCTTGGTGGTTGGTCGATTTTGGGCGCCTTTGCCTTAATAATATGGGTGCTGCTACGACTGCGTTTGGGTTCTTCAAACCATCAGCCCGTAGTACCGCTTGCTGAAGGCGTCCAAGCCCCATCGCCCATCTCTATGTGGCGCACACCCTTTGCTTGGCAAATTGCCATATTTATGGGCTTACAATCGTTGCTTTTTTATACAGCTGCCAGTTTTTTACCGTCGATTTGGCTCAGTAAAGGCTTGTCAGCGGTAAGCGCAGGACAGATGAACTCGGTATTCCAGTTTATGGCACCTGTGGCGATTTTAAGCTTAACGTGGTTGGTCAATCGTGGACGCCCTATTCAGGCACTGGCGGTATTTGCAGCGGTTTTAAATGTGATTGGTATCTTAGGAGTCAGCTATTTATCTGCTGATTTGGCATGGTTGTGGTCGGCGCTAATGGGCATTGGTTGTTCAGCGATTTTTACCTTAAGTATGATGCTGTTTTCGATGCGTACTTATACCGCCAATCAATCAAGTGAGCTGTCGGGTATGGCGCAAGCGGTCGGTTATTTGATTGCGTTTTTTGGTCCATTGGGGACTGGTTGGTTACATGAAGCAACGGATAGCTGGGATTTACCCTTATTGATTATGCTGATATTGATGGTGGTAAACGTAGGATTTGCGTGGCTGGTCAGCCGTCCGGTGATGGTCGATGGGAAGAAGGTTTAGTTTTTATCACTAATCGATTAACTTTTGCACCATATTGCTGTTTATCTGATTCTGCTAGACTGGCTCTATTGCCTATAGGACAGCAGAATTATGATGAACAGACCTTTCCGCTTACCGCAGCGCTTGCTCACGGTTGTAGCATTGACGATAACAATCGCAATCAGTGGTTGCCAAAAAACGCCTGATGCTAATGAAGCTCAGACGGGTACTGGCAGTCAAAACAGCAATAAAAATACCAGTCAAACCTCCGATACCCAACTGTCTCAAACCACATCTACAACGAACCCTGCTGAACAACAAGCGCCTTTGACCATATTGGCATTAGGTGATTCGTTAACAGAAGGGCTTGGGGTGGATAATAATGCCAATTACCCCGCCCAGCTACAAACACGCCTGCAGGAACTGGGTTATAAAGACATTAAAGTCATTAATTCAGGATTGAGTGGCGAAACCAGTACAGGCTTGGTCAATCGATTAGATTGGGTATTACAGACCAAACCTGATGTTACTATTTTGACCATTGGTGCCAATGATGCTATTCGTGGTATTGATGTCGCGACGGTTGAAGCCAATATTCGTACTGCCGTAAAGCGCTTACAGGACAATGATAGCGTGGTCATCCTAGGTGGTATGCAGATCTATGACAACCTTGGCTCTGATTATGTAAAATCCTTTGCAGCAATATATCCAAGAGTGGCGAAAGACCTGAACGTGACGCTTATTCCGTTCTTTTTAGACGGTGTTGGCGGCGACCCTAAGCTCAATCAAGCCGATGCCATTCATCCGACCAAAGAAGGTTATACGCTGATCGTTAATAACAATATTTTGCCGATATTACAGCCTGAGCTTAAAAAAATAAATCCGTCGAATGTGACCAATATGCCTACTGAGACTGCACAATGACATCCGCATTACCTACTTCGCAAGCAGCGCTGCTCACTGCCACTAAGCTAAATAAAACCGTACACGTTGGTGACCAGTCTTTATCTATTATTAAAGACGTCAACATTCACGTTAATGCTGGCGAGTTTGTGGTGATCATGGGTAAATCTGGCTCTGGCAAATCCACCTTGTTGGGTTTGTTAGCGGCATTAGATTATCCTGATAGCGGCGACGTTGAGCTGGCAGGTCAAACCTTAAGCCGATTAAATGAAGATGCCTTGGCGGTTATTCGTCAGCGCGATATGGGTTTTGTCTTTCAGTCTTTTCATCTGCTACCAACGTTAACCGTTGCTGAAAACATCGCTTTTCCATTGGACATCGCCCGTCGTCCAGATGCGGCGCGTGTCGATGAGTTGATTGAGGCGGTTGATTTGGGTCATAGGCGTCATAGCTTGCCAAACCAATTATCCGGTGGCGAGCAGCAGCGTACAGCAGTTGCACGCGCATTGGTATCACGCCCAAAGATTGTCTTTGCTGATGAGCCTACCGGCAACTTAGATGAACAAAATGCCAATCAAGTGATGCAGCTATTACTGGATTTGCGTCAGAAAACTGGCTCAGCGTTGGTGGTGGTCACCCATGATTCAGCACTTGCTGACATGGCAGATCGCGTTATCACCATGCATGATGGGCGGATTATATCTTGATGGATAATAAGAATATAGAAGACACTTTATCGACTGATAATACCGACAGCATGGCTAAAGAGTCAGACGCTAGTGGCGGTATCGTACGCCAGCTATTGACGAGTACCCTTGGTTTACAAAAACTAGGCTTACAAGGATTGGGCGCGCAAGCACTTAGTCGGAGCTGGTGGCAGCGCTGGATATATCCAGTATTATTTTTACTGACTTTGACGCTGTCACTTGCGACCTACCTCACACTTGACTCTATCCAGCAGTCAGTTGACACCTATATCAATGACAATCAGCGCGCTTTGGTCGGTGGCGATTTAATATTAAACAGTAAGCAAGACTGGCCAAGCGAAGTATTAACGCAGATTGATACCATTGCCGATACACAAACGGTTTTTGACTATCAGTTTAGCGCGATGGTCGTCACTGATGAGCAGACTTTGCTTGCCAGCATAAAAGCGGTTTCTCAATCCTATCCATTATATGGTGACGTCGAGCTGGCATCAGGACAGCCCTTATGGCAGCAGCTTACAGCCAATAATGTAGTTGTCGCTCCAGAAATACTCAAAAGCTTAGATGCCGATATTGGTGACCAAATTACTATTGGTGATGCGCAATTTATCATTAGTGATGTGCTGACAAAAGAGCCTGATCGTCCGCTAAGCGCCTTTGGCTTTGGTGGGCGTATTTTGATGCCCCAGCAGGCATTAGAGGCAACCAATCTATTGGGACAGCGTAGCCGTATTAATTACCGTATTGAGCTGGCAGGTAATGCAGAATTGATGGCGACCCAGCGCGATAAACTGACGCAAATACTGACCAATTATCCTGATATCGAGCTCTCTGATGCCGAGTCTGCAGACACCTCAGTGTCGCGTATCTCTGATAATGTCTTGATGTTTTTAAAGCTTTTGGTCATAGCCGTATTGTTATTGTCCGCAGTGGCTATGTATGGCGTCATCACGGCATTTGTGACCAAGCAGCAGTCGAGCAATGCGATACGTTTGGCACTGGGTGAACCGCTTAGCTCCCTTAAACGTAGCTACTATCAGCTCCTTATTATCACTGCCATCATCGCTTGTATCGCAGCGATTTTAGTCAGCTTTGGGTTACTCAAAGTCGGTCAGCCTTATCTTGTGGCTATCTTGCCAGCGGATGTCAGCTTGGCTATTAACCCTATCAGTGCCATCAAAACCACCGTCATAGCCTTGGTGCTCACGCTACTCATCGCCCAACGTGGCTTGAGCACATTGAACACCACAAAACCTGCTACCTTGCTCAATCAAGGTGCAAGCTCAGCTGTACGACACCTGCCTTGGTATCAACGCTTGCCGTTAGCTTGGTATGGGTTGATGCTCGCTGGTCTATATGTGTTTTTTGTTTATGAAGTAGGCGGATGGCTATTTGGCGCGCAGTTATTAATCGGTTTAATTGGCTTTGTGAGTATATTTTGGCTATTGGCACGCGGCTGGCTGTGGTTACTGGCACGTATCGCAAGTAACACTAAAATAGGCTGGATGCAGCGTATTGCGATTCATAACCTTGCGCGTAAGGGCAACCAATCGGCATTATTTTTTGTCACATTAGCATTATCGGTAGCCGTACTTACCCTTATTACAACGCTCAATCACAGTATCAACGCCCAGTTTATTAACGCTTATCCTGAAGATGCACCCAATTTGTTTTTGTTAGATATTCAGAGTAATCAGCATGATGAGATTGATAGCATTATTGGCGCACCAGTGAGCTATTACCCTGTTATACGCGCTCGAGTGGTGACTGCCGATAATATACCGGTACAGGATATCGAGCCTGCTGATGGCTTTGATGATCCTGCGCGGGTCTTTAATCTCAGCTATGCAGATACGGTGATGGACACTGAATTCATTACGGATGCTGTAGCAGACAATCAGCTGTATGCACCCATTAACACTGAGAATAAAGACCCAGCGTCAACCGTTGCGCCCTTATCTATTTTGGATACTGCTGCCAGCTTACTGAATGTCGGTATGGGTGATGAGGTACGTTTTAATATTCAAGGGATTGAAATCGTCGGGCAGATCACCAGTATCCGCTCACGTTACGAGCAAGGACCCAGTCCTTATTTCTACTTTTTATTTGAGCCAGCCGTTCTCTCTGCTGCCCCGCAGATTCAATTTGCCACCGCTCATGTAAACGCTGATGATATTCCAGACCTGCAAGGAAAAATGGTACGACAATTCCCTGCGGTGACGACGATAGACGGGACAGCTATCGCTCAGCAAATCCAAGAGTTGGTGGTGCAAATGAGCCGTTTGGTCTACGTTTTTACGCTACTTGCCTTACTGACTGGTGTGATGGTCTTGATTAGCTCGTTATTATCCACCTCACAAGACCGTCTGCAAGAAAGCGCCTCATTTAGGCTGCTAGGGATGCAAAAACACGACTTATATATGCTAAACATACTAGAGCTTGGGGTATTGGGAATTAGTGCCGCGACATTTGCGATCATTATCGCCAGCGTTGGCGCATGGGCTGCCCTCACCCAATGGTTTAATCTACAATTTAGTGTGCCGTGGACAAGTTTGGCTATCGGCGGTGCGGCGTTAATCGCATTGCTCTTTGCCATTGCCATTATTTATGTGAGATTGGTGATTGGACGCGGGATTATGGCGAGGGTAAGAGCGATGATATAAGAGTTACTTTTGCATATTTAGCAAAGGTTAATGAAGGGTTGGTTGTTGTAGCTGATCCTTCTATCCTCTATTATATATCCATTAAAAAAACATTTAATAAAAATTACTCGAAGCTCTTGCTTAGTATTTATTAAGTACTAATACATTTGATTAAATCAGCCATACGTTATTCTAAAGATTTAACCTACTCTTGTTGATAAGTATCTCTTAGTATATATTAAATTATTAGAATCATTTTCACATAGGTTACTTCATGATTGTACCCCCTAAAGAAGATATCATAGCTTTTGTGCACAGCACATATGGTCAAGATGCCTCTAAAAAGCTCCAAAATATTCATCAAGGTGGTCTCAATAATGAGAAAGGAAGGGATTATGAGAACCAATTTCTTCTTTATAAGACCTTCGAAATAGCTAATAAATATCCACATCAATGCAAGAATCAAGTCATTGCATCGCAAACTATTGGGTTTGTAGATGACCTATGTCATATAGACTATGAAAAAAATACAAAGTACAACTTTCAAGCAAAAAATTCATCAGGTGAGGCTTCGAAATGGACAGAAGATATTTCTGATAGATTTAGAAAACAAAGAGCAATTGATTCTAATATATTTAAAGTTAATTCTACTAAGAACTGCTTATTAGTTTCAGATAAAGCTCGTACTTTAGAAAATGAAGGGAAAATCCCCGATGATTTAAAGTCTAAGGATACTTGTGAATATTTCAAATTTCATTCTAATATCTATGAATTAGTTAATAATACTAACCTGTATCAGTACGTTGCTAACTTAATAGAGAATCCTTCTAGTAATGAGTGCGATTACGCTGTAACCCTAATAAATGGGTCTTTGCAAGCAGGTAAACATAAAACTGTAAGTGATATATTTAAGCAAGCTGAGTCCGATGCAAACCCAAATCCTTTCATAAAATTTCGTGCTTCTACACCTCAGCTGCCTAGTTGGGTACAACAAATATTGACAAGTAATTCACATTGTGTCATGTATAGTTTAAACTATGACAAATTGATCTTAATTATAAATCGAATGTTTGAAGTAACATGCAGTGTAAAATCTTTGAAAGAAACACCTAAATCCATAGTAGACGATATTAAGAATATCCAAGATTTAGTAAGTCTGATGCTCTCAGTTACTGGCGAAGATATTACACAATCTCTAAGCTCCTCTAAAATGGGAGAGGTAAAATGAGTAGAATTTATACACCTATTGCTACACCTGAAGCCCAAAAGCAGCTTAACCGCCTTTTGGAAAGTACAGGTATGCCTGAAGAATATAAATCAGCTATGACAGAGTTAGGTAAGCTCTTGGCCGAAACAGTTTTATCTAATTTTAGTGAAGATATTAACAAACATACTATAGTAGTATCTACTGCTGAAGACGCTGACTTCCTTCAATGCGGTGTATCAACAGCGTTAAAGACCCATAAAATAAATACAAAGTTAGCTGTGTTCTGGAACCATCATTATCATTTACCCAGTAAAGCTAGTGTAGCTCCGATTTTACATAGTTTCATTGAACCAAATTATGAAGATGTGCAAAATGTGATCATTGTTAAATCTGTTATGTCAGGTAGCTGCGTTGTTCGCACTAACCTTATTGCGATGTTAGATAAAATCGAGAATATTGAGAGTATATATATATTGTCTCCTGTCGCCCATAAAGATTCTAAGAAGAAGCTTATAAAAGAGTTTCCAAAAGAAATTTCTAACAAGTTTAAGTTTGTATTTTTTGCTGAAGATGACGTTAAAAATGAGGATGGTGAAGTTATACCAGGTATAGGTGGTCAAATTTACAATCTACTAGGTCTAGAAAACCAACCAGCACTCACAGGATATATGCCTAATGTAGTTAGAGAGCTTACCTTTAATAGTTTAGAGTTTTCTTAATGTTTTCGCTTAACTAATAATAGTCGCCTTGTAGAGCGGTTTAGCCTTGATAGTAGCGGATATACTTATGTGACCGCTGGCTTGTGGGGACTTGGCTAAGAGGGTCATCGGCACAACAGGAACGCTATCAGCCTTTAGTCACCGGGCCAGTGGGAATATAAGATATGAACGGATGGTGAGATTAGATCCAAAACTTAAGCTCCTAAACCTCAAACCAAAACGCCCACTATTAATTTAGTGGGCGATTTTTTATTGTTTTGTTGTATCAGCATATAAACCAATATCAGCCATGCAGTTTACTTATTTATTGGGGGGATTAGCTCGCCCTCATTTGCTATACTAGCCCAACTTTATCGGTTAAATACCAACTTATAACACCCTCTCAAACAGCATGGTAGTCTTATGAAATTCTCAAAATTTGGTCAAAAATTTACCCAGCCCACTGGCATCTCACAATTGATGGACGATCTGGGCGATGCGCTAAAAAGCGATCAGCCTGTCAACATGCTGGGCGGTGGTAATCCTGCCAAAATTGATGCCGTCAATGAGCTGTTTTTGGAGACGTATAAAGCGCTTGGTAATGATAACGATGCAGGTGAGGCCAATAGTAGCGCGATTATTAGTATGGCAAATTACTCCAATCCGCAAGGTGATTCTGCCTTTATCGATGCCTTGGTTGGCTTCTTTAACCGTCATTATGATTGGAATCTGACCTCAGAAAATATCGCTCTGACCAACGGCTCACAGAACGCGTTTTTCTATTTGTTTAATCTATTTGGCGGCGCTTTCGCTGATGAAAATAGCGAATCTATCGACAAATCCATTCTATTGCCATTGACCCCTGAGTATATTGGCTATAGCGACGTGCATGTGGAAGGTCAGCATTTCGCAGCCGTATTACCGCATATCGATGAAGTGACTCATGATGGCGAGGAAGGTTTCTTTAAATATCGCGTCGACTTTGACGCACTAGAAAACTTGCCAGCATTAAAGGAAGGTCGTATCGGTGCGATTTGCTGCTCACGTCCTACCAACCCGACGGGCAATGTCTTAACGGATGAGGAAATGGCACATTTGGCCAAGATTGCCAAACGCTATGACATACCGCTGATTATCGATAACGCCTACGGTATGCCCTTCCCTAACATCATCTACTCTGACGCGCATCTGAATTGGGATAACAATACGATTCTATGCTTTAGCCTGTCTAAAATTGGCCTGCCCGGTATGCGTACGGGGATTATCGTGGCCGATGCGACAGTGATCGAAGCTGTCAGCGCGATGAATGCGGTAGTAAACCTAGCGCCGACACGCTTTGGCGCAGCGATTGCCACGCCACTAGTAGAAAACGACCGTATCAAGCAGTTAGCCGATAATGAGATTAAACCGTTTTATCAAAAGCAGGCCACCCTTGCCGTGAAGCTGTTAAAAGAAGCGTTGGGCGATTATCCGTTAATGATTCATAAGCCTGAAGGCGCGATTTTCTTATGGTTATGGTTTAAAGACTTGCCGATTAGTACCCTTGAGCTGTACGAGCGCCTCAAAGAAAAAGGCACGCTTATTGTGCCAAGTAAGTACTTCTTCCCAGGTGTCGATGTTAGCGATTACCAGCATGCACACGAGTGTATCCGCATGAGTATCGCTGCGGATGAGCGGACACTTATTGATGGTATTAGAGTCATTGGTGAGGTGGTACGCGAGCTGTATGATGAAGCTAAAAATAACAAAGCATCATAACTTCAATGATAAAAATAGTTCAATAGTAAAAAACGGACTTATGAATAGTCCGTTTTTTTCTGTCGTTTGATCATAGGTTTGACTGTATTGATTGACTGAAAAATCTTCGTCCGCATGGTAAGTCCATAAAGCACATACGACAGCATACAAGTATTGATAATATCGTGGATACTTGCCATCAGCTCTGCGCTTTCTATCCCTGCGAGACCTAGCTCGGTAATGGTCTGACGGTTATCCAAATACTCGCCTAATAAAGCAATACAGGTCACCATAATTAAAGCGATAAACGCTCTGATACTGTATTTTTTGAAAATTGGACGCAGCAAAATAACGCTTAATAGATAAACACTGATGCCCACATAGATATGTAGGGCATCTTTTTCTAATCCTGTGGCACTCACGACGCCGTTTTTAAAGAGATAAAAGTCCACTATTTATTCCACATATAAGAGAGTAGGAAGTCATTAAGCTTAAAATAAGAATAAAAAAGAGTTTGCGACCATGCAAACTCCTTTGCGCGAGAGCAAAGCAGTACTGTGCTCCTTCCTCGCTCAGATTGTGCCTTTGCCAACCTGACTGCGCAACCAAATATGTCATACTTATTTTTAAATATCCCAGTCTACAAAATTCTTTAATAACTGCAAACCTGCGGTATGGCTTTTTTCTGGATGGAACTGGGTGGCAAATAAATTATCTTGCAAGATACTGGCACAAAACGGCTGACCATAATCACAAATAGCAGCCACTTGCGAGCTATCTGCTGGCTCACAGTAATAACTGTGCACAAAATAAAAGTGCGCCTTATCTTCGATACCGTTCCATAATGGATGAGTAAAATCCATACCACTAATAGTATTCCAGCCCATATGCGGTACTTTTATCTGTGCGCCTTTTTCATCTTTCCATGCCGGATCAAAAGCGGGTACTGTGCCATCTAAGATACTCAGACAGGGCGTGCCACCATTTTCAGCAGATTGCTCAAATAACGCCTGCATGCCAACACAGATAGCCATAACAGGCTTATTAAATATCGCCTGACGTATGACGTCATCAATACCTGCCTCATGCATGCCAGCGATACAATCACGCATAGCACCAACACCGGGGAAGAAAATCTTATCTGCTGCTGCAACGACTTTTGGGTCACTGGTGATAGAGACTTCTGCCCCTACTGCTGACAATGCTTTGCTGGCTGAGTGCAAGTTACCCATACCATAATCTAATAGTGCAATTTTTGTGGCACGACTCATCTAAAAAGCCTCTTTGGTCGATGGCAAGGTATTTAGCGCACGTTCATCGTATTCACACGCCATACGTAGCGCACGAGCAAAGGCTTTAAAGGTAGATTCGATTTGATGATGGCTATTTTTGCCTTTTAGATTATCTAAATGCACGGTCATCCACGAATGATTCACAAAACCATAGAAGAATTCGCTAAATAAATCGACATCAAAAGTGCCGACATGCGAGCGCGTAAAGGGAATATCCATATGCAGACCTGGACGACCGGATAAATCAACCACTGCACGCGTCAATGCTTCGTCTAGTGGCGCATAAAAATGCCCATAACGACGGATGCCTTTTTTATCACCTAATGCTTTGTTAAATGCTTGACCAAGCGTAATGCCTGTATCTTCAACACTGTGGTGATCATCAATAAAGGTATCACCGGTACATTTGATGTCTAAGTCAAACAAACCATGACGCTTGATTTGGTCAATCATATGATCCAAAAACGGGACGCCAGTGTCCACAGTACCTTGCCCTGTACCATCAAGATTGACCGTACAGGTCACTTGGGTCTCAGCAGTAATACGCTCAACAGTCGCGATACGTTCAGGGCGACCATGTAAATTTAGTTTTTGCGTAGGATCTTGCTCAGCTGTATTGGGTATATTGGCTGTCGTCATTAAATTGGCGGTCATGGCTACTCTCTATAAATGAAAAGCTGTCAATAAAATAGGGCGAAAAACGCCCAATATATTCTTACTAGTGTCTAAAATAGATAATAAAACAATCAGGCTAAAAATAAGTTCAATGCTTATTCAAAAAGCCTGTTCAACAAGCCAAAATATGAGGCTTGATGCACACAGAACCTTGTCTATCTTCATCATAGCAAACCCTACCATTTACTGCCATGACCAAGCAGTAAACCACGCACAAAATTCTCGTATTCTGCTAAAATAATAGCTTCAGTTTTATCAATCGTCACCTTTGCTGATTCTATTATGCCTTGCTGTATTAAATTATAGGAATTAAACATGCCTTTAGAAGCCATTGCCATCAATAGTTTGGATACGCCACTCATCAAAAAGCCTGCTCGTGAAAACGAATTAGCCGAGCGCTTAGAGGCGCTCTATGACACCGATGATAGCCAGCCTGATGGTGCTGACGTATTGGCTATTATTGAGCAAGGTTTTAAACGTGGTCAAACGCTGTATGTCGGTATGTTTAATGACAAGCCTATCGCCGCAGTTGCTTGCTTTGATGATGGGCAGACCGATGCTAAACGCTTGCAGTATCTCACCGTACATCTGCAAAATCGCGGTCGTGCGATTGATGCTAAGTTTATCAAACTGGTTTATGATGCTGAAGTCAAAAAAGGCGTGCGTGCATTTGTTCCGGTTGATGCCGACATTCATCGTATTATGACTGAATACGAGCTACTACGCGTCAAGGATTAATTTTAGCCTAAATAGGCTTATTTCGATGACTCGTTCATTATTTTTGCCCTTTTATTACATATAATGCAAAAACCTCTTGACAGTAAGCGCTATATTTAGTTTAATAGCGCCTCAACGAAGACGGCTCGATAGCTCAGTCGGTAGAGCAACGGATTGAAAATCCGTGTGTCGGCAGTTCGAACCTGCCTCGAGCCACCATTCGTTTAAAGCATTCTAAAAAGCCTCAAACATCACTGTTTGAGGCTTTTTTTATGTCTCATTAATAACTCACTTCTATTAATACTCACTTTCACCGATCTATAACATATCTATGCTACATTTAAATCGTCTCAGCTCTTTATACTAAGGCTATCTATGGATAGCCGATAGGTAAGATAATGAGAGAATTTGATTATGACTTGGATTATAAGAATCTAGATTTGCGTAAGCAGCCTGAGCTGTACCGTGTCGGTCGCGGTGAACAAGGTGTATTATTGGTAGAGCCTTATAAATCTGAGATACTGCCGCACTGGCGCTTTGCTACTCCAGAGATTGCGATTGAGAGTAGCGATACCATTTATCAGATGTTTTTGGATTATCTGGCAGCAGATGACTTTGTCGGCGCTGATATGGCACGCAAATTTATCCAGATGGGTTTTACCCGTGCCCGCCGCTATGCCAATCATAAAGGCGGTAAAAAATATAAAGGGGCGGTCCCTGATGATAAAAAAGGTCAAAGCGGTGCTCATGGACGTGAAGAGCTGCCTCGGCAAATCGAAGACCCTATCAAAGCAGAGTCAGCACGTATTTTTAAAGAAAAATGGGATTTATGCCGTGAAAATAAAGATTATTTAGCGATGAAAGCTGAGCACCGTGAGCGCTATAAAGATATTGAATAGGATAGCAAAATTAAGGCTTACTGTTTTCTTATGCTATGGTAATCACCACCAAACAAGTATGAATAAAAAATGCAGCACTTTTAACGGGTAGAAATAATGGATAAGCAACTTTTAATTTTTGATTTTGATGGCACCCTTATTGATAGCGTGCCAGATTTGGCGGATGCGACCAATGCGATGCTGACTACCCTTGGCAAAACGCCCTATCCTCTCAATAGTATTCGTAACTGGGTCGGTAATGGCTCAAGAATGCTTGTTGAGCGCGCCTTGGTTGGTAAGATAGAGGTGTTAGAGGGTGAATTAACTAAAGAAAGCGTCGACCATGCTGAGCAAGTGTTTTTTGACGCTTATAAAAATATCAGTGGCAGCAAAACTGTCGCTTATCCCGATGTTGATAGTGGGCTCAGAAAGCTACAAGCAGCAGGATATAAACTGGCATTGGTCACCAATAAGCCGATTCGTTTTGTACCAAAAATACTGCAATCCTTTGGCTGGCAAGACATCTTTAGCGAAGTGCTTGGCGGTGATAGCTTGCCTAGCAAAAAACCAGACCCTGCGCCACTGCTACATGTCTGTGAGGCGTTGAATGTTACTCCAAAACAAGCGGTCATGATTGGTGATTCAAGAAATGATATCTTAGCGGGACAAAATGCCAATATGGACACGCTCGCATTGTCTTATGGTTATAACTATGGGCAAGATATTCGTGAGCTTAATCCTACGGCAGCCTTCGATGATTTTAGCGCTTTGGTTGACTATTTATTAAAGATTTAGCCTGCAAATAATTAGAACCCAAAGCTATCATTTACTACGATAACTGAGCGCTTCTGATACATGGGCGCTCGTGATATCCGCGCTGTCCGCCAAATCAGCAATCGTTCGTGCAACGCGTAGTACCCGATGGTAGCCACGAGCAGATAAATTAAGGCGCTGCTGAGCAAGCTGTAATAGCTGCTGCTCGCCCGCACCTAGCTGAATATATTTATCAATCTCACTAGGACTCAGCTCATTGTTGACCTTGTTCTGTCGTATTAATTGGCGATTATGTGCTGCCGATACTCGAGTACGTACTTGCTCAGAGGTTTCTCCCGCTTGAGCATTTTGCAGATCCACAATCGGTAATGCCGGTACGGTGATATGCAAATCAATACGATCAAGTAGCGGACCTGATAGCTTATCTTGATAGCGCTTAATCTGCTCAGCTCTGCAACGACAACGCCCTGAGCCATCACCATCATAGCCACACGGGCACGGGTTCATCGCTGCCACCAGTTGAAAATTTGCTGGAAAGGTCATCTGTGAGTTGGCACGGCTAATAGTGATTTGTTTTGCCTCTAGTGGTTGGCGCAGTACCTCTAACACCGTACGATCAAACTCGGGTAATTCATCAAGGAATAATACGCCCTTATTGGCAAGGGTAATCTCACCCGGTTTGGGACGTGAACCGCCACCGACCAATGCCACTGCTGATATGGTGTGATGAACTTGTCTAAAAGGTCGTGTGCCATAATCATAATCACTATCGGCAACCGAATACGTACTGGCAACCTCTAGCGCATCTTCTGTACTCAAATCTGGCAAAATAGTTGGCAGGCGTGACGCCATCAAGGTTTTGCCTGAACCCGGTGGTCCTGTAAGTAACAATGAATGACCACCTGCTGCTGCAATCTCTAAGGCACGCCGTGCATGATGCTGTCCTTTTACGTCTGCCAAATCTACTTGATAGCCTATATGCTTCTGGATTTGATTCGGTTCTACTTCGGTTAAGCGTTCATCCAAAAAACTGCTATCGGTAAGTGATTGCAAATGATTACATACAGCCTTTAAATTTGGCGCTGCCAATACGGTTATTCCTTCCACACGGCTAGCCTCTGCCCCATTGATGGTTGGGACAATGAGTTGCCGTGTTGACGACATCATCTTCTCATCACCTTTTAACAGTTGCGTCGCCAATACTTCAGCTTTCATTGCTCGTGCAACCGCCAAACTACCGCTTATTTGCCGCAGCTCACCATTGAGCGCCAACTCCCCAATAAACTCAAACCCTGACAATACCGTTGGATCCAACTGATCACTGGCTGCCAAAATACCGATAGCAATCGGTAAATCAAGGCGAGCACCATCCTTTGGTAAATCGGCGGGTGCTAAATTAATCGTCAAACGTCTATTAGGAAACTGAAATCCAGAATTGAGTATCGCTGAGCGCACTCTATCCTTGCTCTCACGTACCGCCGCTTCAGGCAAACCAACAATGGTCAATGCTGGCAGTCCTTGCGACAAATGCACTTCAATGATGACCTCAGGTGCGTGCAGCCCGACTACCGAGCGGGTATAGACTTGAGCAAACGACATAAGCCTTTCCTATAGAGAGATTTATCGATCATAGAGGATTATTAATAAGTGCGCAAATGTTGCGTATTTATTTGTTTGGTTTATTCACTAGCGTAGACGTTTGAAATTGTTATATGATTGAGAAATGCTTTTTATTTATCTTATTCATCAAATTTCTATAGGTTTTAAGTACATTTTGATGTTTTAACTGACATCACGATTAACCATTGAAAAGCCTGACGGTTAATAAACCTAAACAATAAAAAAGCATGAGCAATAAAAGGAATTTATTGATCGTTTAAAGCATGTTGAATGATTTTCTGCTACAGCTTTAAATAACACCAATTAACCATGGATGGGTAAGCTTATGAGCATCAAAGTGCTTAATCGGCGTGTGTACACACTTACGCTATTAACGGCGGCAGTTTCGTTGGGATTGTCTGGTTGTTCGGATAGTGACAATCTTAGTAGCAATGGAAATACTAATGACACCTATGCAGTGGATATCCAGCGCACTGAGTTTGGTATCCCGCATATCACCGCTAAAGACTATAAGGGCTTGGGCTATGGTGTAGGTTATGCCTTTGCCGAAGATAATTTTTGTTCGCTAGCGCGTGAAGTTGTCGTTGCTAGAGGTGAAAGCCTGCTTTATTTAGGTGCTCAAGGTAACGAAGGAAGCGACGTTTTTTACACCTGGTATAACACTCCCGCTAGGCGTGCTGAATTTTTAGCAGCGCAAGACCCTGAAACTATCGATGCGGTCACAGGCTATGCTGCAGGCTTTAGCCGTTATCTACGTGATACAGGTGTGGCTAACATTGATCCTGCTTGTGCCAATGCCGAATGGGTACGTGAAATCACGCTAGATGATTTGTTGACGGTTTATGGCAAAGCCAACTTACGTGGCGGACTCTCTAACTTCGTCAGACAAATCGTAGACACAGCTCCCCCAGTGTCAGGTATCGTCATGGGTAGCTCTAGAATGAGTAGCCCTGAACCTACAGCAGAGTCGGATGAAAAATTCGATATGACGACTATCAATGTATTAGACGGCGGTAGTAACGCCTATGCTTTTGGTAGTGAAGTAACAGGTACTGATAGTGGCGTGATGTATGGCAATCCGCATGAACCATGGGAAGGCGTACAGCGTTTTTATGAGTTTCATACCACAATACCAGGTGAGCTTGACGTGATGGGTTCAGCTCAGCAAGGGCAACCTTTTATCAATATCGGCTTTAATAAAGACGTGGCTTGGAGCCATACGGTATCGACTGCTAAGCGCTTTACGCTTTATCAGCTTAGTCTAGTCAAGGGTAATCCTTTTAAATACAACTATGTCAACAGCGCAGGCATGGTTGAACAACGTGACATTGAAACGGTTCCAGTCACTATTAAGATGCCAAACAATCAAACAATGACTCGAAACATATATGTTTCACAATATGGACCAATATTAAACGCTAAACTACTTAATCCTAATTTACCAGCATGGGGTGATGCTAATAACGTCGTTTATACTATCCGTGACGCAGCTTCTGAAAATCCAAGAGCACTTAATCAGTGGCGTAGTATGAATATGGCCACTAGCGTTGAGGATCTCGTCGATAGAATGCAAAACATTCTAGGCCTAGGGTTTGTCAATACCATTGCTACTGATCGTAACGGTAAAGCGCTTTATGCTGATATTTCAACCGTACCTAATGTCACTAGAGAAAAGCTAGCAGCCTGTAGTGCTAACGCTGGAGCTGCTCTTCCTCTGCTGATTGCCTCAGACTTACCTGCACTTAATGGTAGTACTGCTGCCTGTGAATGGGGTAATGATGCTGACTCTCCGCAAGCAGGGATTTTTGGTGGTTCAAACTTACCATTCATAATACGTGATGATTATGCCCTTAATTCTAACGACAGTTATTGGCTCAGTAATGCAAAACAACCATTAACTGGATTCTCACCACTACTACAACGTAATTTAGTGTCTTTCGCTGGAGTATCAACTCCTGAAGCCACTCCATTGTCATTGCGGACTCGCATGGCGTTTACGCAAATCTTGGATCGATTAGATAATAAAGATGGTTTAGGTGGTACTACTTTTAACATAAAAAATATGGAAGAAGTTGTCTATGGTAATCGTAGTTATGCGGCTGAACTGGTACTCAATGATGTAATAGCTAATTGTAAAGAATTTCCTATATTACCTCTGACTGGCGGTAGTACTATCGATGCCACTCAAGCATGTAATGTCTTAACTACTTGGGATCGTCGTAATAATCTTGATAGCAAAGGCGCTCATATCTTTAGAAAATTTTGGACCAACCTTCGTGTTAGTGGACTTACTAATGCAGGATTCAGAACTCCTTTTAACGAAGCCGATCCAGTGAATACACCACGTGATCTAATCATTAATGAGAACACGCGTAGAGCATTAGGTGACTCAATTGCTTACTTTAACAGTAAAAATATCGCGCTTGATGCCCCATTAGGCAGCTTGCAATTCGTTATTGCTGCAGGCAAAAACGGTGAGAAAATTCCTATGCATGGTGGCTTTGGTCCTGAAGGCGTCTTCAACGTCGCAAGCTCAAGTCAAAACAGTGATGGCACTTATGGTCCAGTGACCAATGGTCCAACTTATATGCAATCAGTAACGTTTGATAGTAAAGGCCCTGTCGTTGAAGCGCTGTTAGCCTTCTCGCAAGCTGGTGATACGACTCGTCCTTTCCATCGTGATCAGACCCGTCGTTATTCTGCTAAAGACTGGATTCGTCTGCCTTTTAGCGCTGGTGAAATATCTAAGCAAGCCATTGGCAATAAGATTCAATTAAGAGAATAAAATTAGCGTAATATTTGATAGTAATAGAAAAGACTTTAGGACAATCCTAGAGTCTTTTTTTCATCACCTAACTATACAACTTTATAGCTATGTGATTAGCGTCGCTGTATAACTAACCTCGCTGTCCATGCCACTATAAGCTATGATTTGTTATACTAGTCATTACTTATTTCAATCGTTTTTTATTAGCTTTCGTAAGAAATACAGCTATTAGCAAAGCCATAAATGTCTTATTCAAAATAGCGATCGATACAGTCAAACGAGGAATCTCGCATGTCAGAACAACTTGATATCAATAGCACACCTGAACACGCCATCAATGCGAGCGATCAGCCCACTACAGTGCGTCCTGTTATGCAACCGGACAATCCATATGCCAGTACTCGTGGCAGCATCACCAGCAAACAGCTGCCAGCATTCGATCAAAATATCATTAATAAGTATAATCGTTCGGGACCACGCTATACCTCTTACCCAACTGCTTTAGAGTTTTCATCGATACCAGAAGGGCTTGAGACAAAAATTCTGCAAGCGCGCGAAGCTCATGCACCGCTATCACTTTATTTCCATATCCCGTTTTGTCGCCATCTTTGCTATTACTGTGCTTGCAATAAAATTATCACTAAAAAGAATAGCGATGCAGGCGATTATTTAGAGTATCTAATTGCTGAAATTAAATACAAACGTAGCTTATTAATGCCACCAGAAGACGGTAAAAAACCACTGGTTAAACAGCTGCATTTCGGTGGTGGTACGCCAACGTTTTTACAAGACAATGAGTTGATACAACTGTGGGAGTTTTTGCAGACCCAGTTTGAGTTTTTACCAGAAGATCAAGGTGATTACTCTATCGAAATTGACCCGCGCGAGCTCAGTAGCGAGACCTTAAAAGTATTGCGTACTCTTGGTTTTAACCGCGTCAGCTTAGGCGTACAGGATTTAGACGAGACCGTACAAATTGCGGTCAATCGTGTGCATTCAGCAGAGCTTATTGAAAATGTATTAAATGAGGCGCGCGAATTAGGCTTTCATTCTATCAATGTCGATTTGATTTATGGCTTACCACATCAAACGCCTGAAACCTTTGATAAAACCATACGCCGTATTATCGAGATGTCGCCAGATCGCTTGTCGGTATTTAATTATGCTCATTTGCCTGAACGCTTTAAGGCGCAGCGTCAAGTCAAAGAGGACGATTTACCTACTCCATCTGATAAGTTCACGATGCTCGGTAATACCATCAATACTTTAACTGAAGCCGGTTATCAATATATTGGCATTGACCATTTTGCCAAACCTGATGATGAGCTTGCCGTCGCCCAGCGTGAGGGCAAGTTGCATCGTAATTTTCAGGGCTATACCATCATGGGCGATTGTGATTTACTGGGCTTTGGCGTGTCTTCAATCAGTCAAATTTCCAATGCCAATAGCAGTTATATCCTACAAAACCATACTGATTTGCAAGTATATAAAGACAGTATCGATGCAGCACGTAATAACCCTACCATCATGCCAGCGGTTAACGTGATTAAAACCTCTATCAAAGATCGCTTACGTGAATACGTGATTATGAATTTACTATGTCACGATTATATGGATTTTAGAGACATCAATCAGAAATTTGGCATCGATGCTATTACCTACTTTATTAATGAGATTCAACAGCTTGGTGAAATGCAAGAAGACCGCTTGATTGATATGGATGCTGCTGGCATTCGCGTATTACCAAGAGGTCGCTTATTGGGTCGTAATGTAGCCATGGTATTCGATGAATATCTGGATAAAAAACATAAAGACCGCTTCTCAAAAGTTATTTAACCAAAAACAGACCTCGATTGAGGTCTGTTTTTGATTAGCGATAAATATTATAACTTATAAATAATTATCCATATTCATTCACTCGGCATCACAAGATATAATCGATTGGCATCCTCTATGGTTTTTTCTTTATCTAGGTATTTTTGCTCGACGGTGCTTGTTGCATGAACTATCTCTGTATCTGTCAGCGCAAAATCATCATCATTGAGTAAACCTAATGAGCCGTCTTGCCTTAACCATAAGCCTTCAAGCTTATCATGCGGATAATCTAGAGTAGCAAGCACATCGACGACCAAAGTTTTTTTAACAGGCTTGATAGTTAGCTTTTCGAGTAGTTGCCAGCTTGCTTCGTTTTCTGCTATCAATTGCTCGAGCGTTTGACCGTCAATAGTCAAACCTAACATCTCATCTTGTTTGATACTTTCAGCAGTTATCACTTCTTCAATATCTGTTGCCTGAGAGATATCAACTTTATAAATAAGTTTTTTTGCCGATTTATCTTGTAAAGGAAACTTGCGGTCATGTTCAATGAGATAAAATTCATGTTCATTGATAGCGACTATCCCTGACGCTACATGCTCTGCAATATCAAGACGATATAAATATTGTGCTATCTGACCTGAGATTAGGTTAATAGCAACGATACGAACCAAACTAGAGCCACGACCCGATTTATCAGGATTGTCCATAGAGGACTCCATGATACCTACAAGCGTAGTCTGGTCTGGTGTAATGGTTAATGCTTCCATACCACGATTGGCGCGGCGCTTGGTAAACTCCGTCGGTAATAATACCTGCTTACCATCAATAATCACATTATTGCGTTCGTCATGCGCAAAAGGATTGATACGGGCAATTTCCACCCCATTCGCGTCATAGTGGACGAGATGTGGACCATATTCATCGCTGATCCAAAAACTGCCATCTTTGAGCGCGGCAAGTCCTTCGGGATCTAAGCCATTGATATCACTTTTAATAGGGTTGGTCACTTCATCAAACGGTAAATCTGGATTCACCGTCATCGGCTGACCATTGATATCGTAAGGTACTTCATTGGTACCGCCAAAGGCTTTTGGATTCGGTAGTCCAGAGATAGGATTGCCATTGCTATCTTTAAGCACAATGTCTTTTATCTTGATGATTTTGCCATCAGCTTGTAACTCAAACAATCCAATAGACGGCGTATAATTGGGCACTAAAAACTGCTTACCTTTACCAGCAATACCATCAAAGTCGGCATTGGGACCTCGATCGGTAAGTACATAGAATTGATTGGCATTGCTTGGATGTGCCGCCGCATCTGAACCATAACCGCCACCGCGTATTTCTAAATTTTTCTCAGGATAGGCAGCATTAGTATGCGTTGCGTCAAGCACGCTATAAGGTAATGGACTGCCTTGCGGAAAATCCACAATTGAGATTATTTCTATATTTACCTTCTGCTCAGTCATTATCGTTTTCCTTATCTCAATATTCTTAGTATTCAAAAACGGTATTTCATAAAAAATGATAGATAAATTAAAGGCAAAAAAATAACCAGTGCTTAGCATACTCACTGGCTATTTTTATACGTTGTGCTTATAGCATGTGGTCAAAGCACAGCTGCTTAAACCTTAAGCTTATCACCGACCATGCCTTTTACAGTACTTAGAATGTCAGCAGGTAACACCACCATTTTTGAGTTGTCAGACTCAGCCAGCTGACGAATCGCTTTAATATACTGCTCGCCAAGTAAGTAGACAATCGGCATCTCTTCAGTACCCATTGCCGCAGTGATTAGACGGATAGACTCCTCTGAGCCTTTCGCCAGTACCACCTGCGCCTCAGCGTCACGGCGTGAGGCCTCTAAACGCCCATCTGCTTCTAAGATAGCCGCTTGCTTTTGACCATCAGCACGGGTTACTGTCGCTCGGCGTAGACGCTCTGCCGCTGCCTGCTCTTCCATTGAAGCCTGCATGGTTTGCGATGGATTAATATCTTGAATCTCTACTGTCTTTAACGTGATACCCCAATCTGCAATATCTTCTGAGATGGCATGCTTTAGCTTCATTTTTATTTCATCACGGCTAGATAAGGCACTATCAAGATCCATCTCACCGATGATTGAACGTAAAGACGTTTGTACCAGATTACGGATACCATACTCATAATCTTCGATGCCATAGACCGCTTTATCAGGGCGAATAATATTAATGTAAGCCACAGCATTAGCGATAATCACTACGTTATCGCGGGTAATCACTTCTTGTGACGGAATATCAAGGACGATATCTTTGGTCGTTACTTTGTAAGAAACATCATCGACATAAGGGATAATAAGGTTTAGACCTGGCTCTAACGTTTGGCTATATTTCCCTAAGCGCTGTACCACCCATTTATACCCTTGTGGTACGATTCGCACACCTTTAAACACGGTAAAGACTACCAGTGCAACCAAAACCACCATAACAATGTTAAAGCTTTCCATAATTTATCCTTATTATTATACGTGCATATTTTGGTTCACAGCTGCCTTCGATATCATGCTACTCACAATCAGCTCGTTACCAACGATATCTGTTACCACTACTCGATCACCGACTGCCACTTGCTCACCTCGGGTACGGCACATCCACTCAGTAGCACCCACAATAGGCACATTAAAACGCACCATACCAGCTCTATCTGGCTGCGGCTGCACAATAATCATGCCTGTTTCACCGACAATCACACTGCCGCCAAGTCCTGCTTTTGTACGATCAACCGCTAAAGGTTTGATAAACTTAAACCATGCCAGCAAAAAGATAGCGGAGAGGAGTAACCAGATAATGATTTGTACGGATACCGAAACAGGCAGAAGCCATGCAAGCGCAGCCACTATGATAGCAGCAGCACCAAACCAAAGACTGGCAAAGGTTGGCACAAACATCTCGACAATCAGCAGCGAAAAGCCTAATACCAGCCAATGCCAAGGTTCAATCATCCAAAGAGTCTCCATCATTGCTTTATTCCCTATCTTTGTTATCCTAGCTTTCAATGTAGCACATTTCCTCATCCAAGGACGTTTTAAAAGCGCTATAAAAACAATGTCTTAATCCTGTTAACCTTTCTTAGTATTAAAGCGCATCCATATTTGCCTTAAACTAAGACTAGTTATATTATGCTTAAAAAAAGCAAAAAAAACGACCGCCGAAGCGATCGTTTTTTATTTTGGGCGTTCTTATTAATACTTTAATATAAAGAGATTAAGTATCAAGAAATTAGAACTTTAGCTGTGCACCGACAGTCATAAGATCTGCGTCACTACCTAGCTTGTCATATTCAGCTTCAACACTGAAGTTAGGGTTCACTGAGTAGCCAAGACCTACACCACCAGCTAAGCTAGTATCTTTGTTTGAACCGTTATAAAAACCTGCTGGAGAAGTACCAGTCGCTTCTATTTCAGTTCTTGCAACACCTAGCTTACCTTTAGCATATAAACCGGTATTTGGAAAAGCATAACGGTAGGTACCATAAGCGCCATAAGTTTTTGCGTCGATGTCACCGCCTCTGTAATCTGCGTCATCTGAGCCTACAAATTCAGCTTCCATACCAAAGTTAGGATCGAAATTATAGCCTGCATATACGCCATATGCGGTTGGATCATCAGCGCCATCAACGTCTAAATCAAACTGACCGACTTTAGCACCAACGTATGGTTGACCAGTGTAGCCGTTGCCATAAGAAACGGCAGCTTGTGCACCCATGCTTAGTAATGAACCGGCTGCTAATGCAATTAGAGTTTTCTGTAGAGTTTTCATGTGTATCTCCTTAAAATCACTGTGGACAAACAAGTTATTTATTTATGTGTACTTTTTAGTCATATCGCCTTGTTTGCTAACGATGTATACATAGTAACAAACCATGTCAGAAACTCTGTCAGTGTTTAATGGTAAGAAAGTTAAGTTTTGCAAGTGTTTATCAGTGTTCAAGTTACAAAGGCCGATATATGAAATCTTTTGTTACAACCACTTAGTTTGTGCAATAATCCCTACTTATTCTTGAGACGATTTATTCAGAAACTGATTTTAATAAGTAAAAACGATCAAATAAAAGCGATTAAATAAAAAAAGGGACCTCAATGACTGCTCTTATTATCAATCGTCTGCAAGAATCGCTTAACGCGCTAAAAGCAGCGAATCAATACCGTCAGATACCTAACTTACAACACCACGAGCAATATGTGATTAGCGAAGGCAAGCGATTACTCAATATCGCTAGCAACGATTATCTTGGCTTGGGCAGTAATAAGCAACTCCAGAGCGATTTCCTTAATCAACTCAATCAATTTCCAGTCGATAGTATGCCTAGGATGAGTGCCACCTCCTCTAGGCTCTTGACAGGTAACGATGAACATCTGCAAGCATTGGAGTCTGAACTACAAGACTGGTATCAAAACGCTGTAGACAAGAAAAACCTATCCTCATCAAAATCGGTACTGGTATTCAACAGCGGCTACCATGCCAATATAGGTATTTTGCCTGCACTGACGACATTGCCAATCAAAACGCTCATTTTGGCAGATAAACTGGTGCATGCTAGTATTATCGATGGCATACGCCTCAGCCAAAGTAAGCTGGTTAGCTATCGTCGTTACCGTCACAACGACTATGAGCATTTAGCCAAATTTATTGAGCAAGCAGATTCAAGTGTTGAGCGCATTATTATTGTCACGGAGAGTATTTTTAGTATGGATGGTGACCGCGCTGACTTGGCGCGATTGGTACAACTAAAATCAAAAGATGCTCGTATTGAGCTGTATATCGATGAAGCCCATGCTATCGGTATATTAGGTGATTCAGGTTTAGGATTGGCAGAAGAAACCCAAACACTGGCTGATATTAATTATCTGGTGGGAACGTTTGGTAAAGCGTTTGCCTCTATTGGCGCTTATATCATGTGTGATGATGTCGTCAAACACTGGCTAATTAATCAGATGCGCCCCCTCATTTTTAGCACCGCATTACCACCCATTAACCACGCATGGACACGTTTTATTTTAGCAAAAATGCCAAGCTTAACGGAGCAGCGCCTTCATTTGGCACGGTTATCCGCCACGCTTAGTGACGCTATTCCCGAACGATATCGCGTGTCGTTAATTCATCAAGATGCAGGCTATGCCTCCCCTATCGTGCCTTATATACTAGGCGATAATGCACTCACTGTCGAAAAAGCAAAGCAGCTACAAGCAGCAGGATTTTATGCCTTACCTGTCAGACCACCTACCGTTCCTGCCAATACTGCTCGTATTCGCTTAGTGATGAATACAGCGCTTAGCCATGAGGACTGTCAGCGGCTGATAGCGCATTTATAATGCGATTATTTTTTAGTAACTACTTTCTTTTGGCGTTAAGCGAATTATTTGGATGCAACAAACAACATGAAACCTCCTGCTACACCTGACATCCTCAGCACAAGAAAACAAACCATCGCGCGTCATTTTGCCACTGCTAGCGATTATGACCAGCATGCCCATATTCAAGCGCAAATCTGTCAGCATCTCCTTGCCCTTATCGCTTGTACTAAGCAAGATAGCGTATTTGAAATCGGTGCAGGCACAGGTCAAATGACACGTTTGTTGTCAGAGAGCGTTCAAAGTCAGCACTGGTTTATCAATGAGCTGTGTTCTGAAAGGGCAGCGATATTGCAATCGATAGTACCAACAGCCAACATAATAATTGGCGATGCTGAAACCATTGAATTATCCAAAGTCTCTAACTCAATAAACCCTAGTTTGATAGAGCACAGCCTAATAGTCAGTGCAAATGCGGTACAGTGGTTTGATAACCCATTGAGCTTTATAAAACAATCTGCCCAGCGTTTGCGAGCAGGAGGGCAATTAGTCTTTAATACTTTTACGCCAGATAACTTTTTGCAAATTAAGCAACTAACAGGTCAAGGGCTGCATTATCCAGCTATCAGTGAGTGGCAATCAGCATTAGAAGTCGCAGGTTTTGAGAATATCAAACTATTAACTCAGCGCTTTGATGTACCTTTTGCCAATCCCTACGCTGTTCTTAAACATATGAAGCTAACAGGGGTTTCGACTAATCGAACGCAAGATCAGTCAAGTAGTGGTCAGCCATTTACATGGACCAAGTCCCGTCTAAAACAATTTGAGCAAGATTATTGGCAACAGTTTTCTGAATTAAATAAAGATGGTCAACCTCATGTGAATTTGACTTATGATGTACTGATGATAAGCGCTTTTAAAGCGTGACATGTGAATTGCAATCTTATTAATGAAATAAAAAAACGCACCCCGAAGGATGCGTTTTTTATTTAACTACTTATTAGCCGTATAATTATTTTTTGTCGTCTTCTACTTCAGTGAACTCAGCATCGACCACATCGTCGTCTGCTTGGTTGCTCTCGCCAGCATTATCCGCACCTTGTTGGAACTGGTTTGGATCCATACCTTCGGTGCTAGCGCCTGCATCAGCATAAATCTTCTGGCTAACTGGTAAGAAGGCATTGTCTAATGCTTCAAGCTTGGCTTTGATCTCTTCATGGTCATCTTCTTTCGCCACTGCTTCAAGCTCAGAGATAGCCGCTTCTACTGATGATTTTTCATCGTCAGATACTTTATCAGCCGCATCTTTTAGCGCTTTTTGTACCGCATGGATACGACCGTCCGCTTCGTTACGCACTTGCGCAAGATTGGCGAATTTCTCGTCTTCAGCAGCATTGGCTTCAGCATCACGAATCATTTGTTCAACTTCTTCGTCCGATAAACCAGAGTCCGCTTTGATTTGGATACTTTGTGCTTTACCAGTACCTTTATCAGTCGCTGAAATATTCATGATACCGTCAGCGTTGATGTCAAAGCTTACTTCGATTTGTGGCAAACCACGTGGTGCTGGTGGAATATCAGTTAAGTCAAAACGACCAAGCTGTTTATTTTGGTTCGCAATTTTACGCTCGCCTTGATAAACCTGAATGCTAACCGCTGGCTGGTTGTCTTCAGCCGTTGAGAATACCTGTGATTTCTTAGTCGGAATCATGGTATTTTTCTCAATGATTGGCGTCAAGATGCCACCCATGGTTTCGATACCAAGCGTCAATGGTGTCACATCAAGTAGCAATACGTCGGTTTTTTCACCAGACAATACCGCACCTTGAATAGCTGCACCAGCTGCTACTGCTTCATCAGGGTTCACGTCTTTACGTGGCTCTTGACCGAAGAATTCTTGCACTTTTTGCTGTACCAAAGGCATACGAGTCTGACCACCAACCAAGATGACATCATCAATATCGCCGATTTTTATACCTGCATCTTCCAAGGCAATCTTACAAGGACCCATGGTACGTTGTACTAATTCTTCAGTTAAGCTCTCAAGTTTTGAGCGACTGATAGTCACAACCAAATGCTTAGGACCACTGCTATCAGCAGTGATATACGGCAAGTTTACTTCAGTACTTTGGGCACTTGATAGCTCAATTTTTGCTTTTTCTGCCGCTTCTTTGAGACGCTGCATCGCAAGAGAGTCACCTTTTAGGTTGACGTCTTGGTCTTTTTTGAATTCAGCGACTAAGAAGTCAATCAATGCTGAGTCAAAATCTTCACCACCAAGGAAAGTGTCACCATTGGTCGCTAATACTTCAAACTGCTGCTCGCCATCAACATCAGCGATTTCGATGATTGATACGTCAAAGGTACCACCACCTAAGTCATAAACGGCAACAGTGCTATCGCCTTGCTTTTTGTCCATGCCATAAGCAAGAGCAGCAGCAGTTGGTTCGTTGATGATACGTTTTACATCAAGACCCGCAATTTTACCAGCATCTTTAGTTGCTTGGCGCTGTGAATCATTAAAGTAAGCAGGTACAGTAACGACTGCTTCCGTAACGGCTTCACCAAGATAATCTTCGGCTGTTTTTTTCATTTTTTTCAAGATTTCCGCAGAAACCTGTGGTGGTGCTAGTTTTTTGCCGTTGATTTCAACCCATGCATCACCGTTATCGGCTTTGGCGATTTTGTAAGGCACCATACCAATGTCTTTTTGCACGACTTTGTCATCAAAACGACGACCAATCAAACGCTTGATAGCAAAAAGCGTGTTGTTTGGGTTGGTAACCGCTTGACGCTTGGCTGACTGACCAACAAGGATCTCGTCATCTTTATAAGCGACAATCGATGGGGTGGTACGAGTACCTTCAGCATTTTCGATGATTTTAACTTTATCACCTTCCATTACTGCGACACATGAGTTGGTTGTACCTAAATCAATACCAATGACTTTACCCATAATGAATTGCTCCTAATTTATTTTTAAATAAAATTTTATTTCATCAGACCGTCGATCACTAGATCGTAGTCGATCACTAGATCGTAGTCGATCACTAGATCGTAGTCGATCACTAGATCGTAGTCGGTCACTTGTTGCTTTATATCGGTTTGCTTATGTATTTTTTCAAGTCGATAGCCATGCAAATAATGCCTTTTGTGTGATTTTTTGTGAAAACCCTCACTAATAATAAGGTTTAGCACAGTTAAAGACTGAATATCTTTTGCCTATATACTCTATAAGCATCTAGGACTACATTGGCGACGTTATATGCTTAGCATACTACCGCTTTAGCGCCTGTCCTACTTACTACTGACCGACACGTACCATCGCCGGACGTAATAAACGGCCATTTAAACTATAGCCTTTTTGCAAGACTGTACCAACAGTATCGGCTGGCGCATCAGCGTCGATACCGACCGCTTCATGAAAATCAGCGTTGAATTTTTCGCCTTGTGGCTCGACCACTTCGACGCCATTTTTGTTCAGCACATCTAGCAATGCTTTATGTGTCAGTCTCACGCCTTCAGTAACAGGATCGTCTGCATTGGCGTTTTCAATCGCACGCTCCAAGTTATCCACCACTTCCAAAAGCTCTTTGGCAAATTTCTGTAGTGCAAAACGTTTGCTCTTATCCGCCTCTTGCTCCATACGCTTTTGCGCATTGTAAGTTTCGGCATTGGCACGAGCGGTACTTTCTTTAGCTTGTTTAACTTCGCCTTCTAGCTCAGCGATACGGGCTTTAAAAGTATCAAGATCAATATCATTTTCGATGACACTTTCTTCACTAGCATTATTTTGTGGGTCAAATTCTTTTAAAGTCTCTTCTAAGATGCTCTCATCGTGTGCCACGTTGTCATGTGAGACATTGTCATGTGAAACATTTTGATCGATCGATTCGTGGTGGTTATTTTGCTCGCTCATGATAACTCCTTGATAGTGTCATAATTTAATAGCGTCATAATTCAATAGTGTCATTATTTAATAGTGTCGTAATAATGATGCAATGTAGCACACAAAAAATTGGCGCAGCGCTCGCCACTTTGTGGTTATTACTAATGCATTTACTCATAATTCATAGGCTTATACTGCCTACTTAACCTTTATTACTGGTTCTTTATATAACTATATGTAATCACCTTTCAATAGCTGCTTGATAAAGGTTGTAGAGGCAAATTTCAAGCCCAATGCAAGGAATTTTTCTCACCAATAAAAAACCCTATGCAAATAAAGAAAAAACAGTCGGATATCTATCAATTTCGCATACACATTGCTGATCTTTATTAACCATAAATATGTAGTTACGCCAACAAAAGGTACAAAAAGTCGTCATTTATTCCCAATCCTTTACGCTTTGTACCCAAACTATTACCAAAGAATACCCAACTTAATTTTCGATTATTTTATGATTGCTATAATCAAAATTGACTGCATAACAGTCATTACACATTTGCCAAATGTCAGCAAAATACTAACAGTGAGTACTTACCATTAATAAGTATTCACCATGATTTTTAAGAGGTGTTATGTCTAACTCAACAGTACTATCAGTCAACACCTTACTCAATAAAGCGGTGAAGACCCTAAATCTTATGTCATTTGGACAAGATAAGAACCCCAAAAGCACTGATATCAATGTATCAGCTGAAATAATAGATATAGAAGAGAGTGCTTTGCAAGATAGTCGCGAGGATAAAGGCTTATCTATTAAAGAAAAGATACTTGAGCACCATCTGATGACCAACTATCAACCGCATCTACTGCACTATGCCATAAAAAGCTTTGGCTGCTTACCTACGCCGATTCTTGAGAGTTTGATAACGTGTTTAGATGGACCTACTTCAAAGCAATATTTGCATGTTGATGCCCATCTGCGCTTAATACTTGCAGTCAATAGCAAGCTAAAAACGCCTTTGCAGCTGATAGAGATGTCTGAGCTGCGTAAACGTTTTGCAACAGATGCGGTCGCTATGCAAGCACCAAAAGTATGGCAACAAGCTTCTGACAACTTGCTTAGCAATTTAAAACAGTTTCATAAAAAAGGCGATAGCGCTATCAGTTGGCAAGATAGAACGATTGCCAATGCCGACGACGGTGATATGACCATTCGCTGCTATCAAAATGAGACCTCCGATAATGGTTTTGGCTTTAAAAAAGAGCAAACCAGTAATCCTGATGAGACCGTGCTATTGTTTTTTCATGGTGGTGGATTTTGTATTGGTGACCTTAATACCCATCATGAATTTTGTCATGCTATTTGTGAGCAGACGGGTTGGCCGGTCATTAGTGTTGATTATCGCTTAGCACCTGAACACCCTGCCCCTGCTGCCGTAAGAGACTGTATCAGTGCCTATGCTTGGTTAGCTGAACATTGTGAAGAATTTGGTGCTTTGCCATCACGCATTGTATTAGCAGGTGATAGCGCAGGTGGTGGATTATCTACTTTGATGGCTCAGCAAATCATCACGCCAAATAAAGAGGCTTGGTTAGATCTAGGTGATGAAGGTCAAAAGACCTTTGATATATTACAAGGTTTACCACATCCTATGGCACAGATGCCCTTATATCCTGTGACCGATATTGAGACCGATTATCCAAGCTGGGAGTTATATGGTGAAGGTCTATTACTCGACCATGCTGATGTTGCCATTTTTGATGCCGCTTGTTTAGAAAATAGTCCGTTACCGCGCCAGCATATCTTGACCTCACCGATGCTTGGGGACAATCGACAGGTTTGCCCCAGTTATGTCGTTGCGGCAGAATTAGATGTCTTACGTGATGAAGCGTTTGCTTATGCCAATCAGCTAAAGAGTTATGGTATAGCCGTACAAACCCATACGGTACTTGGCGCACCGCATGGATTTATTCACTTTATGAGCGTTCATCAAAGATTGGGGCAAGAAACTCAGCATATCATCACAGGATTTGCTAATTTTGTGCGTGAAATCATAAAAACAAGGGCGCTATTGAGCGCTTAATTAGAATTTTAATATTTGAGTGCTTATTGATTTTAAATTTGAGTACCTACATTGGTACCTGTAAGATTGATTATCCAAATCTCTGATCGGGAGCCTAGTCGAAACGGTATCCCCCAAAATCCATAGCCTGAGGACACCAAAAAATGTCCTTTGCCAATGGCTTCATAGCCATAACCCAAGCGGTTAATCGCGCTGACGATAAAATTAGCAGGGAATATTTGACCGTTATGGGTATGTCCTGATACTTGTAAATCTATTGGTAGCTGACTGTGTTCGATGATAGCGCTAGGTCTGTGATCTAAAAGAACCACGGGCTCAGCGCTATTGACTTGTGCGAGCAGCTCAGTCGTTGCGACACGCTGACGCTTGTGATTATCAAAGCGTCCCATTAGCCAGACCACTTCTCCTTGATGGTTAAAGTGTGTTGCTTCATCATTTAATAACTGCACACCCGCCGCGCGTAAAGAGTTACTGATGGGCTGCTCATGACCATATAAATCATGATTACCCAACGTCGCATAGACACCATATGGCAAACTGGCGACAAGTTTTGCCAAGCTATCTTTCATATTATAAGTGTTAAATGCCTGGGTATTGTCATCCATGATATCGCCTGGCATCAATAAGATATCTGCTTGATACTTGTTTAGCATGATATGCAGCCGCTCAATGGCTTTATTACCAAATAGCCGACCTAAATGTAAATCACTAGCGACCGCGATACGCAATGGATTGTTTAAAGGTTTATGAATATGAATCGACAGCTCATGCACAACGGGTATATATGCGCTATATAAAGCATATGCAAACAGCCCTATAAAAAACAGCAGCGCAAAAACGCGTAATCCAGCAGCAATTATCTCTGAATGGTCAAGCGTACTATCAAGCAAGGGGGTTAAAAGCCAAGACCCGCCATACAATATACCAGTCGCTACCGCAGTCAGCATCATGAAATGCATCACTAACATCCAACCACTCATCCAGCGATAGCTATTAGAAAATAGCTTGGTAACGCTTAGTAATAATAAAACATGAGTGATTAAAAACACCCCTATCCATACCGCAATCGATGTAGTTGTCGAATCTATCCAAGGCTGCAGCCACCACTGCAAGCTGAGCGCTGCACCCGTGCTAAAAAGCTCTAGCAGCACAATAATGGTGAGAATAAAGGCGTAACGCATGAGCAAATCCTTGAGCGGGGTTTAAGCACTGTGTGTTTATTCTGAGCTAAATTTATTTAATCACAATATATTGAAGCGCATTAGGTCGGTTGTAAAGTAATCAACCAAATCTCAGAGCGCGTTCCTAACCTAAATGGCACTGCTCCAATACCATAGCCTGAAGTGACCAAAAACTGGCTACCATTTACTGATTTAAAGCCATAAACCAAAGGCGTAAACCATTTTAGTAAAACGGTTAAAGGAAATATTTGACCGCCATGGGTATGCCCTGATAAATGTAAATCAACTGGCAAGTCCTTTATTTCTGCTAAAGCCTCAGGACTATGCTCCAAAAACAGCACTGGTTTATCAGTTTGAATGTCACCCATCAAATCTGCTGCCGCAGGACGCTTAGGGTCTGTCGCATCTGAACGCCCAACCAGCAATACAGCATCATCCAACCATACACTTTTATTATCAATCACCTGTATGCCGGCACGCTCAATCGCTTCGGCAATCGCAATCTCATTACCAGAGTAATCATGATTACCTAAAGTTGCATAGACACCAAGTGGCGCTCTTAATTTTGATAAATGCTCATGCATATTGGTTTTATTATAAGCATCAGTAGAATCGTTCATGACGTCACCGGCGATAAGCACCACATCAGGATTTTGCCCATCTATTAGCGCAACCATTTTATCTATCTGCTGATTACCAAACCATCTACCCAAATGGATATCAGAAACTAAAGCTATTCTCATCGGTTTGACTAAATTTTTTTCCATTTTTACCGTCAAATGATGAATGACTGGAGAGTAGGCATTAAACACTGCCAAGCTTATAATCCCCATATAAACAGCGACTGCAAACGCGCGAATGGATACGTTATTGAGCTTCCGTTTAAAAAACTGAGTATAAATAATAGCAATGATAGCGGTGACCAAACCAGCATACAACATAAAGCCTTGCAAAATACTGGCGGCCAGATAGACATGAAAGCGCTCTCGCCAAAACTGACTCAGCCCGTAAATAAGAAAAATATTATTAATCACAAAAATACTGAGGACTAAACTTATATGACTAAAGCGAGATTTTGGTTTGATTAACCACCAAAATATCATACTCGTCATAAACGCCAATAGTTGCGTACCTATTATAAAAAGCCACATAACAAAATTTAACCAGCCAAAGACGCACGTATAGTACGTCAATATTCTTACCTGTTGAAGACAGAGTTTTTGTTTATTGAAACCTGACACTATTTATGTTTTTATCCCTTTATAAAAACCAAAAAAGCGGATTGTTTCATGTGAAACAATCCGCTTTTTTAGTCTATGAAATAGCTATAGCGCTTACTATAGATTTATTATGCCAGATTTGATGAGTACTATTTTACTGCTTGTTGTTCCAAGGCTTCTTTAAGCGTTTGATGTTTAAACTCAAACCCACCATCAAGCAATGCTTTCGGCAGCACCTTCTGTCCATCAATAAGCAGTGTCGACATTTCACCAAATATCAGCTTAAGTAAAAACGCCGGCAAAGTAAAAAAGGTCGGTCGATGTAGCCAAGCGCCTAATGTTTTGGTAAAAGTATGATTAGTTACAGGATTTGGCGCGGTTAGATTATAAATTTTCATGTCGTTATTGTTTGCTGGATGGAGCGTATTCTCATTAACCTGAAAAGTACTATCATCAAGCTGCTGCTCTATAATAAATATTACTGCTGATACCCAGTCATCACGACTGATCCAGCTCATGATTTGTTGACCATTACCTAACTGCCCACCAACACCCATTTTAAAAGGGGTTAAGAGCTTGCTAAGCATACCGCCTGTAGGATGGATGACCACACCCGTACGCACAAGCGTCACTGGTACACCAAACTCAGTTGCTTGTAGCGCCAGTTGCTCCCAGTCATCGCATAACTGATGGGCAAAATCTGTCTGAAAACCACTGCTCTCGGTCAAGGGTTTATCGCCTTGATTGCCATACCAACCAATCGCTGAACCACTAACAAGCAATTTTGGCTTTACATGACTGCGGGCAACAAATGCCAGTATATCTTTTGTCAGCTTCATTCGACTGGCTAGCAATTGCTCTTTACGATCGTCACTCCAGCGCGCATCAGCAATACCTGCACCCGCTAGATTTAAAATCACATCAAAGTATGCATCTGAACTTGCAAGTTCATCATAGGTCATCATTGTAATATCACTAGGATGTGCTTGATTACTATCACGGGTCAACCAAGTAATCTGTAACTCTTTTCCCATCTGTTGGTAGCGCATCAAGAGCTCTTGGCTAAAAGCACTACCCAAAAATCCCGAACCACCGCTGATTAGAATATTCATCACTTATTATCCTTATTATTGATTATATTCTCATCAGTGTGACAAAAAGCACACTATGAAAACAAGGGGACAAGTGTAGACGTTAGGGCTAAGTAATAAGAAGCAGAGATAGTTATGCGATATTTTGGCTATTAAATATTAGACTATCGAATAACTTGTCCTGTCAATGCATCGCCTATTTGGCTTGGCAATTGATAGCCTAGTGTTTCCCCTTTAAGATAACCAACGCACTCATCTGAGTTTACATTGTCACCTAAGAAATAACTCTGTGCTTCGATGAGTGACAGAGCAGGTGGCTTTCCTGATGGGTTGCAGCTTGTTGAGACGACAAAACCGTAAGGATTGCTAACTGACACCATTTGCGCACACAGTCGCTTAACCAATGGATGATCAATCACACGTACGGCAACACTATCATGAGCACCAGTAATCCATGATGGAATAGTAATCGGCAGATTTTTTGGAATAGGTAGTAGCCAAGTATGCGCTTGTTTGGCAGTGGCGTTTATAGAATCAGCTTGCCAACTATCAAGTACGGTTTGCCGCTCTACAGCCGTTAGACCTTCTAGTAGAGCCGTAATGCGGCTGGGACTATCAGTGACCACAATCATCCCCTTCTCTATTGGGCGCTGCTTGATATCAAGTAGCCGCATGACTGCTTGCTTATTGAATGGGTCACAACCAATGCCCCACACACTTTCGGTTGGGTAAGCAAGTAGCTGCCCCTTTTTAAGCCAAGTAGCCGCTTGAATAGTAGAGTCAGTAATAAGGGGTGTAGATAAGGACATAAATAATGCCTTTAGAACAAAGAGAATGAAAAGAGATAGCGTGAATTTATTTTACAAAAAATGCAGTGCTGCAAGTATATTTAAATACGTAAATAGCGTCCACCTTGGACCGTCACTGCGCCCAATAGCTCTAGCTCCATCAACTGCCCAATCAATTGTGCGGGCACAAGATCAGTCACAAGGATAAGTGCATCCAAATCTTGACCATGCCAGTCCAGCTTTTCAAACAAGGTGGTTAGATGCTCAGGTACAGTAATACTAGGCGCTGGCTTCATTTCCTGAGGTATTATTATTTTTTTAATGGTAGCAGACTGCTTAAATACTGACTTATCAAGACTTTGTGCTTTTGAATTATGATCAAGTTGATGCTGCTGAAACTGGCTTGGCAATTGCACACTGATATCATCCAATACTTGCTGAGGATGATAAACCAAGGTCGCACCCTCACGTATTAGATGATGGCACCCTTCAGCATTACTATTGTCTATATGACTTGGAATTGCAAAAACTTGCTTGCCTTGCTCGGATGTGAGGCGCGCAGTAATAAGCGAGCCACTTTTAATGGTTGCCTCAGTGACGATGGTCGCAAGGCTCAACCCTGCAACCAAGCGGTTGCGACGTGGAAAAGTATGCTTATGTGGTAGCGTATGCGGTAATAGTTCACTGATGATGCAACCACCTTGCTCAATAATTTGGCTAAACAGACGATCATGATGATTGGGATAATTAACATCAATACCCGTGCCCATAACGCCGACTGTGCGACCTTGGCACGCTACATCGGTCTGTGCCAATGCGCCAAGATGGGCACGTTTATCCACACCAATGGCAAGTCCACTGGTAATGACGTAGCCTGCTTGTGCAAGATACTGTGCCATATCAAAGGTAATTTTTTGCGCGTGTACCGTTGGCTTGCGACTGCCAACAATAGCGATTTGCGCCCAACGCAACAATTCACTATTACCTCGATAAAATAACAGCGGCGACGGATCGTAGATTTCTAACAATTGAGCAGGATAATTAGGTTGGTCGGCAAATAATAGACCGTACTTCTCTTCTATCAATGCTTGTTGAATGGTATCGATGCTGGCGCGCGTTTTCTCTGGATGTTCATGACGAGTTAAATGGCTATGATGAATCCCTAGTTGACGCCACGACTCTACGCCAGCTTGCCATGCAAGCTGCGCACTATCATAGTTATGAATGAGTTTATGATAAGAGGATAATGACGCATTTAACTCAAACCACAGCGCCAGTATTGCACGCTGCTCGTCTGATAAAGTAAAAGTGGCTACCGTCATCATCGTATGACTCTTATAGGCTTATCTAAGATCTGCTCGCTAAAACTTGAGGCAGCGTTATAAATAAGGAGGTGGCAACAGCTGATCACCAATGCTCAGTGGCAGCTCAGACTCAAGCACATAAGCATAACTGATATTGTCAAAACTATTGAACACCATCACCATACCGCTTGGCTCACTCGGCAAACGTACCGGTGTATCATTGTCCTTGATATCACGTATGACTGCGCCTTTTTGATAAACAGTCAACACATCACCCGGCTTCGCACCATGTATGCGACCCAAGTTAATTGCCACCACACTACCTTTGGCAGCTGAGCTGATAGAATCCATCACACGAACAATCATACCACCGCGATTAACGGTTGCAGGCGTCGGATAAAAGACTGGTGGGATAGCATTGTCTAATTCAACAAATACTCGATCGCCTTCACGAACTTCTTTACCGTAACTGTCGATAAGCTGCAAGCTCGTCACGCCATTGGTTGCCGTAGACGTAACCAATCCCGTTGCCACTTGTGTGACTTCTAAACCAATGACTTTTTGCGTTTTTGGCTCGATATACATCTCGCCTTCACGGTAGATACCATAACGTTGACCTACAAGCAGTGGCACGCCTTTGGCATAAACTTTGTCACCACTAGCCGTAATTAAATTGCCTTTTTTAGAGGCTAGAATATAAGGCGTGGTATTAAAATCTTGCGGATTGACAATCAGTGTCTTATCAAGCCAATGCTGAATGGCAGACCAAGGAATCGGCGGAATGCTATTGACAGCAGAGGTAACAGCGACTGTCGTAGTCACCACATTGCCTGTTAACTGTTTTTCAATCCCTGCACAACCCTCGCCCGTATCAACGCCGATCAGAGTTTTACCTTGTATGACGCATAAAATCAGAACGTCATTAGGATAAATAAGATGAGGGTTTTTGATTTGCTTATTGGTCGCCCAAATCTCTTTCCAGCGCCATGGACTATCCAGATAACGTCCTGAGATATCCCACAAAGTATCGCCTTTTTTGACAATATAGCGATTGGGCGCATCCGCTTTAATGGTCGGCGGTGGATTATTAGCGTGGGCGGTGCTCATCAGCATTGCACCACTAAAGGTGGTCACCAATAGCGCTTTTACGATGTTTTTTAAGCTCATCTTCATGGTTATATCCACAATATGTAACGCTGGTAGCGCCATAATCAAGGCTACTTAAGTTGGCTTATTTTACCTTTATTTAAAAATAACAACAAAGAATTAAGGAAAAATAAAGACTTATAGCACCTTATCATAACGTCTATAGAGCAGCTATTCAGTGTTAGTGACTGATATGAGTGACAGGTAGGATTGCTAAAAAAGCGTCTGGTAAACCGATGACCTACCGACGCGATTTCTAATATTACAATTATATCCACCATAACACAATCATAAACACTTTTTTACAATAGCGTAACCTTAGACTGGATATTCATTTTAACAATTAACTAAAAATAAAATCGACTAGGCAGGGTTTGGCATGACCTGTTGACGGATTTGCTCAGCAACCAACTCAGCCTCATTATCAAGTACCACCACATGTTGCGGTAAGCTCTCTAAACCTTCGGTATGGGCTGGACGAGCAATATCTATTTGACCTATTGCTTCAACAATCGTATCGGCAAACTTAACCGGTAGTGCTGTTTCGGCACAAACAATCACTTCGCCTTCGCGCTGTAATTCTTTAGCAACTTTGATACCATCAGCGGTGTGCGGATCAACTAACTCTCCATGCTGCTCATAAAGCGCTTTAATGGTTTGCAGGCGGTCATTATGGGTCGACTTACCTGCAGCAAAACCGTAGCGAGTGTTGACCGCCTCCATCAAATCAGGCAAATCAAAACCTTGACCAGATTTCACCCCTTCAAACAATTCATGAACGCGGGCGCTGTCTTTATTTAATAAGAGATAAACAAAACGCTCAAAGTTGGAGGCTTTAGAGATATCCATTGAAGGACTTGAAGTAATATAGGTTTTGGCAGTCGGACGCGGCTGATAAGCACCTTGATTAAAAAAGTCGTTCAGTACATCGTTCTCATTAGTCGCGACGATTAGACGATCAACTGGCAGACCCATTTCTCGGGCGATGTGACCAGCACAAATATTACCAAAGTTGCCTGATGGCACACTAAAACTAACCTTTTCGTCGTTACTTGAAGTCACGGCAAAGTAAGCTTTAAAGTAATAAACAATCTGCGCTAGGATACGTCCCCAATTAATAGAGTTAACCGTGCCTAAGTTATAAGCTGCTTTAAATTCTGCATCTTGTTGTAATGCTTTGACGATATCTTGGCAATCATCAAACATACCGTCGATGGCAATATTATGGATATTTTTATCAGTCAGGCTATACATCTGCGCGCGCTGAAATTCGCTCATTTTGCCGTGCGGTGACAGCATAAAGACTTCGATATTCTCTTTGCCGCGTAGCGCATATTCTGCTGCACTGCCTGTATCGCCACTGGTTGCACCAATAATAGTAATACGTGCGTCTTTTCTTTTAAGCACATATTCAAAGGCGTTGCCTAAAAACTGCATGGCAACATCTTTAAATGCCAGCGTAGGACCATTTGATAAGCCTAAAATATGTAAATTGTCTTCAAGCTTGCGGACAGGAACAATCTCATCAGAGCCAAATATCTCAGCGGTATAAGTGCGCTCAATAATATCCTGTAAATCAGCCGCAGGAATATCAGTCGCAAAGCACTGCATAATCGCCATCGCAAGCTGTGGATAGCTCAGCGCGCGCCACTCAGTAAGCGTCGCACTATCAATATTCGGATAATGCTCAGGCAACATCAAACCACCGTCTGGTGCAAGACCCATTAATAACACATCACTAAAATCCATCGGCGCTGTCTGACCACGGGTACTGATATATTTCATTAGATTGTCCTGTCTACAATGAGATGATTAATTAAAACAGTTTATTCAGCGGTTTTGTGCAGTAAGGCATAATAAAAACCATCACCGCTCTTGCTATCTATTGGCAAGCACTGACGACCAATCGCTTGTTCGATACCCCAATTGCAATCGTCGCTAAATTCAACGGCTGCTACATTATTATAATGAGTCATGAAATCCTGCATCTGTTCGACGTTCTCTTGCTTTAGGATAGAGCAAGTAACATACAACAGGTAACCGCCAACCTTAAGTTGTGGCCAAAGGTTGTGCAAGATATCGGCTTGCAAAAGTGCGGTTTGTTCGACGTCTTCTTCAGTACGCAAGATACTGATATCAGGATGGCGACGAATCACACCAGTCGCCGTACAAGGAGAATCTAATAATATAGCGTCAAATACGAGCTTGCTCTTTTTCTTACCAGCCCCTTGCCATGTGGTCGCATCAGCACAGACAATATTAAGCTCGATATTTTTCTCAGCTTGCTGTAAGTCGTGCTGACTTAAATTCAAGCGCTGTAAATTATCGTAAATACGCTCGATACGCGGCGCTTCATTATCTATCGCAGTTAGCTTCACTTTCGAAACTAGAGAAACAAATTCATCGTTTTGTTTCACGTGAAACAAAGGCGATTGCTCATCTGAGCTGATTAATTCTAACCAATGAGCAAGCTTACCACCCGGCGCTGCACAAGCATCTAAAATGCGTATCTCGTTGTTGCTCGTATCTATATCGCCGTCTGCATCATCGTTTTTAACACTCAGTTTATTAAGTAGAGCGCTATGGATAAGTGGTGCTGCAAGCTGGGCATGCATATCTTGTACACTAGCCGCCCCTTCAGCGAATTGCGGTAAGGCATTGACTGCGGTACTTTGATGTAGTCTTAACCCTTTGGTTAATATGCTATTAGATGTGGCTGTATCTGACGAGTTGGGTAAGTTAAAACCACTCGTTAGCTCAACTAAGTCTGCTTCAATTTCAAATTCCACTAATGCTTGCTGATAATCTTCTACCGAGGTAACCGCTGTATTCACGCGTAAAAACATCGGCGCAGGTTGACGTAAACCCTGCATCAGGTCGTCATATTCTTCACTCCAATCTTGCTTAAGCTGATAGGCAAGCCAATTCGGTAAGCTATGTTTTTTATCACACTTTTTACGGAACTTACTCGGGTTCTTAGCGACTTTACGCAAGATGGCATTGATTAAACCTGTCGCATGCGCAAACTCAATCTCTTTTGCCGCCTCAACCGTTTCATGAATCGCCGCATGATCAGCCACTTGCAAATAGAGCAGCTGCGTCAAACCCACTTGAATCGTCGTACGTACTTCTTTTTCATCAATAGAGTTATCAGCCAGACTATCGAGTAGACGCTCAAGGGCATACCACTGGCGCAACGTGGTTAGCAATAACGCATGAGCAAAACCTTTATCCCCATCATGCAGACTATTTAGTAACGGATCAAGGACGCTTGCAAGCGACTGACCATTTTGAATAGCCAGTAAAGTGCGAATGACACGGACGCGGACGCTACCATTCATGATAAGGTTGCTTGATGGTTTGAGCTTATTGTTTCTTGGTGCAGTGCTGGTTTGTCTCATTAAATTGAATTTCCTTGACGTCTAATAATTAGCGTCTTGTGCGATTTGGATTGTGTATGGCTAAATGAAATTATTTTATCTCTTTACTAAACTGGTCGCCATCATTAAGCTGATTGCCATGGCAGATTTGTTCGGCGCTCACAGGTTTGCTACCTGCAAACTGTAGCTGAGTGATCGCTAAAGTACTGGCTTGCGGCGTATTAGCGTCTATATTAATATTATCGTTATGACCACAAGCGACTAAGATTGCTTTGCGTCCAACGCTGATGACCGTACCAGCAGGCTGATTGGTTTGCTGCGATGCATTCACAGGCAAGCTGGCTAAAATTTTGACACGCTGACCTGCCAAAAAAGTATAAGCACCAGGCCAAGGAGTTAAGCCACGAATTTGTCGTTCAATCACAGTGGCAGACTGCGTCCAATCAATTTCGCCTTCAGTTTTGACCAGTTTTTCAGCATAATTGGCTTGACTGTCATCTTGTACTATAGCCTGAGCTTGATAGTGTGGTAAATCTTGTAGCACAGTAATAATGGCAGTCGCACCAAGCTCAGCCATTTTATCATGTAGGCTGGCAGCCGTATCATCAGACTCAATACTAGCACTGACTTTATAAAGCATGTCTCCAGTATCAAGCCCTTTATTCATCTGCATAATAGTAACGCCAGTCTCACTATCACCAGCCAATAATGCGCGGTGAATAGGCGCTGCACCACGCCAGCGTGGTAATAATGAGGCGTGGATGTTTAAGCAACCATAAGTCGGCGTATTCAAGACACCAATAGGAAGAATCAACCCATAAGCAGCAACAATCATTACATCAGGTTGATAGTCTTGCAAAGTTTGCCTTGCTATTACCCCTTCTACACTTGATTTTTTAAAGGTCTCTGGCTGCTCGACAGCGATATCATGTGCCAATGCTACTTGCTTGACCGCCGATGCCGCCAGCTTTTGTCCGCGGCCAGCTTTACGATCAGGCTGACTATAGACCGCTACAATACTGATATTCAATGCCTGTTGCTGCTTGATTAATGCCTCAAGACTCACGGCGGCAAACTCAGGCGTGCCAGCAAATACCACTTTTAACAGCTCTGTACGCGTCGGTTTAAAGTTATCATTATTAAGAGATACATCAGGGGTACAAGCAAGTGTGGTCATAGTTTAGGCAATATTAATAAGTAATAAAGCTATTATAGGTGAGTTTGTGGCGTTGTGCCATGATTGTAATAGCCACAATCAAGCGCTACTAATGCGTCTGATTATCTTTATAATAGCAATAAGATTCAGTCTCATTTTTCACATTGTCATATACTAGCTAGCTATCAATATTGTTTATTGCTTTGTTGTAGGCTAATAATAAAGAATATAGCAGTAAAATCTAACCAAACCATTTTAAATTTACTGTGTATTATTATGCCGACTTAGGGTCATGCCTTTATGCCACAATTTCAGTCTCTGCAACGCCTGTTGGCTTTCTATACTTTGACATTACTTGCCATGTTGTCATTGTATTATTTCATCATGTTTCATGAGATGAAGAATGAGAGTAAGCAGCACAGTGTAGAGACGTTTCATACCCTGCAGTATCAGATTTCCGAGCTTAGTAATCCTATAAACCCTGCCGTTAAAAAGATAGTAGAGAAGCCTTTTTTGGCAGGAATCAGTTATCAGCTGATTTTTATGATGCCCTCCGGCCAAACTTTCATTTACCATCAGACTGAAGCTGATGAACCTGAATTTACGGGGATTATGTTTCCAAGTATTGAGACTTCGCTATTATCAAATAAGAATACTCATAGCACCTATACGTTATCCAACGAAAAACTAGTCGGAACCATCGAGCTTAAAAGCGGCCATAAATTTTATACCATTTTGCGTCATAAGCCGCTCAATATTAACTGGGTATCTTATCGCTATTGGTTGCCTTTAATGACCGCCATCATGTTTTTTACTTTGGCACTACTATATACCTTAAAACGCCGCGCCAATTGGGTACAGTTACTGCTTTATACCGACAATTTAAGCAGTCATGCAAAAGAGGCGTATACACCACCACCGTTTGTCAGCAAAGAATCTACGCCTGAGTTTTTGCAATTGGGTCATGCACTTAGTCGTATCAACTATCAATTGCATAACAATCATCGTCATATTACCACTCTAAAGCATCGCCTAGAGCGTTTGGTTGATCACGCCCCACTACCGATGCTAATGGTTATGAGACAAGGTCAAATTAGCTTCTTTAATCAACGTTTTGAGCAAGTATTCTCTACTGCCTTTCAAAATGACAGCAATTATAAATTAACAGATTTTGTTTTTACTGAAGATGAATCTACCCAGCTACTGCTGCAACAACTAGAAAATCTTCGTGTTACGCGTACGTTTATGGTATATGGGCTGGCTAATAAAAAAGCTTATCAGCTACATATTACCCCGTGGTTTGGTGAGCATGGTCAGGTTCACGGTTTTACCGTATTACTGAATAATGTAAATGATTTGATAAGCCAAAACGAACAGCTGCAGCAACAAAATATAGAAATACAGCGACAACTTGATGAATTTAATGCACTCAAATCAACGATGGGTCATGACTTACGGCTGCCATTAGAGGCTATGATTGATACTTTAGAACCGATTGATACTAGCGTTTTGACTGTCAAAGAGCACCAGATTGTCAATACTCTGATTGAAACCAGTCATGCTATGCTTATTATGCTCAACGAGATGCTGGATATAGGGGAGATAGAAGTTCGAAAAACTCGTTTGAATATTGAAACTGTCGACATTTATAAAATAGGGCAACATGTCAGTCATTTAGTCACAAAAGATGCGAGACAACATGGACTTGAATTACTATACTTTTTCACTCCTGATTGCCCTCGCCTCATCGATACCGACCATAAACGTCTGCAGACAATCTTACGTAACTTATTGGATAACGCTATTAGATATACCAGTTCAGGTTACGTTGTACTGACGATTGAAGCTGTGAATACGGAACAACTATCTGCCAAAAATACCATTCTGGTTAATGATTTAGTGAACGGTGCAACTAATAAATTAGTGCCTGATAATACCAACAAAAAGACAAACCCAGCGCATGACTGGGTTCGCTTTAGTATTCAAGATAGTGGCATTGGCTTAGAGACAACCCAGAGAGATAAACTTCATAGTTATTTTAATCAAACAGCTCAACTAGAAAATACGCAATTAGACCAGTCAAGTTACTCGCAAAAAGCCAGTCAAATTCATACTCAAATCAGTCAAGCAGATGTAGGACTGACAACTGCTCATAGTTTTGCTAAATTATTGGGTGGTTTTATAGAGTTACACAGCATACCTGATGTTGGAAGTACCTTTGATCTTTATCTGCCTTGCCAAAATCCAAACTATCAACCCATCTACCATCTCAATCAGCAGTTAACGCGATTGCATCTTATTGCCATCATCAATCAGCCACTTGCCGCTGAACATCTAAAACGCCTATGTAGCCATTTATCTATAACAGTTACTATTTTTACGTCTACTGATAGCGTGACCCTACAGCAGCTCAACGACGAACTGATACAAAACCAGCGTACACTTGCTCCAATATTACTCCTCGACTACGATTATTATGAAAGCATTACGCTTGCTTTATCTAATCAATCAAAGATGAAAGATGAAAAAAGCATCCATACCAATATGGTAGAGGAACAAATAAAAGAAGAAGATTTAGCAAATACGTTATCTAGTAATATTGACAAACAGCATACATTAAATCACTTATTGGCTAATGTAGCGCTACCAAAGATATTACTAAGTATGAAGTCTGAGCGCCGCATCGCTTCTATGCTACTGGATAGATGTGATGGATTTTTAACCAAGCCGCTAGATGTGAATTTACTGCTCTCTGAGCTACTGCGCTTAACACTTCCTACCAGACAGATACTCATACAAGCAGCAGATATTAAGTATAACGACAGCGTTGTAGTGTCAGCAGATAATAGGTCTGATGCAATCATCTCACCTCTAATTTTAGTGGTAGAAGACAGTCCTACCAATCAAAAAATTGCCTGCAAAATGCTCGCCAAACTTGGTTATCGTAGCGTGGTGGCAGAAGACGGTCAGCAAGCATTAGATATACTGCAAGCGCAGCGTCAAGAGATTGATCTTATTTTGATGGATTGCCGGATGCCAGTGATGGATGGATTGCAAGCAACTCAGGCAATTAGAGCGCAAGGCGATGATATTCCTATCGTTGCACTTACAGCGAACAATACTGAAGAAGACCGCTCAGCGTGCTTAAAGGTAGGTATGGATGAGTTTTTAGCCAAACCTATTAATAAGGATAAACTACAAGACGTCTTAACAGCACTAATTAAACCCTAAAAAATACTACTAAAACTCATAAAGAATGTTAGTGATCACTTATACATAACCATGCTAAAACAAGATAGCTTCCATACTTCTCACTTACTGCTAATATAAAATTTGCAGCAAGATAAGACTGTTGTTTTAAATATGACTTACTTCATAAAGCCATTATCTGCTAAAAAAGCTTCAGTAATATTGCTTTGCGGGCTAATATTTGCAGTGTCTTCCTGCGACTTATTTAATAAACGCTCCAAATACCTAGCCACAATATCTACCTCCACATTGACCTTGTCTCCTACCAACCAATGCTGTGCAATATTGGTCACTTGAGCTGTATGCGGAATGATATTGAGTGAAACAATATTATCACGCACTAAGTTAGTCGTGAGGCTAATACCATCAATGGTAATAGATCCTTTCGTCGCTGTATAATGCGCCAGCTCTTTTGGTATCTCAATTTCGATATATATAGAACGCGCATCCTTTTGCAACTTACTAACGACCCCTACTCCATCGACATGACCTGCGACAATATGCCCACCAAAACGTGTAGTCGGTAGCATTGCCTTCTCTAAGTTGACAATATGCCCCGGTTTCAAATCTTCTAACGCTGTTCGCGCCATAGTTTCACGTGAAACATCAACGGAGTAATGATTACGACCGAAATCTACAACCGTCAGACAGATACCGTTAGAAGCTATAGAGTCTCCAAGCTTCACATCGCTAAAATCTAAGCCATCAGACTCTATAGTCAAGCGAATGTCGCCGCCTGTAGGTTGCATCGACTTAACCTTTCCCACACTTTCTATAATTCCGGTAAACATATCAACCTCTTCTCATTATTTTATTGTCGTTATACATAGCTTTTCTCAGCAATAAACGTGCTATATCACATATATTTCGGGATAAACTGTGGATAAGTAATGGATAATACTTACCTGCAAGCTTAAAAGCGTTAGTTATTAACAAGTTATCCACAATTAATATTGTTTTGACTCAATATTTATATATCTAATCGCTACTATGCAAGTATTTGATTTTACTATAATTTATCTATATAAATAACATTTAACCAAAATCAAAAGTTTCATGTGGAACAAAGTTATACACAGTTTCATGTGAAACTAATATTAGTAAGTCATTATTTATGCCTAATCATCATATCTTGCATTAAGAATGTGGATAGATAATTAAAAATTAAATGGGTAATAAGGTCAATTTCAGATCAGAATCAAGCTGTTCATGACATTGAATATCAAAACGCAACTGCTGAGCTAGCGATAAGGGGTTAATTTCAACCATCGCTCGCGCTTTTTGCCCTAACAGACATGGCGCTTGATACACAATCAACTCATCTACCAATTGCTGTTGTAAGAAGCTACCAGCGACACTGGCCCCTGCTTCTATCAATACGTCATAACACTGATACTCAGTGACTAATACCTTTAATAGTTCTCTTAAATTATCTTCACGCCAATATAGGGTATCTGGGCGACGACATAACTGATAGTCAGACTGTAGATCATGCTTTAAACGACATCGTCTATCAAGTATCACCACTTTAGGATGTGGAACCTCTTCAATTGCTATACCTAGTTGGTTAGAGCGTACATTTAACTGAGGGTTATCGACAATAACCGTTTCGCTGCCAGTAATGATAGCCCCACTTTGCGCCCGCAGCTTTTGCACGTCTTCACGAGCGGCTGGACCTGTAATCCACTTTGATTCACCTGTCGCCATCGCCGTACGACCATCAAGACTGGTCGCAATCTTAAGCCTGACATAAGGCCTTTGGGTACGCATGGCCTTTAGAAAGCCTTTATTTAACGCTTCTGCTTGCGTTGTTAATACACCAACGCTCACGGCTATACCCGCTTGTTCTAACAATTTCACACCGCGACCTGCGACCTGTGGGTTTGGATCTAGCCCAGCAACGACAACTCGTATAACGCCAGATTCTATCAGTGCTTTTGCACAAGGCGGCGTACGACCCGTATAACTACAAGGCTCTAAAGTGACATAAGCGGTAGCACCAACTGTTCTTATACCAGCATCTTTTAGAGCAAATACCTCAGCATGCGGCTGACCGGCTTTAGGATGGAAGCCTTGACCGACAACTTCCTCTGCTTGAACAATGACACACCCTACAGCAGGATTGGGTCGAGCGGTATACAAGCCAAGCTTTGCTTGCTCAATAGCAAGCATCATAAAATAGCGGTCTTTCGCATTTTGAGAATGGTCTAAATTTGACATAAAGGAGGACTTAATAAATGATGAGATATTATTATCAATAGTTTCATGAAGTCACATAAAATTATAGGCTTAAGAAAGCATCAAAACCTTAACTCAATGTTATTTATCATTAGGCCGGATATTGGCAATCTCTTGATGAAAAGCATCAATATCCTGAAAGTCACGGTAAACACTAGCAAAGCGCACATAAGCGACATCATCAAGCGTTTTAAGCTCACTCATAATTATTTCGCCAAGCACTTTACTGCTGACCTCACGCTCGCCCATTTGCCGTACACGCTTTTCAATCCGGCTAATCATCCCTTCTTGCTCATCGATAGTGATAGGACGTTTTTGTAGTGGTAATAAAATTGAGCGTCGTAGTTTATCATTATCATAAGGCTCAATCTTACCGCTGGACTTGATAATACGAGGCATCACCACTTCGACCACTTCAAAGGTGGTAAAGCGTTCTTGACAGCTATTACATGAACGACGGCGGCGCACTTGCGCACCTTCAGCAGCAAGACGCGAGTCGATTACCTTTGTCTCTGACGCATTACAATAAGGGCAATGCATACGGCTTTCCTTGTCTTTATATGAAGCACTATTAAACGAGTCATAATCCCATCTTTACAGCTACATCATTCAAATTTATAACCGTAAATAAGATTATTTACCAATGCAAAAACTGCCAAAAATCTTGCCCAACAAATCATCTGCACTAAACTCCCCGGTAATCTCGCCCAGACTATGCTGAGCTTGACGCAAACTTTCAGCAACTAATTCACCCGCTTTAAAGACGGTTAGCTGCTCATGAGCTTCTGCTAAATATTCGGCCGTTCTTCTTAACGCATCTAGATGACGCGTACGAGCTATCAAGCTATTTTCGGGTGGATGAAACCCTACTTTAGCACACAGAGTTTCGACTAAATCATCAATACCTGCGCCTGTTTCACATGAAACATTAACTTGCTCGTAACCGCGATTATGAATCTTTTGTTGCGAAATAGAGGTTATTTCTTTGCTGCTATTATTGTTTAATAAATCACTTTTATTAGCGATAATTAACAAGCGCTTGGCTTCTGGTAGCTCACCAAATAGCTGCTCAGCAAGCTGTAATGGGGTAATTTCTTCTTCAAGATCACGGGTTACATCATAAACCATTAACAGCATATCTGCCTGAGCAATCGCTGTCCGCGCGCGCTCAATGCCGATACGCTCGACCGTATCTTCTGTCTCGTGCAAACCTGCCGTATCAGTCAAGTGTAGCGTCAAACCATTGAGGACAACAGTTTCTTGTAGTGTATCACGCGTTGTACCCGCCACATCAGTGACGATAGCACGCTCTTGCCCTGCCAAGCGATTGAGCAGGCTTGATTTACCAGCATTAGGTCTACCTGCCAACACCACATGAATACCATCACGTAATAATTTTCCTTGCTTAGCAGTCGCCAAGACCTGCTGGATTTTTTCTTGTGTCTGTTCAAGCTTACCTTGTATGACCCCATCTGATAAAAAATCAACGTCTTCTTCATCAGGGAAATCAATAGCTGCTTCAACATGCAGACGCAGATGAATTAACTGCTCAAGTAGCTGATTAATCTTTTGCGAGAATTCACCGCTTAAGGAGCGAATAGCACTGCTGGCAGCAGCAGCGCTGGTAGCATCAATCGCATCTGCAATGGCTTCTGCCTGTACCAAATCCAACTTATCATTATCAAAGGCACGATAAGAGAACTCTCCAGCGCTGGCTTGTTTCGCCCCTAACTCAAACACACGTGCCAACAACTGATTTTGCAAAATCATGCCGCCATGACCTTGCAGTTCAATCACATCTTCACCAGTAAACGAGTGCGGACCCTTAAAATACAGCACCAACCCTTCATCGATGACCGTACCATCTGCTTGATAAAATCGGCAGAAGCTCGCCATGCGCGGTTTAAATGCTGACTTACCTGTCAGTGTACAAGCAATGCTATACGCATGTGTGCCAGACAGACGAATAACCCCGACCCCACCCCGTCCAAGCGGTGTAGCAATAGCGGCAATGGTGGGTAGACTCGAAAAACCGAGATTTTTTGATGACTCAGGGGCGGCTAACGCCAACTCTTGGGAATCCACAAGCACTCTCAATAACTAAAAACTCCATTATAGACGGCTTAACGCACACTGACAAAACAATCTTTAAAGAGCGTAATTCCTCATTGTAAGTCTTTTCCAATATCATCTAGCTTGGCTGTAGCGACTATGGCGTAGTCTTAAGTAGGTATTCATACCAGATATGACATTAAGAGCATAAAAAAACCACCGCCGTAGCGATGGTTTTTTAAAACTATAAACTATTAAATGATTAATCCAGTACCTTAACCGTACGAAGCTTTTGCTCTTCTTCTACTTTTTTATTGACGATATATTGATGCGTCATACTAAATAAGTTATTAACAGTCCAATATAGTACCAGACCTGCTGGGAAGAACAGCATGAACGCGGTGAAAATAATCGGCAAGAATTTCATGACTTTCGCTTGCATCGGATCAGCTGGCTGTGGATTAAGCTGCTGCTGAATAAACATCGATGCACCCATTAATAGTGGCAAAATAAACCACGGATCCATCGCTGATAAATCCTGAATCCATAAGATCCATGGTGCATGACGTAGTTCAACACTCTCAACCAGTACCCAATACAAGGCTAAGAAAATCGGCATCTGCATCAGAATCGGCAAACAACCTGCCATTGGATTGACTTTTTCTTCTTTGTACATTGCCATCATTTCTTGCGACATTTTCATACGATCGTCGCCATGCTCTTCTTTTAATGCAGCAAGGCGCGGTGCAATCGCACGCATCTTCGCCATCGAGTAATAGCTCTTGTTTGAAAACCACATCAATGCCAGCTTCACTAAGATAGTCAATAGAATAATTGACCAGCCCCAGTTACCGATGACTTTATGAATGCCATCTAAAATACCAAACAATATCTTTGATATTGGCCATAACAGACCATAATCGACCGTCTGATTTAACCCTACCGCTACATCCTTAAGCTCAGATTGTACCTTTGGACCTGCGTATAGCGTCGCATTTAAGGTTACTTGCTTGTTTGGTGCAACATTGACAGGCTGACTGTTAAAACCGATAAAATAATCATCACCTGTTTCGCGGCTAAAGAATTTACCAGTAAAGTTTTCAGGCGTCCATGCTGACACAAAGTAATGCTGTACGATGCCAACCCAACCTTTATCACTGGTCGTGGTCAATTCACCATCATTAAATTTACCAAACTTCAGCTTATTATAGGGATCATCGGGTGTACCCCAAGCGCCGCCCAAATAGGTTGCCATGCTAAGCGCACCTTTATCAGACATACCGGGATCTTTACTATCATCACGCTTTAGCTGCGCAAACATCTGACCTTGCCATGCCGCTGTAGAAGCATTTTGAATCTTATAGCTGATATCAATAGGATATTTATCGTGAGTAAAGGTAAAAGTCTTAGTGACTGTCACACCATCTTTTTTATACGTAAGCGGCACTGATAACGTTTGCTGGCCTTTTTCCATCACGTAATTGTTGGCGGTATGGCTGTATTTGGCACGACCTTCTGCAGTATCGATACCATTTTGACCAATCAGACCAGACTGAGCCACGTAAACGCGGTTACTGTTGTTTTCTAGCAATACAAAAGGCTTATCGCTATCAAGGGTCGCATCATACTGCTTTAGCGCAGCATAAACGATGTCACCGCCTTCTGGATTGATTTTGATGTCATAACGATCAGTAGTGACTGTGATTAGTCCTGCATCAGTAGCAGGTGTAGCAGTCACAGCGCTATCAACTGTACCGTTGTCGACAGGTAGCGTCTGTACTGGAATATCACCTGCTGCACCGCTAGTAGAAGGAATATCGGCTCCTACTGAAGCTGCAGTTTCTGGCACCGTGTCTACAGCTGGGGCATCTGCATAATCATCACGCCATGCCAAAATCAGCAGATAAGCGGTGATTAACATCGCAATGATGATCATCACCCGAAATATCTTTTGCATAAACCTTTCCTAGATTAAAAAATTAGGGAATAAAAAAACTAGGGCATGTGTTATGACCACCATACAGCATTGGCCCAGATGGTGAACGGTAATGTCAGCAGTCAATCACATAAAATGTTCATCATTTTACTAAAAAACGATTCTAAATGATACCAACAGTGTGGATAACTTGTGGGTAACTAGGTAGATATGCTGAAACGCCTAGTAAAGCTTACGTCTTAGGTCGATTTCATCATATGATTTAGGCGAGTAACATAGCCATGATTATCTCGATAAACATAAAAACCATGAAACTGTCCATGAGCTACTAGATTACGAGACAAGTATTGATAACGATAAGAAGCCAAAGGTAGAGGTACAAAATCAACTCCATGTCCGCCTAATGGATGACAGCGACTAATGCGTTTTAATAATAGTAAACTCCCATTCCAAACACCATACCAAGCTAGAGCTTGCTTACCATAGTTTGAACAGGTTGGATAATATCGACAACGAGCAGGTAATATAGGACTTATTATTTTTTGATAAAAATCAATAAAATTATATATTAACCTATATAAGTATTTATTTATTATTTTTATAAATAAATTCATATTATTTTTTTTCTATTTTTTTAAAAATATTAATTACTTCCATTTTTATTTCTTTATTACTTAAGCCTTTAATAGAAGTTTTAACGATAAAAACAATATCTTTATTTTCTAAACTAGAAGCTTTTATTCGAAACTGCTCACGTATTTGACGTTTGATTAGATTCCGCGCAACTGCCGTAGGGACTTTGCGCTTGGTGATCGCCATACCGACTCGTGGCTGCTCATGAGTGTTAGTACGCACAAACGCCATCAGATGGCTCTGATGTAGCTTACGTTCAGGCGCGTCAAAGACCTCACGAAAGGCTGCAGGCGTGAGTAAACGCTGCTCTTTAGTAAAGCGGGCATTAAGTGTCGTTGGAGGAGTATTAGACATAGTACAACCTAGTATAAGAGATGATAACGATAGTAGAAATAATAACAAAATATAGAGACAAAAAAAGCGCCGATGTGGGCGCTTTTAATATATGGCTAAGTGTCAGTTGTGATGATTGACTATCGCAATCTATAAATAATAGAAACACAACAAGCACTATGAGCCATGCTTATCGCAATCTACTGATTATACAGTAAGGCGATGACGTCCTTTAGCGCGGCGACGAGCTAAGACCTGACGGCCTTTTTTAGTTGCCATACGAGCACGGAAACCGTGAGTACGTTTACGCTTGATCACGCTTGGTTGGAATGTACGTTTCATAACTCACCTATCAAAATAATGGACTAAATTCGTAATAACGGAGGATTATATCATTGCATAGGATGTGGGTCAATAAACTATTCACTACGTTTTAAAGCAGCGTGATATCTCTCTTCGATTTTTTACTTTTTGTAGAAAGCTGATGGATTTTAAAAACTCATCTAAGAAGTTAGTCATCCTTTGCGTACTTGATAAATTTACTACTGTAAATCTTATTATCTAGTTTGAAAACAATTTGTATTATTGGCGATGATTTTTAAAGTTATCCACAGTTTTTATTGATTCTTATAATAATTAATTGATTAATATATATAGATATTGTTGTTATTGGGGTGCTGTTTTTCTGTGGTTAAGTGTTGATTTTCCTTTACAATCAAAAATTTAAGCTATGGGTAACCCTGTGTATAACCTGTGGGTGGAATATGGATAACTTAAT
>NC_021669.1:0-3956 GCF_000418305.1 Psychrobacter sp. G
GGATAGAGAGCGAGAAGGCGCTAGCATATTGCGTGGTAATCCTGAGATCACCAAAGAACTAATAAACTCTACTGACTACGCTAGACGATATACGTCAGGCTGCCTATCGTTTGAGGAAGCACCTGATGCAGTAACAGACAAGACCAAAGCGCAGATTATGGATATTTTCGAGCAAACGATATTCGCAGGTCTCGAAAGCGATCAATACAATATTCTGTGGGTTGAGCACACAGACAAGGATAAGACTGACACCGCTGGTAACGTGATTAAGGACGCAGACGGCAAACCTATAAAACGTCTTGAGTTGAACTTTTTAATTCCGAATCAGGAATTGAGATCAGGAAAGCGGTTACAGCCATTTTTTCACTGGGCTGACATGATGAGAATAAACGCATACCAAAACGTGATGAATATGAGGTACAAGCTCACTGATCCGCATGATCCAAGCAAGCGGCGCTCACATACCCCCTATTTTAGCCGTAGTGCTAATCTTAAGGGCGTTGACAAGAAAGACTACACCGAAGAACAGGAAAGGCTTACGACACACAAGGCCGAAAAAGACGACCTCACTAATTACATATACGATCTCGCTGCTAGAGGTAGATTTGAGAATCGTAAGGCGATACAAAAAGCTTTAAAAGGTAAGGGGTATGAAATTAAGCGAGTGACCAAACGATCCATTAGCGTCAGCAGCCCAAAATTCGCTAAAAACATTAGACTAGACGACCCTATATTTAGCGAGGACTTTAAGCCTTATGATTATATAGATATGGCTCTGCACGAAAAACAAAAACAGTATGAGCGCGACAAACAGGGGAAAATATTAAAAGAAGCGTTAGCCATACTCAATAAGGGCATTGAAATTAAGACTGAGTACCATGCAGAGCGCTTTAGCGGCGAAGACATGCCAAAGATACCAAAGCCGTTCGATTTAGGCTTGGACGCACCAGTGAGCGCTCAGGCGCATATAACAGAGCAGAAACCAACAGAACAAGATAACAGCCCCAGCATGGGCTTTTAACTACTAAAAATGGGGGATTATTTTTATAATCCCCCGTTTCATGGGCTACAACAACTTGATCTGACCGTTCTTTTTAACGTAGTCTGCCATAAAATCCCTTATTAGCAGCGATTGAGAGCGGTTATTCGCTTTAGCGGCGCGTTTAAATGCGTCAGCAAGAGCGCGATCAACTTTGAGTGTCACCGTTTTTTCGTCAGTACTACTTTTTTCAGACATTCCAACTCCTATAATTTGTATTTCAGCTTTTCTAAATTGGTCGAATCTAGCGATGTCAGGGCGAAAGAGAACACCTGTCGCTCAGTCATACCACGCAACCGATCAGCTTTATTATGTATGTAAGCTGCGTCATAGCCAGCTTCTTGGTACACCTCGATGATCAACTGAGCTGTGGGCGTTAGATTTTTGGGGTTAATGTTCATCTTCTACTCTTTTACTCTATGAATGAGCCTTTATAATACTTAAAATATACTTAAAAAACAAGTATATTTTAAGTATATTACGCTTTATTTTTATACTTGCTTATTTGGCTCAGATAAAACTGCATTGAACGCTTGATAAACTTCTCAGGATTGGCTTTCAGGCGTTTTACCATCTCAGGTTGCCATAGCGTCCAGTCAGTATTTATCGGGCTAGTGGCGCTAATCATGTGATTATAATCTGCCTTGAACGCCTCTGTGCACACGATCGCTTCGAGCTGCTTATCATTCAGCTTATCAACGCTGTACTTATCTACTTCTACTGCCTTAACATCTTTAATTTTTGGTTTTGGCTTGGATTTCACGGTAAATTTTAAGCCTGTGACTTCTTTACCGCGCTTTATGTTTTCGTAAGAGATATTTAGATCCGTTTTGTCATTAATTTCTTTAATTACTGGATCAACGGCATTGTCTTTTAGATTGTTAATCCGATTATAAGATTTTGGAGTGCCTAGCTCTTTTCTGTAATCATCAAGCGATATTTTAAAGCCGCCCATACCTTGATATTTCTTAGCAAGATGATACAGATCAATAGAATACGTGAGCCTGAGCGCCAAAACATCATCTTTTAGGTATTTAGTGTATGGATTTACGCTGTCGAAAACCTTAAGAAGTTGTATCACCTCATTTGTAAAAAATATGGTCACAAAGCCGTCATTATATTTAGACCTTATAACCCACTGGACTTCTGTTTCTACTCCGTTTTTATCATCATAAACAAAACTTCGCTTCATCAGCTTTTTACTAGCGAGTTTCATCTGCTTGTAGGCTGATTTTTCATCTACACCAGAAAATTTATGGAACTCAGAAGCTAACACCTCTATAGGTTTTTGTTCTGTGGCTTCTGTTAGCCTGACCAATGTGCTCGCTAAGATAATTAAACGCTTTTCGTCAATGCTCATGTCCCTAAAAGCTTGGGTGATCGTGTTTTGCATGACGATCCATTTTTCGGGGTACTTTTTCTCATACAATTCAATATTATCAGTCACAGCCAATCCTTAAAGCTAGTAGTTTATCAATAGTAGCATTGATTCGATGCTAGGTGTGGGAAGAAACTAGCATTAAGTGGGAAGAAACTAGCATTGAAGTGGGAAGAAACTAGCATTAAGTGGGAAGAAACTAGCATTAAGTGGGAAAGAACTAGCATTATGGAATCTCTATCCCTTTACTGGCAATGGTTACAGAGCGTCTAAAAGTCTTTAAAAGTATTTAAAAGTTAAAATATATTTATGATAATAATTGACTGAAAAAAGACAGGAAAAACAGGATTTAACTGTGACTACGATCTAACTCAATTAGCGCATTGTTTATATAAAATCCTTTGCTATATGTCCAATACAGTAATAAACCCTTTCCATCAATCTCTATAAACTTATCAACACTAATTCTATCAATAGAAATATCACCTTTAGAGTAAACATATGAGTCTCTTTCAATAAGAATATTCTTATCTTTAGAGAATCTGATTAAATGACTTTTACTAAGGTTCTTACCTAGATACTTAGCAATTTTCTGTGCTCTATAGGAATTGATACGACCCTTCATATCATGATCATTGTTTATACCAAACTGTATAAAGCCACCAAAATCACCACCAGTCCCATTATCCAAATCTCTCAATAAATCTAGCATTGCAGTCACTTCAGCAGAACGAATTTTATTCACTAATTTCATATTTTCAGAACGATTTGCCATGTCTTTTGAACCCTTATTAAACATTATTGACATCTATCTAGGCATGTTTGAGTAGTTAATAGGCACATATAACAGTTGGATGCCTGTAAAACTCTCGACTATTGGCACTTCTCTAGTATTATTTCTCAATAATAGGTACACACATTGTATTGTATCCCAAGATAAGGGCATAAATACACCGAATATAGATGAAAACCATTAGTTTTACTATAGGTATAGACAGTTAGTGCTATTCATGATATAAAATTATAGTAATATTAAGCCAGTACACACACAGACCCCTCTATACGCTATCGCTACTAGATTGGTCTGTGTGAACTGGTAAGAGGGGCATACGCCCCCCTTAACCCCCCTAAAAACTTCAAGCATGGATCAGTCAGATGCCAATCATTAAAGGCGAAAAAAGAGAGCTGTCTATAAAAATACGTGTCACTCAAGACGAGAAAGACACGCTCAATGAGTTAAAAACCCAAGACGAATTGGCGAGCTGGATGCGTGAATTGGCTTTGAATCAAAATCCAATAAAACGAGCTGATCCTGATTTAGTCCGAGCCATTGGCAGATTTGGATCTAATCTGAATCAAATCGCTAAACACGCTAATACCAAAAAGGAATTAGATACTAATGTTTTATCCGCAATCAATCGAATTGAATTTATGCTAATTGACGTTATCGATCAACATAAGGACGATAAAGATGCTAGTTAAATTCTTTAGTCGCGGCAGTGGTGGCGGTGATAGCCCTGTTAATTATCTATTGGGTGA
>NC_021662.1:0-4518 GCF_000418305.1 Psychrobacter sp. G
TTTCTTTAGCTCTTCGTCTGTTACGCGAATCGTGACTTCTCGACTACGCTTGCAAGGTCTATTACTTGACATAGTATAGACCTAGCAGGAGCTTTTTATGTTTTGTAATTCGTCTAGTAGAGCCTTGATATCTTTATCATTGCCAGTTTTCTCAATTGGTTGCTCTGTATGTAGTTGAGATTGATAATCAAAAGATAGCGGTACTGTTTTAGTATCTGCTACCTGATTGAGAAATAGTTTTATAGCTTGAGATGGCGTTAGCCCATAACTTTCAAAAACTGAAAACGCCTTTTCTTTGAGATCTTTATCAATTCTCATATTGTAATTTGTAGTAGTCATACCCATCCTTATAAATTACGTTAGTAAAGTTAATGTAAAGCAATTGTGTGTACAATGCAAAAATAGTGGTTGCGTGGCATCAACAACGGTATTTGTATAAATATACTCAGTTAAAAAACATAAAATAAAAAAACCTACCATCTATATTCAGGTAATTGTGGACTAAAATCTGTTATTATCAGTTTATTTTAAACAAAATTAGAGGCTTATATGGATCAGTACAGCTTAGAACTAATCCCGCATGAAGTGGGGACAGACACAATTCATCAGCGTTCAAAAGACGGCTATGTCAATGCTACAGCTATGTGCACAGCAACTGATAGAAAATTTAACGATTATATGAGAAGTAAAAACACTCAAGATTTCATTACCGAACTTTTGTCCGTTGCGGGAATTCCCGCAACGGATTTGATCCAAACCGTACAAGGCGGAAATCCAAGATTACAAGGAACTTGGGTGCATCCAGACGTAGCAATACATTTAGCACAATGGTGTTCACCTGTATTTGCAGTGCAAGTAAGTAGGTTCGTACGTGAATGGATGCAAGGCACTACCGCTCAACAGAAACAATTAAAAAGCTGGCAGCATTTTCACGACAGAGTTGATATTACTAAGAACAGTGTACCTATGGGGTATTTCGGTATTTTCAATGAGATAGCGGGTATGATAGTTCCAATGATCAATTCAGGTGTTGATTTGAATGAACATACTATCCCCGATATATCAGTTGGAAAAACTTGGGGCTCTTATTGGATGGATAGCAACTTTGATGCCCAGTACGGACAAAGAATGCATTACCCACATGAGTATCCTACATACTACCCCCAACATGCTGCAGGTATTAAAAATACATGGTGCTATCCTAATACAGCATTAGGTGCATTTAGAGAGTGGTTCATAAGTATATATCAAAAAGATAAGCTCCCTAGCTACATAGGTAGGAAACATAAAAAGGGAGATATAGAGGCTAGTACTGCCAATAAATTAGTTGATACTTTTGCTCCAAAGAAACTAAAATAAGTTTTATATATTTTAGAGGGGGTCAAGGGGGCGTATGCCCCTTTGACAGCACGTGAAAAGGAAAGTTGTAGCGAAGCGAAAAACGCCCCCTTTCACGACTGCTGGCTTAATTAATAATATTATATATTAAACTATTGACTGTACCTAATAATAAATAAATGACTATACCTATGATATTATGATTGGCTGTACCTATATAAAAACGAATGGCTGTACCTAGGGTTAAGGACTATCAGAATGGATAAGAGACGTAAAAATATGCAGCTATATAATGCACTTCGTTCTGCTAGAGTGGAGGGTATGATCGATATGATAAATACCATTGACTATGGTTGCAGTGAGCTTGATGTATTAGGTGTTTATGATGGTTATAGATTAGAGCGTCAAGTTAATTCATATAGGGCAATGAAGATAGCTCAGTATTTTGGTGTGAATGTCAGTAAAGGCAAACTAACTAGATTCTCTAAACCTAAAGATCATCACTACGATCTTTCTACTTCTCAACTAATGGATTATATAAGTGAACATTTTGATGCTTTTATAAATTATTGGGAATGGTTTAGACAAAGTGCTGAACTCCAAGCTAAATTAAAGTTTTTAACTCAAGAAGAATTAAAAGAAATAAGAAAAAAAGGTTTTTAATGTTTTTAATAGTTTTTAAAGCTTTTACATCCTCTGTATCCATTGTGTTTATTGGCTTTCACGACCTATAAAGCAACGTCTTACGACCTATAAAGCAACGTCTTACGACCTATAAAGCAACGTCTTACGACCTATAAAGCAACGTCTTACGACCTATAAAGCAACAATAAATTATTTTTGTTGCTTTATTTTTTTATGTGCATTAAAGTCGTCTATAGAATATACGAGGTCAATATGAATAAAAAATTGGTTACTAAGGATAATTCATTAATTGGAGCAAGCTATAGCTTGAGCGTAGTGGAGCAAAGGCTCATCTTCTTAGCTATTATTGAAGCTAGGGAACAAAAGACATTGATTGAAGCGGGAGGACTGCTACGGATTTATGCTAAAAGCTATGCAAATCAATTTGAAGTGGAAAAACATACGTCGTATGAAGCGATGAAAAGAGCAGTAGAAGGGTTGTATGAGGCAGGTTTTACTTATAGTAAGGTTGATGAAGCCTCTGGAAAGATAGGGCGTTATAAAAGTCGTTGGGTTGATAAAATTGGTTACATTGATGATTTAGGCTGTGTTGAGCTAGTATTCGCAAGTGATGTAATTCCTTTAATAACTAGACTTGAATCTAGGTATACAGAGTACGAATTAAAGCAGGTGGTAGGATTGCAAAGTGAATATGCTATTAGGCTTTATGAATTGATTATTCAATGGCGTTCAGTCGGTAAAACCAATCAAATATCACTTTTAGAATTACGCGAAAAACTAGGTTTGGTAGATGAATACAAAAGAATAGAAGCTTTTAAGAGAAGAGTTCTAGATCTAGCTCTCAAACAGGTTAATGACCACACTGATATTACTGCAGAGTATGAACAGCATAAGGAAGGTAAGGTTATTACAGGTTTTACTTTTAGGTTCAAGGTAAAAAAAGATAAAAAGAAAACCACTGCTGTGATTTCAAATAGGGATGCTAATAATGGTGATATGTTTACCATAGAAGGGTTAAGTGATAAGCAATTAAGTCGTATTGCACGTAATCCTAGCTTTATGGCTGATTATAATCATTTGGTTAGCTCTAATAGCGCAGCTGGTCAAGACATGAATGCATGGGAGTTTGAGATGGTTAATCGTCTCAAAAAATATCCTTCACAGTTTAATAAGTATCCCATAAAGGATTATTTAGATTATTAATCTTTTATGGGCGAGGGCTGTATGAACGCTGGGGAGTAGGTGTTCCAGGTCTAGGCTTTGCGACTGGTAGCTCGCTATCAGGCGTAATGGTTGCAATAACTATATCTAAAGGCTCTGGGGCTTTAATATCACTATATAGCTTTTGGTTATACGCCTCTTTTTTAGTCATACCTGTTTGCCATGTTTTTAAGTTGTCTTGATACTGGCGACTGCTGTTCTGTTCAAAATTTTCCTGATAAAGTGCTTTGACTTCGGGCTGTGCTTTCAAACTATCGAAGTTTTTCTCGTATATAAAGCCTTTAAGACGAATATTTTTATTGATATTAGGATGAGATACGCTCATTGAACTTTTAGTTTCACGTTCAATAGTTAAGCCCCATTGCCTAAGCTGATATGACACCTCAAACCTATTGCTGATAAGACCTTGATCTAAAAGCCTACGCATTTTTCTATCAATCGCCTCCTTGAGCAACTGGTGGCTCGATGGATGCTGGATAATATCGTCATCCTGCTTTTCATCTTTCTTTGCATTTTTGTGGTTATTATTGGAATGCGTTGGGCGTGGCCCATTATTTATATGAGGATTAATGTCACGTTTGCGAATAGGATCATCAGGATTTGTGAGCTTGTATTCATGATTGATAATGTTTTTAAGTGCATTAATCCTTACCAAGTCAGCCCCTGCAAAAAAAGGCTGTAGGCTCTTGCCTGATCTTAGCTCCTGACAGGGAATTACGAAGTTTAACTCCAACCTTCCATATTTTTCATTTTCTTTATTTTTATCGCTATGTTCTATCCATAAAATATCATATTGATCAGTTTCCAAACCTGCAAATAGTGTGTTCTCAAAACGCTGCATAATGTCCATTTTCTGCTTGTCAGTAAGTTCATTTGCCCGTTCAGTGAAAGATAATACTCCTGATTTATACTTTTGCTTGAAAGGTGTTGTATTAATCAGTTGCTCAGTCATCATAGGGTCGCCGTAGAGCACTTTAGCATCTGCTCGCTGCCTATCACTACCGAGTAGATAATTTATCGGCCCTGCCCCTGATCCTTTGCCATGACGAAAGAATTTAACTAGCATTAATCCTCACCTTTCAAATTTTGCCCAATTAGGTCGTTTAAAACCGCTCTAATGGCATTAATCTCAACTAATACGTTTTGATCCAATTCCTTATTAATATTGGTATGTTTAGCAATCTGATTAAGATTAGAGCCAATTCGCCCTAATGCTCTAACGAGATTAGGGTCAGCTTGCTTAATAGGTGTGGCCGCTAAACCTAAATTACGTAACCATCCCGCTAAAGTTGCATCGGTCTTGCGCTCATGTAA
>NC_021668.1:0-26087 GCF_000418305.1 Psychrobacter sp. G
AAGCATTGATGAGACGCAGCCAAGGTCGGTGTCAACCTGAAGTCCGTTATGGCGAAGTGGCCTATCAGCCTCAGAATCAGCAAGTCTCTTATCAAGGCAAAATGGTAGAATTAACCATCAAAGAAGTGGCAATCTTAGAGCAAATGCTGACCCACCCTAAGCAAATCCACAGCCGCGCAAGCTTAGAAGACAAGCTATATGGGTGGCAACAAGATATCGAAAGCAATGCCATTGAAGTACACATTCATCATTTACGTAAAAAACTGGGCAATGATTTTATCTTGACCAAACGCGGTATTGGCTACTATCTCAATCCAGTCCATAACCACCATTAACCACCGTTAGGCATTCAACGGTCTGTTTTTGGTGCCTCCACTTTGTCTGCTACTTGGTGAGCCTATGAAAAGTATTCAGCAACGGCTATTAACATCGCTACTGATTGGTTTACCTTTGCTGTGGGTGCTTACCTCAAGCTTTATTGCGTGGAAGCTTTGGCACGAAATCAATGAGATGAATGACACCCAAATCACTCAAGTTGCCCGTTATTTAATAGGGGTCGCCCCCAAAGAAGAGGACGATAAAGACCATCATAGGCAAAGGGATGATAACAAAAAGCACACGCCCAAAATCTATGCGTTAAAAAGTAAGCAGCTATCAGGTGATCTTGGTGAGGCTGAGGATGACTATATGGGCTTTGCCATTTGGGATAAAAAAGGCCGTCTATTAATGGCTGATGAAAATGGTCAATCATTTGCTTTTTTGCCAGACCAGCATGGGTTTTTAGAAGAGCATGATTCTGCCTATCAGCGCCTCAACCCTTTTAGTAAGCGCTGGCGTTTATTTTACGTCCATGATGATCATGACTATGAAGGTCGGGTCATTGCCGTCGGACAGAACCTCAAATCTCGCCGAGAGATGATTACTGATGCCATGTCCGTGCAAGTGCTGCCGATGTTGATTGGGCTATTTGCATTTATGGGTTTGGTGGTGTGGCTGATCCGGCGGGGGTTTATGCCGTTAACTCAGATTAGTAGTGCGCTTGAACAGCGTCAACCGCAAGATGATAGCCCCATCACAGCGGACGTGCCCAAAGAGATCCAACCGTTAGTGAGCGCCTTAAATGTCTTGTTTGTAAAAGTCGCGGATACCCTAGCACGTGAGCAGCGCTTTACCGCCGATGCCTCACATGAGCTTAGAAGCCCGCTTGCGGCGTTAAAGCTACAAGCTGATTTGTTACAGCAGCAGATATTGCAGTTATCTGGCGTAGAAGACGATAATCAGCTGTTCTATCATGCCCAAAACATTAGCAATGGCATTGAGCGGGCCACTCATTTGGTCGATCAACTGCTGATTTTAGCCAAAATAGAACCGCAACAACAATTACCTCCTGAGCAATTAGAAAGTCCGGATTGGTTGATGCTAACGGATATTGTACTCAGTGATGTCAATCGGCTGGCTCGTGAAAAGCACATGCAATTAAAACGCACTGTGAACTGTGACAATCCTGCTGATATTCTACCCATCCTTATCAATCCAATTTTATTCAAACTGCTCATCCGTAACCTGTTGGACAATGCCATTCGCTATTGTCCCGAGGGCGCTTTGATTGAACTTCAGCTCGACACCAATGCTATTAGAGTGGTCGATAATGGCAGTGGCGTCGAGCCAGAACAACTGACGCGCTTAAGCGAGCGCTTTTATCGCCCAGCAGGTCAAAGCCAATTAGGTAGCGGTCTTGGGCTATCCATTGCCAATCGAATAGCAGAGCTGCACGGTCTGACGTTAGAGTTTGCTAACCGCTCTCAACCAGAAACTGGCTTTATCGTCACGATAAGACATAAAAAAGCGATATCAAGCATCTGATAAAACGATAAAAATTAATCGGCGTGGGCTTAAGGTTGAGTTAATATTTACCCCGTATGCTAGTTGTATTCCCTAATAATATAGACGGAGTACAATCTTATGAGCCTACCTCTATTAAAACCCTTATTATTGACTGTTGGTGCAACCTCATTAGTGTTTTTTGGTGGCGTTATCGCCTTATCTGTCCAGTCGCCCAGCGCTGATGACGCACTATCAGCTGCGAATGCCATGAGTCAAAATACTGACATTACCTCTATATCCTCTGATTTATCGTCCTTTAAAGCCGTGGCAAACCCTCTCACGCAATCCCCATTTGCCAATCCATCACCTCTGGCGGCACTCACAGCCACGCAAGCAACTGCGCTTGCGCAGCAAGACGCGCCCAATTCAGTATTGCAGGCTTCACCCGAGCTCGTCAATTATAACGGCACCGTCGCTTATGAGGTGCTATTAGACAGCGGCGCTACTTATATTGATGCCAGTGTCGGCACTGTACTGAATCCGGTTGCGACCAATGACTATCGTGCTGAGAGATTTGACGATGACGATTATGAAGATAAGCACCACGATGATGATAAACGTAAAGAGGATAAACATCGCAAAGCACACGATAAAAAATACTATAAAGAGAATGATCGCCTAATCGCCATGAGCTATCAGCAACATGATGAGGAGGAATACGATGACTAATACCAAATCACATTCGACACCAGCCGTCAAAAAAACGGCTAAAAAAGCAGATCCTTTTGCCGCTCTTAAAAGCAGCATTATGATGGTCTCGATTGCAGGTACTATGGCAGGATGGCTGGTACTACTCAATCAAGAACAAAAAACTGCCCCTGTGAGCACTGCCATTATAAGCACTGCTGTTGCTGAGTCTGATGAAAGGGCAGTCACGCCAACGCCCATCGCTGATATCAATCAATTGCGACAGGTCAATGCAGTCGCACCTGTTGAGGTAATAAGGGTTGTCGCTCGTACGCGATCTTCTCAATAAATAAGAAAAACCACAGATTATTTAGTTTGAATGTTTAGTCAAGGGAGGGCTTTGAATGCACACAAATATGTCCAATCAAACAACACCGCAACTGGCAACGATTAAACTGTTTGCCATGGGTTGTCACATTCAAATTAGCTTAAATACCACAAGACTGAGCGCGCAACCTTCACAAATGAGAATAGACCAACAAGTCGCTTTTTTGACAAACGATATTCAGCAGCGCTTAGCTGACTGGGAACATATCTTCAGTCGTTTTGATGACAGCAGTGAGCTTATGAGACTGAATAACCGTGGCGACCAATGGTCTGAGGTGAGTTCAGAATTATTTGAGGTGTTGCAGCGTGCCATTCACTTTGTCTCAAAGACTCAAGGCTTAGTAACACCAACGTTATTGCACCCTCTATGGGACGCAGGCTATAAGCATTCATTTGAGACCTTGCCCAAAATGTCTGTGCCATCATTACCTGTTACTAGCGTAAGCACCCCTACAAACGTGCAAGACACGACAAGTGCTAACCATGCCAATCAGCAGATAGAAGGTATTCAGCTTCGCCAGTTAGCTGACAGACAACATCAAGTATATCTGCCAGCTGGCATGGCACTGGATTTGAATGGATATGTCAAAGGGTGGTGCGCCATGCAGTTGGCGGAAAATATTAGCCGAGTTCATGACTGGCATATTCCCTGCTTAGTCGATATGGGTGGGGATATCGCGATTGGTGTTCCAAAAAACCCAACAGATAAACCGGTGTCTTGGGGAGTGGCTGTTGCCAAGCCGTATTTTGCCAATAGTGAGCACGTTCACAATGATGAAGATGTGGCGATCCTCAAGCTCAGCTCTGGGGCTGTCGCCACATCTGGGCAAGATTATCGTCGCTGGTTGCACGACGGCCGCTGGCAACATCATTTGATCCATCCGCATGACTTGCGTCCAGTAACAAGTGACGTCCTAACTGCAACGGTACTGGCGAAAGATGCGATGACGGCGGAGGTATACGCCAAATACTGCGTGCTTCTTGGTGTTAAAGCAGCCGTGGCGTGGCTCAACAAACACCATATTGCGGCGTTGTTAATAGATAGGGATAACAAAGTGATGGTGACTTCTGCCATGCGTCCAAACCTGCTTGCTAGTTAATTTATCACGCGACATGCGCTAGATATCAATACATTAAGTAAAGCCATTCATAGGAGCATAGTCATGCATACAGACCATCCTACCAGCAGTCATACTGCTTCCAATACTAATGTTCTCACTCAGGCTCTATGGGTTGGCTTAACGTTAAGCATTGCTATCGGAGTTGGTGGTTATGCGTCGTTAACTTGGGGAGAGACGGTATCTCAGCTACTGACCAGCACAGATAAACACTTTTGGTATTTATCACGGGCAAGCGGTGTTATCGCTTATACGTTATTTTGGTTGGCAGTCATTTTTGGCTTGTTGTTAAGCACTCGTTTAGGCAAGCGCTTTAATGCAGCGCGGGTATTTGTCTTACATCAGTATCTAAGCCTGATTGCCGTAGGCTTTGCCGCGTTTCATGCTGGTATCTTATTAGCAGATAATTTCTTAAATCTGAACTTATGGCAGGTGCTAATGCCTTTTGGTTTTCAGACTGAGCGTGTGGGCGTGGCCTTGGGGCAGTTGGGGTTTTGGTTCTTATTTATCTGTGCGTTTAGTTTTTATATTAAGCAGTATATTGGTCAATCAGCATGGCGCTGGCTACACTTTTTGACCTTTATGGCGTATATGTTCATCAGTATTCATGTGTTTATGGTGGGCTCAGACAGTCGCGCGCTGCCTTTGTTATTATTTTATGCCGGCAGTCAAACAATAGTCTTTTTACTAATAACCTATCGAATAATCGCTTTAAAGCAAGCAAGGTAACTATGTGGAAATTGGTGTGTCATTATAGGCTACACTGACATATTCTAATTTATGTCTAAATCGTTTGAGGGTATCTATGCTATGCATCATTCTATTCACGACGAAGCTCATCTAAGCAATCGCAATCATTGGCTTAGGGCAGCAGTACTTGGTGCCAATGATGGACTGATTTCAACCGCGAGTCTATTAGTCGGTGTCGCTGCAGCAAGTGCAAATAGTCAAACACTGCTATTGACAGGGATGGCCGCGTTAACCGCAGGTGCTCTATCGATGGCAGCTGGTGAGTATATTTCAGTATCGTCTCAAGCTGATACCGAAAAAGCGGATCTGGATAAAGAGTTGCATGAACTGACTCATAATGCTGAGCGCGAGCTATTTGAGCTCACCAAAATTTATGAGAAACGTGGACTGGATCATGTCTTAGCGCATCAAGTTGCCATAGCTTTGACTGAGCATGATGCACTAGAGGCGCATGCCCGAGATGAGATTGGTTTGACAGATCTGAGTCAAGCTAAGCCGATTCATGCGTCAGTTGCTTCTGGATTGTCATTCATTGCGGGCGCCATATTACCGATTATTGGTATTTTACTTTTGCCAGCACAAACACTGGTTTGGTCACTCGCGACTTTAACGATAGTAGGCTTAGCGCTACTTGGCATAATATCAGCGCGCTTGGGCGGTGCCCCTGTTATTCCTGCTACGTCTAGAGTTGTGATATGGGGTGTGCTCGCTATGGTCGCAACATCATTGATTGGTCGGTTGTTTGGGGTGGCAGCATTATAGGGGCCTCATAAAACTGGTCAGTAAATAAGGGTATACCTTAGCGGAACCAGCTATCTCACCCTTCAAACATATTAACAGACTACTTAAAGCAGACTGTTAGCATGGAACCATCTATAACAGACTTTTGAATTATAAGACTGGCTGCTGTGCTTTTTTCCTATCATTAGCCTATACCCAAAACATAAAACCTCTAAACGATAACCTATCTATCATTAGACTTTTTTCTATCATCAAATGATAGTAATATCTTGCTATTATCAATGAACATTAATTATTAAGTCTAAGTAATAGAAGGGAACGTTATGACCGTTCGTATTTATGTGAGAGCCAGCACTAAGGATCAAGACGCGACCAGAGCATTAGCGGATTTGGTTCTGTTCAGTACACGCTATAGTGATCGCTATGTGGATTACGTTGAGCATTTCAGTGGCACAAAGCTTGATAGACCCGTATTGGCTCAGCTGCTAAAGGACGCTGAGCAAGGCGATATTCTACTAGTTGAAAGCGTGGACAGATTAAGCAGGCTATCTCAAGATGATTTTGCGATTCTAAAGCAGCGTATCAAAGATAAGGGCTTACGATTGGTGGTGGCTGATCTACCAACCACGCATACGGTAAGTAATGGCATGACAGGTGAGATCCTAACAGTGATTAACCATATGCTGATCGATTTATTAGCAACGATGGCAAAGCTTGATAACGATAAGCGTAGAGAGCGTATCAAACAGGGGTTGGCGAACAGTGGCTATAAGCCAACTGGTAAGAAGCCTAATACCTCAAAACACAACCGTATTAGAGAGTTAGGCAGTCAAAATAATATGACCAAAGAAGAGATCGCTAAGGCGGTTGGTGTTGGGGTGGCTACCGTTTATCGGGTGTTAAAGCAGGGCTAATAGCTGAGGTATTTTAAATATTAGCCCATCATTATTATAATGAGTACTATATTTTATTTTTGCTTATAAACAGCTGATATATAAGGCTTTGCACGCGAGGCAAGAAGGCATTATTTACAGAAATAGGAACTCTTTTACTACGTAGCTGTGTCAAAAGCGGCGTATTTACCTCATTCAATTTCGATCTATTACGCCTATTTAACATGCCCTTTAACCTTTATCTAAAGACATCACAACTTCATATAAAAATCGATTTAATGCAGTAAGGCTTGAGAATAATCATTATATTGCATTGATAATCGTTTTTATCCAAAATGGCTCATTCATAATCGCTTGAGCAACCCAAGATGAGTACACCTACCGCAGATCCTATTGGCGCAGCATGGCTTATCCGTTATGCCAGCATAGAGCTGGTTTCCCCTTTATATGTCAGCAGTAGTACCGGTGGTCGGTGCCAGTTATGATGACTAAGCATCTAATAGAAAAGACTTTATTTATTATAGAAAAATAAAATGTACATCAGGGTGTACATGATAGTGTACATAAAAAACAATGCTTAATTATTAGTTCCATCCTCTATGCCTATTTGAAAGTTGTTTTTCAAACTGAAAATCGTCTTGATAGTCATCTTGCGATTCAAATTTCTCGTTGGGCTCTTTCGTATGAGTTACTTGCTGTCTAGCATAGTTGGCAGTTTGTTCCTGATCACCCAGCGTATGATTAATTTGCTCGTGTTCTATAGGTATAGCTTCTTGCTTATCATCGTTAGTAATAGTCGGTAGTCTAGGATAACACTGCTTTTTCACGCTTTTAACATTTTTCTGCTTATCTACTTTAGTCCTTTGTTTATCTTTCCCAGATATTGCCTTCAAGCTTACATTGGTTTGCAAGTTACCTGAAAATATACGGTTATATTCTTGTTCGATATAGCCATTAACTAGCTGGTTAGGAGTTTTTTGTTCGTGCTCTAAAAGCTCAATCATTTTCTGGTGGTTAGTTTTATATATCTTTACCTCAATTAATTTATCAGCAGAATTTCTATCATCTATTAACTTTTGCTGCCAATTCTTTTTTAATTTTGCCACTACTTTATTTCTTGATAATTGAACTGAGCCTGTATTTCTTTTACCTTTTGTACTTTTTAAATCTAAGAGCCTATCTAAGCTAACGAGGATAAGTGAATATTTATCTTGCAGACTAATAGGCAGGAATGATGTTTTCAGAGGGATTAAACCCATTTTATCAAGCTGTGTATAGATCTTATTTATTTGAACAGAGTTTTTAGTATCAATCCAACTAATATCTTTAGGTTTAGCTAAGCTATTCAAGTATTGAAATTTAACGTATTCCAGTGCATACAAACGTCTATCTTCTTCAGTAAATTCATAATCGAGATCATAGCGTGGCATTTTATACCCATTATTAAAAGAATCAATATCAAAGCGCAAGAGATCATAGATCCTCTGTTGAAGTTCGGAACCGCCTTTTGATATTTTAAATCTTAAAGATTCCTCTAAGGTGCTTGCTAAAAAAATTGAGCTACGAAGATCATCCTTAAACCATGTGAGATAATCCACAGGGGTATGATATTTCGCTTTATGCATAATTATATCGTTGTAAAGGTCGACGCTATTACAGTCAGATTTTAGCCTATAAAGAAGTAAATTCTTATAATCTTCTTTATCTATATTTTTAAAGTATGTACTATCGTTGACTAATTCTTCGTAAGAATACAATAACGCTCTTGCGTCATCATTATCTAAACTCATTATTATTGAGCTAAAATCCCTATATGTTTTGAGCTCATTTTCAAGTTTTAAAACACTATCATCAGCATAAGCTTTGGCTACTCGTTGACGTAGTTCCATGTAATCGATTTCACTAAGAGTTTCAACCCTATCGTCATTCAACGTTCTTATTTGTCGGCTCATGCTGTCCTACACCTCAAAAAAATTCCAGTAAAATTCTGGTATAAGTTGTAATGCTTAACTTGTTTTATTATATGAAAACACTAGTTTTTTTCTGCCAAAACCATAGCTTAGCCTCTATATTGTATAGAGATATTAGATTTTTAGTCGTTTTATTTTAAAGAGCTAAATTGCTTAACTCCATCTTGGTGTCTTTAACACAAATTAAGGGAGCTTTGATTTAGCTCTGTAAGGATATGCAAGTTATTACAGAAGCCAATTCTGGCATCCTTAGTTGGTACTTATATTCTTAACTACTCAAGATGACAGACTGGGTGTTAGCACCATACTTAAAAAATACTGACTAACCTGAATATATGAACCACTAATTCATAGGAGCAGGAACATGTCATATCTACACCTCAATCAACCTCTAATCGTCTCTAACATTGATAAGCTAGTTAAGGGAGTACTATTCAATCACGTCAGTTTTGAGGAGACCAAGAAACAGCTAAACGACTTATACGAGCCATTCATGGACATCTTCGATGATGGCCTGTTTTATTCTGAAACCATCCATGCCTTTATTGACAGTACCGAATCTATCGTGGGCGACTCATCGGCGTATGAGGTTGTTTGGGATCATGACAAAACCCAACGATTTATAAACACGCTGTTATCGTATAAAAACGATATTGAGGAAGAAACTAGAGCATGGCGCTATAACGAAGGTCAGAATAAAAACAATCTAGTAAGCCTTGTAAGAAACCTTACTGACCAGTATTCAAAACTGCTATTCGTAATGGTGGATTTAAAGTACGCAACAGAAACCAGCCATCATGTGACGATAGATGGTTTCAATGATCACATGAAGAAAATCCGAGAGCTTATCAGTAACAAAAAGACCTGCTTTGAGCATGTGCAAGGTTACGCATGGGCATTAGAACAAGGCGGTATAAATGGCGGTCTGCATTGTCATCTCTTGCTTATCTACAATGGCTCAGAGCGACAAAGAGATGGTTACCTAGGCAAAGCGGTAGGAGAAAAGTGGCAAAGCATAACGGGTGGGCTTGGGACTTACTACAACTGGAACACTCTAGAAAATAAGGGAGATTTTAAGAGGCAAGGATTATTGGGCATTGGCATGATTCATCGTGACAATCCACTTGAAGTTGAGAATGCTGTAAGGGTAGCCTCCTATCTAACAAAGCCTGATAAGTGTGAGCAACAGCTTAAGTTGTGGTTGCCTGGCATGCGTACCTTTGGTCAAAGTCGGTTCAACGTATCTTGGCGTCGAGGCATAAAGCGATAGCAAAGCAATCTCAGATATATATTATTTTAATGAGATGGCGCGTTTGTAGTCAATACAGCGCCTAACCCAACATATTCAGGTCTGCCTCGTGCAGGCCTTTTTTATGCCCAAAATAAATAGGAGCCCTTATGAAACCCATTTGTCCATGCTGTCGATCATCTGCTGTTTATGAGGTGAGTGATGGTGCTAATAACACGCTTATCGAAAGCCTGTTCTCTCCTGCCATGCTAGTCAGCCTTGGTGTCAGTATCTGTAAGACCCTTAAATTCCATCCAGCTATCGGTGCTGTAGCAGGCATTGCCTTAGCTGCGGTGATCGAGCTTGCTCAACCGAATAACGCTTTACCGATGCTTGCGAACAAGCAGTATCGCTGTAGTAACTGCACTCACGTTTTTAGTAGCTTTAATTAACCCATTCATTCACTTAATTTATTCAACAATAAAAGGAATATTCTCATGGCACATTTAATCGAATCAATGGCATACGTTGGCGAAACCCCTTGGCACGGCTTGGGTAACGAGCTGTCGCCTAAACAGCCACTAGAAGTATGGGCAAAACAAGCAGGACTTGATTGGCGTATCGAATCATCGGATGTTAGCTACATGGCAAATAACGATAAAGGGCATAATCTGATTTTGCCCTTTGCCGAGCAGAAGGTATTGTACCGCTCGGACAACTTCGAGCCATTATCGGTCGTCAGTCAGCGTTATCAAGAAGTACAGCCTCGTGAGATTCTTGAGTTCTATCGTGATCTTACAGAGCAGTCTGACTTTGAGCTTGAGACCGCAGGTGTTCTAAAGGGCGGTCGCAAGCTATGGGCATTAGCGAAGACAGGCCAGTCAGCAACGCTTAAGGGTAAAGATGTCAGTAATGGGTATCTGCTCTTGGCAACCGCTTGTGACGGCACTCTGGCGACCACAGCACAGTTCACATCGATACGTGTGGTCTGCAATAACACCCTAGCAATTAGCTTAGCGGACGGTTCAGGAGGCGTCGTAAAAGTACCGCATTCGACTTCGTTTGATGCCGATAAGGTCAAGCAGCAATTGGGTGTGTCGGTTAAGCAGTGGGATGAGCACAGTTATGAGATGAAGCAACTATCTGAGCGCCGTGTCACCCAAGCAGAAGCAGCCAATTATTTAAGCCGTGTATTCAATGATCAGGACAATGACATCATTCTGTTTAACAGCGCTAAGAAAGAGAAGGACGCCGTACCCAATGCTAAAGCCATGAATCAGGTGATGAACATGTTTAACGGTCAAGGTCGCGGAGCCGATCTAGATGCTGCCAAAGACACTGCTTACGGCTTGCTATGTAGTATCACTGAATACGTCGATCACGAAAGACGGGCGATGTCGAGAGACCATCGATTAGACGGCGCTTGGTTTGGCTCTGGCGCTAAGCTTAAACAAAAGGGCTTAGAGGAATCGCTACTGATGCTGGCCTAACTATCGACGTTTAAAACCTGACAATACAATTGACCACGCCCTTGAGCGTGGTTTTTTTATGTCGTCTTTTTAATAAACAGTATTAACCCATAACCAATCTAACGAAGGAGTTCATCATGAACACAATCGCATTGAACCATATCGCTCAGCTAAAACAAACCAAGCGTGCAACCGTTAAGGTAAAAGCGCCTATAACCACCGCTCAATCAACCACCGCTAAGCGTTTGGTCAATACCAAAGACTTAAGTCATGAAAAATGGCTTGAGGTACGCAAACAAGGTATTGGCAGCTCTGACTCTGCTGCTGCCTGTGGTATTCATCCGTATTTGTCGATGCTTGAGTTATGGATGATCAAGACGGGTCGCCTGCATTCACATCTAGATGATGACATTGATGGCTACTCACCACTCTACTGGGGCAATACCTTGGAGCCTATGGTGGCTAAGTATTATCAACAGCACACAGGCAATAAAGTTCGCCGTGTTAATGCCATCTTGCAACATCCTGATCCTGGTAATCACTTTATGCTGGCTAACTTAGACTACGCCATTACAGGCAATGATGAGGTGCAGATACTCGAGTGTAAAACGGCAGGAGAACATGGGGCTAAGCTGTGGAAGCATGGCGTTCCCTTATACGTGACGTGCCAAGTACAGCATCAACTGGCAGTCACTGGCAAACAGGCTGCGCATATCTGTGTGTTAATCTGCGGACATGAAGCCAAGATATTTAAGGTTGAGCGTGATGAGCGCTTGATTGCGTCCATCATCGAGCATGAGCGGTTATTCTGGCAATATGTGCAGACAGACACACCACCAACGCCTGATCATTCAGAATCCGCAGCGCGTGCCTTAAAGCTGCTTTATCCAACCCCTGAGCCATCAAGCAAGGTTGATCTACGGGAAGATGACGGAGCCAATAAGTTATTTGAGCAGCTGGTTAGCTACCGTAACGACATGCAAGAATTAGAGCAGCGTCATGACCAGGTAAAGCATCAGCTGCAAAGCTTAATTGCCGACAATGAGATTGCGGTATTTTCGATGGGCGCGATTTCATGGAAGCGCTCGAAAGACAGTATCAGTCTGGATAGCAAAGCGCTCACCAAAGCGCACCCTGAATTGCTTGAACAGTTTGGTAAAACCCGCCCGGGCAGTCGTCGCTTTGTCATTCTTAATGATAACTGAGCCAAGTCTCAGCCATCAATCATAATCAATAAATTACGCCACTCACTCAAATTAGTGCATAACTGCCCAGCTATCAAAGCTGGGCTTTTTTATGGCTAACTAAAACACATAAGGAATATCACCATGATTAAAGGTCTCACCATAACCCCGCCAGTTTTAGGTCGTATCAGCATTGGACGTGTCATTCAAAAAGACGGCAAGCGTCTGCCTGCTAAAGACGATCAATTCACTATCACCAGCCAAGTTCAAAATAAAGACGGCTGGATCAATCATCCACTCGATGAAAAGCTACGCGCAACTAATGAAGGCAAGCTCAGGCAAATACCGGTACGTATGCTGTTTAACGATCCGACGCTAAACCTACGTGCCGAGTACACGCTATTTGATAGACAAACTGGACGCCCGCTATGCGTAGGCGACGGTGAGCAATGTCAGCGCCGCACAAACAAGGGTGTTGAGCAATTGCCTTGTCCATCCCCTGATCGCTGTCCATTGGCGCAAGGCGGTGCTTGTAAGCCGTATGGTCGTCTCTACGCCAATCTCTCTGAGGACGATGAACTGGGTACGTTTATCTTCCGCACGACTGGCTTTAATAGTATTAGAACGCTTGCCGCACGCTTAAGCTACTTTGCTGCAGTATCAGGCAATAAGCTATCTTGTCTGCCACTACAACTCACGCTAAGGGGTAAAAGCACCACGCAAAGTTATCGAACGCCGATTTACTTTGTGGATCTGACATTGCGTGATGGGGTGACGCTTAAAGATGCGGTACAACATGCTGGAGCGATTGATCGTGAGCTTAGCGAACATGGCTTTGATCAAGCGGCGTTAGAAGAAGCGGCTAAACAAGGTTATGTGAACTCCTGCTTTGAGGTTGATAGTGATGGCCTGCTTGATGTGGCTGAAGAGTTTTATCCAGCAGAGACAGATTATATTAGCAGTACTCAGCAAGGGAATTATCAGAATGGGTTAGCCACTCAGAACGTGAGCAGCATTGAGCAAGGACTACGAAAAAGCGTGACAGCAGTGAGTTAAGGTTTATATGCGACATAATAGAGAGCTGATTTATTCAGCTTCTTTTTTTTGTGTTTTCGAGGTCCGATATTGGATTTAGATGGAATGATGTAGCATCTTACTTAACCAACCTTTAATAAAAATTTTGGACGAACTAAGTGACTTTTGTTATTCCTGAGTATTGATTAGCTGCCATATATTCGATTTGCCTTAATAGGCAAGTTAATGCGATAGTTGTTCACTGAACGTTCTGGACAGTTGTACTGTACAGGTTGTAAAAACGTACTTGAACACTAGGTGAACAATGAACATATCGGTGACAAAAGCGGCAAAAGAATGGGGTGTATCAAGAACAACGATCTATCAGAAAGTCAATGATGGTGAGCTTTCCAGAACAGCAGATAAGAAAATAGACGTTTCAGAAATGTTGCGCGTGTTTGGTGAGCCAATTTCTAAAAAACGTACTGAACGTTCAGTGGACACTGTTCAAAGTACACCTCTGAACAGTCAAAGTGTTCAGTACAATACGGGTATTGAACACCTATTAGCGCTTGAAAAGCTCAAGAATGAACACCTCAGCCAACAAGTAAGCGATCAAAAGAAGTTAATTGAAAATTATCAGCAGCAGATAGGACAGTTGAACAAAACGCTGGATAAAGCGAACGCCAGTATCCAAGATTTCGCACAAGTGAGACTGCTAGAATTTAAGCAAGCTGAAATGAGCTATGAGCCGCCACTTGAACAAGAGCAAGAAAAAAAAGACGATTCAATCGTCGCGACGGCTAAGAAGAAAAAACGGTGGTTCTTTTGACTACAACTGATGTTCGCAAATCATCCCAGATTCTATATGAATGCTTATAATTCACTAAGTGGAGAATAAGCAATGACTGACTAATTTGACCTTAAAAAATAGCTGAGCAAATCCACTTCAAAAACTGCCTTATTCCAATCAGTAAGCGCCTAAAATAAGATACTTGCCGTTATCAAGTTTTGTGAAGTTATTTTCATGAGCTAGAATAGCTGCAACCTTATTAAAATAATCAGGTGATTTCATCAACTCAGGCTTTAAAAATTGTAGCAATTCCTCATCGTTTAAATCATGTTCCAAGTTATCAAATTTCTCTTTCGCATCGGCACTAATGCTAATATCAGCAGTACGAACCATATTGATAATTTCGCTAGTATGTTCTCTTACTTCGCTACTAAGCTCATAAACAACACCTGAAGCACACCACTCGAGGGCGTCATTAAAGAGCGGCTCCCAAGCAATAGATGCTGGGTCATTGCTTTCGCTTTTTACACGGTTATATTGGCTTAAAATAGCGTTAATCGCTTCTTCGCTAAAATCGCTTACAAGCTCATGCTGCCCAAATTCTGCAATAAAATCCTGCGTATTTAATTCTGATGTACCAGTAGTCATGTCTATAGTCCTTGTTGTATATAATTCAGAATGGTCTCGATGTTGGAAAAAACATTAGTGTTTAATCTTTGGTAAATAGCTCTCTAAAGCCTTATTGGGCTTGTTAAAACTTTCAGGCTCTCGCTGTATGATATTAATCATTTCGCGCTTAAATGCCTCAGTCTGCATTTTGCCGCCATAACTTAGGCTTGGATGGTTGTTATAGTCATTCATAAACTGCACGTTATCAACAATAGACTGTATGGTAGCTTGTGACAGGGTGCCATCCTCACTGGTTAGTTTATCTAGTGTTTTCCGATGGAATTTGAGCGTTAGCCCCTCGTAACCTTTGCCTCTACTCTTTTTATGGTACTCAACAGTGACTTTATAGTTTGTACTATCATTTACCTCATCTATAGCAGTCTCAATCACACGCTCTCTAAGCTGTCCGAATTGCTTATACTTACCTTTAATGCCCATTACATAGCGAAAATCGTCTAAATCCATAGCTTTAGTATATTGGTACTGACCTACCCAACAAACAATTAATTCATATAGGCGCATCGAGTGAATACTTGAAAGCTCAGACACCTCCATCAGTCTATATTTTGTGAAGTTAGCTTTTAGCTGTGTCAAATAAGGCAGTACATCCTCTGCAAATGTTATTGTTATCTGATCTGCATTGGGGTCATAAAGAACACCACTAACAAAGCGAGTACGAAGCGTTTTATTATCCTCTAGTGCTATCAGTACCTCCCTATCAAAAAGCCGATTACTAGCTTGCTCCAAATCTCTAAAAGCATTCTTCTTGGTGCTATCGGTATAGAATATTTTTGCTACTTCATCAACTGTCACCGTAAACTTGGTTTGCTTAGTAATATTTGGCGCATCAGGTCTACTATCAATACGACTAATACAAGTCAGTAATAACTGCTTCTCTTTAGTAGTCATGGTATAAGCTGCTAGAACAAGCTCATTGGATTGTACAACTAGATTGTTTTCCATATTTTTTTTGCGAATCCTTGCTCAATGTACTGTTATCTTCAATAATAATTAAGATTCACTTTAGCATATAAATTCATAAATAGTATCAGTAATTTTTACTTGTGTTTATTCTACTCATTTTGTGTTTATTCTACTCATTTTGTGTTTATTCTACTCATTTTGTGTTTATTCTACTCATTTTGTGTTTATTCTCATCGCAAGTCATTGATTATAAAGAAGAAAAAACACTCTTAAACAGGAGTAAACAGGAATAAACAGGAGTAAATAAAAACCCTTAAAGAAACGGGTGATAAATTTTTTTGTGGATAAGTGAAAAATCATCACTTTAACAACGTATCTTGCCTAAGTAACTTATCCCTCAGTAATGGTTTTTTAAGGATTAGATTAAGGACTAAATCCTCGGCTAGGTGAATGCGCTTTATTAACTTGATATTGGTAAGACTCTAAACCACTCTGTAACGCTTTGTGTTGGCTTTCAGACAGATCTTTGCCATATTGCTCAGTAAACGTCTCTAAAGTTGCTTTAAGGGCCTCTGAGTAGGTCTTACGCTGGGTTGTTGGTAAGGAGTTAACATCACGCAACGCAAACTTAAACTGCTGACAGGTTTTATCCAAGGTATCTGCTAAATGTTCTTTAGCAACCTTCCTCGCCTCAGCTGGGTAGTTATCCTGATTGATGTAATGCGTTAACCCTTTGGTATAGCTAAATGATGAGATGATATCCCGAGTCATTCTGCCAACATCTCCTGCACTACCGCCCAGTTTGTCGATGATGCTGGTATTAAATGCCGCTCGTTTTTGATCGATATTGTCTCTGAAGTCTATAAAATGCTTAGTAAGCGCTAGATACTGCTCACGTTCAGTTTTAGGATCACGCAACAGCTTGATGATGAATTTGTTGTTCTCAACCAGCGTTTAATCAAAACGTTTGGCCACTTGGCGTAAGTGCGCGGTAAATTCCACCGCTTTATCGTGGTCCCCAATACCATGGCGCTGTGCAAACTCGCTGAGTAGTGCTACTTGCCGCTGATCAAATTTATCAGGGGCGTCATCCGCGGTTTATCCTTGGGGAGTTTCCTAAAAACTGTGTAACTGCTTATAATCCATTAACCGGAGAATAAGCAATGACTACTCAATCTGACCTTAAAAAACTGGCCGAGCAAATGGCTGGTAGCATGAACAGCTTCGATGACATCAAAGACTTTCAAAAGCAGCTCATGCAATCTTTTATCGACACTGCCTTAGAAGCTGAGATGGAAGAGCATCTTGGATACCCCAAGCATGAAAAAGCAGACAAGCCTAATAAGCGCAACGGTCATACTAAAAAGACCGTCCGTAGCGACACAGGCGACCTTGAGATCTCCACTCCAAGAGACCGCGGTAGCAGCTTTGAACCTACACTAGTGCGCAAGCATCAAACCCGTATTAGTGGCCTTGATGATAAAATCATATTTCACTACAGGCATAGCCTTACGTCTTGCGCTTCGGGCAAGTGTCTCCCAGACACTTGCTGATCCTCGCTCATACGCCAAAGGTCAAACCACCACTGAGATTGTAGAGAGTATCAAAGAGCTTTACGACGTCGATATCTCAAGCTCTCTTGTCTCAAGAGTCACTGACAACATCATAGACGACATCACCGCATGGCAGAACCGGCCGTTAAGCAGTGTTTATCCTATTGTCTATTTAGACTGTATTGTCGTCAAAGTACGTCAAGACAAGCAGATCATCAACAAGGCAATCTATCTGGCGCTAGGCGTGGGACTTGATGGTAGAAAAGAGCTGCTTGGCATGTGGCTATCAGAGAATGAAGGCGCTAAGTTCTGGCTAGGCGTTCTCACTGAATTACAAAACCGCGGCGTTCAGGACATTCTTATTGCTTGTGTCGATGGTTTAAAGGGCTTCCCCGATGCCATTAACACCGTCTATCCTCACGCTCAGGTCCAGCTTTGCATTGTTCATATGGTGCGCTATTCGATGAAGTTTGTACCTTGGACAGATAAGAAGGCAATAGCGGCTGATTTAAAGGCCATCTACGGCGCTGATACGCTTGAGATGGCAGAGGCCAACCTTGAGCACTTTGATGAAGTATGGGGCAAAGAGTACCCGCATGTCATCAAGTCTTGGCGCAATAACTGGGAGGGCTTAACGGTGTTCTTTGGTTATCCTAAAGACATCAGAAGAGTGATCTATACCACCAATGCGATAGAGTCGCTAAACAGCGTGATTCGGACAGCGGTGAATAAGCGTAAGGTGTTCCCATCTGATCAGGCAGCATTCAAAGTGGTGTACTTAGCAACCCAGCAGGCATCCAAAAAGTGGTCGATGCCAATCCGTAACTGGACGTCTGCTCTGAATCGTTTTATGATTATGTTTGATGACCGTATCAGCAAGCATTTAATCTAAAGGGCAGTTACACAGAATCTGGGATGGTCTCACGGTATTACACGAACCGTACATCTTAATGGTACAACCAAAGAGCTAACTCTGCCACCTGAAATAATCCTGCTACTTATGTCCTATTACATAAACGGCCAGCGTGTATTGTCGGCTATGAATTGGTAATAGCTGCAAATAGCTACCTAGCATTCCAGAAATCTAAGTTTTCAGGCAGCTTAATATTAGGCATCCAAAAGTCTGTGCCACTCCAACCTTTGTCCTTATTTCCTTTAATAAGATATAAAGTCACTACTATATCATTGCTATATCTTTTACCTAGCTTCCTGTCATCTGGTGAAAGCATTGTACCTGTGCCCTTTGATAGGTTTCGATCATACCTTAATATTAGAACATTATTCATTGTAGGTCTTTTAGTGGATAGCACTCTTATACTTTGGATAAAGGTGCTTAAGTCCCAATCGATAACATCAAAACTTCCTAATGACTCCAATACATTTATCAAATCGTCTGTGGACAGCTCTAAAACCCCTTCGTTTGTTGTATTGTAAAGCTCATTAATCTGCGATAGAACATCGTTAGTGGTTACTAAGTTGTTCTCATTTGGGTATAAAGGAAAGTAATTTTTCCCACCCTTAACGACATAAAAATCTTTATTTAAAACATTTTTTCTAGTTGGAGATATGTTATCTGGATAGAAAAACTGATAGTTATTATTATCTCTATCTAATGCTTGCTCGATCAGAGCATTATTTGCATCATTCAAATGAGTAAAAAACTTGTATACATATTGAGGCATGAAAAGTCGGATTAAGGATTTCTCTCGATCATAACCAAAAATACGTGAATGTTGCCAAAAATTATCCGCATTAGGTTTTTTAGAGCTTCTACAGTAGTAGACCGTCTGTAATTTAGGGATAGTTAACCCTCTACTTATGACGTTGCCACCTACTAAGATATTGAAGCCCGAATCTAATTTCAGCTCATCATCCGACTTTGAGTTAATGGTTAATACTTTAACTTCTTCTCTTTGTACTATCTCTATAAACTTTGAGTACAAGTCGTCTATATGGTTTATATCTGGTTTTGTCGCTTTTAAATCTAGCCACACTTCTTTGACTAGGTCTTTCAAAGACTGATCTTCAGGGTAATTGATGCTATGTATAATTTGGTTCAAGGCTTCTCTGATTTTGCTTTCGAAAAGAGAGTGAATCTCTGTTTTATGACTGGGGTGAATCATAAAATTACAGTTGCCCTTCCCATTAATCTCAAATTCCGCACAAGTAATAAGGAATGTTAGAAGTGCATTAGTTAAATCATTATCTACTGCAGCAGTTTCATCATAAATTTCGGAAATATCGAAGTCTATAAATTTTACAACATTGCTAGGAGGGTCTGTATAGATAAAGTTTCCACCTATATATTTTTCTCCTGGCTTAAAATACTGTACTTCATCTGGTTTCCAGCTTGAAGAGTTATATTGCAGTAAAATGGACTGGGGTGTGGCTGTTAGCTGTATAAAAAAGCACTGAATAGTCGCGCTTTTTATGTCACTTAAAAGCTCATTAATCTTACTTTTTTTAGCGGTTTTCTTTGATTGATTTGTGTCTAAACTAGCTGCATCAGCTTCATCGTCGATGATATAGCTTTGATAGCTTTTCAGATAATCCTTATTAAGTAAGCTATCTCGCCACTTTTTTAAGACTCTGCTATTTTTCTTTAAGACGATTACTAGAGGTTTATTCCCTCTCATAGCAGTATCAAACAAATGGTGATCGTTCTCGTCTAAAACTGTAAAGCCCAATAGGTTTTCTTCTATCCTAGATTTTGTCTGAGTCTGTAGATCTACACTATCTGTTGTTAGATAGAAGAATAACTTGATATCTTGGTCTGCAAGCTGAGATATAATTCCTAAAACATGTGCCGTCTTTCCGCTTTGGACGTTCCCTAAAAGTAAATAATTAATATAATCTTTGTGAATACCATTAGATTTTTCTAGGAAGTCATCTCTAGTTTTTAAGATTGAGTCTTGAAAATCTTTATCTTGTTCAAACTGGAGCATATATTGGTTAAAATAATTCATCAAAACTCCATTATCCATAGGTCAGGCTGATTGGTTGATCTGAGCGTCAAGTGATTCCTACCATAATCACTCAGAACCTGATCTGTAACCATTTCGCCAGTCTTAAGACACCCGCTCATTTCTAGATGTCCCTTGAGCCATTTACCTAATATAGAAAGGCTTACAGTTGACCTTAGATTTTTAGAGTAGTCTCCCTGTGTTTTACACTCAAAAACCCATCCATCCATAGTAACTACTTTAAAAGTCTTATCTTTTGGATACCCAGCAAGAGTAGTCACTCTATTTGAAACTACGATTTCAACTTCATACCATGGTCTCGGAACCTCAAAACCTCTTGTATTCACTCTACCTTTCCCAAAAAAAGCATTTAAATTACTTTTTTCTTCCGTCTTTACCTCAATCTCAAAACAGTACTCTGAATCTTGACTTAAGATTTCCGACATCTCTACCTGATCAATCTTACTTACCTTGTCGAAACTTGATAGGTCTATCCTCGACTGTATAAAATCTTCTTCTTGGATAGTTTTAGCTATATCAATCCTAATACCCAATTTTTCGAATATTTTTAGATTTTTGTCGTATATATCTCTTGCTATCTCATCATCTTTTGCTATAAGCATCGTTTCATAAGTACGCTCTAAGTTTTTAATAAAAGAGCTTAGATTAGCTGAGCCTATTAGACTTGTATGAACTCCTTCTTTAGAAACAAAGCTATATATTTTCCCATGAAACTTCATAGTTGGTGAAACGTATATCCCACCAATACCTTTGTTTACAAGCAACTCATTGAGCTTAACGCAAGAATAATACTGCTGCTTAGTAAACCCTTCTATATAGTGCATACCAATAAATATCGATAGCTCTTTAATTCTATCGATATCAGTCTCTACGATTCTATTTATCTCAACCATGGCATCATTAGATATATATCCAGATGCTATGATGATTCTCGATGAGTGCTCTATGAGATTTAGTAATACCTTATTGATATCAGTTTCAGTAATCTTAGCTGGATAGAAATTGGAAAAAACCAAACTACTCATAGAGGCCTCTAGGTTATAAAACTATCATTCAAATATTTTCTTTAATGTTTTAGCGAGCTCACGTACACCTTGTGGAGGAACCGCATTTCCAATCTGTTTTCGTACTTGAGTCATAGTACCAACAAATTCAAAATCATCTGGGAAAGACTGAAGTCTTGCACGTTCTCTATTGTTAAGTGATCTAGGCTCAGGGTAATGGTAACCCCAAGTTCCACCACCACCAGCGGCAATAATTGTTTTTGAAGGCTCATCTGGATGTATTCTTCTATAGACATGACTAATCATACCTTTTACATATAAAGGATGATCTTTTGGTATATCAGTAAAATTACCACCAGCTGATATAAGCTTTAGTTTCTCAACTGTTTTTGGACTTAAGTTTTGCTGCTCTGTGTTTTTAGCATCACTAGGAATATTTGCTAATGCTTCACCGGCAGTGACATGAGGTAATAAATCATCATCTTTCGCGGAGTGAGTAGGATCGGGGTGTTCAAAATCGAAGTCAATATCTGAGCGTATCCCAACTATTAAAAGACGCTCTCTAAGCTGTGGGACTCCGTAATCTGCAAAGTTATATAATTTAACTTTGACCTTATAGCCTGGAGCTATGTTCTCAAAATCACTAACAATTTGTTTGATGGCTTTTTTATTATTAGCTGTTAGGAGTCCTTTGACGTTTTCTGCCACAAATACCTTTGGTTTCTTTGCATCTACTACGCGCAGAAAGCTTTTATACAAGTTGCCTCTCTCACCATCGAGTCCTGGCCGCTTCCATATCATGGAAAAATCTTGACAAGGGAAACCGCCAAGTACAATATCGCAATCTGGAATAGAGGTATTATCATAAGGATCTATTTGCTCTATATCGCCCTCAACTATTACATCCCCTATGTTTTTCTTGAATGTCTCACAAGCCCAATGATCAAAATCATTAGCCCATACAGTTTCATAACCTTCTTGATGAAAGCCCAAATCTAGTCCACCGCAACCAGAAAACAAAGAAATAATTTTAGGACTATTATCACGCTTATTCATTTAAACACCACTTGTGATTTTACATTGTAAAGTGCCGCATTATACTATGAATGATGATGCTATTGTATTCGGAACGCGTCACTAGATGACGTCTGTTAGACATATCGTTATCTACTTAGAGTATATTAGCTCTACCATCGACTTATCTAGCACAGTACCCCTCGTAATTTTCGCATTTATAAAATTTATGGATAGGATATGAATTCAACAAGACCGCCAAGATGGCATAGAGACGAAATTATACTTGCGCTAGCTCTTTATCGCACTCTCGACCCCAAGGATATGAATATCAATAACATCCTAGTACTCGAGTTATCGGAATTATTAAATAGACTGCCACTTCATGAGAGAAAAGCTGAGCACGAAAAGTTTAGAAACGTAAATGGTGTCGTTTTGAAACTCGGTAATTTCAAAGCTATTGATCCAGAATTTATAGGGCAAGGAATGTCCGGTTTTAGTAAGAATGATGAAAAAATATTCTTTGAATTCTATGATAATGATACTGAACTTCAGCTTATAGCTAAACAAATTAAAAACACTGTAATGAATGAAGCCGTGAATAAAGAGCTTCATAAAATTCAAGATGATTATGAAGATGAAGATGAAGACTATTTAGCGACAGAAGGTAAGGTAATCTATAAGCTTCATAAACTTAGAGAGCGTAATAATAAGCTAAATAATAAAAAAAAGGAGTTATATCTAAAAAAACATGGGAAGCTCGATTGTGAAGTTTGTAATTTTGACTTTTTTGAAACTTATGGTGAATTAGGGAAGGGTTTTATTGAGGCACATCATAGAGTGCCACTGTCTGAAATAGATGGAGAGCAAGTAACAAAGCTAGATGACCTAGCGCTTGTCTGTTCGAATTGCCATAGAATGTTACATAGATCTATAAGTCTTGATGAATTAAAAAAGAGAATAGGAAGCTAAGGTATGCCTATGGCGAACCAATCAGACGCTCGCACTGATTCGGTTCCCTAGTGAGGACTTGAATATTCGGTTGTACGCTATTGTTATCATCACTCCTAGTTATTTATAGTAGCTCCGTGTACACAGTAGTGTCCTTTTTAACATGAAATGGCGGTATATCCATTTCATGTTAAGTCACTGTAGACCATTAAGTATAAGACGGCCTTTAAACCACTAGGCTCCTGATCAACGTTCGATGACTTAAATTAATCTGTATACCATTGTCGTTCGCCTACTTAGCACTAGCACCGATGACTTTATGACTTGAGCCAGCGTGCCATTTGTCTTATTGGGTTTGTGTTAAGCACGGCAAATTGTACGTGTTCTAGCGAAAATCAAAAAACTCATAATGAATATTTTTGGCAGGAATACCATTTTCTTTCATTAACTCTTGTACTTTTCCTAAAAGCCCTTTTGGACCGCAAAAACTAATCTGAATCTGCTTTGGATTAACTTCACTGGCGACTTGCCGAATGGTTTCAGCCATGGCATTACTGCCACTTGGGTTGGCTACGAAATCTACTCCAGACTGTTCTGTCATCTCCTGCATACGCTCAACACTTGGAAAAACACGCGCAGGATCGAAGCAATATATCAGAGTGGCACGTTCAAAATGACCGATAGTTTTATCCTCTTGCCAAGAAATAAAGGGAGAGATTCCTACTCCGGCACCAATCCAGATTTCACGCTCTGCATTTGATATACGTTTAAAATTACCATGAGGCGCATAAATATCAGCCAACATACCCACTTTGGCTTGTTCATTTAGCTTTTTTGTATAATCACCCAATGCTCGAATCACAAAATGGATGTGTCCAGTATCAGAAGGTGCGTTAGCTATGGTAAAAGGATGCGGCTCGTGCAAACCTGGTTCTTTAAGAGAGATAAAGGCAAATTGACCAGCCTTAAATTGAAACCCTTTACGGACTGGCTCAAACTCCAAGTGTACCGCCGCTTTGCCCTGGGATATAGCGACTAACTTATACTCTCCGGCTTTGGCAATGAATGGGTACAATATCATCTTGTACAATGCTGCAATCACGCCTACAGAACAAAGTAGTGCTAACCAAATACCTGCTGGACTAGTCAGTGTGATGGGAGACTCAAAGCTCAGCCAATGTAGTATAACGATTAAAAAAAGTGGGCCTGAGAACTTATGCAACCAACGCCAGTTGCCATACGGGATTTTGCGATTCAGCGCCAGTAGTATAATCAGACCTAACGCGACAAGGCTGAGTTGACGCATCAAACGCGTCCAATATTTGGACAACTCCAAAATGGGCGCAAGATCCCAAGCGTCTAGCTTGGCTTTGAAGACAAAATGATAGACAGCGAAAATAAGTGCCCATATAGCAATCCACTTATGCGCTTCATAAACCCTGTCCAGACCGCCAAAGAGCCTTTCAATACCGTGCCAACGGCTAGCGAGTATGCATGAGCTTGCCATGCACGCTAAAGCCGAAGCACCCATTATCAAACTGACTGTTGCTGATGTGATCCACGTTTCAGAGGAAATTTGCATGAGTACAGTGATTGAAGTGATCAGTACGACACTACCGATCACTTGCCATGACTTTAAAGCCATAAGAATCTCCCGAAAAATTATTTTATTGCCGTTAAGAAAGCTTGATTTAACAAGTAGGTATTTATTGAGAAGTATGGCTAATAATACAGCCTGATTCTTAAATAATTCTTAAGTGGTGTATATGGCACGACGTAGGCTACCGGTTCGCTGCACAATGATTTACCTGTTTTAACGTCCTAAGCTCACCTTAAGATTTGTTTGTTGTAATAGCGATAAGGCAGATGATGTGATATCTCGTCTGCTTACGATATCTTGCTGATTTTCAGTGTTTAGCAGCGGGTGTTGTCAATAAACAAACAAATGATTAAGGAGTGACAACCATGAGCCAAAAAGACATCATTAATTGGGACGACTCTTCTGCACATGTACCGAACATGCCTAAAGCGAGGCAAGTAAAAGTTTGGGACCTATTAGTAAGAGTGACTCATTGGACAGTCGCAGCTGGTATTATTGCTAATCTGTTTTTTACCGAAGATGGTGGTGAGTGGCATGAGTATGTCGGCTATACCGTTTTGGGACTGGTGGTCATACGTTTACTTTGGGGTCTGGTTGGCACGCGCTATGCACGCTTTACTGGCTTTTTCCCCACACCAAAACGACTCAAACGGCATGTATCAGATTTAAGCGTTCGACGCGTTGATGAGCAGAATCTTGGTCATAACCCCTTGGCCGCACTGATGATGTTATCGTTATGGGCTGTGACTATAGGGTTAGGACTAACCGGTTATCTGATGGAAGCAGGGCTGTTTGGTGATAAAGAGGTGCTTGAAGAGATTCATGAGTTATTAGCAAACAGCTTATATCTACTGGTTCCTCTACATATCATCGCAGCGATTGCCATGAGTTACTGGCAACGCCAAAACCTCATTAAATCAATGATAACGGGCAAAAAAACGGTGACAGACAAGCCGACTACTATGAAATAAGTCAAGCGATGGAGCACTTATGGCACGCATATTATTGATAGAAGACGACAGCACCATCGCTGATGGAATTGTCCTTGGCTTAAAAAGTCATGGCATGATGGTGGATTGGTTTGGTGATGCCAAGCAAGGTGAGATGGCGCTGCAAGATGGCATGTTTGATGCGGTACTGCTGGATTTGACCTTGCCAAAAGGTGATGGCATGACCGTCCTAAAAAACTGGCGGGAAAAACACATAGATACGCCAGTATTGATTATCACCGCTCGCGATGCGATTGCCAATCGTGTGGCAGGACTCAATGCCGGCGCTGATGATTATTTGGTGAAGCCATTTGCATTAGATGAGGTGATTGCCCGTCTAC